>CAVZGH010000003.1:0-29606 GCA_963774785.1 uncultured Solirubrobacterales bacterium | reverse complement strand
ACCGTGCGTCTGCGTGTAACAGGCGTGGTGGTAGCACTCGGCGATGAGCACCCCGTCGTCTTGCTCGACGGTTCTCGAAGTGGTGCGCGCGTGTCCGTCGGTGAGGACGACCATCGGCTCGTACATCCCGATGACCTCACCACAATGCCGGCAGCGCATCGTCTCGCTCAACCGCCGCGCTCGTGCAAAAGCGACCGGGCTAGCCCGGGACTGAATCGACGCTCGATGTGCGGCTGGGACGTGTCCATGATGCGGGGGTCACAACATATGTCGCTTTTGCCGTCCCGTCCTCGGGGAAATCCCGTGAGATTCGGGACCAACTACGGATCAGCGCGACGGCACGTCAACTAGTCACACCCAGCGCAATCCGATTGTCGGGTCTAAGCTTGCGGGGAAATGAGCGCCCCCCCTGAGGAACTATGGACACGGCGCCTGCTTGACGTCGGTCGTGAGCTCGTGACCGAGCTCGATCTGGGCGTCGTGCTCGATCGTGTGCTGCAGACGGCCCGCGAGCTCACCGAGGCCCGCTACGCGGCGCTGGGGATCCTGAACGAGCAGCGCACCGAGCTCGATCAGTTCCTGACCTCCGGTGTGCAGGAGCAGACCAAGAGGGCGATCGGCGATCTGCCACGCGGGCGCGGGGTGCTCGGCGCGCTGATCGAGCATCCGCACCCGTTGCGGCTCGCGGACGTTGGCCAGCACCCCTCGAGCTATGGGTTCCCGGCGGGACATCCGGTGATGCGCAGCTTCCTGGGCGTGCCGATCCGGATTCGCGGGCAGGCATGGGGCAACCTGTATCTGACCGAGAAGCAGGGCGGGGAGTTCTCCGAGCGCGACGAGGAAGCGGCCGTAATCCTCGCCGATTGGGCGGCGGTGGCGATCGACAATGCGCGTTTGTATGAGACGAGCGAGCGCCGCCGTCAAGAGGCCGAGAAGGCGATTCGAGGATTGGAGGCGACCCGCGACGTTTCGGTCGCGATCGGCGGGGAGATCGCGCTCGAGCATGTGCTGGAGCTGATCGTCAAGCGCGGCCGCGCCCTCGTGGGCGCCCGCAGTCTCGTGATCTTGCTGCGCGACGGAGAGGAGCTGGTCGTGCAGGCGAGCGCCGGTCACGTTCAGCAGATGCAGGGCACACGGCTGCCGATCGACCAGTTCGACGTCCGGGCAGGTGCTCGAACGCCGCCGGCCCGAGCGGATCACCGATGTCGCCACCCGCCTGGGGATCGCGCCAAGGCAGTTCGGCGTGGCCGACCCCCAGACCGCGCTGCTGGTGCCGCTGCTCCACCGCGGCTACGGGCTGGGTGTCTTGGCGGCATTCGACCGCGGCGAGGAAGGCAGCGTGTTCAGCGAGGAAGACGAGCAGACGCTGCGAACGTTCGCGGCGAGCGCAGCGACGGCGGTGGCGCTCGCGCAGAGCGTGCAGGCCGACCGGCTGCGCAGTTCGCTGGCGGCGGCTGACGCCGAGCGGCGCCACTGGGCGCGCGAGCTTCACGACGAGACGCTTCAGGGCCTCGGTGCTCTGCGCCTGCTGCTCTCCGCGGCGCGGCGGCGTGACGATCTCGCGCAGGCCCAGACGGCGATGGACGAGGCCGTCGAGCACATCGAGCGGGAGATCGCGAGCCTGCGCGCGATCATCACCGAGCTGCGCCCCGCCGCTCTGGACGAGCTCGGACTGCGCACGGCGATCGAGGCGCTGCTGGACCGTCATCGCGAGCAGAGCGGGTTCGAGATCGACAGCGACCTGGCGCTGCCCGGCCCCGCAGATGCGCAGGCGCGTCTCGGTGAGGATCTCGAGACCGCCGTCTACCGGCTGGTGCAGGAGGCGCTGACGAACGTCGCCAAGCACGCGCACGCGAACCGGGTAAGGGTGGCAGTCGCTGACTCCGAGGGCGAGCTGCTGATCGAGGTGCAGGACGACGGCGCGGGCTTTGACCCCGACGTCGTGAGCGACGGCTTCGGGCTAACCGGGATCCGCGAGCGCGTTAGTCTCGCGGGCGGCTCGCTCAGCATCGACTCCGGTGAACAGGGCACGCTGCTCAGAGCGCGCCTGCCGGCGCTTCGCCGAAGTCCGGCAGGGCAGTCAGACTCCGAGCGGGCAGCGTCCTAGCCCGCAAGGCCCACACCCGCGGCGCTACACGCGGGCTGACGTACTCTTCGCCGTGTGCCGCCGCGCGCACGGCCTGCGGCAGCTCGCTGTCGGCCAGATCCTTGGTGACGAACCCGAGCGCACCGGCGGCGAGTGCGCACTGCGCGAACACAGGGTCCTCCGCCATCGTCATCACCACGATCCGGGTACCCGGCGCTTGCTCGCGCAATTGGACGATCGTTTCGATGCTCGATCCACCTGGGAGCCTCAGATCGAGTACGAGCACGCGTGGGTAACGGTCTCGCACCGTGCGTATGGCAGATGCTTGGTCGCCGGCTTGCGCGATCACCTCGAGGTCCTCCTCGCTGTCGAGCAGTCGCTGCATGCCGCGGCACATCAGCGGGTGATCGTCGGCAAGGACGACGCGAATGGACGACGCGAAAGAGGTTCTACGTGGCATGATCGATGATCGGCCCGCTACGCCTGCTCTGGCTCGCGGTGAAGCAACCCGGATAGCCACTGGGTCTCGCGATAGGGCGGCATCAGCAGCACCAGCACGATCAGCACGGCCGTCCCGGCCAGATACTGAAACAGCTCGGCCACGGTGGCGTACCCTCCGGTGATGTTCTCACCCCAGGCGATGATCGCGAACGTGAACATCGACAGGCCCAGCCCGCTGAGCAGGATCGGCTTGCGCCGCTTGGGCAGGAACTCACCGCGCAGCACGCTCGCCGCGATCAGTACGAACACCGCCGCCTCCAGCAGGCCGACCAGCACCCACGAGGTATTGGTCCCGGGGAACGATGCAATGAACGTGCCGTGGTAGGCCTTTGCCAGACCGGCCGGCATCGTGCCGCTGTCGTCGATCAGCTTCTCTTTGGCGGAGTAATAGAACAGGGTGCCGAACGTCAGGTAGACACCGGCGCTGATCAGCCAGTAGCTGACCGTATCGGCGAGGCCGCCGACCCGGACGCGGTCCCGTGCGGTCGTGTGTGAGAGCGGGGTATGTGCAACGTTCGTGGCCATGTCAGTGGACTCCTTTGCCCGACAGGGTTAACCTACAAACAACGACAACTCGAACGGTAAGCGGCGCGCATCCCCGCAGCATCGGTGATATCTCCTAGACCGGGATACGACTTACTACGTAGTCGCGACCGTGTTACGCCGTCTCAGCGACGGGAATCAGAGCTCGTTCCGCAAGATCCACCAGGCGGCTGGAGTAACCCCACTCGTTGTCATACCAGGCGACGATCTTCACGAGCGTCCCATCGATTACGCTGGTCAGGCCGGCGTCGAAGATCGACGAGTAAGACGACCCGACGATGTCTGAGGAGACGATCGGGTCCTCGGTATAGCGCAGGATGCCGCTCAACGGCCCGTCCTCGGCGCGCGCCCGAAAGGCGTCGTTGATCTCCTGCGCGCTCGTCTGCCTTTCGGCCTGGACGGTCAAATCCACGAGCGATCCGGTCGGAGTCGGGACGCGCACGGCGAAGCCGTTCAGGCGCCCGGCCAGCTCGGGGATCACCAGCCCAAGCGCCTTGGCGGCTCCCGTCGAGGTGGGCACCAGGTTGATCGCCGCCGCACGGGCCCGGCGCAGGTCCGCGTGCGGTCCGTCGAGCAGGTTCTGGTCGGCTGTGTAGGCGTGGATCGTGGTCATCAGTCCCTGGCGGATGCCGACGGTCTCGTGCAGCACCTTCGCCGCGGGCGCCAGACAGCCCGTTGTGCACGAGGCCATGCTGAGGATGTGGTGGTGATCGGGGTCGTAGACGCTGTCGAAGTTGACCCCCAGGACGACCGTCGCGTTAACCGGCTCATCACCCTTGGCGGGGGCTGAGATGATGACCTTGCGCGCCCCGGCGTCCACGTGCTTGGCCGCGCCGGCACGCGTGCGCAGGCGCCCCGTTGACTCGATCACGACGTCCACGCCAAGCGCGCCCCACGGCAGCTTGGCGGGATCGGTCTCGGCCAGCGCGGGAATCACCTGCCGGTCGATCGCGATGCCATCGCCCGTGCTCTGCACGTCCGCCGGGAACCGGCCGTAGACGGAATCGTGCTTGAGCAGGTGCGCGAGCGTGCTGGCGTCGGTCAGGTCGTTGACCGCGACGATCTCGATGTCGGCCTCCTGCTCGCGCGCGGCGCGAAACACCCCGCGGCCGATCCGGCCGAAGCCATTGATCGCGACTCGTGTCGGCATGATCGATCACCCCGAGGCCGCCGCGCTTACGCGACGGCCGCGACCTGATCTGTCTGGACGTCCCGCCCGCTGGCGCCGGTTCCCTGGAGCACGACCTTCAGGGCGCCGGTGTTCGCGGCGTCGGCGAACACGTCGTAGGCGGCCATCGTGTCGCCCAGCGGGAAGCGATGTGTCGCGAACAGCGACGGGTCCAGGCGACCGCTGGCGATCAGTCGCATCAGCTGGGGGATGCTGAACGTGTCAACCAAGCCGGTCGTGATCGTGACATCACGGATCCACAGCCTCTCCAGGTGCAGGTGCGCGGCCTTGCCGTGTACGCCGATGTTGGCCACGCGTCCACCGGGGCGGATCAGGTCGGCGGCGAGCTCGAAGGTGTCGGGCACGCCCACCGCCTCGAATGCCACATCGGCGCCGAGGCCATCGGTGAGCTCCATGACCTGGGCGAGCGCGTCCTCACTGCCGTTGTTGATCGTTGTGTCCGCTCCGAAACGCCGGGCACTCTCCAAGCGGCTGTCGGCAAGGTCGATCGCGATGATCCGCCCCGGCGTGTAGAGCTTCGCGGTCAGGATCGCGGCCAGGCCGATCGGCCCAGCGCCGACGATCGCCACCACGTCTCCCGGTGAGACCATGCCGCTGAGCACGCCGACCTCGAACGAGGTCGGCAGGATATCCGCGAGGAATAGCACCTGCTCGTCGCTGAGCTGGGCGGGCACCTCGTATACGGAGTTGTCGGCGAACGGCACACGCGCGTACTCGGCCTGCAGGCCGTTGATCAGATGGCCGAAGATCCATCCGCCGCCGCCGAGGCACTGGCCGTAATGGCCTTCCTTGCAGAAGCGACAGCGCCCGCAGGAGCTGACGCAGGACAGCAGCACGCGGTCGCCTGGGGCGACGGTGGTCACGCTGTTTCCGACCTCTTGGACGGTGCCGACGGCCTCGTGACCGAGGATCGTGCCGGGGGTCGTCTCGGGGACGTCGCCTTTGAGGATGTGCAGGTCGGTGCCGCAGATCGTGGAGGTGTCGATCCGCACGATCGCGTCAGTCGGGTCGAGGATGTTCGGATCCTCCACCGTGTCCCAACCCCGCTCGCCGGGGCCGTGGTAAACGAGAGCCTTCATCTTGGGTCTGCCTTTCCTCGGGACGATGGGTAACGCTGAAGCTAGACCCGGCTCGCAGCCGACGCATCGGGGACTCCCCCTAACCTGGGCGCGCGTTTCTACGGAC
Source organism: uncultured Solirubrobacterales bacterium (assembly GCA_963774785.1). Taxonomy (GTDB): domain Bacteria; phylum Actinomycetota; class Thermoleophilia; order Solirubrobacterales; family Solirubrobacteraceae; genus Palsa-744. Next base: position 24,102 of record CAVZGH010000003.1, on the reverse strand, counting down.
TGCGATGACCGGCCCCGAGCTGCCACACCAGTGCTCCTGCGGGATCGCGCCCAACCCCTTTGCCGGTCACCCCCCCGCGAGGCGTAGAAACCCGCTGCGACACGCAAGCTTCTCTGTACGCTCACGCTGTCTTTGGGTCGGGGCTCAGCTCCGTGATCTCGATGTGGTGGCTCAGCTGCTCGATCTGCTCGCGAGTCCCGGTGCCGAGTCCGTGCCGGGTGGCGTTCAGGCAGCCAGCTGCCATCGCCAGGCGCAGCGCCGCGTCCAGCTCCAGGCCGCCCGCGAGGCCGGCGCCGAGCGCGGCGAACATCGAGTCGCCGGTGCCGCGCGGCTCCAGGGTCTCGACGCGGGGGCCAGCCAGCTCCAGGTAGCGCCCGCCGGGACCGTCGAGGACCAGCGCCGGCTGCTCGGCGCGCGAGAGGAGCACCGTCTCGGCGCCGGCCGCGTGGAGCTCGTCCAACGTCTTCGTCAGGTCTTGCGCACCGGACGCGCCGGCAGGGGACTCGGCGAGGATCTCCTCCTCGCTGATCTTCAAGACGTCCAGGCCTCCGGCCAGCGCGGCCATCAGCGCCGAGCCGGCGAGGTCGGCGATGACCCGTACTCCGTTGCTGCGCAGATCGCCCGCCAGGCGGCGGTAGATCTCACTGTCGAGGACGGTTGGAGGGTCCACTCCGGTCAGTAGTGCGATACCAGCGTCAAGCGCCGCGCTGAGCGTCAGCCCGTATAGCTCGTCGGCCTCGTGGCGGGAGAGACGCCTGGCGTCGGTGCGTGCCATCTGCTGCCGCCCGCCGTCTCGACGGGTGTGGATGTATACGCCGTTGGATCCGGCGCACTCGACGCTCGAGAGCTCGACGTTCTCTCTCGCGATCAGCCCCCGCAAGACAGCGCCCGACTCGCCGCCCAGGGCGCAGCACAGACAGACCTCGGCGCCGAGCAGCGCCGTCATGCGGGCCACCCAGAAGCCTTGCCCGCCGGCGTGAAGATGAATCTCCGGCCCGGGGGTGCCCGCTTCCTCGACGGTGATCGTCAACAGCGGCGAGGGCGCGAACACGGCAAGCGAGGGGCTGCTCATCTATTACGGGCGCGGTTTGTTATCCGCAGATAGAGCCAGGCTCGCGCACCGTCTGAACGGGCGCATCGGTGAACACTACGGAGCGGACCTCGGCTTCCCCCTTTTCCGGGGACCTCAGAGGGCGCTCGGGTAAGTCTCCGGGGGCTCGCCGAGCTCCCAGGCAGAAGTTCGCTCCAGCGGCTCGACCGCGCGTGTGGTGTCGATGTGTACGAGCGCGTCGTACTGCCGGGCGGCGCTCGCGGCGAGCCAGTGGCTCTGGCGTTCGGTCTGCGGGTGGTAGATCACGCCGATCGCGCGCTCCAATCGCGGCTCTGACAGCGCGCGGCCGCTCTCTGAGTTCGCCAGTGGGCACAGCAGAAAGGCCGGCATGTGGGTGGCGTGCAGTAGCGCCTCGTAGCTGTCAGGAAGGGCGGGGCGCACGCGCTTGCGCTCTGCCGGCCCGCCCCACTGCGAGGCGGCGGTGACGCTGCCGGTGTAGGTGCTGAAGCCGAGGTTGACGACGTCATGGCCGTGGCGTTCGCGCAGCAGCTGGCCGATGTTCAGCTCGCCGCGCTGAGCCATCTCGGTCGCGCGCGCGTCACCGACGTGCGAGTTGTGCGCCCACACCGCCACCCGCGCCGTGCCGCCGTGACGATCCAGGTGCGCGAGCAGCTGGTCGAGGGTGTCAGCCATGTGCCGGTCGCGTTGGTTCCACGATCCCGCGCGGTCGCCGAACATCGTGCGGTAGTACTCCTCGGCGTTCGCGACGATCGCGGCGTTCTGCTCGGCGAAGAAGTACTCGTCCTCGGCGACGAGTCCGTCGCGAGCAAGGTACTCCCCGGCGCGGCGGCGCAGCTCAACGAGCTGCTCGATCACCCGCCGCCGGCACGGCTCGCTGACGCCGAGCAGCACCGCCTGACCGTAGCCGGCGCTGTCGCCACCATAGGGCTGCAGGCACTCGTAACGCGCGCGTGCGCGCTGCGCAGCCGCCGGATCCTGCTCGTCGAGGTAGGCGATCACCGCCTCCATCGATGCGCCGAGGCTGTAGAGGTCCAGGCCGTAGAAGCCGGTCTTGCGCGCGCTGTGATGACGCCCCTGATTGTGTGCGCGCAGCCAGCCGACGAAGTCGAGCACATCGGCGTTACGCCACATCCAGGTCGGAAAGCGGCGAAAACCACCGAGCGCGTCCTGCGCGTCGGGATCGGCCCTGGCGCCCGCTACGAAGCCGTTGACACGGTAGGCGTCCGGCCAGTCTCCCTCGATCGCGACCCCAGTGAAGCCGCACTCTGAGATCAGGCGCTTGGTGATGCGAATGCGCTCGCGGTAGAACTCGTGCGTTCCGTGGCTGGCCTCGCCGAGCAGCACGATTCGCGCGTCGCCGATCAACTCGAGCAGCGCGTCGTAATCGCCGTGATCGCCGGTGAGCGGATGGGCCTCCCGCCGCAGCGCAGCGAGCACGTCTTGCTCGCCGAGTGGAAGTGTCAAAGGCGTGGTTGCCACAGACATGCCTTATCCGTGCGGGCACACCACGGCGCGCCCGGAGATCTCGCCGCGGCGCAGGCGCTCATAGACCGCGGCCGCCTGGTCCAGTGGATGGCGCTCGACATGTGCGTGAATCCTGCCGGCACGCGCCAGCTCGAGCACCTCGATCAGCTCGATCGCGCTGCCCCAGTAGGTGGTCGAGATCGAGCACTCATAGGGCTGTGAGAAGAAGGAGAACGGCAGGGTTCCGCCGGCGAGGCCGACGAGCGCGATGTCCCCCTCAAAGCGCCCGCACCGCGCCGCCAGCGCGAGCGTGTCATCGGCGCCCACGATGTCCAGCACGAGCTCCGCGCCGCGCCCGCCGGTGGCCTCGCGGATCGCCTCCGCCGCGTCCTGTCCCGCGGGCACGGTCACCTCGGCGCCGACTTCGGCTGCGAGCGCGAGCTTCTCGGAGGAGCTGTCCACGGCCACGATGCGCGTGGGGGAGATCGCGTGCAGGATCTGAACCGCCATGTGACCGAGCCCGCCCACACCGATCACCACCGTGCTCGAGCCCGGCGTGAGCTTGTGCAGGGAGCGCTTGATCGCGTGATAGGGGGTGAGAGCGGCGTCGCTCAACGGGGCTGCCTCGCGAGGGTCGAGCTGATCGAGCGGGATCAGCAGGCGCGCCGAGGGCACCAGCATGTACTCAGCCATGCCGCCGTCCCGTCCCAGACCGCCGCCCATCGTCGCGATCTCTGCCTGGCGCTCGCAGTAGTTCTCACTCGAGCGCCGGCACGCCCGGCAGCTCCCGCAACCCCACGGCCCGTACACGGCCACCGCCTCGCCGACCCGCACCCCGTCCACGCCCGCGCCGATGCGCTCCACCCAGCCGGCGTTCTCGTGGCCCAGCGTGAACGGCGGCTCGAACGGCATCTGGCCGGGTGGCCACTCCATCAGGTGCAGATCCGAGTGGCAGGCACCCGCGCCGGCGACCTTGAGCAGGACCTCACCGGGACCGGGCTCGGGGATCGGAACCTCGCGCAGCTCCGGTGGCTGCTGCCAGGCAACTAGCTGATACGCCCGCATCGTGTCCATCTCGGTGCTCCTCCTGTCCTGCTGTCGCGGTCTGCGCCAGACGCTAGGCGACTCGTGTACTGCGCGCGTCCGTGTAACACCGCAATCTGACTAGTAACGCCGCAATCCGACTACGCCCTCCCTACCCACGCGCTGAGGCCGGGCCTCAATGTCCGTGTCGGTGATTGATTAGGGGTATCTCGGCCGGGGTACCGGCGCGAGGTCGGCGCGAGGTGATGGTGAAGCCAGTCGATCGCCAGTCGGCTCACCTGCTCGAGCGCGCCGGGCTCTTCGAAGAGATGGGTCGCGCCGGGTATGACCGCGAGCTCGCTCGGGCAGCGAAGCTGTCGCTGGGCCTCACGGTTGAGCTCGAGCACCTGCCGGTCGGCCCCGCCGACGATCAGCAGCGTCGGTGCTCGCACCGCGCTCAGGTTCCGGGCGAGGTCGGGACGCCCACCGCGCGAGATGACAGCGCCCACCTGGCCGTTCAGCTCGGCAGCCGCCGTCAGTGCAGCCGCCGCTCCTGTGCTGGCGCCGAAGTAGCCGAGCGGCAGCCCTCCGACATCGTCGCGCTCCGCCAGCCAGGCGCTCGCCGCACGGAGCCGGTCAGCGAGCAATGGGATGTCGAAGACGTTGCTGCGGTCGAGCTCCTCGCTCGGGGTGAGCAGGTCGAACAGCAGCGTCGCGAAACCGGCGTCGTTCAACGCGCCCGCGACAGCGCGGTTGCGCGAGCTGAGGCGGCTGGAGCCGCTGCCGTGAGCGAACGCGACAACGCCCCCGGCTTGCGACGGGACAGTGAGGTCGCCGCTCAGTGTCAGATGCGGGCCAAGGGGGATGGCGACGGCGCGCGGCGCGATCGGCTCGCCCTGCTCGCGCGGGGTCGGGGCTGAGTCGTCGCCGTGCTCCCGCGTGGCCGGGGCTGAGTCCGGGGCAGGGACCAGGTCATCGGCCGTGCGCGGGTCCGGATCCTCAACGCCGGCCGTCTGTGGGGGCGGCTCGCCGTATCGGGCGAGCAGCGCTGCGACTTCCTCGTCGGTCGTCGGCCGGAAGTCCTCGTACCAGTAGCCGACGGCCCAGAGGTCGGCGGGTTCCTCCACGCACACCACCTCGTCCGCGTGCCGGCGAAGCTCCTCGGCGGATTCGGGCGCGGCGACCGGTACGGCGAGGATCACGCGACTCGCACCGCGCTCGCGCAGCGACCGCACGGCGGCCAACGCGGACTGACCTGTGGCTAGACCATCGTCGACCAGAATCACAGTGCGCCCGGCGAGCGGGGCAAGCTCGTGCGCGCCGCGGTAACGCAGGCGCCGTTCGACGAGCTCGTCCTCGCCCCGCGCGATCAGAGCCCGCAGCTCTGGGCCAGAGAGGCCGAGTGCCCGCACGGTCCGTTCGCTGAGCACGTGCACGCCCCCCTCGGCGAGCGCTCCGATCGCGAACTCGGGATTCTGCGGCGCGCCGATCTTGCGCACGACGACAACCTCGAGCGGCGCACCGAGCGCACGCGCGACCTCCGCTGCGACCGGCACGCCACCCCGCGGAATTCCGACGACCACCGGCAGCTCATCGCGAAATGGCTCGAGCAGCGCGGCCAAGCGTCGCCCTGCATCACGGCGGTCCTGGAAGCGAACCGCGCTGGGCACGAACACCGGCGGGTCATCGAGCGACGTGACGGCGCCCGTGCGACGTTGGCCTGGCTGCTCGATCGTCATGGACACACCGCCTCGTCAACGGCCGGCTGGACCGCCGACGGCTGCAGATTTGGGGGCCTGCCCGGAACGGTATGCGTGTCGTGTGCCCGCCGGCGCGCGGAGGAGTCGCCATACAGCACACCAATGACCTCCGCCTCCACCGCGACCTCATCGCGCGGCTGTGCCGTGTCATGCTCGCGGGCGCGATGCCAGCCGATCAGAGTCAGTCCGAGAGCGGCCATGGCCTCGGTGCAGAGCCGGTGCGGTTCATTGCCAACGAACGTACCGCCCGTGAAACCGACTGCCATCGGTCGATTCCCGGCCAGCCAGCGGGGATAACTACGCAGTTGACCGCGCGAGGAGGTGCATGCTTTCGACTCCCTCGAGCGAGAATCCCATCGCCGGGCCTGCGGCGACGTCGATCACCAGCTCGGGCTCGCGCCAGCGCCGGTATTGCTCGCCGTCGATGTACACCGGCGTCTCGCCAACCGTCCCGAGCAGGACGTCGCCAGGCGCCGGCGGCAGCTCGCCCGCTGGCAGGCAGATCGGGGAGCTGCCATCACAGCAGCCCCCCGACTGATGGATCACCAGCGGCCCGTAGCGCGCCGTCAACCGCTCGAGCAGTCCGAGCACTCGTGGCGTGGCGCGCACCAAGTCGGGCATCTCAGAAAAAGCCCAGCGGCTTCTGGTCGTAGCTGACGAGCAGGCACTTTGTCTGCGTGTAGTGGTCGAGCATCATGCGGTGGTTCTCGCGCCCGACGCCTGAGGACTTGTAGCCGCCGAACGCTGCGCCGGCCGGGTAGAGGTGGTAGCAGTTGGTCCACACGCGTCCCGCTTGGATGCCGCGCCCCATGCGGAAGGCGCGGCTGCCGTCGCGCGTCCACACGCCGGCACCGAGCCCGTACATCGTGTCGTTGGCGATCTCGAGCGCCTCCTGCTCGTCACGGAAGGTCGTCACGGCGAGCACCGGGCCGAAGATCTCCTCCTGGAAGACGCGCATCGAGTTCTCACCCTTGAGCACGGTCGGCTCGAAGAAGTAGCCGCCCTCCAAGTCGTCCTCCATCGCGGGGGTGTGGCCACCGATCAACAGCTCGGCGCCCTCGTCGAGGCCGATCTGGACGTAGCTCTCGATCTTCTCCAGCTGGGCCTGAGAGACCTGCGGCCCGATCTGACCGCCAGCATCTGCAGGTGCTCCTGCATCGCGTCGGCGATCGCGTCCAGCACCGCGGCGCGCTCTGCCGGCGAGGTCCGGCCCCAGTCGTGCTTGGCGGCATGGGCGGCGTCGAGCGCCAGCTCGACGTCTGCAGGCGTCGAATGCGCGACCTCGCAGAACGGCTCGGCAGTGACAGGGGTGAGGTTCTCGCGGTACTCGCCGCCGCTCGGCGGGACCCACTCACCGCCAATGAAATTCTCGTAGCGGGACTTCAGCGCGACGAGGCTGCCGGGCTGGCCAGGTGCCCGCGAACACGGTTGGGGTCTCGACTGTGACTGCCATGACGTCTCCTTGGTTTGTGAGTGCGGCGGTGTTCGAGTCTGGGTGTCGTGGATTCAGACACCGTCCGCCTGGCTCGTATGGGGAAGTCCAACGCTCGTACGGGGGAAGTCCAACATCACATAGCCCCCAGGAGACGCCATCCGCAGAACCTGCGACACCACCTCAGTAGTCCACCGCGCCGCCATGGCTGACGCGGGTTTCTACCTAACGTGGTCGTGGCGGGCGCACGATGGCTTGGCTCGCACTGGTGCATAACGTGCGGGCGATGGAGTCCTCGCCGTCAAGACAAGACGTTAACCGTCCGGAGCTCGAGGATCCTGTCGAGGAGTTCGTGCCGACCGAGGCTGCCGAGCTGCTGATGCGTGATTTGCGCTCCTCGCCGCAAGGGCTCGCGGCGGCGGAGGCCGGGCGCCGTCTACTCCAATACGGGCCCAACGAGCTGCGTCGCCGCGGCGGGCGTCGCTGGCCAGGGGAGCTGGGTCGCCAGCTGACGCATCCGCTGGCGCTGCTGTTGTGGCTGGCAGCGGGTCTGTCGCTTGCCGTGGGCAACGATACGGTCGGCGTGGCGGTGCTGCTTGTGATCGTGTTGAACGCGGCATTCGCGTTTGTGCAGGAGATGCAGGCCGAGCGGGCGGTGGAGGCGCTCGCTCGCTACATGCCCCAGCACGTCAGGGTGCTGCGCGACGGCGCCCCGGTGACGATCGAGGCCGTGGAGCTCGTGCCCGGCGACGTCGTGCTGCTGGAGGAAGGAGATCGCATCGCCGCGGACATGCGCCTGCTGAGCGGCGCCGTCGAGGTCGATGTGTCGACGCTGACGGGCGAGTCGGTGTCGGTGCTGCGCGCGGGCGACCTGGTTGACCATGGCGTGCCCCGTCTGAACGCCAGGGATCTGGTTTTCAGCGGCACCACCTGTCTGGAGGGCCAGGCCGTGGGCGTGGTGTTCGCGACCGGCATGCACACCGAGCTGGGTCGGATCGCCTCGCTGTCGGAGCGCGTCAAGGAGGAGCCCAGCCCGCTCGAGCGCCAGGTGCGCCGGGTGGCGTGGCTGATCGCCGGCGTCGCGGTGGGCATGGCGGTGGCGTTCATCCCGCTGGCGATCTTCGGTGCCGGGCTGTCGCTCAGTGACAGTGTCGTGTTCGCCGTGGGGCTCCTCGCCGGCAACGTGCCCGAGGGTCTGCTGCCGGTCATCACCCTCGCGCTGGCGGTCGCCGTGAGCGCGCTCGCGCGTCGGGGCGCGCTGGTCAAGCGGCTGAGCGCCGTGGAGACGCTCGGCTCCACCGATGTGATCTGTACCGATAAGACGGGCACGCTGACGGAGAACCGCATGCGTCCAACGGCCGTGTGGACGCCGAGCACGGAGGTGACGCTCACCGGCGAGGACACTGCGCTGCCGGCGCAGGGTTCGCACGACGCCGCCCTGCGCGCGCTGGCCGACACGGCAGCCACGTGCAACAACGCTCGACTTGACGGCGACGAAGGCAACACGGGAGACCCGACGGAGGTGGCCGTGTTGAGCGCGGCGCGAGCGCTCGGCGCCGACGTCGATCCCGAGCGGCGCGAGCGCGGGCGCGGGCATCTGTACAACTTCGATCCCGAGCTCAAGTTGATGTCCACGCTCGACGCCGGCGGCGGTCCTAGCGCCCGGTGGCTGCACACCAAAGGCGCCCCGGAGGCCGTCCTGGCGCGCTGCACCGACGCTCTGTCGGCCGCCGGTGAGCTGGGCCCCCTGGGAGATGATGAGCGCGAGCGCGTGATGGAACAGGTGGAGAGCTACGCCCGCGAAGGCCTGCGCGTGCTGGCGCTTGCGCGGAGAGCCATGCCCGCCACGGTGGGCGCGACCCCGGCCCGCGCGGACGCCGAGCGCGAGCTGTGCCTGCTGGGCCTGGTGACGATGCTCGACCCGCCCCGCGCCGAGGTGATCGAGGCGGTGGCGCGCTGTCACAGCGCGGGCATCCGCATCATCGTGATCACAGGAGACCATCCCCTCACGGCCGCCGCGATCGCTGGTCAGGTGGGGATTGGGGGTGAGCGCCCGCGGGCGCTCGACGCCAGCCGCATCGACCACACTCACGAGCGCGAGCTGCGCGAGCTGCTGGCCGGTCCCGGCGAGCTGGTGTTCGCCCGGGCCTCGCCGGAGGCCAAGCTGCAGATCGCCGAGGCGCTGCGCGAGGCCGGCCATGTGGTCGCGATGACGGGTGACGGCGTCAACGACGCCCCCGCCCTGCGCGTCGCCGACATCGGCGTGGCGATGGGCCGCTCGGGGACCGACGTCGCGCGTGAGGCCTCGACGATGGTGCTCACCGACGACAACTTCGCGACGATTGTCGTGGCGATCGAAGCGGGCCGTCAGGTGTATGACAACGTGCGCAAGTTCATCCAGTACATCTTCGCCCATGCCACGCCCGAGGTCGTGCCGTTCCTGGTGTTTGCCCTCGCCGGCGGGGCCATCCCGCTCCCCCTGACGGTGCTGCAGCTGCTGGCGTTCGACGTCGGCTCAGAGACGCTGCCGTCGCTCGCGCTGGGCCGCGACCCGATCGAGCCGGGCATCATGGACCGTCCCCCGCGCCCGCGCTCGGAGGGCGTAATCCAGCCACCGATGCTCGTGCGCGCCTGGCTGTTTTTGGGCGTGATGGTCGCCGGGCTGTCGCTGGCGGGATTCTTTTATGTGCTGACGAGCGCCGGGTGGCACAGCGGGGATCCCACAAGCGCCGGGGACCCGTTGCACCACGCTTACCTGCAGGCGACGACGATGACGTTTTTGGGCATGATCTTCGGTCAGATCGGCACAGCGTTCGCAGTGCGCACCCGGCGCGCCTCGTTGCGATCGGTCGGCGTGTTCAGCAACCGCTACCTGCTCGGCGCGATCGTGGCCGAGCTCGCGCTCGCCGCGGTGTTCGTGTACGCACCGCCGCTGCAGTCGCTGCTGGGTACGGCCGCGCTGCCCGCACACGACTTGGCGTTCCTGCTCCCATACCCCTTCATCGTGTGGGGGGCAGACGAGCTGCGGCGCTGGGTCCTGCGACGACGCGACGCATCAGGGCCCGCGGGTAGGCTGCCCGCTGGGGCGGGTCAACGCACGGACGAGCGGGCATCCGTCACCCCCGGGCGGCGACCCATGTCCCCACCGCGACCCGACGCGCAAGCACGAACCTGACAAGCACAGACCCGATCCGCCGCAAGCACGAACCTGACAAGCATCAGCAAGCCTTGAACCGCAAGCGCACCACGGGCGGCCTGTTGCGGCATTTCCCAGTGCCTTCCGAGGGGAAGCTGCTGATGACCCGGCCGAGCGCGCGCAATAGGTTGCAAGGCATGTCCAACACACAGACAGCTCCACGGCACAAACCGCAGCATCCCCCGAGCAACCAACGGGCGACGGCGCCCGCTTCCACACGTGTCTTTACGGACATCCTGTGTGCGGTTGACGGCACTCGGACGAGCACCGAGGCGGTCAAGCTGGCCACCGCGCTGGCGGGCCCCGACGGTCATCTCACGCTGCTGGCGGTCACCGCCCAAGCGGGCTCTGGCGCTTTCACGAGCGCTGCCATTAGTCCCAGCCGGGCCAAGCGCATACTGAGTGTGGCCAAGCAAATTACCGAGAAGGCCGGCGTCCGGTTCACCACGGTCGTTGACCCGGGCGGGCCCCCGGTTGATGTGATCCTCGAGCGCGCCCGCGATCACGACCTGCTCGTGATGGGAGCTCCCGCAATCTCTTGGCTGGGCGGCATGATCATCGGTGGAGTGGCCACGGTCGCGCTGCGTCAGTTCACCACGCCGATGCTCGTCGTGCGCCGTTCTTCCACGGGCTCGTTGCCGGGCGGCCAGATCTTGGTCGCGAGCGATGGCGAAGAGGGCTCGGATCAGCTTGTCGAGCTCGCGGGCCGACTGGGGCAGAGCCATGACGCGCGGGTCACGCTCGTGAATGCCCTCGGCGCCGAGTCCGAGATGAACCCCCGCGTCATCCAGGCACAGGCGCGCAGACTGAAGCATGCGTTGCCCACCGCCGGCGAGCCCTGCATCGAGCCCGGCAAGGCCTGGGACGTGATCATCGACGCTGCGAAGAGCACCCACGCGGCCTTGGTGATCATCGGCAGCCGTCGGCTGAGGGGCCTGCGCGCCTTCGGCAGCGTCAGCCGGCGGGTGGCCCACGACGCGCCCTGCTCGGTGCTGGTAGTGCCACCGACTGGTGCTCGACAAGGAGACCTGTGATGTTCAAGAACGTGCTTGTAGGGGTGGATGGAAGACCCAATGGCCGGGACGCGATTGCGCTTGCCTCTGATCTCGTTGACATTGACGGAAGGCTGACGCTCGCCTTTGTGCACGGCGGGGAGGTGGCGGAGGAGCGCAAAGACGCCGACGCGCTGCTCGAGGCACAGCGCGCTCAAGCGGGTGTGGACGCCGAGCTCCTCAGCCTGATCGCGACGAACCCCGGCCGTGGCCTTCACCAGCAGGCCGAGCAGCAGGGTGCCGATCTGCTCGTTGTCGGCTCCTGCAGCCATGGCCCGTTTGGACGGGTGATGCTGGGCGACGACACGCGCGCGGCCCTCAACGGCGCTCCCTGCGCCGTCGCAATCGCCGCTCGCGGTTTCGTCGCGCACCCGACCCCAATCACCAGGGTGGGCGTGGCGTACAACGGCTCGCCTGAGAGCAAGGCGGCGCTCGCGCTGGCGCAGGAGCTGGCAAAGATCACCCGGGCAACGGTTCACGCGCTTGAAGTCGTGGCGGTCCCGACTGTCGCCTACGCGGGGATCCTCCCGCCCGCGATCGGTGAGAGCATCGACGTGATGCTCCAACAGGCCGAGGCCCGCATGCAGGAGCTGCCCGGCGTGGAGGGTCACGCAGTGTACGGCCTCGCCGGAGAGGAGCTGGCCGCGTTCGGCGATCAGCTGGGCCTTCTCGTGGCCGGCTCGCGCGGCTATGGTCCGGTGAAGCGCTTGGTGCTCGGCAGCACCTCCGACTACCTCGAGCGCCACGCGCGCTGCTCACTGCTCGTGCTGCCCCGCTTCGCCGCCGGTCCAGCCGAGGACTCGTTGACTCCCGGCCAGCTCACTGCCGAGACGCCGGCGGGCGCACCAGCCTGAGCTCGGCAGGACGCCGTCAGCTTGCGCGCCCGCAGCCGCAGTCGGCGTAGGCAAACCGTCGCCGAAGTCGATAGCTTCAACTGATGGCCGACCCCGGCGGCACCACGTCCGACGCTCCGCTCTCCGACAGCGCTCCGGATGGCGCTCGGGCGGGTGAGAGGCAGTCGCCGGAGACGATCCGGATCGTGCTCGCCGATGATCATGCGGTGGTGCGCAGCGGCCTGCGGCTGCTGCTCGACAGCGAGCCGGACTTCGAGGTCGTCGCGGAGGCCGGCGACGTCGACAGCGCCCGGCGCTACGTGCGCGGCCACCATCCCAGAGTGCTCGTGCTCGACCTGAACATGCCGGGCGGTTCGAGCCTGGAGGCGATTCCCGGCATTCGCGAAGAGTCGCCGGAGACGCAGATCGTCGTGCTGACGATGCAGGAGGAGCCGGCGTTCGCCCGTGAGGCTCTGGGCGCGGGGGCGCTCGGCTACGTGCTCAAGGAGGCCGCCGACGACGAGCTCGTCGAAGCCGTGCGCCGCGCCGCTGCGGGCGAGAGTTATCTGAACCCCAGGCTCGGGGCGCGCATGGCCTCCGAGCCTGCGCCGGGCCCCCCCGACGATCTCTCTGAGCGCGAGGTGCAGGTGCTCAGATTGATCGCTCTGGGTTACACCAACACTGAGATCGGCGAGCAGCTGTACCTGTCCGTGCGCACCGTCGAGACCCACCGTTCACATATCCAGCAGAAGCTCATGCTCTCCACGCGCGCGGAGCTGGTGGGCTACGCGTTGGAGCGGGGGCTGGTCAGCACTGGCGAGTGAACCGCGTAAGCTGACGGGCTACGCGCTGGAGCGGGGGCTGGTCAGCACTGGCGAGCGAGCGTAAGCACCGGCGAGTGAGCGAAGCGTCTGTCTCATTTGCTTTGCGGCGCACGGTAGTGCTCGCGCCAGATCAACTTGTAGACCGGGATCCAGCGCGGGATCCTGTTGATGATGGGGATAAAGGGGATGCAGATGAACGCGAGGCTGAGCACGCCCATCACCAGCAGCACGAGCAGGTCGGCGCTCGCGGAGGACTTGAACGGTTCGATCTGATACCAGAACGTGTACAGCCACAGCCACACCTGTCCGGGATAGCTGCCGGTCTCGTTCATCATCCCCCACTGCTCGCCGAGCAGATGCTGTTCTTCGGCGCGTTTTTCCAAGAGTCCTCCGTCGGCCATGAACAGCAGCGGGGCGGTGTAATCGGTCTGGAAGAACTGACGGCTGGTCAGCAGGCTGCCATCCACGCCGCCGCTCCTGGCGAGCGCCAGCAGGCTGGTCATCATCGTCGGGACAGGACCGGCGCCGCTCGCCTGCACCCTTACCGCCCCGGTGCTCGGGTCGAGAGTCACAGTCTTGGGTAGGCTCTTGTTTTCTTCCACCGCCGTCTCATAGGCTTCCAGCGGCTTGGCATACGCTTCGCCCCACGCCTTCTGCGTCGCCTGCGGGGCCGCCTGATATTGCGCGACCGCGCTCTGAAGGGCGGGATCATCGGGAATCGTCTTCAGCGGATCGATCACGTAGTCATCGCTCGTATCGATCGGATGACTCACGCCAAGCCAGCGCTGCGGGTGCAGGAAGAGAAAATGCTGGACGCTGCCCGAGTTGTGGTTGTAGGGAGGGCCGTATTCGGCGGTGTCACTGGTGCCGTCGAGCTCCTTGGCTGCCGTGGCGATGAAGTTGACCGGCAAAGTGCGCGACCACTGCGCGATCGTGCTGGGCTTCTCGTCGGGCGAGGAGAACAGCACGGTCAGGACGATCGCCACTAGCGCGATCACGCCAACGGCGATACACAGCTCTTTGATCAGGTCATACGGCGCGTAGGGGCCATGCCAGGGCTGCGTGTCGTCCTTCGGGCGCAGCTGGCTCATGACTGCACGGTCGGGGTCTCGGGTGGCGGCGAAGGCGGGGGCGAGCCCGCGACAACGGGGATCCTCGCAGTACTCGCGACTTTCTGATCGAGCTCAAACGGCGGCACCACCCCGTGGCGGCGCACGAGCAAGACATGGGCCGCCACCAACGCGATCACCGCCGCCGGCAGCAGCAGGATGTGGTAGCTGTACATCTGCCCGAAGTTGGTGAGGTTGAAGAACGCGCCGACGCCGACCGAGTTCATCGCGTCCTTGGCCTGCGTTGAGATCCACTGCGCGTCGAAGTTCTGCTGGGAGACGTAGCCGGTCAGCGCGCAGGGGACAGCCACGAGGAACGTGATCGCCCCGGTGACCCACACCCGCGAGCGCCCGCCCCGCCAGGCGGCCATCCAGAACTTGCCCCATAGGTGCACGACCATCGCGAAGAAGAACAGCTCCACCGACCATAGATGGATCGAGTTGAAGAAGTGCCCAACGCCCGTGTAGTGCCACCACGCCGGGCCCTTCAGCGCGAGGATCACGCCCGAGCCGACGATCACGATCAGCGAGGCGATCGAGGCGACGCCAAAGACGTAGATCCACGAGGCCACATACGTGGGCTGGCCGTCGGGCAGCAGCTTCTGCGGCGGTAGCGCATCCACTGCCCGCTCGCGCACACGCACGGTCCAAGAGGTCTTCGGCGAGGGGCCCGCCGGCGGTGAGACGGCGCTCACGACGCGCTCCCCGCGCCTTCCCGGCGCGCTGCTTCTCGGCTGGCGGCCCCCGGGAACGGGAGCACGATCGCCAGCGCGAACACGACGAGCATCACCCCGAGCACAATCACGTTCGAGACGGTCAGCTCGATGAAGTGCCAGTGCACGACGTGCGCCGGATGATTCAGATTGAAGACCGCTGCTGCTAGTACGTTCATCCGGCTGCTCCTCTCGACGTTGGGGAGATGGGCGAACCCTATGTGTGGATCCCTATTCGTGCGTCCGTAAAAGATCCCTATGCCGACGGGTAGTCCTCACGTGAGACGACGCACAACTCAGATCGTCTCCGGGACCATTTCGATCGCTCCGCACGGGCACTCGGTGACGCAGATCCCACAGCCCTTGCAGTAGTTGAGGTCGAAGGCGTAACCGTCGGCCTCGTTGACCTTCAGCACGGCGTTATCAGGGCAGACGCCGTAGCAGTTGTCACAGCCGAAGCAGTTCCCGCAGCTCAGGCAGCGGCGCGCCTCGAACAGTGCGTTGCGCTCGTCCAGGCCGAGCGTGACCTCAGCGAAGGTGGACTGCCGGCGGATCATGTCGAGCCGCGGTGCCGCGGTCTTGGGCGCGTCGGCGTAATACCAGACGTTGAGCGTCTCGAAGCTGGCGAGCTCGGGCTCGGGCTCGTGCACGAACTCGCGGCCCTGCAGCCACGAGTCGATGTTGCGCGCGGCCTGCTTGCCATGGCCGACGCCGACGGTGACGGTGCGCTCGGCGGGAACCATGTCGCCACCGGCGAAGATGCCCTCGTGGCCGGTCATCATGCGCCGGTTGACCTTCACGACCCCGTCCTCGATCTCGAGGCCGGGCACGCCGTCTAGCAGCGACAGGTCGGCTTCCTGGCCGAGCGCCAGCACCAGCGAGTCGGCTCCCAGCGTCTCGGTCTCGCCGGTCGGCTGCGGGAAGCCCGTCTCGTCGAGCTTCATCTTCTCCAGCACCAGCTCGCCCTCGCCAGCCTGCTTGATCGTCGACAACCACTTCATCATCACGCCCTCCTCGAGCGCCTCCTCGACCTCGACATCGTGTGCGGGCATGCGCTCGCGCGTTCGCCGGTAGACGACGATCGCCTCCTGCGCGCCCAGCCGCTTGGCCGTGCGCGCGGCGTCCATCGCGGTGTTTCCCCCTCCGTAGACCACGACGCGACGGCCGAGCAGCGGGCGCTCCTCGCCCTCCATGCTGCGCAGCAGCGTGACCGCATCGAGGGTGTGCGCGGCCTCACCGGCGGGAATGTATGCGCGTTTGCCGATCTGCGCGCCCACCGCAAGGAACGCGGCGTCATAGCCGCCCTGGCGCATCGCGTCGAGGATGTTGGTGACCTTGGCGTTCAGTTCGAGCGTGACGCCGATGTCGAGGATCCGCTGCACCTCGGCATCGAGCACGTCCCGCGGCAGGCGGTAGCGGGGGATGCCGAAGCGCATCATGCCGCCGGCCATCGGGCCCGCCTCGCGGATCGTGACCGCGTGCCCGCGGCGCGCGAGCTGGTAGGCCGCCGACAGCCCCGATGGCCCCGCGCCAACCACGAGCACGCGCCTGCCGGTCGGCTCAGCCTCGACCGCGAGCTTCCAGCCGCGCTCGATCGCCTCGTCGCCGAGGAACCGCTCGACGCTGTGGATGCCGACGGTCTCGTCCAGCTGCGCGCGGTTACACGCGGTCTCGCAGGGGTGGTAGCAGACACGGCCCATCACGGCCGGCAGCGGGTTGTCCCGGACGAGCTCACGCCAGGCCGCCTCGTAGTCGCCGGACTCAGCGTGATACAGCCAGTGCTGGACGTTCTCACCGGCCGGACAGCCGTGGTTGCACGGCGGCATCCGGTGCACATACACCGGTCGCTCCTCGCGCCAGGACCCCGTCTTGTTCGCCAGGCTCGAGCCGACGTCCAGCGTGATCGCGAACGGCTTGTTCACCGGTGCTCTCCAGCTCGTGCCCGGTTGAGCGGCCGGCGAGGGACGGAACGCTGCCCGAGCAGGTCGAAGCGGCGGATGTTGCGGTCGGCGCCGGCCTGAATGCGGGCGATCACCTCGCTGCGCGGCTCGGGCTCGAACAGGTGGGCGAAGCGTCGCTGGGGGCGCAGGTAGTCCTCGACGGGCACCTGGCTGCGGATCTTGGAGACGCCTGCGAGCTCGCCGTGGCGCGCCTCGAACACGGGGAAGATGCCCGACTCCTTTGCCAGGCGCGCGATCGCGATCGTGTCCTTCGGGGCGCTGCCCCAGCCGAGCGGGCAGGGGACGAACACGTGCAGGTAGCGCGCGCCGCGGATCTCCATCGCGCTCTGGACCTTCGCCTCGAGGTCGCGCAGCTCGGCGACGGTGGCAGTGGCCACGTAGGGGATCTCGTGCGCCATCGCGATCAGCGGCGCGCTCTTGCCCTGGCCGAACACGTTCCCCGGCTCGGGGCCGACCGCCTGCGTGGTGGCGGTGCGCGCGGCCGGCGGCGTCGAACCGGAGCGCTGCACGCCGGTGTTCATGTACGCCTCGTTGTCGTAGCAGATGTAGAGCACATCGTCGTTTCGCTCGAACATCCCCGACAGGCACGCCATGCCGATGTCCACCGTGCCGCCGTCGCCGCCCTGCCCCACGACGCGCACGTGCTCGCGCCCTTTCGCGCGCAGCGCGGCGGCGATGCCGGTCGAGACCGCCGGCGCGTTGGCGAACAGCGAGTGGATCCATGGGATCCGCCATGAGCTCTCCGGGTATGGCGTGGAGAACACCTCCAGGCAACCGGTCGCGTTGGCGGCGATCATCTGCCCGCCGGTGGCGCGCATGGCGGCGTCGAGCGCGTAGCGCGCGCCGAGCGCCTCGCCGCAGCCCTGGCAGGCGCGGTGCCCGCAGGTGATCGAGTTGGTGCGCTGCTCGCCGGCCTGGACGGAGCGCTGCTCGGGGTCGAGCAGGCGGTTGCCGACCGCGAAGCTGCCCGTCTGGTAGAAGCGAACCGCCGGCGCCGTCACGTTCGTGGACTCCCGCTCCTTCGTGGACTCCCGCTCCTTCGTGGACTCCCGCTCCTTCGTGGACTCCCGCTCCTTCGTGGACTCCCGCTCCTTCGTGGACTCCCGCTCCTCATACCGGCCCCGCCGCAACCGCTCCGAGGTCGCGCAGGATGTTCTCGGCGTGCGGACCCGAGCTGCGCGAGGAGCGCATCCGCTCGACCTCGCGGTTGACGACGTCCCAGTCCATGTCGAGGAACGTCAGGGGCTCCAGCCGGTCGGCCGCTGCATCGGTGAACAGCGCGCGCAACGACTTCTTCGTGATCGGGCGTCCGCCGAGTCCCGCGATCGCGGTGTAGCCGTGCAGCTGGATCCCGGCGAGCGCCATACGCACGTTCGCCGAGACGATCCCACCGATGCCGACCGCGAGCGCCTTCTCGAGCACGAGCACGCGTTGCGCATGTCCGAGCGCCGCACGCACGGCGTCCAGCGGGAACGGGCGGAAGGAGGTGATCCCGACGACACCGATCTTCATGCCCTGCTCGCGCAGTGCATCGACGGTGTCCTTGATCGTGCCGATGACCGAGCCGAGCGCAACGACGATCGTCTCGGCGTCCTCGCTGCGGTATCCGCGGATCAGCCCGCCCGAGTCCCGTCCGAACGCGTCTTTGAAGTCGGCCGCTATCTGCGGGATCAGCTCGAGCGCCTGCATCTGCTTGGCGTGCGCGAGGTACTTGACCTCCATGAACGCCTCCGGCCCGACCATCGCGCCGATCGTGATCGGTTCGTCGGGGTCGAGCACCTGGCGCGGTTGAAATCGCGGGAGGAACGCGTCCACCTGCGCCTGCGCGGGCATCTCGACGCGCTCGACGGCGTGCGTGAGGATGAAGCCGTCCATGCACACCATCACCGGCGTCGATAGCTCCTCGGCGAGTCGGAACGCCTGGATGTGCAGGTCGAGCGCCTCCTGGTTGGTCTCCGCGTAGAGCTGGATCCAGCCGCTGTCGCGCTGGGACATCGAGTCCGAGTGGTCGTTCCAGATGTTGATCGGCGCGCCGATCGCCCGGTTGGCGAGGGTCATCACGATCGGCAGGCCGAGGCCGGAGGCGTTGTACAGCGCCTCGGTCATGTACAGGAGACCCTGGCTCGCGGTCGCGGTGTACGCGCGCGCACCGGTGGCGGAGGCGCCGATCGACGCAGACATGGCGGCGAACTCCGACTCGACGTTGACGAACTCGCACGGGGTCAGCTCGCCGGTCTTCACGAGCTGCGAGAGGTTCTCGACGATGTGCGTCTGCGGCGAGATCGGGTACGCGCAGATGACCTCTGGGCGGCACAGCGCGACCGCCTCGGCGACAGCCCGCGAGCCCTCAAGCTGGCGCGGCACCGCTCAGCTCCCGCAGCTCATCGAGCACGCAGGCGTGAGCCGCCCGCGCGGCGGCCTCGTTGCCCTCCGCGACCGCGGCGGCGAAGCGCTCATGGATGGCGCGAAGGACCGCATCGAGCGAGACCGCGCCGCTGAGCCCCGCAAAGCCCCCGAGCAGCGCCGTGTTCGCGACGCCCCGGCCGGTGTGCTCGCGCGCGAGCTCGGAGGCCGGCACGGTCAGCAGCCGCTCGTGGCGAAAGTCAGCGACGAACTCGCCGAGGCCGAGCTCGTCGAAGCTCCTGGCTGAGTTGATCAGGATGAAGCCCTCTGGCTTAACGCCGCCGAATACATCCACCTGGTGCAGCAGCGTGGGGTCCTGGACGATCAGCGCGTCGGGTTCCATGACCGGCTCGCGCGTGCGAATCTCGTGGTCGTCGATGCGACAGAACGCCACCACGGGCGCGCCCATACGCTCGGAGCCGAAGCTTGGGAACGCCTGCGCGTAGCGACCCTCGTCGAATGCCGCGATCGAGAGCATCTCCGCGGCGGTGACCACCCCCTGGCCACCGCGGCCGTGGATGCGCACCTCGAACATCCGCTACGCCTGCGCCGGCCCGCGGTCACCGCGGGTGGGGTCGCGCTCACCGGGGGCAGCGTCGGGGTCACCGCGGGCGGCGTCCAACAGCACACGCTGCTCGGCAGCCGCGACCAGCCTGCGCGTGCGATCGACGACGTCCACGCTGACGGAGATCGCGTCAATCCCGGCGCGCACGAGCAGCTCGGCGTACTCCGGATGCACCGACGGAGCCTGGCCACAGATCGAGGTTCGCAGCCCGAGCCCGCGCGCGCGCGGGATCAGCTCGCGCAGATAGGCGATCACCGCCGGATCGCGCTCGTCGAAGGTCTCGGCGAGCACCTCGTTGTCGCGGTCGGCGCCGAGCAGCAGCTGCGTGAGGTCGTTGGAGCCGATCGAGATGCCGGTGATCCCGAGCGCAGCGTACGCGGCGAGGTTGAACAGCACCGAGGGCACCTCGGCCATCACCCACAGCTCGAAGCCCGGCCTGTCGAGCAGGCCCGACTGCGCAATCAGCTCACGGCAGCGGCGCAGCTCGCGGGCGGTGCGCACGAACGGCAGCATCACGTGCAGGTTGCGATGACCGGCGTCCCAGACCTGGCGCAGCGCGGCCAGCTCCAGCGCGAATACCTCGGGCTCGCGCGTGTAGCGCAGCGCGCCGCGATAGCCGATCATCGGGTTGGCCTCCTGCGGCTCGTAGCGCTCGCCGCCGCGCAACCCGGAGAACTCGTTAGTGCGAAAATCGATCGTGCGATAGGTCACCGGGCGGGGCGCGAACCCGGCCGCGAACGTGCTCAGCCCCTCGGCCATGCGCGCGACGAACTCATCGCCGCGACCCTCATCGAGCAGGGTGCGGGGATGATCGCCTGCGAGGGCCTCGAGCACCATCATCTCGGCACGCAGCAGGCCGACGCCGTTGACGGGCAGATCCTTGACGCGTGCCACCTGCGATGGCTCTGACAGGTTGACGAGGATCTGCGTCGCGGTCGGCGCTGCGCCGGCGCCGGGAGCAGCCGCTCCGGCGGGCATCGCGCCGGGCCCGCCGGAGAGCGCAGGTGCCGGCTCGCTCGCGCGAGCGCCCTCCAGCACCACACCGCGGGTGGCGTTGACGGTCACGACCTCCCCGTCGCGCAGCTTGCGAGTCGCTTCGCCGGTTCCGACGACGCACGGGATACCCAGCTCGCGCGAGACGATCGCGGCGTGGCAGGTCATCCCGCCGGAGTCCGTGACGACGGCCGCGGCACGACGCAGCAGCGGCAGCCAATCCGGAGAGGTCATGTGGGTAACGAGCACGTCGCCGTCGCTCAGGCGCTCGGCATCGTCGAGCGTCCTGAGCACGCGCGCGGCGCCGCTGGCGCTGCCGGGCGCTCCGCCCAGGCCGCGCAGCAGCACGGCCTGCGGTGCCGATGGCGCCGGCGCCGCCGTGTCCACCGGCGTCTCGTCGCGTAGCGTGGTGATCGGGCGGCTCTGGAGCATCCACAGCGACCCGTCAGGGTCAAATGCCCACTCGGTGTCCTGCGCAGAGCCGTAGTGCTCCTCGATACGCCGCCCGAGCTCGGCCACAGCAACGACCTCATCGTCGCTGAGCACCGGCAGCAGCGCCTGCGCCTCGGACAGGGCGCGCTGGACGGTTCCTCCGTGGGGTGCGGGCTCGATCACGAGGTCCTTGTGATGGACCTCGCGACGCCGGATCGCCAGCGTCGCCTTCTCCACGATGTACCGGTCGGGCGAGACCGAGCCCGACACCACAGCCTCGCCCAGGCCGAAGGAGCCCTCGATCACCAGCTCATCCCGCTGCCCGGTCGCCGGGTTGACCGTGAACATCACCCCGGCGCGAGTCGACTGCACCTGGCGCTGCACGACGACCGCGATGTCCATGTCGGCCTGTGCGAAGCCGTTGACGCCCCGATAGTAGATCGTGCGCGCGCCGAACAGCGAACGCCAGCAGCGCCGCACCGCGTCGATGACCGCGCCTGAGCCGCGGACGTTCAGGAACGTCTCGTTCATCCCGGCGAACGACGTTGCGGCGGTGTCCTCGGCCGTCGCAGAGGAGCGCACCGCCACGGAGATGGCGTCCCCGCTCGCCAGATCTTTGCCCGCCAGCTGTTCGTAGGCAGAGCCGATCTCCGTTGCCAGTGGCTCGGGTATCGGGGTCTCGTCGAACAGCGCTTGGGCCGCGGCGCTCGCTGCCCGCAGGGCGCCAGTGTCCTCCACGTTCACGCTGTCGAGCAGCTCGGCCAGACGCTCACGCAGGCCCGTCTGCGTGAGAAACGCCGCGTACGCCGGAGCGCCGACAACGAAGCCGTCGGGGACAGGCAGCCCGGCGCGCGTCAGCTCACCCAGATTCGCGCCCTTGCCGCCGGCGTATGCGACGTCGTTGCGGCCGAGGCGCGCAAACGGACGAACCGGGTCAAGCGTGGACTGGACGGGAGCTGTGGTTGAGATGCTCAAGTCTGCTTCTCCCTGCATCGCTGTTCAGTGTGAAGGACCGGCGCACCGATCTCGGGACCGGCGCATTGGCCTCGCCGGAGTCGCCGCCTGAGGTCACCTTGAAGTCAACTCGCCGACGGGGGATGCGGCCACCGCGGAAGTCACGGGACAGGCTCCGTAGTTCGCACCCATGACGCGCGCGGGGGGGACGCGTAGCGTGCCCGTCAGCATGAAGGTGATCTCAGAGCAACGACTGCGAGAGACGCTGAGCTCGCTGCCGGTCCCAGAGCCGCGCGTCGTCGGCAGCGGAAATCTCGCCACACCGCGAGCTCTGCTCGACGCGCTCGAGCAGACCGTGGAGCGCTACCGGCTGTTCATGCTCGCCGCGCAGGCCCCGCTGCCCATGCGCGACGGTGTGATCTTCGAGACGCCGTTCGTCGGACCCGGGATGCGCGACGCCGGCGAGCAGCTGGACTACCTGCCGATGCGCCTGTCGCTCGTTCCCCGCCTGTTCGCGACGATGCGCCCGCCCGACGTCGTGCTGCTGCACACGTCGAACCCCCGACGGGGGAAGGTCTCGCTCGGAATCGAGGTGAACATCCTTCCCGCGGCGATCGAACGCGCCCGGGCTCGTGGCGGCCTGGTGATCGCGCAGTGCAACCCACGGATGCCCTACACGCTCGGCGACAGCGAGCTGGCGGAAGATCTGATCGACTTCGCGATCGAGGTCGAGGAAGAGCTCCCGTCGCCCGCAGTCGCGCCGGCCCACGAGCACGCCGAGCAGATCGCCGAGCTCGTGGCGAGCCTCGTGCAGAACGGATCCACGCTGCAGCTCGGCATCGGCCAGGTGCCCGACGCAACGCTGCACGCGCTGCGGAACAGGCGCGAGCTCGCGATCTGGTCGGAGATGATCGGCGATGGAGTCATGGAGCTCGAGCGCCGCTCGGTGCTCGGGTTACCCGGCCGATCGCGTGCTCGTTCCTGTTTGGCTCGCCCGAGCTGTACGAATGGGTCGATCAGAACCCGAGGCTGAGCATGACCCGTACGGAGACGACGAACGACCCGGCGCACATTGCCGCGCAGCCGAGGATGGTCTCGATCAACACGGCGCTGCAGGTCGATCTCTCAGATCAGGCCGGCGCCAGCCACATCGATGGCCGCCTGTACTCCGGCTTCGGCGGTCAGCCCGACTTCGTCGGGGGTGCGCTGCATTCATCCGGCGGCCACGCGGTGATCGCGCTGCGTTCCTGGCACGAGCCCAGCGACAGCTCGACGATCGTCGCCCGGCTGACCGATCCGGCGACCTCCTTTCAGCACTCCGCCGTGATCACCGAGCAGGGCGGCGCGAACATCTTCGGTCGCAGCCAGCGCGCGCAGGCCGAGCTGATCATCGAGCACGCGGCGAACCCCGAGGCCCGCGAAGAGCCTCTCGAGCACGCTGCGGCGCTCGGCCTCGGCGCGCGCCGAGCTCAGGCGGTGATGTTGCGGTACAGGCGCACCGCGAGCACGAAGAACACCAGGAGTATCCCGGTCGACCACACCAGCGACTGCCACACCCAGTTGTGCGTCGGTTCGCCCTGCATGAGCGCGCGCACGGCGTCGATCGTGATGCTGACCGGCTGGTGGTTGGCGAACGGCTGCAGCCAGCTCGGCATCGTCGCCACCGGCACGATCGCCGAGCTCGCGAACACGAGCACGAAGAACGGCAGGATGCCCGCGACCTGGGCTGTTTCCGGGTCCTTGGTGACCAGCCCGATCGTGACGTACACCCAGGAGAAGCAGTAGCCGAAGTCGATCACCAGCGCCAGCCCGCCGACGATCTCCCCGACGCCGCCGTGGAAGCCGAACCCGACCAGCAGGCCCGAGGCCGACCATCAGCGCCAGCGAGAACACGCTGCGGCTGAGATCGGCGAGCGTGCGTCCCGCGAGCACGGCCGAACGAGCCATCGGCAGGCTGCGAAAGCGATCGATGATCCCGCTGCGAAGGTCGTCCGCCATGCCGATCGCGGTGGCCATGCCACCGATCATCACCGCCTCGATGAACACGGCGGGGACGATGTAGTCGACATAGCTGCCGCCGGGAATGTGGATCGCGCCACCCAGGACGTAGCGGAACAGCACGAGCAGCAGCGCGGGCTGCACGGCGGAGATCACCAGCAGCCGGGGGTTGCGCACGATGCGCAACAGGTTGCGCCGGGCCACTCCCCCGGTGTCGCGAACCGCGTCCGCGCTGAGCCGCGACGCGCGCGGGCGCGCGAGCTCAGTCGTGCTCGCCTGCATCGCGACGCCCGGCGCCGTGCCCACCGCCTTGCGCTC
>CAVZGH010000002.1:0-247019 GCA_963774785.1 uncultured Solirubrobacterales bacterium | reverse complement strand
CCCGGCCGCGTTTTGTTTCCTCACCGAGGTACGGACCTGTTGGATACCGGTGCCCGAATGCCAACCGACCAGCGTCGGTATAGCCTGCCGGCCACGATGTGGGATCAACTGACAACGCGCCTGGAGGGCCAGATCGTCGTGCTGGAGCCGCTGGAGGCTCGTCACCAGGATGGGTTGTTTGCCGCCGCGCAGCACCCGGAGATCTGGGAGTGGCTGGCGCCGGTCGGGGAGAGCCGCGAGTACTTCTCCGCGTGGTTCGCCGCCAGCCTCGCCGAGTCGCAGGCGGGCAGGGAGGGGGTGTTCGCGACGATCGAGCGCGCGAGCGGCCGGCCGATCGGCAGCACGCGCTACCTGAACCTGCGCGAGGCCCACCGCGGCCTGGAGATCGGGTGGACGTGGCTCGAGCCCTCGATGTGGCGGACGGGGGCGAACGTCGAGGCGAAGCTTTTGATGCTCGGGCACGCCTTCGAGCGCCTCGGGTGCATGCGCGTGGAGCTGAAGACCGACGCTCGCAACGAGCGTTCGCGGGCCGCGATGGCGGCGCTGCCGGCGCAGTTCGAGGGCATCTTCGCGCAAGCACATGCTGATGCCGGGGGTCGGCGTGCGCGACTCCGCCTACTACAGCGTCATCGACGATGACTGGCCAGAGGTGCGGGCTAATTTGGAGCGCCGGCTGGCGGCCGTGTCGGCGCAAGCGCCCACTCCGCCAGCAGCCACGCCTCCCTCGACGTGAGTCCGAGCGCGGGGTCGGTTTCCACCAGGAGCGTCGGCGCCGGGCGCTGCTCGGCCCAGGCGTGGCAGGACTCGATCGAAGGCGTCGTCGATCCACGCCAGCGCGCGCGCGCCGGCGTAGGCATCGATCGCGTCGAGCTTCCAGTGGCCGTCGATCGAGCGGCCCGCGCCCTGCCCGCGCTCGAACCGCAGGAACGGCAGGCCGGCGGGCAGGCCGAGCAGATGCGGCAGGTACTCCTCGGCCTTCTCCTCCCAGCCGCTGGCCCAGACCAGGTCGAAGTCCTCGGCGAGGGCTCAGCAGGTGCGCGGCGGCCGTCGAGGAGAGGAAGTGTGGGATGCCGTCGATCGCTTGGAAGATCCCGTCGGGACGGGCGCTGGTCGGTCGATCCCCTTCCGATCGCCCGCGGGAGCGGCCGAACAGCGAGATCACGCCGTCGATGTCGACCATCAGCAGCGGCCTCGCCTCCCGCCCGGGCCGGCGGGTGAGGAATCGCACAAGGTCGGTTCTTTAGCTCGCATACAGGTTGGGCCAGGTAATCTGCCTGGATCGATCGCGGCAAGTAAAGCATCGAGGCGCCACCGCCGATGGAGCCTCGAACCAGCAGGGGGGACGAGCAGCGCGGCCCACCAAGCAGTTCCGAGACCAACGCTTTGACCTACCTTCCCATGAACCAGCCCCCCTCCCCAGCCGCCACCCCGATCGCCCGCCGCCCGAACGGACGCGCACAGCGATGAAACTCGAGCTCGGCATGCTGCTCGCGCTCGCCTGCGCGTTCGTGGCCAACCTCGGCTTCTTCTACAAGTACCGCGGCGCGAACGCGGTCGCGAAGGTCGAGGTGAGCCACCCGCTGCGCAGCGTCAAGGCGCTGTTCTCCTCGGGCTGGTTCGCGATCGGGCATGCTCGTCGCGACCGCGAGCTGGGGGCTGCACGTGGTCGCGCTGGCGCTGGCGCCGATGTCGGTGATCCAGGTCGCGCTCGCGGCCGGGATGGTGTTCATCGCGGTGATGGCCGATCGGCTGTTCGGCTTCGAAGTCGGTCCCCGTCAGTGGATCGGGCTGTCGCTGACGGCGATCGGCCTGGTGCTGCTCGGGGTCACGCTGCCGGCGATGCACGGCGCGCACTCGCAGTTCTCCCAGGCGGCGATGATCTCCTTCGAGGCCGGCCTGTTCGGGCTCGGCGGCCTGCTGATCATGGGCCCGCGGATGGGCGGCAAAGCCGAGCACCACGGCGTGATGCTGGGCGCCGCCTCGGGGATCCTGTTCGGCGTCTCGGACACCGCGATCAAGGCGCTCACCGGCATCACCCATGCGCACGGCCTGATCGGGCTGCTGCTCAGCCCCTGGCTGCTGGTGGCGGTGCTCGCCTCGATCGTCGCCTTCTACGCCTCCGCGCGCGGGCTGCAGGACGGCGAGGCCGTCCCGGTGATCGCCGTGACGGGCACCGCCGCGAACATCGCCGGGATCGCCGGTGGGATCATCGTGTTCGGCGATCCGATGGCGGCGAGCCCGCTGGGCGTCGTGCTGCAGGCGACCGCGTTCGTGCTGGTCGTGGTCGCCGCCGCGCTGATGCCGGCGCCCGTGCGCTCGGCCGGCGTCGCGGCGCAGGCCTAGCTAGCGGCGCAGAGCCCTGGCCTCCCGGCGCTGCTACCATCCCCGGCCGAATGCCAACCACCTCACAGCTCGTGCGCAAGGGCCGCGTCACTCCCAAGAAGAAGCTCGCCACCCCGGGCCTGAAGTCCGGGAAAGGACGCAAGAAGAAGACCGCCGCCCCGCAGCGTCGCGGAGTCTGCACGCGCGTCTACACGACGACCCCGAAGAAGCCTAACTCCGCGCTGCGCAAGGTCGCGCGCGTGCGGATCTCCGGCTCGATCGAGGTGACCGCCTACATCCCCGGCGAGGGCCACAACCTGCAGGAGCACTCCGTCGTGCTGGTGCGCGGCGGTCGCGTCAAGGATCTGCCGGGCGTCCGCTACAAGGTCGTGCGCGGGACGCTCGACGCGGCCGGCGTGAGCGATCGCAAGAAGGCGCGCTCGCAGTACGGCGTGAAGAAGAAATAGCCGATGCCCCGCCGCGCAGCCGCCCAGATCCGCCCAGTCGAGGCGGACTCCATCCACCGCTCGAAACTCGTGCAGCAGGTGATCAACAAGGTGATGCTCGACGGCAAGAAGTCGACCGCCGAGCGGATCGTCTATGACGCGCTCGCCCTGGTCGGTGAGCGCAGCGACAAAGACCCGGTGGAGACGCTCGAGGCGGCGATCAAAGCGCTGACGCCGACGCTCGAGGTCAAATCCAGGCGCGTCGGCGGCGCCACCTACCAGGTCCCGGTCGAGGTCGCCCCGCGCCGCGCGCGCACGCTCGCGGTCCGCTGGCTGGTCGAGTTCGCCCGCAACCGCCGCGAGAAGACGATGGCCCAGCGCCTGGCGAACGAGCTCTCCGACGCGCTCTCCCAGCAGGGCGGGCGCGTACAAGCGCAAGGACGACATTTACCGCATGGCTCAAGCCAACAAGGCTTTTGCGCATTATCGCTGGTAGACCGCCGCGTCCTTACGGGCGCTTGTGTGACGGATCGCACACTCGCGGGCCCTTGAAGAAAGAAGCTTCGGTACCTAATCTTTCGGTACCAAATGTCTTCTCGAGGCCTCAGAACCGACTTCAACCCGGCCGCGTCGGACCACATCGAGCGCCACGTGTGGGTCGTCTGCTGCGTGGTGATCCTCGGGATGATCATGTCGATCCTCGACACGACGATCGTCAACGTCGCGCTGAACACGCTTTCGAAGGATCTGCACAGCCCGCTCGCGCAGGTCCAGTGGGTGATCACCGGCTACCTGCTCGCGCTCGCCGCCGTGATTCCCGTGACCGGCTGGGCCGCGCGGCGCTTCGGCGCCAAGCAGGTCTACATGGTCTCGCTCGTGCTGTTCACCGCCGGCTCGGCGCTGTGCGGGCTCTCCAACTCGGTCACCTCGCTGGTGATCTTCCGCATCCTCCAGGGCGCCGGCGGCGGGATGATCATGCCGGTCGCGATGATGATCATGGCCCAGGTCGCCGGCCCGCAGCGGATGGGCAGGGTGATGGGGTTCGTGTCGATGCCCGCGATGATCGCCCCGATCCTCGGGCCGGTCGTCGGCGGGCTGATCCTCGAGAACCTGCACTGGTCGTGGATCTTCTTCGTCAACGTCCCGATCGGCGTGATCGCGTTCGTGCTCGGCTGGCGGCTGCTGCCTCGCACCGACTCCGGCGTCGCCGGGCGCCTGGACGTGCTCGGCCTGGCGCTGCTCCCCACCGGCTGCGCGGCGGTCATCTACGGCATCAGCGAGCTCGGCTCCGGCGCGGCGCTGGGCTCGGCCGAAGTGATCCTGCCGACGCTCGCGGGGATCGCGCTGATCGTGCTCTTCTGCTTTCACGCGCTGCGCATCGAGCGCCCGCTGCTCGACATCCGCCTCTATGTCAACCGCGTGTTCGCCGGCGCGGCGTTCGTCAACTTCGGCCTCGGCGCCGCGCTGTTCGGGGCGATGATCCTCGTGCCGCTCTACTACCAGGAGGTGCGCGGGGAGAGCGTGATCAACACCGGCCTGCTCACCGGCCCGCAGGGAATCGGCGCGCTGATCGCGATGCCGCTCGCCAGCCGCCTCACCCAGCGCTTCAGCGGCGGTCGCGTCGCGCTCTGCGGGATCTCGCTGCTGTGCGTCAGCACGCTGCCGTTCACGTTCATCGGCGCGCACACCTCGATCGTCGCGATCTCGCTCGTGCTCGTCGTGCGCGGCCTCAGCATCGGCCTGTGCTTCATGCCCGCGATGAGCGCCGCCTTCTCGGCGATGCGTCCGGAGCAGATCTCCGACGCCACCCCGCAGCTCACCGTGCTGCAGCGGACCGGCGGTGCGATCGGCACCGCGGTCCTCGCCGTCGTGCTGCAGCGCGCGGGGGCCGGCGCGCACTCCCCGGCGGAGCTCGCGAGCGCGTTCGACACCGCCTACTGGTGGGCGCTCGGGATCGCCGCGCTGTCGCTGATTCCCTGTGTCGTGCTGCTGCGGGCCGAGAAACCGCAGCAGGCAAAGCTCGCCCGCGAGGGCGCGGGCGTGGACGCCGCGGCGGCCGAGCCGATGGGTGCGTAGGGGAGTAGCACGATGAGCGCCGTCTCGAACCTCACGCGCCCGGCCAAGGTCAGGAGGGCATCGCATCCGGGGAGCCGCGGCGGATCGACGAGCTGACCGCGCTCGGCCTGGCCTTCCGCCACGTCTTCCGCACCCTCAGCCGCCTGCGCGGTCGCGACACCCACCTCGGCTCCTCCGAGCTCAGCCACGCGCAGTTCGAGCTGCTGCTCGAGCTCGACGAGCGCGGCGAGCTGTCCGCCGGCGAGCTCGCGCTCGCCGCGCGTCTGGCGCCGGGGACGGTCACGCAGATGCTCGACCACCTCGCCGAGTCCGGTCACGTCGAGCGGGCCCGCTCGGAGACCGACCGGCGCGTGGTGGTCTCGCGGCTGACGGCGCAGGGCCGGCGCCGGGTCGCGGCCAAGCGCAAGCTCTGGCAGAGCCGCTGGGAAGCGGCCCTGGCGGGGGTCGAGACGGACGAACTGCGCGCCGCCACGCGGGTGCTCGAGCGTCTCGGCGCGGTGTTCGAGGACGCTCCCGCGGTGGAGGGTTGCGAGGTCGCCGGAACGGGATGCGGGCAGCCGAGCGAGTCGGCGCCGAGAGCGTCCCGCGTGAGCCCGCGAAACGCCCCTATTCCTCTGCTATAGTCGGTCCTCGCTTCGCGGGCGGAGCAGTCGTGCGAGCATGCCCCCGGAGCGAACGATCAAGATGGAGACCTCGAGCAGATAGCGACGCGAACCGGTCAAGAGACCAGTAGCGCGCGTGGGCCCGAGGGGCCCATTTTTTTGCCCGAAACAGCCAGTCGCAGTTCGGCCCCGTGTCGGCCCGAGACACGACACGACGATCCCAGCGCACACGACTCCCCCCGACACCACTCCTTACCTCCATCACCTGAGCCATGCCACGTAAGTTCACACTCGAAAAGACCCGCAACATCGGGATCATGGCGCACATCGACGCCGGTAAGACGACGACGACCGAGCGGATCCTCTACTACACCGGCCGCACGTACAAGATCGGCGAGGTGCACGAGGGCGCGGCGGTGATGGACTGGATGGAGCAGGAGCAGGAGCGCGGCATCACGATCACCTCCGCCGCGACCACCGCGCAGTGGAAGGACCACCGCATCAACATCATCGACACGCCCGGCCACGTCGACTTCACGGTCGAGGTCGAGCGCTCGCTGCGCGTGCTCGACGGCGCGATCGCGCTGTTCGACTCCGTCGCCGGCGTCGAGCCCCAGTCGGAGACCGTCTGGCGCCAGGCCGACAAGTACCACGTGCCGCGGATCGCCTACATCAACAAGATGGACCGCATCGGCGCCGACTTCGACAAGGGCGTGCAGACGATGATCGACCGCCTCGGCGCGCACCCGGTGCCGATCCAGCTGCCGATCGGCGCGGAGGGCGACTTCCTCGGCGTCGTCGATCTCGTCGCGATGAAGGCGATCGTCTACAAGGACGAGATGGGCAAGGAAGTCGACGAAGTCGAGATCCCGGAGCACCTCGCCGAAGCTGCCGCCGGCGCGCGCGAGCACCTGCTCGAGGAGGTCTCCCACTACGACGACGCGCTGCTCGAGCTGCTGCTCGAGGAGGCCGAGGTGCCCGAGGACGTGCTCAAGAACGCGATCCGCAAGGCGACGCTGTCGACCAAGTTGACGCCGGTGCTGTGCGGCTCCTCGTTCAAGAACAAGGGCGTGCAGCCGCTGCTCGACGCGGTCATCGACTATCTCCCCTCGCCGCTCGACGTGCCGGCGGTGCTCGGCACCGAACTGATCAGCGGCGAGGAGGAGGAGCGTCGAGGTCGAGCGCCACGCCGACGACTCCGAGCCGTTCGCGGCGCTCGCCTTCAAGATCGCGGCCGACCCCTACGTCGGCAAGCTCACCTACTTCCGCGTCTACTCCGGCCGCCTCGAGGCGGGCGCCAAGGTGCTGAACGTCGGCAGCAGGGCGCACCGAGCGGATCGGGCGGATCCTGATGATGCACGCGAACGAGCGCGAGGAGGTCGAGGAGGTCTACGCGGGCGACATCGCCGCCGCCGTCGGGCATCAAGCAGGTCGTCACCGGCGACACGCTCGCCGATCCCGCGCACCCGATCCACCTCGAGAACATCACCTTCCCCGAGCCGGTGATCAAGGTCGCGGTCGAGCCGAAGACGAAGGTCGACCAGGAGAAGATGTCGGTCGCGCTCGGCCGCCTCGCCGAGGAGGACCCCACCTTCCAGGTCCGCACCAACGAGGAGACCGGCCAGACCGAGATCTCCGGCATGGGCGAGCTGCACCTCGAGGTGCTCGTCGATCGCATGAAGCGCGAGTTCGGCGTCGAAGCGAACGTCGGGCGCCCGCAGGTCTCCTACCGCGAGACGGTGCGCGGGACGGTCGAGAAGATCGAAGGCAAGTTCGTCCGTCAGACCGGCGGCTCGGGCCAGTTCGGGGTCGTCTTCATCAACCTCGAGCCGGCGCCGGGCGAGGGCTTTGAGTTCATCAACAAGATCAAGGGCGGGAACATCCCCTCCGAATACATCCCGGCCGTGAAGAAGGGCATCGAAGAGGCGACCGAGAACGGCGTCAAGGCCGGCTATCCGATGGTCGACATGCGCGTGACGCTCGTCGACGGCAAGTACCACGACGTCGATTCCTCGGAGATCGCCTTCAAAGTCGCGGGCTCGATCGCCTTCAAGGAGGCCGCCGCCGCGCCAAGCCGGTGCTGCTGGAGCCGATCTTCGCGGTCGAGGTCGTCACGCCCGAGGACTTCCTCGGCGAGGTGATCGGCGACCTCAGCCGCCGGCGCGGACGCGTCGAAGGACAGGAGCGCCAGGGCAACGCGCTGGCGGTCACCGCCAAGGTGCCCCTGTCGGAGATGTTCGGCTACGCCACCGACCTGCGTTCGAACACGCAGGGGCGCGCCAACTACACGATGCAGTTCGAGAGCTACGAAGAGGTGCCTCCGAACATCGCCGAGAAGGTCGTCGAACAGCGCACGGGCGAACCGGTTGCCGGCCTGATTGCAGCACCCAGTGAACACGAAACACCGCAGTTAGATAGATTTCCCCGGTTCGCCCCCAGAGGCGAGCCTAAACAAGCTGATTGAGGAGCGAAAAAAAGTGGCGAAGGAGAAGTTCGAGCGCGACAAGCCGCACGTCAACGTCGGGACCATCGGTCACATCGATCATGGCAAGACGACGCTGACCGCTGCCATCACGACTGTGCTGGCGGAGAAGATGGGCGGCGAAGCCCGCAGCTTCGAGGAGATCGACAACGCTCCGGAGGAGAAGGAGCGCGGGATCACGATCGCCACCTCGCACGTCGAGTACCAGACCGAGAACCGCCACTACGCGCACGTCGACTGCCCCGGGCACGCCGACTACGTGAAGAACATGATCACGGGCGCCGCGCAGATGGACGGCGCGATCCTCGTGGTCTCCGCCGCCGACGGCCCGATGCCGCAGACGCGCGAGCACATCCTGCTCGCCCGCCAGGTCGGCGTCCCCTACATCGTCGTGTTCCTCAACAAGGCCGACATGGTCGACGACGAGGAGCTGATGGAGCTGGTCGAGGTCGAGGTTCGCGAGCTGCTCTCCGAGTACGACTTCCCCGGCGACGACATCCCGTTCATCACCGGCTCGGCGCTGAAGGCGCTCGAAGGCGACGAGGCCTACAAGGAGAAGATCGTCGAGCTGGCTGCGGCGCTCGACTCCTACATCCCCGAGCCCGTGCGCGAGCTCGACAAGCCGTTCCTGATGCCCGTCGAGGATGTCTTCTCGATCACCGGCCGTGGCACCGTCGCCACCGGTCGCGTCGAGCAGGGGATCGTCAACACCGGCGACACCGTCGAAATCGTCGGCGTCCACGACTCGACCTCCACCGTCGTCACCGGCGTGGAGATGTTCCGCAAGATCCTCGACCAGGGCCAGGCGGGCGACAACGTCGGCTGCCTGTTGCGCGGGACCAAGCGCGAGGAGATCGAGCGCGGCCAGGTGCTGTGCAAGCCCGGCTCGATCACGCCGCACACCAAGTTCAAGTCCGAGGTCTACGTCCTCAAGAAGGAGGAGGGCGGCCGCCACACCCCGTTCTTCACGGGCTACAGGCCGCAGTTCTATTTCCGCACCACCGACGTGACCGGCCAGGCGAAGCTGCCCGACGGCGTCGAGATGGTGATGCCCGGCGACAACGTCCAGATGGAGATCGAGCTGATCCAGCCGATCGCCATGGATCAGGGCCTGCGCTTCGCGATCCGCGAGGGTGGGCGCACGGTCGGCTCGGGCGTGGTCAGCGAGATCATCGAGTAGGTAGCACGTGCGCTAAGGCGATCGCCCTTCGGGGCGCGCGTCTCATTGGCAGTCAGATACGACTAAGCAGGCCCCGCCGGAAGGTTCGGTGGCGAGGTGGAGGCGGATTCCACGACACGGAGTCCGCTCTTTTTGCCGCCCCGGGGGTGGGCCCGCGCCAGCAGAGACACGCCAACGGAACATCCCAACACTCCAGAAGAACATCCATAAGCCCACCCAGCAGAACACCAGCGGAACACCTCAACACCCAGCAGACAACACGAAGCACAGACAGAGAACAGACGAGAAACCAAATGGCAGCCAGCCACCCAGAACAAGATCCGCATCCGACTGAAGGCGTACGACACGTCCGCGATCGAGTCGGCCGCGAAGGAGATCGTCGAGACCGCGACGCGCACGGGCGCGAGCGTCTCCGGGCCGGTGCCGCTGCCGACCGAGAAGAACGTCTACTGCGTGATCCGCTCGCCGTTCAAGGACAAGGACTCGCGCGAGCACTTCGAGATCCGCACGCACAAGCGGCTGATCGACATCCACCAGCCGACGCCGAAGACGGTCGACTCGCTGCAGCGCCTCGATCACCTGCCGGCCGGCGTCGACATCGAGATCCGGCTCGCGAACTGAACCGCACTGACCTGCGCTGAACTGAACTCGATGGCCGGCGATCCTCGCAAAGAAGCTCGGCATGACCCAGGTCTTCCAGGAGGACGGCCGCGTCGCGCGCGTCACCGTGCTGCAGGCCGGCCCGTGCCCGGTGACCGCGATCCGCACCGTCGAGCGCGATGGCTACGAGGCGGTCCAGCTCGCGTTCGGTGCAGACCAAGGAGAAGCACCTGACGAAAGCCGAGCTCGGCCACCTGAAGAAGGCCGACGCGGGACCGATGCGCCACCTGGTCGAGTTCCGCGACGAGGCCGCCGAGCTCCAGCTCGGCGAGACCGTAACCGTCGAGGCCTTCGCGGTCGGCGCGCGCGTGAAGGTCGCGGGGACCTCGAAGGGGAAGGGCTTCCAGGGCACGATCAAGCGCCACAACTTCGCTTCGGGCCCGAAGTCCCACGGCTCGCACAACGTGCGCGCGCCCGGCTCGATCGGCGCCTCGGCGACGCCCTCGCGCGTGTTCAAGGGCATCCGCGGCCCGGGCCAGATGGGCAACAAGCGCGCCTCGCAGAAGGGCCTCGAGATCGTCGCCGTCGATGTGGCGGAGAACCTGCTGATGGTGCGCGGCTCGGTGCCCGGCGCCCGCGGCGCGCTGGTGGAGGTGCGGACAGATGCCTGACGCACCCGTCCTCGGAGCCTCCGCCTGCCTCCCCTCCGTGAAGAAGGTCAAGCTCGACGAGGCGATCTTCACGACCCGCTTCAACGAAGCGCTCGTCCACCAGAGCGTGCGCGCCGAGCAGGCCGCGCGCCGGCGCGGAACCGCGGCGACGAAGACGCGCGGGATGGTCTCCGGCGGCGGCGCGAAGCCCTGGCGCCAGAAGGGCACCGGACGCGCCCGCGCCGGCTCTAACCGTTCGCCGATCTGGACGGGCGGCGGCACCGTGTTCGGCCCGCAGCCTCGCTCCTACACGTTCAAGGTCAACCGCAAGGAGCAGCGCGCGGCGCTGCGCAGCGCGCTTTCGCTGCACGCCGAGCGCGGCTCGCTGGCGGTGCTCGACTCCTCCGCGTTCAGCGCGCCGAAGACCAAGCAGGCCTTCGACCTGCTCGACGATTGGAACCGGCCCGGCGCGACGCTTGTCGTGCTCGCCGCCGAGGACGCGAACGCGGCGCTGTCGTTTCGCAACCTCGCCGGCGTGGCGGTGCTCACGCACGAGAACGTCGGCGTCGCCGATCTGCTCGGGGCCGCGTCGCTGTTGATCTCCCAGCCGGCGCTCGACGCGCTCACCGCGCGCGCCGCCGGCATCGGCCAAGACCGCCGAGGAGGCGAAGGCCTGATGGACCACTCCCAGGTGATCCTCCGGCCGGTCGTCTCCGAGAAGAGCTACGTGCTCTCGGCGGCGAATCGCTACACCTTCCGCGTCCACCCCGACGCGCACAAGACGCAGATCCGCCAGGCGGTGCGAGGCGCTGTTCGAGGTGAAGGTGCTCGAGGTGCGGACGCTGAGCGTCAAGTCCAAGCCCAAGCGCCGCGGCGGGATCGCCGGTCGCACGCGCGTGTGGAAGAAGGCGATCGTGCAGATCGGCGCCGGCGAAAGCATTCCGATCTTCCAAGGCCTGCAGGCGCTGGACTAGGCCGCGGCGAAAGAGAGCTAGATAGACCACCATGCCCATCCGTAAGCCCAAGCCGACGAGCCCCGGTATGCGTTTCGTGTCCTACCCGGACTTCGCCGAAATCACGAAGACCGAGCCCGAGAAGACGCTTGATCGAAGGTCTGAAGAAGAGCGGCGGGCGCAACGCGCACGGGCGCAAGACCTCGCGCCATCGCGGCGGCGGCGCCAAACGCGCCTACCGGCGCGTCGACTTCAAGCGCCGCAAGGACGGGGTGCCGGCGCGCGTCGCGGCGATCGAGTACGACCCCAACCGCTCCGCCTACATCGCCCTGCTGCACTACGCCGACGGCGAGAAGCGCTACATCCTCGCCCCGCAGCGCCTGGCGGTCGGGGCGACCGTCGCCTCCGGCGACGGCGCCGACATCGCGACCGGCAACTGCATGGAGCTCGCGCGGATGCCGGTCGGCACGGTCGTGCACAACGTCGAGCTGCAGCCCGGCCGCGGCGGCCAGCTCGCGCGCTCGGCCGGCGCCTCGGTGCAGCTGATGGCCAAGGACGGCGAGATGGCGACGCTGCGCCTGCCCTCCGGCGAGATGCGTCTCGTGCGCGCCGAGTGCCGGGCGACGGTCGGCACGATCGGCAACGCCGAGCACCAGAACGTGAAGGTCGGCAAGGCCGGGCGCAAGCGCCACATGGGCGTGCGCCCGCAGACGCGCGGCGTCGCGATGAACCCGGTCGATCACCCCCACGGTGGCGGCGAGGGCTCGACCACCGCCGGCCGTCACCCGGTGACGCCTTGGGGCGTGCCGACGCTCGGCTATCGCACGCGCAAGCAGAACAAGGCTTCCGATCGCTACATCGTGCGCGGGCGTCGGCGCGGAAAGGGCAGGAGTCACTGATGAGTCGCTCGAGCAAGAAGGGGCCCTGGGTCGAAGAGCGTCTGATGGCGCGGATCGAGGCGCTGAACGCGGAGAACAACAAAAAAATGCTGCGCACGTGGTCGCGGGCGTCGACGATCTTCCCGGAGATGGTCGGCCACACGATCGCCGTGCACGACGGCAAGAAGCACGTGCCGGTGTTCGTCAGCGAGTCGATGGTCGGGCACAAGCTCGGCGAGTTCGCGCCGACGCGCACCTATCGCGGGCATGTCGGGTCGGGCAGGGTGCGATGAGCCGCCGCCGACGAGAAAGACCCGAAGGACGGGGCGAAGGACAAGGCGGCGGCGAAGCCAGCGCGGCGAAAACCCCGGCCGCCGCAAAAAAGCCCCGCCGCGAAAAAAGCCGCCGCCAAAAAGTCTGCCGCGGCCGAGAAAGAAGCTTCTTGCGGAGCAAAGAGCCGGTTGCCGAGAAAAAGACTGCCGACGCTGAGAAAGAGCCGCCGCCAAAAAAGCTGCCGCCAAAAAAGCCGCGGCCGCAAAGGAGCCGGTCGCGGCCGAGGAGCCGGTCGCGGAGGCGCAGGAGGCCGCAAACAGCCCGGACGCGGCAAGCCCTGAGAAAAGCCCTGCCGAACGGCGGCGCGCCGAAACCGCGCCGACGGCGCGTCGTTCGCGCCCAGGCGCGCTACGTGCGGACCTCCGCGCGCAAGGCGCGGATGGTGTGCGGGCACCTGCGGGGCAAGTCCGTTCGAGGAGGCACGCGCTATCCTCGCCTTCACCCCTCGTGACGTGGCGCGCGACTGGAGCAAGCTGCTCGAGTCCGCGGTGGCCAACGCTGAGAACAATCACGAGCTGCTCGAGGACGACTTGGTCGTCCGCGAGGCCTACGCCGACGAGGGGCCGACGATCAAGCGCTTCCGGCCGCGCGCGATGGGACGAGCGACGCCGATCCGCAAGCGCACGAGCCATCTGACGATCACCTTGACACCGGACGCCTAGGGCGAGCCCGGACACCAAAAGACTGAGATAGAGAGAAGAGCGAAGAGCGAGAATGGGACAGAAGGTTCATCCAGAGGCTATGCGCGTGGGTTACATCCACGACTGGAAGTCGAACTGGTTCAACGAGAAAAACTTCGCCGAGTACCTCGACGAGGACATCAAGGTGCGCGAGCACATCACGCGCAAGCTCGCCCATGCCGGCCTCGCGAACATCACGATCCGTAAGGACGCGCAGGAGCTCGAGGTCAACATCCACACGGCCCGCCCCGGCATCGTGATCGGGAAGTCGGGCTCGGAAGTG
This sequence comes from uncultured Solirubrobacterales bacterium, assembly GCA_963774785.1. Lineage (GTDB taxonomy): Bacteria > Actinomycetota > Thermoleophilia > Solirubrobacterales > Solirubrobacteraceae > Palsa-744. The sequence goes on along the minus strand of CAVZGH010000002.1, from coordinate 233,534 downwards.
GACGCGCTGCGCCGCGATCTGCACAAGATGACCAACAAGCAGATCAAGGTCAACATCCACGAGATCAAGCGCCCCGAGCTCGACGCGTCGCTCGTCGCGCAGTCGATCGCCGAGCAGCTGCAGAACCGGGTCGCCTTTCGCCGCGCGATGAAGCGCGCCCTGACGAGCGCGATGCGCTCGGGCGCGAAGGGCGTGAAGGTGCAGGTATCGGGACGGCTCGGCGGCGCGGAGATGGCGCGCACAGAATCGTATTCGGACGGTCGCGTGCCGCTGCACACGATGCGCGCCGACATCGACTACGGCTTCTACGAGGCGCGCACGACGTTCGGCAGGATCGGAGTGAAGTGCTGGGTCAACAAGGGCGAAATCATGCCCGAGGGCTACACCGGCGCCGATCTCACCGACATGACCGCGCCGGCGCCCCCCGGTAACGACCGCGATGGCCGTGGCGGGCGCGACGGGCGTGACCGTAACCGTGGCGGCGGCGGTGGTGGCGGAGGTCGTGGCGGACGCGGCGGCGGTCAGGGCGGCGGTGGCCGTGGTCCAGGTGGATTTGGCGGTCAGGGTACTCGCGGTGGTCCCGGCGGCGGACGGGGGGCGGGTGGGTCCGGATCCGGCGGTGGCGGACGCGGTCCAGGCGGCGGCGGTGGTGGACGCGGTCCCGGTGGTCCGGGGGGCGGCGGTGGACGTGGTGGTCCGCGGCCGGGCGGATCCGGCGGAGGGCCGCGCTGATGCTCTCTCCAAAGCGTGTCAAGCACCGCAAGCAGCACCGCGGTCGTCGGCGCGGGATGTCGCGCGGCCAGGTGAAGGTCCAGTTCGGCGAGTACGGGCTGAAGTCGCTCGAGCAGGGCTGGCTCACCAACCGCCAGATCGAGGCCGCGCGTATCGCGATGACGCGCAAGATCAAGCGTGGCGGCAAGGTCTGGATCAACGTGTTCCCGGACAAGCCGGTCACGAAGAAGCCGGCCGAGACGCGGATGGGCTCCGGCAAGGGCAACCCCGAAGGCTGGGTCGCCGTCGTCAAGCCCGGCCGCGTGATGTTCGAGCTGGCCGGCGTTCCCGAGCCGCTCGCGCGTGACGCGATCCGGCTGGCCGCGCACAAGCTTCCCCTGAAGTCCAAGTTCGTGATGCGCGAGGACTAGAGCACGATGAATGCCAAGGAGATACGGGATCTGACCGATCAGGAGCTCGCCACGCAGATCGCGACGCTGCGCAAGGACCTGTTCGGCCTGCGTTTCGCGAACGCCACCGGCGAGCTGGAGAACACCGCCGGGATCGGCCGTGCGCGCCGCGACCTGGCACGAGCGCTGACCGTAGAACGTGAGAAAGAACAAAATGGCTGACGACACAGACAACGAGACACCCGAGACCTCTGAGACACCCGAGGCTGAGGTGACGCAGGAGGCCCCTGAGACCCCAGAGACCCCGGCGGCCGAGACCCCCGAGCCTTCCGAGACCCCCGAGCCTTCTGAGCCCGAGGCTTCCGCGACTCCGGTGGTGGCGGCCGCCCCGGCCGAGCCCGAGGAGCAGCTCTCGGCGAAGGAGCGCCGCCGTAAGGCGCGCTCGACGCATTCAGGCGAGGCGGCCCCGGCCCGCTCGCCCGAGGATCGCCACGCCGAGCGCCTGGCCAAGCGCAGCGCGAAGGCGGCAAGCCGCCGTGCGCGACGTCTGCAGGAACGCGCGAAACGAACCGCCAAGCGCGAGAGCTCTACAGCCGCGCCGGCGCAGGAGCTCGCTCCCGTACACGCCGCCGTCGAGGGCAAGCGCACCGTGCGTCAGGGGATCGTGGTCTCGGATAAGGCCGACAAGACGATCACCGTCAGGATCGACTTCGCCCGCCGCCACCGGCGCTACGAGAAGATCGTGCGCAGCTCGAGCACCCTGCATGCGCACGACGAGTCCAACGACGCGCACGAGGGCGACACGGTGCGCGTGATCGAGAGCCGGCCGCTGTCGAAGAACAAGCGCTGGAAGCTCGTCGACGTGCTGGAGCGCGCGCGATGATCCAGAACGAGACCAGGCTGCGCGTGGCCGACAACACCGGCGCGCGCGAGATCCTCTGCATTCGCGTGAAGGGCGGCTCCCGCCGCCGGTACGCATTCGTCGGCGACGTGATCACCGCGACCGTCAAGCAGGCCAACCCGCAGGGCGCCGTCAAGAAGGGCGAGGTTGTGACCGCCGTGGTCGTGCGTACGAAGAAGCCGATCGGTCGCGAGGACGGGACCTACATCGCCTTCGACGAGAACGCCGCGGTGATCATCGACGATCAGAACAACCCGCGCGGCACGCGTGTGTTCGGCCCGGTCGCGCGCGAACTGCGCGAGCGCAACTTTATGAAGATCGTCTCGCTCGCGCCCGAGGTGCTGTGATGGCGCGTACGGCCACAGCTCCCAAGCGCCGCTCCCTGAAGATCCACTCGGGCGACCAGGTGAAGGTGATCGCCGGCAAGGATCGCGGCAAGACCGGCAAGGTGATGCGCGTCGAGCCGGTGAAGGAGCGCGTGTACGTCGAGGGCCTGAACATGGTCAAGCGCCACATGAAGCCCCAGCAGGTGCGCGACACCAACCGCGAACAGACCGTCGGTGGCGTGATCAGCCGCGAGGGACCGATCCACGTGTCGAACGTGATGCTGATCGACCCCAAAGGCGGCGCACCGACGCGCGTGCGGATCGAGCGCGAGAACGGCCGGCCGCTGCGTGTCGCCAAGCGCACGGGCCAGAGAATCGACTGAGCGACACGACGATGCCCGAGACCGCCACCAAAGCCCGCCTGAAGACCCGCTACCTGGAGGAGATCCGCCCGGCGCTGATCGAGCGCTTCGGCTACTCCTCGGTGATGCAGGCGCCGAAGCTCGAGAAGATCACGCTGAACATGGGCGTCGGCCTGGCCAAGCAGGACTCGAAAATGCTGAAAGCGGCCCAGGACCAGCTCGCGACGATCGCCGGCCAGCAGCCGAGCGTGCGTCGCGCGCGCAAGTCGATCGCCGCGTTCAAACTGCGCGAGGGTATGCCCGTGGGCGTCGCGGTGACCCTGCGCGGAGAGCGCGGGTATGAGTTCCTCGACCGCCTCGTCTCGATCGCGATCCCCCGGATTCGCGACTTCCGCGGATTGAGCCCGCGCTCGTTCGACGGCCGCGGCAACTACACGCTCGGCGTCAAGGAGCAGATCATCTTCCCCGAGATCGACTACGACGGGATCGACCAGGTGCGTGGTCTGGACATCACGATCACGACCTCCGCGAAGACCGACGCCGAGGCGTTCGCACTGCTGATGGCCTTCGGTATGCCCTTCTCGGCCAAATGGCGCCCCAGGGGCTTCGACGAGGCGATCGGCGTGGTTTCGGAGCCAACCGACGAGGACGGTGCGAGGGTGAAAGCCGACGAGGAGCAGGACGGCGACCCGTCGACTGCGAGCGCTGCCACCGTGGCCGAGCCTGAGGTCGCAGAGCCCGCACAGGACGAGCCAGAGCAGGCTGAGCCCACGGCTGAGGAGCCCGAGGCGCCAGCGCCTGAGGCCGTCCAGGAGACAGAGGCCGAGCAGGACGACGCCCCCGAGGACGAGGACGCCGCGGACACCACTGAGAAAGAGAGCACCGACTGATGGCCAAGACCTCGATGCGCGTCAAGCAGGCCCGCCCGCCAAAGTTCAAGACGCGCGCCTATACTCGCTGCAACCGCTGTGGACGTCCGCGCGCGGTCTACAAGAAGTTCGGGGTGTGCCGCATCTGTCTGCGCGAGCTCGCCCACAACGGCCAGATCCCCGGGATGACGAAGTCCTCCTGGTAGGGCCCAAAACCACGACTTCTGAGCAGCCACTGAAACCATGTCCATGACCGATCCGATAGCCGACTTCCTGACGCGCGTGCGCAACGCGATCCACGCCGCCCACGAGACGGTTGAGATTCCCGATTCGAAGTTGAAGGCCGAGCTCGCGCGGATCCTCGCCGAGCAGGGCTACATCGATTCGTGGTCGATCGTACCCACGCCCGAGGGCGACGCCGGGCAGCTGATCGAGATTCGCTTGAAGTACACCGAGGACCGCCGTTCGGCGATCTCCGGGCTGCGGCGCGTCTCGCGTCCGGGGCGGCGCACGTACGTCGACGCGAAGCACATCCCGAAGGTGCTCGGCGGCATGGGCACGTCGATCGTCTCGACCTCACGTGGCGTGATGACCGGCCACGACGCGCGCGCGGCGGGCGTCGGCGGCGAGGTCCTGGCGCAGGTCTGGTAGGGGAAACGAGATGTCGAGAATCGGAAGACAACCCATCCCCGTGCCCGCCGGCGTGACCGTCGCGATCGAGCCCGAGTCGGTGCGCGTGAACGGCCCCAAAGGCGAGCTGTCCGAGCGTATCTCCCGCGACATCGAGGTCGTTCAGGAGGGCGAGCAGCTGCTCGTCTCGCGACCGACCGATCGCGGCGAGCATCGCGCGCTGCACGGTCTGACGCGCTCGCTCGTGGCGAACATGGTGCAGGGCGTGACCGCCGGTTACGAGAAGCGGCTGGAGATCCAGGGGGTCGGCTACAGGGCGCAGCTGAAGGGCAAGAACCTCGAGCTCGCCGTCGGTTACTCGCACCCGGTGCCCATCCCCGCGCCGGACGGGATCGAATTCGAGGTGCCCCAGCCGACGCGCGTGGTCGTGAAGGGGATCTCCAAGCAGCTCGTCGGCGAGACCGCCGCGATCATCCGCAAGCAGCGCCCGCCGGAGCCCTACAAGGGCAAGGGCATTCGCTACGAGGGCGAGTATGTGGCGAGAAAGGTCGGCAAGCGCGCATGAGCGTCATCACCAAGGGCAATCGTCGCCTCAAGCGCCGCCGCAGGGTGCGCGCGAAGATCTCAGGCACCGCGACGCGCCCGCGGATCTCCGTGTTCCGCTCGAACAAGGGCCTGTCGGCGCAGTTGATCGATGACGTCGCCGGCACGACGCTCGCCGCCGTCAACTGGTTCGAGCCCGAGCTGGGCAAGCTTTCCAAAGACGAGCGCGTCAAGCGCGCCGGTGAGGCGCTCGCCGAGCGCGCCAAGGCCGCGGGCGTGAGCGAAGCGGTCTTCGACCGCGGCGGCTACCGCTACCACGGCCACGTGCGTGCCTTTGCCGAGGCGATCCGCGAAGCCGGTCTCACCGTCTAAACCTCAACCTACCGCTACCCTCCACTTCCCTATGGCAATAACCCAAGATCGCTCAGTCAGTCAGTCCGGCCTGGACCTCCAGGAGCGCGTAGTCGAGATCAACCGCGTCGCCAAGGTCGTCAAGGGCGGGCGTCGCTTCTCGTTCACCGCGCTGGTCGTCGTCGGCGACGAACGCGAAGTCGTCGGCGTCGGCTACGGCAAGGCCAACGAGGTACCGCTGGCGATCCAGAAGGGCGTCGAGCGCGCGAAGAAGGACCTATTCAAGGTGCCCAAGCACGGCTCGACGATCACCCACCAGACGACCGGCGTGTTCGGCGCGGGACGCGTCTTCCTGAAGCCCGCCTCACCAGGTACCGGCGTGATCGCCGGCGGCGGCGTGCGCGCGGTGCTCGAGCTCGCCGGGATCCACGACATCCTCTCCAAGAGCCTCGGCACGCAGAATCCGATCAACCTCGTCAAGGCGACGGTCGCGGGCCTGCGCGGGCTGCGCACTCCCGAGGAGGTCGCGACGCTGCGCGGCCTCTCGATCAACCAGGTGCTCGGTCTCACCGACAAGCAGCCCGAGGGCGCCACCGAGGTGCTCGACGGCTCCGCTCCGTCCGGTGCCACAAAAGAGCCGGCCGAGGAGACTCCCGCCGCGGCCGAGGCACCGGCGACCGCCGAGGAGACACCGGCCTGATGTCCTCGCTGAACGTCACCCAGCTGCGCTCGCGCAACGGCGCGAACAAGAAACAGCTCGACACGCTGCGCTCGCTCGGGCTGCGGCGGATCGGACACACCGTCGAGGTCAAGGACTGCGAGCAGGCCAAAGGGATGCTGCACGCCGTGCGTCATCTCGTCGAGGTCGAGGAGGGCAAGTGAGCCCCGCCAAAGCCAAAGAGGAGACCGAGGAGCGCATCGGGCTGCACAACCTCAAGCCCTCCCCGGGCAGCCGCCGTCCGCGTAAGCGCGTCGGCCGCGGCGAAGGCTCGGGCACAGGCAAGACATCCGGCCGCGGGCAGAAGGGCGCGGGCTCGCGCTCGGGCTCCAAGCGCCGCGCTCGCTTCGAGGGTGGGCAGATGCCGATCCACATGCGCATGCGAAAGCTGCGTGGACCGCACATGAAGAAGTCGATGCCGTTCGAGATGTTCCGCACGCACACCCAGCCCGTGAACATCGCCGACCTGGACGCCCGCTTCGACTCCGGTGCCGAGATCACGATCGAGGGACTCAAGGAGAAGGGCCTCGGGACACGGAAGGACATCCCGATCAAGATCCTCGCCAAGGGCGAGCTCTCCAAGCCGCTGACCGTACACGCCCATGCCTTCAGCGCCAGCGCGCGCGAGAGCATCGAGGCGGCAGGCGGCACCTGCACCATCGTCGAGAGCTAGAATCGGGCGCGCCGCGGACGACGCTCGTCCAGCGGTCTCAGACCAATGCTCTCAACGATCCTCAACGCCTTCCAGGTAGCGGATATCCGCAAGAAGCTCGCCTTCACGGCGGCGATGCTGCTGATCTATCGCTTCGGCTCGCACATCCCCGTGCCGGGCGTGAACCTGACGGCGGTGAACGCGATCCAGAAGTCCTTCGGCGGCTCGAACATCCTTGGGCTGCTGAACCTGTTCTCGGGCGGCAGCCTGTCGCGGCTCGCGCTGTTCGCGCTGGGCATCATGCCCTACATCACCTCCTCGATCATCCTGCAGCTGCTGCAGGTGGCGGTGCCGTCCCTGGAGAAGCTCTCCAAGGAAGGCGAGGTGGGACAGGCGCGGATCACGCAGTACACCCGCTACCTGACCGTCGGGCTCGCGTTCGCGCAGTCGATCGGCTACGTCTTCCTGTTTCACTCGCTGCAGGCCAAATCGGGCGAATCGGTGATCACGCACTTCGACGCGCCGCACATCTTCCTGATCGTGATCTGCCTGACGACCGGCTGCGTGATGCTGATGTGGATCGGCGAGCTGATCACCCAGCGGGGGATCGGCAACGGCATCTCGCTGCTGATCTTCGCGTCGATCGTCTCGCGGCTGCCGACGGGCATCCAGGCCTGGTGGGACACGAACGACCAGGTCTTCAAGGTGATGATGCCGTTCCTCGTGCTGGCGATCGTGGCCGGGATCGTGTTCGTGCAGGAGGGTCAGCGCAGGATCCCGGTGCAGTACGCCAAGCGCGTGATCGGCCGGCGGATGACCGAGGGCGGGCAGACCTACCTGCCGCTGCGCGTGAACATGGCCGGCGTGATCCCGGTGATCTTCGCCGCCAGCATCATGGCCTTCCCGCCGACCGTCGGGCAGCTCGTGAAAACCCACTGGGGCCAGTCGCTGTCGGACTTCTTCTCCCCCGACGGCTGGCACTACGTGGTCGGCGAGTCGATCTTCATCGTGGTCTTCACCTACTTCTACACGGCCGTCACGTTCAACCCGGTCGATCAGGCGGATAACCTGAAGAAGTACGGCGGCTTCATCCCGGGCGTCCGGCCGGGCCGCCCGACGGCTGAATTCCTCGACCGCATCCTCGCGCGCTTGACGTTCCCCGGGGCGCTCTTCCTGGCCGCCGTGGCGGCGCTGCCGACGATCCTGATCGCGCGCACCCACCAGAACATCCAGCTCGGCGGCACCTCGATCCTGATCGTGATCGGCGTCGCCCTCGAAACGATGAAGCAGCTCGAGGCGCAGCTGATGATGCGAAGTTATGAGGGCTTCCTCAAGTAGAACCGCTTCGGTTTGTCGTGAGGGGGTAGGCTGGAAACGTGTCCGAGTTGAACTTGATCCTGCTCGGCCCGCCGGGTGCGGGCAAGGGGACGCAGGCCGAGCGCCTGCGTGAGGACTTCTCCCTGCCACATATCTCCGCCGGGGACATGCTCCGTGCCCAGGTGGCTGACGGCACCGAGCTCGGGCTGCAGGCCAAGCAATTCATGGACGCGGGCGAGCTGGTTCCCGATGGGGTGATCATCGGCATGATCATCGACCGCGTCGGCGGTGAGGACGCGCGCGACGGGTTCCTGCTCGATGGCTTTCCGCGCAACGAGGGGCAGGCCGACGCGCTGAGCGAAGCGCTGAAGGGCCTCGATCGGCGCCTGACCGCCGCGCTGCTGATCGAGGCGCCGGACGAGGAGGTCGTGCGTCGCCTCGCCGGACGCCGGGTCTGCGTGAAGAATCCGAGCCACATCTACCACGTGGACTTCGACCCGCCGAAGCACGAGGGCGTCTGCGACCAAGACGGGGCGCGCCTGATCCAGCGCGAGGACGACGCCGAGGAGACGATTCGCAACCGTCTGGTCGTCTACCACGAGCAGACCGCGCCCCTGATCGACTACTACGAGCGCGTCGGCCTGCTGCGCCGCTTCGACGGCCGCCGCAGCGCCGACGAGGTGCACGCCCACATCCGCGCTGCCCTCGCGACTCTTCGCCTCGAGGAAAACCTCTAAACGACCATCCGAGGCTCCGCTCGCGAGCCTCGCCGTAGCTAAGCTCCGCGAGTGATCATCAAGAAGAGGCCCGAGGAGATCGAGAAGATGGCGCGCGCGGGTCTGATCCTCGCCGCCACGCTGGACCTGATGGAGGGCAAGATCCGCCCGGGCGTGAGCACCGCCGAGCTCGACCGGGCGGCCGAGCGCTTCATCCGCTCACGCGGCGCAAAGCCGACGTTCAAGGGCTATCGCGGCTTCCCCGGGTCGATCTGCGCCTCGCCGAACGCGATGATCGTGCACGGGATCCCCGGGCCCTACAAGCTGCAGCGCGGCGACATCATCTCGATCGACGTCGGCGTGACGCTCGACGGGTGGGTGGCGGACGCCGCGCGCACGTTCGCGGTGGAGGAGGTGAGCGCGCAGGCGCGTAACCTGCTGAGCGCGACCGAGGAGTCCCTGCACGTCGGCGTCACCCAGTGTGTCGCCGGCAATCGCCTGGGCGACGTGTCGAACGCGATCCAGCGCGTGGCGGAGGGCGCCGGACTGTCGGTCGTGCGCTCGCTCGTGGGGCACGGCGTGGGGCGCAACATGCACGAGGACCCGCAGGTGCCCAATTTCGGCAAGCCGGGCAAGGGCCCACTGTTGGAGGAGGGGATGGTGCTTGCGATCGAGCCGATGACGACCGCGGGACGCGCTGCGGTGCGCGTGGCGGGCGACGGCTGGGCGATCTTCTCCCAGGACTCCTCCCCGGCGGCCCACTTCGAGTTCACGGTTGCGATCACCGCTGACGGTCCGCGGATCCTGACCCCGTGGCAGCTCGCGCCGCAGGCACGGCTCGCCGTGCCGCTGGCGCAGGGGACCGCCGGCGCAGGCGCCGGCGCGAGCTGAGCGAAGTTGCTACCATCCGGAGTCCTGCTCGAACGCGAGGCAAGCTGCACGCGTGAGGGCATCTCCACGACCCGGTAGCGGCAGCCGTCACGGCGGCCAGAGCCGGGCCGCCGGAACAAGCCGCCGAAAGGGATCATGAAGGTAAGACCGTCGGTCAAGCCGATGTGCGAGAAGTGCAAGATCATCCGCCGCCACGGAGCGGTGCTGGTCATCTGCCAGAACAAGCGCCACAAGCAGAGGCAGGGCTAGCTAGCGCATGGCGAGAATCGCTGGGGTCAACCTGCCCCTGAACAAGCGTGCGGAGATCGGCCTGACGTACATCTTCGGGATCGGCCGGTCACAGTCGAACAAGCTGCTCGCCGAGACCGGGGTCAGCCCCGACACGTATGTGCGCGACCTGACCGAGGACGAGGTCTCGAAGCTGCGCGACGCGATCGACCAGACGTTGACCGTCGAGGGAGATCTGCGGCGCGAGCAGTCGCAGGACATCAAGCGCCTGCAGGAGATCGGCTGCTATCGCGGTCTGCGCCACCGGCGCGGCCTGCCGGTACGCGGGCAGAAGACGAAGACCAACGCGCGCACGCGCAAGGGCCCCAAGCGGATGCAGGTCGCGGGCAGGAAGAAAGCGGGTAAGAAGTAGTGCCTCCCGCACCCAAACGACCCGGCCGCGGCCGGCGCAAGCCGAAGAAGAACATCCCGATCGGGCAGGCGCACATCAAGACTTCTTTCAACAACACGATCGTCTCGCTGACGGACACCACCGGCAACGTGATCGCCTGGGAGTCGGCCGGCGGCGCCGGCTTCAAGGGCTCGCGCAAGTCGACTCCGTTCGCCGCTCAGGTGACTGCCGACGCAGCCGCGCGCAAGGGTCTCGAGCAGGGATTGCAGAAGGTCGAGGTCTACGTCAAGGGACCGGGCTCGGGACGTGAGACGGCGATCCGCTCGCTACAGGCCGCTGGCCTGGAGGTGACGGGTGTGAAGGACGTGACCCCCCAGGCCCACAACGGTTGCCGCCCCCGCAAGCGACGGAGAGTCTGAGCAATGGCAAGAGATACAGGCCCGCAGTGCAAGCAGTGCCGGCGCGAGGGACAGAAGCTGTTCCTCAAGGGCGAGCGTTGCCTGACCGACAAGTGCGGCGTCGAGCGCCGCTCCTATCCCCCGGGCGAGCACGGCCGCGGCCGCCAGAAACAGAGCGAGTACCGCTTGCAGCTGCGCGAGAAGCAGAAGGCGCGGCGCTACTACGGCGTACTCGAGAAGCAGTTCCACGGCTACTACGAGAAGGCCTCGCGCCAGCCCGGCATCACCGGCGAGAACCTGCTCGCGCTGCTGGAGTGCCGGCTGGACAACGTGCTCGTGCGCCTGGGCTTCGCCGCCTCGCGCCGCCAGGCGCGGCAGCTGATCCGCCACGGCCACTGGACCGTGAACGGCCGCCGGGTGAACATCCCCAGCTATCAGGTGCGCGCGGGCGAGGTGATCGCGATCAAGGCCGATACCGCGGCGACGCAGGTGGTGCGCGACGCGACCGAGTTGACCGGACAGATCCCCGCGTGGCTGCAGGCCGACCACGAGTCGCTCACCGCCAAGGTGCTGCGCAAGCCGGAGCGACGCGAGGTCGCAGCGCCGGTGCAGGAGCAGCTCATCATCGAGCTGTACTCGAAGTAAAGGAAAAGCTTTTGCCCCACGCCGGCGCCGCCCTAGGGGCGGCGTAGGCGCTTTTAGAGCCGGCGTCCAGGGCGACGCCGGTGCGACACCAAAACGACGTTAGGACTCTGATGCTCGATTTCCAAATTCCCCGGATCACAAGCGAGTCCGTGGAGGAGAACCGCGGCACGTTCACGATTGAGCCGCTCGACCGCGGCTTCGGCTACACATTCGGCAACTCGCTGCGCCGCGTACTGCTGTCGTCCCTGGCCGGCGCGGCCGTCACAAGCGTGCGCATCGAGGGCGTCGCACACGAGTTCTCGACGATCACCGGCGTCAAGGAGGACGTGACGGACATCGTGCTGAACCTGAAGGGCATCGTCTGCCGGATGCACTCCGATGCGACCGAGGTCGAGGCGCCGCTGGTCGTGACCGGACCGGGGGAGATCACCGCGAAGGACATCGACCTGCCCGCGGGCGTCGAGATCCTCAACCCCGAGGTCCACATCGCGACGCTCGAGAAGAAAACGAAGCTTGAGCTGTACATGACGATCGGCCGCGGCCGCGGCTACAGGCCCGCCGAGGAGAACAAGTCCTCAGACCAGCCGATCGGCGTGATCCCGATCGACTCGATCTTCTCGCCGGTGCGGCGGGTGGCCTACGCGGTCGAGGGCGCGCGCGTCGGACAGAAGACGGACTTCGACAAGCTCACGCTGGACATCGAGACCGATAGCTCGATCGACCCGCAGGCGGCGCTGCGCGAGGCCGCCGAGCTGTTGATCAGCCAGCTCGCGATCTTCACGGACGCCGATCGCATCCAGGAGCTGCGCGCGGTGCCGGGCGGAGCGCTCGACGGTCACGGCCTCGCGGTCGGTGGCGGCGCGGGCGGTGTGGGTGGCCCCCAATCGGCCCTGCAGGGTGAGGAGTGGAGCATCCTGATCGAGGAGCTCGAGCTCGGCGTGCGCTCGTACAACTGCCTGAAGCGCGCCGGCATCCAGACCGTCGGCGATCTGATCTCCAAGTCCGAGGCCGAGCTGAACGCGATCCCGAACTTCGGCAAAAAGTCGATCGACGAGGTCATCGAAACGTTGCACGCACGAGGTCTCGACCTCCGCCAGGACTGACCGCGGTTTAGACTCCGAAGCCCATGCGCCACCAGAAGACCAAAAACAAGCTCAGCCGCTCGAGCGCGCACCGCAAGTCGCTGTTGATGAACCTGAGCAAGGAGATCATCGAGCACGAGCGGATCGAAACCACCCAGGCGAAGGCCAAGGCGGTCAAGCCCGAGATCGAGCAGCTGATCACGCTCGCCAAGCGCGGTGACCTGCACGCGCGCAGGCAGGCGCTGTCGACGCTCGCGCAGGACAAGTTCGCGGTGCACAAGCTGTTCGAGGAGGTCGCGCCGCGCTACGCGGACAGGCCCGGGGGCTACACGCGCATTCTGAAGCTCGGCCCGCGGCGCAGCGACTCCACCGAGATGGTCTTCATCGAGCTCGTCTAGCGGCCCGCTGGCACGGCGCCAGGCTGCGTCCTCGATCGCTCACGTGCAGAGCACGCTACGCTCACTGCGTTCTTGCCTGGCTTGGCCATCGAGCCGCTAGACAGGTTGGGGATGATCACAAAGCTAACGATCGAGTACGACGGGACGGACTTCGCCGGCTGGGCACGTCAGCCCGGCGAGCGGACGGTGCAGGAGGAGCTCGAGCGCGCGCTGCGCACGGTGCTCGGTGAGCACGGTCAGGACGGCGCGCCGCTGAAGCTGAAGGTCGCCGGGCGCACCGATCGTGGCGTGCACGCGTGGGGGCAGGTCGCGAGCTACGCCCACGAGGCGGTCGATCCGCTGCGCCTGAATGGGTTGCTCGGCGAAGACGTCGCGGTGCTCGCGGCCGAGCCGATGGGAGACGAGTTCGACGCGCGACGCGACGCGACGAGCAGGACCTACTGCTACCGCGTGCTCGCGCGGCGCACGCGCGGCGTGTTCGAGCGCAGGCGCGCGTTCTGGTGGCCACGGGAGATCGACCGCGACGCGCTCGCCCAGTGCGCCGCGGCACTGCGCGGCGCACACGACTTCACGGCGTTCACGCCGAGCGAGACCGAGCATTCGTGGTTTCGCTGCGACGTGCGCCGCGCGGAGTGGCTGGTGCACGGAGACCTGCTGGAGCTGTGGATCGAGGCGGACATGTTCCTGCGGCACATGAATCGCGTGCTCGTGGGAACGATGCTCGACGTCGCGAGCGGCGCGCGCAGCCTCGCCGAGTTCGAGGGCCTGCTCGAAGGCCGTCCCCGCGCCGAGTCGGGCAGGACCGCGCCCGCCCACGGGCTGGCGCTGGCGAGCGTGTCCTACGAGTGAACACGGGGGACCGGGGCTGCGCCCTATGCTGGAAACAGATGCTGAACGTACTGCTCACGAACGACGACGGGATCGAGGCCGAGGGCCTGCAGGCGCTGCGCCGCGCGCTCGCCGCCCTCGATGGCGTGCGCCTGGCGGTGATCGCGCCGGACGGCAACCGCTCGGCGATGGCGCGCTCGATCACGACGCGCAGGCCGCTGTGGGTGCAGGAGGTCCCGTTCGCGGATGGAACCGTCGGCTACGCGACCGACGGCACGCCGGTGGACTGCGTGCGCCTCGCGAGCCTGGGTCTGGTCGAGGAGTTCGAGACAGACCTGGTCGTCGCCGGGATCAACCACGGCGCGAACCTCGGCGATGACATCACCTATTCCGGGACGGTCGCGGCGGCGCTCGAGGGCGTCGTGCTGGGAATCCCCGCGATCGCGGTCTCCCAACAATCGCAGGCGCGGGCGCTCGACTTCCGCTACGACGGCGGCTTCTCGTTCGAGCTCGCCGCGGGGTTCGTCGCCGCGCTCGTCGAGCGGATCGAGGACGTGCCGCTGCCGGCGAGCACGCTCCTGAACGTGAACGTGCCCGCCGGCAAGCCAGAGGGCGTGGAGGTGACGAGCCTCGGCAAGCGGATCTACCGGGACGAGCTGAAACTCGACCACGAGGAGGACGGCCCGCCGACCCGGCGGCGCTACTGGATCTACGGCTCGGACCCCGGCTTCCACGACGAGCCGGGCACCGATCTGGCGGCGGTCGCGGCCGGGCGGATCGCGGTGACCCCGATCCATTTCGACCTCACCGACCGACCCGGCCTGGAGGCTCTGAGAAGCTTCGACCTGGAGGCGCTGCTCGCCCCGGTCGCCGGCCTGCACGCGCCGTGAGCGACGCTGCGAAGCCAGCAGCCGCGCGAAAGATGCAGGCGCGTGTGGACGAGCTGAAGCGCGTGCTCGAAGAGCACGCCCACCGCTACTACGTGCTCGACGATCCGACGATCGGCGACGGGGAGTACGACGCGCTGCTGGACGAGCTGCGGGGGATCGAGCGGGAGCATCCCGAGCTGCGCAGCGCGGACTCGCCGACCCAGAGGGTCGGCGGCGAGCCGATCGGGCGGCTGGAGAAGGTCGAGCACCTGGAGCCGATGCTCTCGTTGGACAACGTGCGCTCCGAGGAGGAGCTGCGAGCGTGGGTGGAGCGCATGCGCAACCACCTGGCACGCGAGGGGATTTCCGAGCCGTCCTTTCAGTACGTGGTCGAGCCGAAGATCGACGGCCTGGCGATGAGCCTCATCTATCGCGATGGCGCTGCTGGAGCGAGGAGCTACGCGCGGGAACGGCGAGGTGGGGGAGGACGTGACGCACAACCTGCGCACGATCCGCTCGATCCCGCAGAGGCTGTCCGACGCGCCACCGCTGCGTGGAGGTGCGCGGCGAGGTCTACATGTCGCTCGCGGACTTCACGGCGCTGAACGAGCGCCGGGCGGAAGCGGGCGAGTCGACGTTCATGAACCCGCGCAACTCGGCCGCCGGGACGATCCGTCAGCTCGACCCGGCGGACGCCGCGAAGCGGCCGCTGTCGTTCTGGGCCTATCAGGTGGGCGTCACCGAGGGTCTGTCGTTCACGACGCATTCCCAGGCGCTGGAGTGGCTGCGCGAGCGGAAGTTCCCGGTCAACCGCGATATCAAGCTGCTGGGTGGCGAGGACGAGGTGGTCGCGCAGTGTCTGGAATGGCAGCAGCGTCGCGGGGAGCTCGACTTCGAGATCGACGGCGTGGTGATCAAGGTCAACGATCTCGCGCTCCAGCGCAGGTTGGGATCGGTCGGACGCGACCCGCGCTGGGCGGTGGCGTGGAAGTTCCCGCCCACCACGGCCGTGACGCGCTTGGAGAAGGTCATGTGGAACGTCGGCAAGTTCGGCGACCTGCGTCCCTACGCGCTGCTGAAGCCGATCGAGGTCGGAGGCGTGAGGATCACCAAAGCGACGCTCCACAACGAGGAGGACATCGTCCGCAAGGACATCCGCGCCGGGGAGGACGTGATCGTGCTGCGCGCCGGCGACGTGATCCCCCAGGTGATCTCGCCGGCGCCGCACGTGGTCGAGCACTCCGCTCGCCCGCGAGCCCACGCAGCCCGCCGGCTCGCTGCCCGTTCTGCGCCACGCCGACGGTCAAGGCCGAGGACGCGGTGTTCACCAAGTGCCCCAACCGCGACTGCCCGGAACGCGCGGCGCCATCTGCTGCGGCACTTCGTCTCACGGGGGGCGATGGACATCGACGGCCTGGGCGAGAAGCAGGCGGCGGTCCTGCTCGAGCAGGGAGCTGATTGAGAGCGCAGCCGACTTCTACCGGCTGACCGAGGAGCAACTCGTGGCGCTCGAGCGCTTTGGCGAGGTCTCGACCCGCAACCTTCTGGAGTCGATCCAGTCCTCCAAGCAGCGCCCGTTCGCACGAGTGCTGTTCGCGCTGGGGATCGAGGAGGTGGGCGAGGTGACGGGCCGCAACCTGGCGATGAGCTTCCGCGGCATCGACGCGCTGCTGGAGGCGTCCGTGGAGCGGATCGAGGAGGTGCCGGGGATCGGCGAGAAGATGGCCGTAGTCGATCCACGAGCAGCTACACGAGGAGCGCATGCAGAGCCTGATCGCGGATCTGCGCCGGCTCGGGCTGTGCTTCAGCGAGGAGGGGCCGCTGCCGTCGGAGGGGCCCCTGGCGGGCAAGACGCTGGTGATCACGGGGACGCTGCCCAGCTGGTCGCGCGAGCAGGCCACCGAGCAGATCTTGGCGGCCGGCGGACGCGTGACGGCACCGGTGTCGAAGAAGACCGACTACCTCGTCGCCGGCGAGAGCGCCGGCTCGAAGCTCGAGAAGGCCGAGCGCCTGGAGGTGCCGGTGCTCGACGAAGCGGGCCTGCGCGAGTTACTGGGGGCGTAGTTCCAGGCGGTGCACGCGGCCCGTCCAGCTCCCTAGTAATCCGCGATGGTGATCGTCATGTGGTCCTGGAAGACATGTGCGGTCTCGGTTCCGATCCCGTCGGTGAAGATCGCGAACACGAGCGTGTGCCCATCGGCGGCGTTGCAGTAGCCGACGAGGTTGGAGACGCCGGTGAGCGTGCCGGTCTTGCCCTGACAGCGGCCGGCCGCGCCGGTGTCGCGCATCCGTTCGGCGAGCGTGCCGGTCTTGCCGGCCACGGCCATGCTGTCGCGCAGCACCGGGCCGATCGGGGTCGCGGCGAGCTCCACGAGCAGATCGGCGACCTCATAGGGCGAGGTTTTGTCCGCTTCGGAGAGCCCCGAGCCGTCGACGACATCGGGGTGGATGCCGAGCAGCGAGCCGATCGTCGCGCGCACGACCGCCGCGCCCGCCGAGGTCGTCCCCGCGCCGCCGTAGAGCGCGCCGAGATCCTTGACGAGCGTCTCGGCGAAGAAGTTGTCCGACGGCGGCAGCATCAGGCCCAGCAGCTGGGTCACCGTGGGCGAGGCCACCTGCGCGAGCTGGCTCGCCCCGGCCGGCGTGGTGGCCGCGGCGCTGTGCCCGGCGATGCTCACGCCGTCGCTCTTCAGAGCTCCGCCACAGCTCGTGGGCGGCGTAGGCGGCGGGCGCGTGCGGGGCGAGCAGGCGGTCGAGCCCGATTCGCCGCGGTTGAACGCGAGCCCCGACAGGGTCCCTTCGAGGAACGGATCGGGCGCGTAGTCGCTCGAGGGCTCGCCGCGCAGCGAGTCGAGGAAGGACTCGTCGCCATAGATCGAGCCGGTGATGCGGTGGATGCCGTCGGTGTGCACGAGCTGGGTGACGAGCGTCGAGACCGAGGCGCCGATGCCGTCGTAGTGCGAGCGGATGAAGGCGCTCGAGCCGAACGTCGGGTCGCCGCCGCCGCGCAGGTACAGGTTGCCTTCCCAGACGCCGCCGGGCGCGAGCTTGCCGGTCCCGTAGACGGTCGTGCTCAGGTGGGCGGTCGGGCCCATGCGCTCCAGCGCGGTGGTCGCGGTGTAGAGCTTCTCCACCGACGCCGGCGGTCGCAGCGTCGACGCGCGCTCGGAGAAGAGCGCCTGTTTGGTCGTGAGGTCGTACACGTAGGCGCCGTCCGCCGGGCCGGCGAGCGCGAGCTGGTGGCTGAGGTCGGCCTGCAGCCCGGCGCAGGCTGCCGCCGGCGGCAGCGGAGGATGGGAGCAGCCAGGCCGAGCGGCGAGAGTCCGCAGAGCAGAATCAGCAGCCTCGCGAGGAGGTTCCGGAGCATAGGACCGTAGAATGTCTCTGGCATGGGCAAGGTTGTCAAGCTGGAACCTACGGCCAAGGCGGGAGTTGCGGCGCGGCGGGGTTCGGCGGCGAGTAGAAAGCGCGGCACCGCGGGCGCGCGGCCGACGCGACGGCGCCGGCGCAGTCAGCAAGACGGCGCTCGTGCTTGGTGGCGGCGGCTTCACCGGCGGCGTCTATGAGATCGGCGCGCTGCGCGCGCTCGACCTGATGGCGACGAACAGCACGGTCAACCAGTTCGACGTCTACGTCGGGACCTCCGCTGGCTCGTTCATCGCGGCGCTCTGCGCCAACGGCGTCACGCCGGAGGAGATGATGCGCGTCGTCACCCATCAGGGGCGCGCGCCGTTCCGCGACGTCGACCTCGGCGACCTGCTGCACCTGAACCTGCTCGAGTTCGCGCGCAGCGGCGCGACGCTGCCGCTGCGAATGGTCACGCTCGCGCGCCAGGTCGTCGCCCAGCGCGGGCAGGTCTCGGCGATGGACGTGCTGCTCGGGCTCGCCGAGGGGCTGCCCTCCGGCGCCTACACCGGCGCCGGGATCGAGCGCTACCTGCACAGCGTGCTCTCAGAGCCCGGCCGCAGCGACGAGTTCGGTGAGCTGCGCCGCGAGCTGTACCTGACCGCCACCGACCTCGACACCTGCGAGCGGATCGTGTTCGGCGCCGAGGGCTACGACGACGTGCCGATCTCGACCGCGGTGCGCGCGTCGGGCGCGCTGCCGATGGTCTACGCGCCGGTCGAGGTCAAGGGCCGCGAGCTGATCGACGGTGGGATCGTCTCGACCACGAACCTCGACATCGCCGTGCAGGCCGGCGCGAAGCTCGTGGTCGTGATCAACCCGCTCGTGCCGTTCGTGAACGACTTCGCCGAGCAGGTGCGCACGCTGCGCGGCACGCGGCCGCGGCGCGTCTCGGACATGGGCTTCGCGCAGATCGGCTATCAGACGTTCAAGCTGCTCGCCCACCAGCGCCTGCACGAGATGGCCCAGCGCTGGGAGCAGCGCTATCCCGGCGTCGACATCGTGCTGATCGAGCCCGAGTCGGCCGACGAGCTGATGTTCAAGACCTCGATGATGAACTTCACCTCGCGCGTGGAGATCGCGCGGCACGGGTTCGAGTCGGTGACGCGGCACCTTGCCGGCGAATACGATCACTACCGCGAGATCTGCGAGCGCCACGGCCTGGAGATCTCGGAGAAGCGGGTGAAGAAAGTGGTCGCGCACTTCGAGGAGGAGCAGGAAGAGACCAGCGCCTGGCGCAAGATCCTCGAGGGCACGACCGGCGCGCTCCTGCGCCAGGCGGGATCTGCCGGTTAGCGATCCTTGTAGCTGGGGGTCCCTGTGGCGTCAGGGCCAAGCAGATCAAGGACGCAGGGAGCGTGGCGTGCGCTAGCACGCGAGCGACCGAGGACGCAGACCGATCGTCCGGGATCGGCCAGCGCCGGCCATGGCGTCACAGCAGTGCTTTGTCGAGCGCCCCGAGCAGGCGCTCGGAGCACGCTGCGTCGCGCAGGCCGATGCGCACGTGGCGCGACTCGCCGAGGGCGTCGCCGCCGGCGACGAGCACGCCGGCGCGGGCCAGGCGCGAGACCAGCTCGCCGCCGTCGACGCTCGGGTGCGCGACCCACAGGAAGTTCGCCTGGCTGTCGGTCACCTCGAAGTGGCGCTCGCGCAGCGCGACGGTCAGCGCGACACGCTCGACGGAGATCTGGCGCACGCGCTCGGCGACGAGCTCCGAGCAGCTCTTCAGGGCCTCCAGTGCGCCCGCCTGGGAGACCTCGGAGACGCCGAGGTCGGGCGCGAGCTCGGCGAGCAGCTCCTCCGAGCCGGGCGCGCCGAGCGCGTAGCCGATCCGCAGCCCGGCGAGGCCCCAGGCCTTGGAGAAGCTGCGGAAGACGAGCAGCCGCGGATGGTGCTCGAGCAGCTCCAGCGAGGCTGTCGACGGGCTGGGCGTCGGCGAACTCGACGAGCGACTCGTCGAGCAGCACCGCGACGTCGTCGGGCAGGCCCGTCGAGCAGCCGCGCGAGCTCGCCCGTCCGGAAGCAGCTCGCCGGTCGGGTCGTTGGGGCTGGCGAGCGCGATCACGCGCGTGTCGCTCCTCGCCGCGCCGCCGCCAGCAGCGCGTCGACGCCGCCGGTGACGGGCACCGCGCGGCCGTGGGCGCGGCGGGCCATGATCGGGTAGAGCGGGTAGGAGGGCCAGGAGGTGATCAGCCGCTGGCCGGGCGCGATCAGCGCGCGCGTGGCGGAGCTGAGCAGCTCGGCCGCGCCGTTGCCGAGGATCAGTCGTCCGGAGTCGACCCCGTGGCGCGCGGCGAGCTCGTCGTGCAGCGCGGAGCCGCGCAGGTGGGGGTAGCGCTGCAGGCCGCGCTGGGCGGTGAACGTGATCGCCGAGACGATGTGCGGGTGGGCGAGCTCGGGCCAGGTCGTCTGCGAGAGGTCGAGCGTCTCCACGCGCGTGAGCGCCTTGCGCCGGCGCTCGGCGGCCTGCGCGCGCAGGCCGCGGTTGACCTCCTCCTCGGACATCCCTTCGAACTGGCGGTAGTAGTCGAGCAGGCCCATGGCTAGCTCAGACCCCGGCGTGCTGCTCATCGACGCCGTTGCCGCCGTTCCGGCGCCGGAGAATGTCGCCGCCGGGCCCGTGGATCACGAGGAACCAGAAAGCGAAGACGAGCGCGCAGACGACGGCGGTGTCGCGAAGATCCGCCCGAGCGCCCCGGAGCGCTGGTCGTGGCCGGCGGCGCGGCGCACGAGGATCCAGGCCTGGTCGAGGCGGCGCAGCAGCGCGAGCGCCCCGAACAGGAACGCGAACAGCCCGGCGAAGGAGACGAGGATGCCGAAGGAGACGCTGCCCGAGAGGTAGTCGGCCTGCGAGCCGAGCCACAGGCAGGCGAGCGGGATCGGGCCCCAGCAGAGCAGGCTGAGGACGATCATCGCGGCGAGCAGGATGCCGGCGAGCGAGCCGTCGAAGCGCCGGCGCAGGGCGCCGCCGCGCGTCGGGCAGCTCGCGGAAGCGGACGGGCGCCGTACCGGGCCGGCGCCCGACGAACAGGCCGCCGTTCTCAGTGGGGTCGCTGCGCATCGCTTCTCCTATGTTCGCAGCTATGGCAACGGCTACAGGTCAGCCGGTGTAGAGCTCGTCGAACAGCGCGGCGTACTGCTCGTTGACGACGTTGCGCTTGACCTTCAGCGTCGGCGTCAGCTCGCCCGTGGCCTGCGAGAGGTCGTGGTCGAGGATCACGAACTTCTTCACCTGCTCGACCTGCGCGTATTTCTCGTTGGCGCGGTCGACCTCGCTGCTGGATCAGCTCCTGGATCTCCGGGCAGCGGCAGAGCGAGGGGATGTCCTGGGGCAGGTCGTGCTCGTGGGCGTAGGAGGGGATCTCTTCCTCGTCGAGCGTGATCAGCACGACCGGGTAGGGGCGCTGGTCGCCGTGCATCACCGCCTGGGAGATCCAGCGGCACTGCTTGAGGTCGTTCTCGATGTTCGCGGGCGTCAGGTTCTTGCCGCCGGCGGTGATGATGATGTCCTTCTTGCGGCCTGTGATCGAGAGGTAGCCGTCCTCGTCGAGCGAGCCGAGGTCGCCGGTGTGCATCCAGCCGTCCTCGACCGCGCCGAAGCTCTCTTCCGCGCGGTTGTGGTAGCCGGCGAAGATGTTCGCGCCTTTGATCAGGATCTCGCCGTCGTCGGCGATCTTCAGCTCGACCCCAGGCAGCGCGCGCCCGACGGTCCCGAAGCGGTGGTCCTCGACCGTCGAGACGGTCGCCGCTGTGGCGGTCTCGGTCATCCCGTAGCCCTCGAGCACGGGCACGCCGCAGGCCCAGAAGAACTTCGAGGATCTCTTTCGGCGATCGGCGCCGCGCCGCTGGTCGCCTGGCGCACGCGCCCGCCGAAGATCGCGCGCACGTTCTTGAACAGCTTCGTCGTCGGCCTCGTCGAAGGCCTTCTGCAGCTCGGCGGGCATCTCTTCGCCGCGCGAGCATCATGTTGCGCACCTTCACGCCGAGCTCGATCGCCGCCTCGGACTGCTGCCTTCTCCTCGGGACGCCTGCGCCTCGATCGCGCCGTGGGCGAGCGTGTAGACCTTCTCGAACACGCGCGGCACCGACGGCAGATAGGTCGGTTTGACCTCCATCAGCTCGCCGACGATCTGCTTGGTGTCGCCGCCGAAGTAGGCGAGCGTGCTGCCCGCGTCGAATGACGATCAGCTGGATCAGCAGCGCGTAGGAGTGCGCGAGCGGGAGGTACAGGTAGGTGACCTCGTCGTCGCGGATCTGCCCGATCGCGCGGACCATCTCCATGATCGCCTTGTAGTTGCCGTGCGTGAGGACGCAGCCCTTCGGTGGGCCCGGTCGTGCCGGAGGTGTAGATGAACGTGTAGGGGTCCTCGGGGCGGACCGCCGCGCGGCGCGCGTCGAGCTCCTCCGCGGCAGCGCGAGCGCCCGCGCTCGCGGACCTCATCGAGCGAGATCGCCTGTAGCGCGCGGCTCGGGCGCCTCGGAGGCGTCCGGCGAGGAGCCGCCCGCCCCGTCGATCACGATCACGGTGCGCAGATCGGGCAGCTGGTCGCGGATCGCGACGATCTTCGCGAGCTGCTCGTCGTCCTCGCAGACGATCGCGCTGGCGCCGGAGTCGGAGATCACCCACAGGCACTCCTCGGGCGAGTTGGTCTGGTAGATCGGCACGACGACCGCGCCCGCGGAGGTCGCGGCGAGGTCGGCGTAGGACCACTCGGGCCGCGTGTTCGCGAGGATGCAGACGCGCTCGCCCGGACTCGATCCCGAGGTCGATCAAGCCGAGCCCGACCTCCTGCACGATCGTCGCGAGCTCGGCGTAGCTGACGTCGTGCCAGGCGCCGTCGCGCTTGAAGCGCACCGCGGTGCTGCTCCGCGTGTTCGGCCGCGGCGCGCGGGACCAGGTCGGCGACCGTGCCTGCGTCCCTGCACTCGACTCCGTGCTCGACACCGTTGCGGTGGCCTCCATGACGACTCTCCTCCTCGCTCAACCTCTGAAGTAACAGAAGGATCTTAGTCCTGATTGGGATGCGTCGGGGCAAAGCGGGGATAAGGATTTGCGCCTGAGCGCGGCGGGTAGGCGTGAGCGGTGAGGCGGACGCCGGGAGGGCGGTGTGGGATACTGGCGAGCGCGTCGGGGCGTGGCGCAGCCTGGTAGCGCGCACCGTTCGGGTCGGTGAGGTCCCCGGTTCGAATCCGGGCGCCCCGATATAGATCTCTGCTCTGGAAATATGCTTGCGGGTCGCCCATATCAGCCGATCCGCTGCGCCAGCTCGACGATGATCCCCGCGGGACCGCGGACGTAGCAGAGCCTGTAGCTGTCCTCGTAGCGCCCCAGCTCGCCGACGAGCTCTGCTCCGCGGGCTTGGAGGCGAGCGAGGACGGTGTCGATGTCCTCGACCGCGAACGCGACGTGACGGATGCCAGCAGCATTCGCCGGCTCGCGCTCGTCGCTGCGGTCGGTCGGCGGCGTGTGGAACTCCGTCAGCTCGATTCGCCCGTGCCCGTCTGGAGTCTGCAGCATCGCGATTCGCGCCTGGACGCCCTCGAGCCCGATGATGCGGTCGACCCAGTCGCCCCCGACTGAGGCTTCGCCCTGCGGCTCGAGTCCGAGCTCGACGAAGAACGCGACCGCGTCCGCGAGGTCATCGACGACGACGCCGACGTGGTCCATCCGCTGGATCGTGGTCATGCGGGCGGGATGATGGTGGGCGTCGACTTGGATGTTGGTGGCACCGCTGTCCCCTGCCAGAGCGCTACGCGCTAGCTTTGGATGGCATGGCGCATACGGTAGGCGAGGTAGAAGTCCAGAGCGGCCGGCGCGAAGATCAGCACTCCCCACCAGTAGCGCTCGCCCACCAAGATTGCGCCAACCACCAGCAGCCAGATGCCGATCGCAACCCGCACGCGGATGATCAGGCGTGGGTGCCTGCGTTCCCATGGCCATCGTGGTTGACGTGTCAGTTCGCGCCATCGCATGAAGAGCGCGCTGATCACGAGGTCGGCGGAGTCTGCCAGTCCAGGCCGCCGCTGGCCTTCCGCGGCACCGGCCATGAGCACCGCTAGGATCTCCTGCTCGTGCTCGCGGCGATATCGCGCGGGGAAGCACCTCAGCAGGCGTCGGTATCGACGCTCCAGCTCAGCTGACTCGGTCATCGCAACGCCCCCGCAGGGTGCAGCCGATCTAATCCTCGCTCTCGGACCTAATTCGCCCCTCGGACCAACTTAGTCGCCGCCCTCGACGAGCACCAGCGCGAACCCGTCGTAGCCCTTCGCGCCGACGGTCTGGATCGCGGTGGCGGAGACCGAGCCCTTCTCGGCCTCGACTCCGGCCAGCTCATAGAAGCGGCGCACGCCCTCGATGACCCCGTGGCCGTACTTGGGATCGCCGGCGCCGGGATCGAGGATCGCGCCGTCGCGGACGACGTTGTCACCGACGATCAGCGTCCTGGGGCGGGAGAGCCGCAGCGCCCATTCGAAGTAGCCCGGATAGTTCTCCTTGTCGGCGTCGATGAAGATCAGGTCGAACGGGCCAGCGCCCTCGGAGTGGAGCTCGGGGAGCGTCTGCAGCGCTGGACCGACGCGCAGCTCGACGAGCTCCTCGAGGCCGGCACGCGCGATGTTCGCCCCAGCCACCTCGGCGTAGCGGGGCTCGGCCTCGAGCGTGATCAGGCGACCGCCCGCGGGCAGCGCCCGCGCGAGCCAGATCGTGCTGTAGCCGCCGAGCGTGCCGAGCTCAAGGATCGTGCGCGCGCCCTGCATGCGTGCGAGCAGCTGGAGCAGCTTGCCCTGGTTCGGCGTGACCGCGATCGGCGGCAGACCCGCCGCGGCGCTGTCCGCGATGGCGGCGTCGAGCGCCGTGTCGGCGGGCAGGAGGTGGCCGGCGATGTAGTCGTTGACGGCCGTCCAGCGTTGCTGGGGGGAGAAGGACATTCCAACCTAACCCAGCTCGGCTCGAATCAGAGCTTGCGCGCACGAACCGCTGTACCGTAGGCGCAGATCTCGGTCCAGGTGGTGCCCAGCTCGGAGGTGTCGAAGCGGAACGCGATGATCGCGGTGGCGCCTTTCGCTTCGGCCGTCTCGACCAGCCGTTCCTGCGCGTGGATGCGTCCTTCGGCGAGCATCTTCGTCATTCCCTTCAGCTCTCCACCCACCAGCGACTTGAACGAAGCGCCGAGCTGTGAGCCGATGTTGCGGGAGCGGACGGTCAGCCCGAAGGCCTCGCCCAGCACCTCCTCGATCTCGTAGCCCGGCAGGTCGTTCATCGTCGAGATGATCATTCGTCAAAATCTACCAGCGTCGTGGCAGGTGATGGTGTGAATGGACGTTCCGGGGTGGTGTGAATGGGGCTTCGGCTATGACGGACCTCGCGCCGCAGCCTGTGAACCTGGCGCCGAGGTCTGTGAACCTAGCGCCGCGGCCTGGTTGTTTCCGCGCTGATCTTCGAGCCGCCGAGCCCCGCGACACTGCTCGGGCAGCTTCGCCAGCAGTGCCGTGGCCTCTGTCCGGTCGCGGTCGCGCAGCACCGCGTGGACCCGGCGGCCGGCGGTGTCGAGATGAATGCTGGACAGGCGCAGGCGACGCTGGATCGGACCCTCGAGCAGACGGATGCTCTGAACCTTCGCCAGGGGCACCCAGTCGGTCGCGCGCTGCAGGCGGCCGCTGGTGGTCACGGCGTAGCGCTCGTTGGCGCCCCAGGAGAGCAGGCGGAAGCGCAGAGGGGACTTCCAGCGCGCGCGGGCGGGGGGCGCTAGTCGCTGCTCGGGCAGGCCGGGGAAGACTCTCGCGACGAGGAAGGCGGCCTGCTCGCGGCTGCCGACCGGGAGCAGCGCACGCGCGGCTTTGGACTGGTTGCGGTCCTGGCGGCCTTTGGACTTCTGGGTGGCGACATCCACCTCCAAGCGGCACCAACCGAAGGGTCTCCAGGCCCATGGCTCGATCATCCGGATCGCCTGGATCCTGCCCCGGGGGATCGTCTCGGCCGATGTTTCCACCAAGCCCGAGCGCAGGTGCAGCCCGTCGGGAGCGTCCGATACCGTCAGGCGGTAATCGCCGTTGAAGCGGCGCAACGGGCCGACCAAGAGCCCGATCAGCGCGATCGCCCCGACGCTGATTGCGCCCGCCGCCCCGCCCGGCGCGAGGATCGCGAGCGCGAGCAGCGCCACGATCACCAGCTCGAGCAGGAGCCCGCTCCGATCGAGCAGGATCGAGGCGAACAGCCGCCCGGGAGGGACGCTCAGCAGCGTCTGCTCCGCCGCCGGCGGCGTCTCCTCGGCCATACCGTGGCTGAGGGCCAGCAGCCGGGCGCGCAGCGTCTCGGCCTCCGTGCTCGTCAGATAGGCCAGGCGGCCCGCCTTGCGCCCGCCGCCGGCCAGCCGGATTCGCAGCTCCGCCAGGCCAAAGACCCTCGCCAAACCCGGGCGGACGGTGTCGATCGCCTGGATCTGGCTCAGCGGAAAGCGCTCCGAGGTCCGTCGCAAGAGGCCGCTCTCCACGCGCAGCACGCCGCCTTCCACACGCCACCTGGTCACCAGCCACGAGACCAAGCCAACCACGAGGACAGCGACGAGCAGGCCGAGATGGCCGAGATCGCTGCCCAGCGAACCCCGCTGGTGGCTGAGCAGCGGGAGCAGCAGCACAAAGACGATCGCGATCGCGCCGCGGCCCGCCCTTACCAGCGGCGACAGCGGGTGCAGTCGCTGCCAAGCTCCGCCAAGCCCGGCCGCCGCCTGGCGCTCCGGCAGGATGAGTCTCTCACCGGCGCCAGCCCCGGCCGCACGGTCGGGCTCGTCGGACTCGCTCATAGAGCAACCTCCGCCCGCTCGGTCGCGAAGCTCATAGGAGAACCCCTTCGGCTGGCGAGCGGGGAGGCTGGTCGCTCACAGGCCCATCGCGTGAGTCTCGCCCAACGAGGTCAGCTGGTCGCGCAGGCGTGCCGCCTCCGCGAGCGGAAGCCCGGGGATGCGGGCGTCGCTCGCGGCCGCCGCGGTGTGCATCTGCACCGTCGCAAGCCCGAATCCCCGCTCTAACGGCCCCGCGGTGACCTCGACGTACTGCATACGCCCGTACGGGATCACCGAAGTCCGCCGGAACATCACGCCTCGCCTGACCAGCAGATCCTCCGCCCGCTCGGCGTAGCCCCACGCCCGCACCCGCCTACCCGCCACGAGGTTGGCGATCGACCCGAGGATCATCAGGCCGATCACGGTTCCCACGACCGCAACGACGGCAGCTCCGAGCGCGATCGCGATGCTGGCGGCAAGGACGACCAACACCAGTGTCCCCGCCAGCACCTCGTAACGCCGCAGCGCTCGCAGGCGGGGCGAGGGCGCATTCCAGCTCAGCGTGTCATCCTCGTCGAGATCCTCGGCAACAACCATCCTCGCGACGATACATCGCGAGCCGTCATCGAGGCGAGAGCACAGTCAGGCAACAACCCTATGCCCGTTGAGGCCGATCCCGACGATCAGAGCCTCGCACGGCGCGATCTGCGCATCGGCACCGGCGCGCCTCAGGCGCCGGCCGCGAGGTGTGCGCGCCCGCGCGCGGCGCGCACGGTGTCGGTGAGCGTGGCGATGTCGTAAGCGCCGTAGTGACGGCGTCCGTTGATGAAGAACGATGGGGTGCCGGAGACGCCGCTCTCGTCGGCGCCGGCGACGTCCTCGCTGATCCGCGCCGCGTACACGCGGCGGTGCAGCTCGTCGAGCACGCGATCGGCGTCGAGGCCGAGCTCGGTCGCGTACGCGCGCAGGTGCGCCGGCAACAGCTCGCCCTGGTGTGCGAGCAGCACGTCGTGCATCTCCCAGAAACGGCCATGGGCGGCGGCCGCCTCGGAGGTCTCGGCGGCGATCTGTGCGTGCGGGTGGACGTCGTTGAGCGGCAGGTGGCGCCACACGTAACGCACATCGTCGCCGAACTCGGCCAGCAGCTCGCGAATCACTGGCTCGGCCCGACCGCAGTACGGGCACTCGAAGTCTCCGTACTCGACGAGCGTAACGAACGCGTCTTCGGGGCCGCGGATGTGATCGCGCTCGGGATCGACTTCGCGGGAGAGGTCGAGGATATCCGCGGCCGTTCCCGCGAGCTGGCGCGCCCGCACCGACGTCGGCAGGCGCCGGACCACGCGCAGGACCGTCCAGCCGAGAAGCGGCGCGAGCAGCACAGTGACGAGCGCACCGAGCTTTGCCTCGGCCAGGTGCTCGCCGCTGAAGGCGAGGCTCGAGATCAGCAGCGAGACCGTGAATCCGACCCCCGCGAACGCGCCACCCGCCGCCAGCAGTGGCGCGCTCAGCGGCGAGCGTGGTCCGCGCAGAGCCGGTCGCGAGGCGAGCCACGAGGCGCCGGCGATGCCGAGCGGCTTGCCGATCAGATAGCCGCCGAGGATCCCCAGTGTGATCGGGGAGCCGGCGGCGTCCGCCAGCAGGCCGCCGCTCAGGTGGACCCCCGCGTTGGCGAGGGCGAACAGCGGCACGATCACGTAGCTCGTCCACGGGTGCAGGCTGTACTGCAGGCGCTCGTTCGGCGAGATCGCGGAGATCAGGCCCTCCTGGGCCGAGCGCGCCAGCTCGGGGGTGGGCTGCTCGCGAAACGAGCGCGTCAGCACGGTCGCGCGCTCGAGATCCTCGCGCGCCGGCGGATATGCGCTCGTCGCCAGGCCGACCGCGAGCCCCGAGATCACCGGGTCGATCCCCGATTCGAACATCGCTACCCATAGCCCGATCGCGACCACCGCGGAGGCTGGGCGACGCCATTCGGGCGCGTAGCGCAGCGCCAGCAGCGCCGCGAACAGCGCCACCGCTGCCGCCAGCGCCACCACCGAGACGTGGGTTGTGTAGGCGGTCGCGATCACCGCTAGCGCGCCGAGGTCGTCGACGACCGCGAGCGTCAGCAGGAACACGCGCAACCGCGTCGCCGCACGCGGGGTCAAAAGTGCCAGCGCGCCGAGCGCGAAGGCCGTGTCGGTGGACATCGCCGCGCCCCAGCCATGGGCGCCGGGGCCGCCCGCGTTGATCGCGAGATAGATCGCGACTGGCACGCTCATGCCCCCGAGCGCGGCGAGCGCGGGGATCGTCAGACGCCGCCGTTCGCGCAGCTCGCCGAGGTCGAGCTCGCGCTTGGCCTCGAGCCCGACGACGAGGAAGAAGAACGTCATCAGGCCCTCATTCACCCAGTGGCGCAGGTCGGTCGCGATACCGCCGCCTCCGATCGTGATCGCGAGCCGCGTGTTCCACAGCGATTCATAGCTGTGCGACCACGGCGAGTTGGCCCACAGCAGCGCCGCGATCGTCGCCGCCAGCAGGACGCTCGCCCCGCCGGTCTCGGTGCCGAGGAAGTCGCGGACCGGCGCCGTCAGGTTGCGCGCCCAGGCCGTGCGCCCGGCGTAGGCCTCGCTGTCCCCGTTACGGTCCACTGCCGAGTGTTACTAGCAGCTCCCCGGCGGCGCGACCTCGCTCAGAGGAGCGGCGCGAGGGTGTGAGCCTATGATCGAGCACGTGGGCGCAGCGGACCCCGGTCTGTTCATCCTCAAGGGCGCGCTCCGCGCGGCGATCGTCGTGCCGCTGGCGTTTGCGCTCGCGCTCGTCGCGATCGACTCCAAGCAGATGGCGCTGTTCGCCGCCTTCGGTTCGATGTCGCTGCTCGTGTTCGTCGACTTCGGTGGTCCCCTGCGCGCGCGCCTGCGCGCGTATCTGTTGCTGCTCGCGGCGGGCGCGGCGCTGATCGCGCTCGGCACGCTCTGCTCGCACTCGAGCTGGCTGGCGACCGTCGCGATGGGCCTCGTCGCCTTTGCGATCCTTTTTGCGGGGGTCCTCGACGATTACGTCGCGGCCTCCCGCGCGGCCGCGATCCTGACGTTCGTGCTCGGTGTGATGGTGCCCGCCGACGCGGCCGCGATCCCCACGCGGCTGGCCGGCTGGGGCCTGGCGGGGGCGCTCTGCGTTCCGGCGGCGCTGCTGCTCTGGCCCGGCCGCCCCCGCGACCGGTTGCGCCACGAAGCCGCGCAGGCGGCGCGCGCGCTCGCGGAACTGGTGCAGGCGCGCTCGCGCGGCGAGCACGCGAACGCGAGCGCGGCCGCGGCCGCGCGGACCGCGCATGAGAGGACGGTCGAGCTGCGCGATCGCTTCATCGCGATGGCCCAGCGTCCCAGTGGCACGTCCGGGTCGACCGCCGCGCTCGCGCGCCTGATCGAGGACCTCGGCTGGCTGAACCGTGTCGCCGCGCGCGTCCCCGAGCTTGGCGACGGGAGCGCTCACTGCGCGGCCGAGCGCGCTGAGATCGAGGAGGCGTCTTCGGCCGCACTGCGGGCGGTCGCGGATAGGCTCGACCGCGCTCTGTCCCGCACCGCGGAGACGCTCGACCTGACGCGGCTGCGCGCCGCGCACGAGGCCTTCGGCCGCGCCCAGCTGGCGCATTTCGAAGGGATGCGACCCGATCGCGACGAGGCCGAGGCGACGCGCGAGCTCGATGACGCCTACCGCCTGCGCGAGCTCTCCTTCGGGACGCTGCTCCTCGGTCGCGATGCCGTGCAGGCCTGCCACGGCCGCGCCGATGCATGTGCGGGCGCGTTCGCCGCCGGTGTCCCTGCTGTGGCGGCGGCGCCCATGCCCTCATCCGCGCTCATGTCTTCCGCGCTCATGCCTGCCACAGCGCTCACGCCCGCCTGGGCCTCTGCGTCCACGGCTGCCTCCAAGTCACGCGCGCGGGCCGGCGCGAGTGGCCGGCTGCTGCGCACGCATGCCAGCTGGAGCTCGATCTGGCTGCGCAACAGCGTGCGCGGCGCCATCGGATTGGCGCTCGCCGTGCTCGTCGCGCAGCTGACCGACCTGCAGCACGGTTTCTGGATCGTGCTCGGCACGATGTCGGTGCTGCGCTCGAGCGCGGTCTCGACCAGCGCGACGGTCGTCTGGGCACTATTCGGCACGCTCGCGGGGATCGTCGTCGGTGGCCTGATCCTCGTCGTGCTCGGCGGCGACACCGGTGCGCTCTGGGCGGTGCTGCCATTCGCCGTGCTGCTCGCCGCGTACGCGCCCGCGATCTCCTTCGCGGCCGGCCAGGCCGCCTTCACGGTCGTCGTGCTCGTGCTCTTCAACCTGATCCAGCCCACCGGCTGGAAGGTAGGGCTCGTGCGCGTCGAGGACATCGCGATCGGCGCCGCCGTAAGCCTTCTGGTCGGCGTCCTGATCTGGCCGCGCGGCGCCACCTCGATCCTGCGCCGGGCGATCGGCGCTGCTTATGTCGAGGCGGCCCGCTACCTCGACACGGCGATCGCCGCACTGCTCGGCGACCACGCGGTGGGGTCGTCCGCCGCCGCGGCCGCCGAGGCCGCTCGCTCTGCCTCCGACGCCGCGCAGTTGCTCGATACGGCCCTGCGCGACTACCTCTCCGGCCGCAACTCCGCGCGCGGGCGCCTGCATGATCTCACCGTGCTCAGCACCGGCGCCGGCCGCGTGCGTCGCGTCGCGCGGCTGCTCGAGGATCCCCACGCGCTGATCCGCCTCGCGCCGATCGGCGATGAGCAGCCCCGGCTCGCCCGCGCGCGCGAGGGCTTCGAGGCGCAGCGCCGGGCGCTTTGCGATTGGTATCGCGCGCTCGGGACGGCCATCTCACGGGAGGAGCCCGCGCCGGCGCCCGCGCGTGGGAAGCCCGGAAGGGGGGAGGACGGTCTGACGGGGATCGCGGATACGGAGGGGGCGATACAGGAGGGGGAGGAAGTACGTGAGAAGGCGGTACGCGAGGGTGCGGTCCGCGAGAGGGCGGTACGCACGGGCGAAACAGGGCAGGGAGCGTGGGAGAGGACTGGGACAGTCGGACACGGCGCAACGCGGGGCACCGCAGGAGAACAGGGGTTCTCGGACAGGCTGGTCACGCTCGAGCGGGTTCCCACGGCTGACGGCGACGGTGGGCTGCAGCCAGGTCTTGCGATCGCGTGGGCGCAGCTGCACTTCGATGTGCTCACCGAGCTCGAGCCGCTGCTCACAGCGGCCTATACGAGGATCGGCAATGCGACGGAGGATGCCGGCGCGGAGGTGGGAGTAGAGTCCGAGCCGTGACATTCGTTCTGCTCACCGGCGCGACGCGCGGCATCGGCCGCGCCGCCGCGATCCAGCTCGCCCGCGACGGGGCCGAGGTCGCGCTCGTCGGCCGGGACGCTGAGCGCGTGCGGGGGGTTGCCGATGAGGCCCGGGCGGCCGGCGGGGGCGCGCCGGTCCACGAGCACGTCGCCGATCTCGCCTCGATGGCCGCGGTGCGGGCGCTCGCCGAGGAGGTGCGCGGGCGCTACGGGCAGATCGACGTGCTCGCGAACAACGCTGGCGCGCTGTTCGCCTCGCGCAAGGTCACCACCGAAGGCTTCGAGCAGACCTTCGCGCTCAACCACCTCGCGCCGTTCCTGCTCACCAACCTGCTGCGCGACCGCCTCGCCGGCGGGCGCGTGGTGACGACTGCCTCCGACGCCCACAAGTCCGGGCAGCTGGATCTCGAGGACCTGCAGTTCGAGCGGAGGTCCTACGCGGCGATGCGTGTCTATGGCACCTCAAAGCTCTGCAACATCCTCTTCACGCGCGAGCTCGCGCGACGCGCGCCCGAGCTGCGCGCCAACTGCTTTCACCCCGGCGTCGTGCGTACCGGCTTCGGCAAGAACGACAATGGGATCTGGAAGATCCTCACGACCGCCGGCTCGCCGTTCTTCCGCTCGCCATCCCGCGGCGCTCGCTCGCTCGTCTGGCTCGCGCTCTCCGCGGAGGCCGGCGAGCTCACCGGCGAGTACGTCCAGGACGAGAAGGTGCTCGAGCCGAGCGGCCAGGCCCGGAATGAGATCCTCGCCGAGGGCCTCTGGGAGCGCAGCGCCGAGCTCGTCGGACTGCCGGTCGGGGTTGCCTAGACGAGGAGCCGCGGGGCCAGCGCGAGGACGGGGGTCTCGACGGTCCCATCCGGCTCGGCCACGGACTCGGATGCTTGCTCGGACTCGGCCTCGACGAGGACCTTCTCCGGCGCCGTGACGACACGGTTGCGGCCCGCGCGCTTGGCCTCATACAGCGCCTCGTCGGCGGCCTTGAACAGGGTGTCGTAGTTCACCTGCGCGCCGCGCGCGGCGCTCACTCCGGCTGAGATCGTGATCGGAATGTCCGTCGGGCGCGCCTGCTCGACGGCCTCGCGCAGGCGCTCGGCTACTTCGGCGCCCACCTGCGCGCCGATCCCGGGTAGCACCGTCAGGAACTCCTCGCCGCCGAGGCGGTAGACGAGCTCGAATGAGCGCAGCCGCTTGCGCAGCTCATAGGCGATGTCACGCAGAACCGCGTCCCCGCTGTCGTGGCCATGCCTGTCGTTGATCTCCTTGAAGCCGTTGACGTCGCACAGCACCAGGCACACAGGCTGGCCGGTCAGCCGCGCCTGCAGGGAGATCTCGTGAAAGCGCGGCACGAGCGCGTGACGGTTCAGCAGTCCCGTCAGCGGGTCGAGGATCGCCTCGTCGCGATGGTGCAGCTCAGCCGCCTGCAGCGCCCACACGATCGAGATCACCCCCGCCAGCAGCGCGAGCGTCGCGATCACCGGCGTCGGGTTCGCGAGCGTCGCGTGCGGGTGCACGCCGAGCGTCGCCACGAAGATCAGCGCGACCGTCAGCGCCAGCGCCGCGATCACGACCTGCGGGCGGAAGCGCGCCGCGACCATCCCCGCGGGCAGCACCATCCAGGGCAGTGCCGGGCTGTGCGGGCCACCGCTGAGCGCCACGCCCGATCCGATCAACAGTAGCGTGATCACGATCGCGGTCGCGCTCACGCGCTCGGGGTGGCTGCTCTTGTGGATTCGCCGCTCGACGATCGCGAAGTTCAGCGTCGAGGCGGCGAACAGGATCAGCGTCCACCAGCCGATCCACGGCGCGCAGATCACGAGCGCCGCACCGACGGCGCTCGAGCCGATCCGTCTGATCGTGCGCACGCGGTCGTTCGCGTCGATCACGCGACTGCGGTCGAGCTCGGTCGGGCACAGCCACGATCCCCCTTGCATCCCTGTTGACATCCGTTCTCTCTCGGTCCGCGCGCGCGGCTGCTTTAGGCGTTACCCGGGGGTCAAACGATCGTCCAGGTCTTATACCGTCTGGCGGAATACATCTGGTTAATATGACCATTCCGGATCGATGTAAGCGTGCGGAGAGTCGTTGCCGATAAGACGGAGAATGTTCCGAACAGCTCGCGAAAACGACTCGGTCTTCGCATTCGCCGCGCGCATGTTCGCGGCGGCCGCGCTCGCGTTCGCGCTCCTCGGCGTGCTCGGCTACGTGCTCGTCGACCGCAAGCTCGAGCATCGCCAGATCCAGACCTACGCGGCCGACCAGCGCGCCGACGCGCGGAGCTTCGAAGACGTCGCCGGCCGAGCGGCCACGCCGGCGGCCGCGCTTCTCTCCGTCGATCGGCTGCTCGACGCGATCGCCCGGCGCCCCGGCACGCTCGCGGCGGTGCTCGTCGACTCGCGGCACGTGGTTGTCGCCGCGGGCCGGGTGAGCGGTGGCGGCCAGCCGATCGGCATGGCCGACGCCGACGCTCGGATTGACGCGGCGCTCGAACGTGGCGCCTCCTACGCAGGCCGTGAGGCCGATCCGACGCAGGACCGGCCCAACTTCGAATTCGTCACTCCCGTCAGGCTGCTCGGCGCCCGCTACGCCTACCAGGTCATCTACAGTCACGGCGCCTACGAGGCCCAGCTGCGCGACGTGCGCAGGGTGCTCTTGCTCGTCGGGCTGCTCGCGCTCTTCGGCGGCGCGGCGCTCTTCTACCTCGTCGGTGGTCGCGTGCTGCTGCGCGACCACCGTCGCGCGCTCCAGCGCGCCACCCGCGACGGGCTCACCGACCTGCCCAATCAGCGCGCATTCCAGGACGAGCTCCCGCTGGCCGTCGCCGCGGCCGCGCGCTATCAGGATCCGCTCGCGCTGGCTGTGCTCGACGTCGATGACTTCAAGTTCGTCAACGACCGCCACGGCCATCCACATGGGGACGCGGTGTTGATGGCGGTGGCGGAGATCCTGCGCGAGGCCCGTCCCGGAGACCGCCCCTACCGGGTGGGAGGCGACGAGTTCGCGCTGCTGCTCGCGCACACGGACTCACAGGGCGCGCGGACGCTCGCGCGCCGGCTGAGCCGCAGCTTCAAGGACGCTGGTATCGAGGTGAGCATCGGCGTGAGCTCGCTGCGCGCCGGATACCGCCGTGCGGAACTGCCGGCGACGGTGGTGGTGGCAGCGGGGGGCGCGACTTCGAGGACGATCGCGCAAGGCGTCGAGGAGTTGCGCGTCGAGGAGTTGCGCGCCGACACCCTACGGGCCGAGGCCGACGCGGCGCTGTATGAGGCCAAGCGCGAGGGCGGCGGGCGCAGTGCGCACTACGACGACGTCCGCGAACGCGTCGCGGTGACGAGCACCGAGCAGAAGGAAGCGGTGCGCGCGCTGCTCGAGCGGGGGCGCGTGGAGACTGTGTTCCAGCCGATCTGGGACTTCACGGCGGAACGGCTGCTCGGGGTGGAGGCGCTGATGCGCCCCGATCCCTCCTGCGGGCTGGGCTCCGCGGCCGAGGCCTTCGATGTCGCCGAGCAGCTCGGGCGCGTCCACCAGCTCGACGTGCTCTGCGTGCGCAGCGCCCTGCGCGCGGTCGGCGAGCTCGGCGAGGGCGTGCTGCTGTTCATCAACCTCTCGCCCTACACGCTCGACCTCGACGCCGCGCGTGGCGACTGGGTGCGGGCGGCCGTCGAAGCTGCCGGGCTCTCACCCAAGCGGGTCGTGATCGAGGTGACCGAGCGCTTCGGCGGGCGCACCGCGGCGGTCGTGAAGTGTATGTCGAGGCTACGCGAGCAGGGGTTCAAGACGGCGCTCGACAACGTCGGCACGGGCAACTCGGGCCTGGAGATGTTGCGCCGGCTGGCCTCCGACTTCGTCAAGCTCGATCCCTCGATCGTGATCGCCGCGCCGACCGATCCGAGCGCCCGCGCGGTGCTCCTGGCGATGGCGACGTTCGCTCGCCAGACCGGCTCGTTCGTGATCGCCGAGGGGGTCGAGGACGAGGAGACCCTGCGGTTCCTGCGCTCACTCGAGGTCGCCGACCTGCACGTCGACACGATCATCCAGGGCGGGCAGGGCGGCGAACTTGGGGTCCCCTCGGCGGTGATCCCCAACAGAGCAGCGCAAAGAGATGCGCGCGTATAACTATAGATATACACACTCTCCAAAGCACAACAACGCTTCCGGCCCCTTCATGCGCACCGTTTGCGCCCCATGCGCACAGGTCGTCCACGGGCGCACCGCACCGCACCGCTAGCCTGTCGGCCCGTGCTCGTCCCCAGAGATGACATACGCAACGTCGCGATCGTCGCGCACGTTGACCACGGCAAGACGACGCTCGTCGACGCGATGCTGTGGCAGTCGGGCGCGTTTCGCGCCGGGCAGGACGTCGCGACGCGGGTGATGGACTCGATGGATCTGGAGCGCGAGAAGGGCATCACGATCCTCGCGAAGAACACGTCGCTGCGCTACGGGGACGTCAAGCTCAACATCATCGACACCCCCGGCCATGCCGACTTCGGCGGTGAGGTCGAGCGCGGGCTGACGATGGTCGACGGGGTGCTTTTGCTGGTCGACGCCTCGGAGGGGCCGCTGCCGCAGACGCGCTTTGTGCTGCGCAAGGCTCTGGAGGCGAAGCTGCCGGTGATCCTCGTCGTCAACAAGGTCGACCGTCCCGACGCACGCGTGGCGGAGGTCGTCGACGAGGTGTACGAGCTGTTCCTCGACCTTGACGCCGATGAGCAGCAGATCGACTTCCCGATCGTCTACTGCAACGCGAAGGCCGGGGTGGCCTCGGTGGAGTACGACCCGGGAAAGCCGATCGAGGAGAAGAACCTCGCGCCGCTACTCGACCTTTTGCTCGAGCGGATCCCGGCGCCGCTCTATGATCCGGAACACCCTCTGCAGGCGCTCGTGACTAACCTCGACGCCTCCCCCTACGTCGGCCGCCTCGCGCTGTGCCGGGTGAGGCACGGAAATATAAGGAAGGGCCAGCAGATCGCCTGGTGCCGCGCCGACGGGACGATCCAGAAAGCGCAGGTCGCCGAGCTATACGTGACCGACGCGCTCGAACGTGTTGACGCGGAGGAGGCGGGGCCGGGCGAGATCATCGCCGTCGCCGGGATCGCCGAGGTGACGATCGGTGAGACGCTGGCCGATCCCGACGACCCGCGCCCGCTGCCCGTGATCACGGTTGACGAACCGGCGATGTCGATCACGATCGGCGCCAACACCTCGCCGCTGGCGGGGAAAGACGGGAGCAAGCTGACGGCCCGTCAGATCGAGGCGCGGCTGAAGCAGGAGCTCGTCGGCAACGTCTCGCTGCGCGTGCAGGAGACCGCGCGACCGGACACCTACGAGGTGCAGGGCCGGGGCGAGCTGCAGCTGGCGGTACTCGTGGAGATGATGCGTCGTGAGGGCTTCGAGCTGACGGTCGGCCAGCCGCATGTAGTCGAGCACGAGGTGGACGGCAAGCGCAGCGAGCCCGTCGAGCGCCTGTCCGTGGACGTGCCCGAGGAGCACGTCGGCACCGTCACGCAGCTGCTCGCCGCGCGGAAAGGCCGGATGGAGCACATGATCAACCACGGCACCGGCTGGGTGCGGCTCGAGTACCTCGTGCCGGCCCGCGGGCTGATCGGCTTCCGCACCGAGTTCCTCACCGAGACGCGCGGCACCGGGATCATGCACCACGTCTTCGATCGCTGGGAGCCGTGGGCGGGCGAGCTCCTCACGCGTCAGAGCGGCGTGCTCGTTGCCGACCGCCGTGGCCAGACGGTGACCTTCTCGCTGTTCACGCTGCAGGAGCGCGGCTCGTTGTTCGTCGGTCCGGGGGAGGAGGTCTACGAGGGGATGATCATCGGCGAGAACGCCCGCTCGGAGGATCTCGACGTGAACCCCGTGAAGGAGAAGCACCTGACGAACATGCGCTCCTCGACCTCCGATGTCCTGGTACGCCTCGACGCCCACCGCAAACTCACCCTCGACGAGGCGCTCGAGTTCGTCCGCGAGGACGAGTGCGTGGAGGTCACGCCGGCGAACGTGAGGATGCGAAAGGTCGTGTTGGGCAAGACCGAGCGGATGAAGACCGCGCGCCAGGCTCGGAAGTGAGCGGGTCTTTCGACGTTGAGGCTCACCGGGGCGAGCCTCGAGACGTATCCGACTGTCCCTCGCACCAAGAAGACTACCTGCGTCGGCTTGCAACGATAGGCTCTCGCGCATGAGCAGAACATTCGGAATGGCCCGCGTAGCGATGCTGGCCGCTGTGCTGACGGTCGCCCTCGGAGGCGCCGCCACCGCCACCGCTGAGGCCGCGACCGTGATTCACTTCCAGCCCGAGAGCACCTCCGCGCTGACGGTGCAACTGCACCACCACGAAGTCCACGCGCTGACCTTCCACCCGACGCCCGCGCCGGGGCACGTGCACGTCTCGATGAGCGATGGCCGGCATTTCACCGTCGTCTACTCGGCCGCCGAAGAAGCCAAGTTCGTCGCCCTCGCGCGCGCCGACGGGACGCCCGTCACGGTCGCGGTGGCAAAACCAAAAGCCGCCGCGAAACCGGCTCACCACACGCTGCGCTATGTCGCCGGCGGGATTCTGGTGCTCGTGATCGTCGTCGTCGCCGCGGTGCTGCTGGTGGATCGCCGCAGGAAGCTCAATGAAGAGGGTGGAGGCGACACGCCACCTCCGACGCAGAGCCAGCCTTCGCAGTAGCCCTCCCGACTCGCCTCGCCGAACCTCCCCCCTCGACCTCGGACACCTGACCCCCGACTACTTCTTCGCGAAGGGGGTTGCTGCTCCATGTCGAGGGCCGCGAGCGTGGAATGCCTCCGTCAGATCAAGAATAAGACTCAGTCTTATGATATGTTGCCGCGCGTGATCGACAATCGAAGTTGGAGAGGAGCTCCCGCTCAATGAGGAATCTGCTTACGAACAGGCGTCCACGGGCCGCGCTTACCGTGGTTCTCGCGCTGCTGGTGGCCGCGAGCGTGGCGGGGTGTGGCGGGGGTGGGCAGAGCACCGCGGCCGGTGGCGGCGCCACCATTTCCGCCGTCGGCGCCGAGAACGAGTACGCGAACGTGATCGAACAGATCGGCGGCAAGTACGTGAAGGTCAGCGCGATCGAGAGCAACCCCAACACCGACCCCCATACCTTCGAGGCCAGCCCCAGCGTCGCCCAGGAGGTCAGCGCCGCGAGTCTGCTGATCGAAAACGGGGTCGGCTATGACACCTACATGGAAAAGATCGAGTCGGCTTCGCCGAGCCCCTCGAGGAAGGTCATCAACGTCCAGAAGCTGCTCGGACTGCCGGAATCGACCCCCAACCCGCACCTTTGGTACAAACCGCAGACGATGCCCGCGGTGGCCAGGGCGCTGGTCAGCGATCTCTCGGCGCTACAGCCCGCGCACGCCGCGTACTTCCAGGCCAACGCCACGAAGTTCGATGAATCGCTGCGGCCGTGGTACGCGGCGATCGCGAAGTTCAAGGCCGCCTACCCGAACACGCCCGTCGCGACGACCGAGCCGGTCGGCGACTACATGCTCGAAGCCGCCGGCACGAAGAACATGACGCCGTTCAGCCTGCAGGCCGACATCATGAACGGCACCGACCCGGCGCCCCAGAATGTCACTCTCCAGAACGGCCTGTTCTCAGGGCACAGGGTGAAGGTGTTCGTCCACAACCAGCAGGTCACCGACTCGCTCACCGAATCGTTTGTGCAGGCCGCCAAGCGTGCCGGGATTCCGGTTGTGGGGGTGTACGAGACGATGCCGGCCCCCGGCTATGACTATCAGTCGTGGATGCTCGCCGAGGTCAAGGCCCTGGAACGGGCGGTCGCCGAACACGTCTCGACCGAAAAACTGTGAGCTCGGCGATCGGGAGCTCAGCGGACAGATCGGCCGGGGCCTCGGCGAGCGAGAACAACATTCTCGAGGTGCATGGGGTGGACGTGCGGCTCTCCGGCCGCACGATCCTCGACGGGGTGAGCTTCGAGATCGCGCCCGGCGAGTTCACCGGCCTGATTGGCTCCAACGGCGCGGGCAAGACGACACTGTTTCGGGTGATCCTCGGGCTGCAGCGGGCGAGCGCGGGAGGCGTCGGTTTTGGGGGGCCCGGTATTACGGAGGGCTCCACCCGCGCTCCCGCGCACCAAAGCGCCCCCGCCACCCGCTCGCGGACGCTCATCCACCCACGCACCCGTACCCGCACCCGTCCCCGTGGCCACCGCCAGATCGGCTACGTCCCGCAGAAGTTCCTGCTCGACCCGGACTTGCCTCTACGAGCGCGCGACCTAGTCGGGCTCGGCCTGGACGCGAGCCGGCTGGGGGTGCCGCGCCCCTCGCGGGCCCGCCGGGCACTGGTCGATGAGATGCTCGAGGCGGTTGACGCGCGGGACTTTGCCGACACCCGCGTCGGCAGGCTCTCCGGCGGAGAGCAGCAGCGGATCCTGATCGCCCATGCGCTGATCAGCCGCCCGCGACTGCTGTTGCTGGACGAGCCGCTCGCCAATCTCGACCTGCGCAGTGCGGACGAGGTGGTGGCATTGCTCGCGCGCATCACGCGCGAGCAGGAGATCGCGGTACTGATCTCCGCGCACGAGATCAACCCGCTGCTGGGCGTGATGGACCGCATCGTCTATCTCGCCGGCGGCCGCGCGGCGAGCGGGAGCACGGATGAGGTCGTCCGCGCGGACGTGCTGAGCGAGCTCTACGGCCACCATGTTGACGTGCTGAACGTCCACGGCCGCGTACTGATCGTCGCTGGCGCGGGGGAGGACAGCGATCTCACCGGTCACGAGGTCGCCTTCCCGCAAGTGGGGGTCGGCTCGTGAGCCACTTCCTGACCCCGGTCTTCGCGCGGGGCTTTTTCGAAAGCGAAGTCGGTCCACATCGCGCCTCGGCGTGGGGACGCTCGTGGCGGTCGTCGCCGGCGTGGTGGGGGTGTTCACGGTCATGCGTGGGCAGTCCTTCGCGGGCGAGGCCTTCGGCGACATCGGCACGACGGGAGGCGCGGGGGCGTACCTCGCCGGGATCGGCTCGCTGTGGGGATTCGTGATCGGGAACCTGATCGCGGCGGGCGCGATGGAGGCGGTCGGAATCCAGCGTGCGCGGGGGCGCGACCTCGCGACCGGGATCGTGCTCGGCGCCTTCCTCGGGCTCGCCGCGCTGTTCCTCTACCTGTACACGGCCGACCACAGCACGACGGGGGCGACGCAGACGATCCTGTTCGGCTCGCTGTTTGCGATCCCCTGCTCGACGATCCCGCTGGTGCTGCTCCTGAGCGTGCTCGTGCTCGCGATCGTGATCGCGCTGTACCGCCCGCTGCTGCTGAGCTCGGTGAGCGCCGAGATGGCGGCCGCGCGGGGAATCCCGGTGCGGCGTGTGGGCGCGCTCTACCTGATCGCGCTCGCGCTCACGGCGGCACTGGCGGCGATCACGATCGGCACGATCCTGAGCACAGCCCTGCTGATCGGTCCGGCCGCGAGCGCGCTGCGACTCTGTAGGCGCCCGCTGACGGCGCTGCTGGCAGCCGTGGGAATCGGGGTCGCCACGGTATGGGTGGGGATCGTGCTCGCCTACGACAGCTTCAGCTGGTCGCCGGCGGGCCAGGGATGGCCGGTGAGCTTCTTCGTCGTAACCCTCGTGTTCATCGCCTATCTGCTGTCGGGGCTCCCCGAGTCCAGGCGCCGCCGCCGCTCCAACCGGGCCGGCCACGCAATGCCTGCTCTTCCGCGACGGGCGACGCCGAGCTAGGGATCGACACGGTGTTCTCCGGTTTTATGCTCAACGCGTGGACGGTCGCCAGCATCGTCGCGGTCGTCGCCGGGGTCGTGGGCTTCTTCACGGTCCTGCGCGGCTCGGCGTTCGCGGCTCACGCGCTGCCCAACGGCTCGTTCGCGGGCGCGGCGGGAGCGATCCTGATCGGAGCGAGCACGCTGCTCGGCCTCGGCGTCTTTTCGCTGGGCGGCGCTCTCACGATCGGCCTGCTCGGCCGCAGAGGCCGGCACGACGTCGCGACGGCGCTGACGCTCGTGATGATGCTCGCGCTCGGCGCGCTGTTTTTGAGCTTCAGCACCGAGTACGCACCGGAGGTCTACTCGCTGCTGTTTGGCGAGGTCCTCGGCATTTCGAGCAACGAGATCGTGCCGACGGCCATCCTCGGCCTAGCGTGCATCGTCGCGATCGGGCTCCTCTACCGCCCACTGATGCTCTCCTCGGTGCTGCCGGAGGTCGCGGAGGCCCGTGGCGTGGGCAGCTTTCGCATGGAGATACTGTTCCTGGTCGTGCTCGCGCTGGCGAGCACGATGACTGTGCCCGTCGTGGGCACGCTCTTGATCTTCAGCCTCATGATCGGCGCCCCGGCGGCGGCCCGCTCTTTCACCGATCGGCCGCTGCTGGCGATGGCGTTGTCGGTTGCCTTCGCGCTTGCGATCGTCTGGATTGCGATCGCGGCGTCGTATGAAACCAACTACCCCGTCGGCTTCTTCGTCGGATGCGCCAGTGCCGTCGCCTACGCGCTCGGGCGCGCGTGGGCCGCGTGGGGCTCGGGGCGCCGCGGCGGTGCGAACACGCCAGGGGCCGCGCCCGCCGGGACTGCCCCCACCGCCTCCACGACCGCGCCTCTACCATCCTGAGATGAGCGCTCACGCCGATACGACGACCGGAGGCACGTGGATCGAGCGCGCCGAGGCGACGCTCGCCGCGGCCGGGCACAAGCGCGGCGGCGCGCGCCGTGCGGTGGTGGAGTTACTCGACAATCAGCGATGCGCGCTGACGGCGGTCGAGATCGAGGACGCGCTGCGGGGAGAGGCGGATGGGATCGAGGGGGCAGGCGCAACGGCGAGAAAGCGTCGCCGGGTGAGCCGCGCGAGCGTCTACCGGATCCTCGAGGAGCTCGAGCGGCTGGGGCTCGTGCAGCGCGTGGAGACCGGCCAGGCGATGGTCCGCTACGAGCGCGTGTGCGAGCACGAGGAGCACCACCACCATCTCGTCTGTGACGAGTGCGGAGTGGTGATGCCCTTCTCCGACGAGGCCCTGGAGAGCGCGATCGAGACGCTCAGCGAACGCGTCCCGCTGAAGGTCTCCGAGCACGAGATCGTGCTGCACGGAGCGTGTGCCGACTGCGCGGCGTGAGGGGGAGGGACTACCGGCTGGCTGGGATCTGCGCGAATAACTGCAGTGGCCTTCTCCCCCCGGCCGCCCCCACAGATAGCTGAGCACGCACCCGAGCACCCCCACGGCGACCACGAGCAGCACCGGCCCGGAGTCCTCGGCGAGCGCGCCGATCACCCCCGCGGTGAGCCCGCCGGCGAGCGCGGCGAGCCAGCCGGGGTCGCAGTTGACGGGTGCGAGCAGCCGCCGGCGATAGCGCACGGCGAGCGCGGAGACGAGCAGCGCGAGCGCGGTCGCGAACGGCATCGCGCCGTGGATGAGCTCGTCGTAGGCGGCGGTGTAGCGGCGGACGATGATGTCGCGAATTTCCCCGGCGGAGTGGGCGTGCAGGACGCTGCCGGTGTAGTGGCCGCTGCCGTGCGCGGTGGCGAGGTCGAGCGCGGCGAGCACGATCAGGCCGGCGATGGGGCTGATCAGCACGATCAGGCCGCGGCGGCGCGTGACGCGTCCCGGCAACAGCAGCACGGTGGCGACGGCCGTGCCGGCGCACACGAGGATCACGCCGCCGACGCCCGCGCCGATCCGCGCTGAGCCCTCGATCACCGCGAGCACGATCCCGCAGGCAGCCATCGTGCTCGCCGCCCGCCGTCCTCGCACCACCGGATACAGCGCGGCGGCGACGGCGGCAAAGACGAGCACGGCGAGCCACGACTTGAGCTCGTTGCCGATCCCGTAGAAGCGCACGCCGAGCTCCGGGTTGGGTCCGAGCAGCGCGCGCGCCAGCAGCTGCGCGCCGGCGAGCGCGTCGGCGACGATCGCCACGACCGCCGCGACCGCCGGCGCCAGCGGAGCGCGGGGCCATTGCAGCAGCCGGTCGCTGAGTGCGGCGAGGCCGAAGCAGAGCAGAACGAGCAGCGCGTATTCGACGCCGCGGCCGGGCGAGAATGCCGCCGGTACTAGTACCGCGGCTGGCGCCCACAGCAGCGCCAATCCGCCGACGCGCGCGGCCCACGCGCGTGTCCGGTGGCGCCGCGTCGTCAGCGCGGCGAGCATCAGCGCCGCCCAGGCGCCGAGCAGGCACAGCAGCGCCGGCAGGCGCCGGGCGTAGATCACGAGCAGGCGAGCTTTGAACGAGCGCAGGCGGGCACCGTCGAAGGAGCCGTCGAGCTCGATCGGCTTGCCGCGCATCTCGTCGGGAACGCGCCGGCCGAGGTGGCGGAGGATCGTCGGCGCGAGGTCGATCGAGACGACCAGGCCACGCTCGTTCGTGCTCTGCGAGCTGAGCGTCTCCCCGCCGCCGAGCCCGCCGACCGATACCCACAGCAGTTCGTTGCCGGGCGCGTCGGTCGCGCGCTGCACGACGATCTCGAGCTCCTCGGCGGGCCGCGCGATGCTCAGGGCGCGCAGCTCGCTCAACCCGCGCGCGCCCGCGGGGAGGTCGGCCACGACCAGCTGCTTGCGCGCCGTCAGCGCGGCGATGCGCGCCGGCAGCGTCGTCGCCGAGCCGAGCGACAGTGCCGCGATCCGCCCACCGTGGCCGGCCGCGGCAACCCCGTCCAGATAGCCTCCCCCGGCCCCGGCCCTGACCCCGCCCCCGGCGATCCCCGCGTAGCCGGCGCCGCCGGGAATCTGCACGGCGAGCAGGCCGGGTTCGAGGACCTGGGGCGCGCTGTGCGCGCGGCGCAGCGCGGCCTGCCAACCTTCGATCATCGCGCCCATGCCGCTCGCTTGCAGCGCGAGGGCGGGCGGATGCTGGGGGCTGTAGGCCGAGGTCGAGATGCGCGATCCCTGGGTGATGTCCAGCGCCAGCTGGGCGGTCGTGTAGGTGCCTTGCGCGGCGCTCATGATCCCGGTCGATAGCGAGGGC
Source organism: uncultured Solirubrobacterales bacterium (assembly GCA_963774785.1). GTDB lineage: Bacteria > Actinomycetota > Thermoleophilia > Solirubrobacterales > Solirubrobacteraceae > Palsa-744. The sequence goes on along the minus strand of CAVZGH010000002.1, from coordinate 188,885 downwards.
ACGCTCGCTAGCTGCTGGCTGGTCGCGCCCGGGAGGAAGAGGATTAACGCGGTCGGGCGGGCGATCGAAGTGCGGGCGCCCCCGGCGATCGGTGTGGAAGACGCGATCGGTGCTGTGGCCGAAGCTCGGGCTCCCGCCGCATCTGCATCCGCGCTCGGCGAGAAGCCACCGGGTGCGGCAACCCGCCCGCCGGCCGCGGCGAGAGCAGGCCCGCAGGCCCAGATCGACAGCAGCATCAGGAGTGCCGCGCCGCCCAGCGCGACCGATGCCCCCCGGCGCAGTCGGCTCAGCCGTCCACTCCCTCGGTGGCGAGGCCGGGTCGTGGGCGTCGCGAGCCGTGCGCCGCCGTGTCGTGCGCGCCGTCTGCGTCGCCCGCGCCGGGGATCGCCCCGCCCTCGATGTTGATGCGCGGCAGCCAGTCGAGCCACGCGGGGATCTTCCACGTGCGCGCGCCGACGATCGTCAGCACCGCCGGCAAAAGCAGGCAGCGGATCACGAGCGCGTCGAGGAACACGGCGCTGGCGAGGCTCAGTCCGAACTCCTTGATGATGCGGTCTTCGCCGAGCATGAACGAGAGGAACACGCAGACCATGATCGCCGCGGCGGCGGTGACGACGCGCCCGGTCAGCGCGAGGCCCTCCTGCACCGCGCGCTGATCGTCGCCGGTGCGTACCCAGCGCTCGTGCATGCGCGAGACGAGGAACACCTCATAGTCCATCGAGAGGCCGAACACGATCGCGAACAGCATCACCGGGATGAACGACTCGATCGGCCCCTGCTGGACGCCGAACAGGCCGCCGAACCAGCCCCACTGGAAGATCGCCACGATCACGCCGAGCGAGGCGCCGATCGAGAGCAGGTTCATCACCGCGGCCTGCAGCGGGATCACGAGCGAGCGGAACACGATCAGCAGCAGCAGCGCGCTTAGCAGCACGACGACGCCGATGAACAGCGGCAGCTTGTGCCCGAGCGTGGTCGCGAAGTCGACGGCGCCGGCGGTCACGCCGCCGACGTAGACGGTCAGGGCGGTGTGCTTCTCAAGCGGCGGGTCAACCTGATCGCGCAGGCGTTCGACGAGCTGGGTGGTCGCGTAGGCCTGTGGCGAGGAGTGCGGGTAGACCGTGATCGTCGCAACGTCGCCGGCCGCGTTGAGCTTCGCGGGGGCGACGGCGACGACGCCGGGGGTGGCGGCGATGCTCGCGCGGAGCCGTTCGATCGGGCTCTTCCCGGTGGCCGGGGCTTCGGTTCGCAGCACGCCGTTTTCGGCGGCCACGTGCTTGGGGCTGGCGGGCACCTTCGCGACGACGAGCAGCGGACCGTTGAAGCCCTGCCCGAAGCCTTCCGCGAGCAGCTCGTAGGCGCGGTGGGTCGTCTGGCTCGCCGGGTCGTTCGAGGCGTCGCTCGAGCCGAGCCGCAGCGCGATCGCTGGCGCTGCGATCAGGAGCATGACGAGCGCCGAAACGATCGCGATGCTCCATGGCCGGCGCTGTACGAACTTGCTCCAGCGCAGCCACATGCCACCCTCCCCCGGCGTGGTTGCCACCGTACTTGTTTGCGCCTTGTCGGCGCGGCGCCGCGCACGGCGGCTCGGCCGCGCGACGCGGGCGCCGAAGGTGGTGAGCAGCGCCGGCAGCAGCGTGAGTGAGGCGAACATCACGAGCAGGACGCCGATCGAGGCGGAGATCGCCACGCCGTAGAGGAAGCTGACGCCGAGCAGCATCATCCCGAGCAGCGCGATCACGACCGTGCAGCCCGCGAACAGCACCGCGCGCCCCGCGGTGTCGAGCGCGTGCACGACGGACTCGCGGGGATTCTCGAATGTCGGGCCAGGCGTGGCGTAGGCCTCGCGGTAGCGCGTGAGAATGAACAGCGCATAGTCGATCCCGACGCCGAGCCCGATCATCGCGGCGAGCTCGGAGGAGAAGTTGGGCGTGTCAACGACGTGCGTGAACAGCGCGATCGCGCCGAGCCCCGTGCCGAGCCCGAACAGCGCAGTGATGATCGGCAGGCCCATCGCGACAACGGAGCCGAACGTGAGCAGCAGGATGACGATTGCCGCGAGTAGGCCGACGGCCGTGGAGATCCCGAAGCCCACCTGCTCGGTCGCCTCGATCGCCTGCCCGCCGAGCTCGACTTGGATCGCGTCCGGCCCACCCCGGCCGGCGGCACGGGCGACCTTGACCACGCGTTCGGCCGCGCTCTTCGGCAGTAGGTTCGCTTTTTCGTTGAACACGACCGTCGCGAACGCGATCCGGCCGTCGGCGGAGATCGACTTGCCCGCGGCGGCGCCCGCGTAGGGGCTGATCACCGCGGCGACGTGGGGAAGCTTGGCGACTTCGGCGAACATCGCGCTCATCCGCGTCTTCACCGCGGGGTCCTGCACGGTTCCGGAGCTGACCTTGTAGACGATCGTGTCGCGGTCGCCGGCCTGCGCGGGGAAGCTCTTTTCGAGCAGGTCGGCCGCGCGCTGCGCGTCGGAGTTGGGCAACGTGAAGTTGTTGGAGTAGCTCGTCCCCGCCGACTGTGCGAACGCGTTGACGGCGAGCAGCAGCACGATCCAGCCGATCACGACGTAGAGGCGATGGGTTGTCAACCAGCGGGCGAGCTTGAGCACTGACCTGATCCTAGTCAGTTGACGCTTGGGTCCGCCGGCATCCGCGCGATCAGCGCGTAGCTGCCGCCCATGCGCGTGAGCACGCTGCTCCAGAGATCCTCGGGCTCCTCGCAGAAGACGTCGTCCGGCACGGCGCTGTGCGCGATCCAGTCGCCCTGGTCGAGCTCCTCGTCGAGCTGGCCCTCGCCCCAGCCGGCGTAGCCGGCGAACACGCGCCGGCGCGCGGTCGCCTCGGCCAGCTCGTCGATGCCGGCGTCGGGCGCGGGGAAGCCGATCCGCCCGAGCACCAGCAGCCCGGCCGGGGTCGGGTCGAGGAACTCGGCGAGGAACACGATCGAGCTGGGTTGCACCGGGCCGCCGACGTAGACGGGCTCGCGCTCGGCGACGGTCTGCTCGAGCTGGGGGACCGCCTCGCTGACCGTCACCTCCGACGGGCGGTTCAGCACGACGCCCATCGCGCCCTGGTCGCTGTGCACGCCGACGAGAATTACCGTGCGCCGGAAGTTGGGGTCCATCAGCGCCGGTGAGGCGAGCAGAAGCTGGCCGCAGAGCGATTCTTCCATGATCTATCTGAGGCTACCGCTCGCATGCCCGTTCGCCAAGGGCGACTGGGGGTGCCCGGGGGACGACCGGGGGTGACCGGGAAATATGAGAGTGTGAATTCAAGGACGATGAGGAGATGGGCCCCCGTGAGTATTGAAAGAGCCCCAATGAGCATTGAAAAGAGCCCCCGTGAGTATTGAAAGAGCCCCAATGAACATTGAAAAGAGCCGCCCGTGAGTATTGAAAGAGCCACAATGAGCATTGAAGAGAGTCCCGTGAGCACTGAAGATTTCGACGTGATCGTCCTCGGCGCCGGACCCGCCGGCGAGGTGTGCGCCGGACGTCTGGCCGACAACGGCCTCCCGGTCGCGCTCGTCGAGCGCGAGCTGGTCGGTGGCGAATGCTCGTTCTATGCCTGCATGCCCTCGAAGGCGCTGCTGCGGCCTGCCCAGGCGCTGGCCGAGGCGCGCAGGGTGCCGGGCGCCGCCGAGGCCGCCGGCGGGGAGCTCGACGTCGCCGCCGTGCTGCGTCGCCGCGACGAGGTCGTGCACAACCTCTCAGACGAGGCCCAGCTGCCGTGGGTGCAGGAGCGCGGGATCACGCTCGTGCGCGGGCAGGGCGCCATCACCGGCGAGCGCGAGATCGGCGTCGGCGAGCGATGCTTGCGCGCGCGCAAGGCCGTGATCCTAGCCCCGGGGACGGGCGCCGCGATCCCGCCGATCCCCGGCCTGCGCGAGGCACGCCCGTGGACGAATCGTGAGGCGACCACGGCCAGGCCGATCCCCGCGTCGCTGCTGGTGCTCGGCGGTGGGGTCGTCGGCGTGGAGATGTCCTGCGCCTATGCTTCGCTGGGCGTGAAGGTGACGGTCGTCGAGGCGCTGGCGCGGCTGATCTCAGGCGAGGAGGAGCTCGCCTCCGCGCAGGTGAAGGAAGCGCTCGAGGACGCCGGCGTGGAGGTGGTGCTCGGCACGAAGGCCACGTCGGTGCGGCGGGGGGATGGCGGCGGCGGCCCGGTCACGCTCGAGCTCGAGGACGGCCGCACGTTCACGGGTGATGAGCTGCTGTGCGCGATCGGACGCGTCCCGAACACCGATGGGCTCGGCCTGGAGACGCTGGGCTTGACGAGGTCCGGCGCGCCCGCTCGTTCGATCGAGGTCGACGAGCGGATGCGCGTGCCCGGTCACGAGTGGCTGTACGTCGTCGGCGATGCGAACGGGCGCGCCCTGCTGACGCACATGGGCAAGTACCAGGCGCGCATCGCGGCCGACCAGATCCTCGGCCGCGAGGGCCAGCGCACGATGCTGCGCTCCGACGGGCGTCTGTCCCCGCGCGTGATCTTCACCGAGCCCCAGGTCGCGGCCGTCGGCCACACGCTGGCGAGCGCGGAAGAAGCGGGCCTGAACGTGCGCGTCGTGGACACCTCCACCGAGGGCAATGCCGGCGGGAGCTTCGTCGGACACGGCGCGCCCGGAACCGCGCGGATCGTCGTCGACGAGGACCGTCGCGTGATCGTCGGCGCGACCTTCACCGGCGTCGACGTCGCGGAGTCGCTCCATGCCGCCACGATCGCGGTGATCGGCGAGGTTCCCCTCGATCGGCTGTGGCACGCGGTGCCGTGCTTTCCGACCCGCAGCGAGCTGTGGCTGTACCTGCTCGAAGGGTATGGGCTCTAACCGACCGAGAAGATCGCGAGCGTGCCGCTGAGCGAGTGATCGTTGGCGTTGCCCGCGGGCTCGATCACGTGCCCGTTGACGACGATCGGGCTGTTCCAATGTCCCGGGGAGCCCGGCAGCTTGGCGAGCGGGCGGGGCGAGCCCGGGCGATAGACGTAGATCCCGCCGCCCGCGGGTTCGTACACGTACAGCAGCCCGCCGGCCATCACCGGGCTCGTGCCCGCCGCGTGGTTCTCCCACGCGAGGTACAGCCGGCCGCGGCGCAGGACGTAGGCGGCGGTCGCATGTTCGTCGGCCACGAATACCGTCGTGCGACCGCCTCGCCGCCAGACGGCGGGCGCGGTGAACAGCTGCCCGCCGCCGGGGATTTCCAGGCGCTGGACTTCGCCGCCGAGCCGCTCGTGCGCCGATGTCGAGGCCGACGGTGACGCTGAGCCCGACGCCGACGCCGAGGCCGACGCCGAGGCCGAGGCCGCCCGGCCGTCCAGACGCGAGAGCGAGAGCACCCGCATGATCCCATCCTTGCCGCCGACCACGATGCGATCTTCGCCGAGCAGCGCCGGCGCGCTGGAGCCGAGGTCGAGGTCGCTCGTGTTGAGCGTTTCCTGATCTGTTGGGGTGAAGGCCTGCCGCAGACGCAACGTCGGGAAGGAGAGCTCGAGCACACTGTCGCCGAAATCGGTCGTGCCGTTCCAGTTGCCGTTGCCGGTGTCGATCAGCAGCCTTCCCCCGCCGGGCTCGACAACGGCGCCGCCGCGCGAGAGGATCGCCGAGTCGCTCTGGGGACAGCTGGTGGGGAGGATGATCGCGCGGCGGTTGGCGCAGAGCGTGTTGAAGACGCCCGCGATCCGCCCGTCCGAGCGCGAGATCAGCACGACGTGGCCCTGATAGGTGGGGGTGTCGCCGAGATAGCCGCTGGTCGTGGCGATCACGTCGGGGCCGTCGATGTTGAGGGCCGAGCCGAGCTTCTCGTGCGTGGGATCGCGCGTGATGCTCACCGGCCAGGCGCCGGCATTGTCCTCGCCGCCGTCGGCGAGCGATAGCTTGTGGATCAGCCCGTCGGGCGATGCGGTGTAGATGAACCGTCCATCCGGATCGGCCAGCGGGCTCGCGTTCGTGATCTGCGCAGTGCCGGCCCATTGTTCGTAGCCGGGCGGCGTGAACGTCCACAGGACCTTCCCGCTGCCGGCGTCGATCGCGAGCGTCTTCCCGTACGTGGTGGTCACGACGATCACGTCGTGCCGCGCCCCCGCGACGAGCGCGCCGTGCAAGTAGATCGGCGAGGAGTTGACCGTTCCCGGGAGCGTCACCGCGAGCCGGTGCAGGTGCGCGACGTTCGCGGCGGTGATGCCGGTCGCGTCTTCGCTGGAGTCGCTGCGCTGCGGGTTCAGCCCGAACTCGGGCCAGTCGAGCAGACGCTGGGCGGCCGCGCTCGGTTTTGCCGGCGCTACGATCGCGGCCGGACCGGCGGTTGGTGTCGAGACGTCGGCGGGCGCACTCGAGTCCGAGCCGCAAGCGGCGATCAGCGAGCAGACCACAACGCTGACGGCCAGGCCGCTGGCCAGGCGCATGGGAAGAGCGGCGCGCATCGTGTGCGTTCAACGGTATCCACTCCTCCACAGAGCCCGGTAGATATCCACTTCTCCATGGCGCCCGGTATGCTGAATCGAGCATGGCGAAGACCCCTCAGGTGGGCGAGCAGGCGCCCGATTTCGAGCTGCCCGGCACCGACGGCCCGTTCAAGCTCTCCGAGCACCGCGGCGAGCGCGTCGTGCTGCTGTTCTATCCGGGCGACAACACGATGGTCTGCACGAAACAGTTCTGTTCCTATCGCGATCGCGCCGAGGACTTCGCGGCGCTCGACGCGACCGTCGTGGGGATCTCCTCTCAGGATCTGGATTCGCACGAGGGCTTCATCGCCAAGCACTCGCTCAACGTGCCGTTGCTCTCCGATGTTGACCGGCAGGTCGCGAGCAGCTACAGCGCGTTCTCGCCGCGCCTCGGGATCAAGCGCGCGGTGATCGTGATCGACGAGCAGGGCGTTGTCCGCGCTCGCCACGATCACATGCTCGGGCTCGACTACCAGTCCGTGGACGAGCTGCAAGGCGGCGCTGGATACGCTGCCCAGCCCGGCTGCCTGAGTGACCGCATCGCCCCGACGGCTTTTGGGAGGCTTGAAAAACCGAATGCCTGCCGGTGGTCTGAGGACATGGCTACCAAGCATGATCGTGCTCTAGCGTCGAATCGCATGGCTGCATCCGTCTGGCTACTCCGAGCATCGACTGGCTGGCCGCGCGGATCGGTCCCGGCACGCCCGTGACAATCTACTGAAGTGGTGTCAATTTAACATTACAAGTTTACTATTTTGAATAATAAAGGCACCGGCCGTATGGGCGCCGATGCCATGGTATGCCTCAGCCGCCAGCAACGATACCGGCGCTGGCATCGACATCGAGGAGATCATCGCCTACCGTCCACACAAGACGCGCGCCCCGATGATGTCCGCCACCGCTGGCTTACATCTCTTCTTCCCGGTCATGGGACTCGGGTATTTTTCCCTGCTGAATAGGAGGATCATGTTCGGCGCAGAGCCAGGAGAAGAACATGCTCATTGACACGGACTATCTGGTTGTAGGGGCAGGCGCAAGCGGCCTTGCCTTTGCCGATGCGCTGGTGGCCGAGGCCGAGGCCGACGTCGAGGTGACGTTGATCGACCGTCGAGGGGTCCCGGGGGGTCACTGGGTGGATGCGTATCCGTTCGTTCGTCTGCACACCCCCTCCGCTTACTACGGCGTGAGCTCGCTGGCGCTTGGCGAGGATCGCATCGACCAGGCCGGCGAGAACGCCGGGTACTATGAGCGGGCGACTGGTGGCGAGGTTCGCGAGCACTTCGCCGAGGCGGCCAGGCGGCTGACGGAGACGGGCCGGGTTCGCGTGCTCACCCGCCACGAGCATCTGGGCGCCGGGAGCGACGGCGAGCAGGTCAGGGACCTGGGAACTGGGGAGCTTCACGATGTCGCTGTACGTCGCAGGGTCGTTGATGCGCGATATCTGGAGGGGTCGATCCCGGCGACCCACGCCGTGCCGTTTCAGGTGGCGCCGGGTGTTCGGCTCGTCCCCGTCAATGACCTGCCGGCGGCGGCGCGGGAGGGCTGCTCCTACGCGGTCCTCGGGTCCGGCAAGACGGCTGTGGACGCGTGCATGTGGCTTCTGGACAACGACGTGACGCCGGAGCGGATTCGTTGGGTCCGGCCCCGTGATGCGTGGTTCTATGACCGCAAGCACTTTCAGCCGCTGGAGCAGGTCGGTGCGATCATGGAGGGGAATGCCCTGGACGCCGAGGCCGGCGCCCAGGCGGAGACCGTCGAGGACCTCTTCCAGCGGCTCGAGGCGTCGCGACGAGTGGCGCGTATCGACCCGACGTGGCCAGCGAGGATGTACCGCGGCACGATGCTCAGCGCCCGCGAGCTGGCGGCACTGCGGCAGATCGCAGATGTCGTGAGGCTCGGCCGGGTGCGGCGGATCGAGGCCGATCGGATCGTGCTCGAGCACGGAGAGACCACGACCGGCGCCGACGTCCTGCACGTGGACTGCACCGCGCTCGGCCTGAGCGACGTTCCCGCCACGCCGATCTTCCAGCCTGGTCGGATCGTGCTCCAGCAGGTGCGCCACCTCTCGCCGTGCTTCAACGCGGCCCTCGTCGCCTTCGTCGAGGCCCACCGGGACGACGACGCGGAGAAGAACCGTCTCTGTCCACCCAACCCATACGCCGGCAGCATCGAGGACTGGCCGCGCATGATGAGCCGCACGTGGAGAACGGAGGGACGGTGGTTGAGCGAGCCCGACCTCTCGGCGTGGGTTGCCAAGAGCCGGCTCAACCTGCTGCGTGCGCTCCCCGACCACGCGGCGGAGCCCTCCGTGCAGGGGGCAGTCACGCGATATCTCACACACGTTCGTGCCGCGATCGAGCAGCTGAAGCAGCTGGACGAATCCGGCGAGGTTCAGAGATCGGAGTGACGCTGAGCTGTAATATCGCCCGATGACCCAACAGCAGCCTGCGGGTGCGGTGGCGGCAGCCAACGAGGAAGCGGTGCGTGCCTGGGACACGGTCCTGTATGAGCGGTGGAAGTCGAACCGCAAGGTGTTCGTGGGCGCGCTGGCAGAGGTCACCGAGGAGGTCTTTGAGCTCTTTCCGCCGCCCGAGCGTGGGTCCTGTATCGACATCGGGTGCGGCTTCGGCGAGACGACTCGGCAGCTGGCTGAGCTCGTCGGACCGGGAGGTTTCGCGTTCGGCACCGATGCCTCGCCGCGGTTCATCGAGGACGCCCGTCGCGAGGCCGCCGAGGCGGGGGTGCAGAACATCGCGTTCGAGACCGCCGACGCACAGACGGCTGAGTGGGAGCCCATCTACGACTACGCCTTCTCGCGCATGGGGACGCTGTTCTTCGCCGCGCCGGTCCCGGCGATGCGCGCGGTCCGCGGCGCGCTTGAGCCCGGAGGCACGCTCGCCAAGGTCTGCTGGCGCCGCAAGGCCGAATGTCCGGTCTGGGCAGAGACCGAGCAGGTCGTCGAAAGGTTCCTCTCGCGCCCCGAGGAGTACGAGGCCGACACCTGCGGACCCGGACCGTTCTCGCTCAGCAACCCCGAAACCACCCGCGGGATCCTCCAGGCCGCCGGGTTCGAGGAGATCGAGCTGCATCAGCGCGACTTCGACTACTTCATGGGCGCCGACATGGACGAGGCGGTCGACGCCCTGCTCGCGATCGGACCCGGCGCCGAGCTGATCCGCCTCAACGGCGAGCGCGGTGAGAGCCGCCGAAGTGAGATCGCCGAAGCCCTGAGGGACCGCTACGCCGAGTGGCAGAGGCCCGACGGCTCAATCGTCGGCCGCAACGCCGTCTGGATCGTCGCGGCCACGAACCCCCGTTAGCTGCCTCCGCCCGCGCGTCAGCCGACGGCGAGCGCTCGTCTGTCACAGCTGAGGATCTCGGCATCATGCTGGGCGGCCGTGGCGATTCCGAATCTGCATCGCTCAGGCCCAGGGCGTGAGCCTCACGGTGGTTACCCAGCCACGAGCGGATCGCCGCCTACGATGTGCCGGTGCTTTGATGAGGCGTCGCTGATGGGGCGTCGCGCTCAGGTTGGGCCGGCTTCGTGGCTGCCGGCCCACGCGCAGATTGCGCCGGACCCCACGACCGTGGCGCCGTCGTCGAGCACGAGCACGGGCACGTCCTGCTGGCCCGTCAGCTCGATGATCTCCGCGCGCTTGCCCCGGCGACTGAGAGGAACGTTTTTGAAGCCCCCCACGACCTTCACTTCGTATCGATGTCCTGCCCGGTCGAGCGCCTGGCCGGCAACGCCACAGGGATGCTTGATCAAGGGAGCGTCGGCGCCGTGGGTGCGCGCGGGGCAGGTGTAGAGGGTCATCACCTCATCGTAGGCCCTCGGGGTGGGTCATGGGGCCACGGGCAGATGCCCTTTGCGGCCCGCGGCGCGGCCTCAGCGGCTGAGCGCCGTCCCGACCTCCCGCCCGCCGTCGGGCTTGCCCTCGCCGGCGCGGCGGGCGTGGAGCTCGGCGAGCTCGAGCTGGAGATTGCGCGGCTCTTCATCGGGGCCGACAGAACGCCGGTGCCAGACGCCCTCGCCGTCGAGCTCCCACGAGCTCTGGTTGTCGGCAAACGCGCGTTCCAGCGTATCGAGCAGCTCGGCGCGCAATCCCGGCGCTTCGATCGGTGCCGCGAGCTCGACGCGGTGGTCGAGGTTGCGCGGCATCAGGTCGGCCGAGGAGATGTAGATCGTGTACTCGCCGTTGCGCTCGAACGCGTACACGCGCGAGTGCTCGAGCAGGCGCCCGACGATCGAGACGACGCGGATGTTCTCGGAGATGCCCTCCAGGCCGGGCCGCAGGCAGCAGATCCCGCGCACGTTCAGATCGACTTTGACGCCCGCCTGCGAGGCCCTGTATAGAGCCCTGATGCAGGCTCCGTCGACGAGCGCGTTCATCTTGAACGCGATCCGCCCCGGGGACTCGTGCGAGTGGGAGGCGATCGTGCGATCGATCTGGTCGATCAGGCCGTCGCGCAGCTGGTTCGGCGCCGTCAGCACCTTGCGGTAGTGCAGCGGGCGGCCGTAGCCGGTGAGGTAGTTGAACATGTCGGCGACGTCGGCGCCGATCTGCTCGTCGGTCGTGAACAGGCCGAAGTCGGTGTACAGCCGCGCCGTCGCCGAGTGGTAGTTGCCGGTGCCGATGTGCACGTAGTTGCGAACCCCGTCGCCCTCGCGGCGCACGACGAGCACGCACTTGGCGTGGGTCTTCAGCGCCGGCTGGCCGTAGACGACGTGCACGCCGGCCTCCTCCAGAGCCTTCGCCCAGTGGATGTTCATGCGCTCGTCAAAACGCGCCTGCAGCTCGACCAGCGCGACCGCCTGCTTGCCGCGCTCGGTCGCATCGATCAGCGCCGGCACGAGCGGCGAATCGTCGCTTGTACGGTAGACGGTCTGCTTGATCGCGAGCACGTTCGGGTCGGCGACGGCCTGCTCGACGAAGCGCTCGACCGAGGTCGAGAACGAGTCGTAGGGGTGGTGCACGAGCACGTCGCCTTCGCGCATCGCCCCGAGCACGTCCGGTCGCTCGCCCTCGTGGCGCAGCAGCCGCGGGTGGGTGTGGCCGGTGAGCGGCTCCTCGCGCAGCTCGGTGTAGCCGGGCAGTTTCACGATCTGCCACAGCGCGCCCATGTCGAGCAGGCCGTCGACTGGGTAGACCTCGTCCTCCTGCACTCTCAAGAGGTCCGCGAGCTCCTCGCGCAGGGGTTTTGAGCAATCGGTGCCGACCTCGACGCGGACGACCTCCCCGAAGCGCCGGCGGCGCAGCTCGTCCTCGACCGCCTGGAGCAGGTCGGCGGCGTCGTCGGAGACCTCCAGGTCGGCGTCGCGGGTGACCCGGAAGACGTCGTAGTCGGCGATCTCCATGCCGGGAAACAGCGCGTCGAGATGGCACGCGATCACGTCCTCGAGCGCCAGCAGCGTGATCGGCCCAGGCCCCGCGCCGGTCGATCCCGCGGACCCGGTGCTCCCCCGCCCTGAGCCGGTCGAGCCAGAGCCCCCCCACCCGGAGCCCGCTGACCCCGACCCGGTCGAGCCGGGTCCTTTGAGCGTGACGAAGCGCGGCAGGATCTCGGTAGGAACCTTCACGCGCGCGAACACGGTCTGGTCAGTGACGGGGTCGCGCACGAGCACCGCCAGGCTGAGGGAGAGGTTGGAGATATAGGGGAATGGCCGCCCGGGCGCTACCGCTAGGGGCGTGAGCGCGGGGAAGATCACCTTCTGGAAGTGCCGAGAGAGCTCTGCTCGCTGCTCGTCGTCGAGCTCGTTCACGGCGAGCACGCGGATGTCGTGCTCGGCCAGCGCGGGGCGCAGGCGCCCTTCGAAGCACTCGCTCAGCCGCCCGCCCAGCTCCAGCACGCGCTCGCGGATCAGCGCAATCGTCTCCGAGGGGGTGCGGCCGTCGGGGCCAGGGTTCTCGACGCCGGCGTCGATCTGGTCGCGCAGGCCGGCGACACGCACCATGTAGTACTCGTCGAGGTTCGTCGTGTAGATCGCGCAGAACTTCACGCGCTCGAGCAACGGAATCCGCTCGTCCTCGGCGAGTTGGAGCACGCGCTCGTTGAAGTCCAGCCAGGACAGCTCGCGGTTGAGGTAGAGGGCTGGATCTTCGAGGTCGGTCATCGGATCTTCACGCTACACGCTGCCCGCACCAGATAGTGTGACGGTCGAGGGGAAATGGCTCGTCAGCTCTGGTTACTACGTCATGGGGACGCTGAGCCCCATGGCACGCGCGAGGATGCAGAGCGCCGTCTAACCGAGCGCGGTGTCGCCCAGGCACATGCCGCCGGGATCGCGCTGGAGCGATTGCACACGAGCTTCGACGCGATCCTCTCCAGCCCCAAGGTGCGTGCGCGCCGGACCGCCGAGCTGGCGGCCGGGCACTGGAGTGAGCAGCAGCGCGAGCTGCTGGCCGTGCATCCGCCGCTGTCCTCCGACTTCGATGCGCGTCAGGCGCTCGCCGAGCTGGCCGGTCTGCCGGCCGACGGGCGTCTGCTGCTCGTCGGTCACGAGCCCGACCTGTCGGTGGTGGTCAGCGACCTCACCGGCGCGCGCGTAGACCTGAAGAAGGGCGGCCTGGCGGGCGTGAGGCTAGAGAGCGCCGCCGGCGGCGAGCTCGTGGTCCTGCTGCGGCCCCGCGAGCTCGCCCTGATCGCCGGCGGCGGCGGGGTGGGCGGGGCTCCAATCGGCGGGTAGCGACTCCGGGACGTCGACCTCCATCAGCTCCGCGGCGAAGCGGTAGCCGATGCCGAAGTGGGTGTGGATATAGCGCCACTTGGGGGAGGCCTTCTCGAGCTTCTGGCGGAGCTTGCGTACGAACACGTTGACCGATCGGTCGCCGCGGACCATCGTGTAGCCCCACAGGCTCGAGTAGATGTCCTCGCGCTCGAGCACGCGTCCCTCGGCCGCTGCGAGCAGCTCGATCAACTCGAACTCGCGCCTGGTCAGGTCGATGCTCTGATCGCCGACGAACGCCTGGAAGCGATCGGAGCGGATCTCCAGCTCACCGGCGCTCACGGGCTTGGTCACGGCCCGGCTGGCGCTGCGGCGCCGGCGGCGCACGACGCTCTGCACGCGGGCGATGACTTCCTCGGGGTGGCAGGGCTTGGTGATCCAGTCGTCGGCCCCGAGCCGCAATCCCCGCACACGCTGGGCGACGGTCGAAGGGCCGGTGCAGACGACGACGCCAAGTTCCGGCAGCGCTCCGCAGAGGCGCTCGAGCCACTCCCACGCCTGCGGGCCGAGCACGGCGAGATCGACGACGAGCGCGCTCAGGCGCATCGAGGTCACGGCGTCGGTCGGCACCGGGCTGCCGAGCACACGGTGCTCCCAGCCGAGGCGATCCAGGCGCTTGCTCAGTACCTGGATGAAACCGCTGTCGCGGTCGAGCACTGCGATGCGCATCGAGGTTGCGCCCGAAATGCCTGACGCCGCCTCCTCCGTGGCGCGGATGCTTTCCGTCATCGGGCGTCAGTCTAGGGGAACGCGATGGACTCTTGCGCGGAACGCCGAGAATGGTCACAGGATGTTCACAGGAGAAATGCGCTCTTTGCGGATGGTTCAAATTCAGGAAGCGCGGCGATGTCTCTGTGGACTTTTGAGACGCGTAACACCATCGTTATACGCAGTCCAGAAACAGTCCAGAAAGTATCCGGAGGCTCCCGCCCTCCTTATGTTCCCCGTGGGCTCGCCGGGAGCAAAGAGCCTCCGAATCAGAAGGTCTCGCGACCGGCATCCGGCGCCGCATCGACCCGCCCGCCGGCCGGGTGCGAGGAATCGGAGAACTCGCGGAAGAGGCCGGTGACGACGAACGCGACCTGCTCGCCGATGTCGACGGCGTTGTCGCCGATCCGCTCCAGGGCGCGGGCGACGAGGATCATGTGCATCGCCCACTCCCGCGTGTCGGCGTCATCGCCGCCGATGTCCAGGGCCATCCGGAAGATCTCGCGGTTGAGTCGGTTGATCTCGCGATCCTGGCGGACGAGATCCTCGGCCAGACCGACGTCGCGCCCGCTGAACGCGGCCTTCGACTGCACGACCTCCGAGCGGGCGTAGGCGCCCATCTTCGAAAGCGCCTCCAGCACCTCCCGGCGCACGGGCGGTTCATGCCCGGAGAGCGGGATCAGCTTGGCGATGTTCACGCACTGATCGCCCATCCGCTCGATGTGCTTGATCATGTGCAGCAATGCCGCGACCAGGCGCAGGTCGCCGGCGACGGGCGCCTGCAGCGCGAGCAGCGAGAGGATGCCCTGATGGACCTCGAGGTAGCGCCCGTCGACGCGGTCGTCGTCCGCGATCACCATCTGGGCGAGCTCGACGTCCTGGTGATTGAGGGCCTCGAGCACGCGGTCGAGCTGCTCGACGATCAGGTCGAGGCCGCCGAGCGCGTGGTCCTCGAGCTCCTGCAACTGCTGCTGGAAGTGCGCGCGTCCGGCGCCCGCGCCGGCGCCGTCGGCCTCGGCGCCCGCGGCACGCGTGCCACCCGGGGAGGCACCGCCCGCGGAGGGGCCGCCGGCCGGGCCACCGTGGGGCGCGAGGCCGCCCGCGTCGCTAGCCGAACTTGCCGGTGACATATTCTTCGGTCCGAGAGTCGCTGGGCTTCGTGAAGATGTCGTCGGTCGGGCCGACCTCGACGAGCTTGCCGCTGAGCATGAACGCCGTGCGGTCGGCCACGCGCGCGGCCTGCTGCATGTTGTGCGTGACGATCACGATCGTCACGCGCTGCTTGAGCTCAGCGATCAGCTCCTCGATCTTCAGCGTCGCGATCGGGTCGAGCGCCGAGCAGGGCTCGTCCATCAGGATCACCTCGGGGTCGACCGCGAGCGAGCGCGCGATGCACAGCCGCTGCTGCTGGCCGCCGGAAAGCCCGGCCCCGGGCTCCTGCAGGCGATCGGAGACCTCCTCCCACAGCCCGGCGCCGCGCAGCGCGTCCTGCACCTTGCCGTGCAGGTCGTCGCGTCCGCGTGCGGAGAGCCGCAGCCCCGCGGCGACGTTGTCGAAGATCGACATCGTCGGGAACGGGTTCGGCTTCTGGAAGACCATCCCGATCGCGCGGCGCACCGCGACGACGTCGACCGAAGAGTCGTAGACGTCGAGGTCGTCGAGCAGGACCCTGCCCTCCGCGCGCGCGCCCGGGATCTCCTCGTGCATGCGGTTGATGCAGCGCACCATCGTCAACTTGCCGCAGCCCGAGGGCCCGATGATCGCGGTCACCTCGTTGGCGTGGAAGTCGAGGTTGACGCCCTTGACCTGTTCGCTCGAGCCATAGAACGCCTTCAATCCCTGCAGGCGCACGCTCAGACCCTGCTTGGTGGGCGCGGTGGAGGCACTCGCCGGCGAGGCCGCGGGCTGCGGCTTGGTCTGACTGGGCTCGGTGGAGGGCGCCTGACCGGTCTCGCGCCGGCCGACCTCCGCTCGGTCGTCGGGCTCCACGTCAGCGGTCTTCAGGGTCGATCCGTCGGATGTCATGCAAGGCGGCTCCTTCGGGCGATCAGGCGGGCGATCAGGTTCAGCAACAGGATCATGACGACCAGGGTCAGCGCTGCGCCCCACGCACGGTTTACCACGGCTGTGGTCGGGGATGTGACGTCGCTGTAGATTTGCACCGGCAGCGAGTTCATGAACTGGCCGAGGTTGAAGTTGGTTTCGTGCGTCGAGGCAGCCGTGAACAGCAGCGGCGCTGTCTCACCGGCGGCGCGGGCGACGGCCAGCAGCACGCCCGTGATCATCCCCGGCAGCGCGGTCGGCAGGACGATGCTGAAGATCACCCGCCAGCGCGGCGCGCCGAGCGCCAGCGCCGACTCGCGCAGCGCGCCGGGGATCAGCAGCAGCACGACCTCGGCCGAGCGGATCACGACTGGGAGCATCAGCAGCGAGAGCGCGAGCGAGCCCTTGTAACCGGCGTAGGAGGAGCCGGTGCCGACGATCAGGACGATGTAGATGAACAGCCCGAACAGGATCGAGGGCACGCCGGTCAGCACATCCACGAAGAAGCGCACGGTGTTCGCGAACCAGCTCGAGCGGCCGTACTCGACGAGCCACACGGCGACGCCGATGCCGATCGGGATCGAGATCGCCGAGGCGAGCGCGACGATCTCGATCGTGCCGAGGATCGCGCTCTTGATCCCGCCGATGTTCGAGCTTCCCGAAGAACGTGTTGCCGGTCGGGTCGGTCGTGAAGAAGTTGACGCTCCACGTCGAGAGGCCCTTGTGCAGCAGGTAGTAGACGATCAGCGCGAGCGGGATCAGGGCGAGCACCGTCGCGGCGAGGATCAGCCCGCGCGCGAACCGGTCCTTGCGCCTGCGCGCCGGGCTGACATCGAAACGCGCGAGCAGCTGGGCCTCAGGCGTGGGGTTCCGCGTGTTCATGCGCCCTCCACGACCTCGGCGAGCGGCCTGCCCGCGGGGGTGAGGCTCTTGCGCCCGCCGCCCGGTCGCGCGGCCCGCAGCACGAGCAGTCGCGCGACGCCGTTGACGAGCAGCGTCAGCACGAACAGGACGAGGCCCGCGGCGAACAGCGCCGAGCGGTGCAGGCCCTGGGCTTCGCCGAACTCGTTCGCGATCACCGCCGCGAGGCTGTAGCCCTGCTCGAACAGGTGATGGCTGAGCCGGGGGGCGTCGCCGATCAGGATCGTCACTGCGATCGTCTCGCCGATCGCGCGGCCAAGGCCGAGCATCGCCCCGCCGACCACGCCGGAGCGGCAGTAGGGCAGCACGGCGATGCGGATCATCTCCCAGCGCGTGGCCCCGAGCCCGAGCGCCGCCTCCTTGTGGTCGGAGGGTACCGTCGTCATCACCTCGCGCGAGATCGCCGAGACGATCGGCAGGATCATGATCGCGAGCACGAGGCCTGTGACGAAGTAGTTGGGGATCGTCACGAGGCCGCCGCCGACGAAGGGGATGAAGGAGAGGCGTTCCGCCACCCACTGCTCGGCCGGCTGCAGCTTCGGCGCGAGGAAGAAGATCCCCCACAGGCCGTAGACGACCGATGGTACGGCGGCGAGCAGCTCGACCAGGATCGTGAGCGGCGAGCGCAGGCGCAGCGGGCACAGCTCGGTGGCGTAGACGGCGGTTGCGACCGCCACGGGCACGCCGATCAAAAGCGCGAGGACGGATGTGATCAACGTCCCCACGAGCAAAGGCAGCGCGCCGAAGTGTTCGGCCGAGACGTTCCAGTCGTTGCCGAACACGAAGCCGACGACGCCTTCCTTGGCGAACGCCGGGCGGGCTTCGCCGACGAGGCGGACGAAGAAGAAGACGATCAGCGCGAGGATCAGCACGGCCAGCGCCGTGAGGCCGTACTTCAGTGCGCGGTCGGGCAACCGCGCGAGCGGTGAGCGCTCGAGAATCGAGCGCTCACCGCCGGGTACGGATGCTGCCTCCATCTCTACTTACGGGGCGGATCGTGGGGGGATGACACGTTCAACATCAGCTGACCATCCCCGATGCTGCTTCCACGATCCATTCCCGATCAGCCGCCGAGCGAGGTGCCGTTGCACTGCAGGCCCGCGACCGCTTCCTTGGACTTCGCGAGAATCGCGGCGGGTAGGGCCGCGTAGTCGGCCTTCGCGAGGATCGGCTGTCCTTCGCCGAGCCCGTAGTCGAGGAACTTGACCACGCCCTTGGCGGCCGCTTCGCCGCCGGGGGTGCCGGCCTTGCAGAGGTCCTTGTTGACCACTACGAACGTCTGCGAGGTGATCGGGTAGGCGGCCGGCGCGCTGGGGTTCGAGATTTTGATGCCCAGGTTGGCGGGCACCACGACCCCTTCGGCGGCGGCGCTGGTCGAGGCCAGCGTCGGGGCGACGAAGGCGCCGGACTTGTTCTTCACCGAGGCGTAGGTGAAGTTGTGCTCGAGCGCGTAGGACTGCTCGACATAGCCAACCGCGCCGGTCGTCTGCTGGACCGCGCCGGCCACGCCCGCGTTGCCCTTGGCGCCGGTACCCGTCGGCCACTGCACGGTCTTGCCTTCGCCGACCTTGCTCTTGAATTCGGGGTCGACCGTCGCGAGGAAGCTCGTGAAGCCGGAGGTCGTGCCCGAGGAGTCCGAGCGGTGGATCACGGTGATCGGGGTGCTCGGCAGCGACACGCCCGGGTTCAGGGCCGCGATCGCCGGGTCGTTCCAGGTCTTGATCGTGCCGAGGTACATGTCGGCGATCGTCTTGCCTTCGAGCTTCAGGCCGGACTTGACCCCGGGGAGGTTGTAGGAGACGGTGATCGCGCCCAGGAACATCGGGATCTGCACAGCCGGGCTGCCGTTCTTGGCGATCGCTTCTTCGTCCGCCGGCTTCAGCGGCGGGTCGGAGGCGCCGAAGTCGACGGTCTTCGACTCGAGCGAGGTGATGCCGGCACCGGAGCCGACGGCCTGGTAGTTGACCTTGACGGTGCTACTCAGCGACGAGGCCCACTGTTCGTAGACCGGGGCGGCGAAGGTCGAACCGGCGCCGGAGATCGTCGTCGCCGAGCCCGAGCTGCTGCTCGACGTCGATGAGCTGGATGAGCTTGTTGAGCTGCTGCCACATGCGGCGAGGCCCAGTGCGAGCACCCCGACGCCCGCGAGCGCGCCAATCTTCTTCTTGATCACTGCGTCTCCTCTGATCGGATTGCTAGATGACGGCTGACGGAGCTCGTGAAGCCTCTGCCGGTCCGGTCGGTGCTACGGGACGAGAGTCTGTTCAAGCGCCGGGTATCCCGATGTGAACATTTCGTGAAAGACCTTGACCGTCGCCGGGGGACGTGTCCGGTGTGCTCGGGTCCGGATCTGTGGCGACCGTCCCGGCTGCCAGGGTCGGGGGGGGCGAGCCCGCGGGCACCGCCTGGGCGGAGATCCCATCCCCGCCGGCGCGCGCGGGCTGGGGCTGAAAGCGGTAGCCGAAGCCCGGATGGGTGTGGATGAAGCGACGGTCGGGCATCGCCGCTTCGAGCTTGCCGCGCAGCTTGCTGACGTAGACATCGACCGAGCGATCGCCGTCGCGTAGCTCGCCGCCCCAGACCGAGCTGTAGAGCTCGCCACGCGTGACGACCGCGCCAGCCCGCCGGGCCATCGCCGCGAGTAGCTCGAACTCCCGCACCGAGAGCGTCAGTGCGCGCCCGTTTGCAAGCACGAGACCCTCGTCGAGCCTGATCTCCAGTTCGCCCGCGTACAGCGTGTTCGAGTTCGGATTTTCCACCGAGGCCGCCACCGGCGTATAGCGTTACGATGAATCGATCTGCGGGAGTTGCCAACTCGTGATCGAATCGTGAAGAAATCGTAAAGAGGATCGCCTCCGCCGGCCAATCTCCATACTCTTCGTAGATGCGCTTGCTTCACGGTCCAGCCGACACGACGCTGACGAACCTCGTCGAGGATGCCGGGCGCAACGTGCAGCGCTCCGCCGTGCTGCTGCGCCAGCTGCTCGCGGAGCTTCCCCGAGCACGCACAGCTCGCGGAGGAGCTCGCCGCCTGCGAGCGGGAGGGGGATCGCATCACCCATGACATCATCCACCGGCTCAATGGTGGGCGGCGCGTGCGCGCTCCGTTCGATGCCGGCGACGGCTACGTGCTCGCCACCGCGCTCGACGACATCGTCGATCACACCGAGCAGGCCGCCGCCCAGCTCGGGCTGTATGGCGTCGAAGCGCCGATGGAGCAGGCGGTGGAGTTCGCCGACGTGCTGGTCGCGGCCGGCCAGCCGATCGCCGATGCGCTGCGCTGTCTGCACACGGGCGAGGAACTCGCTCCGCACCTGGTCGAGATCCACCGCCTGGAGAACGAGGGCGACCGGCTGTTGCGCGACGGGGTCGCCTCGCTGTTCGCCCAGGGCACCGATCCGATGGTCGTGATCCGCTGGAAGGATATCTTCGAGTCGCTCGAGGCTGCCGTCGACGCCTGCGAGACGGTCGCGCACGTGCTCGAGGGGATCACGCTCAAGCGGCGGCGGCGCTGAGGGTCGGCTGCCCGTTCGAATAGCAGGCGAAGACCGTCGCGCAAATTATACCGATCAGCAGTATCCCATCTAGGATCATGTCGGTTCCTATCCAGTAGGGAATCTGGGCATATGGATGTGCTCACCCTCCCCACAGACCGCTGATCGGCACGGTCCACAGGCGGTCGCCGAGGGGAGTGGTCTGGGTCGTCGCGCAAACTAGGATCCCGGCGCGGAAACGCTCGCCGACTGCATCGCGCAGCCGCTCCATCGGCCTGATGTCCCTGCGCGCGACCGAGGCTGCGGCCTTGACCTCGATCGCGACGAGCTCACCGCCGCGGCTCTCGAGCACGAGATCGATCTCCTCCTCGCGCTGGCGGTAGTGGTAGGCAGTGGTGTCGATCTGCGACCAGTCGGCGTGCTTGAGCACCTCGGTGACGGCGAAGTTCTCGAGCGTCTTGCCCGTCACCTGATCGTCCCCTGCGATCCGGCGTTCGTCGGCGCCCAGCAGATGCGCCAGCAGCCCCGAGTCGACCATGTATGCCTTGGGCGCGCGCGTCTCGCGCGCGCCGATGCCGGGGCGCCAGGCAGGCAGCAGACGGATCAGGAAGATCGTCTGCAGCAGCCCCACGTACTCGCGGACGGTGTCGTGGCTGAGGTCGAGCTTGGCGGCGATGCTGCGATAAGAGAGGACGTTCGCGGCCTGCGATGCGAGCAGTCGCAGCAAACGCGGCATCTCAGCGAGCTTGCGGGCGTCGCTGAGCTCACGGAGGTCTCGATCGAGCGTCGTGTCGATGTAGTTGGCGAACCAGCGGCTGCGCCGCTGTCCAGTGCGCTGGAGCGCCTCCGGATATCCACCGGCCGCGACGATCTCAACGAACGCATCGCGCCCGGCGGTGGCGCCGGTGATGTGGGGTGGCGATGCCGCGAACAGCGCGTCGACGAAGTTCGCGTCGCTGCCGTGGATCTCGCTCTGGGACAGCGGCCATAGGGGGATCGTCTCCATCCGGCCGGTGAGCGCGTCCTTGACCTTGCGGGCGGTGATGATGTTCGCCGAGCCGGTGAGCAGGAACCGTCCCGGTGTCGGATCGTTGTCGACGGCGGCCTTGATCGCGAGCAGCAGGTCGGGGGCACGCTGGACCTCGTCGATGAACGCGGGCCCGCGCAGCCCCGCGACGAACCCCTCGGGGTCGGCGAGCGCCGCCTCGCGTGTCTGGCGGCGATCGAGGCTCAGCTCTGTGATCTGACGGCCTTCCCCGCCGGCGATCTGGCGCGCGAGCGTGCTCTTGCCGGTCTGCCTGGCGCCGGCGATGAACACGACGCGCGTATCGGCGAGCGCCTCCCGCACGAGCGGCTGGGCGTAACGAGGGAGTATCGCGGTGGCAGCGGGCATAGTCGCTCTGGCAGATGGCGATTTCAGCGCCGGCAGATGGCGATTAGTTTAGCGGCAAATGGCGATTTCAGCGCCGGCAGATGGCGACGTCTGCTTTACATCGGTGAAAATCCGGTGACCGGTTGCCGAGATTCAGAGATGGGGTGGTAGATAGAGGACGCCAGTCCACCCTGTCGATCGACGATCGGAGATCTAGTGCGCCGCGTTAGTGCCCTGCTGTTTGCCCTGCTCACCCTCGCCGCGACAGGCCTGACGGCGCTGGCGCTCTCCTCGACCGCCGCGGCGTCGGAAGGCACGACGTACAGCCCCGAAGCACCCGTCGTCGACTCGATCGAAGGCGGTCCCTGGAACACCTCGCAGGGCGATCCGTCCGCCGGCGGCGAATACCCGAGCTCCGATCTGCTGCCCACGTATGTGCCGGGCGGCCCAGAAACGACCCTCTCCGGCTTCGACGAGCCCAACCTTGCCGTCTACCCCGGCGAACAGAAAGTCATCGAAAACGGCAAAGAAGTGGTCAAGCTGCTGCCGTACCCGAGCGGCGTCGCCGGCACGCCCGGTCCGCTCGACGGCTACTGCTCGAGCCTCGGCTCCAACCCCGAGACCGGCTCGCCCGTCTCCCAGCCCGCGGGCAGCAAGCTGCCATTCTCGCCCTACTACTTCCCGGACGTCGTCCGTAACGCCGACGGCTCGCTGACCGGCTACTTCGACTACCGGCCGAAGGACGCCGACGAGGCGATCGTCGTCGCGCGCTCGACCGACAACGGCAAGACCTGGGTCGCCGAGGGCAAAGCGCTCGAGCAGAACCAGGGCTACTGCCCGACGGTGGACACCAACGACGACGGCCAGGGCCACCCCTACGTGGCGTCGATCGGCGGCTCCACAAAGCTCTACACGCTGCAGCGCCCGGCCGGTGACTACGAAGGCGTCGGCCTGCTCGTGCACGACGTCGAACCGAACGCCGCCGATCCGCTCGGCTCACTGTCCTCCAGCGAATCGGTCGGCATCGACCCGAACACGTACGCCGAATCCGAAGTCGAAGTTCCCACCAGCGGCACCGGCGCGAACATCCCCGTGTCGACGCTCGGTGAGGCGAGCTCTCCCGAGCACATCGTCGCCGGTCCTTACGAGGACTACAACGCCGCCTCGCCGTCGAAATCGATCGTCACCTGCAAAGGCACGAGCGCGACGCCGGCGGAGCTCACCGAATGCACCGTCAGCGGCGGCGCGCCCCTGACGGTCGAGACGAAGGATGACCTCGTGCAGGTGATCGCGACCGCGAACCCGGGCGAAGGCAAAACCTACGTCGTGCCCGCCGGCCCGAACAAGACCAGCGGGGAAGGCGGGCTGGAAACCTTCAAATTCCTGAATGGCAACTCCGTCGTCTCGCCGTTGACCACCTTCATCCTCAACGAAAACGCCCCAAACCGTTTCTACGTCGACGGGGACACGGTCTACTGCGCGCAGTCGAACGCGAACCCGACCACGAAGATCGAGGGCTGCACCAATACCAGCGGCTCGCCGCTGACGGTCCACCAGGGCGACGCGATCACGATGGACCCGATCCTGCCGCCCGAGGCCCAGGTGACCACGGGTCTGAAGTCCCCCGACGGCATCGTCGGCACCCTGCCGAGCTATCCGGGCGCGCCCAGCAACTCGACGGTCGTGCTCTACACCGAGAAGATCCTCGCCTACTTCATCGTCGGCACGACCGACGGCTCCGTCAGCGGCAGCACCTACAAAGCCGGGACGATCACGCTGCCCGGCGCGGGGACGACGACGATCGTCTACACACCCTCGGTGCACCCGAGCGAGCCGCTGCCGAGCACCGGCGCCTTCAAGATCTACCTCGGCACCGAAGTCGGCAAACCGATCCAGGAAGTGACCTGCAGCGGCGACGAAGCCGCCTCTCAGGCCGGCGTGCTGGCGGGCAGCTATGACCTCACCGGCTGCACCGGCGGCACGGGTTCGGTCAAGGAAGGCAACTGGGTCGGCGGCCCGAACGCCGCGGTCGTGCCCTATTCGTCGCTCGAAAAGATCGGCGAGGGCAAGAACTCCTCCTCGAAGGGTCCGGAGAAGCTGTTTGCCAACAACGAGGACTACACCGTCCTGCGCGCGGCCTACACCGAAAACGGGATCAACTTCACCGACCTCGGCGCGATCAGCGGCTCAACCTCGGGGGCGGGCAACGACGAAGGCAAATACAACGACCTCTCCAACCCCTTCCAGCAGACGAGCCCGTCGAGCACCGAACCGACGAACCTCGCGCCGGGCGAAACCGACACGACCGAGCTGCGCTTCATCGGCTCGCGCGGCACGATCATCACCAACCCCAACGGCAGCGACGGCATGTTCCTGTCGGGCTCGTGGGCCTCAGACGGCGACAGCGACGCCTTCAACCAGATCTTCTACACCGAATCGAGCAACGGCAAGGAATGGTCGGTGCCGAAGATCGTGCTCAGCACCGAATACAAGTTCGCGGCATCGGCCGCGCAGGACAAGGCGCTGGAAGAAGGCAAAGACGAACCGCTGGGCATCAGCGCCTACTACTCCGGCCGCGCCTACGGTCCGGCCGTGGTCCAGAACCCGGACGGTTCGCTGACGATGGTCTTCTCCGGCTACCGCCTGCCGAAACCGATCACGACGGCCGGCACGGAACTTGGCACGGGCTCGACCAAATACAAGATCGGCGCCAAGGACCCGGCGCTGTATCGCAACATCCTCACGATGCACCTGACCTCCGCCACCTCACCCGGGGTGCCGACTTCCACCTCGGTCAACTCCTCCGATGAAGGCGCGGGACCGGTGGGCGCCGCCGTCACCTACACCGCGACGGTCGCGCCCGTCGCCCCGGGGGCCGGCACCCCGACCGGCACCGTCTCCTTCTCCGACAGCCACGGCCCGATCGCCGGCTGCGAAGCCCGTCCGCTGAACGAGGGCTCGCCCGACACCGCCACGTGCGCGACGCAGCTCCCCGCGCAGCAAGGCAGCGACGAAATCACCGCGACCTACTCCGGCGACTCCAACTATGCGGGCTCGCCGGGGACGGCCAGCGAGATCGTCGGCCTGCACGTCACGACCACGTCGCTGCCCCCGGTGACGCCCGGGACCGAATACAGCAAGCAGCTCGAAGCGGCGGACGGCGTCGCTCCGTACAAATGGACGCTGACCGCGGGGAGTCTGCCCAAGGGCCTCAGGCTGAGCTCGCTGGGCGTGCTGCACGGGACCGTGAGCGCCAAGAAATACTCGCACGGGGGCTCCTTCCCGATCACGGTCACGGTTACCGGCTACGCCAAGAAGAAGGCCGACCGCCAGAGTGCGACGGCGCAGCTTACCGTGGTTGTCTCGTGAGCGGTTGAGCGTCGAGTCGCGGCCCGGCCGGCCGCGCGCTGGGCCAAACTGGCAGGGCCGGGCGCCGGACCAAACTCGACGGGCCGAAACGATCGTCAGCCGAACGTCGTCGCCGGCGCTTCGGCCTGCAGCGACGCTCCCGCCGGGGACCCGACGAGAAACACCTGAAACGGAATCGATGCGTCGGCAGCCGCTTCCGCCAGCACAGCCCTGCCGGCGGCGACGACCTTGCTGCCGCGGCGTGCCACCACGTAGACGATGAGGTGCTGCTGGGCCGCGTTCGAGTGGTTGTGCACCGTTCCCGCGACTTCTCCGGTCGATTCTTCGGCGAGGTGCACGCCGGCCACTTCGATCCGCGGCTGCGGCCCGTTCGCGATGGGGGCTTCGCCGACGATCGCCGTGACGCCGGCCGGTTCGTTCAGGCGGGGCAGTTGGTCGTCCACCCACGTGACCGAACCGTGGGCCGGGAATCGAGGAGATCTGGGTGAGCCCAGCTTCCAGACCGGGGGCGTTGTTCTGATAGAGGGTCTGCCCGTGCGCGCCCTTGACCGTGATCGCAATCGGGACCGAGCTCAACGTATGCGAGCTCGAGCTGCGAACCGTAATCGCCGCCGCCGCGCCTTCGGTGTCGTGCACGACGGTGGCGCTCAGCACCTGCGCCTGCGTGCTCGCGTGCGCGATCGACAGCCCCGTGCGCGCCAGCGCGAAGTGCTTGGCGGTCTTTTCAAGCTTCGCGCTCTCTTCCTGGGTGCTCTCGCACCCGCTCAGCGCCAGCGCCACCAGCACGAGGGCGGCGCTCCCGGCGCGCATGCCCGGTCGCCGATGCCCGTCGCTCACCCGAACGCCCCGCCGATGTACTCGCGCGTGCGCTGTTGGGCCGGATGGTCGAACACCTGCTCGGCGGCCCCGTACTCGACGAGCTCGCCGAGGTGCATGAACGCGACGTGGTCGGCCACGCGGAACGCCTGCTGGAGGTTGTGCGTGACGATCACGATCGCCACGCTCTCACGCAGGCCGACGATCAGCTCCTCGATCGTCGCCGTGGAGATCGGATCCAGGGCCGAGCAGGGCTCGTCGAGCAGCAGCACCTCGGGTTGGGCGGCGAGCGCGCGTGCGATGCACAGGCGCTGCTGCTGCCCGCCCGAGAGCCGCAGCGCCGAGCGCTCGAGATCGCCGGCTACCTCGTCGTAGAGCCCGGCCCGGCGCAGCGCGTCGTGGACGGCGTGCTCGAGCTCGCCGCTGCGCCGCCGCCGGCGCCCGCGCGGGGGGCTCTGCTCGGCCAGCGCGTAGGCGACGTTGTCGAAGATGCTCATCGGGAATGGGTTGGGTTGCTGGAAGACCATCGACACGCGCCGGCGCAGGGCGTTGACCTCGAGCCCGTGTATCTCCTGCCCGTCGAGCGTGATCTGCCCGGCGCGCGCAGCGCCGGCCGTGACCTCGGTGAGGCGATTCAGCGAGCGCAGCAGCGTGGTCTTGCCCGAGCCCGAGGCGCCGATCAGCGCGAGCACCTCGCCCTGGCGCACGGGCAGGCTGACGTCGCGCACGACCCAGTTCTCGCCGTAGGCGAGCCAGACCGATTCGATCCGCATCCGCTCGCGCACGCTGCCGATCGGCGGGCGATCGGCGCGCAGGCGCGCGGAGGCCGAGGGGCGTGCGGCCGTGATGTCCGCGCCGTTGGTGCTCTCCGTGGGCGCGACCACCTGCGGCTCCCGGTCGACGGCGATACGTCGGACGGGAGGTGGGGTCACCTGGTCCATCAGGACATCCCCCGGCTGATGCGCGTCACGGCGAAGTTGAGCGCGAGCACGATCATCAGCAGCACGAACGCGGCGGCATAGGCCTTCTGATGCGCGTTGCCCTCGCCCGCGGGTGAGTTGTAGTAGACGTAGTTCGTCAATGTCGAGCCGGTGCCACGCAGCAGCCCGACGACCGGCGTGCCGCTCTCCGGTTCGGTCTTCAGCGTTCCGCCGAGCAGGATGATCACGATCGCGGTGTCGCCGATCACCCGGCCCATGCCGAGCACGACGCCTTCGGCGATGTTCGTGCGGATCGAGGGCAGCAGCACGTGGCGGATCGTGGTGGCGCTGGTCTTGCCCAGCGCGTGCGAGGCCTCGCGCGTGCGGTCGGGGATCTGGGCGAGCCCCTCGCGCGCGGCGCCGACGATCAGCGGCAGCGCGAGCAGCGCCATGATCGCCCCGGCGGCGAGGAACGACTGCCCGGTGACCGCTCCACCCGCGGTGTTCTGGGAGAGAAAGCCGAGGAAGCTCTGCGAGAACACGAGCAGCCCGAAGATCGCGAGCACGACGCTTGGCGTGCCGGCGATGATCTCGACCGCCGACTCCACCGCGCGCGCCAGCCGGCTCGGTCTCCCGTACTCGCTCAGCCACGCCGCCAGCGCCACGCCGATCGGCGCGGCGATCGCGATCGCCACCGCCGTGAGCAGGAACGTGCCCTCGATCGGATCGAGGAACCCTCCGGCCTTGCTCTGCTGCAGGGATGGCGCGGGCGATTCCAACAGCAGGCTCGGGCGCAGATAGGCGATCCCCTTGACCAGCATGTACACGACGATCCCGATCGCGATCAGGCACAGCGCGATCCCGGTCGCCCAGCAGAGCAGGTAGCCGACGCGGTCGAGCAGCGGCCAGGAGGCGGTGCTCTGGCGCGGGCGGCGCACCACCCTCAGGCCTGCGGGCGGGGAGCTCAGATGTCCTGCCGAGGCCACGTCAGGCCCTGATCCCGTAGCGCTTCAAAGGTTGCTTGGCGGCCCAGCCGGCGAACGAGAGCAGTGCCGCCGAGACGAGCAACACGGCGGCCATCGCGTAGAGCGTGTGGCTCATCGGGCCGATCGTCAGCCCCGCCGATTCCTGCACGATCGTCGCGGCCAGCGGTCTGACCGGCTCGAACAGGAAGGTGAAGCCGTCGAGCGGGTTGGCGGCAAAGCCGCGCGAGCCCGAGACCATCGAGAGCATGATCGCCTCCCCCAGCGCGCGGGCGGTGGCGAGCACGGTCGCCGCCACGATCGCCGGGCGCGCGGTGCGCAGCGAAACGCGCACGATCGTGCGCCAGCGGTTGACGCCGAGCGCAGCCGACCCCTCCTTCCAGGAGGGCGGCACCGAGGCCAGCGCGCCGGCGATCAGCGCGATCATGATCGGCGTGATCATGATCGCGAGGATGACGATCGCGAGCAGCAGGTCGGCGCCTTCCAGCTGCACGACGTAGGAGACCGACTTGCGGCGGCTTTCGCTGATCAGGTTGTCGCTGATCAGCGGCGCGAGCGCGAGGATCCCGACGAGGCCGTAGACGACCGAGGGCACGCCCGCGAGCAGCCTGACGACCGGTTCCAGCACACGCCGCACGGCCGCCGGGGCAAACTCGGTCAGGAAGATCGCCGCCAGGGTGGAGACCGCCAGCGCGATCAGCACCGCCGGGACCGTCGTGATGATCGTTCCCCAGATCAGCGGCCAGGCCCGCAGGTACAGCGCCGAGTGCCCGGGCAGCGGCATCCCTTCGTCCATCGCGCGCAGTTGCGTGTCGACGTTGCCCCCCGGGCCGAACCAGGCGAGGCCGTTGGCTTGAAAGGACGGCCAGGCCTTGATGAAGACCGTGACGATCATCGCCGCGATCAGCACCAGCGTCAATGCGGCGATCGCACCGAGCACGCGCTCGGTGCGCCGATCTCCACCGGCGGCCCCGCCGAGGCGTGCACGAACTGGGCGATGTGCAGCCCCGGCGGTCACCGTTACTTAATGAACTGCAATCCAGCTCGAGTTGATGATCGCTTTGGTCGTCTTGTTGCCGCTCGTGACCCAGGCGATGAACTTGGCGGCTTCGCCTTTCGGCGCCCCTTTTGTGACCATCCAGAAGTTACGCACACCCTCGTACTGCCCGGAGCGGGCGTTGGCCAGATTGCAGGCGATGCCCTGATATCCGACCGGGTTGACGCCGGCGGTGTAGGCGAAGGACACGAAGCCGATCCCGTGTTCGTCCTTTTCGACGTGTAGCTGCTCCAGGCCGTTGGACGCCTCGGCAACCGCGCTCGGCGCGATCTTGAGGTATTCGCCGAGGAAGATGTGTTGGAAGGCGTCCTCGGTACCGGAGGCGCCGTCGCGCTGGAACAGGTCGATCGGGCCGGAGACCTTCGCTCCCGGCACTTCGCTCCAGTCGTGGATCTTGCCCGTAAAGATGCCTTCGACCTCCTGCTGGGAGAGGTTGGAGATCGGGTTCTTGTCGTTGGTGATCACGCACACGCCGTCGCGTGCGATCTTGGTGAACACCAGCCCGGAGGGGTCGACGCCGACGATCGGGTCGCGCGACGAGTCGCCGATGTCGAGGCTGCCGTTGGCGGCGCCGCTGATGCCGATGTCCGACTGCCCACCGCTCACCTGGGGCGCCGGGATCTTCGGATATGCCTTGTGGTAGGCGGTGGCCAGTTTCTGCATGAGGGGAAGTACGGAGGTCGAGCCGCCGACGATCAGGCGCTTGGCCGCCGCGCCGGCCGGCACGGCAAGTACCAAGGTCAGGATTAGGGTGACGATCAGGGTTCGGTGCGCACGCACTGTTATTGCTCCTTTGTCGCTTGCGGGCTTAAGGCATAATTGGCTTCGGCGTTATCGAACGCCAGGGGTGGCAACAACTCGATGCGTGGATCGATGCGGAATGCGCGGTGAACCTCACCCCGACGCAAGCCTGTCGCCCCCCGGTTAGCTCGATGTGTCGTTTTTGTGAACGCCATTGATTTTCAGCGCGCGTCGTGTGAGGCTGGCGCGGCTCGATCGCAAAGGTCGCGCTTCGGCGCGGCTCGATCCGGCTGCCCGCCACCATCGATCTGCCCGCGACCACGAATGAGCAACCACCGATGACTGACGAAGACCACCCAGACAACCACGACCTGGACGACCGCGGCGGCCTGCCCCTGCCGGAGGAGCGCGACCCCTCGCCGCCGCCCGCGGCCAACGGCGTAGCGCCCACGAACAGGCCGGCCGTGCGCTCGGGGTTGGCCCACCGTCGCAACCCCGTGCTCGTGACCCTCGGCGAGCTTGCGCAGGGCACGCGCCGGGCGATCCTGCGCGATCCGCTCGCGCTGTTCCTCGGGATCGCCTCGCTGATCCTGGCGATCGCCTTCGCCACCCTGCTCGGCGACATCAAGCCCGCAAGCTCCGGCACGGGTGTGCCGGTCAGCACGGTTCAGACGCTCGCCAAACGCCACGACCTCAGCTCGGCCGTGCTGCTCGATCACGACAGCCGCATCGAGATTGCCACGACCGCCACGGCTCCCCCGCTCTCGATCGCCGGCGCGGTGGCACCGCTCACGCGACGGATCGTGCGCACACACGTCAAGGGCTCGAAGAAGATCAGCGTCAGCACGATCCTGGTTGCTCCGCCCGGAGCGGGTAGGATCCAGCTGCTGTGGGCGGCCTATCCGGCCTCGGGCGCGCTGACCCAGCAACTGCTGCGCGAACTCGACGAAAGCGGCGCGACCGTCGCGGTCGACCAGCAGTCGGGCAAGGGCACGAAGACGATCATCGTCCAGTTTCTGATCCCGATCCTGCTGCTCGTCTGCCTGTTCTCGCTGTTCATGCGCCTCGGCGGCGACGGCGGCGCGGCGGGCGGCATCGCCGGCTTCTCCCAGTTCGGTGGCAAGGGCAGGAAGAAGGGCAAGGGTTCGGCCGACCGGACCACCTTCGCCGACGTCGCGGGCGCCGGCGAAGCGCTGGCCGAGCTGAAGGAGATCCGCGACTACCTGGCCGACCCCTCGAAGTACCTCGCCGTCGGCGCCGCGGCGCCGAAGGGCGTGCTGCTGGTCGGTCCCCCTGGAACCGGCAAGACGCTGCTGGCGAAGGCCGTCGCCGGGGAAGCCGATGCCGCCTTCTTCTCCCTGTCCGGGTCGGACTTCGTCGAGTCGCTCGTCGGCGTCGGCGCGGCGCGCGTGCGCGACCTGTTCCGCAAGGCTCGCAAAGTCTCGCCGGCGATCATCTTCATCGACGAGCTCGACGCCGCCGGGCGCAAGCGCGGCGCGGGTATCGGCCAGGGCAACGACGAGCGCGAGCAGACGCTCAACCAGATCCTCGTCGAGATGGACGGCTTCGGCGGCGACGGCGGCCTCGTCGTGATGGGCGCCACCAACCGGCCCGACATCCTCGACCCAGCGCTGCTGCGCCCGGGGCGCTTCGACCGCCAGGTCGTGATCGACGTGCCCGACGTGCACGGGCGCCTGGAGATCCTACGCCTGCACGGCGGCAAGCGGCCGCTGGCGCCGGATGCCTCGCTCGAGGAGGTCGCGCGCCAGACGCCCGGCTTCAGCGGCGCCGAGCTCGCGAACGTGATCAACGAGGCGGCGCTGCTGAGCGTGCGCGACGGGCGCGGGCTGATCGACGCGGCGACGCTCGACGAGGCGATCGACCGGGTCGTCGCCGGCCCGGCCAAGCACCACATCCTCACCGAGCACGAGCGCTGGCTGATCGCGATCCACGAGTCATCGCACGCGGTCGTCACCGACGCGCTCGGTCACACCGCCTCGACGCGCAAGCTCTCGATCGTCGCGCGCGGGCGCCAGCTCGGCACGGCCGCGCACATGCTCTCCGACCGCGACCAGACGATCATGACCAAGCCCGACCTGCAGAGCCAGCTGATCGTGATCACCGCCGGTCTCGCGGGAGAGCGGATCGCGTTCGGGCACACCTCGACGAGCGTCCACGACGACCTGCATGCGGCGACCGCGCTGGCGCGCAGCATGGTCACCTCCTTCGGCATGTCCGACGCGCTCGGCCTGGTCACGATCGGCGAGAAGAGCGGCGAGGTGTTCCTCGGGGCCTCCCTCCAGGATCTCGGCTCGGTCGGGCCGGAGACGCTGAACGTGATCGACGACGAGGTCGAGCGCCTGGTCGGCGACGCCGAGGCGCGTGCGGCCGCGGTGCTGGACCGCAACTGGAGCACCGTCGAGGAGACCGCCACGGCGCTGCTCGAGCACGAGACGCTGTCGGGAATGGCGCTCGACGCGGTGCTTTCAACGGTCCGGGAGGTGACGCTCGAGGACCTGCACGAGGTCCGCCGCACCCCACCGGCACGACGCGCCCCCAAGGCCTCATGAAGTCGCGCGGGACGCATCTGCCCTCGCCGGCGATGGTCGTCGCGCTGATCGCGCTCGTGCTCTCGACGACGGGTGCCGCGGACGCCGCCCGTCACGCCGTGATCAGCGCGTTCGCCGGCCATCCCGTGAGCACCAAGCCGCACGCCGGAGGCATTCTCTTGCTCGGCAAGAACAGGAAATTCCCGGCCGCGGCGATCCCGACGGTCGGCAACGCCAGGGAGCTGTCCGGCAAGACGGCGGCGCAGCTGGAAGGGACCTGCCCACCCGACACGATCAGCGTCGGTGGCGGCGGCGGCAGCTGGTGCATAGAAACGACCGTCTACCCGCTGACCAACGCGGACGTGGGCAAGAACAACTTCATCTGGGCCAGCAAGAAGTGCGAGGAAGTGGGCGGCTGGCTGCCCTCCGCCGCCGAACTGCTCGGGGCCGCCGAACACATCAAGCTCGAGTCCACAATCCACGACTCGCAGCTGACCGCGACGATCAACCTCGATCCGACGCGCGGCCTGAAAGACGAACGCGAGATGAGCTCGACGCTGGTCACAACCGAAGCGGGCTCCGAGGCCGCCGGGTTCGAGGGTGTGAGCGAAGGCGCGACCGGCGACCCCCGCCAGGGCCAGGCCAACCCGATCCCGCTGCCCGCCAACCCGCTGCCGGAATCGCTGCAGTACGTGACCGTCTACAGCAACGGCACGAAGGGCGGCTTCGCGGGCTCCGAGCCGGTGATCGCCCCGGAGAACTTCCGCTGCGCCTACAACAAGACCCCCGGCGCTGTAAACAAATCGGAATCCTGAGGGATGCCGGTGCAGCGTCTGCGGATCGTGCAGATCGGGCTCGTGTGTGTCGAGCTCACGCGTGCGCCACGGCCGGCTTGCGTGCGCGGACGATCGCCGAGGCTGCCTGCTCGTGGACGCGGTGGGTCTCGCGTATCTCGACATCGACCAAGCCGGCGTCGGCGAGTGCTTGTGTGAACTCGCGGTGGGTGAGCGCCCCGGCGATGCAGCCGGTGTATGCCTGCATGTCCGCCCGGGTCGCGTGGTCCATGTCCTCGTCGGCGATCACGTCGGAGACGGCGAAGCGTCCACCGGGCCGCAGGACCCTTGCGACCTCGCGCAACACCTTCGGCTTGTCTGCGGAGAGGTTGATTACGCAGTTTGAGATCACCACGTCAACGCTCGCGTCGGGGAGCGGGATCTCCTCGATGTAGCCCTTGTGGAACTCGACGTTCTCCACGCCTGCCTTGCGGGCGTTCTCGCGGGCGAGGGCAAGCATCTCGTCGGTCATATCCAGCCCGTGCGCTTTCCCGGTCGCGCCGACGCGCTTGGCGGAGAGCAGCACGTCGATCCCGCCGCCGGAACCGAGGTCGAGCACCGTCTCGCCCTCGTGCAGCTCGGCGACGGCGGTCGGGTTGCCGCAGCCGAGGGAAGCGAGCCTGGCGGTGTCGGGCAGCTGCTCGCGGTCGCCAAGCTCATACAGCGCGGCGCCGAAAACCTCGCTGCCGCCGTCGAATGTCTCGCTCGGTGCGCAGCAGCCGGCGCCCGGGTCGTTCGTTGTGACCTGTGTGGCCGCTGCGGCGTAGCGCTCACGGACGGTCTCGCGAATGTCGGTGCTCTCATCGGTCAGCTCAGCCATGCGGATAGCTCCTTTAGCGCGTCGGGGATCACGTAGTAGTAGGCCCACAAGCCCTGCCGCTCGGAGTCCACGATGCCGGCGTCTCGCAGCTTCTTCAGATGGTGGGAGAGGGTCGGTTGAGAGATATCGAAGAGAGGGACCAGCTCGCACACGCAGACCTTCCCGGCATGCTTGCGCAGCACGTCCACGAGTTGCAACCGGACCGGGTCGCCGAGCGCCTTGGCGACGTCCGCCATCCGCAGCGCTTCCTCACGCTGGACGTCGGGGTACACCACCGGCTCACAGCAGGGGGCACCGTTGGCTCGCTTCTGCTTGGGGGATAGCTCCAAATCGACAGGCATCGATCTACTTATATCAATAACACTTACGTCCGTCAATGTATTACTATCCGCGCCATGAGCACCAGCGACGTGCCGGCCACCGAACAGCCGAGCGATCGGTCGATTCGGTATGTGCTGTTCGTCTGCAACCACAACGCCGGCCGCTCGCAAATGGCGCAGGCGTTCTTCGAGCGCTACGGCCCCGAGGACGTGCGCGCCGAGTCCGCCGGCACCGAACCGGCCCCGGAGATTTGGCCGCCCGTCGTCGAGGCGATGCGCGAGGTCGGCATCGACCTCGAGGGGCGCAAGCCGAAGAAGCTCACGCTCGAGATGCAGCTCCACGCCGATTGGGCGATCACGATGGGTTGCGGCGATGCCTGTCCCTACGTGGCGACGATCGTTGAGGCATGGGACATACCCGACCCGGCCGGCAGGCCGATCGAGGACGTGCGCGCGATCCGCGACGGAATCGAGGCCCACATCCGCGAGCTGGTCGAGGACCGCCTCGAGGAGATCCGCACCGATCGCACCGCGCACGAGATGCGCCTCACGCGGTTGCTGCCGATGCTCGCGAAGGAGTTTGCCGCCACCAAGCCAGCCGAGGAAATCCGCGCGTGCGCCGATGCGGTCCTCGAGAAATTCGACGGCGCGCGCGTGCGCACGCACATCATGACCCTCGCGCACCGCCAGACCCGCGAATGCCTGCGCCAAGACACCTGCGACCTGATCGCCACGCCGGAGGGATCGTGAGCGCCCACCCGGACACGGTTGCGGTCATCACCGACATCCACGGCAACCTGCCCGCACTGCAAGCAGCGCTCGCACGGATCGAGGAGCTCGGGATCGAGCAAGTGTTCTGCGGCGGGGACCTCGTGGGCTACGGCCCACATCCCAACCAGGTTTGCGCCCTGATCGCCAAGCGCGAGATCCCGACGATCTACGGCAACTACGACTACGCGATCGCACGCGACGAAGAGGACTGCGGCTGCGCGTACGTCACACCCCACGACCGCGAGCTCGGACAGCTCTCGGTGGACTGGACGCTCGTGCACACGAGCCGGGACGCCAAGGATTTTATGCGCGCCCTGCCATTCGACCTGCATTTCCCGGTCGGCGACGTCGATGTCCATCTGGTCCACGGCTCGCCCCGCAAAGTCAACGAGTACCTGTTCGAGGACAAGCCGGCGCGCCTCTACGAGCGGCTCGCTGCCGCCGAGTCCGATCCCGCCCTCGTCTTTGGACATACCCATAAACCGTGGGTGCACGAGTACGGCGGGGTGCTGTTCGTCAACTGCGGCTCGGTCGGCAAGCCCAAGGACGCGGACCCCCGCGGCGCCTTCGCCGTGCTCGGGCCGGCGACCGACGGCGTGGAGGTGAGCATCGAGCGTGTGGACTATGACGCCGCGTCGGTCGCCGCCGAGATCCGTGAGGCCGGGCTGCCCGGCGAGTTCGCCGACAAGCTCCTCATCGCGGGATGACCGACACACCGCCCCTGGCGCGCCGTCTACTCGCCGAGCTGCTGGGCTCGGCGTTCCTGGCGGCGCTCGTGATCGGCTCGGGCATCGCCGCGCAGACCTTGTCCCCGGGCGATGTCGGCCTGCAGCTGTTCGAGAACGCCGCCGCGACCGCGGCGGGTCTGTTCACGATCATCCTGATGTTCGGCCCCGTGTCCGGCGGGCACTTCAACCCCGTTGTCTCGTTCGCCGACGCGACCTTTGGTGGGATTAGTTGGCGGGACACGCTCACCTACATCCCCGCGCAGGTTGTCGGTTGTATGCTCGGCGCAATCGTCGCGAACGGGATGTTCTCCCTGGCGGCTGTCAGCATCTCCACCCATCACCGCGCCTCGCCTGCGCACCTGTTCTCGGAGGCGATCGCGACCGCCGGCCTGTTGCTCGTGATCTTCTCGCTCGCGCGCAGCAAACGCGCAAACACGATTCCCGCCGCGGTCGGCGCGTACATCGGCGCCGCCTATTTCTTCACCAGCTCCGCCAGCTTCGCGAACCCCGCGATCACCGTCGGGCGCATGTTCTCGAACACGTTCGCCGGCATCGCGCCCGCGTCCGTGCCCGGCTACGTCATCGCGCAGCTCGCCGGGGGCCTCGCAGCGCTCGCGCTGCTGCGGGTCCTCTACCCCGACGTGACGCCGGCCGAGGCCGCGGAGATCATGCTCCCGCACAGCGACGGACAACCCGCCGAACAACCTGTAACCAACTCGTAACCATCCTGTGAAGCCGGGCCGTTGACCGGCTCCGGGGCATCGCGCAGCGTCTATCTTGCCACTCGATGATGAGCGTCGCAGCCGGGCCGACTCACCTTCTCCGGGCGCGCCGGTGGCGCGTGCCCGTGTCCGTACGCCTACGCCTGCCCGCGCCCGCGCGTGTATCCGTGCTTGCCCTCGCCGCGATCTTCCTCCTCCTCGCCGTCCACGTTCAGCCCGCGCGCGCGGTGATCCTGCCCGCGACGACGATCGACGGGCCGAGCGAGGAAATCGTCGGCTTCGGCGGCGTCGCGATGGCCGAAGACGGCACCGGGGGGCTCGTCTATCTCAAGCGCGTCGACGGCGTTGCGCACGTGTTCGTCTCACGCTTCATCGAAGGACGCTGGCTGACGCCGATCCGCGTCGACACCGAAGAGCCCTACGCCGCCAGCTGGCCGCGGATCGGCGCGGCGAACGGGGGGGAGCTGATCGTCACTTGGGCGACCCCGTTTGCGACTCACGAAGAAAAGCCGGTGTACGAGATGCTCGGAGCGGAGCTCGGTCCCGGCGGCGCGCAGTTCGGCCCGGCGATGATCATCGATGGCGACATCGAAGAAGCGACCGGCACGAGCCCCGATCTGGCGGTCAGCTCGACCGGGTATGCCGACATCGTCTACAGGGTTGTCGAGCCAAACAACACCAGCGTGCCGCTGCTGCGCCCCGGCGACGTGGTCGAGCAGGTGCGTCTCGCGCACTTCGACGGTGAGCGCTGGTCGAACCTGGGTCAGGTCAACCGCGACCCCGGTGCCTCGATGCGCCCCCCCACGTCGGCCAACGCGCCGCAGGTCGCGATCGGCCCGACCGGGAACGGGGTGGTCGTCTGGCAGGAGCCGGACATCGAAGGCGTCGCGCGGATTTGGGCCAGGCGCCTGTTCGGCTCGACGCTCGACTACGTGTTGCCGGTCAGCGCGGAAACCTTCAGCGGGGCGCCGATTGCAACCGACGCCGACGCGCCGAGCGTCGCGGTCTCCTGGCTGGGCCAGGCCGACGTCGCCTACCGCCAGTCCGCGGGTCCGGGCTCGCCACTGCCGGGGC
This sequence comes from uncultured Solirubrobacterales bacterium, assembly GCA_963774785.1. Classification (GTDB taxonomy): domain Bacteria; phylum Actinomycetota; class Thermoleophilia; order Solirubrobacterales; family Solirubrobacteraceae; genus Palsa-744. Next base: position 151,477 of record CAVZGH010000002.1, on the reverse strand, counting down.
CGCGGATCTTCCTGAACATCCTGCCCAACGGCGAATCCTCGAGCGGCGCCGAGTTCCAGGGCGCGAGCATCGCCGACAACGCGGTGGCGGGCGGGGAGTCGGCCTCGATCGGGCCGCCGAGCGTCGACATCGACGAAAAGGAAGATCTGCGCCTGCTGTATGACGCCGACGGCACGCCGCGCGTAATCGAGGGCGATGACAAAGGGCTGACGGCCGCGCTCTCTTTGGGGCCGGCGTTCGCCGGCGCCGAACCCACCTCGGCGAGCATCATGAACAAGCAGGGAGGAGGCGTATCGGCATGGCCGAGCGCGGACGCGCAGGGCGACCCGGCGGTGGCGGTGCGCGAGGACTTTCCCAGCGGGGCGGTGCAGACAGGCCTCGTCAGCGGCGGCGCGGGCGGGGAAGTGGCAGAACTGGCGGTCGGGCGCTCGGGGCTCGGCGACGGCCTCGTCGCATGGCGCCAGGGGCCGTTCGGCAACGCCGCGATCGTCGCGACCCAGGTGACGGCGCCGCCGGCGGAACTGATTTTCAGCGTGCCCAAGGGCTGGGTCAAGCCGTCTGAGGCGACGATCACCTGGCAGCCGGCGGTGAGTGCAGACGGGCCGCTGCGCTACTCGGTCGTGCTCGACGGCCGTCGTGAGGATGCTCCCGCGGCGGGGGCCTCGAGCCTGCGCCTGAACCCGCTCGGGCTCGGCGCGGGGCGCCACCGCGTGCAGTTGCTGGCGACCGACATCAACGGCCAATCGACGCTCTCCTCGCCCTCGCCGCTGCTGATCGCCGGCCCGCCGAGCGTGCAGGTCGCGCGGGCGAGAGGCGGTTACGGGGTCAGCGTGCGCGTCAGCGACTCCTACTCTGCGGTCGACACGAAGGCCGTCACCGTCAGCTTCGGCGACGGCCACAGCGCGCGCGGGCGCAAGCGTTTCGAGCACCGTTACGCCCATCGCGGGGTCTACCGGGTCGTCGTACACGTGCGCGACAACCTTGGCGAATCGGGCGTTGTGAGCCGGTGGGTGAAGGTGCGATGAGTCGCCTCGCTACCCACGCCGTGCCCGGGATCCTGGCGCTCTGGGGCGCCATAGCGCTGCTCTGTGTCCTCCCGGCGTCCGCCGGCGCCGACGTGTTCGGGCCGATTTCCCTGGTCTCCCAGGGCACGCTCGGCGCCGGCGCGCCACAGCAGGCCGAATACGCCCACGACGCCGCGATCTCGGGCAACGGTCAGTATGTCGCCTTCGACGGCTCGGTTGGCGGCGCGACCGGTGTGTGGCGGCGCGACCTCGCCACTGGCGCGATCGAACAGGTCGCGGGCGGCGACGCCGAGCTGCCCTCGATCAGCGAAGACGGGCGCTACATCAGCTTCACCAGCAGCGAAGATCTCGTGCCCGAAGACGAAGCTCATGGCGTCAACGTATGGGTCCGGGACATGGACCCCGGTCCGGGAGAACCCGAGTACATCCTGGCCTCGGCGGTCAACCACTCCAGCAAGGGCCTCACATACGCGTATGGTGCTAGCCCGCCGAGCAGCGAAGAACTCGAATACGGCGCGGTCGCCGCCGGGCGCTCGGCGATCAGCGCAAGCGGCCAGGAGGTCGCGTTCGTGACGACCATCGTGTCGGACCTGGTCCTGAGCAGGGCCGAAGCAGACGGCGAAGAACCGGTTCACGTGAAGACGCCGGCGTTTCAGGTGGCCGTCCGGGACATCCCGGCGCGGGAAACCACCCTCGTCAGCGGAGAATACGAACCGCTGACCGGGGAAACGACGGACAGGCCGGTGTCGGCCGAAGCGGGCGGTGGCGGGCTCATCGGCGCGGTCTACCCGGGCAAGAAGAGCAGCTTCGGCCCCGTGCCCGCCAACGGAGGCTGGCTGCACGGTCCGCCCGGCGCCTCGATCAGCGCCGACGGTTCGACCGTCGCGTGGATGGGGGAGAACATCGGCAAGCAGGCGCGAATGCTGCCCGGTCAATCGCCGTCCCCGCTGTACACCGAGCCGCTGTGGCGACGGATCGCGCCGGGCTCGCACACGCCCACCGAGCGGGTGACGGGTGGCTCGGATCCCGGCAACCCGGCCTGCGTGGCGAGCGGTGGGAGCGGGCCGGCCTGCGAAGGCCCGTTCAAAGTCATCCTGAATCCATTCGAAGCGGGGAAGACCGCCGGGATCTGGAGCGAAGCCGGCCTTGGCGACGCCGGGCAGGGCGACCCGGTGCCGCGACTGAGCGAAACCGGGGAAGAGGTGGCGTTCATCAGCACGGCGCTGCCCGTGGCGATCGGCGCCGGCTTCGGCACCGAAGAAGCCGGCGAGCCGGCCGACCTCTACGTGGTGGACATGCGCGCGGGGCTGACGCGCGATCAGGCGATCACCTCGCTGACCAGGATCGGGGGCGCCAACGAAGCCGCCGACGAACCGATCACCGACTTCGACATCTCCCCCAACGGCGACCAGGTCGCCTTCACCACCGCCCGCATCGAATTCCCGCTCGGCTCGCCCGCGTACGTCAGCGAACGGGAGGCGGAAGCCGGCGAGAGCGAACTGTTCGACGTCGATCTCGGCAACGACACTCTGACCCGCGTCAGCCATGGATACGACGGCGGCCCGAGCGAACAGCCCCACCCGTCGAAGGTTGCGATCGGAGCGCACGACCCTTATGAGCATGGACTCTTTCCCCCAACCGCCGGCGCCCAGTCGCCCTCCTTCTCCAGCAACGGCGGGTTGCTCGCGTTCTCGTCGACCGCCTCGAACCTGGTCTACGGGGACGGGAACACGCCGGCCGGCACGAGCGTGCCTACAACGCTCCCGGACGGCAGTGACGCCTTCGTGGTGGGACGAGAGGAATTCGACTCGCTTCCCACGCCCCAGGACATCTCCCCCGCGCCCGAACCCTCGAGCCAGCCGTCATGGCAACTCGGGGTGAGCGCGCTCTCGCGCGCCAACGGAAGCGTCTTGCTTTACGTGGAGGTGCCCGGGGCCGGAACGCTGCGCGCGAGCGCACGCGGATCGGTGCTCGTCAAGTCCTCAGTCGGCGCCGCGACGCGGCGCCATGCCGGCCGCGAGAGTCGCAAGGGACGCGCCCGCGAGACCGTCGCGACGCGCACTGTCGCCACGTCCAGCAAGCTCGCGCACGCCAGCGATGGGGAAGTGGTGGCGCTCGTGCTCACGCTCGCAAAGCCCTACGCCGCGCTCGCCGCGCACGGCGGCGGACTGTCGGCGAGCGTCGGCCTGACCTTCGCGGCGCCCGGGCATCCGACGCTACGCGACAGCCTCCCCATAACCTTTCTCCGCAACACGAAGTCCCGGCCGTCCAAGGCTCGCCGGTCGGAGGCCGGCGTTCACTCGTCCAACTCGCACGGGCACTCATCCAAGGCGGACAGCCGCTCATGACCGCGCGGACCTGGACGCTGCCTGCGCTCGCCCTCTTGGCGCTTGTCCTCGTGCTCACATTCGCGACGATGGCGACGTCCGCCGCCGCGCAGGAAGCGAGCTGGCGGCTGGAACAGCCCGCTCCACCCCCGCCGCCGGCGGGCGTCTCGGGATCCTCGCTGCCGATCCCTCTGGGTGGGATCGGCGACATCGAGTTCTGGGCGCCGAACCGTGGGCTTCTGATCACGCACGGCAACGAACCGACGATCCCTCCGGGCGTATGGGCCTACAACGGTGTCGAATGGCACGAGCTCGCCACCGAATGCGGGGCCACGGACGGGAGCATCGCATGGGCCGGGCCGGGTGAATTCTGGACCGTCTCGGACGGCCGCGCGGGGCAGGCGCATGTGCTCGCCGGCAGCGAAGAGGCGCCTCCACTGGAAGACAACACGCTCTGCCACTTCGCCGGTGGCCAGCTCGTGGCCTCCTACGCGCATCCCGCCTTCGAAGCGGACTCCTACCAGGCGATGCACGGGGCGGCGTGCTTCGGCCCCAGCGACTGCTGGTTCGGCGGCGATCCGCTGCCCGAACCGCAGATCGGCGCTTTTCACCTGCACTGGAACGGAAGCTCGCTCGAAGCCGAACCGTACCCCGGCGAAGGGCACGCCGTCGAGGACATGCAGGCGTTCGAAGGCCACCTCTACGAGAGCGTTCGCGTCGCCTCCGGCGATCCGATGGTCGACCGGGAACAGATCGAACTGCCCGCCCTGCACAGAATCAACCCCGAGGGTGTGCAGCCGGCGTTCCAACCCGAAAGGAGCCTGCCGCTGTACGGCCCCGACGAGCTCGCCGAAGCGCTCGGCCCCCTGCGCCTCTCCGCCACCGAAGGGGCCCTGTGGGCGGCCGCGGGCGCGGAAAGCCCCGAACACGGCGAACCCGGTCAGGTGACGGTCGTGCGTCGCGCCGGACACAGCTGGAGTCAGCTGATCGGCCCGGAACACCCCCTCGACCCGATCCTCCCGGCCCACCCGGCCGAAGAACGGGAACTGCTCGGTGGCGAAGCGAGGATGGCGCCAGTGAGCGCGGTCGCCGCCGAACCGCAGACCGGCGACGCCTGGCTTGCGCTCGCGCCGGTCAAGAACTCCACCGCCTTCCGCAGTCCCGACCAGCGCGCCGTGCTCGTGCATCTCTCGCCCGAAGGCGCCGTGCTGGGCGAGGTGACACTGCCCACGGCGGACGAACAGGCGGATGGCATCGGGCCCAAGGGCGCCGCGGCGAAGCTCACCTGCCCGGCGGCCAACGACTGCTGGCTTGCCACGACGCAGGGCTGGCTGTTCCATCTGGCGCCAGAAGACCAGCGCAGCCTGCCCCGCGACGAACACGAATCCGAATATTTCACGGGCCTGATCACCTACCGCCCACCCGATCAGGGCCTGCCGCAAGTGCCCCCCGACGCACCACCGATCGACGACTCGGGGCTGCTGGAAGAAGCCCCCGACTACGGCGGCACGTTCGCGGAAACCAAAGGCATCCCGATCGAATCGACGATCCTCGCCCCGCTGCTGACCGATCTCCACAGCCGCCTCGTCAAAGGCACGACGCTCGAACTGCGCTTCCATCTGGCGGTGAAGGCCCGCATCCGCCTGATCGCCAAGCGCCGCAAGAGCGTCGTCGCATCCACACCGATGCGCACGCTGGCCGCGGGCAACCGCAAGCTCCTGCTGCGCCTGAACCGCCGCGAGTGGCCGACGAAGCTGTCCCTGCAGACGCATGCGCTCGCGCCGCTGCCGGCGAGCACCGTCAAAGAAGCGGTCGGTGGGCCAGAACACGGTGGCGCGGGCTCGAACACGGTCTCGACCGGTCTGATCGTGCTCCCCCAACTGCCCACGTTCGCGGAACTGAGATCGCGGCCGTGAGGCCTCTTCGCAAGCGCTCGGGCGCGGTTTCCGCGCGACCGTCCCTCGCGGGCGCGCTCGCGTTCGTGGGGGCACCCATGCTGGCTGGCACGGCGCTGCTGCTGGCGGGCGTGCTGCCCGGGCCCGCGGCGAGCACCCCCGCGGCCGCCCAGCCCGCCTCGGGAGAAGTCACCGCTCAGACCGACGCCTCGGTTCCCGCCGCCGGCGTCACGATGATCGGCGCCACTCCTGAAGAACCGGGGGCGCCCGGTCGCTACGAGACGTGGGGGGTGGGCAGGCGCGGCGAAGGCAAGCCCGCGCTCGTGCGCTACTACCTCCATCCGGCGCCGAGCGGCGGAGAAGAAGGCAGCTGGACGCTCGGGCCGGAACTGCCCGCGGGCTTTGATCCGCTGGACGAAAACCCGCTCGAAGGCGAGATGACCGCCGGCGGCGCCGGGGTGCTCGCGGGCACGATCGAAAAACGGCAGGTCCTGCTCGTGCGCAACCCGGGGGGCGCCTTCGCGGCGACCGCGCCGGTTCCCGTCGAAGGCGAAACGCTGCAGAAAGGCGAAGAACCGCTGCTCAAGACCGACGAAGCCCTGTACGGATCCAAACGCGCCCCGCTGATCGCCGCGCTGCAGGAAGAAGGTGGAGTGGCGGGAGCCCTCCTGGCGCCCGTGGACACCGCGCCGGGCGCGGGCGTCGAGGATCAGGTGCTGCACTGGGACGGCACGCGCTGGACGCGCGAGCCGATCGAGATACCGGCCAAGAGCAAGGAAGAATTCCGCGTGCTGGCGATCGGCGCGAGCGAACCGAAGAACGCCTGGCTGCTCGCGCAGCTCGCGTCGGGCTCCTCCTATCCAGCCGGCGCGCTCGCGCTCTTCCGGCGCGTCCGCGAAGGTGAAGGCGAACAGGCGAAATGGGTGTGGAAGCCGGTCACGGCTGCCGGCAAAGCCGAAGAAGCGGAACCCCTGACTGTTCCCGTGCAGGGCGGCGAATCCAAGCCCTTCACCGTCGCCGGCACGGGCGAAGCGCCGACCGTCACCGCGCAGCTGCTCACCGTCACGAGCGCCGGCGTCTGGATCGACGGCGAGCGCGGCGACATCAAACAGGGGATCGTGCAAGCCCCGGCCTCGACGACGCTCTTCTTCAGGCCCGAAGGCGGCGAAGTGGCGGGACGCGTGCAGGCGAGCTGGTGCTGGCTGCCCCCCAGCGCGCCCGTGGGGACGCGGCCGTGCGATTATCCGTTGCCGGAATCGCTGCCGACCACGTACTCGCGCAGCTTCGCCTGGTCGAGCCCCGGCCAGGAATTCGGCACGCGCGTGATCGCCGGCCTGCCCGAAGGGGTGAGCCTGCGCCTGGAAGGCAACGCGTTCACGCGCGTGCTCTCGCTCGGAGAAGGCGGCGGGCAGCGGGGCGCCGCCTTCTCCAGCGCGACCGAGGGCTGGCTGGGCGTGGAAAGCGGCCTGCCCACCCACCTGACCGAGCAGCCCGCGGCCAGCAGGCTGACGCCCTGGCCGGTCCCGTTTCGCCATCCCCTGCTGGCGATCGCGCCGCAGCCCGGCGCACCGGTCGGCTCGCTGGCAAGCGAAGCGCTCGCGGTCGGTGCGCAGGGGGCGGTCGCACGCTACAAGCCCGGCCAGGGCTGGCTGCCGGAAAGCCTTTATGGGCCAGGCGAGCGCCCGGAAACGAACGTGCAGTTGCGCGCCGTCGCCTGGCCGACTCCCAGCCGCGCCTACGCGGTCGGCGACGAAGGCCAGATGTGGCTGTGGCGCAAGGAAATCGGCCTGTGGGAAAAAGACCCGGCGACCCCGCTCAACTTCCGCGGCAACCTGCTCGGCGTCGCCTTTGACCCGAACAACTCGGCGCGCGGCTATGCGGTGGGCACCACCTCGGTCGGCGAAGGCGGCGTGCTGCTGCGCTACGGCAAGACCTGGACCGAAGAAACCGCCCTGCCCCCGCAGGCCCAGGGCGCGGCCTTCACCGCGATCGCCTTCGCCGGCTCCGAAGCGCTCGTCACCTACCAGAAGCGGGTCAGCGCCGCCTCAGACCAGTTCGTCGGCGGCCTGCTCGTCAACGACGGCTCCGGCTGGCGGGTCGAAGAAGGAGCAGCCGCCGCGATCGGCTCCGGCCTGCCCGCGGCGGTCGCGGGCCTGCCCGACGGCGGCGCCGCGCTCGCGACCGCTGGCGGTCCCGAAGGGCGCAGCGTGTACGAGCGCGAAGCGCCCGGGCGGCCCTGGCAGGCTGCCCCCCCACTGCGCTCGGCGGGCGGCGCCGGCTCGCTCGCGCTGTTCCGCGAAGGGGGCGCGCTGCGCGCGATCCTCGCGGCCGGTGGGGTCGGCTCCCAGGGAGCGCCGCTGCCGGCCCCTCCGGGGTTCCCGCCCGACCTCTTCCCGCCGCTGGGAATCCTTTCGGGCGGAGTCGAAAACGGGGGCGTGCTGCGCCAGACCTCCTCCGGCTGGAGCGACGAGGGCCACGAACTGGACGCCACCGGCCCGCCGGCGGCGCCGGCGAACTACGTGAGCTGGGATATGCCCTACCGGCCCGACCCGATCCTCGCTGTGCTGGTCGACCCGACCGGCACGCAGGGCTGGGCGGTGGGCGGGGTCGACGAAACACGCAATGAACGACTCGACACCGGCGACGTCGAGCGCTATCCGGCCGACGGCGTGAAACCGACCGGCGCCGGCGAAGCGACGGTACCCCTATACCCCGAAAGGGATGCCGCGCATCCCCAGCCCGAACACGAATACGCGACCTTCGCGCTCGCCGGCAACGCGGAATGCGCCGCCGCCTGTGCGGCGCGCACACACACGCGCCCGGGACCCCAGGTGTGGCTCGAAGCGGCGCTGGCGCTCGCGCGCCGGATCGGCGCGCCGTCGTTTCTCTACACCGGGCCGTCCGTGACCGCGGGGAAGGTTGGGGGGGCCAGGGGCGTGCCGATCCCGTTTGCCCAAGAGCTCGAACGCGACGCCTCGATCTTCGCCGGCGCTCCGAACGTCCATGTCGCGATCGCGCCCCAGGATCGCGAAGGCACCGAGGCGCTGTTCCTGGAAAAGCTCCAGTCGTTCATCGGCTCGTCCAGGCCGAGTTGCCAACATGAAGAATGCGGCGCGGCCTATGCGCTGGACGAACAGGGCGCGCGGGTGATCGTGCTGGACGAGAGCTCCGGCGAAGTCGGCCCCGAACAGCTGCAGTGGCTCGAAGCAGAGCTGCAGGGCGCAAAGAGCTCCGGCGAGCCCGCGATCGCGGTGGGCCACGCCGATCTGAACGCGGCGCTGGCCACCGGCGCGGTCTGGGCGACGGAACTCGTCAGGGTGCTCGTCACCGGCACCCGGGCATCCGCGGATCCATGCGCCACGAGAGCGGGCTGCGCGGCGGCGTCGGCCTACTTCTACGACTCCCCCGAAGAAAACGTGACCAAGCCCCTGCGGATCGACGGAGAACAGATCGGGACGTTCGGGTCCGGGACGCTCGGATACGTGAACGTGCTCAACGAAGGCTACGGCAATTTTCATGGCGCGAGCGGAGTTCTGCTCGGCCAGGTGGAGGTCTCCGCGCGCGAAGCGCAGACCAACCGCGCGCCGGTGAGTGTCCGCTTGATCCCGGTGGTCGGCGAACTCGCGCTGGAAGCCAGGGGCGGGACGCTGCTGCGGCGCAGCGAGGCGGCCCTGTTCGACGGGCTCGCGCGGCGCCCGCGCGCGGGCAACTTGGGCGAAGTGAGCCTGGGCGACAGCGCCCCGCCCCAGGTCGACCAGTACATCCCGATTCCCGAGCAATGCATCGGCGAATGCGCGACCGGCCTGTTCCCCGAATACACCTTCAGCTCCTCGGACCCGGAAGTCGGCCAGTTCGTCGAGCACAACAAGGCGGCCGCGGAAGAGCCCCTCGCCGTGCTCCAGAACGCCAAGGGCGAAGCGATCCCCGACGAACCGGAGCCGGGCAGGCCGCTCAGCGAACCGCAAGCCGGCCTCTTCTGCGCGTACAACGCCGGCACGACGATCGTCACGATCAGCGCCGGCGGACTGTCCTACTCGCTGCCGGTCACCGTGCAGGCCGGCAGCGTGCGCGAGCCGTGCGGGACCGTGCCGATCAAGCACCAGACCGCCGCCAGTGCTGTCGTCGCGCCCTCGGTGCCCCCGCCCGCGCCCGCGCCCGCGCCCGCCGGGCCCGCACCCGCGGGATCCCCACCGGTGGTGCCGGTTCCGTCCGTATCGCCACCGCTCGTAGCCGCCGCGCCCGTGCCGCCGGGCCGTGTCGCGCCGCCGCCGCCGCCGTTCTTCCTGCCGCTGGTGCCAGCCACGCCGGTGCTCGCGTTCGTGCCCCCGCCCGTGCCGACGCCCGCTCGCCCCACGCCGCCGAGCGGCACTTCGGCGGTGACCTCGCCGGTCGAGATGGCCGAACACGAAGAGGAGGAGGAGAGCGCGACCGAGTCGGTCTCCAACCAGGCGCTCGCCTACCGCGCCCCCGAACACGAGCCCTCGCCCGTGTACATCCTCGGGATCGTGCTCCTCGCGGCGTTTGCGGGGGCCAGCACCGTGCGCAGACGGCCCCGCCGTGGCCGGCGCGAGCTGCGCGTCGCGCCGGCGACGCTCTCGAGCATGCGCGCCCAGCGGCGGATGGACACCGGCCGGCGTCGCCCACGTTGACGGTTCGGATGCGCCTCTCTGCGCGCGTTCACAGATTGACAACATACGGGTAGGCGCTAGCTGTGAAGCTGCCCGCGTGCCCGTCCGTACGGCGATTCGTATCCATCTCAAAGGTTCTCGCCACCGCTGGCTCGCGCTCGTGAGCGCGTGCCTGCTGCAGCTGGCGCTGCTCGCGCTCGCCGGCACCGCGCATGCCGAATACGGCGAACTCGGCCGCTTTCCCTTCACGGCCGGTAAAAACGCTGGGCAGGTGAACCCGAGCGCCGCAGGCGCGCACTCGTTCGCAGTGGACTCGAGCGACGGGAGCTTCTACGTCGCCGACGAACCGGAAAATGGCGAGTACCGCATCCAGAGGCTCGACCTCAAAGGCGAATTCGACGCGTCGACGTCGTTCAAGCCGGCCGAAGCCAAGAAAGTGGGTGCCCAAGAAGGAGTCGTAGGCGAAGGTGGCCTACAGATCGTCGTCGATCCCGCGCGCAATCGCGTCTACGCGCTCCTGCTCTACGGGCGGCGCGGGCAAAGCGAAAAGGAACTCACTGCAGAAGAAAAATGCGAAGAAGAAGCGCAGGACAATCACGTGTCGCCACCCTGGCATTGCGAGAAGCTCCCCCTCGACTCCGAAGAATACGCGGCCGGTGATCTCTACGGATTCGAATACAAGGGAGGAGCGCTCGTCCCGATGAAGGAAGAAGAAGGGCATGCGGTGCCGATCCTTGGCGAAAAAGGCACGAACAGCCTCAGGGATCAGGGCGAAGTGCCCAAGGAAGCGCTGCTCAACCCACGCGGGCTCGCGGCCGATCCCGTGACGGGCGACGTCGTGATCACGGGCGATGAGGACCGGCAGGAAAACAGCAAGGTTGAGAAAGAAGAAGGCGAAAAGGAGTGCCGCGGAGCCGCACAGCTCGTGACGATCAAAGAAACGGTCAGCAAAGAAATAAAAGCATCGCTCGGGCGCCGCTACGTGGAAAAAGGTAATGTCCTGGATCCAGAGCAGCCGACCTGCGGCGGCGCGGGCGAACTGGAATACGAAGCCATCCCGTACTCTCCGGTCGTCACATCGGGAGGCAGGATGCTCGCCGAGGTGAAATCCGAAACCGGTGTCAACATCGGCATCGAAGGGGACGAAAACCAGATCTGGGAATTTCCCGTCAAAGACGAACCGGCGGCAACGCCGGGAGAAGAACTCGAAACGACCCCGAGCCTGCTGTACACGCTCGACGAAGAAAAGTCGCTCGTGCAGTTCGGCGCCGAAGAATCGGCGGGACCGACGATGTCCTTCGTGCCCGAAGGGGCGAGTGCTGGCAAGATCTACCTGGCGGGCCTGACCCGTCGCCCCGCGGGCGCCGGCGGTGGCGGCTCGCCGCCCGTGGCGCTACAGCTCCACTACAGCGAATCGGAACCCAGCAAGCCGGCCGAAGCAAAGGCGATCGGGTGGACGGCCGGTGGCGTCATCGAAGCCGGCAAGGCCGAAGAATGCGCGATCCCACCGCCCGTGGGCGGTACCCCGATCCTGCTCGGCGGGTTCCGGACAACCGGGGGCGAAGAAGGCGTAGTTGCGTTCGACAGATTCAGCAACCTGGAGACGCATGAACCCGAAACCGAGGCGTTCGAGTTCGGTTCGAGCGGCAACGGCACGAAGTGCCCGCACGCGACGGCGACCACCCCGGTCATCGAAGTGGGGGCCGCCCACGTCTCCAAGCTCAAAGCGGGCGAAAAGGCAACGCTCTCCTCCGAAGTCAGGACGGCCGATATCACGCACGTCGAATGGCGCTTTGAAAATCTGACCACAAAGACGAGCGAACCCTCCGTGGCGGTGGCCTGCCCGCACGCAAAGCAGGCCGGCGAAGTGGCCGAATGCACGCAGGAAGAAGACGCCGGCCACGTCAGCGTCGAACACACCTTCAAATCCGAAGGCGAGTTCAAGATCACGGAGGCGATCGAAACCGACGACCTCGCCTCGCCCAAGATCGAAGTCGCGCGCGAAGTGACGATCGGCCTGCTGCCGCTGGAAGTCGAACTCACCGCTCCCTCGGGGCTCGCCGCGGGACAGGCCGGGAAGCTCGAAGCCGCGGTCGTGGACCACAACGAAGCCACGCCCCATCTGACGTACGTGTGGAGGTTCGGCGACGGAACGGAATCCACTAACGGACCCACCACCGAACACACGTACTCGACGCCGTGCTCCCCGTGCACGGTCACTCTGGAAGTCAAAGACGGAATGGGGGCTCACGGCGAAGCTACGGCGGAGATCGCGGTGGGCAAGAGCCAGGCCGAACTGGAAGCGGAAGCGGCGCAACGCAAAGCCGAAGCGGAAGCTAAAGCCGCTGCCGAAGCTAAAGCTGCCGCGGAAGCGAAAGCGGCTGCAGAAGCGAAAGCGGCTGCAGAAGCGAAAGCCGCTGCGGAAGCGAAAGCCGCAGCCGAAGCCAAAGCGAAGTCCGAAGCTGAAGCCGCGGCCAAGAAGAAGCAGGAAGAAGAACAGGTCAAAAATCATTCGACGAAGCCGCCGACCCGCGCTCAGCTGCTCACGAAAGCGCTGACGCAGTGCAAGAAAGAGAAGCCGAAGAGCAAGCGGGTGAAGTGCGAAGCGACGGCCAAGAAGAAGTACGGCCCGAAGAAGGCCAAGCGGAAGAAGAAGTAAACCCGCTGGCCTTGCCCTTGGTCACTCGCGGTACCCTGTGAAGAACCCGTGAACAGGCCGGGATTTCTTGTAAACAGGCGGTGAACTGGGCGGCGAGCAACCAAAATGGTAACTCGCTTCCAGTCGCCAGTTGGGATCGTGCGCCGTGGGGAAAGCATTCCCCGCACGTGCGGATCGACGATCCGCACGGCAATCGATCAGCTAACAGGAGGTAGTCAGGTAATGACGTCTCTTTCCGCACGCCGGCTGATATCCGCGTGTGTCATCTCGGCGGCCTCGGTGGCCGCCCTGGTGGCCCCGGGTACGGCGAGCGCAACCACGCAGAAGCGCCTGGAACAGTGTGCAGGTGCCAATATCACGATGAACGGCTCCACGTTCCAGAACGTGGCCGAGGAGCAGTGGGAGACCGGTTCGTCAAACCCATACTCGTTCAACCTCAGCGCTGACAAACTGGCGTGTGGCGGGAAAACGGGTCAGGGGAGCCTCGGCAAACCCGAAGTCCACTACGAACAGACCCAGACGACCAAGGGCAGCGGCGCCTGTATGCACGCCTTTGGCGCGAACAACGAAAACAAGCCCGCGGAAACCAATGTCTTCACGATCTGCGGGACAGACGAAGCGCCAAACCCCACGCAGAAAAAAGAAATAGAAAAAAATCGTGAAGGCGCGCCCACCGGGGAATCTCTCGAGACGATCCCGGTCACCCAGGGCTCGGAGGCGATCATCATCCACCTGCCCGCAGGGTGCAAGGCAGAGAGTGAAGTCGAAGTAAAAAGCGTCAAGCATCTTCTCGGACGTTTGGTGCTCGACCAGAAATCGATCGTGGAAGTCTACGAAGGCAGCATCGAAACCTGGGGACAGTTGATCAAAAGCGTGACCGCCGGCAAAGACAAACTGGAAGGGTGCACCGAAGGGGTGGCGACCGCAGAAGGTAAGCGTATCCGCCCCGTGGTTCGTGAGGACAGCTCCGGCACGACCCACATCTTCAAGGCGTTCCTGCAGCAGGTCAACTCAACGCACAAGGTGTTGATGGAAACATTCCCAGCGGAAGTCGGCGGCAAGAAGACCGGCTGCGGTGGAGAACTGGCAGAAGAAGAAAAGTTCTGGTCCGAAGTCGCCGAGGGATGTGAAAATCAGCGCTGGCCGAAGAAAGCCGACGTGCTGAGGCCCACCGAATCCGGCAACCCCGGGGTCATCGACGAGGTCGCCGCGACTCCGAGCAGCCTCGCCTACGCCGACGATGCAGCGGCGCGTGAATATGAATTCTTCTCAAAGAAAGACTACACGCGCGTGGACCCGCTCGTTCCGGGGACCGAAGCAGAAAAAACGCTGACAGGCAGCGGTGGCGAAAACAAAAAAGGCAGCGCGACCAAGGTCGGTGAACAGAACAACATGTTCTGGGCCGAGGTCCAGAACCTGAACATCCCCACGAAACCGGATGAAGAATTCACCGACCCGACCAGCACGGGCGACGTCGAAAAGCTCGGCGAGTCCAACTGCAAGAACAGCCACTACATCGAAGGCGCCGGCCACGAATTTCCGCCGGAAAGCACGCTCGACTCGTGGAGTGAAGCAAAAGCCGCAACAAAAGAGGAACACTACAGCATCTGCGGCTTGACATACATCCTCTCGTTCAAACAGTACGAACCGTACCTGGAAAAGTTGGGCGTCAAAGAAGCCGAAGGTCTGCCCAAGGTGACGACTGCAGAGAACTACGTGGAGTACGCGATCAACGGTGGCGGCGGCGGCAAGGCGCTCAAGGGCCACGACTATGAAGCGCTCCCGAAAGAAGTCGTCAAAATAGCCGAAAAAGGCGCCAAGGAAATCGAATGGTAGTGATCGGGTACGCGGCATAGATCGCGTATGCGATGCCGTAAGGCATTCGCCTCCGCATCACAGGGGCGCCCACAGGGCCTCGCGGGGTGTGGCAGCGGCACAGTGAAGTAAACAAATGACCGGGCCGCTCCGAGGATGGGGCGGCCCGGTCGCTTTTGTGCCGGCTCCCTCTGTGCCGGTAGGTCACCTCGCCTACGCTCGGCTCCCGGACATCGAGCTGCCCCAATTCTTTACAACTCCCGCGCCACCCGGGGATAGGTTGCGTCGCGCTGGGCTTGTGGGATCGCCGTGACGAGCAATCATGGATAACCTCTCCATCCTCCCCCCTCCTTCACCACAGGCCGAGCAGGCCGGGCGCGTCAGCCTGGTTCACGACTATCTGCTGGTGATGCGTGGCGCCGAGCGCACGTTCGCGGCGATCGCCGAGCTGTACGCCGACGCGCCGATCTTCACACTGCTCTACGACGAACAGGGCACCAGGCAGCGTTTTGCCGGCCGTTCGATCACGACCTCCTCGCTCCAGCGTCTGGGCGCCGATCAGTCCAACTTCAGGCGCCTGCTGCCGCTCTACCCGCGGGCCGCCGAACGCCTGAAGCCGCCGGGCTCCGACGTGCTGCTCAGCAGCTCGAGCGCCTTCGCGCACGGCGTTCACAAGCCGGAGGGCGCGATGCACATCTGTTACTGCTACACGCCCTTTCGCTACGCATGGGACGAACGGTCATACGGCCTGGATGAGGTCTCGCGCGCGCTGCGCCCGCTGCTTCGATCACAGCTGCGCCGGATACGAGCCTGGGATCTGTCGGCCAGCCGCCGGGTCGACGCCTACATCGCAATCTCCGAGTACGGGCGCGAGCGGATCAAGCGCTGTTACGGCCGCGACGCCGCGGTCGTGCATCCGCCGGTGGACACCCACCGCTTCGCCGAGGGAGAACCCGGCGACTCGCTGCTGGTGGTGTCCGAGCTGGTGCGCCACAAGCGCGTGAGCGTGGCCTTGGAGGCGGCCCGCCAGGCCCACATGCCGATTCGCGTGGTCGGCTCCGGGCCCAACTACGAGGCGCTCAGCAGGTACTACCCGGAGGCGGAGTTTCTCGGGCGCGCCGATGACGAGCAGCTCGCCGAGCTGTACGCGAGCGCTCGCGCGGTCGTCGTGCCGAGCGTCGAGGAGTTCGGCATCACCGCCGTCGAGGCGCAGGCGGCTGGACGGCCGGTGATCGCCGCCGCCGGCGGCGGAGCGCTGGAGACCGTGCTCGAGGGACAGACCGGCCTGCTGGCTGACCACAACGACGTTGATTCATTTGCCCGGGCGATGCGTGGGCTCGACAGGCTCGACTTCAGCCCTGCCCGCGCGGTGGAAAACGCCGAGCGCTTCTCGGTCGAGTCTTTCCAGCGTCGTCTCGCGGCACACGTGATCGAAGTCACCGAAGGCAGAGACGACTCGCTCCCACGCGAACGGGACACCAATAACGTGAGCTCGATCTCGGCCGCCCTCGCGCGCTCCAGGGCGCGCGAAGCCCGCTCCCACGCGGGAGCCAGGACTCACGAAGCCGGCGAGTCACGCGGCCGCGCGACGGTCTGAGAGAAATCCTCTCCCGCCCGCGAGGCGCGCGACACGGTCCTCGACCTGCAGGGCGGCTCCGGCCCGGCGCTAACGCCCGGCGGCTTCTTCGTGTTCGCGTTTCTTGAAGGCGGCCTGTTCCTGCGCTTCTTCCTTGGCGAACTGCTTGCGCGCAGTTTCTTCGGCGGCTTCTTCGGCGGCTTTGCTCGAGGATTTGCCAGTCTGCTTGGGCTGCTTCGCGCCCTGCGTGCCCGTGCTTTGCTTGGTGTGTTCCTTGCTACTGCGACCCGCTGAGCGTCGCTTTTCCTTTTCTGACTGTTTCTGCTCCGCGGCGGTGGCTTCGGCCTGCGCGATCTTTTTAGCCGTTTCCCGTTTTTGCTTGATTTCCACGGCTTCGGCCGCTTCGCTTTTCTTCGCTAAGGCAGCCCGCTGTTTCGCAGCCTGGGCTTCGGAGGTTTCTTCGCTGCCCGGGAGCGTTTCCGCCCTCGATCCCGCTCCCTGGCCGGCGGTTGGCGTCGAGCTGCTTCCACAGCCCGCGAGCGGCGGCACGCACGCTGCCAGGAGCAGGATCAGGCAGGCCGTCCGCAGAGGCCTGTGAGCCTGCGCGGGATCGTCTCTCTTGCGCTCGGGTCGCCGGTCGCTCATCGACCCACAGTATTCGGTGTCGAGGTTGTGGGCGTCGTCGTCTGCGGCGCGGTCGAGGTGGTCGTCACCTGCGATCCCGCCGAGGGCTGCTGCTTTTCGCCGGCGGCTTTCTGCTTGGCCTTGGATAGCGCTTCCTGCTCCTTCTTCAGTTCCGCGTTCACAGTTTCTTCACGCTTTTTTGCATTTGCCTTCGCGGCTTCTTCATCCTTCTTGGCGCTGGCTTCCGCCGCCTGTTCTCGCTTCTTGGCTTTGGCCGCCGCAACCGCTTCGGTCTTTCTGGCCCTGGCTTCCGCGGTTTCTTCTCGCTTCCCGGATTCGACCGCCGAGAGCAGTTCGCGGGTTTTCGCCGTTTCCGCGGCTTCTTCGCGCTTGTCCGCCGCCGCTTCTTCGCTCTGTTCGTCGCGTTCGATCGCCTTGTCCGATAACGACGTTGTATTGCCGGTCGAACCGCTGCCGCAGCCGGCAACGGTAAAGGCGCCGATCGTCAGGAACAAACATGGGAGCATCGCCCCTCGGAGACCGCGAATGTGCACCGGATCACCTGTGGTGCGTGCGCCGCATGACGGTCAAAACTAGCAGTCCGTGCCGGGATGCTCAAGCAGTCGTCGCGTCCAGGTGCTTCCGAGTTCTCACCGGTGGGCCGTCGACGAGTCCTTCGAGCGCAACCGAGATCCGCTCGCACACCAGCTCGGTCGCAAACAACCTGCTTGCCTCGGCGTGCGCCAGCGACCTGGTTGCGGCCGGGTTTGTTCCGAGTCGTTCGATCATCGCCGCGATCGCGCTCGCCATGCCCTCGACGTCGCCGGGTCCGACCTCGGTCAGGACGGAGCGATCCACGCCCTCGATCGCGCCGACCTCACTGGTCGCCACGACCGGCACGCCACCGGCCAGCGCCTCCGCCACGGTCAGGCCGAACGGCTCGTACTTGCTCGCCTGCAACAGGACGTCGCCGCGGGCGAGCTCCACCGGGATCTCGGCCGCAGGAACGGGCCCGGCGTATTCGGCGTTCTCGTTCGGCAGGTCCTCGAGCAGCTTCGTGTAGTCCGACCACAGGCTCGGAGCGCCCAGCACGCGGATGCGGGCATCGACGCCCCGGTCGAGCAGCGTCCTCGCCACGGCCACCACGTCCTCGATGCCCTTGCGGACGCAGATCCGGCCCAGCACCAGAATCAGCGGGGGCTCGCCGGGCGGGCCCGTGGCCGCGGTGAATCGATCGAGCCTGACCGGATTTGGGACGACGAGCGTCCTGGCGCGTGGAACCCTGTAGTCGTGAATCAGATGATCGCGAAATACGCCGCTTATGCAGATGACCAGCCGGGCCTGGCGGATCGCGACCCGTTGCACGAGCGCGCGCACGGACATGATCGCGGCGACCGCCGCCAGCACGTGGGCGGGCTGGCAGCGCAGACCGAGCCGGCGCTCGGCGATCAGCCAGCGCAGCTCGCCGGCGACATGGGTCTCGGGGTGGATCACGAGCGGCACCGAGCGGATCAGGCGCTGCGGCACCGCGGGCGTCTCGATGTTGGAGAACTGGTAGATCAGGTCGTATGGCTCCCGCCGATGGCGGCGAACGATCTCCGCCCGCAACCCCACCGAGGCGCGGGCTCGGGCGAGCAGGCCCGTAGCGAACGCTCCGAGCTTTGTGCGGCTGTACCACCGGTTCCACCGCCAGGAGCTCGTGCCCCAGGTGAACGTCAGGTTCTCGTGCTCGGCGAGCTCCGGGGCAGCTCGTGGCCGGCCGCCGGAAAGAAGCAGTCGATCCGGTGGCCGAGCTCGGCCAGGCCGTGCAGGAGCTCCGTCGCAACCCCCCTGGCGCTGGCGTCCCCGCCCGGGACCGGCCCGAACCATGCGATGCGCAGCGAACGGGTGGGCATATCGACCGGCACCCTATCCGATGGGCATTTCCGGTCGAGACCGGTTAAACCACCGCGTTACACGCGCCTGACGGCGCGCATCGGCGTTACCTGCGCTTGACGGCGCAGATCGCGACGCTGAGATGCGGATATCGCAAAGCTCTGCTCAGCGGCTCGTCGAGCACCACCAGCGCGCGCAGCGGCAAGAGGATGACCCAGGCCGGAAACAGCCCGATCCGGGCGCTCAGCCTCCGCATCAGGTCGGTCAGCTTCTGTGAGACGACGCCGCTGATGAAGCTCTCGCTGCCGGCCTCGACCTCCAGGCCGGCGCTTTCGACGATCTGTCTGAGGCGCTGTTGTGAATATCCGTAACGAACGTGCGATCCGTCCTCGACCGGGCTCGGGTGTGGGTCCTCTGTATACAGAGGACGGTGACGGTCGAACGGAGTGCTCAGCATGATCCGGCCCTCGGGCGCGAGTAGCGCGGCCAGCGACCCGACCACGCCCTCGTCGTCGCTGACGTGCTCGATCGTCTCCAGGCAGATGATCTGGTCGAACAGACCGAGCGCGGCGTGGTGATCGTTCAGGTCGCGCAGGTCGATCACGCGAAAGTCGATTCCGTCGACACCCAGCAGATCGGCTCGCCGGCGGGCGCTTTCCTGCTCGCTCGACTGAAACGACGCCGCCACCACCCGATTGCCGATACGTGCCGCATAGATGCTGAATCCACCATTGCCGCAACCGGCGTCGAATGTCCGCGCCGCGCCGGCTCGCAGCTGCTTTCGTAACCACAACCACCGATCGAGAACGCACGGGTCTCCGGTGACGAGCAGGAACCTCCAACCGAAAATTCGCAGCATCGCGTCGGGCATCGGGCGAGAATATCCCACACTCGGTCCGGCGTGAGCTGATATGAACCCCACATGCGCGTCCTCGTAACGGTGCCGTGGGGAGAGCCTCTCGGAGGCGCCGAGGCGATGCTCCAAGCGGTGCTCGACGGAGCGCGCGAGGAAGGGCACGAGCTCGAGCTCGTGTTCTTTCGGGACGGTCCCTGGCCCGCGGCGCTCAGCGACGCCGGCTTTCGCGTCGAGGTGATCGCCGCCGGGCGCCTGCGTGAAATTCACAGGTGGGTAACATCCGTCTTTCACCTCGCGGGCGTTTTTCGCCGTCGCCGGCCGGATGTGATTCTCAACTGGGCCGCAAAAACACAGCTGTACGGCTCGCCGGCCGCCCTGCTCGTCGGCATGGCCGACCGCGTGGTGTGGTGGCAGCAGGCGATTCCCCGGCGCAGCTGGCTCGACGGTTCCGCCACGCTGCTGCCCGCCGCGGCGATCGGCTGTTACTCCGGCGCCTCCGCGCGGGCGCAGGCGCGACTCTTTCCGGCGCGCCGCACGTTCGTCGTCGGCGCCGGCGCGCCCGTCCCGCGGGACGGCTCACGCGAGCAGGCGGCACAGCGCGCGCCATTGCAACTGCCACCCGACGTGCCCGTGGTCGGCCTGGTGGGCCGCCTGCAACCTTGGAAGGGTCAGGACCGACTGCTCAGAGCCCAGGCGCTGCTGCACGAGCGCGGGCACAGGATGCACCTGGTGATCGTCGGCGGCGATTCCTACGGCCTGTCTCCAGAGTACGCCGGCTCGTTGCCGGCGCTGATCGACGAGCTGGGTCTGGCCGGCGATGTCACCCTGACCGGCCAGGTCCCCGATGCCGACCCCTACATCCAACAGCTCGACATCCTCGTCAACGCCTCCGACCCCGAGCCGTTCGGCATCGTTTTGCTCGAGGGCATGTCCAGGGGGGTGGCGGTCGTGGCGGTCGACTCCGGCGGTCCGGGCGAGTTCATCGAGCACGGGCGCACGGGGCTGCTCGCGCGCTCGGGCGAGCCCGCCGCGCTCGCGGACGCGCTGGAGCCCCTGCTCGTCTCCCCGGACCGGCGCCGTCAGCTCGGTCGCGCCGGACGGGAGAGCTTCATGCGCGAATTCACCGACGCCGCGATGCGCGCGCGGTTCTTCGCCAACCTTCACGAGGTCGTCCGGCGGAGCAGAGGTGTAGCGTCGAACGGTCGCGTCGCCCACATGTGAGGATCGCGTTGTGAGCTCGGCCGCCGAGAAGCAGTCCCCCGCCGGGAGTATGGGCGAGAGTCGGCGCGCTCCGTCCGCGTGCGAGGTCACGATCGTCGCGCACGACATCGGCGCGGTTCGGGGAATGGAGCGTCAGCTGTCCGATCTGCTCGCCGGGCTCGTGCGGTCGGGTCACCGGGTCACGGTCATTGCGCGGACGTGCGAGCTCCCGGCGGGTACAAATGTCGACTTCCATCGCGTGCGCGGGCCGAGCCGTCCGTTTCTGATCGCCTACCCGTGGTTCCTGCTGGCGGGCTCGCTCGCGCTACGCAGACACCGTCGTGGCATCGTCCAGGCGACGGGCGCGATCGTCCTGGGTCGGGTCGACGTGATCGCCGTGCACTACTGCCACCAGGTGGCGACCCCCACGCCCAGCCGCTCCACGTGGCCGTTTCGCGCGCACGCGAAGCTGGCCGGCGCGTTGAAGCGGATCGGAGAGCGGGCGTGCTTTCGACGCAACGAGACCGCCACGTTCGTGTGCGTCTCCGACGGGCTGGCCGCCGAGATTCGCGAGCACTACCCGGCGCTGGCGGAGCGGGTGAGGACGATCCACAACGGGATCGATACCGAACGCTTCGCGCCCGGCGCGCACGCCGAACGGGCGCGCGAGTTGCGCGCGGCGTTGCAAATTCCGCGGGGGCGGCTCGTGGCGGCGTTCGTGGCGAGCGAGTGGGAGCGCAAGGGCCTCGAGTCGCTGATCCGCGCGCTGGCGCCGGCCCCGGGCTGGGAGCTGGTCGTGGCGGGTGGGGGAGACGAGCGGCGCTACCGCGAGCTGGCCGAGGCCTTGGACGTGGGGGAGCGGGTGCACTGGCTGGGAGTCACGCGCGAAGTCGAGGTCGTGTACGGGCTCGCCGACGCCTTCGTGCTGCCGACCGGCTACGAGAGCTTCTCGCTGGTGAGCTACGAGGCGGCCGCGAGTGGCCTGCCGATCCTGGCGACCGCGGTCAACGGCGTGCGCGAGCTGATCGCCGACGGGGAGAACGGGTTCCTGATCGATCGAGACCCGCGTGCGATCGCCCGGCGTCTGGACCAGCTGGCCGCCGATCCGGCGCTGCGCAGGCGCCTGGGGGAGGCAGCGCGCCGGTCCGCGCTCGCGTTCGGCTCACAGCGGATGGTCACCGAGTATCTGCGCGAGCTCTACGAGCTACTGCGCTGAGTAGCATCCGCTCGAGCCGATCGGTGGCGGCCGGCACCGAGAACAGCTCCTGCACGCTCGCGCGGCCGCGGCCCGCCAGCTCTCGTCGCAGCTGCGGGTGCTCGCGCAGCTCGGTCAGCCGCGCGGCCAGCGCCTGACGATCGCCCTCCGCGAACACGAGCCCACCTCCGGTCAGCTCGATCAGCCAGGGGATCTCGCCGGAGTCGGAGCCCACCACCGGAACGCCGCACCACAGCGCCTCGACGATCGTGCGGCCGAACTGCTCCTTCCACGTGGTCGTGGTGCGCGACGGCAGCACCAGCACGTCCAGCTGCGCATAGCCCAAGGCCATCTGCTCGTGGGTGAGACCGTCCAGCACGCGCACGTGCGAGCCCGGGATCGGCTGGTGCGCGAGCCGCTTTCGCAGCTCGCCGTTGCCGATCAAGACCAGCTCGACGGGCGCTTGCAGCGTGCGCACCGCCTCGAGCAGATCGATCAGTCCCTTGCTCGCCACCAGCCGGCCCGCGTAGCCGATCTTGAACGGCTGCTCCCGCTGCGACGGATGACTGTCCTCTCGCTCCGCCGAGCCGTCGGGGGGCGTTTGCTCGCCGGCCGGGGGCGTCGTCTTCCATCCGGGAACCGCCGGGGGGACGAAACCCACCTCTCCCACCGCCCCCCAGGCACGCACAAGCCGGGCGGCGCTGTCCGAGCGGGCGGCCACGAACGCCGCGCGATGCAGGACGCGCGAGCGCAGCCACCGTATCGGCGGCGGCAGCTCGCGGTCGATGTTCTCGTAACACTGCACGCCGAATGGCACGCCGAGCGAGGTGAACGCCAGGCTCCACTGCGTGGTGACCAGCGAGTAGGGCTCGGCCTCCACGAACGCGACATCGGGACGCGCGCGGGCGCACAGCGAACGGGGATTTGTCACGTATAGATGACGCTGCGGGTAACCCGGAAAGACGACCCGCGTGGGACGCAGCGAGCGCTCCAGTCCGGGCAGCGCGCGTGGCACGATGTCCGCCCGCGAGTAGGAGTGCCGCCAGCGGCTCGGCACGACGATCTCGAGCTTCCATCCCCGCCTGGCCAGCTCCCGGTAGACCTCCTGGTTGACGTTGACCACGGCGGGGTGACTCACCACCAGCAGCCGCCGCCCGTGCCCGTTCTGAGTCATCTCCGGATTGGCCCTGCGAGTCGCTTCCACGGAGGCATCCTCGCATGCGCGCTGTCAACCTCGGGAACCTCGAGCACCGCACGCCGTGCAAGCATGCGCCCATGCGCGTATCGGTGGTCGTCCCCACCTACCGGCGGCCGGAGAGCCTGGCGCGCTGCCTGGACGCGCTCGATCGCCAGACCCGCGTCGCGGAGGAGACGCTCGTGGTCGTTCGTGGTGACGACGCGGCCAGCCGTCGGGTGGTGCGCTCGCGCGCGCGAGCGGTGCGGCTCGTGCCCGTCCACCGCCCCGGGGTCATCGCCGCGATGAACGCCGGCCTGGACGCCAGCGGCGGCGAGGTGGTCGCGCTGACCGACGACGACGCGGCGCCCCACGCCGACTGGCTGGCGCGGATCGTGGATACGTACGCGGGCGATGCGCGGATCGCCGC
Organism: uncultured Solirubrobacterales bacterium; assembly: GCA_963774785.1. Lineage (GTDB taxonomy): Bacteria > Actinomycetota > Thermoleophilia > Solirubrobacterales > Solirubrobacteraceae > Palsa-744. The sequence goes on along the minus strand of CAVZGH010000002.1, from coordinate 128,198 downwards.
GGTGGGCGGTCGCGATTGGGTCACCTCATACAAAACCGGTCGGCTGATCGACGAGTCCGAGCCGGTCGTGGGTAGGATCGACTGGCTCGGGCGGGTCACCGGCAATCACCACGCGGGGGTCGGCGGGGCACGCGACGTCGACGTGCTCAAGGGCGTGAATCTCAGCGTCAGGGGAGACCTGCTGCGCCGGCTCCGCTTCGACGAGCGGCTGCGAGGTGTCGGGACTGAGCACCATTGGGAGCTGGCGCTGTGTCTTGCTCTGCGCCGCTGCGGTTATCGCATCGTCTATGACCCGGCGATCGCGGTCGACCACCACCCTCAGCCGCGCGTCGACGATTCACGCATGTTTAATTCCAGTGAACTGCGGGACGCCAGACACAACGAGACGCTCGCCGTGCTCGAGCATCTGCCTGCCTCGCGCGGAGGGTTTCACCTGATCTGGGCCTGCGCGATCGGCACGAGCTCGGCTCCCGGAATAGTGCAATTGATCCGCTCGCTGCCGTCACGCGGAAACGTTGGCCGGCAGCGGTTTTCCGGCGCCCAGATGGGCCTTTTCGACGGCCTGCGCACCTATCGGCGCTCGCGCCGCCTGCAGAGTGAGCTCGTGCGAGTGCCGCCGAGCCCAGGGTCCGGTAACGCGGGCCACGCGGACGCGGAGCCGGAAGTGAACTCGATCGGTTGAAGCTGTCGACCGGGCCTGCGCGCTAGTAGTCTTTAGCGCTCACTTACGCGCCAATCTATGCTTGGCGACGGCCGCAGCGGCCTTGGACGGATCCTCCAGCCGATGAACGAGACCACCGACGCCACCGCCATCTTTGCTCCGCTGTGGAAGCGTAAGTGGCTGATCCTCGCGATCGCGATTCTGGTCGGCGTCGGGAGCTACCTCTACTACAAGCATCAGCCCTCGGTCTACTCGGCCACGACACAGGTCTATCTCGGCAACGGCAACGAAGAACAGGCGCAGATCGGCGCCAGCGGCAACGGTGCCAAGCGGGCCACCCCGCCCAACCCGGCCACGCAGGCCGCGCTGATCAACTCGAACATCATCAGGGAAGCGGTTCGAGCGCGCCTGCGTCGCGAACGTAGGAGCCACGCCGTGCGCACGGCGTTGAAGGGGAAGACGAAGGCGACGGCAACGGAAAAGAGCGAATTCATCGTCATCAATGGGGAAGCGCCCAGCGCGCGCGGGGCGGCACTACTCGTCAACGCGACGGCGCAGGCCTACGTCAAACGCCAGAACGCCCACTACCGCGTGGAGGTCGAAGCCGCGATCGCGCTGACCCGCAGACAGATCCGCAGGCTCGAAGCGAGTCAGATCCAGCCCGCGAGCACGTCCAAGGGCAAGACCGCAGTCAAAAGCGGCGCGTCGAACACGACGGCCACGATCCAGTCGGCAACGCTCAGTAGCAAGATCAATCAGCTTGAATCCGACCTGGCGATCGCGGAGGTGACGCAGGTCAACCCAGCCAAGACGATCGACTCGGTCCTGCTCTCCCCCCATCCCCGCAGCAACGCCCTGTTCGGCTTCGCGATCGGCCTGCTGCTGGCCGCGTTCGGCGCCTACGGTCTGGACCGACTGGATCGCCGGATGCGTTCGCTGGGGGCGATCGAAGAGGTCTTCCAGACCCAGGTGCTGACGGCGCTACGAGCCGTCAGGCGCCCGCTGCCGGTCAGCCGCGACGGGCACCCCGTGCCCGCCTACGTCCTGCGCGAGGCCCTGTGGCGGCTGCAGACGACGCTCCAGGTTGGCAACAGCGCGGCCGAGAACGGTGGCGCGGGGGCGACGGATAACGGTGCGAGGACGACGGGCAACGGTGCGAGGGCGACGGATAACGGTACGGGACGAGGTCCCCGCACGATCCTCTGCGTGAGCGCCGACCCCGGTGACGGCAAGTCGACGCTGATCGCCGCCCTCGCCCTCGCCTGGGGCGAAGCGGGCGAGCGGGTGGCGGTCGTGGAGGCCGACTTTCGCAGACCCGTGCAGAGCAGGCTTCTGAACGTCAACGGATCGCACGGCCTGGCGGACGTGCTCACGGGGATGCTCCCGCTCGAGCAGGCGCTGCAACCCGTCAGCCTCATGCGCCCGGCGGCGGCCGTCAGCTCGCCCTCGCTCTCGCCCTCTCCCCCGATCCCGGTGCCGGCCTCTGCCCCGGCTCCGGCTCCGGCTTCGGCACCGGCAGGCAGCACGGCCACCGTGGTCGCCTCCGCGGGGTCCGTTTCGCTGCTGGCCGGGGGGACGAAAGTCGCCAACCCGCCGGCTCTGCTCGGCCATCCGGCGGCGGCCGAGCTGGTGCGCTCGCTGGCACACGACTTCGACCACGTACTCCTCGACGCGCCCTCGCCGCTACAGGTGAGCGATGTCCTGCCGCTGCTCGCGGCGGTCGATGGGATCGTGATCGTCGCGCGGGTCGGGCACACGCGCGCGAGCGCCGCTGAGCGTCTGGTGCAGTTGCTGGCGCGCACGCCGAGCGCACCGGTGCTCGGGGTCGTGGCAAACGCCGTCTCGCAGGCGGACATCAAGAAGTACGGCGTCTACGCCGACGGCGGGCAGCAGAAGCGCGGATTGAGCAATCTGATCGGCCGATGAGCGCGATCCCCCATCCGCAGCTGGCCGGGCGCGTCGGCGGGGATCATCCAAACGCACTCGGCCGGCGTGTGCGCGAGCGGTTGCTGCTGGGCGCGGGCGTACTGATCACGCTCCTCCTCGCGCTGGCGATCAGCATCGAGATGCCCCGCCCGAGCGTGGCGAGCCTGGTGTTGGTGGTCGGGATCCTGGTCGGAGTCGTGGCGGTGCTCGCGCTGATGCTCAGCACGCGCTACGCGCTCACGCTCACGTTGCTCACCCTCTACCTGGGGCTGCTGGACGGGCCGGTCAAGCTCGAGAGCGCCAGCAAATTCGCGTCGGGCGTGCGCGACGTGCTGATCCTCGCGATCGGCCTCGGCATGCTCATGCGCCTGCAGCTCAAACGCGAACGCGCGAGCATGCCCCCGCTCTCCGGCTGGGTGCTGGCGTTCGTGGCTGTGGTGCTGGTCGAGGCGCTCAACCCGCACACCAACGGGGTGTTGAAGGTGATCGGCGGCTACCGGCAGGCGCTCGAGTTCGTCCCGCTGTTCTTCTTCGGGTATCTGATCATGCGCAGCAAGCAGCGTTTCCGCCAGCTGTTTCTGCTGCTCGGGGTGATCGCCCTGGCCAACGGGGTGGTGGGGGCCTACCAGGCGCGACTCAGCCCCGGCCAGCTGGCCAGCTGGGGCCCCGGCTACGGCGAACGGATCAAGGGCAATGGCCGCGGGGTGACGGGGCGCACCTACGCCGTCGAAGGCATCGCGCATCCCCGCCCGCCGGCGCTCGGCTCGGACAGCGGCTTCGGCGGCGGCGTGGGCACGCTCGCGCTACCTGGCCTGCTGGCGCTGCTCGCGGTCGGACGGACGCGGCGAAGATGGCTCGTGCTCTTGTGCTGCATGGGCGCTGTACTCGGGATTGCTACATCTGCCTCGCGAACGTCGATCATCATCGCCGTGGTGACCCTCGCCCTGTTCGCCGCGCTATCGGTGATCGCACGGCTGCGCGTGGGCCGTCCGCTCGCGGTGCTCGTGGCGGTCATGGTGCTGGCGGGTGGCGTCGGTTGGGCGCTCGTCGCGGCCGACGGCAGCTCGATCTTCGCCCGCCAAGAAAGTGTCGCGAACATCGAACCGGGCAGTGAAAAAGGCGGCGATGCCAAGGAAAAGCGCCTCAGCGAAATCCCACGCGACGTCCTGGACGCTCCCTTTGGCCTCGGGCTCGGGGTCGCCGGCTCGGCATCTGGCTTTGGCGGACATGAAAAGGTGACGATCGCCGAAGAAACGGTCAACGGGGGCTCGGCCTACAACCTCCTCGTGGTCGAACTGGGAACCCCCGGCCTGCTCCTGTGGGTCGGCCTCTCGCTGAACGTGATCCTGCTCGGGATCGCCGGGCTGAGGCGCGTCGTGGACCCCGAGCTGCGCATCTACCTGGTGGCAGTGCTCACGACCTTCATCGCGCTCGCGATCCAGGGGTTCGCCGGCACGACGCTCGCGGTCACGCCGGCCGGGGCCTATCTGTGGTTCGTGCCGGGGGTGATCGCCTTCTGGTTCGCCGGCCCCGGCCGAGCGGCGATGAGCAGGCGCTCGCGTGCGGGCGCGGTGGCAGTATGACGCGGCTGAACCTGCTGATCGGCGAGCGGCGCAAGCTGGTGGTGGCGCTCGTGATCACTTCGATTCTCTCCGGCTTCGCCGAAGCGGCGACGCTTGCCGCGATCGCTCTTCTGGCGGCTGTGATCACGGGAGCCAGCCACCCCCACACGCACCTCTCGCTGATTCACCTCGATGCGTCCGCCGGCACGCTGATCGTGATCGCGTTCGCGTTCGCGTTCGTGCGTCTGCTGCTGCAGTTCCCGCTCTCTATCCTGCCGGCGCGGATCGCCGCGGACGTGCAGGCGGGATTACGCACACGGCTGTTCCACTCTTTCACCCGCGCCGCCTGGGATCTGCAGTCCCGCGACCGCGAGGGGCAGCTGCAGGAGACGATGACCAGCCAGGTGATGCAGGCGACCAACGGCGTGATGAACATGACCGCCCTGATCACATCCTCGTTCACCCTGTGCGTGCTCGTGATCTCCGCGTTCGCGCTCAACGTCGCCGCCGCCGCGATCGTGCTGGTCGTCGCGGTGGGGATGTTCGGGCTGTTGCGACCGCTGCGGGGGATCGGCGTCCGCCGCGCGCGAGCCCTGTCGCAGGCTCAGGTCCAGTATGCGGCCGGCGTCGCCGAGTCGATCAGGGTCGCCGAGGAGACGCAGGTGTTCGGCGCGGGCGCCGCGCAGCGCGGCCAGATCGACGGCTTCGTCGAGACCGCCCGCCGGCATTTCTTCAGCACCCAGATGCTGCTCAAACTGGTCGCGAACCTGTATCAGTGCCTGATGTATCTACTGTTCGTGGCCGGCTTGTGGGCCCTGTATCTGGTCGGCCGCGGCCATGCCGGCTCGCTCGGTGCGGTCGTCCTGATCCTGATCCGGGCGAGCACCAACGGTCAGAGCGTGCAGAGCGCCTATCAGGGTCTCGCGCAGGCGATGCCGTTCATCGAGCGCACGCAGGAGGCCGAGCGGCGCTATCGCGAGAGCATCCCGATCGTGGGCGCCCTGCCGCTGCCGCGGGTCGCGACGCTCGCCTTCGAGGATGTCAGCTACGCATACCGGCCCGGCCGGCCGGTGCTGTCGGATATCAGCTTCGAGGTGCGCGGCGGGGAGGTGGTCGGCGTGATCGGCCCGTCCGGCGCCGGCAAGTCGACGCTGGTCCAGATGCTGCTGCGACTGCGCTCGCCGCAGGACGGTCGCTATCTGATCAACGGTACCTCCGCACAGGAGTTCTCTCAGGAGGACTGGCACACGCGGGTCGCCTACGTGCCCCAGGAACCCCGTCTGCTGCATGCGTCGGTCGCGGAGAACATCCGCTACTTTCGCGAGATCGATGACGAGGCGGTGCAGCGGGCCGCGCGGCTCGCGCGCATCCATGAGGACATCATCGGCTGGGCCGACGGCTATGAGACGGTCGTCGGACCGCGCGCGGACGCGGTCTCCGGCGGGCAGCAGCAGCGCATCTGCCTCGCCCGCGCGCTCGCCGCGCGACCCGAGGTGCTCGTGCTAGACGAGCCCACGAGCGCGCTCGATCCGCATTCGGAGACGCTGATCGGAGAGTCGCTGACCGGGCTCAAGCACGAGCTGACGCTGTTCATCGTTGCGCACCGCATGTCGACGCTCGACATCTGCGATCGCGTGATGATCATCATCGACGGCAAGCTCGCGGCGTTCGACACGATCGGCCTGCTGCGGCAGCACAACCACTACTACCGCTCCGCCGCGAAGCTCGCCGTCGGCGCGCCCGGCGGCTCGCTGCTTTGAGCGCATCGGCTCGTACATCCGTGTCCACCACGTCTGAGCCGGGCGGGAGGGCGCCCGACTCGGGCGGGAGGGTGCCCGACTTCTTCATCGTCGGGCATCCGAAGAGCGGCACCACCGCTCTGTACGAGATGTTGCGACGCCATCCCGAGATCTTCATGTGCGAGGAGAAGGAGCCGTGGTACTTCTCTCCCGAGCTGCGCCACCGTCCGCCGCCGCGCAAGCCGTTTGCGATCCCGGAGACGTTCGAGCGCTACCTGTCGCTGTTCGCGGCTGCGGGACCGCGGCAACGGGCGGGCGAGGCGTCGACGACCTACCTCTGGTCGCGGGCGGCCGCGGGCCTGATCGCCGAGGCCCGGCCGGACGCGCGGATCATCGCGATCCTGCGCGAGCCGGCCAGTTTCCTGCGCTCGCTGCACCTGCAGTTCGTCGAAGCTCACATCGAGACCGAGGGCGAGTTGCGCCGGGCGCTCGCACTCGAACGGGACAGGCGCGCCGGCAGGCAGATCGCGCGTCATTCCTACTGGCCGCAGCTGCTGCAGTACGCCGAGCACGTGCGTTACGCCGAGCAGTTGCGCCGCTACCACGACGTGTTTGCGCCCGAGCAGGTGCTGGTGCTGATCTACGACGACTTTCGCGCCGACAACGAGGGTACGGTGCGTAGCGTGCTGCGCTTCCTCGGCGTGGACGACACCGCGCCGGTGCGGGCGCTCGAGGCCAACCCCACGGTGCGCCCGCGCTCGCGGGCCGCGCACGAACTGGTGCACACCCTCACCGTTGGGCGCGGTCCGGTGTCGCGGGGTGTCAAGTCGGCGCTCACCACGCTGACGCCCAGGGGAGCGCGCCGCCGGATGCTTGGAGCGCTGCGGCGCAACGTTATCTATGGCGCTCCCGACGCGGTCGACGAGCAACTGATCGGCGAGCTGCGCCGGCGCTTCGCGCCGGAGGTCGTTGCGTTGAGCAAGTATCTGGGCCGCGACCTCGTGAGTCTGTGGGGCTATGGTGATGGCGAGCGCTGAGCCATCCGCCCGCGCCGATGCCGGGCTCGCGCTGGGACGGGCGCCCGACTTCTTCATCGTCGGCCACCACAAGTGCGGCACGACGGCTCTGTACGAGATGCTCCGTCGTCATCCCCAGATCTTCATGCCGGAGATGAAGGAGCCCGAGTTCTTCGGCATCGTCCAGTCCCGCCAGAGGCAGGCACAGCCGGTGCCGCCCAGCCGCCGGCCACGTACATATCTGGACACGCGCCCGCAGACCTACGCGGAGTACCTGGCGCTGTTCGCCCCGGCCCGCCCCGACCAGCTCGCCGGCGAGGCCTCGCCGTCGTACCTGTGGTCATCTGAGGCCGCGCGGCTGATCGCCGAGGCGCAGCCCGATGCGCGGATCGTCGCGATCCTGCGCGAGCCGGCGAGCTTTCTGCGCTCGCTGCACCTGCAGATGTTGCGTGATCACGTCCAGAACGAGCCCGATCTGGGACGGGCGATCGCCGGCGAGGGGCGCGCCGCGCGCGCGGGCGCCCGCGCGCTGCAGTACACCGATCGCGTGCGTTACGTCGAGCAGTTGCGCCGCTACCACGACGTGTTTGCGCCCGAGCAGGTGCTGGTGCTGATCTACGACGATTTTCGCGCGGACAACGAGGGCACGGTTCGCACCGTGCTGCGCTTCCTCGATGTCGATTCCGGCGTGCCGATCGAGCCGGTCGACGCCAACCCCACGATCGCGGCGCGCTCACCAGCGCTCGATCGACGGGTTAGGGCCTTGCGGTCCGGTCGCGGACCGTTGTCGCGCGGCGTGAAGTTGACGTTCAAGGCGCTCACGCCCGAGCGGGCGCAGCGCGAGGTCGTGCGTAAATTCCAGCGCAACGTCGTCTACGGCAGCGCGCCGCCGCCGGACGAGCGCCTGATGGCCGAGCTGCGCCGGCGCTTTGCGCCCGAGGTCGTGGCGTTGGGCGAGTACCTGGATCGCGACCTCGTGAGCCTGTGGGGCTATGACCGCCTGGGCTGACGCGCCGGTCGGGGTCGGGGCCGGGGCCGGGGCTGGAGTAGGGGTCCGGACTGGGGCTGGGGTCGGGACCAGGGCTGGGGCTGGGGCCGGGCCGGAGGCGGCGGCGAACGCGCGGCGAGGGCGAGTCCCGGACTTCTTCGTCGTCGGCCATCCCAAGTGCGGTACGAGCGCGCTGTTTGAGATGCTGCGACGCCACCCGCAGATCTACATGCCGGATGTAAAGGAGACCTGGTTCTTCGCGCCCGAGCTGCGGCGGACGCGACCGCGCCGGCGCGAGCGGGAGTCGGTCGCCGAGCCGCAGGCGCTCGAGCGCTACCTGTCGCTGTTCGCCGCCGCGCGTCCAGACCAGCGCGCCGGCGAGGCGACGCCGTCATACCTGAGATCCCGCACCGCTGCACAGCGGATCGCGGAGGTTGCGCCGGACGCACGCATCGTCGCTCTACTGCGTGAGCCGGCGAGCTTTCTGCGTTCGCTGCACCTGCAGTTCGTACAGACTAACGTGGAGACCGAGAACGATCTGCGCAGGGCGCTGGACCTGGAAGTGGACAGGCGTGCGGGCAGGCGCGTTCCCGCTCGATCGGCCCAGCCGCGCGACCTGCTGTACGCGGACATCGTGCGCTACGTCGAGCAGCTACGGCGCTACCACGCGGCGTTCGGGCGCGAGCGGGTGCTCGTGCTCATATACGACGACTTTCGATCTGACAACGAGGCGACCGTGCGCGCTGTGCTCGATCATCTCGGTGTGAACAGCAGCGCTGCGATCGAGACGGTGCAGGCCAACCCCTCAGTCCGGGTACGATCCAGGCGCCTGCACGAGCTGATGCACTCGGTGTCGGTGGGGACGGGTCCCGCCTCGCGCACCGCCAAGGCGGGCCTGAAGCTGTTCACCTCGCGGCGGCTGCGCCGCGAGGCTCTGCGAATGACACGGCGGCGCGTCGTGTTCGCCGAGCCGCGTCCGGCGGAGGAGGATCTGACGCTCGAATTGCGCCGTCGCTTCAAGGGGGAGGTCGTCGCGCTCAGCGATTACCTCGATCGCGACCTCGTCAGCCTGTGGGGCTATGACGACCTCGACTGAGGCAGCGGCGCTCGCGCGCGCCCAGCGGTCGAGGGTTCCCGAATTCTTTGTCGTCGGGCACCACAAGTGTGGCACCTCGGCCATGTATGAAATGTTGCGAGGTCACCCGCAGATTTACATGCCCGAGGTGAAAGAGACGTGGTATTTCTCACAGGAGCTGCGTTCGCCTAAAAAAAAGCGCTTGGCGCTCGAGAGCCCGGAAACCCTCGAGCAGTATCTTTCACTGTTCGAGGATGCGCGCCCCGAGCAGCGCATCGGCGAGAATTCACCGGCGTATCTGATGTCCGCGCAGGCTGCAGGGCGAATTGCCGAGGCCCAGCCTGACGCGCGCATCATCGCGATCCTGCGCGAGCCGGCGAGCTTTCTGCGCTCGTTTCACCTGCAATGCCTGCGCAATCACGTTGAGACGGAGAAGGACTTCGGCAAGGCGATCTCGCTGGAGCGCGACAGGCGAGCGGGCAAGCGCATCCCGCGTTACTCCCATCGACCACATGAGCTGCTTTATTCCGATCATGTGAGGTATGTGGAGCAACTGCGCAACTACGAAGCGGTGTTTCCTCGCGAGCGGATCTTGGTTCTGATCTACGACGACTATCGCCACGACAACGAGGCGACGGTGCGGAAGGTCTTGAATTTTCTCGAAGTGGACGATTCCCGCCCGATCGGCGCGATGGAGGCCAATCCCTCCTATGAGGTGCGCTCGCCCAAGCTCCATGAGCTGGTGCGTTCGGTTTACATCGGCCGGGGGCCGCTGTCACGCGGCGTAAAGGCGAGTGTGAAGTCGCTCACCTCGCAGGGGATGCGCCGCGACCTGCTGCGGCTGACCCAGCGCCGCGTCGTGTATGGCAAGCCGCAGCGGGCTGACGCACAGGTGATGCTCGACTTGCGCCGTCGCTTCAAGGGCGAGGTCGTCGCGCTCAGCGAGCACCTCGATCGCGACCTCGTCAGCCTGTGGGGCTATGACGCGATCGACTGACCGTCTCGCCACCCAGGAGCAGGTGATGCCGGCCGGACAGGCGGTCGTCTCATGTCCCGCGCCGTTCGGCGCGGGCGGCCTCGGGCGCCATCTGCAGGAGCTCGCCGAAGCGCTCGACCGGCGCGGGCCGCCGGCGATCTGCATGTGTGGCGTTGCCCAGCAGGGACAGCGATCCTCCCCCCCGGCGGCGGCGTCCCCACTGCGCCACGAACTGCATGTGAGTGGGCTCGCCGCCTCGCTGCGCCCGCTGACGCGACTCTCTCCGGCCTGGAGCAACCTGCGCCAGAGCGTCGCCTTCGACGGCTACGCCGCGCGCCGGCTGCCGGCCGCCGAGCACCTGATCGCGTTCAACGGCCAGGCGCTGCGGCAGTTCGAAGCGGCGCGGCGGTTGAACTACGACTCGATCTCGCTGCTCTCGGCCAACTCCCACCTGCGGCGCGTGATCCGTCAGCACCACCGGGCGCACCGTCAATATCCGCTGGAGGGCTCGTGGGCCACCCGTCTGCTGCGGCGCAACCTCGCGGAGTACGCGCGGGCCGACCGGATCTACGTCGCCTCCCGCTACACCTGGGAGTCGTTCGTCGAAGAGGGTTGCCGCGAGGAGGTGCTGTCGCTGTTTCCGTTCACGCCCGACCCTCGCTACACGCCGGCGCCCGAGGCCGCGCCGCGGGTCGTTGCTGGCGCGGCTGCGCCATTGGTTTGCGCCGACGCCGCCCCAACGCCGGCTCCTGTCGCCATCGCCCAATCGGCCAACGGCAGCGACACCTTCGACGTCGTGTTCGTCGGGCGCCTGTGCGTGGCCAAGGGCGTGCCGCTGCTCGTCGATGCGCTGCGCCGCCTGCCCCACCGCGACCTGCGACTCGTGCTCGTCGGCGGGTGGAGCTCGCGCGGCATGCGCCGCTTTCTGCAAAGAGCATCCGCGCGGGACCCGCGCATCGAAATCGGCCCCGGCGATCCGCTGCCCCGCCTGCGCTCCGCGCGGCTGTGCGCGCACCCCACGTACGAGGACGGGTTCGCCTACGCGCCCGCCGAGGCGTTGGCGTGCGGGGTGCCCGTGCTTGTGACCGAGGACACCGGCATGAAGGACCTCGTCGATCCGGGCGTCAACGGCCTGATTCTGCCCACCGGAGACCTGGACGCGCTGACGGAGGCGATCGACGCGGCCTACCGGGGAGAGGTCTTCAACGGCTGAGACTGTTCAGCGGGACCGCCACAGCTCGCGGGCCTCGCCGTAGGCCTCCAGGACCGCCGCGAGGTGGCGTTGCGGTGAAAAACGTGTGTTCACGATCTCTCTGCCGGCCGCTCCCATCGCGTGCTGTCTGTCGGGATCGGCGAGCAGCTCGTTGAGCGCGCGCGCGAGCTCGCCGACGTCGCCTGGCTTGACGCACAGGCCGCTGACTCCATCATCCAGCCAGTCTCCGATCCCGCCGGTCGCGCTGGCGATCACCGGCCGACCGGCGGCGAGCGCCTCAATCCCGACGAGGCCGAACGGCTCGGGCCACAGCGACGGCATCGCCACCACGGAAGCGTCCGCGAGCTCCTGCGCGAGCCGCTCGGGGCTGAGCCAGCCGGTGAACGAGACGCGATCCTGCACCCCGATTCGTCTTGCCAGCCTGCGCATCGGCTCCAGCAGACGGCCGTCTCCGCAGATCACGAACTCCGCGTCGACCTCGCGCGCCGCGCGAATCAGGACGTCAATCCCCTTCGGGCGGACAATCCGGCCCGCGAACACGACGCGCCGCCGCGTGGCGTGGCCGGCGCCGGACTTCGGGGCGATCGTCACCGGCAGGGGGACGAGGCGGCGCGCGGTCAGGCCGTTTTGCGCCAGATGCCGGTCGACCGCGCTGGAGTAGGAGACGACGAGGTCTGCGCTTGCCAGCGCCGCGAGTCCGTTGGAGGCGTTCTTGTAGCGTGCCGGCAGCGATGCGGGGTTGCGCACGTGCGCGCAGCCGCGGGCGAGCATGTTCACGATGCATCCCGGCCCGTGCGCGCGCGTGCATTCATGGCCCGGATGGAAATAGTGAACGCCGGCCGCACAGGCGACGTAGTTGTGGGCGCTGACGAGCACCGGCGCGCTCGCTCGCGCCGGGTGGATGATGTCCGGAAGATCGACCTGGTGCAGGTGAATCACCTCCGGGCCGAAGGCCAGGGCAGCACCGATGCGCGCGTTGATCGGCGCGTCGGCGTTGAACAGATCGGGGCATCGATACAGCGTCACGCCGGGGATCTCGTCGGTCGACTCGATCCGCGCGGCCAGCACGCGCACGTCCAGCCCGTGTTGCGCGAGGATCGCCGCGCTGCTCTGCACGTGAGTTGACACGCCACCGTCGCGCGTCCATCGCGGCACGACCATCAGCACCGAGCTGGGCGCGGGTGGCCCGGGCGAGGACGTCATCGCGGAGGATCGATCGTGCCCGGTCATGCGATGGGCAACGATAGCCCGATCGGGGTGAGACGGGTCAGGGCTCGCCCGGCTCGACGGCTGTGCCCAAGCGCGAGAACACCACCGTCCACGGTAGCTGCAGCAAGGCCGTCAGGCGTGAGGATCGAGCGGGCCGCGCGGCCCGCTGTTCGAGTGCGAGTCGTTCGGAGCGAAGCAGCCGGTTGCCCTGAAACGCAAGGCCCGTTTGCAGGTTCGCGAGATCGGGGATCGCCGCCGGCGAGCCGGCGAGCGTGAGGATCCGGCCCAACACCGCCTCAGGATCGGCGAGCAGTTCCTCGTGGCGCACGAACAGGCGCCGATCGCGCCGATGGCGCAGGAACACGAACAGCGAGACAAGATATGTCAACCACAGGTAGGCGTTGGCGGTGAGCACGCCGAATCGGCGCTCGGCGACGTCGCGGCGGTTGAGCGAGGCGACCACGCTCTGCGGGTCGCGCACCAGGAACAGCAGATACAGCTCGATTCCCCGCAGCGCCCGCAACTCGTGAGCGCGCAGCGGATAATGCGAGGTATCGATCACGCACGCCGCGCACGCCCGATCGGCGACTGCGCGATAAAGGCTCTCCGAAATCCGTCTGTAGCGCTCACGCAGACGGCGCCGATTGGGCCACTCGCGAATGCGAAACAGTGCCGAGGAGCGCTCCAGGCAGCGCTGCGCGGCATAGCCGAAGAGCTCTTCCGCGCCCTCGACCTCGTCGCGAACCGCGCTCCAGAATCGGATTCGCTCGGCGTCCTCGAGCTGTGAAACACCCGACCTGGCAAGCCACTTGTCGAGCTCACCGGCGAAGAAGAACTGCTCGCAGTTGCCCAACGTGACACCCAGGATCGTGCTGCCGCTGCGCCCGGCGCCCATCACGTAGATCACTTTCGGCCTCGCTGGCGACGGTGAGGATGGCGGCGAGTCGGCCTGCCGGGGCATCTAACTCGGGCACCCTAGCAGGGGCGATCGGCCCCACTGGGCGCGCTATGCGGCAGCGGTTACTTCGAGCTTGAAGGGCGCGCCAGCGACACCCTGGATCTGGGAGCCGCGGCGTCCTCCGGAATCCTGATCCGCAACGTCTCGGCGCCGGCGTCCGTGAACGTGTGCGCGATCGAGTACGCCGAGCCCGAGGACACGGCTCCGGTGGCGATCACGTGGTAGCCGAGTCCCGAGGCGTACTGCCGTTCGAGCTCGACGGGCTGGCCTTCGTGGGCGGGCGTCACGGTGCCCGTGAAGACGATCGACTCGCCGACCGGGACGGTCGTGGGAGAGGGGGTCGGGGTGAGCGCGTAGGTGACGCCCTCGGAGAGGTCCGCCGAGCCGGCGGTGGCGCTCGTCACGCGGTAGCGCGTGCTCTGCAGCGGCGAGACGACGAAGGAGTATTCGTCATTGCTGCCGGTGATACCCGTGGCGACCGGCGCGAACGTGCCTTCCGGGGTCTGCGCCTGCAGCGTGACCGGCTGGCCGGCCGCGCCCGCGACGGTCCCGCTGATCGTAACCGGCAGGCCGTAGGCGATCGGGTCGGTCGAGGCCTGGATCGTGATCTGCCTGCTGCGGCCCCTGCGCGAGATCTGGTAGGTGACGGGGGTTGAGGCGCTGTTCACGTACAGCCCGTGGGAGTGCACCACGACCCGGACGGTTGCCTGGCCGGCTCGGTAGAACGTGTGCGCGATCGCGTAGCCGCCTTCGGCGTTGACCTGTCCGACGCCGATGTGGTGCCACGAATCCCCGCGGTACTCACGCTGCAATGCGACGGTCGCGCCGACATCGGCCGGGCTGACTGTGCCGGTGAACGTCACGGCGCCGCTGTCCACCGCAGCGCTGTCGCTCGCCGCATGGGCCCCACCGACGAACAGCTGTGTACCGGCGGCAGGAGCTTCGATCGTGACCACGGGCGTGACCTTGACGCTCACACGAGCGCTCTTGGCGCCGCCGGCGCGGACGTAGAAGACGCTGTTGACGTCAACCCCGGACGGTGTGAACCGGAACGCGCCGTCGGCTTCGGTCGTCGCGGTCGCGGCGATGCTGAATCCCGGCGTGTGGGCGACCTTCTGGTAGAGGGTGATGCTCTGGCCGACCGTCGCGCTCTGCCCGGCCGCGGTGTTCTGGTCCGCCGCCGCGGTCTGGCCGGCGGCCGCGGTCTGCTCGGCCGAGCCCCGGCTTCGGGGCAGCTCAGGACGCCAGTGAGGGTGAGCGGTGCCCCGGCCGTGATCGTGGGCGGTGTCGCTTCGAGGCTGACGCTGCACTGCGTCTGCGCTCTGGCGGCGCGACGCGCGCGCCGTTCTTCGCTACGCGCAAGTCGTTCTTCGCGGCGCGTTTCGGCGCTCGTTTCGGCGCTCGTTTCGGCGGTGGAGCCGGACGTGGAAGCACCGGTGGTGCTCGATTCGGTGGAGCCGGAAGGGCCGGCGGAAGGCCCGGCGCCGGCGGGTGGCGAGCTACCGGCCGGTGGTTCGGTTGTCGATCCCTGTGATGAACCGCTGGTGGGTTCGCTGGCACCGCCCGATTGCGCGTGGACCTTCGTGTGCGTCGCGTGCGCGAGCGTGGCAGCGGGCGCCACGAGGCAAAGCCCGACCGTGAGGGCGGCGAGAGCCGGGGGCGAGATCCGGAGCGCGCGGAGACGAAGATGAGGAAGCATGTGTTCGATCACGCTTTCGTGTGGAAGTCGAGGAAATGCGGGTCGCGTGCTGGATCGACATCACGAGCGAGAATCTTGAGCGAGGTTGTAACCGGGCTGTGACCCCCGGCGCCCGCGCCCGCGCAGCACGCGCTCGTAGACACGCTCGAGCCGCCGCGCCACTGCGTCGGGGTGGTACTCCGAGACGGCGCTGCGAGCGGCTGTACCCAGGCGCTCGCGCTTGCGCGGATCGTCGCGCAGCGCCAGCATCGTCGCGGCGAGCGAGTCCTGATCGCGACTGCGGAACAGGCGCCCGGTCCGGCCGTCGTCGATAACGCTCGCCGGGCCGCCCTCGTCGGCGGCGATCACCGCCAGGCCGGCCGCCATTCCCTCGAGCACGACCGTGCCGAAGGGCTCGGGGATCACGGAGGCGTGCACGAGTACGTCCATCCGCGCGAGCTCGGGCCAGACGTCCTCGCGAAAGCCGCGAAACTCGACCCGTTCCGCGATGCCGAGGCCCTGTGCGAGCGCGTGCAGGTCGCGCTCGCAGCTCTCCTCGCCGAACATCGCCGCACCTACCACGATCGCTCGCTCCGCGCCGGCCGGAAAGGCTGTGGCGAACGCGCGCAGAAACAGATCCTGCCCCTTCCACGGCGCGATCCGGCCGAGCATTCCAAACGTCGTGGCGCCCAAGTCTCGCTCGCGCGCGTGTATAAAAGGTACGTGGCCAGAACGAGCGGATGGAGACTCCACCGAAGCGCGATCCTCTACCCACGCCGGGGCCTCCACAGACGCAGGAATCACCCAGCTAAGTCGGCGTCCTCCTCCTGCTCCTCCTCCCCCCCCTTCATCGCTGCTGCTGCGGCCGCTGACTTCTTCGTCTCCACTACCTCCATCACCGCGTACATCGCCTCCACCACGCACGTCGGCCGGCAGCGTCTGCAGCGTGGCGGTGGAGTTCGCGATCACCCCATCAGCCAGGTGACGAATCAGAGTTCGCACCAGCCAGACCGCTGTTCTCGGGATGTAGTCCGCGGCGATGCGGTCGCGCACGTGCCACACGACCGGCACACCGGCGGCCTTCGCCGCGAGGCTTCCGTAGACGCCGGCCTTCAGCGAGTTCGTGTGCACGATGTCGGCCCGCAGCGCGCGCAGCCGCAGCGCGAGCCTCGCGATGTAGGTGAGCGTGTGCAGGGCGCTGAGCGGCGCGGCGGCGCCTAGCCCGACCCGCACGCTGTCGCGCCGCAGATCGCGCGCCGAGGGTGCGAGCGGGAGGACCTCGACCGAGACGCCGGCCTGTTGCAGGCGCCCGGCGAGCGGTCCGTCCTCGCCGAGGATCACGTGTGGGTTCACGCTCTGCAGGTGGGTGAGCAGGCGCATCAAGGCGATCTCTCCGCCCGACAGTCGCGCGACGTGGTCGAGATAGACGACGCGCAGGCGCTCGTCGCGGTTGCCGTCCAGCAGCCGGCGATGCAGCGCGCGGTGGCGCTCGGCCAGCAGCGGCCAGGAGAAGCGCTCGGCGAAGTCGCGCGTCGCGGTCCGCGTGGGCAGGGCGCCGCGGGTGGCCGCCACGATCCGCTCGCCGAGCGCCGCGACGTCGCCCGGCGGGACCACCAGCGAAGGGTCCAGCGGGAGCGTCACCTCTGGCAGGCCCCCGACCTCGCTGACGATGCTCGGCGTGCCGCAGGCCGCCGCCTCGGGCACGACCAGGCCGAAACCCTCGAGGCTCACGCTCGGCACGATCGCCACGTCGGCGGCGCGGTATGCCGCGACAAGGTCCTGCTCGGGCACCCGGCCCAGGACGCGCACACGCCCGGACAGGCGCGAGTCCGCTGCCGCCACGCGCTCCGACAGCGCGCCCCGCAGCGGCCCGTCGCCGACGAGCAGCAGCTGCGAGCCGTCGGGCAGCTCCGCGGCGATCCGCTCCCAGGCGTCGAGCAGGACGTCGAGGCCCATACGCGGTACCAGGCGCCGCACGCAGACGGCGACGAATGCCCCCGCGTCTACCTCCAGCCGCGCCCGTGCTCGCGCTCTGTCATCCGGGGTGCCCGGTGTGAACACGTCGAGCGCCACCCCCGCAGACCACACGTGCACGTCCCAGGGCCGCACGCGGTAGCGCTCGACGAGCACCCTGCGAAACGCCGAGGAGAGGACCACGTGGGCGTCCGCGCGGCGCAACACGCTGCGCTCGAGTGCAGCGCGCAGCAGATACCTGGCGCGCGAGTCGTCGCCGGCGGCGACGTTCTCCTGTGCCCACGGCCCGTGGAAGTGAAAGATCAACGGGTGGCCTCGCGACTTCCCCGGCAGCAGCAGCGGCGCCGCGGCGTACAGCGCGAAGTGCGCGTCGATCACATCGATCTCGCTCCCCGTCCCGGCCCCGCCCCCGGCCCCGCCCCCGTCCGCGGCCCGTCGCGCGTGCAGCCAGAAGTCCCACAGACGACGCACGAGCGGAATCCCCGGACCATCGATGACATCGACCGACGCGGGTGCGTCCTCGGCCGGTCCGATCACCACGCCGCGCGCCTCGGGGAGCTGCTCCAGCAGGGAGCGGTAGTAGCGGTTGAGGCCACCGAGCGATGCCGGGAACCAGCCCATTCCCAGCATCAGCACCCGCGGATGTCCTCGCATTAGCCCGCGGACAGGCTACTCCAGCGCGGTCGGCGCACGGGCCGCCCGGTACATAATCTTTACATGTCGCTAGCCATCGCTGCCTCACACTGGTTCTCGATGCAGGACACCGCACGGCAGGGTCGCGCGCCCGTCGAGACCCGGGCGGAAGCAGCCGGTGGCGGTGGCAGCGCCTCGGGCTCGCCGCGCAGGATTCCGGACTTCTTCATCGTCGGTCATCCCAAGTGCGGCACGACCGCGCTGTACGAGATGCTGAGAGCTCACCCGCAGATCCACATGCCCGTGAAGGAGCCACGGTTTTTCGCGATGCGCGAGGAAGCCAATCCTTCCCCCACGTCATCGCACGTGCATGCGTCCGGGAAACGCCCGCGCACGCTCGACGGCTACCTCGCGTTGTTCGCCGGCGCGCAGCCGGGTCAACTGGTCGGCGAGGCCTCGCCCGAGTACCTCCGCTCTACGTTCGCCGCGGAGCGCATCGCGGCCGCGCGGCCGGATGCCCGGATCATTGCCGTGCTGCGTGAGCCGGCGAGCTTTCTGCGCTCGGTCCACCTGCAGGCGGTGCGCGGCTACAACGAGACCGAGCGCGATTTTGGCAAGGCGCTCGCGCTCGAGGATGAGAGGCGCGCCGGCCGTCGCATACCGCGCCTGGCGCGGGCCGGAGCCGAGCTCGTGTATTCCGAGTACGTGCAGTACGTCGAGCAGTTGCGCCGCTACCACTCGGTGTTCCCGTCCGAGCAGGTGCTGGTGTTGATCTACGAGGAGCTACGGGGTGACAACGAGGCAACGGTGCGCAGGGTGCAGCGATTCCTCGACGTGGACGACACGCTCCCGGTCAAGCAGGTCGAGACCCGCCCCTCGCGCGACCTGCGGTTTCGCCGGCTTCACACGTTGGTGAACTTACGACGGATCGCATTGCGCAAGATGGCTGGCGCGAGTGCGCTTTCACAGACCGTTAACACCCTCACGCCAAGGCGCTTGCGCGGCACGGTCCGTGCGAGCTGGCGGCGCGTCGCCTACGACGAGCCGTCGCCTCCCGATGAGCGGTTCATGTGCGAGCTGCGCCGCCGCTTCGCGCCGGAGGTGGTCGCGCTGAGCGAGTATCTGGGTCGCGATCTGGTGGGGCTGTGGGGTTATGGCGATGTCAGCTGACGCCTCTTCCGTCACCGACGCCCCCTCCGCCACCACGATCGGCGCCACACCCGCCGCTGGGCATGAGGCCGGGGCTGCGCCCGAACCGGCGCAAGGGGTGGCGCCCAACCCTGCGCCCGTGCCTCAGCGCAGGCTGCCGGACTTCTTCATCGTCGGACATCCCAAGTGCGGGACGACGGCTCTCAGCTGGATGCTGGGGCAGCATCCGCGGATCTTCATTCCGATGAAGGAGCCGCGGTTCTTCTCGCCCGAGCTCCGTTCTCGCTCACGGCGAATAGCGCCGAGCGGCGCCCCGGAGACGCTCGATGATTATCTGGCGCTGTTCGCACCCGCCGGCCCCGAGTGGCGCGCCGGCGAGGCGACACCCATGTACCTGAGGTCTCATACCGCCGCTAGCCGCATCGCCGAGGTACAGCCCGATGCGCGCATCATTGCGATCTTGCGCGAGCCGGCGAGCTTTCTACGCTCGTTTCACCTGCAATGTGCCTATAACCACGTCGAGACCGAGCGTGACTTCGGCAGGGCGATCGCGCTTGAGCAGGACAGGCGCCGGGGCAGGCACATCCCCCGCCTGTCGCAGTCGCCACAGACGCTGCTGTACTCCGAGCACGTTCGCTACGTCGAGCAGTTGCGCCGCTACCACGCGGTGTTCGCGCCCGAGCAGGTGCTGGTGCTGATCTACGAGGAGTTCCGCCGCGACAACGAGGCGACGGTGCGCAGGGTGCAGCGATTCCTCGACGTTGACGACACGCTCCCGATCGAGCCGGCCGAGAGCGATCCGCTGCCGGCGGTGCGCCTGCAGGCTCTGCATCAGGCGGCACGGTTGACGTCTGTGATCCGCCGCAATCGCGCGTCCGCGCCGATCGTGCGCACGGTCAACCGGGTCATGCTCAGCCGGCAGGTGTCAAACGGCAGGCTGCGAGCGGGATGGCGCCGCCTCGTTTACACCGAGCCCAGCCCCCCCGACGAGCGGCTGATGGGCGAGTTGCGTCGCCGCTTCGCGCCGGAGGTGGTCGCGCTGAGCGAGTATCTGGGTCGCGATCTGGTGAGCCTGTGGGGTTATGACCGTCTCGGCTGAATCATGTAAGGTGGCGCGCCCGCGGCGGCAGGCGGCGCACGCAAACGGTTAATAAAAATAACCAGTTAAAACAAATCAGGGAAAGGTCAGGGAGAGACGATGATTCGCGGTACGGTGGCGGCGCTGTTCCTGATGATGTCCCTGACACTATCTCCGGTCGCGTCGGCTGCGTCGGCCGCATCAGCCGCATCCGTGACACCGGCAACCGTGCATCGCTGGGGCGCGTTCGGCACGCAGGAAGAACTGCAGACGCCCGGCCTGGTGGCGTACTCGGGCAGCGAAGGGGAGGTCGTGAAGATCGATGCCGGCAACGCGAGCGCTTACGCTCTCACGGCCAACGGTGACGTGCTGGCATGGGGCGCGAACGAACACGGCCAGCTCGGCGACGGCACGACCGAAGCGAGCTTCGACGAAGTCGTGCACGTGCGCTTCCCGGCGGGCGTCAAGATCGTGGCGATCGGCGAGGAGCGCGCGTCGGGCTTTGCGGTCGACAGCACCGGCCGTGCCTGGGCATGGGGAGAAGGCGCCTCCGGCAGCGACTGCCTGGGCAAGCACGTGGAAAACCTCACCGAACCGACGGTGATTCCGGGCCTGTCCGGGGTCGTGGCGGTGCAGGGCGGCGCCACCCACTCGATCTGGCTGATGCGCAGCGGCGCCGTGATGATGTGTGGCCTGAATCAGTACGGCCAGCTCGGGACCGGCGAAGCCGGCGGGGCGGCCTACGCTCCCGTTCTGGTTCCGGGGCTCACGAAAGTCGTCGAAGTGTCCGCCGGTCAGGGCGTGGCGTGTGCTCGCACCTCCTCTGGAGCGGTGTTCGATTGGGGTAATGACAACCAGGGCCAGGTGGGGAACGGCGTGTTTGAGGCATCTGTAGCGACGCCCTATCAGGTGCCGCTGCACGAAGCGGCAACGCAAGTATCCTGCGGCGGGAATCTCCCAAAAAATGGCTCGACGCTGGTGCTGTTGCACGGTGGCGCCGTATACGGGTGGGGCGCCGACGAAGCGGGACAGCTCGGCGACGAACGGACCGAAGACAAAGCCTCCCCGACGCTTGCGAGCGCCATCGCGAAACTGGGCCTGACGCAGGTTGTCTCATCGGGGGAATATTCCCTGGGACTGGGCGCGCTGGGTGACGTGTATGCCTGGGGCTCCAACGAACGGCACGCGCTCGGTACCACTCGCAAAACCAGGATGTCCCTCGCGCCGCTGCTGGTGGACACCGGAGCGGTGGAAATATCGGCAACCGCCTACGACTCGAGCGACCGCACCTGATCGGCGCGCCGATTCGAGGGTGTCGCGGGAGAGCCCCGGTCGGTGAACGTCTTGTAAAACTTGACGCTGGGAAACCTCGGCACTGGGCGAGGACCGAGGGAGAACCGCGGGTGAGCCTCTCGTCCTGGTGAACATCTTGTGAACTTTGCGTGTACGGAGAATCTGAGCGCACGCAGATGAGGTTAGATGTGGCGATGTGCACGCAAGGAGGCGGCCGGCCTACGTCATCCGACTCGCTCTGGCGGGGGCCGGTTCGATGACTGCTCGGAAAATCTCAAGACATCACAGGCGTGTGGCGGTGGTCGCCGCGGCGCTCCTCCTTGCGCTGCTCGGCGCCGCGCTCGGCGCGGCGCTCTCCGATGGACTCACCTCCGCGCCCGTCCAGTTGGCCCAACAGGGCGTGCCGCTCGACGGCGGTGCGGAAGAGGTCGGCGAAGGTCATTTCGGGCGCGATGTGGCGCTTTCCGCCGACGGCGGCACGGCGCTGGTCGGTGCTCCCAACGACGACGGCAATCTAGGGGCGGCTTGGGCGTTCACGCCCTCTACATCTACCTCTACCCCCGGATCGTCCTGGATGCAGCAGGGCGTGAAGCTCATCGACGGCGAAGAACCGAGTGGCGCGGGGCAGGGCGAGGTCGTACAGCGCGACGTGGAAGCGGGCGGCGACGAAGAAGAAGAAGCGAGCAGCTCCGGAGAGAGCGGCGAAGAGGTGATCGGCGAAGGTCATTTCGGGCGCGGCGTGGCGCTCTCCGGGGATGGGAACACCGCACTGGCCGGCGCCCCTCGCGAGAACGGTGGGACCGGTGCGGTATGGGTGTTCACGCGCTCAGGCTCGACCTGGACGCGCCAGCAGCAGCTGACCGGTGGCGATGAGAGCGGCGCCGGTTGGTTCGGGCGCAGCGTGGCGATCTCGGCCGACGGCGACACGGCGCTCGTCGGCGGCCTCGTCGACCATGGGGACACCGGCGCGGTGTGGGTGTTCACGCGCTCCGGGTCGACCTGGTCCCAGCAGGGCGCGAAGCTCCTCGGCGGTGCGGAAGAGTCGAGCCTCGGCAAGTTCGGCGCGAGCGTGGCGCTGTCGGCGAACGGCGAAGTGGCGCTGGTCGGCGCGCCCGCGGATGCGAGCAAGCTCGGCGCGGCATGGGTGTTCGCGCGCTCCGGGTCGACCTGGTCCCAGCAGGGCGCGAAGCTCACCGGCGGCATGGAAGAGTCGGGCGCCGGCGAGTTCGGCGCGAGCGTGGCGCTGTCGGCGAATGGCGAAGTGGCGCTGGTCGGCGCGCCCGCGGATGCGAGCAAGCTCGGCGCGGCATGGGTGTTCGCGCGCTCCGGGTCGACCTGGTCCCAGCAAGGCGCGAAGCTCACCGGCGGCGGCGAGGTCGGCGAAGGGGAATTCGGCAACGGCGTGGCGCTCTCCGAAGACGGCGCACTCGCGTTGATCGGCGCGCCTGGGGATGCGAGCAAGCTCGGGGCGGCGTGGGAGCTCACGCGCTCGGGGTCGGCCTGGACGCAAGTGGGCGCGAAGCTCACCAGCGCCGGAGAGCAGGGCAGCGGGCAGTTCGGCTGGAGCGTGGCGCTCTCCGGCGATGGCGCCACAGCGCTGATCGGCGGCGATGGCAGCGACCGCAGAGCGGGCGCGGCATGGGTGTTCGCGAGCCCGCCGCCCGCGACCGAACCGGTGTCGACGACCGAACCGCCGCTGCCGCCCACCACCACAGGGGCGACTGCTACTACAGCGGCGACGTCCGCCACTACCACGAGATCCGCGACGGTGAGCTCTCCGAAACAGGGCGTGGCCGCGGCGAAGGGCGCCGGCGGCCGGGTGAGGCTGGTCAGTACGACAGTGGCCGTGCGCGGCAACGGGCGGGCGAGGGTCGAGCTCAGATGCATATCCACGACCGTCTGCCGCGGCACTTTGAAGCTCACGATCGCGGCGGTCCGGGTCAAGGGGCGCAAGCGCTCTCGGACGACGATCGGCTTGGGCGCGGCCACCTTCTCACTGCGGCCCGGCCGGGTCACGATCGTCGCGCTCGAGCTCAGCTCCGCGGGACGTGCGCTGCTGAACGTGAATGCGGCCGCGCACGGACGCCTGGGCGCTCGTCTGACGATTGTCGTCTCATCGCCGAGTCCGCGGCGCGCGCAGACCCACGCGGTCGAGCTCGTCCTGCGGCGTCCGGCGAGCCGGCCGCGAGGCTAGCCCCAACCGGCGCGAGGCTAGCCCAACCCGCCGAGACCGCGAGGCTAGCCTTTGCGGGAGGAGCCCTTCTTCTCGACCGTCGCGTGCAGGACGACCGTGGTGCTGTAGCCCGAGGCCAGTGGACCCCTGGGCATCTGCACGAAGGCGCGATAGAGGCCTGCCTGGCGGATGCTCACCACCGTGCTGAAGCGCGAGACGGTCCTGGTCGCGCGCTTGACCGATGCGCTGAACTTGGCCGAGTACTGCGGCATTTCGGCCAGTTCTTCGGCTCGTTCCTGGGCCTTTTCGGAGCTGGGGGCTCTGAGCCTGAGCCGTTTGGCGGTCTTCTGCAGCTCGAAGAAGACGTGTGCGCCGACCGCCGCCGGGGAGACCGTGCCATAGAGGCGTACGAGCCCGCCGTGCGCGGCGGTGCGGACGCGAAAGGTGACACGCACGGTCGCCAGCTCGGTGATCACCGGGCTGTACGCGAGGCGTGCGTCGAGCGTGGCCACGCGGTACTGCGTGCTGGCAGACAGCTTCGCGACGGAGAACGAGAACCGCCCGGCGGAGTTGGTGATCTGCGGTGCGCCGACGGCGGCAAATGCCGCGCGGTAGGGATAGGGACTGGCCTGCAGGACGACCGTCTGGCCCGCGATTCCCACCCCCGTGACGGCGCCCGTGATCGAGATCGCGCTACCCACCGGGTAGCCCGCGGCCGGAGGTCTGGAGATCGTGACTTTCAGCAGGCTCGACTTGGCGGTGTAGATGCGGTCCTGGCCGTTCTTCGTGCCGTGGCCGTTGGTTGCCACCAGCCGGTAGTGGTATCCGAGCTGTATGCCCGTGACCGACTGGCTGACCTTGACCTTCGCGGTGCCCGCGGGCAAGCTGGCCGGGGGCGTCTGTGTGCCGTAGGCGGTCGTGGGGCCGTACTGGAAGTAGTAGGTCGCCGCTTCGCCCTTGGGGTCGATCGAGCCCTCGAGTTCGACGACCGACCCGCGCGCGTGGCCGACGCCACCGGTGGATACCGACGGAAGCCCCTGCGGTTTGTGAGCCCGGGGGGTTTTGGGGGCTTTCGGCGTTTTCGGGGTCTTGGGTGTTTTCGGCGTTTCGGGGGTCGTGGCAGCGGACGTTTCGGGAGTTGTTGTGGAGGGAGCCGTCGCCGGCGACGCGAGCGCCGCCTGGGAGGTCAGCGAAAGCGTCGCGATCGCGCTTACGATCGCAAGTGCGTGCAGTGTCTTGCGTGCGTGCAGTGTCTTGCGGGTGATCCCGAAGCTCGTCATGTCTCGTCCTTAGCTGGGCCCAGTGCGGCGCTCGCATCATATTGCAACATGATCCGCGGCCGATCGATGCGGGGGCCGAGATGTCGAGTCGACGTTCGAAAGTCGCGCGGTCGGTTCGACGCCCGAGGCCGGCGGGCAGACGTAGATTTCACCACGTGTTCACACGGTTCACCGATTGTTCACACCACCGGAACTACCTATTGGAAATGATCGTCGCGTGCGAACGGGGTGCTCAATGTCGACAGACTTGCCTCTGAGAGAGGCGTAGTTCCAATCGATGGATCGATGCGTCGGCGCATCCGCGCTCTGCTGTCCGGTGATGCTCGCCGGATCGACCAGGCCTCGCCCGGGTTCGACCGAAGCCCGGCGTAGGCTGCCGGATGTTCGGTAGCAGGAAGTTGACATCGGACCAATGCCCGAGGTCGAATCGGTCGGCATCGAGCCAATGCGCCAGCTCCCAAGGCGGCGAGAGACAAGGAGATCTAGAGGATGAGATACGTCAGGATCATTACCGGGCTTGCCGCCGTGGTGTGCATGCTTGCGGTCGCCGCGATACCAGCGTCGGCCCACCAGTTCACGGCGAGCGCCGTCGACAAGACGTTCCCATTGAACACAAAAGGCGAAGGTCTCGGGACGCAGGCGTTCAAATTTGGGAAAATCGAAGTCGAATGCAGCGTCGCGAAGGACAAAGGCACGATCGCCGAATCTCCCGCCCCGCTGCTGAAGGTTGAAGTTTCGTATAAAGAATGTGAATCCCACACGAAATTCTTCGGCCAGGAATCGTCCCCCAAAATACGCTTCAAGTCGAAAGTCGAATACGTCTATCACCCCAACGGCTACGCTGAAGTCGGCACCGAAGGCGCCCCCGAATCCGTGGAAGTCGGTCCGGGAACCGTTGAAATCGCGATCCAGCACACCGGTGGCTGCAAAGTGCTGTGGCCGAAGCAGACCGTCCCCGTCAAGGCGGCGATCAAGCCGGACGAAGAATACTCGGCGGCCGTCTTCTCGAATGAGGAAGTGCCCGCCACGACCCTGAAAAAATTCCCGAGCGGCCTCCAGCAGAAGCTGGTGATCGCGAATGAATTCAAGGGTATGGAATTCGCGATCGAAGAAACCGGTCTTTGCGAAAATTTTGAAAAAACTGAATTCAAAGGCGGGAAGTACACGGGCAGGCTGCAGGTGGAAGTCGGCGGAGGGAACCTCGGCTTCGAATAGCCTTCGAGTGTAGGTCTCTATCCCGCGCGGGTCCTGCCAGTTCCGCGGGGCCGATTGAGATTTCCGGCGATAGGACCCGGCGGAAGTCTGTAGGGATCCTCGAGACGGCGGGAAGGGCGTCGAGTCAGCAATCGGCGCCCCTCCCGTCCTGTCTCCCACAAACGGACCACCAGTTGCTGTGGTTCGGGCGTCACAGACGCCCAGGTCCGACGACAAGGACGGAAGGATGGAGATACGTATGTCTGAAATGAAATCCGAAATGAAGCCTGGAATGAAGTACGGCGTGAAGTCCGGCGCTGAGTCCGGCGTGAAGTCCGAAATGAAGGCTGGCGTGAAGTCCGGAATGAAGTCCGATCGAGTCGCGAAGTCGGCTGTGTCGATGCTCATCGCGGTGGCGATCTTGGCCCTCGCGGCCGGAAGTGCAAGTGCGGAAACGGTCTACAGCAATGTCCCGACTCCGCTGCCGGGGAACGTGCCGTCGGTTGGGTTCGAGGCGACCTCGACCTCGGAGCTCGGTGGCATGGTCGCGTTTCCGTCAGAGACGGCGCGCGCCAGACCGACGGTGACGGTCGGGATGAGCAGCTGGGCGTGTCAGAGTGGAACGTGGGGCAACAACACGTGTGAGACCGCCTCGGGCGCAAAGTTCACGGAGCCGGTCACGCTCAACATCTACGAAGTGGGGCCCGACAACGAGCCCGGCGCCAAGGTCGCGACGATGACGGAGACGTTCGCGATGCCCTACCGCCCGACCGCGAGCAAGAAATGCACCACCGGCGAAGCCGAGGGCGGCTGGTATCACGACGGAGGCTGCTTTCACGGCAGGCTCTTCAAGATCAAATTCTCCGGCGAACCGCTGAACAAAACGGTGCTGCCATCGGAAGAGGCGATCATCAGCGTCGCGTACAACACGAGCGATTACGGCGCCGAACCGCAGCGTCCCAAGTCCTGCGACGGCGAAGTGGCGGGCTGTCCGTACGATTCGTTGAACCTGGCGCTCGCGTCGGGCGCTCCGACGATCGGCAGCGATCCGCTGCTTTCGCTGGAAGAAATCTACGTCAACTCGAAATGGCCGGAAATGTACTGCGGCAGCGGAGTCCCAGGCTCGTTCGGGCTGTCCGGAACGTGTCACGGCTCTCCGCAGAGCTGGGAAAGCTACCAACCGATGATCGAAGTCAGGGCGAAGAACCTCGGGTAAATGACGGGATCGGCCTCGGGGCGCCGGACGCCTCGAGGCCGATGCTCCGCCGGCCTAATAATCTTTCGTGAGACCGGCCATGAGACCGGCCCAGTCTCGAACGGGTGGACGAGCTTCACGAGCTTCACGACGGAAGCGTCGTCGCGAGTCAACAGGCACGATCGGCCTGCTATCCGTCTCAGCCTGCTATCCATACCCCGGCCCGTGCTCATCTTCGCGCATGCGGCGCCTGCGTACCGACAGCAGGCCGACGGCGGCGAGTACGATCGCGACGATCACGACGGCGCCGATGATGTAGCGCAGTTTGTGGGACGGCGGAGGTTGCACCTTGGCGACCTGCACGACGATGCCCTGCGCCCTGATGTCCCCTTCGAGCCGCTGCTGCTGGGAGGAGGGAAACGCGATGCTGATACGGCTGCCGTCCTTCAGCGAGGCGTGAAAGGTGTGGGCCTTCGTATGCAACGTCACCGCGGTCACCTGGTGTCCGTTCAGCTGGCCTTCGAAGGTCGCGAGGCTCTCCTGCGGGAGCGGCGTGGCCGCCAGGGCCGTCGCAGTCGACGCGAGCGCGCAGACGCACACCACGAGCAGCGCGACCATCGCTGTAGCTCGCGGTCGCGTGAGTATCCTGAGGAGGGCGCTGAGGTCGCCCCGCGGGCTGGGCGCTACCAGCGGGCCGGGTCGGGGCGTACGGATCCGGGGGCGCATCGGCGGCAGCGTAGCGTAGGGTGGCGGTCGCGACTGGGTCTGGTCGCCGAAAGTTCACAAGCTCCGTCCGCGCCACAAGCTCAGTCCGCGCTTTTACCAAATCTTCACGCGCAGATAGGCGCGTATGACTGACCGTATACCGACGAGCGCGGGGCGTTCTGACAGCGCGTGCCCGGTGCTTGTACTGTCCGTCGGCCCGGCGCTTCTAAAGAAGGAACCACCCTGTCCACCGAATCGATCGCAAGCCACAGTGCAATGTCCGCCGCATCCTCGCCGGGCACGGCTGACGCGGCCATGGGCGATGCGGGCGCGGCCGGCGCGATCACACCGGCAGGCGCCACTGCCGCAGGCGCCACGACCTCAGGCGCCACGACCTCAGGCGCCGAGCAGTGCCCAGCCTGCGGGGCGCCCCTGGCCGACGACCAGCGCTACTGCCTGGAGTGTGGCGAGCGCCGCGCGTCGATCAGCAGCGTGCTGCTCGGTGGACCACCGTCCGGCCCCGGCGATCTCTCCCGGTCCCCGACGCCTGCGACGCCGCCTTCGCCACCCGTCTCCGGGACCGCGGAGGGCGCGGGGCGCGGCAACGCGGTCACGGTTCTCGCCGGCGTGGGCGTGCTGCTGCTGGCGATGGGCGTCGGCGTGCTGATCGGCCGCTCGAGCGCGCCCAAGCAGAGCGCCGCCCCGGCGCAGACGATCAGCGTCACCCAGCCCGCGGCCGCGGCCGGAGCCGGGACTGCCGCGTCGACCACGTCGACGACGCCGGAAGCAGCCGCGAAAACCGGAGTCTCCTCGTCCAAAGGCGCCGCCAAGAAAGGCGCCGCGGCGGGCGCCGGCGAATCCAAAGCGAGCGTTCCGTCGAGCGAGAGTCATCCCGCGCCGCCCACCGTCTTGAAAAATCTCGCCACGAAGAAGGGCAAGAACTACGAGCAGGAATCGAAGAACCTCCCCAACGTGATCTCGACCGGATGATCTCCTCCCCGCCGTCCACATCCGCGCCCACGGAGGCCGGCCGCGCGGAGCTGCGCCGCAGGCGCGACGCGCTGGCCGAGCAGGTGGCCGAGCTGCACTGGGACCTCGGCGGCCTGACCTACGAGATGGCGATCCGCGATCACTTCCGCCTCGACGTGCTCGTGCGGCGCGCGGCGATGCTGCAGGAGCGCGACGCCGAGCTCGCGGAGATCGAGCGCCTGCTGCGCCTGGAGGAGAGCGCCAGCGCCGGCAGCTGCCCGCACTGCGCCGCCCCGCACAGCCGCGGGGCCCTGTTCTGCTGGCAGTGCGGCGCGACCCTGATGGAGCGCTCGCCGAGTGCGGTGGCGGCCCCGAGCATGGCGACCCCGAGCATGGCGACCCCGAGCACGGCGACCCCGAGCACGGCGAGCCCGAACACGGAGGCCCCGAGCACGGCCCCTACGAGCACGGGGCCTCCGCCCCGGCAGGCGGGTGGGGATGGCAGTCCCACGGCGGTGATGCGGGCGGGGGCCGGCGGCGAGGAGGAGGACCGCCCGACGGCGGTGCTGGACGCGCTGCTCGCTCCGCCCCCGGGCGAGTGATCGCATGGGAGGCCTCTCGCTACCGTCCCCGCGGGTCTGCGCGGCGCTCGTGCTCGCGTTCCTCGGGTTCGGGATCCTGATCGGCAACGTCACCGCCTCGCCCGTCTCAGGCACGCTCGACGCGGACGCCGGCCGGCACGTGAAGCTGATCCTGCCGCCCGCTGCGCCAGCCGCCGCGACGACAGGCGCGACCACCCCGGAAGCCGCGTCGCCGGCCGCGAGCGAAGCGCCGGCCGCGAGCTCCGAACCGACCCCGTCCGCGGCGGCCTCCGCGACTGCGCCCGCGAGCGGGACAAAACCCGCCGCGGGTAGATCGTCCTCGCCGTCGGGCTCCAGCGGCAACACAGGTGCGGGAAGCGGCGGTGGCGGCGAAGGCGGATCGACCAAACCGGCCTCGAGCGGCTCGAGCTCGAAGCTGCCGCCCGTCAAGCACGTGTTCGTGATCGTGCTCTCGGGCCAACCCTACGCCGCGGCGTTCGGGCCGACCGCGGGCGCTCCGTACCTGTCGCAGACGCTCGAGCACAAGGGCGAGCTGCTCGTGCGCTACTACGCGGTCGCCCACCAGCAGCTGGCCAATGAGATCGCGCTGATCAGCGGCCAGGGACCGACCGTGGAAACGGCCGCCAACTGCCCCAACTACAGCGCGATCGCTCCCGCGACGGTCGGTGCCGAGGAACAGGTCACCGGCAGCGGCTGCGTGTATCCAAGCTCGACCGAAACGCTTCCCGGGCAGCTCACGGCCAAGCACCTGCCCTGGCGGGCCTACATCGAAGGCATGGGCGAAAGTCGCGGCACGGGCACGGGCACAGCCAGCGGCGACGGCGACTGCGGGCACCCGGCGCTCGGCGCGGCCGACCCGAGCGCGGCCGCGACGGTTCCGGCGGGACAGACGTACGCGACCTGGCGCAACCCCTTCGTCTACTTCAGCTCGCTGGCCGGCGAGCCGTCGTGTGAAGCCCACGATGTTGGGATCGATCAACTCTCCGCTGACCTCGCGACCCCGAGTCGCACGCCGAGCTTCGCCTACATCGCCCCCGACCTCTGCCACGACGGCAGCCCGACGCCCTGCGCTAGCGGCGCGCCGGCCGGCATGGTGGCCGCCGAAGGCTTCCTCAAGCGGGTCGTTCCCGAGATCCTCGGTTCGAAGGCCTACAAGGAAAGCGGCCTGCTCGCGATCACCGTCGACGAGGCGCCCTCCAGCGGCGAATTCGCCGACTCGAGCTCCTGCTGCGGCCAGCCGCAGTTCCCGAACCTGCCGGCCCCGACCTCGGCGCTCGGCCCCGCGGGCGGCGGTCAGGTCGGCGCGCTGCTGCTCTCGCCCTACATTTCCAAAGCCGGCGTCAGTCAGGAACCGTATAACCACTTCTCGCTGCTGCGCACGATCGAGGATCTGTTCGGCCTCAAGTACCTCGGCTACGCGGCGCTGCCGAAGGTCACCTCGATCGAACCGTCGATCTTCTCCGCGCACCCATCGCCGGGTTGAGCGGCGATCCCGCCAACCGCGCTCCGCCGTACCCCGCCAGGCCCAACCCCATTGACTGCCCTGGCAAGCCGGCTCAGCCGTGGAATGAGGCCGCGGTGATTTCGTCGTAGGTGACCGCCTGACGACGGTGCCCGGCGCGGCCGAGCACCTGCTCGAGCGCGCGCATTTGGCTGCGGTGCTGCAGGTCGCCGGGGTAGAGGTCGAGGCGCAGGGTGTGAGCGCTGAGCCTGCTCCCGACGCGGATCAGCGCGGGGGAGAGTGGCCGCCTGAGAGGATTGCCGCTCGCGAGGCTCCAGGCCGGGGCGAGCCAGCTGGGCGGCGGCGGCTCACGTCGGCGGGCATCCTCGGACGGCTCGGCGGGCGTTCCGTGCAGCCGCAGTAGGCCGGCCCACCAGCGGAACTTCGGCGCGAGCGCCTGGCGCAGCGCGGGCGTGTAGGCGTACGCGGGCGCGACGAAGCCGTCGGGTTCGATCCCCGCGAGCTTGAGCAGGCGCCAGCCGGCGTCGACGGCGCGCCGCGTCTCCTGCCCGCCCAACCCGACGAACTCGGCAGCCGCGCGACGTCCGCGCGCGTGCGCGAACGTCTGGCGCGAGAGCTCGCCTCGGCGGCGCAACTGCTCGTGGCGGAAGCCGTGCTGGGCGATCGAGTCGCCCGCGCGGCGGCGGGCGCTCAGCCAGCTGACCATCTCCGGCGAACGCTCGCCCAGCGGGTGCAGGTCGCGCGCCGGGATCACGAGCAGCGTGACGCGGTCGACGCCGTGCACCTCCAGCCAGTCGCGCAGCAGCGCGCAACGCTCGAACGTGGCGGGCTCGACGTCGTGCAGCGCGACCGCGATCGTGCGGCGCGCCGGCACGCCGCGGCTGCGGCTGTGCGCACGATGCGCCGGAGTGCCGATCGCGCCCAGCGGCGCGCCGGCGCCTTCGAGGCGCGCGAGGCGGAGGTTGGGCTCAGGCCGCATCGGCCACTTCGATCGACTCAGCCGCGCGCGCGCTGAGATCCGCCGCGACCGCGTCGGCGTCCAAGCCCGTGCTGGTCTTCGCCCCTGCGTCCGCTGCGCTGGCCTGCGCCGCGAGCACCCGCCGGTACCCCTCTCCCAGCCGCGCCAGGGCGCCCTCCCACGTGCGCTCGCGCACCCCCGCAAGCGCCGCCCGCGAGAGGCTCTCCCGCAGCAGCGGCGAGCCGGCGAGCTCGAGCACCGCCTCGGCCAGCGCCGGCGCCGAGGCATCGCAGAGCAGGCCGGTGACGCGGTCCTCGATCAGCGAGACGGGCCCGCCCTCGGCGACGGCGACGACGGGCAGGCCGGAGGCCTGGGCCTCGAGGATCACCTGGCCGAAGGTGTCGGTGGCGGAGGGGAACAGGAACAGGTCGGCGTTTGCGTAGGCGCGCGCGAGCGCGGCGCCGGAGAGCCAGCCGAGGAACGTGGCGTGCGCGCCCAGGCGCGCGGCCAGCTGCTCCTGCTCGGGGCCGCCGCCGGCGAGCACTAGGTGCAGGCGCGGCTCGCGCGCGCGTGCCGCAAGGAACGCCTCGGCGAGCAGCTCGACGCCCTTCTCGCGCGTGATCCGCCCCGAGTAGAGGACCTCGATCCGGCGCGGTTCGAGCAGCCGGGTGCCGCGCAGCGCTGGGTCGAAGCGCGCCGTGTCGACGCCTCGATCCCAGCGCATGATCTTCTCGCCTCCCATCCCGATCTTCGCGAGGGCCTCGTCCGAGGCAACGCTGGGGGAGAGGACGACGTCGCAGGCGTCATAGAAGGCCCCGACGGCGAGCGCCATCGCGTCGGTCACGTGCCGCTGCCCGGAGCGCAGGCCGGCGTAGGCGGTGAGCTCGGTGTGGTAGCTGCCGATCAGCGGCAGCCCGAGCGCGCGCGCGACGAGCACGCCCGCGATCCCGGCGGGGCCGGGCGAGCAGACGTGGATCGCGTCGAAGCAGCCGTCGGCGAGCAGTTGCACGGCGGCGGGGAGGCTGGGCACACCGATCGAGAGGCCGGGATAGAAGGGCACGTCGATCTCGGCGACCGCGGGCAGGCGCAGGTCGACCTCGGGGTCGGTGCCGACGACCTCAATCTCGAAGCCGGGGACGCCGCGCTGGCGGATCTCCTCGATCGTGCGCGTGACGCCGTGCGTCGAGCCGATCCCGTCGGCGAGGATCGCCACGCGCGGGGTCTCGCCCTCATCGGCGGCGCGCCCCTCGAGCTTGGCACGCTCGTTGGCGAGGAACGCGACGGCGGGCGCGTAGGGGATCGCGGCGATGCAGCTTTCGAACAGCCCCTCGGCGGCGGTGAGCACCTCGGCCTCGCCGCTGGCCGCGCGCACCGCGACGTCGACCGCCGCGCGCAGCTTGCGCTCGTGCAGGCGGCAGGCGCGGCGGAAGAGGCTCGAGTGGCTGAAGTCATCGGCCTGCATCAGCTCGATCAAGCCGCGCTCGTCGAGGTGGTCGAGCTCGACGGCGGACAGCCACGCGCGCAGCAGGCAGCGCGCGTCGGCGGGCGAGAGGTCGGAGCCGGTCGCGCCGTGGCGCACGTCGCCCTCACGCAGCAGGCGCTGGACCATGTTGAGCACCCTGCGCGGGTCCGGACGCGAGGCCGCGTCTCTCCCGGTGGCGACGTCGTTGACCGCGCCGGTATCCCTGCCTACAGGCACGTCTCCGCCTGCGCCGCGACTGCCGCCCCCCGCTGTCACGTCTCCGTCCGGCCCCGCCGGCCCGAGCGAGCGCGCCGCCAGTGCGATCGCCGCGTGCGCCCACTTCGCCGCTGAGCCCTGCTTGCCGTGCGCGGAGACGCGGCCCGCGCGCAGGTGGGCGAGAAACTCGGCGGGGCTCGCCGCGGCGGGCGCGGCGGTGTAGGTGCGCCCGATGTCAACCCCGGCGTGATCGTCGGAGCCGCCGATGCCGGTGGAATCGCGGGTGGCGACGTAGGTCGCGGCGGGCAGGTTGAGCTCGCGGGCGCGCGCGCCGTTGCGCGTCTCCCAGACGCCGAACAGCTCCGCCAGGCGGCGGCGATGGCGCGCGGTCAAGGGCGCCGCGACGTTGTAGTAGGGGTGGGCCAGCGCGCATGCGATCTCCCGCTCGTGGAGGTAGGCGGCGCACAGCTCGACGTCGCCGGAATTGGCCTGCAGCCACTCGTGGTCGGCGGGCGCGATCCCGTAGCAGAGCACGTGGACTGCCTGGGGCTCGCCGCGGAAGTGCGCGGTGAGCTCCTCGGAGACAAACACGTCGGGGCGGTCGGCGATCGAAAGGACGCCGTCGATCGTGTCGTGATCGGTGATCGTGACGAAGTCCATGCCGCGGCGCTTGGCCAGCGCGTAGACCTCCTCGGGCGGGGTTGCGCACTCGGGCAGCCCGAGCGCGCGCTGGACGCCGAGCTTTGAGACCTGGGAGGCCGTCGAATGGCAGTGCATGTTGACCCGGGTGCTCGTCGCGTCCATATCGACCCTGGTGCCCGTCGCGTCCATCTTGGGACGCGTGCTCGTCGCGTCCGTATCGATCCTCGGGGTTGTCGTCGTATCGAGAGTCATCGTTGCTCCTCTGATTGATCTATCTGTTTGTATGCATACAGATTCGTCCGCAAAGTCCGGCTTTTTGTGACGAGACGGAGACGATCGTGTGAAGTGACTGTGAAGAGGAGAGCGGGACGGCCCGCTAGCTCAGACGACGTGTACCGCGAGCTCGCGGCCAAGCGCGGAGGCGATACGACGTAGATCCTCAGGATCGCTGGTCACGACCAGGTCTTCACGGGCGAGCGCCGCGACGACCACCGCCGCGTCGACCAGGTCGCTGCTGCCGCTGATCGCCAGGGCCGCGCCGGCGGCGCGCGCCTGCTGCTCAGTGAAGGGTTCGATCTCAGTCCCACGCACGAGGCGTGGCAGTCGTGCCTGAGGGCCGCCTCGCCAGGCTTGGCCCAAGACGACCGCCGGAAGCGTCGGGTACATACCATGTTCGAGTAGACGCCTGTGCAGCCGCCACACGGCCATCGAGCCGCGTTCAGCCGCGATCAACGCACCAGCGTCGTATGTGATGCCGCTGAGGCCGCTCGGATCGCTCACGCGGCGTGAGACTGCTCGCGCGCGCGCTCGGCGGGCTTACGGCTAACCCCCGCGGCATCGAGCACCGCCTGCGCCTTGGCCAGCTCCTCCGCGGAGATCGGCCCACATTCCGCTTCCCATTCCGCGACCGCGGCGAGACCGTCCTGCAGACGAACCTCAGTTTCCAAAGCGCCTGTGGCCGCCTCGTTCAACCACGCCGACAGGCTCATACCCCGGCGTTTCGCGGCCTTGCGAGCGGCCAGCAGGACCGGCTCTTCGAGGGATATCGACAGCTTCTGGACGGGCATGGCCAGAATGGTAGCACCAGGTTCGTACCGCGCTGGGTCGGGCGGTGGGTCCGTGGACGACCCGCGCGGCATGAGAATCCGCTCACGGTTCGGTGCCTCCGCGCGCTCACGCGCGCGTGATCCGTAAGCTGTCGCCCCGATGCCGGCGCTCGCGCTACCACTGGCCTCGGCGATCACCTACTTCCAGGCGATCGTGCTCGGCGTGCTGCAGGGGGTGACGGAGCTGTTTCCGATCTCGAGCCTCGGACACACGGTGCTGTTCCCGACGCTGTTCGGGTGGAACGAGCTCGTCAAGGCTCAGTCCGAATCGGAGTCGTTCTGGCTGGCGTTCATCGTGATGCTGCACGTCGGCAGCGCGCTCGGCCTCTTGTTCTTCTACCGGCGCGACTGGGTCGAAATCGTCGGCGCGTTCTTCCATACGCTGAAGACCCGCCGCGCCGAGACCGCTAACGAGCGCTTGGCATGGCTGATCGTCGTCGCGAGCATCCCCGCGGGCGTGATCGGCCTCGCGCTCGAGCACCAGCTGCGCACGCTGACCGCGAAGCCGGAAGTGGCGGCGGCGTTTCTGATGGTCAACGGGCTGGTGCTGTTCGGGGCGGAGCGCTTTCGCCGCCGCGCGCAGGTGCGCGAACTGGCCGTGAAGGAGGGCGCGAAGCCCGACGGGGGACGCGAGCTCGACACGATGGAGTACCGCGAGGCGTTCGTGATCGGCGCCGCGCAGTCGACCGCGCTCGTCGCCGGGATCAGCCGTGACGGCGTGACGATGGGCGCGGGCCTCGCGCGCGGTCTCGACCACTCCGACTCGGCGCGCTTCGCGTTCCTGCTGGCGACGCCGATCATCCTCGCCGCCGGCCTCGTGAAGCTGCCCGACCTGCTCGGGCATCTCGGCAACGGCGTGCGCGGCCAGGCGCTCGTCGCCTGCGTGGCGGCGGGGGTGACGGCGGTCTTCACGGTGCGCTTCCTCGTGAACTACTTCAAGACGAAAACGCTGATCCCGTTCGCGATCTACTGCCTGGCGTTCGGCGCGTTCATGCTCGTCTACACGCTGGCGTAGTCCGCTGCCCGCCCGGCGGGCGGTGGCTCGGTGCTCGCATCGACGGTTTGCAGGACACATCCCGGGTAACCACCCGTCCTGCCACCATCATGTGAGCGCGATGCCAGCCCCGAAGATGCCCCAGAAGATGTTCGAGACCCGCAGCCAAGCCTGGCAGGAGGTCGGCCTGCTGCGTCAGATCAGCCCGAAAGTCGTCAAGCGCGCGCGGCTGGAGGCGCTCGTGCTGCTGCCGCTGTTCATCGGGATCGTCGTCCTCTACGACAACCGCGTGAGCCTGCTCGGCACCCCGGGGCCGCACGGCAACGTGGCGACATCGCTGGAAGAACCTCTCGAAGCGACCGTGCGGGTGATCACGGTGCTCTCGCTGATGATCCTCGGCTGGGCGATCGCGCGCGACATCGGCCGCGGCCTCGGCCCGCCGCTGTTCCGCCGCCTGGACCCGGCGACGGCCGGGACGGTCGGGTTCGTGATCCGCCTGGGCACGGTCGTCGTGGCGCTGTTCGTCGCGCTGCGCGTCGCCGGGATCGAAGCGAAAACGCTCGCGCTCGGCACCGCCTTCACCGCCGTGATCTTCGGCCTGGCCGCGCAGCAGACGCTCGGCAACCTGATCGCGGGCACGGTGCTGTTGAGCGCGCGCCCGTTCCGCGTCGGCGAGCGCGTGCGCCTGCAGGGAGGTCCGCTCGCGGGCCAGCTCGAGGGGACGGTCAGCTCGCTCGGCCTGCTGTACACGACGTTCGCGACGGGCGACGATTCGATCATGGTCCCGAACAGCGTCGTGCTGAACGTCGCGATCCTGCCGCTGCGCGAGCCCGAGGCCGTCAACCTGCGCGCGCGCCTGCGCGCCGGGATGACCCCGGGAGACCTGCAGGAGACGCTCGAGAAGTCGCTGCGGACGCCGCTGCGCGACGCGCCCCGGATCACGCTCGAGGAGCTCGACGGCGACGAGGTCGTCGTGCGCATCTCCGCGACCCCGAAGGTCGCCGCGGAAGGCCGTCACCTGGCGAGCGAGCTGCTGGGGATCGTCTCGCGCGAGACGCGCTCGACCGGCACGGAGCTGCGCACGCCGTAGCGCCCGTCGGACGACCGCGCCTGAGAGCCCGCTCAGGCGCCGCCGGCGGGCGGGGTCGCCCGCACGCCGTAGCGCAGGAACAGCCCGGAGTCGTGCTCGAGCACGCCGCGCAGCTCCAGCGCGACCGGGGGCGAGAGCTCGGCCCGGCGAGGATCCGCAGCGCCTCCCCACCTGCGGGCGGATCGCCGCCGGCAAGCAAAGGAGAGAGCGAGAGAAACAGCTCGTCGACAAGCCCGGCGGCGAGCAGCTGGGCGTTTAGGTGCGGCCCGCCCTCGCAGAGCAGCGTGCGGACCTCGAAGCGCGCGCGCAGCTCGGCGAGCGCCGCTGGCAGGTCGAGCTGGCCGTCGCGCGCGGCGCGGACGTAGTCGACCGTGGCGGCCATGGCGCCCGCGGGCAGGCTCGCGGCGGACTGGGTCACGATCACGACGTGCGCGGCCGGGTCGGCGAGCAGCGGTAGGTCTCCCGCGAGCGACAGGCGCCCGGAGACGATGCACGCGAGCGGTTCCTCGCCGCGGCCCCGCGCGACGCGCGCTTGGCGGCGGGCGGCGTCGGGGACGATCCGCCCGTAGCGCTCGACCCGCACGGTCGCCGCGCCGGCCATCACCGCGTCGACGGCGAAGCGCAGCGCGTGGAACAGCGCGCGGTCGGCGGGTCCGCTGAGCGGTCCGGAGCGCCCGCCGAGCGTGGCGTGGCCGTCGGCGGTGCTGACCATGTTGAGGATCACATGGGGGCGATCGGCCGGGTGGGCGGGGTCCAGATCCGCTGGCCGATCCAGGTCGAAGCCCGCGACGATCTCCTCAGCCGAGCCCGGCGCGCCGGGGGGGAGCAGGCGCTTCAACCGAGGCTTCTCCAGGCGGCCGGCGTCGGGATTCTGCGCGGCGGGGTCGCCCATGCGCCCACGATAAGGGCTGCGCCCGTATCGGGCGACCGCCACGGGGGCGCTCGGCCGATCGTCCCGGCTGCAACATCTCGACAACACGGGCGGCTGGGGACCTGCTACGGTCGTCTCGTATGGCCGGCACAATAGACCGGCGAAAAGCAGTGCAAGCGCTCGCAGGTCGAAGCTCAAAAGCATCCTCCGCGTCGCAGCACGAACAACGTGGAGGAGTACCCACATGCCTACTGGCACAGTGAAGTGGTTCAGCGACGACAAGGGGTTCGGTTTCATCACCCCCGACGACGGCGACAAGGACCTGTTCGTCCATCACACCGGCATCAACGGCGAGGGTTACCGCTCGCTGCAGGAGGGCGCAAAGGTCTCCTACGATCCGGAGCAGGGCGACAAGGGGCCGAAGGCCGTTAACGTCCAGTCGATCTAGTCCCGCGGCGAGGTTTGAGCCTCGCGCGGATGAACGCGACTTCTCGAGGGCCCGCTGCGACGCGGGCTCTCGCAGTTAAGGACCGGCGTGACCGTCGCGCCGAGGGCCGCGCGCGCCGCGGCGCGGGCCCGGAAGCGCAGGCGGGATAGGTGAGCGCGCGCGCCGAAGGCGTGCGGGCGGCGGGCGTGCGCGTGGAGGGCCGTGCGCACGTGGAGGGCTGCGCGCGCGCGCTGGCGATCGGCGCGCTGGCGGCGATCGTGGCGTGCGCGGCGATCGTCGTGGTATTCGCGGCCGACCGTCCGAGCCTGTTCAGCGCGACCACGCACACGGGCTTCTTCCCGCATTGGATGGCCGGCCCATTGGGCGGCCTCTTGCCGGGGCTGACGCGCAGCCCGACGGCGCTGAAGTACATCTTCACGGGGGCGATCGTCGTGATGTATCTCGCCTATCTGATCGCGCTCAGGTACGTGCCGCTGCTGCGCGCGCGCTGGGCGATCGGCGCGGTGCTCGCCGCGCACGCGTGCCTGCTGCTGGCGCCGCCGCTGGCGCTGACCGACGTGTTCAACTACGTCAACTACGGGCGCATGGAGGTCGTGCACAACCTCAACCCGTACACGACGATCCCGATCCTCGAGCCCCACGGCGACCCGAGCTACTACCTGTCCAACTGGCATCAGCTGCTGAGCCCGTATGGCCCGCTGTTCACGCTGATGACCTTCGCGCTCGTCCCGCTCGGCGTGGCGGGCTCGTTCTGGGCGATCAAGGCGATTCTCGCCGCTGTCAGCCTCGGCACGATCTTCCTGGTCTGGAAGTGCGCGCGGATCCTCGGCCGCGATCCGGTCGCGGCGATCGTGCTCGTCGGGCTGAACCCGATCGTGCTCGTGTGGGGGCTGGGGGGAGACCACAACGACTTCCTGATGGTGTTCTGCATCATGCTGGGCTTCTACCTGCTGTTGCGCTCCGGCGCGTGGGTGGCGGGGGATCAGCAGGCCGCGGAGTTGGTCTCACCCCAGCACCAAACTGTGCAGCACGAAGGCCGGCGCGAGACCCTGCTCGGCTGGCTGTGGCCGCTCGCGCCCCTGGAGATCGGTGCGGGCGTGGCGCTCGTGACCGCGGCGGCGATCAAGGCCTCGGGGGCGATCCTGATCCCAGTCGTGCTGGCGGCGCTGCTGCGCACGCCGCGCCGAGTCGTGCAGATCGTGCTCGGCATGGTCGCGGCCGGCGCGGTGGTCGCCGCGGCGAGCCTGATCGCGTTCGGGCTGCACGTCCCCGACCTGAGCACCCAGGGCAAGCTCGTGACGAACCTGAGCGCGCCGAACCTGCTCGGCCTGGCGCTCGGCGCCGGCGGCGAGACCGAAACGCTGCGCGCGGTGCTGAGCGTCGTGCTGGTCCTCGTTGTCGCCCTCTCCTGCGTCACCGCCTGGCGGCGGCGCGACGCGATCACCGCCAGCGGCTGGGTGACGGTCGCGCTGCTGTTGACGCTCGGCTGGGTGCTGCCGTGGTATGTCCTGTGGCTGTTGCCGCTGGCGGCGCTGTCTGGCTCGCGGCGGCTGCGCACGAGCGCGCTCGTGCTTGGCGTCTACCTGATCGTCGCGTGGTCGCCGGCCTCGGGGATCCTCTGGAACAAGCTCCACTTCCATCCCGAAAAGACCTCGCTGGGGAGGTTGCACCAGAGGTATGTGAAGGAGCTCCTCAACTAGCCATCGTCTGCCGCGGGCGGACGTCGCTCCCGCTTGCGCTCGGTCGCGCGGCGCTTGGCCTGCAGGCGGCGCTCGCGCGATGCGGCGGTCGGGCGCGTCGGACGGCGGTGGCGGGGAACGGCGAGCGCGCGGGCGAGGCGCTCGGCGAGGCGTTGGAGGGCGAGCTCGCGGTTGCGGGTCTGGGAGCGCTCATCCTGAGCGACGGCGATCACGCGCTCTCCGGCGCGGGCGAGCACGCGGGCGCGCTGGGACTCGCTGAGGGCGTTGGAGGCGAGCACGTCGAAGCTCGCTTCAACGCGCGAGGCCGTCACGTTCGCGTGCTGGCCGCCGGGGCCCGAAGAGCGGCTCGCGCGCAGCGCGATCTCCGCGAGCGGGATCGCGAGGCGGTCGGTTATGCGCAGCTCCTCGGGCACTCCCGTCGGTCAGGCGGTCGGAGCGCCGACGCGGCTCACCGCGGTTGCTCGGAGGAGGAGAGGTCGTGGATCGCTTTGACCCGCATCAGCTCCTCGCCCTCGGGCACGCGGCCGTCGCGGCCGATGTAGCCGCCCTTGCCGCCGACGATCAGGTAGATCGCGTCGCTCTCGCCCGCGTTTCTGATCTTGCGCAGGGTTGGGGCGTCGACGCGCGCGAGGCCGCCCTCCTCAAGCCGGTGCGTCGTGCCGTCCCCGAGCTCGATCTCGATCGCGCCCCTGTGGACGAAGTACAGCTCCTCCTGCTCGTCGTGAAAGTGAAAGCCGCTTTCGATCCCCGGCGGCATCACGATCGCGTTGACGCCGAACGCCTCCACGCCGAGGCCCTTGCGGACCTTCCTGAAGCCGGGCCCGTCGCCCAGCGCGTCGAGGTCGCCGATCGCATAGCCCTCGCCGCGCGTCACTCCTGGGTACTCGGAAGCCTCCATCTGGGTCATCTCCTCTGCTGTCGCGCTCTGTCGTTTCCCGCGCCGTGGTCGGTGCCTGGGCGCGGGTCAGTCGTCGTCGTGTCGTTCGCTGTTGTTCGCAGTCGTTCGCTGTCGTTCGCAGTCGTTCAGTGGTCGTTCGCAGTCGTTCAATGGTCGGCCACGCTGCCGCCCTCGGGCGCGAGCGGCCGGCCCTCGTCGGCCCATCGTCGCAGGCCACCGGCCATCGAGTAGGCCTCGTAGCCCGAACCCCGGAAGGCCTGGGCGGCCATCGTCGAGCGCGCGCCCACGCGGCAGTAGAAGATCACGGGCCGCTCTTTCTCGACCGTCGGCGCTTCGGCGGTGAGGTCGTTCAGCTCGATGTGTCGCGTGCCCGCGATGTGGCCGGCCTCGCGCTCGTAGCGCTCGCGCACGTCGATCACCTGCGGGGCTTCGTCCTCCCGCGCGAGCCACTCCGCCACGCGCGCGGGGTCGAGCTCGAGGTCCGTCTGGTCGTCGGGTGCAGGGGTCATCGCGGCTCGAGCGTAGCGCCGTATGCCTGCCCACACCTGCTCGCTCGGTGATGACCCCGCCTTCGAAAGCGTCCACGACGCCCGTGTCTGAACGACGAACCGCACAGCCGCCGCCGGGAGGCGGCTTCATCAATAAGATCTCTCCCATGCAAGCCGTCAGCGACGTCTACACGATTCCTCAGGAGAACCTCGATTTCTGCGCCACGATCGGGCAGATCGCGCGCGAGAAGATCGCGCCGCGCTCAGCCGAGATCGACGAGCAGGCCTCCTATCCCTGGGACATCCGCCGGATCCTCGCCGAGCAGGACATTCTCGGCCTGCCGTTTGGCAGCGAGTACGGGGGCGTCGGCACGGGCACGCTGATGCTCAACATGGCCGTCGAGGAGATCGCCAAGGTCGACGCGGCCTGCGCGCTGATCCTGATGGTGCAGGAGCTCGGCACGCTGCCGATCCAGTTGTTCGGCTCGGATGATTTGAAGGAGCGCTTCCTGCCGAAGTGCGCCTCCGGCGAGTGGTCGCCCGCGTTCGCCCTCTCCGAGCCCGAGGCCGGTTCGGACCCAGCCGGGATGAAGACGACCGCCGTCCTCGACGGGGAGGAGTGGGTGATCAACGGCACGAAGAATTGGATCTCGAACCTCGGGATCGCCGACTTCTACATCACGTTCGCCGTCACCGACCGCGAGTCCAAGCGGATCACCGCGTTCGTCGTCGAGGCCGACCGGCCCGGCTTCAGCGTCGGCAAGCTCGAGCACAAGCTCGGGATCCGCGCCTCGCCGACTGGCCAGCCGATCTACGAGGACGTCCGGGTTCCACAGGAGAACGTGATCGGCGAGGTCGGGCGCGGGCTGCGCGTCGCGCTCGGCACGCTCGAGCGCACCCGCCTGGGGGCGGCCGCCCAGGCCGTCGGCATCGCCCAGGGCGCGACCGACTACGCCGTCGCCTACGCGCGCGAGCGCCGCCAGTTCGGGCAGGCGATCAACGAGTTCCAGGGCATCCAGTTCAAGCTCGCCGACATGGAAATCCGCACCGCCGCCGCACGCGAGCTGCTGTACAAGGCCTGCGCGATGGCCGACCAGGGCCACCCCGAAAGCGGCAAGTACTCCTCGATGGCCAAGGTCTTCGCCTCCGACACCGCGATGGCCGTCACCGTCGAGGCTGTGCAGGTGCTCGGCGGTTACGGCTACGTCAAGGAGTACCCGGTCGAGCGGATGATGCGCGACGCGAAGATCACCCAGATCTACGAGGGCACGAACGAGATCCAGCGCCTCGTCGTCGCCCGCACGCTGAAATAGGATCGGGCCGGCCCCGCGATGCGCACACCGAGGCCGCCAGCACCACGACGCGCCTCCGCCCAGCTTCGCCGCGTGGGCTTCGCCGCGCTGATCGCGATGTCGCTCGGCCTCGTCGTGATCGTCGTTGGCCAGGGCTTCTCCTCGATCGGCGCCGTCCGCGCGGTCGAGGACGTGGCGCTCGGGGTGTTCGTCATCGCGGCCCTGATGGGCGCCGTCGCGTTCGTCGCCGTGCGGATGGGGGATTGGCGGGAACCTGAGTCAGAGGCGGAGTTCGAAGCGCTCGTGCGGCGCTCGGAGACGCTCGCGCGCGAAGGGCTCGTCGTCGATCCCGACGAAAACGAGTTCCTCGAGCTCGATCCTCTGAACGACGAGGACTTCGAGGAGCTCGTGCGGGATGCGCTCGATGACCTGCCCGATCTCTTGCGCAACGCCCTGGCGCACGTCGCGGTCGTGATCTCCGACGGCGGCCGCCGGCGCGGCGCCTACGGCCTCTACCAGGGCGGCCAGACCCGCCGCGACGACACGCACGACCGGATCGTGATCTTCCGCGACACCCTGCGGCGGGACTTCGGCCACGACGCCGACCTCCTGCGCGACCAGGTTGTGCGCACGGTTCGCCACGAGCTCGCCCACCACGTCGGGTTCGATGAGCTGGGCGTCTCGCGCCTCGACCTGTAGTCGATCCCATAGGATTCGCACCGCAGGGGGGCGGGGATGCCGCGAGGCCGGGGCCCAAACAAACTAAGGAGAGAGCAACAGATGCCTGAAGCAGTGATCGTCGACGCAGTTCGCACGCCCATCGGCAGGGCCGTGAAGGGCTCGCTGAAGTCCGTCCGCGCCGACGACCTCGCGGCGATCCCGCTGCGGGCGCTGATCGAGCGCAACCCCCAGCTCGACCAGAGCACGATCGGCGACGTGATGATGGGCTGCGGCTACGGCGAGGGCGAGGCCGGCTACAACATCGGCCGCCTCGCGTCCCTGCTCGCCGGCATCGACTACCACGTGCCGGGCTGCACCGTCAACCGCTTCTGCGCCTCCTCGTTGCAGACCACGCGGATGGCCTTCCACGCGATCAAGTCCGGCGAGGGCGACACGTACATCGCCGCTGGCGTCGAGGCCGTCTCGCGCGCTGGGCAGGGGGCGCCGTTCGAGTTCCATCCGCTGCTCGATGGCTCCGAGGGCTCTTTGTACAACGCCTACATCTCGATGGGCATGACGGCCGAGAACGTCGCCGATGAGCGGAAAGTCAGCCGCGAGTCCCAGGACGAATGGGCGCTCCTCTCCCAGACGCGCGCGGTCGCCGCGCAGGAATCGGGGCACTTCGACAAGGAGATCGTGCCCGTCACCGTCCCCGCGCACAAAGACCTCGACAAGGAGGGCAACGAGATCGACGTGCCCGAGACGGTCGTCACCAAGGACGACGGCCCCCGCGCCGGCACGACGCTCGAGAAGCTCGCCGCGCTGAAGCCGGTCTTCAAGGAGGGCGGGAGCGTGACCGCGGGCAACGCCTGTCCGCTGAACGACGGCGCCGCTGCATTGCTCGTGATGAGCGACGAGAAGGCCGCCGCCGCCGGCTTCAAGCCGCGCGCGCGGATCATCGCCTCGACCGTCGCCGCGATCCGCCCGGAGGTGATGGGCCTCGGCCCGATCCCCGCGATCGAGGCTCTGCTGAAGAACACCGGCATGTCGATCTCAGACATCGACGTCGTCGAGATCAACGAGGCGTTCGCGGCCCAGATCGTCCCCTGCAAAGAGACCCTGGGGATCCCCGACGAGAAGCTCAACCCGTTCGGCGGCGCGATCGCTTTGGGGCACCCCTTCGGGATGACGGGCGCGCGGATCATGACGACGCTGCTCAACGACCTCGAGACGCTCGACGGAACCTACGGCATCGAGTCGATGTGCGTCGCGGGGGGGATGGGGATGGCGATGTTGGTGGAACGCTTGAAGTAGCGCGGGACCCGGAAGTTTTCTCCCGGCCGGCCCGACTT
The DNA here is from genome assembly GCA_963774785.1 of uncultured Solirubrobacterales bacterium. Taxonomy (GTDB): domain Bacteria; phylum Actinomycetota; class Thermoleophilia; order Solirubrobacterales; family Solirubrobacteraceae; genus Palsa-744. The sequence goes on along the minus strand of CAVZGH010000002.1, from coordinate 83,313 downwards.
ACGCGGGCCTTTCGGCCGGGAGAAAATCCGGACCTGAATTCGGACCTGCTTGGCCGAGAGTCAGTGCGGAAGGTGCCGCCTTCTACGACGGGGTCGAGGCGCTTAGCGAGGAGGCATTCTTAGCGCGGAGGCATTCTTAGCGCGCCGTCGAGTCGGATCGTCTCGCCGTTGAGCATCCGGTTCTCGACGATCTGACAGGCCAGTTGCGCGTACTCGGGCGGTTGGCCGAGGCGCTGCGGGAAGGGGACGCCGGCGCCGAGCTTTTGCCGGGCCTCCTCGGGCAGCGCCGCCAGCAGGGGAGTGTCGAACAGGCCGGGGGCGATCGTGTTGACGCGGATCCCGTACTGGGAGAGGTCGCGCGCGGCGGGCAAGGTCATCCCGACGACGCCGCCCTTCGAGGCGGAGTAGGCGATCTGGCCGACCTGGCCATCGTAGGCGGCGATCGATGCGGTGTTCACGCAGACGCCGCGCTCGCCGTCCTCGGCGGGCTCGTTGGCGATCATCGCGGTCGCGGCGTAGCGGAGCACGTTGAACGTCCCGACGAGGTTGATCTGGAGGATCGTCTCGAACGGCATCAGCGGGTGCGGGCCCTTGGAACCCGCGAGCTTCTGTGCCCAGCCGGTCCCCGCGCAGCAGACGGCGATCCGCAGACCGCCCTCGCCGGCGCCGGCTGCCTGCTGGACGGCCGCCTCGACCTGGCTCTCCTCACGCACGTCGCAGCCGACGAACTCCAGTCCGAGCTCGCCGGCGAGCGCATGTCCCTTCTCGGCGTTCACGTCGGCGATCGTCACGAGGGCGCCGCGCTCGTGCAACGCGCGCACGGTCGCCTCGCCGAGCCCGGAGGCCCCGCCGACGACGATCGCTTGGCTGTGCTCGATCTGCATTGCGCGCGAGAGCCTACAGAGGTGCGTACAGCGGTGCGGCGAGGATTTCGCGCGGCTGTCTATGCCGCGGCGGCGGCCCTCGAAAGCGTCAGCGCGAACAGCTCGTCGGGGTCGGTGAACCAGCGCACGAGCTCGAGTCCCGCCGCCGCGAGGTCGCCCTGGAGCCGCTCGGGCGTGAACTTCGCGCTGATCTCCGTGCGCACTTCCTCGCCGGCGTCGAAGTGCACGGGCAGGTCGAGCGCGCGCACGAGCGTCGTGTGCTCGCGGCGCGAGCGCAGTCGCATCTCGATCCACTCGTGATCGGTGTCGAAGAGGGCGACGTGGTCGAAGTCCTCGGGGTCGAAGTCGGCGTCGAGCTCGCGGTTGAGGACGCGCAGGACGTTGAGGTTGAATTCGGCGGTGACGCCCTGCTCGTCGTCGTAGGCGGCCTCGAGCACGCCCGGATCCTTGACGAGGTCGGTCCCCATCAGCAGGTGGTCATCGGGGCCGAGCAGGCGCCCGATCGAGCGCAGGAAGCGCCGCCGGCTGCCTGGCTGGAAGTTGCCGACGGTGCCGCCGAGGAAGGCGACGATCCGCGGCCCGATCGCCGCGGGCACCCCGTCGAGGTGGCGCTCGAAGTCGCCGATCACGCCATGCACGCGCAGCCCGGGGTACTCCTCGGTGAGCGTCTCCGCGCAGTCGCGGACCATGCTCTCGGTAACATCGACTGGCACGTAGCGCGCGAGCGTCCCCGCGGACTGCAGCGCGTCGAGCAGCACGCGCGTCTTCGCGGCCGTGCCCGAGCCAAGCTCGACGAGCTCGACCGCGCCCGTCAACGCCGCTAGCTCGGTCGCCGTCTGCTCGAGGATCGCGCGCTCCGCGCGCGTCGGGTAGTACTCGGGAAGGTCGCAGATGCGGTCGAACAGCTCGGCGCCGCGCGCGTCGTAGAAGTGCTTCGGCGGCAGTTCCTTGAACGGCCGCGTCAGCCCGTCGAGCACGTCCTCGGCGAGCGAGCGCTCCTGGCTGGCATCGAGGTGCGAGTCGATCCGGATCGACTCCTCGGGGGTGATGATCGGCTCCATCAGGCTTTCTTCCTCACCCGCGCCGAGCGCGGCTCGAAATCGGTTGCGCGTGCCGTGGTCATGCGCCATCGCCGTCCCGCGCGAGGCGCACGCCGGCGAAGATCTGCCGGCGGATCGGCAGGTCCCAGTTGCGGAAGGTCGGGCTCGCGACGCGCGGATGGGTCGCCCACGAGCCGCCGCGCAGCACGCGGTAGTCCTCGCCGAAGAACACCTCGGAGTACTCGCGGTAGGGGTGGGCGCGAAAGCCGGCGTAGCCGTGAAACGTGCTGCTCGTCCACTCCCACACCTGGCCGATTCCCGCGAGCTCCCCACGATTCCCGTCCCAGGCTCCCTCGATCCCGTTCGGTGTCTCCTGATCCCTCCTTGCCGCCCGCTCCCACTCGGCCTCGGTGGGCAGGCGCGCGTCGTGCGCTCTGGCGAAGGCGTCGGCCTCGAACCAGGAGATGTGGCAGGCGGGCGCCTCAGCATGCCCCGCCGCGATCTGCGGGTGATGGGCGATGTCGTACTCCTGCTTCCAGGCCCAGCCCTCATCGGACCACCACTCGCGCCGCTCGTAGCCGCCGCCCTCGCCGAAGCGCATCCAGCTCGCGTTCGTGACGGGGCGCCGGGCGATTTGAAACGCGGGTAGCTCGACCGTGTGACGCGGACGCTCGTTGTCGTAGGCAAAGCCCTTGGCGTCCGCGCCCATCTCGAAGCGGCCCGCGGGCAGCTCGATCCACTCCTCCCCGTCCACGTCTCCCTCGCCGTCCACGGAGGTCGGCAGCGGCCGATCGCGCTTGGCCTCCTCCTCCGCCGGCAGCAGCCCCGCGATCGCCAGCGTCTGGCGCATCGTCTCGCCATGCTGGAGCTCGTGGCGGAGGACCAGCTCGCAGATCGTCCCGTCGCCGAGGCCCTCGCGGGCGAGCGCCGCGGCCGTGCGGGCACGGACGGCGGCGAGGTACTCGCGCGCATCCGCCGGCCCGAGCGCCTCGATTTCTCCGCGCACCGCGCGTGGGGTCTCGAACGCGTCATACAGCTCCGCGAGATCGGGCCGCAGCAATTCCAGGCCGGCGTGGCGCTGGCCGAGCCACAGGTCCTCGTAGGCGGCGATGTGGCCGAGGTCCCAGACAAGCGGGCTCATGATCGGCGAGTGCACGCGCTCGAGATCCTCCTCGTCGATCCCCGCGACCAGCGCGAGCGTGCCCGCGCGCGCCTCGTCCAGGTCTGCGATCGCGCGGGCGAGGTCCGGTGGCGCGCCCGCCGATGCGTCCGTCGACATCGACGCTGGCGACGACGCGCGGTCTGCGGGAGGCGCGGCGTCCTCGAGGGCGGTTGTTGTTCTCGACATGGCGTCTTGGATGCTCACGCGATCGGCCTGTTCACTGTAGGAGGTAGACGGTACAGGGCCGGGCGAAGTTCGCATAGTTCACAAGTCCGCATATCGCGGATGGCCCGATGCGCGGGGGTAGCTTCGCGATCACACCCAGACCCCGATCCGGGTCGCTAGCCAAGGCCCGGGGGAGGGGAGGCGGCGTCGTCAACGATTACCGTGAGGCGCTCGCGTACGAGCAGGCTCGCGGGGACATGTTTGGTTGGCTCACCGAGCGCCGCGGCGATCGCGTCGGCCTTGCCCGCCCCGGTTGCCAGCAGCAGGCAGCGTCGCGCCGCGCGCAGCACCGCGAGGCTCAGCGTGATCCGCTCGGGCGGCGGCTTGGGCGATTCGTGGACGCCCAGGCAGAGCGCCCGCTCGCCGGCATCGAGCGTCGGCGCTCCCGGGAACAGTGAGGCGACGTGGCCGTCGGGGCCGATCCCGAGCGCGATCAGGTCGAGCACGGGCAGGATCGGCGCAGACCCGCCCGCACCACCCGACCCGGACCGCGCGCCCGGCGCGCTCCCTACGGCCGTCCCGCCGGATGCGCCCGGCGTCCGGGACGCGCCCCCCGACGCCTCGCCCGGCGCGTCCGATGCGTCCGGCGTGGCGAGCGCGAAGCTCGTCTGCAGCTCCTTGGCGTAGCGCCGCGCGCCCTCGTCGGGGCCAAGCTCGCCCTCCATGCGGTGGATCTGCGCGGGGTCGATCGCGGCCGGGCGCAGGAGCGTCTCGGCGGCGAGCCGGTAGTTGCTTTCGCCGTCCTCGGGCGCCACGCAGCGCTCGTCGGCGAACCAGATCTCGATGTCCTCCCAGCCGTCCAGCGCGGAGGCGAGCAGTTCGTAGGTGCGCGCGGGCGTCGAACCGCCGGAGAGCGCGAGATGCGCGACGCCGCGCTGCTCGCGGGCGGTTTCGAGCGCGCGTGCGATCTCCACGGCGGCGCGCTCGGCGGTGGCCTCGGCGTCGGCGAAGGTCGTGATGCGGGTCATCGGTTTGCTTGCCTCCGGATATGGTGAATGTGGTCGATCTCGAGTTGGATGCGGCCGGTCTCAGACGATTGGGCCGGGGCGCATACCGGTGCGGGTGGACTCGGACTCATGGCAGCATCGTCTGCGCGGCCTGCAGCGCGGGCCGATAGGTGGGGTCGCGCAACAACGCCTGGCGGATGCCCTCGCCGAGAATGCCGGCCTCGCCGCGGGAGGCGCCGAGAATCGTCCATTCGTGCTCTCTACCCGCGGCGTCTCGCTGGTAAGCGCGCAGGCCGCCGGTGCCGCGGTCCAGGCGCAGCTGGATGCCGGAGGCGGTCTCGATGGTGAAGCCGGCGAGGCCGCGCACGAGCTGCGCAGGCGCCGGCTGGAGGCGCAGCGCAATCTCCCGGGTCTCCCGGTCGCCCGCCCACGGATCGCCGGCTTGCCGATCGGCCGTCCGCGGGGTGCCCGCCCGCGGATCGCCGGCTTGCCGATCGGCCGTCCGCGGGGTGCCGGCCTGCGAATCGCCAGCCTGCGAATCGCCTGTCCGCGGATCGCCGGCCCATGCGGCGCCGCTCAATACCTCGCCCTCGGCCCGCAGGGGGCTCAGCCGCCAGCCGAGCCGCGAGGCCAGCCAGCCGATCAGGAGCAGGCCGGCGACCGTCGAGTCCGGGTGGTGGCGGATCGTGATCGAGGAGATCGACGCGAGCTCGCGGCGCAGCGCCGACGGGTCGAAGGTGGCCGCGATCCGCTCGCGCCACGGGGTCGAGCGCAGCCAGGCGAGGTCGACGACGTAGAGGTGGTCGGAGAGCGTGTTCGCGCGGTCGATCGCATCGCGCCAGATGGGATCGTCGACGGAGTCGAGCAACGTCGCCTGCGCGAGCGGCAAGAGCGCTCGCACCGCCTCGGGGTGGCCGTGGGGCGACCAGAGCAGCGTCGGCAGGTCGCTGACGACGAGCGGGTCGGCGATCGTGAGCAGGTCGTCGAGGTGGCGATCGCCGAGCTCGACGATCACGGTCTCGTGCAGGAGGACGAGATCCCCGGGATGCGCGGCCTCCCCATCGGCGGCGACGCTGACGCGCGCGTCCAGGCGCGTGCGATTGGGCTCGTAGGAGAGCACGACGAGACGCGAGGCGTGGTAGCGCCCGACGCCGCGCAGGCGGTTGGCGATCTCGCCGCTGTACTCGCTCTCGACGAACGCGACCATGTTGATCACGCGCGCGGGCAGAAAGCCGCCGTTCTCGGAATGGCGCTCGGAAAGCAGCGTGCGGAGCGCCGCTTCGATCGCGTCCGGCGTCGTGCCCTGCTCGCTCCAGACTGCGTCGCTGACGGCGGGCATCGGATCAGATCGCGCGCCAGCGGTGGCCTTCGAGCAGCAGATCGTCCGCGACCGCGGGCCCCTGCGAACCGGCTTCGTACTGAGGCAGCCGATCCTCATCAACGTCGCTACCACCACCAACACCCCCACCACTGTTATCCGCTCCCGGGCCCACGGCGCCTTCCCACGCCTGCAGGACGGGGTCGCAGATGCGCCATTGCGCCTCGACCTCGTCGCCCCGTGTGAACAAAGTGGGATCGCCGCGCAGCGCATCCATGATCAAGCGCTCATAGGCCTCGGGGGACTGCGACATGAAGGAGGTGCCGTAGAGGAACTCCATGTTGACCGAGCGGATCCGCATGCGCGAGCCGGGGATCTTCGCGCCGAGCTGCAGGGTGACGCCCTCGTTGGGCTGGAGCGTGAGCACGAGCTGGTTCGGTTTGACCCCCAGGGATCCGTCCTGGGAGAAGGCGAGATGGGGGACGGGCTTCAGGGTGACGGCGATCTCGGTGATCTTGCGCGCCAGGCGCTTGCCCGCGCGCAGGTAGAAGGGCACGCCGGCCCAGCGCCAGTTGTCGACTTCCAGGCGCAGCGCCGCGAACGTCTCCGTCGTGGAGCTGGGACGCACGCCCTCCTCTTCGAGGTAGCCCGGCACATCCTCGCCGCCGGAGTGCCCGGCGGCGTACTGTGCGTGCACGGCGATCTCGGCGACCTCCGCGGGGGTCGGCGCGTGGATCGCGTGCAGCACCTTGACCTTCTCGTTGCGCACTTCCTCCGCGGTGAAGCTTACCGGCGGCTCCATCGCGACGTGGCAGAGCAGCTGCAGCATGTGGTTCTGGATCAGGTCGCGCAGGGCCCCGGTCTGGTCGTAGAAGCCGGCGCGGGTGCCGATCCCGATGTCCTCGGCGGCGGTGATCTGCACGGAGTCGATGTAGTTGCGGTTCCACAGCGGCTCGAACATGCCGTTGGCGAAGCGGAAGGCCATCATGTTCTGGACCGTCTCCTTGCCCAGGTAGTGGTCGATGCGGAAGACCTGGGACTCCTCGAAGACGTCAAGCACCTGGCGATTGAGCTCGAGCGCCTCCTGCAGCGAGGTGCCGAAGGGCTTCTCGATGATCACGCGCACCTCCGCGTCATCGTGCGTGCTGAGGCCGCGCTCGCCGAGTCGGGCGACGATCAGGGGGAAGAAGCTGGGGGCGGTCGAAAGGTAGAAGGCGCGGTTGAGCGTTTCCCCGGCCTCGCGGTCGAGCTCGTCGAGCACCCGCGAGAGCTCGGCGTAGACCGACTCCTCGTCGAATTCACCGGGCACGTATTTTACGTTCTCGAGAAAGCCCCGCAGCACGTCCTCGTCGGGCGGGCGGCGGGAGAAGCGGCGGATCGCCTGCTCGCACTCCTCGCGGTAGTCCTCATCCTCTTTTTCTTTGCGCGAGACCCCGATCAGCTGGAAGCGCTCGGGCAGGGCGCCTTCGTGCGCGAGGTTGTAGAGCGCGGGCAGCAGTTTGCGCCTGGCGAGATCGCCGGTCGCGCCGAAGATCACGAGCGTGCTCGGCGCGACGGGCAGGCGCTCGAGCCCTTCTACGAGCGGGTTCTCCTCCTCGCCGAGGATCGTCGCGCTCATCTCACCCCGTCTCGCTCACTTGCCGGCGCGGCCGGACGCGGTCTTCGCCTTCGCACCGCCGCCTGCACCGCCGGGCGCGCTCTTGACCGCGTGCCCGCCGAACTGGTTGCGCAGCGCCGCGAGCACACGATCGGCGTAGTCGCCGTTGCCGCGCGAGCGCAGGCGCGCGTAGAGCGAGGCGGTGATCACCGGCGTGGGGACGTCGTGCGCGGTTGCGTCGGCGATCGTCCAGCGGCCCTCGCCGGAGTCCGCGGTGTAGCCCTCGAGCGCGGAGAGGTCGTTGCCGTCGGCTTCGAACGCGCGCGCGGCCAGTTCACACAGCCACGAGCGCACGACCGAGCCCTGCCCCCAGAGGTGCGCGATCTTCGCGTTGTCGAGCTCGAACTCGCACTTGTCGAACAGGTCGAAGCCCTCCGCGTAGGCCTGCATCAGGCCGTACTCGACCCCGTTGTGGACCATCTTCACGTAGTGCCCCGCGCCCGAGCCGCCGAAGCGCAGCCACCCGCGCTCACCGATCGCGGCGACGCTCTCATTGGAAGTCTCCGGCGCGAGCACGTCGAGGATCGGCGCGAGCCGCTTGACGGCTTTGGGGGGGCCGCCGACCATCATGCAGTAGCCGACCTCCAGGCCCCAGACGCCGCCGGAGGTGCCGACGTCGATGTAGTTGATGCCGAGCTTTTTCAGCTCCTTGGCGCGGCGCTTGTCGTCGGTCCACTTCGAGTTGCCGCCGTTGACGATCGTGTCGCCGTCCTCGAGCAGCCGAGCGAGCTTGTCGACCGTTTCCTGGGTCGGATCGCCGGCCGGCACCATGATCCACACCAAGCGCGGGGCGCGCAGCTGCTTGACGAGGTCCTTCAGCGAGGAGGCGCCGGAGGCGCCGTGCTTGACGGCCTGCTTGACGGCCTTCTCATCGAAGTCGAACGCGACGACCTCATGAGCGGAGTCGCGGCGGATGCGGCGCACCATGTTGCCGCCCATCTTGCCCAGCCCGACGAAGCCGATCTGAGTGGGGGCGTCCTCCGTGTTCTTGGCGTCCTCCGTGTCCTTGGTCACGTCTTTGGGGCTCACAGCATCTCCTTGATCTTCGCGATGAGTGCGCGCAGCGCCTGCGCGGGATCCTCGCCCCGCAGGCGCACGCGCTCGGCAGGCAGATCGAGCGAGCGCAGCGTTTCCAAGTCGCCGATCGCCTGGGCGTTCTTCAAAGTCGTGAACGATTTGACCCCGCCCACCCCGCCCGGTATCTCCACGTCCTCGGGTCCGTCGTGGATCAACTGGAGAAAGCGCCCGGTCTTCGGGCCGCCCTTGTGGAACTGACCGGTCGAGTGCAGGAAGCGCGGTCCGTAGCCGAACGTCGTCGTCGCGAGCGTCGCGGCGCGGATCGTCTCGCGCAGCTCCGCGGCGGCCGCGTCGAACTCGGGGGAAGGCTCTAAATAGCCCATGATGGCGACGTAGCTGGGCGGGGCTGCGTCCCAGAGCAACGCGCGCAGCGCCGCATCGTCGGCATCGGCGATCTCGGGGAGCTTGTGCTGGGCCTCGTAGCCGGCGAGCACGCGGTTGGTGGCGTCCTTCGCCTGTTGCACGTTGGGCTGGTCGAAGGGGTTGATCTGAAGACCCCAGCCGATGGCCGCGACCGCGAGCTCGGCGAGCAGGAACACACGCCCGAGATCGGTGGGTCCCGCGGTAGGAATCGTGAACACGGGGTGCCCAGCTTCGGCGAGCGCCTGGACCTTTCGCTCGAGCTCGACGTCGGGCGCTTGGACGTCGGGCAGATAGGCGAACACGCGGTCATCGCCATAGACCGCGGGCTCGCCGAGCGGCTCGTCGGCGACCGGCAGTACGCCGGTGCCGTGCTTGCCGGTGGACTCGGCGACGAGCTGCTCGAGCCACAGGCCGAGGCCGGGGAGGGTCTCGGAGATGACGAACGTGAGCTTGTCGCGCCCGGCCTGCGCGAGGCCGCTGAGGGCGGCCCCCAGCCACACGACGGCCGGCAGGCCGTCCGAGGCCGAGCCCAAATCCGAGCCGCCGTTCGCCGAGCCTTTCGAGCCCGGGCCTCCCGAGCCGCCGTCCGAGCCCGAACCTCCCGACCCCGCCGCGCCGGTTTCGCGTCGGAGCCCTGTCTCCCAGGCGCTCGGCGCTCCCTCCAGGAGCGAGAGCACCGGGACCCCCGTCAGCGCGCCCGGCACGACGCCGAAGGCGGACAGCGCGCTGTAGCGCCCGCCGATGTTCGGATCCCCGGCGAACGTCCGCCGGAAGGCGTGCTTGGCGGCAAGCCCCTCCAAGCCCGAGCCGGGGTCGGTGATCGCGACGAACCGGTTGCCCTCTTCGGCGACGAGCGAGAAGAAGTGCGCGAACAGCGACAGCGGCTCGATCGTGCCGCCGGACTTGGAGGAGACGACGAACAGCGTCCGGCGCAGGTCGACAGCGTTCTCGATCGCGCGGATCCGCGCGGCGTCCGTCGAGTCCAGCACGTGCAGCCTCGCGCGGTGGGGCAGGCGGGCTGCCGGATCCGCGGCGTCTGGGGAGTCGGCGAAGGAGCGGCGCAGGACCTCGGGGGCGAGCGAGGAGCCGCCCATGCCCAGCAGGACCACGTCTTCGAATTCCTCGTCGTGCGTCTCGGCGGCGAACAGCTCCAACGCGCCGAGCTCGCCGAGCATGCGCTGCGCGATCGTCAGCCAGCCGAGGCGGTTGGCGATCTCGGGGGTGCCTGACGGACCCCAGAGCGTGGCGTCTTCGCGTGCGATCCGCGCGGCGAGGTCCTCCTCGACGGCCCGCGTGAGCTTGGCCGCGACGGCGGAGAGGAGCGCGTCGGGGATGCGGGCCGCGACGGTGAGGTTGGGATCGCTCACGCGAGGATCGTAGTCGGCTTGGGCGCTCGTGTAGGTTTCGGGTCTGTGGAGGTGTTCCGGGCGCCGGTCTAAGACAGGATTCACGCCCGCCGGATCGACCTCGACCACACTCGATATGACCCCCGATCAATCTCAGCAACTGCCCGACCGCAACCTCGCGCTGGAGCTGGTACGCGTGACCGAGGCGGCCGCGCTGGCGGCGGCGCCGCTGGTCGGGATGGGCGACAAGCTGGCGGCCGATCAGGCCGCGGTCGATGGCATGCGCTACGCGCTGCGGTCGGTCTCGATGGACGGCCTCGTGGTGATCGGGGAGGGCGAGAAGGACGAGGCGCCGATGCTCTACAACGGCGAGCAGATCGGCGACGGCTCGCCGCCGCAGGTCGACATCGCCGTCGATCCGCTCGAGGGCACGACGCTCGCGGCGCACGGGATGCCGAGCGCGCTCGCGGTGATCGCGCTGTCGGCGCGCGGCACGATGTTCGACCCCGGGCCGTGCGTGTACATGGAGAAGATGGCGGGCTCGCCCGAGATCGCCGACCTGCTCGACCTCGACCGCCCCGTGACCGAGACGGTGAAGCTGATCGCCGAGCGCAAGGGCACGGAGATCCGCGATGTGATGGTCGTCGTGCTCGACCGCCCGCGCCACGAGGAGACCGTGAAGGCGATCCGCGAGGCGGGCGCGCGCGTGCGGTTGATCGCCCACGGCGACGTGTCGGCGTCGCTCTTGGCGGTGACCGAGCGCTCCCCGGTCGACCTGCTGTGGGGCATCGGCGGCACGCCCGAGGGCGTGATCTCCGCGGCCGCGATCAAGTGCCTGGGCGGACAGTTGCTCGGCCGGGTGTGGCCGCGCGACGAGCAGGAGCGCACGGCCGCCCTGGAGGCTGGGTATGACCTGAGGAGAGTGCTCGACCGCGACGACCTCGTGGCGGGCGAGGACGTGTTCTTCTCGGCGACCGGGATCACCGACGGCGACGTGCTGCAGGGCGTGCGCTACCCGAGCGCCGGCGGCGCGAGCACCGAGTCGCTGGTGATGCGCACGCGCTCGGGCACCGTGCGGCGGATCCGCGCCCAGCACGACCGCGCGAAGCTGCGCGCGATCGGCGGCGACGGCGCGCGCTTCGGCTGAGCGACTCCGGCGGCCTTCTTCCACGGCCAGCGTCCTCTCGGCCGATCAGCCGCCGATCGTCAGCTCCTCCTCGGCCGGCGGGGTGGGGTCGGGCACGTCCTCGGCGCGCGCGAAGCGCCCGACCCGGGATTCGGCGAGATCGAGCCGGGCGAGCGAGCGCAGGAAGCCGTGGGTGACGATCACGTGGATGCGCGACTGGGTCTCGCGATAGAACCAGCGCCCGATGCCCGAGGCGATCGACGGGTAGAAGTTCGCGACCTCGACCTCGACGTGCAGGCGCGCGCGGGCGTGGCGGGCAGGGCCTTTGCCTGGGTGGTTCGCGTTCCCGCCGGGGTGCGCTGCGTCCCCGTCGGGGTCAGCCGAGTCTTCGCCGGGATGAGCCGAGTCCTCGCGGGGATGAGCCGAGTCCTCGCCTGGGTGGGCCGGATCCTCGCCGGGGCGGCGGCGCACATCGATCTGCAGGTAGCCGTCCTTGCCGCGCCCCGCGCGGGCGACGAGCAGCCCGCGCGCGATCCGCCAGCGCACGACTCCGCGCTGGGCGTCCATCTCGTATTCAGGCGCGCGGAAGGTGAGCAGCTTCAGCCACGGCAACAGCAGCACGACGAAGCGCTCGCGCTCGGTGTAGCGCACGCGGATCAGGCCGAGCGTGACGCGCGAGAGAAAGCGCCAGTAGGTGCGCGCGAGCCGCTCCAGGTGCAGCGGCGTCCAGATCTGCCGGAGGGTCTCCTCTGACATGTAGACGTCGGCGGCCTGCACGGAGCGCACGGCGCCGGTGCGCGCGTCTTCGGAGGTGTCGTCCTCGAGGTTGGCGATCCTCGCGATCTTCATCTCCATGCAGGCTATCCCCGCGCCGGCGTGGGTCACGTAACCGGGCATCGCAGGCATTCCTCTTGCCGGTATGTTCCATGTGGCCGGAATCGGGCGAATGTCCGCCGGTAGATGCGGAAATGAGCGACTATCCACCGGTAGATGCGGAAATCGCAAGGCTCGCGTCCGCGGTTGCTGATATTCAGGGTCCGTGAGCGACGATTTTCCGGACCCGCGTCTCGCCGAGAGGCTCACGCGCGCGGCGCGCGCTGCACAGGCGCTGAGCGAGACGTTGTGGGAGGCGCTGACCCAGGAGCTGGGAGATCCACGCCCGGAGCGCGTCGCCGAGCTCTCCGCGCAGCTCGGCGAGGTGGCCGCCGTCGTCGCCTCGCTCGCGCGCGTGGATGCTCGCGCGCGGGGAGGGCGGCTCGGGGAACCGCAGCTCGGGGAATCGGCGAACGCCGAGCCTGTCAGGACGGTCCGCGCGCGGGGGGAGCGGCCCGGAGAACCGGCGAACGCCGAGTCCGTCAGGACGGAATCGTCCGCCGGCGGTCGAGCGACGACATACGGTGAGCCGTTCTCGCAGGCGCCGGCGCCATCCGAGGAGTCGCCGGCGACTGAGGCGCCGTCCGCACCGGCGGTGCTGATCGACGAACTGGCAACGGCGGTCGGGCGTCGCCCTCGCGAAAGCGATCCGCCCCGCAGGGCAAGACCGGAGATCGAGATCCGGGACGAACGCTCCGCCGAGGGTCCGGCCGCCTGGATCGATTCGATCGGGCGCTGCCTGGAGCGCTACGAGCGCGACGGGGCGCCGTTCGCGGTGCTGCTCGTCGAGCTCGTCGACCTCGATCGCATGCGCCATGCCGAGTCCGCGGAGGAGCTGGCGCGGCTGACCGGACAGGTCGAGGCGGCGCTCGCGCGGGGGCTGCGCCCGGCCGACTCGCTCACGTGCGAGCGCCCAGGGCGTTACTGGCTGCTCGCGTCGCAGATCGATGCATCCGGCGCGCGGGGGCTGGTAGAGCGGATCGCGCACGCGGTGAGATCCGCGGCGAGCCATCGTGGGGCGCCGCTGGAGGTGGCGGTCGGCGTCGCGGTCTGCCCTGACGACGGCCGGCGTGCCTCGGATCTGGCCGCGCACGCCGACGTCGGGCTGTACGCGGCGCGCGCCGCCGGGCGTCCGTCGATCGGGTAGGCGGCTAGCTCGCGACGGAAACCAGACTGCGTCGCGGCGGGCTGACGAGCTCCAGCTCGTCTCGTTCGCCGTGAAGTCGCCGTGTCGCGCGAACGCAACGCGCGTGCCAGCGGTGCCGGCTCAGCTCGCGGCGGCAGCGCCGCCGGCGAGGGCGGCTTCGGGCGAGATCGCGGGCTGGCCGAGCATCGGCGTGTTCGGGACGGCGCCGACGACGGTCGTGGCGATGCGGACGGTCTCTTCGATCCCGAGCGACTGGGCGGCTGCCGCGGTCAGGTCCCAGTCGGCGCCATTTGCGTAGGGGCCGCGATCGACGACCGGGATGGTCAGGCCCTGGCCGTGGTAGATGACCTTCACGAGCGTGCCGCAGGGCAGCTTGCGGTTGGCGACGCCGACGGTGGCGGGAGTGAGGGTCTGCCCGCAAGCCGTGTGCTGGCCGTAGAAGCCGGGGCCGAACCAGGTCGCGATTGCGGTCTTGGGGGTCTTCGTGGCCGGCGAGGAAGTTGAAGCGGAGGAAGTTGAAGCGGAGGTGGAGGTGGAGGAAGAAGAAGATGTGGTCGGGGTGGAGGACGACGATGAGCTCTTCGTTGTCGTCGTGGGGGTGGGGCTGGCGGCGCCGCCGGTACTCGCGCAGGCGCCAGCGGCGAGCGCGCCGGCGCAGGAGAGCGCGGCGAGCAGCGCGAGCAGGGTCGTTGTGAATCGAATTCGCATCGTTGTTGGCGACGCCTACGGGGTGAGCTGACGGGCTCGCGCGGTCAAAAAGGCAACGGCGCTACGGCCAAACAGAGGCCGATTCGCCCCAACGGACCAAAGGTCGATCCGCAATTGGGTCCCCCGTCTTCTGAAACCTGGGTCGCAGAAGCTCGGCGTGGCTCGGCAGTATACAGATGGCTCAGACGGAGGTCAGTTGAGCGGCAGCCGCGCGATGAAGTCCTTCAATAGGCGCCCGCCCGAGGAGAGCCCCGACTTGGTGAGCTCGCCGGCGAGCTCGGCCGCTGAGCTGAGCAGGTTGACGCTGCCCGGCGGCTGCACGGGTCCGCTGACGGGATCGCCCTCGCTCTCGAAGCCCTGCCGCGGCACGGGGTCCTGCGCGCGCTCGGGTGGGACCTTCGCTTTCGCTGGCCGTTTCTTGGTCGTCGCCTGCTTGCGCGCCGGTGCGGATGCGGCCCGCGCTGCGGTGGGTGCGCTCGACCGCGCCGGGCCGGCAGCGCGCCGCGCGGCATCCCGTCGTGCGCTGGCGCGCTGGGGGCGGGTGCGGGGCAGGTTTGCGAGCACTCCCTCGGACGCAAGCGCGGCCGTGCCGCGCGCGTTCTTCTTGGTGGGCGCCCGGCCCGGTTTGGCGCGGGGTCCAGCGCTCGATTTGGCGCTCGATCGCGGAGAACCGCTGGAGGTATCGCTCATGGCGCGTTAGCATAGGGGTCCAGAAAGATGCGCATGCGCTGTAACGTCGGGTGGGCTTCCGCCGTAGTGTCCGATGCAGTTGTCGTCCTCAGCCAGAACCCGACGTGGGTCGAGCAGACGCCCCCGGGTTGACCAGTGACTGAAAGAAACGGAAATCGATGTCAGTTGTAGAAATGCAGGAGCTCGACGAGGTAAAGGGCCTGCTGGCCAAAGGGCAGCAGGTGGGCGTGCTCACCTACGCGGAGATCACGACGGCGATGTCCGAGCTGGATTTGGACGAGTCCGACGTCGAGGAGCTCCACGGGTTCCTGGAGAAATCGGAGATCGAGCTCGTCGAGGAGATCGATCCGGCGACGGCGGCGGCCTCGCAGGTCGAGCGCGCCCCCGACAAGCGCGGGCGGCGGAAAGCGAAAACGGCGCTCGATCTGAAGCCGGACATGACGACCGACTCGCTGCAGCTGTTCCTGAAGGACATCGGCAAGGTCCGTCTGCTCACGGCCCAGGAGGAGGTCGATCTGGCAAAGCGGATCGAGCGCGGCGACCTCGACGCGAAGCAGAAGATGGTCGAGTCGAACCTGCGACTCGTCGTGTCGATCGCGAAGAACTACCGCAACCAGGGCCTGCCGTTCCTCGACCTGATCCAGGAGGGCACGCTCGGGCTCGTGCGGGCGGCGGAGAAGTTCGACTACCGCAAGGGCTTCAAGTTCTCCACGTACGCGACGTGGTGGATCCGCCAGGCGATCGCGCGGGCGCTCGCGGACAAGGCGCGCACGATTCGCATCCCCGTGCATGTGGTCGAGAAGCTGAACAAGATCGGCAGGGCCGAGCGCAAGCTCGTGACCGAGCTCGGGCGCGAGCCGACCGCGGCGGAGATCGCGGAGGTGACGGGCATCGACCCCGAGGAGGTCGACTCGATCAAGCGCTCCGCGCAGGCGCCGGTCTCGCTGGAGAAGCCGGTCGGCGACGAGGAGGAGTCGGAGTTCGGCCAGTTCATCGCCGACGAGCGCGCCGAGTCCCCGTACGAGCGCGCGGCGGAGATCCTCACGAAGGAGGCTCTGCGCGAGGCGCTCGAGAACCTCTCCTACCGCGAACGGCGCGTGCTCGAGCTGCGCTACGGCCTCGGCGGCGAGCATCCCAGGACGCTCGACGAGGTCGGGCGCACGTTCAACGTGACCCGCGAGCGGATCCGCCAGATCGAGAACCAGTCCCTGAAGAAGCTGCAGTCCCTCGCGGAGGCACAGAAGCTCCGCGACGTGGCCTGACGGCGGCTCTCAGCACCGCCCCTGGCAACTCACAGGCCCAGAACGGGGCCGCAGCCTTCCTCCAAGTCAGGGGTCTGCGTCCATCACCCGGCTCGGCATTCAAGCCCCAGGCAGCGTTTGCCGATCTGGGACCTATGTTCGACGTGCAAGAGGCGCTGCGGGAGCTCGTCCGGCGAGACGGCTCGGATCTGCACCTGAAGGTCGGCAGCACGCCGCTGTACCGCGTGCACGGGCATCTCGCGCCGGAGCCGGTCGGGGACGTGCTGAGCGCGGAGGACACCGAGCGCACGTTGCACGAGCTGCTGCACGACGAAACGAAGCTGCACGAGTTCACCGCCGAGCACGAGGTTGACTTCTCCTTCGAAATCGAGGGCGTCGCGCGCTACCGCATCAATGCCTTCCGCCAGCGCGGTGTGATCTCGCTGGCCTGCCGCGCAATCCCGCACAAGATCTCGACGATCGACGAGCTCTCGCTGCCGCCGGTCGTGAAGGAGCTCGCCGACGAAGAGCGCGGGATCATCCTTCTGACCGGGACGACGGGCTCGGGAAAGTCGACGACGCTCGCGGCGATGATCGACCACATGAACGAGACGACGAGCAAGCACGTGGTCACGATCGAGGACCCGATCGAGTTCGTCCACTCCGACAAGAAGTCGGTGATCAACCAGCGCGAGGTCGGGATGGACACGGCCTCGTTCAAGCGCGCGCTGCGCAGGGTCCTGCGCCAGGACCCGGACGTGATCCTGATCGGGGAGATGCGCGACGAGGAGACCGTGCAGACGGCGCTCTCGGCGGCCGAGACCGGGCACCTTGTGCTCTCGACGATTCACACGGTCGACGCGCCCGAGTCGATCAACCGCATGCTCGACTTCTTCCCGCCCCACCAGCACGGCCAGGCGCGGAGCATGATCGCGGGCACGATCAAGGGCGTGATCAGCCAGCGCCTCGTGCCCGGCGCCGACGGCGGGCGCGTGGCGGTCTGCGAGATCCTGCGGATGACCGGCCGCGTGCGCGACATGATCACCGACCCCTCGCAGACGGGCAAGCTGATGGAGGTGATCGCCTCCGGCTCCTACTACGGCATGCAGACCTTCGACCAGGCGCTGTTCGGCCACGTGAAGGCCGGCAGGGTGACGTTCGAGGACGCGATGAAGGTCGCCTCGAACCCATCGGACTTCAAGCTGCTGATGCAGGCCGACGGCCGCCGGGGCACGACGATGGAGGACGTCGCCGCCGCCCAGGAGCGTCGCGAGACGAACTCCGACCCGGCGAACGACCCCCGCCCCGCCGCTCCGAGCCCGCCGCTCACCGTCGCATAGCTCCTCGTTCGACTCAGGGACTCCGCCCCGCTTACTTCAGTTGGTAAAGTAACGGTTGAAATGGCCGTTGATGAAACATGCCCGGTTTGTCGCACCGCCGAAGTCGTGTGCGGCAAGTGGACGCTCTTGCTCGTCCGCGACCTCGCCGACGGCTGCTCGCGCTTCTGTGAGCTCGAGCGATCTCTCCAGGGGATCAGTCCGCGCACGCTCTCGCTGCGGCTGCGGGCCTTGGAGGAGGAGGGGATCGTCGAGCGCCACACCTTCCCGGAGGTCCCCCCGCGCGTGGAGTACGCGCTGACGGAGAAGGGCCGTGCGCTGCTGCCGATCGTCGAGGGGATGCGCGCCTACGGCGAAGAGTGGCTGGGCGAAGGTGGCTCCGCCGAGGCTGGCGCCGAGCTGCTTGCGCGGGCCGCGCTCGCGGTTGCCTAGCCCGGGCGGGCAGGCCTCTGCAAGACCGGCTGCGCCCGGCGCCACCTAGCAGGAGCGATGGGTGCGGGGCCGAAGTGTGCAGACCATGCGTTCACGTCAGCTGGAGACAGCGCTCACGGAGTTCGTCGCGCAGGCGGCCGACCGGCTGCAGGCGGAGATCGACGGCGGGGCCGAGGTCCCCTTCGAGCTCGCGGAGAAACCGGCTCGCCGCGGCGAGAGCGCCGCACGGCTGTACAGCTACCGCGCGCTGACGGGCGCGTTCATCGAAGATCACGCGACACAGCTTTCGCGGCTGCCCGCACACGCCGAGGCGGTCGGCCTGCTCGTCGACTTCGACGGCCTCGACCGCTACCTCGCGGCGAACCTCACCGGGACCGGGGCCGGGGCCGGGACTGACCTGGCGCGGATGAAGGCCTACGCACGGGCGGACCTCGCGTTGAGGTTGCTGCTCGCGGATGTGTTCGACGAGCGCACCGACTTCGACCGCCGCTCCGACGCGGCCCTGCACGCCGAGCGCCTCGAGGCGGGGCTCGCGCGGCTCGATCAGGCGACGCACGCGAGCACGAGCGAGGTGACTTTGATGGCGACGCTCCATGGGCTGACGATCGCCTCCGAGGAGCTGGCCCTCACTCGCGGCCTCATGATCGCCCAGCGCGACGCGCTGCGCGGCGTGCCCGACGGCGCGTCGTCCGATTGCCTGCTCGTCGTCTACAGCGCCGACGACTGCGACGTCGAGCCCGCGCTCGCGCGCGGGCGCGGGGTGTTGAAGGACCTGCTGCGCGCGCTGCGCCTGTTCGGCGACGGTCGCGTCACGCTCGGCGCGCTCTGCTGGGCACGGATCGGCGCCGGTGTCTGGAACCCGCTCGCGCTCGGCGCGGGCGGCCGGCCGCACGGGATGCTAGTCGTGCGCGCCGAGCAGGAGGATGAGCTGCGCGGGTTCTGCAACCTCGTCTCGCGCCGCGCTCCTTGCGGCAACGAGCTCTCCTGGGCGCTGCGTCGCTTCGAGCTCGGCTGCGAGCGCGAAACCGCATACGAGGCGCTGAGTGACCACCTGCTGGCGCTGCGCGCGCTGCTCGAGCCCGAGGGGCCTTCCAGCGGGCTGCTCGCCGGGAGGATCGCGGCCCTCTGCGCGACTCCGCCGGAGCGCGCGAAGCTCGCGAAGCGGATGCTCAAGGCGCAGACGCTCGAGCGCGCCGCGATCGCCGGCGCCGCCGAGGAGCACACCGCCGGGCTGAACCTCGCGCGCGAAGTCGCCGACCATCTGCGCGCGCTCCTGCGCGACGTGATCTGCGGCCATCTCGACCCGAACCTCACAGCGCTTGCGGACGAGCTGCTGGCGACGCCCGAGCCGGTCGTCGAGCCCCCCAGCCATGAAGCCGCGAATGCCGGGGACGAGACGGACGCGAACGCGGCCCTCGAGCCCGCCCCGATTCCCGCGGGGCACCCGCTCGACCAGCTCACGCAGAGCGCGCTGCCGGTCTGAGCAGCCTCCGACGCGGCCGGGTCTACAGCTCCGTCGGTGGGCAACGTAGAGCCTTTTCTCTGGAGCTCCGTCCCGTTTCGGGATCCTCGTCGGTGTAGAGGATGGAGGCATATCTAGACGACAAGCCCGAGGAAGGATTGAATCATGATGCAGCTGGCGTATGATTTGATGCTATGCGTACCACGATCACGATCGACGACCACCTTCTGCGCGCCGCCAAGCAGCGTGCGCTGGAGCGCGAGATGACGCTCGGGGGCTTGATCGAGGACGCCCTGCGCCTCACCCTCGATCATGCACGCGAGGGCGAAGGCGAGCAGAGGCGCCCCCCGCTGCCGCTGTCGAAGCGTCGTGGCGGCACCCGGCCAGGGGTTGACGTCGCGGACGGAGCTCGCCTGCGCGACCTGATGGACGCGGGGTGATCCTGCTCGACGTCAACGTTCTCGTGGACGCCTTCCGCGGCGAGCAACCTCGCCACCCCGCGGTTCGCGCATGGATCGATGAGGTGGTTGAGGGCGACGCGGCCTTCGGAGTCCCGGAGCTCGTGCTCAGCGGTTTCGTACGCATCGTGACCCACCCCCGCGTCTTCGAGGAGCCTGACGAGGTGGAGGACGCCCTCGCCTTCGCCGAGCAGCTGCGCGAACTACCCCACGCAGTATCGGTCAGGCCCGGAGAGCGTCACTGGTCGATCTTCGCGCGCCTCTGTCGCGTCACCCGTGCGACCGGCAACCTGGTGCCCGATGCCTACCTCGCGGCGCTCGCGATCGAGTCCGGAAGCGAGCTCATCACCGCCGACCGCGGCTTCGCCCGCTTCCCCGAGCTGCGCTGGCGCGAACCCGTGCCATAGAGGGAACGCCGAGACGCCGTCAGGCAAACAGATAGCCCGCGATCCGGGCCAGGCCCGCGAGGTCCTGGATCTCCTCGTCGAGATACGGGACGATCACTGGATCGGTCTCGTCGAGCTCTCGGCTGAGCCTTGCGATCGTGTCGCGGTCGCGTCGTGCGAGCACGTCGAAGTCAGCGAGATTGTGTGCCGCCCGCCGTGCGAGCGACTCGCCGAGGTCGGGCGCGAGCAGCGCCTCGACCTCCGCGACTGAGCGCCCGTCGAGGCCGTGCAGGTGGACGCGGTTGACGATCGTCGCGTCGCATCCAATCCGCTCCTCGCGCAACTGCTCGGCCAGGAACACGGCCTCGCGCGCGGGCTCGTGCTCAGGGGAGGTCACGATCAAGTAACCCGTCGTCTCCTCGCGCAGCAGCTCGGCGACGCCCCTCACGCGCTCGCCGAAGCCGTCGATCACGCTTGTGAGCGACCTGAAGAACGTCGACAGCTCGCTGAGCATGTCCACCCCGGTCACCCTCGCGAAGATCGCGAACACGAGGCCCGTGCCGCGGCCGAGGAAGCGCGCGGCGACCCCGCCCGGGGCGAGGAACACCTTCAGGGCGCGGCCTTCTAAGAAGCGAAGCATGTTCTCGGGGGCCCTGAGGAAGTCGAGCGCGTTGCGCGAGGGCGGCGTGTCGAGCACGATCACGTCGAACTCGTGTTCCGTCGAGAGCTCGTACAGCTTCGTCACCGCGCCGAGCTCCTGCACGCCCGACACGGCCGACGAGAGCTCGCGATAGACGGGGTTCGCGAGGATCTCCTCGCGCGAGCCCTCGTCGGGCGCCAGCCGTGCGATCACGTCGTCGAACGTCCGTTTCACGTCCAGCGCCATCGCCCACAGCTCGCCCGGCTCTTCGACGCCCCGCTCCACCAGCAGCGCGGGGTCGATCCGGCGCGGCTCGCCCGACAGCTCGACGAGGCCCAGCGCGGCCGCCAAGCGTCGCGCGGGATCGATCGTCACGACCGCGACCTTCTGCCCGCGCGCCGCCAGGCCAAACGCGAGCGCCGCCGAGGTCGTCGTCTTGCCGACGCCGCCGGCGCCGAGGCACACGATCGTGCGCTTGCCCCGCAGGCGTTTCGCCAGGTCGGCACCGCCCTTCGAGCGCTGGGCCGGACGCGGCCCGGCTTGCGCGCTCGTTTCACCGGACGGCTTGCCCCGCGCGCGCGTTCTCCCCGCCGGCTTGCCTCGAGAGCGCTGCTGCGGGTTCGCCGGGCGCCTGGGCATCGACCTGATCCTATTCTCAGCCTACCCACGGTCCCGTCCATGCCGGCGAGCGTGCTGACCGGCGATACGGGCCCGTCTCGAAGGCTTTGCGCGCGGCGGTCTCCCAAATGTCGCATCTCCAGACAAATGACCATGCAGGAATCGCGCATCCCTGTGCGAATAACCCCGAGATCGGCTCTCCAATCGAGTAGGAGCTTTCCTGTGAACGGCAAGGCCAAGGTCATCGCGTTCGCCAACCAGAAGGGCGGGGTGGCCAAGACGACCACCACGCTGAACCTCGCCGCCGCGTTCGCGGAGGAGGGTCATCGGGTGCTGTGCGTCGACATGGACCCGCAGGGCAACCTGACGATGTCGCAGGGCATCGACCCCGACACGCTCGAGAAATCGATGTACGACGTGCTCGTCCACAAAGTCTCGATCCGCGAGGTGATCCGCAAGCGCGAGATCGACATCGCCTGCGCCTCGATCGACCTCGCCGGTGCGGAGATCGCGATGTTGACGATGATCGGCCGCGAGCGCTCGCTGCAGAAGGCCTTCGAACCGATTTTGGATGACTACGACTTCATCTGCATCGACACGCCTCCCAGCCTCGGTCTGCTGACGATCAACGCGCTCACGGCGGCCGACAAGGTGATCGTCCCCGTGCAGTGCGAGTATCTATCGATGCGTGGGCTCATCCAACTGCAGAACACGCTCGCGATGATCCGCGAGAACCTCAACCCCGGCGTCGACATCGAGGGGATCCTGCCGACGCTCGTCGACTCCCGCACGATCCACGCGAAGGAGGCGATCGAGATCCTCGAGGAGAACTTCGGCGACCGCGTCTTCGCCTCGCGCATCCGCAAGACCGTCCGCTTCGCCGAGGCTCCCGTCAAGGGCATGTCCGTTCTCAAGTACGAGCCCGACGGCGTCGCCGCCCAGTCCTACCGACAGCTCGCCCAGGAGGTTCTCACCCATGGCCAACCCTAAACGAGCCTCAATGCGCGAAGGGCCCCTGGCGGCGCTGTTTCGTAAGACCGAAGTTGAGGAGGGCGAGACCCCGGACGGCGCGAGTGAGGCCACGCCCGCTCCCCCGGCGCCTGAGGCCGCGACCCCGGCTGCCGCCGCCGCGACATCTGCCCCAGAGGCTTCTTCGTCGGCCGCCCCCGCCGAGACGCCCGCTGCCGCCACCTCCGCCGTCCCGCATCCGCGCGAGAGCGGCCTGCCGCATCCCGCGCTCAAGGGCTCCACCGCGGCTGGGCGCGACACCGGCCCGGATCGGGGCGATGAGCGCGTGCCGACGCCGCGCGAGCGCCTGCGCCACGCCTTCTCCTCGGAGATTCCTTCGAACGTGATGGACCGCCCCGGCGCGCGCCCGGTGATGGACGACTATTCCCGCGAGCATCCCGCCGCGCACGCGGGCGCGGGTACCGGCGCCGCCGGTGTCGGTTCGTCGGCTCCCACCGGACAGCCAGTGATTCGCGTCGTCGGCGTTGGCGGCGCCGGTGTCAACGCTGTCAACCGGATGGTCGAGGCGGAGGTCGAGGGCGTCGAGTTCCTCGCCGTCAACACCGATCTGCAGTCATTGCAACAGTCCACAGCGGATGTGACGCTGCATATCGGCGCCGAGCTCACGCGCGGCCTCGGCTCGGGCTCGGACGCGGAAGTCGGCCGCGCCGCGGCGATGGAGGATTACGACCGCGTCAAGGCTCTGCTGAAGGGCTCGGACATGATCTTCATCACGGCGGGCGCCGGCGGCGGCACGGGCACGGGTGCGGCCCCGATCGTCGCGCGGATCTCGCGCGAACTCGGCGCCCTGACTGTCGCGATCGTGACCAAGCCGTTCGGCTTCGAGGGCTCGCGCCGCGGCGAGCAGGCCGAGCGCGGCGTCGCCGCCCTGGCCGAGGAGGTCGACACCCTGATCGTCGTCCCCAACAACCGGCTTCTGTCCGTGCTCGACAAGCAGACCGCGATGGTCGAGGCCTTCCGCGTCGCCGACGACGTGCTCCGCCAGGGCGTCCAGGGCATCTCCGACCTCGTGACCCTGCCGGGCTTGATCAACTTGGATTTCGCCGACGTGCGCACGATCATGTCCTCCGCGGGCAATGCTCTCCTGGGCATCGGGATGGGCGCCGGCGGCGAGCAGCGCGCCGTCGATGCGGCGATGCAGGCGGTCGCCTCGCCCTTGTTGGAAACCTCAATGGAGGGCGCGCGCTCGATCCTTCTGTCGATCACCGGCGGTCGCGATCTCTCTCTATGGGAGGTCAACGAGGCCGCGAAGGCCGTCTCCGAGGCCGCGCACCCCGATGCGAACATCATCTTCGGCGCGATGGTCGACGACAAGCTAGACGACCAAGTTTGGGTCACGGTCGTCGCCACCGGCTACGGCGAGCAGGGCCGTCGCAACTCCGTCAAGCGCCTCACCGAGCCCGCCGGCGAGCCGCGCGTGCGGCGGACGGGCGGTGGTGCGGGGTCGCGGCCACCGGCGCCATCGCGGCGTGGCGGCCTGGCCGTCGACGAGCTCGAAGTCCCCGAGTTCATCCCCAATCTGTAAGCCCTCGCGGCCTCACTAGGCTTCGCTTGCATGAGCGTGGCTGAGCAGGGAGTCGTCGCGGCCGGGCACCCGCTGACTGCAGAGGCCGGCGCGCGCGTGCTGCGCGAGGGCGGTAACGCGGTCGACGCCGCGGTCGCGGCGATGCTCGCCTCGTTCGCCGCCGAGCAGCTGCTCACCGGCCTCGGCGCCGGGGGCTACATGCTCGTGGCTGGAGGCGGAGAGCCACCGGTGTTGTTCGACTTCTTCGTGGAGGCACCCTCCGGCCGCAGGGCATCTCGAGCCTCCACGACTGACCCGCCACCGGCCGAGCTACGGGCCGTCGACGTGTCCTTCGGCGACGCCGCCCAGGTCTTCCACATCGGGCCGGCCTCCTGCGGCGTGTATGGCACACCTGCGGGCGTCTGCGCCGCGATCGAGCGCTGGGGCACCGTGCCGCTGGCCGAGCTCGCCGCCCCGGCGGCGCGGCTCGCGCGCGAGGGGGTCGAGCTGAACGCCGGCCAAGCGTACATCGCGAAGATCCTCGCCGACCTCCTCACCTCGACGCCGGAGTGTGCTGCATTGTGGGCGCCCGCCGGCCGCGTGCTCAGGGAGGGCGAGCTGCTGCGCAATCCAGAGCTCGGTGACGCGCTGGCGCTGCTCGGGGATGAGGGCGCGGAGCCGTTCTACCGCGGCGAGATCGCGACAAGGGTGTGCGACTGGATGTCAGCCCACGGCGCCGCGCTATCGAGCGAGAACCTCGCCGGCTACCGCGCCGTCGCGCGCGAGCCCGTGCGCGTGCGCTACCGCGACCGTGAGGTGCTCACCAACCCACCGCCCTCGGCCGGGGGCACGCTGCTCGCCTACGCGCTCGCGCTGCTCGACCGCGATCCTTCGCCCCCCGGACTGAGCGACATGGTGGCGGCGATGAGCGCCGCTCAGGACGAGCGCACCGCCGAGTTCGTCGAAGGGCTCGATGACGAGGGCTTCCTCGATCGCTTCCTCGCGCGGCGGCTTGGATCGACGACGCATATCTCCGTGCTGGACTCGGACGGCCGCGCGTGCTCCGTTACGTGCAGCAACGGCGAGGGCTCGGGCGTTGTCGTCCCCGGCACGGGCATCCACCTGAACAACGTGATGGGCGAGCAGGATCTCAACCCGCTCGGCTTCCACCGCCACCCCGCCGGGCGGCGGATGCCGAGCATGATGGCCCCGTCGGTGGTGACGTGCGACGGGGAGGTCGAGCTCGTGCTCGGCAGCGCCGGCTCCAACCGCATCCGCTCGGCGTTGCTACAAACGATTGTCGGCGTCGTCGATCGTGGTCTCTCCGCGCGCGCAGCCGTCGAGGCGCCGCGCGTGCATCCGGAGGACGGCACGCTCTACGCCGAGCCGGGGATCGAGCTCGGGAACCTCGTGGGACCGATCGTCGAGTTCCACGACCTCAACCTGTTCTTCGGCGGCGTCCAGGCAGTGCTCCGCAGGGGCGGTGGTGGCGCGATCGAGGGGGCGGGGGATCCCCGGCGCGGGGGTGTGGCCGTGCGGGCGTGAGGCCTTGCGCGATGGGGATGGGGGCACCGGCGATGCTGGCCGCGGGCGGGCAGGCGGGCGGGCGCCACGGCCCGCGCGGATCGCGCTATGTCGCCGGCTTGCGCGCGGCGATCATCAGGTTGTAGAAGATCGCCGGCGGCAGCCGTGACTCGAGCAGGCGACGGTCGAGCTCCTGGAAGAGCAGGTAGCCGCGGTAGGCGTACTGGCGCCAGGCCCAGGGGACGTCGAAGGGGTTGGCCGTGGCCTCCAGCGTGCGGTTGGTCCAGCCAAACCAGTTCGCGAGCAGCTCCTCGCCGGTGACGCGCACGTCGGCGAAGCCGGCGCCCCGTGCGAAGCTCGACAGTTCGCCTGGCGCGAAGGCATGGACGTTGACGACGCTCTCCAGCGCCGCGTCGGGCGCGCCGCCCTCGGCCGGCGGGGCTGGGCGCGCGCCGATCGCGCGGCGCCACAACGGCGCTACGGCGCCGGCGGCGCGCTTGGGAACGTTCGCCAGACGGTCGCCGTAGCGAGAGGGCTCACCGGCGAACAGCAGCGTGCCGCCGGGCGCGAGCACGCGCTTGAACTCACCGAAGGCCCGCGGCAGGTCGGGGATGTGGTGCAAGATGGCATGGCCGAGCACGAGGTCGAAGCTCTCGTCCGCGAACGGCAGCGCCTCCGCATCGGCGGGCACGGTCTTTACCCTGAGGCCCAGCCGCTCGGCGTTGGCGGCGAGGCTCGCGAGCATGCCCGGCGAGATGTCGCTGCAGGTGGCCTCGTCGATCAGCCCGGCCCGCATCATGTTCAGCGTGAAATAGCCCGTCCCGGAGCCGATCTCCAGCGACCGGTGGTAATGCCCGGGCTTGCCGTGCAACGCCTTGCGGACCTTCGCAAGGACCTGGTCCTGCCCCAGATCGCCGAAGTCGATCCCCCACTTGTGGTCGTAGTGGTCGGCCGCGACGTCGTGGTAGCGGGTGTTTACTTCGCGGATCTCCTCGGGGCTGAGAGGGTGGCGCAATCGGCCGGAGGCCGATAAGCCGGTCCCCTCTTTTTCAATCATCTCTTCGTATGGCACGGGGCGGCACCATATACTCGCGCGCCGTGTCCGTGCCTCGCTGAGCGCGCGGTTCCTCTCTCCTGACCATCCCATGACAAGCACCCTCTACGAGCAGCGCGACCAGCCCGACGGCGTGCCGCCGCTGGCGCTGACGGGCGAGCGCACGCTGCCGGACGTGCCCGAGGAGAACTACTGGTTCCGCCGCCACCAGGCCGTCTACGAATGGATCGCCGCGCGCGTCGCCGGCGAGCGTGTGATCGACATGGCCTGCGGCGAGGGCTACGGCTCGGACGTGCTCGCCGCGAGCGCCGCGAGCGTCGTCGGCGTCGACGCCAACCCCGAGGCGCACGAGCACGCGCGGCTGCGCTACCGCCGTCCCAACCTGCGCTTCGAGCGCGACCTCGTCGAGAGCTTCGCCGAGCCGGCCGACGCGGTCGTGTTCCTGCAGACGATCGAGCACCTCAAGGACCCCGACGCGGTGCTCGAGCACTTTCGCTCGCTCGTGTCGGGTGTCTTCGGGGCCGGGGGGAACGGGTCCGGGTCCGGGTCCGGGGAGGTGGATCGCGCGGAGTCGGGCGCAGGCGCAGGGACGGTGTACCTGTCCACGCCCAACGTGCTCACGCTCGCGCCGAAGGGCGCGGAGCGCTCCGACAACCCCTGGCACGTGCACGAGTACCGTGCCGATGAGCTCGAGCGCATGTGCCGCTCCCACTTCGGCTCGGTGGCGCTCTTCGGCCTGTTCCACACCCGCAAGCTGCGCGCCCACGAGCTGGCGTTGCGGGCGGGCTGGGATGGGCTGCACGCACGCCTGGGGCTTACCAAGCGCTTCTACGACTGGTTCACGCCGGCGATCGCCGCCTCGGACTTCGTCCTGCGTCCCCGCGGTCAGGCGGACCTGAACCGGGCGCTGGATTTCATCGCGGTGTGCCGGTAGAGGCGGGATCGACAGCCGCCCCCGCCGGTCGAAGATCGGCCGGCGATCGTGGCGCACTCGCGATCGTGCTGCACACGCACATGCCCTACGTCGAGGGCTTTGGCACGTGGCCGTTCGGCGAGGAGTGGCTGTGGGAGGCGATGGCCGGCTGTTACCTGCCGCTGCTCGACCTGCTCGACGGGGGAGCTCCGCTGACGCTGTCGCTGACGCCGGTGCTCTGTGATCAGCTCGAAGCCCCTGGGATCGCGGAGCGCTTCCGGAGCTTCGTCGGCGAGGTGCGCCGCTACACGCACGAGGAGGACGCGAACGGGCTGCGCGAGGGCGGCCACGATGACCTCGCGCGCGAGGTCGAACGCTCGTGGGACGACTACGCGCGCGCGCTCGAGCGTTTCGCGCGCTGCGGCGGGGACCTGCTGGGGGCGCTCGCGCCCTACGCGCAGTGGACCTCCTCGGCCACGCATGCGGTGCTGCCGCTGCTCGCGACCGACGCCGGGGTGCGCGCGCAGATCCAGACCGGCGTCGCGGCGCACCGCGCGCGCTTCGCGGGCGAGGCTTGGCGCGGCGGATTCTGGCTGCCCGAGTGCGCCTACGCGCCGTGGCTTGCCCCGGCGCTCGCCGACGCGGGGGTGCATGCGACCTGCATTGAGCTGACCAACCGCTTCGGGCTCGGCGCGCGCGAGCACCTGCGCCCGCTGCTCGGCGAGGACGGCGTTACGCTCGTGCCGATCGACCGCGCGACGATGGCGCTCGTCTGGAGCGACGCCGGCTACCCGGCCGACGGCGCCTACCGCGACTACCACCACCACACGATCCACCACCACACCCCCTGGGGCAACGACGGCGAGCCCTACGACCACGGGCGCGCCCTCGCGCTCGCCCGTGAACACGCCGCGGACTTCGTCGCCCGCACCCGCGAGCGCCTGCGCCGCGATGGCGCCGGCCTGCCGGGCGGCGGCCTGGCGGTCTGCGCGCTCGACACCGAGCTGCTCGGGCACTGGTGGTACGAGGGGATCGCGTGGCTGAAGGCGGTCGTGCGGGAGTGCGTGCGGCAGGGGCTCGAGCTCGTGCGGTTGGACGACGCGCTGGAGCGGCTTGAGCCGGCCCCGTTGGATGGCACGGCGATGGAGGACGATCGTGGCGCAGAGGCGAGCAGCTGGGGCAAGGAGGGCGATCTCTCGACCTGGTCGGGGCCGCAGGTCGCAGAGCTGGCGTTTGCGACGCGGGCGGCCGAGCTGCGGGTCGTGGCCGCGGGAGCAGCGGCCGGCCCGGCGGCGGTGCGCGAGCTGCTCGCGCTGCAGGCGAGCGACTGGCCCTTCATGCTCTCCCGTGGCCTCGCCGTTCCCTACGCGCGCGAGCGCTTCGAGGGCCACCGTCGCGCGCTCGCGCGGGCGCTGGCCGAGGGGCCGGAGGCGAGCGAGGAGGGGTTGCGCAACCTGGCGGTTCAGGCCGATGCCGCGGCGTTGCTCGCGCCGTGACCCTGGAGGGCGATCTTTCAGTCCGGCTGAGCGTGTGGGGGAGGATCGCGAACAGGAAATCGATCGAGTGTGGGAGCTCTGGGATCCGGGCTCACTCCCAGCGCATCGAGCTCGGCGCCTCGCGCATGCGGATCACCCGGGCTGGCACCCCGGCGACGACCGCGTTGGCGGGGACGTCCCTGGTGAGGACCGAGGAGGTACCGATGATCGCGTTGTCGCCGACGGCGACCCCGCGCAGGATGCAGGCTCCATATCCGAGCCAGACGTTGTGCCCGACGCGGACGTCGCGCTTGTAGATGCCCTGCAGGCGGATCGGGCGCTCGACCTCGACGACGCCGTGATCGAAGTCGATCAGCATCACGCGGTCGGCGACGATGCACTCGCGTCCGATCGAGACGTGCTGGAAGGCGGAGATCGTGCACTCCTGGCCCATCACGGTCTTCGCGCCGATCGCGACTTCCCCCTCGTGGACGCGGATCTTCGTGCCATGGCCGAGCCACGCCCAGCGCCCGATGCGCAGCGTCGCCTCGCGGCCGATCTCCAGCTGCACGCCGGGGCAGATGAAGCAGACGCCGTCGGTCTGCAGGCGCTTGCCGTGGCGCAGCTTCAGGTAGACGAAGCGCGCGAGCAGGTGCAGGTAGGCGCGGCTGAGCATGTGGTTGGCGCGCATGAACCGCAGCAGTGCGAGCGGGCCGCCGTGTAGCGGTTCGGGGGCTCGGCGCGGGCTCACGAGCGGGCATCCTAGATACTTCTGCGGTGCCTCCAACGCTCGCACAACGACTGCTCGACGGCGATCGCCGTGCCCTGGCGCGCGCGATCACGCTCGTCGAGGACGACCGCCCCGAGGGCTGGGAGCTCGTCAAAGAGGTCTATCCGCACACCGGCAAAGCCTCGGTCGTCGGCTTCACCGGGCCGCCCGGGGTGGGCAAGTCGACGTTAGTCGGCGCGCTCACGAAGGCCAAGCGCGAAGCCGGCCGCACGGTCGGCGTGCTGTCGGTCGATCCCTCCTCGCCGTTCACGCAGGGCGCGCTGCTCGGCGACCGGATCCGCCTCACAGAGCACTTCCTCGATCAGGGTGTGTTCATCCGCTCGATGGCCAACCGCGGCGCGCTCGGAGGGCTCTCAGAGGCCGCGCTGCAGGCCGCGCTGCTGCTGGACGCGGCCGGGCGCGAGGATGTGTTCGTCGAGACGGTCGGCGTGGGGCAGGCCGAGATCGACATCATCGACCACGCCGACACGATCGTGCTGGTGCTGATGCCCGGCTCGGGTGACTCGATCCAGGCGCTGAAGGCCGGTGTGATGGAGATCCCGGACGTGATCGTGATCAACAAGGCCGACCACCCCCTGACGGACACGATGGTGCGCGAGATTCGCGGCGTGCTCTCGCTGGCGAACCTCGACGATCGGGATGAGGATCCCGCCCACCCGGACGCCGCCAAGCGCTGGCGGGTCCCGATCGTGAAGACCGAGGCCAACCGCGGCGTCGGCCTCGACGAGCTCGTCGCGCGCTTGGCCGAGCACCGCGAGCACATCCT
The DNA here is from genome assembly GCA_963774785.1 of uncultured Solirubrobacterales bacterium. Taxonomy (GTDB): domain Bacteria; phylum Actinomycetota; class Thermoleophilia; order Solirubrobacterales; family Solirubrobacteraceae; genus Palsa-744. The sequence continues at coordinate 53,121 of CAVZGH010000002.1, read as the reverse complement.
CGCCGCCGGGCAACTCCAGGAGCGCCGCCGGCGCAACCTGCACAACGAGGTGCTCGCGATCGCCACCGCCCGCATGCGCCGCCGTTTGGAGGAAGAGCTGAGCGAGGACGAGGAGTTCAAGGACCTGCTCGAGCAGGTCGTCGAGCGGAGGCTCGACCCGGCGAGCGCGGCCGCCACCCTGCTGCAGCGTGGCGTGTAGGGTCGGCGGCGATGGACTATCTGAACTGGGTCGAGCGCAACTGGGGGATCCTCGATCGCGTCGCGCAGGGCCATATGACGCTCTACCGCCTGAGCGCGGGGCGGATCGGCCACCGCGTGCCCGGCCTGCCGCCGATGCTCTTGCTCGACCACGTCGGCGCGAAGAGCGCCAAGTCGCGGACGAGCCCGCTCGTCTACGTGCGCGACGGCGAGAACCTCGTCCTGGTCGCCTCCAAGGGCGGCTATCCGAAGCACCCGGCCTGGTTTTACAACCTGAAGGCGAATCCCGATACCGAGGTGCAGGTCGGCTCCGAGCGCAGGTGCGTGCATGCGCGCGTGGCCAATCCAGACGAGCGCGAGCGGTTGTGGCCGATGGCATTGAAGGTCTACGGCGGTTACGCCGACTACCAGAAGCGCGCCGAGCGCCAGATTCCGCTCGTAGTCCTCGAGCCGCGCTGAGCGTTCCCCGACACGGCCCGGCCGATCGAAGATCGTCCAGCCAGCCACGCGAAGTCTGGGGTACCGCTACGGTCTTATTCAGCGCTCGGCGTGCAGCGAGCGCGCGGTCAGCGAGCGCTCTACCGAGCGCTGGTCGGGCGAGGTGCCGATCACGCGGTCGCCGACGGTCGAGGTGACGCCGAACCAGTAGCGCTCGTTCTTGAAGTGGTGCAGCCGATGGTTGCGCCAGATCGCCTTGAAATAGCGTCGCCGCGCGCGGTAGGGCGTGTGGATCAGGAAGTGCGTCCACTCGTAGGAGGCGAGGATCGCGAAGCTGACCAGCACGCCGGTGGTCGCGTAGGCAAGGCGCGGGCCGCCGAGCACGAGGGAGATCGGGAACGAGAGCGCCCAGTTGACGAGCGCGATCATCGGCAGGAACACGAGCACGCCGTACACGGGCAGCAGCACGCCGGCGAGCACGGCCGGGGACTCGTGGTGAGCACGATGCTCGCGCGCGCTCGGGATTTCGATCCGACGGCCGCGCAGGCGCAGCGCGGGCGAGTGCAGCACGTAGACATGGATCGTCCACTCGACGAACGGGGTCACCGCGATCAAGCCGGCGAGCATCACCGCGTCGCGCCAGCTCCACGAGCCCTGGGCGATCCGCAGGCCGAGCATCAAGACGACCGCGCCGAACAGATACGGCGGCGAGGGCTGGCGCCAGAACGCCCGAAAGCAGTCGCCCAGCGTTACCGTCCCGGACCCGCTGCGGTTGGGCACGGCCGTTGCGGGGGCGGTGTAACGGTCGTCCTCGACCGACCGCGCGGGATCGTTCTTGCCCGCCGCGACCGTCCTCGCCACTCCATCCATCGCATGCTCGACCATGTCGGTCATCGTGCTCTCAGCTTACGGCACGACGCCGGTGGTCTCTACGGCAGGACTACCCGGGCGGGGTTCGCGTGGAGGAATTCAGGCCCCCAACGCCCGCGCGATGACCATCTGCTGGACCTCGTCGGTGCCCTCGCCGATCGTGAGGATCTTCGCGTCGCGGTAGAAGCGGCAGACGGGGTACTCCTCGATGAAGCCGTAGCCGCCGTGGATCTGCACGGCCTCCTCGGCGCAGCGCACCGCTAAGCGACCTGTCTTGAGCTTGGCCTGGGCGGCCGTCAGCGTGAAGTTCCGCCCCGCGTCCTTCTCTCGGGCGGCCTTGTAGACGAGCAGCCGGCCGGCCTCGATCTCGGTCGAACATGTCGGCGAGCTTCGCCTGGATCGCCTGGAACTTGGAGATCGACTTGCCGAACGCCTTGCGCTCTTTTGCATATTTCAGCGCCTCGTCGAGCGCGCCCTGCGCGAGCCCGACGCCCATCGCGGCGACGCCGATCCGGCCGATGTCGAGGATGTGCAGGAACTGCTTGAACCCCTGCCCCCGGGGGCCGAGCAGGTTCTCCTCGGGGACGTGGCAATCGGAGAACGTGAGTGGGCGCGTGTCCGAGGCGTTCCAGCCCATCTTCCGATACGGCTCGCCCTGCTCGTAGCCGGGCGTGCCGTTGGGGACGATCAGGTTCGAGATCTCCTTGCCTGGGGCCCGGCCCGCGCCGCCGTTGCCCGCGCCGCCGTTCGCGGGGCGGGTGGGATCTCCATCATCCTTCTCCCCCGTGACCGCCGTGATGCAGACGAGCCCCGAGATCTCCGTGCCGGCGTTCGTGATGAACTGCTTGGCGCCATTCACGGTCCACTCGCCATCCGAGAGCGTCGCGCGCGTGCGCACGTTGCCGGCGTCCGAGCCGGCCTCGGGCTCGGTCAGCCCGAACGCGCCGAGCCGCTCACCGGAGCACAGCCGGGGCAGCCACTCGCGTTTCTGCGCCTCGGTGCCGAACAGATAGATCGGCTGCGTTCCCAGCGAGGTGTGTGCGCAGAGCGTGATCGCGACCGATGAGTCAACGCGCGTGAGCTCCTCGACGGCGAGCGCGTAGGCGAGCGTGTCCCCGCCGCCGCCGCCGTACTCCTCGGGGAAGGGAATTCCCATCAGGTTCAGCGCGCCGAGCTGGCGCACGATCTCATACGGGAAGGACTTGGTCCGGTCGAGCTCCTCGGCGATCGGCGCGACCTCGCCCTCGGCGAACTCGCGGACGGTGCGGCGGATCAGCTCGTGATCGGGGGAGAGGTCGAAGTCCACGGGCGGGCATTCTCACAGATGGGCTGAGCTGGGGTGGAGGGGGATGGGATCGGCTGGGCCAGCGCTCTACGCGCTGTAGCCGCGCGCAAGCTCGACCAGCAGCCGCACCCCGTACCCCGACGCGCCCTTGCCGACGTACGCGCGCCCGAGATCCCACGCAGACCCCGCGATGTCGAGGTGCGCCCAGGGCGTCTCACCGACGAAGTTCTGCAAAAAGGAGGCGCCCACGATCGTGCCCGCCTTGCGCGCTTCGGGGGCGTTGTCGAGGTCGGCGTACTTGCCCGCGACGAGCTCGTCGTACTCGGGGTGCAGCGGCAGCCGCCAGAGGATCTCGCCCGTGCGCTCGCCCGCGGCGGTGAGTTGCTCGGTGAGATCGTCCTCGTTGGACATGATCCCCGCGTAGGTCGAGCCGAGCGCGATGATCACCGCGCCGGTCAGCGTCGCCAGGTTGACGATTCGCTCGGCCCCCAGGGAGACCGCGTGGCAGAGGCAGTCGGCGAGCACCAGCCGGCCCTCGGCGTCGGTGTTGTTGATCTCGATCGTCTTCCCGTTCTTCGCCGTGACGATGTCTCCGGGCTTGACCGCGCGACCGTCCGGGAGGTTCTCGGTCGCCCCTATGACCGCGACGAGCCGCACGGGCAGGCGCAGGCGCGCGATCGCCGCGACCGCCTCGAGCACGGCGGCGCCGCCGGACATGTCGAACTTCATCTCCGCCATCTTCGCGCCGGGCTTCAGCGAGATGCCGCCGCTGTCGAACGTGACGGCCTTGCCGACGAAGGCGAGCAAAGGCCCCGTGGGGCTGGGATTTGATCCCTGGGGATTCGATCCCTCCCTGCCCTCGTATTTGAGGACGATCAGCGCCGGCTCCTGCTCGGAGCCCCGCGCGACGGCGGCGAAGGCGCCCATCCCGAGCCCCTCGATCCCGGCGCGTCCCTGCACCTCGACCGCCAGCCCCTCGATCTCCTCGCCGAGCGCCCGCGCGTAATCGCCGAGCGCCGTCGGCGTGAGGTCGTTGCCGGGCCGGTTCTGCAGGTCGCGGGCCGCGTTGACCGCCGCGGCGACGATCGCGGCGTCAGCGACCGCCGACTCGACGGGGCCGCCGCCGGAGACGATCAGCGCGTCGAGGTGCTTTGGGGGCTTGGCGTTCCCGTCCTGGCCGCCCGCCGGCGCGGACTTGTGCAGGTCGAAGCTGTAGTCGGCGAGGATCGTGCCCTCGACGAGCGCCTGCGCGACCGCCTCGCTTGCGTTGGCGCCGCCTGTATCGCCGCCTGCGTTGCCACGATCGCTCCTGCCGGCCTCGCCCGGACCGGCCGCCGGTACCTCCCAGCAGAGCACCCGCGCCGAGAGCTCGCGCGCGCGCTCACGGGCGAGCGCCGCCGCCACACGCGCGCGCTCGGGCGTGAAATCCTTGTGCGGGCCGAGTCCCACCGTCAGCCAGCGCTTGCCGTCGGCGTGGGTCACGGCGAGTGCCTTGAACGAGCGCTGGGCCTCGCCGCTCGCGAGCAGCTCGCCGACCTCGGCGCGCGCGCCGGCGCGAGGCTCCTCGCCCTCGAACAGGCCGAGGACGACGGTGTCGGCTTCGGTCGCCTCGGGTGGGTCGGCTGTCCAGGAGACGTTCACGATCAGCCCACAATATCCGGCCGGCGTGCAGTGCGTCTACTAGCATTGCCGGCCTGTAGTCCTTGCAACCCGACCCTAGGAGCCTCCGCAGACAATGCCCAAGACAGTGATCCTCGGCGCCGCCCGCACCCCCATCGGCAAGATGGGCGGCGGCCTGTCCACGCTCGACGCGACCGAGCTCGGGGGCGTCGCGATCGAGGCGGCGCTGGAGCGCTCTGGGGTGGAGCCCGAGCAGGTCGAGCACGTCGTGATGGGGCAGGTCCTGCAGGCCGGCCAGGGGCAGATCCCCTCGCGTCAGGCACAGATCAAGGCCGGGATCCCGAAGGAGGTCTCCTCGGAGACGATCAACAAGGTCTGCGCCTCCGGCTTGCGCGCCTCGGTGATCCTCGACCAGGCGATTCGCGCGGGCGACGTGCAGGTCGGCGTCGGCGGTGGCATGGAGTCGATGTCCCAGGCGCCCTACCTGCTCCCGGGAGCGCGCTTCGGCTTTCGCATGGGCGACGTCAAGGCGCTCGACGCGATGGTTCACGACGGGCTCACGAACCCGTTCTCCGGCAAGCAGATGTTCGTCGAGGCGACGGAGGTCTCCGACGAGCTCGAGATGACCCGCGCCGACCTCGACCGCTGGGCTTTGCGCTCGCACGAGCTGGCGCTTGCGGCGACCGACGAGGGCAAGCTGGCCGATGAGATCGTCTCCGTGACGGTCAAGGCTCGCAAGGGCGATACGACGGTGGAGGTCGACGAGGCCCCGCGCCGCGAAAGCTCGCTCGAGGCGCTCGCGAAGCTTCCCGGCCTGACGAGCAAGGAGGGCTCGCACACGGCAGGAAACTCTCCCGGCGTCAACGACGCCGGCGGCGCGCTCGTGCTCTCCTCCGATGAGTGGGCGCGCGCCAACGGCAAGGAGGCGCTGGCCGAGATCGTCGCCCACGCGCAGTCCGCCAACGACTTCGCCTACCTCGCGACGACGCCCGCCTCGGCCGCGCAGAAGGCGCTCGCGAAAGCCGGCCTGCAGGCCGAGGACATCGACCTGTGGGAGATCAACGAGGCGTTTGCCTCGGTCACGCTGAACTCGATCCGGACGCTCGGCATCGACGAGGACCGCGTGAACGTGAACGGCGGCGCGATCGCGCTCGGCCACCCGATCGGCGCCTCCGGCGCGCGCATCCTCGGCGTGCTCGTTCACGAGCTGCGCCGCCGCGGCGGCGGTCTCGGTTGCGCGGCGATCTGCTCGGGCGGCGGGCAGGGCGACGCGGTCATTCTTCGCGTCTGAGATGGCCGTGAGCCCTTCGCCATACGGCGTCCTCACTCGCTCGCGTGCAGAGCACACCACGCTCCCTGCGTCCTTGTCTGGCTCGACTCACGACCCTCTCAGATAGCGATGGCCACGGACCGGAAGGGCGCTGACGGCGGCCTGCGCCCGGCCGCGTTCTTCGACCTCGACAAGACGCTGATGGCCGGGTCCTCGGGCATCTTCTTCGCCCGCGCCGCCTACGAGACGGGCATGATCTCGCGGCGTCGCCTCGCGAAGGACGTCTACGAGAACCTGCGCTTCCGCCTGAAAGGATCTACCGACGATCGCGCCGACGAGGTAAGGAAGCGCGTCGGCGAGATGATCGCGGGCGTCCGCGTGCGGGACCTCCAGCGCCTCTCCCCAAGAGTGCTCGCCGGGGTGCTGCCGCGGCTGTACCCGGAGATGCTCGCGCGCGCCTACGCCCATCAGGACGCCGGCGTGCCCGTCTACATCCTCACCGCCGCCTCCCAGGAGATGGCCGATCTGCTCGCGCACGTGCTCGCCTTCGACGGCGGCCTCGGCTCGCGCTCGGAGATCGTCAACGGTCGCTACACCGGTCGCGCCGCGGGCCCATTCAACTACCGCGAGGGGAAGGTGCTCTCGATGCGGGAACTGGCCGAACGGGCCGGGATTGACCTCGAAGCCTCCTACGCCTACTCCGATTCCGAGTCCGACCTGCCGATGCTGCGCGCGGTGCGCCATGCGGTGGTCGTGAACCCCGATGCCGAGCTGCGCCGGATCGCCGGCGAGGAGGGCTGGGAGGTGCTCCACCTGGATCGGCTGGGGCGGCGCCTGAAGGTCCTTGCCGCGATCGGCGCCGCCGCCGCGCTCGGCGGTTTGGGGGGCGTTGTGAGAGAGCGTGCCGGCGAGCGTACGCAGTCGCGGGCATAATCCCTGCCTGCGATGCCTTCCGCCACTGCCCAGCCCAAGAGCAAGATCCGCGTCGTCGTCGCCAAGCCCGGCCTCGACGGGCACGACCGCGGCGCGAAGATCATCGCGCGGGCGCTGCGCGACGCGGGGATGGAGGTGATCTACACGGGCCTGCACCAGACGCCCGAGCAGATCGTCGAGACCGTGATTCAGGAGGACGCCGACGCGGTCGGGCTGTCGATCCTCTCCGGCGCGCACATGACGCTCGTGCCCCGCGTAGTTGCGCTGCTGCACGAGCAGGGCGTCGATGACGTCGTTGTGACCGTCGGCGGGACGATTCCCGCGGAGGACATCCCCGAGCTGAAGCAGTTGGGGGTCGCCGAGGTCTTCACGCCGGGCGCCCCGACCCAGGCGATCGTCGATTTCATCCGCGGTGCCACCGCCGGCGGGCGGGCGCCAAGCAACTGATTGACTCGTCAGTCAACCGCCGGAACCGGTAGGATTACCGCCAGAGCTTTCCCGAATGCAAGCAAGCCCACCCCCGGGCAGACCCCCGAAGGAGCAGCCGAAGAAATGAAGATATGCGTCCTGGTGAAGGAGGTCCCGGACGCCGCCGTCGAGAAGCGGATCGATCCCTCGACGGGGCGTATGGACCGCAGCGGAGAGAAGAACCTCAATCCCTATGACACGCACGCGATCGAGGCAGCGATGCAGATCAAGGAGGGCGGCGCTGTGCCCGTCGAGGAGATCGTCGCCGTGACGATGGGTCCCGACAGCGCGGTGCGCGCCCTGCACAAGGCCGTCTCGCTCGGCGCTGACCGCTCCGTGCATCTCTCCGACCCGGCTGTCGCCGGCTCGGACGTGGCCGCGACCGGCTACGCGCTCGCGAAGACGCTGCAGCGCGAGAGCCCCGATCTGGTCCTGCTCGGACAGCAGTCAGACGACGGCGAGTGCTACACGATCGGCGCCGTTGTCGCCGAGCACCTGAGCATGCCCTCGCTGACGCAGGTGATCAAGATGGACGTCGAGTCCGAGGCCCTCAGATGCGAGCGCCAGGCCGAGTACGGCTACGACACCGTGCAGATCAAGCTGCCCGCGGTGATCTCCGTCGGCGACGCGATCAACGAGCCCCGCTACCCCTCGCTGAAGGCGATCATGGGCGCGAAGAAGAAGCCGCTGGACACGGTCACGACCGGCGACGTCGAGATCGACGCCTCGAAGGTCGGCGGCGATAATTCGGCCGCCCAGTGGGTCGCCGCGAAGGCGCCTCCCGCGAAGGCCGCCGGGGAGATCATCGAGGATGAGGACACCGGCGAAACCGTCGAAAAAATCGTGGCTTGGCTCGACGAGAGGAAGTTGATCTGACATGGCAAACATCCTTGTGTATGCGCTGCACTACGACGGCGCGATCAACAAGAACTCGCTCGGCGCGGTCTCCGAGGGCGCGAAGCTCGCCGCGGAGCTCGGCGGTGAGGCGCACGCGATCCTGCTGGGCGAGAACGTCCCGCAGGAGCTCGCCGCTTCGCTCGGGAAGTACGGCGCGAAGAAGGTGCTCGTGGCAGAGGGACCCGAGGGTCTCGCGCAGCCGCTCGTCAACGCGATGGCGGCGGCGATCCAGGGCGGTGACTACAAGTACGCGCTGTTCGGCGGCGGCTTGCTCGGCTTCGAGATCGGCGCCGGTCTGGCCGCGCGGCTGGGCGCGGGCGTCGCGATGGAGGTCACGAACGTGCGCGCGGAGGGCGGAGAGCTCGTCGCCGAGCGCCCGATCCTGGGCGATTCGGCGATCTCCGAGATCAAATACCGCTCTCAGGTCGGCATCATCATCGGCCGCCTGAACGCGTTCGAGATCAACGACGCGTCCGGCGCGGATGCCCCTGTCGAGCAGCTCAGCTTCGAGCTGAGCCCGCAGGCCCAGCAGGCGACGATGGTGACGCGTGGCGAACAGCGCGGCGCCGACGTCAACATCGAGGGCGCCGACATCCTCGTCGCCGGTGGCCGCGGTCTCGGCAAGGCCGAGGGCTTCGAGCTCGCGGAAGACCTGGCGAAGGCGTTCGGCGGCAACAGCGCCGTCGCCGCGACCCGCGCGGTCGTCGACGCCGGCTGGTATCCCTACGCCGCCCAGATCGGCCAGACCGGCAAGACGGTCGCGCCGAAGCTGTACCTCGCGGCGGGCATCTCCGGCGCGATCCAGCACAAGGTCGGGATGCAGGCCTCGGAGAACATCGTCGCGATCAACAAGGACGCGAACGCGCCGATCTTCGAATTCTCCGACCTGGGGATCGTCGGCGATCTGAACAAGATCCTGCCGAAGCTGACAGAGGCAGTGAAGGCCAAGAAGGCGGGCTGAGAGCGATGACCGGCACGGTGCGAGATCGCTGGCAATGGGAATCGATGCGGGACTATTTGGGTCCGCAGAAGGAGGCCTGAGGAGATGAGCGGACACAGCGGTTCCCTCAACGGGAAGGTCGCGCCCTCGGCCTTCCCACCCCCGGTCAACTCCCGCAAGGAGTTCGTCAAGCGCGGCCTCGACGCCGAGGACGAGCTGATCGAGGTCGGCGTCGCGATCGTCGGTGGCGGCACCGCGGGGCTTGCTTGCGCGAACCGCCTGCTGCAGCTGCTCGCCGACGATCCGGAGACGATGGAGCGCCTCGGCGAGGTTCCCGTGGCGGTGATCGAGAAGGCGAAGACCTGCGGCGGACACAACCTCTCCGGCGCGGTCATGCGCCCCGGCCCGTTGCAGGAGCTGTTCCCCGAGATGACCCGCGAGCAGTGGCGCGAAGAGGGCTTTGCGTTCGGCGAGGTCGAGAAGGAGTCGGTGTACATGCTCACCGGCCCGAAATCCAAGCTGCCCGTGCCGATCCCGGCGGTGCCGAACTTCAAGAACCACGGCAACGAGGTCGTCTCGGTCTCCGCGCTCGCCCGCTTTCAGCAGCGCCAGGCCGAGGAGGCCGGCGCCTACGTCCTGACCGAGACCTCCGCGACCCAGCTGATCGTGCAGGACGGCAAGGTCGTGGGCGTGCGCTCGGGCGACAAGGGCCGCGGCAAGGACTCAGAGCCCCTCGGCAACTTCGAGCCGGGGACCGATATCAAGGCCCAGGCCACGGTCTTGGCCGAGGGCTGCTGGGGACATCTGACCGGCGCGGCGATCAAAGAGTTCGACCTCGCCGTTGGCCGCGAGCCGCAGGTCTGGGAGCTCGGCGTGAAGGAGGTGTGGAAGGTAAAGAAGCCGCTCGATCGCGTGATCCACACGTTCGTGCAGCCGTGGCCGCTGAAGGTCGCGCCCAAGTACGGACAGCTCGGCGGCACCTGGCTGTACCCGATGAAGGACGAGAAGACGGGCGAGGACCTCGTCTCGATCGGGTTCGTCGTCGACCTCAACTACCGCGACGCGACGACCTCGGCGCACGACCTGCTGCAGACGTTCAAGACACACCCGCTCGTGCGCGGCATCCTCGAGGGCGGAGAGCGCGTCGCCTGGGGCGCCAAGGCGCTCCCCGGCGGCGGCTACTGGTCGATGCCGAAGCTCTCGATGCCGGGCGCGGTGCTCGTCGGCGACGCCGGCGGGATGGTCGACACGGCGGCGCTGAAGGGCGTCCACCACTGCATCAAGTCGGGGATGCTCGCCGCGGAGGCGATCTACCGCAACCTCAAGTCCGGCCAGCCGCTCGAGGCCTACGAGGAGGCGGTCGAGGAGTCCTCGATCGGCAAAGAGCTCTACCAGGTGCGCAACACGCGCCAGGCCTTCCAGAAAGGCTTCCTCGTCGGCAGTCTCCTGGCGGGCCCGTCGATCATGTCCAAGGGCAAGGTTCCCCCGGGCCGCCAGGAATGGCACCGTGACGACGCCGAGCCGATGTTCGTCGGCGACACCTCCGAGCGCTACCCGAAGCCCGACGGCAAATACACCTTCGACAAGCTCTCCTCGGTGTTCATCACCGGCAACGCCACCCGCGACGACGCTCCCAACCACATCCGCATCCAGAAGCACGTCCCGCGCGAGATCGCCGAGACCTGGCGCTGGATGTGCCCGGCGGGCGTCTACGAGATCCCCGAGGACGGGGAGGGTGGGGACCAATCCGGCCCTGTCGATGTGATCGTCAACTACACCAACTGCGTGCAGTGCGGGGCGATCACCGCCAAGGGCGGGCGGCTCACTGTGCCCGAGGGGGGGGACGGGCCCCTCTACCAGATCCTCTGAGGGACGGACCCTTGTGGGGGCCCTCGGCGGGGATCGATGTCCGTCCGGCCGGCCCCGCAGGGCCGCGACTTCGCTGCGGACATCTTGGCTAACTTGACCAAGCTTTGTTATTCTCGAAGCATGGCTACGACGTATGGCATCGGCGAGGCAAAGACGCAACTTTCGAAGCTTGTGCACATGGCGGAGGACGGCGAGGAGGTCGTGCTACGCCGTGGGCGTCGTCCGGTGGTTCGCTTGGTCGCCATCGCTGCAGAGAAGCCCCGAGCCAGGCGTAAGCCCGGCCGGATGCGTGGTCGCATCAGCATGCGCGAGGACTTCGACGAGTGGCCGCCAGATGTCGCGAGAGCGCTCGGCATCTTCGATTGATGCGCCTGCTGTTGGATGCCCACGCCCTGATCTGGTGGCTGGGAGGAGACTCACGGCTCTCGGCTCCGGCGCGCAAGGCAATCGAAACCTCCGAGCATGCCCTCGTCGGAGCGGGATCGCTCGTTGAGATTGCCATCAAGCTCGTTGGGAAAGCTCGACACCGACGAGGACTGGCCGGAGCAGGCCCAGGCCGATGACTTCGGCGTGCTTGCGATCTCCTGGCCACATGTTGCCCTCCTGCAGAACCTCCCCTATCTGAAGGTCGCGGGAAAAGCGCACCGCGATCCATTCGACCGGCTGCTCGCGGCCCAGGCCCTCAGCGAGCGGATTCCGATCGTGACGCGCGATCCCGCGCTTGCGGCATATGGTGTAGCGGCGATCTGGTAAGAAGCTCAATTACGGTTGGGTGGCACTTTGTGCGCAACATTGTGCGGGTCTTGGGTGTTAGGGGGAGGCTATGAAGATGCTGCAAAGATCGTCGTTCGAGCACGCCGCTGCCCGCCGCTTGGTGCTTGTGCTGCTCGCCTGCAGTGCGACCGCGCTCGCGTGCGTGGCCCCGGCGAGCGCAGCCTCCCCCGCCCCGGTCTACTGGACCCCGCTCGCGGCGCAGACCGATGCCGCCGGAGGCGCTGCTGCCACCGTCGAACAGTGTTTCACGACGGGTGAACAGGCGGACCGCTCCGCCACGTTCTCCGCAGAAATGACGGCGACTGCGGGCACTGCCCGGATGGCGATGCGGATCGAAGTGCAGGAGCGGCTGCCCGGCGAAGAGCTCTTCCACACCGTCTCGGCCCCCGGGCTCGGCGTGTGGCGCGGCTCGGCGCCCGGGGTGAAGATCTACCAGTACGTCAAGCAGGTCACGAACCTGTCGTTTCCGGCGGACTACCGCGCGCTCGTGCGCTTTCATTGGCTGAACGACAAGGGCTACGTGATCAGGCGCGCCGAACGGCACACGCTCGAGTGTGTGCAGCCCGCGTCAGCGCCCAGCTCGACGCCCGCGCCGGTTACGCCCGCGACGCCCACCACGCCCGGCGGCTCGGGCGCCAGCAGCGCGCCGACAACTACCGCCGGCTGAGGCCCTCGCGGCTTTCTGCCTTCTCATGGCTTTCTGCCTGCTCGCGGCTTTCTGTCCCCCTCACGTGGCGAGCAGCCGCACGATCGCAGTGACCCCGACCACGACGATCAGCGCCCGCAGCGCGACCGGGGGCAGGCGTCGCCCGTAGCGCGCGCCGAGCTGGGCGCCGATGATCGAGGTGACGGCGATGATCGCGGCCGGCGCCCAGTTGACGTGCGCGGCGAAGATGAAATACACGCCCGCGACACCGTTCGTGAGGCCCGCGAGCACGTTCTTCAGCGCGTTCGTGCGGTGCAGGTCCTGTGCGAGCGTCACGCCGAGGATCCCGAGCAGCAGGATTCCCTGGGCGGCGCCGAAGTAGCCGCCGTAGACGCCCGTCAGATAGATCGCGAGCGCCACCACGAGGCCGCGCTCGTGGATCGCGTCGATCCTGCGCTCGGCGAGGTGGTCTCTGATCCGCGGCTGCAACACGACGAGCACGAGCGCGAGCGCGATGAACACCGGGACGATCGCCTTGAAGGCGGACGCGGGCAGCACCAGCAGCAGCACCGCCCCCGTGACGCCGCCGAGCAGCGACATCGTCCCCAGGCGGATCGCGCGGCCACGCTGGCCGGAGAGCTCGCCGCGGTAGCCGATCGCGCCGGAGACCGACCCCGGGACGAGGCCGATCGTGTTCGACACGTTCGCGGTCACCGGCGCGTAGCCGAACGCGAGCAGCACCGGGAAGGTGATCAGCGTGCCACTGCCGACGACCGTGTTGATCGTCCCCGCCGCGAGCCCGGCGCACGCGATCGCGACGATCTCGCCAAAGCTCATTTCGCGATCGTATGGTGCCCGGGGGCTGGCTGCTTGCCGAGCGCAGGGAGGACGGGCTGCTTGCCGAACGTGTGGAATCAGGGTGGAAGGCGCGCGTTTCGCGGTGGTGCAGGTTGAGCCCCGACGATCATCATCGCTAGAATGAACGAACGATGAAGACCGATATCCATCCCAGCTACGTCGAGGCGCACGTGCGCTGCACCTGCGGCAACGAGTTCACCACGCGCGCCACGCGTGACGAGCTGCACGTCGAGGTGTGCTCGAACTGCCATCCGTTCTACACCGGCAAACAGAAGCTGATGGATACCGGCGGGCGCGTCGAGCGCTTCCAGCGCAGGATGGCCAAAGGCCGTCAGCGCTCGGCTCAGGCCAAGGCTTCCTAGCGGGCCGATGGCCGCGCCGCTGGCCGCCGGCTCGTCTGTGGCGGACAGAAACGGTGGCGAGGCGGCGCGGGGTGACGCCGCCCCGGGTGAGGCCGCACGCGCACAGGCCGGCATGCTGACGCCGGTCGAGGTGGAGGCGGACCGCAACGGCGACGGCATGTTGAACGCCCAGCGCGACGCCCCCGTCGGCGGGCAGGCGGTGCTGGAGGGCGTGATGATGCGCGGCGTCGCCCACTGGGCGGTCGCGGTGCGCAAGCCGACTCCCGAGCAGCTGCAAGAGGACGAGCGCCCGGTCGAGGAGGCCGCGGAAGGCGAGATCGAGGTCTCGACCTTTCCTCTGACCTCGTCGCTGCAGCGCCATCGCGCGCTGCGCCTGCCGATCGTGCGCGGGGTGGTCGCCCTGTGCGAGTCGATGGCGATCGGGTTCCGCGCGCTCGGGATCTCCGCCAACGCGCAGCTCCCACCAGCCGAGGTCGAGGCTGGGCACAGGACTCAGAGTGGGTCGGCCGATGAAGGTGTGGACGGGGACGCGAACCCGAACGGCGCCGGCGGCGGGGGCGTGCCCGAGCGGGATGGGCAGTCGCCGCAGGGCCAGGAGATCTCCGGAGGCGTGTGGGCGGGGACGATCGTCGTGGCGCTCGTGTTCGCGATCGGCCTGTTCTTCGTGATCCCGGTCGCGCTGACGAGCCTGATCAAGGGCCAGTTGCACTCCTCGGTGCTGTTCTGGGTCGTCGAGGGGATCGTCAGGACGGCGATCTTCCTCGGCTACATGCTCCTGCTTTCGCGGCTGCGCGACCTGCGACGCGTGTTCGAGTATCACGGCGCCGAGCACAAGACGATCTCTTGCTTCGAGGCTGGCCTGCCACTGACGCCCGAGAACGCGAAGCGCTTCTCGCGGCTGCACCCGCGCTGTGGCACGAGCTTCCTGCTCGTGGTGATGATCGTCGCGATCTTCGTCTTCGCCCCGATCGGCCTGCCCGCCTGGTACTGGCTGGTGGCGACGCGCATCCTCGGCGTGCCGCTGATCGCCGGCATCTCCTTCGAGCTGATCAAGTTCGCCGGGCGCAATCGCCGCCGCCGCTGGGTGCAGGCCGTGATGTGGCCCGGCCTGAAGTTGCAGCTGCTGACCACGCGCGAGCCCGACCTCGATCAGCTCGCGGTCGCGATCGCGGCGCTGGAGGCGGTGCTCGCGCTCGAGACGCCCGGCGAGCTCTCGGCGGCTGATCTGATGGGCGTCGAGGTCGTGGCGTAGCCAGACGACCAGGGGCGCTGCGCTGGGCGGCTTTCGTGTCCGCCGGCGGGCTCGCACCTAGACTGCCCCTATGATCGAAGACCTCGTCGCGCAGATCGAGAGCCGCTTCGCCGAGCTCGGCGAGCAGCTGACCGACCCCGAGGTGATCTCCGACCGCGAGCGCTACGCCGAGGTCGGTCGCGCCTACAGCCAGCTCGAGCCCGCCGCAAAGCTGGCGATGCAGTGGCGCCGCGCCCAGGACGACGCAACCGGGGCCGAAGAACTCCTCGCCGAGGACGGCGAGGACGCGGAGATGCGCGAGGAGCTGGGGAACGCCCGCGCGCGGATTGAGGTGCTCGAAGAGGAGATCCGACTGGCGATGGTCGAGCGCGACCCGAACGACGAGAAGAACGTGATCGTCGAAATCCAGGGTGGCGCCGGCGGCGACGAGGCCGGGCTGTGGGCGCGCGACATCTACCGGATGCTGACGAAGTACGCCGAGCGGCTGGGCTTTCAGACCGAGGCGCTCGACATCGGCGAGGGCAAGTACACGTTCGGGATAAAGTCCCGCCCGTCGGGCCCCCAGCCGCCGGGATCCTCGCGCGCCTCGGGCGCCTATTCGGTCTTCAAGTTCGAGGGCGGCACCCACCGCGTGCAGCGCATCCCCGAGACCGAGTCCCAGGGCCGGATCCACACCTCGACCGCGACCGTCGCGGTACTGCCAGAGGCGGAGGAGGTCGATGTCGAGATCAACCAGAACGACCTCCAGATCGACGTCTACCGCTCCTCGGGCCCCGGTGGGCAGTCGGTCAACACGACCGACTCGGCCGTGCGGATCACGCACAAGCCCACCGGGATCGTCGTCTCGATGCAGGACGAGAAGTCTCAGCTGCAGAACCGTGAGCGCGCGATGCGCGTGCTGCGCGCGCGGCTTTACGAGCAGGCGCTGGCCGAGCAGCAGGCCGAGCTTGCGGCCGACCGCCGCTCGCAGGTCGGCACGGGCGATCGCGCGGAGAAGATCCGCACCTACAACTACGGCGAGCGGCGCGTCACCGACCACCGCACGAAGCACACCGTTCACAACCTCGACCAGGTGCTCGAAGGCGAGCTCGACGAGCTGACCGCGTCGCTGCAGGCCGACGAGAAGCGCCGCGGCCTGGAGGCGCAGGCGGCGGCGTGAGGGGCACATCCGCGCGGGACGCGCTCGACGGCGCGATCACCGCGATCACGGCGGCCGGGTGCGAAACCCCACGCCTGGATGCCGAGCTGCTGCTCGCCGACGCGCTCGGCGTCTCGCGCGAGCGCCTCCTCGTCAACCGCGACCTCGTCGTCGAAGGACCGGCTGTCCGTGTCTTCCAGAACGCCGTCCGCCGCCGTGCGGTGCAGCGCGAGCCGGTCGCCTACATCCTCGGGCGCAAGGGCTTTCGCCGGATCGAGCTGGCCGTCGACCCCCGCGCGCTGGTTCCGCGTCCGGAGACCGAGCTGCTCGTCGAGGTGGGGCTCGGCCTGCCGCGCGGCGCGCGGGTGCTCGACGTGGGCACGGGCAGCGGCGCCGTCGCGCTCGCCTTGAAGGACGAGCGCCCGGACCTGCTCGTCAGCGGCAGCGACCTGAGCGCGGACGCGCTCGCGCTCGCGCGCGCAAATGGCGAGCGGCTTGGCCTGGCGGTCTCGTGGCTGCGCGCGGATCTGCTCGCGGACGTGCTCGACGAGTTCGACGCGATCCTCTCCAACCCGCCCTACGTGGCGGAGTCCGCGCGCGCGTCGCTCGCTCCCGAGATCCTTCGCCACGAGCCCACCGGGGCGCTTTTCTCGGGGAGTGATGGACTCGATGCGATTCGCGCGCTGCTCGCTCAGGCCGGCGCGCGCGACCGGGTGCGGACGGTGGCGCTCGAGCTCGGCGCCGGGCAGGCTCCGGCGGTGGGGGAGCTCGTGCGTGGGGCAGGCTTCACGTCCGTGCGCGCCGAGCGCGACCTGGCGGGGATCGAGCGCGTGGTCGTGGGGAAGCGGTGAGGGTAATTCGGGCATGGCGGGGGGGAGCGGCGGGCGGCCGTGGCGATGCGGCCGGCGCGGGGGGAGCGGCGGGCGGCCGTGGCGGCGCGGCCGGCGCGGGGGGAGCGCGGGAGGGCTCGGTGACGGCACCTGCGTTCGTCGGTATCGAGGATGCGCGACGCCTGGAGAAGTGCGTCGCGGCTGGCGGTGTCGCCGTGTTCCCGGCCGACACCGTCTACGGGCTCTGCTGCGATCCCGAAAACGAGCAGGCTGTGCGGCGGCTGTACGAGCTCAAGGGCCGCCCCGCCGAGCGGCCGGCGGCGGTCATGTTCTTCGCGCCTGTGTCTCTGTTCGCGACGTTACCCGAGCTCGGTGACCGTGAGCGGGCCGCGCTACAGGCGCTGCTGCCCGGACCCGTGACGGTGGTGCTTGCGAACCCGGCTCACCGTTTCCCCCTCGCAGGCGGTCCGGGGGAGGGCGGCGCCGACACGCTCGGGGTGCGCGTGCCTCTGTGGAGTACCCGGCTGGTTGCCCTCGGCGGGGTGCGCGTCCCCGTGCTCCAGTCGAGCGCCAATCTCTCCGCCGAGCCCGACGCTCGGCGTCTCGAGGATGTGCCTGAGTCGATCCGCGCCGGCGCCGAGCTCGTGCTCGATGGAGGCGAGCTGCCGGGCGTCCCGTCAACGGTGCTCGACCTGCGCGAGTACGAGCGTCGTGGTCGATGGCGGATCGTGCGCGAGGGCCCCCTCCGGCGCGCGGACGTGGAGCGGATCCTCGCCTCCTGGTAGCCTCGTCGAAAGCTACCGCGACTGGCGCCAGAGGTGGAATCGACCACCGGGAAGCGGCTAGCGAACCCGCCGCGCGCCTGGGCATTCGATCGCTGTCCCCTGCCGAGGAGCGTGCCATGCCCGAGCTTTCCCCCGACTACTTCAACCGGCCCCTCGCCGAGGTCGATCCCGAGATCGCGGCCGCGCTGCGCGGCGAGCTCTCGCGTCAGCGCGACACGCTGGAGATGATCGCCTCGGAGAACTTCGTCCCGCGCGCGGTGCTCGAATGCCAGGGCTCGGTGCTCACGAACAAGTACGCCGAGGGCTACCCCGGACGGCGCTACTACGGTGGGTGCGAGTGGGTCAACGTCTCCGAGCAGCTCGCAATCGACCGCGCGAAGGAGCTGTTCGGCGCCGAGCATGCGAACGTCCAGCCGCACTCCGGCGCGCAGGCCAACACCGCCGTCTACCACGCGCTGCTCCAGCCCGGCGACACGATCATGGGGCTCTCGCTCGCCCACGGCGGACACCTATCGCACGGCATGAAGATCAACGTCTCCGGCCGGCTGTATGAGATCGCCGCCTACGAGGTCTCGCGCGAGAGCAGCCTGATCGAGATGGACGAGGTCGCCCGGATCGCGCGTGAGCGTCGTCCCAAGCTCTTGATCGCCGGCTGGTCGGCTTATCCTCGTCAGCTCGACTTCGCGCGCTTTCGCGAGATCGCCGACGAGGTCGGGGCGCTGTTGATGGTGGACATGGCGCACTTCGCCGGCCTCATTGCCACCGGCCTACATCCCAACCCGCTCGATTACGGCGCCGACGTCGCTACGACGACGACCCACAAGACGCTCGGCGGCCCGCGCGCCGGGATCATCCTCTGCAAGGAGTCGCTCGCGAAGAAGATCGACTCCGCCGTCTTCCCCGGCCAGCAGGGCGGACCGCTCGAGCACGTGATCGCCGCCAAGGCGGTCGCGCTGCAGATCGCCAAATCAGAGATCTTCGCCGAGCGCCAGCGTCGCACGGTGGAGGGCGCCCAGGCGGTCGCCGCGGCGCTCATGAATCCGGCGCCGGCGGCCGGCGGCAGCCGGCCGAATCAGGGCATCGACGTGCTCACCGGCGGCACGGACGTGCACCTCGCGCTTGTCGACCTGCGTGGCCTGCAACCCGAGCTGAGCGGCAGGCAGGCCGAGGACCGGCTGCACGAGATCGGGATCACCGTCAACCGCAACGCGATCCCCTTCGACCCGCGCCCGCCGATGGAGGCCTCGGGCCTGCGCGTCGGCACTCCTGCGCTGGCGACCCGGGGCCTGCAGCGCGAGGACTTCGAGGAGGTCGGCCAGATCATCGCCGCCGCCCTGATCACTTCCGACTTCGCCCGAGACGCCGGCGAGCTGGCCGGGCGCGTGCAAGCGATCGTCGAGCGCTACCCGCTGTACGAGTCTTTGCTTGCGTAGCGCTGCCGTCGCGGCTCCGCCTCGCGTACGACCCCCGACCCTGCGATGCTGTCGGCGTCGATGCCCAACCCGTCCGTGCTCGACGCGTTCTTCGCCTTCCTGGTGGCCGCCGCGGTGACCGCGCTGCTGACTCCGGTCACGATGCGCCTCGCGCGGGCTGTCGGTGCGATCGACGAGCCCCGCGAGCGCGGCCTGTCCGAGCGCCCGACACCGCTGCTGGGCGGCCTCGCGATCTTTGCGGGCGTGCTCGTTGCCGCGCTGATCTGGCTGCCGGCCGGCTACAGCGAAGCACACCAGCTGTGGCACGGCGTGCTGCTCGCGGCCACGCTGATCACCCTCGTCGGCGCGCTCGATGACCGTTTCGAGTTGCCACCGATCGTCAAGCTCGCCGGGCAGGTCGCGGCGGCGATAATCGCCGTGCACTTCGGCGTTGCGGTCAAGGCGATCACGCTGCCGTTCGTCGGCAAACTGCACTTCCCCAACGCCGGCGTCACGAACGCGGGACCTGTGCTGACGGTGATCGGCCTGGTGGCGATGATGAACGTCGTCAACTTCTCCGACGGCGTCGATGGCCTGGCGGCGGGGGTCTGCGTGATCATCGCGCTGGCGCTGGCGGTGATCGCCTTCGACCTCGACCGGGCTCAGCCGGGCGTGCTGGCGGCCCTCACCGCCGGCGCGGCGCTCGGCTTCCTGCTCTACAACTTCCCGCCCGCGTCGAGCTTCATGGGCGATTGCGGGGCGAACCTGCTCGGCCTCTTGATGGGCGTGATCACCGTCGAGGCGGCGGTCAAGACGACCGCCGTCGTGTCCTTCGTACTGCCTCTGATCCTGCTCGCGATTCCCTTCCTGGACACAACCTTCGTCGTGCTCAAGCGCCTGAAGTACCGCCAGCCGATCTACCAGTCCGACAGCGAGCACTTCCACCACCGGATGGCGCGCATCGGCTTCTCCAACCGTCGCACGATCGCCTATCTGTACGCCTGGACTTTGATGCTCGCCGGCCTCGCGCTGGCCCTGCGCTTTGTCCCCTACTCCGACCATCACGGCCACCTGCACACCGGCTGGACGCTCGTGATGATCGCGCTCGGGCTGCTCGTCGTCGCCGCCAGCGTCTACCTCGTGTACGTGCTCGAGATCCTCAAGTTCCGGCGCCTGGACGCCTCGCGCCTGCGGCGGTTGCGTCCTGAGGCCTCAGCGGCGGAGATCGAGCGTGACGTCGCCCGTGACTTTGAGACCGGTGAGATGGACGCGGTGTCCGCCGAGGCGGAATCCGCCGCCCCGGACGCAGTCTTTCCGGGTGTGGCAGGTGACGTGGGGCGGGCTGAGCAGGCCGTTCGCGAGCGGCAGGTGGATCAGCAGCGCGTAGGCACAGAAGACGAGCGTGGCGGCGCGCAGGCGCCGATCGCCACTGACCGCGGCTAGCGGCAACGGCCAGATCGCATACCACGGCAGCAACCACGCGGTGACGAGCAGCAGCGCGAGCGTCGTCCATCCCGCCGCCACGCGCCAGTCGGCCCCGCGCCACGTGCGCCACAGGGCGTACAAAAAGATCACCACGAAGCCCGCTATGAAGCAGTGTCGCCACCAGCTCGGCGTGCCGTGCAGGCCCACCAAGCGCGCTGTCTCCGCGGGCAGGCTGTGCGTGGCCACGAGCTGCTGCTGCTCGCTGACCGCGCCGGCGAAGCCGAGGGCGTGCGAGCCGAAGCCGATCAGCCCGATCGCCGCGAGCATCGCCAGGCTCAGCGCGGCGGCGCCCAGCACGCGCAGGCGCTCGCGCGAGAGGAGCCCGTCTCCGCCGGCCCCCAATATCAGGAATGGCAGCGCCAGGCCGGCGGTGAGCTTGATCCCGATCCCCGCGACCAGCGTGGCCGCGCCGGCACGAAAGCGCGGGCTGGCACCGGCGGTGAACAGCAGCGCGGCGGCGAGCGCCAGCAACAGCAATGTGTCGTTGTGGTCGCCGCCGACCGCGAGCACGAGCAGCACCGGGTTCAGGCCGACGAAGGCGGCGGCGAAGCGCTGTGAGTGGCCCTCCCTCGCGGTAGCGCGCGTGACCAGCGCGATCGCGGCGAGGCTCGTGGCGACCGCCAGCGCCTTCAACGCCCACAGCCCGCCGGCGAGCCCGAGCGGGGCGATCGCATAGCTCGATAGCGTGAACAGCGGGCCGTAGGGGGAGCTCTGAAAGGGCCAGCCGACGAACAGGTAGACGGGATCGGTGGGCGCCTGGGCGGCGACGTGCGTGTATGGGTCCAGCCCGTGCAGCGCGCCCAGGCGGGCGAAGTCGAGATAGCCGAAGACGTCCTGGGAGAGCAGCGGGGGACCGAGCAGCAGGGCGAGGTGCGCGGCGAGGATCGTCATCCACAGCGCGCGCCCGGACAGCGTGCGGACGGCGAGCAGGACTGCCGCGTAGCTCGCGGCCATGATCAGGATGAGCGTCTGGAAGCCGTCCGGGCTGAGACCGATGTCGAGACCGGCGAAGGGACCAGCCAGCCAGCTCGGCCAGCCTCCGCTGCGGGCGGGGACATACTGCGAGGGCGCGCTCGCGGCCCCCGCGGCGAGCAGCAGGACGGTCGCGAACACGCCGAGCAGGCCGAGCGCGCCGAGCCAGCGCAGGCCGCGTTGCGGGGATGACGATCGCACCGGGCCGGCGGTGCTTGGGCCACCGGCGGATGCGCGTGCGCCTCGCGGGAGACCCGTCAGGGGAGTGGTCGCCTGCACGCGCCCATTGTTACGTCTAGAAGATCTGCAAGGCTTTGGTGTGCTGAGTACCCTGTAAGCGCCGCCTGTTCGCCGGAAGGATCCGGCTGTGAATACGCCTCTGGCCCGGCCGTCCGTCCGCTCGGCCGCGTGCAGGACGAGGATGAGATTGATTTATGCGACGTCGTTGACACCGCCAACCCACAGACCCGGTCGCGGATCCTGCCCGCCCGCGCCGTGTTCTGATCCTGTCCGCCGACGTCGGCGAGGGCCACGCCGCCGCGGCCCGGGCGCTGGCCGACCAGATCGAGAACTCGCCCGAGCGGGCCGAGGTCACGATCATCGACGGTCTCGCGGCGATGGGACGAGTGTTGCGACCGGTCGTCGAGGACGGCTATCGCGTGCAGCTGCGCTTGATGCCGTGGACTTACACGCTCGTCTACTGGCTGCTCGAGCACGTGGCGCCGATTCGCCTCCTCGCGCGCCGGCTGCTGTGGCTGCTGGGCTCACGCCCGCTGGCCCGGTGCATCGCCGAACACGACCCCGACGTGATCGTCTCCACCTATCCCGCCGTGACGGTTGTGCTCGCGCGGTTGCGGCGCACGAAAATGGTCGACTGCCCGACGGTGGCGACGATCACCGACCTGACGGGCCTGTTCTTCTGGGCGCAGCCCGGGATCGACATGCACCTCGTGATGTACGGCGAGTCGATGCCGTCGGTCGAGCGCATCGCCGGAGAGGGCAGCGTGCGTCTGGTGCGTCCGCTGATCTCCGCCGATTTCCTTGGTCCGCGCTGTCCACTACAGGCCCGGCGCGCGCTCGGGCTGCCCGAGGAGGGGCGCACGGTGGTCGTCTCCGGCGGAGGCTGGGGGGTGGGGGACATCGAGGGCGCCGTGCGCGAGCTCAGCAAGCTGACGGAGGTGAGCAGCATCGTCTGCCTCGCGGGACGCGACGAGGAGCTCAAGGAGAAGCTGAGCGTGGATTTTGCGCGCGAACCACGTGTGCATGTGTATGGGTTCACCGACAAGATGCCCCAGCTGCTCGCGGCCGCCGACGTGCTCGTGCACTCCACCGGCGGCGTCACCTGCCTGGAGGCAAAGGCCGCCGGCACCCCGGTCGTCTCCTATGGGCTGCCGGTCGGGCATGCGCGCTTGAACACGCGCGCGATGGCGACGCTCGATCTGCTGCGGCTGGCCAACGACACCGACGAGCTACGCGAGCACGTCCGCGCGAGCTTCGTCGAGGTTGGCGCGTCGCGCTCGCCGGATGCGGCGGAGAGCATGCTCGAGGGGTTGCTCGTGAGCGACGGCCGCAGCCCTCGCCCGCGCCCCGCGGGAGAGGGCGCCGTGGGTTTGACGACGGTCGTCAGTCACACCGACGTCTCCGACACCGGCCCTCCCCGCACCGCGCAGCCGGCCGCCGTGGATCTCGTTCTCGACGCCCCGCGGCGCGTGCGCTCGATCCCACTGTGGCGGCTGCGGCTGGTCGCGTTCGCCATACCGTTCCTGCTGTTGCTGAGCGTCGGAACCTGGACGCTGTCCACCGATGAGGTGGCCGCCGTCGCCAACGTGCTGCTGCGCGTCCACCCGATCACCCACGTCAACACCGACCAGGCGGACGTCGGCTTGATCATCCACGCACCGGCGGCCGATATCACGCTGGTCGCGAGCGAGCTCGCCGCCCGCGATATCCACGCGACGTTCACCGACGACGGGATCGTCCCTGCGCGCGCGACGATCCTTGAGCTGCACTCGCTAGGCGATCAGATGCTGCCGGAAGTGGTGCCCGGCACGTCCTTCTTTCGCTGGCTGCGCACGCGCCACACGCTACGCTCCCAGGCCCACGCGCTGGGGCTGCACCACAAGTTCTACTTCCTGCAGCCCGCCGGCGGGCTGACCGTCGGCCAGTTGCTACTGGCGCGCACCGCCGACGCGGTTCCCGTGAAGGGATCGTTCCGACTCAACGCTCCGGGCGCGTTGCCTCAGGGGCGCACGCGGGCGGGCGATGTGCTGGTGGTCACGCTCGACGGATCGGTCGCCTCGATGGGCGGGGTGCAGCGGCTCGCCTCCTCGCTCGGCGGCGAGGGGCTGGGGGTGGAGCCGCTGTCGTGGCTGATCGGTTCGCCTCCCATCAGGGCGAGCAGCAGCGGCGAGCGCACGAGCGCCGCGGCGCCGGCCACCAGCAGCAGCAGCGAGAGCGCGAGCGGGACGCCCCCCAGGGGAGTGTCGGAGAAGCGCTCGTCGAACAGCACCGGCGCGAGCGCCACGGGCACGATCGTCTGAGTCACGAACACGACGGGCGCGACCTGGATCGCCGGGCGCGCCTGCAGGGAGCTCGACTCGCTGAGCACGCCGACGGCGGAGGCCGCTGCCGTCGCCAGTCCCCAGGCGATCGCCACCGCGAAGTAGCCATGTGAGAGGTCGTCCGAGGCGAGCTTGGTCGCGACGCCGCTCCAGCCGAACGCGAGGCCGGCGCAGACGATCGTCACCGAGGCGGGTGAGCGGCGCAACGCCCGCAGCAGATACGGCAACAGGCTCGCGGCGCCGAGGATGAGGAGTACGATCAGGATCGTCAAGCGCTCGGAGGTGTGGCCGGTACTGCGCGGAGGCGCGCACAGACCCGCTCCGATCACGCCGACCACGATCGCCGCCATCGCGAGGTGCTCGTGTCTGCCGGCGTGCTCGCCGAGCATCCGCTGCCCCACGAACACCAGCACGAGCAGGCCCGCGGCGAGCGCGGGCTGCACGACGACCAGCGGCGCCAGCAGCAGCGCGATCACCTGCAGCGGCCAGCCGAGGATCGACAGGCCCGTGCCGAGCATCCAGCGCCCGCGCTTGACCAGGCCCCAGACGAGCGCCAGGCGCAGATGCTCCTCCCGGGGAGCTTCCTTGGCGTCCATCGCCTGCAGCGCGATCCCTAGGCTGTAGAAGACGGACGCGCCGATCGCTGCCAGGATGCCGAGAATCAGTTCAGCCATGCAAGCCTTCGATGATCGCAGCCTTCATGCCCCTCTGTTCGGCGCGATTGCCGCCGGCGCCTGCACGTACGCCACATACGCGCTGCCGGCGCTTGCGGGCGCGCGCGCGCGCTTTCTCAGCGACCGCTCCCCGGCGTGGGCGCTCGACGGACCGGTCGGCACGGCGCTGTGCGAGCGTCTCGGCATCGAGGATCGCACCGCGAGCGGCCGCGGCTATGCGCTGACCTTCGACGATGGCCCGCACCCAGACGGCACCTCGACGGTGCTCGAGATCCTCGCCGGCGCGGGTGTGCGGGCGACCTTCTTCCTCGTCGGGGAGCAGTTGCGGCGTAATCCGGCCCTGGGCCGCGAGATCGTGGCCGCCGGCCACGAGATCGGTCTACACTGCGACCGCCACCGCAACCTTCTGCGTCTCGCTCCGTGGCAAGTGCGCGAGGACATCGCGCGGGCGCTCGCGAGCATCGAGGACATCACCGGCCGCTCCCCGACGCTCTACCGGCCGCCCTACGGGATGCTCAACGCCGCTGCTCTGCGCCTGGTCCGCGGGCGTGGCTGGCGCACGCTGCTGTGGAGTCATTGGGGGCGCGACTGGGAGGCGCAGGCCACGCCCGAGTCGATCGCGGCGCGCATCACCGATGGCGTCGAGGAGAGCTCGGTACTGTTGCTGCACGACGCCGATGACTACTCCGCGCCGGAGTCCTGGCGGCGCACCGTCGCGGCGCTGCCTTTAGTTCTCGATGTGCTGGCCGAGCGCGGCCTGGAGGCGGTGGCGCCCTGAAGGACGGTTAACATCGACGGCTTGCAGACCGCCGTCTCAACCGATGCAAGCGTCCCGCTCGAGACGCTAAGCGCTCCGACCGTGGCCACCGGCGACGCGCCCGCCCAGGCGATCGCCCAGCCCCGGGTGACCCGCTCGCCCTGGTGGATCGAGCTCGGCGTGATCGTCTGGCTGTGCTGGGTGTACGACGCGATCACGAACCTCGCCCCCCTGCGCCTGAGCCTCGCGCTGGCCCACGCCCGGGGCATCCTCGACCTCGAGCGCACGCTGCATCTGGACCCCGAGCTGAGCCTCGATCGCTGGCTCGCGGGGCACCACACGCTCGGGCTGGTCCTGTCGGACTACTACGACAACGCTCACTTCGTCGTCACGCTCGGCCTGCTCGGCTATTTGTGGTGGCGGCGCGCCGACATCTACAGGCCGCTGCGCAACGTGCTGGTGCTGACGAACGTGCTCGCGTTCGTCGTGTTCTGGCGCTACCCGGTCGCGCCGCCGCGGATGCTCCCGGGCTTCACCGACGTCGTCGCCGCCTCCGGCGCGTTCGGATCGTGGCACACCGGGGCGCTGGCCTCGCAGGCCAACCAGCTCGCGGCGGTGCCCTCGCTGCACATGGCGTGGGCGGGCTGGTGCGCGCTGGCCGTGTGGCAACTCTCTCCCCGTCGCTGGTTGCGCGCGGTCGCGCTGCTCTACCCGTGCTTGACCGCGCTGGCCGTCCTGGCCACCGGCAACCACTTCCTGTTCGACATCCTCACGGGGCTGCTGACGTTGGCGGTGTCGGTGTTGATCGTGCGGGTCGCGATCGTCCCGCGGCCGCTCCGGCTGCGCGTAGCGAGTGTCACAAAGTTGTTACGAAGTCCGTGATCGGTTAGACTAGGCTCGTTGTCGCCGGCGTTGAGGAGCGTCGCGCGACGGATCCGCCGCGAGCACGCGCGCGGATTTTCCCGTCTATAGGGTGACTCATACATGTCAGATTTCCAAGCAGCCAACGAGGGCACATCGATCGGCGCGCACGCCGCGTCGGTTCTCGCCTACCTCGATGTCGTGCTCGTCGTGCTCGCCGCACCCGTGGCGATCGCGCTGGGAGCGGCCCCGCTCGGCTACCTGATCGCCGCCGGCGCCTGGGTGCTCCAGCGTGTCCTGCAGCAGCTTGATCGACGCTGGATCGACGGTCGGGGGCCCGATGCCCGCTTCGGCCTCAACCTGGTCGATGGGTTTGGACGCATCTGGCTGCTCGCCGCGGCGATCGTGCTCGCCGCCGTGATCGGCGGACGGGGTGACGGTCTGACCGCGGCGCTCGTGATCTTCTGCGTCTACTCGATCGCGTTCGTCCTGCGTGTGGTCCAAGGCCGGCCCGGGGGCCCGAGGTCATGAGCGCGGTCGCGGGCGCTCCCCCGATCGCTCCTGGGAGGGGCACCCAGCCGCCCCAGCCGTCCGGCTCCTCAGAGAAGGCGGGGATGAGCCAGGCACGGAAGGTCCTCTACTGGTTCCTGGGCGTCTGGCTCGGCGGGATCGCGCTGTTCGTGATCCTGTTCGGCGTCACCGCGCACAAGGCCCCAGCGGTCGCCAGCGACGTCTTCTCCCCGACCGACGAGTTCAAACTCGACAGCTGGTTCAAGCTCGGTCCGATCGCGTTCAACAAGGGCGTCATGTACCTGCTGATCACGGCCGGCATCACGATCGGGGTGATGTTCTACATCTCCAGGCGCCTGCAGCAGCGCCCCGGTCGCCTCCAGGTCGCGGTGGAGATGTTCTACAACTTCACGCGGGGGATGTCCCGAGAAAACCTCAGCGAGGACATGGAACGCAAATACTTCCCGCTGATCGCCACGATCTTCGTGTTCATCCTCGTCAGCAACCTGATCGGCTACATCCCACTCCCGATCAACTCGGGTGAGACGTTCAGGCTCTTCGGCGCGAACATCCCGTCGTTTCAGATCTACGCGGCCGACACGAACGTCGCCTTCCCGCTGATCCTCGCGCTCGGCGTGTTCTGCCTGTTCACCTACGAGGGGGTCAAGCACCACGGCCCGATCGGATACCTCAAAAGCCTGATGCCCGGCGGCGTCAAAGGCCCGATCGTGCTCCTGATCTTCCCGATCGAGATCCTCTCCAACTTCCTGCGCCTGATCTCGCTGACGGTGCGGCTGTGGGCGAACCTGCTCGCCGGTCACATGCTGATCGCGTTCATGGGCGGCGAGCTGGGCGTGCTCGTCGGGCTGCAGCTCGTGTCCTGGTTTCTGCTGCCGGCGGGAATCGCGATCTTCCTGTTCGAGGCCGTCCTGATCGCCGGTCTGCAGGCCTTCATCTTTGCCATCTTGACCGCCATCTACCTCGGCGGAGCGGTCGAAAGTCACTAACAAACAAGGAGCTATCCAGCGATGCAGTTTCTACACCTGTTGAGTGCGATCCACCCGCTGTTGGGTGTCGCGGAACCGATCATCAAGCAGAGTCAGGATGCCGGTCGCGCGATCGCGCTGGGCGTCGGCGCCGGTGGCGGCGCCGCCGGCGCGGGTGCGGGCATCGGAGCGGTGTTCAACGCTTCGATTCAGGCCAAGACCCGTCAGCCTGAGCTGCGCGCCGAGGTCGAGCGCGACCAGTGGCTCGGCTTCGCGCTCACCGAGGCGTGCTTCTTCTACGGTCTCGTCGGCGGCTTCATCGCCTTCTTCCTGTAGGCCAAATGCTGCTCACCTCGACAAGCATTCCCCTCGCCTCCTCGAGCGGCTCGTTCCTGATCACCCCCAATGTGGGGATCATGATCTGGACGATCGTCGTGTTCGCGATCTCGCTGTTCATCCTCGCCAAGTGGGTGTTCCCGGTGATCGGCGAAGCCCTGGACAAGCGCGCGAAGACGATCGAGGGCGAGATCGACGCCGCCGCGGATCTGCGCAAGGAAGCCGACAAGGTGCTCGAGGAGTACCGCGAGCGGCTCAAGGAGGCCCGCGTGCAGTCCGAGGAGATCGTCCAGCGCGCGCGCCAGACGGCCGAGTCTCACGAGGTCGAGGGCCGCGAGCGCGGCAAGCAGATACTCGAGGAGGCCGCCAAGCGCGCCGAGCGCGACATCGAGGCCGCCAGCAAGCGAGCGCTCGATGACATCCGCCGTGAGGTCGCCGACCTCACCGTGATGGCCACCGAGAAGGTCACGCGCAAGACGCTCAACGACTCAGACCAGCGCCGCCTCGTGGAGGAGGCTCTGAGCGAGCTGGACTTCTCCAGCATCTCCGCGGGCGCCGAGGGTAGTAATAACTAATGGAGGAGCTGGCCCAGGTATACGCCCGCGCGCTGTTCGAGGTCGCGCTGCAGCGGGGCAAGCTCGACGAGCTGCGCGAACAGCTCGCGCAGTTCGCGGACGCGCTCGATCAGAACCGCGAGCTCGCCGTGTTCTTCTTCTCGCCCTACTTCTCGACGGCCGAGAAGATCGACGCGCTCGACGGCCTGCTCGACGGGGCGGACGAGGCACTGCTGAACTTCCTCTCGCTGCTGATCGAAAACCACCGCATGCCCGTGATCTTTCGCGCCCGTCACGAGTTCGAGCGGCTGTGGGACGAGGAGAACAAGACCCTGCCCGTGGAGATCACGAGCGCGATCGAGCTCGATGAGCAGACCACCGAGAGTCTCGGCAAGACGATCGGCGAGCGCGCCGGACGCAAGGTCACGCTCGCAGCGCGCGTGGACCCCGACATTCTCGGCGGCATCATCATCCGGGTCGGAAACTCGATCCTCGACGCCTCAATCCGCAATCGACTGGAGCAGCTGCGCAGGCACGTTGCCCAAGGAGCCTCTTAGAGACCCGGCCCCCCTAGGTCCCGGTCCCACTTTCAATAGAGGGTCCGGCCCCACTTTTTCAATTAGGAGAACAAACGACATGCAGATCAACCCAGATGAGATCACCAGCATCCTCAAGAGCCGCATCGAGGGCCTCGACAGCGGCACCGCCGAGCTGACCGAGGTCGGCACCGTGCTGTCGGTCGCCGACGGCATCGCGCGCCTGCACGGCCTGGAGAACTGCATGTCCTTCGAGATGCTCGAGCTTCCCCACGGCGTCACCGGGCTCGCTCTGAACCTCGAGTCCGACAATGTCGGCGCGGTGCTGTTCGGCGAGTGGGAGCACATCTCCGAGGGCGACACCGTCAAGCGCACCGGCCAGCTGCTGGAGATCCCCGTCGGCGAGGGCCTGCTCGGGCGGATCGTCAACCCGCTCGGCCGCCCGCTCGACGGCAAGGGCGAGATCTCCACGAGCGAGACCCGCCCGGCCGAGTTCAAGGCGCCCGGCGTCGTCCAGCGCCAGCCCGTCAAGCAGCCGATGCAGACCGGCCTGAAGGCGATCGACGCGATGATCCCGATCGGCCGCGGCCAGCGCGAGCTGATCATCGGCGACCGCCAGACCGGCAAGACCGCGATCGCGATCGACACGATCATCAACAACAAGGACACCGGCGTCCTCTCCGTATACGTCGCGATCGGCCAGCGCATGTCAACGGTCGTCGCGCTCGCGCAGACGCTCGAGGAGTACGGCGCGCTGGAGAGCACGATCATCGTCGCCGCCCCCGCCGACGAGGCGGCGCCGATCAAGTTCATGGCCCCCTACGCCGGCTGCGCGATGGCCGAGCACTTCCTCTATGGCGGCGGCCACGCGCTGTGCGTCTACGACGACCTGACCAAGCACGCCTACGCCTACCGGCAGATGTCATTGCTGCTGCGCCGCCCGCCCGGTCGCGAGGCCTACCCCGGCGACGTCTTCTACCTGCACTCGCGCCTGCTCGAGCGCGCGGTCAAGCTCAACGACGACCTCGGCGGCGGCTCTTTGACCGCGCTGCCCGTGATCGAGACGCAGGCGGGCGACGTCTCCGCGTACATCCCCACGAACGTGATCTCGATCACCGACGGGCAGATCTTCCTCGAGTCGAAGCTCTTCAACTCTGGCGTGCGCCCGGCGATCAACGTCGGCATCTCGGTCTCGCGCGTCGGCGGCAACGCCCAGATCGGGCCGATGAAGAAAGTCGCCGGGCGGATCAAGCTCGAGCTTCTCCCAGTACCGCGACCTCGAGGCGTTCGCCCAGTTCGGCTCGGACCTCGACGCGGACACTCAGAAGACGCTGGCCCGCGGCGAGCGCCTGGTGATGACGCTCAACCAGCACGAGCGCGCGCCGCTGCCGGTGCAGGACCAGACCGTGCAGATCTACGCGGCCACGAACGGCTTCCTCGACCGCCTGAACGTCGAGCGCGTGACCGAGTTCCTGCTCGAGCTGACCGAACGGATGCACTCCGAGCACGGCCCCCTGCGCGAGAAGATCGCCGGTGGTGACTGGTCGAAGGAGACCCAGCAGGAGGTGCACGAGGCCGTCGGCGCGTTCGCCAAGGACTTTGGCTACGACCTCGACGAGGAGGGCCTGCCGCTCGACGACGATGCGCCACTGGCTCCGCGCGGGGACGGGGACGGGGACGGGGACGGCGAGGGCCTGGCGGCGGGCGGCGAAGGCCGGGCGGCGGAGTCCCAGGTGCAGGAGCCCGCGACGGCCTAGCGCCGGCTCGACGAGGTAACGGTCATGGCATCCCAGCGCGACGTCAAGAACAAGATCGCATCGGTCAAGAACATCCAGAAGATCACCCGTGCGATGGAGATGGTCGCCGCCGCCAGGCTGCGCCGCGCCGAGCAGCGGATCTCCGCGCTGCGCCCCTACGCCGACGCGATCGGCCGGATGACCCGCCAGGCCGCGCAGGCGGCCGGCGGCGAGGCCGCGAATCTGCCGCTGCTGCGCGAGCACGACGCAGAGAGGAACGTCGGCCTGCTGCTCGTCACGGGCGATCGCGGGCTCGCGGGCGGCTTCAACTCGCAGATTATCCGCGCCGGCACACGTCTCTCCGCCGAGCTCGGCGAACAGGGGCGTGGCAGCGTCTGGTATGCGACCGGCCGGCGCGGCGTCTCCTCGCTGAGCTTTCGCGGAAACGAGCTCAGCGGCAGCTACACCGGCTTTGCCGACCGCCCCGCCTACGCGGACGCGCGCACGATCGCCGACGACGTGATCCAGGCCTATGTCGACGGCGAGGTTGACCGCGTGGAGATGATCTACAACTCCTACGTCTCCCCGCTCACCCAGCACGTCACCCGCCAGACGCTCCTGCCGCTCACCCACGAGGCGATCGCGGGGGGCGGCGACGGCGACAGTGACGGCCAGGACGACGGCGGCGCGCCGTCCGCGGGCGGTGGGTCGCCCTCCGCGGGCAGGAGCGAGACGGGCGAGGCCAAGAAGCACACGTCCGTCGACTACGAGCCCGATCCCGAGAAGATCCTGCGGCGCCTGGTCCCCGACTACATCGAGATCTCGATCTACCGCGCGCTCGTCGAGTCCGCGGCCGGCTTCTTCGGAGCACAGATGACCGCGATGCGCTCAGCTTCGGAGAACGCCGGCGAAATCATCACCGACTACACGCTCCAGATGAACCGCGCCCGCCAGGCGGAGATCACGCAGGAGATCATGGAGGTCGTGGCAGGGGCTGAGGGCCTCAACTGAGGCGCGCGACCAAGACCCGCACGACGACCACAAAGACTTCAATAGAGATAAAGAGGAGAATCGAAACCCAATGCCAGCAAGCACCGTCACCGAGCCGAGCACCGCCAGCGGCGCCGCTACCGAGCGCAACGTCGGGCGCATCGAGGAGATTCAGGGCGTCGTGATCGAGGCTGTCTTCCCCGACCGCCTGCCCGAGATCAACCACGCGATCACGATCGTCCGCCCCGCCGCGAACACGGAGGAGGAGGCGCCCGGCATCAGCGCCGGAGCCGAGGAGGAGCTGCTCGTCTGCGAGGTCCAGCAGCACCTCGGCGACGACCGCGTGCGCGCGGTGGCGATGGACACGACCGATGGCCTCGCGCGCGGCGTCGAGGTGCTCGACACCGGCGCGCCGATCACGGTTCCCGTCGGCGAGGCGACGCTCGGGCGGATCTTCAACCTGCTCGGCCAGCCGATCGACCTCGGCGAGGAGATGCCGGCGGATGTGGAGCGCCGTGGGATCCATCAGGACGCGCCGCGGGCCGAGGATCTGACGCCGACGACCGAAATGTTCGAGACCGGCATCAAGGTGATCGACCTGCTCGCCCCCTACGCCAAGGGCGGCAAGGTCGGGCTGTTCGGCGGCGCCGGCGTCGGCAAGACCGTGCTGATCCAGGAGCTCATCCACAACCTCGCCAAGGAGCACGGCGGGCTGTCCGCGTTCTGCGGCGTCGGCGAGCGCTCCCGCGAGGGCAACGACCTGTGGCTGGAGATGAAGGAGTCCGGCGTCCTGGACAAGACGATGCTCGTCTTCGGGCAGATGAACGAGCCGCCCGGAGCGCGCATGCGCGTCGCGCTCTCAGGCCTGACGATGGCCGAATACTTCCGCGACAAGGGCCAGGACGTGCTGCTGTTCATCGACAACATCTTCCGCTTCGTCCAGGCCGGCTCCGAGGTCTCGGCGCTGCTCGGACGGATGCCCTCCCAGGTCGGCTACCAGCCGACGCTGGAGACCGAGATGGGCCAGCTGCAGGAGCGGATCACCTCCACCAAGAGCGGCTCGGTCACCTCGATCCAGGCGATCTACGTGCCGGCCGACGACTACACCGACCCGGCGCCGGCGTCGGTGTTCGCGCACCTGAACGCGACCACCGCGCTCTCGCGTGCGATCTCCGAAAAAGGCATCTACCCGGCGGTCGACCCGCTGGACTCGACCTCGACGATCCTCAAGCCGGACATCGTCGGCGAGGATCACTTCCGCGTCGCCAACCGCGTCAAGGAGATCCTGCAGCGCTACAAGGAGCTCCAGGACATCATCGCGATCCTCGGCATCGACGAGCTCTCCGACGAGGACAAGCTCACCGTCCAGCGCGCCCGGCGCATCGAGCGCTTCCTCTCACAGCCGTTCTTCGTCGCCGAAGAATTCACCGGCACCCCCGGCGCCTACGTGCCGATCGCGGAGACGATTCGTGGCTTCGAGGAGATCATCGACGGCAAGCACGACGAGGTGCCCGAGTCGGCCTTCTTCCTGAAGGGCACGATCGACGAGGTAGTAGAGGCGGCCAACAAGTAATGGCTCACACGAAGTTCCCAGCCGAAGTGCTCACGCCCGAGGGCGAGGTGTTCAGCGACGAGATTGAAATGCTCTCGACGTTCACCACAGTCGGCTCGATCGGCATCCTCGCCAACCACGAGCCACTGCTCGCGCGGTTGGAGCCGACCGAGCTCAGGTTGTATCGCTCGGAGGGGGAGATCGTGCGCTTTGCCCAAGCCGAGGGGTATCTGCAGTTCGCCGAGAACCGCGCGCTGGTGCTCGTCGAGGAGGCGCTCGCGCCCGGGGAGATCGACCGGCAGGCCTTCGAGGCCAAGCTCGCCGACGCGCGCAAGGCCGCGGAGAACGCCGAGCGGGACAGCGAGGAGCAGGCCCGCGCGCTGCGCGACGTCAGGCGCTACGAGGCGTTTCTCGCGGTCGAGGCGTAGTAGAAGCTCTTCGACGGCGCCCATCGTCTGGACCCGTCGCGGGTCACGCGCGTCCCGTCCTCAGCTTTCTTTCAGGTTGGCCTGTCAGCATCGGCCGATGCGCCTGTTGGTGGTCGACGACGATCCCTCCGTTCGCGAGGCGCTCGGGCTCGTGCTGGATCTCAATGGGTTCGGGGTATCGACGGCGACGGACGGCGCTGAGGCGATTCGCACGCTCGCGGTGGACCGGCCCGACGCGGTGATCCTCGACGTGCTCATGCCGGGGCTTGATGGCCTGGAGGTCTGCCGGCGGATGCGCGCGCTCGGCGATCGCACGCCGGTGCTGATGCTGACCGCGCGTGCCGAGGTCGCAGAGCGAGTGGCGGGGCTCGAGGCCGGCGCCGACGATTATCTGGTCAAGCCGTTTGCGAGCGAGGAGCTGGTGGCCAGGCTTCGTTCATTGCTGCGCCGCACCGGCTGGGAGGGCAATGAGGAGATCCTGCGCTTCGAGGATCTGGAGCTCGATCCGCTCGCGCACGAGGCGCGCCGCGACGGGCGTTTGCTCGAGCTCACGCGCACCGAGTTTCTGTTGCTGGAGCTGCTCATGCGCCACCCTCGTCAGGTGCTGTCGCGCACGAGGATCTTCGAGTGCGTGTGGGGCTATGACTTCGGGCCGGCGTCGAACTCGTTGGAGGTGTATGTCGGCTATCTGCGTCGCAAGACCGAGGCCGGCGGAGAACCGCGCGTGGTGCACACGGTCCGGGGAGTCGGTTACGTGTTGAGGTCATCCTGAGATGAGCTTTCGCCGGCGTATGGTGCTGCTGGCCGCCGGAGCCGTGGCCGCGGCGATCGTGATCGCGTCGGTTGTGGTGTATGTCGTTACCCGTAACGAGCTGCGTGGGCAGATCGATGCGAGCCTGCGCCAGAAGCTCACGCCCGGCTTGCCGCAGGCGGTTCAGATCCGCTCAACCGCCCTGTCCCCGGCCGCTGTCGCGAAGTTGCAGAAGGAAGGTAAGTGGCCGCCCGTGGGATTACCGCGGATCGGCTTCGGCGGGCCGGCGGTGAGAACGACCCGCTCCGGCGGGGCGACGGTGGGCAACATCCACTCCGGCGGGCAGAGCGGCGCACGGTGGGAAGGGTCTCGCCCAGGAAGGCGGTGGGAAGACCCAGGAAAGCGTCGGAAAGATCCTGCACGGGGAAACGGTCTCGATCGAAGGCAACGCCGCGCTCGCGCCGAACGACCCCTCGGCGATCGCACAACAGCGGAACGTGCCCGTACACGTGAGTCCCTTCAACAAGCTCGTGCTGCCGACCCCGACGCTCGGCGGCGCCGCGGGCTACGTACAGCTGTTCCAGTCCAACGGGCAGCTTCTGCGCTCGGAAACCAAGGGATCGCTGCTCCCGGTCACCGCCGCCACTCGCGCCGTGGCCGCGGGTCGCCGTAAGGCGTTCTTCAGCGACGCGACCGTCTCCGGCACGCCCGTACGGGTGCTGACCGAGCGCGCCGGCGAAGGCGGGGTGTGGCAGGTCGCGCTGCCGCTGACCGACGTGGACAGCACGCTGACACACCTGAAGCTGGTGCTCGCGCTCGTGTGCTTGGGCGGGATCGCGCTGGCGGCCACGCTCGGACTGCTTGTCTCACGGGCGGCGCTCGTGCCCGTTCGGCGCTTGACGGGCGCCGCCGAGCGTGTCGCGCGCACGCAGGATCTCACTCACCGCATCCAGGCCGGCGAGGAGGATGAGCTCGGACGGCTGGCGGGTAGTTTCAACACGATGCTGGCCGCGCTCGAGCGCTCGCGTCTCGCGCAGCGCCAGCTCGTCTCCGACGCCTCGCACGAGCTGCGCACACCGTTGACGAGCGTGCAGGCCAACCTCGACGCGCTCGCGATGGGCGAGCGACTGTCTTCGCGCGAGCGCGCCCGTGCAGTGGCTGCCGCGCGGGCGCAACTGCGGGAGCTGACGGTGCTGGTCGGCGATCTGGTCGATTTGTCGAAGACCGAGATCGAGGAGGTCGAGATGGAGGATGTGCGCCTCGATCTGGTCGCCGCCGGGGCGATCGAGCGCGCGCGCCTGCACGGGGTGGGTGGGCACTCGTCCACGTTCGCGCTCGACGCGGAGCCCTGCCTGGTGCGCGCCGCGCCCGCGCGCTTGGATCGTGCGATCGCCAACCTGCTCGACAACGCCTGCAAGTGGAACCCTTCCACTGGGCCGATATCGCCCGCCGGGCGGGCGGGCGATCCAATCGAGGTGCGTGTCCGCGGCGGTGTGCTGGAGGTCCGCGACCACGGTCCGGGGATCGCCGCGGAGGATCTTCCCCGCGTGTTCGACCGCTTCTACCGCGCGCCCGGCGCCAGGGCAAGACCTGGGTCGGGGCTCGGACTGGCGATCGTCAGGCAGATGGCCGAGGCTCACGGTGGAGCTGTACACGCAGCCAATGACCCTGACGGCGGTGCTCGCCTGACTCTAGAGCTGCCGGCCCTTGAGATGACTGACGCCGAGCTCGCCGCATCCGCACGGGATACCCGGACGGCATCTCCAGCGACGGCCTCTTCAGCGGCGACCTCTCCAACGGCGCCGGGCGTCGTTTAGGAAGTTCCTCGCCTTCTCTCAGCCAATTCTCAGGCTGCGTTTCGCATGATGTCGGCATGAAAAGAACGAACCTCAGCGTGGCCGCGCTGGCGAGCGCCGCACTGCTCATTGCCGGCTGCGGTGGCGCTTCGTCGGGCTCGGGCGTCGCCCACATCGGTACCACCAGCGCCTCCTCCACTTTGAGCGCCTCCGCCGGCGGCACGCCGGAATCGGGTGCGCCGAGCGCCGCCGTCCAGCAGCAGATGGTCAAATTCGCGCAGTGCATGCGCACCCATGGGGAACCGGAATTCCCCGAACCGGACGAAGGCAAGCTGATCGTGCACAACAGCAATGGTCACGGGCCCAACCCAGAATCGCCCAAATTCCAAGCGGCGGAAAAGGCGTGCGGCAAGTACAGGCCCGCGAAGGTGGCACCGAGTCCCGCGCAACTGGCCCAGATCCAGGAAAGCGCGCTGAAGTTCTCGGCGTGCATGCGCTCCCACGGAGTCCCCAACTTCCCCGACCCGGAATTCTCCCACGGCGGAGGCGCCGTCAGGCTACGGATCGGGCACGCAGGCAATGGTGCTGGGATCGACCCCAACTCGTCACAGTTCCAGGCGGCGCAGAAAGCGTGCCAGTCGGCCCTGCCCAAGGGCGCCAAGGGTGGACCGATCGCGGCGGGGCCGCCACCGGGCGGTAGCGGTGGACAGGGTTCGGGCGCGGTGGCGGCCCCGTGAGCGCTCTGGGCAGCGCGGCACGCCATCAATCGCTGCGTCATGGCGCTTGAGCCTGGAGTCGTTCGTGGGACCGGCGAAACATTCCCGAAACCGTTGATGTCCTACAAACAGCACCGATGAGCGATCCTGGGTCTGGTGAGGTGGCGTCGGTGCCCCAGGCGGTCGGTACGGCCGAACCCTCTGTATCGGCGCCCCAGGCGAGCGGCACGGCCAGACCTTCTGACGAGAGCTCAGGGGTTGTTGACCCGTCACGAGGTCGCGATCGCCGGCGGCTGCTCGCGATCGTCGGGCTGGTGCTGGTCGTGGCCGTCGTGGTGGCGATCGTCACCGATCCGTTCGGCGGCCCGGGGAAATCCACCAGTGGGGTTGTTGACAACGCGAGCGCGATCTCGCTGGCGAGCGTGAAACGGCAGTCGCTCTCGCAGCAGACGCAGGTGAGCGGCACGCTCGGCTACGCGGGCTCTTCGAGCGTACGCGTGCCGTCCGGGACCGCGCCCACCGCCGTTCAGCAGTCGAGTCAGCAGGTCACGAGCGCCGAAGCGATGCTGGCGAGCGCCAGGACCACGCTGGCCGCCGACACGCAGGCGCTCGCGGGTCATCAGGCGACGCTTACGGCGGCGCGCGCCAAGGAGCAGGTTGACTGCGCGGGCGACGGCGCCGCGGAAGCAGCCTCCGCGGGCTCCTCTCCTTCGAGCGAAAACGGCAATTCGCCGAGTGCCGGCGGGACTCGTGCGCCAGCGACGTGCAGACCGTCTCTTCAGCGCAGCAGAACGCAACAGGCGCCGCCGCAAAGGTCAGCGCCGACCGCTCCCAGGTCTCCTCGGTCGAAAAACAGCTCGCGAGCGCGCAATCCGATTTGTCCACGGCGCGCTCCTCGGCCGCGCTCTACGGTCAGAGCTCCACGTTCACCGCGCTGCCCTCGGTCGGCGAGATCGTCGGGCGCGGGCAGAGCCTGTATGAGATCAACGGCCAGCCGGTGCTGCTGCTGTACGGCTCGGTGGCGCCGACGCGGGCGTTCGCCCCGGGGATGTCCCCGGGGTCAGATGTCGCCGAGCTGAACGCGAACCTGCAGGCGCTCGGCTACGGACAGGGGCTCTCGGGCGAGGAATTCACCGCCGCCACAGCGGCAGCCATCCGCGCCCTGCAGTCCGCGCACGACGCCTCGGTCACCGGCGAGCTGCTGCTCGGGTCGGTCGTTTTCCACCACGGACCGGTGCGCGTCACGAGCGTGACGCCGGCGGTCGGCCAGACGGTCATGCCCGGCCCGGTGCTCGCGATCACCTCGACCGCTCGCCAGGTCAAGATCGCGCTCGACGCCTCCCAGCAGGCAAGCGTCAAGGTCGGCGATCGGGTCACGATCACGCTGCCGGACAACCAGAGCACGCCGGGGAGGATCACCTACGTCTCCAGCGTCGCCACCACGCCGTCAAGCTCCGGCTCTGGCCACGGCAGCGAAGAAGAAAGCGCGCCCACCGTCGAAGTCGACGCGACCCCCACGGACCCGGCGGCGACGGGGCGCCTCGACCAAGCGCCCGTGAACGTCGAGATCACCACCGAACGCGTCGAAAACGTGCTGGCGGTGCCCGTTGACGCGCTGCTCGCGCTCGCCGGCGGTGGCTACGCGGTGGAGATCGCCGAAGGCCGCGTGCACCGTCTGGAGGCCGTCACCGTCGGTCTGTTCGACGACGCCGAAGGCGTCGTGCAGGTGAGCGGCCAGGGCCTGTCCGCCGGCCAGCGCGTGGTGGTGCCGGCGACATCATGAGCGAGCAGCCGATGAGCCTCGCGTACGCGGACGGCCTCGCCGAGGAAGGAGCCGGCCTGGCGTTCACGGGCGCCGAGAAGCCGCCGGTGTTGGAGTTGCGCGGGGTGAGCAAGGTCTACGGTTCTGAGGCGGGCGGGACCCCAATCTACGCGCTACGGGAGGTCAGCTTCGCGGTGGGAGAGGGAGAGCTCGTGGCGATCGTCGGCCCCTCGGGCTCGGGCAAGACCACGTTGCTGCACGTCATGGGCACGTTGGAGCGCCCGAGCGCGGGCGTCGTTTCGATCACGGGCCTGGACGCCGCACAGCTTTCGGACCGCGAGCTCGCCACCCTGCGCGCCACACGCATCGGCTTCGTCTTTCAGCAGTTCTTCCTCGCCGAGCATTCCACCGCCCTGGAGAACGTCGCCGAAGGGCTGCTGTATGCCGGCGTCGCCGTGGCTGAGCGTCGTGAGCGGGCGGCGCAGACGCTCGCCCGGGTGGGGCTCGCCGAGCGTGCCGGGTTTCGTCCGAGCAAGCTCTCCGGCGGCGAGCGCCAAAGGGTCGCGATCGCGCGTGCGCTGGTCGGCCGCCCCGCGATCGTGCTGGCGGACGAGCCGACGGGGAACCTCGACAGCGCGTCCGGTGAAGCGATTCTCACGCTGCTGGAAGAGCTCAACGCGCAAGGCGCCACGATTCTCGTGATCACCCACGACCACGACCTCGCCGGCCGCCTACCACGACAGGTGCAGGTCCTCGACGGGCAGATCGTTGCCGACACCTCCGCACAGGGAGTGCTCGGCCGGTGAGCGCGCACCGTGCCGGCCGGCCGACTGGCCGCCTCGCCGCGATGGTCCGCACCGCGTGGGCACGGCTGCACCGTGGTGGGCGCCGCGTGGCGCTCGCAGGTCTCCTCGCCGCCGGCCTGGGCGCCATGGTTGGCATGCTCGCGGATGGTCCGATGCTCGTGGGTGGCCCGGCGTTCGCCTCGGGGGAAACCGGCGGCGGATCGCCAGCCGAACCCGCCGGTGCCGGCACCGGCACGGCGGGCGGGACTGGGACTGGGACCGGGGGCGGCGCTGGAACGTCGAATTGCCCGTCGTCCAATCCGCCGAACGAGATGACGCTCGTCGCGGGCACGCCGCAGACGGCGATCCTGCAGAGCGCGTTTGCGACCGGGCTGCAGGTCGCGCTCAGCAACAGCAACGGCTGCCCCGTCACGAGCGCCGCGGCGGGGATACCCGTGACGTTCAGCGCACCCGCCAGTGGCGCGAGCGGCGTGTTCTCGACCGGCGGGACCAATACCGCGATCGTCGGCGCCGACGCCTCGGGTAGCGTGGCCGCGCCGCCGTTCACCGCCAACACCGTCGCGGGCAGCTACATCGTCACCGCCAGCTCTCAGTACGGCTCGGTCTCGTTCTCGCTGACCAACGCCGCTCCCGCGGGCGTCTGGTGCTCGGCGCTTGACAAGCGCATATCCGTCGCTGCAGGGGAACCTGCCAAGCTCACCGCGGGGGTCGGCTCCACACAATCCACCCCCGTGGGTGCCCGGTTCCCGATTAGGCTCGCCGTTACCGTCACCGACGCCGAAGGCAACCCCGTCCCGGGCGTGCCGGTCGTGTTCTCAGCGCCGCGCGCCGGCGCGAGCGGACGCTTCGCCGGTCCACCTTCGATCGGTCGCGCTCACGACCTCCGCCACCCTCGTGGCCGCGTCGCTGATCCCCATACGGCGGATGTCAAGACCAGCGCCTGCGGGATCGCCGTTGCGCCCGCCTTCACAGCCAACGACACGCGGGGCGGCTACATCGTCAAGGCATCGGTCGAGCACGCGCGACCGGCGGCGTTCGCGCTCGTAAACGTTGCGCCCGAGCAGTCCCGGTGAGGGCGTGGTGAGGACGCTGTGAGCGCTGTCGCCGATCGGACCCGAGAGAATGCCGCCGCGGCCGCGGCGGACCTCGCCCCGCTGAGGCTGAGGGCCTCCGACCTCGCCCGCGTCGCGAGCGTCGGGCTTCGCACCAGGCGTATGCGTGCCGGGCTCTCGGCGTTGGGGATCGCGATCGGGGTCGCGGCGATCGTGGCGGTGCTCGGGTTGTCCGCCTCCAGCCAGGCGGGGCTGCTTGAAGAGATCGAACGTCTCGGGACGAACCTCCTGACGGTCACCAACGGGCAGAGCTTTGCGGGTAAGACCGCGGAGCTGCCGCTCCTGGCGCCGGCGATGATCGCGCGTATCGACCCGGTCGAAACCGTCGCGGAGACGGGGAAGGTCGAAGGGAAGGTGTACCGCTCACCGCTGATCCCGGCAGTCGAAACCAACGCCCTGGAAATCCACGCGGCGAGCCTCGGCCTGCTGCACACCCTGGGTGTCCAGGTCGTGCAGGGCCGCTACCTGAACGCCGCCACCGCCACCGAGCCGGTGGGGGTGCTCGGCCCTGCGGCCGCGCAAAGACTCGGCATCGATCACATCTACCCCGGCGAGCGGATCTGGGTCGCGAACCAGTGGGTGTACATCGTCGGGATCCTCGGCCCCTCGGTGCTCGCGCCCGAAATCGAAAGCTCGGTGCTCGTCGGCTTCAAGGCCGCGGAACGCTATCTGCACTTCAACGGGCACCCCAACACCGTCTATCTGCGCGCCCAGAACAGCCAGGTGCCGGCCGTCCAGTCGGTGCTCGCCGCGACCGCGGACCCGGAAGCGCCCAACGAAGTCAACGTCAGCCAACCATCGGCCACGCTCACCGCACGCGCCGACGCGCAGGGCGCCTTCAACGGTCTGTTCCTGGGGCTCGGCGCCGTGGCGCTGCTCGTGGGCGCGGTCGGCGTGGCGAACATCATGGTCATCTCCGTGCTCGAACGCCGCTCGGAGATCGGGCTCAGGCGCGCGCTCGGCGCGACTAAGGGGCAGATCCGCACGCAGTTCCTTTCCGAGGCGATCCTGCTCGCGCTCGCCGGCGGCGCCGCCGGTGTCGCTACCGGCATTCTTGCGACCGCGGTCTACGCCTCCACGAAGGGTTGGACGGTCGTGATTCCCACCCTCGCCTGGGCCGGCGGGTTTGGCGCGGCGATGCT
The DNA here is from genome assembly GCA_963774785.1 of uncultured Solirubrobacterales bacterium. Classification (GTDB taxonomy): domain Bacteria; phylum Actinomycetota; class Thermoleophilia; order Solirubrobacterales; family Solirubrobacteraceae; genus Palsa-744. The sequence goes on along the minus strand of CAVZGH010000002.1, from coordinate 11,253 downwards.
GATCGGCGCCGTCGCCGGCCTCGTCCCCGCGCTGCGCGCCGCACGACTCTCACCCACCGAAGCGCTGCGCACCGTGTGAGACGGGCAATCGTGGCGAGAGCATTGAGCGGCGGCGGGTCCTGGCGCGAGGTCTCACGGGTCGCGAACACCGCCGTCAGCGGTAGGCCTCACTCACGTCGCCTGGAGTATCGGTCGCTGCGTGTCCTATCGATCTGTTTCGCGTCCGGGGGGTGCGGAGGGAAACGTGACCCCGACGGTCAGCCCGCCATCTGGGCGCGGTTGGGCGCTTAGAGCGGCGCGATGGGCGGTGGCGATCGCGTCAACGATCGCGAGGCCGAGCCCGTTCCCGCTGGCGTGGGTAGTATGAGCGCCACCCAGTCGCTGGGAGGGGTGCAACAGGCGCGGCACCTCCTCGGGGAGATCGTCGGACCGCTGTTGGTGACCATCAGGAACGCATGCTCCTGGCGGGTGCCGGTCGTGATCTCGACGTATCCCTCGAGGATGTTGTGGCGGATCGCGTTATCGAGGAGGTTGGCGATCAGGCCGCTCCAAGAGTCGCGGATCGCCGGCCGGCGTTCTCGTCCCGCACGCGTTTGAGCAGCTCCTCTGCCGAGACGACCCGGCCCTGGGCGGCGAGCGGCAGCTCCAGCGCCCCGAACTCCTTCGGCGTCAGCTCCAGATCATGCCCAGAGCGCCGCGCGCGGCGCTTGGCCGTATCGAGCACGATGTCGCCGGACCGGAGCACCGACGGGATACGCGGTTGCACGCGGCGAGCAAGGGCGCCGATACGCGCCACCAACACCGGGAAGTCAAACGGCTTTCCCAGGTAGTCGTCCGCGCCGAGCCCCAGCCCTTCGACCAAATCCTCGTTCTCCGCCGCGCCGGTCAGCATCAGCACCCGGCCGCGCCCCCGCGGCGATCGGCTTCGCGCACACCTCATCGCCGTGCAGGACGGGAAGGTCGCGGTCGAGCACGATCACGTCGTAATCGTTGACCAGCGCGCGTGTCAAGCCGGCCTGGCTGTCGAGCGCGACATCGACCGCCATCCGCGCGTGACGCAGCCGGCGGCGACCGTGCCTTTCCGCTGCACAATCACTGACACAACCCGCGGTGCAACGGTAGGATCTGATCTCAGATGGAGAGCGAGAATCCCGCCACGGCCCACTTCGAGCGCAAGCGCCCCGGCTGGTTCACGACCAATGTCTTCAACCGGTTCATAGCGGCGCTGACCGGCAGTGGCGTGAGCGTGCTCGGCTCGCGTGTGCTCGAGGTCAAGGGACGCAGCTCGGGACAGCCGCGCCGCACGCCGGTGAACCTGCTCGACTTCGAGGGCGAGCGCTACCTCGTCGCGCCGCGCGGCGAGACTCAGTGGGCGCGCAACCTACGCGCCAGCGGTGAGGGGCGCCTGTTCGTGGGCAAACGCAGCGAGCGCTTCACCGCCACCGAGCTCGGCGATGACGAGAAGGCGCCGGTGCTGCGCGCGTATCTGAAGCGCTGGAAGTTCGAGGTCGGCGTGTTCTTCGACGGCGTCGGCCCCGATTCCTCGGAGCAGGAGTTGCGCGGCGCGGCGCCGAAGCACCCGGTGTTCCGGCTTGCTCGGAGCGCCTCGTGACCGAGGCCAGACTGCCGTTTTCGAGCTAGACACCCCGCCGCGCGCGTCCAGCGGTTAGCCTTCCCGGCTCGATGATGAGTTCAGAGCAAAGTCCAGAGCGCGCACCGATCGGGGTGATCGGCACCGGCTATGTCGGGCTGGTGACGCGCCGCCGGTTTTGCCGAGCTCGGCAGCGAGGTGTACTGCGTAGACATCGACGCCGAGAAGATCGAGCGGCTGCGCCGCGGCGAGGTGCCGATCTACGAGCCGGGTCTCGAGCAGCTGCTCGTCAACAACCGCGAGCGCCTGCACTTCTCGACCGACCTCGGCGAGGCGCTCGAGCACGCGCGGCTGCTGTTCGTCGCCGTCGGCACGCCGCCGACCTACTCCGGCGACGCCGACCTCTCGGCCGTGCACGCGGTCGTCGACGCGATCCCCGCCTCGGACCGCCACGCGCTGGTGATGAAGTCGACCGTGCCCTGCGGCACCGGCGCGGCGATCCGGCGCGGGTTCCGCGAGCGCGGCAAGGACGGCCTGCGCTACGTCTCCTGTCCCGAGTTCCTCAAGGAGGGCTCCGCGGTGCAGGACTTCCTGCACCCCGACCGCGTGGTCGTCGGCGACGAGGGCGACTGGGCGGGCGACGCGGTCGTCGAGCTGTACGCGCCGCTGCAGGCCCCGCTCGTGCGCACCGACATCGCGAGCGCCGAGATGGTCAAGCTCGCCTCCAACGCCTTTCTCGCGACGAAGATCTCGTTCATCAACGAGATCGCGAACGTCTGCGAGGAGACGGGTGCCGACGTGGTCGAGGTCGCGCGCGGGATGGGTCTCGACGACCGGATCGGGCCGAAGTTCCTGCAGGCCGGGATCGGCTTCGGTGGCTCGTGCTTTCCGAAGGATGTCGACGCGCTGAAGCAGCTTGCGGGCAACTCGGGCTATCACTTCCAGCTGCTGACGGCGGTGATCGAGGTCAACGAGCTGCAGAAGCGCCGTGTGATCGGGAAGCTGCACAAGCACCTCGGCGGCCTCGTCGGGATGCGTGTGGCGTTGCTCGGGTTGGCGTTCAAGCCGAACACCGACGACATGCGCGAGGCTTCCTCGCTGGTGCTGTCCGCCAGGTTGAACGCTGACGGCGCCACGGTCACCGCTTGTGATCCCGTCGCCGAGGAGCAGGCCCGCAAGCTCGTCAGCGGTATCGCGTTCGCCGACTCGCCGCTCGACGCGGTGCGCGACGCCGACGCCGTAGTCTTGGTGACCGAGTGGCCCGAATTCATCGATTTGGACTGGAGCGCCGTCGCACAGGCGATGCGGGGCACGCTCGTGATCGACGGTCGCAACGCCCTCGACCCGCAGGCCATACGCGCCGCGGGACTCACCTACGAGGGAATCGGTAGAAACTGATGCAAGCCGTGATCCTCGTCGGCGGAGAGGGCACGCGCCTGCGCCCGCTGACCTCGACCGTGCCCAAGCCGGTCGTGCCGCTGGTCGACCGCCCGTTCATCGCGTTCATGCTCGAGTGGCTGAAGGGGCACGGGATCGACGACGTGATCATGTCCTGCGGCTTTCTCGCGACGAGCGTGCGCAACGTGCTCGGCGACGGCTCTGCGCTCGGCATCAAACTGCGCTTCGTCGAGGAGCCCGACCCGCGCGGCACCGCGGGCGCGCTCAAGTTCGCCGAGTCGCTGCTCGACGAGCGCTTCCTGATGCTCAACGGCGACGTGCTCACCGACATCGACCTGACCGGCCAGATCGCCCAGCACGAGCGCACCGGCGCGAAGGCGACGCTCGCGCTCGCGCCCGTCACCGACCCGAGCGCGTACGGGCTGGTGCACCTCAACGAGGACCGCTCGGTCAGGGACTTCGTCGAGAAGCCGAGCTCCGACAGGATCGACACGAACCTGATCAGCGCGGGCGCGTACGTGCTGGAGCGCGAGATCCTCGAGCTCGTCCCGCCCGATCGCAACGTCTCGATCGAGCGCGAGGTCTGGCCGGCGCTGATCGGCGCCGGGCTCTACGGCTTCCCGGCCGACGCCTACTGGCTGGACATCGGCACGCCCGAGCGCTACCTGCAGGGCACGTTCGACATCATCGAGGGCAACGTCGACACGCCGGTGCGCGCGCGGCTCGGCGAGAGCTGGCTGGCGGTCGCCGCGGACACGGAGGTCCACGGCCGGGTGATCCCCCCCGCGGTGATCGAGCGCGGCGTGCACATCGCCCCGGGCGCGCACGTCGGCAGCCTGGTCGTGCTCGGCGAGAACGTGCGCGTCGGCCCCGGCAGCACGGTCGAGCGCTCGGTGATCCTCAGCGGCGCGGAGATCGGGGCCGGCTGCACGCTGCGCGACTGCATCGTCGCGGCCGGCTGCCGCGTCGGCGACGGCACCCGCATCGAAGGCGGGGCGGTGCTCGGCGAGGGCGTGACGGTGGGGGCGGACAACGTGATCGCCCACGGTGCGCGTATCTTCCCGGGCGTGACCTTGCCCGACGGAGCACTCAGGTTCTGATCCGATGAGTGGAGAGAGCACCCAAACCCAACCTCCTCCCGCGCAGGGCGCCCTCTCGCGCGCGGCGATCGCCGAGGTCGACACCACCGGCCAGCTGGGCGACGTGCTCGCGCTGCCGGAGCACCTGCGCGACGCGCTGTGGCGTGTGGAGTCGGCGATCATGCAGGACTGGGACACCTCCGCCGGCCTGGTCGTGGCGGGGATGGGCGGCTCGGCGATCGGCGGCGCGCTGGCCCGCGCGGCGCTCGGCGATCACGCCTCGCGGCCGATCTTCGTGACCCGCGCCTACGGCCTGCCGCCGTGGACGACGCCGGACACGATGGTGCTGTGCGCGAGCTACTCGGGCGAGACCGAGGAGACGCTCGCCTGCTACGAGTCGGCGGGAGCGCTCGGCGCGCGGCGCATGGTCGTGACGACGGGCGGGCGCCTGGCCGAGATGGCGCGCGAGGACGGCGTGCCCGTGATCCCGCTGCCCGGCGGCTTTCAGCCGCGCGCGGCGGTCGCCTACATGACGGTCGCGGCGCTCGAGGTGGCGGCGCTGTGCGGCGCCGGGCCGCGGCTGACCTCGGAGATCGACGTGGCCGCCTCGCACACCGAGCAGCTGGTGGCCGAGTGGGGGCCGGACGCGGGCGAGGACTCGCTCGCGAAGACGCTCGCGCGCGGTCTGCACGGCACGATCCCCGTCGTGGCGGGCGCCGGCCTGACGACGCCGATCGCCTACCGCTGGAAGACGCAGATCAACGAGAACGCCAAGCAGCCGTGCTTCTCGCACGAGCTGCCGGAGCTCGACCACAACGAGCTCGTCGGCTGGGAGGGCGCCGCGCGAGCTCGGCCGCTTCTCGGCGGTGTTCCTCGACGACTCCGACGCGCATCCGCGCGTGAAGGAGCGGATGGCGCTGACCGAGCGGCTGATCGCCCCCAACGCGGCGGCGAGCTTTCATCTGGAGACGCGCGGGGAGACGACGATCGAGCGCGTGATCTCGCTCGTGCTGCTCGGCGACCTCGTCTCGATCTACCTCGCTGCGCTGCGTGGTGTGGATCCGGGGCCGGTGCGTCTGATCGAGCAGCTCAAGTCCGAGCTCGCGGCGGGCTGAAAGCACGCCCGGCCGCGCCGGCGTGTGCTAGCGTCTCCGGCGGCCGAGGAGCGCTGCGACGGGCTGCTTTCCGCCACGCTCGGCCTCCCTCTTGCAGCAAGGGCGCTCGTCTGACCGACAGGAGATTTCGTCATGTCAGTAATGACCCCCGCCGCAGCCGCCACGACACCGACTTCAAGGTCGCCGACCTCGGGCTCGCCGCCTTCGGGCGCAAGGAGATCACGCTCGCCGAGCACGAGATGCCCGGCCTGATGGCGATCCGTCGCGAGTTCGCCGCCGAGCAGCCGCTGAAGGGCGCGCGGATCATGGGCTCGCTGCACATGACGATCCAGACGGCCGTCCTGATCGAGACGCTGACGGCGCTCGGCGCCGAGGTGCGCTGGTGCAGCTGCAACATCTTCTCCACCCAGGACCACGCGGCCGCGGCGGTCGCGGTCGGTCCCGAGGGCACGCCCGAGGATCCTCAGGGCGTCCCCGTGTTCGCCTGGAAGGGCGAGACGCTCGAGGAGTACTGGTGGTGCACCGAACAGGCGATTCTCTGGCCGGCGCGAACGAGCGGCCCGAACATGATCCTCGACGACGGCGGCGACGCGACGCTGCTCGTGCACAAGGGCACCGAGTACGAGGCGGCCGGCGCGGTCCCCGATCCGGCGGGCGCGGATTCCGAGGAGTTCGGCGTGATCCTCTCGCTGCTGACGCGCTCGCTGACGGAGGACCCGCAGCGCTGGACGAAGCTCGGCGAGGGCGTCAAAGGCGTGACCGAGGAGACGACGACGGGCGTGCACCGGCTCTACCAGATGGTCGAGTCGGGCGAGCTGCTGTTCCCCGCGATCAACGTGAACGACTCGGTGACGAAGTCGAAGTTCGACAACCTCTACGGCTGCCGGCACTCGCTGATCGACGGCATCAACCGCGCGACCGACGTGATGATCGGCGGCAAGGTCGCCGTGATCTGCGGCTTCGGCGACGTCGGCAAGGGCTGCGCGGAATCGCTGCGCGGCCAGGGCGCGCGCGTGGTGATCACCGAGATCGACCCGATCTGCGCGCTGCAGGCGGCGATGCAGGGCTACGAGGTCAAGACGCTCGCTGAAGTCATCGACAGCGCCGACATCTTCGTCACGACGACCGGCAACAAGGACATCATCACCGCCGCCGACATGGCGCAAGCATGAAGCACCAGGCGATCGTCGGCAACATCGGGCACTTCGACAACGAGATCGACATCGCCGGCCTCGCGCAGATCGAGGGGATCGAGCGCGTGAACATCAAGCCGCAGGTGGACAAGTGGGTCTTCCCCGACGGCCACGCGATCATCATGCTCTCCGAGGGGCGCCTGCTGAACCTCGGCAACGCCACCGGACACCCGAGCTTCGTGATGAGCAACTCGTTCTACGAACCAGACGATCGCCCAGATCGAGCTGTTCACGAAGAACGACGAGTACGCCAAGCAGGTCTACGTGCTGCCGAAGCACCTCGACGAGAAGGTCGCCCGTCTGCATCTCGACGCGCTCGGCGTGAAGCTGACGAAGCTGACCGACGAGCAGGCCGCCTACATCGGCGTGCCGGTAGACGGGCCGTACAAGGCCGATCACTACAGGTACTAAGCCACCGATGAAGGCGATGGTCCTCGCAGCCGGGCTGGGTACCCGGCTGCGCCCGCTGACGTATGAGATCACCAAGCCGATGGTGCCGGTGCTCGACCGGCCGGTGATGGCGCACATCCTCGACCTGCTCGACCGGCATGGCTTCGAGCGAGGTGATCGCCAACCTGCACTACTTCCCGGAGACGATCCGCGAGCACTTCGGCGATCGCCTGGAGTACCGCTACGAGCCCGAGCTGCTCGGCACCGCGGGGGGCGTGCGCGCGTGCGCGGAGTTCTTCGGCGAGGAGCCGTTCCTCGTGATCTCCGGCGACGCGCTCACCGACATCGACCTCGGCGCGTTCGTCGCCCGGCACAAGGCGAGCGGCGGGATCGCGACGCTCGCGGTCAAGCGGGTGGACGACACGCGCGAGTTCGGCGTCGTGCTGCACGACCGCGAGGGGCGGATCACGGGCTTCCAGGAGAAGCCGGCGCCCGAGGAGGCGCTCTCGGATCTCGGCAACTGCGGGATCTACATCTTCGACCCGGAGATCTTCGACTACTTCCCCGAGCGGCCGTTCGTCGACTGGGCCCAGGACGTGTTCCCGGCGCTGCTTGGAGAACGACGTGCCGTTCCACATCCACGAGGTCGGCGAGTACTGGAACGACGTCGGCTCGCTGGGCGAGCTGCGCCAGGGCACGTTCGACGCGCTCGAGGGCAAGCTGCGCCTGGAGATGGCGGGCGAGGAGGTCAGCCCCGGCGTGATCCTCGCCGGCGAGCGGCCGCTGCCGCAGGACATCGAGGTGGAAGGGCCCCGTATGGATCGGCCACGACGTGCAGATCGGCGCGGGCGTGCGCCTGATGGGGCCGGTCGTGCTGGGCGACGGCGCGCGCGTCGGCGAGCGCGCGCAGCTGCGCGAGAGCATCGTGTTCCCCGGCACCGAGGTCGCGGCCGAGTCGATCCTGATCGGCGCGATCGCCGGGCACGCGGGGATCCTGCAGAGCCTGCGTCCGCGCCGAGCTTGAAACGCAGAAGGGCCCGCCGAAGCGGACCCTCTATTTTTGTATCAAGTAGATAGTCATGCTCATATAACACCACTCTGACTATTGTCATTCATTACTAAACACTCAAAAAATATACCCCCAACAAAATTTAAAAACAGAACTAAAGATTAATAAGAGAAATAATATATACAATAAGATAAAAAAAATAACGATAAAAAAAAAGAAAAAAAAACCTAATCAGCGACTCGTACAGGAGGCATGTAAAGGATAGAACATATCGAAACTATGTCTAAATGAAGATAGGATGGACATCCGCCTCCGCCAGGCGTAGCATCGGAGCCATCTCCAAAACCAGCCGACGAGGGAGCCGTGATGCAGATTGACATCAAGGGTCGCAACGTTCCGGTCACCGACGAGATCCGCGAGCACGCGGAACGTCGCTTGGACAAGGTCGCGCGTCAGGTCTCGGACCTGGCCCGCCTGGAGATCGAGATCTTCGAGGAGCGAAACCCCTCGATCGCGGAGCGTGAGGTCGTGGAGGCGACGCTGTACCTGAAGGGCGTGACGCTGCGCGCGCACGAGCCTCGCGCGAGATGGGGCACTCGCTGAACCTCGTCGTCGACGAGCTGGCGCGCCAGGTCAAGCGCCATCGCGACAAGCGCCGCAAGCGCCGCGAGGCGCACGCGGCCGCGACCCAGCTGAAGCGCCGCGCCGCGCTGTCGCGGCGCGTGTCCAAACGCTAATCTGGGGACGTGTCCCCATCGATTCTCGATCGCGCGCTGAACGTCGGCGAGGCGAAGAAGTTCAAGTCCTACCAGAAACGTGTCGCGCTGATCAACGCGTTCGAGGGAGAGCTCGAACACGACACTGACGAGGAGCTGCGCGAGCGGATGGACGCGCTGCGCGCGCGGGCGGCGGCGGGCGAGTCGCTCGACGCTCTGCTGCCGGAGTGCTTCGCGGTGGTGCGCGAGACGGGCAAGCGCAAGATGGGGATGCGCCACTTCGACGTGCAGCTGATCGGCGGGATGGTGCTGAACGACGGCTGTATCGCGGAGATGAAGACGGGCGAGGGCAAGACGCTGACGGCGACGCTCGCGGTCGTGCTGAACTCGCTGGCGGTGCAGGAGCCCGGCCACGCCCGCAAGGAGGACAGCCCCGACCCGGACTTCGCCGAGTACCCAGACCTCGTCGACCCGGACTCCGCGATCGACCCCGAGGCCGTCGAAGAGGAGCTCGGCCGACGAGATCAGCCGCCGCCGATGCCGCCGCGCTCAACGGCTCGAGCGCCAACGGCCAAGACTCCGCGTCGGCCGGTCCCGGCGGACGGAGGGGGCGGGAACGGAGCCCTCAGCCGCAGGGCGTGCACGTGGTGACCGTCAACGACTACCTGGCACGGCGCGACGCGGAATGGATGAAACCGATCTACGACGCGCTCGGCGTGAGCGTCGGCGTGCTGCAGAACATGCAGCCCTACGACGAGAAGCAGGCCGCGTACGCGTGCGACGTGATCTACGGGACGAACTCCGAGCTGGGCTTCGACTACCTGCGCGACAACATGGCGAAGGACCTGTCCGAAAAGGTCCAGCGCGGGCACTACTTCGCGGTCGTGGACGAGGTCGACAACATCCTGATCGACGAGGCGCGCACGCCGCTGATCATCTCCGGGGCGCCCGAACAGGCGGCCGACCTGTACGTGAAGTTCGCGCGCCTGGCGCCGCGGATGACCGTGGGCAAGACCCCCGAAGGCATGGACCCGCGCACGAAGAAGGGCTTCCTGGCGGACTTCGACTTCGAGATCGACGAGAAGCACAAGAGCGTCTCGATCACCGAGCAGGGGGTCGCGAAGGCCGAGAAATTCCTCGGCATCGACCACCTGTACCGGGCCGAGAACGGGCACCTGGTCAACCACCTGATCCAGTCGCTGCGGGCGCGAGGCGCTGTACAAGCGCGACGTTGACTACGCGGTGATCGACGGCGAGGTGAAGATCATCGACGAGTTCACCGGGCGGATCCTCGACGGCCAGGCGCTGGTCGGAGGGGCTGCACCAGGCGATCGAGGCGAAGGAGGGGGTGCTCGATCCAGGAGGAGAACCAGACGCTCGCGACGATCACCTACCAGAACTACTTCCGGCTGTACGACAAGCTCGCGGGCATGACCGGCACGGCGCTGACCGAGGCGACCGAGTTCATGAAGATCTACGAGCTGCCGGTCGTACAGGTCCCGACGAACATGCCGATGGTGCGCGACGACCGCAACGATCAGGTCTACAAGACCAAAGAGGGCAAGTGGAACGCGGTCGGAACGAGATCGCCGCGCGCCACGAGAACGGCCAGCCGGTGCTCGTCGGCACGATCTCGGTCGAGGTCTCGGAGCTCCTGTCCGAGCGGCTGAAGAAGCGCGGGATCGAGCACGCGGTGCTGAACGCCAAACCCGAGTACGCCGCGCGCGAGGCCGAGACCGTCGCCGAGGCCGGCCAGCCGGGCGCGGTGACGATCGCGACGAACATGGCCGGCCGCGGCGTCGACATCAAGCTGGGCGGCAACCCCGAGCACCTCGCCGGCCTGGAGCTCGCGAAGGAGGGGATCGGGCCCGAGCACCAGGACCACGAGCGGCGCATGGGGGAGCTGCTGCCGGAGCTCGAGCGGCGCGTGGGGAGGGCCGCGAGCGCGTGATGGCGGCCGGCGGGCTGTTCATCTGCGGCACCGAGCGACACGAGTCGCGGCGGATCGACAACCAGCTGCGCGGGCGCGCCGGGCGTCAGGGCGACCCGGGCGAGTCGCGTTCTTCTGTCGGCCGAGGACGATCTCGTGCGGCTGTTCGCGGGCGATCGCATCTACCGGATCCTCGACAAACTCGGCGGCGTTGACGAGCAGGGCAACGAGGAACCGATCGAGGCGGGGATGCTGTCGAGCAGATCGAGAAAGCCCAGAAGAAGGTCGAGGAGCAGAACTTCCTGAGCGGAAACACGTGCTCGAGTACGACGACGTCGCGAACGAGCAGCGCCGCGTGATCTACGCCTATCGCGACGAGGTGCTCGAGGGCAAGCCGATCGGCGAGGAGGCGCGCCGCGAGGTCGCGAACACGATCGAGCGTACGATCGAGCAGTACACGCCCGGGACTTCATGGAGGACTGGGACCTCGACGGCCTGTTCACGGCGCTCGGGAGTTCTTCCCGCTCGACCTCTCGGACGAGGATCTCGACCCCGAGAAGATCGACCGGATCTCGTTGACCGACCGCGTGACCGAGCTGGCGATCGAGCGCTACGACGCGCGCGAGGAGGTGCTCGGCGAGGAGCTGATGGGCGCGCTCGAGCGCTTCCTGCTGCTGCAGATCATCGACGAGCGCTGGCGCGAGCACCTGTTCGACATGGACTACCTGCGCGAGGGCATCCACCTGCGCGGCTTCGCCCAGCTCGATCCGCTGGTGGCGTACAAGAACGAGGCGTTCACGCTGTTCGGCGACCTGATGGCCAGCGTGTGGGC
>CAVZGH010000001.1:0-2737583 GCA_963774785.1 uncultured Solirubrobacterales bacterium | reverse complement strand
GAAGTTCAAGGCCTACCAGAAGCGCGTCGCGCTGATCAACGCATTCGAGGGCGAGCCAGAACACGACACCGACGCCGAGCTGCGCGCGCGCATGGACGCGCTGCGCGCGCGTGCGGCGGCGGGCGAGTCGCTCGACGCGCTGCTGCCGGAGTGCTTTGCGATCGTGCGCGAGACCGGCAAGCGCAAGATGGGCATGCGCCACTTCGACGTGCAGATGATCGGCGGGATGGTCCTGCACGACGGCTGCATCGCGGAGATGAAGACGGGCGAGGGCAAGACGCTGACGGCGACGCTCGCGGTCGTGCTGAACTCGCTCGCGGTCCATGGAGCCGCGGCCACGCCCGCAAGCAGGACAGCCCCGATCCGGACTTCGCCGAGTACCCCGACCTCGTCAACCCGGACGCCGCGATCGACCCGGAGGCGGTCGAAGAGCAGCTCGACGACGACCTCCGCGCAAATGGCTCTCCACGGCCGATGCGGGCTTCGCCGCCGCGAACGCCGGGGCGAACGGGTCCGGCAACAGCGCCGGCCCCTCATCCGCAGAGGCGTGCATGTCGTGACCGTGAACGACTACCTCGCAAAGCGCGACGCGGAGTGGATGAAACCGATCTACGACGCGCTCGGCGTGAGCGTCGGCGTGCTGCAGAACATGCAGCCCTACGACGAGAAGCAGGCTGCCTATGCGTGCGACGTGATCTACGGGACGAACTCCGAGCTGGGCTTCGACTACCTGCGCGACAACATGGCCAAGGACTTGAGCGAAAAGGTCCAACGCGGGCACTGGTTCGCGGTCGTGGACGAGGTCGACAACATCCTGATCGACGAGGCGCGCACGCCGCTGATCATCTCCGGGGCGCCCGAACAGGCGGCCGACCTGTACGTGAAGTTCGCGCGCCTGGCACCGAGGATGACCATTGGCAAGACCCCGGAAGGCATGGACCCGCGGACGAAGAAGGGCTTCCTCGCGGACTTCGACTTCGAGATCGACGAGAAGCACAAGTGCGTCTCGATCACCGAGCAGGGCGTCGCGAAGGCCGAGAAATTCCTCGGCATCGACCACCTGTACCGCGCCGAGAACGGGCACCTGGTCAACCACCTGATCCAGTCGCTGCGGGCCCAGGCGCTGTACAAGCGCGACGTTCACTACGCGGTCGTCAACGGCGAGGTGAAGATCATCGACGAGTTCACCGGCCGGATCCTCGACGGGAGGCGCTGGTCGGAGGGGCTGCACCAGGCGATCGAGGCGAAGGAGGGCGTGCGCATCCAGGAGGAGAACCAGACGCTCGCGACGATCACCTACCAGAACTATTTCCGGCTGTACGACAAGCTCGCGGGCATGACCGGCACGGCGCTGACCGAGGCGACCGAGTTCATGAAGATCTACGAGCTGCCGGTCGTACAGGTCCCGACGAACAGGCCGATGGTGCGCGAGGATCGCAACGATCAGGTCTACAAGACCCGAGAGGGCAAGTGGAACGCGGTCGCGAACGAGATCGCCGCGCGTCACGAGAGCGGCCAGCCGGTGCTCGTCGGCACGATCTCGGTGGAGGTCTCCGAGCTCCTGTCCGAGCAGCTGAAAAAGCGCGGGATCGAGCACGCGGTGCTGAACGCCAAGCCCGAGCACGCCGCGCGCGAGGCCGAGACCGTCGCCGAGGCCGGTCAGCCGGGCGCGGTGACGATCGCGACGAACATGGCCGGTCGCGGCGTCAACATCAAGCTCGGCGGCAACCCCGAGCACCTCGCCGGCCTGGCCCTCGCGAAGGAGGGGATTGGGCCCGAGCACGAGGACCACGAGCGGCGCATGGGAGAGCTCCTGCCGGAGCTCGAGCGGCGCGTGGAGGAGGACCGCGAGCGCGTGATGGCGGCCGGCGGCCTGTTCATCTGCGGCACCGAGCGACACGAGTCGCGGCGGATCGACAACCAGCTGCGCGGGCGCGCCGGGCGCCAGGGCGATCCGGGCGAGTCGCGCTTCTTCCTATCCGCCGAGGACGATCTCGTGCGGCTGTTCGCGGGCGACCGTATCTACCGGATCCTCGACAAGCTCGGCGGCGTCGACGAGCACGGCAACGAGGAACCGATCGAGGCCGGGATGCTCTCGAAGCAAATCGAGAAAGCCCAGAAGAAGGTCGAGGAGCAGAACTTCCTGCAGCGCAAACACGTGCTCGAGTACGACGACGTCGCCAACGAGCAGCGCCGCGTGATCTACGCCTATCGTGACGAGGTGCTCGAGGGCAAGCCGATCGGCGCGGAGGCGCGCCGCGAGGTCGCGAACACGATCGAGCGCACGATCGAGCAGTACACGCCCGGCGACTTCATGGAGGACTGGGATCTCGACGGCCTGTTCACGGCGCTCGGGCAGTTCTTCGCACTCGATCTGGGCGACGAGGACCTCGATCCGGAGAAGATCGATCGGATCTCGCTGATCGAGCGCGTGACCGAGCTGGCGATCGAGCGCTATGACGCGCGCGAGCAGGAGCTCGGCGAGGAGCTGATGGGCGCGCTCGAGCGCTTCCTGCTGCTGCAGATCATCGACGAGCGCTGGCGCGAGCACCTGTTCGACATGGACTACCTGCGCGAGGGCATCCACCTGCGCGGCTTCGCCCAGCTCGATCCGCTCGTCGCGTACAAGAACGAGGCGTTCACGCTGTTCGGCGACCTGATGTCGAGCGTCTGGGCCGACTACACGCGGATGATCTTCAACGTCCAGGTCAACATCGAAGACCCCAACGGCGCCGGGTCGAACGGCGCCGGCGGCCAGGGAGGCGCCCAGCCTCCGATTCCAGCGTTCGCGCCGGGCGGAGCTCCACGCGCGCGGGACGGGTCTCCTACTCAGGCGGGCAGAGCGCGATGGGCGCTGGCGCGATCGCGGCGGCCGCCGCGGCGGGCGGGATCCAGCCGGGCGGCGGGGACCAGGCCTACGCCGAGAACGGCGGCGGGGGCGCCGGCGAGCTGGAGGCGATGCCCGTCGTCGAGCAGCGGGTGGTCGACCACGAGCACGAAGTCGGGCGCAACGACCCATGCTGGTGCGGCAGCGGAAAGAAGTTCAAGAAGTGCCATGGCTCTTGAGGGGCTCTCGGCGCTGATAGCGTGGTGCCGATGCCTGCCAACACCACGACTGAATCGACGCCCCAGCGCCTTGCGGCAATACGCGAGCAGCTGAAGCTGCTCGCGGACTATCTTTGACCCGCAAGAGCTGAAGGACCGCGCGGAGGCGCTCGAAGCGCAGATGGGCGCGCCGGGATTCTGGGACGACGCCGAGGCGGCCGGCCAGATCGGCGCCGAACATTCGCGCGCTACCAGGCGCCTGGAGGAGTTCACGGCGCTGCAAGCCGACGTCGATGATCTCGACGGTCTGATCGAGATGGCCGACGAGGACGCCTCGCTGCAGGAGGAAATCGACGAGCAGTTCGCCTCCGTCGAGGAGCGCCTCGCGGCGCTCGAGGAGCAAAGGCTGTTCTCCGGGCGCTACGACCAGGGCGACGCGCTCGTGAGCGTGAACGCGGGCGCGGGGGGGACCGACGCGCAGGATTGGGCGGAGATGGTGCTGCGGATGCAGATGCGCTGGGCCGAGCGGCGCGGCTTCGCGGTCGAGCTGCTGGAGGCGAGCGCGGGCGAGGAAGCGGGGATCAAGTCGGCGACGTTCCAGGCAAGTGGGGAGAACGCGTACGGTCTGTTCGGCGCCGAGCGCGGCGTGCACCGGCTGGTGAGGCTGTCCCCGTTCGACTCCGCGCACCGTCGCCAGACGAGCTTCGCGGGCGTGGAGGTCGCGCCGGTCGTGAAGGACACGGGCGAGGTCGAGATCAACGAGGACGACCTGCAGGTGGACACCTACCGCGCCTCGGGCGCCGGCGGCCAGCACGTCAACAAGACCGACTCGGCGGTGCGGATCACCCACCGCCCGACGGGGATCGTCGTGCAGTGCCAGAACGAGCGCTCGCAGTCCTCGAACCGCGCCACCGCGATGGTCGTGCTGCGGGCGAAGCTGCTCGAGCGCAAGGAGCGCGAACGCCAGGAGGAGATCGCGAAGGAGAAGGGCGAGGCGCAGGACGTGAACTTCGGCTCGCAGATCCGCTCGTACGTGCTGCACCCGTACACGATGGTCAAAGACCACAGAACCGGCTACGAAATGGGCGACGTTCAACGCGTCTTGGATGGGGATCTTGATGATTTCGTGCGGGCGTTCCTGCTCTCGAATGCGTCGTCAGGCGATTGACGGTGGGCGGTGTAGGGGGTCGATGAAAACCGCGTTAGACCCACGTCTTGCCTCACAAGCGGTGTCCGCAGAATGACCAATTCTGATCTGGGACTGCTCGTGGAACGGGCGCTGGCCGAGGACGTGGGCTCGGGCGACGTGACGACCGAAGCGACCGTCTCCAAAGAGGCGCGCGCGCGGGCGAGGATCGTGCAGAAGGCGCCGGGGACGATCTACGGGTTGGATGCGGCCGAGGCGGTCTTCACGCAACTGGATCACGACGCGCGCTGCGAACGGCAGGTCGCGGAGGGCGTGTGGCGCGAGCACAGCGGTCCCGTATTGACGATCGAGGGGAGGGCGCGCGCGCTGCTGACGGGGGAGCGGACGGCGCTGAACTTCCTCGCGCACCTGTCGGGCGTGGCGACTATGTCCGCGCGCGCCGCGCGCGCGGTCGAGGGGACCGGCGCGCGGGTGCTCGACACGCGCAAGACGACGCCCGGCATGCGCGCGCTCGAGAAGGCGGCGGTCGCGGCGGGGGGTGCGAGCAACCACCGCGCGGGTCTGTACGACGCGGTGCTGATCAAGGAGAACCACATCGCCGCCGCCGGCGGCATCGCGCAGGCGGTCGCGCGTGTGCGCGCGGCGGCGCCGGAGCTGGCGGGGACGCTCGAGGTCGAGGTGCGCAACGCGCGGGAGATCGACGAGGCGCTCGAGGCCGGAGCGCCGCGACTGCTGCTCGACAACATGGACGACGCGCAGCTGCGCGCCGCGGTAGCTCAGGTCGCGGGGCGCGCGGGACTCGAGGCGAGCGGCGGTGTGACGCTCGAGACGCTCAGGGAGCGAGCGGGGACCGGGGTAGACTGGGTGTCGATGGGCGCTCTGACCCACTCGGCGCCCGCGCTGGACTTGTCGCTGATCTTGGAGGCCCTGCCATGAACCTGCCGATGGCCACCACCTTGCCAATGGCTCCCACCGAGGGACCTCCCGCCGAACTGTCCCAAGAGGAGATCGCGAGGATGCAGGCCGAGGTGCGCGCGCTCGCGCAGGAGCGCGGCGCGGTGATCCTCGCCCACAACTACCAGGTGCCCGAGGTGCAGGACGTCGCCGACTACGTCGGCGACTCGCTCGGCCTGTCGCGCAAGGCAGCGGCGGCGGAGGGCGAGGTGATCGTATTCTGCGGCGTGCACTTCATGGCCGAGACCGCCTCGATCCTCTGCCCGGAGAAGACCGTCCTGATCCCCGACCTCGACGCGGGGTGCTCGCTCGCGGACTCGATCGACGCCGCTCAGCTGGCGGAGTGGAAGGCGCAGTATCCCGAGGGTGTGGTCGTGATGTACGTGAACACGACCGCCGAGGTGAAGGCGCTGACCGACTACTGCTGCACGTCGGCGAACGCGGTCGACGTCGTCCGCCACATCTACGAGACCAGGGGCCAGGACACCGAGATCCTGTTCGGCCCGGACATGTGGCTCGGCGCCTACGTCGAGAAGGAGCTCGACCGGAGGATGCACGTGTGGGACGGCGAGTGCCACGTCCACGCGGGCATCAGACCGGCGGACATCGAGGCCACCAGAGCCGCGCACCCGGGCGCCGACTTCCTGATCCACCCTGAGTGCGGTTGTACGACGAGCATCATGGAGTACGTCGCCAGCGGCGATGTCTCAGCGGAGGATGTCCACATGCTCTCGACCGGCGGCATGCTCAGGTACGCCGAGGCGCTCGAGCGCGTCGCGGGCGGGGCGGCGGAGAGCGCGGTCGGCCCGGCGGAGAGCGCGGTCGGCCCGGCGGCCTCCACCGGCGCCGGCGCCACTCAGCGCGGACGCCGCGAGGCCGTCGTCGCGACCGAGATCGGGATGCTCCACCCCCTGCGGATGGCGGCCCCCGACGTGAGCTTCATCCCCGCGAACCCGAAGGCGAGCTGCAAGTACATGAAGATGATCACGCTCCCAAAGTTGAGGGATGCGTTGCGGGATATGCAGTACGAGGTTCGGGTCCCCGAGGAGATCGCCGTTAAGGCGAGGGTGCCGATCGACCGGATGGTCGCGCTGGGTTAGCATTAGCGAATTCGCTATCAGAAATCAATAATGTTGGCGGAAGCGCTATGATAACGTCATGGCTGGTACCAATGATCGCGTCGCCGGTGACCTAATCGCGCAGATCCGGCGCATCTCCAATCTGAGCCAGGCCGAGCTTGCACGTCGCTCGGGGCTCCAGTCGTCGGTATTGAGTGCTTATGAGCACGATCGCCGTCAGCCATCAGTCTCGGCGCTCGCGCGAATCGCGCGGGCGGCTGGATTGGAGCTGGCGATCTCACCGCTTTCCGACGCCGATGCGCTCGAACGGTCGGGCAGGATACTGACCGATGTGCTCGAGCTCGCTGACCGTATGCCCTCGAAGCCGCGCGGGGAGCTGACCTACCCACCGCTGATCCGGTTGGCGTCGTGATCGGCGTCGCCGACCGCATGCTCGCCGTCCACGACGCCCTCCGAGCGGCCGGGTTCCCGCATGCCATCGGCGGCGCCATCGCCCTCGGGTACTGCACGCTCGAGGCGCGCGGTACGCAGGACGTGGACGTCAACGTCTTCACCCCGACGAGCCGGACGCGAGACGTCTTGGCCGCACTGCCGGATGGGGTCAGGGTGACGGGAAGGGACATCGAAGTCGCCGAACGCGACGGGCAGGTGCGCCTGCTGTGGGACGCGACGCCGATCGACCTGTTCTTCAGCGTGCTGCCGTTTCACGACGAGGTCGAGCGCAACATCCGTCACGTCTCCTTCGGAGACCGCACGATCCCGGTCCTGGACTGCACGGGTCTGACGGTCTTCAAGGCCATGTTCGCCCGGCCTCGTGACTGGGTCGATATCGAAGCGATGGTCGAGGCGCGCTCGCTCGATATCGAGGAGGCGATCCATTGGATCCGCGAGATGGTTGGAGATGATGAGCGCGTGGAGAAGTTGGTCGCGCTACGGGCCGGCCGTCGCTCTCAGGCTGAGCCGCCGCCCCTGCGTCCAACGACCGGCCCGGCACAGGACGAGTCCGACTAGAGCTCGTCTGCGGAGTGCGGCCCGACGCAGGCCACGGCGAGGTTGTCCGCCACCCCCGCGGCGACCTCACGGACCTCGTCGTAGGTGACGGCGTCGAGCGCCGCGATCGCGGCGTCGGGGTCGATGTCCTCGCCGAAGACGATCCGTTGGTTGGCTGCATAGCGGGCGACGGCGTTCGTGTTCTCGAACGCGAGCACGCGGCGGCCGGCGGCGTAGGCGCGCGCGCGGTGGACCTCCTCCTCGGTCGGTCCCTCGTCGCGGAGCTCGTCGACGATCTCGCGCATGCGCGTGTACGCCTCGACGCACTTGCCCGACTCCAGGCCCGAGCCGAGCTGCAGGATCGGCACGTCGGCGAAGGCGTGGTCGAGCGCGTAGACGGAGTAGCAGAGGCCGCGCTTCTCGCGGATCTCCTCGAACAGGCGCGAGCCCATCGAGCCACCGAGCAAAGTCGAGTAGATCGTCAGCGCCGCGCGCTCGCGCGCATCGGAGACGGCGATCTGCGGGCGGTAGATCATGCGCAGATGCGACTGGTTGGTGTCGCGCTGCTCGACGAGCGTCTCCGGGGCGAACGTGGGCGCCGGCACATAGGGATCGGGCTCTGACAGCGCGGGAAAGCGCCCGAAGGAATCTTCTAACTCCTGATCGGAGGGGAGGTGGTCGGTGTTGCCCACCAGGAAAGCCCCTCCGTGCGTCCCCGCCCAGCGGCGCTCGCGGAAGGCGACGATCCCCGCGCGCGTGAAGCCGCGCAGGTTCTCCTCAGGGCCGAGCACCGTGCGCCCGAGCGGGTGATCGCCGAACGCCGCGCGATCGATCAGGTACTCGGCGACCGTCGAGGGCTGGTCGTAGGCACGGTTGATCTCCTGGATCACGACGCCGCGCTCGCGGTCGAGCTCCTCGGCGTCGAGTCGCGGGCGACCGGCGAAGTCGCTCAGCAGGTCGATCGCCTGCGGCGCGGACTCCGCTCGGACGGTGAGGTGGAAGGCGACGAGATCGTGGCTCGTGTACGCGTTCAGCACGCCCCCGAGCCGCTCGGCGGTCTCGTTGACGTCCTTGTATGTCGGGTACTTCTCGCCGCCCTTGAACACGAGGTGCTCGAGGAAGTGGGCCATCCCGTTCTCCTCGGCGCGCTCGTTGCGCGCGCCGGCGTCGAACGCGACGAGCACGGTCAGCGCGCGCGTGCCCGGCAGGCCGACCTTGTAGATCGGCAGGCCGTTCGCGGCGACGGTTGTGGTTGTGATCTCGGCCATCGGAGCCTCACAATAGTGGCCTCGACTAGGCTTGCCCTCGTTCCCATGCCCGCACGCAGACGACAGCCCCTGATCGCGATTCTCGGAATCCTGCTCCCGGTCTTCCTCGTCGTGGGTGTCTGGCTCGGCGGCCATCCCGAAGACCTGCCGGGGTTTGCGCGGACGAGCACGTTCGAGCAGAACCACCAGACGCAGGTGGTCAACGAAGCGCTGGCGCGGATCTCCAGCGACTACTACCGCCCGATCTCAAAGAGTCAGCTCGCGAGCTCGTCGATCGCGGGCGCGGTCGCGAGCCTCGACGACCGCTTCTCCCACTACCTGACGCCAAAGGAATTCCATGAATTCAACTCACCGCCGAGCTTCACCGGGATTGGCGTCGTCGTATCGCCCGAACACAGGGGTCTGGCGATCGCGCGCGTGTTCGACACCTCCCCCGCACAGCGCGCGGGCCTGAAGGCGGGCGAAGTGATCGTCGCGGTGAACGGCCGCAAGCTCGTTGGTCTCTCCGCCGATGCCTCGACATCGCTGATCAAGGGGCCGCCGGGCACCGAAGTCGCGCTCGGGGTCCTGCGGCCTGTTCACCGTAGGACGCGCACCGTCCGGGTCACGCGCGCGGTGATCTCCGAGCCGGTCGTCGCCTCCGAGATGCGGACCGTGCACGGCGTGAAGCTCGGCGTCGTCGAGCTCGCCTCGTTCAGCCCCGAATCGCACGGCGAAGTCGCGACGGCGGTCGAAAAAGTGCTGCACGAAGGCGCCCGCGGAATCGTCTTCGACCTGCGCGCCAATGGCGGCGGCCTCGTCGAGGAAGCGCGGCTGATCGCGAGCCTGTTCATTGCCCACGGCACGATCGTCTCAACGCGCGGGCGCACCCAGCCGAGCGAGACGATCGCGGCAACCGGTCACCCGCTCGCGCCGACGATCCCGATGGTCGTGCTCGTCAACCACAACACCGCCTCCTCCTCGGAGATCGTCACCGCCGCCCTCCAGGATCACCGCCGTGCGACCGTCGTCGGCACCCATACCTTCGGCAAGGGCGTCTTCCAGGAGGAGGAGCAGCTCTCAAACGGCGGCGCACTCGACATCACGGTCGGCGAGTACTTCACCCCCAACGGGCGTAACCTCGGCGGTGGCGGCGTCAAGCAGGGCGCCGGCATCACCCCCGAAGTGGCGCTCGCGAACAACATCGTCGACACCCCCCGGGGTCTCGACGAGGCGCTCGAAACGCTCGCCGCGAAAGTCAAGTGAGCGACGCCGTCGTAGCGGTGCTCGGGAAACGAGGAAGGTTCTGGTCGGCAGAGCCTCTGTTCCCGCCACCTCGTTCCGAGGACGGGGGCAGGCCTACACGTGGTTCACGGCGTCTCATGCTCGGTTCAAATCGTGTCTCGGGTCCCGGTGGGGGTGCGGCGCGCTCGGGAGATCTGGTGTTGGTGGCGAAGGGGGGTTCGACAAGGGGTGGACGTGATCGATGGGGAGGTAGGGCTCAGATCACGCGCGTGCTGGGCCGCCCGGATGTGGCCCGCGATCTGATCGAGGGTCTGCTGCTGGATCGCGGCCTCGCCCGCGGGTTCGACCAGGCGGTGGAGCGCGAGGCGCGCGTGGCCGCCGCGCGGGAGATCGAGGCGTCGGGCGGCCGGCGCGACCTGAGGGGCCTGCCGACGTTCACGATCGACCCGGTGAGCGCACGCGACTTCGACGACGCGATCTCGGCTGAGCGCCTCGAAGGCGATCCCACCCAAGGAGGTTCCGCCCAGCCGAGGACGCGCGTGTGGGTTCACATCGCGGACGTCAGCGCCTATGTGCCCGAAGGCTCGCTCGTCAACCTGGAGGCGCGGCGCCGCGGCACGAGCGTCTACGTGCCGGGCGCGGTCGAGCCGATGCTGCCGCAGGCGCTCTCGAACGACGCCTGCTCGCTCGTGCCCGGGAAGGAGCGCGCGGCGGTGACGGTCGAGCTCGAGCTGCACGGGGCGAAGGTCGCGAAGGTCGCCTTCTATCGCTCGTTGATTTGCTCGGACGAGTGCCTGAGCTACGAGCGGGTCAACGAGATCTTCGCCGGGCGCGAGCCCGCGCGCGAGCTGTGGGCCGAGCCGCTGGCCGCCGCGCGGATCGCGGCGGCCGCGCTCGAGGAGGAGCGGCGCAGGGGACACAGCGGCGCGCTGACGCTCGACTCCGCCGAGCCGGAGTTCGTCTTCGACGGGGACGGACACGTCGAGGAGGTGCTCGTGCGCGAACAGACCGAGTCCCATCGCCTGATCGAGCACCTGATGATCGCCGCCAACGAAGCGGTCGCGCGGCTGCTGTCAGAGCGCGGCGCGCCATGCCTCTATCGCGTCCACGAACGCCCCGAGCCCGAGCGCGTGAAGCGCCTCGTCGAGCAGCTCGCGACGCTCGAGGTGCCGACACCGCCAGTGCCGAAGAACCTCTCGCCCTCGCAGGCCGCGGAGCTGATGGGGGAGATCTCGCGACGCGTCGAGACGCACGTGCGCCGCGAAGGTGGGCGCGCGGCGTTGACGTCGCTGCTGCTGCGTACATTGCAGCAGGCGGCGTACTCGCCGAAGAACAGCGGCCATGCCGGCCTCGGCACGGCCCACTACTGCCATTTCACTTCGCCGATCCGTCGCTACCCCGACCTCATCTGCCACCGCGCGCTGCTATCGGCGGTCGGCGGTCATCAGCATGCGCCGCGGGCCGCGGGGATGGGGGAATTGGCGGAATGGACCTCGGATCGCGAGCGGGCCGCGATGATGATCGAGCGTGACGCGGACGACGTGGCGTGCTGTTTCGCCCTGGAGCGCGTGCTCTACGAGGATGGCTGGGATCAGACATTCGTCGGCGAAGTGGTCGGACTGATCTCGGCCGGCGCGTTCATCTCCTTCGGCCCGCCGCCGGGGCGCCCGCCGCCGGGGCGAGTGGATGGGCAGGCAGAGGAGGGTACGCGGGCGGATGATGCAGCAAAGCAGGAGACCGTGTCGCAGGATTACCGCGGCATGCTGCCGGTCAGGCGCATGCGCGGGGCGGGCGGCGAGCGCGAGTGGTGGGAGCTGAACGAGCAGGGCACGATCCTCCACGGCGAAAGCCCCGGATCGACACTCCGCCTCGGTGACCGGATCGAGGTGCGGGTGGCGCGCGTCGAGGTCGCTCGCGGTCGCGTTGACCTGATCCCGGCAAGCTGACCAGGCGTCTCCTGCCCGGAGAGGTATCCAGGGACTTGCGCAGCCTGGCTTCGCGCCGGCCGCTTCGGTTGCCGGCCCAGGCAAACGTCTAGGCTCGAAGCAACCGATGGCCAAGAGCAAGCAGCAGAAGCGCAAGATCGGCGCGGGCGACGTCGCATCGAACAGGTATGCGTCCTATCGCTACGAGCTGATCGAACGCGTCGAGTGCGGGATCGTGCTCGAGGGCACCGAGGTGAAGGCGCTGCGCGAGTCGGGCGCCCAGCTGAAGGACGGCTACGCCGCGATCGCCGGCGGCGAGCTGTGGCTGCACTCGGTGCACATCCCCCCCTACGGGCCGGCCTCGCGCGAAAACCACGAGCCCGAGCGGGCGCGCAAGCTGCTGGCGCACCGCCGCGAGCTCGACCGGCTCGCGGCGAAAGTCGCCGAACGGGGGCTGACGCTCGTGCCGACGAGAATCTACTTCAAGGGTTCGCACGCGAAGGTCGAGATCGCGCTCGTACGCGGCAAGGACCTGTACGACAAACGCAACACGATCCGCGATCGGGAGTCAAAGCGCGACATGGAACGGGCCGTGCGGGAAGCGCGGCGGTAGGGCTGGGGACCTTGATCCGGCGGGAGGCGAGGTCCGGCTGGAGCGAAGACCGCCTCGTGTCGGCGTTCGCTTACATACACGGTTTGTAGACGTACGATGACATGGTATATTTGTTAGCGTACGCTGACAACAGGGAGATAGTGTGCTCGTCAATTCGATCAACGACCTTGCGGCCGCCATTCGTGGTGGTCGTCTGCGTGCGGGCCTCAGCCAGGAGCAGGTCGCGGCCCGCGCCGGCGTGTCCCGTCAATGGGTCGGCGAACTGGAGCGAGGCAAGCCGACGGCCGAGCTCGGTCTGGTGCTGGGCCTGCTCGACGCGCTCGAGCTGAACCTTGAGCTCGACGATCGAGGGAGCGCGGGACGGCCGAGGACAGCCTCGGTCGACCTCGACGGCATGCTGGAGGAGTATCGCGGCCACGAGGGAAGCTGAATGACCGACTCGCTCGTGGTGATCCTGGAGGATCGGGTCGCGGGCACGCTGATGCGAGCCGGCGGTGGACGGCTGACGTTCGCCTACAGCGAGGAGTACCGCGAACGCGAGGGCGCGACACCGCTGTCGCTGTCGATGCCGACTCAGGTCCCATCCCACCCCGATCGCGTGGTCACGGCCTGGCTGTGGGGGCTGCTGCCGGACAGCGACGCGGTGCTGCGTCGCTGGGCGCGAGGGTTTCAAGTGTCGGCGAGCTCGCCGTTCTCGCTGCTGGGAACCCCGGTGGGAGAGGATTGTCCCGGCGCTGTCCGGTTCTGCAAGCCCGAGCATGTTGAGCATGCGCTTGCACGCACCGGCGATGTCAGCTGGCTCACCGACAAGCAGGTCGCGGAGCGGTTGCGCGAGCTGCGTCGGGATTCGACCGCGTGGCTGGGCGAGTCTTTCACCGGTCAGTTCAGCCTTGCCGGCGCGCAGGCCAAGACCGCACTGCTCCAGCGCGACGGCAAGTGGGGGGTTCCCTCGGGCGCCGCCGCGACGACCCACATCCTCAAGCCCACAGTCACGGGATTCGACGACCACGACTTGAACGAGCATCTGTGTCTGGACGCCGCGCGGCGAGCTGGATTGACCGCGGCGCGCACCCAGATCGCGAGCTTCGTCGAGCAGACGGCGGTGGTGATCACCCGCCATGACCGGCACGTCACGGCGGAGGGCATCACCCGCGTGCATCAAGAGGATCTCTGCCAGGCGCTTGGCGTCCCACCGGCCCGCAAGTACCAGAACGAAGGTGGCCCCGGAGTCAAGGAGATCGCCGCGCTGCTACGCCGCGCGATGGCGCCGCGGATCGCACAGGCCGCCGTCCGGGCCTTCGCCGATGCCCTGGCCTGGAACTGGCTGATCGCCGGTACAGATGCCCACGCCAAGAACTACTCGCTGCTGCTGGCGGGCAACCAGGTCCGTCTCGCGCCACTCTACGACATCGCCTCCGCACTACCCTACGGCATGCACGAGCGCGAGCTGCGGTTGGCGATGAAGATCGGCGGCGACTATCGCCTGCTGCCATACGAGCACCGCTGGCCGAGCGCTGCCCGAGATCTCGGCCTCGACGCGGGCGCGCTCGTCGATCGTGTGCGCGAGCTCGCCGACCGCGCGCCGGATGCCTTCGCGGAAGCCGCGGGAACGCAGGAGGTCAGGAGCCTCGGGCGAGAGCTTCCCGGCAGGCTGGTCGAGCTGGTCGCCGAGCGTGCCACGCGCTGCCGGCGACTGCTCGAGAGTGCCGGCGCGACGAATGTGGTTGATGGACTGGTGGCCGGATCAGAGGATCAGAGGATCAGATCGACCCAAAAGAATGCCCTCCCGAGCTGAGAATGTGCGTCTCTGACATGCCGAGCACGAGCAGCGCGATCAGGCCGACGTAGACGGTCCCGACGATCAGCCGGTGACGGGGTGCGACGCGGTAGTAGGCGGCCTGCGCGAGCGAGTGGGTTTTGCGTTGCTTCCAGCGGTGGTAGGTCTGGAACCCGGCGAAGAGGACGATGATCAGCAGGATCGGGTTGCCGGGGTTCAGGAACGCGAGCGCGACGAGCACGCCGAAGCCGAGAAACCACATCCACGGGGTCATCGCGGCGGCAGCGCGGCCGCCATCGAGCGGCACGACCGGGAGCAGGTTGAAGAGGTTGATGAAGAAGCCGAAGTAGGCGAGCGCGATCAAGAGCGAGCTGCCGGTGAGCTCGCCGACGAGCGCGACGGCGGCGGCGCCGAGCGTGCCGAGGATCGGGCCAGCGAGGCCGACGCGCGCCTCCGCGAGCGCATTGTCGCCGAGCGATCTGGCGGTGATCACCGCGCCCATGAACGGGATGAACATCGGCGCGCTCGCTTTGATGCCCTCACGGCGCAGCGCGATCACGTGTCCCATCTCGTGCACGAACAGCAGCACGACGAAGCCCGCCGCGAACCACCAGCCGAAGAAGAGGCTGTAGGCGGCGACGGACACCAGCGCGGTGCCGGCGGTCACGAGCAGCTTCAGGTTCGGCAGTCCCACGAGCAGCGCTTTCAGGGCGACGCCGAACTTCGCGATCAGCGCGACCAGGCCCGCGAACGCGCTCCCGATCCGCTTGCGCAGGTTGCCGGCGGGGCCGCCCGACCCGCTGAAGTCGCCCCGCCGGCCGCGCTGCTCGCCGAAGGGGTTACCGCCGGTGGGCGTGTGTGCGCTTGCAGGGATGGGTCCAGGCGTCGCCCCAGGGACGATCGCGGCAGGCCGTGCCTGCGAGGGGTAGGAGCCCGCGACCGGCAGCGAGGCCGGCCCGGCGGACGGGCCCGAAACCGGGGGCGTGGGCAGGGAAAGATCGCCGCTATCCATACATCCCATTGTGGCAGCAGCGATAAGCGTTCCCTAATGGGTGGCTCTTGTGCGGGGGCAGCTGGGCAACGGCAGCCACCGTGATGCCGGCCTACGGCGAGACCGGCCCGCGGTAATGCCAGCCTACGGTGAGACCGACCTACGGCGACGGAGCCGATGGCGCTCGGTGATCGGTCCTCGCGACTGCTCGCGAGCTTTTTTTCGGAACGTGCGGGGTCTTCATCACGAAGGGGTTGCAATCGCCCAGGGCCGGAGCTACTTTGAATCCAGACGCGGAACCGAGCCGCAAAGAGCGAGGCCACCGAGGTGTGAGGCCGCGCCACCCAAGCTGGAAGGCCTTCGGGCTGGACAGGGCGGGTTCCTCAAGCGGCCCGGGACCGCGTCGATTTTGTTCTGCTCGTAAGCGTCGTCAGAGGCACTCGTCATCGGCGGCTGCGATGAGATAGATGGCGGTCATGGGGGCCTCCCCGTTCCAGGTTGAACCGGATGTCGACGATGCAGATAAGAGGCCCGCGGTCGCGAAAAGGATTCAGCCAAGAGTGAGTCCGCCGGCTTCAGCGATCAGGGCCGTAGCAGTGCCGTATGCGCGCGCGTGGGTGCACACGGGTACACTGGCCGCAGTAGTACATCCTCGGGGACGACAGGCTTCGACGTGGTCGGCTCGTGAGGATGGTGGCGAGTCGAGGTCCCGGGCGGCCTCGTTAAACACCCGGGAAAACCATAAGTGCGGACTCTCACGAGTACGCCCTCGCTGCCTAGCAAACACTAGGCGAGTGAGGTCTCGGGCCCCGCTTGCCTGCGGCGGGGAAGGCCGGGATCAGAAAGCAGGCTCACCCGGCAAGGTCCGCCTCTGCCGAACCGGGAACATCTAAGGAGGCTGGTCCCCCGCAACCCCGCCGGCGAGGCGCGCGAGGGATGAGATCAGAGCGCCGGCTACGCTCGTAGAAGCCATTCCCACGCGATCACGGACGCGGGTTCAATTCCCGCCGTCTCCACTCATAGCTCTAAACCAAATCCTACATGTGCCGACGGATACATATCGAGGGCAATAGAACCTAGGACGCAGCGTCCCGCGCGAAACCGATCGCGGCGTGGCGCGCGGCGAGAGGGAGAGCGCGGCCACGCGACGCCGAACTAGACCTCGTGGAGACGAGGCCCTTCGGGGAGTACCGCGACGAAGCGCGTCGCTGGATCACAATCTTCGACACCGAGTTTTACCCGGACACGCTGGAGGCGGCGCTGGCGAAGTACGGCCCGGTCCTTGGAGCCTTTTCGCAGCTGGCCGACGAAGCTCCAAGCTCGGCCGACTTGCTTCGCGATATTCAGGCCGCTCCTAAAGAGGTACGGGGGCAGCTCCTCCGTGTCTTCCGTAAGTATGTGTCGCCCGACACTTCGGTCGAGATGCTGAAGCGCGTCCGAAGGACGGAGGAACTGATCGAGGACTTTGGGGATCGGTTCCGACCGATTGAGCAGGTTCGGCTCAATCTCGCAGAGCGCCCGTCTCCGGATGAGGCGCTAATCGCGCTCCTTGCCGAGTACGGCGAGCGCGGCAAGAAGGGCTACGAACTGACCGAAGCATTCTTCCTCTGGTTTGAGGCCGAGTTCGGCGAGGAGGGTTGGACGGTCGTCGGTCCCCTCGGAGCCGGACGCGACATCGACCTAGCAGAGGTCCTACCGGGCTATCCCACCCGCACTCCTGCCGACTTCGTCATTTCGGACCCGGCCGGTGTGGTTCGCGTCGTCGGCTTCGCTCGTTACGACTCAGATCGGGGAGGGGCCCAGGAGGACGACAGGGTCGGCGGAAACGAGCGGCGGCTGCGCGAGATTCTACGGTTCGCGCCCGGCGAGGGTGTGGTGCCGGTCAAGGTCGTCTTTCTGAACGACGGACCGGGACTGCTTCTGGGCTCGATGTGGGCCGATTACGCGACGATCGAGAACGGTGGCGAGAGTCGAGCACTCGTGACGACGCTGAAGATGGCTCAGGCTGGTCGCTTCTCAATCAACTGGATCCTGTCGGATCCGTCATAGGCGGTTTCGCGCCCGTCGTGGTCGAAGGCGATCAGCTGCTCGCCTGGCGCGAGAGTCATCTCCCGACGCGCCATTAGGCTGGGTCCGAGAACTTCTTGGACTTCTGGCACCGACGGGTCGCCGTTGCAAGCCTCGAGGAAGCCGAACTCAGGCTTTGCGACCGCCGGGGAGTTGCGACGCTCCAGGTCGGTGCGAAAGACCTCGAAACCGGGCGACGCTGCAGCGAGTAGATCTGGGGCCAAGGCAGCTTCCGCGAGGCGACGCTGCGCAAGCGCTACTGCCAGCGTCCCGCTGTCGATGCCGATCCATCTGCGCCCCAACGCACCTGCGGCAGCAAGGGTGGTCCCCGATCCCGCGTAGCAGTCGAGCACCAGGTCGCCCGGATTGGATGCGGCGCTCACGATGAGCTGCAGAAGGTCGAGGTTCTTCTCGGTCGGATACCCCGTCGTGGCGAAGTTCTGGTTGAAGGGGTCTCGAAAGTCGTGCCAAAGGTTCGCTATTGCGGTGCCTTGACTGTCCTCCGCCCAGATCTTGCGGCGTGGCGTGCCATTGCGCGTCCAGTAGATGTCGCCTTTGGCGTCGTGCTCGTCAAGCTTGTCGGGCGTCGTCTGCCAGTGCTTGCCAGCTGGCGGCAACATGCCACGCCACTCGGATCCGGTCGCGCCGTTTCGGCGCCCAGGCGCATGGATCGGGACAAGCGCGAACCGCTTGCCCGTCTTCTGATCGACCTTTGGGAAGTCGATCGCTTCTTGCGCCTCGTCACGCGCGCCGTATTGACGATTGAAAAGGTAGCTTGCGGTCTTCGAGTAAAACAAGACATAGTCCGTTATGTCTCCAAAGGTCTTTCGCGTGTAATTCTTGGAGGAGCACTTCCGGCGGGAAATCCACGCCCGGAAGTTGCTTGGGCCGAACAACTCGTCAAGCAGCAGCTTGACCTCGGCGACCATCGACGCGTCGAGATGGACGAAGAGCGATCCTTCTTCGTCAAGGAGATCGCGTAGCAACGCGAGCCGCTTGCGAAAAGCCCCAAGATAGGCTCCGCCCGAGGCAGCGTCGCAGTATGCGGCGTTGTCCGTCGCCTTACGGGCGAACTGCTGCTGCGTGCCGTATGGCGGGTCGATGTAGATGCAGCGAGCAGACACGCCCTGGTCCAGAAGGATCGGGAGCACGATGAGGTTGTCGGCGTGATAGAGACGGTTGATCGGCGGGGATGATCCGCACCTCCGGGCAGGAGCCAGCGTCGCGTCCGCGCTCAATGCCGGATCTGCCTCGTTCCCGTGGCGATATGCGGCGAAGACTCCGTTGGGGCCGACTGTCTGAGCACTCTCAGCCCAGCGGAGCAGGTCTTTTACCAGGGACGGATCGTCCGACAGTAGGTCTCTAAGGCGGCTCGCCTCGGCTTCGGCAGTCACGGGTCGAAGATTACGCTCGATATCGGACGGGGGCGCGGCCCTGCGACACCCCCGCAATGTCCGGCTGGGGCGTCGGATCCTAGATCGGAGCCTGAGCAGCTCATGTTGCTGATCCGCCGGCTCGGGCTCGGCACGCCCGTCGTCGAGCAGCAGTTCCGGCGGATGGTCTTCAACGTGCTCGCCCGCAACCAGGACGACCACGTCAAGAACGTCGCCTTCCTGATGGATCGCGAGGGCGCGTGGCCGCTGGCCCCTGCCTACGACGTGATCTGGGCCCGGAAGCCCGGCAACCCCTGGCTAGACAGCCACCAGATGTCGATCGACGGCAAGCGCGGCTGGTCTCGCCTTTCGCCTTGTCACTACCGCCGTCGTCGTTGCCGTCTTTGCCTATGCCACCATCGCCGCAACAACAAGCACAACGATTATCACCGATGGCGGGACCTCTACTCGTTGAGCCCGACCACTTCCAGTAGCGCAATCCAGTCGTCCTGCCCGCGCACGAATTCGAGTTCATCGAACCTGGTCGCGACCTGTTTGGTCCGGTCGAGCAGCGGCTTCTCCACCGGCGGCACATAGGGGGCGATCAGGTTCCAGGGGATTTCGTGGATGTCTATGGCTTCGACGTGCCGGTCGTAGGGCTCGACGTCGGCCGGCATCGGCCCGAAGTCGGCAGCGTGCCACGCGTGGATGTCCGCGCAGAGGTCGGGGACCTGCAGACCGACCATTTCCTGCAGGCCGCGGATGAGCCGGTGGGCGTCGCGCGTGATCTGCGGGTTGCTCCATCTCAGCCGGTTCACGGTCCGGACATAGGTCTGGACGATCGCCGCGTCGGTGTGATAGCCGGTGGCCCAGAGGGCGCCGGTCACCTCGTAGCTGAGCTTCTCCTCTTCCGCGTCCTCCGGCGAGCCCGCCCCCGCGTCCGGGCATTCGGCGTGGAAGCGAAGGTCGAGCCTGTGGATGCTCGCTTCGATGGTGGACCAGGTGCTCACCGCGGCGTGCAGGGCCGTGTAGCTGGCGGTGAGATAGGTGCGGGTCGCGACGACGTCCTGCGGCACGTCCTGCGACGAAGCGGCGCCCGCCGTGGCGGGCGCGACCGCGGCGGTGAGGGCGGCAGCGACCACGGCGATCAGTGTCGCTATGCGTATACGCACGAGCATCCAATCCCCAATCATCCCATCCCCAATATATCCCGGATGGAGGAGCTCGTGATGCGCCTCGCCCGCGGAGCTACGAGGAGACCACCTCGATCCACTCCAAGCGCTGCCCGCACAGCGAGCGCCACCGCGCGGCGGGCGTCACCCGCAAGCTCGCCTGCCCGCCGGCTCCGGCCGGCGTGAGGAAGATCGCGTCGAGAATCGCCGAGCCGCTGGAGCCGGGGGCGAGCGGGTCGGCGGATCCGCGCGCGATCCTCACACGATGGGGACCGGCGGCGAGCCGCACGCGCAGCGGCGCGGTCGTGTCGGGGTCGGTGGCGACGCCGTTGAGCTGGCCGGCGATCGAGGCGAGGGGACGACCGTTGACGCTGACCGAGACCGCCGGCATGATCTCGCCCCGCAGCCACAGATCCCAGAGGCCGGCGTGGGGCACCGCGAACGTGGCCGTAAGCCGGCCGGGTCGCGACATCAAAAGCCCATCCCGCGATTCCGCCCACGCGGGGTGCGAAGCCCGCGCCACGTCGATCTCGACGATCTGCGGCGGACGCGCGCCGAGGAGCCGTGCGCTGTGTGTCTCGGCAAGCCGCGCCAGCGCCGCGATGCGCGAGCACGCGATCGGTGGTTGCCCGCCAGCGTCAGCTTGCGCCTGTCGGCCCATCCGCGTGCTCGGGTTCTCTGGGGTGGGCTTGGCGGTCGTCGCCGTCGATTGCGCGGCCGGCGCCGTCCCTTCCGCGCTCGCGGGCGCGACGTGCGCGAGCGCCGCCGGCGCGCCGGGCCGCCGACCCCAGACTTCGTAGTAGGAGCCCTGGTAGAGCAGGCGGTAGGCGGCCGGGGGTCGCGGGGCGGCGGGGTCGCGGCGGGTGACGATCAGCGGGTAGGCGCGCAGCGCCGCGGGGGAGACGAGGTTGAGGTTCGCCGGCTGGCCCTCGGTCTGCGCGAGCGCGGGCGGGGGGTACATGAAGCCGGGGCCGCCGATGTCGAGATCGCGCAGCACGTAGAGCGCGTATTCGTCGTAGTCGGTGAACAGCGCCGGTCCCCGGCCGGCGAAGCGCGCGTCGATCGACGCGAGCTCTTCGTAGCGCGCGGTCGGCGCGAGGTTCGAGCCGTGGTACTGCAGCGCGTCGGAGGCGGCGACGCCGCCGGCGAGCGCGAGCGCGAGCAGCAGCGCCGCGGGCGCGAGCAGCGGGCGGAGCGCCGGCCGCGAACGTCCGCCCTCGCGCAGCGCGGCCACGCCGCCCCACGCGAGCAGGACCACCACCGGGGAGCTCAGCATCAGGGCCTTGCCGTCGGCCCAGGTCGTCCCGTAGGCGCTCAGCCCGAGCCAGACCGCGAGCGTCAGCGCGATCCACGCGGCCAGCGCGTGCTCGCGCCGGCAGAAGAGATACGCCGCGCCGAGCACGGCGGCCGCGAGCGCGAGCAGCGACAGCGCGTAGGAGGCGGTGAGCGCGCCGCCGGCGGGGACGTGCTTGTAGCTGGAGATCAGCCAGGCGCCGAGGATCTGGACGGTGCGGAGCGGGTTCTGGAGGTTGCCCGGGTTGGGGGTCGAGGCGACGTTGCGGGCGATTTGCAGCGACCCCGAGAAGCTCGAGCCAGGTCCCGAGCGCGGCGAGGAACGCGACGAGCACGCCGACCGCCGCGA
Source organism: uncultured Solirubrobacterales bacterium (assembly GCA_963774785.1). Lineage (GTDB taxonomy): Bacteria > Actinomycetota > Thermoleophilia > Solirubrobacterales > Solirubrobacteraceae > Palsa-744. The sequence goes on along the minus strand of CAVZGH010000001.1, from coordinate 2,716,316 downwards.
GCAGCAGGAGGCCACGCGCGCGCGATCGCCGCGCGGCGATGTCCCCGCCGGCGATTTCCCGGATCAGGATCCCCGCGAGCACCGCGACCGCCGTGAGCGCCCACGCGCCGAACGCGACCCCGAGCGTTGAGACCCCGGCGGCGACGAGAAGCGCGAACGGGACGACCCCCCGGGGTGGCCCGCGCAGCCAGCGCGAGTGCAGCACGACGAGCGCGCCGAGCGCGAGGATCAGCGCCAGCGAGCAGATCTCCTTGACGGAGGCGATCAGCTCGTAGCCGTAGACGAGCGCCGGCAGCGTCACGCTCAAGCTCGCCAAAGCGGCGAGCCAGCCGTCGAGGCCGAGTCGCCGCACGAGCACCCACGCCGGGCCGGTGCAGAGCGCGAGCATGAACGCGTTGAACGGCTGGAAGGCCCAGATCAGGGGCGCGCGCACGAGCAGGGCGCTGGCGCCGAGGAGCGTGTCCGCGCCCGAGGGGTAGAAGGTGTTGTAGTAGTCGTTCAGGTACCGGCCGGGCGAGTTGCGCAGGTCCAGGTGCGAGTAGTCCTGGCCGTGGTGGACCAGGAAGTCGGCGCCGAGCATGTGGAAGGCCGAGTCGGTGAGGACGCCGTAGGAGGAGAACGAGGGGCGCCCCGAGAACAGGACCGGCGCGAGCGCGGCGAGGTAGGCGACGATCGGCACGGCGAGCTGCCAGCCAAATCGCCCCCACGCTCCTCCGGCCCCCGCATCTCCCCGTCCGAACGCCGCCGTTCCACGCGCGTCCTGCGATCCCCGTCCGAACGCAGCCGTCACCCGCCCCCGCCCGAGCGCGAAGCCGAGGATCGCAGCCACAGCCAGCAGGTAGGGCGTCGCCGGCGCGAGGAAGACGATGTACGTCGTGAGCTGGGAGAGCCCGATCAGCGCCGCCGCGCCGACGACGGGCAAGAGAACGCCCGGCAGGAACGAGCCGCCGACCCGGTCGGCGAAAAGCCCGGCGCCGAGGCAGAGCAGCGCGAGCACGCACGGGTAGAAAAGCGTTGTGAGCAAGAACATCGGCGTGGCCTTGGCCGATCGAGCGACGCCCCGCTAGCGGTGGTGTCCAGGCGGTGTGGTCCGCACGCCGATCGGGTGTCCGGGCAGTTTGATTCGCACGCCGATCGCGCCCCTAGGAGGCCTCCCGCGAGATGTGCGGCGCGAGCTCGCGCCGCGCGATCGAGAGCTTGTGGACCTCGTCGGGGCCGTCGGCTAGGCGCAGGGTGCGCAGGTGCGCGTAGGCCCAGGCCAGGGTGAAGTCGTCGGAGACGCCGGCGCCGCCGTGGACCTGGATCGCGCGATCGATCACCCGCAAAGCGATGTTCGGCGCCGCGACCTTGATCGCCGCGATCTCGGTGCGGGCGTGGCGGTTGCCGACGGTGTCCATCAGCCACGCGGCCTTCAACGTGAGCAGGCGCGCCATCTCGATCTCGATCCGCGACTCGGCGATCCAGTCCTGGATGTTGGCGCGCGCGGCGAGCGGCTGGCCGAAGGTGACGCGCGCGGCCGCGCGCGAGCACATCGCCTCCAGGGCGCGCTCGGCGGCCCCGAGAGCGCGCATGCAGTGGTGGATCCGTCCCGGCCCGAGTCGTGCCTGGGCGATCATGAAGCCCTCGCCCTCGCCGGCGACGAGGTTCTCCGCCGGGACGCGCACATCGACGAAATCGATTTCGGCATGGCCCTCCTGGTCCTGGTAGCCGAACACGGGCAGGCCGCGCAGGATCGAGACGCCGGGGGTGTCGAGCGGCACGAGGATCTGGCTTTGCTGGGCGTGGCGCGGGCCGTCGAGTGAGGTCTTGCCCATGACGATCAGGATCCGGCAGTGGGGGTGCAAAGTTCCAGAGCACCACCACTTGCGCCCATTCAAAACGTACTCGTCCCCGTCGCGCTCGATCCGCAGGCAGATGTTGGTCGCGTCGGAGGAGGCGACGTCGGGCTCGGTCATCGCGAAGCCGGAGCGGATCTCGCCGTCGAGCAGGGGTCGCAGCCAGCGCTCTTTTTGGGCGGGGGAGGCGAACTGCGAGAGCACCTCCATGTTGCCGGTGTCCGGAGCCGAGCAGTTGCAGGCCTCGGAGGCGATGTGGGAGCGACCGAGCAGCTCGGCGAGCGGGGCGTAGTCGCTGTTGGAGAGGCCGGCGCCGTACTCGGGGTCGGGGTGGAACATGTTCCACAGGCCGAGAGAGCGCGCGCGCGTCTTGAGCTCCTCCATGACCGCCGGCTGATGGTGCGGGTCGCCGGACTCCCGCAGCTGGCGCTCGTAGACCGCCTCCGCCGGGTAGATCTGCTCGTCCATGAACGCGCGCAGGCGCTGCTGGAGCTCGAGACAGCGCTCACTGGGCTGGAAATCCATCGGTCCTCCTTTGGACAGCGGGGGAGTGGGCAGGGTATATCGAGACGAAGGTGCGCGCGAACAGCAGCGCTGCTCCCGGTCGGGGCTGGGTGGGAATCTGGGCGCTTTCGATTCCGGCCGATGCTCCTGCGCACCCGGCGCGCTTGGAACGGAGGACACCTAGAATGGGATGTCTACTCAAAGGGGAGGAATAGATGCGCAGAAGCAGAGCATGCTTGTACGTGGTCCTGGGGGCGCTGGCCGCGGTTGCCCTGCCGGCGGGCGCCCAGGCGGCGACGATCACGGGCGTGAAAGCGGCGATCGTGCCGATCCCGGGCTTTCCGGAAACCGGTGCGATCCTCGGTGCGGGCGCGGACGTCGAAATCGAAGGCAGGCTCGAAGGCGACGAACTGCCCGGCGGGCTGCCGCTGCAGACGCGCAGGCTGGCTCTGTACTTCCCGGCCGGGACGAAGATCGATCCGACGGGCTTCCCGACGTGCACGAAGGAAAAGCTCGAAATCAAGGGCCCGGAAGGCTGTCCGAAGCAGTCGCGGATCGCCGACGGGACGGTCGGCGTGGCCGACCAGATCGGTCAGGGCGAAGCGACGCGCGAGACGGGCGCGCTGGAAGTCTATGCGACCCCCGGCGACGGGGTGGTGGCCTACGCGAACGCGGCCGCGCCGATCTCCGCGCAGATCGTGATCGCGGCGCATTGGGAAACGGCGCCGCCGCCGTACGGCCCGAAGCTGACGTTCGAAATCCCGCTCGTCGAATCGGTCCCCGGCGCGCTGGCGGTGTCCGGCACCTCTCTGAAAGAGAAGGCCGGCGCCGCGATCAGAAAGGGCGGCAAGACCTACTACTACGGCCGCGTCCCGACGAAGTGCCCGAAGGGCGGCTTCCCCGGCAAGGGCGAAGTGACCCTCGAAGGCGGCCAGAACATCGTCACCGAAGTCAAGGTTCCGTGCCCGACGCGGTCGTTGAAGGGACATCGCAAATAAGCGCAGGATCCGGAAGTCCCGGCCCGATCCCATGAAGGGTCACCTCGTAGTAAGGGATTGGAAACTACTCGAGGATCGGGCGGGGATCCGGACTTGCTGGTAGGAAAGCAGGCGTTCGGGTTGCCGCCTCCTGGAGCGTTATGTGATGTTCGAGTGCTTCGAGCTGGGCGAGGAGGTGTTTGGTGATGCGCTCGGGGTGGGCGTTTGCGGAAGTAGTGGTCGCCGCCGAGGTCGTTGTAGAGCTCGCCGGTGGAGAGCATGTGCCAGACGATGGCTCGCCGGTGGAGAGCACGTGTCAGACGATGGCTCGCCGGTGGAGAGCACGTGTCAGACGATGGCTCGCCAGTGGAGAGCACGTGTCAGACGATGCAGATGATGGAGTGCTTGACGCGCCGAGGGCCTTCTTTGAACGAGATCGACATCGCTGTCGCCCAAGGGCCTCAAAGGACTAACGAATCTGGCAAGCGTGCTCATGGCAACAATCCGGAACCTCGGGGGGGGACCCACACACCAAGCTTGGCTCCGGGCCCAACAGCACCAAGCGGAGTCGGCGTTACGAGCGACCCCCAAAAAGGATCAAGCATTTTCATCAGCCGCGACCGGTCGCCCCGCGAGCACCACAACTTGGCCGATGTCTTGCTGGCGTCGCCGCGCGCTCGGCAGGTGCGCCCGCGAGCCCGCGAATAGACTGGCGCGGTGCTCGACCTCAAGTTGATCAGGCAGGAACCGGACGCCGTGAGGGCGGCGCTGGAGCGTCGGGGGCCGGAGGCGGTCGCGGGCCTGGATCGCGTGATCGAGCTGGACGCGCGCCGGCGCGAGCTGCTGCCGGAGCTCGAGGGGTTGCGGGCCGAGCAGAACGAGGCGAACGCGCGCATCAAGTCCGCCGATTCCAAGGAAGCGCGCGAGCGGGAGATCGCGGCGATGCGCACAGTGGCCGCGCGCGCGAAGGAGCTCGAGCGCGAGCTGGGTGGGGTCGAAGCCGATCTCCAGGCCGCGCTCGCCCCGCTGCCGAACCTGCCCGACCCGACCGCGGCGCCGGGTCCCGAGGATGGGCTGGTCAGGGAGGTGGGGGAGCCGCGTGAGCTAGATTTCGAGCCGCGCGATCACCTCGAGCTGGCGGGGGAGTGGATCGACATGGATCGCGCAGCGCGGCTGTCGGGAGCGCGCTTTGCCTACCTGAAAGGCGACCTGGTGATGCTCGAGCTCGCGCTTGTGCGCTGGGCGCTCGAGAAGCTGCGGGGGAGGGGCTTCGAGCCGGTGATCCCGCCGGTGCTCGTGCGCGAGCAGGCGCTGTACGGGACGGGCTTTTTGCCCGACACCGAGCAGCAGATCTACGCGCTGCCGGAGGACGAGCTGTTCCTCGTCGGTACCTCCGAGGTCGCGCTCGCGTCGCTGCACGCCGAGGAGATCCTCGACGCGGAGCGCCTGCCGCTGCGCTACGCGGGCTTCTCGCCCTGCTTTCGCCGCGAGGCCGGCGCGGCGGGGAAAGACACGCGCGGGATCTTCAGGGTGCACCAGTTCGACAAGGTGGAGATGTTCAGCTTCGTTTCGCCGGCCGACTCCCCCGACGAGCACGAGCGGATCCTCGCGATCGAGGAGGAGATCCTCACGGAGCTGGGCCTCCCGTACCGCGTCGTGAACATCGCCGTCACCGACCTCGGCAGCTCGGCCGCGAAGAAGTACGACTGCGAGGCGTGGCTGCCGAGCCAGCGGCGCTACCGCGAGCTCACGTCGTGCTCGAACACGACCGACTACCAGGCGCGGCGCCTGAACATCCGCCGGCGCAGGGACAAGCAGATCGAGGCGCTGCACACGCTCAACGGCACCGCCGTCGCGGTCGGACGCACGCTCGTCGCGCTGCTCGAGAACGGGCAGCTGGCCGGCGGCGAGGTCGAGCTGCCGGAGTGCCTCGTGCCCTACGGCGCGCCCGCGCGGCTGGCTTCCGCGGCAAGCTGATTGGTACTATCAAGCTCGAATCGGGGGCGGCGGGCGTGAGGCTCGATCCAGGCAACCGTTGTCCTGCGTGGACGTGGGTGGAGGCAGAGTCGCCGTGGAAGAGGGGCAGCGGACGAGGATCCTGGAGGCGATGGCCGAGATGGCGGTCGACTGGGGCGCGGGCGCGGTCACTGTCTCGCACGTCGTCGCCCACGCGGGCGTCTCGCGCCGGACCTTCTACGAGCTCTTCCCGGACCGCGAAGCGTGCATGCTGGCCGCGTTCGACCTCGGCGTCGAGCGCGCGCGGGCGCGGGTCGAGCCGGCCTACCACGCCGAGTCGCGCTGGCGCGACGGGATCAGGGCGGGATTGGCGGCATTCCTTGGCTTTCTCGAAGACGAACCGGCGCTCGGGCGGCTGTGTGTCGTGCACTCGCTGGGTGGCGGCCAGCAGGTGCTGAGCCGCCGCGCCGAGGTGATCGGCAAGCTCGCGGAGGTGGTCGACCGCGGGCGCGCGGAAGGGCCGGCCGGCAGGGCGCAGCCGCCGGAGCTGATCGCGGAGGGCGTCGTCGGCGCCGTGCTGTCGATGATCTACACCCAGCTGCAGAACCAGGAGGAGGGCCAGCCCCTGGCAGACCTGTTCGGAGTCTTGATGAACATGATCCTGCTCCCCTACCTCGGTCCCAGCGCGGCCCGCCGGGAGCTGACGCGACCGCTGCCGAAGGCTCACGCGGGCGCGGGGTCGCCGGGCTTCGGCGGCCTCGGCGGCGGCGCGGGCGGGCCGGCGGGCGGGGGGGCGGTCAAGGGGGCGGGCCGGGATTCCCATATAAGGCTGACCTACCGCACCGCGCGCGTGCTGACCGCGATCGCCGACTCGCCGGGCGCGAGCAATCGCGAGGTTGCGGCGCGCGCGGGTGTCGTCAACCAGGGCCAGATCTCGAAGCTGCTCGGCCGTCTGCTGCGCCTCGGCCTGATCGAGAATACGGGGGAAAGCTCGGCGCGCGGAGCGCCGAACGCATGGCGGCTGACCGAGCTGGGCGAGCGGGTCGAACAGCGCGCCGTGGCGCGCTCCGAGGGCGACTGAGCCCCGCCGACTCAGGGACTGAGCGCCGCCGACTTAGCGCTCCGAGGGCGACTGAGCCCCGCCGACTCAGGGACTGAGCGCCGCCGACTTAGGGTAGCCTAAGTTGTGTTACCTTTCCCCCGGGAAGGATAACCAATCGTCCAGGTCGGGATTCCGGAAAGAGACGCGCGTGCCCCAGCAGCAGACAGCCGGATCGCAGACGAGGAAAGCGGGATCGCAGACGAGCTTGTACGTCTGGACGGGCGTCGTGCTCGCGGTCTGCGTCGCCGGCGTGATCCTCGGCTGGCACGCCCGCGGGGGCACGCCCAACCCGGCTGAAGGCGGCGTCAGCATGAGCCCGACGAGCGCCGTGATCGACAGCGGCGTGCTCGTCTTCCGCGAGGGTCTGGAGACGATCCTCGTGCTGGCGGCGATCACCGCGAGCTTCCTCGGCGCCAACCGCGCCTACCGCAAGCCCGTCGCCGTCGGCGGGGGGCTCGCGCTGCTGGCCGCGGTCGCGACCTGGTTCGCGGCGATCTGGCTGATCGGCATGTTCGGCGGCAGCGGCCTGGCGGTGCAGGCGGCGACCGGGATCCCCGCGATCATCGTGCTGCTGCTTGTGATGAACTGGTTCTTTCACAAGCTCTACTGGACCGGCTGGATCTCCCACCACCACAAGCGCCGGCGGGGGCTGCTCGGATCGACCCAAGCGAGCGACGGCACGCTCACGCGCGCGGCGCTGCTCGGCTTCGGCCTGCTCGGCTTCACCTCGGTGTATCGCGAGGGCTTCGAGGTCGTGATCTTTCTGCAGGGCCTGCGCGAGCGCTTCGGCGCGAGCGTCGTGCTCGAGGGCGTGGTGCTCGGGCTGCTGTTCACCGCCGCCGTCGGCGTGCTCACGTTCAGCCTGCACCAGCGCCTGCCGTACAAGAAACTCTTGATCATCACCGGCGCGATGCTCGTCGTCGTGCTGTGGGTGATGGTCGGCGAGGAGGTCAACGAGATGCAGCTCGCCGGCTGGATCGGCACGACCCCGATCCCCGGCCTGCGCATCCCCGGCTGGGCCGGCACCTGGTTCTCGGTATTCCCCAACGTCGAGACGATCGCCGCCCAGGTCTTCGCCCTGGTGCTCGTGCTCGGCTCCTACGTCGCCGCCCAGTACGTGCGCATCTGGCGTCCGCGGCGTCGTGGCGAACAGGTCGCCCGTCGCGCCGAGGCCCCGCCCGTCGCGCCCGAGCGGCCCGTGGAGCGCCCCGGGGCGATCATCACCGCGCCGCGCTGAGCGGCCTCTGCCTTCATCGACTCCTCTGCCTCAGACGCGTCGCACCGCCCCCGTCAGCGCCTGCGCTTCGGCTTCGATCCCCTCGGCCATCAGCGGTAGCTGGTCGATCAGCTCGGCGTCGGCGCAGAGGCCGAAGCAGAGCATGCCCGCGAGCGAGGTCGCCGAGACGCGCAGCGCGTGGTGCTCGGCGATCTCGGCGATCGAGTGCAGATGCTCGACCGGCGCCCGCAGCACGCTGACGGGAGCGCGGGGGCCGGGCACGTTGGAGACGTTCAGCGCGAACGTGCGCGGGCTGTGCTCCAGGCGTGCGGCGAAGTGCTCGAGCGAGGGCACCGCCGAGAGCTCGCGCAGCAGGTGCTCGCGATAGCGCGCGTCCTCGGCTGCCTTGCGCGCACGCGTGGCGGCGTGGATCGTGTGCAGGCGCGCGACAGGATCGGTCTCGCTCAACGACACAGCGAGCGAGAAGAACGAGTCGTGGTTGGCCGTCGCGTCGCCCTCGTGGTGCAGGCTCACCGGAACCTTCACGCGGATCGTGCCGAGATGGCCGTGGCGCGTGCGCAGCCAGCGCGCCAGCGCGCCCGTCACGATCGCGAGCACGCCGTCGTTGACGGTCGCGCCGCAGAGTCCCTTGGCGGCGTCGTGCAGGTCTGGCAGCGCGACGGCCGCGAAGGCGACCTCGCGCCGTCCGCCGATCGGGCCGTCGAACGGCGAGTGTCGCGTTCCGCGCGCGTACTCGCGGCGCAGGAAGCCGGCCAGATGCGCGCGCCGGCGCCGCTCGTCCGCGGCGTGGGCGATCGCCGCCTGCGCGACCGCCGCCTGCGCCGGGGCGCCGCTCCCGGCCTCGCCGGACGGGTGATCCCACAGCAGCGCACGGGCATAGCGCACCGAGGCGGTGCCGTCGGCGAGCGCATGGTGGATCCGCCATACGAGCGCGCTGCCGCCATCGGCGAGCGCGACCACGTCGATCCGCCACAGCGGCCGCGCACGGTCCAGGCGCTGCTCGAACAGGCGCGCGACGAGCGCGGGCAGCCCGGCGCGATCGACCGGCCCCGCGACGGGCGCCCGCGCGATGTGGTTGGCGAGGTCGAGCTCCGCGTCAGTCACCCAGCCCGGCCTTTGCGCGCTGCCGGCGAGCCGGCGCGTCAGCGCGGGAGCGAGCGCGAGGCGCTCGCCGATCCGCGCGCGCAACGCGTCCACGTCGAGCGGCGCGCTCCCGCCCAGGCGCACCACCTTGCACGTATGCCCGGCGATCGTCGCGCTCTCGAGCGCAAGGATCGCGCGATCCTCGGGGCCGAGCGGGATCGGGTCGGCCTCACCCGCTGTTCTCACCAGATGGTTGGCACGAGCTTGCTGTCGCGGATGGCGCTGTCTCTGGTGACGAGCGGCAGGCCCAGGGTTTGGAGCGACAGGCCCAGGGTTTGCGCAGTCGCGACGATGAAGCGGTTCCATGGATCGCCAATGACTTTACGCGGGATCGAGGTGGTGGCGTCAACGATGTCCTCGTCGATCGGTTGCAGGCTCAACTCGGGTGAGGAGATGATCTGCTCGCGCAGATGGGTCAGATCGGCATCGCTCACGGCCTTGGTCGTCTGTGTGACGTACCAGAGGTTGACCAGGCTGGCGACCGATATCACGATGCCGTCCGTTTCTTCTGCTCGAGCAGCGCACTAGCGGCATCCTCGGATAGCTCCGGGGAGCTGTCACCAGCTGGGGTCGCAGGCGTTTCCACGACACGAAGGTGCGCGCCTGGACGGACGCCCAGCCGTCTCAGCTGAGCGGCGGGGATGCTCCCGTCGGCCGCCACGATCAGCTCGTGGTCGATGCGCTCGTTCGTTGCCACCGGGACGATTCTATCCCAGCGGTCAGTGTGGGTCTGCGCTTTCTAATGTCCGGTGGCCGACTCAGCCGACCTGGAACGTGAGCGTGCGCGCGGCCCCGCCCGTGAGGGCCAGCGTGAGCCGGTAGCGGCCGGGGTAGAGCGCCATGGAATTCGCGAGATGCCGCCGGTTGCGCCCCTCGACTGCGCTGAACGTGAGCGTGCCCGGCAATGACACCCAGCGCTCGTGTCCACGCGCCCGGACGAGCTTGGCGAGCGCGGCGCGCACGCGCGCGGCGGCGCTGAGCGTGAAGGTGAAGGCGATCGAGGAGATCTTCGATCGTGGACGGTTGAGCGCGAGCAGGGCGGTCGGGGTGAGGGCGAAGGCGGTCAGCTTGATCGTCGGCCGGCTCGAAGTGGCGCTGGAGGAGGGGGTCGTCGTACCGGTGGAAGGGTTTCCCGACCCGGGACTCGTGGGAGGAGCGCTGCCCGCGCCGATCGTGGGGCCCGCCGTCGTCGAGCCATTGCCGCCCAGGCTGCTGTGGCCGGCGGCGTCGTTTTCTTCTTCCCGCTTCTGCGCTGCTTCTTCGCGCGCCCGTTCTTCGGCGTGAAGCTTTGCTTCTTCGCGCAGCTTTTCTTCCGCGCGCACTTTTTCTTCTCTGTGCTGCCTTGCTTCCGCCTGGAGCCTGGCTTCTTCACGCAGCTCTTCTTCGTTCTTCTGCTTGGCTTCTTCGCTGAAGGGCTCGAAGGCGGTGATCCCGTCGGGGGTGCCCACCCCGGTGGGGCCGTCGTAGCCTTCCCGCGCCAGGCAGATCGCCGCTTGCGAGCAGCTGGCGGCCTCCTGCGAGACGGTGCAATCGGAGAGGCCGTCTTCCGCATCGAAGTCCGCGCATTCACCGTTGGATCCGGCGGTGACGTCGTGCAGGGTTATCGGGTCCTTCAGCTCATTTTCGTACAGGCTCGCGGCGGGATATTCGACGCCATGCGCGCCCCCCGCCAGCGCGAACGCCGAGGCGATCAGCGGCGAGGCCAGGCTGGTGCCGCCGATCGTGCACCAGTGGGTCAGGTGTTCCGTGCCGCCTTCTCCGTATTCGCATTCGAAGCCGGAGTAGTAGACGGCGACCCCTGTGTAGGGGTCGGCGTCGGCGGAGACGTCGGCGACCGCGCGCTGCGTGTCGCATCCGACCGAGGACCAGTCGGAGACGCTCTGCTGCCAGATCGGGGCGGTGAGCTCGGTGCTGCAGCCGCCCCCGCCGGCGCCATCGCCGTTCCACACCTGCTCGCCCGCCCACGTGCCGCCTTCTCCGAGGGGACCCTGCAGGCGGGTGCCGCCCACCGCGACCACGTGTGGCGAGGAGGCGGGGTAGTCGACGAACCCCCTTTCGGAGCCTTCTTCGGCGTCCCAGTCCAGGTATCCGTCATCGCCGGCGGCCGCGGTGATCACCGTGCCGGGATGGTTGAAGGAGCTCGCGTCGTCTTCGGCGGTCGTCTCATCCGGTTGCGGGCCGCCCCAGGAGTTCGAGATCTCCGTGGCGCCGAGCTTGCCGGTCGCCGTTCTCTCGGCTGCTTCGAGGTCTTCAAACGAAGCCGTTCCGGCCTCGACCAGCACGATCTTGCAGCCCTCGCAGGTGGCGTGTGAGACCTCGATGTCGAGCGAGATCTCGGTCGCCCATCCCGCCGCTTCTTCCACTTCCGCGCAGGCCGTCACGTTCCCGCGTTCGCAGGCCGCTTCTTCTACGGACCGCGCGGCGCCGCTCGCGGGAAATGGCGGCTTGCCGGTTTCCCCGTTCTGGTTGACCTGCTCGAAGCACCTGTTCGCGACGGTGCATTCGGGCAGCCCAAATTCTCTGTCGTAGACCCCCAGGTCGGCTTCGGCGCTGAGGTCGTTATAGGCATCCACGAGCGCGACCGTCTGCGTCGAGGCGACGGTGCTCGGCAGCCGATAGATGCTGTGCAGATCCTGGGGTCGCAGGCCATAGCAGCCTTCCCCGGCCGTCGGCGGCGCGCAGACTTCGGCGGCTCGACCAGCTCCCGTCGGAGCGCTCCGCGTGATTCCCAGCGGGTGGGTGTGCGCTCGCGCCGCCGCCGTCCGCGGCACCAGTTCGAGTGCCAGGCAGCCTGCGTATCCGGGAGCGGGCGCCGCGCAGACGTGGCGAACCGCGTAGTCGGAGGCGGGCAGCGGCGCGACGACACCTTCCGCCGCCAGGGCGGCGGAGCTCGGCAGCAGGCAGCAGACGACAGCGGCCGGCAGGCCGAGCACGACGGTGGCGCGGATGCGGGTCTTCATCGTCTGTGGATCTCCTCCCATGACCTCGTCGGGGAGCAGGGCCGGCTTGAGAAAGGGTAGGCCACACAGGCGGACGACCGACCCGGTCACGAAACCGTCACAGGCGGGTCACGCTTCCTTCACGCACCGGGCGGGCGGGCGGCGCAGGATGGCAGACGAGGCGCGCGCCATGGTCACGGTGGCCCGCGCCGGACGGCGAGGCCCGGGCGGCATGCCGGGGTCGCCGGGCAGGGCGCACCGGGGGTGGGACGCGAGTCCCACCCCCCACTTCTTTAGGCTGGGTTGACGATGCCCAGCCCCTTCGGATTCCTGCTGCGCGCCGAGCCGCCGTCGCGGCGCACCGGCGCGATCGTCGCGGTGGCCGCGGTCGCGCTGTGCACGCTGATCCTCTATCCGCTGAAGGAAATCGCGCCGGCGGTCTCGCTCGGCGTCGTCTACATGCTCGCGGTGCTCGTCGTCTCGGTGATCTGGGGCGCGGGGCTGGGCGTGGCGACCGCGGTGCTGAGCGCTGCGGCGTTCAACTTCTTTCACCTGCCGCCGGTCGGGCGCTTCACGATCCAGGACTCGAGCAACTGGGTGGCGCTCGTCGCGTTCCTCGTCGCGGCGGCGCTCGCGAGCTCGGTCGCGGATCTCACGCGCGCGCGGGCGCGTGATGCTGAGGAGCGCCGCCGCGAGGCCGACCTCGCCGCGGAGATGGCGCGGCTCTTGCTGCGCGGGGAGAACCTCGCCGAGGCGCTGCCGACGGCCGCGGCGCGCCTCGCGCAGACGCTCCAGCTGAGCTCGGCCGCGATCGCGATGGACGCCGTCGAAGGCGACGAGCGCAGCGTCGCCTTCCCGCTGCGCGAGGGCACCCGGCGTCTGGGGACGCTGCTCGTCGGCGCCGACGCCTCGGAGGCGAGCCTGCGCCGGCTGCAGGAGCGCGTCGTGCCGGCGCTCGAGGCGCTGCTCAGCGCCGCGCTCGAGCGCGAGGAGCTGCTCGGCGGGGTAGTGGAGACCGCCTCGCTGCGCCGTGCCGACGTCGTCAAGACGGCATTGCTGCGCGCGGTCTCCCACGACCTGCGCTCGCCCCTGACCGCGATCTCCGCCGCGGGCGAGGCGCTCTCCTCCGACGCGCTGCGCGAGGATGAGCGCAAGGAGATGGCCGCGGTGATCCTCCAGGAGGCCCGGCGGCTGTCGCGGCTGGTCGACAACCTGCTCGACCTCTCGCGCCTGGAGGCCGGCGCGGCCGAGCCGCGGCGCGAAGCGATCTCGCTCGAGGAGGTGATCGGCGCGGCGCTCGGCGAGCTCGGGACGGGCGGAGGACTCGCATCGAACGACTTCACGCTCTCGATCGACCCCGAGCTGCCGCTCGTCTGGGCCGATTCGGCGCAGCTCGAGCGCGCTCTGGTGAACGTGCTCGAGAACGCTCGGCGGCACTCCGGCGGGCATCCGGTGTCGGTCAGGGCGCGCGCGGTGCGCCCGCTGGCCGGCGAGGGAGGCAAGCTGATCGTGCGCATCGTCGACCGCGGACCCGGCATCCCCCCGGCCCAGCTCGAGCGCGTGTTCGAGCCGTTCTACCGCGCCGGCACCGCGCAGACCGGGCACCGTGGCTCGGGCCTTGGCCTCGCGATCGCGCGCGGCTTCACCGAGGCCAACGGCGGCGAGCTGCGCGTCGAGTCGCTGCCCGGGCAGGGGGCGACGTTCGTGTTCGAGCTGCCGCTCGAGGCGCGGTCGCGGCCGCGCGAGGAGGCGGGGGCGGAGTCCGAGCCGGGCACCGAGACGCCACTCGGCGTGGGCGAGGCGGGCGGCGGCGATGGTTCCCCGGGGCAGGCCGCGAGATGAGCGGCCGCGAGGGCGGCCGGGATATCCGAGCAGTGGCAGCGCTCGTCTCGCGACCGGGTCGAGGGGCGGGCGAGCGCGATGGCGGCTGAGGCGCCCGAGCAGCGCCCGCGCGTGCTCGTCGTCGACGACGAGCCACAGATCGTGCGGGCGCTGAAAGTCGTGCTGCGCGAGGCCGGCTTCGAGGCGGTCGCGGCCGCAACGGCCTCGCAGGCGCTCGACCTCGCGGCGGTGCATCCGCCGGCCGCGGCGATCGTCGACCTCGTGCTGCCCGACGGCGACGGCGTCGAGGTCACGCGCCGGCTGCGCGAATGGAGCGAGATCCCGATCCTCGTGCTGTCGGCGGTCGGTGAGGAGGAGCAGAAGGTGCGCGCGCTGCAGGCCGGCGCCGACGACTACATCACCAAGCCCTTCGGCGCGCGCGAGCTCGTCGCACGTCTGCAGGCCGCGCTGCGTCGCACCACCCCCGCCGCGGACGAGCCGGCGATCGCGATCGAGGGGTTGGAGATCGACCTCGCCGCGCGCGCGGTGCGCCGCGACGGCGAGCCCGTGCACCTCACGCCGATCGAGTTCGAGCTGCTGCGCGTGCTCGTGCGCAACCGCGGGCGGCTGATGACCCACCGGGCGTTGCTCGCCGAGGTCTGGGGGCCGGGCTACATCGACGACATCCAGCCACTGCGCACGCACATCGCGCGGTTGCGGGCGAAGGTCGAGCCGGAGGGGGCGGCGGGACCGCGCTATATCGTCACCGATCCCGGGGTTGGGTACAGGTTCTCGATGTAGCCGTCACAAAATCGTTATGCGCGCGGGCGGATTCGTCACGCGAGCGTGATGCGGGGGGATCAATAGTGGAGGCATGGATGTTTTAGCCATAGTCATCGGGATCGCGATGTTCGCGATTCTGCTCGCGATCGTCGAGGGGATCGACCGCATATGAGCATCGATCTGCCCCTCGGCGCGTTCATCGCGCACATGAGCGGGGCCGACTTCTTCGGCCTGGTCGTGTCGGTCCTCGTGATCGGGTACCTGTTCTACGCCCTGATCCGCGGGGAGAAGCTCTGATGACGTTCGCCGGTTGGTTCACGATCGTCGCATTCGCGGTGGTGCTGAGCGCGCTGGCGTGGCCGCTGGGGCAGTACATGGCGAAGGTGTACTCCGGCGGGCGGGTGTTCCTCTCGCCGCTGCTCGCCGGTCCCGAGCGGTTTCTGTACCGGATCCTGTGCGTCGATGAGCGGCGCGAGCAGGACTGGAAGCAGTACGCGAAAAGCCTCTTGATCTTCTCGCTCGCGGGCTGGCTCTTGCTGTATTTCATCCTGCGTACGCAGACCCTGTGGAGCTTCACGGGGCTGAACCCGACCGACTACCACTCCGCGCCGTGGAACGTGACGTTCAACACCGTCTCGTCGTTCATGACGAACACGAACTGGCAGTACTACGGCGGCGAGACGACGATGAGCTACTTCAGTCAGATGGCCGGGCTGACCGTGCAGAACTGGCTGTCGGCGGGCGTCGGGATCGTCGTCGCGGTCGCGCTCGTGCGCGGGATCGTCGGGCGCACCGGCAAGAGCCTCGGCAACTTCTGGCAGGACCTGATCCGCACGATCCTCTACGTGCTCGGGCCGATCACCGTGATCGCGGCGATCGTGCTCGTCTCCCAAGGAGTGATCGCCAACTTCGCCGACTACCTGACGGTGCACACGATCACCGGTCTGAACCAGACGATCGCGATGGGGCCGGTCGCCTCGCAGGAGGCGATCAAGGAGCTCGGGACCAACGGCGGCGGGTTCTTCAACACCAACTCGGCGCACCCGTTCGAGAACCCGACGGCGTTCACGAACTTCTTCGAGATGCTGCTCGTGTTGCTGATCCCGGCGGCGCTCGTGTTCATGTACGGGCGCATGACCGGCAACCGCCGCCAGGGGTATGCGATCTACGGGGCGATGATGCTGATGTTCCTCGGTGCGGTCTGCGTCGCCTACATCGCCGAGGCCCACGGCTCGCCCGCTCAGCACGCCGCCGGCCTGCACACCGGCGTGATCAATGGCTCCACGGGTGGAAATATGGAAGGCAAGGAGCAGCGCTTCGGGATCGCCGGATCGGCGCTGTTCGATGTCGTCACGACCGTGACCTCCTGCGGTGCGGTCAACAGCGCGATCGAGTCGTTCACCGGCATCGGCGGAGCGGTTCCCTTTGCCAACCTCTCAGCCAGCGAGGTCATCTTCGGTGGGGTCGGCACGGGGCTGTACTCGATCCTGCTGTACGTGCTGCTGGCGGTGTTCATCGGCGGGCTGATGGTCGGGCGCACCCCCGAGTGGCTCGGCAAGAAGCTCGAGGCGCGCGAAATCAAGCTCGCGGGGCTCGGTATCCTGATCACGCCGCTGGCGGCGTTGTTCTGCACGGCGCTCGCGACCGCGTCGAAGTCGGGGCGCGCGTCGATCTCCGAAGTCGCGACCTCCGCCAAGCTCGGCGTGCACACGCCGCAGGCCTTCTCCGAGACGTTCTACGCCTACCTCTCACAAGCGAACAACAACGGCTCCGCGTTCGCGGGCTACACCGGCCTGATCCAGCCGAACGCGGGCAACGCCGGGGCGCACGGGATCACGTTCGCGGACTTGCTCGGCGGCTTCGACATGATCTTCGCCCGCTACGCCCCGATCCTGTTCGCGCTCGCGGTCGCCGGTGCGCTCGCGGGCAAGCGCGTGACCCCCGCGGGCCTCGGCACGATGCGCACCGACAACCCGACGTTCGTGATCTTGTTGATCGGGGTGATCGTGCTCGTCGGCGCACTCACATTCTTCCCAGCGCTTCTGCTCGGCCCAATCGTCCAGGGCTTGACGGGACATCTGTACTGACATGCGACCAGACATCGTCAATCGACCAGGGCCCCTCCCATCACAACCCCAGACAATCAGATGAGACGCGACATCATCACTTCAGCAATCGGAATAATTGTCTTGACTGTCCTGCTCGGGATCGTCTATCCGCTCGTCATTACCGGCATCGGCCAGGTCGCGTTCCCTGGCAACGCCAACGGCCAGCAGATTCACCTCGACGGCAAGCTCGTCGGGTCGAGGATCATCGGCCAGAACTTCGGCACACCGGTGCTCGAAAAGAACGGCAAGACCAAGGAAGTCAAAGGGGCCGTCGTGACCGAAGCGGACCCGCGCTACTTCCAGTCGCGCCCCTCGGCGACCGAAGGGGGGGCGTACAACGCGGCCGCGAGCACGTTCTCCAACAAAGGCCCGAACAGCGTGAAGACCAGGGAACAGAACGAAGAAAACATCAGGGCCTATCTCGAACTGAACAAGAACCCGGCCACCAAGACCGAATACGACCCAGGCCTGACCGTCGCGCGGATCCCGGTCGACGCGATCAACACCTCCGGCTCGAACCTCGACCCCGAAATCTCGCCCGCGAACGCCTGGATTCAGGCCCATCGGATCGCCGCCGTGCGCCATCTTTCGCTCGCGACCGTTGACGGCCTGATCGCCAAGTACACGTCGGGACGCGGGCTCGGCTTCTCCGGCGAGGAAGGCGTCAACGTGCTCGAGCTCAACCTCGCGCTCGATCGACTTAAGGAAGGAACGAGCTGATGTCCGCACAGGGGGTGGGTGGGACCCACAAAAACGAGCGCCAGGCGATCTCGCTGTTCCAGCTCGAGATCGTCAAGCGCGCGCTGATCGACTCCGTCAAGAAGCTCGACCCGCGCGTGCAGATCCACAACCCGGTGATGTTCGTCGTCGAGATCGGCTCTGTGATCACGTCCGTCACCTGGCTGATCCAGGCCTTCGGCGGCAAGCCCCTCGGCGGCGGCCACGAGCCCGCCTGGTACACGTTCACGATTGCGATCTGGCTGTGGCTGACGGTCGTGTTCGCGAACATGGCCGAGGCGTTCGCCGAGGGTCGCGGGCGCGCGCAGGCCGACACGCTGCGCAACATGCGCAAGGAGACCGTCGCGACGCTGCGCGACGGATCGACCCGCGCGGCCTCCGACCTGGAGCGCGGCGATGTCGTGGTCGTGCCCGCCGGCGAGCTGATCCCCGGCGACGGCACCGTGATCGAGGGCATCGCGACCGTCGACGAGTCCGCGATCACCGGCGAGTCGGCGCCCGTGATCCGCGAGTCCGGCGGCGACCGCAGCGCCGTCACCGGCGGCACGCGCGTGACTTCGGACGAGATCGTCGTCGAAATCACCCAGGAGCCCGGCCAGTCGTTCCTCGACCGCATGATCGCGCTCGTCGAGGGGGCGGAGCGGCGCAAGACCCCGAACGAGATCGCGCTCAACATCCTGCTCGCCGCGCTGACCCTGATCTTCATGATCGTCGTCGCGACCCTGCGTCCCTTCGGGCTGTTCTCCGGCACGGCGATCTCCGAGACGACGCTGATCGCGCTGCTCGTCGCTCTGATCCCGACGACGATCGGGGCTCTGCTGAGCGCGATCGGGATCGCCGGGATGGACCGGCTCGTGCGCCGCAACGTCCTGGCCCTGTCAGGCCGCGCGGTCGAGGCCTCCGGCGACGTTGACGTGCTGCTGCTCGACAAGACCGGCACGATCACGATCGGCAACCGCCTCGCCTCGGAGTTCGTGCCGATGCCGGGCGTGCCCGAGTCCGAGCTCGCCGAGGTCGCCCAGCTCGCCTCGCTCGCCGACGAGACCCCCGAGGGCCGCTCGATCGTCGTGCTCGCCAAGACGTACGGGATCCGCGAGCACGACATGACGACGCTGCATGCCGAGTTCGTGCCGTTCACCGCGCAGACTCGGATGAGCGGCGTCGACATCGACGGCCGGCGCCTGCGCAAGGGCGCGGGCGACGCGATCGTCGCGCTCGTGCAGTCAGAAGGCGGCTCGCCGCCGCCGGAGTTGCAGATGGAGCTCGACAGGATTGGCAACGAGGGCGGCACGCCGTTGGCGGTCGCGCGCGATAACCAGGTGCTCGGCGTGATCTACCTGAAGGACACGATCAAGGAGGGCATGGCCGCCCGCTTCGAGCAGCTGCGCGCGATGGGCATCAAAACCGTGATGGTCACCGGCGACAACAGGCTGACCGCCGCCAAGATCGCGCAGGAGTCGGGCGTCGACGACTTCCTCGCCGAAGCCACCCCCGAGCGGAAGTTGGCTCTGATTCGCGAGCAGCAGGCCGACGGGCGCCTCGTCGCGATGACCGGGGACGGCACGAACGACGCGCCCGCGCTGGCGCAGGCCGATGTGGGTGTCGCGATGAACACGGGCACGCAGGCCGCGCGCGAGGCCGGCAACATGGTCGACCTCGACTCCAACCCGACGAAGCTGATAGAGATCGTCGAGGTCGGCAAGCAGTTGTTGATCACGCGCGGGGCGCTGACGACGTTCTCGATCGCAAACGACGTCGCCAAGTACTTCGCGATCCTCCCCGCCGTGTTCGTCGCCACCTACGCGACCTCGCCGGGCGGCAAGGGTCCGCTGCACGTTCTGAACATCATGAACCTCGGTTCGCCGGAATCGGCGATCGTCTCGGCGATCATCTTCAACGCGATCGTGATCCCCCTTTTGATTCCGCTTTCGCTGCGGGGGGTCCGCTACCGGCCGATCGGGGCCAGCGCACTGCTCAGGCGCAACCTCTGGATCTACGGGCTCGGCGGGATCATCGCTCCGTTCATCGGGATCAAGCTGATCGACCTGGTCGTCCACAACCTGCTCGGCGCCTGATCCGCCTCGGACGCCACCTTGGGCGACAATGCCCGCGTGAGCTCTCGATCGCGGGCACCTCAAGGTCTTCATCGGGATGGCTCCTGGGGTCGGCAAGACCTACAGGATGTTGCAGGAGGGGGTCGCTGAAGCCGACAGCGGGCGGGATGTCGTTGTCGGGTATCTCGAGTCCCACGGGCGGGCGGAGACCGTTGCTCAGGCTGAGGGATTGGAGGTGGTTCCTCGCCGGAGCGTCGTTTACCGAGGCACTCCCTTGCAGGAGATGGATCTGCCGGCGGTGCTCGCGCGCAGACCGGAGCTGTGCTTGATCGATGAGCTTGCGCATACGAACGCGCCGGGGGTCGAGCACGAGAAGCGCTATGAGGATGTGCGCGACGTGCTGCAGGCGGGGATCGATGTGTACTCGACCGTCAACGTCCAGCACCTCGAGTCGCTGAACGATCAGATCACGCAGCTGACGGGGTCGATCACGCGGGAGACGATTCCCGACGAGGTGCTGTCGATGGCCGATGAGGTCGTGCTGATCGATCTCACGCCGGAGGCCTTGATCGCGCGGTTGAAAGCGGGGAAGGTCTACAGGCCCGAACGGGTGCAGGCGGCGTTGAACAACTTCTTCAAGATCGAGAACCTCGCCGCGCTGCGCGAGACCGCCCTGCGGCAGGTGGCCGAGGACGTCGAGGTCAAGCGACTCGTGCGCGCGCCCGGCACCGACCGGCTCGTGCCCGCCTCGCGGCGCGATGAGGAAGGGCTGCGCGGCGCCGGCGAGCGGGATGGGCCGCGGGGGGCTGCGGTGGCGCAGGCCGGGCCGCAGGCGATCGCCGAGCGGCTGCTCGCGCTCGCGACGCTCGCGCCGCATTCCGAGCGTGTCGTGCGCCGCGCGTGGCGCTCGGCGCAGCGGTTGGACGCCGAGCTCGACGTGCTCGTCGTGCGGCCCTCCGGGCGCGCGCCCAGCGAGGAGGACCGCAAGCGCCTGGAGGCTCTGCGGCGGCTGTGCGCGATGCTCGGGGCGCGGCTGCACGTCGAGGAGGGCGACGACGTCGCCGCGGTCGCCGTGCGCCTCGCGCGCGCGCTCGGCTCGACCTACGTGCTGCTCGGGGCACCGTCGCCGCCGAAGGGGTTACGGCGGCTTGGCGGCGGCTCGGCCGATCGCGCGCTGCCGATGCGGCTGCTGCGCGGGCTGCCCGGCGTTGACATCCGGATCATCGCCGACCCGGCGCTGCGGGGGCAGGCGGGGGAAGGGGGCAAGGGAAATCGGGTCGATGCGGTTCGGGGAACCATGGATCCCGACGCGAGTGTCGATGAGGCGATTCGCGCGATGCGCGGCGACCCTGAGCCTGAGTGATCATCACGTCGAAACCGCGACGGGCGCGGCCGGCGCCTCGGCCGCGGGCGCCCGCCGGGGCGGCTCGGGCTCGTTGCGCGCCAGGCGCATCGCGCCCAGCGCGAGCAGGCCGCAGGCGGCGGCGATCGGGGCGAGCACCTTCAGCGGATAGGAGCTGAAGGTGGGGTGATCGACCGTGCTCAGCGCAGTATGGTCGCCGGCCTTGACGATCGATTCCAGGCCCGCGTGGTCGATCCCGAGCACGGTCGGCGCGAGCACGGCGAACAGGCACCAGCCGGCGAGCGCGAGCAGGCCGAAGGCGAGCGAGCGGTTGCTCAGGCGCAGGCGCGGCGTCGCCCACGCGACCAGCACGAGCGCGCCGCTCGCCGCCAGCAGGAACGGCCAGATCCCGCCCCAGCCGCGGCCGAGGCCGTAGGCGGAGGCGATCGTCGGCTGGAACAGCGCCTGGCGCAGGTAGCGCGCCCACACGACCGTCTCGGTCTCGTAGCCGACGAGCGGGTGCGTGATCGTCGCAATCACCGTCGTCGCGATCGAGGCGCCCGCGAGCGCGACGGTCGGGCCCGGCCAGCGCTTCAGCGTGAGTGCCACGGGGAAGGCAATGAAGGGGAGCATCGTGTCGAGGAAGCGCGGGCCCATGAAGCCGCCGCCGAAAGGGAGGTAGTAGCCGGAGTTGTAGCCGAGATAGCAGAGGCAGATGCCGGTGATCGTGAGCGCCTCGGCGCGCCGGCCGCGGCGGTACATCAGCACCGTGCCGAGCGCGCCGAGCGCGAGGATCGGCGAGATCGTGAGCAGCCCGCGCGAATCCAGTAGCAGCGTCGCGAGCACCTTCAGGCTCGGGGCGTTGATCCCGAAGAAGCCGGTTTTCTGTTTTTCGACGTTCGCGTAGGCGAGGTGCGTCCATGAGTGGAAGGCGTAGTGGTTGTAGAGCAGCAGCGGCACGATGCCGACCAGGCCGCCCAGCACGTACGCCCCGCCGCGGCTCAGGACTCCCAGGGGGTACAGCGAGTCCCGGCGCGAGAGCAGGAACAGCCCCAGCACAATCGCCGCGAAGAACGTCGGGTACTCCGAGCTGAACGCGTAGCCCATCGCCAGTCCGGCAACCCCCAGCAGCATCGGGCTCGGTGGCCCCTCGCGCTCGCGCAGCATGATCCAGAACGCGCTGAACGCGAGGAACGTCGTGAACACGTGGCTGAACAGCAGCGTCGAGAGCGGCAGCACCAGCGTGCCCAGCCCCAGCGCGACCGCGGCCGCGGCGCCATAGCCGGGCTCGAAGCGCTCGGCCACGCGCCACACGAGCAGCAGCAGGAGCAGGCCCGGGAGCACATTGCCCCACAGCCCGATCAGGTAGATCAGCTCGTCGCCCGGATGGTTCGGCGGCGCCACGTGCGCGTCCGTCCACGATTCGGCGCCGACCACATTCAACGCGTCATAGAACGGCAGCACGAACAGCGCCAGGCCGGGCGCGCGCGCGGAGTACGTGTGCCCCTTGTATTCGACCTTGTCGCCCGTGTTCGCGGCGTACTGGTCGATTGTCGTCTTGTCTTCGTTCAGCGCCCGGGTGAGGTCGTAATGCGAAGCCTGGTTCCAGGAGAAGCTCTGGATCACGGTCGCGTAAGACAGCCCGACCAGCAGGATCGCCGCCAGCGCAACGCGTTTCTTCGTGAGCATCAATCAGACCCGTGTAAGGCCGCGGGGCCGGGCCCGATCTCGTAGATCACCAGCGAGCCGACGCGCCGGCGCGTGACGCCGAGGCCCGCGATCGGTTTCGCGGCGGCCGCGACCGGATCCGGCGGCTCGGCGTAGTCGAGGCCGTGCTGCGGCGGCAGTTCCCTGGGCGTCGTCAGGTGCAGGACGACCGTGCGGATGCCGTAGTAGCGCAGCTTCTCAATGCTTGCCTTGTCGGGGAAGCCGCTCATGCCGCCGCGCAGGTCATCGACGGCCGGGATGTCGAACGTGCTGTTGCCGACAGGGATCTTGTAGAAGCCGTCGGTCGAGAAGTACTGCCAGATGCGGTCGAGCGTGCCGTCGGTCGGCAGATCCAGGCGCGGCCCCGGCAGGCCGATCTCGGCGCGCGCCGGCTGTGGCACGACCGGGTGGCCGAGGTGGCCGGCGCCTTCGCCGACGATCCCGACCGCGAGCACGACGCCGGTCAAGGCCCCCACCGTGCTCAGCGAACGCGTCTTTCCCCACGCGTTCATGCGCAGCGCCAGCCATTGCACGCCCGCGCCCGCGAGCAGCGCGTAGCACAGCGTCGCCAGCGTGAACACCCGGCCCGGCACGCGCACGCCGTCCCAGCCCGGGGCGTAGTCGTACAGCAGCCGGTAGGGATAGCCCGCGCCGGTCAAGCCCATGCCCATCGCGAGCACCGAGCAGACGACGATCCCCGTCGCCAGGCCGAGCCGCAGGCGGCGCGTGTAGACGCTCGCGCACAGGCCGGCGATCGCCAGCAGCAGGATCAGCCCGCCGGGCCAGAAGACGTCCTCGTTCTTGGAGTGCACTTTCGCGCGCAACCCCGAGGTCGCGTCCCCCCAGATACGGTTCTCCGAAGACGCGGACAGCAGCGCGGCGGGCCCGGAGGAGTAGTTCTCGACTTCCTTGATCGTGCGCTTCGCGGTCGGGTAGTCGGCGGCGACCTTCAGGTAGGGGCGCGCCTCATAGACGGTGACGGCGCCGACGGCGGCGATCCCGATCAGCGTGATCGCGAGCAGGCGACGGGGGATCAGCGGTCCGCGCGCGCCGGCTGACCGTGCCGCGCGCTCGCCCCAGGCCGGGCCCGGGGTCAGCCGCCCGCGCCACCAGTGCCACAGCACGAGCAGCCCGAGCACGGCGAGCAGGTACGCGAACTGCAGGCCGAGCGTGAAGCCGAGGCTGATCTGCCAGGCGGAGACGAGCCAGCCCGCGATCAAGAGGCCGCGCGAGGATCTTCGGTATCCGCGCAGCAGCAGGAACAGCGCGAGCGCGATGCCGCCGGAGGAGATCACCTGGAAGTGCCCAGCCTCGGTCACGCGGTAGGGCGCGTAGGCGAAGGCGGCGGCGGCGGCGGCGGCGGCGTACCAGCGCAGCCCGAGCTCGCGCGCGAGCAGGTAGCCGCCGACGAAGCACAGCGACCAGATGAACAGGAAGATCAGGTTGTAGCGGACCAGTGCGGCGATCGTGCCCGAGCCGAAGAACGCGACCGGCCCGTAGCCGAGCAGCGAATCGGAGAAGGCGAGGCTGAGCGGGTGCGGGTAGAAGGCGTTGGAGTCGAACAGGTGCAGCGGGTCGTGCAGCATCGCGTGACCGACCCACGCGATCTGCCACGCCGTGCGCACGGGGTCGCCGTTGTCGGGCGCGATGCGGCTGCCCATGTGCAGCACGAGCGGCCAGCTCGTGAGGATCGCGAGCGCGACGCCCGCGAGGATCGTCCACGCCAGCTCCCTGCGCCCGATCTCCGGCGAGGCGGGCCAGCGCGCGCGGGAGGCGGCCGCTGGCGCTCCAGTCTGCTCGTGCGACGCCGCGCCGGAGCCCGCCGGCTGGGGCGATCCGGATGACGTGCGCGGGGGGCTGGGAACGCCGGTGCTCACGTTCTGCTCGTGTTCGAAACCGCGCTGATCGGCGCAGCATACGGGAGCCGTCCGCTGGCAGGCGCAGTCGCGATCGGCGGTCGCGATCCCGGCCGTGCCGGGTGTACCCCATGTCCGTTGTGGTGCACCGCGCCCATCGGCTTGGGCCGTGCCGTTGGCCCGATCTACGTCACACTGATCACATGCGGGTCTTGGTGGTTGGGTCAGGCGGGGTCGGCGCGGCGTTTGCCGCGATCGCGCAGCGACGTCCCGCGTTCACCCAGGTCGTGATGGCCGATGTCGCGCTCGAGCGCGCACAGGCCGTGGCCACGCGGCTGGGGGAGACCGATCGCTTCGCCGCCGAGCGCGTCGATGCCTCCAGCGAGGCCGATCTGGTGGAGCTGATCGCGCGCGTCAAGCCCGACGCCGTGCTGAACGCCTGCGACCCGCGCTTCAACGAGCCGATCTTCGACGCGTGCCTGCGGGCGCGCGTGACCTACTTGGATATGGCGATGACGCTCTCGCGCCCGCACCCTGAGCGCCCGTACGAGCTGACGGGGACGATGCTCGGCGAGTACCAGCTCAAGCGCAGCGAGGCGTGGCAGCAGGCGGGGCTGCTCGCGCTCGCCGGGATCGGCGTGGAGCCCGGCCTGTCCGACATCTTCGCGCGCTATGCCGCCGACGAGCTGTTCGCGAAGATCGAGGAAGTCGGCGTGCGCGACGGCGCCGACCTGGCGGTCGAGGGCTATGACTTCGCGCCGACGTTCTCGATCTGGACGACGATCGAGGAGTGCCTGAACCCGCCGCTGATCTGGGAGCGCGGACGCGGCTTCTACACGACGGCGCCGTTCTCCGAGCCCGAGGTGTTCACGTTTCCGGAGGGGATCGGGGATGTCGAGTGCGTGAACGTCGAGCACGAGGAGGTCGTGCTGATCCCGCGCTGGATCGACTGCGAGCGCGTGACGTTCAAGTACGGGCTCGGCCAGGAGTTCATCGACGTGCTCGCGACGCTCCACAAGCTGGGCCTCGACTCGACCGAGCCCGTGTCCGTGCGCGGCCAGCTGGTCGCCCCGCGCGACGTGGTCGCCGCCGCGCTGCCGGACCCGGCGACGCTCGGCGAGCGGATGTCGGGGCGCACCTGTGCGGGGACATGGGTGACGGGCACGGGCACCGACTCCCGTCCCCGCTCGACCTACCTCTACCACGTCGTTGACAACGAGACGACGATGCGCGAGTACGGCTCGCAGGCGGTCGTCTGGCAGACCGCGATCAACCCCGCGGTCGCGCTCGAGCTGCTCGACCGCGGGGAGTGGAAGGGGACCGGCGTGCTCGGCCCCGAGGCGTTCCCACCGGGGCCGTTCCTCGATCTGTTGGGGGAGTACGGGTCGGCGCACGGGCAGATGGAGTTGCCCGCCTCCTGATTCATCGGTCGTCGCTCAAAATTCGACCCGCCCCGGCACGGGCCCGCTCGGCGGCGGTTTCTCCAGCAGACCCGGTGGCGCGGTTTCGGTTTTGCGCGCGAAGAACTCTTTGAAGTAGGGGCGCGAGACGAGCATGATGATCGCGCCGAGCACCATCCCGCCGATACCCATCCACAGCGGCAGCGTGATCCCGAGGATCGGCTTTGAGGAGACGTTTTCGGAGTTGGAGTAGTAGAACGCGGCCTTGATCCCGATCCCGAACAGCATCAGCCCGCCGAGCAGGGGGCCGAGGCCCAGCAGCAGGAAGTTGCGCGCGCTTTCGAGGAGGTCGTGTCGGTAGTACCAGCCGCAGGCGACGCCGGTGAAGCCATAGTAGAAGCAGATCGGAAAGCCGATCGCGGTCAGTGAGTCTTCGAGCACGCTTTCGGAGAGCAGCAGCAGTACGACCGTGATCGCGATCGAGAGCAGGCCGAAGCCGAGCGTTGAGACGGTCGGGGTGAGGTAGCGTTTGTGTACGCGCGCGAGCAGCGTGGTGACCGCTTTCCAGTGCGCCATCGACAGGGTTGTGCGCGCCGTCGGCAGGATCGTCGTCTGCGTCGAGGCCGAGGCGGAGGTGAGCACGGCGATGATCAGCAGCTTGTCGAGGCCGCTCCCGAGCACGCCGCTGCCGAGTGCGTTGAGGATGTCGGACTGGTTTTCTTTGGTGGTGAGGAAGCCGGTCCCGTGGAAGGACTGGGCGGCGGCCGTGACGACGACGTAGATCAGCACGAGCAGGATCGTCGAGGTGACCGCGGCCTTGCCCGGTCCCTCGGCCGGGTCCTCGGACTCCTCGTTGACCGCCACCCCGGAGTCCCAGCCCCAGTAGATGAAGACCGCGAGCAGCAGCGCGACGACGAGGTCGCCGAAGCTCATCGCAAACGGGTTGATCCAGGAGAGCGAGGGCTTGATCGAGCCGGCGGGGGGATGGCTGCCGTAGACCTTGACGAACGTGACGACCGCGAACAGTCCGAGGATGAAGACCTCGGCGCTGAGCAGGAACTGCTGGATCCGCGCCGAGAGCTCGATGCCGCGATAGCAGATCCAGGTCATGATCGCGATCCACAGCACCGCGCCGATGATGATCGCGGCTTTCGATTCGCCGAGTTCGGTGAAGCCGAAGAGCTTGAACGTGTAGATCGCGGCGATGTCCGCGAGCGAGGCCATCACGATCACGTCCGAGAGGAAGATCGCCCAGCCGTTCATCCAGCCTGTCATCGGCCCGAACGCGCGCGTGACCCACGCGAACGTCGTGCCCGCGTCGGGGTCGGCGCGGTTGAAGTATTTGTAGGCCGCGGCGACGAGCAGCATCGGGATGAACGCGACGAGCATCACCGCCGGCGCGTGCACGCCGACGCCCTTGACCGCGACGATGAAGCCCAACGTCGCCGCGAGCGAGTACGCGGGCGCGGTCGAGGCGACCCCGATCACGATGTTCGAGACGTAGCCGATCGCGTTCTTCTTCAGCCCCTTGTCCATCACGCCCCCCTGTTTGGGGGCTTCCGGTGCGGTTGCGCTGACGGTGGCCATCTCCCTGCTCCTCTCTGGGGGGTCGTGACAGAAGTTACGTCGTCGGTCGGCGGCGGGCAAGGGGCGCGATCCCCAAAACGTCGTGCTGATCTTGTACATCTCGTACAGTTGCAGGCAGGCATGTTGACCGGCGAGTGGCTTGAGCTGGACATCGAGGCGGAGTACGGTTGTCCTGAGTGTCTATCTGAATGCGACGCGTCCGAGAGGAGAGTGCGCGATGGCGATCACACCGACGAGCCCCGAATTGAGTGAGAATCGCGGATTGACCGACCAGGTCGCGGGCGGGGCCCACCCCGCGGGAGAGCTGCAGGAGCTCGCGAAGCGTCACCTGTGGATGCACTTCACGCGGATGGGCGCCTACGAGGACAGCGATGTGCCGATCATCGTCAGGGGGGAGGGCTGCTACGTGTACGACGAGCACGGCAAGCGCTATCTCGACGGCCTGTCGGCGCTGTACTGCGTGAACGTCGGCCACGGCCGCGCCGAGCTCGGGCAGGTCGCGGCGGAGCAGGCCGAGGAGCTTGGCTTCTACACGAACTGGAGCTACGCGCATCCGCGCTCGATCGAGCTGGCGGCAAAGATCGCCGAGCTCGCGCCGGGCGACTTGAACCGCGTGTTCTTCACGTCCGGGGGATCGGAGGCGGTCGAGTCGGCGTGGAAGCTCGCGAAGGCCTACCACGCCGCGAAGGGCGAGCCGACGAGGACAAAGCTGGTCTCGCGCAAGCTCGCGTATCACGGCACCTCGATGGGGGCGCTGACGGCGACGGGGGTGCCGGCGCTGAGGGCGCCGTTCGAGCCGCTGACGCCGGGCGGGCATCACGCGCCGAACACGAACTCGTATCGCTGGAGCGAGGATCGCGACCGGTTGTGGGCGGCCGACCAGATCGAGGAGGCGATCCTGTTCGAGGGGCCGCGGACGGTCGCGGCGGTGATCCTCGAGCCGGTGCAGAACAGCGGCGGGTGCTTCGTGCCCCAGGACGGCTACTTCCAGAGAGTGCGCGAGATCTGCGACCGGCACGGGGTGCTGCTGATCTCTGACGAGGTGATCTGCGCGTGGGGCCGGCTGGGCTACTGGTTCGGCTGCGAACGGTACGGCTACGAGCCGGACATGGTGACGATGGCGAAGGGCATCACCTCCGCCTACGCGCCGCTCGGCGCGGTGCTCGCGTCTGACCGCGTCGCCGAGCCGTTCCTGCACGGCGACGAGACCTTCACGCACGGCTTCACGTTCGGCGGGCACCCGATCGCGTGCGCGGTCGCGCTGAAGAACATCGAGGTGATGGAGCGCGAGGATCTGTGCGGGCGCGTGCGCGCGAACGAGGGCCGCCTCAGAGAGATGCTCGAGGGGTTGCGCGACCTGCCGATCGTCGGCGACGTGCGCGGCGCCGGCTACTTCCAGGCGATCGAGCTCGTGAAGGACAAGCGCACGAAGGAGACGTTCACCCACGAGGAGGCCGAGCACCTGCTGCGGGGCTTCCTCTCCGGTGAGCTGTATGCGCGCGGGCTGATCTGCCGCACCGACGATCGCGGCGACCCGGTCGTGCAGCTCTCACCGCCCTTGATCGCGGGCGAGGAGCAGTTCGAGGAGATCGAGTCGATCCTGCGCCCGGTGCTGGCCGAGGCGGGGGAGCGGATGGAGAGCTGGGGTTGATGGCGGGGCGGCGGCCGAGGGGGCGAATGGAGGAGTTGATCGGGAGATGGAGCTGCACCGTAGAGAGCCTCGTGAAGGAGCTCGGGCTGACGCTCGTCTCCGGCGAGCAGTCCGCGCAGGCGCACGTGCGCTGGGTGCACAGCACCGAGCTGACCGACCCGACGCCGTGGCTGAAAGGAGGCGAGCTGCTGTTGACGATGGGGATCCAGCTGGACGGGCCGAAGGCCCAGCGCGAGCTGATCGACCGCCTCGCCGACCACGAGATCGCCGGCCTCGGCTTCGGCACTGGCTTCACGCACAGGAAGCTGCCGGCGGCGCTGGTGACCGCGGCGCGCAAGCGCGAGTTCCCGCTGTTCGAGGTCCCGTACGAGCTGCCGTTCATCGCGATCACCGAGCGCGCGTTCGCGCAGCTCGTGAACGAGCGCTACGAAATGCTGCAGCGCAACATGGTCGGCGACGTGCTCGCGGAGGCGCTGACCGGCCACCTCTACCCCGAGGAGCTGCAGGCGCGCCTGCGCCCGTTCGGGATCGGTGAGCAGGTCGCCGTGCTGGCCTTCGCGACGCCCGACCCGACCGCCGCCGCGGCGCTGTTGGAACGGCTGCTCGAGCGCGAGGGCGTGCCCAGCCTCGTCGCGATCCGCGCCGGCCTGCTGTGTGCGGTGATCGACGCGGATGGACTGAGCAGGGCTGCTGGGAAGGGGGATCAAAAAAAACCCGGGGACAGCAAGGTGAGCGGCACGGGCCGCGAGAGTGATCCGATCGCGCTCGCGGGCAGGCTCCGCGGCGAGTTGGCCGAGCGTTTCGGCACGGCCGCGGCCGCCGCCAGCCGCGTGGCCCCGGCGCATTCGCTGCGGCTGAGCTTCCACGAGGCGCGCTGCGCGCTGGAGGCCGTACGGCTGCAGAACGGTGACGCGCCCGAGGTCGCCTCCTACCGCGACCTCGGCGCCTTCCAGCTGCTGCTCTCACTGCAGGACGACGACGCGCTGATCTCCTACTGTCGCGGCGTGCTCGGCCCGGTCGAGCAGGGCGAGGGCGAGTACGGCGACGAGCTTCTGCGCTCGCTCGACGTGTTCATCGAACACAACGGCCACTGGGAGAAGGCTGCGTCAGCGCTGTTCTGCCACCGCCACACGCTGCGCTACCGCATCCGCCGCGTCGAGCAGCTGACCGGGCGCGACTTCTCCCAGGCGCGCGACCGGATCGAGTTCTGGCTGGCGTTGCGAGGCCGGGAGCTCGCCAGATGACCCACGACGAAGGAGACGGGCGACCATGAGAATCGGGGTTCCAACCGAGGTGAAGCTCGACGAGTACCGCGTCGCGATCACACCCGCGGGCGTGCGCGAGCTGAGCGCGCGTGGGCACGAGGTGCTCGTGCAGGCCGGCGCCGGGTTGGGCAGTGCGTTCGACGACGCCCACTTCACCGCGCAGGGCGCGCGGATCGTGCCCGACGCGCGGGATGTGTTCGGCGAGGCGGAGATGGTGCTGAAGGTGAAGGAGCCCCAGGCCGCGGAGGTGGGGCTGCTCAGAGAGGGCCAGACGCTGTTCACCTATCTGCACCTCGCGGCCGAGCCCGAGCTCGCGCGCGGATTGCGGGAGTCCGGCGCGACGTGCATCGCGTATGAGACCGTCGAAGACGCCGCGGGACGGCTGCCGCTGTTGGCGCCGATGAGCGAGGTCGCGGGCAAGATCGCCACGCAGGCGGGCGCGTTCATGCTCGAGAAGCCTTTGGGGGGGCGGGGCATCCTGCTGGGGGGCGTGCCGGGCGTGGCGGCCGCGACGGTGCTCGTGATCGGCGGCGGCGTGGTGGGGATGAACGCCGCGTTCATCGCGATCGGGATGCAGGCCGACGTGTTCGTGTTCGACCGCTCGATCGACCGGTTGCGCGAGCTCGAAGTCGCGTTCGGCGGGCGCGCCTCGACCGTGTACTCCTCGACGCTCGCGATCGAGGAGATGCTGCCGCGGGCCGACCTCGTGATCGGCTCCGTTCTGGTCCACGGCGGCCGCGCGCCGCGCGTGGTCACGCGTGAACAGCTTGGGCTGATGCGCCGGCATGCAGTGCTCGTCGATGTCTCGATCGACCAGGGCGGGTGCTTTGAGACCTCGCGCCCGACGACGCACTCGGAGCCGACGTACGAGGTTGACGAGATCACGCACTACTGCGTCACGAACATGCCCGGCGCCGTGCCGATCACCTCGACGTACGCGCTCACGAACGCGACCCTGCCATACGTGCTCGAGCTGGCCGAGCACGGCGTTGACGGCGCGCTCGAGCGCGACCCGGGCCTGGCTCGGGGTCTGAACGTGCGCGCGGGCGAGATCACCTACGGAGCCGTCGCGGAAGCGCTCGGCGTCTGACGAACTGAACTGAACGGGAAGGGACTGAGATGGCGACGAGGACCGACACACTGCAGAACTTCATCGACGGCGAGCGCGTGCCCGCGCAGGGGGATGGCGACGAACCCGTTCTGAATCCCGCCACCGGTGAGGAGCTGGCGCGGGCGCCGCAGTCGAGCGCCGCGGATGTCGACCGCGCGGTGAAAGCCGCCCGGCGGGCATTCGGCGGCTGGTCGCAGACGACGCCCGCCCAGCGCTCGCGGGCGCTGCTCGCGCTCGCCGAGCTGATCGACGAGCACGCCGAGGAGCTCGCGCGGCTGGAGGCGCTAAACGCCGGCAAGCCGCTGGTCGCGGTCACGGACGACGAGCTGCCCGTGATGGCCGACAACCTGCGCTTCTTCGCGGGCGCCGCGCGCGTGCTGGAGGGCCGCGCGGCAGGCGAGTACATGGAGGGCTACACCTCCTTCACGCGCCGCGAGCCGGTCGGCGTGATCGGGCAGGTCACCCCCTGGAACTACCCGCTGATGATGGCGATCTGGAAATTCGCCCCGGCGATCGCGGCCGGCAACACGGTCGTGTTGAAGCCCGCCGAGACGACGCCGCTGACGACCGTGCGCTTCGCCGAGCTGGCGGCGGACGTGCTCCCGCCAGGCGTCCTGAACGTCGTAATGGGCCCGGGCCGGCCGACGGGCGAGGCGCTGATCGGCCACCCCGACGTTGACATGCTCGGGCTGACGGGCTCGGTCGAGACGGGCAAGCACTTCGCGCGCACCGCCGCGGACACGCTCAAGCGCGTGCACCTGGAGCTCGGCGGCAAGGCGCCGGTCGTCGTGTTCGACGACGTCTCGCTCGAGGGCGCCCTCGAGACGATCGCGGGGACCGGCTATTACAACGCCGGCCAGGACTGCACCGCGGCCACGCGCGTGCTCGCGGGCGCGAAGGTCTATGACGACGTCGTCGCCGGCCTCGCCGCGCAGGCCCAGGGCCTCGTGCTCGGCGATACGCTCGCGCCCGAGACGACGCTCGGCCCGGTCAACTCCGCAAAACAGCGGGAGCGCGTGGCCGGCTTTCTGGAGCGCAGGCCCGACCGCGCGGAGATCGTCACCGGCGGCAAGGCGCCCGAGCGCGCGGGCTTCTTCATGGAGCCGACGGTCGTCGCGGGTCTGCGCCAGGACGACGAGCTGATCCAGCGCGAGATCTTTGGCCCGGTGATCACCGTGCAGCAGTTCTCCGACGAGGCCCAGGCGATCGAGTGGGCCAACGCGACCCGCTACGGCCTGGCCTCCTCGGTCTGGACGCGGGATGTCGGCCGCGCGCTGCGCGTCTCGAAGGCGCTGCGCTTCGGCTGCGTGTGGATCAACGACCACATTCCCCTGGTCTCGGAGATGCCTCACGGGGGCTTCAAGGAGTCGGGCTATGGGAAGGATCTGAGCGTGTATTCCTTGGAGGACTACACGGTCGTGAAGCACGTGATGGCAAATCTGCAGTAGGTCGTCCCGTTCCCTGCTACGGTGGCACCACCGGGCGGCGAGGTCGCCCGCGAGGTTCTTTGTCTTTGTTGGCGCTTCTACGTTGCGCGGATGGGGTCAGTCGAATCTCCATCTACGCGGCGAGCAAAAGGCTCGCCAGAAGGAGCAACACCAACATGAATCATGAAACGTTCGCCGACCTCGGCGTGTCCGAGGTCGTCGCAAGTGAGCTTGCCAAGCGCGAGATCACCAAGCCGTTCGCGGTCCAGAAGATGGTCCTCCCCGACGTGCTCGCCGGCCACGATGTGCTCGCGCAGTCCCCGACCGGCTCGGGCAAGACGCTCGCGTTCGGGATCCCGATGATCGAACGCCTGCACGGCACGAACGTGCGTCCCTCGGCGCTCGTGCTCGCGCCGACACGCGAGCTGGCGTCGCAGATCGTCGACGATCTGCGCGACATCGCCCACGCCCGCGCGCTCTCGATCGCGGCCGTCTATGGCGGCGCCGGGATCGTCAAGCAGGCGCGCCTCGCCGCGCGCGCCCACATCCTCGTCGCCACACCGGGACGGCTGCTCGATCTGATCGACCGCCGTGACGTCTCGCTCGACCGCGTCCGGCTGCTCGTGCTCGACGAGGCCGACCGGATGCTCGACATGGGCTTCAAGCCGGTCGTCGACCGGATCGTGAAGATGTGCGCGCGCGAGCGTCAGACGCTGCTGTTCAGCGCGACGCTGCAGGGCGAGGTGGGCAACCTCGCCAAGGCCTACACCACCGACCCCCGTCGCCACGAGCACGCCCACTCCGAGGAGCGCAAGGGCGACGTCGAGCATCGCTTCGTGACGGTCTCCCACGAGGGCAAGGTCGGGCGGCTCGTAACCGAGCTCAGCGACTCCGAGCGGGGCCTGACGCTCGTGTTCGTGCGCACCAAGCGCGGCGCCGACCGGCTCGTCAAACGACTGGCGCAGAGCAACGTGCAGGCCGTCGCGATGCACGGCGACAAGTCCCAGTCCCAGCGCGAGAAGGCGCTCGCGCGCTTCGAGTCCGGCGCCGTTGACACGCTCGTCGCGACCGACGTCGCCGCGCGGGGCATCGACGTCGCGGGGATCACGCACGTAATCAACTTCGATATCCCCGGCACGCGCGAGGACTACGTCCACCGCATCGGCCGCACAGCCCGCGCCGGCGCGAGCGGCACCGGCGTCACGTTCGTCGTCCACGATCAGGCGCGCGAACTGGTCTCGATGGTCCGCGACCTCGGCCTGCATCGGGAGCTCGAGCAGGGGGGCCTGCCGAGCGACGCCACGGGCCAGCGCTCCGGCGGCTCGGAGCAGCGCACGCGCCCCTCGCGCAACCGCGGCCGCAGCGGTGCTAGGCGCGGCGGCCGAGTATCTGGAAGATCGAGGTAAACCCGGTTCTGAACCCGTTGCGCGCCGCGCGCAGGTAGAGCCGCCACACGCGCACCCGCTCGGCGCCGGCCAGGCGCTCGGCCTGCTCGAGGTTGGCGTCGAGGCGCTCGATCCAGTGGCTGAGCGTCTCGGCATAATCCCCGCGTAGCCCCTCGACGTGCAGCGGCTCGATCCCGGCGCGCTCGAGCGCGAGCGCGACGCGCGAGACGTGCAGCGGCGCCGCGTCCGGGAAGACATAGCGCTCGGAGAACGGTCCCGCCTCCGCCTCGCCGTGGCGCAGGCGCGAGATACCGTGGTTGAGCAGCCTGCCGCCTGGCTGGAGCAGCCCGGCGAGCTGCCGCGCGTAGAGGTCGATCTGGCTGGCGCCGACGTGCTCGACCATCCCGATCGAGGCGATCGCGTCGTAGCCCTCGCCGGTGGCGCCGAGATCGCGGTAGTCCGCGACGCGGATCTCCACGCGGTCTCGCAGACCGGCCTCGGCCACCCGCTCGCGCGCGAGCTCGGCCTGGGCGGGGGAGAGCGTGATGCCGACCGCGCTGACGCCGTGATTGGCGGCCGCGTGGATCACGAAGCTGCCCCAGCCGCAGCCGACGTCGAGCACGCGCTCGCCCTCGCGCAGCGCGAGCTTTTTGCAGATCAGCTCACGCTTGGCGGTCTGCGCCTGCTCGAGTGTCAGCCGTGGGGGCTCCGCGCCGGGCTCATCGCGGCGATCCGCGTCGGGCTGACCGCCGCGGTCAGCGTCGGGCTCACCGCGGAGGTTCGCGCCGGGCTCCCCGCGCGGATGGGTGCCCCACGAGCCCTCCAGCGAATCGAGCGTGCGCGAGAACAGCGCGCAGCTGTAGGTCATCGACACGTCGAGGAACAGCGCGAAGAACTCGTTCGAGACGTCGTAGTGGTGGCGCACCGCGCGCGCGTCGCGCTCGCGGCTGTGCCGGCGCCCGCGCGGGCGCAGCTCGCTCGCGGGGATCGGCGGTGGCTTCATCAGCCCACAGGCGCGCGCGGCGGCGAGCGTCAGCCGCAGGCGTGTCGGGGTATCGATCGCGGGCGCCTGGAACGTGTCGAGCAGACCGATCACCTTGTCGAGATCGTCCGCGTCCAGCTCGCCGGCGGCATAGGCGCGTCCCAGCCCGAGCTGTCCGGGCGCGCGCAGCAGATGCGCGACCGCGGCAGGCGAGCGCACCGTGAAGACAGGCCCGCCGGGCGCCGTCGGCGCGAGCTCCGAGCCGTCCCAGAAGCGCAGGTCGAACGGGCGGTCGGGCAGCGCCAGCGCCAGCTCGCGGCGCAGCGGCTCAGGGTTGGCGAGCATGGTGGCTGAGGTTGTGGCAGGGAATCGGGGGGAGGGTAGATCTTCCACCCGTCGAGGTATTGTCGCCTGCATATGGGGCGTGTGCGATGTGAGGATGGGCTGCCAGACTCATAGCGTGCCGCCCAGCTTAGAACGTGATCTGGCCGATTACGACATCCTGCGCCTGCGCGCCGAGAATCCCGGCCCGCTGACGCTGTCGGGCACCAACACCTGGATTGTCGGCCGCAACCCCGCCTACGTGATCGATCCCGGGCCAGCGCTCGAGGAGCACATCGAGCGTCTCGTCGCGGCGCTCGATGCGCGCGGCGGGCTCGGTGGGATCGCGCTTACGCACGACCACGCCGACCATTCCGAGGGGGTCGCGGCCTTGCGCGAGCGGCGTCCCGCGCCGCTGGCGGCGGGACGGGGCGAGGTCGAGAAGCAGCTCGTCGAGGGGACTCGCTTCGGGCCGCTCCTCGCCGTCGCCACGCCCGGGCACGCGCCCGATCACCTCGCGCTGATCTGTGGCCGCGTGTGCTTCACCGGCGACGCGGTGCTCGGCGAAGGCAGCGTCTTCATCGCGCCCGACCCCGGGGCGCTCGCCGGCTATCTCGACGGCCTGCGCGGGCTGCGTGAGCGCGATCTGGATGTGCTGTGCCCGGGCCACGGACCGCCGATCTGGGAGCCCGCGGCAAAGCTGGAGGAGTACATCACCCATCGCCTGGAGCGCGAGCGACTGCTGCTGGCGGCGCTCGCCGCGGGGCGTCGCTCGAGCGCGGAGCTGCTCGACGCCGCGTGGTCCGACGTGCCCGCAGAGCTCAGACCCATCGCCGCCGTCTCGCTGCGCGCACACCTCGACAAGCTCGCCGACGAGGGACGGCTCCCGGGCGGCGTGGAGCGGCCCTCCGCTACGGTGCTGTGACTCATGCCCGACTCGCCGTTCCCGCCGATCGCCGACTACGGCTTCCTGTCGGACTGCCACACCGGAGCGCTGGTCGCCTCTGACGGGTCGATCGAGTGGATGTGCCTGCCGTACTTCGACTCGCCGTCGATCTTCGGCGCGCTGCTCGACCGTGGCGCGGGGTCGTGGCGCGTCGGACCGTATGGGCTGTACGTGCCGGCCGGCCGGCGCTACATCCCCGGAACGAACATGATCGAGACGACGTGGATGACCCCCCAGGGCTGGATCCGCGTGGTCGATGCGCTGGCGATCGGCGAATGGCACGACAACGAGCACGGCTCGAGCCACACGCGCCCCCCGACCGACTTTGATGCCGACCATCTGCTCGTGCGGATGGTCGAATGCGTCCAAGGCCAGGTGCAGGTCGAGGTCGTCTGCGAGCCGATGCTCGACTACGGCGCGATGCCGGCGCAGTGGCGGAAGGTCGAGCTCGAATCGGAGGCGGACGAGGCGCTATCTACGGACGAGGCGTCACACGCGCACGACGCGGTCGCGATGGACGCGTCCGACGGCAGGACGATCTTCAGGCTGTACAGCGACATCCGGATGGGCATCGAGGGCAATCGCACGCATGGGCGCCACACGATGACCGAGGGCGAGAAACGCTTCTCGGCGATCTCCTGGACGGAGGCGCGGGGCGGCCCGCACACCGCCGAGGAAGCCGAACAGATCATCGAGCGGACGGGGCACTTCTGGCGTGGCTGGCTGGCTGAAGGGAACTACCCCGACCATCCGTGGCGCGCGCACCTGCAACGCTCCGCGCTTGTGCTGAAGGGGTTGACGTTCATGCCGACCGGCGCGCTCGTCGCCGCGCCGACGACCTCGCTGCCGGAGACGCCGGGCGGCGAACGCAACTGGGACTACCGCTACTGCTGGATGCGCGACGCGTCGTTCACGCTGTGGGCGTTGCACGCGCTCGGTCTCGACTGGGAGGCCGACGACTTCATCGAGTACGTCGCCGAAGTCCCGCGCAACGAGGACGGCTCGCTGCAGATCATGTATGGCGTCAGAGGCGAGAAAGACCTCGAGGAGTCGACGCTCGACCATCTCAAGGGCTACGGCGGCGCGCGGCCGGTGCGGATCGGCAACGGCGCGTACAACCAGCACCAGAACGACGTGTTCGGGGCGGTGCTGGACTCCGTCTACCTGCATTCCAAGCAGCGCGATCACATTCCCGAGCGGCTGTGGCCGGTCCTGATCGACCAGGTCAAATGCGCCGCGGCCGTGTGGAAGGAGCCGGACCAGGGGATCTGGGAGGCGCGCGGGGAGCCGCGGCACTACGTCTCCTCCAAGCTGATGTGCTGGGTAGCGCTGGACCGCGGCGCACGGCTGGGCGAACGGCGCGGACACGATCAGGCCGCGAAGGAATTTCAGGCGATCGCCGATGAGGTGCGCGAGGACATCCTGGCGAAGGGCGTCGACTCGCGCGGTGTCTTTCGCCAGCACTACGACACCGACGCGCTCGACGCCTCGACGCTGCTCGTGCCGCTCCTGCGCTTCCTGCCGCCCGACGACGAGCGCGTCTGTGCGACGGTGCGCGCGATCCGCGACGAGCTCACGGAGGGCGGCCTGGTGCTGCGCTACCGCACCGATGAGACCGACGACGGGCAGCAGGGCAAGGAGGGCACGTTCCTGATCTGCTCGTTCTGGCTCGTCTCGGCGCTGTCGGAGATCGGCGAGCATCGCGACGCGCAGCACCTGTGCGAGCGGCTGCTGTCGTACTCCTCGCCGCTGGAGCTGTACGGCGAGGAGCTCGAGGCCTCGAGCGGGCGCCATCTTGGCAACTACCCCCAGGCGTTCACCCATCTGGCGTTGATCAACGCCGTCACGCATGTGATCGAGGCCCAGAAGGGGAGCTGAGAGGGTCCAGTCACTACGATCGAGGCCCGGCAGTGGAGCTGAGAGAGTTCAGTCACTACGATCGAGGCCCGGCAGGCGGCGCCCATCGAGACGATTCAGGCGGCATGATCGAGGCCGCCAGGCAGTACGGATCGAGGCACGGCTGCCGGCCTCAGAAGAGGGTCAGTAGCCAGGCTCGCCGGGGAGCAGCACCCGGGCGACCTCGCCCTCGACGACGACACGCGGCTGGATCGGCTGCACCTCGCGGCCGGCCGCGTAGGCGAGCAGCGCCTCGGCGGAGGGGAAGGCGGCGAGCTGTTCGAGGTGCTTAATCGTGGGGAACACGAGCAGGATCCGGCCGTCGCCGTGGGCCTCGAGTGCCGCCGCGGGGGTGAACCAGCCGAGATCCACGCACTCCTCGCCGTCCACCCGCGGCTCCTGCCCGGCGGGGAGCGAGGCGAGGAAGAAGTGCGTGTCAAAGCGTGTGCGCACCTCGGCCGGGGTGATCCAGCGTGAGAACTTCACGAGCGCGGCGGGGTCGTCGAGCGCGATCGCGGCCTCCTCGCGGAGCTCTCGGATCGCCGCCGCGCGGTGAGCGCCGTCGCCGTCGCCCTCGCCCGCGTCGACGGCGCCGCCCGGGAACACCCACACGCCGCCCATGAACCGCGCCTCGGGCGTGCGCTTGACGAGCAGCACTTCGAGCGTCCGAGTGCCGCCGCGCAGCAGGATCACCGTCGCCGCTTGGCGCGGCGGCGTCGCCTTGCCCGGGTTGAGTCCCTGCCCGGGCTCGCTCTGCTCGCCAAGATTGAGCTCCTGGCCGGGACCCGAGTGGCGCTCGAGGTTGAGCTCCTCGCCCGGGGGACCCGAGTGGCGCTCGAGGTCGAGCTCCTCGCCCGGTTCGGTACGGCCGTGCCGGTCGAGTTCTTGGCCGGGCTCTCCGTCGCCGCCGGGGGTCCAGTCGCTCACGCCAAGCACCCTAACGCCCAGGTAGTCTTACGTGCATGAGCGTGACCCAAACCCTGCAACGCTGGATCTGCGAGTCCTGCGGCTACATCTACGATCCCGAGGAGGGAGACCCGGACGGGGGCATCCCCACGGGAACCGCCTTCGAGGACATCCCGGACACGTGGTTCTGCCCCGTCTGTGGTGCTCGTAAGCGCGATTTCGTTTTATACGAGGATTGATCTGACCGACTGGGAAGCACTGCTCGCGTTCGACCGCGGGCACGTCTGGCATCCATACGGTGCGCTGCCCGGCGCGCAGGCGCCGCTGCCGGTGCTCGCAGCGGAGGGCGTGCGTCTGCAGCTCGCGGACGGCCGCGAGCTGATCGACGGTATGTCCTCGTGGTGGTGTGCGATCCACGGCTACCGCCACCCCGCGCTCGATGCGGCGGTCGAGGAGCAACTCGGGCGGATGGCGCACGTGATGTTCGGCGGGCTCACGCACGAGCCGGCGGTGCGCCTGGCGGAACGCCTGGTCGAGATCGCGCCCGATGGGTTGGACCGGGTGTTCTTCTCCGACTCCGGCTCGGTTTCCGTCGAGGTGGCGATCAAGCTGTGCCTGCAATTTCAGCGCGCGATCGGCCATCCCGAGCGCACGCGCCTGCTGACCGTCCGCGGCGGTTATCACGGCGACACGTTCGGCGCGATGGCCGTATGCGACCCGGTCGGGGGGATGCACAGCCTGTTCACCGGCGTGCTCCCCGGACACGTGTTCGCCCAGCGCCCGCCGGACGGCTTTGACGCGGGACTGGACGCCGGCTGGGCCGAGCACGTCGGCGAGCTGGTCGCCCGGCACGCGCACGAGCTGGCCGCCGTGATCGTCGAGCCCGTCGTGCAGGGCGCGGGGGGGATGCGCTTTCACGCGCCTGAGTGCGTCGCTGAGCTGCGCCGGCTGTGCGACGAGCACGGGTTGCTGCTCGTGCTGGACGAGATCGCGACGGGATTCGGTCGTACCGGCGGGGGCGCGCTGTTCGCTTGCGAGCACGCCGGCATGACGCCCGACGTGATGTGCGTCGGCAAGGCGCTCACCGGCGGCTACCTCACGCTCGCCGCGACGCTCTGCACGGGGACGGTGTCCGATGCGGTCTCCGCGGGGGACGGCGGGGGGCTGATGCACGGCCCGACGTTCATGGCCAATCCGCTCGCGTGCGCGGTCGCGCTCGCGTCGCTGGAGCTGCTCGCCGACGGCGGCTGGCGCGAGCGCGTCGCCACGATCGAAGGCGGGCTGCACGCCGGCCTGGAGTCGGCGCGGGAGCTGGCCGGGGTCATCGACGTGCGCGTGCGGGGCGCGATCGGCGTGGTGCAGCTCGATCGCGAGGTGGACATGGCCGCGGCGACCGCGGCGGCGGTCGAGCGCGGCGTGTGGCTGCGGCCGTTCCGGGATCTGATCTACACGATGCCGCCTTATGTGATCGATGAGGAGGATCTGATGCGGGTGAGCGGGGCGATTGTGGCTGCGGCAGAGGCTCGAGGGTCCGGTTGAGCTCTGTCCGATCTGGAGCTAAGCTCTGTTACGGTTAGCGCATCCAATGTCACTGTCATGTGACCTCCTTTCTCCGGGCGTACGACCCGGAACGACCGGAAGGAGAGGTCTACCGCGACTCGGTGATCAAACCACGGCAGTGACTCTACGGTCGAGTTGGGGCGGGAGAGTCGATCGAGAGCCACTCCCGCCACGGCAGCGCGTCCCCTGCACGAGCGAGATCGGCAACAGCTGGGCTCGCCACGGGACCCAAGCCGAGGACCTCCACATTGCCCAGCCGCTCGATCGTCGCGCGGTTCGACCGTTCCAGCGCCGACGGCTGCTCTGGCCACGGCGTCAGCACGACCGCGCGCACATCCAGCCCGGCCGCGCGCGCGGCCTCGAGCGTTAGCAGCGTGTGGTTGATCGTGCCCAGTCCCGGCGCGGCGGCGATCAGCAGGGGCAGCCCGAGTGCGACGGCTAGATCGCGCACGGTGAGCTCGTCTGCGAGCGGCACGAGCAGGCCGCCGACACCCTCGACGATCAGCGTCTCCTGCTCGCCGGCCGCGGCCATCGCCGCCTCGCGTGCGCATGCAATCAATTCGGCTGGGGCGACCGTCTCCCCCGCCAGCCGCGACGCGAGATGAGGCGAGACCGCGGGTCCGTAGCGCAGCGGCGCGACCTCCTCGGGCTGCATGCCGGTGACGCCCGCGAGCAGCTCGTGATCGGGCGGCCACGCGATCGGCGAGGGAGAGGGCTCGTCGAGGCCGGTCACGACGGGCTTGTGTGCGCGCACCGGCTCGCTGGCGGCCGCGATCGCGGCGAGCAGCGCCGCGCTCAGGACCGTCTTGCCGACGCCCGTACCGGTGCCCGTCACGAACAGGCCGCGCATCGCTCGTTCTCGCTCTCGCTTCGTCCTTGGCTCGCGCTCGAGCTAGGCCGCGCGGCGGACGACGATGTCTCGCTCGCCGTCGAACGGCGCGGATGCCGTCGAGGGGCCCAGGTCGAGCGCCCGCACCGCCTCGCCGAGCACGTGCGCGGCCTCGCGCAGCTCGTCGGCGGTGTGGGTCGCCATCACCGCCAGCCGCAGCCGCGAGGTGCCCGGCGCGACGGTCGGGGGGCGGATCGCCTGGGCGAAGATCCCGCGTTCGAGCGCCGTCTCGCAGAGGCCCAACGCCGCGCGCTCGTCGCCGACGATCAGGGGAACGATGTGCATCTCGATGTCCTCCGCGCCGCCAATGCCGGCAGCCGTCAACGCGCGGCGCAGCACGCGCGCGTTCGAGCGCAGCCGCTGCACGCGATGCGGTTTCTCTTCGAGCAGCTCCAGCGCCGCCAGTGCGGCCGCGACCGCGGGGGGCGGCGGGGCGGTCGAGAAGATCAAGGGCCGGGCGGTGTTGATCAGGTAGCGGACCATCTCCTCGCTCGCGCACGCGTACGCGCCGTAGGAGCCGAGCGCCTTGCCGAGCGTGCCGATCGCGACGTTGACCTCGCCGACCAGGCCGGCTTGCGCGATCGCGCCGCGCCCGCCGGGACCGAGCGCGCCGATTGCGTGGGCCTCGTCGACGATCGTGCGTGCGTCGTACCGCTTGGCGAGCTCGACGATCTCTGCCAGCGGCGCGAGGTCGCCGTCCATCGAGAACACCGAGTCGGTGACGATCAGCCGCCGGCCGCCGCCGCCGTGAAGGCGCAGCGAGCGCTCGAGATCGTCAACGTCGCGGTGTTTGTAAACGATCACCTCGGCCCGTGAGAGCCTGCACCCGTCGACGATCGAGGCATGGTTGAGCTCGTCGGAGAAAATCGTGTCGCCGCGCCCGGCCAGCGCTCCGATCGCGCCGGCGTTCGCGAGATAGCCCGAGCCAAACAGCACGCACTCCTCGGCACCCTCGAATGCCGCCAGGCGCCGCTCCAGGCGGCGGTGGATCGTCATCGTGCCGGACACCAGACGCGAGGCGCCCGCGCCCGCGCCCCAGCGCATCGCCGCATCGGCCGCCGCCTCGCGGACGCGGGGGTGCTCGGCGAGCCCGAGGTAGTTGTTCGAGCAGAGCAGCAGCACATGTTTGCCGTCGAGCTGTACGCGCGGGCCCTGCGGACCGCTCACGATGCGCGTGCGCCGGCTGCGCCCGAGCCGCTCGAGCTCTTGGAGGCGCTGCTCGAGCTCGTTCATGTACCGACTGGTACGGCGTTTGGTGCGCCGTCGGGCCGGGGCGGAACCGTGCGCTTGGCCTTGAACCGCAGCTGGCTGGAGGGATCCCACAGCTTCACGTCGAGGTCGATCGGTGCGGAGGTCGCGGGCGCGGATGTGTCGAGCAGCTCATCCACAACATCGGGGGTCTCGCCGGACAGCCACCCCGAGCGGTTGTCCGGTCGTGGGTTGACGCCGTTGTCGGGGTAGCGCGCGACGTTCAGACCGTGCTCTTCGAACATCGCGCGATCGAGCTCGGGCTCGTTGCCGAGCGTCGTCAGGAAGTTGCCCATCATCACGCCGTTGATGCCCGCCTTCACCGCGAGCGCCTGCAGCTCGCCGAGGTTCTCGACGCGCCCGCCACACAGCCGGAACAGCGCCTCGGGGAGGATCAGGCGGAAGATCGCGATCCACTTCACGGCCTCCCAGGGGTCCATGTACTCGCGGTCGCCGAACTTCGTGCCCGGTCGCGGGTTGAGCATGTTGATCGGCACGCTCGTCGGGTTGATCTGAGCCAGCTCGAACGCCATCTCGACGCGCTGCTCACGGCTCTCGCCGAGGTTGAGGATGCCGCCGACGCACGTCTCCAGCCCCGACTCCTTGACGGCCTCGATCGTGCGCAGCCGGCCCTCGTAGCGGACGGTCGTGGAAACCTCGTCGTAGTAGCTTGATGCCGTCTCGACGTTGTGGTGCACGCGCTGGACGC
Organism: uncultured Solirubrobacterales bacterium; assembly: GCA_963774785.1. Classification (GTDB taxonomy): domain Bacteria; phylum Actinomycetota; class Thermoleophilia; order Solirubrobacterales; family Solirubrobacteraceae; genus Palsa-744. The sequence continues at coordinate 2,672,931 of CAVZGH010000001.1, read as the reverse complement.
CCGCCTCCTTCAGCGCCAGCGCGCGCGCGCTGGAGATGTGCCCGACCGAGGCGCAGCGCTTCAGGTTGGTGTGCTCGGAGACCAGGCGGACTCCCTGCAGATACTTCTCGAAGTCGCGCTTGGAGAGCCCCTGACCCTGGGTGACCATGCAGAAGCGATGCGCGCCCGCGGCCTCGGCGGCGCGCGCGTGTTCGAGCACCTGCTCGGGCTCCATCATCGCGTGCAGCGGCGTCTCTGCCTCGGCGAAGCGCGACTGCGCGCAGAAGCCACAGTCCTCGGCGCAGCCGCCGGACTTGGCGTTCACGAGCGAGCACATGTCGGTGGAGTCGGCGAAGCGCTCCACGCGTGCCTGCCAGGCGCGTTCGATCAGCGCCTCGATCTCGGCGTGATCCTCGATTTCGCCTAGCTGCAGGGCTTGCACGCGGGTGATCAGCGGCGGCATTTGCGAGCGATTCTCCTCGTTTGTTGTCGAAGGTTGAAGTTACGGAGCGCTGCGGACGCTACACCCCGCGCCATCGCGGGGTCCGTTTCTCGGCGAAGGCCTTCATCCCCTCGCGCATGTCCCGCGATGCGAACGACGCTCGTCGCAGCTCGATCAGCTGCTCCTCGATCTCCGCTAGCAACTCTCCCTCGGCGGCGAGCAGCTCGGCGATCACGCGCTTGTTGCCTAGCTGTGAGAGCGGCGCGTTGCCCGCGAGCTCGCGCGCGAGCTCCAGGGCCGTCGGCTCGAGCTCCGCGGCCGGGGCGAGGCGGTTGACCAGTCCCCAGGCGAGCGATGTCGGCGCGTCGATGTACTGCCCAAGCAGGAACAGCTCGCGTGTGCGTGGCGCGCCGATCGCGTCGATGAAGCGGCGCAGGCCGGTGTGCGAGTAGACGAGCCCCAGCTTCGCCGGTGGCATCCCCAGCTTGATATCCGCCTGGGCGACGCGCAGGTCGCAGGCGAGCGCGAGCTCGAGGCCACCACCAATCGTGTGGCCGGGGAGCACCGCGAGCGTGGGGTAGGGGAACGCCTCGAGCGCGTCGATCGCTTCGGTGAACGGGTGGGCAACGAGCCGCTCGGCGCGCTCCTCGAACTCCTCCTCAGGGATCTCACCGATGTCATACCCGGCCGAGAACATGCCGTGGGCGCCGGTGATCACGACACAGCGGACTCCTGATTCCGGATGGGTCATCTCGGCGAGCGTTGCGGTGATCGCGTCGAGGATCGGGTGGTCGAGCGCGTTGCGCTTGGCTGGATTGGAGATAGTGAGGCGGGCGACGCCGTCCGCTGGCTCGTCGACCAGCAGCTTGCCGTCGGCGAGTTTGAGTGGGGGGGTGATCGTGGACACGGCCCTACCCGAGCACGACCAGCGTGTCGCCCTCGTTGACCGCCTGGCCCTCCTCGCAGCGAATCTCCGTGACGGTACCCGAGCTCTCGGCCTCGACGGGCATCTCCATCTTCATCGACTCGAGGATCGCCACCGTGTCGCCCTCCTCGATCGTGTCGCCGACGGCGCACTCGATTTTCCATACGGTGCCGGTGATGTGGGCCTCTACCTCGGGCATCTCTGCAGCCTCCTCGTTGGTCCGGGACGGCTCCGGACAATAGCCTCCGGGGACGATCGCATGAGCACCGCCACCTTCATCCTCGTCACCGCCTACAACGAGGCTCCCAAAATCGAGGCGACGCTGGACGCGCTCGGGGAAGCGTTTCCCGGCGCGCCGGTGTTCGTAGCCGACGACGGCTCCACCGATGCCACGCCGGAGATCGCTCGCCGGGCCGGGGCGAGGGTCGTGCGCAGCCCGCGGATGATCGGCAAGGGCGGCGCCGCCACGCTCGCCGCGCGCGAGGCTCTGGAGGACGTTGCTCAGAACGCTCAGAACGCGCGCGCGCGCGCGCACGCACGCGTTCTCGGCCGAAAGAGCGACGCGATTCACGATGATGACGAGGACAGTAGCGGCGACGACAATGGCGGCGACGACAACCACGGCGGCGACGACGACGACAACGGCGGTGACGACAACGGCGACGACAACCACGGCGACGACGATCACAACCGCGGCGGCAGCGGCGGCGCGGCGGTCGCGGACGAGGAGGCGATCTTCGTTCTTTGCGACGGCGATCTGGCCGCGTCTGCGGCCATGCTGAGGGCGCTCGCCGATGCTGTGCAAAGCGGTGACGCGGAGATGGCGGTCGCGGTCTTCGCCACGCGCGTCGGCGGCGGGGTCGGTCTCGCGGTCGGCTTCGCGCGCTGGGCGATCCGCCGGCGGTGCGGCCTGCGGATGCGCGCCCCGATCTCCGGCCAGCGGGCGCTGCGCGCGAGTGTGCTCGAGGACGTGCTGCCGTTCGCTCCCGGCTTCGGCATGGAGATCGGGATGACGATCGACGCCGCGCGCGCCGGGCACAAGATCGCCGAGGTCGAGCTCGACCTCGCCCACCGCGCCACTGGCCGGACGCTCTCCGGGTTTCTCCACCGGGGGCGCCAGCTCGTCGATTTCGTGCGGGTCTACATCGCCCGGCGGTAGGTAGGCTCGCGCCGAGATGATCCTCGCGATCGACCAGGGGACTACCGGCACCACATGCTTCGTGTTCGACGAGCGCGCCGAGCCGATCGGACAGGCCCGGCGCGAGTTCGCCCAGTATTTCCCGCGGCCCGGCTGGGTCGAGCACGACGCGGGGGAGATCTGGTCGGTCACGCAGGCCGTCGCGGGCGAGGCGCTGGAAGACGCCGGGGTGCGGTCCGGCGAGCTGGCCGCGGTCGGGATCGCCAACCAGCGCGAGACGGTCTGCGTTTGGGACCCGGTCACCGGGAAGCCGCTGCACAACGCGATCGTCTGGCAGGACCGCCGCACCGCGGCACGCTGCGAGCAGCTGCGAGCAGCCGGGCACGAGCCGCTGATCCGCAAGCGCACCGGTCTGATCCTCGACCCGTATTTCTCGGCTACGAAGATCGCGTGGTTGCTGGAGCACGTCCCCGGCCTGCGCGAGCGCGCGCACGACGGCACGGCGGTGTTCGGGACGATCGACTCGTGGCTGATCTTCAAGCTTACCGGCGAGCACGTCACCGACGCGACGAACGCGTCGCGCACGCTCCTCTACGACATCGCCGCCGGGCGCTGGGATCCGGAGCTGCTGGAGCTGTTCGACGTGCCCGCCCGCGCCCTTCCCGAAGTCCGTCCGAGCGCCGGCGTTCTCGGCGAGACCCGGCCCGCGGCGCTGCACGGCCACGCCGTCCCGATCGCCGGCGTCGCCGGCGATCAGCAGGCGGCGCTGTTCGGCCAGGCGTGCGTCGATCCGGGCATGGCCAAGGCCACATTCGGGACCGGCTCGTTCGTGCTGTTGCACTCCGGCTTCACAGTGCCCGAGTCCGGTGACGGGTTGCTCGCGACGGTGGCATCGCAGATCGGACCCGCGACCGCCGCGGTGGACACGTCAACGCCGGACGCGACCGCACCCTCGGCGGCGGCGCCGGCACTCCGCTCGGCCGCGCCCACGAGCGGATCGGCCACTCGCGCCGCCGGCCTGGCCTACGCGCTCGAGGCCTCGATCTTCGTCACCGGCGCAGCGGTGCAATGGCTGCGTGACGAGCTGCGGATCATCGAGCGCGCCGAGGAGACCGCGGCGCTGGCCGCGTCGTTGCGGTCAAACGACGGCGTCTATTTCGTGCCGGCGCTCACCGGGCTCGGCTCGCCGCACTGGGATCCTCACGCGCGCGGGACGATCGTGGGGCTCACACGAGGGAGCGGTCGCGCGCACTTGGCGCGGGCGACGCTCGAGGCGATCGCCTACCAGACGCTCGACGCGGTGTTGGCGATGGAAGACGCGTCGGGACGCTCGCTCGGCGAGCTGCGCGCCGACGGCGGCGCAAGCGCGAACGGCTGGTTGATGCAGTTCCAGGCCGACATCCTCGGTATGCCCGTCGTGCTCGGGAAGAGCACCGAGACGACGGCGCTCGGCGCGGCCTGCCTGGCGGGGGTCGGCGTGGGGATGTGGACGGTCACCGACGTGCGCGACTCGTGGCGGGAGGGAGCACGGTATGAGCCGTCGATCGGCGAGGACGAGCGCGCCGGCCTGCTCGCCGGCTGGGCCGATGCGCTCGCTCGTACGCGTTCTCGATGACGACGATGCTGTTCCGGCCGCGCATGCGCGGCCGGCCGGCCGGCACATGTGCCGGCCGGGACATCGCCGCATGCGGCGATGTCTTCCTGATGATGATGTGTGGAGCCACGCGTAACTTTGCCCGGCCGGCGCTGTAGAGCCCATAGATGAGCGAGCTCGCACCGATGCGTGAGCAGGTCTATACGGATCCGCGGCCGAAGGAGTACTTCGATCGCTTTCACGAGCGTGCGCGCACGCGCGAACCGGACTGGACGTATGACCTCACGCGCGTGCTCACCTCGATCTACGCCTACACGTTCCTGCGCGTGCGCGCGATCTCCCCCGAGAAGGCCCCCGGTGCGGGCGCGGTGATCCTCGCACCCAACCACTTCTCGTTCATGGACCACTTCCTGATGGGCTGTTACATCCGCCGCAAGGTCCGCTTCATGGCCAAGTCGCAGCTCTTCAAAAAGCCGATGCAGTTCGTCTACAGTCACGGTGGCGTGTTCCCCGTGCGGCGCGGCGCGCGCGACGAGGAGATGGTGATCACGGCCGAGACGATCCTCGCGCGCGGGGGGGCGATCACGATGTACTGCGAGGGCGGGCGCTCGCGCACCGGCAAAGTCGCCACGGAGGCCAAGCGCGGGATCGGCCGCCTCGCGCTCGAGACCGGTGCGCCGGTCGTGCCGATTGCGATTCACGGCTCCTCGCGGATTCGCAACTGGAAGCGCCTGCAGTTCCCGAAGACCACCGTCCAGTACGGGGATCCCGTGCGCTGGGAGCGGATCCCGAATCCCACCCGCGAGCAGCAGCAGGCGGTCGCCGACGAGATCCTCCTGCGGATCCGGGCGCTGTACGACGGCCTGGAGGAGCACGGTCGCAAGGGCATGCTGCGGCGCGAGCGGGAACGGCGGCGGGCGGAACGCAGGTCGGCCAAGCGCACCGCCGTCGCATAACGGCCGGGCGGTGGGCGGGGGGTCGAGCTCGCCGTCAAATCGAGGTAATTGCGCAGGCGCTTCAACAAGATCCACTCAACCGTCGGGGGCCTCGCGTATGGTGGGCGTGATGCCACCACTCGCACACGACGCCCGCGAACAGCGATAAGGAGCGATATGAACCGTTCGATCGACATCGGCTCGGTCATCAGCCGGACGTTCAGCATCTATGCGGACCAGGCATCGGTGTTGCTGCCCGCCTCCGCGGCCGTGTTCGTGGTGGTCGGGGTGATCTCCGCGCTGCTCGTCGTGATCGCGCCCGTGCTCGCGATTCTCGCGTTCATCGTGATCCTCGTCGGTACGACCCTGTTCACGGGGATGGTCGTCGAGCTCGTCGCCGACGTGCAGGACGGGCGGCGCGACGCGACCGTCGGTCAGCTGTTGGGCGCCGCCACGCCGTTCGTCGGTCAGCTGATCCTGGTGGGGATCGTCGCCGGAATCGGGATCGCGATCGGCTTCGTCCTGATCATCGTCCCCGGGCTGATCCTGCTGACGATCTGGTCGGTCTTCGCGCCCGTGATCGTGCTGGAGAACCCCGGCGGCCTGAAACCGCTCGGGCGCAGTCGCGAGCTGGTGAAGGGAAATGGCTGGCAGGTGTTCGGGGTGATCGTCGTGCTCGTGATCGGCGTCAGCATCGTCTCCGGGATCATCGAGGCGATCGGCTCCTCGGGAGGAACCGCCGTGAACATCGTCGTGCGGGTGATCGTCGAGATCCTCACCGCCCCGATCTCAGCCCTGGCGGCCTCGGTGCTCTATTTCGAGCTGCGCGGCGAGCAGGCCGGCGGACACCCCGAGCCAGATCCCTCGGGCCCCTTCCAAGCCGGCGGGTTCCCACCCGCGGCGCCCTGAGGCAAAGCGCCCTGGTCCCACGAGCACACTGAGCGCGATCTACGCATCCGAGCTGCTGCGTCCGGAGTTGCTCGACGGTCTCAGGATCGCCGTCGCCGGAGAAGATGCGTATGGACAGACGGTCCGTGAGATGGGGCGGCATCTGGGCGCCGACGTTTGTGCGCTCGACGTCGCCGAGGAGAAAGTCAACATGCTGGTCGTGGATGGGGCAGCGCTGTTCGCCCAAGACGGCCTGCACGGCTGCCTGGCTGGAGCTTGGGACGCCACGCGCGTCGTGGTCAACGACGCGTTCCTACCCGGCGGCCGTGGAGGGCGAATCGTGTTCCTCGCGCCGCCTGCGGCCGCCGGACCGCAGTCTGACGCCGCGCGCGCCGGCCTCGAGAACCTGTCCCGCACGCTCTCGACCGAGTGGGCGCGTTACGGGATCACCGTCGTCACGATCGCTCCGGGCGACGGCACGCCCGCGGGCGAGGTGGCGGCGCTGTGCGCCTACCTGGCATCGCCCGCGGGTGCCTACTTCTCGGGGTGTCTGCTGGATTTGCGAGGTCCCTAAAAGACCTCGGCAGATCCTTTAGCCCGTCATCCCGCCGAACATCCCGCCGGTGATGTGCAGCGTCTGGCCCTGCACGTAGTTCGACCACGGGGAGCAGAGGAAGAACACGCCGCCGGCGGCCTCCTCTGGTGTGGCGGGGCGGCCGAGGGGGATCAGCATCGAGGCCATCTGGCGCAGCTGCTCGGGGATGCCGAGCTGAACCTTCTCGCCGCCGATCTCCATGCTGTTCTCGTCATCCTTGGCCTGCGTGAGGCGGGTGTCGATGAAGCCGAAGGCGACCGCGTTGACGTTGATCTTGAACTGGCCCCACTCCTTCGCGAGCGTTTTCGTCAGCCCGACGACGCCGGCCTTGCCCGAGGAGTAGTTCGCCTGGCCGGGGTTGCCGAACGTGCCCGAGGTGGAGGAGACGTTGACGACCTTGCGGAACACCTCAACGCCTTCCTCGCGCTCTTTCTTGGCTGGATCGCGCAGGTATGGCGCGGCGGCACGGAGCACGCGGAAGGGGACGACGGTGTGGATGTCGAGCATCGCCTGGAATTGCTCGTCGGACATCTTGTGCACGGGCGCGTCGATCGTGTAGCCGGCGTTGTTGACGATGATGTCGATCTTCCCAAACGCGTCGACCGCTGCCTTCACGAGCGCCTCCGGCGCGTCGGACTTGGTCAGATCGCCGGCGAACACGGCGGTTTCGCCCTGGATCTCCCCGGCCGCCTGCTCGGCGACGTCACCGTCGAGGTCGTTGATCAGAATCTGCGCGCCCTGGGAGGCGAGCAGTTCAGCCGTTGCGCGTCCGATGCCGCGGGCCGAGCCCGTCACGATCGCCGACTTGCCGTCGAGTACACCCATAACCGTTGCGTCTCCTTGTCGTGTTTGGAAAGGAGAGGTTATAACCGGAGGGCTTGCCCGGTGATGATGGCGTCCTGCATGGCGTCCTGAACGCCGCGACGGTCTCCCCACCCGCCTACCCGATGTCTCGCCCGCGGCGGTGGTGGCGTACTGAACGCCGCGACGGTGTCCGTACCCCTACCCGGTGATGATGACGCCGAAGTCCTGCGTGTAGATCCCGCCTGATTGGCCGCCGCCGAGCGAGGAGGGGACGTGGGGTGAGACACCGACCGCGGTGTCGTGGAAGTGGGTGTCGAGGATGTTCGCGCGGTGTCCGGGCGAGGCCATCCAGGCGGCGACGATCGCGCGGGGCGTTCCCAGGCTGAGGGTGCCCCAGCCGATGTTCTCCCCGATTTCGTAGCCGACGTTCCCGCCGGGGATGTAGCCGGCGGCGATCATGCGGCTGAGCGGGGTATCGCCGCCCGGCCCGTCGTGTTCGAAGTAGTTGCCGAAAGCCATGCTCTCGGTGTGCGACTGGGCCGACTGCTGCAGGTGTCCGTTCTGCTGCAGCGGCGCCTCGCCGCGGCTCGTGCGTTCCTCGTTGACCAGGCAGAGCGTGGCCGTGCGGACGGTTTCGACGTTTTCCTGCGTGGGCTGCAGGTCGGCGCCCGGGCAGCTGTCGCCGGCGTGGGCGGGGTTGCCGGCTCCCGGCCCCTTCCGATGCCGCTTGGCGTGGCGAAGGTGGTGGGTGGCGGAGTGGTGTACGGCACAGTTCGGATGGCGATGCCCGCGATGGAGGCGGCCACGTGCATGAAAGCTGCTCTTCCTGGCGCAACTCACCGTAGTGTGAGCGTGGCGGTGATCGCGGTGGCCGGTCTTTGCGGCCTGGGCGAATGGCGCCACTGCAACCGACACTGCGGACAGGAACGCAGCGAGTGCGAGCACGCCGAGCATGGAGCGGAGACGATGCACGTCTCATGCATCGGTCGCCTCCTAGGAGTGCTTGAGCTTCGATGAGGAGGTTTGGACAATCCTGCAAACTATTTTCCGGCCTACAGTGCGAGGACGCGCCCGAGGATCTCGCGCATGATCTGTGAACGGGAGGTAGTCAGGCCCCCTCCCGGCCACCCCCCGTCGGTGCCGAGGCTCCTCTACAACGCCAGCACGCGGCCGAGAATCTCGCGCATGATCTCGTCCGAGCCGCCGCCGATCGGGCCGAGGCGGGAGTCGCGGGCGGCGCGCTCGACCCAGACCTCCTTCATGTAGCCGGCGCCGCCGTGGATCTGCAGGCAGGCGTCCATCAGCTCGAAGGAGGCGCGCTGGGTGAGGAGCTTGGCCATCGTGACCTCCTTCAGCGGTTCCTCCCCGGCGACGAAGCGCCGCAGCGCGTCGTAGGTGACACAGCGCGCCGTGTGGGCGCTGGTGGCGAGGTCGGCAAGCTTGTGTCTGATCGCCTGGTGCTTCGACAGGGGGCGACCGAAGGCCTGGCGCTCGCGCGCGAACTCGGCCGTGCGCTCCCACGCGAGCGCCATCGCGCCGACCGCGCCGAGCGCCATCGCCAGGCGCTCCCACTGGAAGTTGGCCATGATCTGCTTGAAGCCCTCGTGCTCGGCGCCGAGCAGGTTCTCCGTCGGCACGAAGACATCTTCGAAGGCGATCGTCGCGGTGTCCGAAGCGTGCCAGCCGAGCTTGTCGAGCTTGGCTGAGCTGACGCCCTCGCCGCGGTCGACGATCAGGAAGGAGATGTCGTGGTGGCGGGCGGGCGGGATCTCATCCTTGGTCTTGACGGCGGTCACGATGAAGTGCGCGCGCACTCCGTTGGTGATGTAGGTCTTCTCGCCGTTCACAATCCAGCCGCCGTTGACGGGCGTCGCGCGCGTGCGCAGCGCGGCGACGTCGGAGCCGGCGCCGGGCTCGGTGATCCCGAGCGCGCCGATCTTCTCGCCCCTGATGGCGGGCACGAGGTACCGCTGGTGGTGGTCCACGGTGCCGAACCTCCAGATCGGTGGCGTCGCGATGTTGATGTGCGCGCCGATTCCCGCCGCCGTCCCTCCGGAGCCGATCCGCGCGAGCTCCTCGACGAGCACCGCCTCGTGCAGATGGTCGCCGCCCTGGCCGCCGAGCTCCGTGGGGTACTTCAGGCCCAGCAGGCCCTGCGCCGCGAGCTTGCCGAAGACCTCGTCGGGGAACCAGCGCGCGTCCTCCCACGCCTGCGCGTGGGGGGCGAGCTCACGGTCGAGGAAGCCGCGGACGGATGCCCGCAGCTCCTCGTGCTCGTCTGTGAACGGCGGCGTGGGCGCCAACTGATCAGAGACCGTACGAGCGGCCGATGACATCGAGCATGATCTCGTCGGTGCCCGCCCCGATGCGGTTCAGGCGTGCGTCGCGCCACACGCGCTCGACGCCGTACTCGCGCATGTAGCCGGCGCCGCCGTGGATCTGGATGCATTCGTCGGCGACTTCGCAGAGCACGCGCGAGGCGTGCAGCTTGGCCATCGAGATCTCGCGCACGGGGTACTCGCCATTGTTGAAGCGCCAGGCGGTGATGTAGGTCATCTGGCGGGCGGACTCGATTTTGGTGGCCATCTCCGCGAACTTGTGGCGGATCACCTGGAACTTGCCGATTTCGCGGCCGAACGCCTTGCGCTCGTGCGCGTACTGGAGCGTGCGTTCGAAGCACTTCTGCGCGCCCGCCACCATCCCGGCGGCGCCGATCAGGCGCTCGCCCTGGAGCTCCCACATGATGTGGTAGAAGCCCTTGCCGACCTGGCCAAGCACGGCAGAGGCCGGCACGCGCACGTCCTGGAAGGCCAAGAGCGCAGTGTCGGAGGCGTGCATGCCGAGCTTCTCGAGCTTCTTCTCGCGAATCACGCCGGGCGCGTCCATCGGCACGAGGAACAAAGTGAAGCCGTCATAGCCGGCGTCCGGATCGGTCTTCGTGACGAGCACGATCACATCGGCGCGGTGGCCGTTGGTGATGTACGTCTTCGAGCCGTTGATCACGTACTCCTCGCCGTCTCTGACGGCGCGCGTCTTGATCCCTTTCACGTCTGAGCCGGCGTCGGGCTCGGTGATGCCGAGGCAGAGAATCTTCTCGCCCTTGATCGCCGGCACGACCCACTCCTGCTTCTGCTCCTCGGTGCCGAACGCGAGGATCGGCGGCATCGCCATGTCGGTGTGCACCGCGAGCCCCATCGCGAGGCCGCCGGACTGCGCGTTCGTGATCTCCTCCGCGAGCACGAGCGCCGTGTAGTAGTCGCCGCCCTGCCCGCCGTAACGCTCGGGCTTGTCCAGGCCGAGGAAGCCCAGTTCGCCCATCCGCGGGAAGATCGAGTCCGGGAACGTCGTCTGCTCCCACTCCTCCGCGTGCGGCGCCAGCTCTTTGACGGCGAAGTTGCGGATCGACTCGCGCAGCTGTTCGTGCTCGTCGGTGAAGATGAAGTGCTTGCGCTTGGTCTCGAAGTCGGGCTTCAGCACGCTCTCGGCGGTGGCGGCCATTTTTGGGATCTCCTCGGTTCTTTTCGGGGTACGCCGCAGACGCTAACGCAGGCGGACGGGAAAGTAAACAGTAGAGCTGCTTACTTCCCGCGTCGGCGAGATCCGGCTAGGATGCCCGCTGTGCCCACCGACACGGTCCTCTACGCGCTTGCCGACACAGGCATCGCGACGATCACACTGAACGACCCGGACACGCGCAACGCGCTCTCCGCGGAGCTTTTGCTGGGCCTGACGGAGGCCTTCGAACACGCGCGCGAGAACGAGGCGGTGCGCTGCGTGGTGCTCGCCTCCTCGCACGAGAAGGTCTTCTCCTCGGGCGCCAACCTCGGCGGCTTCGCCGGCGATGTCCCGCTCGTGCACAAGCACTTCGGCTCGCAGCGCTTCGTCGAGCTGTTCAGGCTGATCGTCGGCCTGCCCAAGCCGACGGTCTGCGCGGCGGACGGGCATGTGCTCGCCGGCGCGCTCGGGATCGCGCTCGCCTGCGACCTGATCGTCGCCTCGGAGAAAGCGACGTTTGGGACACCGGAGATCAATGTCGGCGCGTTCCCGTTCATGATCATGGCGCTGATCTATCGGAACGTCCCTCGTAAGAAGGTCAATGAGCTGCTGCTCCTGGGAGAGCGCTGGAGCGCGCAGGAGGCGCTCGCGGCGGGGATCGTCAACAGGGTCGTTCCCGCCGAGGACTTCGACGCGGCCGTCGCCGATTGGGCGCAGAAGCTCGCGGGGAAGTCGCCGGTGATCATGCGGCTCGGCAAGGAGGCGATGCGCCGCCAGCTCGATATGCCCTTCGACGACGCGCTCGACTACCTCCGCGCGCAGCTGACACTGGCGCTCTCGACCGAGGACATCGTCGAGGGCGTGACGGCGTTCTTCGAGAAGCGCGATCCGATCTGGAAAGGCCGCTGATGACTACCGAGCCCTCCGCCGGCACGCCACCCGTTTCTGAGACCGAACGCGGGCAAGCCGACGCTGGTCGTCCAGGGTCTGCCGAGCGCCCCCAAAGCCTGCTGCGCCCCCTCGTCGAGGACCTCGAGGCGCGCCGCGCGAAGATCCGGCTCGGCGGCGGCGAGGAGAAGATCGCCAAGCAGCACTCCCGCGAAAAGCTCACCGCGCGCGAGCGGATCGCGCTGCTGATCGACGATGGCACGTTCACCGAGCTCGGGATCCACGGCAAGCCGCACTTTTCCCAGCGCGCGATGGACGGCGTCGATGCGCCCGCCGACGGCGTGATCACCGGCTACGGCAAGCTCGACGGGCGGCTCGTGGCGGTCTGCGCGTATGACTTCACGGTGATGGCAGGCTCGATGGGGATGACCGGCGAGATCAAGGTCACGCGCCTGCGCGAGCTGGCTCTGACGAAGCGGATCCCGTTCATCTGGCTGCTCGACTCCGCGGGCGCGCGCGTGCAGGAGGCGGCCGGGTCGCTGTTCGCCGGCTCCGGGCACCTGTTCCGCGAGGAGGTCGTGATGAGCGGCGTGATCCCGCAGATCGCGGCGCTGATGGGACCGTGCGCCGCCGGGACCGCCTACATCCCCGGACTCGCGGACTTCGTGCCGATGGTCAAGGGTCGCGGCTCGATGGCGCTCGCCGGGCCGCACCTCGTGAAGGCCGCCGTCGGCGAGGACGTATCGCAGGAGGAGCTCGGTGGCTCGCGCGTGCACACGCGCAAGTCCGGCGTCGGCGACATGGAGGTGGCAAGCGACGAGGAGTGCATCGCCCAGATCAAGGCCTACCTGTCCTACATGCCCCAGAACTGCGAATCCACGCCGCCCGTGCGCGAGGTGAACGACCCGATCGACCGGCGCGATGAGGAGCTGCTCGACGTGCTGCCGGAGTCCAACCGCAAGCCCTACGACATGTACGAGGTGATCCGCCGGATCGTCGACGGCGGCGAGTACTTCGACATGAAGGGCCAGTGGGCGAAGACGATAATCACGTGCTTCGCGCGCTTCGGCGGGCGCCCGGCGGGGATCGTCGCCAACCAACCCAGGCAGCTCGGCGGGATCCTCGACAACGACTCCGCCGACAAGGCCGCGCGCTTCGTCAACCTCTGCAACGCGTTCGGCATACCCCTCGTCTTCCTGATGGACGTGCCCGGCTTCATGGTCGGCACGAAGGTCGAGGCGGAGGGGATCATCCGCCACGGGGCGAAGATGCTGTACGCGGTCGCCAACGCCACGGTGCCAAAGTTGACCGTGATCACGCGCAAGGCCTACGGCGCCGGCTACTACGTGATGAACGGGCGCGCCTACGAGCCCGATCTGATCGTCGCCTGGCCATCGGCCGAGATCTCCGTGATGGGCGCCGAGGGCGTCGTCGAGATCGCCTTCCGCAAACAGGTTGACGAGGCCGAGGATCCCGAGGCGAAGAAGGCCGAGCTGATCGAGGGCTTCCGCAAGATCTTCGACGTCTACATCGCCGCCGGCAACGACCTGATCGACGACGTGATCGACCCGCGCGAGACCCGCGAGACGATCTGCCGCGGACTGGAGATGTCGGCGACTAAGAAGGTCGAGCGACCTTGGAAGCGCCAGGGGGTTGTTCCGGTATGAGCCCCAGTTCCCTGAGCACACACGGTTGCATTGGATCCGGGAGGTGTTCCTGTGAGTCTCGATGATCCCGTCGTCATCACCTGCTCCATATCCGGCGCGATCGCCAACCGCGCGCAATGCCCGGCGATTCCCTATACGCCCGCTGAGTACGCCGCCGAGGCGCGGAGGATCGTCGACGAGGGCGGGGTGATGATCCACATCCATGCGCGCAAACCGGACGGGACGCCCAGCTATGAGATCGAGGATTTCAAAGCGATCAGCGATGCGATCAGAGGTGAGGTGGGCGATGCGGTGATCGTGAACTTCTCCACGGGCACGATTGGAGTCCCGGTCCAGAAGCGGATCGAATATCTGCGTGCCTGCCGGCCCGAGGTGGCGGCGCTGAACATGGGCTCGATGAACTATGCGAAGTACTCGAGATCGAAAAAACAGTTCGTCTTCAAGATGGTCTTCGCGAACCCGTTCGATGAGATCGTCGAGCTGCTGGAGGCGATGAACGAGTTGGAAATCAAACCGGAGCACGAGTGCTTCGACATCGGCCACATCGGCTCGCTCGCGCCGCTGATCGACATGGGAGTCCTGAAAACCCCGCTGCACGTCGACTGCGTGATGGGCGTCGTCGGCGGCATCCCGCCGACCGCGCGGAACCTTGCGGCGATGGTCGAGAACATCCCAGGTGTTGGGGGTGGGTTGGCGGGATCTGGAAATCACTGGGGCGTGATCGGTATCTCGCGTGACCAGTGGATGCTCGTCGGCGCGGCGCTCTCGCTCGGCGGCTCGATCAGGGTGGGGCTGGAGGACAACCTGTATCTGCCGAACGGGGAGATGGCGAAGTCCAACGGCGACTTGATCGCCAAGGCCAGACAGATGACCGAAGACATGGGTCGCCGCCCGGCGACCGTCGCGCAGGCGCGCGCGGCGTTGAATATTCCCGCGCGTGGGGCATAGATGAGCCTGCCGCTGGAGGGCATCAGGGTGCTTGACCTCTCGCGCCTGCTCCCCGGCGGGTTCTGCTCGCTGCTGCTCGCGGACTTCGGCGCCGACGTGCTGAAGGTAGAGGACACCGGCGCCGGCGACTACATCCGCCTGTCGCCGCCCTTTTATGAGGGCCCGCCCGCCCCCGACGACAGCGCCAAGTCCGCGCTGTTCCTCTCGCTGAACCGCAACAAGCGCTCGATCCGGCTGGACCTGAAGAGCGAGGGCGGCCGCGAGGCGCTGCTGAGGCTCGTGCGCGAGTACGACGTCGTGCTCGAGTCCTTCCGCCCTGGCGTGCTCGACCGGCTTGGCGTCGGCTACGAGCGGATGCGCGAGGTCAACCCCGGGATCGTCTACTGCGCGATCTCCGGCTACGGTCAGACCGGCCCGAAGCGCGATGCGGCGGGCCACGACATGAACTACCTCGGCCTCATCGGCCTGCTCGGTTTGACCGGCGGGCGCGGGGGGGAGCCGGTCCAGGCTGCGGGCCAGATCGCGGACCTCGGCGGCGGCGCGCTGATGGCCGCGTTCGGAATCCTGGCCGCGCTGCACGAGCGCGACGGAACACCGGTGCGCCCGGAGGGATCCGGCTCGGAGGGGCATCCCGCCCGCAAAGGCTCGGGCGAAGGCCAGATCGTCGACGTGTCGATGGCCGACGGCGCGCTCTCCTGGCTGGCGATGGTCGCCGGGGCGTACTTCGTCGACGGGACCGTTCCGCACCGTGGCGAGCTGCCGCTGGCCGGATCGCTGATCTGTTATCGGCCCTACGAGTGCGCCGACGGCTGGGTCTCGCTGGGGGCGCTCGAGCCGAAGTTCTGGCAGGCGTGGTGCCGGGGTGTCGAGCGCGAGGACCTGATCGAGAAGCAGTTCGAGCGCCCGGGCTCGGAGGCGCACGATCAGGTCAAGGAGATCTTCAAGGCGCACCCGCGCGCCTACTGGGAGGCGTTCGCGCGCGAGCGCGACTGCTGCCTGGAGCCCGTGCTGGAGCTCGACGAGGCGCTCTCCTCCGAGCTGGTACGGGAGCGCGAGATGGTCGTCGAGATCGACCAGCCCGGCGCCGAGCGGCCCGTGCGTCAGCTCGGGATCCCGGTGAAGCTGGGTCGCACGCCCGGCGATCACGCGCGCCTGCCGGGGCCGGCGCTGGGTGAGCACACCGAGGAGGTGCTGCGCGCGGCCGGCTACAGCGATGCGGAGATCGCCGAGCTGCTCCGGACGGGCGCCGTTGCGGGCCCGGCCAACCCGGTCGCCGCGCCATCGAGCGCGACGTTCCGGGCGTGATGTACGGGATTCCGTTGTGAGTCCAAGCACGCAGACAACCGTACGCGGCGCTTTGGACGGTTCACGCGATCGGCCTATCCCAAAGAGCTCTACAGCGTCGTCTGAGCCCTCTGTTGCGGGCGATCCGCCCCCCTCGGAAAAAGATCGCTCCCTGTTGAAGATCAGCGAGCTGGCCGAGCGCTCGGGTGTGAGCGCCGGCACGATCAGGCACTACCTGCGCGAGGGCCTGCTCGGCGGTGAGGACGACGGGATCGTCAGGACGAGTCGCAACATGGCCTACTACCCGCCCGAGCTGGTGGTGCGAGTCAGGTTGATCAAGCGCCTGCAGGAGGAGCGGTTCATGCCGCTGCGGATGATCAAGGTCGTGCTCGAGGAGGATCCCGAGCACGTGCTCGCGCTGGTCGAGCTGGAGGACCGCATCCTCGAGCGCGCGCTCGCCGGCGCCGAGGAGGGCGGGCGCACCTCGGCGAAGGAGGTCCGCGAGCGCTACGCGATCCCGCGCAACGTGCTCGGGCGCCTGGCGGAGATCGGCGTGCTGACGCCCAACCGCCGTGGCTACGAGCGCGACGACGTGAAGATCATCGAGGCGATCGCGAGCTTCCGCGCGGGGGGCTACGAGGAGGCGCTCGGCTTCACGGTCTACGACACGCTGCGCTACCGCGAGGCGCTCGAGCCGCTCGTGCGCGAGGAGGTTCGCGCGCTGCTCGACCGGCTGGCCGGGGAGGTTGAGATCGAGCGCGCGCTGGAGATCGTCGCCGCCGGCGCGGAGCCGCTGCGCGAGCTGATCGGCGCGATGCACTCGAAGCTGCTGTTGGCGGAGTTGCGCAGGCAGCGCGAGCCGTAGATCCCGGGCAAGCAACGCGAGCCGCGACTGCCCGACGAACAGCCCGAGCCATGGGCAACGGGCAAGAAGCGCAAGCCGCGGTTACCAGCGCGCGCGGTGGTGCTCGACGACGCCCAGTCCGTGCGCGAGCGGTATACCGCCGGGCAGCTCCCCGGTGAACGAGCCGAAGGGCGCGCGGTAGTCACTGCCTACGATCAGCAACTCATCGTGACGGCTGCGCTGCGCCTCGGCGAGGAAGCGCAGCTCGGCTCCGTCCTGCTCGCAGCGGATGCTCGACAGGTCCGCGGCGAAGCTGACGGTTGCGACCTCTGCGGGCGAGCCCGCGATCCACACGGCCCGCTCGCTGCCCTGTGGCGGGTCGTTGACGCCGCTGACGAGGTTCCAGGCAAGCGGCGTGCCGTCCGGGCTCTCGCCGACGCCGGCGCTCCAGTGCCACTCGGTGTGGCGAGCGTGATAGCCGACCGTGTCGTCGATCACGGCGAGTGCTTCGATCGCTCGCGCGGGGCCGCCGTCGATGCGCAGCGTGCCGTGGGCGGCGACGCCGGCCTGCTTGCGCGTCCACACCTGCGCGCGCCCGTTCGGGCAGAGCGCTTCGATGCCGGCCTGTTCCTCCAGTTGCAGATCGAGCAGCACACCGCGGCCATGTATGCGCATTCGCCCGGGTATCGCGTGTGGCGTGCCCGTGCCGGCCCGTGGTGTGTCCATGCCGGCCCGCGGTGTGTCCGTGCCGGCCCGCGGTGTGTCCGTGCCGGCCCGTGGTGTGCCCGTGCCGGCCCGCGGTGTGTCCGTGCCGGCCCGTGGTGTGCCCGTGCCGGCCCGTGGTGTGTGCGTGCCGGCCCGCGGCGTGTCCGCGCCGGCACGCCCGTGGTCGAGCTCGACTTCGCCGCGGCGGGGCAGCAGCCGCGTGCGCTCGCGCATCAGCTTCTCCTTGCGCATGTACAGCGCCCAGAACGACTGGCGGGCGGGACCGATCTGCACGAGCGCCGCGCAGGCCATCAGCTCGTCGCAGAAAACCGCCACATAGCGCCAGCGCTTCAACGGCCGCGAGCCGCGAAACAGGGGTGCGTGAAGCGGCGGCCCGACGGGAGCGGGCGCTATGCTTGGGATTGTTGACTGACTAGTCAATCTATTGTTTCTGCGGGGACCGGAAGATGCCGCGGAAGGGAACATCATGATGAGTGCCGCCGCCCCCGACAAGCGCCGTCTGATCCTCAACGCGGCCGTGCGCGTGTTCGCGCGCCAGGGCTTCCACGCCTGCCGGGTCTCGGACATCGCCGACGAGGCCGGCGTCGCCTATGGACTCGTCTACCACTACTTCGCCTCCAAGGACGAGATCCTCGACACGCTGTTTCTCGAGCGCTGGAACGTGATGCTCGAGCTGATCCGCGAGGTCGACGCCCAGTCGCTGCCGGTGCGCGAGAAGCTCGGCTCGATCGCCTCGTTCATCGTCAACAGCTACCGCCACGACCCGGACTTGATGAAGGTGATCATCGTCGAGGTCACGCGCGCGGCGAACTCGTTCGGGCAGACCCACCTCGGACAGATCCGCGAGGCGTACGAGCTGATCGGCGAGATCGTCGCCAAGGCGCAGGCCGAAGGCGTGTTCCGGGCCGAGATCGACGCGCAGTTCGCGGCGATGGCCTTCTACGGCGCGATCGAGCAGATGCTCACCGGCTGGATCTTCGGGCTGCTGCCGCAGGGGGAGGAGCAATTCGAGCGGGCCAAGTGGCTGGTCATCGAGGCGGTCTGCGGGGGGCTGGAGACGAGCGCCGTCGGCGAGGCGCGGGTCGTTTGAGAGGCCTCTCGAGATGGGCTTCGCCGACAGGAGGCGGGTCGTTTGAGGGGGTCTCGAGATGGGCTTTGCCGGCCGGGCCCGTGTCGGTTGAAGTTGCAGAGGAGCGCGAACACGACCACCACGGGGAATAGACTCCGCTGAAGATGGAGAACGAGATGCTCAAGCGACTGATCTGGTCGGGCCTGTTGGCGGGCCTCGGCGCGCTGACGAGCATCGTCGCCCACCGCGCGGCGGGCATCGTGTGGAGGCGGCTGTTCGACGAGGAGCCTCCGGAGTGAGCGCCGCCTCGCCGCCGCTGCCCCCGCCGCCATCGCCACCGCCGTCCGGCGAGCGGCCGGACTCCGCGAAGAGCATCGCCGCGGCGATCAGCGAGGTCTCAGAGCGCGCGCAGCTACTCGTGCGCGAGGAGATCGAGCTCGCGAAGACGGAGGTCACCGAGAAGGTCGGCAAGCTCGCGAAGGGCGCGGTCGTGGCGGTCGCCGCGGGCGTCTTCCTGATCACGGCGCTGTTCTTCGTGCTGATCGGGTTCGCCTTCCTGCTCTACTACTTTCTCCCTGGCAACGACTATACGTTCTTCTGGGGCTTCTTCGCGATGGCTGCGATCCTCGTGCTGCTGGGCATCCTCGCTGGCTTGATCGCCGCGAAAGTCGTCAAAAAAGGCTCCCCGCCGGTGCCGAGCATGGCGATCGAAGAGGCGCAGAAGATCCGCGAGACGGTCTCCGCCGGCGCGGACACGCAGGCGAGGGAGAAGATCTGATGTCCTGCTTTCCGATCGTCGCTGATACCGGGGGGAAGATCTGATGGCGCAACGCTCCGCGGCGGAGATCCGCAGCTCGATCGAGGCCAACCGCGAGGAGCTCGCGGTCTCGATCGTGAAGCTGCGCGGCGAGGTCACGCACCTGACCGACTGGCGCGGGCATCTGCGTCGCCACGAGCAGGAGCTGAGGATCGGCGGCGCGGTCGTCGTCGGGCTCTTCGTCGCCCGTGGCCTCATGCGCCGCCGCCGGCGCAACCGCTGATCAGCTCAGCAGAGTTCTCGGGACCGCCCCGACGCCGATCAGCCCTGGCCCTGTGTAGGTCCCGATCACAGGCCCGACCTCGGAAGTGAAGACCGGCTCGGAGTCGAAGATCTCGCGGCAGCGGTCGATCAGGCGCTGGGCCTGCTCGGGCGCCTGGATGTGCTGCACGACCCAGCCGTCGGCGCCCGCGTCATGGAGGCTCCTGCGCGTACTTGACCATGCGCTCGAACGCCCGCCCGGCCGTGCGCACGCGCTCGACCGGGGTGATCTCGTACTCGAGCGAGAGGATCGGCTTGATCTTCAGCGTGCCCCCGAGCCACGCCTGGGCTTTGCCGACGCGCCCGCCGCGGCGCAGGTACTCGAGCGTGTCCAGGCAGAACCAGATGCGCAGCGCCTTGCGCGTCTCATGCACGCGCGCGGCGACGGCCGCTTTGTCTGCCCCCGCGCGAGCGGCCGCGGCGCCGGCGAGCGCGAGCAGCCCGACCCCGCCGCAGGCGGTTTCGCCGTCGATCACCTCGACGCGCTTGCCCAGACCGCGCTCGGCGAGCAGCCCGTGCGCCTGGCGTGCGGCCTCGCAGGTGCCGGAGATGCCGCCGGCGAGGTGCACGGAGACGATGTCCCGGCCTTCATCCAGGAGCGGCTCCCAGACCGCGAGGAAATCGCCGATCGAGGGCTGGGAAGTCGTGGGCAGCTCGGGATCGCTGCGCAGGCGCTCGTAGAAGGCCTCGAACCCATCCATCTCCAGCTCGCGCTCGGGCTGGCCGTGCCAGCCGACGTAGAGGCTGACCTGATGGATCTCCTCCCTTTCCGCACGCGCGCGCGGGAGATAGTTGGTGCTGTCGGTGGCGACGGCGACGGAGGGCACGCCGGGACCCTACTACTACTGCAAGGCCTTCCCGAGCCCGCCTATCGCTACTGCAAGGCCTTCCCGAGCCCGCCTATCCCCTACTGCAGCGCCTCGGCGAGCTCGCCGGACTCGTACATCTCGACGACGATGTCGCAGCCGCCGATCAGCTCGCCGTTCGCGAACAGTTGCGGGATCGTCGGCCAGTTGGAGATCGCCGAAAGCTCCTGGCGCAGTCGCGGGTCGGGCAGGATGTCGACCGCGGCGAACGGCACGTCGAGCGACTGTAGGGCGGCGACTGTGCGCGCGGAGAAGCCGCAGGCCGGCGCCTCGGGGGTGCCCTTCATGAACAGGATCACCTTGTGCTCGGCGATCGCCTCGCCGATCGCGTCGCGGATCGGGTTTGACTCGTCGCTGCCCGCGGGCGCGGGCGCGGTCGGGGCCGCTGGGGTGGGGCTTGGCTGGGTGCTCGACATCGGAAGGTCTTGGGCGGTGCTGGGCTGGCTTGACATTGCTTGCTCCTGGCTGTCGGTGGTCTGCGCGATGGGCGTCTTGGGGAGTGTGGTTGGGTTTGCGCTTGCGTTGGCTTGCTCTGCGGGTTGTCGGCCGGCGGGCCGGTCAGGGGGTGGGGGTGGGAGCCTTCTGGGGAACCTGGGTCTTCAAGGAGAGGGCATGGATCGGGCCGCCGATCTCCGCGCCGAAGATCTCATAGACGAGGCGGTGCTGCTGAATGCGACTGCGCCCCTCGAAGGCCGCGGCGGTGACGGCCGCCCGGAAGTGATCGCCGGTGCCGGTGTAGTCCTCGACCTCCGCCTCGGCGCCCGGAATCGCGGCCTCGATGCGCTGCTTGATCTCCTCTGGGGAAGGCATTTCAGCTCCGAGTTTAGTGTCTATCCGAAGACCTCTCTGCTTGCGTCTTAATGACGCGACCGAGGCGGGTTCTCGAGGTCTTCGGATGTTTTCTAGCCGCTATACTTTGGAAAGCGATGATCACGATCAGCGATAAGGGTGCCGAGAAGGTGCAGGAGTTCCTCGCCGCGCAGGAGGGCGACGTCGCGATGGCGGGCCTGCGCGTGGGCGTCCGCGGCGGCGGCTGCTCGGGCTTTCAGTACCAGCTCGCGTTCGACGAGCAACGCGACGGGGACATTGTGTTCGAGAGCCACGACCTGAAGCTGCTCGTCAACGAGGAGAGCCTGCCGTTCGTGCGCGGCTCGGTGATCGACTACGAGGAGAGCCTGCAGGGCGCGGGCTTTAAGGTCTCCAACCCGAACGTCGTCGCGGCCTGCGGTTGCGGTTCGTCTTTCCGCGTCGCCGAGGAGGAGCAGGTCTCCGCGGTCTGAGGTCGGGAGCGCGTAGGGTGCGCTCTCGCGATGCCTGTCCTTCCCGCAAGCCTGCGCCGCCTGACGCCGGAACGCCTGCGCGACGATGTGCGCTTGCGCGCGCTCGCCGTCGGGTCGGGGTTGATCCCGCCGCGGACGATGCACTCCGAGGAGGACGCGCGCGTGCTGGTGCATGCCGCGAGAGGCGCGCGACGTGTGGTCGAGATCGGCGTCTACGAGGGCTCCTCGGCGCTCGAGCTGTGCCAGACGCTCGGGCGAGACGCCGAGTTGCACCTAGTCGATCCCTTCGGCGCCCACCCCGATGCGCTGCCGAGCGGCTGGGGCGCCACCGAGTGGGCGACCCGGCGTGTGGTCGCGCGCGCTCTGCGCGCGCGTGGCCAGGATGCGCCGAGCGTTCATTGGCATATCGCACTCTCCCATGAGCTCGCCACACGCTGGGAGGGCGAGGTCGGCATTGTCTTCATCGACGGCGACCACTCCGAGGCCGGTTGCGAGCTCGACTGGTCTTCATGGTGCCCCTTCGTTGCCCCCGGTGGCCGCGTGGTCTTCCACGACGCGCGCGCCGACCGGCCGGGCGGTCGCGGGCTGCCGGGGCCGACGGCCGTCGTGGATCGACACTTCCGCTCGGCTGAGGCGGCGTCGGGCTGGGAGATCGAGGGCGAGGCCGACCGTACGGTGGTCGTGCGGCGCTTGGCCTGACCACTCAGCCTCCATTTCACCGGCTGGGCCCACCCTCATTCCACCACCAGCGTAGCTTTCATCCCCAGCGCCTCGTGCCCGGGGAGCGAGCAGAACAGCGTGTAGGAGCCGGCGTGGAGGTTGAGCGACAGGTCGGTGTGGGCGCCCGGCTTGACGTTTTCTCGCAGTCCGCCGGCTTCGGTGGTTTCGGCAGGTCGTTCGACCGCGTGGAGGTTGTGTTCATCCTGGCCGTGGTTGACGAATTCGATCACGACTGGCCCGGCCGGGACCGAGGTGCGCGAGAGGATGAAGTGGTAGCCGTTGCTGTCTTCGGCGGTCACCTGCACGTGCACGGGGCCGGCAGGGGCTGTGGGGGTTCCCGTTGCCGGGGGGGTGCCGCCGGTGGCGCCGGGAGACGTGCCGCTGCCGCTGCCGGAGCCGGATCCCGTAGACCCCGCGCCTGGAATCACGGGAGCGGGGGGCGACGTCAGGGTCGTCGTCGTTGTGCCGGTGTTCTTGGGCAGCGAGGGTTTGGTGGTTCCCTTGTGCTCCTTGCGGTGGAGTTGCTTTCTGGTGGGATGCCTCAGGCAGCGATGGTGCTCGAAATGGTGGCAGGCATGGCGGGCATGGGCCGCGTGGGAGGATCGATGCCCGGGCGCCGCGATCGCGACGGCGACCGCGGCGGCGCTCGTCATGCAGAGCACGCCGGCGAGCAGCAGCAGGGGGGCTCCATGGCGGCGCGCGCTGTGCCGAGATCCGAGGCTCGCGCGCAACAACACGAGATCAGATCAGCTCTTGACCAGGACGGGCCGTTCGAACGACGCCGCTTCGGGGATCACCAGGCCGGCTTCGGTCTGGAACCACTGTTCGAGAAGCGAGCAGTACATCGAGCGGAAGTCCGAGGTCCGCAGGACGTTTTCGTTTTCGTCGAGGTTGCTCAGCCCCGGGAACTCGCCGACCATCTTGCCCGAAGCGCGCGAGCCGATCAGGAACGCGTTGCCGCCGGCGCCGTGGTCGGTGCCCGAGCCGTTTTCCTGGGGGCGGCGGCCGAACTCAGACCACAGCTGAATCAGCACCCGCTGGTCGAGGCCGCGGTCTTCGAGGTCCCGCTGGAAGGCGAGGACAGCGGCGACCGTTTCGGCGAGGTTGGTGGCGAGCGTGCCGGCCTCATTTGAGTGCGTGTCGTAGGAGCCGACGGCGTTTAGGGAGGCGCATTTGATCGGCATCCCCGTGTGCAGCATCGCCGCCAGCACCGCGAGCCGTTCAGCGAATTCGCCAGTGGGGTAGGTGACCGTCGATTTGTCGCCCGAGGTCTTCTCGGATTCGACGAACGAAGCCATCTTGTCGAGCACTAGATCCGTGTTGTAGGAGGCGCTGCGCGCCTGCGCGTAGGCCGGCGAGGGGGCGGTGAGCGCGCCGAGCGCGCCGAAGGTTTCGAGGGCAGGTTCGATCACGGGCGAGCCGATGCCCTGCGCCCACATCGTGTAGTCCGCGGGCGAGGAGACCGCGGCGACGGGCATCGTCTCGGTCGCCAGCGCCGGCGCGAGCGAGTAGTCGAGCGAGAGGCCCTGGAGCGGGTTGTTGGGTTCGCCGACGCCGGGCAGGTCGAGGTAGCGTCCGAGCCAGCCGGTGCGCGCGTTTGTGTCGAGCTGGCCGACCTCCCAGTAGTGGCGGCTGGTGAAGTGGCTCTCGTCCTGGGGCTCGTAGCCGATCGCCGGGAAGGCCGTGACCTTGCCCTCTTCGTGCAGTTCGGCGAGGCCGGTCGCGGACGGATGCCACATCAGCCGAGGGTCCTCGGTGAAGGTCTTGCCGGAACCCTTTTCGAGCGCTTCTCTGGCTTCCTGGCTCAGCTTTGGACGCAGGGCTTCGTACGTGTTGCCCGCTTCCCCGACGGGCGCGAGCACCGACAGCGCGTCCCAGCCGCCTTCCATGAAGATCGAGACGAGCACTGGCTGATTGGGCCCAGAGGCGGCCGCGGCCGCGGCGATG
This sequence comes from uncultured Solirubrobacterales bacterium, assembly GCA_963774785.1. Lineage (GTDB taxonomy): Bacteria > Actinomycetota > Thermoleophilia > Solirubrobacterales > Solirubrobacteraceae > Palsa-744. The sequence goes on along the minus strand of CAVZGH010000001.1, from coordinate 2,648,819 downwards.
CCCTCTTCGAAGTGACGCGGCGAGAACATCGAGGCGCCGTAGACGGACAGGGCCGCGCCCGCGGAGGCGAGCAGGAACGTGCGCCGGTCGAGGCCCGTGCCGGCCGGGACAGGCATCCCCGGCTCGATCTTCGGCAACCCCTTCCCCGCCACCGCGGCGCCACGCCGTAACAGGGCGGCGCGGTTGAAGTCGTTGCAAGAGCAGCTTCGGTCCATCCTCAGCTCCTCTCGTTCTCAGCGGTCGTGCCCGGGGTCATCCTCAGCTGACCTGCACGTCCGGGGAGGTCGCGATCAGCATGCGCAGCGCGTTCTGGCGCATCGCCCGGTAGGGGCTCAGCTCCCATGGGGTCTTGCTCGTGCCCGCCGGGCAGGTTTCCGCGAAGCGGGCGATACAGGCGGTCGATTCGCTGGAGAGGAGGGGATTGGCCCAGTAGCTGATCGCGTTCGCGAGCGCTTCGGTGGGGTCCTCGGTCTTGCTGTATTCCGGTTCGCCTTCCCCGGGCCACGGGTTGACGTAGCGGTTTTGCGGCGTCTTGCTGTCCGTGACCGCGCTGGCCATTTCCCAGCGCGCCCGCGTGGTCGAGGTGTCCAGCCAGCTGGAGAAGTCCCAGCCGGAGACGTTCGGCGGGTAGAACAGTTGCTGGCCGGCGTTGGCGGAGAGCCAGGCCCACGCGTTCGTGTCGATCGGGCGTTCGATTGCGCGCAGCAGGCCGGCGTTGTAGACCACCGGTGGGGTGACGAGCTCCGGGCCTTCGTAGAAGTCGGGGTGCAGGAGGATCGCCTCGAGCACCGCGCGGATCGAGTAGCCGGAGCTCGTGTAGAGGCCTTGGAGCGAGGCGAGCGTCGCTTCGTCGGGCGGCGAGGGGATGAAGTAGCCCCACAGCTTGGTCACGAAGAACGAGGCATGGAGGGGATGTTCGACGCACAGGCGCACGGCGTCTTCCCAGTCCCAGTTGCCTTTGAGCGGGCTGCCGGACGTTCCGAACGCGGCGGACAGGGTCTTTTCGGTCTTGTCGTGGCGCGCCGTGTCGAATTCGAATTCGACCAGCCCTTCGTCGGACCATTCCGCCGTCCACCCCGTCAGCACCCGGGCCATTTCCTTGACGTCTTCCTGGGTGTAGGCGCCGCGGTCGGCGCCGAGCGAGAACAGCTCCATCATCTCGCGCGCGTAGTTCTCGTTGGGGTTGTGCTTTTCGTTGTAGATGCCGTCGAGGAAGACGAGCATCGCGGGGTTGGAAGTGACCGCGAGGAACAGGTCGTGGAAGCTGCCGAAGCACATCGAGCGGAAGAGCTGGTTCTGTTCGAGCATCATCCGCTGCGAGTTGACCTTTTCGTTGGAGTTGGCGAACCAGTCATGGAAGATGAACGTCATTCGCTCCACGAGCTGCTGGTCGGAGCGCAGCATCCGATCCAACCACCAGCAGTGGTCATCGCCCCAGACGTCTTCCGGTTCGAGTTTCGCGCCTTCTTCGTTGACCGGTTCCGGCCCGGTCAGCGTCGCCGGCCCGGACGGGCGAGTGAGCGAGAAGACGACCTGTTCCAGGGGCTGCCCGACGAGCGCCTCGGGGTCTGATGCCCCCGACCCCGGCCGCCCGGGCCCGAAGCCCGCCCGCCAGAGCAGCCGGCGCGCCTGCGTGAGCGTGATCGGCGGTGAGCCGACGGATGGGGTCGGCGCGGGGGAGGGCGCCGGCGGCGCGGCGGGTGCGACGGGCAGCGCGACCCCGGCCGTTCCATGATGTGGTTTGACCGCGGTGTGATGATGCTTGGCCTTGCGATGCTTGCGCCGGCGCTTGTGCTTGGTGTGCTCGTGCTCTTTGGTTCGCTTGCGCCGCTCCTCACGCGCACGTTTGCTTGCAAGACTCGACTTCATCGTGCGTCGTGCCGATAGCCCATTGCCGGCTACTCGACCCGCTCGTGCGAGATGCTGTGTCACGCGCGGCGTTCTCGACGGATGTCCTACTCGGGTCTACCCCGGTTCGTTAGCCAGCGAACGCCACAGGTAGCGGCAGGCGAGCGTGCGGTGCGGGCGCCACGGCGCGGCGATCTCCTCCATCGCGGCCGCCTCCGGCAGCCCGTCCAGTCCGTAGGCCCGTTCGATCGCGCGGCGGATGCCGAGGTCGCCGGTCGGCAACACGTCGGGGCGCTCGAGGTGGAACATGAGGAACATCTGCGCGCTCCACAGGCCGATGCCCTTGACGGCGGTCAGCTCGGCGATCACCCGCTCGTCGCTCAGCTCGTTCAGGCGGGCGAGCGAGCTCGCCCGAGAGCGTGTGCTCGGCCAGCGATCTCAGGTAGCGAACCTTCGCCCGCGAGAGTCCCGCCGCGGCGCGCAGCTCTTCGGGCTCGTCGTCGAGGATCTCCTGCGGCGTTGGCGGCCGGTCGCCGAAGCGCGCGGTCAGGCGTCCGTAGATCGCGCGCGCGGCGAGCACCGAGAGCTGCTGGCCGGCGATCGTGCGTACGAGCGCCCCGTAGTGGTCCTCCTTGTCCGGGCGTCCCTCGCTTGGGTTCGGCAGTTTCCCGATCCCGGCGATCAGTTCAGCCAGCACCGGGTCGCTCCTGCGCAACTGCGCGAGGCCGCGACTAGACAGCGGAGGCCGCCTCGAAGGAGACCGGCTCGCCGTCGAGCGCGTTCAGCGCGCGCGGGAGCGACATCGCCAGGCAGGTGAAGCTCGGCGTGTCGCGGACCGTGAACGCCGAGGCCTCGGTCGTGCGCAGCCGCTGGACGAGATCGAGGAACGTGCCGACGTCGTCGGTGTCGAACGCGACCACGAACTCCTGATCGTCGAGCCCGAACGAGTACGTGGTGTGGTTGTCGACACCCGGATATTCGCGCCCGACCGCAATGTGCCCCTGCATGATCCGCCAGCGCTCCTGCGCCGGCAGTGCATACCACGCGCGCGACTTCACGAAGGGGTAGACGAACACGTACTTCCCTCTGAACCCCCGCGGGGTCGTGCGCTCGTCTTCGGAGTATTCAGAGCTCTTGCGCATGCCCAGGAACGAGTAGGGGATCTGCGCCCACTTCATCAGCCCGCTCTGGCCGAGCACGACGTGCAGCTCATGAATCCGGTCGAGGTTCTCCGCCTCGGCGATCAGCAGCAGCTCGGCGTCGCCGCGCGTGCCGATCAGCGAGAACGCCTGCAGCAGATGCCCGTCGGCGAAGTCCTCGCAGGCGGCGTTGAGCTCGCGCTTGTCCTGCGCGCGCTGCTCGTCATCGAGCCGCCGCCAGGCGGGGTCGAGCTTCAGGAACGTGTACTTGACGAAGTGCCGCGCGCTCATCCCCCGATTATCGCAAGCGCCGCCACTCGGCCCGGTTGCCGGTGCTCGCACGCGCGACCGAGCGGCCCGATCGCCGGGCCAGCGGCCCGATCGCCGGCCAGGTCACACATGCCCAGTGGTTCGACTGCCAGCCGCGCATGTGGGTTGTTATGCCAGGGTAAGACACTGGTGGTCGGCCTCCCCGCGGGGTAGAGTGATGGGCATGCGGATCGCGCTGCTTTCGCCGTATTCGTGGACGTACCCCGGTGGGGTAACACGCCACATCGAGGCGCTCGCGGCAGAGCTGACCGCGTTGGGCCACGACGCGCGCATCCTCGCGCCGTTTGACCCCGACGACGCGCTCTCGCGCCGCCTGCATCGCGGCGCGCGCCCCCAGCGCCTGGACCCGGGCGGGCGGGCACCCGATCATTTCGTCGCGCTCGGGCGCACCGCCGGCTTTCCCGCCAACGGCGCCGTCTCGAACCTCGTCCCGATCCCGCCCGGGGTGTTCGCGATGCGCCGCGAGCTGCGCGAGGGCGGCTATGACGTCGTACACATCCACGAGCCGGTCGTGCCGCTGCTCGGCTGGGACGCGCTCTGCTCGACCGCCGCGGAGCTGCCGCTCGTCGGCACCTTCCACACCTACTCCGAGAACGCGCTCACGAACGGGATCGCCAACGCGCTCGGCGCGCGGCGGCGGATGAACCATCTGCATGTGCGCATCGCCGTCTCCGAGGCCGCGGCCTGGACCGCGCGGCGCTTCTACGGAGGCCGCTACCGGATCGTGCCCAACGGGGTCCACCTTCCAGAGGTTCCCGATCGAGGCCTTCGTCTCCACGGGGACGAGCTTCCTCAAGACGTCCACGGGGACGAGCGTCCTCAAGACGTCCAGAACGCGCGCGCGTACGCGCGCGCGGGCGGTCAAAGCCCTTTCGATGTCCTTTCCTCCCCCCCGGAGGAGCCCGCCCCCCTACGGATCCTGTTCATCGGCCAGGCCGTCGAACGCAAGGGGCTGCCGGTGCTGCTGCGCGCGTTCGAGGCGCTGCGCGAGCAGGTCCCGGCGACGCTCACGCTCGTCGGCGCCTCCCCGGAGGAGGTCGCGCACATGATGCTCGACGACCGCGGCGTCCACGCGCTCGGCAAGGTCTCCGAGGCGCGCAAGCACGCAGAGCTCGCCGGCGCCGACGTGCTCTGCGCCCCCTCGCTGCACGGCGAGAGCTTCGGCATGGTCCTCACCGAGGCGCTCGCGGCGAGCACGCCTGTGATCGCCTCGGACATCCCCGGCTACCGCGACGTCGTGCGCAATGGGATCGAGGGGGTGCTCGTGCTCCCCGGCGACGCGCTCGCGCTGGCCGAGGCGTTGCGTGCGTTCGCGCTCGACTCCGCCGCGCGCACGCGCATGGCCGCCGACGCGCGCCTGCGTGCCGAGCGTTTCGCCTGGCCGCACGTCGCCGCCGAGGTGCTCGACTGCTACGAGCAGGCGCAGGCCGTCGGTCGGCCCGCGACGCGCGCCGCGCGCCTCGGGGTGCGCTTCGGGCTGGTGCCCGCCGATCTGTTGCCGCGCATCCCCGCCCAACGTCTGCCAAGCCTCGAGGCTCCGCGCGCGACCGCCACTGCCGCTGGCGAGCGCTCGCTGCGCACGCTGCGCCGCGGCGCGCTCCTCGCCGCCTCGCTCGGCGGTCTCGCGCTCGCGCTGCTCGCGCTCGTGCACATCGGCGTCGGCCGCGTCGCCGAAAGCCTGCTCGCCTCCAGCCCGGGCCTACTGCTCGCCGGCCTGGGCCTGATGTGCGCCGCGATGTTCGTCCGCGCGATCGCCTGGTATGAGATTCTCGCCGCGGCGCCGACGTGGCGCAAGGCGAGACGCAGGGACGCGATGCAGGGCACGTTCATCGGCGTGCTGATGTCCGCGACGCTGCCCGCGCGCTTGGGAGAGCCCTCGCGCGCGCTGATCGTCGCGCGCCGCCTGGGTCGCGCCCGCGAGACGCTGCCGGTCGTGCTGGGCACGATGGTCTCGCAGACGTTGCTCAACCTGCTTGCGCTGGCGATCCTCGGGATCGTGATGTTCTCGAGCGTCGACCCGTTCAACGGCCACCACGGCGCGCTCGTCGCCGTTGCGCTGGCGCCGCTGGCCGCGGTCGTCGCGATCCTGCTCGCCCCGGTGCTCGTGCCGAGCGCCGCGATTTCCCGCTCGCTACGCCTGCGCGCGCTGATCGCCGGTCTGCGCCGCTCGCTCGTGCGCGTGCGCGAAGGTCTGCGCGTGTTTCGCCATCCCCGCCAGGCGGCGCTCGCGACAGGCGCCCAGCTCGGCGCGTGGGGATTGCAGTGCCTGTCCTGTTGGCTCTTGCTGATGGCGCTCGGCCTCAACAACCGCGTCGGCATCGCGGGCGCCGCGGCGGTGCTGTTCGCCGTCAACGTCACCGCGGTGATCCCCGCCACCCCCGCCAACATCGGCGTCTTCCAGGCGGCCTGCGTGGCCGTGCTCGCCGGCGCCTACCACGTCTCCACCGCCGACGCGCTCGCCTACGGCATCGTCCTGCAGGTCGTCGAGCTCGCCACCGCCGTCCTCATGGGCATCCCCGCGCTGATCACCGAGGGGCTCTCATGGAAGGACGTGCGCCTGCGCACGATGCACGGCGCCCCGGTGAAGCTCAGCCCGCTGCCGGTGGCGGGTGCGCGGTCCGCGAAGAAGGCGCCCAAGGGCGCGCCCTCGGGGGTGGAGGGTTAGAAGCACCGCCTCAGGAGGTCAAGGCCGGCGCGTCCTCTGCTTCGACGACGCCATCGGGCGGGTCCTCGTCGTCGAGGTCGGCGAACAGCGAAGGGTCGCGCGGTGAGCCCTTGATCACGTCGTCGGGCGAGCCGTCGGGCAGCAGGCGCCCCTGGCGCGTGCCGAAGTAGATCGCCTGCGGGTGATGGGCGATCAGCGCGAGCGTCGACTGCTCGGGGATCGGCGCGTAGCCGTCGGAGATGCTCATCCCGATCTGGGCGAGGTCGAGCAGCCGCTCGACCTTCAGGTGCTCGGACTGCTCGGGCACCGCGGGATAGCCCCAGGAGTAGCGCCGACCCTGCGTGGCGGGGATGTCGAGCATCTTGCGGGCCTCGTAGTGCAACCACTCGGCCAGGCCCTCGGCGGTCTGCACGCCGAGGCCGTGGACGAACAGCTGCTCGGCGAACTCGCCGTCTGACTCGAGCTTGGCCATCAGGTCTGTCACCTCCGAGCCGACGGTCACGGCCTGCACGGCGATCACGTCGAGCTGCTCTGGAGGTCTGCCGGCCCCGCCTTTGGCCGCAGGTTTGCCGGCCTCATCGACCGCCGGCCGGTAGAAGTCGGCCAAGCAGATGCGGTCGCCCTTCGGCTGGCGCGGGCAGACCAAGCGCGTAAGCTCTGTCAAAGGAGCCCGCCCACTCGTCGGGTCGAGCGCGGCGTCCGGGTCGGCCACAAGCGGATCGAGCACGACGATCTCGTTGCCGTCTGCGTAGCAGGGGAAGAAGCCGAGCAAAGCCCGCGGGTGCAGGTAGGTTTGCTCTTTCCACATCCGCTCCAGCCGCGGGCGGAAGTCATCGCGCAGGAGCGTCTGCCAGGCCTCGCCTTTGACGCCCTTGCCGCCCCAGTGGAGCTTGAACAGGACGTGCGTGTCGAGGTGCGGATAGACCTCGTCGAGGTCGACGGGAATCTCCCGCACACCCCAGAACGGCGGCGCCGGCACAGGCACGTCGGTGCGCGCGGCCGAGCGCACGGAGTCGTCGGCGAAGTTGAGCTCCTCGACGGGCTCCTCGCCTTTGGCGCGGAACGCGGTCGCGTCCGTGCGCAGCTTCGCGAGCAGCGCCGCGTGCGCGTCCGCGTCGATCAGCTGGTCCATCACCGCGAGGCCCTCGAAGGCGTCCTTGCAATAGAAGACGCCGGGCTCGTAGGGCTCCTCGGAGTCCTTGCCGCCGGGATACAGAGCCCGGAACGAGAACGCGCGGTTGATCGCCGCGCCGCCGATCAGCACCGGGTAGTCGAGCTGCTTGGAGTGCAGCTCCTGGATCGCCGCGGGCATCTGCTTGGAGGTGGAGACGAGCAGGGCAGAGAGACCGATCGCTGTCGCCTCGTGCTCGACTGCGGCATCGAGGATCGTCTGGATCGGGACCTGCTTGCCGAGGTTGACGACGGTGTAGCCGTTGTTCGTGAGGATCGTGTTGACGAGCGACTTGCCGATGTCGTGCACGTCACCGAAGACGGTCGCGAGCACGACCGTGCCCTTGGTATAGCCCTCGATCTTGTCGAGATATTTCTCCAGCTGCGCGACCGCGCGCTTCATCACTTCGGCCGACTGCAGCACGAACGGCAGGATCAATTCACCGGCGCCGAACTTGTCTCCGACCTCTTTCATCGCCGGCAGCAGCACCTCGTTGAGCGTCGGCACCGCGCCGATCTTCTCCACGCTCCTATCGATCCAGTCTTCGACGCCCTCCTTGCGCCGGCGCAGGATGTGGAAGTGCAGCGCCTGCTCGGGCTCCATCCCCTCCGTCGGGTCGGCCGCGCTCTGGCTCGTGTTCTCCTCGCCTTTGGACTCGAAGTGCGCGATGAAGCGCTCGAGCGCGTCCTCGCGGCGGTCATAGACGAGGTCGTCGGCCAGCTCGCGCTCGACATCGGAGATCTCCGAGTAGGGGGTGATGTGGTTGGGGTTGACCATCGCGAGGTCCAGGCCCGCCTGGACGCAGTGGTGCAGGAAGGTCGAGTTGAGCACCGCGCGCGCGCCGGGGGAGACGCCGAAGGAGACGTTCGAGACGCCGAGCGAGGTCTTCACGCCGGGGATCTCTTCCTTGATCGCTTTGATCCCCGCGATCGTCTCGACCGCGGACGGCCGCCACTCCTCATCGCCGGTCGTCAAAGTGAACGTGAGGCAATCGAAGATCAGAAGCTCCGGGTCGAGGCCATGCTCCCCGCAGCAGAGATCGCGGATCCGCTTGGCGATCTCGACCTTGCGCGCGGCCGTCTTGGCCATCCCGACCTCGTCGATCGTCAGCGCGATCAGCGCCGCGCCGTGCGCGAGCGCCAGCGGTACGACGCGGTCGAGCTTCTCGCGGCCGGCCTCGAGGTTGACGGAGTTGACGATCGCGCGGCCGGGGATCTGGTCGAGCGCCGTGGCGATCACCTCGGGCTCGGTCGAGTCGATCTGGATCGGCGCGGGCTGTGTGAGGGAGACCTTCTTCGCGACCAGGCGCATCTGCTCGTCCTCGTCGGAGCGCTCGGTCAATGCCACGCACAGGTCGAGCACGTGTGCGCCGCCCTGCACCTGGTCCTCGGCGATCTGCACGAGCCCGTCGTAGTCGTCGGCCAGGAGCAGCTCCTTGGCCTTGCGCGAGCCCTGCGAGTTGACGCGCTCGCCGACCATCGTCGGGCGTGGCTCCTGCACGAGCGGGGTGGCGGCGATCATCGAAGAGAGGTGCGGCGGGCGCGGGGCCGGTCGGGCTGCGACGGGGCGGCCATCGGGTCGCTCGGCGGTGCGCCCGACGCGCTCCACGATCGCCGAGATGTGATCCGGCGTGGTGCCGCAGCAGCCGCCGACGATGCCGACGCCGTAGCGCTCGACGAACTCCGCCAGCGCGTCGGCGAGCGGAGCGGGCTTCTCGGGGAAGATCGTCTCGCCGTCGGGCCCCTGTAAAGGAAGCCCGGCGTTGGGGATGCAGGCGACCGGGACCGGGCAGTACTCGCCGAGGAAGCGAATCGCGTCGCGCATGTCCTCCGGGCCGGTCGAGCAGTTCAGCCCGATCACGTCGACCCGCAACGCCTCCAAGGTCGTGAGCACCGCCGAGATGTCGGTCCCGAGCAGCATCTTGCCACCGTTGGGCAGCAGCGAGACGGAGGTGTGGATCGGCAACGTCCGGCCGGTCGTGGCGAACGCCTCGCGCGCGCCGAACACGGCGGCCTTGACCTCGAGGATGTCCTGCGCGGTCTCGATGATGATCAGGTCAGCGCCGCCGTCGATCAGGCCCGCGGCCTGCTCCGCGAAGACCTCGACCAGCTCGCGGAAGCGGATCTGTCCGAGCGAGGCCTCCTCGGAGGCGGGCAGGTATCCGGTCGGCCCGATCGAACCGGCGACGAAGCGGTCCTCGCCCGCGGCCGCGCGCGCGATTTCCGCGGCGCGGGTGTTGATCTCGACCGTGTAGTCGGCGAGACCCCACTCGCCGAGCTTGATCCGCGAGGCCTGGAACGTATCGGTCTCGACCACCTCCGCACCGGCCTGCAGCATCGAGGCGTGCACCCCCTCGATCACGTCGGGCCTGTTCAGCACGAGCGCCTCGTGGCACTTGCCCGCAAGGCCGCCGTAGTCCTTGCTCGTCAGGTCGAACTGCTCGAGCGTCGCGCCCATGCCGCCGTCGTAGACGACGACGCGCTCGGAGACGGCTTTCAGGTAGTCACGCATCGTCAGGCAATGCTAGTGGCCCGTCTCGGAGGTTCGCGGCTGGGGCCTCCCGGGAAGCGCCGTTCACAACTCGGATACGAGTTTGCCCGCATCGAACGTACCCCACTGCCCGCCTGGTACGACAGCGATGTACGCCGTTCGGTGACGGTTCTACATCAGTCGTCCAGAACCCCTGGAAGTTTCGTCCGGAGCGTGCATTCTCTCTGCTCGCGAGGACTCCTCCGGAGGACTCGACAGGAGGATCGATCCCCACGCGAAGGGGACACCCCATTCGCGCAACCGGAGATCGGACCGCCTGACATTGACCAAGCCGGGACGACGACGTCAAGTCAGGAGATTTCACAATGACATCCAAACTACGAGGTGCTCCCCAATGACCTCCCATCTCGCCGCCACGACGCTGCCAGTCGAGACGGCCTATACCGATACATCCACAGGGCCAACGCCGACCTCCGCTGTTGAATCCGCAGCTGTTGGGTCGTCATTACCCACCGCTGCTCCGATCCAAACATCGGCAACCGCGAACACGGTCGTCGCGGTGATCGGCCTCGGCTATGTCGGCCTGCCGACCGCGATCGCGATGCGCAACGCCGGCTGCCGGATCGTCGGGATCGACATCTCGGCTCGGCGCCTGGAGGCGATTCGCATCGGTGAGGCCGAGCTGCTGGACTCAGAGCGGGAGGATCTGCGGCGGCATCTGGCGGCCGGCGAGGGCTTTGCGCTGACCGACAAGGCGCAGGCGCTCGATGCGGCCGACCTCGTCCTGATCTGCGTGCCGACGCCGGTTGACGAGCAGCACCTGCCCGACCCGGAGATCCTGCGCGGCGCCTGCGCGGCGGTCGTCGCCCACGCCCGCCCGGGCCAAACGCTGGTGTTGACCTCGACGACGTATGTCGGCTGCACGCACGAGCTGCTCGTGCGGCCGCTGGCCGAGCGCGGGCTGCGGGTCGGCGAGGATGTCTGCGTCGCGTTCGCTCCCGAGCGCATTGACCCTGGCGTCGCCGGCCACGAGCAGCTGCAGACGCCGCGCGTACTTGGCGGCGTCACCGAGACCTGCTATCGCCAGGCGGCGGAGCTGTTGCGCTACACCTGCAAGCAGCTGCACCGTGTCTCCTCGCCGGAGGCGGCGGAGATGGTGAAGCTCTATGAGAACACGTTCCGCGCGGTGAACATCGCGCTCGCGTTCGAGATCGCCGAAGCCTGCCGCACGCACGGGCTCGATCCGATCGAGGTGACCCAGGGCGCGGCCTCAAAGCCGTACGGGTTCATGGCGCACTATCCCTCCGCGGGCGTTGGTGGGCACTGCATTGCGGTCGACCCCCACTACCTGTTGCATCCGCTGCGCGAGCGCGGGCGGCCGGCGAGAGTGGGCGAGGAGGCGCTGCGCAAGCTCGCCGGGCGTCCGCGGCACATCGCCTGGCGCGCGCACGAGATCCTCGTCGAGCTCGGGCTGCGGATGGCGGACGCCCGGATCCTGCTCGTTGGGGTCTCCTACAAGGCGGGCGTCGCCGACACGCGCGAAGCGCCGGCGGTGGAGATCCTCACGCGGCTGCGTGCCGACGGAGCGTACGTTGACTACCACGACCCCCTCGTCGGCGAGCTCGCACTCGGCGGTGGCGAGCCGTTGCGCGGCGTTGACCCCGATCCCCGCCGCGACGGGGCCGGCTTCGGACCCGAAGACTACGACCTCGCGATCATCGCGACCGTGCATCCCGAGCACGACTACGGCTGGCTCGCGCGTTGTGAGGCCGTGCTCGACTGCACCTACCGCACGCCGGGCGGTCGCCGGCGCTTTCTGCCATGAGGCGACTCCTCACGCGTTTGCATCTGGCACGCCTGTGGCCGGCCAGCCTGCATCCCTCACGCCTGAGGCCGTCTCGTCTGCATCTGGCATGGCCGTGGTCGGCCCTCCTGCATCTGGCATGGCTGTGGCCGGCCCTCCTGCATCTGGCATGGCTGAGGCCGGCCCGCCTGCATCTGCCGCACCTGAGGCCGCCGCGTCTGAAGCTGCCCGATGCGGCCTGGCAGGAGGTGGCCGTCAACCGTGTGCTGAAGGTGTTCGCGGCCGTCTACCTGGTGTGGCTGATCATGGCCGTGGTCGCTTACAAGACCGAGTTCGTGCAGGTGATGTTCTCGAACCTTTTCTTCGGGATCTACTCGACGTGCGTGACCGTGTACATCCTCTCGCGGTTCGTGCTCAGCTTGTTCTACCGCTCGGCTCAGGACGCGGGGATCGAGCCGCACGTGGCGATCGTGATGCCCGCGTTCAACGAGCAGGAGGCGATCGCCGCCTCGCTGCGCTCGCTGCTGGCGCTGGAGTACCCACCGTCCAAGCTCGAACTGGTCGCGGTCAACGACGGCTCGACCGACCGCACGATCGAGGAGATCGGCGAGGTCGCAGCCGAAGCGCAAGGACGGGTGCGGGTGATCGACTTCCCCGAGAACCGCGGCAAGCGCGCCGCGATGGCCGCCGGCATCCGCGCGACCGAGGCCGAGGTGATCGTGTTCGTCGACTCCGACTCGACCGTCGAGCCCGGCGCGCTGCGTCTGCTCGTGCAGCCGCTTCACGATCGGCGCATCGGGGCGGTGTGCGGGCACGCCGACGTGCTGAACGTGCGCGAGACGTGGCTGACGCGGATGCAGGCCGTGCGGTATTTCGTCGCGTTCCGCGTCGTCAAGGCGGCCGAGTCGGTGTTCCACGCGGTCACGTGCTGCTCGGGCTGCTTCTCGGCCTATCGCCGCGAGGCGATCATGCCGCGCCTTGGGTGGTGGGAGAGTCAGACGTTCCTCGGCGTCGAGTTCGACCTTCGGCGACGATCGCTCGCTGACCAACTGCGTGCTGCGCGACTGGCGGATCGTGTACGAAAAGAACGCGGTCTCGCACACGATCGTGCCGACCACGTTTCGCGCGTTCGTCAAGCAGCAGACGCGCTGGAAGCGCTCGTGGACGCGCGAGTCGCTGATGGTCGCGCGCTTCATCTGGCGCAAGCACCCCGTCGCGGCCTCCTTCACCTATATGAGCATCGTGTTGCCGCTGATCGCGCCGGTCGCCGCGCTGCACTCGCTCGCGTGGGGATCGCTGCTCACCGCTCACCACGCGCCGCCGCTGATCTACATCGCCGGCCTGTACTCGCTGGCGATCGTCTACTCCCTCTACTATGTCCTTTTCCAGGAGCGCTACTCGGTGCTGTGGATGTACGGGATCCTGTTCGTGTTCTTCTACCTGGCGATCATGCTGTGGCAGACCTACTACGCGATCGCCACCTGTCGCACCGCCTCCTGGGGCACGCGTCCGGCGACGGCGGGGATGAGTGGGGCAGAGGGAGGTGGCTGAGGTGGCGCCCGAAGTCGATCCTTCCGCCGGCGAGGTGGGCTGGCGCCCGAGCGATGTCGCGGGACGCATCTTCGCGCTGCTGCTGTTGCCGCTGTCGATCGCCCCGGTGCTGTTGCTGGGCCCCTCGGTGCTGCGCGCGCCGGTCGCGCTCGCCCACGAGGGCTGGGGCGATGTGCAGCGCCTGGAGCGCCAGTTCGACCCCGAACGTCCCTACCGGCCACCGCCTGCTTCATCCCCTGGCCCGAGCGTGTGGCAGGCGCAGGTCAGCCTCGGGCCGATCTACGGACGCTGGAGCGAGCTCCCCGGGGAAGGCGGGCACGGCATCACATGGACAGGCACCCGATGAACCGCTCGGTCGCGAGAGTCGCGGCGGCGATGCTGCTGGGGGTGATCCTGCCGGCCATGATCGCGCAGGTGGCCTTCAGCCAGGCCTCGCTTTTCCATTCCCACACCCATGCTCACGCACGGTTGCACACGCGTTCTCACAAGCCCCATCGCCCGCGCCGCCGCCGCAGGTCGTCGCTGCGCCGCCCCGGTTCGTTGCAGGGGCTGCGCGTCCTGGCTCAGACCTCGGGGCAGGTGAGCATCGGCTGGCGCCGCGCGCGTCGCGGGAGCATCCCGCTCGACGGCTACCGGGTTACGCGCGACGGGCTGGTGCTCGGCCAGACCCGCGGGCTCTCCTACGTGGTGCGCGTCAGCCCGGGCACGCACAGGATCATCGTCGCCGCGGTCGATCTCGACGGCCATCTCGGCCCGGCGAGCAGCCCGCTGATCGTCACCGTCCCGGGACCCTCCGGATCAGGCGCTACCGTGCCGGGTGCACGGGGCACAGCATCGTCTCCGCATGCGACCCCCAGACCGTCCACCCCGTCCACACCACCGCCCACTCCCTCACCGCCGTCTACGCCGGAAGGGTTAAAAACGCAAACGGTGGGCGAGGAATCGGCCGTCGTGGAATGGAACGCGAGCACGAGCGGCGAAGCGGTCGGCTACCGCGTGTTCCGTGACGGCGCCACGGTGGGCCAGACCTCGGGTTTGAGCATGACGCTCCAACATCTCACGCCCGGGACCGGCTACACGATCACGGTCGTGGCGGTCGATTCGCTGGGCGCGACCAGCGCGCCGTCGGCGCCGCTCGAATTCGAGACGGCGACTCCCGCTCCGCCGTCTGCGCCGAGTGGGCTGCTCGCGAGCGAGGTAGGCGACGAATCGGCCGTCGTGCAATGGGGGGCGAGCACGGCGGTGAACGGTGAAGTGGTCGGCTACCGCGTGTTCCGCGACGGGACCTCGCTGGGCCAGACCTCGGGCCTTGCGATGACGCTCGAACACCTCACGCCCGGGACCGGCTACACGATCACGGTCGTTGCGGTCGATTCGCAAGGTGCGACCAGCGGACCCTCGGCGCCGCTGGAAATCACGACTGCCCCCCCACCCCAGACGCACGGGACGGTGCAGGCGGCGCTGCTGGACTCGACCAGTGAGAGCTTCGACGACCTGCAGGCCCACTACCAGCAGATCGGCGTGCTGTATCCGACCTACTTTGAATGCGGCTCAGGCGGCGCCGTCACCGGCGAAGACAATCCGCTCGTCACGGGCTGGGCGCAGGAGCGCGGCGTGGCGGTGATGCCGCGGCTGAACTGCCAGAACCCGCTGCAGGAGGAACAGGTCCTCAACTACCCGGCGACCTATGGGCACGCGATGATCGAAACGTTGGCCGCGCTGTGCGAGACGAATCACTATCAGGGGATACAGATCGACTTCGAGGGCGCGCCGCCGGCCGAGCGGACCGGGTTCACCGCGTTCATCACGGCGCTCGCGGCCAAGCTGCACGAACAGGGCGAGAAGCTCTCGACGATTGTCACGGCCAAGACCGAAAACGTCAAAACCGGCCGCGCGGCGATGTACGACGACGCCGCGTTGGCCGAAGTCTCCGACTACGTGTTCGTGCTGGACTGGGGGCTGCACTGGACGACCTCAAAGCCGGGCGGGATCGACGAACTGCCGTGGTTCAAGAAGGTCGCCGAATATGCCGCCAACGTCAGTCCCGCCAACAGGAGCAAGTTCGTGCTCGGCATGCCGATGTACGGGATCGACTGGGCGAACGAAGGCGGCCCGAGCAATCCCGGCGCCACGCTCGAGTACGGCGAAATCGTCGCGCTCGAGAACGAATTCCACGCCACCCCCGAATGGGCCGAACCGGCGGATGATCCGCACTTCTCCTACACCAGGGAAGGCGTGCCGCACAGCGTGTGGTACACCGACAAACAGTCGATCGAAGCGCGGGTCGCGCTCGCGCAGTCGCTCGGACTGGGCGTCGGTCTGTGGCACCTCGGCAACGAGGATCAGACGATCTGGGAACTGTCGGGGCTCGGCGGTTGACGCGTACACAGGTGCGGGCGGTCGTCGTCGCGATCGCGTTGGGCTTGGCCTTGACAGCATCGGCGGCTCAGAGACCGGCGTCCGCGTCCGCATCCGGATCGGCCCCGCTGCAGGCCTTCCTGCTCGCGAGCGCGCCAGACTCGCTCGCCGACCTCGAAGCCCACGCCCAGAACATCGGTGTCGTGTACCCGACGTTCTTCGCGTGCGAACCGCCTAGCGGGCGGATCGTGGCCGAAGACACCGCCGCGCAGACCGCCGCGATCACCGCTTACGCGAGCGCGCGAAGGATCGCGCTGATGCCCCGCTTCAGCTGTCAGGACGGGCCGACGGTGCACAGGATTCTGACCGAGCCGCGCATCCGCGCGCGCACGCTCGCGGGCCTGGCCGAGATCGCCGCGACGCCGGCGTACATGGGTGTGAACGTTGACCTCGAGAACGACGACATCCCCGCCGACCGCGGCGCGCTCACCTCGTTTGTCACCGCGCTCGCCCGCGAGCTGCACGCGCGCGGCAAGAAGCTCGCGGTCGACGTCGATGGCGTCACCCACGAAGACCCGGAGCGCTCGACCGGCCTCTACGACGACCGCGCGCTCGCCGCTGTCGCCGACTACGTATTCGTGATGGCCTGGGGCACGCACTGGGAAGGCTCTCCGCCTGGGCCGATCGCGCCGCTGGCCTACGTCGGGGCCGTCGCCCGCTTCCTCGCCTCGCTGCCCCACGCCGGCCGCTTCGTCCTCGGCGCGCCGATGTACGGCCTCGACTGGCCCGTGCCGACCGCCCCGTCCCCTCACGCTCCGTCCCTCCGCGCACGGGCGACCGCGTTGCAGTTCACCGACGTGATCGCCCTGGCTCACTCGACCGGGGCGACCCCGGTGCTCGACAGGTCGGTTGACGAGCCGACCTTCGCCTACACCCAGGCCGGCGTAAAGCACAGCGTCTGGTACATGGACGCCCGGTCGATCACCGACCGCCTGCGCCTCGCGCGCGAGTACGGGTTGCAGGCCGGAGTGTGGCGGCTTGGTGAGGAGGATCAGGGGATGTGGTCCTCACCGGTGATGTAGCCCAAATGCCTACAACCAGAGGGCCTCGATCGGGACCGCCCAGATGCCCCGGCCGAGTGGGGTCGTCTGACGTGCGGTGCACAGCACGAGACCCGCCACGAACCGCTCGCCCGCCAGGGTCTGAAACCGGCGCAGTCCGCGCAGGTCCGCGTGTCTGATGCTGGAACCGGACTTGATCTCGATTGCGATCACTCTGCCCGTGCGGTCTTCGAGCACGACGTTGACCTCTTCTCCGTACGGGCCGCGCCAGTGGCGCATCCTGGGCATCGTCTCGGTGTAGGGCAGCAGGCGGGCGAGCTTCCATCGCCACGAACGACCCGTATGCGCGGCCGCTCAGTGTGTCGTCCTGGGATATGCGCGTCGCGTCGGCGTTCAGCAGATGGGCCATCAGGCCGGAGTCTTCGATGAATAGGCGAGGAGAGCGCACGGCTCGCGTCGCGAGCCCGGGAGCCCAGGCGGGCACGCTCACGACCAGGTGCAGCAACTCCAGCAGACGGACGTAGGAGCGCACGGTCTTTTCGTCGGCAGCCAGCGCTTGGGCGATCGGTCGCATTGAGATCAGTGAGCCCGAGCCTGCGGCCAGATGGACGAGTAGTACCGGCAGCAGATCCGGGCGGTGGATGTCGATCACATCGGTCACGTCTCGCGCGACGAGTGCCGCGAGGTAATCCTCGAACCAGGCGCCGCGACGCCGCTGCGAGCGGGCAAGCGCGGCCGGGAAGCCTCCGGTGGCGATGCGCTCGGCATGTGCGGCCCTGCCCACCTGCCCTGACTCGAGATATGGCGCGCCGGCGCCGGCCCACAGCTCATCGAGCCATGCCGGCACGGGGTGGCGCAACAGCTCGGCCTGCGTGAACGGGCGAAGTGGGATCCGTGTATCCGCCAGTGCCTCCACGACACGCTCCGTCGCATGACGTGGTACTTCTCAGGCTTGCATAGGTCCGCTCAGCCTAGCGGACAATCCGGATTATAGATCCGGACAGACCGGAACTGAAGATCGGATAATCCGGAATCTAAACCCGGCATATCCGGAGCCATGCCCCTCCCACAAATCGGAGTAAGACGCCCTACAAATCCGGAATAGCAAGCCGGGCAATCAGGAATGGAGCCCAGGACAATCCCGAATCAGGGCCCCAATTGAGGCTCGAGGGGCCTCACGATTGAGCTACGCGATATAGGCCTAAGCAGCCAGGAAAATCAACCCCGGCCAAGCGGCCTCGAACTGAACCCCGGCCAAGCGGGTCCGGATTTTCTCCCGGCCGAGAGGCCCGCGATAGTCGGGCCGGCCGGGAGAAAACCTCCGGATCCCGCGCTACTTGATGAACAGCATCTCCGAGTACTTAGGCAAAGGCCACAGGTCATCCGCCACGAGCTTCTCCAGCCGGTCGGCCACCTCGCGCACGTCCTCCATCGCCGGAATCACCGTGTCGCGCATGTAGACAGCCCACTTCTGCGGTGAGGAGTCGGGCTGGTTGAGCGCGAGGTTGGCGTCCTCGAGCTTGAGCTGGGCGAAGTGCAGCTCCTTGACGAGCGGCTCCACCTCGCCGACCAGCTCATCGAGACCGCTGGTCCGCAGCTCATTGAGGTAGCGCACGGCCGCCGGCAGCAGCATCGTCCGTGCGATCCCCGAGGCGGTCTCGGCCTCGATGTTGATGTTCACCGCGTACTGCTCGGTGAACACCTCATAGCGGGACTCGAGCTCGCGCTTGGAGAGCACCTTGTACTTCTTGAACGCGGCGATCGTCTGTTTGTCGAGCAGCCAGGGAAGCGCATCGGGCGTCGTGCGCAGGTTGGCGAGGCCGCGCTTCTCGGCCTCTTTGTGCCAGGCCTCGGAGTAGCCATCGCCGTCGAAGACGACCTGCTTGTTCTGAGCCCAGGTCTCCTTGACGACCTTCGTGACGGCCTTCTCGAGCGTCGCTCCGGAGCCTTTCAGCGCCGTCTTGAGCTTGCCGGCGAGCTCGTCGACCGATTCGGCGACGATCGTGTTCAGCACCGTGTTCGGCCACGCCGGCGAGGAGTTCGAGCCGAGCGCGCGGAACTCGAACTTGTTGCCGGTGAACGCGAACGGGCTCGTGCGGTTGCGGTCGCCGCCGTGCAGCGGCAGCGCCGGCAGCACCGGGGTGCCCAGGCCGAGGAACGAGCCGGGCTTCGACGCCTGGACCTTGCCGGACTCGATCGCCGTGAAGACCTTCTCGAGCTCGGCGCCGAGGAAGATCGAGATGATCGCCGGCGGCGCCTCGTTGGCGCCGAGGCGGTGGTCCTGCCCGGCGCTCGCGATCGACGCGCGCAGCAGCGCCTGGTGCTTGTTGACGGCCTGGATCACCGCCGCGCAGAAGAACAGGAACGAGAGGTTCTCCGCCGGCGTGTCGCCCGGGTCGAGCAGGTTCAGACCGGTGTCGGTGCCCATCGACCAGTTGTTGTGCTTGCCCGAGCCGTTGACCCCCGCGAACGGCTTCTCGTGCAGCAGGCACACCAGCCCGTAGCGGCGTGCGGTGTTCTGCATGATCTGCATCGTCACCATCTGGTGGTCGGAGCCGACGTTCGAGTTCTCGAAGATCGGCGCGACCTCGAACTGGTTGGGCGCGACCTCGTTGTGGCGCGTCTTGATCGGGATCCCGAGCTTCGCGAGCTCGAGCTCGACCTCGAGCATGTAGGCGAGCACGCGCTCGGGAATCGAGCCGAAGTAGTGGTCGTCGAGCTCGTGGCCCTTCGGCGGTTTCGCGCCGAACAGCGTGCGCCCGGTCGTCAGCAGGTCGGGCCGTTCGAAGAAGTACTGCTCGTCGATCAGGAAGTACTCCTGCTCGCAGCCGGTCGTCGTGAAGACGCGCGCGGCGTCCTGCACGCCGAGCAGCTCCAGCGCGCGGATCGCCGCGCCGGAGAGCGCATCCATCGAGCGCAGCAGCGGGATCTTGTTGTCGAGCGCCTCGCCGGTCCAGGACGTGAACGCGGTCGGTATGCAGAGCAGCGCGCCGTTCGGGTTCTCGAGGATGAACGCGGGCGAGGTCGGATCCCAGGCGGTGTAGCCGCGCGCCTCGAACGTCGCGCGAATGCCGCCGGTCGGGAACGAGGAGGCGTCGGGCTCGCCCTGGATCAGCTCCTTGCCGGAGAACTCAGCGAGCGCGGTCCCGTCGCCCTGGGGGCTGAAGAAGGAGTCGTGCTTCTCCGCGGTCGACCCCGTCAGCGGCTGGAACCAGTGGGTGTAGTGGGTCGCGCCCTTCTCCATCGCCCACTCCTTCATCGCCTGCGCGACCGCGTCCGCCAGCGAGGTGTCGAGCGCCTCACCGCGCGCGAGCGTGCGCGCCAGCGCCTTGTAGACGTGCTTGGGCAGGCGATGGCGCTGGACGGTGGGGGAGAAGACGTTCGCTCCGAACACCTGGTTGTCCTGGAGCGTCAGGTCGGGCGAGCCGAGCGCTGAGCCGTTGGCGCTCCACTGTGCGGCGGTGACGTTCTGCTGGCGGGTCCGTGGCATGAGCGGGGTCGATTCCTCCTCGGGAAGGGCAAGCGTTTTTGGGGTCGGCTACCAGCCACAGCAGGCTGGGCCCGATCGGGCATGAGGGCCGAAGGGAAATCGTAGTGCGAAGGTGCCCGAAAGACATCTCCGCCTGGCGAAAGCGCAGGGGAGGATCTTTCGACAGCGGGCCAACGCCGGGCGGCGTGCCATGGTCGGGTACGGCGTCGCCTGCCGCATTCGGGGATGGGAGTCGCTCGATGAGGCGCCCGCGGCGCTCGGGCGCCGCACGGCTCTACGGCGTGGTCGGCAGCGCTGGGCCCGACTTACGGCGTGGTCGGGTACGCGCCGGGCGCGACTTCGCCCGTTTCGGGATCGACGTGCGTGGCCGGCGGCCGGGGGGCGATCTCGGCCGTCAGGTGTCCGACCGCGGGACCGCCGTGCGCAAGCTGAGCGCGCGCCCGGCCGGAGAGTCCGGCGGCGAGGACGTAGTGGACGGTGTAGCGGCCGGCCTTCACCGGGACGACGCGCCAGACGAACGTGCCGGTGTGCCCGGGCGCAAGCGGGCCCAGCGCCCAGGTGTTGACGTAGGCCGTCTGGCCGCCGCCAGGCGGGCTGACCGCCTCACTCTCGACCGGGCGCTGTGGGAGTGCGCCGGGACCGGTTTCCACGACCCAGATCGGGCGCTTGTTCGAGGCCAGTTCGGGATAGTCGCTCGTGTAGGCGAAGGAGTCGATCGAGACCGCGACGTTCGGCACCGTCTGCGTCCCCGTGTTGCGCACCTGCAGGATCATGCGGGTCTCGCGCGCGACCGACTGCTGGGCGGGGAACGAGGCCTTGACGACCTTGACCGCGAAGGTGCCTTTCGGTTCGCCTGAGTCCTGACGGCTCCCGCCGCCACAGCCGGCGAGGAGCAGCGCGAGGCAGACGCCACAGGCGCCGGGGAACGTCGCGAAGACTCTCCACCCCCTCACGGTCGGGCCACGATACCAGCGGCGGTGGCGTGCCGGGGGCGCATGTCGTAGAGTTCGACGGGCCGTCGGACGTCACCTGAGGAGGGGAAGCAGATGGTTCGCAGCGCCACAGAACGGGTCTATCTCCCCGCGCGGAGCGCGATGGAGGAAATCGGGGACATGATGATCCTCACGGGCAGGACGATCATCTCGGCTCTGCGCGCGCCGTATCCGTATGGCGGCGAGTTCGTCTCGCAGTTCCTGTTCGCGCTGCGCCTGTGCTGGCTGCCGCTGCTGATCTCGACGGTCGCGATCAACTACGGCGCGCCCGGCCTGCAGGCGGCGAACTTCCTCACGATCTTCGGCGCGCTCGACCGCCTCGGCGGGTTCTTCGTGCTCGCGGCGGTGCGCGAAATCGGCCCCCTGATCACCGCGATCGTGCTCGCGGGCGTCGCCGGCACCGCGATCACCGCGGATCTCGGCGCGCGCAAGGTGCGCGAGGAGCTCGACGCGCTGCAGGTGCTCGGCGTCGACCCGGTGAAGAACCTCGTCGTGCCGCGCTTCCTCGCGCTGATGCTCGTGACGGGCCTCTTCAACATCTACGCGATCCTGTTCGGGATCTTCGGCGGCCTGGCCGCATCGCTGGTCAGCGGCCAGCCGCTCGGGCCGTTCTGGGCGACGTTCTTCGCGAACACGACGACGACCGACCTGTGGGGGTCGGTGTTGAAGACGACGATCTTCGGCGCGATCATCGCGATCGTGTGCTGCTACAAGGGCATGTCCGCCTCCGGCGGCGCCGAGGGGGTGGGGCGCGCCGTCAACCAGGCGGTCGTGATCTCGTTCCTGGGGATTGGCGCGTTCAACTACGCCTTCACGCAGACGCTGCTCGCCACCCACCCGCAGATCCTGGTGATCAAGTAATGAACGAGCTGCGCGTCGGCATGCGCGAATGGCTGGGTTCGACCGGCGAAATCGCGCGCTTCGGCAGCAACGTCGTGCGCGATGTGTGGGGGCTGCGCGTGTTTCGCTTCTTTGGGGAGACGTTGCGGCAGTCGGGCATCCTGATCATCTCCTCGACGCTCGTGATCTGGGGTCTGGTGTTCATCACGGGGCTCGGGACGTGCGGGACCGAGGGCGCCTACTTCACCCAGGCGCAGGGTGCGCCGGACTATGCGGGGGTGTTTACGGCGTGGTGCAATTTGCGCGAGGCGGTGCCGTATGTCTTCGGGTACATGATGGCCGCGAAGGTCGGCACTGGGATCGTCGCGGAGCTGGGCGCGATGCGGATCTCGGATGAGATCGATGCGTTGGAGGTGATGGGCATCGATTCGATGACGTTCCTCTGCGCGACGCGCCTGCTGGCGGCGTGGCTGGTGCTGCCGTTCATGTACATCGGCGCGATCGGCGTGGCGTACTTCGGCTCGTATATCGCGGTGGTGCATCAGGTCGCGTCGGTGTCATCGGGTGGGTATTTCCTGCTGTTCTGGCAGTTTCAGAACCCGCCTGATTTCTTGTTCAGCTTGATCAAGGGTATGACGATGGCGACCGTGATCGTGCTTGTCGGTTGCTACTATGGTTATAATGCGAGTGGGGGTCCTGTGGGTGTGGGAACGGCGACGGCGAAGTCGATGGTGCTGAACCTGGTCGCCGTGAACCTGATCGGGATGCTCGGCTCGCAGGTGTTCTGGGGCTCCAACCCGCGTGCCCCGATCGGGGGCTAGGGTGATGGCCGACGATCGATGGTCCGAGCCCGAGGGTGGCGCCGGCGCCGAGGCGGAGCCCCTCGAGCAGATCTCCCATCACGCCGCCCCCGTCCAGCCTGGCGGCGAGGCCGACTATGCGCCCACGGAGATGGAGCCGGAGACTCGAGCCCGACGATGGAGAGCTCGAACCCGCCGAGCCTGCGACCGCGAGCGCCGGGGTGACGTTCGAGCCCGAGCCCGGCGAGGATGGGGCGGAGGGTGAGGAGTTTCGCTATCACACGGGTGTCGCCCACGCTTCGAAGGTCCCGGCCGCGGTCGAGTTCATCGACGTTCACAAGTCCTTCGGGCGTAACCACGTGCTGCGCGGCCTGAACCTCGAGATCCCCGAGGGTCAGGTCTCGATGATCATCGGTCCCTCGGGCACGGGGAAGTCGGTCTGCATCAAGCACATCGTCGGCCTGCTGTATCCCGACCAGGGCGATGTGATCGTGCACGGACAGTCGATCCCGAGCCTCGCCGACGCGGACCTGTTCGAGACGCGCAAGAAGTTCGGCGTGCTGTTTCAGGACGGCGCGCTGTTCGGGTCGATGAACCTCTATGACAACGTCGCCTTCCCGCTGCGCCAGCACACGGAGAAGAGCGAAGAGGAGATCGCCGAGATCGTCAACCGCCGCATGCGCGAGGTCGGCCTGGGGGGCGATGGCACGAAGATGCCGAACGAGCTCTCCGGCGGGATGCGCAAGCGCGCCGGCTTCGCGCGCGCGCTCGTGCTCGACCCTGAGATCGTGCTGTTCGACGAGCCCGACTCGGGCCTCGATCCGGTCCGCACCGCGCTGCTGTGCGAGCTGATCAAGGAAGTCCACGCCGAGAACGGCGGCGCCTATGTGGTGATCACCCACGACATCATGAGCGCGCGGCGCGTCGGCGAACACATCTCGGTCCTGTGGAAGGGCCGCGTCGTCGAATCGGGTCCGGCGGCTGAGCTGTTCGCAAGCGAGAACCCCTTCGTTCGCCAGTTTCTCTCCGGCGAAGCGCAGGGTCCTCTCGGAATGGAGTGAGCTCCGCCAGACTGCTAGCCGCCCTCGCCGGCGGCGCCGCCCGCCGCCCGGTGCTGGTGCTTGCAATCGCGACGGTGCTCGGGCTGGCGGGCGCGGCGCTCGCGCTGCGGCTGAGCCCGACGGCCGCGACGAGCACGTTCGTGTCGAGCTCGAGCCCCGAGTACAGGGCCACCCAGAAGTTCTACGGGAGCTTCGGGGAAGAGCCGGTCGAGGTGCTCGTGAAGGGCAGCCTGCAGCAACTCGTGCTCAGCGACGACGTTGACCGGCTCGTGGGCCTGGAGGGCTGCCTGTCTGGCAACGTGCCGGCCAAGGCGCTCGTCCAGGAGGGGGGCGCGAATGGGCCATGCGGGCAGCTGGCGAAGCTGCGGACGGTGAAGGTCGTGTTCGGGCCGGGCACGTTCATCAACGAGTCGGCCGAACGGATCGACGAACTGCTCGCGGTGCAGACCAAGCAGGCCGAAGCCGAGGCCAAGCAGGCCGAAGCGGTGGTGCGCAGGGCCGCCGAAGCACGCGGGGAAAGCCGAGAAGCCGCGGAGAAGCTCGGTAAGCAGGCGAGCTCGATCACGCTCGGGCGCTTCAAGGAGGGTCTCGCGACGCTGGCGCTGCAATACCAGCTGACGGCGCGGCCGAGCCTCGACGATCCGAGCTTCGTCTCGACGCTCGTGTTCGACTCGAGCAAGCCGGCGGGCACCCCGAAGGCGCGCTTTGCCTACCTGTTCCCGAACCGCGAAGCGGCCCTGATCTCGGCGCGGCTGAGGGCAGGCCTCAGCGAACGCGAGCGGACGCGGACGATCGCGCTGGTCCGCGCGGCCGTGGCGATGAAGCAGTGGCGTCTGCAGCACGGCGAGAGCTATCTGGTGACGGGCGAGCCGGTGATCGTCGCCGATCTGACGGGCGAGATCGCGCGCTCGATCGAGCTCCTGCTGGTGGCGGTCGTGCTGGTGATGGCGCTCGCGCTCAGCCTGGTTTTCGGGACGCGCCCGCCCGCCCGTCCACCCAGGCCGCGCCTGTTGCCGTTGGGCGTGGCGCTGCTCGCCGCGGCGCTCACGTTCGGCGCGCTGTCGGTCGTGGGCGCGCCGCTGACGGTCGCCTCGATCGCGGTGCTGCCCGTGCTGGTGGGCTTGGCGGTGGACTACGCGATCCAGTTCCAGTCGCGCGTCGAGGAGGCGCTCGCGGAGGATGCCCAGGCGCTCGCGAGCGCAGCAACCGGCCGCGGCCACGCGCCCGCAGATACGGATGCCCATCCTCTCGCGGGCACGGACGTCTACCCACCCGCAGACGCACGGGCGGCAGTGAGGCGAGCGGCGATCGCGGGCGCGCCGACGATCGCGACGGCTGGGGTCGCGAGTGTCGGCGCGATGCTTGTCTTGCTGCTCTCCCCGGTGCCGATGGTGCGCGGCTTTGGCCTGCTGCTGGTGGCGGGCGTCGTGATCGCCTTCCTCTGCGCGCTGACCGTCGGCTCGGCCGTGCTGGTGCTGGTCGATCGCCGCGCGCTCGGGACGCGCGGCGCGCTCGAGGGCGGAGCCGCAGGACATCTAGGAGCCGCAGGACATCTATTTACACGCGCGCGCGCGAGCCTCGACGCGCGCCTGGGCGCCGCCTGGCGGGGGGCGCGCGAGCTGCTGCTGGACAATCCGGTCAACCGCTTCGTCGGGAAAGTGGCGCTCGTCGAGGCCCCGCGCCGGCCGGGGCGCGTGCTCTGCGTGGGGCTCGCGTTGGCGGTGCTCGGCTGGGGTCTCGATACGCAGACGCACGTGGAGACGAACATCGAAAAGCTGGTCCCACAGAACCTCGAATCGCTGCAGAACCTCGATGCGCTCGAGCGCGCGACCGGCGTCGCCGGGCAGCTCGACCTGATGGTCAACAGCGCGAAGGATCTGACAAAGCCGGCGACGATCGAGTGGATGAGCTCGTACGAGAGCGCGATGCTGAAGCGCTTCGGCTACAGCGAAGCACGGGGGTGCGGGCAGGCGCGGCTGTGTCCGGCGTTCTCGCTGCCGGACCTGTTCGCGGGTGCCACGACGAGTGCCGGTGCGGCAAGCGCCGCGCCGGGAGCGAGCGGCGCCGCCGGCACGACGACCGCGAAGAAAGCTCCCAAGCTCACGCAGGCCGACGTCGATGGTCTGCTCGACGCGATCCCGCCGTACTTCTCTCAGGACGTGATCACCCCAGACCGCCGTACGGCAACGTTGACGTTCGGGATCCGGCTGATGTCGTTGGCCGAACAACAGCAACTGATCGAAGCGATGCGCGCGAGCCTGCACCCGCCTGCGGGGGTCAGCGCGCAGCTCGTCGGATTGTCGGTGCTGACGGCCAAGTCGGGGACGCAGGTGGCCTCTCCGTGGCGGCGCCTGCAGGCGCTGCTGATCGGCCTCGCGGCGGTCGCGCTCGTGCTGTTGATCGCGTTTCGCGGCGACCGCCGGCGGGCGCTCGTGCCGCTCGTGCCGATCGCGCTGGCGACGGGATGGTCGGGGCTCGTGCTGTTCGTCGTGAGGGTGCCGTTGAACCCGATGTCGGTCACGCTGGGGACGTTGGTGATCGCGATCTCGACCGAGTTCAGCGTGCTGCTGTCCGAGCGCTACCGCCAGGAGCGGCTGCGGGGGCGGGCCGCGCTCGAGGCGCTGCGCCATACCTACACGCGTACGGGCGCCGCGGTCGCCGCATCGGGAGTGACCGCGATCGCGGGCTTCGGCGTGCTCGTGCTGTCGGACATCCGCATGCTCCGCGACTTCGGGCTGGTGACGCTGATCGACCTGAGCGTCTCGCTGTTGGGAGTGCTGGTGGCGCTGCCCGCGGCGCTGATCCTCGCCGAGCGCCGCACGGAGGGTCGGTCCGTATCTGGAGCAAGGCATGAGTGACGACGACACAACTCCCAGCGTTCGTCCCTACGGGCGCTACGTGGGTCTGCTGGTGGTGTTGATCGTCGTGCTGGTGTCGATTAACGCGGCGCTGACGCGGTCGAGCGGATCGGCCGGCATCGAACCGGGCCACCGTCTGCCGCCGTTTGCCGTGCCCCTCGCGCGTGGCGAGCTGAACGGCGCCGCCGACGTGGCGACGCACGCGAACGACGGCGCCGCGGGCAAGGTCCCCGCGTGCAGGGAGCGGGGGCAGGGGATCCTGAACGTTTGCGAGCTTTACGAACAGGGCCCGGTGGTGCTGGCGCTGTTCGTCAACGCGGGCTCCTGCCCGCAGATCCTGAGCGACATGCAGACGCTCGCACCTTCGTTTCCGAACGTGCGCTTCGCCGGCGTGGCGATCAAGGGCGCGCGCGGCGAACTGCTCCAGCTGATCCGAGCAAAGAGCCTGAGCATCCCGATCGGCTTCGACAGCGAAGGGACGCTGGCGGGCCTGTACAAACAGGTGGGTTGCCCCCAGGTGACCTTCGCCTACCCAGGGGGAATTGTGCAGAGCAAAGCGCTGCTGGAACGCCCCGCCCCGGCGACGCTGCGCGCACGCGTGAGCGAGCTGGTTCAGGCCGCGCGAGCGCGTGGCTGGAGACCGCCGCCGGCACGATGAGCCACGACGACGAGCCGGAGCTGGGCTGGCGCGCGCAGGAGATCGAGCGGGAGCTGCCGGGACTGAGTCTGATGTTCGTGCGTGCGCGGGTCGCCCGGCCCGGCGCGCTGGGCGCCCGTTCGCCGGTGGGCATCGAGGAGCGGTTGCGCGAACTGGCGAACAGGTTTCGGGGTGCGCGGGCGGTGACGGTACGCCGCGAGCCGGTGCCGGCGGCCTATCGCGCATTCTTCCGCCACGTCGGTCTCGATCCCGATGTGGTGCGCACCCCGATCGAGCAGGTCGCGCTCGAGCGCATGCTGCGTGGCGGCTTTCTCTCGGGCGGCCTGCTCGAGGACAGCCTGCTGATCGCGCTCGTGGACACAGGCGTACCGGTGTGGGCGCTGGACACCGCTGCGGTTGACGGACCGCTGGGGATTCGTATGAGCGCCGAGGGGGAGCCCCTGGGCCATTCCCCGCGCGCGGCCGAGGCGCCGCTGCCGGCCGGCCGGCTGGTGGTGGCGGACGCTTCCGCGCCGCTCGCGATTCTGTTCGGCGAGCTGGCCGCCGAGCACGCGGCGAAGGCGAGCACGGCCGAGGTCACGCTGTTCGCGATCAGGGTTGCCGGCGTACCGTCGCTGTACGTGGAGGAGGCGCTGTGGATGTGTCGCGCGGCGATCGAGCGGTCTTGATCTGACGCCGCTGTGCGCTGGTAGACTCGGCGCTTCGGGCATTACGAGGAGGAGACAGGTGTGACTCAGTCAGGACCTGTGATCGAGCGGGATCGTGGCCGGTCGGCGATCGGCGGAGATGTCGAGGTCGTCGCTGAGTGCGATGTGCGCGAGACCCTGAGAGGTCAGATCGGAAAGCTCGAGCTCGAATGCTCGGCGATCGTCGCGGAAGGGTTTCCGCACATTCCCGCGACGAGCTCCCCACGCGGCTTGCCGGCGGACTCGCGAGTCCGCCGAGACCGGGTGCGCCCAGCGGTGGATCTCTCCGGTCCGCGCTTGCTGACGCTCGCGGAGCTGGAGCGGGTGCGCGACCGCCTGGCCGGCCACACGCAGGATCTGCGCCGGCTGGCGGCTGAGCGCGCCGCGCACGAGCGCCGCGCACGTGAGCAGCTAGAGGCGATGAGGCGCGAGCCGGGCCGCTACAAGTTCGTGCGCCTGCCGGTGCGCGATCTCGGCGAAGGCGGCTGCGGCGTGTGGGAGGTGCGACCGCGGCTCGGGCTGATCGGGATGCTCGCAGGTTGGTGGCAGGTCAAGCTCTCCTCCGGCTGTCCCTAGGGATAGGGGCCACGCGAACGCGTGACCCCCCGCCCCGAACCGCGAACCGAACCGCGAACCGATCAGCTGCTGAGCGCCATCGCGCGGTGCTCGCGGGGAGTGTGGTGGTGCGCCGATATCCGCCCAAGAGGTGGGCTCTCGAGCTCGACGGCCTCGTCGGCCTCGCAGCCGGACGGGACGGTCGTGAGCATCGCCGCGAGCGTGCGGCGCTGACGGTCGGTCATCGACCCGACCGTCTTCTTCTCTGACATCGCGAGCTGGGCGAGGAATTTACGGCAGCGCGTCTGACCCCAGCGACGCTGGCTCATGAGCAGGTCGGCCACGGCCATCGACTCGGCCTCCCATGGGCAGTCGAGGATCACCGTGGCGACGCGGATCTCACCCAGCGCGATGCGGCGCTTGAGCGAGGCGCGCGCGAGGCGGACCTGATTGGCGCGTTCGAGGGCGCGCATGTACTGAGGCCCGCCCGCCCGATCGGCAGGGGCCATCGTCGCTGTCGCATTCATGTGGGCACTCTCCCCGTTGCCGCCGCGAGAGCATCGCGATGGGCAACATCCTTGCTTGAATTTTTTGACGAGTATGCGCCCGTTACGGCCGCCTGAAGCCGAGCCACGACGAGTCGCGGCCAATCCCGATATATGGCCCCCGTTCCCAAGAGGCGAACTTCAGACTGTCATGCAGAGCGCTCCCAGAAGCTACGTCAGGACGGGGCTCGCGGTCAACCGCGCGAGCGCAGTTCGTGCGCTAGAAGCGACCTTTTTATTGCCCGAAGGACTTGTGAAGAATTGGACAAGCGCAATCGACTGATGGAATGCCGGCCGGCGGGGCTCAGCTCGGACCGGGCCCGGGCAGCGGGCCGTGCTCGGCCTCGAAATCGGACTTGACCGCGGCGAAGACCGCGAGCGCGCGATCGAGCACGGCGCGGTCGTGCGTGGCCATCACGCTGGTGCGCAGCAGAGCGCCTCCCGGGGGGACGGCCGGATGTAGGGCGGTATTGACGAACACGCCTCGGTCATAGAGCGCCCGCCAGAGCAGCGCCGCCTTCCAGTCATCGCCGACGAGCACAGGCACGATCGGCGTCACGATCCGCGGCGATCCGCCAGCCCCGGCCTCGGCACCCTCCCCGCCAAAGACGACGCCCGGTGCGGGAGCGACGTCGTCGGGGAGCGTCTGCGGCGCGACCACCGCGAAGCCGAGCTCTTCGAGCCCGTCGCGCAGAAGGCGGGCGTTGGCGAGCACGCGCTCGAGCAGCACAGGCCCGTCGGGGGAGCGCATCACGCGCAGCGCCGCTAGCGCCGCCCCGAGCGAGGCTGGCACCGCGGAGGCGGTGAAGAGGAAGGGTCGGGAGTAGATCCGCAGGTACTCGATCACCTCGGCGGGCCCCGCGATGAAGCCGCCGCAGGAGGCGAGCGACTTGGAGAAGGTGCCCATCCGCAGGTCGACGCGGTCCTCGACGCCCAGCAATTCCGAGACTCCGGCGCCGCGCGCGCCGAGCACCCCGGCGCCGTGGGCCTCGTCCACCATCAGACGTGCGCCGTAGCGGGAGCAGAGCTCGCAGATCTCGCGCAGCGGCGCGATGTCGCCCTCCATCGAGAAGACCCCGTCGACGACGACGAGCACGCCGCCGCCGTCGGATTGGGAGCGCTGCAGCATCTTCTCGAGCTTGTCGAGACGGTTATGGCGGAACGCGCGCAGCTTCGCGCGCGAGAGCAGGCAGCCGTCGAACACGGAGGCGTGGTCGCCGGAGTTGACGATCACGGTGTCCGCGGGCGAGAGGATCGTGGAGAGCGTCGAGAGGTTGGCCTGGTGCCCGGTCGTGAAGACGAGCGCGGCGTCGGTGTTCATCCACTCGGCGATCTCGCGCTCGAGCTCGAGGTGCAGCGGGATCGTGCCGTTGAGAAAGCGCGAGCCGGTGAGCCCGGTGCCATAGCGGTGCAGCGCGTCCTCGGCGCCCTTCACGACGCGCTCATCGCCGGTCAGGCCGAGGTAGTTGTTGGAGCCGAGCATGATCCGCTCGGCGCCCTCCATCTCGACGACCGGCATCGCGGCGGAGGTGAGGACGTGGAAGTAGGGCAGCACGTCAGCCGCGCGCGCGGCGCGCAACAGCTCTTCGCGTTCGTGGCCGCGGACCTTGGCGAAGACATCCACCGCGTCAACCGCCGTACGTACGGGGGCCGGATCCTCGGAGGGCGTCGCGGAGGCGTCTGTCGAAGTGGGCATATAGGGTCTGATCCGGTGAGCGATAGATCTGAGTCAGCGTGAGTCTGTGGGCGATCGGTCTGCGGGGTCGGGCTGTTCTGAGGAAGTGAGCATGTC
This sequence comes from uncultured Solirubrobacterales bacterium, assembly GCA_963774785.1. Lineage (GTDB taxonomy): Bacteria > Actinomycetota > Thermoleophilia > Solirubrobacterales > Solirubrobacteraceae > Palsa-744. The sequence goes on along the minus strand of CAVZGH010000001.1, from coordinate 2,618,125 downwards.
CGCGCGAACGGGAACCGATATCCAGGTCACACCGGTCTCAGGAAGACGAAACCTGAAAGAGTTCATCGACCTGCCGTTCCGGGTGCATGCTAACCACCCGCTGTGGATCCCTCTGCCGAAGCTCGAGCGCTGGCTGTTCTTGAACCGGCGTATGAACGCGTTCTTCAGCCATGGCGAGGCCGAGTACTTCCTCGCCCGCCGCGGCGGGCGGGTCGTGGGACGGATCACCGCCCAGGTCAACCACGCGTTCAACGACTATCAGAAGAAGCAGTGGGGCTGGTATGGGTTCCTCGAGCTCGAGGACGACCAGGAGGTCCTCGAAGCCCTGCTCGAAGCCGCCGAGACGTGGTGCAGGGCGCGCGGGATGGAGCGCATGGTCGGCCCCGCGGACTTTACGATGAACGAAGAGAGCGGCATCCTCGTCGAGGGGTACGAGCTGCGTCCGATGCTCAAGCAGCCGTGGCATCCGCCCTACTACAGAGAGCGCATGGAGCAGGCCGGGATGAGCAAGGCGATGGACCTGCTGATGTGGAAGCTCGAGGTCGAAGACCGCGACAAGGTCCTGCCCGTGATCTGGGAGCTAGCGGAGAAGGCGCAGACCGAGCACGGGATCAGGGTCAGGCCGATGCGCAGAGGGCAGCTGCGCAAAGACATGGACTCCTTCGCCGAGGTCTACAACGCCGCGTGGTCGAAGAACTGGGACTTCGTGCCGTATTCGAAGAAGGATCTCGACGCCTACGCCCAGGAGATCCAGCTGGTGTTCGACAAGCACTGGTGTTTCATCGCCGAGAAAGAAGACACGGGCGAGGTCGTCGGGATGGCGATGACGTTCCCCGATCTGAACGAAGTGCTGGAGCGGATGAAGGGCAAGTTCCTGCCTCTGGGCTGGTGGCAGTTCGCGCGCAAGGGCAAGATCATGAAGCGGGTGCGCGTCGGCTTCCTCGGCGTCAAGCCCGAGCACCAGCACACGGGCGTCGCGGCGAAGCTCTACCAGCTGCACTTCGACGCGGCCGAACAGCGCCCGCAGAAGGGCGGCGAGATGGGCTGGATCCTCGAGACGAACACGCCGATGAATCGCGGTATGGAAGCGATGGGGGGGAAGGTCGTGAAGCGCTATCGGATCTACGAGCGGATCCTTCGAAATGAGAGAACTGAGGGGACGAGCCGGAGCGCCGTGCGCGCCGATTGATCGGGCCCAGCCGGGGCTGGGTGCAGGTCCAGGAGCGCTTTACTTAGCAGCTCCTCCCCGATGTACAGAGCAAGTGGGGCGTAGCGGTCTGGACGGCGGCGTAGACTGCGGCGGATGGGTGAGGAGAACATCGAGGAAGTTGACGCGCTGCCGGTGCTCGCGCAGGAGCCGGCCGTGATCGCATCGCCCGCGGGGGCGCTGCCCGCGCAGACCGGCCCCGGTCCGAGCCGCGCCGTAGTGCCGGCCGTGCAGGCCGCCGCCGTGGCGGCCGGGGGCTTCGTCGCGGGCGCCGCGATCGTCGGCCTCGTGCACCGCCGCCGGCGCAGTGCGACGCTCGCGAAGGGTCGCGGCGCCAGGCGACTGAATCGAGCCCGCCCCCACCGGCGCGACGGCCGCTCCGCGAAGGGGGCCGGAGAGCTCTTGCAGATCGTCGGCAGCCGATCGCTGCTGGTGGACGTGCACCTGCTGGGCGGCGAGCGCTGAGCGACCCGCGCGGCCTGGTCGAGTTGCGCGAGGAGGTGCGGCCGGTGGGGCCGTACAGGCTTCCCCGGCGCAATGGCATGGACGGTGTGCTGCGCCGTCGTGGCGGGGTGCTGGAACGGTTGCTGCACGACCGCGAGGACGAGCCGGTGGTCGTGCGCGTCGCGCAGACTGCGCCGGACAGGGTTCTGTTCGGCGCGCGCGCACGAACGGCGACGGCCGCGCGGTACGGCATCGCGAGGATGCGATTCGCGCTCGGCGTCGACGACGACCTGCGCCCCTTTCACCGAGCCTTCGCAAACGACCCGCTGATTGGGCGCTCGGTACGCACGCGCCCGTGGCTGCGCGTGGGACGTCGCCCGGAGCCCTTCGAGGCGCTTGTCTGGGCTGTGTGCGAGCAGCTGATCGAGTACGAGCGCGCGGCCGCGATCCAGCACCGTCTGGTCATGCGTCTGGGACGGCGCTGGGGGAGCGCGGAGGGCGAGGCTGGGAGGAGCGAGGCGGGGAAGGGCGAGCCTGGGAAGGGCGAGTTGGGAAGGAGCCGGGCTGGGAGGAGCGAGGCGGGGAAGGCCGAGGCGGGGAAGGGCGAGTTGGGAAGGAGCCGGGCTGGGAGGAGCGAGGCGGGGAAGGCCGAGGCGGGGAAGGGCGAGTTGGGAAGGAGCCGGGCTGGAAGGAGCGAGGCGAGGAAGGCCGAGGGGGGAAAGTGCAGGGTCGTGGAGGGCGATGCGCTCGAGGTCGAGGTCTGGGCGCGTGGACTGCGCGACCTGCCGACGGCCGCGAAGCTCGGTGCGACGGCGCCAGCGGTGTTCGAGGCCTGCGATCTCGCGCCGGCGCGCGCGATCGCGTTGCGGCGGGTCGCCCGCGAGGTCGCGCAGGGGCGCGTGAACCTGCACGACCCCGCCGAGCACGAGCGTGGCTGGAGGCGGCTGCGCGCGGTCGGGGGGATCGGCGCATGGACCGTGGAGATGATGGCGCTGCGAGGCCAGGGTCGCCACGACCAGCTACCCGCCGGAGACCTGGGACTGCTGAAACTGGTCGGCCGCCGCCTCAGCGGTGGCGACCCACACGCGCGCGCGCAGGAGCACGAGGTACGCGCGTTCTTCGCCGGCTACGACGAGTGGGCCGGCCTCGCCGCGGTGCACGCGGCGGGGTTGTAGTGGCCGGCAGAGCCTCGCACACGGGCGCTTCGTCGGCGCGACCGCTTGCCCGAGATTTGTTCTGAGCAGGGGCCGGGATCGCTACGCTTAGGCCATGCCGACGCTGGTGCTCGATCCTCCCCCGCAGGCATTGGAGGCCATGCTTGATGGTCGCCGGCGCTCGGGCCTGGATCGTTTCGATGAGATCTGGGAGGGTGCGCTGCACATAGTTCCGGCTCCACTGGGCGAACACGCTGACATATCGCAGCAACTAGCCGAGGCGCTCGGCCCGCTCGCGCGAGCTGCCGGACTGACCGCCACGATGAGCGAGTTCAACCTCGGAGATTCCGAGGCAGACTTCCGCGTTCCCGATGGTGGCATACACCGCGAGCGCCCGCGCGGCGTCTGGCACACGACCGCTGCGCTCGTCGTGGAGATCGTCTCGCTGGGCGATGAGAGTTGGAAGAAGCTCCCGTTCTACGCTGCACACGGCGTCGATGAGGTGCTGATCGTGGATCCCTCGGACCACACCGTTCACTGGCTCGCGCTGGCCGACGGCGAGTACCGTGAGGTCCAGAGAAGCAGCCTGATCGACCTCGGGCCGAGCGAGCTTGCCGAGCGGATCGACTGGCCCTGACCTCATTATTGCCCGGCAAGGGCTCTACCCGCGGGCAGCGGCCTCTCAAAGCGATTCTTCTTCGCCGTTCTTGCCCAGCCCTTCGCCCGGCAGGAACTCGTTGGTGAACGGTGGCAGAGCGGTGCTGCCGGGGTCGTGGTGGAGGAGGCCGTGGGCGAACATCCACTTGCCGAACGCCGTCCATGCGGAGGCGTCCTGGTAGCCGTAGGGGTGAGAGCCGGATGGCAGCGCCGCGGGGAGCGTCTGCTGGATCGAGGCGAGCTGGAGCCGCGGTTCGAGCGAGGGGTTGGCCTTGACGAGCAGCGACGCGGCGGCCGCGGGGTTGGCACGCACCGCGCGCTCGCCGCGACCCAGCGCCTGTAGGAACGCGCGCAGGTCCTGGCCGTCGCTGCGCGCCTGTTCTTCGCGGACGACGAGCACGAGCTCGTTGTATGTGGGCACGCCAGCCTGGTCGATCGGGATCGTGACGGGGTGCTTGTGCAGCAATTGGAGCTGCAGGGACTCGTAGTTCCAGTAGCCGCCGAGCGTCGCCGCGACCTTGCCGGAGAGCATCGCGGGGACGAGGTTGAAGCCGACGTTCACTTCATGCACGCTCGCAGGGTTGATCTTGGCGCTCTGCAGGGCGGCTTTCAGCTCGGCCGCCTGGTAGGGGATTCCTGCTGTGCCGACGGTCTTGCCGGCGAGATCGGCGACGTTCTTGACGTGGGAGGAGGGCAACGCGATGATCGAGGTCAGCGGCCGCTGGACGAGCGCGCCGATCGAGACCAGTTTGAGGCCTTCGTCGCGGGCGAGCAGCAGCTCGGGCTCGTAGGAGATCGCCATGTTGACCTTGCCGGCCGCGAGCAGCTTCAGCGGTTCGGCGCTTTCGGAGGGGACGACCGGTTTCACGTCGAGTCCCGCGGCGCTGAAATACCCGGCGTCGATTGCGGAGTAGAGCGGTGCGTGGTCGGCGTTCGGGAACCAGTCGAGCATCACCGTAAAGGGCTTGGCGCCCGCCGCCGTGATCGTGTCCTGCTTGGCCCCGCAGGCCGAGATGGCAAGGACGAGCGCCGCCAGCGTGGCAGCGAGGATCGCGGGACGGCGGAAGGGCGACAGGATTCTCAACGGATGTCTCCTCTCGGTTGGGTGGCCCAGGGCGCCAGGCGGCGCTCGACCACGGACAGGACGTAGAAGCAGGCGATCGCGAACGCGAACAGCACGACCGCGGCGGCGTAGGCGCGGGAGGTCTGCAGCGAGGAAAGGTCAGCGTTGATCTCGCGTCCCAGCCCCGAGTAGGCGCCCGAGGTCGCGGTCTGGGACTCGGCGATGTAGGCGCCGATCACGCCGACGGTGACGGCGATCCGTGCGCCGCTGATCGCCGCGGGCAGCGCCGCCGGCAGCTCGGCGAAGCGGAAGGCCTGCAGGCGCGAGGCGTCGAGCGTGCGCAGCAGCTTGAGCTGGTCGGGGGCGACGGCGGCGAGTCCGTCGACGGTCGTGACGAGCACCGGGAAGAAGCAGATCAGGACGATCACGATCAGCTTCGGCATGAGGCCGAAGCCGAGCAGGAACACGAGCAGCGGCGCGATCACCGCGATCGGCACCGCCTGGGAGCCCACCGTGAGGGGATAGAAGGCGCGGCGCAGCGGCGGGGAGAGGTGGATCAGGATCCCGAGCGCGAAGCCGAGCGCGAGCGCGAGCGCCAGCCCGAGTCCGACCTCCTCGGCAGTGATCGCGAGGTTGTGGCCTAGCAGGCCGGCGTTTGACCAGAGAGATTCGGCGATCGCGTGGGGTGCGGGCAGGATCGAGGAGCTCGTCGCGCCGGAGTCGACGTAGAGCTCCCAGGCGCCGAGCAGGACGAGCACGAGTACGACCGCCGGCACGGAGTCGCTGGCGCGGCGCCTCATGAGTCGCCCATCCCCAGCGCGGCGAGCGCCTGCTCGCGCAGGGCGATCACCGCCGGATCGGTGCGCGAGCGGGGGCGGGGGAGATCGACTTCGAGCTCCGCGCGCAGATGGCCGGGACGGGGCGAGAGGACCGCGACGCGGTCGGCGAGCACGACGGCCTCCTCTACGTCATGCGTGACGAGCAGGACCGTGCGCGGCTCGCGCTGCAATGCGCGGCCGAGCCACGCCTGCATCTCCGCGCGCGTGATCGCGTCGAGCGCGCCGAACGGCTCGTCGAGGCAGAGGACGGGCTTGCCCGAGAGCAGCGTGCGCAGGAACGCGACGCGCTGGCGCATCCCGCCGGAGAGCTCGTGCGGGTGGGCCTTCTCGAAGCCCCGTAACCCGAGCTCCGCGAACAGCGCTCCCGCCCGCGCGCGGGCCTGCGCGCGCGGTGAGCCGGCGATGCGCAGCGCGAGCGCGGCGTTGTCGAGCGCGCAGAGCCACGGCAGCAGCAGGTCGCGCTGGGGCATCAGCGCCGCCGGCGCACACTCGAGCGTGCCCGTGTCGGGAATCTGCAGGCCGCAGATGAGCTCCAGCAGCGTGGTCTTGCCGCAGCCGCTCGGACCGACCACCGCGAGCAGTTCGCCGTGGGCGGCGTGCAGGGAGATGCCGGCGAGCGCCCGTACCGAGGCGCCACGTCGATCCAGATAGGCGCGGTTGACGTTGCTGAGGCTGATGCCGTCGTTCGCTTGCGACTGTCCGGGTGTGCGCTGCTCTCCAGGTGCGCGCTGTCCACCCGTGCGATACGCGCGAGACTGCAATTCGGTTGACACCACCACCGGGCTCCCTCCGCGGGCATTACCCCACAGGTTCAAAGGGTCGGCGCCGGGGGATCGATCGTCTCCTTGGCGTCATCTCAGCCGGCTCGCCCGCCAGCCCCCCTGTTTGCTTGCAAGTGATGCTATCGCGTCCGCGTCGATCGCCGATCGGGGCTGGCCGGGGAAGACAGTGGCCCCTTTCCGGTGACGGGTGGGTCTTCCTTAAAGACGCCAAGGATGATGTTGTACTTTAAAAGTGCGTGATACTATAGTTATACGCACCCAGAAAAGTATCTATTACTTCCGCCTCTCTTTATCTTCTCGCCACACTTTCATCCCACTTCTGCGCGATCTCATCGCAATTTCATCGCGAGTCCTTCGCAATTGCGTCACGAACTTACGAATTGCGTCACGAACTACGAGTTGCGCGAGACATGTGCGTCGAGAGTGCGCAGTGTGTGATCGGCTACAGCGCCGAGGAGACCGGCCGCGTGAGCGCGCGTACGAAGTCCTCGAGTTGCGCTGTCGTCCAGCACTCGAACGCGGTGCAGAACTCCTCGTAGGCGGCGATCACCGAATCGCCGTAGTTCCAGTACAACCGCGGCTCGGGGTTCAGCCAGAACGTGCGCCCCGCGCGCGCGGCGAGCTGCGCGAACAGGTCTGCACGGGGGTCGCGGCCGTTCGTGCGCGCGTCGCCGAGCACGATCACGGTGGCGCGCGGATGCAGGTCTTCGCTAACGAGCTCGAGCATCTCCGACCAGACGCGGCCGTAGTCGGTGTAGCCGGAGATGTCGGCGACGCCGGCGTCGGAGGAGATCCGCTCGCTGACGGCCGCGAAGTTGCGCTCGTGAGCGAAGATGTCGGTGACCTCGGAGACGCGCTCGATGAACACGAAGGAGCGCATCTTGCGAAACGAGTCGTGCAGCGCATGGAGCACGGATAGAAAAAACACCGACGCCGAGGTCACGCTCGTGGAGACGTCGCACAAAACGTAGATCTCCGGGCGTTTCGGACGTCGCGGGCGGTACTTGAGCACGACTGGGACGCCGCCGGTCTGAAGCGACGCGCGCATCGTGCGGCGCACGTCGACCTGTGCGTGGCGGCGGTGCCCGCGCGCCTGCATCCCCTGCGTGGCCAGGCGCCGGCGCAGCTGGATCACGACGCGGTGCACGGCCGCGAGGTCAGCGAGCGGCCCGGAGGGCAGCGCCCGGTCGAGCTCGCCTAGCGGTCGCGCGGGGGGTAGGTTGCCGGTGCGCTCGATCTGGCCGCGCTCGAGCTCGCGCCGCAACAGCGCCTCGAAGCGGCGCAGCGCCTCACGTGGCAGGCCCTCGCGCCGCGGGTCCTGCGCAGGCAGGTCCGGCTGGGGCTCGGTGCGCAGGCCGAGCGCGCGGCGGATGCGCTGGACGTTGACGCCGATCACGCCTGAGCCCTCCTCGCGGCGCCCGAAGGCGGCGACCGCCATCCGCGCGAGGTCTGCCATCGCCGCCTCCGAACCATCCCTCAAAGCCGCGGCGATCCGCGCGCGCAGCGCCTCGAGGTCTTCGACGGAGAAGCTCATCGAGGTCGATCGCGCCCGGCGGCCCCTGCGTGGAGTCGCCCTCGCGGATGTCCTTGCGCAGCGCCGCGAGCTCGACCGCGCGGAAGAAGAAGCGGTCGAACACGAGCTCGAACACGCGCCGGTCCTCCTGGCTCTTGGCGAGGGTCGCGGCGAGTGCCTCGCGAAAGTCCTCCTGCTCGGTCCAGCTGACCTCGCGCAGCACCGCAAACGCGTCGAGCAGCTCCGAGGTCCCGACCGCGACGCCTTCCTGGCGCAGCTCCTCGCCGAGCTCGAGGATCCGGGCCGGGAGGCCCTCAGGCGGCGGCATCGGCGGCTGCCGGGCGCAGCTTCAGCCCGACGCGCTCGGAGACGATGTCCATGTCGGTGCGATGCTTGACGATCACCGACATCGTCTCGCGGAAGACGGCCTCGTCGATGTCCTCGGCCCCAAGCAACAAAAGCGCCCGCGCCCAGTCAATCGACTCGGCGATCGACGGCGGCTTCTTCAGGTCGAGCTCGCGCACCATCCCGACCACCTCGACCAGGCGACGGGCGACGGTCTCAGACAGCTCCGGCGCGTGCAGCCGTACGATCTCGAGCTCGTGCTCGAGCTCGGGGTAGTCGAGCCACAGATACAGGCAGCGGCGCTTGAGCGCCTCCGTCAGCTCACGCGAGTTGTTAGAGGTCAGCAGCACGACGGGGTGCGTGCGCGCCTGCACCCGGCCGAGCTCGGGGATCGAGATCTGGAAGTCGGAGAGCACCTCCAAGAGCATCGCCTCGAACTCCTGATCGGTCTTGTCGATCTCGTCGATCAGCAGCACGACCGGCCGCTCAGACGCGATCGCGCTCATCAAGGGCCGCGCCAGCAGGAACTCCTCGCCGAAGATGTCCTCCTGCACCGCCTCCCAGCCGGTGTCCGACGCCTCGGCCTGGATGCGCAGCAGCTGCTTACGGTAGTTCCACTCGTATAGCGCCTTCGCCTCGTCGAGCCCCTCGTAGCACTGCAGTCTTACGAGCTCGCGCCCGAGGTACAGCGCCAGCGACTTCGCGAGCTCGGTCTTGCCGACGCCCGCCGGCCCCTCTACGAGCACGGGCTTGCCGAGGCGGGCCGCGAGGAACGCCACGAGCGCGGTCGACTCGCCGGGCAGGTAGCCGACATCGCGCAGGCCCGCGGCGACGTCTGCGACGGAGGCGGGCGCGGCGGCGGAGGAGGATGGGGCGGAGGGGGCGGACACGGTCCGCGCAATGATAGGCGCCTACCGCTGCTCGGGGCCGGGCACGGGATCCTCAAAGGACAGTTGCTCGGTCAGGTCCTCCGGGGAAACGGAGCGTCGCTGGACGCGGCGAGCTGGAACGGCACGCGGCGCCGGTGGGCGGCGCGGGGAGCGGACGGGAAGCTCGTCGTCCAATACGACCGCAGCTCGGTCGAAGGACTCGGAGCCGGTGGGACGGGGCACGGTCGGCGGCTCAGGCCCGCGCGGAGACTCTGCTCGCCGGGGCCGGCGTAGAAGCGGCGGTTCCGGCCGAGCGCCGGCGCGCATCCGCGAGCCGGCGAGGGCGAGCAGCCCGGCGGCGGCGAGCGCGAAGAAGATCCCCCACTGGATGCCGACGTTCGCGGCGACGCCGTGGGTGGTGATCCCAGGCTTGTCGAACAGGCGCAGGATCAGCAGCAGCGCCACCCAGACGCCGGCGGCGAACACGACGGTGCCGTCGCCCCCAGGGAGCTGGAAGGAGCGCCGCTCACCGCGCGCGAACAGCAGGTAGAGCACGGCCACGGCGACGAGCAGGACGGCCGCCTCGACGAATGAGAAGACCTGGAACGCGTTCAGGTTGCGGCTCTGCAGCGGCGCCGCGCGGGGGGCGTTGACGACCGCGTTCTGCTGGTACCAGGGCAGGAACATCGTCACGAACAGCGCCGCCGAGGCGGCGCCCGCGAGGCGCTGATCTGGCGTCAACGCCCGCCAGGCGCTGCTCAGTCGTGTCATGCACCGCAGTCTAGGGTCGCCCTGCGGCGGCAGGTCTCAGTCGCGGAATTTATCGCCGGTCCCTCGGGAGATAAGCCGGCCTGGCTTCGAGCGGTGCGACGTGTCGCTCGGTGCCTCAGTGGGCCTTCGCGCCCTTCGCGACGGCGATCGTGCCGCTCGTGGTCGCGAAGTTGCCGGCGAGGTCGGTCGCGGTCAGCGTGACCGTGTAGGAGCCGCCCTTCGCGGGGGTGGGCCAAAGGAGCTTCGGCCTGCCGCGTTCGACGGTCGCGCTGTTGGAGTAGACGACCATGCCCCCGAGGCGGACGGTCAGGTGGACGGTGGAGATCTTCGACAGCGACATCTGTACGCCGGCGCGCGCGCTCGTCGGGAGCGTCGTCGTGACGAGCGCGATCTTCGGCGGGGTGTGCAGATCGGCGATGAAGGCTTCGGCGGTCGTGCAGTAGATCTCATCGCCCGCGATCTGCGCCGGTGGGGCGGTTGTCGTCGCGGCGGTGTGGGCGTTGGTGGGCGACGAGGCCATGTGGGCGACCGGGCTTGTCGAATCCGTTGCGCCTGCGCTCGCGGCCGCAGCCGTGGCGGTGGGGGTGTTGGTAGCGGTGTTCGCCGCCATGGCCGCCCGCGCCGTGTAGCGCGCGGCGCTCGCTCCGCCGCTTGCGCCGTTCGTTTCCGTGGTGCCGGCGCCGGCTGTGCCCCCGGCTGTGCCCCCGGCGCCGGCTGTGCCCCCGGCGCCGGCTGTGCCCCCGGCTGTGCCCCCGGGTGTCGTCGTGGAGGGCGTCGTCGGTGCGGCTGGCGGCGGCGCCGGTGCGGGCGGGGTGGTCGTGAGCGGCTCGCCGCGGCGCGTGCGTTCGCACAGATGCTGGAGGAATTCGGCGAGCAGTTCGTGGTAGTTGAGGTCTGATTCGCCGTACTGGTCGTACATCGACCAGTAGCCGGTGTTATAGAGTGGCGTGCGCACGCGCTCTTCGCCGTCGCCGGCTTCGAACAGCGCGAGGCCGGCCGGGTCCTTGGTGATCGAGGTGTATTCGTAGAGTCCTACGAGCGCCTGGATTTCGCCATTGAGGATGCGGTCGGTGGGGGCGTAGGTGTACTCGAGGTAGTGCGCCCCGAGCGAGCTCGTCACGCGCACGCCCTGGGGCGGCGGCGTCTTGAAGATCCCGAGCGCTTCCTGGGCCGCGGTCAGCACCGTCGGTTCTTTGAAGCGCGAGTAATCGCGCGAGAGCAGCTGCAGCGCGGTGCCCTGCGAGAGTCCGCTGGTCCACGGCGGTAGGCCGCCGTCGAACTGGAACATGTACTCCCAGGCAATCCCCCCGGCGCGCTTGGTCGCGAGCGGGATCAGTTCGCCGATCAGCTGCTTGAGGTTGTTGTTCTGGCCGCCCGAGTAGTAGCCGTTGCCCTCGCCGAAAGTGCCGAGCCACTGGATCTCGATCCCCTGACCGGCGTAGTACTCCCAGACGAGCTCTGAGCCGGGGAAGCTGATGCGCACGCGCGAGGCGAGCAGCGAGCCGCTCGTCCACCACGTGCGGTTGCGTTCGAGCGTCAGGAACAACGCGGGCAGCCGCGAGGGGATGAACCCCCCGGCGGCGGCGATCGCCTGCACGTTCGCGACGACGGCGCCGAGCTCGTTGCGCCGCGTCCCGCTCAGCTTCTTCAGCGAGGCGGTCGCGGCGAGATAGGCCGAGTAGTCCTTCTGGTAGACGGCGGGCGTGATCGCCCCGCTGCGCTGCAGGCTCGCGAGCGCGGCGGTGACGGTCGGGCCGCGGGAGGCCTGGGCGGAGGCGGGGCCGCCCACGAGCGAAACGCTCAATGCCGCGACGAGCGCCACCAGGGCGAGCGCCCGCAGATGGAGGACGCGCACGGCGCGCATCCTACGCACGATCCTCTTCGACTCTGCAGGGCCCATTGCAGCCCCCGAAACACCCCCCGGCACAAGGTAGTTGCGCCGTCCCGTCTCACTTCAGGCCAACGACTACAGCTCGTCGATCTCCTCGTCCGGTTCCAGTTCCTCGTTCTCGACGTCGTCCTCGTCCTCGACTTCGCCGGCGACGACGAGCTCGCTCGCGGGCGAGTAGGTCGCCTGGAAGCTCTCGATCAGCTCGTCGCGGCGGTGCTCGTCGACCGGGGCCTCGTCGGAGATCAGGACCCAGTCGGCGCCCTCGCCGGGCTCGACGTCGTCGAAGATCTCGTGGTTGACGTCGGGGGAGTCGTTGACGATCAGCACGACCTCCGTCTGGGGATTGAAGTACGTGCCCGGGCGGATGCTCAGCTCGTCCAGTTCGTATCTGCGCGGGTCGGCCATTCCGCCGTTTATATCCGACCCCGCGGTCGCGTGCTCAGGGAGAGAGCTCGGCGAGCGTGCGCTGGACCTCAGCGGCGACGTCGAGGGGCTCCAAGCCGCGGCGCGCGCGGCGTTCGTTCTTTGCGACGACGAGTTCGCGCACCTCCGCTTCGAGCTCCGCGTCATGGGCGCTTCCCGGCGACCCCGGCGTTCCCCCAGCCCCACCCTCCGCGCCCGCCGCACCGGCGCTCGCTGCGCTCGTCATGCCCGCCGTGCCCGCCGTGCCCGTGCCCGCCGTGCCCGCGCCCGTCGCGTTCGCGCCAGCCGCCTCCGCCCCGCCAGCCGCCTCCGCCGGCGAGAGCAGCTTGGCGACCTCGGCGTCGAGGTCGAGCGCCGTTTCGCCCCGGGCGACCATCCGCGCGCTGCGCGCGCCGAGCATCTGGCGCACCTCGCGCTCCTGCTCGGCGCGGGCCGCGGAGGAGCTCAGCGTCGCCGACCCGGCCCCGGCCCCGGTCGCGGTCGCGGCTGCGGCGCTCGTGGGCGCGAACGCCTCCTCCGGCGGGGCTTCCCTGTCGCGCGTCATTCCGCCCTGGCCGATCTGGTCGTAGACGTTTTCGCCGCTGATCAGGAACACGATCGACATCACGACCGCGACGGCGACCGCCCCGAGCACGACGAGCGGGACCAGCGACAGGTTGACCGCCCCGAGCACGACGAGCGGGACCAGCGACAGGTCGACCACCCCGAGCACGACGAGCGGGAACAGCGACAGATCGACCACCCCGACCCCGACGCTCGTGAGGAAGCCCACCACCATCGGATGAATTGTTGCGTAATTCGAAGGGGACGAGCCGGCAACAGAAAGCGCCGCGGTTCCCAACCCAGCCACGACCGGGCCTGGACCCCACAGGCGCCGCCGGCTCTGGCTCGTCATTGAAAAGCTGCCTCTCCCTCCGCTACCCTTGATGTTGACTGACCAGTCAATCTATTCTCGCGCGGTGGCCCGTCGCCGCTGGCACGCCCCCCGCGCCGGCCCTTAGGAGAGCACGCAGACCATGGTCGATTTCACGCTCACAGACGAGCAGAAGAACCTGCGCGAGATGGCGCACGATTTCGCCGAGAAGGAGATCAGGCCCGTCGCCTGGGAGTACGACAAGGACGGGACCTGGCCGCAGGACATCATCGAGAAGGCGTGGGACGTCGGCCTGATGAACTCGCACATCCCGGAGGAGTACGGTGGCGCCGGCGCAGGCTATCTCGAGGGCTGCCTGATCGAGGAGGAGCTCTCGTGGGGCTGCTCGGGTATCCAGACCTCGCTCGGCTGCAACGGCCTGGCGACCGCGCCGATCGTGCTGGGCGGCTCGGAGGAGACGAAGAAGAAGTACCTCGGCATGTTGACGGAGGCCCCGAAGCTCGCCTCCTTCTGCCTGACCGAGCCCGACGCGGGCTCCGACGTCTCCGGGATGCGCACGACCGCCGTCAAGCACGGCGACAAGTACGTGATCAACGGCTCGAAGTGCTTCATCACCAACGGCGGCTACGCCGACTACTACACCGTCTACGCGAAGACCGACAAGGACGCCGGGCACCGCGGCATCTCCGCGTTCGTGGTGGAGCGCGACTGGGGCGTGATCGTCGACAAGAAGGAGGACAAGCTCGGCCAGCGCGCGTCGAACACCGCGACGATCTCCTTCAACGACGTCGAGGTCCCGGCCGAGAACCTGCTCGGCGAGGAAAACGCGGGCTTCAAGCTCGCGATGATGACGCTCGACCGCACCCGTCCCGGCGTCGCCGCGATGGCCACGGGCATCGCCCGCGCGGCCTTCGAGTTCGCGACCGACTACTCGCGCGAACGCGTCCAGTTCGGCGTGCCGATCGCGATGCACCAGGCGATCCAGTTCATGATCGCCGACATGGCGACCGAAATCGAGGCCGCGCGGCTGCTCACATGGAAGTCCGCGACGCTGCTCGACCAGGGGGCGCGCAACACGCTCGTCTCCTCGCACGCCAAGCGCTTCGCCGCCGACGCCGCGATGAAGATCGCGACCGACGCCGTCCAGGTGTACGGCGGCTACGGCTTCATCAAGGAGTACCCCGTCGAGAAGCTGTTCCGCGACGCGAAGATCATGCAGCTCTACGAGGGCACCTCGCAGATCCAGCGCCTCGTGATCGCGCGCGAAACGCTGCTCCCGCGCCGTGTCGAGGAGCCGACCGCCGTCCCGGCGTAGCCCCAAGCCGGCGAAGCGGTCCGGGCCGCACGATTATTCGGTCCGGGCGGCGCGGCCATTAAAGAAGCTGATGATGGGTGGGGGGCCGCATGCGGCCCCCCACGGGCGCGCGCATGCGCGCGCCCGCCGTTGGCGCATGCGCCAACGGTATGGCCGGCCGCATGCGGCCGGCCACAAAGCCGCACGTGTGCGGCTTCGCCCGCATAGACGTCACGTTTACATTTCTCGGGCGAAGTTAAAGGAACTCTTACGATCTGTCGATCCGCTGATCATGGGTCGGGGAGAGGTACAGATCGACGCCGCCGCGCAGGTGGCGCCCCGACAGCAGGCGATCGAGGCGCGCACACGCGCCGGGGACATCGCGATCGATGCGACCGTTGACGCCGCGCAGCTGCGCCGCCTCGGCGAGGCGCTGAGCGCGCGCACCGACGATGTCGTCGCGGGGATTCGCCGCCGCTCGCGGGAGTCCGGGCCGGCGCTCGACGAGGTCGTCGAACAGAGCTTTGTGCGCGTCGGGACCGTCTCGACGCTCGCGGTCGCGCGCTGGATGGCCGGCGAGGGAGCCGCCGTGGCGCGCGAGGTCGGGCAGGAGTCCTGGCGGATCTTCGGACACCTCGCCGCCCAGCGTGAGGCGCCGCTGGACGAGGTGACCAAGCGCTGTCTGCGCTGGCGTGACGCGGCCGACGAGGTGCTGCGCGAGACAGCGGTGGAGCTCGCGATCCCCACGGAGGTGCTCGAGTGGGCGCTCGGGATGCTGCAGCGCAGCCTCGACGTGACGCTCGTGCGGATGTGCCAGTCCTTCGAGTCCGAGCGCCGGCGCGCGCACGAGGAGCTGACGCGCCGCCAGGAGGAGCTCGCGTTTCTCGCGACCCACGACGCGCTCACCGGATTGCCGAATCGTACGCTGATCCTCGACCGCGTCGAGCAGATGCTTGTGCGCTCGCGCCGCTCGAAAACGCCGGTCGCGGCGCTGTTCGTCGACGTCGACAACTTCAAGTCGATCAACGACACGCTCGGCCACGGGGTCGGCGACGAGCTGCTGCGGGCGGTCGCGGCGCGGTTGGACGGGGTCGTGCGCGACATCGACGCGCTCGGGCGCCTCGGCGGCGACGAGTTCGTGATCGTCGCCGAAGGGATGGCGCTCGACTCCGGCCCGGAGATGATCGCCGAGCGCCTGCTCGACGCGCTCAAGCAGCCGTTCGAGCTGGAGGGCGCCGAGCAGACGCGCCTGGCCGTGACCGCGAGCGTCGGGATCGCGGCCGGCGACCGCGTCTGCGCCGAAGAGCTCCTGCGCGACGCCGACATCGCGATGTACCGCGCGAAGTGGGACGGCAAGAACCGCTACGTCGTGTTCGAGTCGGGCATGCAGGACGCCGTGCAGAGCCGCATGGAGCTCGAGATGGACCTGCGCGTCGCGTTCGAGAACGACGAGTTCTTCCTCGTCTATCAGCCGACGTTCGACCTGCAGGAGATGACCCCGACCGGGATGGAGGCGCTGATCCGCTGGCGCAGCCCGGTTCGAGGTGTGGTGCAGCCCGACGACTTTATCCCGCTGCTCGAAGAGACCGGGCTGATCTGCGAGGTCGGCGCGTGGGTGCTGCGCGAGGCCTGCGTGCAGGGGGCGCGCTGGCGGCGCGACGGGCACCCCGTCGGGATCGCCGTGAACGTCTCCGCGCGCCAGCTCGACACCGACGCGTTCGTCTCCGAGGTGCGCGGGGCGCTCGCCGATAGCGACCTCGACCCCGGCGCGCTGACGCTCGAGATCACCGAGACGACCTTGATGTCGAACGCCGAGGAGACCGCGCGGCGGCTGGTCGCGATCAAGGAGCTCGGCGTGCGCGTGGCGATCGACGACTTCGGCACCGGCTACTCCTCGCTTGCCTACCTGCAGCGCTTCCCCGTCGACGCGCTGAAGATCGATCGCTCGTTCATCTCGCGCGTCTCCCAGGACCCCGAAGGCGACACCCTGATCCGTACGCTCGTGCAGCTCGGCAAGTCGCTCTCGATCGAGACGCTCGCCGAGGGGATCGAGCAGTCGCGCGAGCTCGCGCTGCTGAAGGAGGAGAACTGCGACTCCGGGCAGGGCTTCCTGTTCGCGCGCCCGCTCGACGCGGCCGCGTGCGACGAATTCCTGCGCGACTGGACCGGCGGCGCCGGGGACGTTGGAGCCCCCGGCCGAGCCGAGACCGTCACGGCCGCCGAGGCCGTCGCGGGGATGCCCGCGACCGTGCGCGAGCTGCGCTCGGTCCCGGCCGCCGACTCGCCTCCCTCCGCGTAGGGGGGTGCGGGGCGCCCTGCGGGCGTGGGGGCGCCGGCGGGCGCGGGCTCGCTGCCGGCACGCTAGGCTCCGCGCGACCGTAAGCGCGGACCTTTCAGAGCGCGGACCAGAAGACCCCTTCCAGAGGAGACGATCGATGTTCGTATTCAAGGCTGCTGTCGTGGGCGCCGGGACGATGGGCGGCCAGATCGCCCAGACGATCGCGGCCGCCGGGATCCCGGTGGTGCTGAAGGACATCGACGACGCGCTCGTGCAGGCCGGCCTCGACGAGGCCCTCGGCGTCACCTCGGGGCAGGTCGGCAAGCTCGTCGAGAAGGGCAAGCTCACCGAGGAGCAGGGCAAGGCGCAGATCGAGGAGGTGCTCGGCCGTATCACCGGCACGACCTCCTACGCGGACTTCGGCGATGTTGACTTCGTGATCGAGGCCGTGCCGGAGAAGATCGCGATCAAGCAGGCCGTGTTCGCCGAGCTCGACGCCGCCACGCCCGGCCACGCGATCCTCGCCTCGAACACCTCCTCCCTGTCGATCACGGAGATCGGCGAAGCGACGCTGCGCCCGGAGAAGGTCGTCGGCTTCCACTACTTCTACCCGGCCTCGATCATGCCGTTGATCGAGATCGTCGAGGGCGAGGAGACCGCCGCCGAGACCGTCGGCGCGGCAGTCACGTTCGCGCAGGCGATCCGCAAGCAGCCGATCACCTGCGCCGAGGTCCCGGGCTTCGTCGTCAACCGGATCCTCAACGCGGGGATCTCCGAGGTCTGGCGCGAGCAGGAGGAGAAGAAACTGTCGATCAAGCAGATCGACGCCGGCGTCGGCGCCGCGGGCGTCGTCCCGATCGGGCCGTACTACCTCGTCGACCTGCTCGGCCTCGACACCGTCCTGCACGTCGCCGAGCACCTCGCCGAGTCCTACGGCGACGAGCGCTTCTACGTGCCGAAGGGCATGCAGCGCCTCGTCGGCGAGGGCAAGCTCGGCGCGAAGACCGCCGGCAACGGTTTCTACCACGACGGCGAGCCGAACATCGACGGGGACGTCGAGCCCGACGTCGCCGAGCTGGTCGAGCTGCTCTCACTGAAGACGTTCGTCGAGGCCTGCCTCGTTTTGGAGGAGGGCGTCGCCACCCACCGCGACATCGACTTCGGAATGATGGCCGGCGCCGGCCTCGACCCGCGCCGCGGCCTGCTGCCGCCGTTCATGAAGGCCGACGTCGAAGGCCTCGACAAGATCCTCGAGCGCCTCGAGACCGCCGTCGAGCGCCACGGCGAGCGCTTCACGCCGCCGACCGTCCTGCGCCGTCTCGTCGCCCAGGGCCGCCTCGGGCAGTCCACCGGCCAGGGCTTCTACGCCTACCCCCAGCCCGACTCAGAGCAGCCGGCCGAGGTGGTCAAGCTCGAGACCCGCTCCGACGGTGTTGCGATCGCGTGGCTGGCGAACGGCCAGATGAACTCGATCGCCCCACAGGTGATCGAGGACCTCGGCAAGGTCTGGGCGCACGTCAAGGCCTCGGGCTCCGGCGTCCATGCCCTCGTGATCGCGTCCTCGAACCCGTTCCTCTACTCCGCCGGCGCGGACATCAAGGCGTTCACGAAGATGGACGAGGCGGGCGGCGAGCGGATGATCCACACCGCGCACGCGCTGTTCCGCGAACTGGGCTCGGAGGGGATCGCGACGATCGCCGCGGTCAACGGCCTCGCCTTCGGCGGCGGCTGCGAGCTCGCGATGTCCTGCGACGTGCGGATCGCGGCACGCTCGGCCCTGTTCGGCCAGCCCGAGATCAAGCTCGGGATCATCCCCGGCTTCGGCGGCACCCAGCGCCTGCCGCGCCTGGTCGGCTCGAACAAGGCGCTGGAGATGAACCTGGTCGGCGATCCGATCCTCGCCGACGAGGCCTTCGAGATGGGCCTCGCCAACCGCGTCGTCGAAGACCACGAACTGCTCGACACCGCGCTCTCCTGGGCGCGCAAGCTCGCTTCGCAGGCGCCGCTCGCGCTCGGGCAGATCAAGCGCGTCTCCGCGGCCGGCGATTTGGATGAGGGGATCGAGGCGGAGAAGGGGGCGTTCGCGTCGGTGTTCGCCTCCGCCGACGCTCGGGAGGGGATCAGCGCGTTCCTCGGCAAACGCGCGCCGCACTTCGAGGGAAAGTAGCCGGGGGCCTACGCCGCCGGGGTCTGAGATAGCTGGGCGAGGTCGCGCGCGGGCGCGATCTCCCAGCGCTCGGCGAGCGTGGCGAGCTCGTCGCTGATCCCCCAGCGGTCGGCGCGGGGGGCGCCCTCGTGTTCGAGGCTCGCGCCCTTCAGGGCCATGCTGCCGGTGTTCTCGCCGATCGCGCGCAGCTCATCGATCTCGGCCGGGCTCAGCGGGTTCTCGGCTCCCAGCGCGGCGAGCTCCGCGCGCTTGTCCTCGATCGGGCGGGGGGGCATCGGGCGGGGAGTCGATTTCCCCGGGGCGGACGAGGAAGCGGCCGGGGTCTCGCTCCCCGGGGTCCCGCCCTCTTGGATCAGCGTTGGCGCGACGCAGCGCACCGCCGGCTGGGCGAGGTTCCACTGGCAGGCGAGCTGCAGCAGGCTCAGCCCGTGGCGCTCGGCGTAGGGCCGCATCCGCTCGAGCTTCTCGTTGCCGGCCTGCACCCATCCGTCGGGGCGGAACTTGCGGTGGTCGTACTCGGCGAAGGCATGCCCGGTCCGCACGTCGTCGTGGAACAGGCCCCCGTAGTTGACCACGCGCGTGATCAGGCTGACATCGTGCGCGAGCGCCGCGTCGAGCACGAGCTCCCCCGGCCACGGCTCCATCGGCGAGAGGATCACCATCGCCCAGTCGATCAGCGCCCCGTGGCGCTCGAAGCAGTCGATCAGATCCAACGTGAACCCGTTAGCCGGTCCCGGCGCCACGCCGAGCAGCCGCGTGAGCCCCGCATCGCGGACCGCCGCCATCCCCTCCCAAACGGCGTCGCTCGTGTATCCCGTCCGATCGGGGTTGTGCAGCAGCAGCAGATCGAAGCGCTCGACCCCGAGGCGTTCGAGGCTGCGCTCGCTCGCCATCCTGATGTAGTCGCCGTACCCCTCCGCGCCGCGCAACCGCGCGTCGGTGAAGCGCGGAAACCCCTTCGCCCCCTCCCGCTCGCCCTCATAGAAGTCGTGCCCAATCGCCCCGACCAGGCAGTAGCTCTCGCGCTCGACGCCCGCCAGCGCCCCGCCCAGCAAGCGATCGGCCTCCCCGGCCCCGTACGCGTCGGCGGTGATGACCGTCTCGATGCTCTCTCCCGGCCGCAGCAGCGCCTCCAGCCGAGCATCGTCGAGCGCCTCGCCGAAGTGCATGAAGCGCCCGCCGGACCAAGTCCCAATCGCAGTTCTGGTCGGATCCATCGCCAGCCGTACTCTACGCGAGCCCCTCGGCCAGGCAGGTCCGCGACTTCGCCTTAGCCAGACGAACCTCACCCCGGGCGGACGAGCTCCGCATTGGCTCCCGGCATAAAAGGTCAGCGCCGGAGCACCATCCAGCTCGGCCTGAAGCGTCCCCGGATCTGCTCGTGTGCGGTCGCGCTCTGCGGGGTCGCTAGGCGCGCCGGCGCCGCCGAGCGCCCGGGCAGGGCACGACGGTCCCCGCGCTCGCGCTGCTGCCGTTGACGAAACCCAGTTCGGCCGCGAACGGGAATCCCCCGCGCGGGCAGCTGTCGGGCAGTTGCAACCCGCGCGGGCGGTAGGCGACCGTGCGGCCGTGCAGGCGTTCGTAGTAGGTGATGCCGAGCGGTCCGAGCGTGGTCGTCAGGCGCGCGATCGCGACGTCGGGCGTGTCGGGGAGGCTGGGGACGAGCGGCACGTCGATCTTGACCCGCCCGCCGAACGGAGCGCTCGCCGGCAGCAGCAGGCTGGGAAGCAGGATCTGTGCTTCGACGGGGGTCGCGCCGTTGGCGTAGAGGACCATCGCGATCTGCCCGTTTGCGGTCGGCGCGCGGAAGATCGTGACGGGGGCGGTCTCGTTGACGATTTCGGGGCCGACCGCGATCTGCGCGACCGCGCTGCCGACGCCCATCACCGAGTCCGCCGGGCAGCCCCTCGGTCCGGCGGCTTCGAGCAGCGCGGGCGTGCACGTCGCCAGGCCGAGGCCGCTCGTGGCGATCCCGAGATCGCGCGGGTAGCGCAGGTTGACGAACGTCAGCGGCGGCGGGATCGCGCCGCCGGGGGAGAGGATCCGCAGGCTGAAGCCGATCGTCGTGCCGTGCCCCAAGCGCTCCGGAGTGAGCGTCGCCGTCAGCCGCGCCGTCTCGCTCGCCCGCACCGCCGCCGGCGCGCCCCAGCACACCAGGAGAGCCAGCAGCGCAAGGACAGAGACCCGTTTCAATACGAGAGCTTGCCGGTGGTCTGGACGGTCAGCCCGTAGTTCTTGCGGTCGAACACGCCGTACAGCCCAGCGCGCCCGCGCGCGTGCGCGAAGCGTCCGGTGCCGCCGGTGGCGACGAGCGTTCCGGCGAAGCTTTCATACGTGCCCGAGCCGTGCGGGGTCGCCGTGCCGCGGCCTTTGATCGTGCCGCCGGCTGCATAGATCGTGAAGTTCGTGCTGAGCACCGCGCCGATGTTGCATTCGGCCTTCATGCTCCCCGGCAGCGTCCCCGTTGCCGTTCCGGACTCGTGCAGCAGCGAGCCCGAGCCGCCCGTGTAGTGCAGCTTAGCCGTGTCGGTGATCTTCAGGGTGCTCGCCACACGCGCCATGGCTGAGGTCGAGGCGCCGCGCCCGGCGAGCGCGACCGGCGCGAGGGGCGCCGCGAGGGCGGCAAGCGCCACCCCTGTAACAGCCAATCCCTTCGGCCTGACCATTTCGAACAGTCTACAGCACCCGATCGGACGTCTTCCTGGGAACGATCCGAAGTTCCGAGATCTCCCCTTTCAGCGGTCGCTGAAACGCGGGTCGCGCGTTTTTCGAACGCGAGCCGCGGGGTTCTCGGACACGGACGGATACCTACTCCTCGATTGCTCCTCTACTTCTCGACTACTCCTCTATTACTCCTCGAGCGCGAGCGTCGGCGCCACCCGCGCGGCGAGCAGGCCGGGGATCGCGACCAGCGCGAGCACGGCCGCGAGCACGAGCGTGAGCAGCTCCAGCGGACGCAGGCCGGCTGCCAGGGTCCCGAGTGGGAAGCCTGTCACCTCGCGCAGGTAGCGGTCGATTACGGCCTGGCCGTAGACCCCGACGAGTGCGCCGGTGACGCAGCCGGCGCCGAGCAGCAGCGCCGCTTCGAGCAGCAGGATCCTGCCCAGGCGCGTGGGCGTCGCACCCGTCAGGCGCAGCTCGGCCAGCGCCGCGCGGCGCTGCCAGAGCGCCGAGGCCAACGCGCTCGCCAGCACGAGGATCGCGGCGATGCTCAGCAGCGTCGCGATCTCCCCGAGCCGGCTCAGCCCGGCGGCGGCGAGCGCATCGATTTCGCTCACGCGCGCCGGTGCGGTCGCGACTTCCAGCCCGTCCTGGAGTCCCGCCGGCCCTCCGAGTGCGCGCACGATCCGCCCGCGCACGCGCGCGGCGTCGGCGCCCGGGCGCAGCGCGACGGCCAGCGCGGTCGGCGCCACGCTCAGGTGGGTGGTCACGTTGGGGCGGATGGCCGCGCTCGGGTGGGCGGTCATGTCCGGGTGGGTGGCCGTGTTCGGGCGGATGGCAGAGGCTCGGGTGGGCGGCCGTGTTCGGCGGGGCGGCCGAGCTCGAGCGAGCGGTGTTCCTGCTCCAATAGCGTCGGTAGTCGGCGGCGCTCACGAAGATCGCGCCTGGGCTCCAGCCGAGGTTGGTCGTGGTCGCGGCGATTCGAAAGCGGACCGGTCCGCTCGGCGTCGGCAGCACGAGCGCGCCACCCACGCCGGTGTGATGTTCGGCGGCGATCTGGCGCGAGAGCACGATCGATCCTCCCGCCGCGAGCGCCGCGCTGGCGACTGACACGTTGCCCTGGGCGATCTGGCTGCGCAGCACTTCGCGCGCGCCGTCGGGCGGGCGGGCGATGATCCATACGCGCCGCCCATCGAAGTCGAGGTAGCCGCCGTAGAACGCGCTCACGCCCGCCACGCCCCCCACCCGCGCGATCCGCGCGGCGGCGTCGCCGGGCGCGAACGGCACCGTCGCCTGGTAGGCGCCCGGCGGGTTGACCCAGATCTGCGCGTCGGCGCTGTAGGCGCGCGCGAAGCCGTCGATCCCCCGCAGCAGATCCGCGCGTGCGCCGCCGAGCGCGCCCGCGCCGAACAGCGCGACGGCTCCCGTGCTCGCGAGCGCGAGCGAGCGCAGCGTCGAGCCGCGCAGCGAGAGCAGCGCCACCGCCAGCAGCCCCTGCCCGCGGCGGCGGTGTACGGCCAGCGCGCGGGCCGCGTGCAGCACCAGGCCGAGCGCGAGCGGAACCGCAAGCAGGCACACCAGCGCGAGCGCGCTGAGCGCCGCGAGCGACAGCGAGGACCACAGCAGGAACGTCGCGCTCGCGAGCGCCAGCACGCCGCCGGCGGCGAGTGCCAGGCGCAGCTGGGCGCCGCGGGCGAGCACATCCGTGGTGGCGTGCCCCGCGCCAGGCGTGGTGTCGAGCGTGCGGCTCGCGCGCCGGTCCAGCAGCGCCAGCGCCGAGGCCAGCAGGGTCGCGCAGAGGCCGCCGCCGAGCGCGAGCGCGAGCGGCCCCGCGCCGATCACGGTGCCCGTGCCGAGCGTGAACGCCTCGGCGAGATACGTTGGCGACTGATGGAACGGACCGACCGCCAGGGCGTAGCCTGCGAGCACGCCGAGCAGCGAGGCGGCCAGGCCGAGGCACAGCGCCTCGAACAGGACCATCGCCGCGATCTGGGAGCCGCGCGCGCCGAGCAGGCGCAGGTCGGCGATCACGTGGCGGCGCTCGGGGAGCGTCAGCAGGATCGCGTTGAACGCGAACAGAAAGCCCAGGAGCGCGCAGATCGCGGCGAAGAACTCGCTCGACTGCTCGCTCGGGCGTAGCGCCTGGTGCAGCAGCGCCCGATCTTCGCCGGCCGGCGCCACCGCGAGCCCCGGCCCGGCGAGCGCGGCGAGCTCCGTGCGCACCCGCGCCTCGCGGCCGGGCTTGGCGAGCACGAGGATCCGCGTGAGCAGGCCGGGCAGCCCGGCGAGGCGCTGCAGGTGCGCGAGCCCCATCACGGCGATCGGCGCGCTCGCCAGCGCGCCGAACGCGCTCGCGCCGAGCACCGCGCTGACCGCCAGCGTCCTCACGCGTCCGCGCAGCTCCAGCGCGATCCGCCGGGGCGCCCCGAGCGTCGCGGCGGTGTGCGCGCTGAGGCCGATCCCTTCCGCCGAGAGGGCCGACAGCGGGATCGTGTGCGCGAGTCCGTCGAGCAGCGCGAGGCTGAGGTTCGCGCCGGCGATCTGGACCGTCGCGCGCTCGCCGCCGGGACCGCGCACGCTCGCTGTCTGTTCGAGCACCCCCGCCGCCTGACCGACGCCCGGCAGCGCTTCGACGCGCGCGAGCAGGCGCCCATCGAAGCCTTCGCCCCCGCGTGCGCGCAGCTGCAGCTGCGCGGGGCCGATCACCGCGTGGAGCACTTCGCCCGCCGAGCCCTCGACGCTGCCGTCGGCGACCGTGACCGCAAACAGCAGCGCGACCGCGATCGCGACGCCGAGACCGGCGAGCAGCTCCTGGGCCAGCTGTGCGCGCAGCCGCCGCCGGTAGAGATAGAGGAGCAGCGCGGGGCGCATCAGATGCTTGGCGGCGTCCCGTCCTCGCGCAGCCGGCCGTCGCGCAGCGTGCAGCGCCGGTCGGCGATCGCGGCCGCCTCGAGGTCGTGCGTGACCAGCAGCACGGTCGCGCCGCGCTCCCGCGCGATCGTGCGCAGCAGTTCGATGATCTCGCGGCTGCGCGCGCTGTCGAGGTTCCCGGTCGGCTCATCCGCGAGGATCAGCCGCGGCTCGGCGGCCAGCGCACGGGCGATCGCGACGCGCTGGCGCTCGCCACCGGAGAGCTCGCCCGGGGTGTGCTCCAGGCGCTCGCCGAGGCCGACACGCCGTAGCCACGGGATTGCGCGGGCGCGCGCCTCTTTCAGCCCCGCGCCGCCGAGCAGCAGCTTGATCGACGCGTTCTCGACCGCCGAGACGCGCGGCATCAGGTGAAAGCCCTGGAAGATGAAGCCGACGTCGCGCAGCAGATACTCGCTCGCCTCATTCGCCGACAGCTCCCGGAGATCGCGCCCGGCGTAGCGGATCGAGCCCTCCTCGGGGGTCAGGAGCGCCGCGATCAGGAGCAGCAGCGTCGTCTTACCCGAGCCGCTCGGCCCGTACAGCGCGACCATCTCCCCGGGCTCGATCTTGAGGTTCACGCCGTCGACCGCGCGCACCTCCTCGGCGCCATGGTAGTGCTTGACCACCCCTTCGAGCTCGAGCCGATCGCTCCCTCTCGCTCCCATGAATCGAACAGACTATTTGACCAACCGGGCCAACAGGCTCCAACGGGGCCTATGGACCGGAGGCTGCGCGCGCTCGCAGCGCGGCCTCCAGCCGCTCGAGCGCGTGGCGGACCCGCTCTTCGGCGGGCTCATCGCCGCTCGCGCTCACGCCGGGACGGAGCGCGCGCAGCTCGTCCACGCGCGGGGCGAGCGCCGGGTTCGCCTTCGCGTCGAGCTCGCCCTCCGCCCCGAGCTCACCCAGCACCTCGAGCTCGCCCAGCGCGGCCGCGAGCGCCGCGTCGAGCTCGACCGCCGCGAGAGCGATGCGTCCCTGGTCGAGGTCGAGGCGCGCGCGCAGGGCGAGCTCCTCGCACAGCAGCTCCCGCCGTCGCGCGCCGAGCAGCTCCGCGAAACGCTCCTGCGGACGCAGCGCGTCCGCGCGCCGTCGCGCCCGCCTGCTCGGCGCCCAGGGCAGCTCGAGCGCATGGCGCCAGTGCCCGTCCGCCACCTGCTCTCCCTCGCCCCAACCGGCCCGGATCACGAGCGCCTGGGTGGGGGCGAGCTCGTGCACGTGGGGATCGGCGGTCGCGATTCGATGCGCATAGAGCACGCGGTTGAGCACCGCCGTCGCGGCCCGCGTCTCGCGCTCGGCGTCGAGCTCCTTCAACCACGCCTGTGCCTGGCGCTCGGCCGAGACCGAGATCGGGTCGATGACCGTTGCGCGCGAAATCGGCACCGGGGCCGGCTCGGGCGTCGTCTCCCGCGGCCGGCGCGCGCGACGGGCGCCAAGCCCGGGTAGAGCGAGCAGCCCGCGGACCGGCCCCGCGTCAGCGCCGCCACCGATGCCGCCACCGATGCCGCCGCCTGTGCCAGCTCCCCCGCCGGAGCCGCTTAGCACGCTCGCGCGCCCGCCTGCGCCCGCGCGAGGAGACGCGCCGAGCGTGTTCAGCACGACCACGTGTTGAGGTCCGCCCGCCCCGCCCGCCTGGGTTTCGCCCCCCGCTCGGGCGGGTGGGTGCGGTTCGGGCGGCCCGGGCGCCTCGCGGCCGCGCAGCAGATAGCGCCCGTCGGGCGGCCCCAGCACCCAGGGAAACTCGAACTGCAGGAACAGGAACAGGCGCTCGGGCATGCTCGCACCGTATCCTTCTGAGAATGTCCGATGCGAGCAAAGCCGTGAAGGGCCTGAAGGAGCGTCTCGCCGACGGTACGGAAGACCGCCTCGGCAAGGCGCTCACCGAGCTGCTCGAGAACCCGATTCTGACTGGCGTCGTCGGCGCCGCGTTCGACGCGCGCGAGCGCGCCGCGCAGGCGCAGGAGGTAGCGATGGGCGCGTTCAACATCCCCTCCGCCGCCGACATCGAACGGCTCACGCGCCGCCTGCGCTCGGTCTCTCAACGCCTGGAGGGCATCGAGGACGGGGTCTACCGGTTGGATCGCGCGCTGTCCGGGCGCGGGGTGGACGCGCGGCTGGCGGCGATCGAGGACCAGCTCGGCGCGCTTGCGAGCAAGCTCGGGCAGGCCGCCCAGCGCGTCTCCGATCCGCGGCCGGCGTCAACGGTGAAAGCGGCCGACGGGGCGAAAGCCGCCTCTGGAGGGCAGCCGGCCTCGCCGGCGAAAACGACGGCAAAAGCAAGGCCGGCTGGGAAAGCCCGGCCGGCTGGGAAAGCCAAACCGGTGGCGAAAGCGAAAGCGAGCACGGCCGCCAAAGCCAAACCCGCAGCGAAAGTGAAACCCAGAAGAAGCCTGAGCGCCTGAGCGCCGCGGAGCGCTCAGCCAGGGAGCGCGGCGACGGCGAGGGCCCCCATCGCTTCGCCGGCCGCAAGCAGGGAGTCATCGTCGATCCGAGTGCGCGCCAGCGGGCCGGCGTCGCTTTGCGCGACGAACGTGTCGGCGACGGCCAGCACGCAAGCGACAGACACCGCGGCGCCGGCCACCGCGGCGCCGGCCCCGACCGCGAACAATGCAGCCGCCTGCATCTCGACCGCGAGCGCGCCTGGGGCGCCGGCGGGGGGATGCGGGTCATAGAACAGGTTGACGCTCGCGATCGCGCCCGCGTGGAGGCGCCCCCGGGCCGAGGAGTTGACGTGCGCCCGTCCGGCCCGCAGCAGCGCCGCGGTGAGTCCCGCGTCGGCGGACACGCGATCCCCGGCGACGAGCGCGCGTGAGGCGCCGTCGAGGCAGAAGGACTCGCGCGCGACGACGAGGTCGCCGAGCGCAAGATCCGCCGCGAGCGCGCCGCATGTGCCAATGCGGATCAGACGCCGGGCACCGAGCTCGATCAGCTCCGTCAGGACGATCGCCGCAGAGGGGCCGCCGATGCCGGTCGCCTGGATCGTCAGCGGCGCGCCGTCCGCGCGTGCGGCGCCGGTATAGCCCCACAGGCCGCGGTGATGGTTGAACATCAGCGGCTTCTCCAGAAGCGTCTGCGCGAGCGCGAGCGCGCGGCCGGGGTCCCCGGGCAGGAGCACGCGCTCGGCCAGGGGGGCGGTCGGGCGCAGATGGATCGCCTGGGGATGTGCGGCGGGGGCCCGGTCGGTCGCGGTGGGCGTGCTGGCGCCGGCGGCGGGGCTGGATGCGGGCTTGGATGCGGGCTCGGGTTGCGGCATCGGCTGCGACTTTAGACTCCAGCGCGATGGCCACGCTCCCAGATAGTCCCGAGGACGGCGCGGGCGATCCCGATCCCGCCTCTGACGGGCCGGGGCGCGATACCCGCATGGCCGCCACGCCCGCGGAGCTGACGCTCGAGCAGGTCGCCGCGCGCGCGGGCGTGACGCGGGCGACGGTGAGGCGCTGGGTGCGGGATGGGCTCGTGCCCCAGTACGAAGGGAAGTGGACGCCGGCCGCGGCCTCGCACGTAAGGATCGTCGCGCGGCTGCGCGAGCGTGGGCACAGCGTGCAGAAGATCCGGGAGGCGAGCCAGAGCGGCAAGCTCGCGTTCGGGTACATCGACGAACTGCTGCCGAGCTCGGAGGCCCGCTACACGCTCAAGCAGGCCGCGCGCGAGCTCGACGTCGACGCGCAGCTGATCGAACGGCTGGTCGCCGCGATGGGCCAGAACGCGCTCTCGACCGATGAGATCACCGAGGAGGATCTGCAGGTGCTGCGCTACGGCGCGGAGATCCTCGCAGCGGGGCTGCCGCTGCCGGCGCTCTTGCAGATCGTGCGCGTGTACGGGCAGGCGATGGCGCAGGTCGCCGACGCCGAGGTCAGGCTGTTCCACCTCTACCTGCACGAGCCGCTGATGCGCGAGGGCGTGCCCGGGGTCGAGGTCGCGCAGGCGATGGAGGGGATGACGCGCGAGATGCTGCCGTTCGCGGTGCCGTTCATCAACTACCTGCATGGCCGCATGCTCGGGTACTTCGTCGAGCAGGACGTGATCGGCCACATCGAGTCCGACCTCGACGACGAGGAGACCGCGGAGGAAGGCCGGATGCGCGTCGCGATCGCGTTCGCGGACCTCGCGGGCTACACGAAGCTGACCGAGGAACAGGGCGAGGCGCAGGCGGTGAACGCGGTCGAGCGCTTCGTCGAGACGGTCGAGCAGACGCTCCCGATCGACGCGCGCGTGATCAAGACGCTCGGCGACGAGGTGATGGTCGTCGGCGCGGACGCGGGCGCGCTGACGGGCTGGGCGGTCGCGCTGGCCGCGCAACTGCCGGCCGGCTCGCCACCGCCCCGGATCGGGATCCACAGCGGCGCGGCGCTGTACCGCGACGGTGACTACTACGGCCGCGAGGTCAACCGCGCGGCGCGCGTCGTCGCCCGTGCCTCCGGCGGCGAGGTGCTCGTGACGCGCCCCGTGGTCGATGCCGCCAGCCGCCAGGACGGGCTCGAGTTCGAGCTGATCGGCGAGGTGGTCTTGAAGGGGTTTACAGAGCCGACGGAGCTGTTCAACGCGTCGCGGAAGGGCCAGTGAAACGACCCTTTCGGGAGACGAGACGACGTCCTTACCGCTCAACACCCGCAGGAGCCGGTCACAACACGAAGCCGACGCTCGAGAGGCCTTAGAACCGTGATCGTCGAGCAGGTTCGCGAGGCCGTGCGCGCCGGAGGCCTGCTGGGGGGAAGCGATCTGCCGACACGCCGAGTGGTGGTGATGCTCTCGGGCGGCCGCGACTCGGTCTGCCTGCTCGACGTGGCGGTCGCGCTGCGGGGGGCGGAGAGCGTGAAGGCGTTGCACGTGAACTACGGGTTGCGCGGGGAGGAGTCCGACGCCGACGAGCGCCACTGCGAGGCGTTGTGCGAGGCGCTCGGGGTGGAGCTGGAGCTCGTGCGCGCAAGCCGCGCGGAGGGCGAGGGCGGCAACCTGCAGGCATGGGCGCGAGACGTGCGCTACGCGGCGGCGATCGGGTTGGCGGAGCGGCTGGATGGGCAGGCGGAGAAGTCGGAGGGGAGCGCGAAGAGGCTGGACGAGGCGGCGGGTGCGCCGGGTGATCTCGACGCCTCTGGGCGGGACGAGTCGGTGGGTGTGCCGGGTACGCCGCGAACGCTCGTCGCGGCCGGGCATACGGCGAGCGATCAGGTCGAGACGATCCTCTACCGGCTGGCGGCCTCGCCGGGGCGCCGTGCGCTGCTGGGGATGCGGGCCGCCGAGGGCCGTCTCGTGCGTCCGCTGCTGGGCCTGACGCGCGCGCAGACCGGCGCGTACTGCGAGGCGCGCGGCCTGGCCTGGCGCGAGGATGCGAGCAACGACTCAGGCGCCTACGCGCGCGGGCGCGTCAGACACGGGCTGAGCGCGGCGCTGCGGGCCGTGCACCCGGCGGCGGAGGCGAACGTGCTGCGAACCGCGCAACTGCTGCGCGAGGAGACGGAGCTGCTCGACGGGCTCGTCAACGAGGCCCTCGCCGGGCATCAGAGCATCGCGATCGCGCGGTTGGGGGAGCTGCCGCGGGCGCTGGCGCGCCTGGTCGTGATCAGCCTCGCGGAGGATGCCGCGGGGACCTACGTGCCGCAGGCGGGCGATCGCGTGGCGGAGATCCTCGAGCTGGGCCGGCGCGGGCGCGAGGGCGGTGGCGGCAGATTGGACCTGCACGTGGGCGGCAACGTGAGCGCGCAGATCGAGGCCGGCCGCCTGAGTATGATCAGGCTCCCGCCACGATGACTACACTCCCGGTGGTGGCGATAACCGTGCCCGAGCAGGCTAAGAGCGAGGTCGGTGAGGTGCTCGTCAGCGCGGAGGACCTGCAGCGCCGCGTGGCCGAGCTGGGAAGGCAGATTGCCAGCGACTACGCCGGCAGGCCGCTGTTGCTGATCGGCGTGCTGAAGGGGGCGGTGTTCTTCCTGAGCGATCTGATGCGCCACGTCAACATCCCCGTCGAGGTCGATTTCATGGCGGTTGCCTCCTACGGGTCGGCGACGGATTCCTCGGGAGTCGTGCGGATCCTCAAGGACCTCGACGCGGCGATCGAGGACCGCGACGTGCTGATCGTCGAGGACATCGTCAACTCCGGCCTGACGTTGCAGTACCTGATGCGCAACCTCGGCTCGCGCAACCCGCGCACGCTCGAGGTCTGCGCGCTGCTCGTCAAGCCCGCGCGGCGCAAGGTCGAGCTTCCGACGCGCTACGTCGGCTTCGAGATCGAGGATCGCTTCGTCGTCGGCTACGGGCTCGACTACGCCGAGCGCTACCGCAACCTTCCGTTCGTCGCCGCGTTGAGGGAGTAAGAACACCACCCGCCCAAGCCGCCTGCCCGGCCGGCTCAACCGCCCGATCGCGGCCGAAGTCGCTGGAAAAACGGCCCTCCGTGGTACGCTGGGGCACTGGCGGTCACGGCAGAAGTCGGCCACAGAACCCGTTAGATAAACGTCATGAACCGTTTCTTCAAGAGCGCCGCGTTCCCGATCCTGCTGGTGGTGGTGCTCGCGTTCTTCTTCACGAAACTCGCCAGCACGGGCACGAGCAGCGGACGCCATCACAGCTACCAGACGCTCGTCTCCGAAGAACTCCCGAAAGGGGAAGTCAAATCGGTCGAGTTCAAGAACAAGGGCAAAGTCCTCGAAGTCAAGCTGACGAACAAGGCGACGGGCCACGAAGAAACCTGGGAAAGCGGCTATCTCGACCAGGCGACGCCCGAACTGCTCAAGGAACTGAAGAGCGCCGGCGTGAAGTACAACGTCGAATCGGAAAAGAGCAGCGTGCTGCTGAGCCTGCTGACGTACATCATCCCGTTCGTCCTGTTCTTCGGCTTCTGGATCTTCCTCATGAACCAGGTCCAGGGGGGCGGGTCGAAAGTGATGTCGTTCGGCAAGTCGCGCGCCAAGCGCATGTCGGCCGACTCGCCGAAGATCACCTTCCGCGACGTCGCCGGGGTCAACGAGGCCGTCGAGGAGCTGCACGAGATCAAGGAATTCCTCGAGAACCCGAAGAAGTTCCAGGCGCTCGGCGCGCGCATCCCGACCGGCGTGCTGCTGTACGGCCCCCCTGGCACCGGCAAGACGCTGCTCGCGCGCGCGGTCGCGGGCGAGGCGGGGGTGCCGTTCTTCTCGATCTCCGGCTCCGATTTCGTCGAGATGTTCGTCGGCGTCGGCGCTTCGCGCGTGCGTGACCTGTTCGAGCAGGCCAAGCAGAACAGCCCGTGCATCATCTTCATGGACGAGATCGACGCCGTCGGGCGCCACCGCGGCGCCGGCCTCGGCGGGGGCCACGACGAGCGCGAGCAGACGCTCAACCAGCTGCTCGTCGAGATGGACGGCTTCGAGGCGAAGGACAACATCATCATGATCGCGGCCACCAACCGGCCCGACATCCTCGATCCCGCACTGTTGCGTCCCGGCCGCTTCGACCGCCAGATCGCCGTCAACCGCCCCGACCGCAAGGGTCGCGCGAAGATCCTCGAGGTGCACACGCGCGGCAAGCCCCTGGCGAAGGTGATCGACATCGACGCGCTCTCCGGCCAGACGCCCGGCTTCACCGGCGCCGACCTCTCGAACCTGATCAACGAGGCCGCGCTGCTGGCCGCGCGCACCGGCAAGCGCGAGATCGGTCAGGTCGAGCTCGAGGAGGGGATCATGCGCGTGATCGCCGGCCCCGAGAAGAAGACGCGCGTGATGAGCGAGAAGGAGCGCCTGATCACCGCCTACCATGAGATGGGCCACGCGATCGCTGGGCACTTCCTCGAGCACTCCGATCCCGTCCACAAGATCTCGGTGATCTCGCGGGGGCAGGCGCTCGGCTACACGATCTCGATGCCCCAGGAGGATCGTTTCTTGACCACGCGCGCCGAGCTGAACGACACGATGGCGATGACCCTCGGCGGCCGCGCCGCGGAGGAAATCGTGTTCGGCGAGATCACGACCGGCGCCTCGAACGACCTCGAGAAGGTGACCGCCACCGCCAAGCAGATGGTGATGCGCTTCGGCATGTCCGAGCGCCTCGGCCCGCGCGTGTTCGGCCACGACCATGGCCAGCCGTTCCTCGGCCGCGAGTTCTCGACCGAGCCCGACTACTCCGACGAGATCGCCCGCGAGATCGACGACGAGGTGCGGCGGATCATCGAGTCCGCGCACAAGCGTGCGACGGACATTCTGACCGAGCACTCTCACGATTTGCAGAACATCTCCGAGATTCTCGTCAAGCGCGAGACGATCGAGAAGGAGGAGTTCCTCGCGCTGCTCGCGGGCAAGAGCGAGGAGGAGGTTTTCGGGGTCGAAGAGTCGACGAGCAAACCCGAGCTGCCCGCCCCGCCGAGCACGGCCGACCGCGCCAGCGAACGCGAGCCCGCGCCACGCGCGACGCCGAGGCCGGGGTTGGCCGGCGGCACCGCAGAGCTCCGCGGCGCCGACGCCGAGCGCCCCAAACTGGCCTGACTGACGGCGTCTACCGATCAAAGATCGACCAGCCGGCGCATGGCTGCGTCCTCACCGATCCTCCACGATCGGCCAGCACGCCACGCTGGTTGGGCGGGGTCCTATCTCTTGCCAGCCACGCCTATAAGCTCGTCAGAGGAGGTTGATTCTTAGCTTGAGCCGAGCCAATTTATTCCGCGTGATGGGGATCGTGAACGTCACCCCGGACTCGTTCTCCGACGGCGGCGCGTTCCTGGAGGCGGGGGCCGCGATCGCGCACGGGCTGAGCCTCGCGGGGGAGGGCGCGGAGATCCTCGATGTCGGCGGCGAATCGACGCGGCCGGGCGCCGAGCCGGTGTCCGCCGAGGAGGAGCTGCGCCGGGTGATCCCGGTGATCGAGGGGCTCGCGATGGCCACGGCGATCGACGCGACGCCGGCACGCCGGCCCACGCCGGCTAACCCGCGGACACCAGCCCATCCCGCGAGGCTGGTGTCCCCCGCGACGCCGACGCGCGTGCGGATCTCGATCGACACGTCGAAGGCGCAGGTTGCCGCGGCGGCCCTGGGCGCCGGCGCGAGCCTCGTGAACGACGTGAGCGCGTTCCGGGCCGACCCAGAGATGGCGGGGGTGCTCGCGGACAGCGGCGCGGAGTGCTGCTTGATGCACATGCTCGGCGAGCCGCGGACGATGCAGCGGGCGGGTGGGCCTCGATACGACGACGTGGTCGACGACGTGCGGGCTTTCCTGGAGGAGCGCCTGCGCTTCGCGGTCGGCGAGGGCGTGGCGGAGGAGCGGATCATGCTCGACCCGGGGATCGGGTTCGGCAAGACCGCCGCGCACAACCTCGAGCTGCTGCGCCGCCTCGATGAGTTGACCGTGCTGGGCCGCCCGCTCGTGATCGGCACCTCGCGCAAGAGCTTCCTCGGCCGCATCGCCGCCGACGCCGCCGGCCTGGTCGAGCCGCTGGACGCGCAGCACCGCCTGGCGGGGACGATCGCCACGAACGTGCTTGCGCTCGAGCGCGGCGCGAGCGTGTTCAGGGTGCACGACGTCGCTCCGGTGCGCGAGGCGCTGGCGGTGACGGCTGCTACGTTGGGCGGGCGATGGACGGCGAGCGACGGCACGATGACCCGGAGGATGAGCACGACCGGGAGGGACTAGCCGAGGGCTCCGGCGAGGACGACGACGGCGAGGAGCTCGACGGCGAGGAGGAGGTGGAGCTCGACGAGGACCGCGACGAGGACGAGGTCGATCGGGGCGCCGAGTCGGTCACGATCGAGATCACCGGCCTGTCGCTCTACACCCACCACGGCGTCAGCGAGGCCGAGCGCGAGGTCGGCCAGCGCCTGGTGCTCGACCTGCGACTCGACGTGGGCGAGACCGACGCGACCGCGACCGACGCGCTCGAGGACACGATCGACTACGCCGAGGTCTGCCAGCTCGTCGCGCTCGTCGCCCAGCAGCGCTCCCACAGGACGCTCGAGCGACTCTGCAGCGTGATCGCGGACAGGCTGCTCGGCGACTACGAGCTCGAGGGCGTGTGGGTGAAGGTGACCAAGCCCGAGCCCCCGATCCCGTTGAGCGTCAACGAGGTCTCCGTCGAGATCTGGCGCGAGACCGAGGAGTAGGCGGGCGCCCTGCCGCGGCGTACCTGGGCGAGGCCTCCGACCCGGCGGGGGCGGAGTCTCCTACGCGGGCGAGGTCTGCGAGATCTCCGACGTGGGCCGGGCGAGCCTCCGGCGCGGGCGAGGCGAGGTCTCGTCTCCGCATGTGACGCCCGGCCGGGCCTGAGGCTTACTTCTTTTCTGAGGCCCGGCCGGCTCTGAGGCCTACTTCACCTCGCTTCCGCTCGGCGAGAGCACATACCAGGGAGCGCCGAACGAATCGATCGCCTGGCCGGAGGTGTCACCGCTCTTGGGGTCGCCTACGTAGTAGTAGAGGGGATGGCCCTTGTAAGTGACCTGCTTGGTCCCGTCCGAGCGGGTGATCGTCCCGAGCTCAGCGCTATGGGCGCCGCCCGTCGCCTTCGGAGCGCCGGTCGTGGTCAACGGCGGCCACACTTCCGCGCAGGCGCCCGAGCACGTCGAGCTCGCACCCTTGTCGGCCGCGAACAGGTAGACGGTCCGCCGCTTTGGCCCGGCGACGAGGATGCTGCCGAGCGCGCCGACGCGGGCGACGGAGACGGTTGCGACGCCGGCTCCCGACGCCGTGGCGGAGACCTGGTCGCTGGCGGTCGTGGCGGTGCTCTGCGGGTAGGCCGAGCCGTCGGAGGAGGAGGCCGCGGAAGCCGAAGAGCTGGTGGTGGCGCTGCTGCCGCCGCAGCCCGCGAGGGCGAGTGCGAGCAGGCCGATGGCGCCGATCGCGCCGAGGACGCCGGTGTTCGATCTGTGCATGTTGGACTCCTGCCTGTAGATGACGGTCACTCACACGGGAGGACCCCTTTGCGAGGAAATCCTTTCCTCTGACACCGGTCTTCTTCTGGGTCCTTGGACGATTGGCCCGATCGGACGGTGCCCATCCATCCAACCAACGATCCATCCAACCAACCAGACACACGCCCGACATTCGTTCGAGGACGCGGCTCTCAGGAGATCGACAGCGGCGCCCCGGCCCAGCGCACGCCCTCGTCCAGCGCGAGCGCCGCGAGCGCGTCGGCGAGGCGCTCACCCGAGGGCGCGGTCAGCTCGAAGTCGAGCTCCAGCGCTGGGATGAGCACGAAGCGCCGGTTCAGCAGCTGCTCGTGCGGGAGCGTCATGCGCGCGTGGCGCAGCTCCAGCTCCCCGATGAGGAGGATGTCGATGTCGATCGCGCGCGGACCGTGGCGGATCTCGCCCTCCTCGCGTCCTAGCTCCCGCTCCAGGCGCTTGACCGTGTCGAGCAGCTCCAGCGGCTCGAGTCCCGTCTCGACGCGCAGGCAGGCGTTGAGGAAGCTCGCCTGGTCGAGCACCTCGCCGACCGGGTCGGTGTCATACACGGAGGAGCTGGCGAGCACGCGCACCCCCGAGGAGACCGGCCGGAGATCGGCCAGCGCGTCGACCGCGCGCTGCAGGTGCCGGCGGCGATCGCCGGTATTTGAGCCGAGGCCGAGCAGGCCTGTGCGGATGGGCATGTTCGGGAAGGTATGCGTTCGTCTGCCCGGACGCCCGGTCAAGATCAGCTGGGCACGTCCGCGACTTCCTCCCGGCCGCCCCCGCGAAGCGGATTCTCCGTCTGGGAGGAACGTCCGGACCCCGCCGGCTCCTCGTGCAGGCCGATTCGTGCGTGCAGACTGCGCAGGGCCGCCGGCGCCCACCAGGTGCGCTCGCCGAGCTTGCCCATCAGCGCGGGGACGAGCAGCGCGCGCACGAACGTCGCGTCGATCGCGACCGCGAGCGCGGTGCCGACGCCGAACTGCTTGATGAAGAAGATGTGCGAGGTCACGAACGCGCCGACCGCGACGCAGAACAGGAGCGCGGCGGCGGTGATCAGCCGCCCGGTGCGCTCCAGTCCCTGGGCGACGGCCTCGCGTGTGGCCAGGCCGCCGTCGTGGGCCTCTTTGATGCGCGCGAACAGGAACACGCCGTAGTCGGTCGAGAGCGCGAACGCGACCGTGAACAGCAGCACGAGGTTCGACTCCTCCAGGCCGCCGATCGGGCTGAAGCCCATCAGCGAGGAGAGATGACCGTCCTGGAAGATCAGTACGAGCAGCCCAGCGCCGACGGCGACCGTGAGCAGGTTCATCAGCAGCGCCATCAGGGGCAGCACGGCCGAGCCGGTCATCAGGAACAGCGTGCCGAGCGTGACGCACACGAGGATCACGAGCGCTAGTGGCATCTGTGCGGAGATCGCCGCCTTCTGGTCGATGAACCACGCCGTCGTGCCGCCCACGAGCGCGCCCGCCGGATGTGCGAGCACGCGCAGGCGGTGCAGCAGTTCCTGGTTGGCGACCGAGGCGTCCGAGCCGCGCGGGAGCAGTTCGATCTCCCAGGTGTCGCGGCCGAGATAGCGCGGGGGCACGGCCTCGCTCGCCTGACCCGCGGCCGTCCGTTGCGCGCGCAGCGCGAGCGCGTCGACGCTCGCGCCCGAGCCCGCGGATGCCGGCACGACCACGGTGATCGTCTGCGAGCCGTCGCTGGCGAATTCGCTGCTCAGCGTTTCCGCGATCTGACGGCTCTGCGAAGATGCCGGCAGTACGTGTGCGTCGGCTGGGATCAGCTGCAGGCGCAGGGCGGGGGAGGCGATCGCGAGCAGCACCGCGCCGGTCGCGAGCGCGACGAGACCGGGCCGGCGCATCACGCCCTTGCCGAGCCGGAACCAGGCGCCATCCTCGTTGCCACGCGCGGAGCGGTGGGCGCTGCGCTGCAGCCAGGCTGGGGAGAGCGAGTTGACCCGCGGGCCGAGCGCGACGAGCACCGCCGGCAGCACGACCAGCGCGACCATCCCGGCGGAGAGCGCGACGATCATTCCGCCGATGCCCATCGAGTAGAGGAAGCGCAGCGGGAACACGAGCAGCGAGGCGAGCGCCCCGGCGACGGTCAGCGAGCTGTAGAGCACGGTGCGCCCCGCGGTCTGCAGGGTGCGCTTGATCGCGGGGAGGGTGTCCGCCCCGTGAGCGAGCTCCTCGCGGTAGCGCGAGAGCACGAACAGGCTGTAGTCGATCCCCAGCCCGAGCCCCATCCCGGTGACGAGGTTGACGGCGAAGATCGACAGGCCCGTGACCTCCGCGTTGATCAGGCGCAGGACGAGGAACGTGATCACGATCGCGAACCCGCCCACAAGCAGCGGTAGCGCCGCCGCGATCAGGCCGCGGAAGACCCAGAAGGAGAGCAGCAGCAGGATTGGGAACGCGAGGAGCTCGGCGCTCTTCAGGTCCGAGGAGGTGCGCTTGTTGATTTCGCTGAAGGCCACGTCGGGGCCGCCGAAGCGCACGTCCTGCGCGGCCAGTTGCGGGCGTAGTCGCGCGACCGCCGTGGCTGACTCTTCCTGCGTGGCGAACGCGGCCAGCACCGCAGTCTGGCGGCCGTCGCGCGAGACGAGCGCCGCGAGGTGCGTGGCCGGATAGTCCACCACGCGTTGAAAGCCCGGTTGAGAGGCGAGCATCGCGGCGACGTGCACGGCCTCTCGCTGGGCGCCGGCGTTCGTGCGCACGTTTCCGGCGCTCGGCACGAGTGCCGCCACGCCGTAGGCGGCCCGCTGCCCGGTCGCCCGTTCTATGGTTTTTTCGACCCGCTGGTTCTCGGCACTCGGGTTCTGGAAGTCGGTGTTCGAGCTCTTCAGGATCGTTGTCACGGGCGCGCCGAACGCGGCCGCGAGCAGGAACAGGACGCCGGCCCCAATCAGCACGCGGCGTGCGTTCCCGGCGCCGGTGGCGAGCGAGGACAGCCGCGCGATCATCTCCGCCGTGTCTCCTTCTGCCTGGCCTCCTGGCCGGTCAGCCAACCCATGCCGAGCATTATGAGTGACTGCTAACTAACTTGTCAAGGGCAAATGCGGCGGAAATGCGCAGGAATGTGCAGGAAATGTTCCCAAGATGCGATGAAACTGCTTCGATCCTGCGACGAAATTGTGCCCGCGGGGGTTTCGACTGTCTTCTTTTGGAACCGCGTATATCCATAGTGTCACGCAGTTTTAAAAGACAAACACCGATCCCGC
Organism: uncultured Solirubrobacterales bacterium; assembly: GCA_963774785.1. GTDB lineage: Bacteria > Actinomycetota > Thermoleophilia > Solirubrobacterales > Solirubrobacteraceae > Palsa-744. Next base: position 2,579,922 of record CAVZGH010000001.1, on the reverse strand, counting down.
CCTCTTTATCTTTCTTTCTTCCTTCTCTCTCTCTCTCTCTCACACACACACACACACACGCACGAGGCGGTCTCATCTCCGCTCACGAGGCGGTCGCACCCCGCGGTCACATCCCCGCTCACGAGGCGGTCGCACCTCCGCTGCCATCGCTCCAACTGGCGAGCCGCAAGAGCGTGGCGCTGGAGACCCCGCGGCCCGAGACGACGCACAGGTGCCCGGCGCGCAGCCAGCTCACAATCGCGACACCGTCGGCGCTGAGCGTGCGGTAGCTCACGCCGTTGCGCCACAGAGCCACGCCGCCATCGCGGACCCGTGGAGCGGGGCTGCCGGCGACGATCGCATAGCCGATCCGGTGGCCGTGGGAGTCGGAGTAGAACACCGTCGTGACCGCGCGCCCATCCATCCGATCGTCGCGCATGCCGGTGCTGTGCCAGCCGAAGCGATCTGCCCAGTAGGGGAACTCGACCCCATCGACTGCGGCGGCGAGCTTGGCGGGGTCGGCGTTGCTCTTGGGCGGAGCGGGCATCGTCGCCGCGCGCAGCATCGGCGCGGCCGTCTGGCGCATGCTCAATGCCGGGGAGCCGCTGTGGCCGAGACCGGCGAGGACGAACGCGATCGCAACCACGGCCACGACCGCAGCAGCGCCGATCAGACCAAGCGATGAGGAGCGCCGGGGGGTGCGCGCCACGAAGCGATGTCCGCGTGTGGGACCCCCTACCAAGCGACGTTCGGGTATGGGGCCTCCTAGGAAGCGAGATCCGCGCGCGGGATTCCCTACGAAGCGACGTCCGCGTGTGGGACCCGTGTGTGCGCTCACCATCGCTTGCACCTGCCGGTGCAGGGAGTCGGGGGCGCGCACGTCACTCGATCGGACGAGCTCGACCAGCTCTGATTCGGTGCGTGGCGGCGGCGGTTCTCTCATGATGTTCCTCTGCTCGGTAAGACTCCACTGGGCCTGGTCTCTTCCCGCTGGCCCCTCGCCGCCGCCGTGGGCCCGCGCGCGGGCCTGGCTTCGGGTGTGGGTTCTGAATCGTGATTGGGATTGGGAATGGGACCGGCATGATGTCTGCGGCTGGGCTCGGGATTGGAACCGGCGTGATGTCCGGGGCTGGGCTCGGGATTGGAACCGGCGTGATGTCCGGGGCTGGGCTCGGGATTGGAACCGGCGTGATGTCCGGGGCTGGGCTCGGGATTCGAACCGGCGTGATGTCCGGGGCTGGGCTCGGGATTCGAACCGGCGTGATATTCGAGGCCGGGTTCGGGATTGGAACCGGCGTGATGCCCAGGGCTGGGCTCGGGATCGAGCAGGCGCGTCAACTGCTTGCGCGCCCGGAACAGCCTGGTTGTGATCGTCGCCTCGCGCACGCGCAACGCGCGGGCGGCCTCGCGGTAGGAGAGGCCGAGCACGTCGATCGCCACCAGCGCGAGCCGGCGATCCTCAGGCAGCGCGGCGATCGTTGCATAGAGCTCCTGCATCTCCAGCGCCCGCTCGGGCTGGCCCAGCGGGCGCGGGTCGGCCGCGAGCACGTCATCGAGCGTGGCGACCGTGACCGGCCGGCGGCTCGCGGTGCGACGGCTGGTGAAGAACGTGTTGCGCAGTACGCGCATCAGGTAGTAGAGCTCGTTCTCGCCGCTTAGCAAGCGCGGCCGTGCGAGCACGCGCGCGAACGTCTCCTGCACGAGATCCTCGGCGTCCTCGCGCGAGCCGCACAATGCCCAGGCGGCGCGATACAGGCGGTCGACGTGTTGCGTCAGCGACTGTGGGTCGAGGGTGCGCATGAGGTTATGGTGCGGTGAAGCGGCGCTCGGGCATGCGAGACGGTTGAGCCCGCTCCGCGACTGTAGCGCCGCTCGGAGGCGAGCGGGCGGGCGGGGACCACTGTGTACTCACCCCAGGTTTTGTCGCTGGGCTTGCCAGGCGGGAGACGAGGCCGGCTACGCCTCGGCCGGCGCCGGCAGCCACTCGGCCGGCAGCACGCCGCGCGGAACCTCGCCGACCATCGGCGGGAAGTAGCGCGTCAGCTGCGTGGCCGGGCGATCGCCGATCAGGGGACTGACGTCGCCGATCGTCGCGAGCAGGCGAATCGTCGAGCCGATCTGCAGGTCGGCGGCATTGGGGTGCTCGCCGCCGAGCAGTCCGTCGGCGATCCAGGCGTCGATCCGGTCGAGCAGACCCGGGAGCGCCTGCAGATCCGCGCGCGCGGTGGCGTCGCGCGCCTTGTTCTTGAGTGCCATCATCCGTGCCGTTAAGGGCAGCGCGGGCCCCATCAGCGCCTCTGGGAGCGGGAGCTTGGCGCTCGCGGCGTAGCTGGCCATCGCGGCCGGACGGCGTATGAACGCCACATCGATGATCCGCCGCGGCACGCTCTGCAGCACCTCATCGCCCCAGCGCTCGGCCTCGAGCACCTCCGCATGGGCCAGGTCGCCGGCCGGGGGCAGCAGCGGTGGCTCGGGCGCGAGCGTGTCGAGGCGGCGCATGATCGTGCGCGAGCCCACGAGGCGCTCGCCGGCGATCCGCAGGCCGGGCACCGTCGTGCCCCCATAGCGCAGCGGTCCGATCACGAGCTGGCTCATCGGCAGCAGGTCGACGCGGCGGTAGTCGATCGACTTCAGCCGCAGCGCGACCTCGACCGCGGCGACGGGGTGCGAGGCTGGCAGGGCGTAGAGCGTTGCGGTCATCTGGCCGAGCATAATGGGCGGCGATGCTGCTCGTCGTCAACGTCGGAAACACGCAGACACATTTCGGTGCCTTTCGCGACGGCGAGCTGCTCGAGCACTGGCGCTTCGCCACGGTCCGCCAGTCGACCGCCGACCAGTTGGGGGCGGCGCTGCGCAACCTGCTCGAGCTGCGCGGCTGCTCGTTCGAGGACCTGACGGCGTCGATCGTCTCCTCGACCGTGCCCCAGCTCGAGCCGGAATGGGCGGCGATGGCGAGTCGCTATCTCGGCCACGAGATGCACGTGGTCGGGCCGGGCACGAAGACGGGCATGGCGATCCGCTACGACAACCCGCGCGAGATCGGCGCCGACAGGCTCGTGAACGCCGTCGCGATTCGCGAGCGCTTCGGCGGCGCGTGCGTGTGCGTGGACTTCGGCACCGCGACCACGTTCGACGTCGTCTCGCGTGAGGGCGAGTACCTCGGCGGCTCGTTGATGACGGGAATCGAGATCTCGCTCGAGGCGCTCTCCGAGCGCGGCGCGAGGCTGCCGAAGATCGACCTTGCGCCGCCGAAGAGCGTGATCGGCAAGAACACGATCGACGCGATCCGCTCGGGCGTCGTGTTCGGCTACGCGGGCGCGGTCGACGCGATCCTGCGCCGCCTCTACGATGAGCTCGGCGAACGCACCGCCGTGATCGCCACCGGCGGCTTGGCGCGGCTGGTCGTGCCCTATACGGAGGAGATCGAGGAGGTTGACGAGGAGCTCACGCTCACGGGGCTGCGGCTGTTGCACGAGCGCAATTCTTGAAGCAGCGGTCTGAGTCGAGTCCTGTGCTCGAGTACCTTCACCAGAGGTCGATAGCTCCCATGGTGGCGCCGGCTCAGAGGTCGAGAGCTCCCACGGAGGTCGATAGCTCCCATGTTGGCGCCCGCGCAGAGGTCGTTAGCTCATATGTTGGGCGCCGGCTCAGAACGTGGAGGATGAAGGCCGGTGTCGTCAGCGGCGAGCCTTACCATGACGAGCATTGTGGATACGCGCTCTGCCGTCTGGACCATAGGCCACTCGAATCATGAGCTCGACGAGTTCGCGCAGCTCCTTTCGGGCGAGCGGATCGAGTTCTTGGTCGATGTGCGGTCCTTCCCGTACTCACGCTACGCCTCGCAGTTCAACCGCGAGCAGTTCGAGGTCGCGATGACTCGGCGCGGGGTGCGTTATCTGTTCATGGGCGAGGAGCTCGGGGGGCGGCCGACGAGCGAGGATCACTACGACGGCGAGGGTCACGCGCTGTACGGGCCGATGTCTGAAGAGGCGTCCTTCGCGCCCGCGGTCGAACGCCTGATCGAGGGAGCCCGACACCACCGCCTCGCCCTGGTCTGCAGCGAGGGTGACCCCCAGGACTGCCACCGCCGGCTGCTCGTCGGCAAGGTGCTCGCAGATCGAGGGGTCGAACTTCGGCATATTCTTCCGGATGGGACGATTCGGACCGAGCTCTCCGTGGCGCTGTCCGACGATCACGCGCAGTGTTCGTTCTTTGCAGAGGAGACGCCGTGGAGATCTACACAATCGGTTTCACGCAGACGACGGCTGAGCGCTTCTTCGAGCGTCTAGCCGACGCCGGCGTGCAGCGGCTGCTCGACGTTCGCCTGAACAACTCCTCGCAGCTTGCCGGTTTTGCCAAGGCCAAGGACCTTCCGTACTTTCTCCGGGAGCTGGTGGGGGCGACCTATGAGCACGAGCCCCTGCTGGCTCCTACACAGGAGCTACTGGACGAGTACAAGAAGCGCAAAGGCGACTGGGCAATGTACGCGGCGAAGTTTCTCGAGTTGATGGAGAGTCGCGCAATAGAGACATACCTTGCTACCTCTGACTTCGAGACGAGCACGGCTTTGCTGTGCAGCGAGGCGACGGCCGAGAACTGTCATCGCCGCTTGGTCTGCGAGTACCTCGCCGGTCGCTGGCCCGATGTTCGCGCGGTGCACCTTTGAGCCTTTGAGCTTGAGCCTTTGAGCCGATGAGGATCGTCGTCAACCACGTCACGCGGATGGCCTTCCCGAGGGTCTGCGTCGCCGGGATCGACCCTCAGACATACGATCATCTTCGGCCGACGACGCACAAGGGCGATCGGATCACGCGAAAGCACCTTCGCGAGTCCGGCGGGCCGTTCGGCGTCGGCGCGCTCGTCGAGCTTGGATCGGTCTCGCCTGCTCCTTCGCCGCCGGAGATGGAGGATCACGGGTTCTCGACGCGAAACGCCCGACACGTTGAAGACCTCGGTGATGACGAGTTCTTGCAGATGCTTTCGCGCACGAGCGCGCCGGATCTAGAGAGTGCCTTCGGTTCTGCGCTTGAGCGCCTGAAGTGGAAGTACGCAATCGATGTCGGTTGCGGTGAGCGCTCCCTGGCTGTGATCCGTGCGCAGCAGCGACCGCAGTTGAAGCTCGACAGCTTTGAGGGCAAGGACAAGCTGCAGCTTCGATTCAACGATGTCGAGCCTCAGGCCTATGTTCCGATCACCGACGTCAGGTTCTACGAGCAGGACCAGAGGACCGTCAAGCGCGATCTCGTTGAGAACGCGGCGCGCCGACTGAAACGAGGCGTGGGTGCGTTCCTGATGTTTGGCGTCGCGCACGCATTCGAAGCTCCCAACGACGACCGCGAGCGTCACTGGCTCCAACTGAACGGGCTCTGCCTGGTCGACAAGCCGGTAGGCGACTCGCCGTAGGCGTGTCTGGCGCCTGCGCCGATGATCGCGGGCCCATAATGACCCCATGTCCCGCAGGCTCACAGATCCCTGGATGCTCGGCCCTTTGGAGGTCCCCAACCGCGTGCTCCTCGCCCCCCTTGCCGGGATCGGCAACTGGTTCGTGCGCCTGCAAGCAAAGCGCTACGGCGCGGGGATGGCGGTCTCGGAGATGGTCTCCTCGCATGCGATCTATCACCGCAACGAGAAGACGTGCAAGGAGATGTTGCGGATCCACCCCGACGAGCAGGAGCCGGTCCCGCCCGTTCCCGGTGAGTCGATTGGCGCCGGGGCCGGGAAGGAGAATGAGGTTGGGGGCGATGGGATCGCCGCTGGATCAGATCGGCTCGCCTCGAAGGTCAACGGGATGGCCCGCGGAAACGGCGTCGTTTCGATCCAGCTCTTCGGCGAAGACCCCGATGTGATGCACGCTGCCGCGGCGCGCGTACGCGCGGTGGGGGCCGATGTGATCGACATCAACATGGGCTGCCCCGTGCCGAAGGTCCAGAAGACCGGCGCCGGCGCGGCGCTCCTGGCCGACCCGGACAGGGCTGTCGCCGTCGCGCGCGCCGCCCGCGAGGGGGGCGGGGGTCTGCCCGTGACGGTAAAGCTGCGCTCCGGCCGGCGCCCCGGCGAGACGAGCGGCTTCGAGCTCGCGCATCGCCTCGTCGATGAGGCCGGCGTGGCCGCGATCGGCTTTCACCCCCGTTCGGCGGCGGTCCACCACAAAGGCGTCCCCGACTACGAGCTCGCCGCGCGCCTGGTCGCCTCGCTCGACGCCCCCGTGATCCTGACCGGCGGCCTGCATGAGCCCGCGCAGATCGAACGGGCCTTCCACGAGACCGGCGTCGCCGCGGTGATGCTCGCGCGCGGCGCGCTCGGCAACCCGTGGCTGTTCGAGCGGTTGCTGGGCTCGCGGCCAGAACCTCCAACCCGCGAAGAGATCCTGGATGAGCTGAACTGGACGATCGACCGCGCCGTCGAGCACTTGGGCGAGTCGCGCGCGACCCGCTACCTGCGCAAGTTCTATCCCTGGTACATCAATCGGCTGGGGCTCGATCGCCGGATCGAGAAGGAGCTTCAGGCGCAGCTGCAGGGTGCGGAGACGCTTTCCGAGGCTCGAAATCGGCTCGCTATAATGCTGCGCTCGCCAGCCCTGCCGGCGGCAGAGATCCCCGCTTACAGGCGGGGTTTTGTTCTGTCTTGACCCAACCCCGAACCCGAGATCGGACCCGCCCGCCCACATGCCGAAGGACGTAATCCTCACCCCCGAAGGTCTTGAGAAGCTCAATGACGAGCTCGAGCTGCTCTCGACCGAGAAGCGCCGTGAGGTCGCCGAGCGGATCAAGGAGGCGCGCGAGTTCGGGGACATCGCCGAGAACTCCGAGTACGACGACGCGAAGAACGAGCAGGCGATGGTCGAGAGCCGGATCGCGCAGCTGCAGGAGCGTCTGCGGATGGCGACGGTGATCGAGACGAAGGACCTCTCGACCGACATGGTTCAGGTCGGCTCGGTCGTCCACGTCAAGGACGAGAAGACGGGCAAGTCGGTCAAGTACACGATCGTCGGCTCGGCCGAGGCCAAGCCGGAGGAGAACAAGCTCTCCAACGAGTCGCCCGTCGGTCGCGCGCTGCTCGGCCACAAGCGCAACGAGACGGTCGCGGTGAAGGTCCCCCGCGGGCCCGCGCGCAAGTTGAAGATTACGAAGATCGACGTCGGACTCAAGTAGTCTCGCCGCGATGAGCGGCGACGACGAGCAAGAGCCCACGCCCGACAGCGCCCGGCACGGCCTGGAGGAGCTGATCGGAGAGCGGCGGGACAAGCGCGAACGGCTGCGCGAGACACCGGGCGCGTTTCCCCACGCCTACCCCGGTGTCGAGCCGACCGGGGCCGTGGTCGGGGCCTATGAGCATCTGCGGGCAGGTGAGGAAACGGACGAGCGCCACCGTGTCGCCGGACGGATCGCGGGACGGCGCGAGTCGGGTCGAGCCGCGTTCCTGGATCTCGTCAACCGCACCGGCAAGATCCAGCTTCACGCCCGCCAGGACGTGCTTGGCGAGGAGCGCTACGCGCTCCTCATCGCACTGGATCTGGGCGACCTGCTCGGAGTCGACGGCAGCGCGATGCGCAGCCGCCGGGGCGAGGTCTCGCTGTGCGTCGAGGACTTTCAGATCCTCGGCAAGGCGCTGCGCCCGCCACCCGACAAGCATCACGGCCTCTCAGATGTCGAGACGCGCTACCGCCACCGCGAGCTCGATCTGATCTCAAGCGTTGAGAGCCGGCGTCTGTTCATCGACCGCGCACGGATCATCTCGGCGGTCCGCACGGCGCTCGACGACGACGGGTTCGTCGAGGTCGAGACTCCTGTGCTTCAGCCGCTCTACGGCGGGGCGATGGCGCGCCCGTTCACGACCCACCACAACGCGCTCGATCGCGACCTGTACCTGCGGATCGCCACCGAGCTGTATCTCAAGCGGCTGATCGTCGGTGGTCTGGAGCGCGTATATGAGCTCGGCAAGGATTTCCGCAACGAGGGCGTCTCGCACAAGCACAACCCCGAGTTCACGATGGTCGAGTGGTATGAGGCATACGCTGGCTACGAGGTCGCGATGGAGCGCACCGAAGCGATCGTGCGTGCCGCCGCCGCGGCGATCGGGTACGCCGGGGAGCTGGACTTCGCTGCACCGTGGCCGCGCGTTGGCTTCGTCGATGCGATTCACGAGGCGACTGGCATCCTTCTGCCCGACTTCCCGACCGTCGAGGCCCTCGCCGCCGAGGTCGAGCGGCGCGAGCTCGCGATCGAGACGAAGGTCAAGGATGTCGCCTGGTTCCAGCTCGCCGATGACCTGCTCGGCAAGTACGTCGAGCCGACCTTGACGCGACCGACGTTCGTCGTCGACTATCCCAAGGACCTCTCGCCGCTTGCGCGAGAGCACCCCGACCGACCGGGCATCGTCGAGCGCTTCGAGGCGTTCGCCGGGGGGATGGAGATCGCAAACGGCTTCAGCGAGCTGATCGACCCCGACGAGCAGCGCGCGCGGTTTCAGGCGCAGGACCGGATCGACACGCTGACGGACGGCGAGGCCGAGACGATGCCCCACGACGAGGCGTACGTGCGGGCGCTCGAGCAGGGCATGCCGCCGACCGGCGGCGTCGGGCTCGGGATCGACCGGCTGGTGATGTTGCTGACCGGGCGCGACTCGATCCGCGAGGTCGTCCTCTTCCCGGCGATGCGCGATCAATGATCGTCTTCTTCCCGGCGATGCGCGACCAATGAGGCTCCTGCGAGAGGTCTCCCGGGCGGTTGGTAGACTGCTCTGAAGGCCAAGCCAGGACCAAATAGCGCTCGGGGCCCGACCCTCGAGGAAGGAAACAGACCATGTTCGAGCGATTTACAGAACGAGCCCGGCAGGTGGTCGTTCTCGCGCAGGAGGAGGCGCGCACGCTCAAGCACAACTACATCGGCACCGAGCACATCCTGCTCGGGCTGCTGCGCGAGGAGGAGGGCCTGGCCGCGCGCGTCCTCGAGTCTCTGGACATCACCGTCGAGCGCGTCCGCGCGCAGGTCGTGCGGATCGTCGGCTCCGGAGAGGAGGTCACCTCCGGGCAGATCCCGTTCACCCCACGTGCAAAGAAGGTTCTCGAGCTCGCCCTGCGCGAGGCGCTGAGCCTCGGCCACAACTACATCGGCACCGAGCACATCCTGCTCGGGCTCGTGCGCGAGAACGAGGGCGTCGCGGCGCGGATCCTGCTCGACTTCGACGCCGATTCGGAGAAGATCCGCAACGAGGTGATCCGCATGCTGTCCGGCCCCGGCGGGCGCCGCCAGGGTTCTTCGGGCGGCTCCGGCGGCTCCGGCTCGGGCAGCGGCTCTCCCGGCGAGGGCAAGAAGTCCTCGAAGCTGCTCGACCAGTTCGGGCGCAACCTGACCAAGCTCGCCGCCGAGGGCAAGCTCGACCCGGTCGTCGGCCGCGAGACGGAGATCGAGCGGATCATGCAGATCCTCTCGCGCCGCACGAAGAACAACCCCGTCCTGATCGGCGAGCCCGGCGTCGGCAAGACCGCCGTCGTCGAGGGCCTCGCGCAGCGGATCACCGCGTCCGACGTGCCCGAGCTCCTGAAGAACAAGCAGATCTACACGCTCGACCTCGCGGCGCTCGTTGCCGGCTCGAAGTATCGCGGCGAGTTCGAGGAGCGGCTGAAGAAGGTGATGAAGGAGATCACCCAGCGCGGCGACATCATCCTGTTCATCGACGAGCTCCACAACCTCGTCGGCGCCGGCGCGGCCGAGGGCGCGATCGACGCCGCCTCGATCCTCAAGCCCGCGCTTGCACGCGGTGAGCTGCAGACGATCGGCGCGACGACGCTCGACGAGTACCGCAAGTACCTCGAGCGCGACTCCGCGCTGGAGCGTCGCTTCCAGCAGATCCGCGTGGAGGAGCCTTCGATCGACCAGACCGTCGAGATCCTCAAGGGCCTGCGCGACCGCTACGAGTCCCACCACAAGGTGCAGATCACCGACGAGGCCCTGCGCGCCGCCGGCGAACTGGCCAGCCGCTACATCTCCGACCGCTTCCTGCCCGACAAGGCGATCGACCTGATCGACGAGGCCGCCTCGCGGATGCGGATCAAGTCGATGACCTCGCCGCCGGCCAACCGCGAGCTCGAGTCAGAAGTCGAGACCACGCGCCGCGAAAAGGAGGCCGCGATCGAGGCTCAGGAGTTCGAGAAGGCCGCGGCGCTGCGCGACAAGGAGCGCAAGCTGACAAACAAGAAACACGAGTTCGAGAAAGAATGGGAAGCTGGCGAGTCCGGCGAGCGCCCCTCGATCGGCGAGGAGGAGATCGCCGACATCGTCTCGATGTGGACCGGCATCCCCGTGTTCAAGCTGACCGAGGCCGAGACGCAGAAGCTGATGCGGATGGAGGACGAACTGCACAAGCGCGTGATCGGCCAGCACCCCGCGGTCGAGGTGATCTCCAAGGCGATCCGCCGTTCGCGCGCGGGGCTGAAGGACCCGAAGCGCCCGACCGGCTCGTTCATCTTCCTCGGCCCCTCCGGCGTCGGCAAGACCGAGCTCGCGCGGACCCTCGCCGAGTTCCTGTTCGGCGATGACGAGTCGATGATCCGGATCGACATGTCCGAGTACATGGAGAAGCACGCGGTCTCGCGCCTGGTCGGTTCGCCCCCGGGCTACGTTGGCTACGACGAGGGCGGCCAGCTGACCGAGGCCGTGCGGCGCAAGCCCTACTCGGTGCTCCTGCTCGATGAGATCGAGAAGGCGCACCCGGACGTCTTCAACATCCTCCTGCAGATCCTCGAGGACGGCCGCCTGACCGACGCGCAGGGGCGGACGGTCGACTTCCGCCACGCGATCGTGATCATGACCTCGAACATCGGCGCCGCGGAGATCGCGCGCAACACGCCGCTCGGCTTCGCCGTCTCAGAGGACGAGACGGGGATCACCTACGACGACATGAAGAACCGGATCATGGGCGAGCTGAAGAAGGTCTTCCGCCCCGAGTTCCTCAACCGGATCGACGACGTGATCGTCTTCCACAAGCTGCAGAAGGAGGAAGTCAAGCAAATCGTCGAGCTGCTCCTATTGCGGATCCGCGAGTCGATGGCCGAACGCGAGCTCCAGCTGGAGCTGACCGATCCCGCGAAGGATCTCTTGGTCGAGAAGGGCTGGGATCCCTCGATGGGCGCCCGCCCGCTGCGCCGCGCGATCCAGCGCTACATCGAGGATCCGTTGGCCGACTTCGTCCTGCGTGAGCAACTGATGCCGGGGGCGACCGTCGTCGTGAACCCCGCCCCCGAGGGCGAGGACGGCGAGGTGCGCCTGACGATCGTCAAGCCGAAGAAGCAGAAGACCCCCGTCGGGGTCGGCGCCGCCGAGGAGCTCGCCGCCGACGAGGGTGGCCTGCCCGACGGGGACGACGCTTCCGTCGACGAGTCCTAGCCTTTCGCGCAGGTCTTCAACGGCGGGAGCCGTCCCCGACGATCCGTAGGCTGCTGATATGGCTCGCGGAACCATCCAGGTCTGCTCGGAGTGCGGCTACCAAACCGCTCAGTGGCTCGGGCAGTGCCCCGGCTGCGAGGCCTGGAACACGCTCGTCGAGGAGCGCATCCCGATCGCGCGCGGCGCGGCGGGCCGAAGCGCCAGGGGCGGAAATGGCGCCGGCGGGCGTGGTCGCGCCGGCGGCATCGGCGGCTCGGGTGGCCCAGGGGTCGCGGGAGGCCCGGGCAGCGCCGGGCTGCGGCTCGCGCCACGCTTGCTGAGCGAGGTTGGCTCCGCGCCGGTCGCACGCATGAGCACGGGCATCGGCGAGCTCGACCGCGTGCTCGGCGGCGGCCTCGTCCCGGGCGCGCTCGTGCTGCTCGGTGGCTCGCCCGGGATCGGCAAGTCGACGCTGACGAACATGGTGCTCGGCAACCTCGCGGCGGCCGGGCGGCGCACGCTTTATGTGAGCGGCGAGGAGTCCGCCGAGCAGGTCCGCCTGCGTGCCGAGCGCCTCGTCTTGAATCCAGCCGGTCCCGGCGCCGATTCGGGCGTGGCTCTTGCCCCCACGCTCGCGACGCTCCCCGGCGAAAGCGCGGCTCGCACGGCCGAGCATCTCAATCCGGCGCTGCAGGTCCCGATCCTCGCCGAGACCGATCTCGAAACCGTTCTCGGCACGCTCGCCGGCGAGGCGCCCGATGTATGCGTGATCGACTCCGTGCAGACGCTCAACGCCGCCGAGCTGAGCGGTGCGCCCGGCTCTGTGGGCCAGGTCAGAGAGGTCGCGGGCCGGATCATGGAGCTCGCGAAGGCGCGCCAGATCGCCGTGATCCTCGTCGGCCACGTGACCAAGGACGGCGCGCTCGCCGGCCCGCGCGTGCTCGAGCACCTGGTCAACTGCGTGCTCCAGTTCGAGGGCGAGCGCGAGCGCCCCTATCGCGAGCTGAGAGCGCTGAAGAACCGTTTCGGCTCGACCAACGAGGCCGGCCTGTTCGAGATGCGCCAGGGTGGCCTGGTCGAGGTGCTCGACGCCTCCGCGCGGTTCGTCGCCGAGGCCACGCGCGCGCCCGGGAGCGTCGTGCTCGCGGCGATGGAGGGCTCCAGGCCACTGCTCGTGGAGGTGCAGGCGCTGGTCGCGCCCTCGGAGCTCGAGCAGCCGCGGCGCGTGGTCTCGGGCATGGATCGCAACCGCCTCGCGCTGGTCCTGGCGATCCTCGGTCGTCACGGCCGCGTGGGGACCGCCGGCGCGGACGTGTTCGTGAACGTCGTCGGCGGCGTGCGCGTGGACGAGCCCGGCGTCGATCTCGCGGTCGCGCTGGCCGTGGCGAGCGCGAGCCGTGGGGTGCCATTGAAGGGCACGCCACGGGCATGCTTCGGCGAGCTCGGGCTGACCGGCGAGCTGCGCTGGGTCGGCCACCCCGAGCGCCGTCTGCAGGAGGCGCAGAAGCACGGCCTGCGCGACACGATCGCACCCCCCGGCAGCGGCGCCGGCGCGCGCGAGGTTGGCACCCTGCGCGAGGCGCTGCGGGCGGCGCTGCCGGCCGGCGAGCGCGACCGGCGGCCCCTGGCCGTGATCTCCTAGCGCGAGCGTCTTCCCCGGGCCGGGTTGCTTGGGCCGAGCGTCTTCCCGGGCCAAGTGTCTTCCCCGGCCGAGCGTTTCCCCTGGGCCAAGCGTCTTTGCTGGGTCGAGCGTTTTCCCCGGGCCAAGTGTCTTCCCCGGCCGAGCGTTTTCCCGGGGCCAAGCGTTTCCCGGCCGAGCATTTTTCCCGGGCCAAGCGTTTTCCTGGCCGAGCGCCTGCCTGCCCCACGTCTTGCCTCCGGTCTCTTCCTACTCAGGTCCTCATATCTTCGGCGGGTCCGCCGGTCACATGGACGGATGTCCAGCAGGGGAGCCGCTTAACAAAAGGGGAATGCCCTAAAATGGGCCACCGTGCCCCTCCGATCCGGTGAAGATTTCGACACAGAAGCAAGGCCGGAGCCGGGACTGATGAAGGCGCTGGAGATGATCGCGCCGGGCACGGCGTTGCGCGAGGGGATCGAGAGCATCCTCGATTCCCACACCGGCGGGCTGATCGTGATCGGGGAGCCCGAGGACCTCAGCTTTCTGAACTCGGGCGGGATCAAGCTCGACATCGACTACACCCCCGCGTTTCTCTATCAGGTGGCAAAGATGGACGGGGCGATCATCCTCAATGCGAACGCGACGAAGATCACGATGGCGAACGTCCAGCTGATGCCAGATCCGACGATCCTCTCGCACGAGACCGGCACCCGCCACCGCACCGCCGAGCGCGTGTCCAAGCAGACCGAGGCGCTCGTGATCGCTGTCTCCCAGCGCCGCGAGGTGGTGTCGGTGTACGTCAACGGGATGAAATACGTGCTCGAGGACATCCCCGTGGTGCTCGCGAAGGCCAACCAGGCGCTGGCGACGCTCGACAAGTACCGCACGCGCCTGGATCAGGTCTCCACGAGGCTGACGGCGCTCGAGTTCGAGGGTGGCGCGATGCTGCACGACGTGCTGACCGTGATGCAGCGCTCGGAGCTCGTGACGCGGATGGCGGTCGAGATCGAGCGCTACATCGTCGAGCTGGGCTCGGAGGGCCGCCTGATCGAGATGCAGCTCGAGGAGACGATGGTCGGCACCGCCGCCGAGAAGGCCGCGCTCGTGCGCGACTACCTGGCCGGCGACTCCGATGAGACGTTCGCCGCGGCGCTCGAGGAGATCGGACGGCTCGCCCACCAGGACCTGCTCGACTTCGGCCGGCTCGCCGAGCTGCTCGGCTACGACCGCAAGCTGAACACCCTCGACCATCCCGTCTCGCCGCGCGGCTATCGCGTGCTCGGGCGCATCCCGCGGCTGCCGCGACTGGCGGTCACGCGGATCGTGAGCGAGTTTGGCGGCCTGGACGAGCTGCTGGCCGCCACCGACGCCGAGCTCGAGGCGGTCGAGGGCGTGGGGGAGATCAGGGCGAAGGACATTCGCGAGGGCCTGCGCAGGCTGCAGGAGATCAACCTCGTGGACCGCTATCTGCAGACTTGACGCAAGGCAGGACCCGGGCGCTGGCACCGGCACGGGCGCAGGACACCGGTGGACGCAGACAGACGCATGCAGAGATACATCAACAAACACAAGACTTGACCCAGCAGTGAGACACGGGCCGTCCGACGGTCGGCCGCAACGAAGGAGGACACCATTCCGCCACAAGCAACCGCAGAGGTAGAGCTGATCGAGGAGCTCGAGGTCACTCGCGAAGTCGAGTTCATCGAGTTCGAGCTCGGCGACCACGTCGTCTATCCCCATCACGGCGCCGGGAAGGTGCTGAAGAAGGAGGAGATGGAGATGCTCGGCGAGACGCGCGAGTATCTGACGATCAAGATCCTGCACAACGACATGACCGTGCGCGTGCCCACCGAGAACGCCGCGATCGCCGGCCTGCGCAGGGTGATCGACGAGGAAACCGTGCAGAAGGTGCTGGACGTGCTCCGCGACACCGTCTCGGAGATGCCGAAGAACTGGAACCGGCGCTTCAAGCACAATCGCGACAAGATCAAGACCGGAGACATCTACGAGCTCGCCGAGGTCGTCCGCAACCTCTCGTTGCGTGAGTCCGAGAAGGGCCTCTCGACGGGCGAGAAGCAGATGTACACGCGTTCGAAGAAGATCCTTGCCTCCGAGCTGATGTATGCGCTCGACAAGGACGAGGAAGAGGCCGAGAACTACCTCGACGAGCTGCTCGCCAACTCGGCCACCAGCCAGATGGCCGGCGCCGCGGCCGAGTAGCGAGGCTTGGCGATTGTCGCGTTGATCGTTGCCGCGGGCAGCGGCGAGCGTCTCGGGATGGATCGTCCCAAGGCGCTCGTCGAGCTCGCGGGGCGCACGCTGCTGCAGTGGAGCGTCGACGCGCTCCGTGCCGTGCCCGCGATCGAGCAGATCGTCGTGGCGTTGCCGGCGGGCGCGGATGCGCCTGCGGGCGTGGATCCGCCGGTGGGCACGAGCGGGGTCAGGGGGGGCAGGGTGCGCTCGGAGTCGGTGCGCCTCGCGCTCGCGGCGGCCGATCCGGGCGCCGGGCGCGACGGCGATCTCGTGCTCGTCCACGACGCAGCGCGTCCGCTCGTCACAGCCGCGCTCGTGCGGGCGACGATCGTGGCGCTCGAAGCGGACGAGAGCATCGACGGAGCGATCGCCGCGGCGCCGATGACCGACACTGTCAAGCGTGTCGGCGAGGACGGCGTCGTGCGCGAGACGCTCGACAGGCGCGAGCTGTGGGCGGTGCAGACCCCGCAGGTCTTCCGTCGCGCGGCGCTCGAACGGGCTCTGGACGTTCCCGAAGAGGTGCTCGCCAAGGCCACCGACGACGCCTGGTTGATCGAACGCGCGGGTGGCCGGGTCGCGGTCGTGGAGTCCTCGCGCGAGAACCTGAAGATCACCACGCGACACGATCTCGTGCTGGCGGAGATGCTGCTGGCCTCGCGGCCTGGTTGAATCGCAGCAAATGCTGACCGACTACCACGTCCACCTGCGCCCCGACGAGCCCGGCACGACCGCTGAGCTGTTCTTCACGCCCGCGAACGCCGCCCGCTACCGCGAGGCGGCGAGCGAGCGCGGGATCGCCGAGCTGGGCGCCTCCGAGCACGTCTATCGCTTCGAACAGGCGCTCGACGTCTGGCGCCACCCGTTCTGGCAGGCGAACGCGCGCGAGGATCTCGACGCCTACTGCGAGTTCGTGCGCACGCAGTCCGACCTGAAGCTGGGGATCGAGGCCGACTTCGTGCCGGGCGGCGAGGACCGCATGGCCGGTCTCTTGCAGGCGCGCGACTTCGACTACGTGATCGGCTCGGTTCACTTCCTGCGCGACGAGGCGGTCGACATGGAGGACTACTCGATCTGGCGCGGGCCGGCCTACAGCCCCGAGCAGATCTGGCGGCGCTACTTCGAGACGCTCGGCGAGGCGGCGCGCAGCGGGCTGTTCGACATCCTCGCGCACCCCGACCTCGTGAAGGTGTGGGGTCTCAGCCGCCCAGATCGCCCGTGCCCGGAAGGCGATCTACGCCGCTACTACGAGCTCGCGATCGACGGGATCGCCGAGTCGGGCATCGCGATCGAGGTCTCCACCGCGGGGCTGCGCAAGCCCGTCGGTGAGCTCTATCCGGCGCCGGCGTTCCTGGAGATGTGCCTGGAAGCCGGGGCGCCGGTCGCGCTCTCGAGCGATGCGCACCGCCCCGAGGACATCGGCGCGGATTATGGAGCGGCGCTCGAATTGCTCGCCTCGGCCGGCGTCGAGGAGCTGTGTGTGTTCGAGCGGCGCGCGCGGCGGCTGGAGAGGATCGACTCCAACCCACCCGAGGCGGCTCTCCCATGAGCCTTGCGGGCATTGGCTATGACTCCCATCGCCTCACGCGGGGCCGCCGGCTGATCCTCGGTGGGGTTGAGATCCCCGGCGAGCTCGGCTTGGAGGGGCATTCTGACGCCGATGTGCTGA
Source organism: uncultured Solirubrobacterales bacterium (assembly GCA_963774785.1). Lineage (GTDB taxonomy): Bacteria > Actinomycetota > Thermoleophilia > Solirubrobacterales > Solirubrobacteraceae > Palsa-744. Next base: position 2,563,040 of record CAVZGH010000001.1, on the reverse strand, counting down.
CCCACGCGGTGATCGACGCACTGCTCGGCGCGGCGGGTCTCGGCGACATCGGCGAGCACTTCCCCGACACCGACGAGCGCTACCGCGACGCCGACTCGCTGGAGCTGCTTGCGAACATCGTCGAGAAGGTCGGTGGGGCGGGTCTGCGGATCGAGAACATTGACTGCACCGTCGTGATGGAGCGCCCGAAGCTCGGCGCCCACCGCGCTGAGATCCGGGGCCTGCTGGCGCGGGTGCTCGGGTTGGAGCTCGAGCGCGTGAACGTGAAGGCGAGCACCGGCGAGGGCATCGGCTTCGTCGGTCGCGGCGAGGGCGTCGCGGCGCTGGCGGTCGCCAGCGTCGGGGAGCGGCCGGTCGGCAATGCGTAGAGCGCAACGCGCGGACGGCGACGGGGAACCGCTATGAGTGGGTCGGCCATGCGCGAGATCCGTCTGCACGACACCCGCAGCGGTGAGTTGTTGCCGCTACAGCCGCGTGACCCGGGGAAGGTGGGTATCTACGCATGTGGGCCGACGGTGTACAGCCGCATCCACATCGGCAACGCGCGGCCGTTTGTGGTCTTCAGCCTGCTGAAGCGCTTTCTCGAACACGAGGGCTACGAGGCGAGCCTCGTCATGAACGTCACCGATGTGAACGACAAGATCTACGATGCCGCCCGGGGTCTGCGAGCGAGTGGGGACCTCGCAGCCGAAATGACGAAGCACTATGTCCACGACACAAATGCGCTGGCGCTGGGGCGCCCCGATCACGAGCCGCTTGCATCGAAGACAATGGGCGCGATCGTCGCCTATATCGAGGATCTGATCGCCTCTGATCATGCGTATGAGAGCGGCGGCGATGTGTTCTTTCGGGTGCGCTCGGATCCTGAATACGGATCGCTGTCGCATCGGCGTATCGATGACATGGACCAGGGTGAGGGCGTGGAGGGCCTGGACCGAAAGGCCGACCCTCTTGACTTCGCGCTGTGGAAGGCTCACAAGGAGGGCGAGGATGTGTCCTGGCCCTCGCCCTGGGGACCGGGTCGGCCCGGCTGGCACATCGAGTGCTCGGCGATGGCCGAGGACGCGCTCGGCGTTGGCTTCGACATCCACGGCGGCGGCTCGGACCTGCTGTTTCCCCACCACGAGAACGAGGCCGCCCAGACTCGCGCCGCACGTGGGGAGGAGCTGGCGAGGATCTGGATGCACAACGGGATGATCCAGACGACCGGCGAGAAGATGGCCAAGTCGGTCGGCAACATCGCTCCGTTGCACGAGGTGATCGGGCAGTACGGGCGCGACGCCGTCGTCATGTATCTGCTCGGGGGCCACTACCGCAAGCCGCTCGCCTTCTCTTCGTCGGAGCTGATGGACGCCGAGCGGCGCGTCCACCGGATCCGCGACGCTCTCCGCCGCCTCGATTCCGGACGGCCGAGCCCGGCCGAGATGGCTGTCCACGTCGAGTTGTTCTTCGACGCGCTCGCCAACGACTTCAACACCCCCGCGGCGCTCGCGGCGCTGTTCGAGTGGGTGCGGGAGGCCAACCGCCGCGGCGCCGGCGCCGCGGTTGGAGTCGGCGACGCCGACCTGCGCGAGATGCTTGGAGTTCTGGGCCTGGGCGAGCTGACGGCGCTGGAGGCGGTCGGCGATGTGGCGGGGATCGACCCGGAGGCGGTCGAGCTGCTGGCCGAGCGCGACGCTGCCCGTGTGCGCCGCGATTTCGAGGCCGCTGACCGTCTACGCGACGAGCTGGGCGAGCGCGGCTGGGAGATCCGCGACGGTCCGGGCGGCTCCGAGCTGGTGCCGATCGCAAAGCCGTGAGTCGGTGATTCTCTACGGGCGCAACCCCGTACGTGAGGCGCTGCGCGGACGCCGCCGGCACGCCGTCAGCGAGGTATGGGCCACGGCGGGCGTGGCGCGCGAGCCATGGCTGCGGGGCGTGAGGGTCAGGAGCGCCTCAGCCGAGGAGGTGCAGCGGCGCTGCGGTTCGGCCGCGCACCAGGGGATCTGCGCGGAGGCGGGGGGGTATCCGTACAGCTCCGCCGGCGAGCTGCTCGCCGGGGTCGATCCCCTGATCGTGGCGCTCGACCAGGTGCAGGACCCGCAGAACCTCGGTTCGATCTGCCGCACCGCGGAGTGCGCCGGCGTCGCCGGCGTCGTGATCGCAGAGCGCCGCGCCGCGGAAGTCACCCCGGCGGTTTGCAAGGCCTCGGCAGGCGCCGTCGAGCATCTGCGCGTCGCGCGGGTGCGGAACATCGCGGACTTCCTCGCCGACGCCCGCGAGGCGGGGTGTTGGTGCTATGGGGCGAGCGGAGAGGCGAAGGTGGCGTACGACAAGCCTGATTACAGGGGCGGTGGGGCGGTGCTCGTGCTCGGCAGCGAGGGTCACGGCCTGCGCCCGCGGGTCGCGGCCGCGTGCGACGAGCTGGTCGCGCTGCCGGTGCTGGGGAAGGTCGAGTCGCTCGGCGTGAGCGCGGCGGCGTCGGCGATTCTGTACGAGATCTTGCAGAATCGCTCCCGCGCCTCTTGACAAGCCTCCGCAACTGTGAGAGGCTCGCGCTGACATAACGCTGAACCTAAGGTTGAAGAACCTTGGACAAACATAGCTTTGGCGCCAGGGGAGGAGTGCGCCACTGAGCAAATTCGGGCTGCTGCATGCGGCCTGAGAAAGGATCTGCTCGTGGCACGAATCTCCAGCATCAGTAACTCTGAAGTAAAGGTCGAGGATAGCTTCCTGATCGTCCTTGCCAAGCAGGGGGACCGCAATGCATACGACCGGCTCGTCCGGCGTTATCACGGCTTCGTGCGGTTGAAGGCCTCCTCCTACTTTCTCGCGGGCGGTGACTCCGAAGATCTGATCCAGGAGGGCCTGGTCGGCCTCTACAAGGCGATCCGCGACTACCGCTTCGACCGCGAGTCGAGCTTCCGTAACTTCGCCGAGCTCTGCATCACCCGGCAGATCATCACCGCCGTGAAGACCGCGACGCGCAACAAGCACACGCCGCTGAATCAGTACGTCTCCTTCTCCTCGACGCCCGCGGGCGCCGGCGAGGACGTGCCGACGCTCGATCAGGTGCTGCCCGGTCCGAGCGTGCACGACCCGGTCAACCAGGTGATCTCCTCCGAGGAGCTCCGTTCGCTCGTCGGCTGCCTCTCGACCGCGCTCTCCGAGCTCGAGAGCCGCGTGCTGGGGTTGTATCTCGACGGCTACTCCTACGAGCAGGTCGGCGAGCGCCTGGATTGTGACTGCAAGACCGTTGACAACGCACTCCAGCGCGTCAAGCGCAAGGTCGGCGCGCACCTCGATTCCCGCGCGGTGGCCGCCTGAGTCAGGTGGCGGGGTAACCTGGGTCGATCGCAACGCGCGCCCTGGTAACGGGAGCGACCGGCTTCATCGGCGCTCGCCTCAGCTCGTCGCTGGCCCACCCGGGGGTGAGCGTTCGCTGCCTCGTGCGTGATCCCGCGCGCGCCTCGCGGCTCGAGCGCGAAGGCTGTGAGCTTCGCAGGGGAGATGTGACCGACGCGGCGAGCCTCGTCGGAGCTGGGGAGGGGATCGACGTCGCCTACTTTCTGATCCACGCGATGGCCGGCGGCCCCGGGTTCGAGCAGCGCGAGCATGAGGGCGCGCTGAACTTCGCGCGGATGGCCAAGCGCGAGGGCGTCGGGCGCGTGATCTACCTCGGCGGCCTCGGTGAGCAGAGCGCCTCCAAGCATCTGCGCAGTCGCGACCGGACCGCGCGGATCCTGGCCGAGGAGGGTCCGCCCCTGACTTATTTTCGCGCGGCGATGGTCGTCGGCGCCGAGAGCGAGTCCTACCGCACCCTCCGCCACCTCGTGCGCCGGCTGCCGGTGATGATCGCCCCATCGTGGCTGAAGACCGCGACCCAGCCGATCGGCATCGACGACGTGATCGCCTACCTCGCCAAGGCGCCCGATGTGCCCGAGTCGGCCGGCCGCGAGGTCCAGATCGGCGGTCCCGACGTGCTCTCCTACGGGGCGATGCTCGACCGCATGGCCATGGCGATGGGGATCCGCCCGCGCCCCAAGCTGCCGGTCCCGTTCGTCACGCCGTGGCTCTCCTCGCTGTGGCTCGGCCTCGTCACCCCAGTTGACACCAACGTCGCACGACCGCTCGTGGAGGGGCTGACGACCGCGACGGTCGTCACCGACCCCTCGGGTGCCGCCCCGTTCGGAATCGAGCCGCTGTCCTTCGACGAGGTGCTGCGGCGGGCGCTTGTGGAAGAGGGGCGGGCCGGGTAGACCGGACCGGGTAGGCCGGGCGGGCCGGGTAGGCCGGACCGGCAGGCGCGGTGGCCAGAGCCGACGGCCCGGTAGACCGGACCGGGCAGGCGCGGAGGCCGAGTAGAGCCGACGGCCGGGATCGAACCGGCGACCCCCGGTTTACAAAACCGGTGCTCTGCCAGCTGAGCTACGTCGGCGTGGCGTACGCATCGTATCGGCGCGGTGCCCGATGTCCCAGCACCTCGTGTTGTGCTGTTTGGCTTGGGCTCGGTGCTGTCGTGGTGGGCTCATTGTGGTGCGAGAGGGTTGAGGTGGTGGGCTTGCGCTGCGGCGTGTAGGTCATTGTCGTAGACGAAGACGGCCCCAAGGTCAGCGCGCATCGTGAGGGCGGTGGCGAGGTGGATTGCGTCCATTGCTCGTAGCGGCGGCGTGTGGGCCGCGGTGGCGAGCTCGATGATCTCCGGGGTGATTGGGATCAGGTTGATTCGCTCGAGCACGTCGCTGGCACGCTGCAGGACATCCTGCCCGCCGAGGCGTCTTGCCGTGCAGATCGCCTCGACGCGGATCAGTTCGCTCGCGACCTGCACGGGCCAGTCGGCCAGTGCCGTGCGGAAGGCTTCTGTCTCTCGCTCGGCCTTGAACAGCTTGACGAGCGCGGACGTGTTGACGTAGGCGGCGCTCACTCGCCGCGAACCCACTGCAATGCGTCAGACGCCGGCGTGGCGCCTGCGGGGTCTGGCACGCCCGGTGGCGGATTCACGTCCAGCAGGCTTCCACTGGCGAGTCTCGCGCCGTAGCGCTCAGCGAGTCTGGCCTGCAGTTGGGAGGAGGTGCTGGCGCCGGCGAGGACTGCCCGGGCCCCGCGGAGGGTAAGCGCGCGGATCTGTGCCGCCGCCGAGCGTGTCTCGGCGGGGTCGAGCAGCGGCTCGGTAAGGGTGAGCGCACGCTCTACCTCCGGATCGCGTGTGACACCTAAGCGGGGATAACGAGAAGCCATAGGCCGATGGTAGCACTCTTGTGTAGCACTTTGCTCGGGTGCGCTACAGAGTTGTGACGCATGCAGCGCCAGCGAAGCGGTGTAGTCCGTGCCGTCGCATGGCGAGCCGAGCGATGCCGACTGATGGTGCGCTGATAGGCCAACAGGCAGCCATTGGTTTCGATCTCGGGAACGGCTTGTGAGTCGTGCGCCCAGCTCAGAGCCGCCGACATGACGACACACGCGCGCCGTCGGATGGATGGTGGCAATCCGGCCTGCAGCATCTGTTCGCGCCATGCCCTGGGTGCGATTGGCTCGTTGAAGCGCACCGCCGGAGCCGCCGCGGTATCCAGCGCGTGGCGGAGGGGCGACGGGGTAACACATCCTACCGGCGCAGTGCCCGGTTGACCGGCGTCCGACAGCCCTCGGCTCGGAACGCGTAATCATCCACCGACGATCACTGGGAGTACAGCGTGAACATTCAACCAGGAGCATCGCGAGCATGAGCGGCGCAGACATTGGACTGGCCCTGTCGGTGTTTCTCGCCTGCGCCGTGGAGGCCGTCGAGGCGCTGACGATCGTTCTCGCGGTCGGCGCCACCCGTAGCTGGTCCTCGGCGCTGAGTGGGGTAGGGGCCGCGACGCTGGCGCTCGCCGTGATCGTGGCCGCGCTCGGACCGGCGATCACCTCGCTGCCGATCGACGTTCTGCGCGTGATCGTCGGCGGGTTGCTGCTGATCTTCGGCCTGCAGTGGTTGCGCAAGGCGATCCTGCGTGAGGTCGGCCTGAAGGCCAAGCACGACGAGCTGCGGATTTATGAGGTGCGGGCCGAGGCCGCGCGTGCGGCCGGCGCTGCTCCCGCGGGATTCGACGGATACGCGTTCACGATCGCATTCAAGGGTGTGTTGCTGGAGGGCCTGGAGGTCGCGTTCATCGTGCTCACGTTCGGCGCCAACCAACATCGCGTCCCGCTGGCCGCAGCCGCTGCCGGGCTGGCGATGGTGATTGTCGTGCTCGCGGGCATCGCGGCGCGCGCGCCGCTGGCGCGGGTGCCGGAGAACACGATGAAGTTCGCGGTCGGGGTGATGCTCAGCTCGTTCGGGACGTTCTGGAGCACTGAGGGCGCAGGAGCGAGCTGGCCGGGAGGCGACGCCGCGCTGCTGGCGATCGTCCCCGGCGTGTTGCTGGTCGCGATCGCGATGATCTGGACGATGCGCCGAGCGCTATGGCTGTCGGGCGCGGAGCGGGCCGAGCCCGGCGAGAAACCCGACCGGGCGGTGGTGAGCGCATGAGCCGCGTTCGGCGATTCGCGATCGCTGTCTGGGAGTTCGTCATCGGTGACGATTGGCGCGCCGCGCTCGGGGTCGTGCTGGCCTTGGCTGTGACCGCGCTGCTGGCCAGCGCCGCGATTTCGGCCTGGTGGGTCATGCCGCTCGCCGTGATCGGGCTGCTCGCACTCTCCCTCCGTCGCGCCGCGCGCGGGTCCTCGGGCTAGGAACCTCTGCACCAAGGCAGAAATGGGCCCGACCTGCTGGTGTGACGAGCTCCCGCCGGGTCAACAAACAACAACGTTATGCCGCAACTATCGGCGCGCGGGGCCCGATGACCATCCGCTCCTCGAAGGTGAAGGCTGCTTCGAGGGAGCGGCGAGCTCTACGGTCTGGCCGGCGGCGGACAGACCGTCTCCACCTGAGCCTCCGCGGGCAACGCGGGCTGAGCGTGTCCGCCTCACGCGGGATGCCGTCCGCGCCCCGGGCGTGCGGCAGGGCAGCGCTCCGGTCAGGTGAGAGGTCTCATGTGAGCCATGCCGACAACTCCGTCAGGGCGCCGGAGATGACGTAGTAGTAGGCCCACAGACCTTGTCGCTCGGAGTCCACGATCCCGGCGTCGCGCAGCTTCTTGAGGTGGTGGGAGAGCGTGGGCTGGGAGATGTCGAACAGCGGCACCAGCTCGCAGACGCAGACCTTGCCGGCGTGCTTGCGCAGCACGTCCACGAGCTGCAGCCTGATCGGGTCGCCGAGGGCCTTGGCGATCGCGGCCATCCGCAGCGCGTGATCGCGCTGAACGTCGGGGTAGACGACGGGCTCGCAACAGCGCTCGCCGACGGCGTGCTTCCGCTTGGGGGACAGCTCCAGATCGACGGGCATCTATATACATATATATCAATAACACTCACGTCTGTCGATGTAATAGGATCGGCGCGGATGCCCAACAGCGACGTGCCCCCGCTTCGACGCCGTCTGCTCGCCGAGCTGCTCGGCTCGGCCTTCCTCGCCGCTCTGGTGATCGGCTCGGGTATCGCAGCGCAGACGCTCTCGCCGAACGATGCGGGCCTGCGACTGTTCGAGAACGCCGCCGCCACGGCGGCGGGGCTCTACGCGATCATCCTCATGTTCGGCCCTGTCTCGGGTGGACATTTCAACCCGGCCGTCTCGCTCGCCGACGCGAGCTTCGGCGGCATCCGTCGGCGCGACGCGCTCGCCTACATTCCCGCCCAGATCGCAGGCTGCGTGCTCGGCGCCGTGGTCGCCAACGGCATGTTCTCGCTGGCCGCCGTCAGCATCTCAACTCATCACCGCGCTTCGCCGGCGCACCTGCTCTCGGAGGCGATCGCCACCGCTGGCTTGCTGCTTGTGATCTTTTCGCTCGCGCGCACCAAACGCGCCTCCACGATTCCCGCGGCGGTCGGCGCCTATATCGGCGCCGCCTACTTCTTCACCAGCTCCTCGAGCTTTGCCAACCCCGCGATCACCGTCGGGCGTAGCTTCTCAAACACCTTCGCCGGCATCGCCCCCGCATCCGTGCCCAGCTTCATCCTCGCGCAACTGGCCGGCGGCGCCTGCGCGATCCTGCTCGTGTGGGTGCTTCATCCGGACGTGACGCCCGCCGAGGCCGCGGAGATCCTGCTGCCACATCACGACGACGACCGCCACCACCAGCAGGCCCCTGGCTGATGGCGAGCGTCCTGTTCGTCTGCCTGCACAACGCCGGGCGCTCGCAGATGAGCCAGGCGTTGTTCGAACGCGCCACCGACGGAGCACACACCGCTCTGTCCGCCGGCACCACCCCCGCCGCGCAGGTCCATCCCGAGGTCGTGCAGGTCATGCGCGAGCTCGACATCGACCTCGCCGGCCGCCGGCCCCAACTGCTCACGCGCGAGCTCGCCGAGCAGGCCGACCTGATCGTGACGATGGGCTGCGGGGACCGCTGCCCTTACATCCCCGGCAAGCGCTATCTCGACTGGGACCTCCCCGACCCGCAGGGGCGTCCGCTGGATGAGGTCCGCGCGATCCGCGATGAGATCGCCCGCCGTATCGCCTCGCTGTTGGCCGACGAGACCCTGAAGTGACCGGGGTCTCGCTCAGCCGACGGGAATCGCGTGCTCGAACGTGCCACCGTGCCCGTTGCTCGAGGCCGTCGGCGGCGGTGAGGGCGCCGGCGCGACCGGCTCCTGCGCGTTCAACCGCCGCTCGAGCTCGCCGAGCAGCACGCCAAAGAGCAGGTGTCGCCAGGCCGACTGGGCGAAGGCGCGCGGGTTGGAGAGCAGCGCAGGCAGCTCCGCACGCGCCGGATGCAGACGGTCGGTGAGGGCGGTGAGCGGCCAGGTGAGGAGGTTCTCAGCACTCGCCGCCACCGGCCCGCGCGCCCACGAAGGCAGCGGCAGGCGGGGGGCGATGTTCGCGTAGGCAGCGCCGAACAGCGCTCCGTTCTGAAGATGCAGCGCCCAGCCGGCGGCCGGCCAAGCCTCGCTGCGTGTCAGCCCCTTGCCGAGCAGTGCGATGTCGTCGAAGTCCGATTTGAAGGCACGCTTGTCGAGCGGGATCTGCGCCGCCCAGACGCCGGCTGCGAGTGCGCCCGCAATCGCCCCGCGGAGAGTTCTGCCGTAGTCGATTCCCATCTTCGCTCCACTGTAACGGGGTCCCCCGGTGCGGTGTATCCCAAGCATGGATCGTCCCCGCGCTGACCTGCCCATCGAGCCCGCCCGAGCGGATGCGGGCCGAGCGGTCGCGCGCCGGCCGGGGGAGCGGACGGCGAGCCTCGGCGCCTTTCGCGAGCACGCGCTGCGCAGCGGCGTGAACCCGGTTCTCTACTGGACGCTGCGGGCGGTGCTGGTGCCGTTCTTTCTCGTCTACTTCCGTCTGCAACGCATCGGCCACGAGCATCTGCCGCGCAGCGGCCCGCTGTTGCTGGCGGCCAACCATCGCAGCTTCCTCGACCCCTTCGTGATCGGCACGCTCGTGCGCCGCCCCGTCTACTACATGGCCAAGCGCGAGCTGTTCGAAAAGCGCTGGCAGGCATGGGTGCTGAACGCGCTCGGCGCCTTCCCCGTCGATCGCGGCGCCGGCGATCGGGACGCGATGGACACCGCCCGCGCGATCCTCGAGCGCGGAGACTGTGTGGTCGTGTTCCCCGAGGGCACGCGCGTCAGGCCCGGGCCGCTCGGTTCACCGCGACGGGGCGTCGGGCGCCTGGCCCTGGAAACCGGTGCGCCGGTCGCTCCGGTGGCTGTGATCGGCTCAGACGCTGTGCGCAGAGGTTGGCGCATCCGCCCGCGCAAGGTGCGCATCCGCGTCGGCCGGCCGCTGCTTTTCCCGACAGTCGAGAACTGCTCGCCGAGGCTCGCCGCCGGTGTGACCGAGCGTGTCTGGGCATGCGTGAGCCTGCAATGGGATTGGCTGGGCGGCGCTCAAGCTCCTCCCCCGATGCGTTCCCGCGAGGCCGCGGCGCGCGAGGTCTCGCGCGCCGCTTGAGCGGTTCGGCGAGTCGAGCTCGGGTCACGAGCGGGAAAGGTGGAGGGATAGGGTGCGATGAGTGGACGAGGCCAAGCAGAAATTCGGGAAGCCCGCGCAACCGGAGCAGAAGCCGAAGGCGCAGCTCGACGCGGAGTTCTCCGAGCTCTACCGCTCCCACCTGCGCGACGTCTACAGCTACGCCTACTACCGCGTCGGCAACCATCACGATGCCGAGGATCTGACCGAGCAGACATTCCTGCAGGCCTATCGTCACTTCGAGCGCGCGCAGCGAGAATCGCGCGGCAGGCCGTTGCGGCCGTGGCTGATCCGCATCGCGCACAACCTGGCGGCCAACCTCTACCGCGACCGCGCGCGCAAGCCGGCGACGCCGATCGACGATTCGACCACGCTCGTCGCGCCGCACACGACCGAGCAGTTGGTCGAGGGGCGCGAGCAGCTGGCCCGCGTGCTCGAGCGGCGTCAGGCGTCTGCCGGAGGATCGGCGCGAGGCGCTGATCATGCGCTTCGCGCTCGGCATGGACAATCGCGAGATCGCCCGCGCGCTCGGCCGCTCGGACGGAGCCACGAAGGTGCTGATCCATCGCGCCGTCAAGCAGCTCGAGGGGCTCGTGAGCGATCCCGGCGAGGAGGATCCATCCTGATGGGCGAGGTGAGACATCGTCATGAGTGAGGCACTGCCCAACCTCGAGGGGCTGCTCCGCGAAGCGCTCGCGCCCGTCGAGCCGCCTGAGGATCTCGCGCTGCGCTTGGAGAGCACGCTCGAGAGCATCACCGAGATGGCCGCGGACGAGCTCCAGGAGTGGGAGCTCTCGGCGATGCGCGATCCGCGCAACTGGGTGCGCCCGGCGGCGGCGCTCGCGGCGGGCGGCGGCGCGGGGGTCGCACTCGTGCTGCTGCGTGCTCGGCATCGGTCCCACACCTCCTCCGGCGGTCTCAGCGGCGCGCGGGAGGCGGCCGAGCGCACGGCGCGCGATCTCGGCCGGGAGACGCGCAAGTTGCTCGGCGACCGCTGATCCGCCGCTGCGTCCGGCTGCGTATCAGTATCCGAGATGATCGGGCACAACAAGCGCTCCGCCTCCGCCGAGCCCGCCGCGGCCGACCTGCGTCGTCTCGCCGACGAGGATCTGATGCAGCTCGTGGTCGAGGGCGACGACGCCGCTTTCGCGATCCTCTATGAGCGCCACACGAACGTCGCGTTCTCGCTGGCGTTTCGCATGTGCGGCAAGCGCCAGCTCGCCGAAGATGTCGTCCAGGAGGCGTTCCTCTCGGCGTGGCGCAGCGGCGCGCGCTATGACCGCACGCGTGGGAGCGTGCGCACGTGGGTGCTCGGAATCGTCCACAACCGGGCGATCGATGCGCTGCGGCGGGGCAAGGTCCACGAGCGCGGCCGCGTCAGCGACGAGGGCATCGAGGAGCGCCTGGAGGCCCCCGAGCGCACCGATGACGAGGTCGGCCGGCGCGACGAGGCACGCGAGCTGCGCGTGGCGCTGACCGAGCTCCCCGCCGAGCAGAGCCAGGTGATCGAGCTCGCCTACTATGGCGGCTTCAGCCACAGTGAGATAGCGTCGATGCTCGACATGCCGATCGGAACCGTCAAGGGACGGATGCGACTCGGACTGCAGAAGATGCGATCGCAACTGGGTCCAGCAGAGCCAGTGGTGCTCTCATGAGCGCGCATGAGCCTGGCTACGAGCGGCGCGCCGATGCCGGCGCCTACGTCCTCGGGGCGCTCGAGGAGCACGAGGTCGAGCCCTTTCGGCGGCACCTGAGCGCCTGTGCGGAGTGTCGCGAGGAGGTGGCACAGCTGCAGGGAGCGGCCGATGCGCTGGCGATCGCCGTCCCGCGCGTGCAGGCGCCGGCCGAGATCCGCGGCCGTCTGATGGGCGTCGTGCGCGGCGAGGCCGAACTGCTGCGGGCGGCCGGCGAGCAGGCCGATCGTCCTCCCGCGCGGACGCGTTCGGTTTGGCGCTGGCGCGTGCTCGCGGCGATCGCCGCGACGGGTGCGCTGGCCGCCGGGCTGTTGATCGGCGCGCTCGCGCTGAACACGAGCTCGAGCCAGCAAACGCGGGTGATCCAGGCGACGGTCCTGCCGCCCGCCGGGCACGACGCGTCCGCGCAACTGCGCAAAGTCGGCTCGCACGTCGAGCTCCAGGTGAGCGGGATGCCGGCCCCGGCGCTCGGGCATGTATATGAGGTGTGGCTGAAAGCGGGCTCCGGGGCGCCCAAGCCGACCGACGCGCTGTTCTCGGTCACCACCGGCCGGGGCGACGGCACGGTCGGCGTGCCGGGCGACCTGCACGGCGTGAGCACGGTGATGGTCACCGAAGAGCCCGCCGGCGGCAGCCTCCGGCCGACGCGCAGCCCCGTGATCGTCGCCTCGGTGTAGATCACCTCGGTGTAGCGGTCCATACGGCAGAGCCGAGGTAGGCTCTCCTGGAAACATGGCCACCTGCTACCGCCACCCCTCGCGCGAGACGGGGGTCTCGTGCTCGAACTGCGGGCGGCCGATCTGCACCGACTGCATGACCACGACCCCGGTCGGGATGCGCTGCCCGGAGTGCGCGCGGCAGAAGACGCAGGTCAAGACGCTCCGCAACACCGTACGCCGGCCCGAGCTCACGATCGCGCTGATCGTCGTGAATGTCGCGGTGTTCCTGACCGAGGGCAGCTTCACCCTCACCGGCGGCCCGTCCGGGAAGGTCTACGAAGAAGGCGCGCTGTTCGGCAGCCTCAGCGGACTGCCCACGCTGGGCGTCGCGCACGGGCAGTGGTGGCGGATCGTGACGAGCGGCTTCATGCACGAGGACCTGCTGCACATCGGCTTCAACATGTACGTGCTCTACATCCTCGGCCAGATGCTCGAGCCGGCGCTCGGGCGCCTGAAGTTCGGGACGATCTACGCGGTCTCGCTGTTGTGCGGCTCCTTCGGCGCGCTGCTCGTGACGCCGCACTCGCCGACGGTCGGCGCCTCGGGGGCGATCTTCGGCCTGATGGGCGCGGCGGCCGTGGAGATGCGCGCGCGGCAGATCCCGATCATGCAGAGCGGCGTCGGCGGCCTGATCCTGCTGAATCTCGTGATCAGCTTCGCGCTGCCCGGCATCTCCTGGGGTGGGCACATCGGTGGCCTGATCGGCGGCGCGATTGCGGCGCTCGTGCTCGGCCTCGGCGACCGCTACCGCGCGCGGGCGCTCGCTCTGGCAGGCTGCGCGGTGATCGGCGTCGCGGCGTTCGCGGGCTCGATCGCGACCTCCAAGGCGAGCGAGGTCGAAGCGCAGGCTCCCGCTCAGCTGGTCGAACCGACTCAGTGATGAGGCTCCGTTGATGTGGTCCGGTGGTCTCCTCGGCGAGCGCCGGATCGAGCGACCCTCGAAAGCACCGGATCGAGCGACCTCGAAGCGAAGGAAGATGGGCGTCCTCGGCCCGAACGACCGTCCGACGACGGTCCGGGCTGGGATGACATCGTCAGGAGGGCCTACTCTTATCCCGATGACGGCGCTGGCCGACCAGGAAGTCGAAGAACGCCTCACCGGCAGTGACTGGCGCCGCGAGGGCCGGGCGATCGTGCGTGAGTGGACGTTCGCTGACTTCGCCGGGGCGATCGCGTTCGTCGACCGGGTCGCCGCGGCCGCCGAGGCGGCGAACCATCATCCGGACATCAGCGTGCGCGGTTGGAACAAGGTGCGCTTGGAGCTGAGCACCCACTCGCAGGGCGGCCTGACCGAGGCCGACTTCGCGATGGCAGCACGCATCGACTCGCTCGCGTGAACGGCCTGAAGCTCATCTTCGCCGTTGTGCTGGTCGCGGTGAACGCGTTCTTCGTGATCGCCGAGTACGCGCTCGTGCGCTCGCGCAAGGCACGCTTGGAGGTGATGCAGGAAGAGGGCGCGCGGGGAGCGACGCTGGCGCTCGAACAGCTCGAGAACATCAACGACTACATCTCCGCGGTCCAGATCGGTGTGACGATGACATCGATCGCGATCGGCGCGCTCGGCGCCCCGGCGCTTGCGGAGATCCTCAAGGAAGCATTCGGGACCACGATCAGCCACGGCGTGTCGGTCGCGATCGCCGTGATCCTCGCCTACCTGATCGTCACCTCCGTGCAGCTCGTCGCCGGCGAGATGGTCCCGAAGTTCTACGCGATCGACCGCGCCGAGGCGGTCGCGCGGCGCGTGGCGCGCCCGCTGCAGGGGTTCCGAGTGCTGTTTCACCCGGTGATCGTCGCGCTCACAGCCGTCTCCAACCGGATCCTGCGCCTGCTCGGAGTCGACATGACACGCGAGCGGGAGGGGGGCTCGCCCGACGAGCTCAAGCGCCTGATCGCCGAGTCCCACGCCGGCGGGCAGATCGACCCGGGGGAGGCGGGGATGCTGACCGGCGTCTTCCACCTGCACGAGCAGGAGGCCCGCCAGGTGATGACCCCGATCCCGGCGGTCGTCACCGTCGATGTCTCCCAGGACGTCGAGACCGCGTTGCGGCTGTGCATCTCCTCAGGTCACACGCGGCTGCTGGTCACAGAGGAGGAGAACCGCGACCGCGTACGCGGCCTCGTGCACGCCAACTCGCTCGTCAAGACGCTGATGGAGGACGGCCCGCACGCGACGCTCGAGCCGCTCGTGCACGACGCCCCGATCGTGCCCGAGACCAAGCCGCTTGACGATCTGCTCGCGGATCTGCAGCGCCAGCGCACCTCCCTGGCAGTGGTCGTAGACGAGTACGGGAGGGTGGTGGGGATCGTGACGGTCGAGGACATCGTCGAGGAGGTCGTCGGTGAGATCGCCGACGAAACCGATCCCGCCGCCGGCGAGGTGCGCAAGCTCGCGAACGGCGACTGGTTCGTGCGCGGACACGTTGCCGTGACAGACCTGGCCGACTATGGCCTCGATCTGCCGGTCGACAGCGACGCCTACAACTCGGTCGGGGGCTTCGTCTTCGCCGAGCTCGGGCGCCTGCCCCAGCGGGGGGACACCGTCAACGCCGACGGCTTCTCGATCAGGGTGGAGTCGGTGCGCGAGAACCGGATCGAGGCGGTGCGTATTCGCGAGCGCCGGCCGGTGCCGCCGCGCGAAACCCGCGAGGGCGTCGATTCGTAGACGGAGAGCGCTCTCGCGCCCCCACACCGTCGTTGCCACGGCCTCGGCGCGAGCGGCGATCCCGCGCGGCGCGCGGCCGAGCGATAATCGTACGGCCGACCGACACCCCGGCGATGCGCTAGATGCGCTAGCAGACCGCGAGCCGATGATGAGCTCCGGCCGGGACCGTGAAGAAAACCGCCCCAGGCACAACTCCGGCCCGCGGGGGGAGCGAGCCGGAGTGTGCACTGGGAGGAGGCGGTGTGCGTGCGACTACTGCTGTGTCGCAGCTACAAGTATCGCGAGCTTGATGAAGGCGAGCTAAAAGTCGTCTGATCTGAGATAAATCTTCGTCGGCAAGACAGCCGGCGCCGCAGCGCTCAATCGGATCGTGCGGCCCGGCGGGGTGGCACGGCTGACGGTGGTGCGCTCGTGGCGCGGCCGGGCTGCGCCCGGTCTCAGTAGCTGTGAAATCCGCGCCCGCTCTTGCGCCCGAGCGCTCCTTCGGCCGCGAGCGACTCGACACGGGGCGGGATCGTCTCGCCGATCGTCTCGCCGATCGCCCGCGAGACGTCGAGCCCGATCAGGTCGAGCAGCGCGAGCGGACCCATCGGGTGGCCGGCGCCGAGCTGCATGCAGGTGTCGACCGCGGCGGGGTCCATCTCCGTCTCTTCCAGCAGCCGGACGGCGCTGAAGAGGTAGGGGAACAGCAGGCGGTTGACGACGAAGCCCGGGATGTCGGGGACCTCGACCGGCTGCTTCTCGAAGGTCTCGCACAGCGCGAGCGCACGCCGTCGCGTGTCCGCGCTCGCCTCGCGCGGGAAGATCAGCTCGACGAGCTTCATCCGCGTGACCGGGTTGAACACGTGCAGGCCGACGAACCGCTCGGGGCGCCCGCTGGCCTGCGCGAGGTGATCGACCGACAGCGAGGAGGTGGTGCTCGCCAGCAGCGTTTCAGGGCCGACGATCTCGTTCAGCTCGGACAGCAGCCCGGCCTTGATGTCTGGGTCCTCGACGACCGCCTCGACAACGAACGTCGCCGGTGCGAGCTCCCGGGGGTCGGTGACGATCTGGACGTGCTCCGGATCGACCTCGGCGCCGAGCCGGGAGAGGGTGCGCTCGACCGTAGCGCGCGCGCGCTCGGCCGAATCCTGCGAGCGCGCGAGCAGAAGCACCGGACCGTGGTGGGCCGCGGTCGCGGCGAGGCCGCAGGCGATCGCGCCGCTGCCGGCTATCGCGAGACGCTCGTCGCTCATCTTTGTGGCTCTGTATTCACGTTGACTGACTGGTCAATCTATTCTCGGTTGGGCGCGGTAGAGTAAGGGATACCCCGTCAACATGCCGCGCAAGAGCTTAGGAGGACTGTTCAGTCATGAGGCAATCAGAGGGCCGCGAGGTCGTGATCGTCGAGGCAGTGCGCACGCCGATCGGCCGCGGGCACAAAGAGAAGGGCTACTACAAGGACATCCACCCGAACGCGCTGCTCGGGAAGGTTTATGCAGAGGTGATCGAGCGCTCCGGCATCGACGCGACGGAGGTCGAGGATGTGATCGCGGGTTGCGTGCAGCAGTTCGGCGAGCAGGGCTTCAACATCGCGCGCAACGCCTGGCTGCAGGAGGGCCTGCCGATCGAGACGCCGGGCACGACCGTCGATCGTCAATGCGGCTCCGCCCAGCA
Organism: uncultured Solirubrobacterales bacterium; assembly: GCA_963774785.1. Taxonomy (GTDB): domain Bacteria; phylum Actinomycetota; class Thermoleophilia; order Solirubrobacterales; family Solirubrobacteraceae; genus Palsa-744. The sequence goes on along the minus strand of CAVZGH010000001.1, from coordinate 2,546,345 downwards.
GGCCGTGAACTTCTCCGCAGCGCTGATCGCCGCGGGCGTGCACGACGCGATGATCGGCTCGGGCGTCGAGCACATGGGCCACTTCCCGTTCTCCGCGGGCATGAAGACGCAGGAGGAGTTCGGCTTCGCATTCACGCCTGAGCTGATGGCCAAGCACAACATCGTCGGGCAGGGCCTCGGCGCCGAGATGATCGCCGATCAGTGGGAGATCTCACGGTCAGAGCTCGATCGAGCTCGCGGTGCGCTCGCACCGGCTGGCAAACCAGGCCACCGAGGAGGGACGCTTCGAGCGCGAGATCGTGCCGATGACCGTCGACGGGCAGGAGCTCGTCGCCGACCAGGGCATCCGCCCGGACACGAGCCTCGAGACGCTGTCGCAGCTGAAGCCGGCGTTCAAGCCCGACGGTAAGATCACCGCCGGCAACGCCTCACAGATCTCAGACGGCGCCGCGGCGGTCCTGTTGATGAGCGCCGAGAAGGCCAAGGACCTCGGTCTGACCCCCCGCGCGCGGATCGTCGATCAGACGACCGTTGGCTGTGACCCGGTGAAAATGCTCGAGGGGCCGATTCCCGCGACGAGCAGGATCCTCGACCGTAACGGCATGAAGATCGACGACATCGACCTGATCGAGATCAACGAGGCCTTCGCCCCGGTGGTGGCGGCCTGGCGGCGCGAGCACAACCCCGACATGGACCGCGTCAACGTTAACGGCGGCGCGATGGCGCTCGGCCACCCGCTCGGCTCGACCGGCGCGCGGCTGATCACGACGCTGCTGCACGAGCTCGAGCGCTCCGACAAGGAGATCGGCTTCGTCACGATGTGCTGCGGCGGTGGGCTCGGTACCGGGACCCTGATTCAGCGGGTCTGAGCAGAGCTGAGGATGGCTGCATGCGCTGGAGAGTTCCGGCGCATGCACCTTGAAAAAGCTGATGATGTTCCAGTCGGCGCATGCGGCACGGCTGGCGGAGCCACATGTGGCTCCGCCTCGGACCCGCACATGTGCGGGTCGGGGCAGGCCGCATGCGGCCTGCCCTCCCAGATTGACGATCTATCTACTTCTGCTATCCGCCGCTGGGTCCCGAGCCGGTCCAGTTGACCGCGACGGGGGGCACGGCCAAAAGCGCCTGCCAGGTCGCCGCTTCGGTCTTGCCGGTCGGGGAGATCCCGTGGGCGGACTGGAAGGAAGCGAGGTTCGCGGCGGTGGTCGCGTCGAAGATGCCGGTGGTCGCCTGCGCGGGGATCGCGGCGGCGAGATGCTCCTGCATCCACAGCACGGGGTCGCCGCGGTTGCCCTGCGTCAGTTCGGTGTAGCCGGGGTTGGGGGTGACGCTCGTCAGCGGCGCGAGCGGTTCCGCCAGCGCGGTCCACTCCGAGCCGGGTGTTTCCTGCCAGTCCCACCAGGAGATGCCGGTGGCGCCGTAGTCGACGGCCTCCTCACGGAAGCGCACCAGTTCGGCGCTGGAAGGATGGCTGTAGGTCTGTCCGAGCGGGTAGATCGGCCGGTCGTAGATGCGGTTTGCGATGTAGGTGTTGGCGTAGAGGGTGTCGACCGAGTTGCCGATGTCGCGCCAGTACATCTGGGGCGCGTTGAACTGCGCGCCGTTCGGGCCGAGGAAGACCGAGTAGGGGAAGGATGTGTGGTCATAGACGTAGGGGAAGGAGGCGAGCCCGAGGGGATAGGAGGGCCCGATCTTCGCGCGCAGGTCGTTGATGTAGGTCTGCGCCGCGCCGTAGCGCCCTTCGTATTCGCCCTCGGCGTCGATCACCAGGCAGTCGGCGCCGTTCGCGACCGCCTCCGCGCCGAGGTTCGCCTCGCCGGCGGGGTTCGTCCCGTAGACGAACTGCCAGGCGCACACTTTCAGCCCGCCGGCGTGCAGCTGGGCGACGAGTTCGGGGCTGAACTGGCTCCAGTAGTTCGAGGATCCGTCGGAAGCTCTTCACGAACACCGTCGTCACATCGGCCGCGTGCGCCTGGGCGATGATCGAGGCGAGGTTGCCGCCGTCGGAGGCGCTGACATACCAGATCCACATGCCCTGGCCTTCGAACGCCGTGCCCGTAGCCGCGGTCGCGGTCGGCGCGGCGATCACCTTCGGGGGCGGGGGCGCCGGCGGGTGCAGCGCGTAGCGCACGATCGTGATCGGCCCGTAGGAGCTCGTGTAGCGCCCGTGGCTGAGCAGCACGAGGATGTGCCCGGAGTGCGCCTTCGACGGAACGGTCAGCACGAGGCCCTGCTTGGCGGAACGCAGATGGGCAGTGGGCGAGCTGCGCCTGGCGCGACCGCCCGGCGTCGCGGGAAAGGCCACGGTCATGCCGCTCGCGAGTCCTTTGCCGGTCAGCATGAGCGTCCCGTGCGTGGAGACCTCGTGCGCGTTCGTGCCGCAGTTGGCGGTGGGCATGCAGCTGACCTTCTGGATGCGAACGGTGAGGACGTGCGGGCTGGAGGCCTGCCGTGAGGGCTTGGGCCGTTTGGGGGCGAGCTTTGGCGCCGGCGTCTCACCCGCCGTGGCGCCGCCGGGCGCGGAGGCGCCGCCGGGGTTGGCGGCGCCCGCCGGAGCGGCGAGCCCGACCAAGCAGCACAGCCACGCGGAAGCGACTGCCGCGATGGAAAGCATGAATCGCTGGGAAGCGCCGTTCGCCAAGATAAATCCCTTCGCGCCGGAAAACTGATTGCCTCGGATCGGCGGCCATCGACCTTAGCCGCTGTGCATGCACAAACCGAGCAACGGGACGGAAGTTGCGTCAGCCCCAGCGAAAGCCTAGCGCGGAGGGCGCCGGCGCGAGCGGGCTGGAGGGCAGGTCGGGGGGCGGCTCGGGCAGGTTGAAGCCGGCGGGGGCGACGTCGTTGGGCGCGTCGGCGTGGAACAGCGAGGCGAGGTATTGGATCTGCCCGCGGCCGACGCTCAGCTCCGACTGCCCGCCCCCGTAACAACCGATCCCGTGCGCGGCGCAGTGGTCATAGACGTCGAGCAGCGTCTCCAGCCCGCCGAAGCGCGAGGGCTTGATGTTGATCGTGCGCGGCGGCCATGGCAGCCCTTCGATGTCGGCGACGGAGTGCAGCGGCGCGTCCCAGGTGACGCGCGCGCGGTGCGGCCGCAGGATCGGTTCGGTCTCGGGCGTGAGCTTAGGATCCTCGATCCACGCCTCCGGGAACGCCTCGACGACGCGGCGGTAGAGCGCCGGATCAGCGGGGTTGTTGACGATCGTGCCCTCGTACTGCCCCTTCAGATCGACCGAGTCGACCGCGCCGAGCGCGACCAGGCGCGCGACCAGCTCGTCATCCCAGGAAGGTGTCGGGTCGAGCTTGAAGCGCAGCCCCGGCGCGATCTGAAGGCGCCGCTGCAATGGCTCGAGCGACGGCGGCTCGCCCAGGCGCAGCGAGGCGACGAAGCGCAGCGGCTCGCACTCGCGTCCGAGCGCCGCGTGCAGCGTCGTCCCCGTCTGGCGCAGGGACAGGTCAAGAGCGGCCGAGTCGAACGCCCAGTAGCGGTAGAGGCGGAACTCGGGCCGAGCGGTCGTCGGCTCCGGGAAGAGGTCGAGCGTGCGCAGGTGCGCGGCGAAGGAGGCGAGCGTCCACGTGCCGTTGAGCGACCGGGCTCGGCCGTCCCGCTCGCGCCGGCGCGCTGCAGCGCCTCCTGGTCCTCGGCCGCGTAGGTGACGTCCTCGCCGAGGCCCTCCTCGCCGGAGCCCCGCAGCCGGATGACGGTCGTCTTGCGCACGAGCTCGCTCGAGAAGGAGACCTCGTGGCCTTCGAGCTCGTAACCGTCGATTGTGAGGGGGAGCTCGGCGAGCGGCTCGTAGGTGCTCACGGCGAGGAGTCTTCCAGGCGCGCGACCAGCTCATCCAGGCGCAGCTCCTCGAGCGCCGCGCCGACGGCCTCGAGCTCCCCGGCGCAGAGTTCGATCAGCGCCTTGCCCTCTTGCACCAGCGCGAGCGTCTCATTGAGGCTGGCCTCGCCGGAGTCGAGCCGGCGGATGATCTCCTCGACCCGTGCCGCGGCCGTCTCGTATGTCATCGCCTGGGTCTCGGTCACGGGCTGGGAGGAGCTACCAGCCTGGGAGCCGGTCGAGATCCCGGGGTCGGCTGCGGTGAACTGGGAGTCGGCGACCGTCTGCGAGCCCGTCCGCGAGCCCGGCATCGTCGAGTGAGGATCCTCGGCGGTCATGGGAGCACCCTGGCGGGCACCGTCTCATCGGCGAAGCGCAGTCGCAACTCAGCGCTCTCGCGGGCGCGGGCGGCGGTGAAGATCGGCTCGCCGGTGGGAGATTGGACGAGCGCGTAGCCGCGCTCGAGCGTGCGCTGCGGATCGTGGGCGGCGAGCGTGAGGGCGAGCTGGTTGAGCTCGTTCGGGTGCCGGCGCAGGCAGTCGAGCAGCGAGGACTGGACCTTGCGCTGCAGCACGAGCGCGCGCCGCTGGGTGAACGCGTGCTCACCGGCCAGGCGCCGGCGCGAGCCGGCCCGCGCCTCACGCAGCTGCTGATGCAGCTGCGTGCGCTGGCGCGCGAGCTGGTTGGCGGGAGCGCGCGAGAGCGTCGCGAGCAGGCGCGCGCGCGAGAGCACGGCGCGGCGGCCGTGGTCGCGCAGGCGCGAGGCCGCGCCCGGCAGGGCCGTGCGGGGCTGGAGCGCTCGTTGTGAGTGTCCGTGCAGCCGCGCCGCCGCCCCAGCTGTCTCTGCACGGGCGCGCCGGCAGTCGATCCCGACCGCGGCCTCCGCGGCGTGCGTCGGGGTCGAGCAGCTGACGGCGGCGACGTCGTCGAGCAGTGTGCGGTCGGTGTGATGGCCGACCGACGCGATCACCGGCACCCCGAGCAGCGCGACTGTGCGGCAGAGGGTCTCGTCGCAGAAGCAGAGCAGGTCGGCCAGCGAGCCGCCGCCGCGGGCGATGATCGCGACCTCGACCTCGCCGACGGCGGCGAGATCCCCGAGGGCGCGGACGATCGCGGGCGCGGCGTGACGGTCCTGCACCGGTGCGAAGCCCCAGACGAGCCGTCCGGCCCAGCCGCGGCGGGCGAGCGCGGCGAGGATGTCGTCGCGCGCCTTGCCGCTCTCGCCGGTGATAACGCCGATCGTGCGGGGCAACAGCGGTAGCGGCAGACGCCGCTGAAGCTCGAGCAGCCCCTCGGCGTCGAGCGCCTTGCGCAGACGGTCGATCCGCGCGAGCAGGTCCCCATCGCCGGCCACGCGCAGGTCGGTGACGGAGAACGAGAAGCTGGGCGAGGAGGTGGCGCTGCCCGGATAGAAGTCGCAGCCGCCGGCGACCACGACCTGCATGCCCTCGGCGGGCGCGGCGCCGCCCACGCCGTCGGCGCCGTCCGTGCCGCCCGCTGTGCCGCTCGCGCGCGCGAGGATCTGATCCCAGTCTCGCTGCCACACCGCGCAGGCGATCGCGCCCGAGGAGTCGCGCAGCTCGAAGTAGACGCGGGCGCGCGCGGCGCGCAGGTTGACGAGCTCGCCGACGAGCTGGACGCGCGTGAAGGAGCGCAGCTGCTGGCGCAGCGCGGCGGCGTACTCGCCGACCGGGAACGGTCCGGCTAGCGCGCTGCCGGGGATGCCGGGGTTGCGAGATGTCTCGGAAGCCGCGGACGGTGCTTGAGTGGCCATCGAAGTCAGCATAGGCGCTAGCATCGACGGAGATGTGGCGTGTGGCGCGACGAGCTCCGGTCTGACCCCCGGTCTGGCGACTGAGGTCGTGGCGAATCGCAACAGGGGCCGGGGCGCGCGCTCGCGCAAGCGCCGCGCAACCGCCGCGGCGAAGGTGAGCGGCACGCGCCTGGGGCCCCAGCCCGCCGGAGACGGATCCGGGGGTGGCGCGAACGAAGCGGAGCTCGCAAACGGGGCGGTGGCGCCGGTGGCGCCCACACGCAAGCCGGCCGGCGAGCGCAAGGCCGCTGCTGACGTCGGGGCGCCGTCACGGCAGGGCAAGCGGATGCGCCCGCGAGGCGCCGCCGAGCGCGGCGCGCGCCGTGGCGGCGCGGTCGGCGCCGGTGGTCCGGATCCAATGTCGGTGGGCGAGCGCCCGCAGGCGCCCTGGCATCCGCTGCCGCTGTCGGAGCTGCTGATCCTGGTGGGCGCGATCGGCGCCGCGTTCGGTCTGTTTCGCTTGAGCAGCGGCGGAATCTCACACGGCGGCCCGGCGCTGCTGGCGGGGATCGCGGCGGTGTTGATCGGCACCGTCGAGGTGACGCTGCGCGAGCATCTCAGCGGGTACCGTTCGCACACCCTCCTGCTGACGCTGCTGCCGCTGCTCGTGTTTCATACGGCGACGATCCTGATCGTGAGCTCGTTCACGAAGGTGCCGGAGCTGTTGAACGTGGGGCTGTTGATCGTTGACGTCGGTCTCGGCACGATCCTTTACAAGGTGCTACGCGCGCGCTTCCTCGACGCGCGGCGCGAGCGCGTGTTCGCGGGGCGCCGCTGAGCGCTGGCGGCAGCCGGGGCGAGCCTGAGCGCCGGCCAGGCTGAGCGCCCGCCAGGGGAGGCTGAACGCCCGTCCGCGAGGCTGAACGCCAGCCAGGAAAGGCTGAGCGCCGGTCCGGGGCTGCTTAAGAAGGACGAACGGCCGGGGTGGCCCGCGCCGTCAGGCCGGCGTGGCGGAGAAGATCTCGAGCGGAGAGGGGGATGGCTGCGCGTCGTCATCGGGGCCTCGATCGAGGTTCTCCATCCGTTTGTCCGAGCTCTCCAGCCGGTTGTCGTTGCCAAGGATCACGATTGGGGTGTCGCAGATCTCCATCAGCCGGGAGTAGATGCGTTTGCCGACATGCTCCTCCAGCTTCCAGGGTTCCGGCGCCAGCGGGCCGTCGGCGTCGGAATCGATGTCGGAGGTGAACACGATCGAGCGTTGGGCCTCGTAGCGGGCGTTGACGATCAGGTACAGCTGCTCGAGCACCCACTCGGTCGGTCGCACCACGCGCAGATCCTCGATGTGCAGCAGATCTACGCTCGCGAGCGTCTCGATCACTTCGTCGGTCGTTTCGCGGCTGTCGGGGTTGAACGTCGCACGGATGCGATTCAGGAGCGCGACCGCGTTGAAGCTCAGGACCGAGCGCTGCGCATGGGCCGCGGCGGCGGCGACCATGTAGCCGAGGGTCGTCTTGCCGGTCCCGGTATGGCCCATCAGCCACAGGCCCCTGCCCTCGGCGAGGTTGCGCCGGATGTCGGCGCAGAAGCGCTTGACCTCGCGCACGGAGTCGGCGTTCGGATCCTGGGCGATCTGCGTGAGCGGGTAGCGCTCCCAGGAGAGGTTCAGATAGCGCTGTGGCACACGATCGCGCAGCCGATGGGCGCGCGCGCTGGCGATGCGCTGAGCCCTGCAAGCGCAGTCGCGGGCGGTGTTCGTCGCCTCCTCGACGATGAAGCCGCTGCCGTCGCAGGTCTCGAACGGGCAGGACGCCTCGGGGGTGATGGCTCTTGAGCGTGGGTCGAGCATCCACCCAGTCAAGCAAGTACTCCGGCGTCCACGACCGCCAATCGCGCAATCGCCAGGATTTTTGTCGTTCAACCGAGGTCGAGCGAGGGGAGCGGGCGCTCGCCCAGCTCGCGTCCCTCGCCACGGGTCTCGCCTTCGAAGCCGAGGCGCTCCAGGCGGGCGATCTCGCGCTCGCCTTCAATCCGCGCCGGGTGCTCCGTTGGGAGCTCGGCGATCAGCGCGGCGATGCGGTTGCGCAGCTGGAGCGCGAAATGGGGAGTCGAGGCGCCCATCAGCTGGCGCACGTCCTCGACGCTCACCTGGTGTTCCTGCCCGATACGGGCGATGCGATTGGGGTCCTCGGCTTGGCTCATGAGTATCGGCGTGAATTGTTGGCTATTCGGCGAGCGGGAGTGAGGGTTCTTCGGTGGCGGTGGCGCTGGGCGTCGTCTCCAGCAGCGTGTCGATTTCGGCTTGGGCGACTGCCGAGATCGCCCGTTCGTCCCCGATCAGCCAGCCGTGATTGTAGACGCTGCGGACGGCCGGGACTTGTGGGGAGTAGGCGGGTTTGATGTCGCTGAGATAGCTCGTGAGCTCGGGTGGGATCGAGGAAGCGCCTGGAGTCGAGCCCCCGGCGGACGAGCCCGAAGCGCCGAGCAGGAGCAGCGGCCCGAAGTCGCCGCTGGCGGAGAGCGGCGCCGCGGCGGGGCCGTCGAGCGGGCGGGAGGGGCTTGCGAACACGAGGCCGTGGCCAGGTTCGTGGATGCCCCAGCCGAACGATCCGTCGGCGAAGCGCGCGACGGCGATCGCGTTTTCGATCGGATTCCGGCCCGGCCCGCTCGTCCCGCCCGCCCCGCCGGCGCCGGCCGCTTCGCTCGAGACGCTCCCGATCGGCTTGACCGCTCCGAAGCGGGAGAAGCTCGGTGAGCACGTGGCCACGCAGGGACGAGGGGCCGATCACGTAGATCGCAGGCCGGCGCAGGCCGGCGAGCGCCGAGCGTGTGACGGCGGGAATGCTCGTGGGTCCGACGAGCAGGATCGGCGCGCCACTCTCAGCGGCGAGGCCTGCGGCGGGCATCGCCAGCGCGGGCGGGGCGTTCTCGGAAAGCACGATCACCTGACGGGGGGCAACGCCGTGGGCGCGGCCGTCGAAGCGCTCCACCGCGACCGCCAGCGCGGCCGGTTCGCTGGCGAGCAATGTCGTCGTGCGATAGCCGGAGGGCGCCGCCGGGAGGGTGGTGGGGGTTCCGACCCGGATCACCTGTGCGCCGGTGGCCTGCGTGACCCCACCCTGTGGTCTCCCCGGCTGTGTTCCCTCGGCCTGTGATCCCCCGGGCAGTGCGCCGTCGGCCTGTGTGGCCCCGCCCTGCGCGTCGCCGGTGGGATGCATCGCCGCGAGCGCTTCGGGCTCGCCGCGGGCAGCGCGGAGCCTTCGCTGTAGAGCAGCGGCGCGCCGAGTGGCGCGCTCGCGAGGCCAGAGGCGACCAACGCAGCCGGCCAATTGCGCTCGTTGACCAGGACGACCGCCTGCGGGCGCGATCCGGCCGTCAGGCCGGGGTACACCGCGCGGGCCACCGCGGCGGCGTCGATCACGGGGTTGGCGCCACCGAGTCGCGTCGTGTTCTTCGTGGCAAGGCCCCCGGCGCCCGCGGTGCTCACCTGGGCGATCGGCCCGCCGGAGGTGCCGGCGGGGGAGGGGGCCGACTTGCCGCAGCCGGCGAGCGCGACAGCGCAGACGAGCACGGCCGCCGCCAGACGGAGCGCTGGGACGTTCATGGGGCTGCTGGGACGTTCATGGAGCTGAGCACCGACGAGACACTATCGGGCGTCCCAACGCACGAGGCGGATTCTGCGGGCCCACGGGTGGGCCTCGCGGGGAGCCTCCGACGGCCGGGCATATTTGGCCGAGCATGCCAGACCGAGCATGCCCCGCGGGACCTCAAGGATCGCGAAAGCCGTAAGCGTTCAGTTGGTCTGGGGGACATAACCTGGGTGTGGCGAATTACTGGGCGTGGAGCGTGCTGAGGCGGAGGAGATCTATGACGGCGGGCGTGAGGCCGTTGTGGGGGTGCTGTTGGCGATGGATCGCCGTGTCCAGCAGTTGGAGGCGCGTGTTGGGAAGCTCGAGCGTGAGCTGAAGAAGAGTTCGCGCAACTCCTCGGCACCGCCGAGCTCTCGATCCGCCAGGCAAGCGCCAGCAGCCGCGCGGCAAGGATCCTTCTGGTCGCAAGCAGGGCGCCCAGGATGGTCATGAGGGCCACGGTCGGGAGCTGTTGGGCGCGAGCGCGGTCGATGAGGTCATCGAGTATTGGCCGGAGCGCTGTGGTTGTGGGCGTGAGTTCTCGCCAGAGGAGCTCGTGGGGGCGGGCGAGTCTCAGCGCCACCAGGTCGAAGAGCTACCGGTCATCTCGACCGTGGTAGTCGAGCATCGTGCTCAGCGTGTGCGCTGCCCGGGCTGTGGGAAGTGCGCGCGGGCGCATCTGCCCGCAGAGATCGCGAGCAGCGCGTTCGGGCCGCGCTTTGAAGCGGCTGTCGCGGTGCTCTCGTCACGCAACCGTGTCAGCCGCCGTGATGTGGTGGAGCTGGTCGAGGAGCTGTTCGGTGCGCGTATCAGCGCTGGCACGGTTGACGCGATCCTGACGCGCACCTCCCAGGCGTTGGAGGACCCATACGAGCAGCTGCTTTCGTGCGTGCGCTCCAGCGAGAGCCTGAACATGGACGAGACCGGCTGGCGGACGGCGGGCGCCCAGCGCGCGCTGTGGGGCATGTTCACTGCCCGCCACGCGCTCTTTCATGTCGCGGCTGACCGTCACGAGGATCACGCCAAAGAGCTGCTCGCCGGGCATGAGGGGATCGTCACCTCCGATCGCTGGTGGGGCTATAACCATCTGCCACTCGCCCGACGGCAAATCTGCTGGTCACACCTACGCAGAGACTTCAAGGCGCATGCTGAAGGGCTCAGCGCCGAGAAGGAGTTCGGTGAGCACGGCCTGGCCTTGTGCGAGCGCGTCTTCTGGGCATGGGAGGTCTTCCAGAACACCCACGACCGGGCCGAGCTGGAGTGCACGATCGACACGCTCGCCAGCGAGTACGAGCCGATCATCGCCCGCTATGCCACGAAAAGCACCCGCAACAGATACTGCCGCGGGATGGCCAAGAACCTCCTGAAGACCTGGTCCGCGCTGTGGACCTTCGCCACCCACGAGGGTGTCCAGCCGACCAACAACCACGCCGAGCGAAGCCTGCGCGGCGCCGTCATCTACCGCAAGCTCAGCCTCGGCAGCCAGTCAGAAGAAGGCGAGAAACGCATCCAACGACTGCTCTCCGCCTCCATCACCTGCCGCCTACAACACCGCTCCCTCTACCAATACCTCACCGAGCTACTCACCACCCACACCCGCGGCCAACCCACCCCCAGCCTCACCTGAAGCAAACCAACTGAACGCTTACCGAAAGCCCGGCATTTGCGGGGAAAACCTGCGAAACGGCATGCAACCCGTGCAACCGTCATTGCACCGTGCTAGTCTGCCGCCCGAACGCCGAATCCCTGACTAGATGCCAGGGAACGGGGGACCCGAGTTGTTGGGGCGAATCCCACGGTGAACCGTGAGAAGCGCAGGCTCTTTCAGCGCTAGCCCGTCAGCTAACCCCGCAGGCCGACGAAAGAGGAAACTGTCTTGCGGCTGCATACTTTCAGCGCGATTCTGTCCAGCCTGACGATCTTGGCCGTGGCGGCTACGCCTGCCGCGGCGGCGGAGACCGGCGGCGTCGCCGCGGCAACCCCGGCCCCGGTCCCGGCAGCGAGCGGTGGAGCGACCCCCACCACCCCGGTGAAACCGGTCAAACCGGTACATACCGACCCGATCACCGCTCCGACTCCCAACATCACCTACACCGGCCCGGTGTATGAGAAAACCGTGACCGGCCAGGTCGTCCCCTATGTGCCCCCGACGCCTGCGGGTCAGGCCGGTGGCGCGACCGGAGGCAGTCCCGTCGGGACGGCCGCGGACACGAAGCCGCAGCTGCTCGTGCCGGGCACGATTGCTCGCTACGTGGACGGGCTCGCGGCGGCGCCGATGTCGGTGCCGGCGGCCGTGCAGGAGATCGTCTGGGCCGGCAACGAACTGATCGGGCTGCCCTACATCTACGGCGGCGGCCACGCCTCGTTCATCTCACCCGGCTATGACTGCTCGGGCACCGTCTCCTTCGCACTGCACGGCGCCAACCTGCTGCAGGCTCCCGAGGACTCCTCGGAATTCGAAGTCTGGGGCTCGCATGGGGCCGGCCGCTGGGTGACGATCTTCGCGAACCCGGGTCATGCCTACATGACGGTCGCCGGCCTGCGCCTGGACACGAGCTCGGCCGACGACCCGTCGAACGAGCAGGGTCCGCGCTGGCGCCCGCTGCGTCCTGCCAACGAAGGCTTCGTCGTACGCCATCCGCTCGGTCTCTGAGCTTCGACCCAGGGTCGGCTACGCTTGGACCTTGGGCCGCCGGGCTCCACCGCCCGGACCGAAGAACCAGCAATAGGAGGATCAGATGGCCGGTCTGACCGGGCGTATGTCAACCGTCGTGAAGGCGAAGGTCTCGAAACTGCTCGATCGGGCCGAAGATCCCGCCGAGACACTGGACTACAGCTACCAGAAGCAGGTCGAACAGCTGCAGAACGTGAAGAAGGGCATCGCCGACGTGGTGACCGCGAAGAAGCGCTTGCAGATGCAGGAGGCGACGCTGAAGCAGAGCGTCGTGAAGCTCGACACGCAGGCCCGCCAGGCGGTCTCCGCCGGCCAGGAGGATCTGGCGCGCACGGCGCTCGAGCGCAAGAACGTCGCCCAGACGGAGCTGCAGGGCCTCGACACGCAGGTCGCAGAACTCGAAGACCAACAGCAGAAGCTGACCGACTCAGAGCAGAAACTGCGTGCGAAGATCGAAGCGTTCAGGACGAAGAAGGAGGTCATCAAGGCGCAGTACTCGGCGGCCGAGGCGCAGGTCAAGATCTCCGAGGCGGCGACCGGCGTGGGCGAGCAGATGGCCGACGTGGGCCTGGCGATGCAGCGCGCGGTTGACAAGACCGAAAACATGAAAGCGCGCGCCGACGCCGTCTCCGAGCTCGAAGCGGCGGGGACCTTCGACGACGTAACCGCGCTCGGCTCCGGCGAAGACGACATCGACCGCCAGCTCAAGCAGCTCTCCAGCCAGCCGGCGGTTGACGAGGAGCTCGCGAAGATGAAGGGGGAACTTGGCTCCGGTAGTCCCGCGGGCCAGGCCCAGCAGATTCAAGAGCACAGCGAGCCGCCCGCCGTGGAGCCGGCTCCCGCGGCCGCCGATGCTCAGCGGCCGGCAGAGGATGGCCAGGCATGATCGTGCGCATCTCGACTGAGGGGCAGTACGAGCTCAGCGATGACCTGCGGGGACGGTTGAACGAGCTCGACGAAGCCTGCCAGGCCGCCGTCGAGGCCGGGGACGACGAGCGCTTCAAAGGCTGCTACGGGCAGCTGTTGGAGCTGATCCGCGGCAACGGTGAGGAGCTCGGCGACGACGATCTGCGCGGCTCGGATCTGACGCTGCCGCCGCCGGACATCACGCTCGAGGAGGCCCAGAGCGAGTTCTCGGGGCACGGGCTGATCCCGGACTGACCTCTTCACGCCGGCAACTGCGTATATTCATAGGTTCTCGCCGGCCGCTATCGAGAGACGCTCGTCCAGGGGACCCTCGCGATCGGCACGCACCTTCGTGTGCTCCTATGGCTATAGCGGTATCGGCTATAGCGGTATCCCCCAGAGCGGGAACCAGCGCTCCAGTTCTGGCTCGATCGGCAGTTCGGAGCTCATCTGCGCCTTCAGCTGGAGCTCGCGCTCGGTCGAGCGCTCGTTTGCGTCGGGCGAGCCGACGGGCACGAACGGGTACCAGAAGCCGCGCTTGTAGTTGTAGATGAAGTAGATCGGGGAAGATTGACTTCCAGCCCGCCCGTCCCCCGCCTTCCTATCGACGAACGCGAACACAGCGCACAACAGCCGCTCGCCGTACCCCGCGGTCTCGATCGACGAGGACACGGCGTTGATGCCGACGGCGAGGTCTTCGACCGAGGGCGCGCCGGCGGGGTTGCGCAGGACCAGCCAGCGGTAGCCGAAGGAGTCGTCCTCTGTGGAGACGGTCGTCCCGGAGTCCCCGCCGGTGGCGCGCACGACCGCTTCCATTTCGCGGAGCGTCGTTTCGAACTCGCTAGTGGCGAGCGACTGGAAGACGATCGCGGCGGCGCCGGAGGGGTCGATCGAGTGCTCGGCCTGGAGGGAGATGTAGGCGGTGGAGATCGCGAACAGACGATCTGGGGCGGGACCGGCGACCGCGTGGCGGCCGGTGAGGATGTCGCGCAGGCCCATGGGTCAGCGCCCCACCGGGGATCGCACGAACATTCCCGCTGTGCGGGAAACGCCCCCCCGAGACGCCATGCCTAGCCAGCGCCCTGCAACTGGGACTCCAGCCGCTCCAGCGCGGCCAGGCGCGCCTCCAGCGGCGGGTGGTCGGCGAAGATGTTCATCAGCGACTTCTTCGTGCGCGCGGGGAGGATGAAGAAGGCGCTCATCGTTTCCGCCCTGCGCAGATCCTGGTTGGGGACGCGCTCCATCGTGCCGCTGATCTTCAGCAGCGCCGAGGCGAGCGCGGAGGGGCGCCCGGTGAGCACCGCCGAGCCGCGGTCGGCGGCGAACTCGCGGTAGCGGGAGAGCGCGCGGAGCAGGACGAACGAGATCGCGTAGACCGCGACGGAGATGAGCACGACGACGATGATGTCCTCCTCCTCTTCGCTGTTGCCGTAGCCGCCGCCGAAGAACAGCGCGAACTGGGCGATCGTCGCGGCCAAAGTGGCAAAGAACGAGGCGAGCGTCATCACCATCACGTCGCGGTTGATCACGTGGGTGAGCTCGTGCGCCATCACGCCTTCGAGCTCGGCGGGCTCGAGCAGCGAGAGGATGCCCGTCGTCGCGCAGACGGTCGCCGACTTCTGCGAGCGGCCCATCGCGAACGCGTTCGGCATCGAGGTCTCCATCACACAGACGCGCGGCTTGGGCAGGTTGGCCTGGACGCAGAGACGCTCGATGATCCCGTGCAGCTCGGGGGCCTGCGCGGGGGAGACCTCTTTGGCGCCGAGCGTGGCGAGCGCGATCTTGTCGGAGGCGAACAGCTGGCCGCCAAGCATCACGAGCGCGACGATCACGATGATCCCGGCTCCCGCGCCGACGACGATGAGCACGCCGATGAAGACGACGTAGAGCAGCCCGAGCAGGAACATCGTGAGCAGCATCCGGGACTGCAGCCCGGTGTCTTTGCCGAAGTTCGATCGTCGAGACGCCATGAGAACAATTGTCGCAGAAGGGCTTTGGCTGCCATAAAGTGCGGCGCGAGCGATGCGGCCCGAAATCGAAATCATCGGCATCTCGGTGAAGACCTTCGGCGTGGTCTTCGCCCTCGCCTTCCTTGCCTGCGGCGCGCTGATCGCGCGCCGCCTGAAGGAGCTCGAGAAGCCCGTCGACTGGGCCTATGAGATCGTGTTCGCGGCGCTGCTCGGCGGGGTGATCGGCGCGCGCGGCTACTACGTGGTGCAGAACTACTCCCAGGTCGAACACGACCTGCTCGGCTCGATCTTCTCCGGATCGGGCCTCGTCTGGTACGGCGGGGCGATCGGCGGGGCGATCGGCGTGCTGCTGTGGATGCGCTGGCGCGAGCAGTTCGAGCTGCGGATGTTCGACATGTGCGCGACCGCGCTCGCGCTCGGCTACGCGATCGGGAGGATCGGCTGCCAGGTCTCCGGCGACGGCGACTACGGGATCAGATCGAGCCTGCCGTGGGCGATGGGCTACCCCCACGGCACGCTCCCGACGCCGCCGGGCGTGACCGTGCAGCCGACGCCGATCTATGAGACCGTCGTGATGTGCCTGCTCGCCTACCTGCTCTGGCAGCTGCGCGACAGGGTGCGTCCGGGCGTGGTGTTCGCGCTGTATCTCGTGCTGAGCGGGCTCGAGCGCCTACTCGTCGAGTTCATCCGCCGCAACAAGGAGGTGCTCTTCGGGCTGACCGCGCCGCAACTGGAGTCGATCGTGCTGCTCGTGATTGGCCTGGCGTGGCTGGCGTGGATGATGCGTGGGGGCGGCTTGGATGGATTGCGAAGTCGCCGGTCGGCGACGGCCTGAACCGATCCAGGCCGGCCGCGGCGACCCCGACCCGACGCCGTCCTCGACCGGCAGGCGATAATCCCGGGATATGGCTACCGAGACCGGTCTTTCGAACGTCTTTCCCCTCGGCAGCCGGCTGAACGAGCGCGGGCGCGTGGAGATCGGCGGCTGCGATACGCTCGAGCTGGCGCGCCGGTTCGGCACGCCCGCGTATGTGGTGGCCGAGGATGACCTGCGCGCGCGGGCGCGGACTTTCGTGCGGGCCGGCGCCGAGGCCGGCGGCGCGGCGGACTTCAATGTCGTCTTCGCCTCGAAGGCGTTTCCCTGCACAGCGGTGCTGGAGCTGTTCGCGCGCGAAGGCCTGTGGTGCGACGTGGCCTCCGGCGGCGAGCTGTGGCTGGCGCTGAACGCGGGCTTCCCGGCCGAGCGGATCGTGATGCACGGCAACGCGAAGTCCGAAGCCGAGCTGTCGATGGCGCTGGAGGCCGGCGTCGGCTTGATCGTCGTGGACAACTTCGACGAGCTCGACCGCCTCGAGCGGCTGACCGCGGAGGGTGCGCTCGGGCGAGCGCCCCAGGAGGTCCTGATCAGGGTGACTCCCGACGTGCGCGGCGAGACGCACGAGAAGATCTCTACCGGCCAGGCCAATTCCAAGTTCGGCTTCTCGATCGCGGACGCCCCCGCGGCGATCGCGCGGACCGAGGGCATCGATCGACTCTCGCTCGTCGGCCTGCACGCGCACGTCGGCTCGCAGCTGCTCGAGCTGGAGCCGTTCCGGCGCGAGGTGGCGGAGCTCGCGAAGCTCGGCGAGTTCTCCACCTGGGATCTGGGCGGTGGGCTCGGCGTCGCCTACACCGAGGCCCAGCAGCGCCAGCAGCGCCCGCCCGCGATCGAGGAGTACGTCGGCGCGCTCCTTGCCGCCGCGCGCGAGCACGGGATGGATGCGCCCGGCAAGCGCCTGTTGATCGAGCCCGGCCGCGCGCTCACGGCGAACGCGGGCGTGACGCTGTACACCGTCGAGAGCGTCAAGCGCAACGTCTCCACCTGGGTCGCGGTCGACGGCGGCATGTCCGACAACCTGCGCCCGATGCTCTACGGCGCGCGCTACGAAGCGCACGTCGCCGACCGTTTCGGCGGCTCGACGCGATGCGTGCTCGCCGGCAAGCACTGCGAGTCCGGCGATGTGATCGTGCGCGAGGCGCTGCTCGACGATCCCCGCCCGGGCGACGTGATCGTGACGCCCGCGACGGGCGCCTACGGGTACGCGATGGCGAGCAACTACAACGGCGTCCCGCGTGCGCCAGTGATCTTCTGCTGCGGCGGCGCCGCGCGCGAGGTCGTGCGCCGCGAGACATTCGACGATTTGATCGCGCGCGATGTCCGCTGAGCCTTTCAAAGTCGGCCTGCTCGGCCACGGCACCGTCGGCTCGGCATTCGCGTCGTTGCTCGGGCAGCGCGCCGCGGAGATCGAGCGCTTCAACGGCCGCGCCCCCGTGATCAGCGGCGTGCTGACGCGCTCGCGGGGCGATTTCGCGGAGATCCTCGCGGAGGCCGACCTGATCGTCGAGGTGATGGGCGGAATCGAACCGGCGCGCGAGCACCTGCTCGCGACGATGCGTGCCGGCAAGAGCGTCGTCAGCGCGAACAAGCAGCTGCTCTCCCAGCACGGCGAGGAGCTGTTCGCGCTCGCCCGCGAGCGCGACGTGCGCCTGCGCTTCGAGGCCGCGGTCGCTGGCGCGGTGCCGGTCGTGCGGCTGCTCGAGGAGTCGCTCGCGGCGACGCCGATCGAGCGCATCCACGGGATCGTCAACGGCACGACCAACTTCATCCTCTCGGAGATGGCGCGCGGCAGCACCTACGCGCAGGCGCTCACCGAGGCCCAGCGTCTCGGCTACGCGGAGGCCGACCCGAGCGATGATGTGAGCGGGCGCGACGCGGCCGCCAAGATGGCGATCCTCGCGCGGCTCGCGTTCGGGGCGCCCGTGCACCTCGACGAGGTGCCCTACGAGGGGATCGAGCACCTGCAGTCAGACGACCTCGAGTACGCGCGCGAGCTCGGCCTCGGCTTGAAGTTGATCGGCACCGCCGAACGCCGCGACGGCGGGCTGTCGGTGCGCGTCTACCCCGCGTTCCTCTATGCCGGCCATCCGCTCTCCTCGGTCTCCGGGCCGTTCAACGCGGTGACCGTCGAATCGGAGGCGATCACCGAGATCACGATGTCCGGCCCAGGCGCCGGCGGCCTGCAGACCGCGAGCGCGGTGCTCGGGGACGTCGTCAGTGTGATGACAGGCGGGGCGCGGCCGCCCGCGCCGCCGCTTGCGCTGCGCCTGCTCGAGGATGTTCCGAGCGCCTTCTACCTGCACCTCGAGGTCGCGGACCGGCCGGGGGTGCTGGCGACGGTGACGAAGGTGCTGGGCGGGCAGGACGTGTCGATCAAGTCGGTCGTGCAGCGCGGCCTCGGCGAGCACGCGCGCCTCGTGATGGTCACCCACCAGGTGACCGAGTCGCGCCTGCGTGCGGCCGTGGCATTGCTAGGGGCCGCGGAGTTCATACGCTCTACTCCACGGACGATTCGCGTTATCGAAGAGGAGTTCCTATGAACGAGTGCCCACGAGGCGAGCGCACGATGATGAATTGGGGAGGGTGCCTGTGATGGCGGGAGCTCAGATGAATCAAGCCGCCGTGAAGGTCCCCGTCGTGGAGGGCATCCCGCCGACCGGCGCGCACGTGCCGTTGATCGAGCGCTACCGCGAGCGCCTGCCGTTCGAGCCCGGCGATCCGCTCGTCAGCCTGCAGGAGGGCTCGACGCCGCTGCTGCGCGCCCCCGTGCTCTCGGAGATGGTGGGCGCGACCGTCAGGTTGAAGCTCGAGGGCGCCAACCCGACCGGCTCGTTCAAGGACCGCGGGATGACCTGCGCGGTCTCCGCCGCCGTGCGCGACGGCGCGAAGGCGGTGATCTGCGCCTCCACCGGCAACACAGCGGCGAGCGCCGCCGCGTATGCCGCGCGCGCTGGCATCACCTGCGCGGTGATCGTGCCAGAGGGCAAGATCGCGCAGGGCAAGATGGCCCAGACGCTCGTGCACGGCGCGCGCGTGATCTCGCTCGCGGGCAACTTCGATCAGGCTCTGACGCTCGTGCGCGAGCTCACCGACTCTCACCCGATCGTGCTCGTCAACTCCGTCAACGAATACCGCATCGAAGGCCAGAAGACGGCCGCGTTTGAGATCCACGAGGGCCTGGAGGGCGGTCTGGAAGCGCTCTGCATCCCCGTCGGCAACGCCGGCAACATAACCTCCTACTGGCGCGGCTTTCGCGAGATGGACGCGGCCCCGAAAATGTTTGGCTTCCAGGCCGAGGGCGCGGCGCCGCTGGTGCAGGGCAGGGTGATCGAGCACCCAGAAACGGTCGCGAGCGCGATCAGGATCGGCAACCCGGTGCGCTGGGAGGACGCGATGGCCGCGGCGACCGATTCGCGCGGCGCGATCAGGGTCGTCAGCGACGCCGAGATCCTCTCCGCCTACCGGCTGCTCGCCTCGCGCGAAGGCATGTTCTGCGAGCCCGCCTCCGCGGCGTCGGTCGCGGGCCTGCTCAAGTACGGCGCCGGCGGCGCCGAGCAGGTCGCGTGCGTGCTCACCGGCCGGGGCCTGAAGGACCCCGAGACCGCGATCGCGAACAACGATGGCATGGTGATCTCCTGCGTGGCCGAGACGGCGGCGATCGAGGAGGCGGTCCTGGGTGACCCCTAGAGGGTGGCGAAGCCGGGCGGAGGCCGGCGAGCTGGGCCCCTCGTTTCTCAGTCGTCGTCGCGTCGTGCGCGTGCCGGCGTCCTCGGCGAACCTCGGCCCGGGCTTCGACTGCATGGCCGCGGCGCTCGCGTTGCATCTGGAGCTGGAGGTCGAGGAGACCGGCGGCGAGCTCGCCGTCGAGACCGAGCTGGCGGTCTCCCGGGGGCGCGAGAACCTCTGCGTGCGGGCGTTCGAGCGGTTGCATCCGGCTGACGGGTTCACCTTTCGCATCCGCTCTGAGATTCCGCTCTCCGGCGGCCTGGGCTCGAGCGCCGCGGCGATCGTCGCGGGGTTGATGGCGGCCGACCACCTGTTCGAGCTGGACGCCGATCTGCTCGCGCTGGCGAGCGAGCTGGAGGGGCACCCCGACAACGTCGCGGCCGCATTGTGTGGCGGGTTCGTGATCTGCGCCGATGGCGAGGCCGTGCGCTTCGAGCCGCCGACCGGCCTGGAGGCGCTGGCGGTCGTGCCTGGCGAGGCGGTGCGCACGCGCGCGGCGCGCGCGGCGCTCGCGGCGGAGGTCCCGCTCGGGGACGCGATCTTCAACATCGCCCACGCGTCGCTGCTCACGCTCGGTCTCGCGCGCGGGGACTGGGACCTGGTGGCGCGCGGGTTGCGCGATCGCCTGCACCAGCCGCGCCGCGCGCCGCTGTTTCCGCGCTCCTACGAGCTGGCGCTGCGCGCGCGCGAGCTTGGCGCGCTCGGCGCGACGATCTCAGGCGCCGGGCCGACCGTGCTCGTGTGGTGCTTCTACGAGCAGACCGGCGCCGTCGTCGAGGCGCTGCGCGTGGAGCTCGACGACGGGTGGGCGAGGCTGCTGCGGGCGCCGTTCGAGGCCCAGGGGGCCTACGTCGAGGAGCTCTAGCCGCGCAGCCGCGCGCGCACTTCGTCGGTCAGCGCCAGGTAGTCGGCGCCGAGGTCGGGGCGGTGGTCGAGGATCGACTTCGCGCGCTCGGCCGACTCGGCGTAGGCGATCGACGAGCGGATCACCGTGTCGAAGACCTCCCCGCCGAAGCGCTCTCGCAGCGAAGCGAGCGCCTCGCGCGAGTGCACGGTGCGCATGTCCGCGAGGTTCAGCAGCACGCCGAGCAGTCGCAACTCCGGGTTGAGGCTGTCGCGCGCGAGCTCGACCACCTCCATCGCCTGCTCGACTCCCTGCAGCGCGAAGTACTGCGCCTCGGCGGTCACCAGGGCGCGGTCGGCAGCCACGAGCGCGTTCACGGTCAGCAGCCCGAGCGAGGGCGGGCAGTCGATCAGGATCACCTCGTACTCCCCGGGCGCCTTCGCGAGCGCGCGCCGCAACGTCAGCTCGCGGCCCATCTTCCCGCCCAGCATCAGCTCGGCCTCGGCGAGGCTCAAGTTCGCGGGGATCAGATCCTCGTGGATCGCCTCGGCCGCGCTCGCGCGCCCCGAGAGCACGTCGGCGATCGTCGGTTCGGCGTCTGGCGCCACGTCGAAGTAGTCCGACAGGTTTCCCTGCGGGTCGAGATCCACAGCGAGCGTGCGCACGCCCGCGCGGCGCAGCGCGTCGGTGAGCGTCCGCACGGTGGTGGTCTTACCGGTGCCGCCCTTCTGGGAGAGGACGGCGATCGTCTCGGTCTTCGCGACCATGGGCGGGCGATACTACGCGGCCGGCGTGGCCGATGAGCCGTGGCCTGGCAGCGCCGTTGACGGCCAGCTATGGCCTACTCGGCGGCAACTTCGAGGAAGCTCAGGCGGTAGCGCCCGACGAGGATCTCATCGCCGTCGCGCAACGTCTTGCCCTCGATCCGCGCGCCGTTTACGAATACGCCGTTCAGGCTGCGATCGTCGAGCACCCGCACCCCGTCGGGCTGGCGCACGATCAGTGCGTGCCGGCGCGAGACCGTGGGGTCGTCGAAGCGAACGTCGGCCGCCAGCGATCGCCCAACCCGGGTCCACTCGCGCGTGAGTGCCACCGTACGCCACTCGCCGCCCTCCTCATACACGATGTACTCGCCAGGCTGCTCGATCCGTGCTCTCGCCGCGGCCAGCAACGCCTCGCGCTCGGCCTCGGAGAGAGCTCCCGGCGGGCGATGGCGGCCGGCGAGCGTCTCCTGATTTTCGAAGCCCCGCCCGCTCCTTTCCGCGAGCGTGTCCCCGTGCGCCAAGTCTCCGCGCGCCATCTCACCGCTGGCACCGCTGGCGTTGATGCGCCCCGCGCGAAAGAGCGACGCGCGGGCAAAGTCCTCCCCGCCGCAGCGCGGGCAGTCTCCGAGTATTTCCGATCCGGTCAGCGTGAGCACGTAATCGCAATTACTGCAGCGAAACGAGCCCGCCCCTGTGATCGTTCCCGACGTAAGCATCTCCATCTTCCCGTGTCTCCTTCGGATCGGCGACCATCTCGGGGCGTCTCGGTGAAGCGAGGCGTAGCGACCGCTCGTGGCGATCATAACAAGGTTATCGACATTGACCATTCTGGTTGATTTCCGGATAATGAAAGATGGCCACGGCCCCCGGCTGCGGCATGCACCCGGCTCGAGACCGCGTCCGGGAGGCCACGCGTTGCGTTCCTCGGAGAGCCTGTTACCCGGCACCAAGCTGTCGTAAACGTGCTTCCTCAGTTGTCCGATTCGGTGCACGTATCAACCCGGGGAACCTGGCTTCCACGCCCCAGATCGCCGCTGCGAGGGGGTCGCCCGTGCCAGCACCGCCACCGGCGAGGATTCGCCCCCATGCGAAAGAACGAGGCGCGGCCATGCGTCTCTGCCGGCAGGAAACCAAGACACGAGCGCGAATCCTCAGACCAGGATGATGCTCACCGCAAGCCACGTCGAGCAACTCACACCGGGATGATCGCCGCAAGCCACGTCGAGCAACTGGAGCGGGTCCTGCTGCGCCGTGGCGTCGGCGTGCTCGAGGCCGATCGCCATCGCTGCGCCGACTGCGGGCGCACCCCTCTCACGGGGGAGCATGTCCACCTCTACGGCCGCGCCCACAGGATCGTTTGCGAGCTCTGCCGCCAGCTGCGTCGCGATGCCCCCCTCGCCACCGAGATCGTGCGCCACTGCGAGCACGGTCACACCGTGCGTCTCACCGCCCGCGCGGCGTAACGGCGTCCGGGCCGCGCGGGGTAGGTGTCGGGCCACACGGCGCAGCGCAGGGGTCTCGGGCTGCGCGGCGTAGAGGCGTTCGCGGTTGGCGGCGTTTAGACTGCCGTCCCCGTGGACCCCGTGACAGTGTCGATCGTCGTCGCAGCCCCCCGCGAGCAGGTCTTCGACTACCTGCGCGACATCGCCAACCATCCCGAGTTCACCGACCACTACCTCGTCGACTGGCATCTCACGCGGATCGACTCCGTCGGGCTCGGCGCCGGGGCGCGCTTTCGGATCGAGGCTCCCCTCAACCGCTTCAGCTGGGGCGACGTCACGTTCGTCGAGGTCCAGGAGCCGCACCGGATCGTCGAGGCCGGCCGCACGGGCAAGAACAACCGCATTCGCATGCTCGGCGTCTATGACCTCGCCGAGGGTTCGCACGGCACCACGCGCGTGCGCTTCACGTTCGAGACCCAGCCCGTGATGCTGTCCGATCGGCTGCTGGAGGGCCTCGGCGGGCGCAGCTGGCTGAAGCGCAAGAGCAACAAGGCGATGCGCCGCCTGCGTGCGATTCTCGAGCGCGAGGCGGACGCGAGCGTCGCCGAGGCCGGTGGCGGGCGCCGTGTCACGGTCGCCGCTGGATAGCGCTCGACAGACGCTCGACAGATGTTCCGGCGCGGACATATATAAACTGCCGCGTCGCATGTCCAGCCGCCTGCGCAAGATCCCCCTCGTCGTGTTCGCCGTCGTCGCGGTGTTTGCGCTCGCCGCCTGCGGGGACTCCCACACGCGGGTCACCACCGGCACCTACGCCGGCGAGTCGGGCAAGAACGCTCCGTACCTGAACGTCGGCCCGCTCGTCTATGAGGTTCAGCTCTCGCGCGAGCTCAACCCCACCAACATCGAAGACGCCGCCTACCTGAAGGGGCTCACGCCCGCCGAGGCCCATCTCGCCCCCGGGCAGGAGTGGTTCGCGGTGTTCATGCAGGTCTGGAACCACACTTCCCACGCCTTGCCGGCGTCGACGGACCTGACGATCTCGGACACTCAGAACAACATCTACACCCCGATCGTGCCGGACGCCGAAAACGAATTCGCCTATCGCGGCGGCTACGTCCCGGCCAAGGGCGAACTGCCGCTGCCAGAGTCCGTCGCCAGCCAGGGCGCCACCGGGGGCGCGGTGCTGCTCTACAAGATCCAGGTGGTCTCGCTCGACAACCGGCCGCTGGAGCTGAAGATCGTCGATCCGAGCGATTCGACGCAGACGGCCTCGGCCGAGCTCGACGTCTAACCTGACGGCGCCTCGTCGCCCCTGGCTATGTCCTCGGTCGCTCGCGTGACCGATCGTCCGGGATCGGCCAGCACGCCACGCGCTCTGCGTCCTTGCCAGGAAGGAGGATTCGCTCGTCAGTGGCTGGCTGAGAGCCCGGCTTCGAGCACCTGACGGGCGACGGGCGCGGCGGTCGCTCCACCGGCGCCGTCCTGCACGAGCAGCACGCCGACGACGATCCGTGGCGCGAGGGCCGGAGCGAAGGACGCGAACCAGGCGTCGGTGTTGCTCGCTTCGCTTTCGGCCGATCCACAGCTTTCCGAGGCGCTCTTTTCCCCGGAGGAGCCCTGTTCTTCTTCCTTGGAGCTCGCTTCGGAGCTCGGCGCGCAGGTGCTCGCGGTCTTCAGTTCGGCGGTGCCGGTCTTGCCCGCGACCGTCACCCCGGGGATCGCCGCGGCGGTCCCGGTGCCTTCGCGGACCACGCCGATCATCAGGCTCCTGACGGTGTGGGCCACCGCTGCGCTGCTCACAGAGGCGCCGCCGTCGCGTGCGGGCGCGGCGCTGGGGTCGAAGGTCGGCTGCGGCCGGCGGCCGCCGTCGGCGATCGTGGCGGCGACCGTCGCCATCTCCAGCGCGCTCGCCTGCACCTCGCCCTGGCCGATCGCGGTCGAGCCGGTGTCGAGCTGCCCCTGGATCTGCGAGGCTGGCGGCAGCGTGCTTTCGACCGCGCCCGGCACACCGGGCGGGTGGTTGAAGCCGTAGCGTTCGGCTGTTGCGACCAGGCGGGCCGACCCGAGCTTCGCGCCGAGTGGCGCGAACACCGAGTTGCATGAGACCGCGAACGCGAGCGCGAGCGTGCCGCCGCATTCCTCGCCGTTGGCGTTGTTCAGCTTGACGCCGTCGAGCGTCGCGTAGGTGGCGTAGGGGAAGACGGTCTTCGGGGTGGCCAGACCGGCCTGCAGCACGGCCGTGAGCGTGATCATCTTGAACGTCGAGCCCGGCGGTTGGAGGTCATCGAGGCCGATCCCGGCGACCGCGAGGATCTGCCCGGTCGCGGGGACCATTGCGACGATCCCGCCGAGCTGGCTCCCAAGCGCGGTCACGGCGGCGCGCTGCACCGACGGAGAGATGGTCGTGCGCACCGTGCTCGCGGCCTTCGGGGTTGCTGTGGCGAGGACGCGCGTGCCGTCGCCTGCGTCCGTGTCCGTGCCTGCGCCGGTACCCGTGTCCGGGCCTGCGCCCGCTCGGGCGTTTTCGGCGAGCAGTTCGCCGCCGGGGCTGCCGCGCAGGCTCGAGTCGAGCGCCAGCTCCAGGCCGCTGACGCCGACGATCGCGTTCGCGGGCACGCCTTCGGCCTCCAATTCTTGCAGGCGCGCCGCCGGGATTGGGCCGACCGTGCCGACGACGGCGCTCGCGTATGAGCCGAGCGGGGATGTGCGCTGCCCGGCTTCAGCCGCGGCGCCTTCGGCCAGCACCGTCCCGTCGCGAGCGAGCAGCGTGGCGCGAGGAGGCAGCGTCGTGTGGCGGCTCAGGCGCTCTCCCGAGCGCAGGCCGGGGAACGCGAGCGAGCGCGACCAGGCGATCCGCGTCCCCGAGCCGCTGCCCTGCATCGGCAGCGTGAAGTCGCTGGAGAGCGTCCCGAACAGCCGCGTGCGCACTCGCACCGGCACCTCCACCGCGCCATCGCTTGCGCCGCTCGCCTTGCCGCTCACGCGCAGGCCGGCCGGGATCGCGGTCGCGGTCGTCAGCGCGCTGAGGTAGGAGCTCGCAAACTCGCTCGGGGTCACTTCGCGCCGGGCCGCGGCGTCGATGTCCGCGTACATGCTCGCGTAATCGCTCCGCGCCCAGGCGGCGGTGAACCGTTCGGCGAGCGTGTGCGCGTAGGAGGGGGAGTGGCTCGCGCCGGCGATCGCGCCGATCAGGAACGCGAGCGCGGCGAGCGCGATCACGCCGCGGACGCGGCGGCGGCGCAGTTGGGCGTCGTCCTGCCGCGCGCCGCCCGGTCGCGCTTGACCCGGTGTCCGACCCTCGGGCGCGGGCAGACCGGTGCTCACGGTCGCACCCTGCTCACGTTCCCCACAGTTCTCACGGTCGCCATAGTGCTCACCTTCCCCACAGTGCTCCCGGCGTCCCGTTCCCGCTTGCGCCGATGCTGAGGATCCCCGTCGAGGCGGTGATGCTCACCGCTGGGACCGGTAGTAGAACATGGGAGATGACGGAGCTCGACTGGTTCATCGTCGCGTTTGCGGCAATCCTCGCCTGTTTCGGCTTCCGGCGGGGCTTCATCGTTGGGGTGCTCTCCTTCGGTGGGTTCGCGCTTGGTGCATTCATCGGAACCCGCGTCGGTCCTCTTCTGCTTCCCCGGGGATCCTCTTCGCCGTACGCGCCCGCCTTCGGGTTGGTCGGCGCGCTGCTCGCGGGCGCGATCCTTGCGAGCGGGTTCGAGGGCGTGGGCTTCAGGCTGCGGCGTGCGCTGTTCCTGCCGGGCCTCGGCTTGCTCGACGGCCTGCTCGGCGCGGCGCTCGGTGCGGCCCTCGGTCTGGGCATCGTCTGGATCCTCGCAGCCGTGGCGGCGCAGACGCCCGGCCAGGAGGCCTTGCGGGCCGACGTCCAGCGCTCGGCGATCTTGCGTGAGCTCAACCAACTGCTGCCGCCGACCGGATCGGTTCTGAACGCGCTCGCGCGGCTGGACCCGTTGCCCCAGCTCGCAGGACCCTCGCCCGACGTTGCCGCCCCTCAGCCGGCGGTCGCGCGTGCGCCGGGAGTGCGCCGCGCCTCGCGCAGCGTCGTGCGCGTGCTCGGCACCGCCTGCGGCCTGGCGATCGAGGGCTCGGGCTGGGTGATCCAGCCGGAAATCGTCGTCACCAACGCGCACGTCGTTGCCGGCGAGCAGGACACGACCGTCGAGCCGGGTGGCTCCTCGCCGAATTTGCCCGCACGCCCGATCGCCTTCGACCCGACCGACGACATCGCCCTGCTGCGCGTGCCGGGGCTCGACGAGCCCACGCTCAGCCTCCTCGCCGAACCGAGCTCGGGCACCCCCGGCGCGATCCTCGGCTACCCGGAGAACGGACCCTTCGACGTGCAGCCCGGGCGGATCGGGCGCACCCAGACGGTGATCACCCAGAACGCCTATGGCCAGGGGCCGGTCTCGCGTCTCTTGACCCCGCTGCGCGGCCTCGTGCGTCCCGGCAACTCCGGCGGGCCGCTCGTCGACGAAGACGGGCAGGTGCTCACGACCGTGTTCGCCGGCACCGTCGGCGGCGGCCCGCATGGCGGCTACGGGGTCGCGAATGCGACGGTCGCCCAAGAGTTGGCGGCGACCGATCGCGCCGGTGGCGAAGCGCAGGTGAGCACGGGGGCGTGCACGGCTGGGTGAGTCAGGAGCTCTGCGGCGTTCCGGCCACGGTCACGTCACGGCGACAGCTCAGGATCGCCAAGCACTTGCGCATTCATAGCCATTATGTGCGCGCGCGTCGCGGGCCAGAGCGGGTCGGGGTCGGCCTCTCCGGCGAGTCCCATCAGTGCCAGCCCACGCATGGTCGACTGCCCTGAGACGATGAGTGGGACGAGCTCTGCTCGCTCGGCGTGCTCCGGGAAGAGGATTGGCGCGGCCATCGCGTTCAGACGGCCCATTTCGTCATGCGCTCCGGCGATGTGCTGCAGTAGATCTGGGTCGGTGCGCGCCCCAATCGCCAGCTCGATCAGCGCCGTGAACAGCGGGCCCCTGTAGATACGCCACATGCGGTCGAGCAGGAGCTCGTGACGCTCGCGGATCGAGCCGGTGCTCGGTACTCCCTCCGCGAACATCTCGCTCATCGTTTTGGCCCTGATGTGACCGATCAGCTCGCCGAGCAGCGCTGCCTTGGACGCGAAGTGGTGCTGCAGCGCGCCGGGGGTCACGCCGGCGCGCTCGGCTATGCGCCGCGTCGTGGTCTTCGCGTAGCCGTACTCGATGAGGCAGTCGATCGCGGCGTCCAGCAGAGCAGCGTGCGTGGCCGCTCGACGCTCGGCCTGGGTGCGGCGTTTGTGTTTCTTGGCTGTGGAAGGCGAGGCGATCGTCTGAGTATCGCGCGCCGGCGTCGCGGGGCGCGGTGTGTGGTCCGGACCAACCTAAACATGCCATACGGCTGAAATGTAGTAGTGTGCGACGGATGGCGGAGGAGCTGCTTGCGTTGAGCCGCGAATGGCTCGCGGCGATGGGGGAGATCGCGCGCTTCACGGGCAGTGTCGTGCGCGACGTGTGGGGGCTGCGCGTGTTTCGCTTCTTTGGGGAGACGTTGCGGCAGTCGGGCATCCTGATCATCTCCTCGACGCTCGTGATCTGGGGTCTGGTGTTCATCGTCGGGCTGGGGACGTGTGGCACGGAGGGCGCGTACTTCACCCAGGCCGAGGGTGCGCCGGACTACGCGGGGGTGTTCACGGCATGGTGCGATCTGCGTGAGGCCGTGCCGTACGTGTTTGGGTACATGATGGCGGCGAAGGTCGGCACTGGGATCGTCGCGGAGCTGGGCGCGATGCGGATCTCGGATGAGATCGATGCGTTGGAGGTGATGGGCGTCGATTCGATGACGTTCCTCTGTGCGACGCGCCTGCTGGCGGCGTGGCTGGTGTTGCCGTTCATGTACATCGGCGCGATCGGCGTGGCGTATCTCGGTTCGTATATCGCGGTGGTGCATCAGGTTGGGTCGGTGTCATCGGGTGGGTATTTCCTGCTGTTCTGGCAGTTTCAGAACCCGCCTGATTTCTTGTTCAGCTTGATCAAGGGTATGACGATGGCGACCGTGATCGTGCTTGTCGGTTGCTACTATGGTTATAATGCGAGTGGGGGTCCTGTGGGTGTGGGAACAGCTACGGCGAAGTCGATGGTGTTGAACCTGGTCGCCGTGAACCTGATCGGGATGATGGGTTCGCAGATCTTTTGGGGCGCCAACCCGCGCGCGCCGATCGGTGGGTGAGGGCGGGAGTCGTGCGCCCCGCGTGCCCAGCGTGACTTGGCCGGAGATCTTGGGAAGATCCACGTAGGGCGGCGGAGCTGGCCGCGGTTCTCTGCGGTCCGGCGCAGGAACGCGAGATGATCTATTTCTTGAGGCGATTCTCCCGCGCCGGCAGCGCTGACTGCCTCCGCCTCAGCGCCTCCAGGGAGGCGCGCATCTGATCGACTTCGCTGAGCTGGAGCTCGGCTTCTCGCTCGGGAGAGCGGGTTGGACGCCAGTCGAGCACCTCGGCGTCGCCGTCGCGGAAGAGGTATCCGGCGAGCACAGCGAGGAGCGCGAGCGCCGCTGGGACCCCCACCACCATGCCCAGGAAAAAAGCGCTCGCCATTGAGCTCCGTCAAACCCCGGCGGGTGCGGGCTGGGTCTCGACTCGGGGTCGACCGCGACCGTTGCTCGGAGATCGGCCGGTGCGCTTGCTCTTGGAGGCTGCCTTGCGCTCTGTCTGGTGCGCCGTTGCCATCTCGTCCGAGTCCTTCGATGTGTCTTCACTACGCCCGAGCGCATCGATCGCCGTCTGGACCGCGGCCAGTCGCCGCACCAGCGACGTGCGCACCTGCTCGAGCTCGTCGACGTCGAGTAGCCGCGGAGCGGATCCTCCGCGGGTCGCGGTGGGCGCCGTCGGGGTCGAGATGGAAGTCCTCGTCGGAGCCACGCCGGGGTGGCCCGCTTCCAGCTCCCCGAGCGTTCGCTCGAGGCCGGCGATCTGATCGCGCAACTGGCGCCGGCGCTCGGCATCATCGGTCGGTGCGGCCCGGTCAGAAGACGCGGACGAGGAGATGTAGAGGGCGGCCGCGACCTCGCGGAGATCGACTCCGGTCGCGTGCGCCTGCCGGGCGGCGTCGCCGGCGATCGTGCTGAGGGTGGAAGGCGTGGGCTGGGAGGGTGCGACGAATGTGCCGCTACCCTGCCGGCTGGCGATCAGGCCCTCGTGCTCGAGACGTTGATAGACGGCGCGCACGGTGTTGATGTTCACGCCGGCCGTCTCGGCCAGTTCGCGCAGGCCGGGGAGCCGCTGGTTCGGCCCGAAGCGCCCTTCGCGTATCTGGGTCCGCAGCGCCCATGCGATCTGCACCCCGATCGGCACTTCGGCGTCGCGGTCGATCGCCACGCGAAATCCGTCTGGGTCGCCGATCTCGAGCCGCTCGGTCATGTCCTCACGATAGCGCTCGCGGAGGGTTGAGCTATGGTGTGTTGGTGAACTAGTACACTAGTTAAATGTCTGGGCAGCGCGGAGGTGGGGCGGTGAACGAGTTGCGCGTCGGTATGCGCGAGTGGCTGGGCTCGACCGGCGAGATCGCGCGCTTCTGCAGCAATGTCGTGCGCGATGTCTGTGGCTTGCGCGTGCTCCGTTTCTTTGGAGAGACGTTGCGTCAGTCGGGGATCCTGATCATCTCCTCGACGGGCGTGATCTGGGGGCTGGTGTTCATCGCCGGCCTCGGATCGTGCGGGACCGAGGGCGCCTACTTCACTCAGGCGCAGGGTGCGCCGGACTACGCGGGGGTGTTCACGGCGTGGTGCAACCTGCGCGAGGCGGTGCCGTATCTGTTCGGCTACATGATGGCGGCGAAGGTCGGCACTGGGATCGTCGCGGAGCTGGGCGCGATGCGGATCTCGGATGAGATCGATGCGTTGGAGGTGATGGGCGTCGATTCGATGACGTTCCTCTGTGCGACCAGGCTGCTGGCGGCGTGGCTGGTGTTGCCGTTCATGTACATCGGCGCGATCGGCGTGGCGTACCTGGGCTCTTATATCGCGGTGGTAGACCAGGTCAGGTCGGTTTCTGCGGGTGGGTATCTACTGATCTTCTGGCAGTTTCAGAACCCGCCTGATTTCTTGTTCAGCTTGATTAAGGGGATGACGATGGCGACCGTGATCGTGCTTGTCGGTTGCTACTACGGTTATAATGCGAGTGGGGGTCCTGTGGGTGTGGGGACGGCGACGGCGAAGTCGATGGTGTTGAACCTGGTCGCCGTGAACCTGATCGGGATGATGGGTTCGCAGATCTTTTGGGGCGCCAACCCGCGCGCGCCGATCGGTGGGTGAGGGCGGGAGTCGTGCGCCCCGCGTGCCCAGCGTGACTTGGCCGGAGATCTTGGGAAGATCCAATCGAGAGATCCACTCAAGGGACGAGCCGGCGATCCACTCGAGGGGCGAGCCGGCCGCGGTTCTCTGCGGGTCCCGCGGATCACCCTAGGGTCCCGCGGATCACCCCAGATTCCCGCGAAATCGCCAGCCGCTACGCTGGGCGCCATGTCGAAGACGCTCGTGATCGCCGAGAAGCCCTCCGTCGGGGGGGACCTGGCGCGCGTGTTGAAGGGTCCGTTCAAAAAGCAGGAGGGCTTCCTCGAGGGTCCCGACCACGTCGTCACCTGGGCGGTCGGCCATCTCGTGCAGCTCGCCGACCCGGATGAGTACGACCCGAAGTTCAAGACCTGGCGGATGCCGGACCTGCCGATCGTGCCCGAGAAGTTCAAGCTCGTCGTCCGCGACGAGCGCTCGCGCAAGCAGATGTCGATCGTCACCAAACAGCTTGGCCGCGAGGATGTCGAGGAGGTCATCAACGCCTGCGACGCCGGCCGCGAGGGGGAGCTGATCTTTGCCTACCTGTACGAGAAGGCGAACGCGAAGAAGCCCGTCCGCCGGCTGTGGCTGAACTCGATGACGAACGCGGCGATGAAGGAGGCCTTCCAGGAGCTGCGTCCCGCGGCGGAGTTCGCGAAACTCGAGCAGGCGGCGCGCTCGCGCTCGGAGGCGGACTGGATCGTCGGCATGAACGCCACGCGCGCGGCGACGATCCGGCTGCGCAGCTCCTTCGACGGCGCCGTCTCGCTCGGCCGCGTGCAGACGCCGACGCTCGCGATCATCACGCGCCGCGAGGAGGAAATTCGGGCGTTCAAGCCCGAGCCGTACTGGCTGGTCGACGCGACGTTCGTCGCGGAGCCGATCGATGGGACCGAGAACGGTGATCAGGCCGCCGGGAACAGCGTTGGGCCCGGGGCGGAGGACGCTGCTGACGGAGATCACGGCAAGGGTACGGCGGGCGCCGACGACGCCGTGAACCCCGAGCGCTCCTACATCGGCCGCTTCCACGCGGGAACCAAGCCGCGGATCTCCAGCGAGGCGGAGGCCGTCGCGATCGTCGAGGCGTGCGAGGGCAAGCGCGGCAAGATCACGAAGCTCGAGAAGAAAAAGCAGAAAGAGCGCGCGCCGATGCTCTACGACCTGACGACGCTCCAGCGCGAGGCGAACACGCGCTACGGGTTCTCCGCGCGGCGCACGCTGTCGGCCGCGCAGCGGCTGTATGAGGAGCACAAGGCGCTCACCTACCCGCGCACCAACTCGCGCTACCTGACGAGCGACATGATCGGCGAGATCAAGCCGATCGCCGAGCTCGTCGGCGGTCAGGCCGACTATCGCAAGGCCGCCGAGTATGTGACGGGTCTCGATGAGCTGCCGCTGGCGAGGGTCGTCAACAACGCGAAGGTGACGGACCACCACGCGATCATCCCGACGCGCTCCGAGCACAACGTCGAGCGGATGGGCTCGGACGACAAACGGGTTTACGACATGGCGGTGCGGCGCTTCCTCGCGGTCTTCCACCCCGAAGCCGTGTTCGAGAACACAAAAATCGAGACCACGATCCCCGCCGGCCCTGACGAGAAGGACGGCGGATACGTGTTCAGGACACGCGGCAAGCTGCTGCTGGTGCCCGGCTGGCGCGGGGTCTACGGCGAGGCCGCCGCCGACGCGGCGAAACCGGAAAAAGAGAAAGCCGGCGATGAGGACGAGGGCTCCAACCAGCAGCTGCCGCGCCTGGAGCAGGGCGAGGACGTCCAGACGCGGAAGATCGGAAGCGCGCGCAAGGAAACGAAACCACCGCGCCGCTACAGCGACGCCTCGCTGCTCGGCGCGATGGAGACCGCGGGCAAGCTCGTCGACGACGAGGAGCTGCGCGAGGCGATGAAGGACTCGGGCATCGGCACCCCCGCGACGCGCGCGGCGATCATCGAGCGGCTGATCCAGGTCGGCTACGTCGAGCGCGACGCGCGCTCGCTCGTCGCCAGCGAGAAGGGCCTGAACGTGATCAGGCTGCTGAACTCCCACGCGCTCACCTCGCCCGAACTGACCGGCAACTGGGAGCACCGCCTGGGCAAGATCGAGCGCGGCGAGGATTCGCGCGAGGCCTTCATGGGCGACATCGCGGGCTTTGCGAAAGAGACGATCACCGAGCTCGACGAGACCCTGAAAGACGTGAAAATCCCCCGCGCGAAGCTGGGGCCGTGCCCGATCTGCGGGCACGAGATCGTCGAGAACCGCAAGGGCTACTCGTGCTGGGCGCGCAACGATCCCGGCTGCGGGTTCGTGATCTGGAAGAGCAAAGCGGGCAAGACGCTCCCGATCGCGATCGCGCGCGAACTGATCAAGACCGGCTACACCGGGCGCGCCGTAACCGGCTTCAAAGGCCGCTCCGGCCGCTCCTTCCGCGCCCACCTCGCGATGAGCCAGACCGAGGAGGGCAAATGGCGCGTGGAGTTCAACGAGGCGTGGGCGAAGGAGGGCGCAAAGCCGCCGGACGCCGAGGCCGAGGCCGAGACGGCGGTCGAGGGGGCCGACGCCACCGCGGTCGAGGCGGGGAGCGCCGCCGCGTAACCGCCGGGGATCATCCGCACGCACGCTCGAGGTACAGTCGGGCGTCTCGGTAGCGGGCGTGTCACGGCGGGGCACGTCGGCAGTCGGGTCGGGCGTGTCGGTAGCGTGGCGTGTCGGTGGCGGGGCGTGTCGGTGGTGGCGGGGAGTGTCGGTGGTGGCGGGGAGTGTTGGCAGCCGGGCGTGTCGGGCACGTGCGTAAGGATGAGACGCAGTGCCGATTACGCTGATCACAGGGCCCGCGAACGCGGGCAAGGCCCGCGAGGTGCTGGGCGCCGTGCGCGCCCATCTCGCACGCGGCGAGGAGCCGCTGCTCCTCGTGCCGACGCGCGCGGACGTCGAGCGCTACCGGCGCGAGCTGGCGCTGGAGGGGCCGGCGCTGGGCGCGCGCGTGGAGCGCTTCGAGGGCCTGATCGGTGAGGTCGTGCGGCGCGCCGGTGTGAGTGAGCAGGTGCTGGGGAGAGTCGCGCGCGAGCGCGTGCTCGCACAGGCGATCGACCGCGCAGCGGGGCGGGTGGGATTGGAAAGGAGTGGTACGAGCACGAGCACGAGCACGAGCACGAGCACGAGCATGAGCACGCCAGGCTTCGTGAGCGCGCTCGCGACCACCGTGGCGGAGCTGGAGGCGCGGCGCGTGACGCCCGCGCGCCTGCGGGCGGCGCTGCAGGCGTGGGCGCGCGCCGACGGGGCCGGCGCGGTGACCGGCGTGGAGAGCCTGGGGAGGCTCTACGGCGAGTACCGCGGGCTGCTCGAGCGGATCGAGCGCGCCGACCCCGAGCATCGGGCGGCAAGGGCACTCGACGCGCTGCGCCGAGAGCCGGCGCTGTGGGGGGCGACGCCGGTGCTGATGTATGGCTTCGACGATTTCGGCGTGCTGCAGCTCGACGCGATCGAGACGCTCGGGGCGGTCGTCGACGCGCGCGTGGTGGTGTCGCTCACGTACGAGCCCGGGCGGACGGCGCTCGGCAGCCGCGCCGGCACGTTCGAGGCGCTGCGCCCGCTCGCTGCCGAGCACCGGCGCCTCCAAGCGCGTGCCGAGTACTACGCGCCCGGAGCGCGAGCGGCGCTGCATCACCTGGAGCGCTCGCTGTTCGAGCCGGCGCTCGGGCGCAGAGAGGATCCCGGGGGCGCCGTACGGCTGCTGGAGGGCGGGGGCGAGCGCGCCGAGCTCGAGCTGGTGGCCGGCGAAGTGTGGGCGCTGTTGGAGGAGGGGATGAGCCCCGAGGAGATCGCGATCGTGCACCGGACGCCGAGCGCGGTGGCGGAGCTGCTCGGAGAGGTGCTCGCCGCGCTGGGGATCCCGTATGCGCTGGAGCGCCGGGTCCCGTTCGCGCACACCGCGATCGGCGCGGCGCTTCTCGGCGCGCTGCGCAGTAGCACCGACGTGGGCGAGGCCGGAGATCTGCTGGCGTGGCTGCGGGCTCCCGGCCTGCTGACGCGTCCCGAGCTGGCCGATCACCTGGAGGCGAGGATGCGGCGCGAGGGGGTTACGAGCGCGGCGCAGGGACGTGAGCTCTGGGAGGCCGAGCATTGGCGCCTGGAGGCGCTCG
Organism: uncultured Solirubrobacterales bacterium; assembly: GCA_963774785.1. GTDB lineage: Bacteria > Actinomycetota > Thermoleophilia > Solirubrobacterales > Solirubrobacteraceae > Palsa-744. Next base: position 2,511,470 of record CAVZGH010000001.1, on the reverse strand, counting down.
ATCAACTGGGCGAGGCCGCGCGGCGCGGGGGCAGGGCGCTCTGCGAGCGGGCGGCGCGAGAGCTGGAGTGGCTGTTCAGCGCCCCCCGCAGAGGGAGCGCGGCGTTGCTGGCGAGCGACGAGCTGGAGGAGGCTCGGGCGCTCGCGACCGGCCGGCGCGCGCTGGCGGAGCTCGGCGGTCTGGCGCACCGAGCGCCCGAGCTCGGCTTCGACGCGACCGCGCTCGCACATGCGCTGGAGGGAGTGGAGATCCTCAGCGGCGAGCGCGCCGGCGAGGGCAGGGTGGCGGTCGTCGGTCCGCTCGCGCTGCGCGCGCGGCGGGTGCGGGCGCTGTTTCTGTGCGGCCTGCAGGAGGGCGTGTTCCCGGCGCGCGCCCGACCAGAACCGCTGCTGTCAGAGGAGGAGCGCAGGCGGCTGGCGGAAACCTCGGGACTGCGGTTGGGGGGCGGCCGTCAGGAGGACGCTCTGGCGGCGGAGCGGTACGCACTCTACGCGGCGGTGTCGCGACCGCGGGAGCTGCTCGTGTTGAGCTGGCACGCGGCCGACGACGACGGCGTCGCTCAGGCTCGGTCGCTGTTCGTCGATGACATCGTCGAGCTGTTCTCGGAGGGGATGGAAGAGCGCCGTGTGCGCCGGCCGCTGGGGGCGGTCGGCTGGGGGTGTCCCGAGGTAGATCCTCCGCCACGTCATCCACCCCCGCTGGGACCGCTGCGCGACGAGGAGATCACGCGCGAGCTGCGCGAGCACGTCTGGTCGGCGTCCTCGCTGGAAGTCTGGACGCAGTGCCCGGTGAAGTGGTTCGTGCAACGGATGCTTCGCGTTGAAGACCTCGACCCCGATCCTGAGCCGCTCGCGCGTGGGGGCCTGGCGCACGCGGCGCTGAGAGACACGTTCGCGGGGATGCGCGAGCGGACAGGCTCGGCGCGGCTGACCGGGGCGCGGCTGGGGCCCGCCAAGGAGCTGCTGCGAGCGGCGCTGGCAAAGCGCGAGGCCGAGTTCCCACTCTCGGCGGCATCGGAGCGCCGGCCGGCCCTGCGGCGCCGGTTGGAGGCCGATCTGGAGCGCTACCTGGAGCACGCGGCTGAACAGGAGAGCCCGCTCGAGCCGACTTACCTGGAGCTGGGGTTCGGGTTCGGGCCTGGCGCGGGCAGGGAGGGTACAGAGGAGGACGAGCTCGTCCTCCCGGCGCTCGACCTCGGCGACGGGCTGCGACTGCGCGGGCGGATCGACCGGGTTGATCTCGTCCCCGGGGGCGGCCGGCAGGCGGTCGTGTACGACTACAAGGGCCGGCTAGCGACGCCCGCGGTGAAGTGGACGGAGCAGGGAAACGTGCAGGTGGCGCTGTACATGCGCGCCGTGGAGGAGCTGCTCGGGTTGGATGCGGCGGGTGGCTTCTACCAGCCGCTCAGCGGTGGAGACCTGCGCGCGCGGGGGATACTCGATCGCGAAAGCGGGGTAGAGATCGAATGTGTCCGGGGCGAGCTGCAAGAGCACGGTGAGGTCAGGGAGCTGCTCGCGGAGGCGGTCGCGACGGCGCGTGCGGCGGCCGCGCAGGCGGGACGTGGCGAGCTGGAGCCCCGGCCGCGCACGTGCGCCTATCGGGGTGGATGCATGTATCCCACGATCTGCCGGTGCGGATCGTGATGATCGTGGCGGTGATCGGCGCGAGAGCCCAGATCCGGGGAGGCGAGCCATGTCGCAGATGAGCCTCGACGAGCTCGCCGCGGTTCAGGTACGCGACAAGCCGGAGACGGAGACGGAGACGGAGAGGGAGAGAGGCAGAGAGGGGCCGACGACGGCGTCGGCGACGGGGACGGGGACGGGGACGACGACGGGGTCGAGGTCGAGGTTGGCGTCGGCGTCGACGACGGGGGTGTCGCTCACCGACGAGCAGGAGCAGGCGGTCGCCCGCCGCGGCGAGCCGCTGCTGGTGGCCGCTGGGGCCGGCAGCGGGAAGACCTCGGTGCTGGTCGAGCGGTTCGTGCGCGCCGTACTCGAGGACGGCGTCGCTCCCGGGCGGATCCTGGCGATCACGTTCACCGAGCGCGCCGCGGGCGAGCTGCGTGAGCGCGTGCGCGCGCGCTTCGTCGAGCTCGGCCAGCGCGAGGCTGCGCGTGACACCGAGGCGGCGTTCGTCGGCACGTTCCACGGCTTCTGCGCGCGGCTGCTGCGCTCGCACTCCCTGCTGGCGGGGCTCGATCCGGAGTTCACGATCCTCGACGAAGGTCTCGCCGCGCGCCTGCGTGGGCGCGCCTGGGCAAGCGCGCTGGGTGGCTTTCTGATGGGAGAATGCGGCGAGGCGGTCGACCTCGTGGCCGCCTGGGGTCCCGATCGCGTGCGCGCGATGGTGCTCGCCACCTACGCCGAGCTGCGCAGCCGCGGGGAGCGTCAGCCGAGGCTGCCGGCGCCGCTCTTTCAGCCCACCCTTCCCGCACCGGCCTTCCGCCCTCCGGCGCCGGAGTCAGAGTCAGAGGCGGAGGGGGACACGGAGCCATGCGAGCCGGCCCTCGACGGAGAGCTGCCCGCGGTGCAGGCGCCGAGCCCGGAGGACGCGGAGGAGCAGGCGGAGATCGACGCGGAAGGCGTGCGAGCCTGCGTTCTGCTGGGGGAGCTGCTCGAGCGCTTCGGCCACGAGTACGCGGCGCTGAAGGCCGCGCGCGGCGCGCTCGACTTCGACGATCTGGAGATCGATGCGGCTTCGTTGCTGAACCAGCATGAGTCCGTGCGCGAGCGCTGGTCCGAGCGGTTCGAGCTGATGATGGTCGACGAGTTCCAGGACACCAACCGTCGCCAGCTGGCGATCCTCGAGGCGCTCGATCGCGGGAATCTATTCACCGTCGGTGACGCTCTGCAGTCGATCTATGGCTTTCGCCACGCCGAGGTCTTGCTGTTCCGCGCCCGCCGCGAGGAGCTCGCCGCGCGCGGTGGCAGCCTCTCGCTCACCCGCAACTTCCGTGGGCGCAAGCCGCTGCTCGAGGTTGTGAACACGGTGTTCGAGGAGCGCTTCGCCGGGAACGATTTCACGGCGCTCGAGGCCGGCCGCGTGGAGGGGGAGGCGTCGGGTCCGCTCGTCGAGCTGCTGCTGACGCACAAGCGTGGCTGGGACGAGGATGAGGAGCGCGCCGCGCGGATCGCGGGGGCGCTTCCAACGGCGCCGCGCTGGCGCCAGGCGGAAGCGCGGCTGCTGGCCGGGCGCGTGGCGGAACTGGTGTGGAGCGGCACGGTGGAGATGGGACAGGTTGCGGTGCTGCTGCGCGCGGTTGGAGACCTCGATGTGTACGAGCGGGCGTTGCGGGATCGCGGTTTGCGAACGCTCGCGACGGTCGGAGGCTTCTGGAGCGACGAGCAGGTTGGCGACCTGCTCGCCTACTTGCGGACGCTGGCCAACCCGCTCGACGAGCTCGCTCTCTATGGCACGCTTGCATCCCCGCTGGTCGGGCTCTCGAGTGACGGTCTCGCGTTGCTCGGTCGCGCCGCGAAAGCGTCCAGGCGCAGCGTCTGGGAGACGGTTGCGCGTGTGGTCAACGACGAGCAGGTGGAGGATGGGCTGGGAGAGGAGGAGCTGGGCAGGCGTGAACTGGAGGAGGAGGATGGCGAGCCCGGGGACGATGAGTCGAAGGAGGACGAGCGGAGGGAGAAGGAGCCCACGGGGGAGATCCGCCTGCCGCCAGCCGACCGCGAGCGGCTCGTCGCGTTTCGCGCGCGCCTGTTCGCCGAGCGCGCCGCCGCGGGGCGACGGACGCTCTCTCAGTTGATCGGGCGCGCGCTCGAGCAGAGCGGCTACTCCGAGCACGCGCTCGCGCTGAACGGCGGCGAGCGGCGGCTGGCGAACGTGCACAAGCTGCTTCGCGTCGCCCGCCGATATGAAGCGAGCGAGGGACGCGATCTGCGCGGCTTTCTCGACCACGTCGCCCACCATCAGGAGGGACTCAGCGGGGCCGAGCCAGACGCGCCCGTCGCTGCTGGGGAGGTCGACGCGGTGCGGCTGATGAGCATCCACGCGGCGAAGGGCCTGGAGTTCGACGTCGTCTGCGTCGCCGATCTCGGCCGCGCGCAGAATCTCGGGGTGGGAGACCTGCTCGTCGATGGCGAGCGGCTTGGGGTGCGCCTGGCGCGACTCGATGGCACGCACGCGACGCCGTCCCTGGCTTGGACGGAGCTCGCCGAGGAGCGCCGGCTGGCGCAGGCCGAGGAGGAGGATCGGATCCTCTACGTCGCGATGACCCGTGCGCGCGAGCGATTGCTGCTGAGCGGCGCGGTCGACCTCGAGCGCTGGCCCGAGCAGCGGATCGGAGCCCCCGCGATCTCCTGGCTTGGTTCGGCGCTCGCGGCCGAGTTGCCAGGCAGCGTGCAGACGCTGCAGCCGCCGATCCGCGAGCTGGCTGTGCAGGCGGGGGGCGATGGAGCGCCCGTGCGTGTGCGCCTAACGCTTAACGCCCCCGAGACGGCGGGCACTGTCTTGGCTGCCCCTGCCCCTGCCCCCGCCTCGTCTGCCCCCGCGCCGTCTGCCCCCGCCCCGTCTGCGCCCGCGCCCGCGCCGTCTGCGCCCGCGCCGTCCGCCCTCGCGCCGCCCATGTCCGCGCCGTCCGCCGATCCGGCGCGGCTCGAGACGCTCAGCTATACCTCGCTCGCCGAGCTCTCGCGCTGCTCCTATCGCTTCTATTTGGAACGGATCCTCGGTCTTCCCGAGCAACGACCACCCGCGGATTCGAGAGGAGAGACCCGTGGCGATGGTCTGGAGGCGCGCGTGCGTGGCAAGATCGTCCACCGGCTGCTCGAGTCGCTCGATTTTCTCTCCTCCGCAGCCGCCCCCTCCACCGAGGACGTGGCGCGCATCGGCCGCGAGCTTGGCGTGCGCGTGGCGGTGAAAGAGCGCGAGGAGCTCGCGGCGTTGTTGCGCGCTGCGCTTGACACCCAATTGGCGATGCGCCTTGCGGCAGTGGCCGCCGGCGCGCGCCGGGAGCACCCGTTCGCGTTCGCGCTCGACTTGCCACGCGCGAAGCCCACCGAACCGCGGCGCGAGGACGCGGTGCTCCTCACGGGCGTGCTAGACCTCCTCGCCCGCGAGCCCGACGGCGGCGCGTTGGTCGTCGATTACAAGAGTGACCGCGTCGGCCCAGACGCGGATCTCGGTGAAGTGGTCGAGCGCGAGTACTTGATCCAGCGCCTGCTCTACGCCCTCGCGGTGCTCGCCGACGGCGCGCCGCGCGTCGAGATCGTCCATTGGTTCCTGCACCGTCCATCCGAGCCGATCGGAGCGGTGTTCGTCCAGCACGACAGGCCGCGGTTGGAAGATGCGGTCGCCGCGCTGGTGAAGGGCGCTCGCGCAGGTTCCTACACGGTCAGTGAAGACCCGCATCGCGGCCTCTGCCTGACCTGCCCGGGGCGGTCGGGGCTGTGCTCCTGGAGCGATTCGATGACGCTCCGCGATCGAGGGGGGAGGGAGAGTGACGGCGGGTGATTTGTTTGAGGGCTCCGATCGAGAGCTGTTCGCGCGCGCTCGTGTGGGAGACGAGCGCGCGCGCGAACAGCTAGCCGAGCGCTATCTACCGCTCGCGCGCCGTCTCGCGCGTCGCTATCAGCGCAGCGAGGAGCCGCTCGAGGACCTCGAGCAGGTGGCTTCGCTGGGGCTGCTGAAGGCGATCGATCGGTTCGACGCCGACCGCGACGTCGCCTTCTCGAGCTTTGCCGTGCCGACGATCCTCGGTGAGGTCAAGCGCCACTTCCGCGACCGCACATGGTCGGTGCGGGTGCCTCGGGATCTCCAGGAGCTGGCGCTGCGAGTCGATCGGGCAGCAGCGGAGCTGTCGCTGGATAAGCGTCGCGCACCGACGATCGCAGAGCTTGCCGAGGCGGTCGGAACCACCGAGGAGCAGGTGCTCGAGGCGCTGCGGGCCGCGGGCGCCTACCACGCCGGCTCGCTCGATGCGCCGCCCCGCGCCGGGCGGCCCGACGCGGACGCACCCGGGGAGAGCCTGGCCGATGCGCTCGGCGAGGAGGAGGAGGGCTTCGAGCAGGCCGAGAACCGCGCGACGCTGGCGCCCCTGCTCGCGCACGTCTCTCACCGCGAACGCCTGGTTCTGGTCATGCGCTTCGGCGAAGACATGACTCAGACGGAGATCGGTGAACGGATCGGCGTCTCCCAGATGCAGGTCTCCAGATTGATTCGCCAGGCGCTCGCCCGCCTGCGCGTCGGGCTGGCCGAGCGCCCACCATCGGAAGGGCCGCCGTCGGGTGGGCAGCGGTCGGATCAACGCCCCCCGCCGAATGTTCCGCCGCCGCCGGATGAACGCCCGCCGCCTGATGTGCCTCCGCGAGAGGTCCAGCCACCCGGTGAGCCGCGCCTGGGTATTCAACCCCGGGGAGCCAAACCACCCTCCTAGTAGTCAACTAAAATCTATAGAGGTTGACATTTAGATCCCTGTGGTTGACACTATCGGGCGTGTATCGATCGATGTGGATGGGGATGTTGAACTTCGGGCTCGTGTCCATGCCAGTGAGGCTTTACAGCGCGACGAGCTCGAAGACAGTGCGCTTCAAGCATCTCCACGCCAGCGATCACGCGCGCGTCTACACCAAGCGCTTCTGCCTCGGCGATGACGAGGAGGTCGCCTACGACGAGCTCGTGCGCGGCTATGAGATCGCCCCAGATCGCTACGTCGTGGTCGAGGATGACGAGCTCGCCGCGATCGCGCCCGAATTCACGCGTACGATCGAGATCGAGGACTTCGTCGAGTTCGAGGAAATCGACCTGATCTACCTCGAGCAGTCCTACCACGTGGTCCCCAATCGCGGTGGGGCAAAGTCCTATCACCTGCTCCTGCACGCGATGAGCGAGACGGGAAAGGTCGCGATCGGGCGCGTCGTCCTGCGCTCCCGCGAGCGGCTGGTCCTGATCCGCCCGCGTGAGGGGGCGCTGCTGATGACGACGATGAGCTTCGGCGACGAGGTGCACTCGACGAGCGAGATACGCGAGCTCGACGACGTCGAGATGAGCCCCACGGAGCGCGAGCTCGAAGTGGCCAGCCGGCTCGTGCGCTCACTCGCCGAGCCGTTTCAGATCTCCCGCTACCGCGACTCCTACCGCGAGGCCGTGCTCGACCTGATCGATCGCAAGGCCGGCGGCGAGCAGATCGAGGCGCAGCCGATCGAGCGCCGCCAACCGGCCGAGACGATAGACGTGATGGGGGCGCTTCAGGCCAGTCTCGCCCAAGTGGAGGAGGAGCGCGAGGGGGCGCTGAGCCATGCCGCGGTTTGAGGAGGGTGGCGAGGGGGCGCCGGGTCATGCCGCGGTTTGAGGAGGGTGGCGAGGGGGCGCCGGGTCATGCCGCGGTTTGAGGAGGGTGGCGAGGGGGCGCCGGGCCATGCCGCGGTTTGAGGAGGGGTGGCGAGGGGGCGCCGGGCCATGCCGCGGTTTGAGGAGGGGTGGCGAGCGGGCGCCGGGCCATGCCGCGGTCTGAGGAGGCAGCGAGGGAGTGCTGGCCCCGCCGCGGCCTGAGGAGGAGAGCGCTCAGTCGAAGCGCAGCTCGAGCACCAGCTCCTCGGCGCGCGCGGATTCACCGGCGGAGGGCGGTTCGATGCGCAGCTCATCGGATAGCCGCTCGAGCACGTTGCCGACGCCCGGGACGTCGGCGTCGGCGAGCAGCTCGCCGGCGCCGCGCTCGGCCAGCTCGCCGACGCGCAGCTCGATCCCCCGCGCGTCGGTCGCCATCGTGAAGCGGACATGGCCGTCACGAGCGTGCGCAGGGGCGTGCGCGGACAGCGCGTCGCACAGGATCATCGCGTCGTCCACCCGGTTCATCGGGCAGTCGGCCCGGGCGAGGACCATCGAGATCACACGGCCGAGCACCGGCGCGGCCAGCGGTCCGTTTGCGAGGCGCAGAGTCACAGAGTTCGCCGTGGGCTGCTCCTCCCCCCGGTCTGGCTCCTCCTGGGCGGGCGTGCTCGTCACGGGCGTGTGGATGAGGTGTGTGAGGCAGGCGAGGCTGAGGAGAGGGGGAAGGTCATGCGCACCTCGGTTCGGTCATCGGCGGCGCGTCCGAGCTGCACGGACTCCGTCAGCGAGACGATCAGTGGCAGACCGAGACCGAGGCCGGGGCTGTCGGCGCGCGGACCGATCCCGGGGCCTTCGTCGCGCACGACGACCTCCAGCCTGTCCTCGTCGAGCATCGTGGCGGTCACCTCGAGCGGGCCCTCGTGATCGTCGGGGTAGGCGTGGACGACGACGTTGGTGCAGGCCTCGGTGACGGCGAGGCGGATGTTGGAGAGGATCTCCTCGTCGACCGCGAACGCCTCACCGAGCGCGCCGAATGCGTGGCGTACGATGGCGATATTCGCGGCTCGCGCCGGGAGCGCCAACTCTAAGTCAGGCGTCATTGTTGCCGGCATCATGATGGCTCCCTGAATGCTGGACGTACTCTCTCTTTCGTTCATGGTGCCCCGAGCGGGTTGTTTTCACACATCGAACTTCCGTGTCCGCCGCATTCCGGGCCGCTATGCACCTCCAGCGGCACCGGCTGAGGGCTCGCAGGATCGCTTTGCGACCGCGATGAGCATACGCCAGCGCCAGCACGGAAGACCCCTCATTGTCGTCTCCTGATCGGCGAGCTGGGTCCGTGACGGCGCCCAGGAGGGCACCCCCGACGCCCTGCTCGCGGAGCCTCCGCGCTGCTACGCTTTCTGGCTCCGCCTCAGGTGCCCGCCTAAACCGTCCGGGATCCGCCCATCCCGCACGGGATGCACCGCCCCAAGGGAGCACTTCCATGACCACGCACACCATGCAGCCGCCAAAGGCCGTCGGACTCTACGACCCCAGCTTCGAGCACGACGCATGCGGCGTGGGCATGGTTGCGCGCCTGGACAATCGTCCGACGCACGAGGTCATCCAGAAAGCGATCACGGCGCTGGAGAACCTCGAGCACCGCGGCGCCAACGGCGCCGATCCGCGCACGGGCGACGGTGCGGGGATCCTGATGCAGATGCCCGACGAGCTGTTGCGAGCCGTCGTGGACTTCGAGCTGCCGCGGCCGGGCGAGTACGGAGTGCTGATGTGCTTCCTGCCCCAGGACGAGGCGGACCGCGCGCGCCTGGAGGCGCTGCTCGAGCGGACCGTCGCGGCGGAGGGTCAGCGGGTTCTCGGCTGGCGCGATGTGCCGGTCTGTCCCGAGCACACGGGCGAGGTGGCCGGCGCCTGCCGGCCGGTCGTACGGCAGCTGTTCGTGGAAGACGGATCGGGTCCCGCCGACTCCGGATCGGCCCCCGCCCAACCAGCGCCACGCGACCAGGACGCCTTCGAGCGCAAGCTGTATGTGATCCGCCGCGTCTGCGAGCTGACCGCGGAGGATCCCGGTCTGTACATCTGCTCGAGCTCCTCGCGAACCCTCAACTACAAGGGCATGCTGATCAGCTTCCAGCTGGCGGCCTTCTACCCGGATCTCCAGGACGAGCGCTGCACGAGCGCGCTGGCGCTCGTGCACTCGCGTTTCTCGACGAACACCTTCCCCAGCTGGGAGCTCGCGCACCCCTACCGCGTGATCTGTCACAACGGCGAGATCAACACCGTGCAGGGGAATGTCAACTGGATGCGCGCACGCGAGTCAGAGCTGCAGAGCGAGCTGTTCGGCGAGGATCTGAAGAAGATCCTGCCGGTCGTCAGGAAGGGCAACTCCGATTCGGCGACGTTCGACAACGTGCTGGAGCTCTTGATGCTCGCCGGCAGGACGCCGGCGCACGCGGTGATGATGATGATCCCGGAGGCCTACCGCAACCGCGACGACCTGCCCGAGGAGCTGAAGGGCTTCTATGCGTTCCATTCCTGCCTGATGGAGCCATGGGACGGTCCGGCGTCCGTGGCCTTCACCGACGGGCGCGTCGTCGGCGCGACGCTCGACCGCAACGGTCTGCGCCCGGGACGCTGGGTCGAGACGACCGACGGGCACGTCGTGCTCGGCTCGGAGATCGGCCTGCTCGAGATTCCCCCGGGTCAGATTCGCCGCCTGGGCCGCCTGCAGCCGGGCAAGCTTTTCCTCGTCAACCTCGAGCGCGGGCGGATCGTCGAGGACGGGGAGGTCAAGCGCGAGGTGGCCACCAAAAAGCCCTATGGCGAGTGGTACGCCAAGCGCTCCGTCCGCTTCGCCGAACTGCCTCCCTCCGACCAGGTGACGATCTCTGAGCAGCCGATCCAGTTGCGCCAGCGCGCCTTCGGCTATTCGCTCGAGGACCTGCGCGTGTTGCTGACGCCGATGGCGCGCGAGGCGGCCGAGCCGATCGGCTCGATGGGCAACGACCTCTCCCTGGCGGTGCTCTCCGATCAGGCGCCGCCGCTGTTCTCCTACTTCAAGCAGCTGTTCGCGCAGGTCACCAACCCGCCGATCGACCCGATCCGCGAGGAAGTCGTGATGAGCCTCGCGACGAGCCTTGGCACCGAGCTCAACCTCTTCGGCGAGACGCCCGAGCACGCTCACAAGCTGACGCTGGAGCAGCCGATTCTGCTCAACCGCGAGCTGGAGACGCTGCGCCACGTCTCTCACGAAGAGTTCAAGGCGTGCACGATCGACATCACCTGGCCAGTCGTGCAGGGGGCCGCCGGGATCGAGGGCGCGCTCGCGCGCGTCTGCGCCGAAGCCCACGACGCGATCGCCGAGGGCGTCAACATCATCGTCCTCTCCGATCGGGTGATGGGCCCGAGCCGCGCGCCGATCCCATCGCTGCTCGCGGTCGCCTCGGTTCACCACCACCTCGTACGCGAGGGCACGCGGCTGCGCGCGGGGATCATCCTCGAGTCCGGCGAGCCCCGCGAGGTGCATCATTTCGCCACGCTGCTCGGCTACGGCGCGAGCGCGATCAATCCGTATCTGATGCTCGAGACGCTCGACCGGCTGGTCTTCGACGGGCGCATCACGCGGACCGGCGAGGATGGCCGCGCGGTCTCGCTGACGCCCGAGGAGGCGGCGGAGAACACGATCAAGGCGATCGGGAAAGGCCTGCTGAAGACGATCTCGAAGATGGGCATCTCCACGATCCAGTCCTACCGCGGCGCGCAGATCTTCGAGGCCGTCGGCCTGGAGCCGGCGCTGATCGACCGGCACTTCACCGGCACCGCCTCGCGGATCGGCGGGGTCGGGCTGGAGGTGCTGGCGACCGAGGCGCTCGAGCGCCACGCGCGCGCTTGGCCGACGCCGAGCACGGGCGAGCCGGTAGACACGAGCGGGCTGCTTCCGGTCGGTGGCGTCTACGCGTGGCGGCGCGACGGCGAGCACCACATCTGGAACCCGGAGACGATCGCGCTCGTTCAGCATGCCGTGCGTGGGGCCAACGGTAACGTCAGCGCGGCGCTGCGGGGCGACGCCGAGGCGCTCGCGACGGTCCGCGGCAGCGCGGCCTACGAGCAGTACCGCGAGTACGCGCGGAAGGTCAACGAGGACTCCGCGCGCAAAGCCACGCTGCGGGGGCTGTTGCGAATCGGCGGGGAGGCGGATCGGGCGCTCGCGGACGAGCCGGGCGACGGCGCCTCCTCGGGCGCCGAGGGTGTCCCGGCCACGGGCGACCGTGCCTCAGGCGCACGCACGGCGATTCCGCTCGAGCAGGTCGAGCCGGCGAAGGAGATCGTCAGGCGCTTCTGCACCGGGGCGATGAGCCTCGGGTCGATCTCGCGTGAGGCCCACGAGACGCTCGCGATCGCGATGAACCGCCTGGGCGGGCGCTCGAACACGGGCGAGGGCGGGGAGGACCCGGAACGCTTCCAGCCCGACGCAAACGGCGACCGCCGGCGCTCGGCGATCAAGCAGGTCGCCTCGGGTCGCTTCGGCGTGACGATCCACTACCTCGTGAACGCCGACGAGCTGCAGATCAAGATGGCCCAGGGCGCGAAGCCCGGCGAGGGCGGGCAGTTGCCCGGCCACAAGGTTGACGACTACATTGGCTCGATCCGCCACACGACCCCCGGTGTGGGCCTGATCTCCCCACCGCCGCACCATGACATCTACTCGATCGAGGATCTCAAGCAGCTGATCTACGACCTGCGCTGCGCCAACCCGCGGGCGCAGGTGTCCGTGAAGCTCGTCTCCGAGGTCGGCGTCGGCACGGTCGCCGCCGGCGTGTCGAAGGCGAACGCCGACCGCGTGCTGATCGCCGGTCACGACGGCGGCACCGGCGCCTCGCCGCTGTCCTCGATCCAGGCGGCGGGCGTACCCTGGGAGATCGGCCTCGCGGAGACGCAGCAGACGCTGCTGCTGAACGACCTGCGCGGGCGGATCGTCGTGCAGACCGACGGCCAGCTGAAGACCGGCCGCGACGTCGTGATCGCGGCGATGCTCGGCGCCGATGAGATGGGCTTCTCCACGGGGCCGCTGATCGCGACCGGCTGCATCATGATGAGGGCCTGCCACCTGAACACCTGCCCGGTGGGGATCGCGACGCAGGATCCGGAGCTGCGCAAGCGCTTCAAGGGAACCCCCGAGCACGTGGTTAACTTCTTCTTCTTTGTCGCCGAGGAGGTGCGCGAGATCCTCGCCTCGCTGGGGCTGCGGACGCTCGATGAGGCGATCGGCCGCGTGGACCTGCTCGGCACGCGCGCGGCGATCGATCACTGGAAGGCGCGCGGTGTCGATTTGACTCATGTATTGCGGCCGATCGAGATAACCGCGGGTGGGGCGCTGCATCGCGTTGAAGCCCCCCCGGCGGTGCTCGAGGACGCGCTCGACTGGGAGCTCGTCGAGCGGGCTCGTCCGTTGCTGGAGCTCCAGGACGCGGCCATCCCGGTAGAGCCGGTTCGCATCGAGCTGCCGATCCGCAACCGTAACCGCTGTGTCGGCGGGATCCTCTCCAGCGAAATCGCGCGCGCGCGCGGCGCGGAGGGCCTGCCCGAGGACTCGATCGTGGTCGAGCTCGAAGGCTCGGCCGGGCAGAGCTTCGGCGGCTGGCTGGCGCCCGGGGTGAGCTTCGCGCTGCGCGGCGATGCCAACGACTACGCCGGCAAGGGGCTCTCGGGCGGGGTGCTCACCGTCAGCCCGCGGGCGGGGATGGGCGAGGACTTTCTCGCCGAGCAGAACGTGATCGTCGGCAACACCGTGCTGTATGGCGCGACCGCCGGCCGGGCGTTCTTCCGCGGCCTCGCGGGCGAGCGCTTTGCGGTGCGCAACTCAGGTGCCTGCGCGGTGGTCGAGGGCGTGGGCGATCACGGCTGCGAGTACATGACCGGTGGCCGCGTCGTCGTGCTCGGGCCGACGGGGCGCAACTTCGCCGCGGGCATGAGCGGCGGCGTCGCCTATGTGCTCGACGAGCAAGGCGAATTCGCGGCGCCGGGGCGCTGCAACATGGGCATGGTTGGCTTCGATGAGCTCGACCAGGCCGATGCGCTCGAGCTGCGGGCCTTGATCGAGGAGCACGCCCGGCGCACGGGCTCGCCGGTGGCGGCCCGGGTGCTCGCCGGCTGGGACGGGCTGATCAGTCGCGGAGCGTTCGTGAAGGTGATGCCCCACGACTACAAGCGCGTCCTGCGCGAGCTGGCAGAGCAGGCCGAGGGAGTTGCCGCCTGATGGGCAAGCTCGGAGGGTTCCTGCAGATCGAGCGCCACGGCATCCCCCAGCGGGACCCGCGCGAGCGCGCACAGGACTACAAGGAGTTCCTGCTCACGCGCCCGACCGAGGAGCTGCGCGAGCAGGGCGCGCGCTGCATGGACTGCGGCGTGCCGTTCTGTCACAACGGCTGCCCGCTTGGCAACCTGATCCCCGACTGGAACGACCTCGTCTACGAAGACCGCTTCGAGGACGCGATCGCCGAGCTGCACGCGACGAACAACTTCCCCGAGCTCACCGGCCGCCTCTGTCCGGCGCCGTGCGAGGCCGCCTGTGTGCTGGAGATCAGGGAGGGCGACGCGGTGACGATCAAACAGATCGAGCACGCGATCATCGGCCGCGCCTGGGAGGAGGGCTGGGTCACGCCGCGACCGCCGCGGCGCGAGAGCGGGCAGGGGGTCGCCGTCGTCGGCTCCGGGCCCGCGGGCATGGCCGCCGCCCAGCAGCTGCGCCGTGCGGGCCATCGCGTGACGCTGTTCGAGCGCGACGAGGCCGCGGGTGGGCTGGTGCGCTTCGGGGTGCCGGACTTCAAGATCGAGAAGACCGTCGTACAGCGACGCGTCGAGCAGTTGATCGCCGAGGGCGTCGAGCTGCGCTGCGGCGTCGAGGTCGGTCGTGATGTCACCGTCGATGAGCTGCGGGGCAGCTTCGACGCGGTCGTGCTGGCGACCGGCTCGCGCACGCCGCGCGATCTGCCGGTGCCCGGTCGCGACCTCGATGGCGTGCACTTCGCGATGGACTATCTCTACCAGCGCAACCGCTGGGTCGCCCGCGAGCTCGGTCCTCCACCCAGCATCTCTCCCGCCACCCCCGAGCCGATCCTTGCTCAGCCCGCCGCCGCCGCGCGGGAGATCACGGCGAAGGGCAAGGACGTGGTCGTGATCGGTGGTGGCGACACCGGCGCCGACTGCGTCGGCAACGCGCTGCGCGAGGGCGCGCGCTCGATCGTCCAGCTCGAGCTGCTCCCCGAGCCGCCGCCGAAGCGCCCGGACGACCGCACACCCTGGCCGGAGTGGCCGCAGAAGTACCGGCTGAGCTACGCGATGGAGGAGGCCAAGCAGCTCGACCTGGGCGAGCAGGACTACTCGATCGCGACGGTCCGCTTCGAGGACGACGGCGCCGGGACCGTTGCATCGCTGCGGATCGCCCAGGCCGCGCCCGAGCACCCGTTCGCGCCGATCGAAGGCACCGAGCAGGAGCTGCCCGCGCAGCTCGTGCTGCTCGCGATGGGCTTCCTGCACCCCGAGCAGGCGCTGCTCGACCAGCTCGGCGTGGAGAAGGACGCGCGCGGGAACGTGAAGGCGGTCAAGCCCTACACGACCTCGGTCGACGGCGTGTTCGCCGCCGGCGACGCCCGCCGCGGCCAGTCGCTGATCGTGTGGGCGATCAACGAGGGCCGCCAGTGCGCGCGGATGGTCGATCGCTACCTCTCGGCGAAGCTGAACGGCGGCGGCGCCGCGTCCTCCGCCCGGCTGCCCGAGGACGAGGGCTTGGCGGGGCATGCGGACGCGGACTCGGGTCCCGAGGGGCCTCCGCTGCACGTCGGGCCGGGGATCGAAGCCGGATAAGCCGTGCAGGGGGCGGTGCCCCGATGGCGGTGGCTCCGTGTCCATCCCGCGGGCGCTCTGGGCGTTGGTTTCCTTTTGGCGGTAGACGAATCTACGATGGTTTACCGCCGGTCGGCACATTAGCCTCCCGCTGACCAGGGGTCCGTTCAAGCAGGACTCCGCCAATCCCCGGGGGAATTTCACCTCATGAACGTAAGAGACTTCACACGTGTGCGCGTGCGTGCAGTCGTGCTGTGCGTGTTCGCGCTGTGTGCGCTGACAGTAGTAGTGCCGGCAAGCGCCGTCGCCGCCGGACATCACGATGCGGGTGCCCACAAGGCCAGGGCGAAAGGCAAAGGAAAGAAAAAACCGAAGAAGAAATCGACGACCGTGATCGTGAAGTGCGCTTCTGTAACGGTCACCTGTAAAGGCACGCCGGGACCATCTGGCCCCCAGGGTTCGGCGGGTACGAACGGAACCAACGGCTCCGCGGTCGTGCTGAGGGCGCGCGGCGCTGGACCGGCGGGCACGGAGAAAGTGCCTCCTGGCTGTATGTCGTTCATCTGCATCGAAGGGGGTAACGTCCCGATTAGTCCGAGCACATGGACCGAGGCTCCCAACGAGGACGATCAGATGATCGGCACACTTACGCTCACATTACCGGGCAGCAAAGAATGTGGCGATGAAAACAGCAAAAAAGAATTCGAAGACGCGGGCGTGTTTGCCATCGCGTCGGTGGGCAACGCGATTGAGGGGATCTTGGAGGCAAAGGGCAGCACGACTCCCAGAACTGTGACGACCTCGCTTGTGGGGCCTACCTTTTTCAGGATCGAGCTCGAAGATGAGGAGCTCGAAAAAGGTGAACTCGGCGAATTCGGGGAACTCGGCACAGGATTCTTCATCGGCGATGCCAGCAGCCATACCCGCACGATCACCCTCAAGGCCATCGACAACTGTCTCTCCACGCATGTCACGGTCAGCAACGCCGCGATCGACGTGCTCGCCTCCTACTGATCTCATGAAGGAGCGGCTGTCGATGGATTGACGCCGAACCGAGGACGGCGGGGCGGGGGTCCGGCCTACATAGGTCCGGCCCCCGCCTCCTAAACTGGGCAGGGTGCCAACCTTCTGCCGCCACAATCGCTTCATCGAGCGCTGCCCGATCTGCAGCAAGTCGCTCGCCGGCGGCGCGGCGGTCGAAAAGGCGACGGCGAAACCGCGGCGCGCCCCCACGAAAGGCGCGCCGGTGCGACCGCGTCATCCGCGCCTGCGCGCCGGTGGCAAGGAGGTGCATGTCAAGCGCGAGAATCGCGCCGGCGACGACGGCTATCGCTCGGGCTTGCTCCCCGGCCTGCGCGCGTCGGGCGACGCCGAGGCGCTGGCGCAGGAGATCGCCTTCGCGCACGGCCGCCTGCTCGCGCTTCGGACGGCGCCGCCCGATCTGTACGGCGAGGTTCGCGCGCTGGCCGAGGAGGAACTAGAGCGGGCGACGTGGATGTGTTTTCTGATCGCCTATCTGTCGCCGCTGAACGGAGAGAACCCGTTCCTTGGCATCCGACTGGTCCTGGCTGCCGCGAGCGACATCGATGCGCACGATGATTCTCCGGCTCAGGGGGCCACGCCGAGTCGGGAGGGCGTCCCGGGTGGAGGGAGCGTTCCGGGCGGAGAGGGCGTCCCGGACAAGGAGCGAGTTCTCGACGAGCAGGACGCGCTGCGCGACCTCGGCCGGATGCCACTGGGCCCGCGCACATCGCACGACCCCGCCCGCGGGACGAGCACGCTGCTCGCCTACCGCCACTGGGCCGCGCGCGCCGGCTCGCAGCGAAAGGCGTTTGAGGGCGATCCGGAGTGGAGTCCGGAGCGACGTTTCGAGCGAGGCTTCGAGCGCCTGGCGCTGCCGGGCTTCGGTCGCATGGGGCGCTATGACCTGCTCGTCACGTTGGGACGCCTCGGGCTGTATGAGATGCGCGCCGACTCGCTGCACATGACGAGCGCGAGCGACGCCCATTCCGGCGACCTGACCACGCTCGCGGCCAAGCGCGTGTTCGCGATCGGCGATCCGTTGTTGCTCGAGCGCCGCGCGCGCGCGCTCGCCGAGGCGATCTCGGTGCCGATCGAAACGCTCGACTTGGCGCTTGCGAACTGGGGCTCGCCGGCCCCGGGAGAGCGGGCGACGCTCGGTGTTCGCAGCGAGCGCAGCGACCCGCACGCGCTCGAGCGCTGCCGTGAGGCGTTCGAGCTGTAGGACCGATCTCGCCGCCGTCGAGATCTGGGGCCGTGCGTGGAGGCAGGGCCCGGCCCCGGCCTGTGCAACCGGCCCGCGGGCGCCGTGAACGTCCGCCCAGATCGCGAGGCGGGTTCTGGCAAAAATGCCGTCCACACGGCCACCTACAGTCTCGGGAATGCCGCTCTGCTTCATCGAGCCCCAGGATGCGATCCGCGTGATCGCGGAGTCGGTCGGCCGCGAGGCTCGCCGCCAGCTGGTGGGCGAGGTCGTGCGCGCGTGGGTCGATGACATTCCCGACCAGGAGTTGTCTGTCCATTACGCCAAGGCGATCGCCGATCTCGACGAGGACGACCTGCACCTGCTCGCCGCCTGGCATGCCTCGCTGGAGGTCGGCCAGCCGGTTCCCAACACGGAGTTCCTCGTCGGGGTGTTCGCGAGCCTCGGGGACAACCGGCGCGAGGCGCTGAAGATCGCAGCGGGCTTCCGCGGCGAGGAAGCCTTCCAGGCGGGCGTCTCCGAGCAGCAGGCTTTGGACACGGTGCTGCCTCGTCTTTCACGCGAGCGCGCGATCGAGCTGGCGACGGAGTGCATCCAGCTCTACATGTGGGACCGCCTCGGTTGCGATAACTGAGGCGGGTGCGCGCCCAGGTGCCGATACCCAGGTGCCGATAGACTCGGAGCATGCCCGCGCCCACAGTCGATGATGTGATGGATGCCCTGTCGAACGTGATCGACCCGGAGCTCGGGTTGGACTTCGTCGAGCTCGGCTTGATCTATGGGGTGGAGGTCGATGATGGGAACGTGCGTGTGACGTTCACGCTGACGACGCCCGGGTGTCCGATCGGGCCGCAGGTGACTGAGCAGATCGAGGAGTTCGTCGGCGAACTGGACGATGTGAAGACGATTGAGTCCGAGATGGTGTTCACGCCGCCGTGGTCCCCGGAGAAGATGTCCGAGGACGCGAAGTTCGCGCTCGGCTATTAGGCCGGGCGAGCGTGCGAGGGCGAAAGTGCGACGAATTTGTGCCCGCGGCGAGAGTGATGATTAACTTTTAAAACCGCGTGATACTATAGTTATACGCGCCTTTCAAAGTCACACACAGCCCGGCCCCTGGGCACACTTTGGGCATATCTTGGGCACATCTTGGCGCATTTAATGCGCAAGTTCGACACACCCCGGGCACAAATTTGGCACATGCGATCCCGAACTTGTGACCGGCGCGATCCCCCGAACTTATGATCGCCGGTTTCGTTAAGCGGGCGTGACGACAGACTCGCGCGCGAGCGAAACCAACGTCGCGAGCTCCGCGGCGATCGAGTCGCCGATCGAATCGATGTCCGGCAGCGCGTCGAAGTCGCCAAGCAGACCGAAGTTCATCTGGCCGTTGTAGGACATGATCGCGATCGCCAAGGCATGGTGCTGGGGGAGGAAGGCGACGGGGTAGGCCTCGAGCATCTCGCGCCCGAGCACGTACAGCGGGAATTGCGGGCCGGGGACGTTCGTGACGAGCAGGTTGAACAGGCGCGTCGAGAAGTTCAGGCGCGAGGCCTGCGCGAGGATCGTCGGGGGGGCGAAGTTCTGAACGCCAGCGATCACCTCGGCGCCCAGAGCCTGCTTTGACTCCTTCAGGCCGTCCATTGCGGCGGAGACGAAGCGTAGGCGTTGAACGGGGTCGGCGATGTAGACGGGCAAGGGCCCGCGCATCACGACGATCCGGTTGCCGCCGGCCCCGTGCTCGTCCTCGGCGCGTACGGAGACCGGGACGAGCGCGCGCATCTCCATGCCCTCGGTGCGCACGCCGCGAGAGATCAGGAACGAGCGCAGCGCGCCCGCCACGACCGCCAGGACCACATCGTTGACGGTCCCGCCGAAGGCGTTCTTGACGAGCTTGAAGTCCGCGAGCGAGTTGCCGATTCCGACGAAGCGCCGGTGCGGGCCGATGTCGACGTTCAGGGGCGTCTCCGGCGCGGGGTTCAGGCCGGCCCAGACGATCTCGCCGATGCCCTCGGCCGCCTCGCGCGCGCGGGCGAGCGCGTGCTCTGGATGCGAGAGCGCGTCGATCGCTCCCTCCGCGAGTGCGATCCCGGTGCGCACGGCGCCGAGCAGGCCGGCGGCGAGGAGCTCGGCGACGCCGGGCTCCGAATGCGGCTGCCACGCACGCCCGGAGTGGCGCAGCGGCGGTGGGTCGGGGGAGAGGTCGAACAGCACGGTCGCCAGGTCGATCCCGGCGATCCCGTCGATCAGGGCGTGGTGGCTCTTGGAGATCAGCGCGAAGCGGTCATTCTCGAGGCCCTCGATCAGCCACATCTCCCACAACGGCTTGGAGCGGTCGAGCTGCTGGGAGAAGATCCAGGCGGTCAGGCTCTGCAGCTGCTCCCAACCTCCCGGGGTCGGCAGCGCCGCGTTGCGGATGTGGTACTCGAGGTTGAAGCTCGGGTCATCGATCCACACCGGCCGTCCGCTGTCGAGCGCCGTATTGGCGAGCTTGTGCCGGTAGCGCGGCACCAGGTGCAGCCGCCGGCGGATCTGCTCGAGGAACTCCTCCATCGAGGGCGGCGGACCTTCGACGATCGTCAAGCCGCCGACGTGCATGTGCGAGGTCGGCCCCTCCTGGTGCAGGAAGGAGGCGTCGACCGGGGTGAGCCTGTCGAGATGACGTTGCGCCATTGCCGATTAGCGTACCTGCAGCGCCTCTACAATGTTGGAATGTTCGACACCGCTTCCGAGTCCGTCACAAACACCGTCGAAAAGGTCCTGCTCGCCGCCCCGCGCGGTTATTGCGCGGGGGTCGATCGCGCCGTGCAGACGGTCGAACGGACGCTCGAGATCCACGGACCGCCGGTGTATGTGCGCAAGGAGATCGTGCACAACAAGCACGTCGTGCAGCGCCTGCGCGAGCGCGGGGTGATCTTCGTCGAGCGGGAGACCGACGTGCCGGAGGGCTCGGTCTGCGTGTTCTCCGCCCACGGCGTCGCTCCCAGCGTGCACGCCAACGCCCAGACGCGGAGACTGCGGACGATCGACGCGACCTGCCCGCTCGTGACGAAGGTCCACCGCGAGGCGCTGCGCTTTGCAGAGGATGGCTACACGATCGTGCTCGTCGGCCACGACGGCCACGAGGAGGTCGAAGGCACGATGGGCGAGGCGCCGGAGCGGATCGTGCTCGTGCAGTCCGAGCGGGACGTTGACGAGCTGGAGGTCGAAGATCCCGGGCGGATCGCCTACGTCACGCAGACGACGCTCTCGGTCGATGAGACGAGCGCGATCATCGCCCGTCTGAAAGAGCGCTTCCCGAGCCTCGTCGGGCCCCGCACCGATGACATCTGCTACGCCACGACCAACCGCCAGACGGCCGTCAAGCAGCTCGCCGGCAGCTGCGATCTGATGCTCGTGATCGGCTCGCGCAACTCGTCGAACTCGGTGCGCCTGGTCGAGGTGGCACGCGACTTCGGCGCCGACGCGCACCTGATCGACAGCGCGAGCGAGGTCCGCGAGGAGTGGCTCAAGGACAAGCGTGTCGTCGGCATCTCCTCGGGCGCGAGCGCCCCCGAGAACCTGGTCGGCGAGCTCGTCGGGTTCTTCCGGGCGCGCGGGGTGCGGGACATCTCCGAGGTCGACGCGGTCCGCGAGGACGTGCGCTTCATGCTGCCCAAGCAGGTGCGCGAGGCCGTCGGCGCGGGCGAGGCGTCCTGAGCGTGCGGCGGCTCGGTCGCCCGTCGCGACCGAATATCACGAGCGCCGATCGGCCGGTATCGCGATGAGCACCCTGATCGTTTCCGACCTGCATCTGGGCAGCGGCTTGGGCTCGGATGTGCTGAGTCGCCCGGGGCCGCGCGCCGCGTTGCTCGAGGCCCTGGAGGACGTCGACCGCCTGGTCCTGCTCGGCGACGTGCTCGAGCTGCGCCACCGCCCGCCGCGCTATGCGATGGCCGCCGCGCGGCCGTTCTTCGAAGATCTCGGGCGAGCGCTCGCCGGCCGCGAGATCGTGGTGAGCGCCGGCAACCACGACCACCTGCTGGTCGAGTCGTGGCTCGGCGAGCGCGCTCTACAGGCGCCGAAGCCGTTTGAGCTCGAGCAGCGTCTGCGTCCGGAGCAGGCCTCGCCGATGCTCGCGCAGCTCGCCGCCTGGGCGGCGCCCGCGCATGTCAGCGCCGCCTACCCGGGCCTGTGGGTGCGCGACGACGTGTACGCGATCCACGGCCACTACCTCGACGCCCACCTGACCGTGCCCACGATCGAGCGCCTGAGCATCGCGGTGATGAGCCGCGTGCTGGGACGGCCGGCCGCGGCGTTCAGTCGCGTCGAGGACTACGAGGCCGTGGGGGCGCCGGTGTTCGCGTGGAGGGATACGGTCGCCAGGGACGCGCGCGCCGGCGGCGCCGTGAACCGCGTCGACACGATCCGCGCGTGGCGAGCGCTCGCGGGCGAGGCGGGCGGCTCCTCGCGAATGCGAAAACTGCGCGGGCTGGCGCTCGCGGGCGCCTTCCCGCTCGCTGTGGCGGCGCTCAATCGTGCCGGGCTGGGCCCGCTGCGCACCGACATCTCAACCGAGGAGCTACGTCGTGCCGGGCTGCGCGCGATCGGGGAGGTGGCCGATCGCCTCGGCCTCGGTGACGCCCACGTGATCTTCGGCCACACCCATCGCGCCGGGCCGCTTCCGGGCGACGATGAAGCCGAGTGGCTGGGGCGCGGCGGCGCGCGGCTGATGAACTGCGGTTGCTGGACGTACGACCTCGTGTTCCTCGGCCGGGGCGCCGGTGAGACCCCCTATTGGCCCGGCTCCTGCGTGCTCGTGGAGGATGACCCCTCGACGCCACCAACGCTGAAGCGCCTGCTGCTGGACCGCTCGCACGCCGAGCTCGCGCCGGACGTGGTCGGCGAGATCACGCCAAGCCCGGTGTGAAGCACGTTGCCAGGCACTGCACGCCCGTGCCGATCTCCAGCGTGAGCGTGCCCGCGGTGTGGCGCTCGTGCTCGATCAGGGGGTAGGCGCCGGGGTGGGAGACCTGCAGCTCGCTCGCGAAGGCCGGCTCGGATCGGGCATCGGCGGTAGTTCGAGTTTCGACCCGGACGGTCCCGCTCCCGTCGAGCACGGCCCACACGCCGCCGGCCTCGTAGAGGCCTGAGTAGGCGCCCTCCTGATCCTTGGTCTGGGGCACCAGCTGAGCGTCCGGCGCGTCCTCGGGGCGGACCGGGGCGAGGACCTCCCGCTCGACGCCGAGCAGCTCCTGGATCGCCAGCTCGGTTTCGGCGTAGGCGCCCTCGCCGTAGTGGTACTCGAACAGCCGCGCGCGGCCGTCGAACAGGTAGCGCGCGGGCCAGCCCTGGTTCTCGTAGTCGCGCCACAGCTCGAGCTCGCGGTCGATCAGCACGGGGTACTCGATCCCCAGCCGCACCACCGCCGCACGCACCGCGTCCTCGTCGCGCGCGGGCTCAAACCCGGGGGAGTGCACGCCGACGATGCGCAGCCCGGCGTCGGCGTAGCGCTCGTGCCAGCCCTTTAGGTACGGCAGCGTGCGCAGCGAGTTCGGCCGGCAGAAGTCCCAGAACTCGATCAGCAGCGGCTTGCCGCGCTGGATGATGCTCGCGCCGCGACCGGTGACGTTCGCCCACGGCAAACCCGTCGGGAACAGCGGCGCGACGATCGTGTCAACGGGTGCCCTCAACGGGAGTCAGAGACGCTTCTGAGACGTGCGAGGGCAAGCATGGCAAGGACGCAAGGAGCGTGGCGTGCTCTGTACGCGAGCGACTGAGGACGCAGCCAGGCGCCGCCGATCGCGCGGCTCAGCCTATGCTGCCGACCATCTCCAATTGGATGAGCCTGTTCAGCTCGACCGCGTACTCCATCGGCAGCTCCTTGGTGACGGGCTCGATGAAGCCGTTGACGATCATCGCGGCGGCCTCGTCCTCGGTGAAGCCGCGCGAGCCCATGTAGAAGAGCTGATCGTCGGAGATGCGCCCGACGGTCGCCTCGTGCGCGACGGTCACGTGGGGGTTCTGGATCTGGATGTCGGGCCAGGTGTCCGATTTCGATTCGCCGTCCATCATCAGGCCGTCGCACTGCACGCGGGCTTTCGAGCCGGCGGAGTTGGCGCCCATCTTGACGAGGCCGCGGTAGCCCATGATGCCGCCGTCCTTGGAGATCGACTTGGCGAGGATGTTCGAGGTCGTGTTCGGCGCGAGGTGCACGACCTTCGCGCCCGTGTCCTTGTGCACGCCCTTGCCGGCGACGCCGACGTTGAGGTGGTCGGCGCGCGCGCCCTCGCCCATCAGGAACGAACCCGGGTAGAGCATCACGTACTTCGCGCCCATCGACCCGCCGACCCACTCGACCGTGCCGCCGGCGTCGACGATCGCGCGCTTGGTGTTGAGGTTGTAGACGTCCTTCGACCAGTTCTGCACGGTCGTGTAGCGCGCCTTCGCGCCCTCGTGGACGAAGATCTCGACGACCGCGGAGTGCATCGAGTTGACCGAGTAGGTCTGCGCGGTGCAGCCCTCGATGTAGTTCACGTCGCTGCCCTCGTCGGCGATGATCAGCGTGTGCTCGAACGTGCCCTCGCCAGCGCCCTCCATACGGAAGTAAGACTGCAGTGGTAGGTCGCACTTGACGCCCTTGGGGATGTAGCAGAAGGCCCCGCCCGACCAGACGGCGCCGTGCAATGCCGAGAACTTGTTGTCCTGCGCGGGGACGCACTTGTTCATGAAGTACTTCTCGACGAGCTCCGGGTACTCGGTGACGGCGGTGTCCATCGAGCAGAACAGGATCCCCTGCTTGGCGTACTCCTCCTTCAGGCCCTCGTAGACGGGCTCCTGGCGCCAGACGCCAACGACCCCGGCCAGGTGCTCGCGCTCGGCTTGGGGGATGCCGAGGTCCTCGTAGGTCTGCTTCATATCCTCGGGCACGTCGTCCCACGAGTCAAAGCGCCCGGCGGTGGGGGGGGAGTAGAGGACGAGATCGTCGAGGTTCAGCGCGCTCAGGTCAGGGCCCCAGGTCGGGATCGGCTTGCGTTCGAAGATCTCCAGCGCCTTGATCCGTTTCTCGGCCATGAAGGCGGGCTCGCCCTTGATCTTCGAGAGCTCTGAGACGACCTCGCGCGAGATGCCCTGGCGCGCGCGCAGCTGACCCTGCTCGTCCTCGACGATCGGGCTGGGCTTGGTGATCTTCGTGCGGTCAACTGTGGCCATGCGGCTCCTCGCTGCGGTTGTTCGCTGAATCCTGTGCTCTGCGCTAGGAATTGTATCGCGGGTGTCGCGTGTGCCCGATTCCCGGGCAGTATTGCGGGCGTCCCGTGTGCCTGATCGCGGGGCTGGGTTTGGGGTGTTTGGTTGTCGCGCGCTCAGGCGGGCCAGGCGTCCTCGCCGGTCACCGCGCCGCGCACGACCTTCAGGTTGAGCAGCGCGCACTTGCGCCGCGTCGCCGAGACGGGGATCCCGAGCAGCTCGATCATCCAGTCGGCGCCGAGCCCGCCGACCTCCTCGAGGCTCATACCGATCAGCTCCTCGGAGGCGATCGACGCCGAGGCCTGCGAGATCGCGCAGCCGTGCCCGTGAAAGCGCAGATCCTCGATGCGGCCGTCCTTGACGCGGATCTGGACCCCGAGCTCGTCGCCGCACAGGGGGTTGTGCTCGAGCGCCTCGAGGTCGTGGGGCTCGAGCTCGCCGAAGTTGCGCGGCTGCTTGTAGTGGTCGAGGATGTAGTCGCGGTAGAGGTCGTCCATCGTCAGAGTCCAAATACCTCGCGGCCGGCGAGCAGAGCGTCCACGAGCGCGTCGATGTCGGCGGCCTCGTTGTAGACGCCGACGCTCGCGCGCGCGGTCGCGCTCACGCCCAGGCAGCGCATCAGCGGCTGCGCGCAGTGGTGTCCGGCACGGATGCAGACGCCGCCACGGTCGGCCAGCTCAGCGATGTCGTGGGGGTGCATGCCCTCGATCGTGAACGAGGCCAGCCCACCCCGCGCGTCCGCCCCCGGGGGCCCGGTGACGCGCAAGCCGGGCACGTCTGCCAAGCGCTCCAGCATGTAGCCGGTTAACGCGCGCTCGTGCGCGCGCACGCGTTCGATGCCGATCGCGGAGAGATAGTTGACCGCCGCGCCCAGCCCGACCGCCTCGGCGATCGGCGGCGTGCCGGCCTCGAACTTGTACGGCAGCTCGTTCCAGCTCGCCCCCTGGAAGTTGACCGAGGCGATCATGTCGCCGCCGGTCAGGAAGGGCTCCATCGTCTCCAGGGTCTCGCGGCGGCCGTGCAGCACGCCGATCCCGGTCGGGCCGAGCGCCTTGTGCCCCGTCCACGCGTAGAAATCGGCGCCGATCGCCGCGACGTTGACCCCCATGTGCGGCACCGCCTGGGCGCCGTCCACCAACGTCGCCGCGCCCGCGGCGCGCGCCCGCGCGACGATCTCCGCGACGGGAAGGATCGTGCCGAGCACGTTCGAGATGTGGGTGACCGCGACCATCCGCACGTCGCCCCGCGCGAGCTCGGCGTCGAGCTGATCTAAAGAGACCTCGCCGCGATCATCGACCTCCAGGTAGCGCAGTTCGGCGCCGCGCTCGCGGCAGAGGACCTGCCACGGCACGATGTTCGCGTGGTGCTCCATCTGGGTGATCAGCACGGCGTCGCCGGTCCCGACATTCGCCCGGCCCCAGGCGTAGGCGACGAGGTTGATCGCCTCGGTGACGTTCTTGCAGAAGATCGTCATCTCCGGCTCTGCATTGACGAATGTGGCGACCTGTTTCCGCGCGCCGTCGTAGGCCGCATCGGCCTCTTGGGCCAGCGCGTACACGCCACGATGCACGTTCGCGTTGTGCTCGCGCAGGTGATTCGCGAGCGCCTCGATCACGACCTCGGGCTTCTGCGAGGTCGCGCCCGAATCCAGGTAGATCAGCGGGCGACCGTCAAATCGCCGGGAGAAGATCGGGAAGTCTGACTTGACCCCGAGCGCGCTCTCAACGACTGGTGGCATAGGCCTCGATGTCCTCGCGCGCCGCCGCCAGCTTGCCGGCGATCTTCTCGCGCACGAGCTCCTCCAGGGACTCGTCGGCCAGCTCCGAGATCAGTGGCTCGAAGAAGCCCTCGATGATCACCCGCACCGCCGCGGGACGGTCGAGGCCGCGCGACTGCATGTAGAAGATCGCGGCCTCGTCGAGCTCCCCGACCGTGCCGCCGTGGGAGGCGGAGACGTCGTCGGCCGACACGAGCACCGAGGGAATCGCATCGACGCGCGCCTTCGGCGAGAGCATCATCGAGTGGATCTGCAGGTAGGTGTGCGTCTGCTGGGCGCCCGGGTCGATCTGGATCAGGCCCTCGAAGCTCGCGCGACTCTCGCCGGTTGCGGCGCCGCGCCAGTGCACGTCTCCGCCCGAGGGCCCGGTCTCGTGCAGGTCGACCGCGAACACGTCGAGGTGCTCGTGCTCCTCGGTAAAGAACAGGCCGCGAAAGGCCATGTCCCCGCCGGGCTCTGAGACGGCCAGCTCCAGGTGCTGGCGCACGAGGTGCCCGCCAAGCAGCGCCGGCAGCCAGTGACAGTGGGCGTCGCGCCCGACGCCGACGAAGCGCGTGGAGACGTCATACACCTCGCCGCGGTGGGCGGGGCTCCAGTCCTGAACCTGGGCCAGGCGACAGCGCGCGCCGTCCTGGAGATACAGCTCGAACGCCCCCGCATGCAATGCCTGGCCGGAGAAGTCCTCGGCGAGGTCGTACTCGTGCAGCTTGAATTCGCTGTGGGCGCCGCCGATGACGAGCGTGCGCGCGTACTGCGCCACCCCGGCGCGCTCGATCGCGTAGACGATCTCGAACGGGTCCTCGACGACGACGCCCGGCGGCACGTGCAGGAACGCGCCGCCGGTCCAGAACGCGGCGTTCGCGGCCTCCAGCTTGTTGCGATCGATCGGCAGGCGCTTGGAGTACCAGCGCTCCGCCAGCTCGCGGTGGTCTTGGAATGCCTGCTCGAGCGAGCACAGGATCACGCCGCGCGCGGCCAGCTCGGGCGAGAGCTCGACGTGTACGACCGCGCCCGCGCTCTGCACGATCCGTCCGGCGTGCGGTCGATCGGGCAACGTGCGCGTGACGACATCGGGAATTTCGCGCGGTCCCGTCTCGCCAGCTGCGCCGGCCTCGCGGTTCGTGCCGGGCCCCGGTTCCATGGGGTAGGTCTCCAGCGCGTCGAGGTCAAGGCTCGCAAGGCTCGTCGTCCAGAACCCCGAGCGCCGCCAGACAGGCAGCTCCGAGGTCTCGTATGTCCGCAGCGCCGCCTCGCGCAGTTGCGCGAGCGTGCGCCCGTTACCGGCCCCGGCGCCAGCGAGCGCGTGGTAGAGCGTCGCCTCGCGGTGGCGGCCGGGCTTCATCGGCGCCGGAGTCGCGCCATTGGCGGTGGGGGTCGTTGCCTGAGCGTCAGACACCGCTGCCACCGGCTGCGACTGCGTTGGTCTCGCCGCCGCCGAACTCACGGCGAATTTCGTCATAGCCCTCGCGCTCGAGCCGTTCGACCAGCTCGACGCCGCCCTCGAGAACGATCCGTCCATCCATCAGGATGTGCACGAACTGGGGCTTGATGTAGTGGAGGATGCGCTGATAGTGGGTGATGATCAGCGCACCGAGTCCCTGCTCCTCGTGCAGCCGCTGCACGCCCTCGGCGACCGTGCGCAGCGCGTCGATGTCGAGGCCGGAGTCGGTCTCGTCGAGGATCGCGACGTCGGGCGCGAGCATCGCCATCTGCAGGATCTCCGCGCGCTTCTTCTCGCCGCCGGAGAAGCCGTCGTTGAGGTGGCGCGAGGTGAACGCGCGGTTGACGTCGAGCAGGTCGATCGCGTGCTGGAGCTGGTTGCGGAACTCCTTCACCTGGATCGGCTCGGAGCGCTTGGCGTTGATCGCCATGCGCAGGAAGTTCGCGACCGAGACGCCGGGGATCGAGACGGGGTACTGGAAGGCGAGGAACAGCCCCGCCTTCGCGCGCTCGTGCGGCTCGGCCGCGGTGATGTCCTCGCCCTTGAAGGTGATGGAACCCTCGGTGATCTCATACGAGGGGTGCCCGAGCAGGGTGTTCGCGAGCGTCGACTTGCCGGAGCCGTTCGGGCCCATCAGCGCGTGGACCTCGCCGCGGGAGACGTCGAGGTTGACGCCCCGGAGGATCTCGCGCTCCTCGATGCGCACGTGCAGGTCTCTGATCTCTAGGTCGGCCATGTTCTGTTTTCAAGCTCCAGTTGTGATTGGTTCGGGTTCGGGAGTGATCGACTTCATTGCTCCACGGGCTGTTTTCGTCTTTTTCTGATCCGATGAGAGGGATGTCCCATTTGCCAATGAGGCTCCATCTGCGATTGGGTTCAAGAGGGTGGGGGCGAGCACGAGGTCGGCGAGCGTCGTCTCCTGCAGCGTGCGCACGATCGCGAAGCGCACCCGCGTCCACAGCAGCTTTGTTGGGCAAACGTGGTCAGGGTCTGACTCCCGCGAGCACACGATCGACCCGTCCGAGGACTGGGAGATGCACTCGATCGGTGCGATCGAGCCCTCGAGCGCCTGCACGACCTCGGCCATCGTGATCTCAACGGGCGAGCGCGCGAGCAGGTAGCCCCCGCGCGAGCCCCGCCGCGAGTCGACGAGACCGGCCTTGCGCAGCCGCGCGACGAGGTGCTCCAGGTAGGCCAGCGGGAGACCGTCGTGCGCGGCGATCTCCGCGAGCGGGATCGGATCCTCGCCGGCTCGCCGAGCCAGCTCGACCATCACGCGCACGCCGTACTCGGCCTTGGTTGAGAACATCATCTCGAATGTCTGCCCATCGGGGGAGATCCCGCCCAGATCGTCATCGTGTCATTTCCTACCTGCCAGCTAGGGTATCAACGGGAGTCGGAAAAGCCGGGTTCCTCGAGCGGAGCCTGCCGCCGGTTTGGCCCAAACACGGATCGCATGAGCGTTTCCGCGCCAACCCCCCCATGAGTTCACGCTTGATCTCATCCGCATGGGGCCCCAGTTCCTGCAAGGCCAGGTCGTCGCCCGGGTCTCGTTCTCGCCTCTCCTCCTGGGCGAGCTTGCAGAGCTTTTCAATGCAGCATGGCAGCAGTACACTGAGGAGGCTGGCATTCCTCCGGAGAGCGAGGCATCAGATGAGTGAACATGCACCGATCAATGAGCAACAGCGTGAGCCGATGGTCATCCCGCGCACCGGGCCGAACATCGTGAGCACTCTCGACAGGCCGCTGGATCCCAAGAGGCTCAGGGCGTTTTTGACTACGGTTCGCAGGGACGTGCTTGCGCAGCGGCGCCGCCCACAGACAGGCGTATAGCCGAGAAGGAGGCGCTCTAGACTGTTATCTCAGGTGGCAGGGGGTAAGTGGATGCGCCTCTATCCACCCCCTTCGAGCTTGCGGATGTCGTGCACGAGCCCTTCCGGGGTGAGCTGTTCGACCTGGAAGAGGTCGCGCTTGCGCCCGGCGCGGTCGATCAGCAGGACGGCGGCGGCATGCGGCGACTCTGCATCGCCGAGCTGGCTGGGGACGATGTCGTAGGCGCGCCACACCGCCCGTAGTTCGGCGGTGGTGCCGGTGAGGTACTCGACGCGGCCGCCGAGCGCGGCTTCGCTGAGGAAGCGACGCACGGCCGCGGGCGTGTCGGCGCTCGGGTTGGCGCTGACGATCAGCGCCGGGACGGGTTGGGCGGGGGCGGCGTGGGGCGGGTGGGCATCCAATTCGTCGAGCGCGCCGCGGATCTGCTGGGCGATCAGCGGGCAGGTCGGATGGCAGGTCGTGGAGAGGAACGTCAGAATCGTGACCCGGCCGCGGTACTGGCCCAGGGACACACGCCGGCCCTGTTGATCGGTGAGCGTGAAGTTGGGAGTGCGTACTCCCCGTGGCAGAAGCGCCCCGTCGAAGCCGGTGCTGGCCTGCGCGTTTTCGGCCACGGCCCTGGCCGCCGCCGCGGCGGTCGAGGGCGAGCCTGACGAGGATCGCGTGGCCGGGCGGTCGAGCAGGACGACGAGCGCGAGGGCCGTCACGACCGCCGTCCCGATCGCGAGCAGGAGGATGCGGGAGCGTTGGCTCATGGCGCGGCATAGCGTCTCAGAGGGAGCGTCGACCCGGCCGCGCTCCTTTCGCGTCCCCTCGGCGCATGCAAGGAAATGGCAGAAATCGTTGAAAACTTGTCCTTGCGGACAAGAGTGGGTTGAGCGATGATCGGAAGATGAGCAGCACACAATCGCCGCGCCAGATCGCGATCCTCCTCTACCCGGGAGTGCAGAGCCTCGACTTCGCCGGTCCCCTTGAGGTGTTCGCGGGCGCCCAGCGGCTGATCGAAGGATCCGGCCGGCGCGAGCGCGGGTACGAGATCGAGCTGCTCAGCGCGGACGGCCGGCCGCTGCGGACCTCGAGCGGGTTGACGGTGACCCCGCACGCGAGCCTCGCGGCGGCGCCTGAGGAGATCGACACGTTGATCGTCGCCGGGGGGTACGGCCGCAAGCAGGCGGCCGCGGATTCCACGGTGCTGGAGTGGATCGCTCGGACATCCGCCACCGCCCGGCGCACGGCCTCGGTCTGCACCGGCGCGTTCCTGCTGGCCGCGGCCGGCCTGCTCGACGGGCGGCGCGCGACCACGCACTGGGCCTCGGCCGCCGAGCTCGCCGATCGGTACCCGGCGGTGGAGGTCGACCCCGAGCCGATCTTCCTGCGCGACGGGCCGATCTGGACCTCGGCTGGAGTTACCGCCGGGATGGACCTGGCGCTGGCGCTCGTCGAGGAGGATCTCGATCGCGACGCGGCGCTCCAGATCGCGCGTCACCTCGTGCTGTTCCTGCGCCGTCCCGGCAACCAGGCGCAGTTCTCAGCGACGCTATCGGCGCAGGAGCCCGCGCGCGAGCCGCTGCGCGAGGTGCAGCGACACGTCGTCGAGCACCCGGCGGCCGATCTGTCCGTCGAGGCGCTCGCGGCGCGCGCGTGTATGAGCCCGCGGAACTTTGCCCGCGCGTTTGCGGCGGAGACGGGCGTGACACCCGCGCGCTACGTCGAGAGTGTGCGGATCGAGGCCGCCCGCGGGTGCCTCGAGGACACTGCGGAGCCGATCGCGACGATCGCCGCGGCCTGCGGCTTTGGCACGGCGGAGACGATGCGCCGCACGTTCCTGCGCAGGATCGGCGTCGGGCCGGCGGAGTACCGCCGTCGCTTCCACGGCCGTCCTGTTCAGGCACTTGATTCGACCGCCGCCTGAGCCGCCCGGCCGGCTGGCGCCGCCGCCGCCGCCGCCACCACCACCACCACCACCACCACAAACCCGCAATCGAAGGAGACGAGCAGACAATGGATATCGCGATCCTCATATTCGACCGCCTGGCCGCGCTCGACGCCGTCGGCCCCTACGAAGTGCTGAGCCGATTGCCCGGCGCGACGGTCACGTTCGTCGCCGAGCAGGCAGGCCCGAAGAGGACCGACCCCGGCCCACTGGTGCTGAGGGCCGATGCCACGCTCGCCGAGCTCGAGCACCCCGAGATCCTGATCGTCCCCGGCGGTCCCGGCCAGGTGGCGCTGATGGACGACGGCCCGGTGCACGACTGGCTGCGGGCGGCGCACGAGACTTCGCAGTGGACGTGCTCGGTTTGCACCGGCTCGCTGATCCTCGCCGCCGCGGGTCTGTTGGAGGGGAAACGCGCGACGAGCAACTGGCAGGCGCTCGAGCAGCTGGGCTCCTTCGACGGCGTCGAGGTGGTGCCCGAGCGCGTGGTGTTCGACGGCAAGCTCGCGACCGCCGCCGGGGTGACGGCCGGGCTCGACATGGCGCTCGCGCTCGCGGCGAGGGTTGCGGGCGACCATGTCGCACAGGCGATCGAATTGGGCATCGAGTACGACCCGCAGCCGCCGTTCGGCGCCGGCTCGCCGCGGACGGCGCCGGCGGAGATCGTCGAGGCGGTGCGCGCGTATTCGCGCTTTGCCGCGTGAACGGGATTGCCGCCGCGGGTGCTGAAGGTGCTGCCTCGTGGGCGGTTGGCACTGACGAAAGGTGGCACTGACGTAACCGGCGTAAGTAAGATGCGCGTATGTCCGACAACCCGTTTGGAACACCCGCCACCTCCTCGCAGCGGTCCGCCCTGAGCGTGTTCGAGCCCCGCGCGACCGAACGCGCGGCCAGCTCGACGTTCCTGCTCGGCCAGGTGATGTTTCTGGTCGCGGTCGCGCTCGCGTTCACCTCGGCCGGCGCCTACATCGGGCGCGATCTCGCCTACGGCACCGGCTTGATCTTCGAGCTCGGCGCGCTGGGGATGCTGATCGTGCAGATGTTCGTCCCGGTGCTGCGCGAAGGCCCGACGGGGATGACCTGGATGTTCGCGCTCGCGCTCGCGTTGGGGATCGGGCTGGGGCCGGTGATCAACGAGTACGCGACGGTCGATCAGAGCGCGATCTATCAGGCGGCCGGCGGCACCGCGCTGACGGTCGGGGTGATGGGCTCCTACGGCTTTGCGACCTCGCGCGACCTGATCCGCTGGATGCGCCCGCTGTTCTTCGCGCTGCTCGGCGTGTTCGCGCTCGCGATCGTGCTGATCCTTGTCGGCTCCGGCGAACACTTCCTGCTGAACCTCGCGATCTACGTGATCGTGAGCGCCTACCTGGCGATCTATTTCCAGATCATCCGGCGCAGGGCGAGTGAGCGCGACGTGGTGTGGATCGCGACGGGCGTGTTCATCAACATCATCAACATCTTCCTGACGTTGCTGCGGATCTTCGGCAGTCGTTGACGCGCGCGTGTCGGGAGGATGCCGTCGGGTTGCGCGCGAGCACCCGACAAGCATCCGGCAACCAACAGCCACCCGTGCCGACTCGAGAATCGATTCCCGAAGCGGACGATAATCTCCGAGCCAGATGACCGAACACCGCTACGACCCCCAGGAGATTGAGCCGCGCTGGCAGGCGCTGTGGGCGAGGGAGCGCACCTGGGAGGTCTCGAACGAGAGCGCCGCGGGCACGGGGGGGACGGGCGCGGGGGCTGATCGGACGCCGACGCGGACGGCAGGGCCGCTGGGCGTGCGAGCGGGCGGCCGGGCATCGAGCTCATACGTCCTGGAGATGTTGCCGTACCCGAGCGGCGAGCCGCACATCGGCCATCTGAAGGTGTATTCGGTCGGCGACGCGATCGCCCACTACCACCGCAGAACGGGCCACAGGGTGCTGCACCCGATGGGCTACGACGCGTTCGGGTTGCCGGCGGAGAACCACGCGATCAGGACGGGCGTGCACCCGCGCGACTCGACCGCCGCGTCGATCGCGTCCTTTCAGCGCGAGTTCCGACGCTGGGGCATCTCGATCGACTGGTCGCGCGAGCTGGCGACGCACGATCCGCGGTACTACCGCTGGACGCAGTGGATCTTCCTGCAGCTGTTCGGAGCGGGCCTCGCATACCGCAGAGAGGCGGCCGTGAAGTGGTGCCCGAAAGACCAGACGGTGCTCGCGAACGAGCAGGTGCAAGCCGACGGAACCTGCGAGCGCTGCGGCGCCGTGGTGGAGATCAGGCAGCTCGAGCAGTGGTTCCTGCGGATCACCGACTACGCCGAGCGCCTGTTGGGAGATCTCGACGCGATCGAGTGGCCCGAGCACGTGAAGACGATGCAGCGCAACTGGATCGGCCGCTCAGAGGGCGCCGAGGTGACGTTCAGGTGCGAGGACCTGGATCCCGCCCACCCGATCGACTACCCCGTGTTCACGACGCGCCCGGACACGCTGTTCGGGGCGACGTTCTTCGTGATGGCGCCCGAGCACCCCGACGTGGCGCGCCTGGCCGAGGGGACGCCATATGAGCAAGATGTGCGCGAGTACGTGAACAGGGCGTTGAACGAGTCCAACGAGGAGCGCGGGAACGCCGAGCGGCCGAAGACGGGCGTGCCGCTGGGCAGGACCGTGACGAACCCGGTGAACGGCGAGCGGATCCCGATGTGGGTGGCCGACTATGTGCTGATGGAGTACGGCACGGGGGCGATCATGGCCGTGCCCGGGCACGACGAGCGCGATTACGCGTTCGCGCGCGCGTATGACCTGTCGATCCGCCGCGTGATCGAAGGTCCCGCGAGCGCCGCGCCGGAGGCCGACCCGAGCGCGGCCGAGACCACCGCCGGGGAGGGTCTTCCATACACAGGCGACGGCCTGCTCGTCAACTCGCACGAGGACTTCGACGGCATGCCCAACCGCGAGGCATTGAGCGCGATCGTGAGCTGGCTCGACCGCGAGGGCAAGGGCCACGCGTCGGTCAACTACCGGCTGCGCGACTGGCTGGTCTCCAGGCAGCGTTACTGGGGCTGCCCGATCCCGATCGTCAACTGCGAGCGCTGCGGGGGGGCCGTGCCCGTGCCCGAGGATCAGCTCCCGGTCGAGCTGCCGGACATCGAGGACTACACGCCGAAGGGCCGCTCGCCGCTGGAGGCCGCGGAGGAGTGGGTGAAGACGAAGTGCCCGGAGTGCGGGGGCCCCGCCCGCCGGGAGACCGACACGATGGACACGTTCGTCGATTCGTCCTGGTACTTCCTGCGCTACTGCGACGCGTCCAACGAAGACGCCGCCTGGGACCCCAGGACGCTGAAGGAGTGGATGCCGGTCAACCAGTACATCGGCGGGGTCGAGCACGCGATCCTGCACCTGATGTACGCGCGCTTCTTCACGAAGGCGCTCGCCGACCTCGGCCATCTCGACTTCCAGGAGCCGTTCAGGGCCTTGTTCACGCAGGGCATGGTGACGAAGGACGGCGCGAAG
Source organism: uncultured Solirubrobacterales bacterium (assembly GCA_963774785.1). Taxonomy (GTDB): domain Bacteria; phylum Actinomycetota; class Thermoleophilia; order Solirubrobacterales; family Solirubrobacteraceae; genus Palsa-744. The sequence continues at coordinate 2,476,418 of CAVZGH010000001.1, read as the reverse complement.
ATGTCAAAGTCCCGCGGCAACGTGGTCTCGCCGGCCGCGATCATCGAGCGCTACGGGGCCGATACGGCGCGCTGCTACATCCTCTTCATCGGCCCGCCGGATCAGGACGCGGACTGGTCGGATGAGGGGATGGAGGGCGTGCACAGGTTTCTGAGCCGTCTGTGGCGCTTGGCGGTCGAGACCTCAGAACAAGCAGATGGACAGGGGGGAGAGGCCGAGGATCTCGAGCTGTTGAGAAAGGCGAACTGGGCGATCGAGAAGGTCTCGGGCGACCTCAGAAGGTTTGCCTTCAACACGGCGATCGCCGCGGTGATGGAGCTGCTGAACGAATGCTCGCGGCTGCGCGAGACAGCGAGCGTCGAGGCCAAGCGCTTCGCGCTCGCGACCGCCGCGTCCTTGTTGTTCCCGTTCGCTCCGCACGTGAGCGCCGATATCTACGACCGCCTGACGGGCGAGCGCGTGTGGGAGCAGCCCTGGCCGCAGGCCGACGAGGCACTCTTGGAGCGCGACGAGTATGAGCTCGTCTGCCAGGTCAACGGCAAGCTGCGCGACCGCGTGACGGCCGCGACGGGCGCGGACGCGGAGGAGCTGAAGGAGCTGTGCAGGGCCGCGCCGAACGTGCGGGCGCACCTCGTTGGCAAGGGGATCGTCAAGGAGATCGTCGTACCCGGCAAGCTCGTAAATCTCGTGGTGCGCTGATGGCAGACCTCAAGCCCGCCTACCTGATCCACGGCGACGACCACGGTGCGGTCGCCGAGCGCCGCGCGGGGTTGAAGGCGCTCGCAGAGCGCGAGGGGGACGCGGCGAGCGTCGAAGTGCTCGATGGCGAGGCGGGCGCCCCGGCCGGCGTGGCGCTGGCGCTGAGCGCGATGACGTTCGCGATCGGCCGCCGCGTGATCGTTGTGGATGGGGTCGAGCGCTGGAAGCAGGCCGAGGTCGAGCAGCACCTGGCGCCGGCGATGGCGGAGATGCCGCCGGAGACGACGGTCGCGCTGTTCGCGCGCGAGGAGGGGCGCAGCAAGGCGCCGGCGGCGGTCCACGACGCGGTCAAGCGCGCGGGCGGGCAGATCGTCGCGCAGGCGACGGTCAAGCCCTGGGAAGCTCGGCAAGTGGGCGCGCGCACAGGGCGCGCGCATGGGGATCGAGCTCGACGCGACCGCCGCGAACGCGCTCGTCGCCCAGATCGGCGGTCGCCAGCAACGGCTGCTGAGAGAGCTGGAGAAGCTCGCCCTCGAAGTCGAGGTCGAGGGGGAGACGCAACGCGTGAGCGTCGAGCAGATCGAGCATCGCGCCGCGCACTCGGCCGAGTACCGCTCGTTCGCGCTCGCCGACGCGCTCGTCGGCGGCGACACCGCGCAGGCGACGCTCTCCTACCTGCGCGTCCGCAGCCAGGGAGAGCGACTGGCGGGGATGACCTACCTGATGGCCCAGCGCGTGCGCGAGGCGCTGCAGATCGCGCTGCGGCTGCAGGCGGGCGAGTCGGTCGGAGACGTGCGCCGCGGCCTGCGCATGCCCCCGCGCGCGGCGGAGCGCTTCGTCGCGGACGTCGCGCGCGCCGACCCCGACCGCCTGAAGCGGGCGCTCGGCGTGCTCGCCGACATGGAGCTCGACTCGCGCGGCGGCGCGGCGATCGGCGCCTCCAGATCCCCGGTGGCGGCGCTCGACGAAGACACGATCGCGCTGCGCGCGATCGAGGCGATCACGACTTAGAGAGGCCGGCTAGGACTCTGAGGAAGCGCCGGCGCGAAGCTTGGCCGCGCGGGACTTGCGGTGCGCGCCGGTGTTCTTGTGCAGCGCGCCGCGCTTGACGGCCTTGTCGATCGTCGAGACGAGCTCGCGGTGCTCGGCGTCGGCGTTCGCGGTGTCGCCGCTCGCCATCGTCGCCTCGAGGCGGCGGAAGTAGGTCTTGATCGCCGAGGTGTAGCGACGGTTCTCCAGACGCTCGCGCTCGGTGCGGAGGATCCGCTTCTTCTGGGAGTGGATGTTGGCCATGACTGAAAGCCGCAGGACGTCGCAGATGAGCTACGGCCGCGCCGCGGAGCGCCGTACTATAGCGGCCTTGTCCGTACCCGGTGAACCTCCAACTCCAACGGAGCCGCCCGAGGAGCTTCCCGAGGAGGGCATCGACCGCGTTGCAACCGCACAACTAGTGGGGGCATCACCGGCGGCCGGCATGGAGACGGAGGAGGAGGGCGGGGCGGAGCAGCAGGTCGCGCACTCGGCGAGCAGCCGCGGCGTCGCCCGCAACACCGCGATCTTCTCGATCGGCACCGGCGTTTCGCGGGTCGTCGGCCTGGGCAGGGAAATCGTGTTCGCGAGCTACTTCGGCACGAGCGGCGCGGCGTCGGCCTTCACGATCGCCTTCCTGGTCCCGAACCTGGTCGCGAACCTGTTCGCAAACGCCGCGCTGTCGGCCGCGTTCGTGCCGGTCTTCACCGACCTGCTCCAGCAGGGGCGCAAGAAAGACGCGCTGCGGCTGGCCTCGACGCTGTTCTGGATCATGCTGATCGGGCTTGGCGCGATCGCGGCGTTCTTCATCCTCGCCGCGGGAACGATCATGCCGCTGTTCATCGGGCCGACGTTCAGCGGCGCGCTGAACGACCTGACGATCGGCCTCTCGCAGGTGCTGTTCCCCGTGGTGCTGCTGCTCGGCTTGACGGGCCTGCTGACGGGCATCCTGCAGTCCTACGACCACTTCACGATCCCCGCGATCTCCCCGGCCGTCTGGAACCTCGTGATCATCGTCCTGCTGGTCGTGCTCGCGCCGCACTTTCACGGCGACGACCGCGTCTACGCGTATGCGATCGGGATCCTTGCGGCGACCGGCGCGCAGCTCGCGCTCGCGTTCGGCGCGCTCGGGCGAATCGATTTCCGCCTGCAGTTCTCGATCGACTGGCACGACCCGCGGATCAGGCAGGTGTTCACGTTGATGCTGCCCGTGACGATCGGGCTGGGGATCGTGAACCTCGACCAGCTGATCAACTCGGCCTTCGGCAGCCTCGTCTCCGACGAAGCCCCGCGCGCGATCGACAACGCGTTTCGCATCTACATGTTGCCCCAGGGCATGTTCAGCGTGGCGGTCGCGACCGTCCTGTTCCCGGTCCTCAGCCGCCTCGCCGCCCGCCGCGATCCGGCGGGGATGCGTCGCACGGTGGGCACGGGGATGCGTCAGATCAATTTGCTGCTGATCCCCGCGGCGGCGTTCATGATCGTGCTCGCGACTCCGATCACACGGCTCGTGTTCGAACGCGGCCACTTCGACGCCCAGTCCACGAGGCTGGTCTCCGAAGCGCTGTTCTGGTTTGCCTTCAGCCTGCCGTTCGCGGGGATCAACCTGTTGCTGACGCGCACCTTCTTCTCGTTGCAGCGTCCGTGGATACCGACGAAGCTGGCGGCGATGAACATCGTCGTGGACATCATCGTCAGCGTCGCGCTCTACAAGCCGCTGGGGATTGCGGGCCTCGTGATCGGGACGGTCGCCGCCAACGCGGTGATGACGGCGCTGCAGTTGCGGCGGCTGCGGATCGGCTTCAACGGCAGGTTGGAGGGTGCGCAGACGACGATGATCACCGCCCGGATCGCCGTCGCCTCGGTGTTGCTGGCGGGGGTCTCGTGGGTCGTCTGGTACGTCCTGGATACCGTGCTCGGCAGGTCGCTCCCGGCGCAGATCCTCAGCATGGGCGCCGCCGCGGGCGCGGGCGTGTGGATCTATATGCGCGCGGTGCTGACGATGCACATACCGGAGGCCCACCAGGTCAATCGCTTGATTCGAGCCCGGTTGGGGCGCGCGTAGCGCATAGCGTCGTTCTCCGAGGCTGGCCTCGGGAAGCAAGGCACCGTCGGCTCTCTTCGATGGCTATGGGCACCGTCGCCTGCAAGCCGAGCAGAGGCCGGGTGAGCTCGAGAGCCCACCCGGCGTGCGCCCGAACATAGATCGCCGCTTACTACTTACGTCCCAGGACTGTGTGTCTTGCCTGGGCGGCGTGACACTCCCGACACCTGGACAGGCCGCCGATCCGAAGATTGGCGCGTAGCCGCGGTTGGACCTCGAAGGCCCGTAGTCGAGTTGGCGATCCGCCGGACCAAGAAGGCTAGCGCGTGGGGCGCCATCTACGCTGTAGCGACCAAATGGATCAGGCTCACATCCGCAACTTCTCGATTATCGCGCACATCGATCACGGCAAGTTGACGCTCGCCGACCGCATACTCGAGCTGACGAAGACCGTCGCCGCACGCGAGATGCGCGCGCAACTGCTGGACTCGATGGACCTCGAGCGCGAGCGCGGGATCACGATCAAGGCCCAGGCGGTCAGGGTGTTCTACACCGCGCGCGATGGCGAGACCTATCAGCTGCACCTGATCGACACGCCCGGCCACGTCGACTTCACCTACGAGGTCTCGCGCTCGCTCGCCGCCTGCGAGGGCGCGCTGCTCGTCGTCGACGCCGCCCAGGGGGTGGAGGCGCAGACGGTCGCGAACACCTACCTGGCGATCGACGCCGGCCTCGAGCTGATCCCGTGCTTGAACAAGATCGACCTGCCCGGCGCCGAGCCCGAGCGCGTCGCGGGCGAAGTCAGCGACCTGATCGGCGAGCCGAGCGACGGGATCCTGCAGATCAGCGGCAAGACCGGCGCCGGCGTGGGGGAGGTGCTCGAGGAGCTGATCGAGCGCGTGCCACCGCCGCGGGGCGACCCGCAGGCGCCGCCGCGCGCGTTGATCTTCGATTCGGAGTTCGACCAGTACAGGGGCGTGATCGCCTACATCAGGGTCGTCGATGGCGTCTTCAAGAAGGGCGAGGCGATCCGCGCGATGGCGACCGCGACCGAGGCCGACATCGACGACATCGGCTTCTTCAGCCCGCAGATGATGCCGACCGATCAGCTGGCGGCGGGCGAGGTCGGCTACCTGATCACGGGGCTGAAGGACGTGACGCTGCTGCGCGTCGGCGACACGCTGACGACACGCAGGCGAACCTCCGGCCCGGGCAGCGGTAGCGGTGGATCGGGAGCCGGCACACCGGGAGCCCGCCCGACCCGCCAAGCCGAGGCGACGGAGGCGCTGCCGGGCTATCGCGAGGTCAAACCGATGGTCTTCTGCGGGCTGTTCCCGATCGACTCCGACGACTATCCCGACCTGCGCGACGCGCTCGAGAAGCTCGTCCTCAACGACGCCGCGCTCTCGTGGGAGCCCGAGACTTCGGACGCGCTCGGATTTGGCTTCAGATGCGGGTTTCTCGGCTTGCTGCACATGGACATCGTCAAAGAGCGTCTGGAACGCGAGTACGACCTCGAGCTGCTCGCGACGATGCCCTCGGTCGAGTTTGACGTGACGCTGACGAACGGCGAGGAGCTCGAGGTGCACAACCCCTCCGACATGCCCGACCCGGGCACGATCGAGCAGATCCGCGAGCCGTTCATCACCGCCTCGATCATCGCCCCGAAAGAGCATGTCGGCGCGGTCATGGAGCTCTGCCAGGAGCGCCGCGGCGTGCACTCCGGGATGCACTATCTGTCGCCGGAGCGCGTGCAGCTGAACTATGAGCTGCCGCTCTCGGAAATCGTGCTCGACTTCTTCGACCAGCTGAAGTCGAGGACCAAAGGCTACGCGTCGCTCGACTACGAGCTGAGCGAGATGCAGGAGTCCGACCTCGTCAAGCTGGACGTGCTGCTCGCCGGCGACACGGTTGACGCGCTGTCGATGGTCGTACACCGCGAGAAGGCCTATGAGATCGGACGCACGCTCACGGAGAAGCTGCGCAAGCGCATCCCCCGCCAGCAGTACGACGTCCCGATTCAAGCGGCGATCGGCGCGCACGTGATCGCGCGCGAGACCGTCAAAGCGTTCCGCAAGGACGTGATCTCCGGCTGCTACGGCGGCGATATCACGCGCAAGAAAAAGCTGCTCGCCAAACAGAAGGAGGGCAAGAAGCGGATGAAGCAGGTCGGCCGCGTCGAGGTCCCCCAGGAGGCGTTCCTGGCGGTGCTCGAGCTGGGCGAGGAGTAGCGAGTCGAACCCAGGCCATCCGAGTCTGTCCATGTGCTTCGGACGCGGCCGCCGCATTGGGTTCGACCACGCCGGCTGAACCGTCTCCCATGAGGAGCTCTGTCCCGTTTGGGGGTGGCGGTCGGAGTAGGAGGAGTGCGCTCCGACACTCACGACACCCATCGCCGCCTTTACCTGCTCGCGCGCGTGGTCGTCGCGCGCCACTACCGACAGCCGCTCACGATCGAGTCCGTGGCCGCGGCCGTGTCGAGCTCGCCGCGCCAGCTGCAGCGCGTCTACGCGCAGTTTGGCGAGACGACCTTCAAAGAGGATCTGCTCGCGCGGCGGATGACCGCGGCGGCTGAGCTTTTGATCGAGCAGCGCGCGATCCCCGTGCGTGATGTCGCGCGCCTGGTCGGCTACCGCCAGGCGCCGCATTTCGCCCAGGCGTTCCGCCGCCGTTACGGCCTCTCGCCGGCGCGCTTTCGCGAAGAGGCTTGGCTCGAGCGCAGGCTACAGCGAAGATAGTGCGCCCACGCCCGCCTCGCGCGAGAGCGCAGCATCCGGCGCGACGGCTTCGGCGCCGGGCAGGCGCACCCGCATCAGCGTCCCGCCGCCCGGGGCGCGTTCGGCGGTGACGGTGCCGCCGTGCTGGCGGACTACCTGGCGCACGATTGCCAAGCCCAGGCCCGAGCCGGGACGCCCGCGCGACTCCGCGCCGCGGTAGAAGCGGTCGAATACGTGTGCGAGATCCGACGCGGAGATGCCGGGGCCGTGATCGCGCACGGTCAGCTCCTCACTCGCCAGCACGATTTCGACCGGCTCGCCCGAGGGGCTGTACTTGACCGCGTTGTCGAGCAGGTTCGCCACGGCGCGCTCCAGGCGCGCGGGGACGCCGGCGAGGAGGGTGGGCGCGAGCTCGAGCAGCAGCGGCGTTTCGGGCGAGTTGCGGCGCGTCCGTTCGGCGACGTCGCCGATCAGGACATCGAAGCGGATGTCCTCGGTGTCCGTGCTGGGCTCTTCGCCGCGCGCGAGTTCGATCAGGTCGTTCATCAACAACGTCAGCTCGCCGATCTGCTCGACCACGTCGGCGAGCAGGCGCTGGCGTTCGTCGAGCTCCATGTCCTGGGCCTGCTGGAGGATCTCGATGTTCGTGCGCAGGCTCGTGACCGGCGTGCGCAGCTCGTGCGAGGCGTCGGCGACGAGCTGGCGCTGCGCGTGGACCGAAGCGTCGAGCGCGCTCATCGAGTGCTCGAGCGCGTCTAGCATCGCATTGAAGCTCGAGGCCAGACGCCCAATCTCATCCTCTCCAACCAGCTCGATCCGGCCGCTGAGGTCCTGCGTCAGCGCGACGTGCTCGGTCGCCTGGGTGAGGCGCTTCAGCGGCAGCACGGCGGCGCCGGCGACGAGCCGCCCGAGCAGTGCCGCGAGCGCGATCCCGCCGATGTCGAGCAGCGCGAGGATCAGGCGCAGGCGGCGGAGCAGGCTGTCGACTTCGGTCAGCGGCTGCGCGTACTGGACCGCGCGTCCGTGGTCCAGCGGCTCGGCGAGGATACGCAGATCGAGGCCGTTGACGGTGGCGTTGCGAAAGAACGATTCGCCGCCGTGCGCGGCCAGCAGGCGCGTGCGGGTGTCGACCGGCAGTGAGATGCCGCGCGCCGAGCGCACCAGGATTGTCCCCTTCGCCCCGACCACCTGCTGGTAGCCGCGCACCTGGTCGGGTTCGGGGGGGAGGCTGCCGAAGGGGTTGGCTGTGCCTCCCGTTCCGTTTGAGCCAGGATGGGACGTCTTGGGCGTCGACCCCGTTTCTTCGCTGGTGTTCGCGCCCAACGCCAGTCCGAAGGGAGGGTTGCCGCTCGGGGTGGGTCGCGTCTGCAGGGTGGGGTCGTTCAGGAACCGCAGCAGCCGCGTGGACTCCCGCCCGCGATCGCGCAGCTGCGCGTCGACCTGACTGTGCAGCTGGTTGGAGGTGAGCAGGTAGGTCAGCAGCGACGCGAGCACCACCGCAACCGCCACCGCCGCGGCGGAGACAAGCGTGATCCGGCGGCGAAAACTCATGAGGACGACCCTCGCAATACGTAGCCCACCCCGCGGACCGTATGCAGCAGGCGCGGCTCCTCGCCGGCCTCGGTCTTGCGGCGCAGGTAGCCCATGTAGACGCCCAGCGAGTTCGAGCTCGCGCCGAAGTCATACCCCCAGACGTGCTCAAAGATCGCCGAGCGGGTGAGCACCTGGCGGGGGTGGCGCAGGAACATCTCCAGCAACAGGAACTCGGTGCGGGTCAGCGGCAGCGGACGCTCGCCGCGCCACGCTTCGTGGGCGAGGCGGTCCAGACGCAGGTCCTCGAAGGTGAGCAGGCCGTCCTGATCGTCGCCCTCCTCGTCGCCGGCGCGTCGCAGCAGCGCGCGTACGCGCGCGAGCAGCTCGCGCAGCGCGAACGGCTTGACGAGGTAGTCGTCGGCGCCGGCGTCGAGGCCGGCGACGCGGTCGTTGACCCCTTCGCGCGCGGTCAGCATCAGCACCGGCGTGCGGTCGCCGCCGTCGCGCAGGCGCCGGCAGACCTCCAGGCCGTTGACGTGCGGCATCGACACGTCGAGGATCACGACCTCGTAGCTGGCGGCGCCGAGGCGCTCGAGCGCCTCGCGCCCGTCCGCGGCCTGCGCGACCTCGTAGCGCTCCAGCCTCAGCGCCCGTGACAGCGCGGTCTGGACCGCGGGCTCGTCATCGACGACCAGGACTCGTGCTTGTTGCTCGGCCATTTGCGGTATCTACTCAGTATGGGATCCTCGCCGGCGCAATCGGAGAAACCAGGTGCGATCCACCCCGCAGGCTACCGTGAGGGGAGCCCGGAGGACGCGGTTGACGTGGAGGGAGCCCCCATCGAAGAGTCGCTGATCGACGAGACCCCAGATGAGCTGGACGCGCATTCGCGCACGCTGCGCAACAGCGTCATCAGCCTCGCGATCTTCTTCGCGCTCGTCGTTGCGCTGCTGCTGTCGGTGCCGAGCCTGCATTCGGTGGCCGAGGAGATCTCCGACGCGAACACGGGGTGGCTGGCGGCCGGGGTTGGCCTGGAGCTGCTCTCGTGCGCCAGCTATGTCGTGCTGTTCGGGCTCGTCTTCGGGATGCTTGGCAAACGCCTGGTCTCACGCCTGTCGCTGGCGGAGCTTGCGGTCAACTCGGTCGTCTCTGTCAGCGGCCTCGCCGGTCTCGCGCTGGGCGCGTGGGTGCTGCGCACAAAGGGCATCTCGGTGGCGCGGATCGCGAAGCGATCGGTGCTGCTGTTCGTGCTTACGAGCGCGGTGAACGTCGGCGCGGTGGTCGTGATCGGCGTGCCGATGTGGCTGGGCCTGCTCCCCGGCTCGACGAACCCGCTGCTCACGCTGCTGCCGGCGGCCGCGGCGCTGGCGACGATCCTCGGCACGCTCGCGCTCGCCGCGTGGGCGCGTCGTGCGGCCGCGCGCAGGCCGCTCGAGCAGGGTCGCTGGGCCGTTACGCTCGTGGCGCTCAGCGGAGGGGTCGAAGACGCGCTGCGCCTGATTCGCGAGCACGACTGGCGCGTGTTCGGCGCGGTCGGCTACTGGATGTTCGACAACCTCGCGCTGTACGCGTGCCTGGCGGCCTTCGGCTTGAGGCCCGGCGTGTGGGTCGTGGCGATGGCCTATCTGGTGGGGATGCTCGCCAACTCGCTGCCGATTCCCGGTGGCTTCGTCGCGGTCGAAGGGGGCCTCGTGGGGATGCTCATCCTGTTCGGGGTGCGCCCCGCATACCTCGTGGTCGCCGCGGTGCTCGTCTACCGGGCGATCTCACTGTGGATCCCAGCGTCGATCGGCTCGCTCGCGTTCCTCGGCCTGCGCCGTGAGATCGGCAAGCCGTTGAAGCCCAAGCCCGTGGGCGCCGCGGGGCCCTGACCGGAGCGGCGATGTTGCCCCGTCCGGCCGTGTCCCTCCTGAGAACGATCTCATCGCCCGGCAAACAGAGCAGGCCTGACCCGCGCGGTCGGACGAAGGCCTGCCCCAGCGGCCGATTCAGGAGGTGCCCAGCAGGCGCTGCTTCTGCGCTTCGGCGGCGGCCATGCGCTGGCAGGGGTGGCCGGGCAGCTTCGCCATCACGCTGCTGACCTGCGCGTCGAGGGCCCCGGAGAGTCCGGGGCAGAAGACCGGCGCCGGCAGGTTGCCCGCGGGCGAGCCGGGCGCGTTGAGCGGGCGCAGCTGCAAGGCCGCGCTGCGGGCGTGGGCGAAGGTGTCGGAGAAGATGTCGATCGCCTGGCGTTCGCTGTAGAGCTCGATCGAGCGACCTTCGTCGTAGACGACGGCGGGGACCCCGCGGATCACCGTGTTGCGCTGCGGGCCGAGCGCGGAGTTGGAGTGCAGCCCGTAGATCACGGTTGTGACCTGCAGTGGCAGCAGGCAGCTGCCGCCGCCGAAGATGCCTTTGCGCTGGACGCAGTCGCCGTAGTAGACGCTGTCGCCGACGCCGCCGTCGTAGCTGGCCTGGCCGTCGGCCGCGGCGAGCGGCGCTCCGGCGAAGGTCGGGCCTGCCCAGTAGACGCGGAAGTACGGGAACGTCTCGGCTTCGGCGAGCGTGCCCGCCGCGAGCGGGCGTGGAGCGCTGGTTCCGCAACCGGCTGCCACCAGCGTCAGGCAGAGGGCGGCGAGCGCGGCCGCGAGCAGCAGGCGCGGCGCTCTCCGGGGCGTGCTCGTCATGATCTCCACGTGCCGATTATCGAGCGTCTGCGGTCGAGAGCTACTTCCGAGTCGCCCGGGGGTTCCCATGAGTACATCCCCGCAGCAGCTGTGGCGGGTGGTGGTGATGGGCCGGGGTCCGGGGCGGTAGCTCCCCGGACGCCGGTCCTTTTTTTGGGCGGCTTCCTCGCGACAGGGCTTGCCGCGGCGCTCCTGCTGGCGTGGCTGCTCATCGAGCCCCGCACCCCCGACCTCGCCGCGCAGGTCTACCGCGCCGGCCTGTTCGAACGTGCGGGCTTGGCCGTCTGGGACGAGCACTGGTACGACGGCCACGCGCTGCCCGGTTACAGCCTGCTGTTCCCGCCGCTGGCCGTGCTGCTCGGCCTGCGCACGGTCGCGGCGCTGTCGGTGCTCGCCTCCGCCGCGCTGTTCGAGCGGCTGGCGCTGGGCGTGTACGGCCCGCGCGCGCGCTGGGGCGCTGCGTGGTTCGCGGTCGCGGCCGTCGGTGACATCTGGCTCGGGCGGCTGACGTTCGCGCTGGGCGTCACCTGTGCCCTCGCCGCCGTGCTGGCATTCGTGCGCGGGCATCCGCGCTGGGCCGCGCTGGCGGCGGCGCTGTGCGCAGCGGCGAGCCCGGTCGCGGCTGTGCTGCTGGGCCTCGTCGCGCTGACTCATGCGCTCGCGCGGCGCTCGCCCCGCGCGCTTTTGGCGCTGGCGCTGCCGGCGGCCGTGGTCGCCGTGCCGCTCGCGCTGCTGTTCGCGGAAGGCGGCTTCGAGCCGTTTCCGATCCGCTCGTTCGCGGCGACCGTCGCCGTGACGCTGCTGTTTCTCTGGGCTTTGCCGCCGGGCGCGCGACTGCTGCGCACCGGGGGCGTGCTCTACCTGCTTGCGTGCGCGTTGGCGCTTGCCGTTCACACGCCGCTGGGCAGCAACATCGAGCGCTACGCCGTGCTGCTCGCGGGGCCTTTGCTGCTGTGTGTGCTCGCAGGGGATGGAAGATGGCGAATCCCGGCAGTTCCGATCGCGCTGCTCGGCATCGCCGTATTCACCTTCTGGGGTCCCGTGCGCGAAACGAGGGCGGTCGCGGGGAACGAATCGACACGTGCCGCCTACTACGCCCCGGTGCTGCGCTTCCTGGTGCGCGCCCAGGCTCCACCCGGCGCGCTCGCGCGGGTCGAGGTGCCGTTGACGCGCTCGCACTGGGAGGCCGCGCTGATGGCGCCGACGGTCTCGCTCGCGCGCGGCTGGGAGAAGCAGCTGGAAGAGCGCTACGACGGCGTGCTGCTCGAACCGGGCCTGACCGCGGCCGGGTACGAGCGCTGGCTGAGGGAGCAGGCGGTCGGCTATGTCGCTCTTCCAGACACGCCGCTCGATCCCTCGAGCGCCCAGGAGGGCAGGTTGATCCGCGCCGGCCTGCCGTACCTGCGCGAGGTCTTCCGGAGCCGGCATTGGACCGTCTACGCGCTGCGCGACCCGACGCCGCTGTTCGAAGGCCCCGGCCGGTTGACGGAGCTCGGGAGCGACTCCTTCGCGCTGCGCGCAGACAGGCCGGGGAGGTTCCTCGTGCGCGTGCGCTGGACCCGCTTCTGGACGCCCACCACCGCCGGGGGCGGTCGCGTCGCGCGGGCGCCCGGGGGGTGGACCTATGTCTTTGCCGACCGGCCCGGGGCACTGCGGGTCACTGCACGTCTCTCGCTCTCCCACTTGTTGGGGTGATGATTGCGGCGTAGGGAGGGCCGTCGGCCAAGCGACCGATCAAAGATCGGCCAGCGGATGCACTGAGCGAAGTGTGCGTGGCACATGTGCTGGCCGATCTCCGATCGGTAGGACAGAGTCCCGCGCGGTATCCACGGTTCTCCCTACCTCGGCGCGAACGCGTAGAGGCCGGTGTAGCCGGTGATGTATAGGTTCTTGCCGTCGCTGATCGCCGGGTCGAAGGCGCCCGTGGGCAGTGCGAAGAGCACGCGCCCGGTGGAGATCCCGAGGCCGTACGTGCGGTGTTCGCCGAGGTCGGAGAAGTAGACGATCCGCCCGATGATCGTGGCCGATCCGGAGATCCGCCCGTGCGTGGCGAATTGCCAGGAGATCTTGCCCGAACGGGCGTTGAGCGCGTAGAAGGTGCCGGAGTAGGAGCCGAGGTAGATCGTCGGGCCGAGGCCGGGCGCGTTGGTGACGGCGGGTGAGGAGTAGACGTAGGCGCCGGTCTGCACGGCCCAGTCGAGCCGGCCGGTGGAGGCGTCGTAGGCGTAGATGCGCCCGTCGGTGTTGCCGAGGTAGACGCGGCCGTAGATGACGGCGGGGGTTGAGTAGAACGTGCCGCTGCCGAGCAGCGCGCCTTCGGAGCTGGAGACCCACAGCGGCCGGCCGGTGCGCTCGGAGATCGCCTGGACGTGGCCGGAGTAGTCGCCGAAGTAGAGCACCCCGCCGGAGAGCGACGGGCTGGCCTTGACCGAGCCCGCGGCGTGGTAGGTCCAGATCGGCGCGCCGTCGTGGATGTCCAGGGCATAGACGGTCCCGTTCTGGGAGCCGAAGAAGACCAGCCCGTGGTTGACGAGCGGCGAGGACTCGCTGGGGCTCGGCAGCGCGCGCGACCAGCGCACGGCCCCGGTGGCGGTGTCCAGCGCGTAGACGATGCCCTTCTTGACGCCGTCGGGGCGTGCGAGCACGGTCGCGTAGAGGGTGTCGCCGACGACGGCGGGCGTGGAGGCTGAGAGCGAGCCCAGCTGTCGTTTCCAGAGGGTGTGCCCGGTGTGCTTGCTGATCGCCTCGAGCACCCCGTCATCGGCGAGCTGGAACAGGCGCTCGCCGTAGATCACGGGCGGGAACTCGAGCAGCGAGCCGCTGTTGTGCACCCACAGCCGCCGCAGTGGCGGGTGCAGGTCGGCAGGGGCGGGGAAGAAGCGCGTGTGGTTCTTGGAGTAGCCGTAGAACGGCCAGGCGAAGCGTTCCGGTCCGCTCGCTGGCAGGCGTGGCGTCGGCTGCGGCACGAAGCGCGCGTGCGGGTGGTAGATGCTGCCGGTGCGGTGGCGCTCGTAGAGGTAGCCGCCGACGACGACGGCGAGCAGCAGCACAAGCAGCGCCGCCAAGCCGAGCAGGACTCGTTTGGAGCGAAGGGAAGGGCGTCCGATGCGGTGAGACCCTACTAGCGTACGATGCGCTGAGACCCTACTGGTCAGATCGCTAGGCGGATGGCGAGATCGGGGGGCGAGGCGGGCGTCGCAAGGGCCGGCGTTGCCGGGTGAGGACAGCCATATGATCGATGCCCGTGAGCACCGACCCCACCGCCAACCCCAGCACCGGACCGACCGCCGAGCTCAAAGCTCCAGACGCGGGATCGGAGATCTTCGCGCCAGGCTTGCTGAGCGGCAGGGTCGCGCTCGTGACCGGCGGCGGCACCGGCCTCGGCAAGGCGACCGCGCTCGAGCTGGCGCGCTGCGGCGCGCGCGTCCTGATCGCCGGCCGGCGCGCGGAGGTGTTGGAGCAGACGGTTGCGGAGATCGGGCCCGCGAGCGCGGACTGGATCGCGGGCGACATCCGCGAGCGCGAGCAGGCGGAGCGGATCGTGGCGAGCGCGCTCGAGCGGGCGGGCGCGATCGACGTGCTCGTGAACAACGCCGGCGGCCAGTACTTCACGCCGGCTGAGGGGATCGCGGCGAAGGGCTGGCGGGCTGTCTGGCGGCTGAACGTGCAGGGCACGCTGAACATGGCCGAGGCGGCCTTCGCGCGGGCGATGGCGCCGGCGGGGCGCGGGACGATCGTGAATGTGACGCTCTCCCCTCACAACGGCATGCCGGGCATGGCTCACTCCGGCGCAGCGCGCGCCGCGGTCGAGGCGCTCACGCGCGAACTGGCGGCCCGGTGGACGTCGCGCGGGGTCACGGTTAGCGCCGTCGCGGCCGGGCACTTCGAGACGGAGGCGCTGGAGAAGTACCCGGCGAGCCTGCGCGCTGGGATGGCACGCACGGTGCCGCTGCAGCGCCTTGGCGCGGTGCGGGAGCACGCCTGGCTCGTGGCGCTGCTCGCCTCCCCGCTGGGGCGGGCGCTGAACGGATCGACGGTCACGCTCGACGGCGCCCGCGACAACTGGTTCGGCCCCTGGCCGCCGCCGGGCCTCGCGGACGAGGCGGGGGAGGTGCCGACGGAGGAGCGGAAAGGGGCGCGGGCGGGTGGAGGGGCGGGTGCGTAGGAGCAGGAGGGCGCCGGTCTGGTGTGATGCGGGTGCGTAGGGGCAGGGGGGCGCCGGTCTGGTGTGATGCGGGTGCGTAGGGGCAGGGGGGCGTCGGTCTGGTGTGAGGCGGGTGCGTAGGAGCAGGCAGGAGCGCCGGTCCGGCGGTGAGGCGGGTGCGTAGGAGCAGGCAGGAGCGCCGGTCCGGCGGTGAGGGCCTGCGCTGAGGCTCGGGTCTGAGGTGCTCCATGTCCCGAGGTCAGGCTGGGGTTGGAGCCGGCAAGAAAGCGGGGGACGAGGATCGAACTCGCATCATCGCCTTGGAAGGGCGAGGCTCTACCATTGAGCTACCCCCGCACGCGGCGTGGACTGATCGGGGAGACAGGATCATATCCGCGTGGGTGCGGGAGATCCGCGGAGTCGTGGGCGGTTTCGTGGGCGGCGTGGCGGTCAAACGCCGGCGACCAGCAGCGAAGCGCCGGCGTAGATGTGCGCCGGTGTGTCCTTGACAGCTTTGCCGACGAGCTTGGGCTCCTGGCCCACTGGCGCAATGTCGATCGCGAACTCAAGACCCGTGGCTGCCGCGATCTTCACGAGGGTCTCGATCTGCGGGTTCTTTTCGCCCGACTCCAGCTCGACCCCGCGCGGCTGGCTCACGCCGAGGCGCTCGGCCAGCTCGCGCTGTGAGAGGCCGTGATCGGAGCGGTAGCCGATCAGCCGGGCGGCGACCATGCGTGCCAACGCCAGGCGCTCCCACTCGACGGCAAACTCCGGAGTTCACCCAGCTTCCGAACTGCGTTGAGCAGCGCGCGGTCCTCCTCCTTGGACTTCATCGCCAGCAACTCCACGACCGTCTCGGGATCGCAGATGACCGTATGGGGCCAGGGCTTCGCTGCTGAAGTCATCGACGAAACCTACCCACGGGTTGGGGATGGCTACCCACGGGTTGGGGATGGCATTGTTTGTCTACACCAACCTCATCTGCGTGAAGCTCGCCGTGCGCTCGTAGGCGTCGTCACGCGGTCGAGGGCGCGCTCGCGGTCGCGGTGCCCGTAGAGCTGCGGACCAGCTCGCCGCCGTCGGTGTGCCCAAGCCCGATCGCCACGTCCTCGGTGGGCAGGTCGAGGACGTTGACCATGTACCAGCCGGCGAAGTGACGGGCGGCCAGGTAGAGGCTGCCCCGCCAGCCCCTCGCGCCCCTGCCGGCCTTGCAGTGTCACGTGGGCGGTTCGTGGGCGGAACGCCCAGAAAACGATAGACCGCTCGCCTGTCGCTCCCGGCCACATCACCCCGCAAACCTCGCCCCAGAGCCAAATGCTGCGCTCTCGGGAGGCCCCCAGCGGCCTCCTACATCCAACCTCATTCTATCGGGGAGACAGGATTTGAACCTGCGACCGCCCGGCCCCCAGCCGACAAGATGCAGTATATCTCAGTGGTAGAGGCCCGTATTTACTGGGTTTTCTCTGGCTGGGTCCCCCTCAGTATCTCTCAAATTGGACCCCAAATTGGACCGCGAACATATGTTCTGGTCCGCTCGGAGACCAAGAGCAAGCAGCGCTCTGGGCTGCTGCACATGCGCCCGATCCCAACGATCGTGCATAGCTCATCACCCGCTGAGCTTTGTTTTCCGATGTCGCTCGTGCCCGTCACTACCAACGCTCCCTTGCTAGGGGACGTCACAGGTCGCCGTGGCGATCCACAGCTGCCCGAGCACGTCGCCGCGACCCGCTCGAAGCAATCGCGGCGAGACTGGCGACATCGTTTCTTGCGATAGCACGCTGAGCTTCCGAGAACGACTCCGCAAGAGCATCGCGATGAGCGAGCAGGTGCTCCTCCGAGGCTGCATCTACTACCTCAGCGCGTTTGTCCATGAGCCCCATCAGAGGCCTTTCCCTCTAGCCGTCTTTGGATCGCATCGCCGGCCTGCGCCACCTCTTCGCGCAGACGGTTCAGCTCATTGACAGCCTGAGGACCTTGGTCTTGCGCCTCCTGCTCGATATCTGCGATCAGTTGCTTGAAGTCGCTAGACATTTGCTTCAAGGCGGTTGCCCTTCAGTGCAGCGACTTGGCGAGATCCAGCCGCAGACGGACGCTCTCTCGAGGGAACGCGAACACCTCGTTCTCGCGCTTGAGTTGCGCCTCGGACTTCCGCCCAGACCGCAGCGCCTCAAGATCAGCTTGGCGCGAGCGCTCCTTTTCTTCGAAACGCTGCTGGGGATCAAGGTCTTCTACGAACACACTCATCTCCGAGAAGGGTAGCGCGCACCAACAGTTCGCAGAGCCAAAGCAAATCCAGCGAGACCTGCCAACCTCCGGCTCCTCGTTGCGGAAAACGGATACCTCGGTACAACCCTCTCACAGGTAGGCTCGACCGGCTCCGCCTTGGTCTGTTGATGGCTGCTTGTAGCGAGCCGGTCGAGCCTACCTGTGGTGTCGGACAGAGCAGCTAAAATCCATCCCAATCTCTGTTACGAACATATCCGCTAGCCTATTTATCGTCACAGGACTTGGGATGGGGTATCACCATTGCCTAGCTGCCTTCCCCCCAACGCATCTCGTTGGGCATTCTGACTGGCGTGGTGCGTAGTTTGGTGTTTGATGGCTACCAGGGGAAAGACTTGGAGCGCTGCGCGGGCTGTGTGTCCGCGGTCGGAGCACTCGGGTGGACGGGTGCGCTTGAATGGCCTGTATGGCAAGCCGGGGCATCGGCGTCAGCTGTATCGGTGCTTGCCGTGTAATGGTGATCGGCCGCACTGTTTCACGGAGGTGTTGCCGCGTGAGGAGGCGTGGCAGGAGAGCTGCGAGTTGTGTGAGCGGCCGGTGCATCTGCATGAGGGGCCGCACGCGGCGCGTCACTACCAGTTCGTGGCGCGCGGTATCGCGGGCGCGCTGAGAGCAGTTGGGGCTGGGGCGACCTACCGTCAGGCGGCGCTCGTCGCGCGTGAGCGTGCGCGGCGGCTGCGCGAGGATCCGGAGACCGGTGAGCTGCGCCTCACGCGTCACGGTCAGCTGGTCATGGACTGGGTGGAGCTCTTCGCTCCGGTGGTCTTTGAGGCGCATCGGCCCGTTGCGTGGCCGGGGAGCGGCTCGCTGCTGCTCGACGATCTGCCCTTCTCGGTGCGAGACCCCGCCACTGGGCGTTTCAGGATCGCGTTCAAGGTCTTCTGCGCCGCTGGCTTTGAGGAGAACCGCCCCAAGCTCTGGCGCGTGCAGGTCTTCCCCGAGGCCACACAGGCCAACTGGGAAGCATTCCTGCGCGGATTAGACGACGCCCCACCGCGTGTCGTCTGCGATAACCACAGCGGCCTGAACGCGGCAGTCCGGGGCGCCTTCCCGAATGCCGAGCTGTACCTGTGCGAGTGGCACCTGCGCCACGCCCTTGAGCGGCTGATCGCCAAGATCTACGCGAGTGAGCCGCAACACCGAGAAGCCCTCGACGCGCTCACCCTACGCGTGAAGGCTGCGTTCACCGGCCCGTCGTTCTGGACGCCGTTCGTGCGTGACGCGCACGCCGCGGGCATCACGCGCCTGTCGAGCTGGCTGGAGAACACCGGGCGCATCGTTGAGGACCAGTTCCGTCGCCGTGGCCTGCGCAGCTTGCGCCCCGTTGACACGCCGCTCACGACCTCACCAATGGACGGCCTCATCGGACCCATCCGGGACGCTCTGCACGCCCGCCGCTACGGCCTGAAGAACCAAGAGCGCACCAACCGGCTGCTGCTCCTCATGCAACTACACGCCAACCGCCAGGACGACGAGCGCGCCTACGCCACACAAATCCGCGACTGGCTGCAAACCAACGGCGGCCGCCCGCACACCGACCGCCGCGCGATCACCGACCCACGCGGCCAACCATCACTGCGCTAACCCACCAAAAAACAACCCCTCAGAATGCCCAACGAGATGCGTTGGGGGGGCTGCCTTTAGCTGAGGCTTGGGTCCCCAAACGGCTGCGCGCCCGTTTCTCTCCCAACTAGTGTTACGATATCCCGATGGCTTCTTCACAACTCGAGGCTTCCCCTGTCCGCGAAGCGTACACCTGCCTCACCCGTGCGAGCTCGCTAGCTCACCGGCCCGGGATCGTCATCCTCGATCAGGATCTACCCGCTCTTGGCGCGCTGACGGGATCGAAGGCAGAGAGCCACAGCTTGATCGCCGCCTTGGAGCGCGAAGGCCATCTCCGGCCAGTTCGCAGGGGCGCCTACGTCCTCGTTGACGCCGCAGGGGGTGTGAAGAGCAACTTGTTGGATCTCATCGCCGCGCTCACACCCAGGCCGTATCTAATGACAGCCGGTAGAGCGCTGCAGTTTCATGACCTCAGCGATCAGCACTTTCGCCGCGTCCACGTCCTCGTGCCGACTCAACTGCGCTCCTGGTCCTGGCGCGGAGACGAAGTGCGCTACTCACGGACCGACAGACCACTCCGCGGAGACTCCACACGAACACGCAAGACCCGTGCACTCATCGCCACACCCGAGCGCGCGATCGCCGACAGCCTCGCACACCCCAAATGGGGCGTCTCGCTCAGCCAAGTCGTCGAAGCTCTCGACATCCTGCTCACCCGTGACCCCTCCTCCGCCGACCGACTCGCCACTGAGATCGCCGAACACGACAGCCATGCCCTCGCGCGACGACTCGGCTTCCTAACCGCACGCCTGGCCGGCGAAGACGCCGCCCGTCCTTTCCTGCCATTGCGCGGCCACAGCAAAGCGGCCACGCCGCTACGCGCCGGCGTCGGTACCACCGGCCCCGTTGACTCCACGTGGAACGTCCAGGTGAACGTCGATCTCGAGCAACTGATCCGACCCAGGCAGAGCGCAGATGGCTAACACCGGTCCCGTGCTGCGCATCCGCAACGAGTACGAGTTGCAAGACCTCATCGATGCCGAAGGCCGCGACGCGAGTCTGATCGAACGAGACTTCGCCTTGACAGTGATCGCCGCCGGCTTGGTCGCCGAGTACGGAGACGCCCTCTGCTTCAAGGGTGGATACGTCCTGCGCCATGTCTACGGCCACGAACGCTTCTCCAAAGACATCGACACCACGAAGATCAACCCGCCCAAGAGCAAGCTCGACTCCGAGCAGGTAGCCATCACGATCCGCGAATCGGGAATGCGAAACCTGCTCAGCCTCAACGCCGGGAAGCCGGCAACCGACTCAGGCCGCAGCCTTGACTTCGACCACATCAGCTACACCGGACCTTTGGGAAGCGGCTTCGTATCGGTCGAGGTCAGCTATCGCGAGGCTCTTGTCAAGAAGCCTCATCTGGTTGCCGTCGGTGAGCCGTACTACGAGCCGTTCGAGATCCCCGTCATGCAACTCGACGAGATAGCCGCCGAGAAGCTCCGCGCGCTCGCTCAGCGCCAGCGCCCAACCGACCTCTCGGATCTCGCGATGATCCTTCGCGACAACGAGATCGACAAGCAACAGGTTCGCGAGCTCGCTGCCAAGAAGTTCGAGCTGGTCAAGCCTGGTGACAGGCAAGGTCGCATCGAAAACAACATCGCGGCCGTTGGCCCGGAATACGACGATGTCGTGAGCGCCGTCGCGCCCGACGCTCCGGACTATGCGACTGCGCGCGAGCTCGTCCTGCGCAACCTACCCGCGATGCTGCCCTAGCACCGACCCGAGCTCTCCACGTTCGCTAGATCTGGAGGACTCGACCGTCACCCATCAGCACGACCATCCTGTTCCTCCTCGGACGCTGGTACCTGCTCCTCCTCTGGACGCTCTGCCTCGGCCTTCGGCGCAAACGCTTCGTTGACGATCTGCACCTCGTGCTCTGAGGGAGCGTAGTGGGTGTAGATCTGGGTGGTCTTGCTGTCGGCGTGCCCGAGAAACTCCTGGATCATCCGCATCGGCTGACCCGAGGCGGCCAGCCTCGTGCCGAAGGTGTGCCGCAGGTCGTGGAACCTGATCGGACGAACCTTCGCATCGACACAGGCTTCTTTGAAGCGCTTGGTGACCTTCGATCGATCGAGCGCATTACCGGTCTGCGGATGCGCGAACACGAGATTCTCTTCCGCCCGGAACTCGGTCCGCTTTGACCAGCCGTCGAGCTCCCTGAACAGACGATCGGCCATCGGCACGGAGCGTTTGGTTGACAGATCGGACTTCCCCTCTTCGGAGTGCTCGCCCCGGACAAACGTGTTGCGCGGCCGAATCCGCTGTGCGACCCAGTTGACGTGACGCCAGCGCAACCCGAGCAGCTCCGACTGCCGCAGTCCCGTCATCGCCGCGGCGAGGATCACCACCCGCAGGACCGGCCCGAGCACATCCGGCGGAGGCGGCGGCGAGGGTCCACGCCGTCCTTTACGGGTCGGCTTGGGCTTGCGATAGACCACTTCGTCGGGGATCGCCCGCAGCACAGCGTCGAGCTCCTCGACCGTCAGGAACTGCAGGTCTGGAGCGACGTCTCCGGAGCGCCGGCGACCTGGTCTCGTGGCGCGCCGTACCGGGTTCTCGTTGCACCAGCCTTCGTCGATCGCGTGCTCGAAGATTGAGTGCAGAAAGCTCAAGACGTTTCGGACGGTCTTCGGTGAGAGTTTCTTCTCGAGCATCGCGGTGGCGAGCGCTTCGACCTGGGCTCTGCTCACGCCCGCGACGGGCAGCGAGCCCAACTTCGGCGAGATGTGTACTCGCTGCATCGACTCGCAGTTCTCTTGGTAGGACTTGCGGGCGCCTTCGAGCTTCTGCTTGGCCCGCAGCGAGTCACCCGCGTCATCGACAGTGATCCGCGCCGTGACCTTGGGGCGAGGCGCCTGCTCCTCCTTCTCACGCGTCTTACGGAAGACCCTCTCCGCCTCTGCTCGCGTGAGTCCTTCGGCCGACCCGGTCGCCCGCATCGGGCCGAGCAGCCTGTTCAGCCGCCGCCCGTCGGAGGTCCTCCACCGGCCGTAGTAGGAGCCCTGCTTGGTGTAGAGCTGACCCGTCCCATAGCTGCGCTTGTCCTTCCTAGCACCCATCACTTCGTCCCTTCTCGATTACTGACCTGATGATGTCTTGATGTTCCTCTCCACGCCGGTCCCCCGGACCGATCACCACCTCCTTCCCGCCGTGGAGCGTTCGATCTGGGCGACCCACTCCGCCACTGCCGATCGCCGATACCGAACGTAGCGCCCGAGGGAGACGTGTGGGATGCGCCCGGCACGGGTCTGGGTGTAGACCCAGTCCTTCGTGACCCGCAACCACGTCGCGACTTCTCCGGCCGTCAGCATCTCGAACGGATCGCCCAGCGCTTGGTCGAGCTCTTCCGTCACTACCTCGGGTCCTGTCATTTGCTGTGTATTCATCGTTCTTCCTTCTGTCCTGTACTCCAGCGCGAACCATTCGCGCGTCTGGGTCCGGACGCATCCGGCCCGTAGCTGGCCAGTCGTTGGCCAACTGATCTCATCTGTCCCGTCGGTGGGCCTCCCAGCCGTCGATTGTGTGCCAGCCGTCCTTGCGCTTCTCGAACACGGTGCCCTCGTTGCGGCTGAGGTGCATTTGCACGTTCTGGGAGGGGACTTCCAGTGCTGCGGCGATCTCTGCGGGCATCGATCCGGGGTGGGCGTCGACGTACTCGGCGACCTGCTCCCATCGCACTCGCTTCTTGGTGCTCGCGCTGGCGGAGCTCTCGACGCTTGCTCTGCCGTCGAGTGCTGCGATCGCGTTCGTTAGGCGGTCGCGCTCGACGACGAGCTCGTCATAGGGGGCGAGTCTCGCCTGTACGTCGGCGAGTTCTTGCTCGAGCGCTTCGCGCCCTGTCGCAAACCCTTTCGTCGTCTTCTGGCTACTCGGCACCGGGATGGCCTCCGTTGATTTGATCTTGACATACTAACATTAGTTAGCTAATGTGTCAAGCATATTGTGTATTAGCTCATATTAGTCTAGGAAGGGATGGATGGCATGTCAAGCACTCACAACACTCAAATGCAGCGCCAAGAATGGGGACCCCAGCACCAGCAGGTTCAGCCCCAGCCCGCCAAGCACTCAATCTTCTGGCGCCTCGTCGGATGGTTCGCCGGGGCGTTGTTCCTGCACGGCGTGATCGACCCCGGTGGCACCCACGTGTTCAACTGGTGCATCAACGCGATGATCTTCGGCTGGATCGCCCGCCTGATCTACCGCGGCATCCGCGACGGCCACATCCCGATCGACTGGCTCGTGCGGCGCGCCGAAAGCTCGCGGTGGCGCCTTGCCACCCTGTTCGTCAGCTACGCCCCGCTATTCGTGATCAAGCCACTCGCCCGCCACCGCGCCTACCGCCGCAGCCTGGAACCCGAGCCGTATTACCCAACCGCCGAAGACGCCCGCCACCGGGTCGCCGCGCTCGGCGGTGGCGCATACCTCGGTCTCGCGCAGGACGGTCAGTGGATGACCGCCGATCGCGAGAGCGCCGTCATGGTTCTCGGGCCGCCGCGGTCGGGGAAGACGAGCGCGGTGATGATTCCGGCCGTCCTCGGTGCATCCGGGCCCGTCATCAGCACCTCGACCAAGCCCGACGTGATGGAAGCGACGATGCGTGCGCGCAGCGAGCTCGGTGAGGTCTGGCTGTTCGACCCCTCTGGTAAGCAGACCGATCTGCCCGAGGGCGTGCGTATGTTGCGCTGGTCACCGGTGGGGGCCGCCGCCAGCTGGGATCAGGCGTTGATCATGGCGCGCGCGATGACCGCCTGCACCCGTGTGGGCGCCGGCACGACCAACGAGAACCATTGGACCGAGCGAGCCGGGAACCTGCTCGCACCATTGCTGTTCGCGGCCCACCTCACCGACAGGCCGATCGAGGAGGTGCTGCTCTGGACGCTGCGCCAGGATCTCGCGCCCGCGCTGGAGATCCTCGCCGAGGCCGGTACTCACATCGCCGCCAGCGTGCTCGTCGGTATCCAGCGCACCGACGCCCGAGAGCGCTCCAGCATCTTCTCAGCCGCCGCCGGCGTCCTGTCCGCCTACAACGCCGACGCGACCAGGGCGACCGCGACGGAGCCGAACTTCGACCCCGACGATTTCGCGCGCTCGACCGACACGATCTACATCACTGCACCCGAGCAGTACCAAGCGCTGTGCGCTCCGCTGATCGTCGGCTTGCTCGAGGAGATCCGCCACTCGACCTACGACGCAGTGAAGCAGCGCATTGCTTGCCCCACGATGTTCTGGGCGATCGACGAGGCACCGAACATCGCCCCGATCCACGACATGCCCGCCCTCGTCTCCCAGGCCGGCGGGCAGAACCTGCAGGTCATGATCGGCCTGCAGGACCTCTCCCAGGCACGCACACGCTGGGGCGACGCAGCAGCCGACGGGTTCATGTCGCTGTTCCAGACGCGCCTGGTCTTGAACGGCATTGCCGACAGTCGCACGCTCGAGTCGATCTCGTTGGCGCTCGGCGAATACGACCGGGAAGCTCGTCTCCACCTCCACGGGCACCAGCGAGAGCGGTGAGTGGTTCAGTCCCCAGTGCAAGAACGAGTCGACGAGCTACCAGACGCAACGACAGCGCACCCTCATCCCTGGCGAGATCGCTCAGCTTCCCGACGGTTGCGGCCTCCTCCTACGAGGCGCCTCATGGGGCCTCGTCGAGCTCGACTCAGTGGTACCTCCACGACCCATGGGCCAGCATCGGCGGCCGCGTTCCCTCAATCGCGCAGTGAAGCCCGCGCGCGCCGAGCGTTCCCCCGCCAATTTCCCCGCTCAGAGCTTGATTCTAGAGCCCAATTTGCCGATAATTAGAACTATGGCCGCGAGTGACGAGCAGCCACGCTTGCGGCGTCTTCCCCTCGGCTTTTGGCGCGGGGAAATCGAAGCCCTCCAGGCCCGTCTCGCCACCACAGAGCAGGTTGTCGCGGACCTCAGCGACGAGAACGACACGCTGACCTCCGAGCCTCTCCTCGGCGCGTCTCGCGCTTGACGAGACAGCAGGTTGGTCTGAGCGTCTGCCAGTTGCCCTGGGTGACCTGGCGAACTTGGCGGCCGGCCAACCGACCGACGAGGACACGCAAGCTCGCCTCGCGGCCGCTGTCCTCGAGCTCGCCGGCGAGCACCTGATCGCGAAAGTCGATGTCTCGATCGGTCAGCCCGCCGGGCAGCTATACCGCGATACCGACTACAACGAGAACGGCCGCCCGATCCGCACGATCGTCAGGCTGGGCGCCTGCTCGGTCAACTGCACCTGGCAGCCGGCGGCCCAAGCGGGGCTTGACACCGCCGCGGTGATCGAGGGTCTCTGCGCGGCAGTCGTGTGCTCCCTGGCTGGTGTGGCAACAACGCGCGTGGCGCGCCACGAGGTCACCCAGCTCGGTGACGAGCGTGCCCTCTCGCGGCACCTGGCGTTGCGTCATCGTTTGCAGCAACCCTGCGAGTTGGTCGCCGTGTCCGTCGACGAGCAGAGCTCGATCGCTCACAGCGAGCTGTTCGGGCGTCTCGCCTGGACCGCGAGCCTCGCCGATCTCGCCGCGAAGCTCGATCGCCTGGCGCGTGCCCATGGTGGCCAGGCCTACCACACCGCTGACCGTGAGTTCCAGCTGCTCGTCGACGCCGAGGATGCCGAGCCGACGCGGGAGCTGGCCGAGACTGCATTGGAGGACTACGACGGCCTGATCTTCAGCGTCAGCGTGGTCCGCCGGTGAGCATCCCCGTCGTCATCACGAAAGCGACGACCAAGCCTGTGAGCGGCGTCGATCGCGACTACGCGCCGGTGTGTGCCGATCTCTCGCAGGGCTGGACGCTGTGTGCGCGCGAGGATCTCTGCACCCAGCCCGCCCGCTTGAGCTTGATCGGCGCGCGCTTCACCTACCTGGTGCAACTGAACGGCTACTGCCTTCCCGAGGGGTTGTGTATCTGTGAGGCCTCGCCGTGCCGCTGTCAGGGAATCCAGCTCAGCACAAACGACGAGCCCGGGGCCCTGGTCCTCGTTGGCGCGCGCAGGCGCAACCCCGGGGACCGCACAGACGAGGACGTTGCCCACCATCCCCGTTATTACGAGACGTTCAACAGTGGCCCCGGTCCGTTGAAGGCCAGGGATCTCCGTCGCTTCACCGCGCGCTGGCACGAGGCGCATCTGCGCAGGATGGCAGCGAGCAGCGGTCGCATCCCGCGCTGGAAGCACCTGAATGACATTCGCGCCTGGGTCGCGCGCGAACACGG
This sequence comes from uncultured Solirubrobacterales bacterium, assembly GCA_963774785.1. Classification (GTDB taxonomy): domain Bacteria; phylum Actinomycetota; class Thermoleophilia; order Solirubrobacterales; family Solirubrobacteraceae; genus Palsa-744. Next base: position 2,450,465 of record CAVZGH010000001.1, on the reverse strand, counting down.
TGCGATCGTTCAGCTCGACGAGGAACCGTGGGACCGTGAGCGCTTCGCCGAAGGGCAGCTCGTGCTGCTCACCGCCGGTCCCGGCGCGAGCGCCGCCGCTGCCCGCGATTTCGTCTACCGGCTTCCGAACCTCGATGTGCCTTTGCGGGTCGAGGACATCGGCGAAACGGAGCTGGTCATCGACTGCGGCGAGCACGATCTCGTGCGCGTCGAGCGCTACCTGAAAGCCAACGAGGACCGTCGCCTGCGCTTGACGCTCGACAAGGACGAAACCGACAAGCAGATCAAGCACGAACGCACCACTCTGGAAAACGCGCAGGCCGACGAGCAGATCACGGCGCTGATCGGGCAACCCACCCTTGCGCGGCGCACCCGTTGGCGGGAGCCCGTCGAGTTCATCAACCCCGACCTCGATCCCGGCCAGCAGCAGGTCGTCACCGCCGCTGTCGCTGCCGATGATCTTCTTGTCGTTCAGGGACCGCCGGGGACGGGGAAGACGACGACGATCTGCGAGATCGTCTGGCAGTACCTCGCAAAGGACCCGCACGCGCAGATCCTGATCGCCGCGCAGACCCACCAGGCTGTGGACAACGTGCTGCTGCGCCTGGCAAAGCAGGACCCGGACCTTCCGATCGTCAGGCTCGCGAGCGAAAAAACCGTGGGACGGGTGCAGGAGACAATCCGTGAGCGGTACTGGATCGATCACACCGAACCGTGGCACCCGCCGGTCGTTCGCCGTGCCTTCGCTTACCGCGACCTGTTCGATGCTCAGACACTCGCGGGCGATCGCACACCGGACGAGGTGACCGACCGTGTCCAGCGCATCCAGAGCGACTATCTCGCCTCGATCGGGCCGCAGCTGACCTCCGCCGAGCGGTTGGCGCAGGCTCGCGTGATCGCGGGCACCTGCTCAGGCATCTCCGGCCACCCCGAAGTCAGGCTTATGCGCTTCCCCGTGGCGATCTTGGAGGAGGCCGGCAAGGCCACACCACCGGAGGCGCTGATGCTGATGCTGCGCGCGCAGAAGAGCATCTTCGTCGGCGACACCCGCCAGCTCCCACCGCACACGTGGAACGCGATGCAGGACGCGCTGCGCAACCCCGGCAAGCTCACCACCGCCAACGACCTCGGCAGCGAGGAACTCGAGGAAATCCGCTCGCAGATCAACGCGCTCGGCCGCACCTCCGAGGAGCGTGAAGCCGCCGATCGGGAAACGCTGTTCGGGCACTTCGCCGAAAACCTCACCGGCACCGAGCACGAGGCGACACTGCACACCCAGTACCGGATGCTCCCGCCGATCGGGGAAGCTCGTCAGCCACTGCTTCTACAGCGACATCGGCGGGCTGGACCACCAGCGCGAACGACCGGTCGATCCCCGGGTGCAGGCGTTCGCCGGCCAGGTGCGCGTGCGGCTCGTCGATCTCCCCGGACGCTCCCAGAAGGAAGGCACGAGCACGCTCAGGGTCGCCGAGGTCGACCACATCCGCCGCGAACTCCGCGCGCTGCAAGAGCACGTCGCGGGCGTCCCGCCACTCCCCGGAGGACCCGAGCGCCTCGGTGTCGCCGTCATCACCCCGTACGCCGCGCAGGCACGCCGGCTCACCCAGCGCCTCGACCTGACGCAGTACCCCGATCTGAACGTGCGCATCGGGATCGTCGACCGCTTCCAGGGCGACGAGGACCAGGTGGTCATCCTCAGCATCGCGGCTACAACCGTCGCCGGTTTCCTGAAGACCCCGAACCGGATCAACGTCGCGATCAGCCGCGCCCAGGACCTCCTGATCGTCACGACCGACCGCAGCCTCGCGCTCGACGGCAGGATCGGCGAGCCCTTCCAACGCGTCGCCCTCTTTATCGACGAGCGCGTCAAACAGGGTGACCCCGCCTATCACGTGCTGACGCCCAAGCGAGGCGATACACGACACGACCCACGGCGGCACGCGGCATGACCGTCCTCGGCGCGATCCCGATCCAGATCCCCGTGCACCGCATCCGCGTCCGCGTCAAGTGCCTGGCCACCGGCGGCCCCGTCCATACCGCCGCGCTGCGCCTCGCGGACCTCTGGGGCGACAGCCCCGAAGAGATCGCCGAGGTCCTCGGCCTACCAATCGCTCGAGTACAGCAGCTACTCCACGATCTCGAGCAGGGTGGCGAGGAAATCGAGCGCGAATTCGTCGTCTGGGTCGACCACGCCCGCCGGCGCTGCCTGCCCTACGACGCCCTCTCAGGCGTCGCGGTCAAGCGCTCGCGCTCACAACCCCTCAGCCTGCGCGCCGACCCACCGACGCCCGCGATGCTCGAGAGCATGGGACTCGAGGCCGGGCTCTCCTGGGACCTCGGCATCGAAGGACACGTCCAGGTCCTCGACGTGCTCGATGTCGTCGTCGATGTCCGTGACCGCTCGCTGCCTCACGAACTCCGCCTCCCCGACACCCAGCTACTCATCACAGACGGCGAAGAGGACGAAACAGCGGAAGGCACTTCCCGTTCCCTTGGCTTCTCTCTCACCCAATACGGCGAGGACGACCCTGTCCTCACCCACTGGGCCCGCGAGCACTACGCCAAGGACATCTCCCACTTCCTCACCAAAGCCAACCTCGGCGCCGACCGCACACCACCCCAACAGATCGCGCAACTCGCCACCCACGCGTGGAATCAACAACCGCCCCACCCAGGGCTGCTGCGCCGCCACATAACCGAAGCTGCGCAGGACGCGCAGGAGCGCCTCGTGCTCTGCGCCCCCGACCTGCGCTTCATCCCCGCCTGGCTCCAGGAAACACTCTGCGAAACCAGCGAACGCGACGTCGAGATTCTGCTGTGCCCCAGCCAGGCCGAGCACGTCCCCCGCAAAGCCGGATTCGACTTCGCCGTCTCCGCGAGCACCCACCAGCCCGGAGCGCTCGCCCTCGTCGCCGACGAAGCCCACTCCGTGCTGCACTCAGACCCCGCCGGTGCCCTGAAAGAAAACCCCACTCCCCGCCACCAGTACCTCTATGACACCCGTGCCGGCCAGGCGATCGGAGATCTCCTCGACCGCCTCCATCTCTCTCGCCTGCGTCCCCAAGCACCGCGGCACCCGATCTCTCCCAAGAAGATCGCCTCGATGCTCCGCCAAGAGCTCGACAAGCTCAAAGTCGAAGCGCCGGCCGCGCTGCACGTCAGCATCCAGCCCGAGGACGAGCAGTTCGCGATCGACACGCTCGAACGGCAGCGCCAGCCCGAGAACCCCACCCAGGCCGCGTGGCGCTCCGCCGCCGGCATCGCCTGGGAGCGAGTGCTGATGGCACGAGTTCGTGACCTCGTCGCCAACCACGGCGACCTCTACCTCCTGCGCGAGCGCTGGGTCCCGCCCAGCGGGGGCATCGACCTCGACATCATCCTCGCCGACAACCGCAAGGGCATCACCTGGATCATCGACGCCAAGAACGCCGAGCCCAAAGGCGGACAGCTACGCAAAATGCTCGACCAGATCCCGCTGCTCGAGAAAGCCCCCCAGATCAGCGGCGGGCGTCCCGTCATGGGCATCATCGTCCACCGCAAGCACCAACTCTCCACACCGATCAAGCCGACCGAGCATCACAACGTCCTGCGCTGCACCCCACACGGCCTCCACCAGCTACTCCAAGCCAGAGCACTCCCCGGCATCGGCCGCGAACCGGGAACCCAACCCAAAGCCGCCTAGCTCGCGCCGGGGACCACGCCCTGGCACCGCGAACCCTGCCGCTCAACGCTGACGCTTGCCGCGCTGGAGTGGCCGGTTGGTGGGTTGTCGGTCTTTGGTCTCGAGCTCTGTGGCTCGCTGTGCGAGCTCGCCTATCGACCAGTCGAGTGCTCGTGCAATCCGGTCGGCGGTGTCCCATGTCGGGTTTGCGGTTCCTGCTTCGATGCCTTCGAGTGTCCGTTGGGACAGCCCGGCTCGGTCGGCGAGCTGCTCGGGCTTGAGCTCGAGTTCGAGCCGTCGTAGTCCGATCGCTCGGCCGAGGGCTCGTTGCGGTGTTGGGCTTTGGCGCACGCCGGAAGACTCCGCGCACAGCGCCCTCCTTACCACGAAACATGTTTCGGGTATGATCGGCGCGTCGATGGCCTACACATACCGACTGGCATCGCTCCCATGCAGGGCCGGGCGCCTAGACAAGACATCCGGCCCCTATAGCCTGCCGCCACGGTCCCGCACTAACCCGGAATGAGAGACCACATGCCCATACGCCGTCTTCTCCTGATCACAGCTTGCCTGGCTCTGTTCTTCGTGCTCGGAGGGACTGCGCTCGCCGCCAAGCAATATCTGCTCAAGCGCCCTTCGCATGAACACTGCAAATCGCACTACATCAAGAAGGCAGAGACTGTCAAAAAGCACGAGGGTGGCAGGACCGTGAAGGTCCACGAGATCTTCTGCGTCTTCGTCGCTCCGAAAGTCCCAGCTGCTGTAGCTCCTACGCCGACTACCGCTCCGAGTACGACACCCGTCACCACGCCTACTACGCCAGCGCCGGTAGTCGTGCCTCCTATCGTCAAAGAAACCCCGCCTGTTGTCAAAGAAACCCCGCCTGTCGAAAAACCTGTGGGACCCGTGACGACCACGACCACGTTGACCGTGAGCCCTCCCGAAGACTGCAAACTCGAAAGCATCGGAGGGGGTATCGGCACCGTCAATTCCTGCTTGTACGCTGTCTCAGCAACTGTGAAAGCTAGCGAAACGCCGCTTCCCTCGGCACCCATAGTCTTCGTATTCACGAACCCTGGAGAACCAGGCAAAGAGTGGACGGTCAGCGGCGTGAGCGCGTTTGAATTGCAAGCACAGAAGGAAAGCGTGTCAACCACCCACGCAACATCAGTATTCATCCCTCACGGCCCGCTCATAGCGAGTATCAGCGGGGAAGAACCCTGGTCGATCACAGCAACCTACGCTGGCGCGACTGGTTTCGATGCCTCAGAAAGCGCTCCGCAGACGGTCCTCTGATCTTCAGCTTCCGCCAGCATCGATTGGCGCTCGCTCGCCGGCTCGCCGCATCTTCATTTCCGTAGGAAGCACATCGAACCCGGCGCTGTAATCGGTGTCGATGATGCGACGGTCGCCGGGACGGGCTGTGATGCTGCGAGCGAGGCCCCGCGTATCTACGAAGTCCCAAAGAAGCCGAGAGGGATTGGGCGGATCGCCGCGTGGAACCGCGCGAAGCCTTCGAGATCCGGGAACAGCCTCTGCTCGTCGTAGCCGAAGACCGGGTCCCAAAGGTCTCCCATGATCGCCTTGAGAGCAGGAGATACAGCGAACGCAGCGATCCCTGGGCTGATGATGGACGGCTTTGATGTGTCTGGATCTGGGACTCCATCATCGGTCCCATAGCCAAGCGATCCCGTCGCTCGGGCTTGTACTTTCGACCATACGAACAAGGCCGACTGGACTGGCATGCGAGGCGAGAGAGCCGACGGCTCCCAGTAGCTCAGCCCTTCCGTACCGTGCAGGGCCGTGACGCTCTTGTTCAGATCCTCGCTCGTGCGGATCTCGCTCGCATAACTGAGGTCGAGCCTGATCAATACCCCGAACTTCTTTGGCTCATGGCGGCAAGCAAACCACAGAGCGATGAAGGCGTTGTAGCTGAAATCGACTAGACGCGTAGCCGCCCCAAAGTGCTGGAGCAGTCCAAGTAGCTCGAGATCGGTGCGCTGGCGCCCCGACGCCTCTCCGTGGCCAGCGAGTCGCGCCCGGTCCACCAAGACCCGCTCGTAGTCGGCGGCGAGGCCCTCGGCGGCATCCGGCGTTCGAGCGGTGCGTTCCAAAGCGAAGTCGGCTCGGAGGCGACGGACCGCGCCACTGTGCAACGGCCATCCCTCGGACTGACCTCGCCATGCCACGGGGCCTTCGCCGCCCCAAGATGGGCTCTTGATCAATCGTATTACCTCAAGCGGCGTCTCCGGCGCCCAGAGCGGTCCCCAGCCGGGAACTTCGGCAGTGTCGATGTCTATGGGAGCGTCCCTGGTGCCGATGTCATCAAAGCGCTCGGTCCCGGTTAGCTGGGCGTCCACGGCCGTAAAGTCTAGGTCGCTAGGGAGCACAGTCCGTGCGTCGCCGGAGCATCACGGACACTGGCCGACGTCGGACTGGCAACGAGCTGGTCCGGCGACTTTGCTGGCGTAGCGGTTCCGCGTTTGTTGAGTGGGCGGATCACGTTACGAGCGACTTGAGCTCAGCTCTCGCGTCACTAGCACACTGAGCAAACGCATAAAACAGGAACTCGAAGTTCTCCTTCGTCAGGTTCTCGGTTAGCGTGCAATAAGAGAATTCGGCCTCTCCGAGACCTTCCACCATCAGGTCGCCAATTGGCGACTGAGCGTTGATCTCGAGCATTCGCCGCAGCGCGTGGTCCGGAATCTTCAACCTGTCACACGGCCAGGTTCTCAGGTTGAGCAGCACGCCACCATCATCGGCGCCCATGAGGTGCACGAATACGGTTTCCGACCCAGACCTGACCTGGAAAGAGGGCCGATCATCCGGTGCGGCCTGAGCTGCCTCGCCAAACAACTGCTCGACCCAGTCCTTGATGCGTTCGTAAACGACACGATGTTGATCTGTCACGAACTCCATGATCGGGGCTCCTGTTTCGACTCCGTGGCCTGCCGTCGCTGCGGCGGCCCCGACACCAACTTGTCTTGAGGCTAGTGGACCGAGCACACCGATTGATCTTCCACCGCCACGCACCTCCCGGACGACGGTGCGCTTGGCGGCACGCTTCGCGGCCCCGGCCGGATTCGCCGTGTTGACGGCCGCCATCTTGGCACGCTTGACCGGTCGCGGTGTGACCACGCTCACGGGGTGCCCCATTCGGCGCGCTTTCTTCAGCGGTTTAGGGGCGAACAGCCTGAACAGCATCCCCATCTCGGCCTCCTTGTCTGGCTTCCGCGAGGAGCATCGCAGATCCTGTTGCGGACACGCGCGCGGAGATCAGGGCCCTGACGAGCGCTTCCTGCAGCCAGGCGGAGTGGGTCAGCCCGGATGTTGGTCTAGGCGTGGTACCACTCGACGGTGGCGGCTCCCTTTGAGCAGTCTCCGCCTTCCCCGTGACCGGGAAAGCCGCTGCCGTCGCCGAAGCGCGTCCAGCCCTGTAGGCCGTAGAGCTTCCAGCGGAACTGGGAGGCCGGACCTTCGGGGTTGCCGACAAACGTCACGCCGACGCCCGACTCCATTGCCTGCACCATGGTCAACGCTTGCGCGCACGACACACCGCGCGTCTGAATCAGGATCGGGTAGCCGCGCTTGAAGCTCCTGAGCGTCGGGACCGCCGGGCAGTTGTGGTTCGGCGGAGAGAAGGCGGTCGCTCGCCCATGCCCGGCGAGCAGGGCCGTGCCACCGAGTAGCGCCACCGCCACGATGAGGATCGTCAGCCGTTTCACGACGGTCGCATCCTATCCACCGCCAACCCAAACTAAACTGATACACCACCGGCGGCGGTAGCCGCTAAACGCCGGCGAATGCCGGTCCCACGGTGTCCGAGTCAACGTGGACGACTTCCGGGAGCGTGATCGCGATCTCGCCCTCGCGATCGATCAGCGACTTAGCATTGACGATCGTCACACCGACGAGTCGCCCGCCAGCGTCGAAGCGCAGCGCGTAACCCTCGGGCGACTCATCGAACTCCACAGCCGTGGACGGATCGCCGATATGCAGGTAGAGCACGTTGACGTCGGCGTCATAGAGGATGTTGTCGAAAGTGGACGAGCCGATCGTGATCGTCATTGGCAGTGATCTCCTTGCGAAAGCCGTGATGATTTGCCCACGACCCTCGACATAGGCTACGACGACCTTCAACCAATTGCTAGGCCGTCCGTCGCCGGTCTGCTAGTTGCAGCCAGAAAGAGCCTCCAGAGAGGGAATGGATCAAATCAGGCTGAGGATCTCCGCTGCGCTCGTCCTCAGAAAGAAATGGAGGGTAGGGATCTAATCAAATCAGGAACTACCGAGTTACCACAGTGAGACCACTGCCCAACGGCAATTGATTATCGCACACATTCGTGTGCAGGTAACGGCCCTCGTTGGGCAGTTTGTTTTTGGAAAGTTCTCTCAAAAGCAAAAGGCAAAAGAGCAACTACACAAAGGTCTCATGATGTATTCACACTACTGCACAGGCAAGGCCAGGGCAGGACGCTCACAACTCGGGAGGATCTACCACGGATCACGAATCAGAGGAGGACACAACAGCAACTCTGTGATCGTTCTCATCGACGTCATCTCCGCCAGCGAGAAGCTGAGAATCGCACCGGCAATCCTTGAGGCTGCGGCAGAACACCACATGATCCCCCACTACAGGATCGCCGGGCAGGTCAGGTTCGACCCAGTTGACCTCGATCGCTGGGTTCGCGAGCACAGAATCGATGAGTTCACTCCGTCGCCAAGGGAGGTGGATTGAGAGGCCACCACCACAACTACCGAAGCGGCCCTGCGGGCCGCCTCAAACTGCAACTGCGTCCAAGACAGTCGCGGCGCTACGCTGCGCGGATGCCAACGGCGGCGTACAACCAGCCAGTACGATCAACTCGTGCCTGCATCTTCTGTGGAGGCCGGCCGCTCACGAAGGAGCACCTTGCCGGCCGGTGGGCGGCTCGGTTTGCCGACGAGGAGCAACGGCACATATTTCAGCGCAGCGATCGAGAAGGCGAGCCTGAGCAGCCCGAGGACACGCGCCGGTGGCGAGCCCGTGCGTATGACCGCCAGGCGCGCGTCGTCTGCAAACCCTGCAATAGCGGCTGGATGTCTGATCTGGAGACGGCGGTGTCGTTGTTGCTCGACCCCAAAGCGCTAGACGGCCGTCCGCTCACCCCAGACGAGCGGACATTACTCGCCACCTGGGCCATGAAGACAGCGCTGACCATGGACGCTGCACAACCCGCCGAGAACCGCGTGATCTCGCCTGACGTGGCCCGGAGCTTTGGACCTGACCGTCAGCTCCCCGATGGCGCCCAAGTATGGATCGCAAGCTACACCGGCTCCGATGACCAGATACCGGCGTTTGATGAGCTTGGCATTGACCTTGACGACCGGCAGAATCCTCGTCGCGGCTGGCGAGATATCACCGTGACCACCTTCGTTGTCGGCCCGTTCATATTCCAGGTGTTCTCGGCGATAGCAGCACTCGGGACCACGACCTTCGACCGGACGTTTCCGCCGGGAACACACATTGCTCGCCTCTGGCCGATCCAAGGCCCGGTCATATGGCGCCACCACCCCGGACTCGAAGCAGCAGATGTAGTCGCGTTCGCCGAACAGATCCCCGCCTCCCTACGCGGCTCGTTCGTGCTTTCCGAACCTGTCGGGGAGTAGCCCAAGTGCGAAAGCGGCGTCTTTCTAGCTGACGATCATAGAGGTAGACTACGAACATATGTTTGGGATAATCCAGCTAGAGGCTTGATGTGGAGCACTCCTCGCCATGACCAGCAAGCAGAAGAAGCGCAAGAGGGCACATAACCGTCCTCATGTGCCCCAGGTCAAGTCGCGTGGGAACGAGTCTTTTCGCATGGTTGTAGCTGCGAATCCGGGGACAGGGGTGACGGTCGCTCCAGAATTGGATCTTGTGAAGGCGGCACTACTCTACGGGGACACCGTCACCCTCATCAGCCCCGTCACGACGATGCTTCTCGGGGTTGAGGCCCTTCAACGCTTCTCGACCCACCGACAGATCGAGCTTATGCGTCGAGTGGCGCCGGTGCTTCTGCCTGCCGAGGAGGTGCCGGGCTTCGAGCAGGGAGTCGAGCACATCGATCAATTCCTTCGTACTACCGCGCGCGGTAGTACCGGAGCGGCCCGGGCTCTGCGGGCCGGTCTCCTTCAGCAGCTCCAGCCGATGCAGGAGCAGCTATCCAACGCGGTAAAGGGAATCGGGCACGAGGCTGGCATCGACGAACTCACCAATGCCCGCGCCACGGGCATCCTGCAGATCGAAAATGCTGACCCTGGCGACGCCATGGACCTTCTCGTCGCCTGCATCGTCTCGGCAAAGCTCGCCGATGCTGCTCAACAGCTCGATGACTCGCACATGAAGCGGATCATCACAACGTTCGTGCAGAAGTTGTCAAAGCATCTCTCGTCGGGGCGTGAGTACCTCATCTTCGACGAGCCGATCGCCAGCTTGACTCAGGCCGCCATCCGAGAGGGCGTATTCTCGCCAGCAAAGGGGCCAGCGGGCCGTAGCGCCCAGGCGATGACGGCATCCGCTCTCATGGGAAGACTCCCGACCTTCCCGACAGCCAGCGTTGACGAAGTGCTCGATATCCGTACGGAGCTGACCCCATCCCTGACGCAGTTCCGAGCCTCTATGGTGACAATCTCGAAGACCTTTACGAGCGCAGCGTGGGAGGAGGACTTCGAGGACGAGGTCCACGACGCCTGGGTCGAGAGCGTCCTGCCTGCCGTCGAGGCGATCGACGCATCAGTTCAAGACAACAGCTCGCTGCTCGCTCTGGCCAATGGCGTCGCTGGAGCTGCAAATATGAGTTATCCCGGACTCGCTATCGCTGCTGCAGGGCTCCTTGGCCACGTCGCTGCCGTGCCAGAGATCGGCGCCCTTCTCTCGGGTACTGTCCCGTTGCTCCAGGCACTTCGTGATCGCAAAACCGTTGACAATGACATCCGGATGCAGCCGTTCTACTTCCTCTATGCCGTTGAGCAGTCGTTGAACTGACGACGCCTCTCCATGCCGGGATCAGCATCACCTGGATCGGTAATCCCTCCCGATAGCGCCGTGCTGGAGGCCAGCCAGGCGTTGATCGCGTTGGTGGACCAGCATCTGCCGCAGCGGTTTTACCGAGGGGAGGGCCCGTGGCGAGCACTGTGTGCAGCCATGATCGTGCGTATGGCCGACACTGTGGAGAGCGTGATGGCGCTTATGCAGGCACGGATGCCGGTCGATTCGCTGATCTTGTTGCGTGCCCTCTACGAGCAGGTCGTCACATATTGCTGGATAGCCATCGAGCCAGACTCGCATCTGGAGCTTTGGAGATCTAACGCTGAGATGCAAATGCGGCGCTTGCATAATGACGCGCTGCTGTTCGGCCACACGGTCTTGAGCAAGAAGGAACTGGCGCGCACCGCAGGCGCAAAGGAACTGCCACCACTTACACAATTGGCAGGTGAGGTGGACGAGCATTGGGGGTCGCGCATTATCGGCTTTCGCCCGCCTCAAAGAAAGCCAAATGACATTCTCAACTTTCGTGGTTTGTACGTCGCCATCTATCGCATCAGCAGCAGGGCAGCGCATATGGAGCCGCACTCACTGGATCCATACTGTGAGTTCAGCGTCTACCCGCGGCGGGTACGCCGACCGGAGGATGACGAGAGCATCTGGTGGCCCCTGGCGGTACCGCTCTACGCTCAAGCGCTCCTGGTCTGTCACGAGCAGCTCAACTGGCCAAAGCCCGAGCACGTTCGCGCTATCAACAACGCGATGTACTCGGCCAGAGCAAAGCCGGAGACCTCTGGGGCGCCATCAAGGCAGGGGCCATGACCGAGCAACATGCAGCTGCCGATCAGATCCGCCAGACAGCCCGATCGTTTATTGGTGCCGCGTTTCTATCGCTTGAAGAGGACCATGTTCTTCCAACCTCGCAATTTCAATGTGTACCTGGCGCACCCAGACGGCGTCATGTGGCGCCGCAGACGCGGCCGAGTCGGCCCGGGTCGCCGTTGACTTCATCTCGCCAGAGGATCGCTGACTAGCAGACGGCGTACGCCGAGTGCCCTGCGTACCAGTGCAGGCATCCGCCGAACATCTCCCCAAGTCGCCACGCCAGTCGTTGGCGGTCTGGTCAAACCTCAGTCTTCGGAAGCGATTGGTTGGTCGCGAGCAACTCGACAACCGCGCCATCGATCTTCTCCGTTACTCCCGCCTCACCAAGCGCGATGCGAATCAGTTTCCGAGCAGCTTGAAAGCTGGTGTTCTCAAGGAGCTCGATACCACCGGCGACTTGCTCCGCTTGGCCCGCAAGCTCGACAAGCTGTGTGTGGAGTCCGATCTCGGGATCGAATGTAGGCACTGGTGCCTGCCAGACGTACTTGTCGAAGTCACGCGCTCCGAAGGCACCGACCGACTGGTACGGCCTCACCAACTCGCTGAGGATCGGGGCATTTAGGATCGCAGCTAGATACTGCGCTTCGGCGCGCGTCTCCGCGCGAGCCCAGTACAGCTTGTGCTCGATCACTCCAGAGTGATCCTGAATCACAGCAGCGGCCAGCGTGTTGCCTGAGGCTGTGTATGCGACTCGCCAGGGCGCAATGGGGAACTGGGCGCTGAGTTGCTTCACGTAGTCAATCTGCTCAAGAAGCGATCGTTTGTCGGACGAACGGTGCACCTCCCAGATGGCTTCGGCCTCCCGCCACCAGTCCGCGAGGCCTTGATATCGGTCTATGCGGTCGCTGGCGCCATCCATGAATGAGGTGCCATCGAATGGGATCACTGCCTCGGGCTCCGAGAGCACACGGAATGGCGCGATCGATTCACCGAGGTAGGCCGGGCGGATGAAGATCGACTCGACCATACCTTCGTGCTCGGGCAGGCCCTTCCAGGGCTGCTTGTCGAGAGAGGTCTTACGCGAACGCACCGCACGACGACCAACCGGGACGCCGAGCGGCGAGGCCGGTGCGTCCTTGACGTACAGGAGCATCCGCGGAACGAGGATTGCTCCTTGACGGAAACGGTCCTTATAGACAGAGCCGACTTCACCGCCGGTCACAACCTCGACGGTCGTCTGGGTGCTGGTTAGAGACCCCGGCTGGCCGTGCGTGGGACTCTTGCCAGACCACGATCGGACTTCACTTGGCAGCGGTATCGGCTTCCCGGATCTACATCCGAAGACCACAGATGAGGGAACCGGGAACGGTTCTGGCTTGACCTTTTCGAGATCCCATGGATTCCCGAAGGCGACGTAGCATGTAGATGTAGGGCTGGAATAGTCACCGGCCCGGAATCCGGCGTAGGTCTGGCGGGAGAGCACAGCGCGCGGCATAACAAACCCGAAGGTGCCCTTTGGACGCAGATACAGATCAACCGCTCGCGCGACAAAGTAGGACGAGAGGTCTTGCTGAGTCGTCCGGCCGCGAGCGCCTCCGAGCCAGAGATTCGTTTCACGGGCCCGCCGCTGGTAGATCTCTTGTAGGGACCCAGGCATGTATCGGTAGGCCAACCAGGGCGGGTTGCCGACGAGCACATCGACCCGGTTCTCCTCGCGCGCCAGCCATGTCGGCCTCGCTTGGTTGCGAATGTAGAAGCCCCAGACATGGTTCCGGCCGTTGTCGTGCAGGTCGCACAAGACGTTGTATGTCGCCTCGATGACCGGGCGATCGTCGTCCGCTACACCCAGACGACGCAGAAGGCCGGCTACGGCGGGACGCGGTGTGCCCGGCTGGCGGTTCGACGCACGCGTGGCGAGCTCGTTGACGAGATGATCGAACTGACCCACGTCGGCGACGACCGAAGCCGGAAACCGGATTTCCGACCCAAATAGCTGTCCCTGGGCCTCCCCAGCTGTGTGCAGAACGACATCGCCAGCCGAGGTGAAGACGTTTTCTGCAGCCGCCTCCCAACGCATTGAGTCACCGAGATAGACGGGGATATTGACCGTCTCGGTCCGCTGCAACAGGCGGTCTCTGCCGATGGCAAGCAAGTAGGTTGTCTGAGCGAGCGTCACCGCGACCGGATGGAGGTCCATGCCAAAGACCGAGTTAGTGACCGTGCTGAGTGTCTCGGCTGGGGCCGCACCCTCGGCGTCGGCGGCCTCTAGGTGACGACGTACGGCGTGGAACAAGAACGTGCCCGAGCCGCAAGCCGGATCGAGTACACGATCGTGCGCCGGATCCTTGATGGTCTCTACAACGATGCGTTCGGCGAGCCAGTCGGGCGTGTAGTACTCGCCGAGGCGCTTCCGAACGTCTGGCGCGATCACCGACTGATAGAGGGCCTTGAGCACGTCGTGGTCAACGTCTGTCCAGTCGAAGGACTCCACACGACGGGCGATGTCAGCCACGATCTCGTCGCCATTTTCGCTGTCGAGAACCCAGTCGAAGAAGCCTGCCTGTCCAACGCCAAGCAGACCCGTAGTCGCAAAAAGCTGCCCTGATAGGAGGACGCCTGGCTTGTGACCGGCGTCGTGCAGATCGAAACCCGCGACGGCGTGACCGATGAGCGTCGCTAGTAGCACGAGGTATGTGTGGTCCATGAACAGGTCGTCTGAACCATCGAACTGAGATCCCAAAGCGCTGCGGAGCAGCTTCGCCCACAGCTCTCGCTTCAGGCTCACGGCCGGGACGTCATTCACGGACTCCCATGCCTCTCGCAGTGCCGCGATGACAAGCCGGTAGGAGGGGCCGCCGGCCCCGAGTCGCTCCTCGATCGCCACGGCGGTTGGAGCTACCTGACGCTCAGTCGCTAGAACGGCACCAAGCCACCACCGGAACCGGCGATCATCGATCGAGCCCGGAGCGAGCTTCAACTCGTCGATAAGTTCGCTATGCCCGTTCTGCTGTCTGTAGAGTCGCCAGATGGCGCCATCGGTTAGAACGCCCGCATAGGTGCTCCCCCCAGCCGCCTTCTCGCTCAGGTACTCCCCGATCTGCGTCTCGGCCTTCTGGAGCTGCGACGGCGGCCGTAGATCCTTCTTGCACTCGATGATGACGGCACCCACCTCGATGTCGAGGCGACGGTGATCATCCGTGGGGCTCTCGAGCGCGACCGACTCGTCGCCCAACTCGAAGCCACCATAAAGCAGCACCTCGCGAACCTGCGCTTGGATGTCTGCCTCGCTGCGGCCAGGGTTGCGCGTAGCAAGATCACGCAACGTTGTTTGTAGATCAAATGAGGGCACAGCCTCGGAGGAGTCTATGGATGGTCGCGGAGACATTCCGCCCGGCGCCCATCCTGCCCCGTGGGCAGGCACAACGGAGCGCTCCTCCCACGCTCACGCTGCCGTCAGATCCGCGGGTTGCCCACGATCCGCTTGAACCAGAGCCCCTGACACGGATACGACCCGGAGGTGGGATTGCCTCCGGGTCTTCCCCGCGGTGCCCCGGCTACACCCGGGCCGCCCCGCCAGATCCCTCGACCCCTGGGCCTCCATACAAGAGAGGTGTCCGAAAGTCGCTGGCGACAGATAGTCTACACAAAGTCCACAATGATGGTATGCTTATTGCATGGATGTAGAGTCTAACACCCCGGAGCTACTCAATGTGCGCGAGACCGCGCATCTTCTGGGGGTCCATGAGAACACGATTCGTAATTGGGCACGAGATGGGGTTCTGCCCAGCGCCAAGTTGGCTGGGTCGAGGTTTCATCGGTTCGACGCCCGAGATGTAGAGCGGTTGCGTCAGCAGCGGGGTGCGACGGTTGTTTCCGTCAAGCAGGAACGGCGCACGATCGGTCCAGAGTTGGTGGATGCTGCGCAACTCGTTCAGTGGGCAGCGACGAGCTCTCGTGATGCTCAGGGGGCGTTTCCCGAACTGATCCGTCGTCTTCTGGCTGCAACTGACGGGATCACCAACATCTCGATTCGCACTGGCGATGGCATAAACGCACCGGGATGGGACGGTCGTGCCGAGGCGGCGGCGGTCAAGTATTTGCCCGACGGCTCTCTGCGATTCGAGTTCGGGGTAGGCGCGAATCCTAAGAAGAAGGCTGACGAAGACTTCGAGAAGCGACGCGACAACCCCGAAGGCGCTGTTCTGGGCGAGCTGGTTTTTGTGTTCGTGACGCCAAGGCGCTGGGGTGATGCCGGTGCTTGGGCTGATAGACGGCGGGCGGAGAAGGTCTTTGCAGATGTCCGAGTCCTAGACGCCGACGATCTAGAAGGTTGGCTAGACGCCACACCCACCGTTCATTACTGGATCTCTGAGCGTCTCGGACGACGACCCCGCGATGCAGAGACACTTGAGCACTGGTGGGAGCGGTTTCAATCAAGGACGCTCCCGTCTTTGCCCCCAACCCTCTTTCTAACAGGACGGGATGCCGAGCGAGACAAGCTCCTCGAGTTTCTTGCCCAACCCGCTGGTGGACTAATCGCGGTACAAGCCGATTGGCGAGACGAGGCCATAGCCTTTGTGTGCGCTGCAATCGAATCTGCCGAGAAAGACCAGGCGGCGCGGTCAGGTCTGATCGTCTCCTCTGCTGAGGTTTGGGATCGCACCGCATCCCAGCCGGGACGCATGATTCTCGTGCCACTCTTCGAGAACCCCGACCTATCAGGCACACAGAAAAACAACCACCATGTCGTTCTGCCACTTGGCCGCGATCACATTGCCGTCGGGGCCAAGCTTGCGCTGCCCCGACCGAATCGTGCGGGTGCTGCCGAGGCGCTCAACGCGGCATATGACGACGCTGGCCGATCGGCCGACACCTATGAGCTAGCCGCGCTCGCACGACGGAGCATGCCGTCTCTTATCCGCAAGCTCGCCAGGGATATCCGTCTGGTGCACCCTGGTTGGGCTGTGATGCCAGATGTCGCGGTCTTTGCGCCACTTACGCTCGTCGGTAGCTGGAGTCCGAGCGATGCGGACCAGGAGGTTGTGCGCCGCTTGGTCGACAAGCCTTACCCGGAGATCGAGCGAACCTTGCTGCATTGGCGTGAGACGGACGATCCGCCGTTCGTACAGCCGAGCGCTCAGTGGCATCTGGCCTGCAGTGAGGAGGCTTACTTGATCCTTCGCAAGAAGCTCAATCAAGCCGACCTCAAGCGTTGGCGTGACATAGCAGTCGAGGTGCTCACCGAAACGGATCCGGTGCTCAACCTTCCGGCCGACGAGCGCCCTATGGCCGGCTTCCGGAAAGTTAGCCGCCATTTCTCGCCGGTACTGAGAAGAGGGATTGCCGAAGGCATCGCCATGGTCGGGTCGATCGAGGCAGAGCTGGATCTCAGCGACGGTAATAGCGGAGTTGACCACGCCAGCTACGTCGTGCGCGAGATACTTGCTCGCGCCACTAGCGACACGTCGGGGCAACTATGGCAATCACTTACGGACGTCCTGCCGCTCCTGGCGGAGGCCGCCCCTAACGTTTTCCTCGATGCCACGCACGAGGACCTCGATCAAGAAACACCTCTGCTCACCATGATGTTCCAAGACAAAGAGCAGAGTTCGTGGCTCGATACATCCTCCCCGCATAGCGGTCTACTGTGGGCGCTCGAGACACTGAGTTGGTCTGACGAATTTCTCCTGGACGCCGCACGCGCCCTGGCTCGTCTTCAACTGGTAGATCCGGGCGGACGGCTATCAAATCGACCATTGGCGAGTCTGCAGTCGATCCTCGCACCATGGATCCGACACACAGCGGCGCCGCTTCAGTCGAAGATAAGTGCAGTCCAATCAATCTGCCGTGAAGCTCCAGAGGTTGGTTGGCAGCTCGTACTCGCTCTGTGGCCCAGTCCGCATGCTGCGCTGGTGCCACCTCACTCGCCGCGCTTCCACGATTGGAGTCCAGAGAGCCGAGGCGTCCCGATACCGGAGTGGATCGAGTACATCGGTCACCTGGTCCAGCTAGCGATCGACCTTGCGGGAGACGATCCGGAGCGCTGGGCGAGATTGAGCGAGTGCCTTAGGCCGCTATCTGAGACAGATCGGAAGCGCCTACTTGATGCCCTTGATAGTTTCGCCAATCCGGAGCGTCTAGATTCCAGCCAGCGATTGGTTCTCTGGGAGCGAATGCACAAGGAGATCAGCAGCCACAGACAGTATCCAAGTGCCGACTGGTCAATGGACGACGACGTCCTAACTCGGATGCAGACAATTGCCGACCGACTGGAGCCCGATGATCGTGTCGAGCGCTTCGCCTACCTATTTGACTGGCACCCACGCATACCCGACGTTGATCTCGAAGATTACGAGGCATACCAGGAGAAGCTCCTCGAACTACGCAAGCAAGCGGTCGTTGACACGCTCGTCGCAGCGTCACTCAAAGGGCTAAGGGAGCTGGCTCTCCACAGTCCAGTACCGGGTCACCTCGGGTGGACCGCGGGGATGGTGACAACAGACGATCTAACTCCCGATCTACTGACATGGCTCGATGCCGAAAACCCCAAACTTAGAGAAGCAGGGTTTGGGTGGGCAAATCAAATGCTAACAAGCCATGGTGCATCGTGGCTACAAGACGCATTGGCGCGTCCAGAGATGATCTCCACCGATCGCCGACTTACTCTAGCTTTGGCCGCCCCGGCAATAGGCGAGGTATGGAGTGCTCTCGCCGACATCGACCCCAGTTTGAGTGACTCCTACTGGGAAAAGATGAACCCGCCGGGTGTGCGCCCGACGGATGTCGCACGGGCCGCACATGAACTCCTCGCCCATGATCGCCCCTGGACGGCCATCGACTTGCTGGCAGGCACCACACATAGACCTGATAGCGAGCAGACCGCTATGACGCCCGAGATAGTCCACGAAGCGCTCGCAGCTGCTCTAACTGCAAACCCGAACGAAGACAGGACACAGTCGCTTGGATATGAGCTCGGACGGCTACTCGACTACTTGGAGGCCAACGGAACACCGGCGATAGAGCTGGCCCGATATGAGTTTATGTTCTTCCAACTCCTGGATCGCCATCGCACGCCGCGAGCGCTACATGCCGCGCTTGCGAATGATCCTAGTCAGTTTGTCGATCTCGCTAGCCGAGTGTTTCGTGGGAAGAACGAGCCAGAACGAAAATTCAACGAGCAGGAGACCGCCCTTGCTCATCAGGCATGGCGCGTATTGCGTGATTGGCGCCAACTCCCAGGTCGAAGCGGGGATACGATCGATGCGAGGCATCTCAAACAGTGGGTTGATGATGCACGCCTAGAGTTCGCAGAAACAGATCGCGCAGACATCGGGGACGAGCTGATCGGCCAAGTCTTGTCGGCGAGCCCCGACGGAGTCGATGGTCTCTGGCCCGCCGAGCCGGTACGCGAAATCATCGAGGCCATAGGAAGCCAAGATCTCGAATCGGGCATTCATACCGGAGTGATCAATGCCCGCGGGTTTACGAGCCGCGGTGTCTTCGATGGCGGCACGCAAGAGCGAGATCTAGCCGCTCACTACCGCGCGCTGTCAAAACAGACCGCTACAAGCTGGCGACGGACAAGCCGGGTGCTCCGCCGGCTGGCAGAAGACTACGAGCAACAGGCGCGACGATTTGACGCAGAGGCTGCTGTCAGGGCAGATACGCAGTAGATGGCGTGATAAGAGAGGCCTGAGCTCTTTTGGCCTGAGCCCACCTTTGCTCGCTTTCGTCTCCGCATCCAAGCGGTTGCCGAATATCGACACACTTCCCCAGAAAGAGCATCCGAAAACGGGGACCCATCAAGTCAGAAGACGAGTTACCACAAAAGAAGGGACCACTGCCCAACGGCAGTCCCATTATCTCACACTGCGTGTGAACGACTGCCCCATGTTGGGCAGTTTGTGTTTTTGGGAAGGGATCTCAAAAGACCTGAACTGCAAGAACGGCAAACAAAGGAAAGAAGGATGTTTCACCGCCGCTGCACAGGCAGGTCACTTGACCCCGCTAATCGTTAACTTGGGGGCACTTCACCTTTGCCGCCAAAACCGCGCGGTGGCGCTGCGCGCTGCCTGACCGCGGTCCCGTTCCCTCACCCCTCTCGAGCTCCACCCTCCGCAGTCCGTGTTGGGACAAGCCCTCCTCGACCTCGAAGGCCGAGCGGAGGTAGTCGCTTCCACCAGGCACGATGTTCTGATGGACGGGCATCCTTGATGCAGGCCGCCACGTGAGCTACACGCTCCGGGGACATCATCGCCTTCTGCTCGCGCAACCAATCGACAAGGTGCTCGCCGTAGACGAACACGACGTTTCCGCCCTTGGCCACTTCGACCTCGAACCTGTTCCAGAACACAACAACAGGCTGAACCCACTCAACTCCGGTCTGCTGCGCGATGTCCTCTTGCAGGCGAACTGCACAGCCGCGCATCCCTGACGCGAGCCTCGATAGTTGATAGGAGTCGTCATCGTCGTCGCGCATTTGGACGTGGACTGCGTCCCCCCTGATCGAGGCTTCCCCCCCGAGCCACTTGCTGTTCAGCAAAAAGACGCCACCGCTACACACGACGACATGATCGATGTCGCCCTTGTACTCCTGCCTGTCGCTGCGCCTGTCCGGCAAGTTGTGCAGCAGCACATAGCCATCTCTGCGCGACGGCGCCAAGGCCCGCGCGGTCCGCCGCTCGCCTTCGAAGCCCGTCCGCCAGTTCTCGATATGCGCCGGTGGTGACTCCCGGGCCGCGATATACACGGCCATCAACGCTCCGACAGACACCCCGGAGAGCCATATCCAGATGGCATGCCTGTCCAGGATCGCTACTACCGACAATGCGATGAGCGGGACGGCGATGGCGACGAATACCCACCGCAGTCGCGGGAACACGCGTTTGCGCCACCGTCGAGAAGTCTCGTCGTACTTGGTTTGCGCGCCACGGCCCGCGCCGCAGTAGTACGGATAGAACCAGTCGCGCACAAAACGCTTATCGGCACGAAAGACCCATCTGTTGATTTGCCGATACCAGCTATAGGCACGTGAGCGACGATGCGCTCACCTGGCAGGCGCTGATTCGCGGGCACCAGTGATCCCATGGCGCTTGCGCTGTCCCTTGGCCCACTCAAGGTTCGCGAACGGAATAGGCAGGTCTGGGTCTTGTAGCGCGGCGCGGGAGGACGACGACACTTCGGCCTGGAAAGCGCCGAGCATCTCGTGCTCCGCCTCGAGTGGATCCGCGCACGCCGCGTAGTGCACCCACAGGTCCATCAGGTTGCTCAGCGTCTTCAGCGGCCACCCACCAGCGTGCGGTCGGCGGGCACCCAGGGGTGTCGAGTAGTAGGCCCGCACACGACTCCGTAGAGACGTGCCGGCCAGGCCGATGTACGCGACCGCCTCATCTGGAAACCACAGCGCCGCCAAGCGCTGAGTGAGTGTGTCGCGATCGGGGCGAGCTTCGTCGATACGCAACTCGGGACGGACGTCCAGCAACTCGTCGAGTGCTCGTGGCGACAGCGGGCAGGGCAATCGTTCTCGAGCGAGGTCATCGATCTGATCGATGAGGGCAACGGCGTACACGCCCGGATCGTTCCGCGGGATCGGTGTGCCCCAGCGGACGACCCCTTCGGGGACAAGGCCAGCTGCGGCGAACACAGCAGAAACAGTCGAGGGCATGCTCTGAGCTTAGGTTGACCCGTACTCGATCGGCCGAAGCAGACCGGCGAAGCCTTCCCGTAGCTCTCTAATCGGTGCGACTGAGTGCCCAGCAAGCTCCTTGAGCAGATCCTCAGCGAGCCAGAAGATCGAGCGTCGGCGGCGAAGCGCCACGAAGCCGACTCGGGCAATGCTGTAGGCATCGTTTGTGTCCGCTAGCAGGTAGCCGATCAACTGCCAGACCTCGTCGCGGCCAATGACGCTGGCCTGCGAGGTGGACTTCAGGTCCACGAGCGTGCCGTCGTAGATCAAGTCGGCATCGGCACCACCGAGCGCTCGGCGCAACGGCCGCAGCATCCGCTGTCAGCGAGACTATTGGGCCATGCACATCTTCTTCGACGAGAGCGGCGACTACGCGTTTCCAGTCGATCGGTTCGACTGCTACGTCCAGGCAGCTGTGATCTGTCCCGACACTGCGCTCGCTTCGGCTGAGGCGTTCGTGCGAAACCGTTGCTTGGCGTGGAATCTCGACGAGCTGCACGCCCATCAACTGTCGGCCGAGCAGCTGCAGCAGGTCGCCGACTTCCTCTCGGACGGGCCGATCGAGCTTTGCGTGCAGCTTACGGACACGGTCCTAACGACGCCGGAGGTGATCTACAGCTGCCGCCTGGACCAGGCTGCAGCGTATGAGCGGAGCATCAAGAATTACCGTCGGTCTGGTGGCACGGACCCTAACGTGGAGGCGGACCTTCGCGCACACATCAAGAAGGCGGGCCTTTCCAGCCAGATTTCCGACGGCGAATTCGTCCACGCGACCCTCCTGGTCGATGGAACGGTGCAGGCCATACAGCGAGCCCTCTATACGTACGGTGCAGATGAGTGGAGAGAGGATTTTCGTGAGTTCCGCTTCATCATGGACGCCAAGCTGCCAGGCAAGAAGTCGGCAGGTGAGAAGTACCTGAGCTCCAAGATTGTGGACCTCATGGCCGGGTCTAAACGTCATCGCTTCAGCTGGCGTCCTGAATGGAGCGAAGCCCCAGCGCATCCATGGGTAGAGCGGTTCTGCTTCAACGGCAGCGTCCAGCTCGACCCGCTATTCGAGCACGGATTGCAATTTGTGCCCTCTCACGACCAGGCGGGACTCCAACTCGCCGACGCAGTCGCCTTCATCGTACGTAAAGCAGTCATGGACCAGACCGAGGACATCATCCGATGCTATGAGTTGCTCAGCCGACGACTCGCTGACCGCAAGGGACACTGTTTCGTGGTCGCCCGGCTCCCAGCCGGAACACGGGACCAGCAGCCTTTGCTGCGTTACCAGCCGCTGGCCAAGGCGGGCGACCGGGACGAGCTTGGAGGACCAGAGCGATGAGGGCGGTAGACGATGAGCTTCCAGATCCCGGCGAGCACGATGCCAATGAAGCGCCGTCATGGGTGTCGCCGGAGGAGCGGGAGGACCGCGAAGTCGATGAGCGTCTTGCGAAGTTGGCCGCAGTTGACTGTGCCCAAGCGTTCTTGCCCTTCAGCTCGGAGATGGCACGAGACATCCGGTTCTACCGAGAGCTGTGTGTGCGGCTTGGGACGAGCTCGTTCTTCAATGCCAAAATCCAGTTCTCGTTTCGGTCCGGGCCCGAGAGTCGCGGTACAAAACTCGACCATGCCGGGAGTGATGCCTTGCGCTCGCTGATGATTGATTTTCGGCAACTATGGGGCGATGGCGAGCGAGCGCAGTTTACGAAGGTGCGTAGCCAGCTGCGTAAGAATGCCGCGGACGGGAACACTGCGTCTGCGTCGCAGGCGGTTGTTCTGCTCGACGATCTCGGACGACGCTACAAACTGGAGATGAACAAGGCGGTGATGAGTTTCGTCGCGCCGGACAACCCTTTTGAGCACGTAAAGGAGGTCCCTGCATCGGAAGTTGTCGGTGACTGGCTTTATGGCGGAGAGTTCCACCTCGATCCTGAGAAGGCAGCACGTAGGCAGATGTGGTCCGCGGATGCTTTTGAGTGGAGCCTGATCAAGACACTGCACGCCGCCGCCGGCTGCTATTGGGAACTCGACGTTCTCGTGCAGGGCATTATTGCCGAGCCTGTACTTCTTCCCGAAATGGTGCAGAATGTGCGACCGCCGTACCAATAATCGCCCCCGGATCTACTCGATAAGTCCGAGTAGATCCGTGATCTCGTCGGGTCGTGGCTGACCTCCGTACCATTCGCATGTCGGCTTTGGCATGTCTTCCCATTCGAGCATCGCTGGCGTCTGTTCGGGGGCCAGCTTCCAGCCTCGCCCGAAGGGTCCGGCGGATGCGGTCTGCTCGATCGCAAGCCATGGTTGACACCAAGCAGCAACGATCTTATGGCCATTTCTGTCTCGGCCGCTCACGTAGACGGGGCCTGGGTCCGCGGCTAGCTCGAGTGCGCGCAGCAGGCGTGGCACAGGAACACCTTCGATCGGGTCCTCTAGCTGGATGACCCCGTCCGTAACGGTTGCTGAGATTTCGTGCTCTTGGTTGAGCAAGTGGACGGCTCGGTCAGCACCGCTCAGTGGGTGCAGTGTCTCCTCAATCGCGCGATTGGTAGCAAGAATGCCTGCGCTACCTGCAAGGTAGTCCGGCAGATCGGCGCAAAGCAATGCGATCTGCTGAGCCGACACGTCGGCTAGCAAGCCGACAACGGCACGACCGGTGTTGAGATATCGCATCGTGTACTCGTCCAATCGCGAGATGCGTTTGACGTCCGTACGTAGTAGACCCAGCCCGACCGCGACCAAGCTGGCGGCCGCTGCGCGCTCGTGCTCGTTGGGCTCATCTCCGGCACCACTAATGGCGCAGAGTGCTTCGGCGAGAACTTCGGGCCAGCGTTCATCGTTCCAGAGATCAGACGCCACGGCGTGTAGGACGCTACGTGCGGCGAGATTACGTACCACGGTCGGATAGTCAGGCGCGCGGGCAACCAACCGCTCTAGAAAGCGTCGGTACCGGTCGCGCTCATGCTCTGTGCAGTCGTTTAGTTGCTCGGTGAGCGTCCGCTCGTGCTCTTCCTCTTCGATGTCATCGTCGTCGTCGTTATCGTCGTCGTCATCATTCGTTTCCACGGCGTCGTCGAGTGCACTACCGATACCGGGGACGGCGGGTAGAACGAGTGCGAATTCGGTGGCCCTCCGACCGAGTACGGGGTCGCAGGCGACGAGATAATCCTCAAGCGTGAGGCCTGGCACGGGGCGCGCGCGTGGTGTATCTCCATCGTCTTGATCTTGGTCGCTGGCGTCGTCCGCATGCGTTGGGTTGACAATGCTCGCGCCGACGCGGACTAGATATGGACGAAGCTCGTCGAGATCTGCCAGTAGCTGGCTGCCGAGGCCGAGGCGCGCGACATCTGCAGGGCTTGCACGGACTCTCCCAATTGCCTTGATCTGGGCGCGACGCACGCGATCGAGGTCGGTGACGAACACGCTGTTGGAGCGTGTCTCATCGCTGAGAAGGACACGCACGGCTGCACCAATCGGCGCGGCGGCAAGGTCTACCTCATACTGGCCGCTTCCAGCGGCTAGGGTCGCGCTACGTCGCCATTGATCAGCTACGACGTCGTATCGCTGCAACGTCGCGTCGATCGCCAGCGGCTTATGCAGCACCAAGGTGACCGAGCCGCTCGACACGGTCGCTGACATAAGCACGACCGCGGGCGCCCACGCCTCGTCCGGCGTCGATGTCCGCGAGAGCATGGCAATGCCACCTGGCGGCGGTCCTCCCTCGGCTGGCGTGAGGTCTCCGCCTGAGTTGGACAGCAAGGCGATCTCACAGTTTCCGCGTCCCGCTACCGGTCGTAGTAGCGCTGGTGCTGAGAGGTTTGGACTACCTGTGAGCGTCCAAATGGTCTCGCCCTGGCGCCATTGGATCAGCTTGCCGTGCCAGTAGCGCTCGTCGGTCACAACCTTGTCGTCCGAGGTCGCTTGCCGTGCGATCCACGCAATACGCCCGCCACGTCTAGCAGCGAGCTCGTCGAGCGCAGCCCCATCCACATCGGTGTCTGGTTGCACAAATGCGGTCCAAGTGTCTGGCTGTAGCCGATCCAGCAATGCTTGACTGCCAGCGAGCTTGCTGTCGTGGAACGGGGCGTAAAGCACAAGTTCGTTGGTGGGCCCTTCCGGCAGCTGCTCGATGAGCGGTTGGTGCAGAGAGTGGATTAGTGTTGGGCCTGGACCGTCGGCCGGAAGCTCATCCAGTTGCTCGGCAACTCGCGTAAGCGCGAGCACGGCGGCTTGATCCAGCGCAACCGCGGATCGGCCAAGATCGCGTAGAAAGTCAGCCACCTGGTGGAGTGTGTGCGGGCCACCGTCCTGGTCGCCGTGCAACATAGTCCATACCTCGGCGTTGGCATTCCAGCCGGCGATCGTGAGGTTGCCCGACCCGATCGCGATCCTCGCTTCTCCATCACCAACGATCACAAAGAGCTTCGGGTGGAAGGCCCCGTGTGGGCACAGGGCGCGAGCATCGAGGTACTGCGTGCCGGCGCGACGCACTACTACTGGGTCCGCGTGGACCATCGTCGCGTCGGAGATCACGGTCACAAGGGCGCCGAGAGCGCGAGCGTCGGAGAGCGCAAAGCGCTCGAAATACTCGAGCGCCGATGTATAGGTCAGTACCAGCACCTCACGGGCGTGCTCGACTTCGTCCAGCAGCGCCCGCGGGGATTTCGCCTCAGCCAAGGCGGGCACGCAGCTCCTCCCCTAACTGACTCGGGAGATACGCGCCACGGTCGTCAACCGTGAGCACCCCAAGGCCTGCGAGGACATCGGCGAGCGTGCCCGTGCGCAGCGCAACTTCTCCCTCCCCCTCCTCTCCTCGAACGCTGAGGATCCCGTCGCGGTCACGCAGCCGTGTTGGCACGTACGGCCTGCCACTTCGGGTCAGATACATCTTTGACAGCGCCACTCGCTTAGCCCGCCGCACCAGGATCAACGCGAGATCACGCGCCAGGCCGCGAATCATGCCGTCCTTGCCTTCCTCCAGTAGATCCGCCACCCACCTTGGCCCGAGATCGGCACTGTCCGTGCCAACAAACGCCTTGAGCGTCTGCCCCCCGAGATCATTAAGGCGACCTGCTCCGACTGCGAGCTGGCGGATCGCGTTCATCGTGGTCCACGGTTCGTCGGCGATCCCCGCCTCGGCGGCAAGGATCACCTCGCCATTCATCCGTCCGGGCAGATCGGCCAGCAGCTCGCCGACGCTGATGTCATTCAGACTCTCGGCAAAGTGCTCCCCGAGATCCTCCGCGGTCATCGGATTCTCGTTGAGCTCGTTCGCTAGCCAACGCCAAAGTGCTCGCCACGCACCCACCGAGTAGTTGCGAAGCGCCGCAGCTCGCCACATCGAGGAGACCATCGCCCGCTGGTCACTTGCTGGATCTCCGAGCGGCCCACCAAATGCCCATCGCTCACGAAACGCCCGCGCCGGGTCCAATGAGGGATGCTCATGGAGCGTCTCGAGGAGCAATAGGCATGTCAACTGTCGATTACGGTCGTCGGAGCGATCCCTTTCGGCGTCTTCAACGAGGATCCGGCGAAGCCAGCGACCGTCGGAAGCGTGGGCCGCTTCACAGAGACAAAGATGGCTCGCCTTACGCAGCGTGCCGCCGTCGAGTACGTCGTGTTTGGCTAGCTCAAGCAAATCACCGAGACCTTCCCGTAGCGCTGAAAGATCAGCACGCAACCCGCGACGCGGGGGCTTGTCGGGCGACAGGGCACCGATCCGAACGCAAGGCCCCTGATACACACCAGCAAAACCATTTTTACTCAGACCACCGGGTCGCGCAGCTCCCACCACATCGAATCGCTCACCATCAAGGAACCGCCCCATGCGTTCCTCGCCGTGCGCGATGCTGAGCGCAATCTGATGCGGGTCGTGGAAATGGTGGATCGCCGCGACCACGACCTCGCAGCGGCGCAGCAGCTCCTTCGCCGCGTCTTCGTCAATCCCCCGATCCTCCGCTTCCGCCCACACCAGAGCATGCACGCAATACATCCGAGCGTGCCGAGTCGTTGTAATCACACCTGGCGACAGCTGTTCAACGATCCGCGATACCGCAGTCTCGACCCGCAACGGATAGCGGCCAGCCGACTCCTCCAAGCCAAAGCCAGTCCACGCCGGTCCCTCTACTTGCTCCTCCACGGTCACTCCCGCAATGTACAGCCGCTACGGTCTGCCGATGAGACACCAGAGCGACTCGCTCGAGCAGCGGACCGCAGAGCCGCTGATCCTCCACGGAGTGTCGAAGATCGTTGGCGTTGAGCTGGCGCCGCGATCGCTGCGCCTAGACGGGGGAGCCCGCGTTGACGTGGACGGTGTAGCGCCAGACGAGTCGGTGCTTGTCGAGGTCTTCGCGCATCAGGGGCGGCTCAAGGGAGCGCAGTTCCACAAGGTTGCCCGTGATGCGTTGAAGCTCATCACTCTGGGACGGAGCCGGGCTGGGAGCAAGCTCATCATCGCGTTCGGCGACCCAGATGCCGCAACCTGCGTCACCGGGGCAAGCTGGCTTTCCGAGGCACTTAGCTCGTGGGAGATCGAGGTGCTCATCGTCGATCTCGACGATCCTGTTCGAGCTGGCCTGCGAGATGCGCAAGTGCGCCAGGTGATGGTGAACCCCTCGCCCGGTGGGTGAGGTAGACAAAGAACGTCAGCACACTGCGTCTGTAACCGCTCCGCTCCAAAACCACGGGTCCTTCGACCCTGGTGAATTACGTCATAGATAGCCCTGAGATTCTCACGCACCTGCGGTGCTGAACAGCAACGTTACGGCCCTTCGGGCAGATGCTGAAACAGCAAGTTAGGGCCCTTCGGGCCTGACCGGTGCCTGCTGACGCAGTCACCTCCTCAAAGGCGCAGACAACACGCACCTGGGGGAGCTGCTCTTTAACTTTCTTACTGTGAGTTATTGCCTGTATCTGTGGGCTTTTCACAGTTTTTAGGCCGCTTGACGTGCATTTTGGTGAGAGCTACGTTCGGTGAATGCAGACGACTCACAAGATCCCGGGCAGCTCGGCCGTCAGGTACGCCAAGTATCTCCTAGACGAAGCTGCGCGTGGTGACCGCTACTACACCCACGACGGTAACCACCCCGCGCCGACAAAGTGGCACGGTCCGCAGGAGCTTTTGCGGTCCTTCGGGATCGACCCGGAGAAGCCCGTCGAGCTCAGGCACCTGGGCCCGCTGATGCAGGGCTTCAACCCGCTCACTCGCGAGCCGATCCGGCCGGCTGGATCTAACGGGACGAGGGTTGCCGGGATCGACCTGAGCTACGCGCCCCCGAAGGAAGTCTCGGCGCTGTGGGCGACGACTTCCCCGGAGCGGCGCGCGCAGATCGAGCTCGCCCACCGCAAGGCTGTCAAGAGCACGATCGAGCGGATCGAGCGTGAGGTCGAGGTGGTGCGCCGCAAA
Source organism: uncultured Solirubrobacterales bacterium (assembly GCA_963774785.1). Lineage (GTDB taxonomy): Bacteria > Actinomycetota > Thermoleophilia > Solirubrobacterales > Solirubrobacteraceae > Palsa-744. The sequence goes on along the minus strand of CAVZGH010000001.1, from coordinate 2,421,898 downwards.
GTCAACGGCCACTTCGAGTTCGAAACCGCCAAAGGCCTGCTGGCGACAGAGGTCGTTCATACGACGAGTCGGTTGGGAAAGGATCAGGACGCGCACGGGATCCCCGACCCGCAGCTGCACTCCCACATCGTGGTGCTGGCCGCGGAACGACAGGACGGCACACTCGCCGCCGTCGAATCCAGGCAGCTCATGAAGTCTGCCCGGGAGAACGGCGCCTGGTACCGCAGCGAGTTGGCCGCGAACCTGCGGGAGTTGGGTGTCGGTATCGAACGGCGGCAGGGCAACGGCGAACGCTACTTCGGCGTGAAGGGCGTCTCAAAGAAGCTGTCGGAATACTGGTCCAGCCGCACCCAGGACGTGCATCGTGCCGCCAACCTGTTCCGCCAGCGCTACGGTCGCGAGCCCGGCCCCGGGGAGCTGGACTCGATCAGCGTCGCCACCAGAGGATCGAAGACCGCCGCTTCGGCGGAGCGTGTCAACGCGGCGTGGCGTGCGCGCGGCGCCGTGGACGACCAGACCCTCGAGCGCTCCGAGGAAGCCTTCCAGGACCGCGGCGTTCACAACGACCCGGATGTCGATCTCTCGAAGGAGCTGCTCGACGCGGTCGTCAGCGAACGCTCGATGATCACCGGAGCCGAACTGCGCGCCAAGGCCTACGAGGTCTCCGCCGGCGTATGCCGACCGGCAGAGGCCGACCAGCTCGTCAAGGATCTGGTGCGCTCGGGTGAGTTGCTGGAGCTCGAGGACGGCACGTGGACCACGCGCGAGCTACGGGAGCTGGAGCGGCAGACGATCGCGATCGCCGAGCGGCAAGCCAACGAGGACGTGGCGCCCGTCACCGACCGATCGCTCAAACAAGCAGAACGTGAGATCGGCGAGGAGATCAACGGGTCGCTGAGCGAGGAGCAGCGCGAAGCGCTGCGGACGGTCACGGGTCCGGGTGGGATCGCGGTGCTCGTCGGTCCGGCCGGCACCGGCAAGGGCGTGGTGATCTCTACCGCCGCGAGGGCGTGGCAGCTGGATGGCAGCGAGGTGATCGGCATCTCAGTCGCCGGCCAGGTCGCGCAACGACTCCAGAACGAGGCGAGCCTCGATGCCTCCTACAGCGCCGATGACTTCAACTATGGGATCCGGCAGGGCCGTATCCAGATCGGGCCGGACACCGTCGTCGTTTTTGACGAGGCAGCGATGGCCGACCACGGGCGGATCGCGCCGCTGATCAAACTGACGGCCGAGCATGGCGCCAAGCCGTTCCTCGTCGGGGACGCCGAGCAGCTCTCCGGCATCGGCCCCAGCGGCCTGTTCTCCGCCTTGGAAGGCAAGGTCCCCACAGCGGCACTGACGGAGGTGTTTCGCGCCAACCACGACTGGGAGCGCCGGGCGTGGCAGCAGATCCGGGCCGGCGAACCCGGACCCCCTCTCGCGCAATACCAGTCCCGCGACCGGTTGCACATCAGCGACACCCGCGCCGAGGCAGCTGAGGCGATGGTCGAGAACTGGGATCGGACGCGCAAGGGCCTGCCCGATGGACGCGCCGTCATGGTCACCGACGCCTCGAATTTGGAGCGCGATCAGATGAACGCGATGGCCCAGGAACGCCGCATGGCCGCCGGCGAGCTGGGAGCCCAGCAGGTGGAGCTGCCCGAGAAGCCCTACGGCCTGCGCGCCGGCGACGAGGTCATCTTCTCAGCGAAGTTCCCCGTCCCGGGCGAGGAGCGCATCAAGAACGGCGTCACGGGCACCGTCATCGACGCGCGCGAGCGCAAACACGAGGTCACGATCCGCACCAACGAAAAGGAGCCCAGAGAGGTCGAGGTAGACACAAACACGTTTTCAGACCTTTCTCTCTCCTATGCCGTTCACGTCAACAAGGGCCAGGGCATCACGGCGGAGACGAGCGGCGTCTTGATCGGTGGCTGGCAGACGGATAAGCAGCATTCCTACGTCACGCTCACCCGCGCCCGCGAGGAGACCCAGATCTACGTCAGCCGCGAGGACCTCGGCGAGATGGGCCTCGACGTCGGAGCCGTCGAACGCCTCGGCGAGAAGATGAAGCGCAGCCGCGCGCAGCAAGCCACCATCACCAAGCGACTCGCCAACGAGCCACCCGAGCCGGACCGCTCCCCCGAGCGCTCCCACCGAAACGAGCCTGCCACCACCAGCACAGAGCCGCGGGTCCAGCGGCTCACTCAGACCCGCTCGCCCTCGAACGCCCACCGCGGAAGCGAGCGCGACATCGACGACGTCGTGAAGGCGCGCCGCGGACGGCAGCTCGAGGGCGAGCGCGCGATCGACGTGGACCGCAGCGGCACTTTCGACGAACAAGGCAAGGAAGCCGCAGCGATTCAGCGCCGCGCCGAGCAACTACGCGGCGAGGGCGCGAGCGAGGCAACGGTCACCAAACAGATCGCGAAGCAGACCGAAGGACCCGACGCCGGCTTGGAGCGCAAGACCCAAGCTCAGCGCGAACACGAAAACCACATCGACAAGATCCTCGAGCCACAGCGACGCCGACTCCGCGACGCCGAAGAACCTCAACGGATCGACCGCGATCAAGAGGTTGACCGGTCCACAGACGAGCGACCGCCGCGAACCCCCGAGCCGGACGCCGGCCGCGACGCCGTTACCGAGCAAGCCGAGAAGACCACCCGCGACCCCTACATCGAACAGGCCATCCAGGAAGCCCGCGACGGCCAGCAAGACCGCGAGCCAGAACGCGACCCGGCCCACCCCGAGCGGGATGAGCCCTCGATCGAGCCAGCCAAGGAAGACGCGCGGGATCCCTACATCGAACAGGCCATCCAGGAGGCACGCGAGCGCCAGGGGTCATGGGAGCGAGGCATCGACCCCGACCGCGACAACGATCTCGGGTTCGGGATCGAGTAGCGACCTCATCCTCTCTACGGACAGGCCAGGCACAGCGCGGCTGGCCGCGGATCGCCTGCGAGATTAGGGCGTGTCGGGTGCCTGCTCGACGCGTTCCCAGGCGCCGGCGGGGTCGATGTCCCACTCCGCGCACGCTACGAGCATGCCGGCCTGGGCGAAGAAGATTTCATCGCGATCGCCCCCCTTGAGGGCTGCGAGCATCGAGGCCGCCATGCTGCGATCGACGCGCTCGCCGCTCCCGACGGTGGCGATCTCCGTATCAACCAGCCTCGCCAGCTCGTCCAGCGTGGCTTGGACTTCCGCGAGGAGCTGATCGTCGTGACCGGCGGTGAGCTGCTCAATGTCATTCAGCGCATTGCGCGCGCGCTTGTGAGCGGATTCGAGGGCCGCGAGTTCTTCTGGGTGGATCTCGTCGCGGCGGACGGACCCGACGATTGCTGAGGCGTCATTCAATCCGCCCAGAGCTTCACGGGCAACGTCGCCTAGTGGTTCATCGAGGAGCGGAAACGGCAGCTCCGGCCAGTCGCTCACCGACGTGTCAGGAAAGATCCGCTCCTCGTACACCTTGGCAGCGAATGATGAGACGGTCTTTCCATTCCTGACGGGCGCGATCTGAAAGCCGATGCGATCTTGGAGCGCTGGCCTACAGAGGTCTGCGAGCGTCTCGATGCTTTGCTGCCAAACGACGAGGGTGGGCACCTCAACGAGAACGAGGAAGTCATCGCTCGGCCAGCAGTACGGCCCGTTCTCAAGCTCGCAGTGCAGTACTCGGGCGCTGAAGCCTCCATTGGAGAGTGTCTGCTCCAGTTCATCAGCCACACGACGCATGCGTGCCGCGGCCCGATCTCGTGCGACATCGCCTGCGATGGCAAGCCGGTTTCGACCGCTGGCCTTGCGTGCGATCGAGCGGACATCCTCGGAGAGGACGGCTCGCATGTCGTTCAGATTCTCGCGAAGCGCTGACAACTCCGTCAGGGGCGGCTCGTCGAGCAGATCCCAATGATCGGGGTCCATCAGCTCGTCGATGTGCTTGACAAGCTGCGGGATCAGCGGCGCAACCATCTCTCCGCCGCTGAAGAGGTTCGGGAAGAGGTTCTTCGCAATCATCGTCCCGAGGAAGCCGGCAGCATCGTTGGGGGTGAGTAAGCCTTCCTCCAGCGGCTCGATGGTCTCGATAACGGTGGGTGCCGGCGCGAGCATGTCGGCGGCGTTGGCGAGCGTGGTTGCCTCCTCAATCAGAGCCTTGGACGGAGGCTTCCCTCGTGCCCACGTGTCGCCTGCGTGCCGCACCAGTCGTTCGGAGCGCTGGACTATGTCCCGCGCTGCGAGTAGGTAAGCGGTATCCGTGGGGAAGGCGACGGCAGCAGTGGCGGCGCGTATGCGTGCGCGGTTCCAGGCGATCTCAGCCTTAGTTGGCAGGTTCTCACGGTCGATTTCCTTCTTCGCGATCGGCATGTCGAGCCCGGCGGTCTCGCCGGTCGTGTTGACTGCGCGGCACACCGCAAGGGCGGCTTCGGGCGCGAGCGCCAGAAGGTAACGGACCAGTTCCACGACGGCGTCGTGCGGGTCTGGCTGGTGGGATGACTCGGCGACGTACGCATATTCGGCGTGTGCCGCAACTCGACCGTCCTCGCTCGGTCCGATATGAGCGTCGCGAACCCATGGTTGCTCGCGCTCGAGACGCTCCAGTAGCGACCGGGACCCGCCGAGCTCGTGGGCTACTTCGACTGCGAGCTCCCCCGATTGCGAAGGCCGCCTCGAGCAACATCCGAACATCAGCGAGAGGTGCACCATCGACGACGTGCGCGAGCACAGCGGCGTCGAGTGAGACCGGGACGTCGAGTTCGCCGAGTGTCGCGAGCACCGATGCCGTGGAATGTGTGTCGGTGGAGGAGGCGAGCGAGACGGAGATCTCCGACGCGACTTGTGCGATCAGAGGCACCCGAAGATCGACGGGCTGAAGTTCCCGGACCCGGCCGATGGCCCGCTGAATCTGCTGGGGCAGTATGTCGTGTTCGCCCGTGCCGATCGCGAATGTGAGCACAAGGCCAGCGTGTGCTGGTCCTACTTCCTCGGCCGTGAGGATCTCGGGGAGCTCGGCAACCATGCGGCGGAATCCGACGAGGCGAAGGGCGTGCAGCACGGCCGCGAGCGCTCGTGGGTCGAGTTCGCGTTGGAGGCGCGCGGCAACCGCTTCGATGATCACCTCATCAGCTACGGCGTCCTCGAGTAGTACTCGTGTCACGAAAGGCTGCAGGGCGATCCCGTGGACGAGGTCGATCACACGCACAATGCTGTCGGTGAGCTTCGGCGGCGGCTGGCGGTGGATCTCCTCCATCAGGTGCCGTGAGCGCAGCTCGTGTAGGCCGCCAAGCGCGCCTTCGTGCTCCTGGATGAGGTGCTCATCGATGAGACGCGCGAGCGCCCCTTTCATTTCGGCCGTGTTGGCCGCGAAGGTGGCGGCAAGGCGATTCACGTCGATGTCGGCGCCGAAGGAGTCGGCCGTCGCGACGAGGGCGAGGACATCCAGCTCAAGCGCACGATGCTCGCGGACCCGGATGTTGACCTGCCCCGCCACTGTCTCTGCGAGGCGTGTGCCCTCTGTCAGCAGGTGCCCGTACTCGAGCAACAGACCCTTGCTTTGCTTGTACGCCTCGCGCCACTCCGAGGCGAGCGTTCTGTTTCGATCGTGCAGCTCGCGCCAGATTCGCTCAGCGAGCTCTTGCGTGAGAGAGGGTCGGACCTGGGTGGCATGGATGGCGGTGCGGATGAGGAGCAGATCCTCCTCGCGGCAAGCGGCGAGGACAAACGCGGCGGGCTGATTGCGGAGCTCCTCAACGAGGCGGTCGTAGCCCGCGCGGTCCTCGCGGCCAAGATCGTCGATGACGAAGCCGACCTGCGCCCCGGTCGGCGCGAGCGCCTTCACTAGACGGACGAGTGCGGGCACATCCTCATCGCTGAGGCGTCGGACGCGATACCAGCGGACGCTATGGCGACTAGCGTGAGCGGTCAGCCAGATCAGCGCGGACTTGCCTGCTCCCGATGGGCCGACCGCGATTGCGTGTCCTCGGGCCACCAGCCCATCGAGCAGCGCCTGCGCCTCAGGTCGCTCGACAGGAAGCCCGGCGACAACATGGCCTGCAACCACGTCCACCCCGCTGTAGAAGCGATCCTCCTGAATAGGGGTCGCGAAGTCGACAATCTCGGCGATGCCATCGCGGACAGCCTCCTCAAGCGCCGTCGGATCGATCGCCTCGTTGACGTCGTCGAGCAAGCGCGCAATCTCCGCGACCGTCAGTTCGGCCGGTGTGTCGCCTGCCCGGACCCCGTTCTCGTCGGCGAGGAAGGCAAGCCTGCCGCGGAGGATCGCTTGGTGTGCGACACAGGTAGCAGGGGGGAGCTGGAGTTGGGCAGCGAGCAGTTCGACGGCGACCTCCTCGGGGGAGGGCATGACGATGAGGTGGGTACGTGCGAGGAACTCGTCAGGGTCGATCAGGTCGTGGACTGCTTGCGTGATTGCTTGCTTTGCGTCGGCTGACGCGGAGGTTGCGAGGGTACATTCCAGTCCGGCTTCGACGTTGGCGAGGGGGCGCTCGAGGACGAGGCCGGCGTGTGCTGCCTTGTCGTGTGTGAGGCGTTTGGCGAGGTGCCGCCATGCGGATGCGAGCCCAGCGATCGTGAACTCCCCGCGATGCTCACGGCGAGACTTTGCCTGTAGGTGCAGCCAGTGGGTCTCAAGCTCCAGTGAGACGTCCTCCAGACCCTCGGGAATCAGGCGACTGAGCGGCAGCTCGCCGCGCCAAGCGCGTACGGCCAGCTCCGTGGCCACCGCGTCCTGGTAATGGAATCCGCGGCCCGCGTGCGAGCCTCTACGACTCCTGGCCCAGAGATCATCGGGCACTAGCTCAGCCTATCCAGCTAATAGGACAGGGGAACGCCACGTTCGTGGACAAAATTTGAGGGAACACGCATTTGTACACGGGCGCGTTCCCCCATCCATCAGGTGTGTCTCAGAGCAGGCTTCGAAATGAAATTGGACCCCAAATTGGACCCCAGGATTACTTTTCGTAAGCTCTTTATGAATCAGAAAGTGCTGTTTTGCGGGTCTTTCTTGTATCGGGGAGACAGGATTTGAACCTGCGACCGCCCGGCCCCCAGCCGGGTGCGCTACCAGACTGCGCCACTCCCCGTGACTGTGTCGATTCTACGGATGTCAGCCGCATGCTGTGCTCGAGTTCTGCGAGCTTGGCGAACTGGTCTCTGCTGTTAGGTTTCCGGGGATCAGCACTCCGCTCGTAATTCTCCCCGCCTCGAAGGAACGGATCAATCGTGCTGGCGACACGCTGCGTAGCGCCGTCGAGAAGCGAAAGAAGCCCGATGAGGCACATCGCGAGGCTCTCGAGCTGGTGCGGGCTTATCGGGCAGCGCACGCATACCCGCTGACCGCCGTGACTGCTGGTCTGCGATACCACGCCAAGAAGGCCGCCGGCGACACCCGGCTCGATTTGAGCCAACGACTCAAGCAGCTAGCGACGATCACGGACAAGCTGGTCCGCATGCCCAAATCGAAGCTAGCCCGGATGCAGGACATCGGTGGCTGCCGAGCGACCTTCCTCAATCAAGAGCAGGTTGACGCGGCGATCGCCTCCATTTTGAACAGCTCGAAGACCCGCAGCGGGTCGTCGGCGCTGACGAGGTCGAGATCGGGCATGTGGCGCCCGAGCAGCGGATGGCGCCCGAGCAGCGGATGTCCCTCGCCGAGGCGTAGTGGATGTCAACCCCGGAGACGAGCCCGGCGAGATGTTTGCGAGGCTCGTCCATGCTCGCCAGCTCCGACGCGACATCGGCCAGGACCCTTGTGCGCTCCTCCCGTGTGCGCCCGTTACGGCTCCTCGCCCTACCTCGCAGGCGGCTGGTCGATCCGCACCATGTTGCCGGACGGATCGCGCACGGCGCAGTCGCGCGTGCCCCATGGCTGGTCGGTCGGCTCCTGCACGATCTCGGCGCCCGCGGCCCGCAGCTTCTCGAAGGTGTCGTCGAGGTTGTCGGTGTGGAAGTGGATGCCGTTGAGCGCGCCCTTGGCGAGCAGGCCGGCGAGCGCGTCGCTGTCGGCGGGGCTGCCGTTCAGGTAATTGGTGAGGACGATCGAGACGCCAGGTTGGGCGGGGGCGCCGACGGTGATCCAGCGGAAGTCCTCGCGGGAGACGTCGTTGCGCAGCTCTAGACCGAGCGTGTCGCGGTAGAAGGACAATGAGAGGTCCGGGTCGTGAACCAGGACGAAGCATGTTGAGAGTGTGAGGTTCATGCGCTCAACCCTAGGGAGCCGGCGACCCGCGCGCTTCTCCGATCCTGCTCGGTCTGGTTCCTCTTGCCTGTCCGGCGGATCGGGTGCGTCGAACCGCGGCTCGAATCGCGGCTCGCGTGGGCCGGGTCCCCGCTTGGCTTGTTCGGCTCGCGGCTCCCGCGTGCCAGATCGCGGCTCGGGCGGGCCAGATCGCTGGCCGGCCTGCCGGTCGGGCGCGTGAGGTCCCTGGCGAGGCAGCCCGGCACGCGCTTGAGCGCGCTGTGGTCGCGGGCGCGGTAGGCCGTCGGCGAGACGCCGACGAGCTCGGTGAAGCGGGCGCTGAACGAGCCGAGGGACGTGCAGCCGACCTCCAGGCAGACCTCCGTCACGGACAGCTCGCCGCCGCGCAGCAGCGCCTTCGCCCGCTCGATCCGCCGCGTCATCAGGTAGGCGTAGGGCGTCTCTCCGTACGCCGCGCGGAACTGCCGCGAGAAGTGCGCGCTCGACATCAGCGCGGCGCGGGCGAGCGCGGCGACGTCAAGCGGGCGCGCGTACTCGCGGTCGATCAGATCGCGCGCGCGGCGCAGGTGGGCGAGGTTGGCGAGCTCCTCTGGCGTCACTGATGCGAGCGTAGCGGCACGCCGAGCCTGGCACGCGGAGCCTGGCACGCTGAGTCGGGCACGCCGAGCCTGGCACACGGAGCCTGGCACGCCGAGCCTGGCACGCGGAGTCGGGCACGCGGAGTCGGGCCCATGCGAGCGCGGCGGCATGCCGCGGCGGCTACGCCGCGTCGGGCCAGGCGGCCTCGCCCATGACGCCGTCGCCCTCCTCGGGCTTGGGGCCGCCGATCGCGACGATCTCCAGGCCATCGGGGCCGCCCTCGAAGGCGCGCACGACCTCGGGCGCGACGCGCACGACATCCCACTGGCGGAGCCTCGATGATCTCCCCGTCGAGCAGCATCCGCCCGGATCCGGAGACGACCACATAGGCCTCCTCCTGCTCGCGGTGGCTGTGGGCTTTCGGGCTGCGGAGGTTGGGTGCGTAGCGGAAGAGGCTGACGCCGAGGTCGCGCGAGTCGAGGTGCTTGCGGGCGAAGCGACCTTCGATCCCGGGAGCCCGCTCGCCGACGGAGTTCTCGACATCCAAGAGGTTCACGGTTGAGAAGCTGGACATGGGATCTCCTTGAGTGGGGTGGACCGGTCAGGGCGGTTGGTGATCTGCACCGCCAACCCTAGACCCTGTGGAGGGTTGCGTCCGGTGCTCTCCGTGCGCCGCGCGAGGGGTCGTAGCGCTTCGTCGCGATGCTCGACAAGCCGATCTGGCCCGTTCGTTAGGCTGTCCAGACGATGGGGGGCGATACGGGCAGGCAGCCCAGGAACCTGATCCTCGCGGCGATGATCTTCGCGGTCGCGATGACGTTCATCGACCAGACGATCGTCTCGATCGCCGCGCCGGAAATCCAGAAGCAGCTGCACCTGACGAGCACGGGCACGCAGTGGGCGATCAACGCCTATCTGCTCTCGCTCGCGGCGCTGTTCGCGTTCGGCGGCCGCCTCGCGGACACGGCCGGGCACCGCAAGATGGTGACGCTCGGCGTGATCCTGTTCGCGGGCGCGTCGGCGATGTGCGGGCTGACCCCGAAGGGCGGCCTCGCCGAGGCGTGGATCGTCACGTTCCGCGTGATCCAGGGGGCGGGCGGGGCGATCATGTTCCCGGCCGCGCTGGCGATCGTCGTGCAGACGTTTGAGCTCAGGGAACGGGGCCGGGCGCTCGCGATCTTCTTCGGCATCGCCGGCGGGCTGACGGCGATCGGCCCGATCCTCGGCGGCTACCTGACGCAGTGGACCTGGCGGGCGATCTTCTGGGTGAACCTGCCGGTCGCGGCGATCGCGCTGATCCTGATCGCGCTCTCCAAGCCGCGGACCGTGCACAAGCCAGCGCGGATGGACTACAGGGGCCTCGCGCTGATTGCGTCGGGCGTGGCGCTGAGCGTGTTCGGCTTCCAGCAGTCCTCGGTCTGGGGCTGGGGCGACCCCGCAACATGGGCCTGCATCCTCGCCGGCGCGGCACTGCTGGTCGTCTTCTACTTCGTGCAGCTGCGCACGGAGTCGCCGCTGATCGAAGTGCGCATCTTCGAGATTCGCCCGTTCTTCGTCGAGAACGTCGTGCTGGGGATCGCGATGCTCGTGTTCATTCCGGTGTTCTTCTTCGCCAGCGAGTACGCCCAGATCGCACTCGGCAAGACGCCCTCGAACGCCGGCGTCTACATCCTTTACTTCTTCATCGGCTTTGTGATCGCCGCGCAGATCGGGGGGCGGATGCTCGACCGGATCGGCGCCAAGCGCCCCGTCGTGCTCGGCTGCGCGATCTCAGCCGTCGGCTTCTACCTGTGGGCGGGGAAGGTCACAGGCCTGGATTTCAACACCCAGCAGTGGTACATCATCCTCGCCGGGGCCGGCATGGGGATGATGCTGGGCCCGGCCTCGACCGACGCCGTCAACCGCGCCTCGCGGCTCTCCTACGGCGAGGCGTCGGGTATCACGCAGACGGTTCGCAACTACGCCGCCAGCCTCGGCCTCGCGATCCTCGGCTCGATCCTCGTCTCGCAGATGCGCTCGCACGTCACATCGTCGCTGGTCGGCAAGGGCGTTCCGAACGCGCAGGCGCACGCCGAGGCCGCGAGCATCGCCCAGTCGCACGGCGGCAATGCCAGCAACGCCTCGATCCCGCACTTCATCCGTCTCGACTTCGCGCACGCGACGCAGACGGTGCTGTATGTGATGGCCGCGATCATGGCCGCGGCGGCGATCGCGGGCTTTATCGGCTTGCGCGCGGGGGTGCAGGAGGAGGAGGAGGAGTCGGAGTCGGGAACCACCGAGCCGGCGGATCTGCCCGAGATGGCCGGATCGGACCCGGTCGGGGCGTAGCCGGACTCGGGGAAGCCTCGGGCACGGGTGGCGCCGACGACGCGGTCGCGTCAGTGGTGGTGGCGGTGGCGGCGCTCTTCGAGATCCAGTTCCTCTCCACGATCCAGGCGCCCGGCATCCTCGGAGCCGAGCACGCCGATCTCCGTCGCGAATGCCCCCGCGGCCTCTCCCGTCGCCTCCCACGCCAGCCGGGCGGCCTGCGAGCGGCCGCTGACGCCGAGCACGCGAAAACAGCGCTCGAGGTGCTTCTGGGCGGTGCGCACCGCGATCCCGAGCGCGGCGGCGGCGTCGTGGTCCGAATGTCCCATCGCGATCAGGCGCAGCACCTCGGCCTGGCGCGTCGTGAGCCCGAGGGGGATCAGGTCGTCGAGCACGATCCGCCGGCCGGCGCCGCGCGCGAGGGCGGTGTGGGCGAGGGCGTTGCGGTAGGCCTGGATCAGGTAGGGGCGCGCGAGGTTGAGCAGGTCGCGCTCGGTCGCGGAGAAGTCGCGGTGGCCGCGGCTGAGGGCGATGCCGAGCACCCGGGATGAGCCGGAGGGCAGCGTGAAGGCGATCTGGTACTCGACCCCGAGCGGGCGATAGACCTCGCGGTAGAGGTCGAGCCGGTGCAGTTCGCGGCGCGTGAGCAGATCGGAGAAGCGCATCGCGCGGCCGTCCTTCGTCCGCAGGTAGTGGTCCACGAGTGGGTTCTGGAGCCCGTACCGAGCGAACGCGGCGTGCACCTCCGGGGGGACCGGCGGCTCGGCCAGCGAGACCGTGTGCGGGAGGTCCGCGGGCAGCTCGTTGAGCGCGCACCACTCCGCGGGGACGGCCTCGCGCAGCACGCGCAGCATGCCGTCGCAGAGCTCCCGAAAGTCGAGCAGGCCGATCACCTCGCCGACGATCTCCAGCGCGCGCTTGTCGAGGGACTTCGCGATCGCTCTCACGCTACCCGGTCGGCGGTTGGGGGCGCTGGTCATACGTCTTCAGTACGTAGCTTGGTCGAACGTCCGATTCTGGGCGGGATAGGCGGGATACGGCATGGTTGCTGGGGTTTTTCGATGAGATGTGAGCTTTTGCTCATGTTTTGAGGTTCGTGTTGTGATGATTTTTTTTCAGAACGGAGACGAACGCGGGTAGCGTCCCTCGCCGCTATCGGTGCGAGCTGATCGCAGTCGGCGGTGGGCAGAAGGTGGGACCTCGCCGCAATCCTGGGTGGGGCAAAGGTGGGACCTCGCCGCGGTTTCGGTGGGGCGAACGAGACGAGGAAGGAACGGAGGCCGTGATGGGTGAGCGTGTGTTGTCGCAGGAGTGTCATGCGGGTCGGTCGAGGTCGAGACGCCGGAACGTCCGGGTGATCCTGGGGGCGGCGGTCGGGCTGCTGGCGGCTCTCGTGCTCGTTCCCACGGCGCTTGCCGCGGCGCCGATGTACGACCTTCAGGGGACGTGGACGTCGGGGCCTCTGTCCGGCGGCGTCCGTCAACCGGCCAACGGCACCCAGACTGTCACGCAGATGAACATGACCACCGGCGTCTTCTCAGGGCATTCGGAAGTGGATGGGGTTTCCTTCGAACTTGCAGGGGTCGAGAGCGGCAGCGCGGTGGAATTCACCCAGCACGAGGGCTCCTACACGTCTCATGACCAAATTCCCGCACTGAGCATCCTGCCCAACGGCAACATCGGCGGGAATGGCTCGTTCGAAGCCGGCGAATTTTGGATGGAAGTGACCTCTAAAACGGTCTCCTCCAAAGCCGAAGAAGAAGCGAAAGAAGAAGCGATCAGAAAAGCCAAGGAAGAAGAAGCCGTCAAAAAGGCGGAAGAAGAACCCGGCAAAAAAGCCAAAGAAGAAGAAGCCGCCAAAAAAGCCAAAGAAGAAGCCGAAAAAGCAAAGCGACCCTCGTCGACGATGGTGACCTGCAACTACGAATTCGCGACCTCCGAGAATACCTGCCTTGCGGCGGTCGGGGACGCTGGGTCAGGAACGCCGGTGACACCCACGGGCAGCGTCACGTTCACGACGACCAGCGGCGGTTTCACCAGTGGCGCCACCTGCTCGCTCACGCCCGAGTCGACTTCGCCTTCGATCGCCAGCTGCACGCTCGTCTACCAGACCGCCAACAGCGGCCTGCCCGAAATCACCGCGACCTACGGCGGCGACGCGCGGCACACCGGCAGCGCGGGCCACACCCAGTTCCTCGGCTCGGGCTCCGAAGAAGGCACCGCGGAAACGCCTCCCGGCAAGCCCGGCGAATACCCCAACGAAATCAACTTCGGCCTCGAAGTCCCCGCGAACGGCACCACCGTCGAAGGCATCGCGCAGGGCGCCAATCAGAATCCCGCCCCGCTGCCGCTGACGCTGCCCTCCCTGACCGGTCTCGATCCCGTCTCGGCCGCCGATCTCAAGCTCGTCGAGACCGATCTGACCAAGGTCGACAACACGGGCGCACAGAACGCGGCGGACGTGAAAGCGCTGGACACGAGCCTGGAAACCCTCAACCAGCAGGCGGTCAACACCAAGAGCACCGCCTCCACTCCAGCCGCCCAGGCCGAAGCCCAGAAGTTGCTGCAGGACGCCCAGAAGGCCGAGGAAGATCTCAGCAAGGTGATCCAGCAGAAGACGGAGCTGATGAAGCAGATCTCAAACAACATCGGCCTGGTCCTCATCGCAAGCCGGCACAAGCGCGCCAAGCGACAGAGGACCGAGGCGATCAAGCCGCTTGGCTACGTGGTCAAGGAGGACGCGCCCGCCGGCAAATTGAAGCTGTCGCTGAAGCTCAACCGCGCCGCCGTGAACAGGCTCGCCGGCAAGCGCGACAGCGTGAGCGTCTACGTGCGCGTCAACATGCTCCTGCCGAGCGCCCTCTACAAGGGCGGCCTGCCGCGCGTGTCCGTGCGGCGCGTCACGTTGAAGCGCGCGCCCGGTGGGAAGGGGCGCAAGGCCCACAAGAAGCGCTAGCGGCCCAGCTATGAGGCTTCAGAAAGCGGGGTCGTCGGCCACTCCGCGCGCCCTGGCTTTGCGGTTAGCCGTCCGCGCACCCATGACCTCCGCCGTCAGCCTTCCTCGGGCGGCCGGATGCTCGGGTCGTCGGGCGCCAGCGCCAGCCCGCGGCCGACGAGGTCTTTGATGTCCGTGCTGACGAGCGTCCAGCCGTAGCGGCGGACCGCGGCGACATACGCGGCGTCGTAGGCGGTCAGATCGTGCTCGGCGGCGATGCCCACCGTGTCCGCGATCGTGTCGGCGTCGGCGCGCACAACCCGGCCGCTCGCGGCGAGCACAGCATGCACGGCGGCCGTCGCCGGCGCCGCCGCCTTGAACCGGCGCGTGACTACGTTGGCGACCTCGTAGAGGGTGAGGTCGAGCACCGCCAGCTCGCCGCCTGCGACCGCGATCGCGCGGGAGGAAGCGTAGTACCGGTCGCCCGTGTCGGTCGCCGCGACCCACACGCCGGCGTCGAGCAACAGCACGGTCAGTGCGATTCGCGATCTTCGCGGATCAGTTTGGCTCCGTTTCCGCCGAAGTTTCCCGTGGCGGCGTCGAGCAGCTCTTCGATGCGCTTCCGGCGTTGCCGCTGCTCCTGTGCCAGCTCCCGCTCGGCCAGGCGTCGCAGGAATTCGCTACGCGTGGCGTGCTCGGTTTTGACCTGCGCGTCGATCCGCGCCAGGAGCTCGTCGGGCATCGAGATCATGACCTTGGCCACAGCAGCGAGTATAGACGGTATAGCCGATGTGGTCCTATGGGCCTCGCGCTCGACTCTGGGTAGGGGGTAGGTTCGCTGCGATCGTGAAACGCCGGTAGTCAAATCCAGAGCGAGGATGCCCGCCGCGATCACCGCCCGGCCGGCGCGCGGCGCCGCGTGAGCTCCTTCACGAGCGCCGCGATCGAGCGCTCGAGCTGGGGGATCGTCGCGCGCTCGACGCGTTCGACGCCAACCGCGCGGTTCAGCCACGCGTTGATCTCGCGGTGGCTGCGCCCGTCGCGGCGGTGCAGGTCGGCGACCAGGCGGCTGCGCTCGGCGCGCAGGTCGGCACGGCGCTCGAACGCGGCCGGTGGCGGCGCCTCGATCTCCGCCGCTAACGCCGCCGCCGCCGAAGCCCGCGTGGAGGCGCCGCCCCCGTTTGCCGTCGCTGTCGCCATCGCCGCGGCCGTCGGCGCCGGTCCGAACAGCGTCATCTGTGGCGCGAACTCGGCGTTCAGCGGCACGAACTCGGCCTGCGGCGAGGGCTCGCTCGCGCGGCGCTCGCGCAACTCCTCGAGGTCCTCCTCGAGCTCGAGCTCGAGCTCGGGATCGCGCAGCGCGCGGCGCAGCTCGTGTTCGATCTCCCCCGCGTGCGCGCAGAGGACCGGCTCGGCGGGCAGGTACAGCCAGCTCGGCTCGGGCGGACGGCCGGGGATCGTGCGCACGAAGCGCCCGACGATCTGGCGGAAGATCAGCGGCGTCTTCGCCGCCGTCGCGTACACGCCGACGCGCAGGCGGGGGATGTCGACGCCCTCGGAGACCATGTTCACGGCGACGATCCACGGATCGCGCGAGTCGCGGAAGGCGGCGAGCTTGCGCGAGGCGCGCGCCTCTGTGTGCAATACGACCACCGGCGCGCGCCCGGTCGCCTCGCCGAGCAGCTTCGCGATCCGTCGCGCGTGGGTCGCGTCGGCGGCGACGGCCAGCGCGCCCGCGTCACGATGACCCGCGGCGCGCAGCGCGCGCAGCTTCGCATCGGCCTCGCGCAAGATCCGCGGCAGGCCGTCGGGCAGCTCGGTCGAGATCGCGGTGCGGTAGCGACGGCTCGCCTCGCGCGCGGTGAGGATCGTCTCGAAGGAGGATTCGAGCACGTCATCGCCGCTGCGCCAGGAGAGCGACCCGTCGAACGTTACAAAGCTCACCGGACGGCAGATCCCGTCGGCGACGGCCTCGGCGTAGGTGTAGGAGACGTCGGGTACCGCCAGGCGCTCTGAGTCGTAGCGCACGCCCGGGATCGGCGTCGCGTCGGAGCGAAATGGCGTTCCCGACAAGAGCAGCCGCCGCGGCGCGGCGGCGAACGCCCGCTGAAAGCCCGTGCCCCAGGCGAGATCCTCGCCGAGGTGGTGGGCCTCGTCGAGGATCACGAGCGTGTCCGGCGCGATCTGTCCGGCCCAGCCGCGCGGATCGCTCGCCACGCGCGCGTAGGTCACCGAGACGCCGTGGAAGTCGCGCGGCGGTCGCGGGCCCGCGGCGTCGGGGACCAGCTGCACCCCGAGTCCCGCGGCCGCGCTCGCCCACTGGCGCGTCAGCGGCGTCGTCGGGCAGAGGACCGCGATCCGGCTGACGGCGCGCTGCGCGAGCAGGCGCTTGGCGAGCTCGAGCGCGGGTCGCGTCTTGCCGGCGCCGGGGGCCGCGGAGATCAGGAACGACCCCTCGCGCCAGCCGGCCAGCCGTTCGAGCGCGAGGCGTTGCCACGCGCGTAGGGATGTCGAGTCGGTGGGAGTCAAAGAGCCCGGCATCCTGCGTCATCGCACGGACGGATCGGCTCGGTGGGTGTGTGGAGCAGGCGTCGCCGGGTCGAAAACCGGGGTCGCGAGGCGTCTGCGCCGGTCCGTCACGCTGAACCGTTCCAAGCTGTCTGTATGGTCGGACGCAACTGGAAAACGGTGAGCGGGCATGACTTCAGCTGGAGGAGCCCGGCACGAAGGGATAGGCGGCAATGGACAGAGGATCAGCAGGGCCGCGCGACGCCGGCGGCACGAGGCTCGAACGGGCGATCGTTCTGCAGCTGCTGCGCGGCGACCACGAGCCGAAATGGTCCCGCGCGCAGCTGGCGAGCGAGCTGGAGGCGGGCGGCGCGCAGGACGATCGGCAGGAGATCGAGCAGGCGCTACGGAGCCTGGAGGGAGCCGGCGTGCTCGGCTGCAACGAGCAGGAGGTATGGGCCTCCAGCGCGTCCAGGCGACTGGACGAGCTGGAGCTGATCGGCGTGTGAGCGCCGCTCGGGCGGCGTCGCGGGATGGCGCTTTGGGCAGCGCTGCGGGGCGGCTCCGCGGGCGGCGTGGGCGGCGCTGTGGGTGGTGCTGTGGGCGGCGTGGGTCCTGGGGAGATAGGGTGCAACGGATGAGCGAGAATCGCGTGCTGCTCCTCTCCTGGGAGTACCCGCCCGTGATCGAGGGCGGTCTGGCGAGACACGTTTGCAAGCTCGCCGAGGCGCTCGTCCGCCAGGGAGTCGCGGTGGACGTGCTCACGCGCGGGGCGGCCGATCAGACGGGTGGCGTCGAACGTCGCAACGGCGTTGAGGTCCACCGCGTGCGCGAGCCGAGCTGGCCGCGCGACCTCGATCGCTTCGTCGCGTGGGTCGAGCACATGAACGAGGACATGCTCGCGGCGGGCATCGCGCTCGCCGAAGAGCACGACTACGAGCTCGTCCACGGCCACGACTGGCTCGTCGCGAACGCCTCCGCCGCGCTCGCCGAGCGGCTGGGCGTGGGGTACGCGACGACGATCCACGCCACCGAGCACGGGCGCCACCAGGGCTGGGTGCAGGACGAGCCGCAGGCGCACATCCACGCGGTCGAGCGCTGGATGGCCCAGCGCGCCGACGCGGCGATCGTCTGCTCGTACTACATGCGCGGGCACGTGGCGGACATCTTCGACATCGACGAGCGGAGGATCGCGGTGATCCCGAACGGGATCGACCCCGACGAACTGCGGCCGGTGGGGGATCTGCGGGCGCTGCGGGCGGAGTTCGCCAGGCCCGAGCAGAAGCTCGTGCTGCTGGTCGGGCGGCTGGTCTACGAGAAGGGCTTCCAGCTGGCGCTCGACGCGCTGCCGGGGGTGATCGGGCGGGTCGAGGACGTGCGCTTCCTGGTCGCCGGCAGCGGCACCCACGAGTCCGAGCTGAAGGCGCAGGCGCGGCGACTGGGGCTGGACGAGCACGGGACCTTCCTCGGCTGGATCGGCGACGACGCGCTGCACTCGCTCTACCGGATCGCCGATCTGTGCGTGGTGCCCTCGATCTACGAGCCGTTCGGGTTGGTCGCGCTCGAGGCGATGGCCTCCGGCTGTCCCTGCATCGTCGCCGACACCGGCGGCCTGCGCGAGGTCGTGCCGGAGGGCGAGCGCGTCGGGCTGCGCTTCAACGGCGGCGACGCCGAGCACCTCGGCACGATGATCGAGCGGCTGCTCGTCGACGAGGCGCTGCGCGACCGGCTCGTGGCTGAGGCCTCCGAGCACGTGCTGAGCTTCGACTGGGACGACATCGCCAAGCGCACCCGCGGGATCTACGACGAGCTTGCGCTAGGCCGTGACCAGCGCGAGCCGGCGCGCCACGATGCGAGCCGCGATCGTTCCGAGGAGCCTGGCCGCGACCGGCCCGAGGTGGACCCTGATGACCGCCACGTGGAGGCCCGCCGCGTCAGCAAGCGTGTGCAGGGGGCAAAGCGCGCATGACCGACCGGCAGCCGCTGATGGGCCTGATGCAGGACGACTTCCCGCTGAGCCTCCAGCACGTGCGCCGCCGTATGCGCGACGTCCATCCGCGGGCCGAGGTCGTGACGTTGACCGGCGAGGACGGGCAGGGGACGGCGCGCGCGAGCTTCGCCGAGATCTCCGCGCGCGTCGATCGACTCGCAGCCGCCCTCGGGCGGCTGGGGATCGAGCCCGGCGATCGCGTCGGCACGTTCGCGTGGAACAACCAGCGCCACTTCGAGCTCTACATCGCCGTGCCGTGCGTCGGCGCGGTCCTGCACACGCTCAACGTGCGCCTGTTCGCCGAGCAGCTCGTCTACATCGTCAACCACGCCGCCGATCGCGTGATCTTCGTCGACGACTCGCTCGTGCCGCTGCTGGAGGAGCTCGCCCCGAAGCTGCCCGGGGTCGAACACTACATCTTGCTGGGGGACCCGGATATGGATACGGATCCGAATCCGGATCGGACTCAAACCAAGGATCCAATCCAGACCACGCTCCCGAACGTGCTGCGCTACGAGGAGCTGCTCGAGGGCGCGGTGGGGTCCGGATCTGAGTCTGGATCGGGCCCGGGGTCGGAGGAGCCCTTCGAGTATCCGGAGATCGACGAGCGCCAGGCCGCCTCGCTCTGCTACACGAGCGGCACGACGGGCAACCCGAAGGGCGTGCTCTACTCGCACCGCTCGGTCTGCCTGCACGCGACCGCTTCGCTGTTCGTCGACAACCTCGGGATCTGCCGCCGCGACCGCGCGCTGGTGATCGTGCCGATGTTCCACGTCAACGCCTGGGGGCTGCCCTACGCCGCCGCGCTTGCCGGCGCCGACCTGCTGATGCCCGATCGCTTTCTGCAGGCGCAGCCGCTCGCCCGCGCGATCGAGCGCGAGCGACCCACGGTGGCGGGCTGCGTGCCGACGATCTTCGCCGACCTGCTGCGCTACGCGGACGCGCACGAGGTCGATCTCTCTTCGCTGACGCACGCCGTCTGCGGGGGCTCGGCCGTGCCGCGCCAGTTGATGAAGGACTTCGAGGAGCGCCACGGCGTGCGCATCTTCCAGGGCTGGGGGATGACCGAGACGAGTCCTGTCGTCACCTTCTGCGAGCCGGCCGAGAGGGCGGGCGGGCAGGGGATCGGCCGCGACGAGCGCTACTGGGACGAACGCGCCCTGCAGGGCAAGCCGCTGCCGTGGACAGAGTTGCGCCTCGTCGACGACGACGGGAGCGAGGTGCCATGGGACGGGGAGTCGACCGGCGAGATCGAGGTACGCGGGCCGTGGATCGCGTCGCGCTACTTCGACGATCCCTCGGGCGATGCGAAGTTCGACCGCGGCTGGCTGCGCACCGGCGACATCGCGGCGATCGACGAGCACGCCTTCGTACGGATCACCGACCGCTCCAAGGACGTGATCAAGTCCGGCGGCGAGTGGATCTCATCGGTCGAGCTCGAGAACGAGCTGATGTCCCACCCCGACGTGATCGAGGCGGCGGTGATTGCCAAGCCCGACGAGCGCTGGTCCGAGCGCCCGCTCTGCTGCGTGGTGCTGCGCGAGGGGGCGCAGACGAGCGCCGAGGAGCTGGTGGAGCATTTGCGTGGGCGCGTCGCGAAGTGGTGGCTGCCGGACGAGCTCGCGTTCGTCGCGGAGGTCCCGAAGACGAGCGTCGGCAAGTTCGACAAGAAGGTCCTCCGCGGCCGATTGGCTGAGGGCTCGCTCGAAGGACGGGTGCGAATCTCGCCGGGGTACCCGCCCGCCGGGGGCCTGTCCGCTTCCCGTTGACCGAAGGTATTACGGGGCGGGCTCGCGGAGGGGACGCTCGAGGGTCGTGTGCGGGTTGGGGCCGAACAATGACCGGCGTCCGGTATTGGTGATAGACCTTGTGGTCGGCAGGGTGGGCTTTCTCCTGGAGGGAGCCGCACGGAAACAGCGAATTATGAGCAAGAAAGGCGTTTTGCCAATAGAATCAGCGGGCAAATCACCGCAGGAGGCCCATCCGGGCCGCAGCTCACAAGACCACGAACGGGAGGTTGGCATGACTCGGACCAACGTCATGGCCTCGAGCAGGCCACAGACAGCAGAAGGACATGCAACGACGAGGAGCGGTTCCTCGCGCGCGCGGCGCCGGCTCGTGATCCTGCCGGTCGTGCTCGTGCTGGGCTTGGCTTCGGTGGCCCCCGCGCTGGCGGCGAGCGGTACCGCAACGAGTGGCTATGGCGAAAAACCCCCGACGCCGACCACGAAAACCGAACCGAGCAGTGGGACCTCGCCGTCGAAATCGACGAAGACGCCGACGACGCCTGCGCCCAGCAAAGCTGTCGAACCGGCTAAAACGAGCACCACAACGCCGACGACCACCACGGCGCCCGCGAAAGCGAGCACCCTGCCGTTCACGGGCTTCAACCTGACCTGGATGGTTGGCGGTGGACTGCTGCTGATCGCCGCAGGCGGCTCG
Source organism: uncultured Solirubrobacterales bacterium (assembly GCA_963774785.1). Taxonomy (GTDB): domain Bacteria; phylum Actinomycetota; class Thermoleophilia; order Solirubrobacterales; family Solirubrobacteraceae; genus Palsa-744. Next base: position 2,400,946 of record CAVZGH010000001.1, on the reverse strand, counting down.
ATCATGGTGATGCAGCGCCGCGGTCGCCGCGCCGGCGGGCTGTAGTAGGCCGCAGGCACGTCGCACAGACATAAAGATCTGAGGATCTGAGGACGTAGAAGGTCGCGCCCGTCCGGCTGGTTATGCCGGCGGGCGCGATGTCGTTTGTGCGGAGGGCGATGTCTTGGCGCGAGGGCTTCTGGCGGGCGATGTCTTTACAGCGGGGCGGTCTCCTTTACGGGGGGAGATCTCTTCTACGGCGGGGAGATGTCTACGGCGGGCGATCTCTTCTAAGGCGGGAGATGTCTTCTAAGGCGGGAGATGTCTTCTAAGGCGGGAGATGTCTTCTACAGCGGGGCGATGTCTTCTACGGCGGGGCGATGTCTTCTAGGCGGGAGATGATGGTGTTTGTGCGGCGAAGACCCGCGCGCAGTGCTCTGAACAGAAGTAGCTCGTTTTCCCGCCCCGCTCTACCTGCACCGCCCGCGCCCGGTCGACCGACATCCCGCAGACGGGATCGGTGGCGCCGCGGCGCATCGCCAGCGCGAACAGGGTCGCGAACACGACGAGCCCGAGGACGTTCGTGAACAGCTTGTAGTTGAGTGCGATCGAGCCGAAGATGTCCGCGCGCGAGGGGCGCGTCTCGGGAATCAGGCCGGCGAGGCTGAAGATCCCGTCGACGGCGAGCGCCGCGAGCACGATCGTGACGAACATCAGCGCGACGATTCGCACCGTGAAGCGCGTGCCGTAGTACTTGCGGTAGATCACGAGGATTGGCAGCACGAGCAGGTCGGCGAAGATGAACGCGATCACACCCCCGAAGCCGATCCCACCCGACCAGAGGACCGCGGCGAGGGGGATGTTGCCGACTGAACAGACGAAGCTGAGCACGGCGACGAGCGGGCCGACGATCACGTTCTCCAAGAGCTGGAACGGTGCCGGCGCGCTCGTGAGGAACAGCCCGGAGAAGAAGCTGTTGGGAAGCAGTCCGATGAACCCGGCGAGCAGGAGCCCGAGCAGGATCTCGCGGTAGAGCATCGACCAGTCGTTGCGAAAGTTGTGCGCGACGTCCGACCAGGCGGCGATCGAGGTCAGCCGCTCGCGGATCCCGATCGAGCTCGCGCCGGCGGAGTGGTGCTGGTGGCCGCTGTCGGCCTGTTGGGCGTGGCTGCGGGCCTGGGCTTCCAGGCGTGTGGAGACGAACAGCCGCAGCAGGAGGCTCATCACCACGACGAGGATGAGCCCGCCGAGGAGCTCGGCGAGCGTGAACTGCCACCCGAGCAGGATCCAGATGACGATGCCGAGCTCGACGACGAGGTTCGTGGAGGCGAACTGGAAGGCGAGTGCGGAGGCGGCCGAGGCGCCCTTCTGGAAGAGTGACTTGGCGATCGCGATCGCCGCGTAGGAGCACGAGGAGGAGGCCGCGCCGAGCCCTGTCGCCAGCGCGATCGGCCGTGGACCGCCGCCCCCGAGCGCCCGCTCGACGCGCTCGCGCGGGACCCATGCCTGCACGATCGCGGAGATCGCGAACCCGAGCACGAGCGCCCACCACACCGCCCAGGCCATCAGGAAGGCGTTCGACAGGCCGTGCCAGATTGTGTCGAGGATGTTGTTGCTCAGGTCTTGGACTCAGGTTGTGAGCTCGGGTGGGGAGCTCATGTATAGAGCCAATCGTCGAATTCGGGCTCTCGAGCGAGCGTCGGGCTCCTGCGAACGCCGTTTCACGGGCTCGGCCCCTCGTCCACTCGGGGCTGGCCGTCCCTCCTTACTTAGGATCTTCCTACTTTCAAGCCACGTTCGCCTTATGGAGAGCGGCGAGGGTGACGGCATGAACACCACCACCTACCTACTCCACCGTCCGCTCCGCGCCCCGCTCCCGCACGAGGACCCGGCGACATCCACCGGGCCAGATACCGATCGGCGCGGTGGGGGCCCCGCCGGCGAGCCCGAGGCGCGCCGCGCTGGCCACGACTGGGCTCGCAACGTCGACCCCGGCTGGGCGCGGCCTGCGCTGATCGCACTGCTGCTCTGCACCGCGATCGCCTACATCTGGGACCTGAGCGCGTCGGGCTACGCGAACAGCTTCTATGCGGCCGCCGTGCAGGCGGGGACGAAAAGCTGGAAGGCGTTCTTCTTCGGCTCGCTGGACTCCTCGAGCTTCATCACCGTCGACAAGCCCCCGGCGTCGCTCTGGGTGATGGAGCTGTCCGGGCGGATCTTCGGCTTCGGCAGCTGGAGCATGCTCGTGCCGCAGGCGCTCGAGGGTGTCGCGGCGGTCGCGCTGCTGTACGCCGCGATCAAGCGCTGGTTCGGGGCGGCCGCGGGCTTGCTCGCGGGCGCGCTGCTGGCGATCACTCCGGTCGCCGCGCTGATGTTCCGCTTCAACAACCCCGACGCGCTGCTCGTGTGCCTGCTCGTGGCGAGCGCCTACTGCCTGACCCGCGCGCTCGAGCGTGCCGGCACCAAGTGGGTGATCGCGGCCGGGACGATGATCGGCCTGGCCTTCCTGGCGAAGATGATGCAGGCGTTCCTCGTGCTGCCGGCGTTCGCGCTCGTCTACCTCGTCGCCGCTCCCACGGGGCTGCGCCGGCGCCTCGTACAGCTGCTCACGGGCGCGGGCACGATCATGGTGAGCTGCGGCTGGTGGGTGGCGATCGTGGCGCTGTGGCCGGCGAGCTCGCGTCCCTATGTCGACGGCTCGCCCGACAACAACATCTTCAACCTGATCTTCGGCTACAACGGCCTCGGCCGGATCTTCGGCTCCAGCGGGCCGGGCGGCGGCGTTGCCGGCGGCGGTGGTGGGGGAGGCGCCGGTGGCGGTGCGGGCTTCAGCGGCGCGACCGGGCCGCTGCGGCTGTTCGACAATCTGATGGGCGCGCAGGCGTCCTGGCTGCTGGGAGCCGCGCTGCTAGCGCTCACAGTCGGCCTGTGGCATTCACGCCGCGCGCCACGCACCGATCGCACGCGCGCGGCGCTTCTGCTGTGGGGTGGCTGGCTGCTCGTCACCGCGGCGATCTTCAGCTTCGGGCAGGGCGTGATCCACACCTACTACACGGTCGCCCTCGCCCCGTCGATCGCCGCCCCGATCGCGATCGCGGGGTCGGTGCTGTGGCGGGTCCGCGAGACGGCCGGCGCGAGGCTCACCGCGACGCTCGCCGTGCTGGTGACGGCCGCCTGGTCATACGTGCTGCTCGACCGCACGCCGCAGTGGGAAGCCTGGCTGCGCCCGCTGATCGTCATGAGCGCGCTGCTCGCCGTGGCGGGACTGCTCGCTGTCCCAGCGCTGGACCGGCTCGGGCGCCGCGTGTCTGGCCGTGTGCCGGGACGCCGTGTGCCGGGCCGCGAGGCGGAGGGTCGTGTGCCGGGACGCCGTGTGCCGGGCCGCGAGGCGGAGGGTCGTGTGCCGGGACGCCGTGTGCCGGGTCGCCGCGCGCCGATCGCCGTCGCGATCGCCGTGTTCGCGCTGCTGGCCTGCCTGGCTGGGCCGGTTGCCTATTCGGCGCAGACGATCGCGGCCGCCCACACCGGATCGGTCCCCTCCGCGGGACCGGGGAGCTCGGGCGTGGGCAGCTTCGGACCGGGTGGCGGGGCTGGGCTCAGAACACGCGCAGGTGGCTCCAGGCTCGGCCTGCCGGGCGGCCCCGGAGGCTCCTCGACGCCTCGCGTTCCGAGCGCTGAAGCCGGCGGCGTCGAGCTGTTTGGACGCTCCGGCGCAGCGCATGGCGGCGGCTCGTCAACCGGTCCCTCCGGGATACCTTCGGCTCCGGCTGGCGCATCGGCTCCGGGGAGCGCGGCTGCTGGCGGTCCTGGTGGCGGTGGCGAAGGTCCCGGCCAGACCACCGTGAGCAGCGCGCTGAAGCGAGCGCTCGAGCGCGACGCCGGGCGCTTCCGCTGGGTTGCGGCCGTCTCGGGCTCACAGGCGGCGGCGTCGCTGGAGCTCGGCACCGGCGGCGAGCCGGTGATGGCGATCGGCGGCTTCAACAACCAGGGCGGCAACCTCTCGCTGGCTCAGTTCAAGGCGTACGTCGAGCGGGGCGAGATCCACTACTACATCGCCTCCGGCAGCGGTGGGGCTGTGCCGGGCGGTGGTGGCCTCCCAGGTGGTGGTGGCATCACGGGTGGCGCCATCGGCGGCGGTGGCGCACGGCCGGGCGGTGGTGGACTCGCGGGCAGCAGTAACTTCTCGGACGGTGGTGGCCCATCGGGCGGTGGTGGACTCGCGGGCGGCAGTAACCTCTCGAACGGTGGTGGCCTCCCGGACGGCGCAGCGGGGTTCCCCGGCGCTGGTCCCGCGGGCGGCGCAAGCGCTTCGAGCAGAAGCGCGATCTCGAGCTGGGTGAAGGCGAGCTTCAAGGCCGTGAAGATCGGTGGCGAGACCGTCTACGACCTGACGTAGGCAAGGCAGCGTGGCGAGATCGTGCCCGGCCTGTATCTCGCCGACAACGTCGAGACGGCTACCGCGGAGTGGTATCGCTCGCTCGCGGAGTGGGGGCTATTCCCGCAGGACCACGTCCCTTACGATCAATGAGTGGCGCCTGGATCTGCGACTGGCGGATCTCAGCGACCTCGAGCGGCTGCGGGAGGTCGGTCTGTCCGCTCCGTCACCCGACCGGCGTGCATGGCCGGCGTTCCACCTGATTGCTCAGACACGGACCTGAACCGTGGATGAAGGGTCCAGATGCGTACACGGGCGTCCAGATCGTCCGTTCTGTGGGGGTTTCGCGGGCGCATCGGACGCATCGAACGATGTGACTGTTGTCAACTGTTGTCACGGATCGTGGGCTGCAACGGTGTCGGGCAGCGTCGCGTTTGGCAGCCGGGGCGAGGATCGCAGGTCGAGTATGGGGCAGCGGTTGATGCCGCGTAGCCGTCCTGAGCGGGTAGCGATCGATTCCGGAAAGGTGGGGCCCCGACGCCGGAGGCGTTCTGCGAGAGGTCCGGGACGTTCGGCGGATTTGCGGCTAAAAGCACGGCCTCGAGGTTACGGTAGCCGCCGTCTCTTGACGCTCTTGACTTGACGGACTTGACGCGGTAGTGTTTGGGCATGGCTTCCTATGTGATGGCTTTACAGGCGTTTCAGCAGACGCTCGAGCGGCTCGATTTCCCGGAGGGTCGGTTGGCCGATCCGGAGGTGCAGGCGCGTCTGGGGCGCCGCGCGGCACTGCTGGCGACGTCTGAGCTGACCTGGGATGAACACCTCGGGCCGCTGTATGAGTGGTCCGATGTCGCAGAGGTGCTTGGGACGGTCGGAACGCGGCAGGGGATCAGCGACCTCGCAAAGCGCCGTCGTCTGTTGGCCCTGCCGACGAAGGGCGGCAAGCTGCTCTACCCGGCGTTTCAGTTCTCTGGTGCGCGGACGATTGCGGGGCTCCATGAGCTGCTCGTCGAGTTGGATCGCTCCGGGGCGAGCCCGTGGACGCAGGCGTCGTGGTTCGTGACGCCGCAGGATGAGCTAGAGGGCGAGTCGCCCGTGGCGTATCTGGGCCGTCATCCGCTCGACGAGCGCGTTTTGCAGGCCGTTCGCCGCGTGACTGCACGCCTTGCCGCCTAGACGGGCACCGTCGTTCCTGGTGCCCCCGCCGCAGGACGCAGGCGAGCTGGCGAACTTCCCTGAGCTGGTGCTGGGAGCCGGCGCCGAGGTACATCGAATCCACTCCGTCGACCTCGGCGCGTGGTACTTCAACGCGGAGGACACGTGGCGCTTAAATCCGTGCTCGATTGCCGGCCTCGGCGCGTGCTACTTCGCTGAGCGTCCGGTGGCGGCTCTACTCGAGAGCTTCAAGGGTGTGAGCGTTGTCGATGAGCAGGACATCGCCGCGAAGGCACACTTTACGGTCACGCTCGAGGCCGAGATTTGTCTGGCGGACTGCTGCGTCCCCGCCGCGGGCGACTTCGGTGTCAATGGAGAGATCCACACTACGACCGACTACGCCATGACTCAGGCGTGGGCGGCGGCGCTCGCGGAAGCCGGCTTCGCCGGAGTGCGCTACTTTTGCCATTCGGACCCAGGGATGTCACTGATCGGCTATGCGTTCTTCGACAGGGCGGGAGAGGCGTCCCGGGGACGCTGGCCTGCGGGTCGCGACACATCGATTAGCGAGGACATTCTGGAAGAGGCGGAGGCTTACGGGCTGCGTGTGCGGTTGACACGGTGACGAAGAGGTCGGCCTGGCCCGGGATCAGCGAACGGCAGCGTCGCACGTCGCTCATCGCTGGCTCGCTCGCAGATTGCTTGCTCGGTGGTGTGTGCGCCGCGGGTGGGGTCCAGGCGCGTCCGGACCGTCCAAGTTGCAAGGTTTCGTGAACGCATCGGACGCATAGGACGATATGACTGTTGCCAAAACTGTTGTCACGGCGCGAGGACAATAGTCTCGCGTGACGCGATGGAATAGCGACGTAATCGCGATTGCGTGGTATGCTATGGATATATGAGCCCACTGCTTGAAGAGGCGCAGCGCGTCCACGATCTTCCAGGCCTCTCGGATCGGGTGATCGCAGCGGCGACCGGCGCGAAGCCCAGTACCGTGCGAGGGTGGCTGGCGGGGCGCAGCGAGCCGACCGGTGTGCGGGCCCAGCGGTTGATCGAGCTCTCGGAGATGGTCAGGCGTCTGGCGCGTGTGCTGCGGGGGGAGTCGATCTCGCTGTGGCTGCAGCGGCCCGTACTTGCATTGGAGGATGAGAAGCCGATCGAGCTGATCGCTCGCGGGGACTATCGTCGTGTCGCCAAGCTGATCGCCGAGATCGAGTACCCAGGCGTCTCCTGACGGTGCCTCTACCGGTCGCCGGGTGTGCCGTGGGTGGCGCATGGGTGAGACATGTCCCGCATGGTGCCGATCTGCTCGGGCGGGCCGATAGTCCAGCGGACGGTCGTTGGCAGCGTGGCGAGATCGTGCCCGGCCTGTATCTCGCCGACAACGTCGAGACGGCTACCGCGGAGTGGTATCGCTCGCTCGCGGAGTGGGGGCTATTCCCGCAGGACCACACCCCTTACGATCACCATGAGTGGCGCCTGGATCTGCGACTGGCGGATCTCAGCGACCTCGAGCGGCTGCGGGAGGTCGGTCTGTCCGCTCCGTCACCCGACCGCCGCGCATGGCCGGCGTTCCAGCGCGTCGGCGAGCAGCTTTGGCAAGAGGAATGGGCGGGGCTGATAGCTCCGAGTGCCGCACGATCCGGATCGCTGGTGGTGTGCATATTCGCAAACCGCTGGCCACCCGCTGGCTACGCGCCGCTGAGCACGAGCGCCGTCACGGTGATTCCGCCGCCGCCGCGCGGGATGCGCACATGAGTCGCTTGCGCTCAAGTACCTGACCTACATGGTTCTCATTCGACGGGGAGCCCAGGTGCGGCCATGAAGATGCCGGGCCAGTGCATGGTGCCGGGCCAGTGCATGGCCAAATGCGGCCGGGCCAGTGCATGGCCAAATGCGGATGAGAGGACTCGAACCTCCACCTGATTGCTCAGACACGGACCTGAACCGTGCGCGTCTACCAATTCCGCCACATCCGCGTGCCGCTGGGAAGCGAAGATATCGCACCGGCCTGGCTGGCGTGCTTCGCTCCGGCCAGTTGTCTCTGGTCGCAGCTCCGTCTGACCGCAGCTCCGGACTCGCTGCCGGATGGCACGATTGGACCCTGACTGGCGCGGAGTCCGATCCCGAAGCTGTGCCGACGCAGAAGATGCCCGGATCCTAAAGCTATGTCGACCCCGAAGGCCGATCCCGACGCCGACGGCCGATCCAAAGCCGGCACCCGATCCTGAAGCTATATATACCGCTACCGGGATTCGAACCCGGGTTTCCGCCATGAGAGGGCGGCGTCCTAGTCCCCTGGACGATAGCGGCTTGATCTGCCGGGGCCGAGGCTAGCAAAGCGCTCGGCCCAAGTCCTCTCCGGAGGACCGCTCGGCCACATCCTCACGCTGAGGGGGACCGCAAGACACTCCGTGGGAATTATTCCTATATTGGAACAGAACGGCCTACGGGAAAGCGGCCAGGGGCGAGCTGACAGGGAATGATGGGTTCTACAGACGACGAGACGACCGCGCGGACATTGCCTTCGCCCTTGCGGCCGGGTCCAAGTGGACTGTCGCGCCGGCGGGTGAGCGAGATTCAACGCGCGCGCATCCTCGTTTCGGCGATCGAGGTGGTCGAGGAGGCGGGCTACTCGGGGATGACGGTCGCGCGGGTGATCGGGCGAGCGAAGGTCTCGCGGAAGACCTTCTACGACCTCTTCGAGGATCGCCAGCACTGCTTTCTCGAGGCGCTCGAGCAGACGATCGCCAGGATCCGCGAGCGCATGCAGACGGCGTATGCGCGTGAGTCGAGCTGGCGAGATGGCCTACGCGCCGGTCTGGTGGGCCTGCTGGGATTCCTGGACGAGGAGCCGGCGCTGGCAAGGATCTGCCTGATCGAGGCGCAGGTGGCTGGAGCCAAGGTGCTGGAGCGTCGCGCGCGGATCTTCGGAGAACTGGCGGAGATCGTCGATCGGGGCCGCGCGGTCACAAGCGCCGTGCGCGAACCGCCCGAGATCACGGCTGAAGCGCTCGTCGGCGCGGTCTTCGCGGTACTCCAGACGCGGTTGTTCGAACAGAGCGACAGGCCGTTCATGGATCTGCTCGGGCCGTCGATGAGCATGATCCTGTTGCCCTATCTCGGCCCGCGCGCGGCGTATGCGGAGCTGGCCCGGCCGGCGGGAGAATCCGAGTAGAACTGTCCCGTTTGCCGGCCATGGTCGGAGAAGGAGGGCGAGGTGCTCCGCTTGCTGCTCTGGCGAGCCCTGGGCCTGCTCGCCGTCCTCCTGGCCCTTGCCCTAGGTGGCTGGCTGCTCGCTGGCGGATTGGGGCAGGCGCTCCGCGGTACCGGGACGCTCCGCGGTACCGGGACCGTGTCGACGGGCTTGAATCGAGCGCCGCGCAGGGCCCGGGTATCGGAGGCGCCGATGGCGCCCAAGGGCGCCGCAGTCGCGCGCACGGGTTCGAAGGGCGCCGGCACGGACCCGCTGCTCCGGCGCAGCGGCATGGGAAACCGCGCGGGCGGGACGCGGGCATCGACCGGGCCGAGAGTTTCGCCTGAGATCGCGGGGTCCTCCGAATCGTCCGAAGCCACAGCCGCGAAGTCCGGTCAGCAGGCGCTCGAATCGCTGCCCGCGACTCTATCTGGAGAGACGGGCGCAGTCTGGAGCTGGGCCCCGGGCGGCATCTCCCCGGCGCCTCTGATCGCCGTTGCGTTCCTCCTGCTCAGCGGGCTTGTCGCGATTGCGCGCCTGCGCGCCCGGCGAAGGCGCGAGTACGTGCGCCTGCGCGTGCGGACCTATCGCACCGACAAGGCGAGCGCGGAGGCGATCGTGGGGATGTTCGAGGCCCTGCACAAGCGCCTGCTACGTCGTTGGTGGCGCCGGCTCCTCCAGGGTCAGCCCTCGGTTGCGCTCGAGGTGCACCACGCGGGCGGCACCGTCTGGCTGGCGGTGAGCTGCCCGCGAGGAGACGAGCAGATGGTGCAGGCGGCCCTGCGGACGGCCTACCCGAACTGCCGGCTCGAGCGAGAGCGGCGGTCGGTCGGGTCGGTCCCGGTGGTGCTGCGCCTGAAGAAGCACGCCGAGTTCATCAAGCGCGCGAAGGTGCTCGATCGCTTCGCCCACGAGCGCGAACCGGCGATGAACAGGCTGATGACGGTGCTGGGGGCAAGCGGCGGCGGGACCGGGGGTCACGCGGGGAGCGACGCGGGAGGTGGCGCAGGGGGCGACGGGGGCGACGCGTTCGTGCAGGTCGCGATCACGCCCACGCCGGCGCTGTTCGAGCGACACGCAAAGCGCCTCTACAAGCGCCACGAGCTGCGGCTCTCGCGCGAGCGCCACGACCATCTCGTCATGCGCGACCGCTCGCTCGTCGAGGACAGCGAGCTGCGCGGCGGCCTGGACGTGCAGCACCGGCCGCTGTTCTTCGTCGAGCTGCGCGTGATCGCCCGAGAACGCTCGCAGTGCGAGCGGATCGCATCCGAGCTGCGTGCCGAAGAGGCCGAGAATCGGCTCGTCGAGCGCGGCACCGGCGTGCGCCATGGCCTGTTCGGCATGTACGGCCGCCGAGTGCGCCGTGGGGAGGGCAACCCGCTGCCGTCTTTCCACAAGGGGGTATTCGCCTCGACCGAGCTCGCGGCGATCTGGCACCTGCCCTCGATCGACTATGCGGCCGTCCCCTTCGAGCGCGGCGTGTTGCCAGTCGCGCCGGCGCCGCCGGCGATCCTCCGTCCCGCGCAGGGGCCCGGGACGCTGCGCGATGCCCTCGGTCCGGTCTCGATCCACCCGGGAATGCGCAAGCAGAACACGGCCGTCCCCGGGACCGTCGAGCAGGGGAAGTCCAGCTACCTCGTCGCGACCGTCGCCGAGGATCTGCGCCGCGAGCGCTGCTGCGTGATCGTGCTCGATCCGAAGGGCGACGCGGCCGAGGCGGCGGTCAGCCTCGTGCCCGCGAACAGGACCTGCACGCTGCTCGATCTCGCGCATCCGACGTGCGGATTCAATCCACTCGCCGTTGACGCGCCCGCGGACGTGATCGCCGACTACGTCGTCGCGGCGCTGAAGAACCTTTTCGACGACACCGACATCAAGGCCTCGTCTGACAGGTACCTGCGCAACGCGATCATCGCCGTGCTTGCCTACGACCGCGAATCGACGCTGTGGGACGCCGCGCGGCTGCTGTCGGTCGGGGAGGAGGGCTATTCCTATCGGGCTCGCGTCGGCGCGCGCGTGCGGGCGCTGCCGGAGTTCAAGGAGATCTCCGAGTTCTTCACGGCCGAGCTCACCGCCCAGCTCGCGGACGCACGCAGCATGACGACCGCCAAGCTCGACGCGCCCGTCAACAAGCTCGCGCGATTGCTGAACTCGCAGTCGATCAAGCGAGTGCTGCTGAACGAGTCGCTGCGGGTCGATCTCGACGAGGTGATCGCCGGGGGAGAGGTGCTCGTCGTGAAGGGCGCGCTCGGCGTGATGGGCGCGGGGAACACCTCGGTACTGATGCAGCTGCTCGTCGGCATGCTCGACGCGGCGCTCGCCCGCCAGCAGGATCTCGTGCCCGAGGGGGAACGGGTGACGGTCGCGCTGAAGGTCGACGAGGCGCCGCTCGTGCTCAACAGGGGCTTTGCGGAGACGATGGCGCTGAAGCGCTCGGCCGGTCTCGAGACGGTGGCTTGCTGGCAGACCGAGGCGCAGTGGACCGAACGTGAGGTGCGCGAGCAGCTCGACGCGCTGTTCGCCCACCGCGTCTACTTCGCGACTGCCTCCGTCCGCGACGCGCGCACGGCCGTTGGCCTGACGATGGCCGAGTTCTCCGACTCGGTCCGTCCCGGCACCGAGCACCTCTCATCGCTCGGCCGTCCCGACGCGCGGCTGCATCTTCCCCGCCACCACGCGATCGCGAGCTGGAGCACGCCCGCCGGTCGGCAGGCGCCGTTCGTCGCCGAAACGATCCCCCTGCGTGTCGACCCGGAGCGCGTCGCGCTGCACGCCGCGCGTCAGGCCGAGCGCGGCGGTAGCTATCGCACCGATCTGCGCCAGCCGCATTGGGATCGGGATCGTGAGCGCCGCGGCGGAAGGGCTGCGGAGGCGCCGGCAGATTCAACTCAAGCAGCCATTACGGCAGGGCGACGGTCCGAGCCCGTCCCGGCCGGGCGCGCTGCGGTGGGCCAAGACGGTGCGAGTCGAGTCCCGGCCGCCCAAGCCCAACCTCGACGGGAAGCTCCCGTACGAGGTGCCCCTCCCGTACGAGGTGCGGCCAAACCCTCCACCGGTGGAGATCCAGTGGCGCCGGGCACATCTGTGGGGCCGAAGACTCCTGCGGCGGCGAGGACTCCTGCGGCGGCGGACACCTCTGCGCCGAGCACCTCTGCGGCGGCGAGGACTCCTGCGGCGCTGAGCGCCTCTATTGCGGCTAGGACTCCTGCGGCGCCTGGCACTCCCGCGGTGCCGGTCACCCCTGCGGCGCCGAGCACCCCGCCGGACAGCTATCGCGAGCTCGTCGAGCTCGATGGCGCGCACAGCGTGCGCTGGGCCAAGCCGGTGCTCGAGCCGCGGTCGCTGAAACCCGAACCGCTCGATCTCGAGATCCTCGCGCTCATCGCCTGCATGCGCCACGTGCTGAGCAGCCAGGTCCATCGCCGCTTCAATCCCAGGCGGGCGGCGACGACGACCCAGCGCCGCCTGAAGCGGCTGTCCGATGCAGGGCTGGTGCGGCGCTTTCAGTTCCATCGCCGCGACGGCGGCGGCGTGCCGATGTGCTACGCGATCACCAAGCTGGGCCTTGCGCTGTTGCACGCTCACGATCGGCTCGAGGCGGTCGAGCAGGCAGACGTGCAGGCGCTGGTCGGAACGACCTCGCAAGCAGCGCCGGTCGAGGGCGATCGCGTGCTACGAGACGCGCGCCACGACGTGCACGTCGCCGGCTGGGCGCTCGCGCTCGAGCGTGCCGTCGAGGGCGCGCCGCTCGGCCTGCGCGGTGCGAGCGAGTCGGTGCTATCGCCGCCGCTGCGCTCGACGCCGGACGGCCGGCGAGCGCTCGGGCCGGCCGACCTGACGCTCCCGGGAGGACGCTCACCCCACGAGTTCCTGCGCACCGACTCCACGGGCGCGAGAGTCCCGGTCGAGCGCTTCGAGACGGTTCGCCCAGACCTCACGATCGAGCTGCCGGGGCATCTGCGCGAACGCGTTGCCGCGAAAGCTGCTCGCGCGGCGGAGATGCGCGCCAACGGGGGCGGCGATACGGTTGGCATCGCATCCGAACCGGGCGCGGAGCCGGTGGGCACGGGAGCGGTGGGCGCTGGGCCGGCAGCGGGCGCTGGGCCGGCAGTGGGCGCGGTGGTGGAGGTAGGGGCGCTCGACCTGCTCGTCGAGCTCGATGACCGTCTGCCGGCCGGTCGCGGGGCGGGAAAGCTAGAGCGCTACGACCACCTGCTCACTGGCTGGTCGGTCCACACCACCCGCTATGGCCGTCGCCTGGGTGAGCCGCCCACGGTCGTATTCGTCTGCCGCGATCGCGCCCGTGCCCGGGAGTGTGCGCGCGGCGCCGACGCGGTGCTGACCGCCTGCCGTGCCTACGCCGGCGAGTATCCCGCCGACTGGGAGTATCCGGGCCGGGAGGGCGTTCTGTTTGTCGCCGAGCGCGACGTGCACGAGGGGCTCTTGCGCGGCTACGGCGTGCCGCGGCTGCCGCCGGAGGTGCGTGCGTCGATGGCGGGCGGGGATCCACGTGCGCGCGCGGCGAAGGCCGAGCCGCGGGAGCTGCTCGCGGTTGCGCCGGCCGGCCAGTAGCAGTAGCGGCGGACCTCAACTCGGCGCGAGGTTCGAGATGGCGCGTAAACGCTCATGCATTTGCCGGGCTTCGAACGCCGTCGCCCCCTTCATGGGTGCAGTTGCCACCTACCGGAAGAGCAAGAAAGCGCAGTCGCCCTGTCCCCGAGAGCACCCCTAACGGCGTCGTCGAACGTGCAGTTTGGCTTTGTAGAGCCAGACCGAGGGCTTGCCCGCACGCAGATACGCCTCGCGGAAGCATTCGCGGGCCTCCCGGCTTGACGCGCCCGCGCCGGGGGCTACTATCGCCATCACTTCTCTTTTCGCTCTCCCAGGCCATTCTCGGCTGAAGCCGACCCACAGCTCACTCGCAGGCGAGCATCGAAGTCGCTCACAACTCTGTTCAGACGGCTCGTCCCGCGGTGCCCGCACCCCTCGCCATCGCGCTCGCGAACCTCATTGACGGTGAGCGTTTTCGCGCCAACTTTGCGGTGACGGATTTGGTTGGGAGACGATTTCCGAGACCCCCTTAAGGGGTTCTCGGACTGCCTCAACACGCCCTCGTCCCCGACTGGCCGGCACTTGAAATTCGGCGAACGGGCTCCTACAAGGCCTCCCACCAACGTCCCTCGGGCATCCCGAACAGACCGGCCAGGAGACCTGCCATGACCACCGCCATCGCCACCGCCGCCACGATCGCCACCACCGCTACCGCTACCGCTACCGCTACCGCCACGCCTTCGTCTTCTGACGCGTCTCAGCTTCAGGCGACGGGCGCGCTTAGATCCTCGACGATGCGCCCCAGGCGCGACCCCGGCCGCGGCGAGAGCGGTCTGCTGGGCCGCTACCTCGACTCCGACGCTCGCCGGCGCCAGGTGGTCGCGCTGCCCGGAGCTCGCGGCAGCATGCTCGTCGTAGACCGTGACGAGGACACCCTCGGCGACCGCCGTCTCGTGGCGCATCTCGCCCCCGACGAGCCCCCGGGGAACGCCCTCATCGTGTGCGATCACTATCTGAGCGATACGGCGGGACACTGGTGCAGGCGCGTCACCGCGGAGGATCTGCGGGCCGTTCCCTTCGGGGAGGACGATGAGCAGGACCCGGACCCCGAAGCGGTGACGGCGCCGGCCCGAGCCGTGCTGACCGACAGGCGGGGGTGCACCTACCGGCTGGAGCTTTGCCCCACCGACATGTCGATCCCGGAGCTGCGCTGGCACCGGCGCTCGCCCGCAGCGGAGGGATCTGAACCGGTTGGCATGCGCGAGGTGATCGCGGCCCTCGAAAGCTACGAGCCGGTGCGCACCCTCACCTCCCGGGCGCTTGCCCTGCATCGAACCGATCCGGAGATCTCGACGTCGATGCTGCGGGCTGAGCAGTCGCGGGCGGAAAGGAGCGGCTCGTGCTCAATCGCGGGCTGCGCTGCGCTGCGCTCACCGTCGCCGCGACGCAGGAACTGAGCATGAGCGAAATCGCGATGCGCTGCGGGAAAGTCAGATGCGATGCCAGGGGCAAGCCGAGCGGCGAGACCAGCTGGCTGGCCCGGCGCCTGGGAATCGCGCCGGAAAGCGGCAAGGGCACGCCGACGCCCTGGATCCATACCGATGTGCTGGCTCTGATCGCGCGCCGTGGTCTGAAGATCAGCCCGCGTGAGGTGGAGCTCGGATGACTGCTCGGGCCGCGCTCATCGAGCGTGCCGTCGAGCGGCCGGGTGCCTTGCCGGCGCGGGTCGCGGACTCTCCAGGCGGGGCCGCGCGCGGTGCTCTCCCAGCGATTCTCCGGGCCGCCGATCAGGCGGCGAGCGCTCACCGGGAGAGGTGGCGCGAGGGCCGGTATGCCGAGCGCGATGCCGGTGCTGTCGCGATCCTCGTTATCGAGGCCGATGCCGCGCTGGGTGGAGCGCTCGTCGCGCAACTGATCGCCGACGGCTATCGTGCCCAGCTGGCGCGTAGCGCCGAGCACGCCCGCGCTCTGGCCGCGGACAGCGCGCCGAAGCTGGCGGTCGTCGGAGATCTCAACTCTCCCCGCGGTGCGCTCGATCTGCTGGGAGAGATACGCGATCTCGATCGTGAAGGCACTGCGTGGAGGCCCGATCTCCCGATCCTCGTCGTCTCATCGCGGGGACACGAGCTGGACATGCTGCGGGCCTTCGAGGCGGGAGCCGACGATTTCCTCACCCGCCCGGCTCGGTACCTCGAGCTGCGGGCGCGCATGCGAGCGATTCTGCGTCGCAGCGAGATTCCGGCCGGGCGTGGACGATCGATCGAGGTCGGCGCGCTCGCGATCGACACCGAGGCGCACGCGGTGAGCCTCGACGGCCAACGCATCGAGCTGCGCCCGCTGGAGTACGGGCTGCTCGTCCAGCTCGCCGGCGCGCCCGAGCGGGTGTTCGGCAAGCAGGAGTTGCTGCATGCGGTCTGGGGGTACCGGTCAGACGTGGCCACGCGCACCGTCGACAGCCACGCCTGCCGCCTGCGCCGCAAGCTCGATCTCGACGGCAGCGGGCGCTGGGTGATCACGGTCTGGGGGATCGGCTACCGGCTGATCTGAACCCGGCGCCATCGGCGGCGGCGCTCGTGACGGGCGTCGGGCACGGAGCGGAGTTCTCTCACGACCCACAAATCTTGAGGACGGCCTCGAAACCGCCCGCCATGTGGCGCACAACTTGACGGGGCTGAAAACGGCCGACGGTGGCGGCACACGACTTGACGGGCTCGAACCGCCCGCCATGCGGCACACAACTTGACGGCGAGCCCAAGGGCTCGCCGTTTTGCGTTCGGCGGTCATCCCGGAGCAGGCGCGTCTTCGCGCGTCGCCTCGCTTCTTTCCGCCGGACGGTCTCACGCACAAGAAGAACGGCCGCCCCACAAGGGACGGCCGCCAACCAAAACCCTCGCGTCGTCTTTGACCAGAGGCGCAAGGGCTTAGCCAGAAGGAGAATAGCCATGCATACACGCACACCATCGATCCGCACGCTCGCCGCCCTCGCCTACGAGCGCGGTGAGGAGTTCGACCCGGCGCTGATGCTCTCGCCCGCGCTGGCCGAGCAGCTGGACGGCAGTACGGCAACGGCAACGGGAACGACGGACTACGCGTCGTACTTCTCGTCGTCTGAGAAGTGGCGTATCCGTCGCGAATCGGGTCGGAGCGGGACGCCCGTGGAAGCGGCGGCGCCGTCTTGGTTTGAGGCGAGCGATCTGGCGCCTTGCCCGCTCGACACGCGCCACGGCGAGCTGCTCGCAGAGCTCGCTCGTTGAGTGGCGCTCCGGCGCCCCCGCACCGGTGGGGCGTCGGAAACCCGCGGGCTCGAATGGCCCGCCACGCAGCGCCGGCGGCGGGCCCTCGGGTCCGCCGCCGGTCGTCAACCACAACCCCCGACCGTCCCTCGGGACGGTCATCGAAGGCCTGGCCCGGAACGGCAAGGCCACAAGAAAGGAGCGGCGAAATGCCCTCAGAAACACCCCCCAATACATCTCAGGAATGGGCTCCCAATTCGCTGGAGCCGATCGAGCAACTCGCGCACTGGCTGACCGCGGCCGTCGTGCACGGCGTGCTCGGCATCGCGATTGGCCTCCTCGCCGTCAGGCTGATGCACCACCGGCACCTGCGCTGGACCTGGGCTCCGGCAGCGCTCGGCGTCGATCTGCTGATGGGCCCGGTGCTCGGCGGCTCGATCGCCTGGACGCTCGGCATCGCGGCGCTGTGCGCGAGCATCCGCGGTAGGCGCTGGCACCGTGAAGAGCTCGCCGCCGGCGCCGACCTCGCCGAGCTCGCGGCCGGCCGGCGAGGCCCGCTGGATGCGCTGCGCATGTTCGTGCGCCACACCGCGCCGCGGCTGATCGCCGGCTGGGCTCCCCGGAGCACGATCCTCGCGGGCATCAGCGACTTGCTCGGCAGGGCGATCGGCGCCGTTTCGCCCGGTGGCCCCGCCGGGAAGGACTGGGTTCGCGACGGTGACCGGCTGATCGTCGGCGAGGAGGAGCACGGCCGCCCGGTGACGATCCCGCTCGGAGGTCCGGCGGGTGGTACGCACACGCTCGTCGTCGGCGCCGCCGGCTCCGGCAAGACGGTCACGATGACCTGGACGGCGGTTCGCGCGGTCGAGCATCACATGGGGACGATCGTGATCGATCCGAAGGGCGATCGCGACCTGCGCGATGAGCTGCGCGGCGCGGCGCACGCCACCGGCAAGCAGTTCATCGAATGGACACCCCAGGGCCCGTCCGTCTACAACCCCTACGCGCGGGGCTCGGAGACGGAGATCGCCGACAAGGTGCTGGCCGGGGAGCGTTTCACCGAGCCGCACTACCTACGCCAGGCGCAGCGCTATCTCGGACACGCGGTGCGCGTGCTGCGCTGGGCCGGGCAGGAGGTCAGCCTGCAGGCGCTCGTGGAGCAGCTCGACCCGATGCAGCTGGAGGTGCTCGCACGGACCCTGCCCGAGCGAGAGGCCCAGGCGACGCACGACTACCTGGACCGGTTGACCAAGCGCCAGCAGAGCGATCTGGCGGGCGTGCGCGATCGCTTGGCGATCATGGCCGAGTCCGACATCGGGCCGTGGCTCGATCCGCAAAGCGAGGGCGTGCAGCGGCTCGACCTGCTCGACGCGGCGAAGGCGAGAGCGGTCGTGTACTTCAACCTGGAGGCCGACCGCCGGCCGCTGCTCGCGCAGATGCTCGGGGCGGCGATCGTGCAGGACCTGCAGGCGATGGTCGCGGCGCTGCAGGGCCGGGCGGGTGGGATGTTCGACCGGGACGCTGGTGATGATCGACGAGTTCTCGGCGATCGTTCCGGAGCGCGTCGTCGGCCTGTTCGCGAGGGCGCGCGGGGCGGGCATCAGCCTGTTGCTGGGCACGCAGGAGCTCGCCGACCTGCGCGTGCCGGGGCGCGAGCTCTTGCACGATCAGGTGATGGGCAACCTCTCAACGCTGATCGCCCACCGCCAGGTGGTGCCCTCCTCGGCTGAGCTGATCGCCAGCATGACCGAAACCAGGGGCGTGTGGAGGACCTCCCACCACAGCGACGGTGGCCATACCCGTACGCGAGAGCACGAGAACGTGCTGCGTGCGGAGCAGATCATGGGCCTCCCGCGCGGCTGGGCGGCGGTGCTCGGGTTGGCCGACGGTGGCTGCGTGAGCATCGCCGGGATGTTCTCGGTCGCAGCTCAGCGCTGACCCATCAGCAGCAGCAGCAAGACCCCGCCGCCGGGGTCCCGTGTCGCACGTGCCGAGGGCTCCCGCTTGGGGGCCTTTTTCACACGCGGTGCGGGACTCCGCCCGGGAGGCCGTGACACCGGCCAATCAATCAAT
The DNA here is from genome assembly GCA_963774785.1 of uncultured Solirubrobacterales bacterium. GTDB lineage: Bacteria > Actinomycetota > Thermoleophilia > Solirubrobacterales > Solirubrobacteraceae > Palsa-744. The sequence continues at coordinate 2,382,384 of CAVZGH010000001.1, read as the reverse complement.
CAATCGATCAACCTCAAAAAGAAGGAGGACCCGAAATGGTCCGCAAAGATCTCACCCCCTCGCCCGAACGAGTGGCGATCATGCAGTGGACGGCGCGCATCGGCGCCGTCACGGCGGAGGCGCTGGCCGACCGCCTGGACGTGAACGCCGCCTCCGCACGGGGTCGGTTACAGGCACTACAGAAGGCGGGCTGGCTGTCGCTCAAGCGCCCGCTGGCAGAGCAGCCGGCACTGTACACCGCGACCCGCGCCGGACTGCGCGTGGCCGCCCTGCAGGGACTCGATCCCTGTCGCGTGAGCGCCTCGAACGCCCAGCACCTGATCGAGTGCGCGTGGGTTGCGGCGGCGCTCGAGCGCTGCTATCCCGATCACGCCGTGCTCGGCGAGCGTGAGCTGCGCCGCGACGAGCGCGAGCGCGGGGTCGCGCTGGCGAGCGCCCAGCTCGGGAGCGCTCCGGATGGAGGTCCGCTGCTGCACCGCCCCGACCTCGTCCTCTGGCCACGGGACGCTCGAGATGTACAGGTGGCCCAGCACGGCGGGGACGTTCAAGCCGGCCAAATCGTCGTCCAGGAGGCCCAGGAGAAGGTCCACCACAGGGAGGACGGTGGGCATCGTGCCGGCCTGCCGGTTGCGGTCGAGGTGGAGCTGACCGTCAAGGCGCCACAGCGCCTGGCGGACATCTGCCTGGCGTGGACGCGCTGCCGCTGCGTGGCGGGGGTGCTGTATCTCGGGCCGCCGGAGGTGCGGCGCGCGCTGGAGCGTGCGCTCCAGCGGGTCGAGGCCGGCGGGCGGATCGCGGTGCTCGGACTCGACGCTGTGCCCCGTCCGGATTTGGTGCGGAGGGGATAGAGGAGACCAAAAGTACCCCCGATCGAGGAAAACGTCCCAAGCGCGGCGTAGCTTTCTCGGTGGGGGGTCAATTCGAGGAACGGAGACCCAGCAATGTCCAGCTTCACCATCAACCGCGTTGTTCTGATCGGGCGTCTGACCAAGGATCCCGAGTTGCGTGCGCTGCCGTCGGGTACGGCGGTGTGCAACCTGCGGCTCGCCTGCAACTCGGCGCGCCGCGACACCGACGGCGAGTACCACGACAAGCCCAACTACTTCGACGTGAGCGTCTACGCCGCCGCGGCGGAGAACGTCAGCCGCTGCACCTGCAGAGGCAGCCGCGTCGCGATCGACGGCCGGCTCGATTGGCGCGAGTGGGAGAGCTCGACCAGAGCAAGCGCCAGGCGGTGAGCGTTGTCGCCGACACGGTGCTGTTCCTAGACCGCCCCGGCGAGCGTGCGGACGGAGGTCGCCGAGAGGAGACGCCGAGCGATGGCTTCGATCCCGATCGGGGAACGGCCGGCGACAGCTACGAGGAGGAGCTCCCGGGCGAGCTGGTGAGCGTCGGTGCGAGCGCCGAGGAAGACGACCTCGTCTTCTAAACAGGATGGAGCGGCCGAAGATGACGGTCTGGTCTGACGGCCTCGCTGACGTTCTTGTCTCTATCCAATCAGCGCCGGCGCCGAAGATGACGGTCTCGTCCTCTGACTACAACGCCGGCGCCAGGCCGCGGCCTGCACAGCATCGGGAGCGTCCGTCCGCGCTCCCGATGTTGGCCCCGGGGCCCTTTTCGCGTTTAAGGAGCTGATCGGCGATCAGCGATCGAGCTCGTGCCACGCCTCGTCCGGTCGCGCCGCGCCGGGTCTGCGTAAACTGGCGCGCCGCGGCGTTCTCGCAGAGCAACGCACGCAGCCTCGAGACAAATCGAGCAACCCCAAGCAAACGTCCCCGCGCACGAGGAGCAAGATCCGGTGCCAGTCAACAGCCAGGCGGTCGGCAAGACCTATGAGCCAACGCTCTACGCGGTCGGTCGCGAGAAGATCAAGGAGTACGCCCGGGCGGTCGGCGAGACCAACCCCGTCCACCTCGACGTCGAGGCCGCCCGTGCGGCCGGCTACGCCGATGTCGTGGCGCCGCCGATGTTCGCCGTCGTCTACTGCGCCCCGTCGGTTGGGCCGCCGATCTTCGATCCCGAGATCGAACTGAACTTCGCGATGATGGTGCACGGCGGCCAGGAGTTCGAGTGGGGGCCGCTGGTCGTGGCGGGCGATGAGATCACGACGGTCGCGAGCGTGAAGGACATCCACGAGAGCGACGGTCGCGGCTACTACGTGTTCGAGTCGGTCTCGACCAACCAGCGCGGCGAGCGGGTGTGCCGCGGAACATGGACGAACATCGTGCGGGGAGTGTGAGTCCAGTGTTTGCGGACGGGAGTATGAGCCGAGCGTCCCGGGCGGGGAGTGGGAGTCGAGCGTCGCGGGCGGGGAGTGGGAGCCAAGTGTCGCGGGCGGGGAGTGGGAGTCGAGTGTCGCGGAATACGAACTGGAGCGAAGATCCTTCGAGGAGCGTGAACTGAGATGGCTGATCTAACGGTAGGAGCACAGATTCCCGAGGTGAGGGTCACGCCCGACAAGTACCTCACGGCTCGCTACGCCGGAGCCTCCGGCGACTTCAACCCGATCCACATCGACGAGGACTTCGCCAAAGCGGTCGGTCTTCCCGGGCGGATTCTGCACGGCCTGTGGACGATGGCGCAGGTCGCCCGCGCGCAGACCGAGGCGGCCGGCGGCCCCGAGCACCTCAAGCGCCTCGTCGTGCAGTTCCGCGGCATGGGCGTGCCCGAGCAGGAGGTCGTCGTCACCGGCACGGTGCGCGCGGCGAGCGATGGGAAAGCGATCGTCGACACCGTCGCCGAGCAGGGCGGAAAGCAGATCATCCGCAACTCCGAGGCGGAGCTGGAGGCTCGCATAGCGCTCGCGGAGCTCGCATAGCCGCTCGCGTCTCCGGCTCCTATGCGCCGACCGGGTGCCGGGCGTTTGGGCGCCTGGAAAGGCATAGAGGTGAGGCAGTTCGGATATGAGGTTCAGATGTGCAGGGTCTCGGGTGTGCGGAGGCTCGTGCATACAGGTGGCTCGTAGAATCAAAGCCGTGCTGAGCGCCAGAAGAGCAAAAAACACATGCTGACCCCCAGGCAGGAGCTGATCCTCGCGAAGGTCGTCGACGGCTACCTGCAGACCGGCCAGCCGGTCGCGTCACGCTCGCTCGCTGCCGACGCGGAGCTCGACTGTGGTCCGTCGACGATCAGAAACGAGCTGGCCCAGCTCGAGGAGCATGGGCTGCTTGCCCACCCGCACGTCTCGGCGGGGCGCATTCCGACCGACGCCGGCCAGCGCTATGTGGTCGATCGGATGCTCGCCTCCGGCCAGGGGCTCGTGCCGGCGCGGCGGCTGGAGCTGTCGCTGATCCGCCGCGAGGTGGAGGAGGCGATGCGCGCGACGACGGAGACGCTCTCGCAGGTCACGAACCTGCTGGCGGTCGTCTCCGCGCCGGCGATGGACACCGCGACGATCAGACACGTGGAGGTGCTGGCGCTGCAGCCGCAGGTGGTGATGGTCGTGGTCATCACCTCGACGGGTGGGGTGTCGAAGATGCTCGTGACGTTCGACAGCGCTGTGGACCCCGGCCTCGTGGCGTGGGCCGGGGAGTATCTGAACGAGCGGCTCGTCGGCATTGGACTGGGAGCGAGGATGCTCAACCAGCGCCTGGCCGACCCCAGCCTGTCGGCGACCGAGCGGGCCTTCCTTGCGCGCCTGGCGGTGGCCTTCAGCGAGATCTCCTCCGAGAGCGAGGACACTCTGTATCTCGAGGGCACCGCGCGGCTGTTCTCCGCTGGGCGGATTCAGGACGCCGAGCAGATCAACGAGCTGATGAGCCTGCTCGAGCGGCGTGTCGCACTGCTGCGGGTGTTGCGAACCGCGCTCGGCCAGTCCGGGGTGTACGTGCGGATCGGCCACGAGAACGAGATCCCCGCGATGCGCTCGCTCGCCCTGGTTGCGACTGGATACGGGATGGGCGCGCGCAACCTCGGCGCCGTCTCGGTGATCGGGCCGGTGCGGATGGACTACGCCGGCGCGATCGTCACCGTACGCGAGGCCGCGCACGAGCTGTCGCGCTTTGTCGAAGACGCCTATGCCGAGAACTGACACCGATCCCGTGACGCCGGCAGATGACGCCGGCAGGCGTTTGCCGATGCCCAAACGGAACGTTCGAGACCGCCCACGATGAGCCGGACATCCAGTCCCCGCGATCCCTACGAGGTGCTCGGCGTCGAGCGCGACGCCTCCGAGCAGCAAATCAAGAAGGCCTTCCGTGCGCTGGCGATGGAGTTGCACCCCGATGTCAACGCACACGACCCGCGGGCCGAGGAGAAGTTCAAGGAAGCCGCGGAGGCAAACGAGATCCTCTCCGACGCCGAGCGGCGCGCGACCTACGACCGCTATGGCCACGAGGGCCTGCGCTCCGGCGGCTACGCCCCCAACTTCGATGCCTTCGGTTCGATCAGCGACCTGTTCGAGACGTTCTTCGGCGGTGGGGGCGGCGGCGCGTTCGGGGCGAGATCAGGCAAGGCGGCGGGCGGCGATCTGGCGGTGGCCGTGGAGATCGACCTGCTGCAGGCGGCGCAGGGCGCGACGGTGCCGCTCGCCTACGAGGCGGTCGAGCGCTGCGAGCACTGCCGCGGCAACGGCGCGGAGCCGGGCACGCCGATCGAGACGTGCGAGCGCTGTGGTGGGCGCGGCCAGCTGCAGGCGGTGACGCGCACGCCGTTCGGCCAGATGGCGCGCACGGTGCTCTGCGACGTCTGCCACGGCGATGGCCGCGTGCCCAAGCAGCCCTGCCGCGAGTGTCGCGGCCGCGGGCGCAGGGCGGCGCGGCGCGAGCTCGACGTCGAGATCCCGGCGGGGATCGCCGACGGCCAGCGGATCCGGCTCTCCGAACGCGGGCACGCGGGAGGATCGGGTTCCCACCCGCCCGCTCCAGCGGGCGATTTGTACGTGCTCGTGCGGGTGCGCGAGGATGAGCGCTTCGTGCGCGAAGGCGACGACTTGATCGCGGCGCTCGACGTGGCCGCCCCGCTGGCGGCGCTCGGTGCGACGCTCGAGACACCGACGCTGGAGGGGATGGCCGAGATCGAGGTGCCGGCGGGCACGCAGCCGGGCGAGGTGCTGACATTGCGCGGGGAGGGGATGCCGGGATTGCGCCGCGGCCGGCGCGGGGATCTGCGCGTGGTCGTCAACGTGGTGATCCCGCGACGCCTCAGCGAGGAGCAGCGCGAGCTGCTCGAGCGGTTGAACGGGACGCTCACCGCCGAGAACCTGCGCTCGGAGGAATCGATGTTCGCCAAGCTGCGCCGCACGCTGCGCGGCGATGGTGCGTGAGCGGCGCTTTGACCCGGCGCGGGCGGGATCGGCGCGAGCGGCCTCGAACGGAATTGGTGGTAGCGGTGGCGCCTCGTGTTGTTGTGGACAGTCGAGCTTGGCGGCGCGCGTGATCAGGCTGGCCGTTCGCGCGCGACGCGAGGATGCCGAGATCGTCTTGGCCGAGCTCTGGAGCTCGCCCCGGGCGGGGTCGAGGAGGTGGAGATCGGCGCGGAGGCGGTCGAGTACGCCGTGTACGGGGCGCCGGGGGAGCTCCCCGAGCTTCCCGACTTGAGCGCCGCGGTGGGCGACAGGCCGGTGCAGGTCTCGAGCACAGAGGTCGCCGACGATTGGTCGCAGCGCTGGAAGCGCTTCCACCGTGCGGTCCTGATCGAGCCGCCGCGTGGCAGTTCCGTGCCCGCCCTGCACGTCCGGCCACCCTGGGAGGCGCCGAGCGATCGGGAGGATACCGAGGAGATCGTGATCGATCCCGGGCAGGCTTTTGGAACGGGCGCGCACACGACCACGCGCCTGTGCCTGGAGTTGCTGCTCGAGCTGGCGGCGCTCGAGGAACGAGGGTCAGGGTCAGTGTTGGGGTCGGGGTCGGAGTCGGTGTTGGCGTCGGGGTCAGCGTCGGGGTGGGAAACCGAGACGGGAACGGTAAAGGGTGGGCCGGGGCCACTGCTGGATGTCGGGACGGGCTCGGGCGTGCTGGCGATCGCCGCCGCTCGGTTGGGGTTCGCGCCGGTGGTCGGTCTCGACCACGAGCGCGAGAGCGTCGCGGCGACGGAGGAGAACGCGCGCGTGAACGGGGTGGCGATCGAGGTGCGTCGCTTCGATCTGCGTACGCAGGCGCTGCCATCGCTGGACCCTGGCAGTGAGGGCGATGTCTCCGGTGGGGCGGGATCCTCGCTCGTGATCGTGGCGAACCTGCTGCGCCCGCTGTTGCTCGACCTGGCGCGTGGCATGACCCGGGCGCCGGCGCACCTGCTGGCGGGGGGTTTGCTGAGAGAGCAGGTTGACGAGGTCGTGGAGGCGTTCGGCGAGCGTCTCGGGATGCGCGAGCGCGAGCGGCGGGAGTGTGGGGAGTGGGCGGTGCTCTGGCTGGTCTCCTCGCAGAGAAGCTCGGGCAGCACGAACGGCTGATCGGGGAGGACTCAGTCGTGCTCGGGCAGCTCGGAGTCGTGCTCGGGCAGCTCGGTGGCGGCGCGCACGATCGCGCGGTAGACGAGGTCGATCGCGGCGCGGGTGCCGTCCTCGCTCTCAGTCGCGAGCAGCGCGCCGGCCGCAGTCAGCGCGGCCTCGATCGTCTCCAGCGCCTCGCCGACGTCTCCCGGGTCGGGATCGCGGCAGGCGGCGAGCGCCATCTCGAGCATCGCCTGGGCCTGCTCGTTCGATCCCATGAAGATCGCGGGGCCGGCGAGGCTGCCGTATCCATACACCCGCGCGAGCCGGCCGGAGAGAGTGATCGAGGAGCCGCGCCGTGGCGCGCTCGCCGGCGGCAGGCCACGCCCGTCGAACAGCCCGGCGATCGTGCCCCCGAGCATCCCCCGCACGGCGTCCTCGTCGAGGCCGGCGTGGGCGGCGACGCGCAGCGCCATGTAGAGCGAGGTGGCGGGCAGGCCGTAGGGCGGGTCGGAGGCGAACACGATCCGCTCGATCGGGGCGCGCGCGAGCAGCTCGATCACGTCGAGCGGGAAGAAGCAGGAGATGTCATACAGCACGCCCGGGTGATCGGCCAGGCGCGCGGTGATGATGCCCTGGTCGCAGATCGCGCCGTGGGCGAGGATCAGCACGACCTCGGGATGGCGCAGGGTGAGATCGACGAGCTCATCTCCCAGCGGGGGCAGGCCGCGCCCCGCGTGGATCAGGATCGGCGCCGAGGCCGCTTCGGCAAGCGTGAAGATGCCGTCCATCTCAGGGCTGGCGAAGCCGAAGGCTTGGGCGCGGGGATGCAGCTTGATCCCGCGCGCGCCCGCGGCCAGGCAGCGCTCGCCCTCGGCGATCGGATCTTCGGCCGGGTCCAGACGGCAGAACGGCAGCAGCCGTCCCTCGCTCTCCCCGGCCCAGGCGAGCACTCGGTCGTTCGGCAGGCGGTAGGCGGGCGCGCGCTCGGGGTCGTGCAGCGGGAACACGCAGGCCCGGCGTGCGCCGGCGTCATCGAGCAGCGCAAGCAGCGCCGGCAGGCTGAGCGAGCGGCCGTCCTCGTCGAGCCCGAGATGTGTATGGGCGTCGAACACCTCGGCGCCGGTTGGACGCAGGCGCTTCACCTCGGCCTGGAACGGCGCGAGCGCGTTGACATAGAGCGAGGAGGCGTTCACGGGGGCGCACGATATTGGCTGGTCGCCGGTCTCGCGCGAGCGGCGGTCTTCGGCCCGTGCGAGCGGCGGTTCTCGGCCGTGCGATTGGCAGATGCACGCCTCGTGCGTGCGCTGCGTGTGCTTGGTGCGCGGAGCGTCTCCACGATCCCGGTCGCCCGTCTCGTGCGCATCGTCTCGACCACTCGTGCGCATAGCCTCGACCGCACATCCCCTCTAGCCTCTGAAAGCGATGGCGTGGCGGATCGTGATCGCGGGCGGGGGCTTCGGCGGGTTCTACGCCGCCCGTGCGCTCGAGCGGCGGCTGCCGGCGAACAGCGCGCGGGTGACGCTCGTCAACGAGGCGAACTTCATGCTCTACACGCCGCTGCTCCCCGGCGCCGCGGGCGCGACGCTGGACCCGCGTCACGTGGTCGTACCACTGCGCGCGCAGCTGCGCCACACCGATCTGCTGGTCGGGACGGTGACCGCGGGCGACCCGACGAGGAGCACGCTCGCGGTGAGGCGCATCGATGGAGAGTTGATCGAGCTCGGCTATGACCAGCTGATCGTGGCACTGGGGTCGGTCTCGCGCACCCTGCCGATCCCCGGCCTGGCCGAGCACGCGATCGGCTTCAAGTCCCTGTCTGACGCTACCGCGCTGCGCAACCGCGTGCTGAGCTGCATGGACATCGCCGAGTCGCTCGAGGATCCTGACAGGCGCGCGGAGTATCTCGGGTTCGTGTTCGTCGGCGCCGGCTACGCCGGCGTCGAGGGGCTGGCCGAGCTCCAGGACTTCGCCGCGCAGGCGCTGGAGCTCTACCCCCGCTGCCGCGCGCAGGGCATGCGCTGGGTGCTCGTGGAGACGAAGGACCGGATCATGCAGGAGGTGCCGCGGGGCCTCTCAGAGTTCGCCTCGCGCGAGCTGCGAGCCCGTGGCATCGACGTGCGCACCCAGACGACGATCGATCGGATCACTGGCCACGACGCGACGCTCTCGGGCGGCGAGCGGATCCCGGCGCGCACGGTCGTCTGGACGGCCGGGGTGAAGCCGAGCCCGGCCGTCGAGAAGCTGGGCCTGCCCTCCGATCACGGCGGGCGGGTGAGGGTCGATCGCACGATGCGCGTGGCGGGCTTTGAGCACGTTTGGGCGATCGGCGACTGCGCCGCGGTGCCCGATCCGGCGCGCAAGGGGCAGCCGTGCCCACCGACCGCCCAGCACGCGATCCGCCAGGGCCGGCTGGTCGCGCGGAACGTGGCAGCGACGCTCGGGAACGGCCGTATACGGCCGTTTCGCTACCGCACCAAAGGAGTCGTCGCCGAGCTTGGCGACAACGAGGCGGTTGCGCTCACGCTCGGCCTGCGCTGGCGGGGCCTGCCCGCGTGGTTCATCGCCCGTACCTACCACCTGCTGTTGATGCCCGGCCTGGGACGCAAGCTGCGGCTGCTGGTCGACTGGAACGTCGCGCTGATGTTCGGCCGCGACACCTCCGCCCCGGGACGACTGGGCGACCCGACCCCCCTGGCCGTCGAGGAGGAGCAGCCAGAGCCACCGACGCGCGGCAGCCTCCTCGGGTGAAGGCCCGCTCGAATCGCGGATCCCGTGCGATCTTCGCGCCACTGCCGTGCCCGTCCCGCGGACGATGACCCCTGACCGGCGTATCCTGATCTGAAGATGGCGATACTCGACGAGGTGAAGACCGACCTGCACGGCGCGATGCGCGCCGGCGAGAAGGATCGGGTCGGCGCGCTTAGGCTCGTGCTCTCCGAGCTGCAGAAGGCCGCGAAGGAAGGCTCCGACGACGAGCTGGCGGTGCTGCGCCGCGAGCGCAAACGGCGCCTGGAGGCGGCCCAGGCATATCGCGAGGCCGGGCAGGACGAGCGCGCCGGCGCCGAGGAATCCGAAGGCGAGCTGATCGCCGGCTACCTGCCGCCGGAGCTCTCCGAGGCCGAGCTGCGCGAGATCGTGGCGCAGGCCGTGCGCGACAGCGGCGCCGAGTCGGCAAAGGACATGGGCCGCGCGATGGGCAAGGCGATGGCCGCGGTCGACGGCCGCGCCGACGGTAAGCGTGTCTCCGCGCTCGTGCGCGCCGCGCTCGAGGGCTCCTAGCAAACGGATGCGGTCGCAGATCGAGCTCTCCAACGAGGTCGCCGCCGAGCTCGCGGGCAGCCAGGACGCCGTCCTGCGCGCGTTGGAGGAGCAGTTGCAGTGCAGCGTGTTCCTGCGGGGAAACCTGATCACCTTCGACGGCGAGGAGGAAGAGACGCGCGCGGGCGAGCAGGTCGTGCGCGAGCTGGCGAAGCTGATCGAGCGCGGTCATCAGCTCGACGCCGCGACGATCGCCGCGGTGACGGGCGCGCTGGATGCGCGCGAGTCCCCGGCGCGCGTGCTGGAGGACGTAGTCTGGCAGCACCGCGGATTGCGCGTGGCGCCGAAGACGGTCAACCAGAAGCGCTACGTCGACGCGATCCGCTCGGGCACGATCACCTTTGGGGTCGGGCCGGCCGGCACCGGCAAGACGTTCCTCGCGGTCGCGATGGCGGCGGCGGCGCTCGCGCGCCACGAGGTCAACCGCATCATCCTCACGCGCCCGGCCGTCGAGGCGGGCGAGCGGCTGGGTTTTTTGCCGGGCGATCTGATGGCGAAGGTCGATCCCTACCTGCGCCCGCTGTTCGACGCGCTGCACGACATGCTCGACCCCGAGCGGGTCTCCCAACACCTCGAGCGCGGTGTGATCGAGATCGCGCCGCTGGCATTCATGCGCGGACGGACGCTCAATGACTCATTCGTGATCCTCGACGAGGCCCAGAACACAACGCCCGAGCAGATGAAGATGTTCCTCACGAGGTTGGGCTTCGGCTCGCGAATGGTCGTGACCGGCGACGTCACGCAGGTTGACCTGCCCCGCGAGCAGCAGTCGGGTCTGATCGCCGTCGGCGAGGTGCTCGGCGCGATTGAGGGCATCGAGTTCCTGCGCTTCGGCGGCGAGGACGTCGTCCGCCACAAGCTCGTGCAGCGGATCGTCGAGGCCTACGACGAGCACTCCCAGCGCGGGGCCCCGGAGCTGCGTGCCGCCGCCGCCGACCGCCGCCGGGCCTGAGCCGCGCGGGCGCAGCGCGATGCTCGACGTGGAGGTCTTCGGCGTGGAGCTTGCCCCCGGCGCGCCGCCCGTGGCTGAGGTCCGGCGCCTGTGCGCGCACGCGGTCGCGACGATCGGCATCGACGACGGGCATCTCGCGATCGAATACGTCGGGGAGGCGCGGATCGCGCAGTTGAACGCCGAGCACCGCGGCAAAGATGGCCCGACGGACGTGCTGTCGTTTCCGATCGACGGCGCGATCGGGAATGAGGTCGGCGACGGCGTCGAACGAGAGCTCGGCGACGTCGTGATCTGCCCCGCGCACACCCGCGACCTGCGCGAGGCGATCGTGCACGGGGCTCTGCACCTCGTCGGGTTCGATCACGAGACCGACGATGGGGAGATGCTCGCGCTGCAGGCGCGGCTGCTGGCTGGGGAGGCGCGGTGAGTGACGGTCGGACAGGCCCTGAAAGCACGGGAGGCGCTGCAGACGCGGGGGCCACGCGCAGCGGCTTCGTCGCGCTCGTCGGACGGCCGAACGTCGGCAAGTTGACGCTCGTGAACGCGCTCGTTGGGGAGAAGGTGGCGATCGTCTCCGACCGTCCGCAGACCACGCGGCGCGCGATCCGCGGCGTGCGCAGCGCCGGCGACTGCCAGATGGTGCTCGTCGATTTGCCCGGCGTTCAGCGCCCGCGCGACGCGCTCACCGAGCGGATGTCCCAGCGCGTGCGCCAGGAGCTCGAGGGCTGCGACGCGGCGCTGATGGTGCTCAACGGTGAGCAGGGGGTCGGGCCGGGGGATCGCTTCATCGCGCAGGCGCTCGCGGGGGCGGGCACGCACGCGGCGGTGACGATCGCTGTGAACAAGGCCGATCGTCTCACGCGTGCGCAGACGATCGAGGTGCTGGAGCAGGCGGTGGCGCTGGGGATCTCAGAGGATGTCTTCCCGATCTCGGCGCGCACGGGCGTCGGCGTGGATGCGCTCGCCGAGCACTTGGTGGCGGCGATGCCGGAGGGGCCGTTCATGTTCGAGGCGGGCGCGAGCTCTGACCAGCCGCGCGCGGTGCTGCTGGCGGAGCTGATCAGGGAGGCCGCGATCAAGCGCACCTTCCACGAGCTGCCGCACGCGGTCGAGGCGGTCGTCGAGGAGATCGAGTGGGGGCAGGGGGGTGCTGACGAGCTCGCGCGGGTGCGGGCGCTGATCTGGGTCGAGAGCGAATCTCAGAAGGGAATCCTGATCGGCGCGCGGGGGCGGATGATCAAGGCGATCGGCGTAGCCGCGCGCAAGGAAATCGAGCGCGAGCTCGGTTGCCGGGTGCATCTCGACCTGTCGGTGCGCGTCAGGCATGACTGGCGTGGGGACGACGGGCTGCTCGACAGGCTTGACATCACCTGAGCTTGCGCGCGTAAGCAAGCTTCGCTCCACCGTCGCATTTTCGTCGCACTTCCGTCACACCTTGGGCACGGTCGCGTCCTTTTCTTTATAAGTGTGACGCGTGTGACACAAAGATAAATGGGCGGGGAACCCATGTTCATCTTTTTATACTGCGTGACACCATCGTGCTACGCGGTTCATTTTGTATATAACGCCACCTCCCGTATTTACCTTTCTGACACATTTTCATCACACTCTCGACGCATTTTGGTCACGCGGTGCGCCCAAAATCGCACACAGTTGTGCTGAGGTTGTGCCGAGATGAGATCGTGCACGATGATTGAGCCGAGCCGAGCCGAGCCGAGCCGTGTCGTGCCGTGCCGTGTCGTGCCGTGCCGTGCCGTGCCGAGATCAGATCGGATGAGATGAGATGAGATGGCGCACGATTGTGGCAAGACTGCGCAAGCCGGCCGCGGGTCAGAGATGCTTCGACAGGTGCCCGGCGATCCGTTCGACCGCCGCGAGATCGAGCTCTCCGACGAACAGGAAGGGAACGGGGTGCACATCGAAATCGCGGCGGCGCAGGCGCGCGAGCTGGTTGTGCTGGAAGCTTGCGCGGTCGTGCACGGCGCGCGCGGCCAGCGCGGCGGAGCATGCGAGGGAATCGACCGACGAGCGACGTGCCGAGATCGCCATGGAACGTCTCGTCGATACGCGCCGATTCTGGGGCTCGCCTCCATCGTCTACGGGCGCGGCGCCGTCCAGCGCCTCGATCCGCGCGAGCTCAGCGGCGGAGAAGCGCCGCGGCAAGATCCCGTTGACGATGACCGCATCAAGCGTTCGATCGATCTGCCGGTGCAGGCCATCTCGCAGCTCGAGCGCCTCGCTGACGGCCATCTCGGTCGGCAGGGCCACCGCGACGTAGCCCGAGCGCGTGGGGTCGGTGAGCAGCTCGCGCACCTGCCGCGTCTGCGAGGCGATCGGCCCGACGCGCGCGATCGCGCCGAAGGTTTGCGGCGAGTGGAGCATTCCCAGCGCGTGGCCGGTCGCCTGGGCGTCGAGGATCACCAGGTCATAGCCGCCCGCACGCCGTCCCGGTCCCCGTCCCCGTCCGCGCCGGCCCTCTGTCAATTTCCAGATCGTGATCATGCTGACGAGCTCCCGTGCGCCTGGGGCGGCGGCGGCGAAGTATTGGAAGGTGCCGCTGGAGGCGAGCAGGCGCCCGGAGACGCGCCCGCCGAGTGACTGCAGCCACTCCAGCAGCGCCCGGTCGGGGTCGAGCGAGACGCTCCAGAGGTTCTCTCGCAGCTCGGTCTGGGCGCCCGCCTGCGCGGGGAGGGCGCCGAACAGCTCGGACAGCCGGCGCTGCTCGCCCAGCTCGACGATGATCGTGCGCAGGCCGCGATCCGCCGCGATCAGACCGAGCGCGGCGGATACCGTCGTCTTGCCGACGCCGCCCTTGCCGGTGAGCACGAGCAGCCTGCGGTGCAGAAGCGATGCCATCGTCCTCACGCAACCTACAATCCCGCAGATGAGCACACCGACCGGCGATCCAGAAACCGTCCAAGAGCCGCGCGGCGCTGCCCCGGCGGCCGCCAGGACGCGCAATGGGGAGGCTTCGCACGGCGAGCGGGCGATCGACGCGCAGATCTCCTACGACGAGCGCGGCCTGGTCCCCTGCGTGATCCAGGATTGGCACTCCGGCGAGGTGCTGACGATGGCCTACATGAACGAGCTGGCGCTCCAGCGCACGCGCGCGACCGGCGAGCTGCACCTGTGGAGCCGCTCGCGTGGCGAGCTGTGGCGCAAGGGCGAGACGAGCGGCAACACCCAGACGGTGCGGGCACTGCGGCTGGACTGTGACGGCGACACGCTGCTCGCGCTGGTCGAACCGGCGGGGCCGGCCTGCCATACGGGCGAGCGGACGTGCTTTCACCGGGGCGAGCTCGAGCCGCCCGCGCCCTGCGAGATCCTGCCGGGCCTCGAGCGTACGCTCGACGCGCGCGCGCGCGAGCGCCCCGCCGGCTCCTATACGGTCGAGCTGCTCGATGACCCACGGCGGATCGGCGAGAAGGTGATGGAGGAGGCCGAGGAGGTCTCACGCGCGGCGCGTGAGGAGTCCGACGCGCGCGTTGACGAAGAGGCCGCGGACGTGATCTACCACCTGCTTGTGCTGCTCCACAGCAGGGGACGCGCGCTCGCCGACGCCGAGCGGGTGCTCGATGAGCGCCGCTCCTAGGGCGCCGGAGACACCGTTGGGGGGAGCTGCGGCGCAAGCCGAGACCCCGTCTGCTGGGACGACGGTGCGGGTGGAGCCGAGCCTCGAGCAGGCGCGCATGCTGGTTGGAAGCCCTCCCGCCCACAACCTGATCCCGCTGTGTCATTCCTTCATCGCCGACTGCGAGACGCCCGTCTCGGCCTTCCTGAAGCTGCGCAGCATCGATCCCACTCAGCCTTCGTTTCTGCTCGAGTCGGCCGAGCAGGGGCAGCGGATGGGGCGCTGGTCATTCATCGGCTTCGCCCCCCACGACGAGCTACGCTGGACGATCGGCGACGGCGGTGACCCCTATGCGCTCGCCGCCGAGCGCGTCGCCCGCTTCGATCAAGCGCCGCTGCCCGCATCGATCGACCGCGCCCCCTTCACCGGCGGAGCGGTCGGGGTCTTCGGCTACGACCTCGTGCGCTCGGTCGAGCCACTCGGCGAGCCGAACCCGGATCCCGTCGGCGTCCCCGACCTCGCGCTGATGCTCACGGACGGGCTGCTGATCTTCGACCACCTCAAGCACACGATCACGATCCTCGTCAACGCGAACCTCGACGCGGAGCCCGATCTCGATCGTGCCTACGCGCAGGCCGCCGCGCAGATCGCCGGGGTCCGCGAGGCGCTCGCGGGCGCCGTGCCCCGCGAGGAGCCCCGCCCACCGCGCGAGGTGCCGAGCTTCGAGTCGAACATGCCGCGCGAGGATTTCGAAGCGATGGTCGCGCGGATCGTCCGCTACATCCACGCGGGCGACGCTTTCCAGGTCGTGCCCTCGCAGCGTTGGTCGGCGCAGAGCCCGGTCGAGGCCTTCTCGATCTACCGCGGGTTGCGCGCGGTCAACCCGAGCCCTTACATGTACTACCTCGACTTCGGCGACTTCCAGATCGCGGGCGCGAGCCCCGAGCCGCTGCTCACCGTCTCCGAGCGCCATGTGCTCACGAAGCCGATCGCGGGCACCCGCCCGCGCGGCGCGACGCCCGAGGAGGACCGGCGGATCGCGACGGAGCTGCTGGCCGACGAGAAGGAGCGCGCAGAGCACGTGATGATGGTCGACCTCGGCCGCAACGATCTCGGACGGGTCTGCGAGTACGGCTCGGTCGTCGTCGATGAGCTGATGGAGATCGAGACCTACTCTCACGTGATGCACATCGTCTCGACCGTCTCCGGCACGTTGCGCGAGGGCGTCGGCGGGCTCGACGCGCTGCGCTCGGTGCTGCCAGCGGGCACGCTCTCGGGCGCGCCGAAGGTGCGTGCGATGCAGATCATCGATGAGCTCGAGCCGGTCAAGCGTGGCGGCTACGGCGGCGCGATCGGCTACCTCAGCTACGCCGGCGACCTCGACACCGCGATCCACATCCGCACGGTCGTCGTCAAGGACGGCGTCGCCCACGTGCAGGCCGGCGGAGGCACCGTCGCCGACGCCAAGCCCGAGTACGAGTACGAGGAGTCGGTCGCAAAGTCCCGCGCGGTGATGCGGGCGATCGAATTGGCTTGCGAACAGGCGGATTGGCCATGAGCGCGATCCGATGAGAGTCCTCGTGATCGACAACTACGACTCGTTCACGTACAACCTCGTCCAGTACCTCGGCGAGCTCGGCTCCGACGTGCGCGTGGTGCGCAATGACCGCGCGTCGGTTGACGAGCTCCTCGCGGAGGACTACGAGCGCTGCGTGATCTCGCCCGGCCCGTGTACGCCCGATGACGCGGGCATCTCGCTGGAGGTCGCGCGGCGGCTGCCGGAAGCGGGGATCCCGACGCTCGGCGTCTGCCTTGGCCACCAGGCGCTCGCGCAGGCGTTCGGCGGGAAGGTCGTGCTGCACGAGCCGGTGCACGGCAAGGCGACGACGATCGAGCACGATGGGCAGACGATCTTCAAAGGCCTCCCGGCGCCGCTCGCCGTCGGGCGCTACCACTCGCTCGTGGTCGAGCCGAGCCTGCCCGAGTGTCTGGTCGAGTCCGCGCGCGGCGACGGCGTGCTGATGGCGCTACGCCACCGCGAGCTGCCGGCCGAGGGGGTCCAGTTTCACCCCGAGTCGGTCCTGACCGCCAACGGGAAGCATCTGCTCGAGAACTTCCTCGCGGAGCCGGCCGGTGCCTGACGCGATGTCCGAGACCGTCCTCCATGCGCGACGGGTCCGACCGGCGCTCGAGGTGACGCCGGTCACGCCTCAGGGAAGGGCGCGTGCGAGTGCCTAACGCGATCCTGACAAGCGCGATCGACGCGCTCGCCCAGCGCCACGACCTGAGCGCGGACGAGACCGCCGAGGTGCTCGGCGAGATCATGCACGGCGACGTCTCGGAGATCCAGATCGCGGGCTTTTTGATCGCGCTGCGGACAAAGGGCGAGACGACCGACGAGCTCGCCGGGCTGGCGCGGACGATGCGGGCGCTGGCCGCGCACGTGCCGACCGCGCGCGAGGACCTGCTCGACACATCGGGCACGGGTGGCGGTACGCGCACGTTCAACGTCTCGACGACGGCCGCGCTGATCGCCGCGGGCGCGGGCTGTGCGGTCGCCAAGCACGGCAACCGCTCGGCGACGAGCCTGTCCGGGTCGGCCGATCTACTGGAGGCGCTGGGCGCGCGGATCGACCTCACGCCCGAGGGCGTCGCGCGCTGCATCGAAGAGGCCGGCTTCGGCTTCATGTTCGCGCCCGCCCACCATCAGGCCACCCGCTTTGTCGTGCCCGTGCGCCACGAGCTGGCGGTGAGGACGATCTTCAACCTGCTCGGGCCGCTTACAAACCCGGCGGGCGCGCGGCGGCAGCTGATCGGCGTCTCGGACGCCAACTTCCTCGAGAAGATCGCCGGCGCGCTCGCGCGGCTGGGGGTCGACCGGGCGCTCGTCGTCGCCGGCGAGGACGGGCTCGACGAGGTCTCGATCAGCGCGCCCACGCGCGTGGTCGAGGTCAACGGGGAGGAGCTCAGCCACTACACGCTCACGCCGGAGGAGGTCGGAATCGAGCTTGCGGTCGCCCCGGACTACGAGGGCGGGACCCCCGAGGAGAACGCTGCGGTGACGCGCGCGATCCTTGCGGGCGAGTCGGGGCAGCGCGCGGACCTGGCGCTGATCAACGCGGGCGCGGCGATCTACGTCGCCGGCGTCGCGCCATCGCTCCTGGAGGGCGTCGATACCGCGCGCGCGGCGATCGAGGACGGGCGCGCGGCGGATGCGCTGGAGCGCTATCTGGAGGCGAGTCGCCGCTACGCGCCCGCGGAGGCCGCGCGGTGAGCGCGGTGAGTCGTTCGCGCCATGGCAACGCGCACGCGGATCTCCGCGCCCGCCCCACCTTCGAGGGCAGGCCGCGATGAGTGCGCACCCACCGACCGTGTTGGGGTGTATGCGATGAGTGTTCACCCGCCGACCGTGCTCGAGCGGATCCTCGCGAGCACACGTGAGGAGCTAGAGCGTCGCAAGCGCGAGCTGCCGCCGCAGGAGCTCGAGCAGCAGGCGTTCGCCCACGGCCGAGCCGGGGCCGGCGCCGGGGCCGCCCCCGGCGCCGCCGACGAAGCGTCGTCGCGGCGCTTTGCGGCCGCGCTGCGCAAGCCCGGGATCGCGGTGATCGCGGAGTTCAAGCGGCGCTCGCCCTCGGCGGGGACGCTGCGCGAGACGCCGGACCTGCACGAGCTCGTCACGGCCTACGAGCGCGGTGGCGCGAGCGCGCTGTCGGTGCTGACCGAGGGCCGGCATTTCGACGGCAGCCTCGAGGATCTCCAGGCCGCGCGCGCGGCCTGCGGGCTGCCGGTGCTGCGCAAGGACTTCATCCTCGACGAGTACCAGCTCTACGAGGCGCGGGTGGCGGGAGCGGACGCGGTGCTGCTGATCGTGGCCGCGCTCGCGCGGGAGCGCTTGCGGGCGCTGCACGAGCGCGCGGGGACGCTGGGGCTGGACGTGCTCGTCGAGGTGCACGATCGCGAGGAGCTGGCGGTCGCGCTGGCCCTGGAGGCAGAGCTGATCGGGATCAACAACCGCGACCTGCGCGACTTCAGCGTCGACGTCGAGCGCACCGAGCGGCTGATGGGCGAGATCCCAGCGGGGGTCACGGTCGTCTCGGAGTCGGGGATCGCGCGCCCAGAGCAGTTGAGCCGGCTCGAAGACGCCGGTGTCGCGGCGGTGCTCGTCGGCGAGACGCTGATGCGCTCGGCCGACCCCGAGGCGGCGCTGCGGATGCTGCTGGGAGACCGCGCCGAGCGTCCCACCCCGGACAGGTCCGAGCATCCCGCGGACCTGGCCGACCAGCGCGCGGGGCATCGATTCGAATAGCTTTAGGAAAGGGCCGGTTGCGCTTTATAAAGCCTTCATAGCGCCCGGTCATCCTCCCTCCCGTCAGATGAAACGCGCCTTCCTCATACCCTTCGTCTCCGCCCTGCTCGGCGGCGCCGTGGTCGTCGCGGTGGTTGCGGCGTTCGGCGGGCTGAGCAGCGGCTCGAGCAAGACGATCACGACCGTCCAGGCCGCGCCGATCGCGCCCTCGAACGCCTCGCAGAAACCCGCCTCGGGGTTGACGCCACACGACATCTACGTGCGCGACGCCCCCGGGGTCGCGTTTGTGACCTCGACGGTCGTGCAGAAATCGGAATCGTCGTTGAACCTGTTCGGCGGCGGCGGCGAAGAAGGGACGCGCCAGGGCGAGGACACCGGCTCGGGCATCGTGATCGACTCCAACGGCACGATCCTGACCAACTACCACGTCGTCGAGAACGCGATCAAGGTCACGGTGAGCTTCGAAAAAGGCAAGTCGGTCGAAGCGAAGGTCGTCGGCAAGGACCCCTCGAACGACCTCGCGGTCCTGCGGATCTCGACCGACGGGCTGACGCTGCACCCGCTGACGCTCGGCGACTCCGGCGCCGTGCAGGTCGGCGATCCGGTGCTCGCGATCGGCAACCCGTTCGATCTTGAACGGACGCTAACGACCGGCGTGATCTCGGCGCTGCAGCGCGAGATCACCGCGCCGAATGGCTTCACGATCGACAACGTGCTGCAGACCGACGCTCCGATCAACCCCGGCAACTCGGGCGGACCGCTGCTGAACGAGGCGGGCGAAGTGATCGGCATCAACTCGCAGATCGAGACCGGTGGCTCGGGCTCTGACGGCAGTGTCGGGATCGGCTTCGCCGTGCCGATCAACACCGCCAAGAACGAGATCGCGACGCTCGAGAAGGGCGGCACGATCCGCGGCGCATACCTCGGCCTGACGTCGCTGACGATCGACGGATCGCTGTCGGCGCTGAACCTGCCGGTGAAACAGGGCGCGCTCGTGGAGAGCGTGCAGAAGGGCTCCGCCGCCGCCAAGGCGGGAATCCGCGGCGGCAACATCAGCGGCACCGTCGAAGGCAGCCAGGTCGCGGTCGGCGGCGACATCATCATCTCGATCGACGGCCAGACCGTGGCCAGCTCGGAAGACCTCGCGAACGACGTCGAGGCAAAGAAACCGGGTGAGACGGTCAGCATTGGATTGCTGCGGGCGAACGGCAAGGGCGGCTACGAACACAAGACCGTGAGCGTCAAGCTCGGCGAACGCCCGAACTCCGTGCCGAACCCGCAGACGCCCGAAGGCTGAGTCATACCGCCGCGGACTCCTCGGCCGAGTCGAGAAGCCCAGCACCCGCAGGCCCGCTCCTATCTCCCCAGCCCGACCCGAACGCCGACCGCAGACCGGTCATGTCGCCGGACCGCGAGGCCAGCGCCCCGCTACCGTGGGGGCATGTCCACATGCGAGACATCCCCGAAGGTGAAGATCTGCGGGATCACCAACCTGCATGACGCCGAACTGGCGGTGGAGCTGGGCGCGTGGGCGATCGGGATGATCTTCTACGACGCGAGCCCGCGACGGTGCTCGCTGGAGGAAGCGCAGCGCATCACCGCCGCGCTACAACGGAAAGTCGAGCTGTGCGGGGTGTTCGTCAACGACCCGCTGGAGGATGTCGTGAGGACGAGCGAGGATCTCGGGCTGACGCTCGTGCAGCTGCACGGCGACGAGGGCCCGGCGTTCTGCGGCGAGGTGCCGCGCCGGACTGGCGCGCGTGTGATCAAGGCCGCCCAGATCGCGAGCCCTGGGGACGTGCGCGACCTCGAGCGCTACCACGTGGACTTTCATCTCCTCGACGCGCGTGCGAAAGACCCAGAGAAGCAGGGCTTGAGGGGTGGCACGGGGGAGACGTTCGACTGGGGGCTGATCCGCGCGCGCAGATCGAAGGTCCCGCTGATCCTCAGCGGTGGTCTCACAGGAGAGAACGTCGCGCGCGCGATCGCGCAGACGCGGCCGTTCGCGATCGACAGCGCGAGCGGCGCCGAGCGCGCGCCGGGCAAGAAGGACGAGGCGAAGCTGCGGGCGCTGTTCGCCGCCGTGGAACAGACCCAGACCCAGACCCAGACCGGGACTGAGAAGCACACCCAGACCGAGACGGAGACACGGGCCGAGACCCAGATCGAGACCGCGTCTGTCGCCGAGGAGCCGCCGCCGCTTCTCACAGAAAGCGCCCCCGCGTGAGCGCGGTGGAGCACCGCTTCGGGCAGTACGGCGGCCAGTACGTGCCCGAGACGCTGATGCCCGCGCTGGCGGAGCTGGAGCAGGCCTGGGAGGCCGCCCGCGAGGACCGAGGGTACAGAGACGAGCTCGACGGCCTGCTGCGCGACTTTGGCGGGCGCCCGACGCCGCTGTACCGGGCACGCAGGCTGTCCGAGCGCGCCGGCCGCGCGATCTATCTCAAGCGTGAGGATCTCAACCACACGGGCTCGCACAAGCTGAACAACGCGCTCGGCCAGGCGTTGCTGGCCAGGCGGATGGGCAAGCGACGCATCATCGCCGAGACCGGCGCCGGCCAGCACGGCGTCGCGACCGCGACCGTGTGCGCGCTGCTGGGCATGGAGTGCGTGATCTATATGGGCATCGAGGACACGCGCCGCCAGCGGCCGAACGTGCAGCGGATGGAGCTGCTCGGCGCGAGCGTGCAACCGGTTGACGCGGGCGCGAGGACGCTGAAGGAGGCGACCTCGGCGGCGATCAGAGACTGGGTGACGAACGTCCAGAGCACCCACTACGTGATCGGCTCGGCCGTCGGCCCGGCGCCGTACCCGGCGATCGTGCGCGAACTGCAGCGCGTGATTGGCGATGAGGCGCGCGCGCAGATCCTCGCGCGCGAGGGGCGGCTGCCCGGGCGCGTGATCGCCTGCGTGGGCGGCGGCTCGAACGCGATCGGCATCTTCGCGGCGTTCATCGAGGACGAGCACGTCGAGCTGATCGGGGTGGAGGCAGGCGGTGAGGGGATCGACACGCCGCGCCACGGGGCGCCGCTGACGGTCGGCGGGCGCGCCGGCATCCTGCACGGTTCGCGTTCGGCGGTGATGGCCGACGAGGAGGGCCAGATCGTCGAGGCGCACTCGATCTCGGCCGGCCTCGACTACCCCGGCGCCGGGCCCCAGCACGCGTACCTGCGCGACAGCGGGCGCGCGCGCTACGAGGCGGTGACCGACCGCGAGGCGCTCGCCGCCTTCCGCGAGGTGGCGCGCCTGGAGGGCATCATTCCGGCGCTCGAGACCGCGCACGCGCTCGCCTGGACGCTCGCCCGCGGCGACGGCGAGCTCGACCTCGTGTGCCTGTCGGGCCGCGGCGACAAGGACCTCGCGGAGGTGCTCGGCGACGATGCGTGAAAGGGCCGGGAAAGTCCGACAGCCATTTTTGGGAGACTGCCGGGGCGCTCAGCTTCGTCGGACTTCAGTGCAACCGGTCATCACTCCCGCCGGTACGACGTGAGCGAGAAGGAGAACCACTCGAACGGGACCGGCTCCGCCGACGGGACCGGCCCGGCGGACGGCGTCGCGCGGATCGCGACGGCCTTCGCGCAGACGGGCAAGCGTGCCGCGCTGATGCCCTACCTGATGGGCGGCTATCCGACGCTCGCGGACTCAATCAGAATCGGCGAGGCGTGCGTGCAATCCGGCGCGGACGTGATCGAGCTCGGCATGCCGTACTCGGATCCGCTTGCCGACGGGCCGGTGATCCACGCGGCGGGCACCGCGGCGCTCGCCGCCGGCGCGAATGTGGCGGGCGTGCTGGAGGTGGCGCGCGCGCTCGCGCAGAGCGTGCCGGTCGTGCTGATGTGTTACGCGAACATGGTCTATGCCCCCGGCGCGGAGGCGTTCGTGGAGCGCCTACAGAAGACCGGCGCGAGCGGTCTGATCGTGCCCGACCTGCCGCTCGGCGAAGGACCGGACGTGGCGCGCGCGTGCGAGGCGCAGGGGCTGGCGCTCGTGCCGCTGGTCGCGCCGACGACGACGGAGGAGCGTCTGGCGGAGATCGGCGAGAGCGCGAAGGGCTTCGTCTACACGGTCTCGGTCGTGGGCACGACCGGCGAGCGCGGCGCCGAGCTGGGCGAGCGCTTCGCGCAGGTCCTCGCGCGCGCGAAGGCCAGCACCACCGCGCCGGTCGCGCTGGGCTTCGGGATCAGCACGCCCGCGCACGCGCGGAAGGCGGCGCAGGCGGGCGCGGACGGGGTGATCGTCGGCACCAGGCTGGTGCGCGCGGCGGGCGAGGCGAGCGACCCCGCGGGCGCCGTCGGGGCGCTCGTCGGCGAACTGGCTGCGGGCCTCGCCGAAGCTCGCTAGGATTCCGCCGGCATGGGACTGGTCCTCACCGTAACCGCCGGCCTGGTCGTCTGGGTCGTCCTCTGGGCGCTCGGCACGACGGGCTTCGACGCGTTCATCCTCGCGACCGTGATCATCCTGGCGGGGGCCACCGTCAGGATCCTCGCGGGCTATCTTCCCGGCCGCCGCACCTGAGCCGCCGGTGCGTGCGCGCCGGCATGGAGGATCGGCGGCCGTGGCGCCCCGCCCGGCTGGGATCGTCGCGCGTGTGATGCATGTGCTCCGCCCGGCTGGGATCGTCGCGCGCGTGATGCATGTGCCCCATCACAGCCCCGGATCCCCGGTGTGCGCCTCGAGGACGGCGACGGCGGCGCTCGCCGCCCTCGCGCTGATCGCCCTCGCGCTCGGGGGGCTCGCCGGCTGCGGGGGCGTGGGCGTCTCGGGTGCGTCGAGCGCGATCGGCAACCAGCTTACGATCTACTCGAGCCTGCCCCTGCAGGGGCCCTCGGGAGCCAACTCGCAGCAGATCGTCAACGGTGAGAAGCTCGCGCTGCGCGAAGCGGGCGGGCGGATCGGGCCGTTCAAGATCAGCTACCTGTCGATGGATGACTCGAACGCGAAGACCGGGGAATGGGATCCGGGGGTCACCGCGACGGACGCGAAGACGGCCGCTGAGGACACGACGACGATCGCCTATCTCGGCGACTACAACTCGGGCGCGAGCGCGGTCTCGCTGCCGCTGATCAACGCCTCCGGGATCCTCCAGATCAGCCCCTCGAGCCCGTATGTCGGGCTGACATCGTCGCTGGATGCCGGCCAGGATGAGCCCGAACGCTTCTACCCCTCCGGCAAGCGCACCTTCGGGCGTCTCGAGCCGGGCGATCCGGCGCAGGCCGAAGCGCAGGCGCGCCTGATGCAGGGCCTCGGCGTCAAGCGCCTGTACGTGCTCGACGACGAAGGGCCGTTCGAGGTGCCGCTGTCGGAACTGGTCGCGAGCGACGCGCAGCGCGCCGGGATCGCGGTGGCCGCGCACGACAGCCTTGACATGACCCACACGAGCGCGAGCACGAGCTTTCAGAGCGAGGTCGCGAAGGTAGCCGAAAGCGGCGCGCAGGCCGTGTTCTTCGCTGGCGGCACGGGTACCGGGACGGTCGCGCTGTGGAAGCAGCTGCACGCCGCCGACCCGCAGCTGCTGCTGCTCGGCTCCAGCGACATGGTCAACAGCGAATTCACCTCCGAAATCGGCGCCGAAGCGGGCGCGAGGACGTACCTGACCACGCCGATCCTGCCTACCGACCTCTACCCACAACCTGCCGCCCAGGTGCTCGCGCGCTACCGCCGAACCTTCGGCGGCGAAGGCAACGCCTACGCGCTCTACGGCTACGAGGCGATGAGCGCCGCGCTGCTCGCGATCCGCCGGGCCGGCGCGCGCGGGAACGACCGCCAGGCGGTCGTCGAGGAGTTCTTCGCGATCCACGACCGCGACTCGCCGATCGGCCGCTATTCGATCGAACCGGACGGCGAAACGACGCTCTCACCCTACGGCTCGGACCGGGTCGTGGACGGGCAGGCGGTCTTCTACAAGGTGCTGCCCGTCCGCTAAAAGCACGGCCGGGACGCGCCGGACCAGCGCGTTCTTTGCGGCCGCCTACGATACCGAGCGAGCATTCTCGCCGGACCCGGGGTCAGCCGCCAGAGGAC
Source organism: uncultured Solirubrobacterales bacterium (assembly GCA_963774785.1). Lineage (GTDB taxonomy): Bacteria > Actinomycetota > Thermoleophilia > Solirubrobacterales > Solirubrobacteraceae > Palsa-744. The sequence goes on along the minus strand of CAVZGH010000001.1, from coordinate 2,357,846 downwards.
TGCAGCCCCGCGACGAGCCGGAAGCGTTCGACCCCGCCGCCGAGGGGCTTGCCGCCGCCGACGAGCGTGGTGAGCGAGCGCAGGTAGGGGAGCACGTGGGAGATCGACGGGTCTTCGCCGAGGCCGACGCCTTCGAGCAGCGAGAGCAGGGGGGCGAATTCGACGAGGACGCTCGGGTGGATGCCTTCGCCGAGCGTGCTCGCGGCGGTGCTCGTGGAGGCGGCGGTGGTGAGCGTGCTCGACGGTTTCAGGGCGTCCTGCACGGAGGCTTCGCCGAGGCCGATCACGAACTTCGTCTGCCCGCCGGCGCCCACACCGTTGGCGATGTCGAGTTCGATCGGCAGGCCGTTGACGCGCGCGGAGAGCGCGGCGTCGGTGCCGGGGATCGAGATCTTGGTGACCGTGCCGCCGGACTTTTCCAGGGTCGCGCCGAGCTTCGCGACGGCGGCCTTCGAGAGCGCTGGGTCGGTCGAGTCGAGCACGATCCCCCCGCGTAGATCGACGATCCCGCTGCCGCTCGCAAACAGCCCGGCTGAGCTGATCCAGCTGAGGAAGTCGTGCTGGGACTGGGCGCCGGGGGCGCTGAGCGCCGACAGGGGAGCGAGGATCCCTTCGAGCAGGCCCTTGAAGTTGAAGCCCGAGGAGGAGCTTTCTTGGCCCGCGGCGCCCGCGCCCGAGGCGCCGCCGCCGAGCGAGGTGAGCAGCGCGGTGACGCCATGCAGCGCCCGCACGTCCCCGGAGAGCGTGGCGCCCGCGTCGCCGAGGCCCGCGGCCAGCCACGATTCGCCCGGCAGTTCGCCGAGCGCCTGCGCGCCCGCGGCGGCGGAGCCCACCAGCCCGCCGGCGCCGGTCGTCTTGCCGGAGCCGGCGGTGAGGCTGTTGACGTCGAGCGCGATCGAGCTGGAGGTGGGCACGAGCGAGAGGTTCACGGTGCGCGCGCCGCCGAGCAGCCCGACGAGGCCGCCGAGACCCTGCGTGCTCGCGGCGCCGCCCGCCGCGGATGAGGCGCTCGCTCCGGCGGCGGCGCCGGACGCTCTGCCGGAGGCGCTCGCTCCGCTCGATGCGCTCGCGCCGGCCGCGCCGACGGTCGGGTTCGAGTAGACGTGCGCGAGCGCGCCGGCGGGGGCGCTCGCGAGCAGCTTCGAGTAGTCGGCCGCGTGCACGAGCGCGGGGCCGCCGAACGAGGTGTCGATCACGCTGTGCAGGGCGGTCACGGTGCCGAGCACCGCGAGGCGGTCCACGATCGCGAAGGCCTCGCCGCTCGAGGTCGCCTCGTAGCTGACGCCGCGGTAGCTCGCGGCGTGCGCGCCGGCGTGGGCGGCCTCGGTGGAGATGAACGAGGCGGCCTTCGCGGAGTCGCTCGTGTCGAGCACGATCGCGCCCTGCGCCCCGGAGGCGAACGGCCACGCGCTCGGCGTGCTCGCGGCGGCGCCGCCCTGGAGGGCCTCGCCGAGCAGCTGCTGCAGCTGAGAGGCCGCCGCGGAGGAGGTCGAGAGCGAGGAGAGGAAGATCCCGGCGTTGGTCCCCAGCCACGGCGCGATGTCGTGGCTGTAGGTCAGCGTCGGCGTGCCGGGCGTCTGGAGCGCGGAGGCCAGGCGCGCGTAGGAGTCGGGCTGGTGGGTGAGCGTCTTCGCGACGGCGCTCGCGTCTGACTTCAGCGAGCCGCTCGGGCGCACGACCGCGCCGAGATACAGCGGCGCGGAGGCCGGGACCACGCTCGCGGGGTCGGCCGAGCTGCCCGGTGAGGAGGACGAGCCGCAGCCGGTGAGCGCGAGCACGGCGAGGACGGGCACGAGCGGGAAGGCGAGCGCGGCGCGGCGGCGCGGGCGGGGGGTAGTTGGCATGCAGCGATCGTAGTCGCCCGGCGCGCACCCGCGCAACCGGCTGCCGATTCGAGCGCCGATCCGCGCCGATCGGCGCGACTGCGTGGAGGCTCCGACGACGATCGATGGGCGCGGGGTACGTCTGGCACGGAACGCTCCGCATGGGAGCCCGGCCTGCAAGAAGCCTCGCACTTCACGGGAATGCAGCGGGACTTGCACTTCCGGCGCCCCTCGGCGGCGTTGGCCCACCAAGCCGGAAAACGTTCCTGAGCGGGCCTTTTTGCCGGTTTTGAGGTCCTTGTGACGGCCGAGTGGGAAAAAATGTGCAATTAGGGTTGCGTTGTGGGGGAAAGTGGGGTAAGTTCGCGGAAGCGAGCCGGGGTGGAGGGGCTCCTCCCACTCCTCCACCTCGGCTCGGTTACTAACTATCCGAAGCCCCCAACCCCGCGAACCCCGCTAAGCCTCAACCGCCGCGAACCCACGCGAAGCCCCCAACCCCGCGAACCCCGCGAAGCCCCCAACCCCCGCGAACCCACGCGAAGCCCCCAACCCCCGCGAACCCACGCGAACCCCCAACCCCCGCGAACCCCGCGAACCCCGCGAAGCCTCCAACCCCCGGCAACCCATTGGTCCCCTTCAGAGGCACCTTCGATCACACGCTCGACGCGAAGAACCGGCTCACGGTGCCGGCCCGCTACCGCGCGACGCTGGCCGAGGGGGTCGTGATCGCGATGCCCGTCGACCTGAAGCCGTGCGTCGGGATCTGGCGCCCGGAGGACTACGAGACCTACACCCAGCGCGCGCTCGCCGAGCTGCCTCCCCTCTCCCCGCGGCTGACCGAGCTCGAGCGCTTCTTCTACGGCTCCTCGCAGGACGCGGAGCTAGACGCGGCCGGGCGGATCATGGTCCCGGGCTTCCTCGGCGAGCACGCCGGGCTGGCCAAGGAGGTCGTCGTCGTCGGCGTCGGCGACCGCCTGGAGCTGTGGAACAGGGCCAGCTGGAACGACCACCGACCGGCGCTGCTGAGCGGCGTCGCGGAGATAACCGCGCGTGTCGACCATCCTGCTTGACGACATGAGAAAAACGCACATCCCCGTACTCGCCGGGGAGCTGATCGATCTGCTGTTTAAGAAAGAGGGGCCCGGCTCGCCGGCCTCCGGCCAGCTGCGCCACCCTCTAGGCCCCCGCCCCGGTCAAACAGCGATCGACTGCACGTTCGGCGGCGGCGGCCACGCCGAGCTGATCGCCGGGCGCCTGGGGTCGGAGGGCACGTTCATTGGGATCGACCGCGACCCGCTCGCCGCCGAGCGCTTCGAGGAATTGGCGGGCGAGGTCGCCTGCGAGGTGCGCTTCATCCACGCCAGCTACGCCGACGCGCTGCGGCGGCTCGTCGAAGAGGGGCAGCGGGCCGACATGATCTATTTCGACCTCGGCATGTCCTCGATGCAGGTTGACACGCGCGAGCGCGGCTTCTCCTACTCATACGAGGCGCCGCTGGACATGCGGATGGACCCCGAGCAGGAGCTGAGCGCGCGCGAGATCGTCGCCGAGTGGGACGAGCGCCGCCTGGCGCGCGCGCTGCGCGACTTCGGCGAGGAGCGCCACGCCCCCGCGATCGCCCGCGCGATCGTGCGCCGCCGCGCGCATGCGCCGATCGAGACGACGGTTGAATTGGTAGACACGATCAACTCCGCGATTCCCGCGCCCGCGCGCTTTGCCGGCGGCCATCCCGCCAAGCGCTCTTTTCAGGCATTGCGGATCGCCGTCAACGACGAGCTCGGCCAGCTCGACCGCGGGCTGCCGCTCGCCTGGGAGCTGCTGCGCGAGGGCGGCGTGCTCGCCGGGATCTCCTTTCACTCGCTCGAGGACCGGCGCGTCAAGCGCTTCCTCACCGAGCGCGCGCGCGGCTGCATCTGCCCGCCGGAGATGCCGGTCTGCGGCTGCGGGCGCGAGGCCGAGGCCGCGCTGCTCGCGCGCCGCGCGATCATGCCGAGCGCCGGCGAGGTCGCGCACAACCCGCGCGCGGGCTCGGCCCGGTTGCGGGCGGCGCGCAAGCTCAGTGCAGCGAACACCGAGGAGGAGACCTCATGACACCGCCTGCCGCAAGCGCCGCCGCCGCGGCGCCCGCGATCCATCCACGCCGCACGACCGGTCCGCGGCGCGCGCCCGCGACGCGCGGGCCGCGGCGAATCTCAGGCCCCGCCCGTCCCGCCAGTCCGACCCGCGGACGCGGGGGAGCGACACGCGGTCCCGCCCGTGCGGCGGCAGGCGCCCAGGCGCGCGTGTGGACCGGACCGCTGCATGCCCTCGGGGTCGCCGAGGCTGTGGCCTCGCACCGGCTGCTCGACCGCCTGATCCGCGGGCGGGTGTGGATCGGGGTGATCGCGTTCGCGCTGATCGGGATCGTGACGATGCAGCTGGTGATGCTGAAGCTGAACGCCGGGATCGGGCGCTCGCTCGTGCGCGAAGCGCTGCTCCAGCGCGAGAACACGACGCTGAGCGCCGAAAGCTCCGAAGCGGCCGCGGGCGAACAGATCGAAACGCGGGCCGCGCGCGACGGCATGGAACCGATCCCGGCCGGCGCGCTGGGCTTCCTCACCTCGCACGCCGCCGGCGACGTGCGCAAGGCCGCGGCGGCGCTGAGCGCGGCGGCAGCCTCGACGACGGCGGCGAGCGGCGAACCGACATCGGGCGCCGGCACGAGCACGCAGGCGGGAAGCGAAGCCGGCGCTCAGGCGGCGACGGGGACGGCGGGGGCCGGCGAAGCGACGACGGCGGGCGCCACCCCGGAAACCACGGGGCAGTCGGGCGCCACGCCGGAAACCACCGGGCAGTCGGGCGCCACCACCCCGGAAGCCACCGCGCCCGCGGGCGCCGGCAATGAACCGGGCGCCGGCACTGGACCGGGCGCCGAACCGGGCGCCGCCACGAGCTCGACCGCGAGCGCGGCAACCTCTGCCGCCGGTGCGAGCGCACCGGCCCCGAGCGCCGAAACGACGAGCGCAGCGACCTCCACCGGCGGCGGAACCCCCGGGGGCTAGCGCGTGGCCGCGGTCCAGAGCCGGATCGGCGCGATCTTCGGGGTCTTCTTCCTGCTGCTCGTGCTCGCGGCCGCGCGGGCGCTGTATCTGGGGACGGTGCGCGCCCCGGCGCTGCGCAGGGCCGCCGAGACCCAGCAGCTGAGCACCGAAACGCTGCCGGCGCAGCGGGGCACGATCACCGACCGCAACGGGATCGATCTGGCGGTCTCCGAGCCCGCCCAGGAAATCTCGGCGGACCCGTATCTGATCAGGGAACCGCTGCGGGCATCGCAACAGCTCGCGCCGCTGCTCGGGTCCACGCAGGCGCGGCTGCTGGGCAAGCTCAGCGAGCGCACCGGGTTCGTGCTGCTGGCGCCGGCGCTTCCCGCCAGGCAGGCGCGCGAGCTGATGGCGCGGGTGGCGGCGCTGAAGCTCGAAGGGATCGCCGCCGCGCCGACGATGCGACGCGTGTATCCGCGCGGGACGCTCGCCTCGCAGCTGCTCGGGTTCGTCGGCGCCGAAGGCAGGGGGTCCTCCGGGTTGGAGTACTCCCAGGATGCGCTGCTGCGGGGCGCCGCGGGCGAGCGCAAGGTCGTCAGCGACGCGCTCGGCCAGCCGGTCTCGATCACGAGCGTCCACGCGGAGCGGCCGGGCGCGAACCTGACGCTGACGCTCGACGCGAACATCCAGCAGCGCGCCGAAGACGTGCTCGACGCGGTCGGCAGGGACTTCACCCCGAAAGACGCCACCGCGATCGTGATGGACCCGCGCACCGGGGCGCTGCTGGCGGTCGCGAACTGGCCGGCGGTGAACCTGAACGACCCGAACGCGTACTCCAAGGCGACGCTCGAAGCCTCCGCCCAGGACCGCGCGGTGAGCTTCAACTACGAACCGGGCTCGACGTTCAAGGTCGTCGCGGTCTCCGACGCGCTCCAGCGCGGCCTGATCACGCCGGCCACGCCCTTTGACATCCCCGATCAGATCGAACTGGGCGAACGGACGATCCACGACGACACCGAACACCCCGAAGAAACGCTCACGACCTCCCAGATCCTGGCGCGCTCGAGCAACGTCGGGGCGATCAAGATCGGCGCGCTCGACGGCGCCGACAGCTTCAACGAATGGGTCCACCGCTACGGCTTCGGCGCGCCCACCGGCGTCGATCTGCCCGGCGAGGAACAGGGCCGGCCGCTGCCGCTGAGCGAATACTCGGGCTCCTCGATGGGCAACCTGCCGATCGGCCAGGGCGAGCTCGTCACCCCGATGCAGATGGCCACCGCCTACGCGGCGATCGCCAACGGCGGGATCCTGCGCCCGCCGCACATTCTCGGCGCGGTCGACGGCCGTCCCGCGCCCGCGCCGGCCGGGCGCCGCGTGATCTCCGCGACGACCTCGGCCGAGATTCGCAAGATGCTCGAGGGCGTGCTCGGCCCCGAAGGCACCGCCAGCCAGGTCGCGATCCCCGGCTACACGCTCGCCGGCAAGACCGGCACGGCCAGCAAGATCGACAGGGAAACCGGCGAATACTCCGACAGCGCCTACGTCGCCTCGTTCATCGGCTTCGCCCCGGCGACCGACCCCAAGCTCCTCTGTGCGGTCGTCGTCGACGAACCCCAGTCCGGCTCGATCTACGGCGGCGCCGTCGCCGCCCCGGCCTTCGGTCAGATCATGTCGTTCGCGCTGCCCTACCTGCGCATCCCGCCCGGATAGCCGTCTCGGCCGAGCGCCGACGCCGCCGACTGCTCCGGACACGCCCTCGGGGTCAAATGTCAAGCCTTCCGGACACCGGTAGGTCTACCTCGATTTGGCTCTAGAAAGCCTTTTAGGAGGGACTTGACAGTTGCTGCTTGCATTCCCCAAACACTTGTGACTATAGTTTGCAAGTGAGGTGCTCCTGTCAAGGGGCATGGAAATAGATCGGGTTTGGGTCGGCCCTCAGTTTAGACCGATCCAGACGCCTTCAGGGGAAGTTGGGGAGAGGGCCGGAGCGATGAAGAGGGGTTGTACTCGCGTGAGTCCCAAGGGGACGGTGGTGTGCCGATGGTGCGCGAGTCCCATGCGGACGGTGGTGTGCCGATGGTGCGCGAGTCCCATGCGGACGGTGGTGTGCCGATGAGCGCCGAGCCTTGGCGTGTCCCGGAGCCTGGGCGCTTGCGGCCGGTTCGATCTGGGGTGCGCGAGCGCGATGACCTCTGACCCTCCGCACAACCTTGCAGCAAGCAGCAACACCACCCCACCTTTGGGGGAACAACAAGTCAAACAAGTCCCTCAGGAGGGGAGATAGCTAAATCATGAACCGAATCAAAAAGCATATTAACCCAGCGACGATCCTGGCTCTCGCGGCCTTGGTCTTCGCGATCACCGGCGGCGCGTACGCCGCCTCGGGTAGTGGTGGCAGCGGCAACGGCGGCGGCAACAGCGCCGGCAACGCCTCCCACGCCACGGCATATGTAGCCAAGGCCAAGAAGAAAAGCAAAACCCCCGCCGGCAAGCCCGGCCCGCGCGGCCCCGCCGGGCCCGCCGGTCCCGCTGGAGCCCCTGGTCCTGCCGGCCCTGCAGGTCCCACAGGCCCCGCCGGGGGCGCCGGCGCCAAAGGCGAAACCGGTCCCACCGGTCCGACCGGCCCGCAGGGTCCTGAAGGTAAAAAAGGCGAAACCGGGCCTAAAGGCTCAGAAGGCAAGGCCGGCGTGATCCACCCCGGCAACCCGGTGGGCTCGCCTGAACCGCTGCCTGAAAACGCCACCGAGACCGGTGTGTGGGCAGTCGCCGGGCTGGAATCCGCGAGCGACCTCGCCCAGGCGGCGATCTCGTTCACGATCCCGCTCTCGAACCCATTGGAAGGTCAAACGGAACCGAAGCCGGCCGAATACCTGCCCGGTCACGCCCATTACATCAACAACCAGGACGAAGAGACGGGTCTGTTGTTCAACAAAACCAATGCTAAGGAACATCCCGAATGTCCCGGTAGCGTGGAAAAACCGGAAGCGACAGCCGGGACCCTGTGCGTCTACGGCAGCGAAGAAAGATCCATAGCTACGTCGTCGGAAGAGGTCACAGCCCCCGCTGTCGGCTCTTCAGAAGAATCGGCCGGCAGGACCGGGGCGATCCTGCGCGTAGACGTGACAGGGAAGAACGCCTCCGCAAACGGCAGCTGGGCGGTGACCGCTCCCTAGCGGTCTGACGAGGGCGAATGCGAACCCACGGCTGATGGAGATGACGATGATGACGAATTCGAGACTGTCTGCTCGTTGGACGCATCTTTGCGTCTCCGTCGCCGTGGCGTTCGCCTGTGTCGGTGCCCTGGCCTTCGGCGCTGGCACGGCTGTGGCAGAACAGCGCGGCCATCTCACGACCCCCCGTGAATTCGGCTCGGGGCAGCTCAAAAACCCCGATGGGGTGGCGGTCAACGAAGCGACCGGGGTCGTGTATGTCGCGGATTCGGGCGATAACCGCGTGGCATTGTTCGACGGTGCGAGCGGGGCGCTGCTCGGTGAAATCAACGGTGGCGGGAAACTGGCGGCGCGCGGGGAATTGGAAGCCGAAGGCGTCGCCGCCGGTGGTGGCGGTCAGCCCGATGAAGAACCCACCGGGCAGTTCTCCGATCCGACGCTCGTCGCGGTCAACAATTCGTGCAAGGACCAGAAATTGACCGGCACGGCATGCGAAAAAGCCGACCCGTCCAACGGCGACGTGTACGTGCTGGACTACGGGCACAAGGTCGTGGATAAGTACACGGCGACGGGTAGGTATGTGGGGCAGATCACGGCGACGACGTTGGGGGTGAGCGAGTCGGCCAATCCGGAGCGACAGCCGATGGGGGTTGCGGTTGAAGCCGACGGAGACGTGCTGGTGAGCATTTATACCTCGAAAGAAAGCGAAGAAGGCGTGTATCGGTTGTCGGATGGTGTGGATAATGTGGTGTTGCCGCGGTCTGGGGTGCCGGCGGTTGGGTTTACTGGTACGACCCAATGGGGGTTTGCGCTTCCGGGTTTGGGTGTGGCCGGTGGTCGGGTGTTTATGCCGGAGGGGTTTGCTAAAAAGTATGTGACGGTGTGGGGTTTGGATGGGAAGTTGTTGGCTGGGGGTACGCTTGAAGATGAAGAAGTGGTGCCGCCTTTGTATGAAGAACACGTCGCTGGGTTTATTGGTGGTCTTGGTGGTGAGTCGTGTACTGGTGATGTGTATGTGGATACGGGTTTTGTGATCGATCGGTTTGCGGGCTCGCATGTCGAAGGGTCTGGGGGTCCGGTTGAATCGTTGCCTGTGCCGGTCGGCGCGGTCCCGGGTGAACATGTGGGTTTTGGTGTGGCGCCCGATTGCGTGTCGTTGGGTGTGTTCGCGGTCGATTCTGTTGCTGGTGTGGTGGATGTGTATGAAAGGACGCCGCCGCAGTCTCCGGAAATCGTGGTGGGTGGGGGTTCTGCCGCGGAAGTGAGCGATGATGGCGCGAAGCTGTCGATGGAAGTGAATCCCCGTAGCGAACCGGGCGAACACGAAACCGTGTACACGTTTGAATACGGGCCGTGTCCCGGTGAGGGCTCGTGTGTGGGCGTGGAATACGGGCACAGCGTCGGTGGTGGTGTGCCGGCGCAGTACGGGCGTGTGGGTGTGAGCGTGACGTTGCGGGGATTGTCCGCGGGTACGCGCTATCACTATCGCCTCAGGGCGCACAACGCCCAGGAAGGCGAAAAGGAAGTGTTCGGTGAAGATGGCGTGTTCGTGACGCAGCCGTCGTTTGCGGGTGGGTTGTTGGATGGTCGTGGGTGGGAATTGGTCTCGCCGGCGGATAAGCAGGGCGCGGAGATCGAGCCGGTCCTGGAAACGGGTGTGATCCAGGCCGCCGCGAGTGGGGATGGGATCGCGTATGTCGCCTCCGCGCCGACGGAAACCGATCCGGCTGGTAATACGAACAAGACACAGGTGCTCTCGCGCAGGACAGAAGATGGGTGGTCCTCGCGCGATATCGGCTTGCCCAACGCGCAGGCCACCGGCCCATCGGTCGGTCAGGGCCAGGAGTACCGCGCGTTCTCAAGCGATCTGGAATATGGTTTGGCGCGGCCGCTGGGCGTCGTGATGCCGGGGTTGGCGCCCGGCGCACGCGAAGTCAGCCCATTGCTCGTGGGACTCTCCGGGTCCTCCTCGACCTATCAGGCGCTGCTGTCCGGTTGTCCGGAAGAAGGCGAACCGTGCGAAAGCGTGGTCCGCGAACACGCCGACGTGCAACCGGGTATCGAAGTGGCGCAGGAACGCCTGTGCCCCCCGACCGGCACCCAGCCGTTCTGTGCGGCCGAACCGCAGGGCGCCAACACCTCGCTGTCGGCCGTCGTGATGAAATCTGCGGCTCCGCTGGTCGCTCACGCTCCCTCTGACGCGCTGTATGAGTGGGACGGCGGGCACGTCTACCCCGTCAGCGTCAGCCCCACGGGAACCATCATCGGCACCGAAACGCGTCAGCCGGTGCTGGGCACCGGGGTGGGGACCCAAGCGAAAGAGTCCTCGTCGCGAGGTGCTGTCTCCGCGGACGGTTCGAGGGTCGTATGGTCTGAAGAAGAAGTCGCCGGAGGGCATCTGTTCTTGTGGGATCGCGAACTGGAGCGCAGTATCCAGGTCGATGTGGCGCAGGCGGGGGCGTCCGGGAGCGGTCGTGTGGAACCGGCCTTTCAGTACATGACTCCCGACGGGTCGAGGGTGTTCTTCACCGACACGCAGCGGTTGACCGCTGACGCGGGCGCGGAATCCACCAAGCCGGATCTTTATGAGTGCGAAGTGGTGGTCGAAGAAGCGAGTGCAAAATGCGTGGTGAAAGATCTGACGCCCCCCGTCGGCGGTGCCGGTGGTGAAGTTGCGAACGTTGTCGGGCAGGCCATTGGCGGCTCTGAAACGGGCGGGATTGTGTACTTCGTCGCCAACGGCGAGCTGACCAAGGAGCCCTCGGCGTCGGGCGAGCACCCCGTCACAGGCGACTGCGGAGCCAAAAGCACGGCGGGCGCGACGTGCAACCTGTACGCGTGGAGCGAAGGCGCTGCCGAACCGGTCCTGGTAGCGGTGATCTCCGGCGAAGACGTCGGCGACTGGGGCGGTGGCGCCAAACAGTTGACGAGTCTGACGGCGCGTGCGGCGGTGAACGGCGAATGGCTCGTGTTCATGTCCAACCGCTCGCTGACCGGTTATGACAATCACGACATTCAAAGCGGCGCGCTCGACGAGGAGGTCTACGAGTACCATTACGGGCAGGGTGTCGTGTGCGTGTCGTGCAACCCCACCGGCGAACGCCCCCACGGCCACGAATACGCGAAGCTGAACGAAGGCCTCGCGGCCGGCACGGGTGTGTGGCCACACGGAGCGTGGCTCTCGGGGTTCGTGCCCGGATGGACACCGGTCAGCTTGAACCTCTCCTCCTCCTATCAGTCGCGGTATCTGGAGGATTCCGGACGGGTGTTCTTCGATTCGACGGATGGTCTCGTCCCGCACGACACCAACCGCACCGTTGACGTGTACGAGTTCGAGCCCCCGGGTGTCGGCTCCTGCACGACAACCAATCCCGGCTACGTCCCCCGCGAGGATGGTTGCCTCGGCCTCGTCTCCTCCGGCGAATCGGGCGAAGAATCCGGTTTCCTCGACGCCTCCGAAAACGGCAACGACGTCTTCTTCATCACCAAAGCACAGCTATCAAAGCGCGACACCGACACGAGCCTCGACATCTACGACGCCCGCGTCGGCGGGGAAGAACCCGAAGAATCAAAACCCGTCGAATGCCAGGGGGATGCCTGCCAGAGCCCCGTTACTCCGCCGGAAGCGCTGACGCCAAGCTCGCTGACCTCCAACGGGGTGGGGAACCTGTTGTCCCCGCTCGCGCCGGGGCCCGCTCCGAAGCCGGCTGTCAAGAAGAAACCCGAGACCAGGCAGCAGAAGCTCCAGAAGGCGTTGAAGCAGTGTCGTAAAGATCGGGGTAAGGGTAAGCGGAAGACGTGTGAAAAGTCCGCGCGGCGCGCGTATCGCGCCGGTGCGCATCAAGCAACGAAGGGGAGGGTTGGCTGATGTCGGTATCTGGTCGTAGGTGGCGTGCCGGTGTCGGCGGCCTGGTCGTGCTTGTCGTTTGTCTGTTGTGTTTGAGCGTTGGCGCGTCGGCTTCGTTTGCGTTGGAGCCGTGGTGGGGTATGAGCATGAACGCGCGTCCGTCGTATCTGTCGCCGGAAGGGACGGGTGAGATCGTGGTGACGGCGGAGAATTATGGCGATGCGAACGCGGATGGCGCGGCCACGTCGCAGGCGATCCGTATTTCTGATGTGTTGCCGGCGGGCCTGCGGGCGACGGGTGTCGTGGCGGGTGAGGTCGAAGCCAATTTGCATGTGCCGATCGAATGTGCGGCGGTGAGTCCGCCGGTGGGCTCTGAACCGCAGACCGTGTCGTGTACGGATGAACACAGCATCGCGCCGTACGGGGAAATCGAAGTGCGGATCGCGGTCAAGGCGCTGCCGGGCGCGCAGGATGAAGCGCAGGTCAACCATGCGTCTGTCGGTGGCGGTGGCGCGAGCACGGTGAGGATCGCGCGGCCGTTGCGTGTCTCGAGCGAACCCATCCCGTTTGGTTTGGAAGAATGGAACCTGTTGCCCGAAGAAGAAGGCGGTGGCCTGGATACGCAGGCGGGGTCGCATCCCTTCCAGGTGACAGGTTCGTTCGTGTTGCGCCAGGGTCCGGAACTGAATCCGCTCACCGATCCGGTGCTGGACGTGTATCCGGCGGCGGGCAACGCGAAGGACATCGTCACGAAGCTGCCGCCGGGTCTGGTCGGTAATCCGACGCCGATCGCGCGCTGCGCGCTGGGGCAGTTCTTGGCGAGCGTCAACAACGTGAACGAGTGCGCGGCCGATACCGCCGTCGGTGTCGCGGCGGTGACGTTGAACATTCCGGCATTGAGCATGACGACGTTTCAGGTCCCGATCTTCAACCTCGAACCGTACGCGGGCGAGCCGGCGCGGTTCGGGTTCTATATCCCCGAAGCCAAAGTCCCGGTGATCCTCGACACGAGCGTGTTGACGGGCGAAAAGTACGCGATCACGGTCGGCTCCACGAACATCACCCAGACCTCGGCGCTGCTGAGCGTGCGCACGACGTTCTGGGGCGATCCCGCGAGCCCCGCGCACGACGAGTCGCGTGGCTGGGGCTGCCTGTATGAATCCAAAGGCAGTCAGGACGCGCCGCCGTGCACGAAACCCGAAGTGACGAACCCGCCGGCGTTCCTGACGCTGCCGACGAACTGCGAAGAACAGCTGCAGGCGAGCACGACGCTGGACGCGTGGAATCGTGCCGGTGAAGAAAAGGCGGTGCCCACGACCGACGCGATGTTGACGCTCGATGGCTGCAACCGCGTCCCGTTCTCGCCGAGCATCGAAGCCGAACCGACGACGACGTTCACCGCGTCCCCGTCGGGGTTGAACTTCAACCTGAACTTCAAGAACGAAGGGTTGACGAGCACCGAAGGCGACGCGCAGTCGACGCTGAGGGAAACGACGGTCGTGCTGCCCGAAGGGTTGACGATCGACCCGTCCGCGGGTATCGGGTTGCAGGGCTGTAGCGAGGCGCAGTACGGCGAAGAACTGACGTTCTTTGAAGAACAGCAGCATGGGGAGCGGCCGTTGGGTGTGCGGAGCAGCGAAGAACGCGAAGCGGGCGAAGGCTGTCCCAACGAGGCCAAGCTCGGCACGGTCACGATCGAAACGCCGCTGTTGACGCAGAAAATCGAAGGTGACGTGTTCATCGCGCAACCGTATGCCAACCAGTTCGGGTCGCTGGTAGCGCTGTACATCCTCGCGCACAATCCCGAAACGGGGGTGCTGGTCAGGCTCGCGGGGAAGGTCACGCCGAACCCCGTGACGGGGCAGCTGACGACGACGTTCGGGGAAAACCCGCAGTTGCCGTTCGATCATTTCAACTTCCATTTCCGTGAAGGCGCGCAGGCGCCGCTGATCACCCCCGCGACGTGCGGGAGCTTCAAGACCGAAGCGCTGCTCGCGCCGTGGTCGGCGCCCACGGAAATCCTGCCCGCCGGCTCATCGTTCACGCTCAACGGCAACTGTCCCGCCGGTGGGGCGCCGCCGTTCAAGCCGGGGATTACCGCGGGGATGCTCAACAACAACGCGGGCGCGTTCAGCGAGCTGTACGTGGATTTGTCGCGGACCGATTCCGAACAGGAGATCTCGCGCTTCTCGACCGTGATGCCCGAAGGCATGTCCGGCGCGATCGCCAACGTCGCGCAGTGCCCGGAAGCGGACATTCAAGCCGCGCGGGAAAAGACCGGGGAAGCAGAGGAACAGCACCCCTCCTGCCCGTCCGACAGCCAGATCGGCAAAACGGAGGTCGGGACCGGCGTCGGACAGGTGCTCGCCTACGTCCCCGGGAAGGTGTACTTCGCCGGGCCGTTCAACGGTCACGGCCCCTGCACCCCCGGGGAATCGGGGTGCGCGCCGTTCTCGATCGTCTCGGTCACGAGCGCGAAAGTCGGGCCGTTCGACCTCGGCACCGTCGTGCTGCGCTTCGGCTTGAACATCAACCCCACGACCGCGCAGGTCAGCGTCGAACCGTCCAATTCCGAACCGATCCCGACGATCATCAAGGGGATCGTCACGCACGTCAGGGACATCAAAGTCTATATCGACCGCGAACACTTCACGTTCAACCCGACGAGCTGCAATAAAACGGGGCTGTCGAGCACGGTAACAGCGCCGGAACTGAACGGCAAGCAGGCGAGCGCGACCGTGGAATCCTCGTTCCAGGCGGTCAACTGCGCGGCGCTGAAATTCGAACCGAAGGTCACCGCGTCGGTGTCGGGCAGGGTCAGCAAAACCGCGGGCACGAGCTTCAAGCTGAACGTCGGCAAACCCGACGGGCAGGGCGAACAGGCAGACATCAAGAAGTTCAAAATCGAGCTCCCCGTCCAGCTCCCCTCGCGCCTGACGACACTGCAGAAGGCATGCACCTCAGCACAGTTCGAAGCCAACCCCGCCAACTGCCCGGTAGCGTCCGCGATCGGGCACATGAAGGTCAACACCCCGCTGCTGCCCGTCCCCGTCGAAGGACCGATGTACTTCGTATCGCACGGCGGCGAAGCGTTCCCCAGCCTCGAGATCGTCCTGCAGGGCGACGGCGTCAAGGTGCTCCTGATCGGACAGACGTTCATCAGCAAAGCCGGGATCACGAGCTCGACGTTCACCGCGCTCCCCGACGTCCCGTTCTCATCGGCCGAAGTCGAACTGCACAACGGCCCCTACAGCGCCCTGACCGGCAACGGCAACCTGTGCGCCCCCACCACGACCACGACCGTGAAGAAGAAGGTCACGGTCCGGGTCAGGGTCCACGGGCACGTGCGCAAGAAGACCGTCACGAAGAAGGTCAGGGTGGCCAAGCACACGACCCTCTCCATGCCGACCGAAATGGTCTCGCAGAGCGGATATAACACGATCGCCGTAAACACCCCCGTACAAGTCACCGAATGCCCGAAGGCGAAGGCCGCGAAGAAGGTGAAGCACAAGAAGAAAGGGAAGAAAGGACACAAGAGCGGCAAGGCGGGTAAGTGAAAATGCGGCTGTCAGGCCGGTCACCAGGGCGTCGAGAAGCAAGCCCGTCACGAGGACGCCGAGATGCGCCGCTTATCGTCGTCCTGGCGCTGGCAATGCTTGCTCTTGCGACTACGCCCGCCCAAGCCGAACAGCGCGGCCATCTCACGACCCCCCGTGAATTCGGCTCGGGGCAGCTCAAGAACCCCGATGGGGTGGCGGTCAACGAAGCGACCGGGGTCGTGTATGTCGCGGATTCGGGCGATAACCGCGTGGCATTGTTCGACGGTGCGAGCGGGGCGCTGCTCGGTGAAATCAACGGTGGCGGGAAACTGGCGGCGCGCGGGGAATTGGAAGCCGAAGGCGTCGCTGCCGGTGGTGGCGGTCAGCCCGATGAAGAACCGACGGGCGAATTCTCCGATCCGACGCTCGTCGCGGTCAACAATTCGTGCAAGGACCAGAAATTGACGGGCACGGCATGCGAAAAAGCCGACCCGTCCAACGGCGACGTGTACGTGCTGGATTACGGGCACAGGGTCGTCGACAAGTACACGGCCACGGGTGGGTATGTGGGGCAGATCAACGCGGGAACGTTGGGTGTTGAAGAACATGTAATTCTTAAGGGCGTTGCGGTTGAAAGCGATGGGGATCTTCTGGTTAGTACGGAACCCGTGGTGGAGGCGTTGAGAACGACCGAGGAAGGTGTGTTCAGGCTGTCGGATGGTGTGGATAATGTGGTGTTGCCGCGGTCTGGGGTGCCGGCGGTTGGGTTTACTGGTACGGCCCAATGGGGGTTTGCGCTTCCGGGTTTGGGTGTGGCCGGTGGTCGGGTGTTTGTGCCGCAGGGGCCTGCTGAGAAGTATGTGGCGGTGTGGGGTTTGGATGGGAAGTTGTTGGCTGGGGGGGATGTGAATGAAGTGGTGGTGCCGCCTTTGTATGAAGAACACGCCGCTGAGTTTATTGGTGGTCTTGGTGGTGAGTCGTGTACTGGTGATGTGTATGTGGATACGGGTTTTGTGATCGACCGGTTCGTGGGCTCGCATGTCGAAGGGTCTGGGGGGCCGGTCGAATCGTTGCCGGTGCCGGTCGGCGCGGTCCCGGGTGAACATGTGGGTTTTGGTGTGGCGCCCGATTGTGTGTCGCTGGGTCTGTTCGCGGTCGATTCTGTTGCGGGTGTGGTGGATGTGTATGAAAGGACGCCGCCGCAGTCTCCGGAAATCGTGGTGGGTGGGGGTTCTGCCTCGGAAGTGAGCGATGATGGCGCGAAGTTGTCGATGGAAGTGAATCCCCGTAGCGAACCGGGCGAACACGAAACCGTGTACACGTTTGAATACGGGCCGTGTCCCGGTGAAGGCTCGTGTGTCGGCGTGGAATACGGGCATAGTGTCGGTGGTGGTGTGCCGGCGCAGTATGGGCGTGTGGGTGTGAGCGTGACGTTGCGGGGATTGTCGGCGGGTACGCGTTATCACTATCGCCTCAGGGCGCACAACGCCCAGGAACATGAAAAGGAAGTGTTTGGTGAAGATGGCGTGTTCGTGACGCAGTCCTCGTTCGTGGGTGGGTTGCTGGATGGTCGTGGGTGGGAATTGGTCTCGCCGGCGGATAAGCAGGGCGCGGAGATCGAGCCGGTCCTGGAAACGGGTGTGATTCAGGCCGCGGCTGATGGTGGTGGGATCGCGTATGTCGCCTCCGCGCCGACGGAAACCGATCCGGCTGGTAATACGAACAAGACACAGGTGCTATCGCGCAGGACAGAAGACGGGTGGTCCTCGCGCGATATCGGGTTGCCCAACGCGCAGGCGACCGGCCCGTCGGTTGGTCAGGGCCAGGAGTACCGCGCGTTCTCGAGCGATCTGGAATATGGTTTGGCGTGGCCGTTGGGCGTCGTGATGCCGGGTTTGGCGCCCGGCGCGCGCGAAGTCAGCCCATTGCTGGTGGGACTGTCGGGGTCCTCCTCGACCTATCAGGCGTTGCTGTCCGGTTGTCCGGAAGAAGGCGAACCGTGCGAAAGCGTGGTCCGCGAACACGCCGACGTGCAACCGGGTATCGAAGTCGCGCAGGAACGCCTCTGCCCCCCGACCGGCACCCAGCCGTTCTGTGCGGCCGAACCGCAGGGCGCGAACCAATCGCTGTCCGCCGTCGTGATCAGGTCGAAGAGTCCGCTGGTCGCGAAAGCGCCAAGGGAAGCGTTGTATGAGTGGGACGGTGGGCACGTCTACCCGGTCAGCGTCAGCCCGACGGGAACCATCATCGGCACCGAAACGCGTCAGCCGGTGCTGGGCACCAGGGTGGGGACCCAAGCGAAAGAGTCCTCGTCGCGAGGTGCTGTCTCCGCGGACGGTTCGAGGGTCGTATGGTCTGAAGAAGAAGTCGCCGGAGGGCATCTGTTCTTGTGGGATCGCGAACTGGAGCGCAGTATCCAGGTCGATGTGGCGCAGGCGGGGGCGTCCGGGAGCGGTCGTGTGGAACCGGCCTTTCAGTACATGACTCCCGACGGGTCGAGGGTGTTCTTCACCGACACGCAGCGGTTGACCGCTGACGCGGGCGCGGAATCCACCAAGCCGGATCTTTATGAGTGCGAAGTGGTGGTCGAAGAAGTGAGTGCAAAATGCGTGGTGAAAGATTTGACGCCCCCCGTCGGCGGTGCCGGTGGTGAAGTTGCGAACGTTGTCGGGCAGGCCATCGGCGGCTCTGAAACGGGCGGGATTGTGTACTTCGTCGCCAACGGCGAGCTGACCAAGGAGCCCTCGGCGTCGGGCGAGCACCCCGTCACAGGCGACTGCGGAGCCAAAAGCACGGCGGGCGCGACGTGCAACCTGTACGCGTGGAGCGAAGGCGCTGCCGAACCGGTCCTGATAGCGGTGATCTCCGGTGAAGACGTCGGCGACTGGGGCGGTGGCGCCAAACAGTTGACGAGTCTGACGGCGCGTGCGGCTGGTAGCGGCGAATGGCTCGTGTTCATGTCCAACCGGTCGCTGACCGGTTATGACAATCGCGATATTCAAAGTGGCGCGCTCGACGAGGAGGTCTACGAGTACCATTACGGGCAGGGTGTCGTGTGCGTGTCGTGCAACCCCACCGGCGAACGCCCCCACGGCTACGAATACGAAAAGCTGAACGAAGGCCTCGCGGCCGGCGTAACGGTGTGGCCACACGGAGCGTGGTTGTCGGGGTTCGTGCCCGGATGGACACCGTTCAGCTTGGACCTCTCCTCCTATCAGTCGCGGTATCTGGAGGATTCCGGACGCGTGTTCTTCGACTCGACGGACGGTCTCGTCCCGCACGACACGAACCGCACCGTCAACGTGTACGAGTTCGAGCCTCCGGGTGTCGGCTCCTGCACGACAGCCAGTCCCGGCTACGTCCCCCGCGAGGATGGTTGTCTCGGCCTCGTCTCATCCGGCGAATCGGGCGAAGAATCCGGTTTCCTCGACGCCTCAGAAAACGGGAACGACGTCTTCTTCATCACCAAAGCACAGCTCTCAAAGCGCGACACCGACACGAGCCTCGACATCTACGACGCCCGCGTCGGCGGGGAAGAACCCGAAGAATCAAAACCCGTCGAATGCCAGGGGGATGCCTGCCAGAGCCCCGTTACTCCGCCGGAAGCGCTGACGCCAAGCTCGCTGACCTCCAACGGGGTGGGGAACCTGCTGTCCCCGCCCGCGCCGGGGCCCGCTCCGAAAGCGGTCGTCAAGAAAAAACCCGAGACAAGGCAGCAGAAGCTTCAGAAGGCGTTGAAGCAGTGCCGGCGGGATAGGGGTAAGGCCCGGAAGAAGGCATGCGAACGCAGGGCTCGGCGGAAGTTTCGGCGGTAGGTTCGCCTGGTGTGCCCGCGCGGTTGCGTGCGCGTGAAGGGGGCTTTATCGGGTTGATCTTTGCGCGGGTTAGCGGCGATGCGTTTGGTCGGGCGGGCGGCGGGGATGCGCGGTATGTGGCGGGGTTGCGCGAGGCTGTGGCGGCGGCTGTGGGGCATGTGCTTGAGGCGATCGAGCTGGGGGATGTGGAGGCGGCGGCGGTTCCGGGTGCGGTGTTGGTGCAGGCGCGGCGGGCAGCGCGGGCTGGTGTGGGTTTGGAGACGGTCTTGCGGCGGTATGTCGCGGGGCACACGTTGTTGGGGGAATTGGTGGTGGAGGAGGTTGGGCGTCGCAGTGTGCCCGGTGGGCGGGAGATGTTGGGTGAGATCGCGCGGGTGCAGCTCGGCGTGCTCGATCGGCTGCTGGTGGCGATCGCGGCGGAGTACGGGCGTGAGCTGCAGGGCGAGGATGGTTCGTCGGGGCGGCGCTTGTTCGAGCGCGTGCGCGAGCTGCTGGAAGAGGACGGCGAGGGCGAAGGTGAGGATGGGGATGGTGATGGGGGCGATGTCGGGGGTGTGGCCGGGCGCGAGGGTGGTGAGCGCGACGCGGGGCTGGGATACGCTCTCGATGGCTGGCATGTGGGTTTGATCGCGCGTGGCGCGCGGGCGCGGGAGGCGGTGCTTGGGTTCGCGGGTGTGCTCGAGCGTCCGTTGTTGTGCGTGTCCGATGAGGATGAGGTGGTGTGGGGGTGGGTCGGCGGTAGGACTGTCCCCGGGCGCTCTGAGCTCGATCGTGCGCTGGGCTTGCTGGGGTCGATCGAGGGTGTGGTGTGCGCGTGTGGAGAGCCGGCCCGGGGGATCGCGGGGTGGCGTCGCACCCACCGTCAGGCGCGGGCGGCGCTCACGGTCGCGCTGGCGAGACCTCGGCCGGTGACGCGGTATGCGGAGGTCGCGTTGCTGGCGAGCGCGCTGGGCGACGAGGCGCTCGCACGAGTGTTATTGGAGACGTATGTCGTGCCGTTGCGCGATGGGCAGGGAGCGTTGCTGGAGACGTTGCGCGCGTATCTTGGATCGGGGCGCAGCGCCTCCTCCTCGGCGGCCGTGCTGGGTCTTGCGCGCAGCACGATCGAATATCGCCTGCGCACGATCGAGGAGCGCCTGGGGCTCTCGCTGCAGCATGGCCGGCCGGAGCTCGAGATCGCGCTGGCGCTGGATGAGATCGCCGCCGCCCGGCGAGACGGCCGACAACCCGCGCCGCCTTTCGACTGAGCTACGAGATTTGAGTCAGCCGACGACACGGGCAGGGTGTTGCTGCAAATGCCCAAAAATATGCCACGCGATTCGGCGAATTGCTGTGGTAAACACCGCGTCTCTTCCCTATCAATGATCGCAGCGCCATAGCCGCACGCCAGGCAGGGGTCTGACGCGTACGGCTTGGCGCGAGCCCGAATCGGGGTCGCTCTTTGGCGGCCTGGAGGAGGGATTCGATCATACGACGAAAGGAAGAGCAGATGAAGCTCGTGTACAGAGGAGCGCTGGCGATGGTGTCGGCGATGCTGCTCGCCGGCGCGCTGGCGGGAACGGCTTCGGCCGAATCGCTGTGGGAAAACGCCAGCGTCACCCCGGCGCCGGTCAAATTCTCGGGGACAACCGCCAGTGAGGTCCAGCTCAAACTCTCAGACGGCTATGAATTCGGGTGCTCCAAGGGCAACATTAAAGGCGAATTCGCCACCAGCAAAGAAGTTTGGGCTGAAGAGCAGTTCAAAGAATGCAGCGGCGGCTTGGGCAACTCGAAAGGTGAATTCTTCACCACGACGCTGAGGGGGACGGTCGGGTTGTATGAAGGGTACTACAGGGTTGGGCTCGAGCTCGGGCCCGCCGAAGGCTCGATCTGGGCGACGAACTTCTACTTCGACGCGCCGCTGACGAACAAGCTCATCGGCGGACTCGAGCCGCTGGGGACGGAAACCTCGAAACTGACCCTCACGTACGCAGCCAACTCGGGCGGTGTGCAACTGCCAAACCACTTCGACACACAGCCGCACATGCAGCTCGAATTCGAGGAAAAGCCCATGACGATCCGAACCGAATGGGCGATCACGACCGAAAAACCGGTCAAGGTCGAACTGTGGTAGACCCCGGCTGAAATCGCCACCCGGCCCGGCGGGCACCGATTCAGGGGCCCGCCGGCTGCCGGCGGTCTCCTCGAGCGCCTGTGGGAGCGCGACAACCTGTCCGAGCGCGACGCGCGAGTACCAGTCGCGCCACCGGCTATCTCGCGGCTTGTTTCTCCGCCAGCTCGCGTACTGGGATGGTTCTGGACGCATCAGACACATTGGACGATCTGGCTTTTGTCAGAGATTTGTCACTGGCCGCCTGAGGGAGGAGGTGTCGACCGAGGCGACAAGCTCCGGGCACCTTGACCGCGGGAAACTGGCTGGCGGTACGGTTCGGGAGACGCTTTGCAAGGTCGGCTTCACGCCCCATTATCTTCGCTTTGCTGGGATATACTTCCCCGGAATGCGAACGTCAGCGCCAACGATCCTTCCATTGTTCCGCTCCGAGACGCAGATGCGTCTGCTCGCGCTGCTGCTTCTTCAACCCGAGCGCGGCTGGACGCTACAGGAGCTAGCGAAGGCCCTCGGTGCACCGCAGTCCTCGGTCCACCGCGAGCTCGGTCGGGCGGAGGCCGCCGGCATTATCGGCCGGGACGCGACGGTGCGCCCTCACAGCTTCTCGGCCGCCATCGAGGACTCGCTCTATGGGCCGCTCGCCCTTCTGCTGCGCCGCTCGGTCGGTGTTGAGGAGCAACTACGCACCATCCTCGAGCGCCCCGATGTATTGGCAGCGGTGATCTATGGCTCGTGGGTAGCCGGGACACGCCGGCCCAACAGCGACATCGACGTCCTCGTCGTCGGCGATGCCGACTTGCTTGAGCTGCGCCGCCAGGTGCGCCCGATCGGCAAGGAGGCCGGTCGCACGATCGATCTGACGGTCCTGACCGCCGATGAGTTCCGGCGCCTGCTCGCGGAGCGATCGAGCTTCGCCCGCGGTGTGCTCGACGCTCCCACCACGCCGCTCGTCGGCGACCTGGCTAGCATCACGCAGCGGTGACCGATGCGCGTGTCGAAAAGATCCATGCGGACCGTCTGGGGGCCGGCGACTTCTTCGCGCAGGCAGAGATGTTCCTGGCCGACGCGGACACCGCCAGCCTCAGCGCGGAGTCCCAGGCCGTCCTCCTGCACAACGCAGCGATCTGCGCGTGCGACGCGATCCTCCAAGCGGTCGGTCTGCGCGTAACGTCGGGCGAGGGCGCGCATATCCTGCGGCTTGAAACCGCGCGCGACCAGGTCGATGCCAACGCCGAGGAGCTGTTCGAGCGTCTCGACGCCTCCCGCGAGCGGCGCAACGAAGCGTCCTATAGAGCTGGGTTCGTTCCTCAGGCCAGCCTGGCCGATGCGCGCGAGGCGACGACAGAGGCTCATCGAGCTGGCACGAGCGTTCCTCAGTGGCTGAGTAGGCGACCCGCATCAGCTTTGTGTTGTTCTGGGCGACCCAAGTGTCGCGCCCGCTGGATGCCGAGCGCGTGTCAGCGACTTCCCTTCGCGCAAAGTAAGAACGGCCACGCCGCCGTCCCTCGCCGCCTGATTCCAGCATCCCAACTCCACAGAACCGGGGGCAGATCAGACAGGCCACAAAACGGGTACCACTCCAGAACGCTCGATATGGTGCGCTTCATCGCGACGCTCTTGCCGGCTCGCCGCGGCCCCATCAGCAGGTATAGGGCCCCCGGCTGGATGTCGCTCAGAGGCCTGGGATCGTATGAGCCGAGCGCATTCCCCCGCGCCTCGCGCAGGTCAGGATCGTTCTGCTCCCAGCCTCCTGGATTCTGCCACCAGGGGGTTGAAATCCAGCAGGTGCTGGCGGCGCTCGAAGTCCCTCATAGATCAGCAACCCTACAGATCGTCCCCGAGTATTGTTCAAAACCAGGGCTTACAAGGCATAGTTGGTGAGCAAAGCCAAGGACACTGTCAGCAGGTGCTGCACAGAACCAAGGAACAGAAGCCACGAGACAACGATCAAATTGCGAACATACTCGCTGAGCGGTTCGTGTCTCGGCCACGACAGCAGCCTGTCGTAACCTGCTCTGCATGTCTCGATCGCCTCCAAAACATTGATCGCGCGAGCCGCCGCTGACATTTGTCAAACATTTGTCAGCGTACGGCCCTCGTTACGCGAAAATACTTCAAATAACGGGCATTACGACCCATTTCCAGGTCTTTTCTATGCGCTTGGTAGGACAGCTCTCAAACCCTTCGGCGGCCGTGACGGTGGTGCTCCAGTTCATGCCGGGTGGTTCGCTGGATCGCTAGCGCGGGTCGTTGCGGTAGGCGACGGAACGGTGGCGGATGGCAGCGACCCGAACCGTTTTGTCGCTGTCTGCGAGCTGGTAGATGAGCCGGTATGAGCCGACCCGCAATGAGTACAGCCCGCGGAGCCTGCCACGCAGCGGGTAGCCGGCCTGCGGTTCACGTTGAAGCAGCGCAAGAGCTTCCTCGGCAGCGTCGATCAAAGGCCAGTCGAGCGCGAGCAGCTCTGTACGGGCGCGACGCGCGAGTACCAGTCGCGCCACCGGCTATCTCGCAGCTCGTTTCTCCGCCAACTCGCGACGTAGGTCGCTGAGCTCGATCGTCTCACCGCGCGCAAGCTCATCGAGACCCACCTGTAGCGCCTCCAAAGTCGCGGCATCCGAGAGGATCTCGGCGGTCTCCTCGAGCGCTTGGTACTCGTCTATAGGCACGAGTGCTGCCGCCGGCCGTCCGTTACGCGTCACAACGACGTGGTCGCGGCGGTCGGCTACATCGCCGAGTAGCTCAGCCAGGTTGCTCCGAAACTCGCGTACTGGGATGGTCTTGGTCACGAAACCAAAGTGTACCAAATCGCGTACACGTTGATAGGTGCATATGCGAGCAGCTGTGGCGGCTGCAATGCGCCCGAGTGGACTCGAACCACCACCCGGCTTACGCCGGACAAGGCCCTCAACCTTGCGCGTCTACCAATTCCGCCACGGGCGCAGAGCAGGCGAGTATAGCCTCGTGCCGGCGGCGCCGGATGGCTGTGAGGGGTGGCGGGGCTCGTCTCTCGCATCCCACGATCCGCGTGCCGCGTCGGTCCGCCCGTGCACGGCAGCCTCCGTCCCTTGCATCCGTCCACAGGTACCGCTAGTCTGCGAACACACGTTCGTCCAGGCCACAGCCCCGTAGTCCCGACCCCGCGAACAGGGAGCCCAGCAGACATGGATCTGACAAAACGCCAGCAGGAGATATTCGACTTCATCCACAAGTACTCGGCCAAGTACGGCTACCCGCCGACGGTGCGCGACATCGGCAAGGCCGTCGGGCTCGCGTCATCCTCGACCGTGCACGCCCATCTCGCGAACCTCGAGAAGATCGGCCTGCTGCGGCGCGACCCGTCGAAGCCGCGCGCGATCGAGCTGCTCGATCGTTTCGATCGCGCCGTCGGCAGCGCGGTGGAGAGCGTGCGCGGGATCGCGCGCGGGGGCGACAGCCTGCCGCTGCTGGGCTCGGTGGCCGCGGGCGCGCCGATGCTCGCGGAGGAGAACATCGAGGATTACGTCTCGGTGCCGTCGGTCGCCGGCGGCGGCGACGGCGAGTACCTGCTGCGGATCAGCGGCGAATCGATGAAGGACGCGGGCATTCTCGACGGCGACTACGTCGTCGTGCGCTCCCAGAACACGGCCCAGGACGGCGACATCGTGGTCGCACTGCTGGGCGAGGAGGCGACCGTGAAGCGTTTCTTCAAGGAAGCCGACCACATCCGCCTGCAGCCCGAGAACGAGACGATGGAGCCGATCCGAAGCATTGAGGTCGAGGTGCTCGGGCGCGTCGTGGGGTTGCTCAGGAGCGTCTGAAGAGCTAACTTTGTCTGTGCAGGTCAGGCAGCCGCGGGGGTCAGAAGAAGAAGACCTTCGAGGAAAGTCCGGACATCACAGGGCAGGGTGGTCGAGGGATCGACCCGGGGAAACCCGCGGGAAAGTGCAACAGAAAGCAGACCGCCGATGGGGCCGTCCCACGTGAACGGCCCACAGGCAAGGTTGAAACGGTGCGGTAAGAGCGCACCAGCGTCGCGGTGACGCGGCGGCTCGGTAAACCCCACTCGATGCAAGGCCGGTTTGGACCGCATGCAGGTAGCCCGCCGAGGTCCAGGTAGGCCGCTCAGATGGATGGCTGCTCAACGACAGGATCCGGCTTATCGATCTGCTAAGGGAAGGCCCCGCTTCGGCGGGGCCTTCCTATGCGCCGCGCTAGTCGATGCTGCCCCGCGGCGCGACCCAGGTGCTCGAGAACGACAGCGTGGTGTGCTCGGCGATCGTGTCGTAGTCGTGGTCGTAGTGCAGGATCCCGATCTGCGCGGTGGCGGCGATCGCGGCGATCAGCAGGTCGACGGGCTTGACGCGGTGGGAGATGCCGGACGCCGCGGCGAGCTCTGCCTGGGCGGCGAGGGCGGACTGAGCGCTCTCGGTGGTGAGCGGGGCGTGCTCCAGCGCGTCGAGCTCGCGGGCGATATCGGCAAACTGGAGGCTGTCGCGGGCGCTGTAGCGCATCTCCAGCAGCGCGGGTGGGCACGTCCACAGCTCGCCGCCGGCGAGCGCCTCCTCGAAGCGTTCGCGTGGCGCGCCGGTCAGGCGTCCGTCGGTTGCCCGGGCCCATACCGAGTGGTCGATCAGCAGCGCCTGGCCGTAGCCCTTCAACGATGGATCCAGCCGTGCTCGCGGACCTCGTACGCCGCGTCCACGTCGATTCCCTCGCCGGTGCGCAGCCGCTCGACGAGCTGGCGGCGCAGCTTCGCTTTGTTGGCCTCGTCGGCGCGTTCGGCTTCGAGCTCTCTCAGCCGCTCGCGCGCGCCGCGGATCACAAGGTCGCCGATCCGTACGCGCTCGCCGCGCAGGCGCAGCGCGTCGAGCGCCGCGCGTACGCGCGGGGTCTCGGTGACGGAGTGGCGAGCATGGCGGGTCGGCATCGCACGGCAAGTGTACCAACCAGAACAGCACCAGGAACAGCACCGGCTGGCAGCGCTGTGTCTATGCCCGCAGCTGCTCGTGCGCCGTCTGCATCAAAGTCGGCGTGCGCTTCAGCTCGGAGAGCGCCGCGAGCATCGCGTCGAGCTCGCAGTCGATCTTCGCCGGCCACTCCTTTGCGGGATGCTCGTCGAGCGTCTTCAGCCCGTTGCCGGTGATCAGCGCGACGACCGTGTCGTCGGGCGCGAAGCGCCCCGCCGCGGCGAGCTTCTCGAGCACCGCGATCGTCGTGCCGCCCGCCGGCTCGGTCAAGAGGCCCTCGGTCGCCGCGAGCAGGTCGATCCCGGCGAAGATCTCGGGGTCCGAGGCGAAGGCGGCGGTACCGCCCCGTTTGTGCACCGCGTCGATCACGAGGTAGCCATCGCCGGGCGCGCCGATCGCCAGCGAGTGCGCGGCGGTCTCGGGCATCACCGGCACGACCTCCGCCTCCTCGGCGAGGATCGCGGAGGCGATCGGGTTGCAGCCGCTCGGCTGGGCGATGTGGATCTGCGTCCGCGCGGTCTCGGACAGCCCCAGCAGCTGCAGCTCGCCGAGGCCCTTGTGCATCCGCGAGGAGAGCGTGCCGCCGGCGGCCGGGCTGACGATGT
Source organism: uncultured Solirubrobacterales bacterium (assembly GCA_963774785.1). Taxonomy (GTDB): domain Bacteria; phylum Actinomycetota; class Thermoleophilia; order Solirubrobacterales; family Solirubrobacteraceae; genus Palsa-744. The sequence goes on along the minus strand of CAVZGH010000001.1, from coordinate 2,330,968 downwards.
GGTCGGGCGACTCCCATCCCAGCTGCTCGACGATCTCGAACGCCGCGGTCTTCGCGCCCTCGGCGTAGAACGGGCGCAGCGTGATGTTCGCGAAGTCCATCCCGGTCGCTTCGGCGAGCGCGCGGCAGCGGCGGTTGGCTTCGTCGTAGTTGCCCTCGACCTGCACGACCCGCGCGCCGAGCGCCATGCACGCGCGCGCCTTCGTCGCCTCCAGCGCGTTCGGGTAGAAGATGAACGCGTCGACCCCCGCCTTGGCCGCGAGCGAAGCGACGGCCGTGCCGACGTTGCCGGTCGAGACGCAGCCGATCTCCGTCTTGCCGCGCTCGAGCAGCCGCGCGACCGACATCGAGACGACGCGGTCCTTGTAGCTGAGGCTCGGGCGGTTGCTGGAGTCGTCCTTCAGGTAGAGGTTCGAGAGGCCGAGCTCGGCGCCGAGCCGATCGGCGCGGATCAGGGGCGTGTAGCCGGAGTGCTGCCCCACCCGCGCCTGCGCGCGGGCGTCGACGATCGGGAGCAGCTCCTCGAAGTGCCAGATGTTCTGCGGGCGCTGTGAGCTCGGGAAGTCGCGGAAGTGCTCGGCCGCCTGCTCGTAGTCATAGGCGATGTCCAGGCCCTTGCCGCAGTCCGGGCACGCGAACGTCGTGTCGGCGAGCGGATAGTGGTGCTCGCAGCGGTGGCAGATGAGCTCGGTCGCGCACGAGCGTGTCCGCTGACGGGTGCCCTGCTGAGGCGATGCGGTGCTGGACGGGCTCATGCCGGTACCGCAGACGATACGCCTGGCCAAGGCGTTTGTGTATCGCCATCGTTACCGAACGCGATCCACAGCTCCTCGGCGATGTGCGGCGCCAGCGGCGCCAGCAGCTGCGCGAGCACGCCGAGCGCGTCCAGCAGCGCGCGCAGATCGGCCGCGCTCAGCGTGTCGGTGCGCTTGAGGACGAGCTTCTCATAATCCTTGATCCGGTCGAACAAGCGCATCGCGTTGCGCACTGCGCTGTGCATCTCCAGGTTGAGCATGTCATCGGTCGTGCGCTCCACCCCGGCGTCGCACCACTTGCGCAGGCGCACGCGCAGATGCTCGGTCGTGTCTCTGATCTCGCCCTTGCCGTCCGGGGCGCCCTTGCCGTCCGGCGTGCCCTGGCCGTGGGGGTCGGCGTCCACGCCGCCATTGCCCGCCCGGGCCAGCCGGCTCTGGGAGAACTCCCAGACCTGGTTCAGGAACCGGTGGCAGCGCAGGACCGCCGAGTCGCTCCAGTTCAGCGTCCGTTGCGGGCTCGCGGCATACAGCGTCGCCAGCCGCACCGTGTCGGCGCCATAGCGGGACACGAGCGCGTCCGGGTCGACGACGTTGCCGAGGTGCTTTGACATCTTGCGCCCGTCGCTGATCACCATCTCGTGGAACAGGCAGCCGGCGAACGGCTCGCCGTCCTCGAGGAACGCGAGCGGGCCGATGTCGCGCAGCGCCTTGCAGACGATTCGCTGGTCGAAGACGAAGTTGCCGCTGTCCGAGCCCGCGACGACGCGCTCGGAGGGCAGCCAGGCGCGCAGATCGTCAAGCGCGAAGATCTCATCCAAGGGACGGGCGCGCTCAGACGGTGGCACGCACACCGGCACCCACAGCCAGAGCGCGTCGAAGTGGCAGTCCAGCGTGTCGGTCTCGCGCCGCCCCGGCCCGCCGCAGCGCGGGCAGCTCGTCGCGACGAAGTCCTCGCGCTCGGCCAGCGGGTTGCCGGCGCCGGTGGGGATCAGATCGAGCGGCAGCAGCACCGGCAGCTGCTCATCCGGGACGGGCACCGCGCCACAGTCGCCCTCGCAGTAGACGATCGGGATCGGCGTTCCCCACGAGCGCTGGCGGGAGATCGTGAAGTCGTTGGCGCGATAGCGCACCGCCTGGCGCAGTCCCGCGATCGGGGGAGCGCTGGTGCCCTCGGTATTGCGCGCGGGCGCTCGTCTCGTTCCATCTACATCTATATCGACATCTCCATCCCTCGATCCATCTACATCTATATCGACATCTCCATCCCTCGAACCGTGACCCGCGCTCTCGGTTCGATCCTCCACGTCGGTCTCATCCACCGCCAGACCCAGCCGTCCCGCGATCAGCGCATCGGTGCGGTCGCGGGCGGGGATGCCAAGGATGGCGGTCGCACCGAAGCGGCCGTCGACGACGGGAGAGATCAGCACGGGCAGCGGCTCGCCTGTGGCCGGGGAGCGCAAAGCGCGACCGGTCTCGATCAGCGGGATTGCCTCGGCGTCACGGGCGTCGCGCTCCAGACCCCCGGAGCGCAGGTCCTCCAGACGCGCGCGCACGGAAGGATCCTCGATCCAGTGCTCGACGTCGGGGTGCCGGGGGGAGATCAGCACGAAGCGGGCCAGCGCGACGGCGTCCGCGTGCGGGGTGAACACCGTCAGGGACGTTTCCTCGCCCGAGCCGCCGGCCAGATCGACCTCGACCCCGTCCACGCGCCCCAGTACGAACCGCTGGCTGGAGAGGGCCACCTCATCCCAGATCCCACCGGTGGACAGCTCGTCCAGGCGACGGTCGTTCTCGGCAAGGTAGGGGCTGATCCGCAGATACCACTGCTGGCGCTGGATCAGGCGTACGGGGTTGTGGCAGCGCCAGCAGGTGCCGCCGGGCTCCACCTGGATCGTGGCGAGGGTCGTCTGGCAGGTGTCGCACCAGTCCACGGCGCCGGTTCCCTGGTAGATCAGGCCCGCGTCGAGCAGCCGCACGAACAGCCACTGCGACCAGCGATACATGAGCGCGTCGGAGCTGAGGAACGTGCGGGTCCAGTCAAAGGAGTACCCCAGGCGCTGCAGCTGTGCGGTCATATGCTCGGCGCAGCGCGCGACCCAATCGGACGGGGCCTCGCCGCGGTCGATCGCGCCCAGCTCGGCGGGCAGCCCGAACGCGTCGAAGCCGAACGCGAACAGCACGTCCTCGCCGCGCGCGCGGATGAAGCGGGCGTAGGCGTCGCCGATCGAGTAGGAGCGGACGTGGCCGATGTGGATGTTGCCCGAGGTGAAGGGCGCGGAGGGCTTGATGTAGCGACGCGGGCGCCCCGTGTCCACGGCCGGCGTGGCGAAAGCCTCGCGCGCCCGCCAGGCGGCCTGCCGGCGCGTCTCGATTGCCCGCGGGTCATAGCGCTGGGGGAGCTCGTCGGGCATCTCAATCGAGCATATCCCAGGGCATAAGTCCCGGGACCCCCATTGCTATGCTCGAATCAGGAGCCCTGAAGGCGCAAGCTGTCCGCCCCGAATGCGAGGATGAAGCGATGGAGATTGAGATCGGACGCGGCAAGAAGGCGCGCCAGGCATATGGATTCGACGACATCGCGATCGTCCCTTCCCGGCGCACGCGCGACCCCGACGACATCGACCTTAGTTGGAAGCTCGGCCCCTACCAGTTCGAGCTGCCGCTGATGGCCTCGGCGATGGACGGCGTCGTCTCGCCGCGTACGGCGGGCATCGTCGGCAACCTCGGCGGGCTCGCGGTGCTGAACCTCGAGGGCATCTTCACCAGGTATGAGGACGCCGAGGAGCAGCTGGAGCGGATCTCCGAGCTGCCGAAGGAGCAGGCGACGCGCGAGATGCAGGACATCTACGCCGAGCCCGTGAAGCCGGAGCTGATCGCGCAGCGGATCGGGGAAATCAAGGAGCAGAAGGTCGTTGTCGCGGCGTCGCTGACCCCGCAGCGTGTGCTCAAGTATCACGAGCTGGCGTTGGAGGCCGGCTTGGACGTGCTCGTGATCCAGGGGACGGTTGTTTCCGGGGAGCACGTCTCGACCGTGTCTGAGCCGCTGAACCTGAAGGAGTTCATCCCGACGCTCGAGGTGCCGGTCGTGGTGGGCGGTTGCGCCTCTTATCACACGGGCCTGCACCTGATGCGCACGGGCGCCGCGGGCGTGCTGGTCGGCGTGGGGCCGGGCGCGGCCTGCACGACGAGGGGGGTGCTCGGGATCGGCGTGCCGCAGGCGACGGCGATCGCGGACGTCGCGCACGCACGTTCGACGCATATGCTGGAGACCGGCGAGTACTGCCAGGTGATCGCCGACGGGGGGATGCGAAACGGCGGCGACGTGTCGAAGGCGATCGCGCTCGGCGCCGACGCGGTGATGATCGGCTCGCCGCTCGCGCGTGCGTACGAGGCGCCCGGCAGGGGCTTTCACTGGGGCATGGCGACGTTCCACCCGACCCTACCGCGCGGCGCGCGCGTCGCGACGACCCAGAACGGGACGCTCGAGGAGATCCTCGTCGGCCCGGCGCGGGAGAACGACGGCACGTTCAACCTGTTCGGCGGCCTGCGGACCTCGATGGCGACCTGTGGGCACAAGGACCTGGCGGAGTTCAACCGCGCCGAGGTCGTGATCGCGCCGGCGCTCCAGACGGAGGGCAAGGCGCTGCAGCGCGATCAGGGCGTGGGGATGGGGTCGAACGGAAGGGCGGCGGCAGCACCGGTCCTAGTAAATGACTGACGCGGCGCTCGCGACGCCTGCCACAGCGCCCGCGTCTGAACCCGCCGGCGAGACGCTGACCGACGGCGGCGGGATAACAGAAGAGGCGAACGAAGAGGTGATCGTCCTCGACTACGGCGGCCAGTACAGTCAATTGATCGCGAGGAGGGTGCGCGACTGCGGCGTGTTCTCAGAGCTGCTGCCGAGCCATACCCCGATCGAGCGAATCGAGCGCAGGAAACCGCGCGGGATCATCCTCTCGGGCGGCCCCGCGTCGGTGTACGCGGAGGGCGCGCCGAGATTGGACCGGGGGTTGCTGGAGATGGGCGTGCCGGTGATGGGCATTTGCTACGGGATGCAGTTGCTGGTGCACGAGCTGGGCGGCAAGGTCGAGGAGGCCGAGGTGGGGGAGTTCGGCCGCTCCGACTTGACGGTCACCGAGCCGGGCACCCTCCTGAGAGGCATGCCGAGGGAGCAGACCTGCTGGATGAGCCACCGGGATACGGTGATCGAGCCGCCGCCGGGGTTTACGGCGCTCGCCTCCTCGAGCGTTTCGCCGGTCGCCGCGGTCGAGGACGCGCAACGGAGCATCTACGGAATCCAGTTCCACCCCGAGGTCGTGCATACCCCGTATGGACAGGAGATCCTCACGAGGTTCCTGACGGAGGTCTGCGGTTGCGAGCGAGCGTGGTCGGCGAAGGGGATCGTCGAGGATCAGATCGCGCGGGTCAGACGGCAGGTGGGAGACGGGCGGGTGATCTGCGGGCTGTCGGGAGGCGTCGACTCCTCGGTCGCGGCGCTGCTCGTGCACCGTGCGGTGGGGGACCAGCTGACGTGCGTGTTCGTCAACCACGGCCTCATGCGAAAAGACGAGGGCGAGCAGGTTGAAAGCGCCTTCAGGGACACGTTCAAAGTCCCGCTCGTGGCCGTCGATGCCGAGCAACGATTCCTACAGAAGCTGAAAGGTGTGACCGAGCCGGAGGCGAAGCGCAAGGCGATCGGCGCGGAGTTCATCAGGGTCTTCGAGGAGGAGGCCGCGAAGCTCGACGGGGCGCACTACCTCGTGCAGGGGACGTTGTACTCGGACGTGATCGAGTCCGGCGGGGGCACGGGCGCGGCGACGATCAAGTCCCATCACAACGTGGGTGGCCTGCCCGACGACCTCGAGTTCGAGCTGGTGGAGCCGCTGAGAGCGCTGTTTAAGGACGAGGTCAGAGCCGTCGGCGCGGAGCTGGGCCTGCCCGAGCGCCTGGTCTGGCGCCAGCCGTTCCCGGGCCCGGGCCTCGCGATCAGGATCGTCGGCGGCGAGGCGACGAAGGAGCGCCTGGACGTGCTGCGCGAGGCCGACCACATCCTCCAGGAGGAGATCCGCAAGGCCGGCCTGTACCGCGAGCTGTGGCAGTCGTTTTGCGTGCTACCCGACGTGCGCACGGTCGGCGTGCAGGGCGACGAGCGCACCTACGGCTACGTGGTCGTGATCCGCGCGGTGACGAGCGACGACGCGATGACCGCCGACTGGGCGCGGCTGCCGTATGACCTGCTGGAGACGATCGCCTCGCGGATGATCAACGAGCTGCGCGAGGTCAACAGGGTCGTGCTGGACATCACGTCAAAGCCTCCGGGAACGATCGAGTGGGAGTAACCGGGTAATCTGGACGGGAGGCTGTCGAGCACAGTTGTTTGCAGGACGGTGAGTAGAACCGGCCAGGACGGCCGGCGAGCACCCCGGGAAGGACAACTTCGCCTATGATGTGCCCTCGCGCCGCGCGCTAAGCGTGGCCTTTTTTACGCTATGACCCCCTCCACATCGACACCCTCGGCCAGAACCTACGTGGCCAAGCCGACCGAGCGCGACCGTAATTGGGTCGTGGTCAACGCGAACGGCAAGACGCTCGGCCGCATGGCGACGCAGATCGCGGACGTGCTGCGCGGCAAGCGCAAGCCCGAGTACACGCCGCACATCGATACGGGGGACTTCGTCGTCGTGATCAACGCGGAGAAGGTCGCGGTGACGGGCAACAAGCGCGCCGACAAGCGCTACTACCGCCACTCCGGCTATCCGGGGGGGCTGCGCTCGCGGACGTTCGAGGAGATGCAGGCGCGCCGGCCCGAGGAGATCATCCGGCTCGCCGTGAAAGGCATGATGCCGCGCAATCGGCTTGCGCGGAAGCAGTTGACGAAGCTGAAGATCTACGCCGGCCCCGAGCACCCGCACGTGGCCCAGAACCCGCAAACTTTGGAGATCGAGGCCTGATGGCCGACGACGAGGACGACACGCAGGAGACCTCCGCCGACGCGACCCCTCCCGCCGACGCGACCCCAGCCACCGAGGAGGCGACCGACGCCGCCGGCGCGACATCTGCCGAGGGCACGACCGGCGCCGCGACGACCGGCGCCGCAGGTACCGAGGGGGCGACCGGCGCCGCGGGTAAGGAGACGCCCGCCGAGGAGCACGCGTCCGCCGAGGGCAACGCCGTCCCGAGCGAGGACGCGGCCGAGATCGCCGGCTCCGCGGAGGACGCCGCGCTCGAGGCGCTGCAAGAGTCCCAGGAGAAGGGCCTCCAGGCCGAGTCCGGCCCGGCCGCGCCGAAGCCAGAGCCCGAGCCCTTTGAGCCGATCGCCGGCAACGCCGTCCCGAGCGAGGCTGCGACCGAGATCGCGGGCTCGGCCGAGGACGCGCCGCTCGAGGCCGCCCAGGAGCGCGCCGAGGAGGAGGCGGTCGTGGAGGCCGTTGCCGAGGAGATCGTCGCCGAGGCGATCGCCGAGGAGCTCGCGGAGGAGGTGCTCGCCGAGGCCGTCGCGGAGGAGCTGGTCGAGGAGGCGATCGAGGAGGTCGTCGCCGAAGAGGTCGCGGAGGAGATCGTCGCCGAGATCGTGGCGGAGGGGATCGCCGAGGAGGTCGTCGCCGCAGCCGAGGCTGAGGAGGTCGTCGCCGCGGCCGAGGCTGAGATCGATGCTGGGGCCGATGCCGAGCCTGATGCCAAGGCCGAGCCCGAGCCCGATGCGGAGCCCGATGCCGAGCCCGAGCCCGATGCCGAGCCTGAGGCCGATGCGGAGATTGATGAGGAGGAGGACGATGAGGAGCAGACCCCGCGCGTGAAGCCCGCGGTACCGGGCGCGCACCTCGAGGTGGACATCGTTCCCGAGGGCGTCGATCCACTGGGACGCGGCGAGACGCGCGGTGATGCCTACGAGGACCCATATGCGATCGAGGGCGAGGAGCCCGAGGGCGAGGCGCAGGCCGAGGAGGAGGAGCAGGAGGAGGTTCTGAGCGAGCCGATCTCCACGGCCGCGATCGACCTCGCCAAGGGCGCGCGCTACCGCGCGACGGGCAAGCGCAAGACGGCGGTCGCGCGCGTGACGCTGCGACCCGGCAGCGGCACGTACCTCGTGAACGGGAAGACGCTCGAGGAGCACTTCCCGCGCGCGACCCAGCAGCGCAACATCCGCCAGCCGCTGGAGACGGTCGGCTATCAGGAGCGGATGGACGTGGTCGCGCGGCTGCACGGCGGCGGCATCTCCGCGCAGGCGGGCGCGCTGCGCCACGGCGTCTCGCGCGCGCTGCTCGAGGCCGACCCGAACCTGCGCGGCGAGCTCAAGCGTCGTGGCTTCCTGACGCGGGATTCGCGCGCGAAGGAGCGCAAGAAGGCCGGGCTGAAGAAGGCGCGTAAGAAGCCGCAGTTCTCGAAGCGATAGAGGAGCCCCGGCCGCCGGCATTCTCAAACAGCGCGGGATCGGCATTCTCAAACGGCCGGAAAGAGGTTGCTGTTAGGTTGGGAGGCCGTTTAGGGACGGGCCGGCCGTTTGAGAATGTCCGACCCGCTTGGCTGATGTGATCGGATTTGGGTGCGAGCCTTGGTGTACTCCGTGGAGGTTGGATGTCGGACGTAGCTAAATGAGTCGGAAGCTGTTCGGGACGGACGGCGTGCGCGGGGTTGCTGGGGGGTTGCTCTCGGCGGAGCTGGCGCTCGGACTCGCGCGGGCGGCGACGCGCAAGACGGGCGTCGAGCGTCCGCAGGTGCTGATCGTGCGCGACACGAGGGAGTCGGGCGAGATGCTCCAGGCCGCGGTCGCGGCCGGCGTGAGCGCCGCCGGCGGGGACGCGCTGCTGGGCGGCGTGCTGCCGACGCCGGCTGCGCCGCTGTTGATCGGCCGCTATGGCTTCGACCTCGCGGTGGTGCTGTCGGCCTCGCACAACCCGTATGAGGACAACGGGATCAAGTTCTTTGCCGGCGACGGCTACAAGCTCTCCGACGAGACCGAGCTGCAGATCGAGCGGGAGCTGGAACGGGCCGGGAGCGCCGCGACCGCGGATACTCCTCCTCCGCGGATTGGCCACGTGCGCGAGCTGAGAGGCGCGGGCGAGGATTATCTGCGCGAGCTGCACGCGCACTTCGCCGAGCTCGACCTCAGAGGCCTCGATGTGTTGCTGGACTGCGCGAACGGCGCCACCCACCACGTCGCCCCGGAGATCTTCCGGCGGCTGGGGGCGAAGGTGAGCGTGATCGCCGACCGGCCCGACGGCCGCAACATCAACGACGGCTGCGGCTCGACCCACATCGAGCGACTCGGGGAGCTCGTCCGCGAGGGCGGACACGCGGTGGGGTTCGCCTTCGACGGCGACGGCGACCGCGTGCTCGCGGTTGACCGTACGGGGACCGTGGTGGACGGCGACGAGCTGATGGCGCTCGCGGCGCTGCACCTGCGCGAGCGCGATCGGCTGAACGGCGGCGGCGTGGTCGTGACGGTGATGACCAACTACGGCTTTCACACGGCGATGGAGCGGGCCGGCGTGGAGGTGGCGATCACGCAGGTCGGCGATCGCTACGTGCTCGAGGAGCTGCGCGCGCGCGACTGGGTGCTCGGCGGCGAGCAGTCGGGGCACATCATCGATCTGAGCTTCAACCGCACCGGCGATGGGATCGCGGGCGCGCTGCTCACGCTCGAGGCGCTCGCCGGTCGCGACCTGGCTGAGCGCGACGCGATGCAGAAGCTGCCGCAGCGCCTCGTGAACGTACGCGTGCGCGAGCGCGGGGCGCTGCAGTCGGCGACAGAGGTCAACGACGCGGTTGCCGCCGCGGACGAGGCCCTGCGTGGACGCGGTCGCGTGCTCGTGCGCCCGAGCGGGACCGAGCCGCTCGTGCGGGTGATGGTCGAGGCGCCGACCGCGGAGGAGACCGAGGATGTCTGCGGGCGGCTGGCGGCGCTGGTCGAGTCACAACTGGGCTGAGCGCGTTTGCCGTACCGCCGGCCGCGATCTCTGTGGTGTGAGGGTTTGAATCCGTTGTGAGGAGCGGACAAACGTTCGAGAGAACGCGCCCGAACCACTGGTATCTTCGATGGCGTGTGCGGCATCGTTGGCTACGTCGGCAATCGCTCCGTCCGTGAGCTGCTGCTCGACGGGCTGAAGAAGCTCGAGTACCGCGGGTATGACTCCGCGGGGATCTCGGTGATCGGCGAGGAGGGGATCGAGACGGTGCGCGCCGTCGGCAATCTCGACGCGCTGCAGGCAAAGCTCGACGGCCAGGCCCGGGCCGCGGCCGCGGACGAGGCCGAGGAGGCCGCTGGCGCGGTGGCCGTGGCGGTCCGCCCCGCGAGCACCGGGATCGGCCACACCCGCTGGGCCACGCACGGGCGTGTTACCGAGGAGAACGCCCACCCCCACTATGACTCCGGAGACCATTTCCACGTGGTCGTGAACGGGATCGTGGAGAACTACATGACGCTCAAGGAGCGCCTGCTCGCGAGCGGCAGCGTCTTCACCTCCGAGACCGACGCCGAGGTGATCGCCCACCTGATCGCCGCGCACTACGAGGGTGACCTCGCCGACGCCGTGCGGGCCGCATACGCCGAGCTCGAGGGCCACTACGCGTTCGTCGCGATGTGCCTGCAGGAGCCGGAGACGCTCGTGGGCGCGCGGCGCGAGTGCCCGCTGATCGTCGGGCGCGGCGAGGGCGAGCAGTTCGTCGCCTCCGCGGTGCCGGCCTTCTTGAGTCAGACGCGCGAGGTGCAGTACATCGACAACGGCGAGATCGTTGTGCTGCGGCCGGAGGGCGTCACGATCACGACCCCCGCGGGCGAGCCGATCGAGCGCGCCGTGGAGAGCGTCGACTGGGACGAGGAGACCGCCGAGAAGGGCGGCTATGAGACGTTCATGCTGAAGGAGATCAACGAACAGGCCGACGCTGTCGCCGAGACGATCGCCGACCGCACCGCGCGCGGCAGCGGGGTCGACCTCGCCGAGCGCGGCGTGCTGGACGAGGCGATCCTGAGCGACGTGAAGCGGATCGTGGTCGTTGCCTGCGGAACCTCCTACCACGCGGGCCTGATCGGCCGCTACGCGATCGAGGAGTGGGCGCGGCTGCCGGTCGAGGTGGACGTCGCCTCGGAGTACCGCTACCGCAACCCCGTCGTCGGGCCTGGGGATCTCGTGATCGGGATCTCCCAGTCGGGCGAGACCGCCGACACGCTCGCGGCGATGCGCAAGGCCAAGGAGCGCGGCGCGGCGGTGCTGGCGATCACAAACGTGATGGGCTCGCAGGCCACGCGCGATGCCGACGGCGTGCTGTTCACCCGCGCGGGCCTGGAGATCGGGGTCGCGGCGACGAAGACGTTCCTCTGCCAGGTCGCCGTCGTCTACCTGCTCGCGCTGCGCCTCGCCGAGCTGCGCGGCACGCTCGCGCCGGCGCGCCTGGAGGGCTCGTCGCCGAAGTCAAGCGCCTGCCGCACGGCATCGAGCAGGTGCTCGCCGGCATCGGCGAGCCGGTGGGGCGTATAGCGCAGGCGCACAGCGAGAGCGAGTTCTTCCTCTACATCGGCCGCCACGTCGGCCTGGCGGTTGCGCTCGAGGGCGCGTTGAAGCTGAAGGAGATCTCCTACATCGCCACCGACGCCTACCCGGCGGGCGAGATGAAGCACGGTCCGATCGCGCTGCTCGACGAGTCCACGCCGGTTGTGTGCGTGGCGACCGACTCGCCGGTGCTCGAGAAGATGGTCTCGAACATGCAGGAGGTCCGCGCGCGCGGAGCGGACGTGATCGCGGTTACGACCGCCGGCAACGAGCAGATCTCAAAGCACGCCGACTCCGTGATCGAGGTGCCGGCGATCGACTGGATGCTCCAGCCGATGCTCGCGGTGATCCCGCTGCAACTGCTCGCCTACGAGATCGCGCGCAAGCGCGGTCTGAACGTTGACCAGCCGCGCAACCTGGCGAAGACCGTCACGGTGGAGTAGTTGGGGCCGTTGGGGCCCTTGTTGAGCTTTGTCCTCGTCGGCATTAGAATGCATGCATGCGCACGACAATCGAGTTATCTACTCCTGTGTACAGGCGTCTGAAGTCGGCTGCGCTCGACAAAGGGTTGCGAGGTTTTTCTCCGATCGTGGAGGAGGCATTGAACGAGTACTTCCAATCAAAGCTGCGACGTAAGCCTCTGGCTGACGCGATCACCGCCGCTAAAGGTGCATGGAGCCAGGAGGACGTCGCCGAGTGGGAGCGTGAGCGCGAGCAGGCGTGGGCGACGTGGCGATTGCTCCGGTCCTAGACTCGGACATCCTGATCGATCACCTGCGCGATGCGGGGCCGGGCAGGCAACTGTTGGAGGAGTTGAGCGCCACCACTGGCTTCTTGATCACTGCGGTGACGGCGTTCGAGCTGGCTCTGGGAAGTGGCTACGCACGAGACCCCGCTCCCGCGGATGCGCTTCTTGCCGGCCCGTGCCTGACGTTGACGCGAGAGGCTGCACTGTGCGCGGGCTCGATACTGCGTGAGCTGCGAGTCGCCGGCAAGGGAATCGAGATCCGCGACGCAATGCAGGCGGGTATTTGCCTGGAGGCTGGGACGCCGCTCGTAACCCGCAATCTGCGCCACTTCGAGCGTATCCCCGGGTTGCGGGTGACAGAACCCCAGCGTTGGTCGCTATAGGTCCAGGGGAGGACCATCTAGCATCGCTGGTCGTGGATCGACTCCCCGACTGGCTGACACCCCTGCTCGACGCAGAGACGATGCGTGGCGTCGACCGCTGGGCGATTGAGGAGCAGGGCGTGCCGTCGCTCGATCTGATGGAGCGCGCCGGCGCGGGGGTGGCGCGGATCGTCGAGCGCCTCGCTCCGGACGGCCCCGCCGTGGTGGTGTGCGGGAAGGGAAACAACGGTGGCGACGGGCTCGTGGTCGTGCGCCTGCTGCGCGACGCGGCCAGGAGCGTGACGGTGGTGTGCGCGGCGCCACCCGGCGACTTCGCCGGCGACGCGCGCGTGAACCTGGAACGGCTGCCCGGGGAGGCGCCGATCGAGCTGACCGAGGACCGCGCGCGCGCCGAGCAGGCGCTTGCGCAGGCGAGCGTGATCGTTGACGCGCTGCTCGGAACGGGTTTTCAAGGACAGCCCCGCGGCGCCGTCGGCGAGGCGATCGAGGCCGTGAACGCCGTGCGCGCGCCGGGCGCGGCGGTCGTGAGCGTGGACGTGCCCAGCGGCGTGGACGCCTCCACGGGGGTCGCCTCCGGCGCCGCGGTACGAGCGACGGCGACCGCGACCTTTCACGCGGACAAGCCGGGCTTGTGGATCGCGCCCGGCAAGACCCATGCGGGCACGGTCGAGACGATCGAGATCGGGATTCCTCGCGGCTGGCCCGGCGAGGCGAGGATCGGCCTGATCGCCCCGTCGATATTCGCCGAGCTACCGCGGCGGGGACCGTCTTCGACAAAGTTCCTCAGCGGCCACGTGCTGGTCGCCGGTGGCTCGCGCGGGCTGACGGGCGCGCCGCGAATGGCCGCGCACGCGGCGATGCGCGCGGGAGCGGGGTATGTGACGGGGTTTGTGCCCGCGTCGATGCAGCCAATCCTCGCGACCGCGGGGCCACCCGAGCTGATGACGAGGGGCCTCCCCGATGACGGCGACGGCGGGCTGACGGCTGAGGGCGTGGAAGAGGTGCTCGAGGCGAGCGGACGCGGTGGGGCGCTGGCTCTGGGGCCTGGTCTAGGGCGCTCGGGCGGCGCCGGCGCGTTCGCGCGCGAGCTCGCGCGGCAGGTGGAGATCGCGCTGGTGCTCGACGCCGACGGGCTGAACGCGCACGCGGGACACCTCGGTGAGCTGCGCGCACGATCCGCGCCCACGGTGCTGACCCCGCATGCGGGTGAGCTGGGACGGCTGCTGCAGGTGGGTAGCGAGGAGATCGAGCGCGAGCGCCTGCACCATGTCCGCGCGGCCGCCGAGCAAGCGCAGGCGGTCGTCGTGCTGAAGGGCGACGACACGCTGATCGCCGAGCCCTCCGGGCGCGTGGCCGTCAGCCCTGGCGCGACACCCGCGCTCGCGACGGCCGGTACCGGCGATGTGCTGACCGGGGTGATCGCCGCGCTGCTCGCCGCCGGGCTCGACCCGTTCGCCGCCGCCGCCGCCGGTGTGTCGCTGCACGCGCAGGCCGGCCGCGTGGCAGCGCGCAGGCAGGGCGCGGCCGAGGGGGTGATCGCCTCCGACGTGATCGCCGCGTTGCCGGCTGCGCGAGGAGGTCCGGGCGGGGATCGCGGTCCGGGCGGGGATCGTCGCGGGCGTATCGAGGACGGGACGCCCGACTCGCAGCACGAGCGCCGTGTCCCGGACGGACCGGGACGATGACGACCGGGGAATCGGCAGCGCGGCGCGCGGTGGCGCGCGTGAACGTGGCCGCGATCGAGCGCAACTGCGCGCGGCTGCGTGGCGAGCTGCACGGCGGCGCGGAGCTGTGCGCCGTCGTGAAGGCTGACGGTTACGGCCACGGTGCGGTGCAGAGCGCGAGGGCGGCGCTCGCGGGCAGCGCGACTTGGCTGGCGGTCGCGGCGGCGAGCGAGGCGCGGGAGTTGCGCGAGGCGGGTCTGCGCGATGTGCGTGTGCTTGTGATGGGAGCCCTGAGCGAAGCCGAGCTGCGGGATGCGCTGGCGGCCGACGCCGACGTGGTTGTGTGGAGCGAGCGGCAGGTGCGGGCTGTGCGGGCGGCGGGAGGCGGCCGGGTGCACGTGAAGCTCGATTCCGGCATGGGGCGGCTCGGCACGCGCGACCCGGCCCAGGCTTCGCGCACGGTGGCGGCCGCGCGGGAGGCCGAGGGCGTCGAGCTGGTGGGGTTGATGACGCACTTCGCGACCGCCGATGACCGCAACGACGACGGGTTCTTCGCGATGCAGCTCGGCAGGTTCACCGAGTGGGGGTCGGCCATCAAGGCCGAGCAGCCGGAGCTGATCGTGCACGCCGCCAACAGCGCGGCGCTGCTGCGCGAGCCGGGCGCGCAGCTCGACATGGTGCGCTGCGGAATCGCCGTCTACGGGATGGACCCGTTCGGCGATGACCCGGCCGGCCGCGGCCTTGAGCCGGCGCTGCAGCTGAGCTCCTACGTCGCCGAGGTGAAGCGCTGCGAGGCGGGGCAGAGCGCCGGATATGGGCGACGGTTCGTCGCCGAGCGCGACACCTGGCTGGGGGTGCTGCCGATCGGCTATGGCGACGGCTGGCGGCGCGGGTGCTCGAACAACGCCGACGTGCTGATCGCCGGCCGCCGCCACCCCGTCGTGGGGACGGTGAGCATGGACAACATCACCGTTGACCTCGGCCCCGACACGAGCGAGGGCTTGCTGGGCGAGGAGGCGATTCTGATCGGGAGTACCGCCATCGCCGCCACCGCCAGGGATGGCGCGCCGGGTGCTGAGCGAATCACCGCCGAGGACGTCGCGAGGCGGCTGGGAACGATCAACTACGAGGTCACGTGCGCGCTCACCCCGCGCGTGCCACGTCTTTACCATCGCGACGGCGAAGCAGCATGAGCGCCGACGGGCTGCAGATCGCCCGCGCGGCGCTCGCGGGCAAGCCCGCCTGGCTGGTCGGCGGAGCCGTCCGCGACCGTGCGCTGGGTCGGCCCCTGACCGATCTGGATCTCGTCGTCAACGGCGATCCCGAGCAGGCGGCGCGCGCGATCGCCAAGGCCGCCGGCAGGGCGGCGTGCTTTGCGCTGTCGGAGGACTTTGGCGCCTGGCGTGTGGTCGCGCGCGACAGATCGTGGCAGGCCGACCTCGAGCGTCTGCGGGGCGGCTCTCTGGAAGCCGACCTCGGGTTGCGTGACTTCACGATCAACGCGATCGCCGAGCCGCTCGAGGGTGGCGCATCGATCGATCCTCTGGGAGGCATGGAGGATCTGAGCGCGCGCCGGCTGCGGATGGCGGGCCCGGGAGCGTTTGCCGACGATCCGCTGCGAGTGCTCCGCCTCGTGCGGATCGCGGTCGAGATGGACCTGGAGCCGGAGGAGCAGACAAGCGCCGCCGCCCGTGCGCAGGCGGGCGGGCTGGGCGGGGTCTCGTCCGAGCGCGTGTTCATGGAGCTGTGCCGGATCATCGCTTCGCCGCGGGCGCGCCACGGGGTCGAGCTGATGGACGCGCTGGGCGCCACGGCGGTCGTGCTTCCTGAGTTGGAGGCGCTGAAGGGAGTCGAGCAGAGCCGCTTTCACCACCTCGACGTCTATGGCCACACGCTCGAGGTGCTCAGCTGCACGATCGAGCTGCAGGCCGACCCGGGCGCGGTGTTCGACGAGGAGCACGCGGCCGACCCGAGCGAGCCGCTCGCCGCAGATCTGCGCGCGCTGCTCCGAGAGCCGCTGGCGAATGAGCTGACGCGCGGCGAGGCGCTGCGCTGGGGCGCGCTGCTGCACGACGCCGCCAAGCCGCTCACGCGCGGCGTGCGTCCCGCGGACGGGCGCGTGACGTTCATCGGCCACGACGTCGCCGGCGCCGATCTGGCGAGAACCGTGCTCGGCAGGTTGCGCGCGAGCGAGCGGCTGCGCGCGCACGTCGCCGCGCTGGTGCGCAATCACCTGCGCCTCGGCTTTCTCGTCCACGAGCCCCAGCCGCTCGCGCGTCGCACGGTGTACTCCTACCTGCACGCGTGCGATCCGGTCGAGGTTGACGTGACGCTGCTGTCGGTCGCCGACCGGCTGGCCACGCGCGGCGATGGAGCGCAGAGGGCGATCGACGCGCACCTGGCGCTCGCGCGCGGGATGCTGGGTGACGCCCTGCGCTGGCGCTCCGAGGGGCCGCCGCGGCCGCTCGTGCGCGGCGACGAGCTGGCGGCGGAGCTCGGCATCCCCGCGGGGCCCGGGCTCGGCGAGCTGCTCGATGAGCTGGCGGCGGCGCAGTACGCCGGCGAGATCGTCACCCGCGAAGAGGCCCTCGCTCGTGCGCGGGAGCTGCGCCCGGCCACGCGGGCGCCGTCCGCGCCCTCTCCTTGAAAAGACCCGTCAGACGACACAGGGTGTTGAGGCCGGTTCCGGGAAGGTCCGTACGAAGATCGACGCTCTCTTGCATCCCAGCAAGACCGCCTTGCGTGCGACCATCTAGGCTTCGTCTCGAGCGATGACCGATCCCGATTGCATCTTCTGCAAGATCCTCGCGGGCGAGCTGCCCGGGACGATCGTCGACGAAGACGAGCGCACGGTGGCGCTGATGGACATCAACCCCGCCACGCGCGGCCACGTGCTCGTGATCCCGCGCGCGCACTCCGCGGATCTGCTGAGCATCGGCCCCGAGGACCTGCGCGCGGTGGCGCTCGCCTCACAGCGCCAGGCGGCGCGCGCGAAGGAGCTGCTGGGGGCCGAGGGGGTCAACCTGGTCAACTCCTGCGGTGCGCTCGCATGGCAGACGGTCTTCCACTTCCACATGCATGTGATTCCCCGTTACACGGGCGATCCGCTGCGCTTGCCGTGGGTTCCAAGTCCCGGCGATCCGGCCGAGATCGCGGCCGCCGCGCAGGAACTGACGCGGAAATAGCGAACTGATCTGAACTGACCGCTACATCTTCTGAGTTGGCGTGTTGAAAGACCACATGATCATCCGTGCATCCACAGCGGCAGTCCTTGCGAGCCTCGCGCTCGTGCTCGTGCTGCCCGCGGGCTCTGAGGCGACATTGACCGAAGTGGGCGTGCTGCCGCCGACGACCAACCCCGAAACCGTGCCGAGCTGCCCCGGCAGCCCCTGCCTGGCCGTCAGCCGCACGACGGGCTTTCAGGTGAAGGTCGGCACGACGCACAACCCGGTGGCCGCGCCGCGCGCCGGCACGGTCGTCGCCTGGTCGATCGACCTCGGCAAGCCGAATGCGACCCAGATCAAGTTCTTCAACGCCAACGAGGGCGGTCCCTCGACGGCGGGCATCGCGATCCTGCGCCCCCAGAAGACGCCGAACCTGACTTACAAGCTGATCGCACAGAGCCCGCTCGTGAAGCTCGAACCCTACTTCGGCAAGACCGCCCAGTTCCCGCTCGAAACGACGCTGCAGGTCAAAAAGGGCGATGTGATCGCGCTGACAGTGCCCTCCTGGGCGCCGGCGCTGGCGCTGGGCTTCACGAACGCGACCTCCTGGCGCGCCAGCCGCCCGAAGGCTCAGTGCACGAGCACGAGCTCGCAGACCACCCAGACCGCGATCGGCACCTCGGTCCAGTACTACTGCCTCTACCTCACCGCGCGCCTGACCTACAGCGCGACGCTGATCTCGACTCCCTAGGAGTCAGAAACGATTAGCCCGCGGGGGCACTGGCGCCGCCGCTGGGCGTCGCGGCCGATTCGCCGCCGGCTTTGCTGGACGGTTCCGCGCCGCCGCTTTTCGTCGTTTCTTTGGCTGCGGCGCCCCCGGTCGCGCCGCTGCTTTCGGACGCGCCGCTTTCGCTGCCGCCACTCGGCGAGGATTCTTCGCCGGAGGAGCCTTCTTCGCTGGAGGAGCCTTCGCTCGATTTCGCGGTCGAAGTGGTCGAGGTGCTCGAGGTCGAGGTCGTCTGTGCGGCCGCCGCTTCGGCGCTCGTGTCCGTCGGCGGGGTGATGTCGGGCGTGCTCTTCGGGACGGCGTCGCTCACGCTGCCGCCACCCCCACACGCGGCGAGACCGACCGAGCAGAGCAAAAGGATCCCCGCCGCGATCGCGGCACGGCCGCCGGGAAGCTCTCAACTAGCCGGCCTCGAGGTGAGCGGGTCCATCCGGCGTCCACAGGTGGGGCAGTCGTTCAGATCTCGCTGGGCGAGCTGGTCGCACCACGTGCAGAAGCGCATGTTCTCGACGGCCCACGGCAGCTTTGAGGGGGAGGGGGCGAGCGGGAGTAGCTTGCCGACGACCTCAAGTGGCTCGCCCGAGTCGCGGTCGAGGTAGATCTGGTCCGGGTCGGCCTCGATCACGATCTCCCGCCCGCTGGCGGGGTTGCGCAGCCGGTAGCGCTGGTTGATGCTCACGGTGCGAACTCTAGCGAAGCGGCTGGACGAGGGCGCTCGTGCTTGGAGGGCGCTTGTGCTTGGAGGGCGCTTGTGCTTGGAGGGCGCTCGTGCTTGGAGGGCGCTCGTCCCTGGAGGGCGCTTGTGCTTCGAGGGCGCTCGTGCCTGGAGGGCGCTCTTGCCTCTAGGCACCCGTCCTTGACCAACCCAGGAATCAGGACTAGATTGAGGCAATCGTTGCAAATATCCGTTTTGTCCAAGCGCGATCGGGTAATTCGAGCTGTAGGCGGGAAGCGGAAAGGAGCGAGTGATGCAGGTACGAGACGGCATGACGGCGATGGCGCTCACCGTGGGACCCGGGCACACGCTGCGCGAGGCCGCAAGACTGATGTCCGAGCGCAAGGTCGGAGCCGCGGTCGTGATCGATCCCGATGGGCATGGGCCGGGTATCCTCACCGAGCGCGACATCCTGCACTCGGTCGGCGCCGGTCACGATCCCGACGGCGAGCGCGTCGGCGAGCACCTCACGCGCGAGGTCGTCTTCGCCGAGCCTGACTGGTCGCTGGAGGAGGCGGCGGCGGTGATGGTGCGCGGCGGCTTTCGTCACCTGATCGTGATCGACGAGGGCAATGCTGTGGGCGTCCTCTCGGTGCGCGACATCGTGCGCTGCTGGACGGCCGACGGCGCGAGTTGTCCCGTGCCGGCAGGCGCCGCGACGGCGAGCGCCGCGACGGGATGAGGGACCGCGACGGGATGGGAGCCCGCAACGGGATGAGGGATCGCGACGGGATGGGAGCCCGCGACGGGATGAGGGCACGCGCGGGATGAGGGCACGCGACGGGATGAGAGCCCGCGACGGGATGAGGGCACGCGCGGGATGAGGACACGCGCGGGATGAGAGCCCGCGACGGGATGAGAGCTTCTTGGTGCTCGGCGAACGGCCGGCGCGGCGTGCGTTGTTCGCTATTGGCGACCGCGCGGCCCGAGGGCTCAGTCGAGCGGAAGCTCTTCGATTTCGTGGCGCGTTTCTTTGATCCAGCGCCCGACGCAGTAGACCGTGAGGATCACGCCGACGACCGTCAGCTCGATGAACGTCGTAACGCCGACCAGCGCCAGCGTGATGCCCACCGCCGTGAGGATCGGCATCATGCTAGGGCCGGGCAGGTGGATCTCTTCGCCGGCGGGCGGAATCTCAGGGTCGAGCGGGCTCATCAGGAGATGTAGATCGCGGCGACGATGAACGTGACTCCGAACATGAACATGCAGATGCCCGAGACGATCAGGCCGGTGCGGATGTTCTTGCGCGCGAGGCTGCGGGTCATCTTCATGGGCGGGCTCGCATTCTACAGATGAGCGTCGGCGACCATCGCGCAGAACAGCAGTGCGAGGTAGGCAAGGGAGAAGAGATAGAGCTGCAATGCGCTGCGCCGGTCGGCTCGCCGGTAGAGCCGGACCGCGCCGGCGATGAAGCCGAGGCCGAGCGCGATCGAGGCGACCAGGTAGATGTCGCCGAAGCCCCCGGCGCAGAAGGGCAGCTGTGTGACCGCATAGAGCAGCACCGTGTAGAGCAGGATCTGCCGCCGCGTCTCCTTCTCGCCGCGCACGACGGGCAGCATCGGGATCTCGACCTTCGCGTACTCGTCCTTCATCAGCAGGCTCAGAGCCCAGAAGTGGGGCGGTGTCCAGAAGAAGACGATGAAGAACAGCAGCACCGCCGTGCCGCTGACCGAGCCCGTGACTGCCGCCCAGCCGACGAGGGGGGGACCGCGCCGGCGGCGCCGCCGATCACGATGTTCTGGGGCGTGCGTCGCTTCAGGAGGACCGTGTAGAGGAAGACGTAGCCGAGGAACCCGGCGAAGGAGAGGCTCGCGGCGAGCACGTTCACGGTCAGCGACAGCTCCAGGAAGGAGAGCGCCGCGAGCGTACAGCCGAACGCGAGCGCGGCGGCCGGGGAGACCCGCCCGGCGGGGACTGGCCGCGAGGCGGTGCGCGCCATGCGCGCGTCGATGTCGCGGTCATACCAATGGTTGACGGCGCCCGCGCCGCCCGCGGAGAGATAGCCGCCGAGGCAGGTCAGCGCGACCAGCGCGAGCGAGGGGTCGCCGGCGACGTACATCGTCGCGATCGTCGTCAGCAGGAGCAGCGACTGGACCTTCGGCTTGGTCAGCTCGACGTAGTCGCTGAGCAGCTGGCGCGTGCGCGGGGCCAGGCCGATGCGGGGCGCCTCGATCTGGGCCGCGCCGGTCGATTGGGCGTTCATCGCCGCTGAGCTCCGCGGCCGGGCCCGCCGGGCGCCGCGGGGACGCCGCGACCGGCCGTGGGGGGCGCCGAGCCCACCCTAGATTCCTACCTGAGTGGCCCCCGCAGGCACGGTGGCGCCGCCCGGCGCCGGGACGCCCGCGCCGCTGCGCCGCTGGACCTCGCGGCGGATGTCCTTCATCGGTTCGACCGAGCGCACGAGCGGGATCACGTCGAAGTTGTTGACCGGCGGGGGCGACTCGGTGAACCACTCGAGCGTGTTCGCCTTCCACGGGTCGGGGCCGGCGATCGCGCCATATTTGAGGCTGCGCCAGGCGTTGATGATCGTCACGAGCACGCCGGCGGCGAGGATGAACGAGCCAACCGTCGAGATCTGGTTGTAGAGCGCGAGATGCCCGACGTTGTCGTACTCGTAAACGCGGCGGGGCATGCCGTCGAGCCCCATCACGTGCTGGATCAGGAAGGTCGCAAGGAAGCCGACGAACATCAGATAGAAGCTCAGCTTGCCGAGGCCTTCGTCGAGCATCCGCCCGGTGATCTTCGGGAACCAGTAGTAGATCGCGGCGAAGATCGTGAAGACGGAGCCGCCGACGAGCACGAAGTGCAGGTGCGCGACGACGAAATAGGTTTCGTTCAGCTGCCAGTCGACGGGGAACACGGCGAGGAACACGCCGGAGATGCCGCCGATCAGAAACAGCGCGAGGAAGCCGACACAGAACAGCAGCGGCGTCTTGAACTCGATCGCCCCATCCCACAACGTCGCGATCCAGTTGAGCATCTTCACGCCCGTCGGAACCGCGATCAGGAACGAGGAGAGCATCACGAACACGAGGATCACCTCGGGCGTGGGCGTCGTGAACATGTGGTGCGCCCAGGTGAGGAAGCCGAGGAACGCGATCGCCACGGTCGAGGCCGCGATCGCCTTGTAGCCGAAGATCGGCTTACGCGCGAACACCGGCAGAATCTCCGAGACCAAACCGAACCCGGGCAGCACCATGATGTAGACCTCGGGATGGCCGAAGAACCAGAACAGGTGCTGCCAGAGCAGCGCCGAACCGCCCTCGGTGGGGTCGAAGAAGTGCGTGCCGAAGTGCCGATCGGTCAGCAGCATCGTGACCGCGCCGGCGATCACCGGCATCGCGAAGATGATCAGCACCGAGTAGGTCAGGATCGCCCAGATGAACAGTGGCAGCCGGCCCCAGGACATGCCCTTGGCGCGCATGTTCGCGATCGTCGCGTAGAAGTTGATCGCGCCGACGATCGAGGAGAGGCCCGTCAGGTGGATCAGGTAGATCCAAGCGTCCTGGCCGCCGCTCGGCGAGTAGATCGCGCTGGACAGCGGTGCATAGCTCGACCAGCCGGCTTCCGGCGGGTTCCAGAACAGTGACGCATAGAAGACCAGCCCGCCGGCGAGCAGCAGCCAGAAGGAGAGCGCGTTCAACCGCGGGTAGGCCATGTCGCGCGCGCCGATCATCAGCGGCACGAAGTAGTTCGCAAGGCCCGCCATCATCGGCACGACGAACAGGAAGATCATCGTCGTCCCGTGCATCGTGAACAGCTGGTTGTAGGTCTCGGGGCTGACCAGCGTGTTGTTCGGCGCCCCCAGCTGCAGGCGCATCATCAGCGCCTCGACGCCCCCGAGACAGAAGAACATGAACGTCAGGACCATGTACATGATCCCGATCCGCTTGTGATCGGTGGTCGTGATCCAGCTCGTCCACCCCTGCTGCTTGGGCTCGACGTGGTGGGCTGCTACCTGGGGGACGGGGGCTGCGTAGGTGGCCATCAATCATCGATCCTTCTGTGGGAATGCCGAGGACTCCGGGATCCCGCCGCGGGGCTCACGGGACGCGATCTGGAGGTGCGCTCAGACGGAGTGATACGTCTGGAGGATGTGGGCAAAGGCAGTGACATGGACATCTATCTATGGGTTCTCGACCCGGGCGGGCCCGTTCTGGGAGTTCAGCTTCGCGCGCTCGACCGCGGCTTCGGCGTTGGCTTCTTGAAGCTCCTGCTTCTGGTAGGCCAGCCAGGCGTCGAACTGCGCCGGGGGGACGGCCTTCACGGTGGCGATCATGCGCGCGTGCCCGCGTCCGCACAGCGCGGCGCACTGGCCGCGATAGAGCCCGGGCTTGGGGATCTTGAACCACGTGTAGTTGTGGTAGCCGGGCACGGCCTGGAACTTGCCCCCGAGTTCGGGGATCCACCAGGAGTGCACGACATCCTGGGAGACGATGTCCAGCGTCACCGTGGTTTCGGTCGGGACGACCATCTCCTCATAGGAGTAGGGCGCGCCGAGGCCGTTGCGTCCGTTCGCGCCGGGGTAGACGTACTGCCAGATGAACTGTTTGCCGATCACCGTGATGTTCAGCGATTTTCCGTTGGGCGGCAGCTTGCGCTCGGCGCTCGCGTACAGCACGCCGCTTTCGGCCCCGCTTTCGGCGGCGAGCTGATCGCCGCTCGGGCTGGAGTTGGGGGGATCCTGAATCGAGGAGAGCTTCGCGAAGGTCACGACCGCGAGCCCGACGAGGATCACGGCGGCGGCGAGCGTCCAACCGACCTCCAGGCGCGTGTTGCCGTGGGTCTGATGGGGCACGGCGCCCCTGCGCGCGCGGAACTTCCACAGCGCATAGCCGAGCGCGATCTCGACCGCGAAGAAGATGATCAGCGCGATCACGAGCGTGATCTTGTAGAGGCTGTTGATCTGGTCCGCGTTGGGCGAGCCGCCGGACTTGGGCGTGAAGAAGGCGAGGAGTGTGGGGGCCAGATGACTCAAGGCGGCCAGGATTCTATTCAGGCTCGGACGGTACGCGCTTGATGACTTTTGCCACGAGGGTTTTCCGGCCCCTGCCGTGCGGGATTCACGGCCCTCCCGACGGAGGGCTCTCGGTCTTTCCCAGGAGGGGTTCGCAACCTTCTCGAGGTCGGCTCGTGGCCTTCGGCGGAGGCGATTTTCATCGCCCGGAGAAGCGCGGAGGACGCTTTTCGACGAACGCCAGCGCGCCCTCGACGAAGTCCTCGCTGCCCGCCATCTCGCGCTGGATCTGCGCCTCGAGCTCGAGTTGCTCGGCCATCCGTCCGTACAGCCAGCTGTTGAGCTGGCGCTTGGCGCCCGCGTAGGCGCGCGTCGGTCCGGCCGCCAGGCGTGCGGCCAGCGCGGCCGCCTGCTCGGCGAGCCGCTCGTCCTCGACGACGCGGTTGACGAGGCCCCACTGCAGCGCCTGCTCGGCCGGCAGGCGCTCGCCGAGCAGCGCGAGCTCCGACGCGCGTGCCATGCCGACGCGTGAGGGCACGAACAGCGAGGAGCCGCCGTCGGGGACGAGCCCGATGTTGACGAATGCGAGCAGGAAATAGGAGCTGCGCGCCGCGAGAATCAAGTCGCAGCAGAGCGCGAGCGAGCAGCCGATTCCGACCGCCGGGCCGTTGACCGCCGCGATCACGGGCTTCTCCAGCGCGCGGATCGTCTGCATGATCGGGTGGTAGCGCTCGGTCAGGACCCTGTAGACATCGGGGCGTCCCGCGGGCGTGCAGCTCGTCGGAGCCGCCCGCGTCCTTCAGGTCGGCGCCCGAGGAGAACGCGCGCCCTGAGCCGGTGATCACAAGCGCCCGCGCGGCATCGTCGGTGGCGACCTGCTCGAGCGTGGCGAGCAGGTCGAGCGCGAACTGCTTGTTCCAGGCGTTCAGCGCCTGTGGCCGGTTCAGCTCGACCGTGGCGACGCCGTCGGCGAGCCGCAGGTTGACCGTCTCGAGCTCGGTCGATGACTCGCGCACGGCGTTGATCCTATTCTGTGTTGATGGATCGTCCCGTGATCGGCATGTGCGTCGCGCTCGAGCAGGCGCGCTGGAGCGTCTGGGACCAGCCGGCGATGCTGCTGGCGCGCAACTACGTCGACGCGGTGCAGCGCGCCGGGGGCCTGGTGCTGATGCTGGCGCCCGATCCTCAGCAGATCGAGGACCCGGAGCAGGTGCTGGGTTTGATCGACGGGCTCGTGCTGACCGGGGGCGCCGACATCGACCCGGCCGCCTACGGCCAGGTGGCGCACCCCGAGACGGTTAACACGGTGCCCGAGCGCGACGCGTTCGAGATCGCGCTCGTCAACGCGGCGATCGAGCGCGAGCTGCCCGTGCTGGGAATCTGCCGGGGCATGCAGCTGATCAACGTCGCGCGCGGTGGCACCCTGCGCCAGCACCTGCCCGAGCACTTCGGCCACGGGGAGCACCGGCGCGTGATCGGGTCCTTTGACGGCGCCGAGCACGACGTGCTGCTTTCGCCGGGCACGCTCGCGGCGCGCGTCGCGGGGGAGACCGAGCACGAGACCCGCTCTCACCACCACCAGGGCATCGACGGGCTGGGCGAGGGGCTCGTGGTGAGCGGGCGCTCGACGCTCGACGGGCTGCCGGAGGCGATCGAGTGGGCGGGCGGGCCGTCCGATCGCTTCGTCCTCGGGGTGCAGTGGCATCCGGAGGCGGACCCGGCGAGCGAGGTTATCGGCGCGTTCGTCGCGGAGGCGGCCCGAGCGGGGAGCGCGGCGCGCTCCGCCGAGCTCAAGACGTCTGGAACGCGCGCGCACGCGTAGGCGTGCCAGCGCGGCGCGCTCTGCCCGTGCTCGAAAACCAAAACGGAAAACGTTCAGAACGCGCGCGCACGCGTGCGCACGCGTAGGCGCGCGCGTTCTGCGTTGATCGTTGATCGGAACGCGCAAGCGCACCCATATACTCAGCTCGCGTGCGGCTGTCGAGCGTAATCAGGACGACCGCCTGGGGGGTGGTGGCGGCGGGAGTCGCCGCGCCGCTGCTGCGTAAGCGGATCAGCGCGCCGCCGCTAGCTACCCAGACGGTTGCGTTCGCGGCGCCGCTCGCGCTCTGCGCGGCCGTGCGACGCTCTCGCGGGCGCGACGTGGCGGTCTGCACGCTGCAGATGTGGGCGTATCTGGCGGCGTACAAGACACCGCACGACGACGAGCGGGCGCAGGCCGCGCGCGTGCATATCGACTATCCGATCGACATCGATCGCACGCTCGGTCTCGGCGAGCTGCCGACGTTGCGCCTGCAGCGCGCGCTCGCGCGCTTTGACCCTGACGGCGCCGCGCCGCGCTGGCGTGCGCTCGACCGCGTGCTCGTGTGGGCGCACTGGGCGTGGTTCATGGTGCCGCACGGCTCGCTCCTCTACATCCTCGTCCGCCGGCGCGAGCGCTTCCCGCGGGCCGCGGTGATGACCTATGCCGTGTTCGACATCGGCGCGAGCGTCTACTGGCTGGCGCCGACCGCGCCGCCTTGGTATGCGGCCTCGGTGGAGGGGAGTGAGGATCGCGCCACCGAGCACGTGCGCAGGATGATGGTCGAGTATGGCGAGCATTTCTGGGGAGACGGCTGGGGTCCCCTCTACAGTGTCCTCGGAGGCAACCCCCTGGCTGCGATGCCCTCGCTGCACTTCGCGACAACACTGATGGCCGCGCTCCTGCTCGCAGAGGCGGGGCCGCTGGCGGGCGCACTCGGCGCGGCCTATGCGACGGTGCTCGGTTTCGCGCTTGTGTACCTCGGCGAGCACTACGTCGTCGATCTGCTCGCGGGCGCGGCGTTGACGGGGGCGGTGTGGCGTCTGGGGCCGCGCGCGCAGCCGGCGTTCGCGCGCTTCGGGCATGCGGTCGCGGCGCTCGAAGCGGTCGCGCACGGATGAGGGGGTGAGTGGGCGCGAGATGGCGCGGGGCGAGGGAGAGCAGGCGGGAGAGATACAGGCGGCTCGGGCGAGACGGGCTCCTCAGGCGGGAGTGGCGGCGGCCCATCACGAGGAGGAGATGCCGCGCGTGGTCATCACGCGCCGGCAGGCGATCGCGTTCGGCGTGTTTGTGCTCACGGTCGTCGGATTCCTGTATTTCGTGCTGCCGAAGCTCGCCGGGGTGGGCACGACGCTGCACCATCTCGAGGACGGCGACGGCTGGTGGATCGCGTTCGGGGTCGTGCTCGAGCTGTTGTCGTTTGGCGGCTACGTGGTGCTGTTCCGCGCGGTGTTCGTGACGACGCGAACCGGTTCATCCGCCCCTGGCAACTCCGGTAATCCCGGTACCCTCGGCAACCTCGTCGCCCCCGCACTACCCGGCTCGCCCGATGCGACTGTCCCGCTCGCTTCGTCCAGGTCGCCCGCTTCGTTCGCGCCGCTCGATTCCGCCGATCCGCTCGCCCCGTCCGTGCCGCTCGATTCCGCCGGTCCGCTTGCTTCGCCAACGCCGCTCGATTCCGCTGGTCCGCTTGCTTCGCCAGCGCCGCTCGGCTCCGCCGGTCCGCTTGCTTCGTCCGCGCCGCTCGGCTCGGCCGGCTTGCCGCCCGCCCCCGGCCCGATCGGCTGGAGCGAGAGCTATCAGATCACGATGGCCGGCCTGGCCGCGACGCGTCTGTTCGCGACGGCCGGAGCCGGCGGCGTGGCGCTGACCGCGTGGGCGCTGCGCCGCTCGGGCATGGCGCCGCGACTGGTGGCGTGCCGGATGGTCGCGTTCATGGTGCTGCTGTATGCGGTCTACGCGGGGTCGGTGCTGATCGACGGGCTCGGCCTGGGCACGGGACTGTTCCCGGGGGGCGGCTCGTTCGCGCTGACGATCGTGCCCGCGATCGTCGCGGCGATCCTGATGACGGTGGTCGGCGCGATGGCGCTCCTGCCCGGGGACATCGAGCGGCGCCTGCACCGCTGGGCCTCGGGCTCCGGACGGCTGGCCCACTGGGTCGCGCGCGCGGTGACCGTCCCGGCGCTGGCGGCGAGTGGCGTCAGGACCGCGATCGAGTTGATCCGCGAGCGCGATCCGGGCCTGCTCGGCGCGGTGGCGTGGTGGGGCTTTGACATCTGTGTGCTGTGGGCGATGTTCCACGCGTTCGGCTCGCCGGGGGGGGCGGGGCCTCCGTTAACAGTGATCTGGATGGCCTACTTCATCGGCATGCTCGGCAACCTGCTGCCGCTGCCGGGCGGGCTGGGCGGCGTGGAGGGGGGGATGATCGGCGCGCTCGCGGCGTTCGGCGTCAACCTCGACCTGGCGGTGCTGGCCGTGCTGTCCTACCGCGCGATCTCCTTCTGGCTGCCGACGGTTCCGGGGGCGATCGCGTACTTTCAACTGCGCCGCACGGTGGCGCGCTGGCGCGAGCAGCAGCAGGGCGAGCATCCGGCGGCGCCTGCGACGCAGGACGCGGCAGTCGAGGCTGCGGGCGCCGTGCGCGCCCTGCGTGCCTGACGACTGTTTCCCCGTCAGCGCGCTATACTTTACAAAGTAAAGCGATAGGAGATGAGATGAGCGAGGATGTGGAGAATGTGATCGTGATTGGGAGCGGCCCGGCGGGCTACACCGCGGCGCTGTACACCTCGCGCGCGAACCTGCATCCGCTCGTGTTCGAGGGCTTTGCCTGGGGTGGCCTGTTGCAGCAGACGACCGATGTGGAGAACTATCCGGGCTTTCCCGAGGGGATCATGGGCCCGGAGATGATGCAGAAGCTGCGCGACCAGGCCGAGCGCTTCGGCGCGCGCCTGCTCACAGAGGAGGCCGAGCGCGTCGAGCTGGCGGACGGATCGGATCCAGCCCAACCCCTGATCCACAAGGTCTGGGCCGGTGGCGTCGAGTACCGCGCGCGCACGGTGATCCTGGCGATGGGCGCCGAGCACAAGAAGCTAGAGGTGCCCGGCGAGCTCGAGCTGAGCGGGCGCGGCGTCAGCTACTGCGCGACCTGCGACGCGGCCTTCTTCCGCGACAAGCCGACGGTGATCGTCGGCGGCGGCGATTCGGCGATGGAGGAGGCGATCTTCCTGGCGAAGTTCGCCTCGAAGGTCACGATTGTGCATCGCCGCGAGGAGTTCAGAGCGTCGAAGATCATGCTCGACCGGGCGCGCGCGGAGGCGAACATCGAGCTGTTGACCCCGTACGCGGTCAAGGAGTTCGTGTCCGGCGAGAACGGCGCGCTGGGGCATGCGGAGCTCGTGAACACGGAGACCGGCGAGGAGCGCACGCTGGAGGTCGCGGGCGCGTTCGTGGCGGTCGGTCACGAGCCACAATCGACGCTCGTCGATGGGCAGATCGAGGTCGACGAGAACGGCTATGTCGCCGTCGATGGTCGCTCAACGCGGACCAACCGCCCGGGCGTGTTCGGCGCGGGCGATCTGGTCGATCACACCTACCGCCAGGCGATCACCGCGGCGGGATCGGGCTGTCAGGCGGCGCTCGACGCCGAGTGGTACCTGCGCGACAACCCCCGGGTGCCGACGCCGGAGGGCATGCCGGTCGGGGATCTTGCCGAGGCGCAGTGGGCCCCGGCCGCGACCACGACCGAGGCTCAGGGGGCTGCGTCGTAGGCGAAGAAGCCAGCGCCGCTCGCGCGCCCCACTCGGCCGGCGCGCACGAGGCCGCGTAGCGCAGGCGCCGCGCGATAGCGCTCCTCGCGGTACTCCTCCTGGAGGGAGTCGAGCACGGCGAGCACGCGGTCGAGCCCGATCTGATCGGCCCATGCGAGCGGTCCGCGGGGATAGTTGAGCCCGAGCGCCATCCCGGTGTCGATATCCTCGGCCGACCCGACGCCTTCACCGAGCGCGAAGGCGCACTCGTTGATCACCTGGCAGAGGATGCGCTCGAGCACGCCGCCGGCCGTGGGTCTTCCGGTCTCACCCCCACCGCCGCCCGCGGGCTGGTCCGCATCTGAATCTGAATCCCGTTCCGGATCCGCCGGGCGGTAGGGATCGCGCGAATAGTCGTAGTAGCCGCGCCCGCTCTTGCGACCGCAGAGCCCCGCGGCGACGTGGCGGGCGGCGATCGGGGAAGGACGCCAGCGCGGCTCATAGAAGCTCTGCTCGTAGAAGCTCTTGGAGATCTCCAGGCCCGTATCGATCCCGACGAGGTCCATGAGCTCGAAGGGACCCATGCGAAAGCCGCCCTCGACGCGCATCGTCCGGTCGATCGTCTCGATGTCCGCGATCCGCTCCTGCAGGAGTCGCAGCGCCTCCAGCCCGAAGGGGCGGTTGCAGCGGTTGACGAGGAAGCCGGGCCCATCCCGCGCCACGATGACCGACTTGCCCATCGCCTCACCGGTCGCACGGGCCAGCGCGAGTGAACGCTCGGAGGACTGCTCGCCGGCGACGATCTCGAGCAGGCGCATCAGAGGCGCGGGGTTGAAGAAGTGCATCCCGACGACGCGCTCGGGCTGGGAGGCGGCGGCCGCGATCGCGGTGACGAGCAGCGAGGAGGTGTTCGTAGCGAGCACGCACTCGGCGCTCACGATCTCGGACACGCGCGCGTAGAGCTCGTGCTTGAGCTCCAAACGCTCTGGGGCCGCCTCGATCACGAGCTCACAGGGCGTGAACGCGGCGAGCTCGTCGACCGGCTCGATCCGGCCGGCGGCCGCGTCGGCCTGCTCGGCGCTGAGTCGGCTCTTGGCCGCTTCCTTGGCAAGCCCGTCGCGCGCGTATTGCGCGCCGCGCGCGAGCGCCTCGGGCAGGGGGTCGTGCAGGATCGTGCGCGCGCCGGAGCGGGCCGCGAGCTGGGCGATGCCGGCGCCCATCGTGCCGGCGCCGATCACACCGACGATGCGCGCGGGCTGGACAGGGGTGCTCATTTGGGATCGTCCGCGCGGGTGAGTTGGGCAATGGGCGGGTGGGCGTGGGACCTCCTGTCCCGCGTCGATTTGGAGTGTGTCCCCATCTCAGCGTCGGTTACTCGTACGAGAGCGTCGTGTGTCCGCATCTCATCTCAAGAGGGAACGAGCGCGTTGACGCCGGTCATCGCCCGCCCGATGATCAGCTTCTGGATCTGCGAGGTCCCCTCGTAGAGCGTCGTGACG
This sequence comes from uncultured Solirubrobacterales bacterium, assembly GCA_963774785.1. Taxonomy (GTDB): domain Bacteria; phylum Actinomycetota; class Thermoleophilia; order Solirubrobacterales; family Solirubrobacteraceae; genus Palsa-744. The sequence goes on along the minus strand of CAVZGH010000001.1, from coordinate 2,300,263 downwards.
CGCGCGTCGCGGAAGTAGCGCTCGACCGGGTGGTCATCGACGTAGCCGGCGCCGCCGTGGATCTGGATCGCGAGGTTCGCGCACTCCAGCGAGGCCTCGGTCGCGTGGAGCTTGGCGATCGAGGTCTCGAGCGTGTTCGGTCGGCCCTGGTCCTTGAGCCAGCCGGCGCGCCAGACGAGCATCCGCGAGGCGTCGGTCTTGAGAACCATGTCGGCGATCATCGCCTGGACGAGCTGGAAGGAGGCGATCGGTTTGCCGAACTGCTCGCGCTCGGACGCGTAGGCGACGGACTCCTCGACGCAGCCGCGGCAGATCCCGACGCAGCCCGCGGCGACCGAGTAGCGGCCGGAGTCGAGGTTCGACATCGCGATCCGAAAGCCATCGCCGACCTCGCCGAGCATGTCCTCGTCGGCGACCTCGACGTCTTCCAAAGAGATCGAGGCGGTGTCGGAGGCGTGCAGGCCCATCTTGTGCTCGATCGTCTGCGCGCTGTAGCCGGGCTGGTCGGTGTTGACGAGGAAGCAGGCGATGCCCTTGTGCCCGAGGGTGGGGTCGGTCTGGGCGAAGATCATCGCGACCTTCGCGTGGTTGCCCATCGAGATCCACATCTTCGCGCCGTTGATGACCCAGCCGGAGTCGGTCTTGCGCGCGCGCGTCTTCTGGTTGGCGGCGTCGGAGCCCGTGTCCGGCTCGGTCAGACCGAAGCAGCCGAGCCACTCGCCCGAGCAGAGCCGCGGCAGGTACTTTTGCTTCTGGGCCTCGGTGCCGAACTTGACCAGCCCTGAGCAGACGAGCGAGGTCTGGACCGAGATGACGGTGCGAATCGCGGAGTCCCCGCGGCCGATCTCCTCGACGACTAGGCCGTAGCTGAAGTAGTCGAGGCCCGCGCCGCCGTACTCGGGAGGGACGATCGCGCCGAGGTAGCCCTGTGCGGCGACCTTCTTGACGAGGTCCAGGTCGAAGTGGTGGTTGCGGGCGTTTTCCCGCGACTGCAAGATGATCTCGCGATCGGTGAATTCGCGCGCGGTGCGCTGGATCAGCTGCTGCTCGTCGGTCAGGTCGAAGTCCATTGTCTCTCCTATGTCCGCCTATGTCTGGGTCAGCTTGGGGGTGCGCCAGGGCGCGTTCACGCGGCGCTCGATCTCCTCCGCGAGCCCCTCGATCGGCAGGCGCTCCTGGGAGAGCGAGTCGCGCTCGCGCAACGTCACGGTCGCGTCATCGAGGCTCTGGTGATCGACGGTCAGGCAGAACGGCGTGCCGATCTCATCCTGGCGGCGGTAGCGCTTGCCGATCGCGCCGCCGTCGTCGTACTCGACCATCCCAAGCCCCGGCCGGTCGCGCAGCGCGCGGTGGATCTCGCGGGCGAGCTCGGGCTGGCCGTCCTTGCGCACGAGCGGCAGGATCGCGGCCTTGATCGGCGCCAGGCGCGGGTGCAGCCGCAGGACCGTGCGCAGCTCTCCCTCGCCCGCGCCCTCGCGCTCGACCAGTTCCTCGTCATAGGCGTTGACGAGGAACGCGAGCGTCGCGCGGTCCGCGCCGGCGGCGGGCTCGATCACGTGGGGCACGTAGCGCTCGCCGGATGACTGGTCGAAGTACTCGAGCTTCTCGCCGGAGAGCTTGGCATGCTGGGACAAATCAAAATCGCCGCGGTTGGCGATCCCCTCGAGCTCAGACCAGCCGATGGGGAAGAGGTATTCGACGTCGCTGGTGCCGGAGGAATAGTGCGAGAGCTCGTCGGGGTCGTGCGCGCGCAGGCGCAGAAGATCGGGCCGGATTCCGAGCTCCACATACCAGCGCTCGCGCTCGCCCAGCCAGTGCTCGAACCACTGCCCCGCCTCGGCGGGCGGGACGAAGAACTCCATCTCCATCTGCTCGAACTCGCGCGTGCGGAAGATGAAGTTGCCGGGCGTGATCTCGTTGCGAAAGGACTTCCCCACTTGGGCGATCCCGAACGGAGGCTTCTTGCGCGAGAACTGGAGGACGTTCTTGAAGTTGATGAAGATCCCCTGCGCGGTCTCCGGTCGCAGATATGCGGCCGACCCGGACTCCTTGACGGGGCCGATCGTCGTCTCGAACATCAGGTTGAAGTCGCGCGCCTCGGTCAGCTCGCACTCGTCGGTCTCGCCGGGGTGCTTCGAGGGTTTGCGCCCGCAGGGAAGCTCAGCGAGGTGATCGGCGCGGAAGCGCTGGCCGCAGGTCTTGCAATCGACCAGAGGATCCGTGAACCCGGCGAGGTGTCCGGAGGCCTCCCATACGCGCGGGTGCTGGAGGATCGCCGAGTCGATCGCGACGATGTCGTCGCGCTCCTGGAGCATCGCGCGCCACCACTCGCCCTTGACGTTGCCCTTCAGCAGCACCCCGTAATGACCGTAGTCATATGTCGAGCCGACCCCGCCGTAGATCTCTGAGGAGGGGAAGATGAAGCCGCGGCGCTTGCACAGCGCGACGATCTTCTCCATCGTGACCACGTCCCCGCTCATCGTCGCCTGATGCTATTGGACGGCCGGTCCGGCCGAGCGGATGCGGGATCCGGGCGCACATCGGATCTCCTGCGGCGGAGTCGGGGCTACGCCACGGACGACCGGCGACCAAGGGCTTGACAAGCAGCTTGATCGATTGCTTGACAAAAACTAAAAACTGTGGTTGTCTTCATGCAAATGCACGGTAGCCAACCCCAGGAGAAACGGATTTCGGTCGGGGGGACCGTGCAGCAGGCGCCAGCCGATCATCGATCGGTGGGCCGGGGTCTGTTCGAGCGCCGCTACCCATACCTCTCCGGTGGCGCTCGAACAGGTCCCGGCCCGGTGCTCTGCTCTTGTAGTCGAAGCAGCGACGGGCCTCCTCTGTAGTACCCGCAGAATCGAGGCAGCACACATACCAGCAGCATCTCCCCGCAGGACAGCGCTTCTTCGAGCCATGGCTTGGAGGCGGCCGCCGCCCCTTGGATCTCAGGGCGCCTCGGGCCGGCCGGACCCATGCAAACGGGCCGGCCCGGGGGCGGCTGTTTGGATCCCATCCGGTGTGGGCGAGGCGTGGGTGTTGCCTCTTTCTTGCGAACCCTCTGTTGCGGCGCCCCGTCCGCTCCGGCGTCCCTTCCATCCGTGCGGGAGCCATAAGATCGCGTGCCGTGGCGCGAATCTTGATCGTCGCCGGCGGTTGTCGAGGCAGGCGGCTGGCGGAAGACCTTGTGGGGGAGGGGCACGCGGTCCGCGTTACCACGCGCGCCGACTCCGGCCGCGCGGCGATCGAGGCGGCCGGCGCCGAGTGTTGGATCGGCACGCCTGAGCGCCTCGGCACGTTGCGCGCGGCGCTCGAGAGCGTCACGATCGTCTGCTGGCTGCTTGCCACGGCGAAGGGGCCCGAGGGCGAGGTCCGCGCGCTGCACGGCTCGCGCCTGGAGTTCTTTCTCGGCCAGGCGATCGACACGACCGTCCGCGGCTTCGTCTACGAGGCGCCCGGCGGCGGTGCGCCCAGCGCTGCGGCGCCCGGCGGCGTGATGTCCGCGGACGTCTTCGCGAGGGGCGAGCGGATCGTGCGCAGGATCGCGGAACGCAACGAGATCCCCGTCCGGTTTCTGAGGGCCGACCCAGGGAACGCGGAGGCTTGGCTGGCGGGCGCCCGCGCTGAGATCGACGCGCTGCTCGAAGGTCGGTAGGCACACCGGGCGCCCCGAAATCAAGCCGTCGGCCGATCGCGCCGATGAAGACCGCGATGATGACGGGCGATCGTCCCCGATACGGGCTTCTGGTCTCTGCGTTCGGCGCGATCGTGCTTGCGGTCGCCGTGTTCTTGCCGTGGTACGGCGTGAGCTTCACCGCCGCCGGCATCGCCTTCGCCCAGCAGGCCGGCAGCGAGGCGGCGGCCCAGTTCGGCAACGCCGCGATGCAGAGCTATATGGGTGAGTACCACGCCACGCTCGGCACGCTCGCCGGCCACGAGTTCACTGCGCTGAGCGCTCATCAGGCGTTGAAGGACCTGAACATCGTTCTGTTGCTGCTCGCGGGCGCGGCGATCGTGATCGCGCTGCTCGCGCTCGCCGGCGCGGGCTTCTCCTCGGCGTCCTCTCCCGACGGCCATCGCGGGCCGCTCGCGCTGCTTGGCATCGTCGCGGTGGCCTGCGTGCTGTTCCGGATCGTCAATCCGCCGACGCCCGAAGGCGGCGTGCTCGCGCTCTCCCTGCGCGAGGGCGCGTGGCTGGCGCTGCTCGGCTCGGTGGCGATGGTCGCCGGGGCGTTCCTGCCGGAAAGCCTCTCCGCGCGCGGGCGCGGATCGGAATCGGCCGACGCGAAGAAGAACCTGCAGAGCACCTGGTCCGAGCTTCTCCGGCTGGACGCCCGAGGGCTGAGGGCCAGTCTCGTCCCTGGGCGCCGCGCGGTAGTCCGGGGCAGGGCGCCCGGTATAATCACTGATTCTATGAGGAATCCCGAGGGGAGGGGATTAGAGGCGCTATCCTGAGGGGGAATCTCCCAAAAACAGATCAGGATTCGTAAGACCACATTTCTCAGTCTCAAATCCCGACTCTCGCGACGGCTAGCTGTCGAGAAAGGATCAAAAAAAATGGCGCTACAACTTGGCGATACAGCCCCCGATTTCGAGGCCGAGACGACCGAGGGCCGCATCAAGTTCCATGACTGGATCGGCGATTCCTGGGCGGTGCTGTTCTCGCACCCGAAGGACTTCACGCCCGTCTGCACGACCGAGCTCGGCTACATGGCCAACGCGAAGCCCGAGTTCGACAAGCGGGGCGTGAAGATCATCGGCCTCTCGGTCGACCCGCTCGGCAAGCACGAGGAGTGGGCGAAGGACATCGAGGAGACGCAGGGCACGGCACCGAATTACCCGATCATCAGCGACGCGGACTTCAACGTTTCGAAGCTCTACGGGATGCTCCCGTCGGACGTCTCGGGCGACCCGGGCGACCGCACGCCGGCCGACAATCAGACAGTCCGCAACGTGTTCGTGATCGGCCCCGACAAGAAGGTCAAGCTGATCCTCGTCTACCCGATGACGACCGGCCGCAACTTCGACGAGGTCTTGCGCGTGATCGATTCGCTGCAGCTGACCGCCAAGCACAAGGTCGCGACGCCGGTCAATTGGAAAGAGGGCGAGAAGGTGATCATCGCCGGTTCGGTCTCGAACGACGAGGCCAAGGAGAAGTACCCGGACGGGTGGGAGGAGCCGCGCCCCTACATCCGGCTCGTACCGCAGCCGAGTTAGCTCAATCGCCGGCCGGGTGGGGGAGCGCCAACAGCTCCTCCACCCGTTCCAGCAGGTGCTCCAGGATCCGTGCGGTGGCGCCCCAGATCAGGTGATCGTCGACGATGTAGGCGTCGGTCTCGAAGGAGATCCCGCGGCGCTGCATCCGCGTGCGCGTGCGGCCCCCGCGCAGGGCTCGCAGCGAGAGCTCCAAGACCGCATCGACCTCGCGCTCTGAGACCCGCCAGGCGAGGCCGTCCGGGATCAGCCCGACGTATGGATGGATCGTGTAGCCCGTCACGAACGTCGAGACGGTCGGCAGCTCGCCGAGCGGGCGCACCTGCGAGCGGGGCAGGCCGATCTCCTCCTCGGCCTCGCGCAACGCCGTCTCCCGCAAGTCGGAGTCCTCGGGGTCGCGCCGGCCGCCGGGAAAGGAGATCTCGCCGGCATGGCGGCGCAGGTCTGAGCGCCGGCGCGTGAAGACGGCGTGCGGCTCGCCGTCGCTGGGCGCGAGGAACAGGGGGACGAGCACGGCCGCGGCGATCTGGCCGCCGCTCGAGTCGCCGGTCTGGTTATAGCCCGCCTCCCCGGTCGGCAGGGTGCTGGCGGTGGTGGCGGTGCTGGCGGTGGTGGTCGGCGATTCGCCGATCGGTCGCCGGGACTCGTTGGTACGGCGCGGGCCGCCGGGACCCACCGGCTAGTGCGGCGCGAGCTGGACGCGCTCGATGCGCTCTTCGAACATGACCTCGCCGTCGAGCGCGCGGTGGACCGGGCACTTCGCGGCGATCACGCGCAGACGCTCGAGCTGCTCCTCGGGCATCTCCTCAGGCAAGCGCAGTACGAGCTCGAACTTCGTCGGGCAGCCGCGCTCGGCGCCTTTGTACTGAACGTCAACCTCGACGGGGCCGAGCTCCCAGCCCTTGCGGGCCGCGTACATCTCCATCGTGATCGCGGTACACGACGCGAGGCTCACCGCAAGCAGCTCCTGCGGGCTCGGCGCTGTATCGTCACCGCCCTTCTCCACGGGCTCGTCCACCGTGAGCTGGTGCTCGCGCACTTGAACGGTGTGTTTATAGGTCCCGTCCGCATCGCGTCGCGCGGTGGCTTTCATCCGTGTCGGCCTCTCCGTATCGCCCATCTCGATTCCTCCATTCACGCACCCCTCCGGCTCCTTCCTACATCGTACTCCGCGGGCGGCGGCATGAAAGTGGGTTCGGCGGCGGGGTTGTGGGCGGCTTCTGGAAGAGGAACGTCGGCTCGGGCGGCGTATTTTCGCCGGGCATGTGCCCGGCGGGCGAGGCTTCGGTGGTAGGGGACGCGCCGAGGCCAGGTCTCGATCCCCGCGGGCCCACTCTGATCCCTATGCTGGGACGTGACGGGACGTGGCGCAGTCTGGTAGCGCACCTGCTTTGGGAGCAGGGGGTCGTGGGTTCAAATCCCGCCGTCCCGATGCATGGCCGCTCCGATCGACGCACGCGTAAAGCGCCTGACGTTGATCGCCTGCATCATGGGCTCTGGCATCGTGCTGCTCGACGGCACGGTCGTGAACGTCGCGCTGCCGACGATCCAGCGTGCGCTCGGCGGCGGGCTGGCCGCACAGCAGTGGGTCGTGAACGGCTACCTGCTGACGCTCAGCTCGCTGATCCTGATCGGCGGGTCGTTGGGGGATCTGTTCGGCGAGCGGCGCATCTTCGCGCTCGGCGTGACGGGCTTCGGCGCCGCCTCGCTCGCCTGCGCGCTGTCGCCGACGATCGGCGTGCTCGTGGCGATGCGCGCGCTGCAGGGCGTGGCGGGCGCGCTGCTCGTGCCCAGCTCGCTGGCGGTGATCGTGAACACGTTCCCGGGTGGGGAAGGGGGTTCCAAATCCGAGCGCGGCGCGGCGATCGGCAGCTGGACCGCGTGGGGCGCGATCGCCGGGGTGCTCGGGCCGCTGGCCGGTGGCGAGCTGCTCGCGATCGGCTCGTGGCGGTGGCTGTTCGTGATTAACGTCCCGCTTGCCGCCGCCTGCGTCGCGCTGATCCTCACGGTCGTCCCGCGCGCTGCGCCGCGCGGCGCAGCTACCGGTGCCCCCGACACCGCCACCACTGACACCGTCGCCACCACCGCCACCGCCACCACTGCCACCACTGCCACCACTGCCGCCACCATCGCCACCACTGCCACCACCACCGCCACCGCTGTCACCGGCGCCCACCGCAAAGTCAACGTACCCGGCGCGCTGCTCTGCGCGGCGGGCCTCGCCGGGCCGGTGTTCGCTCTGATCGAGCAGCCGCGCCTGGGCTGGTCGAGCCCCGCGGTGATCGTCCCCCTGATCGCCGGGGTGGTCCTGCTCGGGGCATTCCTGTGGCGCGAGTCCCGCGCCCCCGATCCGATGCTCCCGCTCGGGCTGTTCCGGCGGCGCAACTTCTCCGCGGGCAACGTCGAGACCTTCTCGATGTACGCGGGCCTGGCGGTGCTGTTCTTCTTCCTCGTCCTCTTCCTCCAGCAGATCGGCGGCTACACGCCGCTGCAGAGCGGTCTGGCGACGTTGCCGGTGACCGTGATCATGTTCGTGCTCTCGCGGCGCTTCGGTGCGCTCGCCGACCGCTTCGGCCCGCGCTTCTTCATGGGCGCCGGCCCGTTGGTGGCGGCCTGCGGTCTGCTCTTGTTCCAACGGATCGGCGCCAAAGTCAACTACGTCTCGGAAGTGCTTCCAGGTCTGCTCGTGTTCGCGCTCGGCCTATCGATGACCGTCGCACCGCTCACCGCGGCCGTGCTCGCCGGGGCCGACACCACCCAAGCGGGGATCGCCTCGGGCGTCAACAACGCGATCGCGCGCGTCGCCGGCCTGCTCGGCACGGCAGCCGTCGGCGCGGCCGTGGCGGGCTCGTTCGGATCCTCGCTGGACGAACACCTCGCCGGCGCGAGGCTGGGCCCGGCCGCGCGCGCCGCGGTCGCCGGAGCCAAGCGCCTGCCGCTCGGGCGCCCTGACGTACATGGCCTGCTGACCGCCCAGGCGAGCGCGCTGACGAAGGCCGCCGAGCAGGCCTCGCTGCAGAGCTTCCACCTCGGCATGGCGATCGCCGGCCTGCTCGTCGCGGTCGGCGGCATCGTAGGCGTGGTGGGCATCCGCAACCCGAAGGGTGAGGTCCCCGCGGAGAGCTGCCCCGGCGGTCAGCTGATTGGGGCCAGCTCTGGGATCGACTCAGGCACGGCCGAGCCTGCTCAGCCCACGGGCTCTCTTGCGTAGGCCCGCATCGCGTCGATGATCGGTCCCAGTCGCTGTCCGCGCGCGGTGAGGCGGTACTCGACCGTCGGCGGCGAGGAGGGGATCACCGTGCGCTCGACCAGCCCCGCGGCCTCGAGGTCGCGCAGCCGCTCGGCGAGCATTCGCGGAGAGATCCCGGAGACGGCGTCGGCGAACTCGTTGAAGCGCAGCGCGCCCGCGAGCGCGGCGTAGACGATCGAGAGCTGCCAGCGGCGCTCGAGGAGGTCCGCGGTCTGACGGACCTCCTCGGGGACGGGCTCACATCTACGCGTGCGCGACATCGCGGGCGGGCTCCACGGCGGCGGGCGCGACGGGCTCGAGTGCGATGTCGAGGACCTCCTGGACGGTCATCACCGGGTGGAAGGCCATCTGCTCGCGCACCTCCTCGGGGATGTCGTCGAGGTCGCCGCGGTTGCGCTCGGGCAGGATCACGTCGGTCAGCCCGGCCGCGTTGGCGGCGAGCGCCTTCTGCTTGAAGCCGCCGATCGGCAGCACCCTGCCCTGTAGCGTTACCTCGCCGGTCATGCCGACCGTGTGCTTGACCGGACGGCCGCTGAGCAGCGACGCCAGCGCCGTGACCATCGTCACCCCGGCGGAGGGCCCGTCCTTGGGGATCGCGCCCGCGGGGACGTGGACGTGGAACTCCTGTCCCTCGAACGCGCTCTCGGGGATGCCGAGCTCCTCGGCATGGCCACGCACGTAGGAGAGGGCGATCCGCGCCGACTCCTTCATCACGTCGCCGAGCTGCCCGGTCAGCACGAGGCCGTTGCCGGCGGCGCCGTCTCCGGCCCGCATCGCTGTGGCCTCGACGAACAGCACGTCGCCGCCGGCGCCGGTGACGGCCAGGCCGGTGGCGACGCCGGGCGTCGCGGTGCGCGAGGCCGACTCCTGGAAGAACTTCTGCCGACCGAGCGCGTCGCGCACGACCTCCAGATCGATCTTCACGGGCGTCTTCTTGGACTTGGACTTGGCCTTCGCCTTCTTCGCCTTTGTCGCGGGCTCGACCTCGGACGTGGTCTCGGTCTCGGGCTTGGCCTTGGCGCCGGCCGTGGCTCCGCCTCCGCCTCCGCCATCGCTATCCCCGGCGGCGTCCGGCGAGGCTTGCGGGGCAGCATCGGATTGGCTGGAGGCGATCTTCGTCGCGGTCTTGCGCAGCACCGTCCCGAGCTCGCGCTCCAGGCTGCGGACGCCGGCCTCGCGCGTGTACTCGGAGATGATCGTCCGCAGGATCTCGTCTGAGATCTCGACCTCGTCCTCGCGCAGGCCGTTGCGGTCGCGCTGGCGCGGCCACAGATAGCCCTTTGCGATCGCGAGCTTCTCCTCGGAGGTGTAGCCGTCGAAGCGGATCGTCTCCATCCGGTCCAGCAACGGTCCCGGGATCGTGTCGGCGACGTTGGCGGTCGCGAGGAACATCACCTGCGAGAGGTCGAGCTCGACGTCGAGGTAGTGGTCGCGGAACGAGTGGTTCTGCGCCGGGTCCAGTACCTCGAGCAGCGCCGCGGAGGGATCCCCGCGCCAATCGGCGCCGACCTTGTTGACCTCGTCGAGCAGGATCACCGGGTTCATCGTCCCGGCGTCGCGCAGCGCCCGCACGAGACGGCCTGGCAAAGCGCCGATGTACGTGCGCCGGTGCCCGCGGATCTCGGCCTCGTCGCGGACGCCGCCGAGCGACATGCGCACGAACTCGCGGCCGGTGGCGCGGGCGATCGACTCGCCGATCGAGGTCTTGCCGGTGCCCGGGGGCCCGATCAGAGTCAAGATCGCCCCCGACTTCGGGTCGGCCTCGATCCCGCGATCGGCGCGCAGCTTGCGTACCGCCAGGTACTCGGTGATGCGGTCCTTGACGTCCTCGAGGCCGGCGTGGTCGGTGTCGAGCACTTCGCGTGCCGCGACCGGGTCCAAGCGCTCGTCCGATCGCTTGTTCCAAGGCACGGAAATCAGCCAATCCAAATAAGTGCGGATCATCGAGGACTCGCCCGTCTGCTCGCCCATCCGCTCCAGGCGGCCGAGCCTCCTTGAGGGCCTGCTCCTCGACCTCCTCCGGCATCTCGGCGGCCTCGATCTTCGCGCGGTACTCCTCCGCGACCGAGCCCTCGTCCTCGCCGAGCTCCTTGCGGATCGACTCCATCTGCTTGCGCAGGAAGTACTCGCGCTGCTGGTTCTCGGCGCCCTCCTGGACGTCCTCGCGGATGCGCTTGCGCACCTGCAGCTCGGCCAGCGACTCGCGTTGCAGGCTCACCGCGAGCTCGAGGCGCGCGGTGACGTCGAGCGTGCGCAGCAGCTCGACCTTCTGGTCGTAGGTCAGCTGCGGGGAGTAGCCGGCCGAGTCGGCCAGCGCGCCGGGCTCGGCGATCGCGCGCAGGAACGCGGCGATGCGGCCGTCGTCGCCGCGCAGCTCGAGGATCTCCTCGACGATCGCGCGGTACTCGCGCTCGAGGTTGCGGGTCTTGCCGTTGACGGGCTTCTCATCCGGGCGCTCGTCGACCTCGACGCGCAGCTCGCCTTCGGGGCCGGTCTGCGCGGCGCCGATCAGCGCGCGGTGCTCGCCGGAGATCGCGACCGCGTGCCCGCCGCCGGGCAGTCGCAGCCGCTCGCCGACCTCTGCGACCGTGCCGACCTCGAGGAACTCGCTGTCGTGGCGCGGAACAAGCACGACGCGCTCGTCCTCGCCGACCTCGACCGTCAGCGTGATCCCCATGTTCGGGAACACGACCGTGTCCTCGAGCGGGATCAGCCGCAGGGTCTGCTTTGGGATGGTGGGCTGCGCGGGGCGCTGCTCCGGAGATGATGATGAAGATGAAGAAGATGCTGTTGAAGTTGGCTGCTCTGGTGTGTCTGGCATGGGTATCGGCTCCATATGAGCTTACGAAAGTTTAGTTAGTATAGCGCGCGGTGGTTGCGGGCGCAAGTACTTTTGAGATCATGCATGAAACGGCTTGACAGAGCCAAAATTCAGCTAGACGGCCCGTCGAAGTTGACCTCGACGTTCTCCTCCTCGACGCGTTCCTCGGTCTCCGCGGATGACCTCAGCGCGCGCTTGTCCGCCTCGAGCAGAGGCTGGGAGAAGAAGCTGCGCGGCCACAGCCGGCGCGCACGCACGACGTTGATCTCGGCCGCGAGCAGCGTCACCTGGCCGCCGAGATAGAGCCATGCGAGCAGGCCGAGCACGAACGCGAACAGGCCCGAGGTCTCCTGCGCGTGGCGGACGACGTGCTCGACGTAGTAGCCGCCGATGTGCTGGAGGATCTGCCAGAGGATCGCCGCGAAGATCACGCCGGGAATCAGGTCGCGGGTGGGGATCTCCTCGGGGCTGAGGAACTTGAAGGCGAAGAAGAACAGCAGCAGGTTGAAGACGAGCGCGAGCACGACCCCACCGACCACGGCGACCGCCCCTGCCGTCTGCGCGGTCACGTAGCCAGCGGCGACGGTGGAGACGATCAGCAGCAGACCGAGAACGCCGATCAAAGCGAGGCCGCGCAGCCGCCAGGCGAGGAAGTTGGGGCGGCGCTTGCGGGGGATGTGCCAGACCTGCTGGAAGGCGTTCTGGGTGGCGCCGACGACGCCGAGGCCGCCGAGCAGCAGCCCGAGAAGGCCGATCGCGAGCGCGCCGGCGCTGCCCTTCAGCGAATGGACGTTGCCCTGCAATTGCTTGCCGATGATCGGGAACTGGCCGAGGGCGGAGTGCAGGACGCTCGCCTGGTCTTTCGGATCGCCTTCGAGCACGAAGCCGAGCACCGTCACTAGCAGCAACAGCAGCGGGAACAGCGAGGCGAAGCCGTAGTAGGCGATCAGCGCCGCGAGCTGCCCGGCGCCGTCGTCGCCGAACTTCTTGACGACCGCTGCGGGAAAGCTCAATCGGGGGCTCTGCTGCTGACGGCGGTCGAGCGCGTGGAGGCGGTCGGTGAGGCTCATTGGGAGGGGGGTCTCCGGGCGCGAGCGATCGACATCTATGCGTGTCTACCCGATGTGAGCCGAAAATGCGCTTCGACCGCGTGCAGGAGATGGCGCTGGTGGCGCAGGCGCGGCGCGAGCTGCTGCTGCGCTCGCATCGCCATCGCCTGCGCAAGGAGGACCTTGAGGACTGCTATGGCCAAGCCACGCTCGAGCTGCTCGCGCAGGCGCGCGCGGGAGGCGGATTGGCGTCGGGGGCGAAGGGAGGGGTGTCGGGAGCGCCGGTGGGAGCGCGGGGAGCGCCGGGAGGGCCGGCAGCAGCGCCCGCTGGAGCGCCGGGAGCGAGGTCAGAAGCGCCGGGAGCGCCGCGCGCGCCGATGACCCGTGCGCACATGGCGAACCTGCTCGAGCAGCGCTTCGTCTCGCGCATCCAGGATCGCCTCCGCGCGCTGGGCGGGCGCAGCCCCGCGCAGGCGGTGCTCGACCACGCGCTCCCGTTGAGCGACGCCGCCAACGGCATCGAGGTCGCCGACGTGCGCGCCGAGATCGAGCGGATCGTGATGCTGCGCTCGGACCTGCGCAGCCTCGGCCAGGTCATCCACGAGCTGACCCCCGATCAACGACTCGTGCTCGTCAGCCTCGCGGGCGAGGAGGTCGAGTGCGCCGAGTTCTGCGAGCGCCACGGCTGGTCCAAGGAGAAGTACCGCAAGGTCTCTCAGCGCGCGCGGGCGCGGCTGCGCGAGTTGCTCGAGGCCTGCGAAGAAACTTTTCCGCGCCGCGTGTCCCGTTTGGACGTGGTGGTCGGAGAAGGGGACAGGGAACTCCTATGAAGATCATCACTCCCCCCATTCATAGGCGTTCCCCGGGACGCCGGCGGTCGATCGGACGGACGACCGCACGGCGCTCCCGATCCGCGCGCAAGCGGCCGGAAGCCTGGTTCCTCCTTGCCTGGGCTTCCGGCCGCACGCGTGGCGCATCGCCGCGCGGCGCTCGCATGACCGGTGCTCGCATAACCGCGGCGGTGTCCAGATGACGCTCCTGCGGCGCGCCCCGCGCGAGCTCTACCGCATCTACTCCGAGGAGGAGTACCTGGGCGGGGCCGGGTCCGAGCTCGGCGTTGGGTCCGTGCCCGGCGTTGGGTCCGATCTCTGTGTTGGGTCCGAGCCCGGTGTTGGGTCCGTGTCCGGTGTTGGGTCCGTGTCCGGCGTTGGGTCCGATCTCGGCGTTGGGATCGAGCTCGGCGTTGGGTCCGATCTCTGTGTTGGGTCCGTGCCCGGCGTTGGGACCGAGCCCACGATCGCCGGCGAACGCCACCTACATCGGGCGGCCGGTGTGGCTGCGTTGGTCGGAGTCACGGGCATGGTCGGCGCGGTGCTTGCCCTGAACGGTGCCGTGGCTCACACGAGCGCCGGTTGACGAGCCGAGAAGCTGGTCGCGGCCACGCGTCCGAGGATTGTGCGCCCGCGGGTGGTCACCGCTTCCCCTGCGGCGCTGTCTCGACCGGCGGTCGTCCGTCGCTCCGAGGCAACGCACCAGCTTGTTCGACGCGCTTGGCACCAACGCGGGGGGTCTGGTTCTCATCCCCTCGTCCACTTCTCGGCTCGGCCCCGTGGGAGCGTTGCGATCGTCGCTGACTATGTGCCCCGCCCGTCTTCAGCCGAAGCCGCCGAGGTTCCCGTTTCCACTCCGGTGAGCGCAGCGCCGGCGAGCGCCTCCTCGAGTACGGCTCCCGTCAGCCCCCCAGCCGAAAAACGGCCCGAGTTCGGATTCGAGCGCTGAGCGATGCGGACAACGGGACCACAGGCATGAATACCGACGCGAGCACGAGCACACGCATGGGCACGAACACGAACACGAACACGAATGCGAATGCGAACACGAGGAGGAGGAACGCGAATGCCCAGAACGGGAATGCACAGAACGCGCGGGTGAGCATCGCGACACGCCCGCTGTGGCAGATCCGCCTCGCGCGCGAATGGCACCGCTATCTGCTCAGCGCGGCTGCCGTCGCGGGGCTCGTGGCGAGCGCGCGCTTTGCGATCGACCCACCGCGCCCACCGGCGCCGGCGCTCGCCGCGCACATCCCCGCGGCGCCGGACCTCGCCGCCGAGGGCTTCGCGGTGCGTTTCGCGCGCAGCTACCTTACCTGGAACGCGGCCGAACCGCAGGCCCGCGAAGACGCCCTCGCCCCGTTCGTCGGCTCCGGGATCGACCCGGACGCGGGACTGCAGCCGCCCGTGAGCGGCGCTCAGCGCGTCGAATCGGCCGAAGTCGTGCAGGAGCGGGAACTGATGCCCGCCCGCACCGGGGGCCCCGTCGAGCACGTCTATACGGTCGCCGCGCAGACCGACGACGCGGGTCTGCTCTACCTGACGGTCAACGTCGTGCGCACGGTCGAAGGGAGCCTCGCGCTCGGCGGCTATCCCGCGTTCGTGGGGGCGCCCGCCAGCGGCCCGGCGCAGACCGTCGCGCAGACGCACCTGCGCGAAGTCGACGAACCGGCGCTCGCCACTGTCGTCGGGCGCGCGCTGCGCAACTATCTCGCCGCCTCGGCCTCCGAGCTCGCCGCCGACCTGACCGCGAGCGCGCACGTCTCGCTGCCGGCCGCGGCGCTCACGCTCGAATCGGTGCAGCGCCTGGACTGGGCGCCCGGGGTCGGCGCGGTGCTCGCCGTGGCGGCGGCCGCGGACGCGCGCGGCGCCCACTACACGCTCGCCTACGAACTCGACGTCGTCCGCGTGCAGGGCCGCTGGGAGATCTCCGCGATCCAGATGGACCCCGACTCATGAGACCCCGGCTCGGCCCAACCGCTCCGGACCGATCCCCGGCGCGGAGCCGGCCATTCCCGGCCCGTTCCGGATCGATCCTCGGGGAGGAGCCGGCCAACCCATCCCCGCTCGCTGATCCCGATCGACCCCGACTCGTGAAACCAGCCCAACCGACCCATGAAACCAGCCCAACCCCCACCAGAAGAGGAGCCCGCATGAAACTCCCTGACACCCTCCACCTACCAGAGAACCGTTTCGCCCGCGCCCGCGCGGTCGTGTTGCTGTCCGGCGTGTGCTTCCTCGCGGGAGCGCCGGTCGCGCAGGCGGCGGTCGAAGCGCCGACCCAGGCGATCCAGCAGGGCAGCTCCCAGCAGCAGGCCGGCATCGGCGGCGCCACGCCGCAGGGGGCGAGCACCGAAAAGACGGGCGCCTCGCTCGAATCGGCCGCCGCGAAAGCCGGCGACACGGCGCGCACCGTCGCGATGAGCCTGATCGGGCTGGCGCTCTCGATCGCCGCGATCGTGCTCGCCTTTCGCCGCGACTTCAAGGAGGCGGCGGGCGTGTTCGCGGTCGGGATCGTCGCGGTGCTGCTCGCCACGCCGGCTGGGTTGAGCCTGCTGCAGGACACGGTCACCTCGCTGTTCGGGGCCTGACGTGACGATCGCGGGCGGACCTCGATCGGCGGCGATGCGAGTGCCGGGAACGGAACCTCGAATGCGGGTAGGGCGGGCGTCGTGAGCATGGCGGGCATCGCGGTGTGCACGCCGCGGGCGGAGCGCCGGCCGTGATCGAGATCCGCTCCTACCGCGCCGTGTTCGACCTCGAGCGGCGCATCTACCGTGTTGACCAGCTGCGGCTGAACCCGGGCGGGATCCCGGTGCGCGGCGTCGTCTACTTCCTCGCGATCCTCGCGGCGACGCTGCTTGCCTCGTCCCTGCCGCTGCTCGGCGCTGCGATCGGCGCGTTGCCCTGGTATCTGCGCGACCTCGCGTTGCCGGTCGCGAGCGCGACGGTGCTGAGCGTGATCCGGATCGAGGGGCGCCCGTTTCACCTCGCGGTGCAGGCGCTGCTGCGCTACGGGGCGGGGCCGCGCACGTTCGCGGGTGTGCGCCCTTGCGAGGCGCCGGGCGCGCGCTGGCGCCCGGAGGAGATCGTGCTGCTGCCGGACGGCTCCGACGGGGAGATGCGGCGCTTGCGCTACACCGGGCCGGGCGCGGTGCTCGTCACGACCGCGTACGAGCGCAGCGAGCGCCGCGGACCGCTCGGATTCGGGCTCGGGTTCGGGTTGGGGATCGGACTCGGGCTCGGGTTCCGGGTCGGGCCGTTCCGGCGCGGCGGGCTGACGTTGCGGGAACTGCCCGACGCGCCCGTTCCCCCGCAGGGGCAGGTGCTGGAGCTCGCGCGCGACGTCGAGCTGCGGATCGGTGCGGCGCGGTGAAGCCGCCGCTCGGCTTCGTCTACGGCAATTGCCTGTTCGCCGACGCGCTCGACGACGGCTGGGCGGCGTTCGCGGTGCAGACCGAGTCCTACGAATGGCTGTCCGAAGACGGCAAGCGCACGCGCTTTCTCGCGCTGCTTGGCGCGCTCGAGGCGATCGAGGCCGACGTGCAGATCCTGCGCGTCGGACGGCGCTGGGACCTCGGGCGCTACGCGCGCGAGCTCGAAGATGACGCGCATGGCACGCCTCATGCCCGCGCGCGACGGCGTTACGCCGAAGAACACGAGGAATACCTCGGCGAGATCGGCGCGGCGCGCCCGGAGGTGTACCTGATCGTCAGCCTGCGCGAACCCGAGCGCGACGTCGCGGCGTACGTTTCGCGCGTGGCCGAGCGCCACCCGCGCGAGTGGCTCCAGGAGCTCAAAAGCGCCCTTTCGGTCAGAGACCGCCGCGTGTTGAAGGTCGCAGAGCTCGAGCGCGCGCGGGTGCGCGCCGACCAGACGCACGCGCACCTCGCCGACTACCTGCCGGTCCGCCCGGCGCGCGGCTTGGAGCTGCAGTGGCTCGTGCGCCGCGCCTTCTGCCGGGGCCTCGGCGAGCCGCTCCTCGACGGGTTGCACGAGCCGCGCGCGCTCGTGTTCGAGCGCAACGGCGAGGCGACGCTCGCGCCGCTGGAGGGCGACGTGATGCGCTGGATGGATGGGTACGTCGAGCACCGCGGCCGTGCCCTGCGGATCGAGTCCGAGACGGGGACGAGCTGGCAGGCGCAGCTGGTCTTGGGCGCGCTGCCCGAGCAGGCGCAGTTCCCGGGCGCGCGCGTGGAGCTGATGTTCGCGCCGCCGGAGTCGCTGCCGTTCGGGGTCGACCTGACGTTGAACGCGCGCTTTCTGCCGAACGGCCTGGCGCTGCGGATCGCACGCCGCCGGATTCAGGACGCCGACCAGATCGTCAGAGCGGAGTCAGATGGGGAGCAGGGGGTCACCGACCTCGGCTACCAGCGCACCCAGGAGGCGCGCGATCTGCTCGCCTACCTGCAGTCCTCGAGCCGGCCGCCGCTGCTGCGCGCGACGCTCGCGGTCGCGGTTGGAGCCGAGGACGAGGAGCAGCTCGAGGAGCGCGTGGAGATGACGCGCCGCGCCTACGGCGAGATCAGACTGCACCGCCCGCTCGGCGATCAGCTGCCGCTGTTTTTGCAGCACCTGCCCGGGCAGCGCACGAAGGTCGCGGGCTACGACGACACGCTCACGCCCGAGCAGGTCGCGGCGATGATGCCGACCGGCTCTCATGAGGCGGGCTCGCGCGCGGGCTTCTACCTCGGGCACACGCTCACCGGATCGCGCCAGCCGGTCAGGTTCAACCTGCGAGAGGGTTCCGAAAGCGACCGCAACACGACGATTCTCAGCGTCGGCGCGCTCGGCTCGGGCAAGACGACGCTCGACCAGAAGCTCAAGTATGAGGGCTTCCTGCAGGGCGCAAGGATCATCGACTGCGACCCGAAGGGCGATCACCGCTTCCATTTGCTCGAGGAGGTCGCGCCGCACACGGAGTGCGTGACGCTGAAGCCCGACCCGGCGCTGCGCGGCGTGCTCGACCCGCTCAGGGTGGCGCCCGAGCACCTGCGCCAGGACGCGGCCGTCTCGTTCCTGCGCGACCTCCTACCCGGCAGAGCCGAGCCGGCGTGGGAGACCGCGGTCGTCGGCGCCGTCGACCGTGTGCTCAGGCGCTCCCGCGAGCCGACTTGCCTGGAGGTCGTGCACGCGCTGGAGCAGGGCGATGAGACCGACGCGCAGGTGGGAAAGACGCTCGAGGTCTACGCCCGCTCGGGCTTGACCCAGCTCGGCTTCGCCGACCCCGCGGTGAAACTGCCGCCGGTCGGGCAGAGCCAGGTGACCTACCTGCCGATCCGCGACCTGCCAGGCCCTCAACAGGGGACGAGCCGCGCGGAGTATTCGCAGGCCGAGCGCGTCGGCGAGCAGATCGTGCGATTGATCGCGATGTTCGCGATGCACCTGCTCGGGTCTGAGCGCGGGCGCTTGAAGCTCTTCAGCTTCGACGAGGGCTGGAGATTGCTAGGGGATCCCGTCGGTCGGCAACTGCTCGCGTCGCTGCAGCGGATGGGCCGCTCCGAGCTCGCGGTGCCGATCATCTCGACGCAGCTCGTCACCGATGCGCTCGTCGGCGAGCGCGAGTCGCTGGAGAACCTGCTCGGCGCGACGTTCGTGTTCGGGATGCGCTCGGAGGCGGAGGCGGGGCGGGCGCTGCAACTGCTGGGGCTCGACGCCGAGGATCGCCGCGCGCGCCAGTGCCTGCTCGAGCTCGAGGCGGGCAGATGTCTGTTCCGTGACCATGCGGGTCGGGTCGAGGCGATCCAGGTCGATGTGGTCTCGCCGGGATTGCTGCGCGCGTTCTCGACGACGCCGGGGCGGGCGTGAGTCGGGGGCGTCGAATCTGGGTGGCGTCCCTCGCCTCGGTCGCTGCCTACTTGTGGGGTGCCGGCCTGATGTGGGCTCAGGGAGGGGGATTTGCCCACACGACCCAGGCCCTGGCGGCTGCCGCCGCGCCGGCCTCGCATGCTGCGCTGGTCTCGCACGTCGCGCCGGCCTCACATGTCGCGCTGGTCTCGCACGTCGCGCCGGCCTCACATGTCGCGCTGGCCTCGCACGTCGCGCCGGTCTCGCACGCCGCGCCATCTGCGCACAGAAATTCCGGGGGAGGGTCCCCGAGAGGATCGACAGGATCGCCAAAGGCGCCGAATCAGCCTCCTCTGGGCACTGGAACCGGGGGCGGCAAAGCAATCGGCGCCGAAGAAGCCTCTGCCTCGGCAGCGCCCAGTGGCGGGGATCCGCTGGCGAGCAATGGCTTGAACAGTCCGTTGTGCCAAGCGCCCGCCGAACTGCCGAGTCCCGCGGCGCGCGACTGCCGATTTTCGGGATTCGAGGGCGCCGAGGTGCCAACCGGCAATTACGGGATCGATGTCCATATCGACACCGGGGCCACCAAGTGGGCCAACGACATCGCGGTGATGATCGAGAACATCCTCCAGTTCTTGTGGACAGCGCTGGCCGCCGTGGTGCGCGGGGTGATCGTGGTCCTCGACTGGTGCTACACGATCGACCTGCTGCGCAGTCCCGCGATGCACCGTCTAACGCAGAGCCTGCAGCGGGCACAGGCCACGTTCACGCAACCATGGCTCGCGCTCGTGCTCGTGATCGCCTCGGTGCTGGCGCTGTATCACGGGCTGATCCGCCGGCGCGTCGCCGAGACCCTGGGTGAGGCGCTGTTGATGATCGCGATGATGGCCGGTGGCCTGTGGGTGACCATGAACCCGGCTGGCACGATCGGTGCGCTCGGCGCGTGGGCGAACGAAGCCAGCCTCGGCACGCTGGCCGCCGCTGCGGGCCACTCTCCAGATCACGCCGATCGCACGCTCGCCGAAAGCAACCAGGAACTGTTCAAGGCCGCAATCGACGCCCCCTGGTGCTTTATGGAGTTCGGCAACGTGAGCTGGTGCGAAGCTCACGCCGAACACCGGCTGGAGGTGGCCGCGAAACAGCTGGAGGAACAAGCGAGGGCCGGTGGGGAAGGCGGAACGAGTCACGGGGAAAGCGCTATTCACAAAACTCTCAAGATCCTGACTGCGCCCAGCGCGGTGACCAGCAAAGTCGGGGAATTGGTGTTGGGGGGGAGCGGGGAAGAGAATGCGCCGCACGTGTCTCTCCAGAGCGCGACCTTGCTACGAGGAGCGAGCTCGAACGGAGAATTGTTTCTGGCGGTCCCCGCCAACGGCCAGGCGCGGAATTCGATCAACGATGAGCCGTCGCTGTTTCGAACCCTATGTGGGTCGAGCGCCGAACCATGTCGAGGGCCGACGGCCAGCGAGGCTGAATTTCGCACGCAGAACGCTGTCTGGTGGCGAGGGATCGGACTGGCGTTGGTTGCGTTTGGCCTCCTGGGCATGCTGCTGCTGTTCGGCTTTATCGCCTGGCATCTGCTGCTGGCAGCGTTTATGAGCCTGATCTACCTGTTGCTGGCGCCTGCCGCCGTGCTGCTCCCGGCACTGGGCGAGGCGGGACGGTCGGCGTTTCGGACGTGGGTGACGCATCTGCTGGGAGCGGTCGCCTCGAAGCTGATCTACTCGTTCCTGCTCGGCGCATTGCTGATGGTCACGCGGCTGATCGCGGAAGTCGATCTGGTCGGGTGGTTCATGCAGTGGTTGGTGCTGTCTTCGCTGTGGTGGATTATCTATTTCCGCCGTCACCGTCTGTTCGACCTTGCTCACGGCGCGACGCAGCGCGGCGAGCATCGTTCGGTCGTGCGACGGATGGGCAGCGCGCTGGAGAGTCGCAAGGGCATGGCGACGGCGCGCTGGGCCAAACGCAAGCTCGCCCCACCCGCGCCGAGCGTGGCGCGCCGCCGCCACCGGCTGGCGCAAGCCGGTCGTGAGCGGGCCAAGCAGATCGCCGATGGGCAGGTCGCGAGCGGTCTCGAACACAGGTATCGCGACGCTAGCGGGCTGGTCGGGGAAGGGAGTGCGGCGCAGGCGCGGATCTCCGGCAAGCGAGCTCGCTTGGGCCAAATGTCGTCCCAGATGGAGGCCTGGTTGAGAAAATCGGCCGGCGCCAACGGTGCACGAGCGGCGGCGTTGCAGGAGCTGGGCAAGCGGCGCGGGCTCTCAGAGCGGGAAGCTGAGCTGCACAAGCAAGGGCTTTCAGGACAGGGGGACCAGGAGCGCGAGAAGCGCGAAGCAGCCTTCACGCGAAAAGGCGGCAGGCGCGAGCGGCGGATGGACCATCTGCGCCGAGTTGCCGAGAAGCGTGGCGCCGAGGTGCGATCTAATCACGCGCGCGTTGCGGTTCTGCAGCACCGGATGAACGGTCTGCGCGCCGAGATCGATCGCGATCAAGCCGAGTTGACCGGCGCCAAGGGACTGGTCAAGGAGGGCGATCGAGCCAAGCAGGCGACGGGTAAGCCGTACACGCCCGCGCAAGCCGTGGAGTTTCGGAGGTATCTGGACGAGCAGGCCAAGCTGCCCCACGGCCAGCGCGACAACGCTGGAATGGCTGGACTCGTGGGTTTGACGCGCAGCGAGTACGAACGACTCGGTCCGCCAGAGCAGCTCAGAGCGCGTGCGGGAATCAGACGTGAGCTGGCCAAACGCGTCGCCCTCGACGACGGGGTCGTGGAGAGGGCGGCAAGCCCCGGCCCCGGCCCCAGCGCCATCGGCCGGCGCGACAAACGCACGGCAAGCCGAGAACTGGAAGGCAAAGTGGGCGATCGGGCACGCCGGCCTGTGGACGCGCGCGATCGAGGCTCGTCGGTGATGAACGACATCCACGAAGTGGCCGCTCGGCGCAAGCGACAGCTCGGCGGGAACAGGCTGTGAGCCTCGGCGGCGACGCGACGTGGCGAGGAGGTGCGACGCGCACGCGCGACGGGACTCGCGGACGCGGGGGGATGCGCGGAGGTGACGGGACGCGCGGAAGCAAGCCATCGATCGGCGCCGCTCTGGCTGGGACCGCCGCCACAGCCGCCACAGTCGCCGCGGGTTCGCCGCTGGCCAGAGCTCAACTGGCGGCGCGCGTGGCCGGGGGCGTGCTCGACTGGACTCCGATCCCCCGCCTCGCGAACGCGGTCGGCAGGCCCGTGTTCAAGGTCGTCGGCGCCGGGATCGCCGTGGTCGTGGGGATCGGGGGGCTGATCGTGCTGATGGGCCTGACATTGATGCTGGGCATGAGCGGCGTATCGGCCTCGACCGACGGCGCTGATGGCGGTGGCTCGGAGGAGCCTCCATCGGCCCTGGCGGTGCGCGAGATCCCGGCCGAATACCTGCGGCTGTATCAGGCGGCCGGGCAGCGCTATGGCCTCGACTGGGCGATCATCGCGGGCATCGGGAAGGTCGAGTGTGACCACGGTCGCGACCCCGACCCGGCATGCACGAAAGAGGGCGCGGTCAACGCGGCCGGCGCGGGCGGCCCGATGCAGTTCCTCGCCTCGACCTGGGCGACCTACGGGGTGGCGCCCGGAGGCGGCACCCCCGACCGCTGGAACCCGGCCGATGCGATCTACGGGGCCGCGAACTACCTGCGCGCGTCGGGGGCGCCGGGCGACTATCGGAAGGCGATCTTCGCGTACAACCACGCGGAATGGTACGTGGATGAGGTCGAGAGCTGGGCGGCGAAGTACCGCGCGTCGCCGTCCTCGTCGACCGGGCCGGCGCAGCCGATCGCGGGTGGGGGCGCCACCGGAGCCGGAGCCGGAGGGGGAGGGGGAGGGGGAATTGGAGCCGGAGCCGGAGGGGGCGGCTACGGCCGTGTGCAGGGCGAAAGCCCGACGCCGATCGAGTTCATCCCCGGCGAACGCGCCGAGCTCGACCCCGCCGACGGGCACCTCGCGTGGATCCCGGAAGGCGTGCCGGCGACGGTACAGGCGATGATCGTGGCGGGGAACGAGCTGCAGGAACTGCCGTACGGGCCGGGCGGGCATCCGGATCCGCTGGGCGCGAGCGAAGAGGACTGCTCGAGCACGGTCAACTACGTGCTGTACCGCAGCGGGGTCAGGCCGATCGCGGAAATCGTCAAGGACAACCCGCTCGCGCAGGACTACGTCGGCTGGGGCGACCCCGGCCCCGGGCGCTGGGTGACAATCTACGCGACCGACGCGCCGACGCCGCACGTGTTCATCGTGATCGCGGGACTGCGGCTGGACACGAGCCACAACGGGACAGACGTTGGCCCGAACAAAGACGAAGACGGTCCCCGCTGGCGGATCCTGCCGTACATCCCGACCTGGGCGAAATGGTCGGTCAGGCACCCGCCGGGGTTATGATCAGACTGTCGTGATGCCAACCGACATAGAGGTGGTCGTGCACAGCGAGGAAGATTCTCTCTGGGCTGAGGTGCCCAGTCGTCCGGGGCTGTTCGCGTCCGGCTTTACTCATGAGGAACTGGAGGAAGCCCTGCGAGAGGCTTGGTTTCTCTACCACAGCGATACGACCAACGCCGATTTAGATGCCCACCCGTAAGGTCGACTACCTACTGATCGGCGGCGGCCTCGCGAGCGCGAACTGCGCGAGGTGGCTGCGCGAGGAAGGCGCCGACGGCGAGGTCATGGTCGTCGGCCGTGAGCCCGACGCGCCATACAACCGGCCGGAGTGCTCGAAGGGCTACCTCAGGGGCGAAGAGACGCGCGAGGAGCCGCTGTTCCGACCGGGAGAGTGGTGGGTGGAGCAGGGCATCGAGCTGCTGACGCGCACGAGCGTGACGGCCCTCGACCTGGAGACGAGGACGGCAACATTGTCGAGCAAGGAGCAGGTCGAGTTCGAGAACGCGCTGATCGCGACGGGCGCGAACGTCAGACGATTGAACGTGGAGGGCTGCGAGCTCGAGGAGATCCACTATCTGCGGACATTGGGCAACGCGGACGCGATCAGGAAGAGCACCGAAGACGCCGAGCACGTGGTCCTGATCGGTGGCTCGTACATCGGCTGCGAGGTCGCGGCGAGCATGACGATGCTGGGGAAGAGGGCGACGATCGTGATGCAGGAGGAGCGGACCTTGGAGCGCGGGTTCGGCAAGCAGGTGGGGCGCTTCGTGGAAGCGCTGCTCGAAGAGCACGGCGTGCGGATCCACGGCGAGGACGAGCTGGAGCGCTTCGCGGGGGACGGGGACGGGGGTGGCCGCGTGGCGAAGGTGATCACGCGCGCGGGACTGGAGCTGGAGGCGCAGGCGGTCGTGATCGGCGCGGGCGTGGCGCCCGACATCGGCCTGGCGCAGAGGGCCGGCCTCCAAATCGGCGGGAGGGGCGGGGTGCGCTGCACATCGCGCCTGGAGAGCTCGGCGAAGGACGTCTACGCGGCGGGCGACATCTGCGAATATGACTCGAAGATCCACGGCGAGCACATCAGGATCGAGCACTGGGACGTGGCGTTCAACCAGGGGAAGACTGCGGCGCTGAACATGCTCGGCCGCGACGTCGCCCACGAAACAGTGCCGTACTTCTATTCGGTGCTTGCGGACTGGGGCGAGCTCGAGTACGTGGGACCCGCGTACGCCTGGGACGAGGAGATCGTGAGGGGAAGCTACGAGGGGGGCGAGTTCACGACCTGGTACCTGAAGGACGGGAGCGTGAAGGCCGCGTTGACGTGGGGAAGGTCGGACGATCTGGAGCACGCGCGCCGCCTGATCGCGGGGGCGGGCACCCTCGACGAGCGCCAGCGCAAGGCGCTGGCCGACCTGGACAGCGACCTCACGGACGTCGGGGAGTAGGATACGAAGAATAAGACGGTCGGAGGTGAAGGGAAGCCGGTGCGAATCCGGCGCGGACCCGCCACTGTGACCGGGGATGCCGACCACGGCGCGTGCGAAGAAGCGAAGGAAAGCACGCGAGCCACTGGACGCGAGAGCGGACCGGGAAGGCGTGGGAGGAAGGCCCGGGAGCCAGGAAACCTGCCCGAGACCGGAAAGCCCACAAGACCCTCGTGGAAAGGGGTTGGTCTGAATGAATCATGCATCTCGTCGTATGTTGCCGGTGTTTGCCGGTGCGGTTCTCTCACTGGTCTTTGCGTTGTCTGCGTCCGCATCGGCCACGCCGATCACGGTCAATCTGCGCGTTGAGGGGTCCGAAGCGACCCTTTATGAAGGTCCTGTCAGCGCCGAAGGGATTCTCGCGTCGCCGGGTATCACCACAGCATCGAGCACCACGGCCGAGCCCTGCGATTTCAGGAACAACGGAACGAATGGGGGCGAAGGTCCAGATGCCGCCACGCCCACAGCGGCTCTTTACGAGGCCACGATTGCCAAGGGACTGGCATTCAACGCGGAATGGTTCTCGAGTCTCGAGGACTTTGAGGTTTCACAGGTGGGCGAGGACAAAAACCAGACCGAAGAACCTTATGACTCATGGGGTTATGCCGTCAACTACACCACTGCAAACGTGGGTGGTTGCCAGTTCCAGCTCGCCCCAGGTAGCGAAGTGCTGTGGGCCTACAACTACTTCAACCTGAAGCACCTCTTGAGCCTCAGCGGGCCGTCGAGTGTCACGGTGGGTGCGCCGTTCACCGTCCATGTCGTGGACGGTCAAACAGGCGAACCAGTTTCTGGCGCCGCGATTGGAGAGCTCGTGAATGGTGTGACGAATACGAGCTCAACGAGCCCCACAACCAATGCGGCGGGCAACGCAACTGTCACGCTGACCCAAACTGGAGCGGTAACGCTGAAGGCCACCCAGGCCGAATCGGTGCGTTCCAATGGCTTGGCGATGAACGTCGTTCCGGTGAGTGCTTGTGCCTGCGGCGGTCCGTCTCCGGTGATAGCTCCCCCGCAGCTGGCCGCCGACGTGGCGAAGGTCATGGGTGTCAAAAACGGACAGGTCTATTCCCGCCGTTCAGCCCCGAGGTTGCTGGCGGGAGTCGTCGAGGTTCCGTCCGACGGCACGCTTAAACAGGTCCGCATCAGCTTGCAGCGTCGCTACAGGGGGCGCTGTTTCGATTTCAGCGGATCGCGAGAGAGCTTTGTGCGAACGAAGAGGTGTGGTTCCGCGGCTTTCTTCTCGGTGGGGGGGAGTGAGTCCTTCAGCTATCTCTTGCCGGCACGGCTGCCGAGGGGACGTTATGTGTTCGACATCGAGGGAATCGACAACACAGGTCAACCGACGAAGCTCGTGAGCGGAATCAGCCACGTTGTTTTCCAAGTCAAGTAAGCGGGCGGGTGTGAAGCGGCCCGCTGCGAGGCGAGCCCGCGTTTGGCGTGCCGGTGTGAAGCGAGCCTGCATCACGGCGCTAGCGGCGGCCACGGCGGCCGCCGCGCTCGCCGGCTGCGGTCTTGGCGCGGGCGCCGTCCCGACCGGGGTCCACCTGACGGTCACGCGCGACTTCGGTGCGCAGGTCCTGACGAAGACCAGCGCGCCGAGGGCGAACGGCGCGGAAACGGTCATGAGCCTGCTGCTGCGCAACGACGCGGACAAGGTCACGACCAAGTACGGCGGCGGCTTCGTCGAGAGCATCGACGGGCACTCCGGCGGGGAAAGCGGGGGAGATCCGACCGACTGGTTCTACTACGTCAACGGGATCGAGGCGCCGAAGGGCGCGGCGGCGACGAACGTCGACCCGGGCGACCACATCTGGTGGGACCTGCACGACTGGAGCCAGACCGACGACGTCCCCGCGGTCGTCGGCTCCTATCCGGAGCCGTTCCTGAACGGCACCGAAGGCAAGCGGTTGCCCGTCCGCGTCGAATGCGCCGCCGCGCAGAGCGCGCCGTGTCGCACGGTGATCGCGCGGCTGCGCGGGCTGGGCGTCCCCGCCGCCGTCGCCGCGATCGGCAGCGGCGCCGAGCCGGACGCGCTGCAGGTCGTCGTCGGGCGCTGGGCGGGGATCCACGGCGACCCGAGCGTGACGAGCATCGAAAGCGGCCCGCGCACGAGCGGCGTCTACGCGCGCTTCGCGCCCAGCGGCCAGACGCTGACCCTGCTCGCCGGCGACGGCGGCACGACCGCGACGCTCGCGGCGGGGGCCGGTCTGATCGCCGCGCTGAAGGACAATGAAAGCGCGATCGTGTGGGTCGTGACCGGCACCGACGAAGCGGGCGTCGCGCGCGCCGCCCAGGCCTTCGACCAGGGCTCCCTCGAAGACCACTTCGCGCTGGCGGTCGCATCGACGGGCGCGCACCTGCCGGTGCCGGGGGCGGGCGAGTGAGAAACACGCGCCCGCTCTTCTATCGCCGTCTGGCGAGCCCGCTCCACGCCACGCGGGCGGGCGTCGGCGCCGTGTGGGCGCTAGCCCTGACCGCCGCGGCGCTGCTGCTCTACAACCCGATCCCCCTGGCGGCGCTGACCCTCGCCGTGCTGGGGGCAGGTGTCGGCGCCGGTGTCGGCCGCCAGCTCGCCGGCACGCTCCGCCTCGCTGTGATCGTCGGCCTGCCGATCGTCGCGATCAACGTGCTCGCCTCGCGCGAGGGCCTGACGGTGTTCGCGCGTCTCGGCGACCTCGGCCCCTTTGGGGAGGGCGACCTGACGGTCGAGGCCGTCGTCTACGGCGCGGTGATCGCGCTGAAGGTGACCTTGCTGATGCTCACGACGACGCTCGCGAGCCTCGCGGTCGACCCCGACGAGCTGTTGCGGGCATTCCGCCGGCTGTCGTTTCGCTCCGCGCTGACGGCATCGCTGGCGACGCGCATGATCCCCGTGCTCGCCGCCGACGCGCAGCGCCTCGCCGAGGCCCAGCGCACGCGCCCCGAGGACCCGGCGCGCGGCATGCGCGGCCGCATCGCGCTGCTCAGCGCGATCGTCGGCGGCTCGCTCGAGCGCGCGATGGAGGTCGCGGCGACGCTCGAGCTGCGCGGCTTCGCCGTCGCCGCCGAGGGGCGCCCGGGCCGGCGGTGGACACGCCTGCCGGGCTCGCGCGCACGGCGATCTCGTGTGCGTGGCTCGGGGCCAGCTCCGTCGGCATCAGGAGTCCGCCCACTGGGATCGCGCGCGCGGAGATCGCAAACGCGCCTGCGCCGCTCCTGGTCGCGGCACGACCTCGCGTTCCTCTGCTCGGCGCTCGCCGTGCTCGCGCTCGCCCTCGCCGGCCGCCTGACCGGAGCGGCCGCGTTCGAGGCCTATCCGCTCGTGCAGATGCGCCTCGGCGTGGCCACGTTCGTGCTATCCGCGGCATTGCTCGCGGCGATCCTGCTGCCGTTCCTCGACCGGCGAGGGATCGACAGATGATTGTGAGCCCCCGATTGTGAGCCCGCGTTGCTGCTCTGGCTCGGGGTTATCGCTCGCTCGCGTGCAACACAGGCAGGCGATCGACAGATGATCCTGTCTTTCGAGCACGTCACCTACCGCTACCCGGGATCGGAGACTCCGGCGCTCGACGACGTGAGCTTCGAGTTGCAAGCCGGTGAGTTTTGCCTCCTGGCCGGCCTCTCCGGCCACGGCAAGTCGACGCTCCTGCACGCGGCCTGCGGGCTCGTGCCGCACTTTCACGGCGGCACGTTCGCCGGCACGGTCTCGCTGGCGGGCCTCGACACGCGCGAGCACGGCCCCGCGCACCTCGGCGGCCACGCGGGCGTGCTGTTCCAGGACCCGGAGACGCAGCTCGTGATGAGCTCCGTCCGCGCCGAGCTGGCGCTCGCGCTCGAAAGCCGCGGCCAGGGCGACGCGGCGGTCGCGCGGGGGGTGGAGGAGGTTGCGCTCGCGCTCGGCATCGACGCGCTGCTCGACCGCTCGACGCACGAGCTCTCCGGCGGCGAGAAGCAGCGCGTCGCGCTGGGGGCCGCGCTCGCGGGCAGGCCGAAGCTGGTGCTGCTCGACGAGCCGACCTCGCAGCTGGACCCCGTCGCCGGCGACGAGTTGATCGGCCTGCTGAGAAGGCTGAACGAGGAGTGGGAGACCACGATCGTGCTCGCGGAGCATCGCCTGGAGCGCTGCCTCGGTGCGGCTGATCGCGTGCTCGCGATGGAACGGGGCGGCCTCTCATACGACGGCGATCCCAGATCATTCCTGAAATGGGCGGCCCGGCACGAGCCCGCCCTGCAGACGCCCGGCGCGAAGCTGTTCGCGCTCGCCGGGCTGTCACCGGCGCCGGTCGGGGTGAAGCAGGCGCGCGGCACGTTGCGCGCCCACGGCCTGCTGCCGGATCAGATCGCTCCCCACACCACTGCCATGCCGGCGCGGGACCGGGACCAGGCCCTCGCAGAGCCATTTCGACCCAAACGCAACCGCACCCCTGGTCTGCATGGCCTGCTGGCGAGCCGGTTCGACGGCCCCCCGGCCCTTCGTTTGAAGGGCGTCTGGAACGAGCTGCGCGACGGCCCCGCGATCCTCCGCGGCGTCGATCTCAGCCTCGCCCCCGGCGAGCGCGTCGCGCTGATGGGCCGCAACGGCGCCGGCAAGTTGACGCTCCTGCGCCACGCCGCCGGGCTGATGGAGCCGACACGGGGTCGCGTCGAACGCGCGGGGCGGGTCGCGCTGCTGCTGCAGAACCCCGGCGACTACCTGATCCACGAGCGCGTCGCCGAAGAGACCTCCCCGGCCGCGCTCGCGGCCGTCGGGCTCGCGGGGATGGCCGAGCGCAACCCGAAGGACCTCTCCGGCGGCGAGCGCCAGCGTCTCGCGCTCGCGATCGTCACCGGTGTTGGGGGTAAGCAGGGCGGCGGGCGCGATCTCCGCGGCGGGGCCGAAGAGGACGGTGGGGCCGAAGAGGACGATGGGGCTGGGCAGCCGGCCGTGCTCGCCCTGGACGAGCCGACGCGCGGCATGGACCGTGGCGCGAAGGCCGAGCTGGCGCGCGATCTGCGCAGCCGCGCCGCCGAGGGCCAGGCCGTGATCGTGGCCACCCACGACCCCGAGTTCGCCGCCGCCTGCGCCACGCGCGCGGTGCTGCTCGCCGACGGCCGCGTGATCGCCGACGGCTCCACCGCCGAGCTGCTCGCGGGCGGCTGGTACTTCGCGACCGAGACCGCCCGCATCCTCGGAGGCGCCGGCGGTACGCTCTTGCCCGAGCAGGGTGCCGAGTTGCTCGCGTCCTCCCGCGCCCGCCTGGAGGTCGTCGCGTGAGCTGGCCGCTCGCCTCGTTCCTGCTCGTCGGCGTCGTGCTCGCGATCGGCTGGCTCGCGTACGAGCGCCGCCGGCCCTCGGCGCGGATGGTCGCGGTCGTCGGCACGCTCGCGGCCGTGGCCGCGCTCGGGCGCGACGCGTTCGTCGCGCTGCCCGACGTCAAGCCGATCACCGCGATCGCGTTCGTCGTCGGCTACGCGCTCGGCCCGCTCCCCGGCTTCACCGTCGGCGCGGTCGGGATGCTGATGTCGAACTTCCTGCTCGGCCAGGGCCCCTACACGCCCTGGCAGATGGCGGCCTGGGGCTGCGTCGGCCTGTTCGGCGCAGGTGTCGGTCGCCTCAGCCGCCGGCGCCTGGGCCGCGTCGGGCTCGCGCTCTGCTGCGCGTTCGCCGCGCTTGGGGCGAAGGAGGTGATGAACGTGTACACGTTCTCGATCGGCGCCAGCCACACGCCCGCCGCGTTCCTCGTCATCGTCGGCGCGGGCCTGCCGTTCGACCTGACGGACACGGTCGCGAGCTTCCTCTTCGGCTTCGCCTTCGGCCCCGAGCTCGCGCGGCTGCTCGCGCGGCTGCGCGCGCGGATGGAGGTTGTCTGGGAGCCGGCCCCGCCCCCTTCCACGACACCCGTCCCAGAGGCCCGCGTACCCGGATCGGTCCCAGGTGGCGCGGTGGCAGGCATCTCGATCGTGCTCGCGCCAGTCGTCGCCGCGACGCTCGTGCTGGGCGGTGCGCCCGCGCACGCCTCCACCGCTACAGCCATCCCCATCGCTTCCGGCACCCCAGACGCCCACGCCGCGTCGCTCCACCCCGAGCTCTCCTTCCTGACCTCCGCCCAGAGCTCCGACGGCGGCTTCGGCGCCGCCAAGGGGGAGAGCTCGAGCGAGCTGTACACCGCCTGGGCAGCGATCGGCCTCGCCGCCGCCGGCCGCAACCCGGCGAGCGTCCGCAACGACGGCCATTCCGTGCTCGACGCGCTGCGCGCGGAAGCGGGAACCCTCAGCGGCCTCGGCGACGCCGAGCGCACGATCCTCGCCGCGGCCGCCTGCGGCGCCTCCTCGTACTCGTTCGCCGGTCGCGATCTCGTCGCCGAAGTGCTGAGGGCGCGCGAGGGCGATGACTCCTTCGAGCACCTCGTCAACCTGACATCGTTCGCGATCTTCGCGCTGCGCGCCGTCGGGCACTCGCCCAGCTACCCGGCGATCCGCGATGCGGCCGGCTGGCTCGAGCAGCAGCAGAACTCAGACGGCGGCTTCTCCTTTGGCGAGCGCGGCTCGAGCAGCGACGTTGACGACACCGGCGCGGCGCTGCAGGCGCTCGCCGACGCGGGCGCGCGCAACGCGCGCGTGCTCGGCGCGGGCGCCGATTACCTGATCCGCTCCCAGAACCTCGATGGCGGCTTTCCCCAGCAGTACGGCAGCGAATCGAACGCCCAGTCGACCGCCTGGGCGATCCAGGGCCTGATCGCCGCGGGGTGGGGCGGGCGGGTCCCAACCATCCGCCGCCGCGGCAGCCGCTCGCCCGAGGGCTATCTCGAAAGCCTGCTCGCCCCCGGCGGCTCCGTGCGCTACTCCCGCACGAGCGCCCAGACCCCTGTGTGGGTCACAGCCCAGGCGCTCGTCGCGCTGGCGGGCAAGACATTTCCAGTGGGGGCGTAATCACTCGACATCGGCGCGGGCGTGGGGTAGCCGGCTATTCGGTGGATGGTCCTTGTTGTTTTGACTCGCGACGAATATGACGGCGTGCTGCTTCCAACGCCTCGATGTCAGCGAGGTCCTGAGGCCGGCCAGCGGCGCGCTTCATCGCGAGCAGATCCTCGAGCCCGACGATTCGCACGTGGATGTCCTCGAACTCGATGAGATCCGCCCGGCGACGCATCACATCGTAGGGAGCAGCGCCCGACGGGTTGACGAGCAGGTCCAGGCCACCATCCACGGTATCCAGGGTGAGGATCTGCGTGCGCTTCAGTGTACGACCGTCAGGGATGAAGGGAACGTCTTCCGGAACGCCTCGTAGGTGAGCTTTAGCTGCGATCAGGACTTCGCCGAGGGCCTCGAGGTTGGCGGGATCGGTAGCGTAGGTAATATCCAGATCCTTGGTGGCTCGGCCATAGCCCTGTATGGCGACCGCGACACCTCCCACCACCACATAGTCGACACCGCCCTCGCTGAGGCGATGCAGCAGCTCCGACAGGTGAAGCTCAGGATAGTTCGCCACGGGCCCTTTCTCCCGCCTCAACCAGCGATCTCATCTCCGTTGCCTGACGATCGAGTTGTCGGATCCGCTCAGCCGGCGCGAGCGCCAGTTGCTGGCGGATTAGGCTCTCGTCCACGCCTGAACGCCATTTTGGAGCGTCGAGCATCAGCCGATGCCCGGTGGCTCGCAGCACGTCGTCGAGTGTCCGCACAGTGGGATTGGAGCCGGGACGCTCCATCTTTGCGATCGCGGCCTGGCTGACCCCCAGTCGTTGCGCGAGCTCCGCCTGTGTGAGGCCGGCCTCACGGCGCGCGTCTTTGAGCAATGTGGCCGACTCGGACACATCTCGACTATAACCTATAAGTTGTGACCGGAGGCCGAACATCCTTCACCCCTCGTTTAGGAGCCTCCCTACCCTGTAGGGATGTACGCGACGAGATCCAGAGCAAGGCTCGCGCACCCGCCGAGCGCGGCCGGGGCGCTGCTCGTAGCCGGACTGTGCGTGGCCTCGCTCGCCCTCACCTGGGTCATCGCCGCGCTAGTGCCGGCGACGCACGCGAAAGACGCGGTCGCCCTGTACGACTTCAGGCTGCTCGGCGGCGCGCACGTGGACGACCTCGCGAACGCGCTGCTGCACCTGCTCGCGCCCGCGCTCTACATCCTCTGGGCGATCCTGCTGATGGCGGTCGCGCTGCGTCGCGGTCGCCCGCGGGTCGCGCTCGCGGTCGCGCTCGTGATGGGCATGGCGCCGGCGACCGCGGAGCTGCTCAAGCCGCTGCTCGCCCATCCCCACGCGCCGATCTACGGCGATGAGATCAACGCCGCGTCCTGGCCGAGCGGCCACGCGAGCGCGGCGACCGCGCTGGCGATGTCCGCGGTGCTCGTCGCGCCCCACCGTCTGCGTCCCACGGTCGCGCTCTTCGGCGTGATCTTCGCGGCGGCCGTCGGCGGCTCGCTGCTGCTGCTCGCCTGGCATCTGCCCAGCGACGTTCTCGGCGGCTACCTGGTCGGCACGTTCTGGACCGCGCTGGCCGTCGCCGGCCTGCGCAGGGCCGAAGCACGCGATCGCGCCCGTGCGCGCTCAGGCAGACTGCGAAGCGGTGTCGGCGCGATGCGCGCCGGGGTCCCATAGCGGCTCGGACTCCTCGGCCTTGGACCCGGCGGCGGCCTCCGAGCCAGGGGTCGCTGAAGCGGCCTCCTCGGATCCCGCTCGGGTAGATGGGTTCTGATTGGATCCGACCCGGGGGTGCGGGTGGTCTCGATTGGCGGCGCGGGCGAGGATGAACAGCAGGTCTGAGAGACGGTTCAGGTAGCGCACGACCTCGGGGTTGATCTCGGTCTGCTCCCCGGCGGCGATCGCGCGGCGCTCGGCGCGCCGGCAGACCGTGCGGCAGACGTGCAGGTGCGCGGAGGCGGGCGTGCCGCCGGGAATCACGAACGAGCGCAGCGGCGCAAGCGTCGCGTTGACCTCGTCGCAGGCCTGCTCGAGCCACTCGGTGTAGGCGGGGGCGATCCGCAGCCGCTCGCGCTCCTGCTTGCCGTCGGCGGTGTCGTCCGCGGGCGGCGCCGGCACCGAGAGGTCGGCGCCGAGGTCGAGCAGGTCGTTCTGCACGCGCCGCAACCAGCCGGCGAAGGTCGGGGAGAGGCCGGGCGCGAGCAGCGCGACGCCGAGCGTGGCGTTGAGCTCGTCGACGGTGCCGTAGGCCTCGACTCGCGGATCGACCTTGGAGACGCGGCTCATGTCGCCGAGATGGGTCTCGCCGCCGTCGCCGAGCTTCGTGTAGATGCGGGTCAGGTTGACGGTCATCCGGAGCCGAGTTTCGCACAACCGGACCGGGTGGGTGGGCATTCATCAGCACGATGGGATACGTTCCCGAGCGCACATGCGGATCGGTGTTCCGAAGGAGACCGCGGCGGGAGAGCGCAGGGTTGCGCTCGTGCCGGAGGTCGTGAGCAAGCTGGGGGCCAAAGGTCTCGACGTCCTCGTCCAGAGCGGCGCGGGCGCCGATGCCCTGCTGCCCGATGCCGCATTTGCGCAGGCCGGCGCGCAGCTGACCGAGGACGCCGCGGAGGTCTGGGGTTGCGACGTGGTCGTCAAGATCGCGCCGCCGGATCCTCAGGAAATCCGGAATCTGGGCTCCGGTTCGATCCTTGTCGGCTTTCTCGCGCCGTTGACCAGCCCGCGGACGACGCGCGCGTTGGCAGACGCGCACGCGACCGCGCTGGCGATGGAGGCGATCCCGCGGATCTCTCGCGCGCAGTCGATGGACGCGCTGTCCTCGCAGTCGAACGTCGCGGGCTACCGCGCGGCGCTGCTCGGCGCCGAGGAGATGGGGCGCTTCTACCCGATGCTGATGACCGCCGCCGGCACGATCCCGCCGGCGAAGGTGCTCGTGCTGGGCGTCGGCGTCGCCGGGCTGCAGGCGCTCGCGACCGCCAAGCGCCTGGGCGCGCGCACGACCGGCTACGACGTGCGCCCCGAGGTGGCGGAGCAGGTGCAGTCGCTGGGGGCACAGTGGCTCGACCTCGGACTGGAGGCCAGTGGTGAGGGCGGCTACGCGCGCGAGCTGACCGAGGAGGAGCGCGCCGCCCAGCAGCGTGCGCTGACCGAGGCGATCAAGGGCTTCGACGTCGTGATCACGACCGCGCTCGTCCCCGGACGCCCGGCTCCGCGGCTGGTGACGGCCGAGGCGGTCGAGGGCATGAAGGCGGGCTCGGTGATCGTTGACATGGCCGGCGAGGCCGGCGGCAACTGCGAGCTGACCGAGCCCGGCGAGACGGTTGTGCGCCACGACGTCAAGATCCTCTCCCCGCTGAACCTGCCCGCGGGCATGCCCGAGCACTCCTCGCAGCTGTTCGCGCGCAACGTCCTCGCGCTGCTCGAGCTGCTCGTCGGCGAGGATGGCGAGCTGCGCCTCGACTTCGACGACGAGATCGTCAGCGGCGCGTGCATCGTGCGCGACGGGCAGATCGTCAATCCGGGGGCCAAGGCGGCTGTGGAGGCGGCGGGCGGCACGCCCGTTGCCGGCGCCCCAAGCGCCGCCACGCCGCAGGACGCCGACCCGCCGCAGGCGGGGGAGCCCGACGGAGGATCGCGCAGATGATCCTCGCCAGCACGCTCACGACCAACCTCGCGATCCTCGTGCTCGCGGGCTTCATCGGCTTCGTCGTGATCTCGAAGGTGCCGAACACGCTCCACACACCGCTGATGTCCGGCACGAACGCGATCCACGGGATCGTCCTGCTCGGCGGTCTGTTGCTGCTCGGCCTGCCCGGCCTCGACGGCTTCAGCAAGGCGCTGCTCGTGATCGCGGTCGCGTTCGGCACGATCAACATCGTCGGCGGCTTCCTCGTGACCGACCGGATGCTCGAGATGTTCAAGGCCAAGCCGAAGCCCAAGCCCGCGGCGGTAGGCGAGGCAGCGGCGAAGGGCGAGGCAGCGGCGAAGGGCGAGGCAGCGGCGAAAAGTGAGCCCGCAGCGAGAGGCGAGGCCGCACCGACGAAAGCCGAGGCCGCACCGAAAGCCGAGGTCGCACCGAAAGGCGAGGTCGCACCGAAAGGCGAGGCCAGCGATGGCAAGGGCGGGGAGGACGAGTCGTGATGAGCGCCGCACGCACACTGCCCCTCGCGACGAGCTTCGTGCAGAGCGAAAGCTTCATCTACGTGCTCTACATCGTCGCCTTCGCGCTCTTCATCCAGGGGCTGCGCGGTCTTGCCGGTCCGACGACCGCCGTGCGTGGCAACCGGATCGCCGCCGTCGGCATGGCGATCGCCGTCGTCGCGACGCTGCTGAACCCGGGCGAGGGCAACTGGGGCTTGATCGTGCTTGGGATCGCGCTCGGCGTCGCCGTCGGGGTCCCGGCGGCGAGGAACGTGAAGATGACGGCGATGCCGCAGATGGTCGCGCTGTTCAACGGCGTCGGCGGTGGCGCGGTGGCGCTGATCGCCTGGGTCGAGTTCCGTCACTACGGCTCGACCTATGGCTCCCATACGGTCCATCTCGGCCGCGAACTGGGCAACGGGATCGTCTTGCAGAGCGGCGCCTCGGTCCAGATCGGGGGTGTGCCGACGTATGTGGCGATCTTCTCGGTGTTCGCCGCGATCGTCGGCTCGGTCTCCTTCTGGGGCTCGAACATCGCCTTTGGAAAGCTCCAGGAAATCATCCCCGGGCGCCCGATCAGCTTCGGCGCGGCCCAGCAGATCGTCAACCTCGTGCTGCTGATCCTCGTGCTGGCGGCCGGTATCGACCTGATCGCCGGCGCGCACTCGCAGCTCTTGTTCATCGGGATGCTCATCTGCGCGGCGCTGCTCGGCAACGCCGTCGTGCTGCCGATCGGCGGCGCCGACATGCCGGTCGTGATTTCGATGCTGAACGCCTTCACCGGCCTCTCCGCGGCGGCCACGGGGATGGCGCTGAACAACCCCGCGCTGATCGTCGCGGGCATGATCGTGGGCGCGTCGGGCTCGATCCTGACGAACCTGATGGCGGTCGCGATGAACCGCTCGATTCCCTCGATCATCGCCGGCGGCTTCGGCGGCGAGGGCGCCGTCGCGGGCGCCGAAGGCGCCGGCGAGCACGCCGGCACGGTCAAATCCACGAGCGCGGCCGACGCGGCGATCCAGCTCGCCTACGCCAACCGCGTGGTGATCGTCCCCGGCTACGGGATGGCCGTCGCGCAGGCCCAGCACGCGGTGCGCGAGCTGACGAAGGAGCTCGAGGCCCGCCAGGTCGAGGTCAGCTACGCGATCCACCCCGTCGCCGGGCGCATGCCGGGCCACATGAACGTGCTGCTCGCGGAGGCCGACGTGCCCTATGACCAGCTGCGCGAGATGGACGACGCCAACCCCGAGTTCCAGCGCACCGACGTCTCGCTCGTGATCGGCGCCAACGACGTGACCAACCCGGCCGCGAAGAACACGCCCTCCTCGCCGATCTATGGGATGCCGATCCTCGAGGTCGCCGATTCGCGTTCGGTGATCGTGATCAAGCGCTCGATGAACCCTGGATTTGCAGGCATCGAGAACGAGCTGTACTTCGACCCGAAGACCTCGATGCTGTTCGGCGACGCCAAGTCAGCGGTGAGCGAGATCGCCGCCGAGCTCGCGCTCATCTAGCGCTCTGCGCGCTTGCACTGACATTTCTGTCATCCGAGCGTCTCGTTGCGTTCTCAGCTCGACCGGTGGGACGATCACTGGCGTATAAAAGACTTAGTCCGTAGAGGCCGAGTGGGTACTGACATTTTGTACCGTCAGCACAACGGCGTAGGTACGCAATTGTTTGCAAAAGAGTCAGATGTGCTCTACGCTGATTTGAGGAGAGGGGACAGCACCTACTTCGCAGTTCCTGCTTGGGGAGGCGTGCGTTGTGATGACGGTCTACGGGCGGCGCCTGTGCGCCTGCTCACTCCTGCTCCTCGGAGCCCTGCTCGTGACGGCTTCGGGCTCGTTCGCGGCCTCGCCCCGCGCCCGGGCGAGCGTCGTCGGCGGCGCCGGCACATCGATCGCCCGCTTTCCGTTCCAGGTCGCGCTCTACAACCCCCACGCCGGCTCGCCGTCGGCCGGCTTCTTCTGCGGTGGTGTGATCGTCGACGCCACCCACGTCATCACAGCGGCGCACTGCATCGCCACGGGCGCGCACGGCCAGACCGGCCCGCTGGATGAAATCGAGGTGCTCGCCGGCTCGACCAACCTGAGCCCGACCGATCCCGGCAGCGTCCGCGATCCAGTGTCGGCCGCCTCCTACGATCCGGGCTACAACCCCGCGACGAACAATCTCGACGTCGGCCTGCTGACGCTCGCGCGGCCGCTGTGGAGTGGACCGACGCCGAGCCTCGATGGGATCAGCAGGATCGCGCCGCTGCCGGTCGAGGCAGAACGGGCGACGATCGCCACCGGCGCGCCGGCCGAACAGCAGATCCTGGCGACCGTCAGCGGCTGGGGCGACGTGAACCCGGCGCCGACCGACGGGCCGAGCTACCCGAACGGGCTGCAGTCCGTGCAGGTGCCGCTCGTCAACGAAGCGGAGTGCGGGGAAGACTACGCGGGGATCGAACAGACGATCACCCCGAGCATGCTCTGCGCCGGCGGTGGCCGGCCCCGGACCGACTCCTGCTACGGCGACAGCGGCGGCCCGCTCGTCGTTGACCGCGACACGCCGGCCGATCCCCCGAGCGACTATGTGCTCGTCGGGCTCGTCGATTTCGGCAACGGTTGCGCCCAGTCGGGCTATCCGGGCGTGTACACGCGGGTCGGCAACCCCGAAGTCGCGGCCTTTCTCGCCTCGGGCGTCGGCCACAAGGCGAGGCTCGCCGCCAAGCAGTCGCGCAAGAAACGCCGCCGCCGGCGCCGGCACCAGCACGTGCGTCACCACTGAAAGGGCCTCGCTCTGTGGGGCCTGGATCCCCACCGTTGAAGTGGCTCTGACCTCAGAGGCGCCGTCTCCGTACGGAAGGTGGCGGCCTGGAAAGGGGTCTGGCTGGCCTGGAAAGGGGTCCGGCTGGCCTGGAAAGGGGCGTGGCTCTGAGAAATCGCTCGTCCACCACCGAAGGAACGCGGCCTCTGAGAGACTGACGGCCGTGATCGAGCGTGATCAGGCTGTCGCCGCCCTCGCGGAGGAGGAGTTCGACGTCGTCGTGATCGGTGGCGGCATCACCGGCGCGGGCGTCGCGCTGGACGCCGCCACCCGCGGCTACAGCGTCGCGCTGCTCGAGCGCGCCGATTTCGCCTCGGGGACCTCGAGCCGCTCGAGCAAGCTCGTGCACGGCGGCCTGCGCTATTTGCAGAACTTCGACCTCGGCCTCGTGCGCGAGGCGCTCTTGGAGCGTCAGCTGATGGTGGCGCTGGCGCCACACCTGGTGCGGCCGCTGCCGCTGGTGGTGCCGGCCTTCGGGGGCGCGCACCCCGATCGCCTGACGGGGGTCGGGTTGAACCTCTATGACGTGATGTCGGTTACCGATCGTAGATCGGCCGGCGAGCGCCTGCGCGGGCGGCGGGGTAGGCGCGCCAAGGCGAGCTCCCGAGCGGCGCTCGCCGGGCGAGCTCGCGGCGGGCGGCGAGCAGGGCGACCGGCCCGCGGGGTCGCAGGAGGGGGAGTCCTGGAGCCCGGAGCGCCACCGGATGATCTCGGGCGAGGAGGTGGTCGAGCTGCTGCCGGTGTTTGCCGGCCAATCGGCCAGCCGATCCGTCGGGCGATCGGGGAGCGGAGGATCACCGATCGGTGGTGGTCGCGTGCCGACGAGCGGCTATCTGTTCTACGACTGCCAGGCCGACGACGTCCGCCTCGTGCTGACCGTGCTCGGCGAGGCCGAGCGCTTCGGCGCGGTCTGCGCCAATCGTCTGGAGGTCATCGGATTGCTCCAGCAAGACGGTCGCACCCGCGGGGTGCGCGTGCTCGACGGCGAGAGTGGCGCCGAGCTCGAGGTGCGCGCCGCGAACGTGATCACCGCGACCGGTGTGTGGGCCGATCGGCTGCGTCCCGAGGAGCTCCACGACGAGGCCGAGCTCCCGCGCATTCGCCCCAGTCGCGGCACGCATGTCGTCCTCGACCAAGCCGACCTGCCGCTCGTCGGCGGCGCGATCGTGCCGGCCGGCAGCGGGCGCTCGATCTTCGCGCTGCCCTGGCTCGGGCGCACGCTCGTCGGCACGACCGACAACGACTACGAGGGCGAGCTCGAGCACGTCAGGCCCTCCAGCGAGGACGTCGACTACCTGCTCGCGGCCGTGAACGACTTCTTCGGAACCGAGCTCGGAACCGACGATCTGGTGGGCGCGTATGCCGGCGTGCGCCCGCTGATCTCGACCGGAGACCCGAAGAAGTCGGTCGATATCTCGCGCAAGGCCGAGCTGTATGAGACCTCCAGCGGCATGATCACGATCACCGGCGGCAAGCTCACGACCTGGCGGCGGATGGCGAAGCTGGCGGTCGACCGCCTCGTCGAGCGCGACGCGCGCGAGGCGCCCTGCCGCACCCACGAGATCCCGCTCGGCCAGGCGATCGCGGCCGCCGATCTGCCCCGCGTGGAGGGGGTGCCGGAGGAGTCCTACACGGCGTTGGCGGCGCGCTACGGCCACGCCGCCCACCAGGTGCTCGCGCTCGCGGCTGAATCGAATCCCGCCCACCCCGAGCTGGTCCGGCCGATCGTCGCGGGCCTGCCCGACCTGCTCGCCGAGGTCGTGCTCGCGGCCCGCAACGAGCAGGCCCGCAGCATCGGCGACGTGTTCCTGCGCCGCACGCGCCTGGGGCTGCTCGCCGCACGCGAGCTGGGCGGGGTAGGGGGCCCGATAAATCGCGTCGCCGACGTGCTCGCACGCGAGCTCGGCTGGGATCGGAAGCGCGTCGGCATGGAGACCGAGCGCTTCGCGCGGGAGGCCCGCGCCGAGGGTCTGCTGACGGAATGAGCGGCTTCGTGATCGCCGCTCGCCCCGGCCCGTCGTGATCCCGCATGGGCTCGTTGCTCGACGAATGTTCGAGTGGTGCGAACCTCGAATACCGGCCAGAATGGGCAACCTCCCATGGTTCAGCGACAGCGTCGTGCCGTCGGTCCACGGCGAAACGTTGCAGCAGTCGAGTACGCTAGTAAAGAGAGCTATTCCTACGACAGTGCGGGGCGTCTGCTGGAAACCCAGGAAACACGGAGGACCCTGAGTTGTGCGACTATCGATAGGGCGTCGGCAACGAATGAGTCCCGAGAGCTGGAGGCTGTGGCAGCTAGCTATGGATGGGGCGCGTAGCGGTGAGACCGACGCGGAGGCCGTGGCGCGGCTATCCTCGTCATTGGCTGGGGTGGCGAAGCCGGATATTGATGCGGCTCTGGCACGGCTAGGGCGCGAGGACAGGCCAATCTCCTACCTTAGGGATCGAGCGTTACGTCTACTGCAGGCAGCTTTGAACGGTGATCAGGTTCTTCCCATGCCTGCGGAGTACGCGCAGCAGTTTACCCGAGAACGAGAGCTTGGTTATTTGCCGATGGGGCAGGCGTACGAGGAGCTGAGTAGGCTTGTACCGGGGTTGACGGACCTCGAGAGGCGTGTGAAGTCCTGGGAGAAACCAAACTCGAATTCCGCACCGGGCCAGCTCTTTTATATCGCTCGACAAAAGGACATACGTAACGAGACTGCGAGGCTTGTCGGTCCGGCGGTTGGTGGGTCTGACCCTGTATTGCGGTCCAATACGGCTGCAAATATCGCTCAACGATATCTCTACTCGCTACTTGGTGATACAGAACTTGGAGATGCGTCGACCTCTCTCTTCTCGGCTCCCAATGTGATCCAAAGCAAATTTGGAGGTACGCAATGATCGTAGTGTGCCAGACCAGTTTCCTGCGTGTCCTGTGCGTGCCCGCTGTGCTAGTTATCATTTTTGTCTCGCTCGCCTTCGCCCCAAGCGCCCTTGCAGCCGAAACGGGCCAGATCACCGGCAAAGTCACCGACGCCTCGACGCAGGCGCCGGTCGCGAACGTCATGGTCTGCATGTGGCCCTACGCCGGAACGTATAGAGGCGAAGAATATGTGGGCGCCGACCAGTGCGAGGAAACCGGAGCGAATGGCGAATACACGCTGTCGCGGGTTCCGGCTGGCACGTATGGCGTGATGTTCTTCGTGTCGGAGCTGGGTATCAGGACCGAGGACTACGCTCTGCAGTATTACGGTGGGGGATCGTCGCGCTCTGAAGGGCGTGAAGTCGTGGTGCGCGCGGGCGAAACGACGGGTGAAGTCGACGCGGCGATGCAGCCGGGCGGACATATTAAGGGTGTGGTGACCGATGCCTCGACGCAGGCCCCGATCGAAGGCGTGGAAGCATGCACGGGCGGGCTCGGCGGCGGACCGAACGAACGACCACCATCGCTGATGGTTCGCTGCGGTGTCACTGGCGCGAATGGCGAATACACGATTCCCGCGCTGTCGACCGGAGAATACCTGGTGGAATACCATGTCCCGACCGAGGACTCGCTCGACTATGCTCGGCAATTCTACAGCGGTCAAACGTTTGCCCCTCAGGGGAACCTGGTGCCTGTGACAACAGGCGAGACCACTACCGGGATCGATGTCGCGATGCAGCCGGGCGGCAACATCTCGGGCAGGGTGACGGCCGCGGCGACCGCCGCCGCGCTCGACGGGATCGAAGTCTGTGCGGTGTGGGTCGTCGGCGGGGAAAAAGAGGAGTGCTGGGACACGAATGCCAACGGCGAATATTTGTTGTCGCGACTGCCGGCGGGAGAATATGCTGTCGAATTCGGCGCGCCGCTCGGGGAGGACCGGGGCTACGAGCTTGAATACTATGGTGGCAAGACTGCACTGTCTGAAGCCGGTCATCTGGTGGTCACACCGGGCGTTACGTTGTCGGCTATCGACGCATCGCTGCACGCGCTCGGGGAAGTCGTTCAGTCCCCGCCGCCGATTGAAGCGCGGACCGAAACAACTCCAACTCTGTCCACGAATTCGGTGTCGCCGACGCCGCTCGTCAAGATGGCGCCGCTCGTGACGATCGCGACCTCACAGCTCGTGGTGTCTCACGGCACGGCTCAGGTGCGCGTGGCGTGCAGCGGGGCGGCCTGTCAGGGGTCGATCGAGTTGGTCGCCCGGGTCGCGATGGGCGATAGTGGTGGTGGTAGTAGTGGTGGCGACAAGCTCGCGCGGAGTGGCACGGGGATCCGGGATCGCACGGGTAAGACGGCTGGAAAGCGGCCCGGGAACGAAGCCCGTGAACGGGGGGCTCACGTAAGGACACTCGTCCTCGCCACGGGCTCGTTCTCGCTCGCGGGCGGTCACAGTGGGTCTGTGCTGCTGCATCTGACGCCCGCGGGTCGCAGGCGGCTCGCGCATGCCAGCAGGCGCCATCCGGTCGCGGTCAAGCTCACGCTGGTCATGCGGGGCGGAAAGGCGACGACTGGGTCCGTGCTGGCGGTATGATGTGAGGCGGTGTTGACGATGGGCAGTTCAATGAGAAAACCATCACTTGTCCCGCGTGCCCTTCGGCTGACGCTTGCCTCGTGCGCGATCCTGGCCGGCGGATTCGCGATCCCGGGCGCACAGGCATGGGCGGCCGAAAGTGCCGCACCCACGATTGACCATGTGTCTGCTGGGAGCACGGGAGAACACACCGCCGTACTCGAAGCGCAAATCAACCCACATGGCAGCGAAACCGCATACGAATTTCGGCTGGTATACCAAGATGCTCATCCGCCCGCAAACGGCGAATCGGTCACTGGCGGAGTACAGGCGACGAGCGGACGCATCTCCGCCGGCTTTGGCGATCAAACTGTGAGTGCCGATCTGACTGACCTCCAGCCTGGTTACACTTACTGGTACGAAGTCGGTGCGATCAATCTGTACGGCGAAACAACGGGTGAAAGCCCGTACTCGTTTGGCTTTCTGAACAGTGGTGCGTACCCCGAAGGTGAGGGCACTGGTCCACAATATTCAGGGAACTCGATGCCGGTCTTCACGCAATGGTATAACGAACACACCGTACCTGGACCGAATCAAGCGCTCATAGAATACGAAGCAAAACAGCAACAACAAGCCAAGGAACACGGAGAACTGCAGGCAAAGGAAGCGGCCTTCAGAGCCACCGAAGCAGCGGCGCTCAAAAAACGTGAGGAAGAAGAAGCGGCGGCGGCGGCGAAGGACACCGGCGGTATATCGCTGGCCGGCAAGAGCGTGACCGTCCGGAGCGACGACGGCATGGTGCCCGTGAAGCTCACCTGCCTCGGAATCGCAAGCTGCCACGGCAAGCTCGCGCTCACAGCGAGTGACCCGACCAAGGTGAGGGGTGCGCGGGCGAAGGGCGCGAAAGGTGGTAAGAAGCCTCACGATGTCACGATCGCGACCGGCGCCTTCTCGATCGAAGGCGACGAAACCAAGCGCGTGAACATCGAGCTGAACCCCACGGGCCGCGCGCTGCTCCAAGCCGCCGACCACGGACATCTGAGCGCAAGCCTTGAAATCGCCGAACTCGCGCCCGGCTCACGACCGGCACAGACCGCGACCGTCAGCATCACCGAGCCGAACACCAAACCAAAACTCAAATCGAAACCCAAACCCAAAAACAGACGCGCGGGTGTCGGTAGGTCATTAGCGAAATCCTGATTGCCTGACCTCAAATTGCAAAGCCCCGGACGCATAACTCCCTGGTGGGAGACAGAGGCGGGTCCGGGGCGTCGCCGGTCATAATAGCACTCCTCATGGACTCTCGGCAAGCGGCAACTTGGCTGTCTGGACCTCGGTTCCGGCCGTTCCTG
Organism: uncultured Solirubrobacterales bacterium; assembly: GCA_963774785.1. Classification (GTDB taxonomy): domain Bacteria; phylum Actinomycetota; class Thermoleophilia; order Solirubrobacterales; family Solirubrobacteraceae; genus Palsa-744. The sequence goes on along the minus strand of CAVZGH010000001.1, from coordinate 2,255,752 downwards.
GACGCCGCGAATGGCGATCGTGAAGCAGCTGTCGCGCTGTATGTGTGGCATGCCGAGTTGGCCGTGGCGTGGTTTTGCTGTGGCGTGAGCTTCTGTACAAGGTGTTCCCGCATGGCTCGTAGTGGGGTGAGGGGCCGATCGGCTGGATCATCTCAAGTAGTACAATCCCTAGCCCATATCGAGTACAATCCCTCCGTCATAGAAGCGATGCGCGATCTCCGTGAGCGAGTCATTGAGCGATTGATCGAGGCGCGTTTGCGCACGCACGGGGCTGTCTGACGGCGGCCATGCAATTCTCCCCATGGGCGGCCGTTGAATCTCCCCACTGGCGGCCACGAAGCCGAGACCTGACGCAAAGAGGTCAGGTCGATGACACGGCGGTAAAGGTCGATGACACGGCGGTGAGTTGCCGGAGCGCTTCCTCGACTCCGCGCGATACGAGCGTGCGCAGTCGTGGGGTGGGGAGCCGCCCGGTCCAGTCCGCCAGTTGTGTCTCGTCGAAGTCGGCGGGCAGCGTGAGCTCCGGGAAGTAGATGCGCGCGCCGCGCGCCGCTCGGATGTAGACCGTGTCGAACAGGGCCTTTGCCGGTGTTGCGAGATATCCGGTTTCCGGTGTGCCGCGGTAGCCGTCGAAGATCTCGGGGGCGAGATGGTGGATCGAATAGGCGCCGATCGCGGTTGTGAGGTGTCGTGTGCGATCGAGCGATGCGACGGAGATGTTCGATCATGTCGTGACGGTGCAGCGCGGACCAGAACGATATGTAGGCCGGGAACGGCACCGTCAGATACGGCGCGAGGAGAGTGCCGCGCGTGCATAAGATTTAAGTACGGACTAAGTTATTGCGCAGTAAGATGTGTTGTAATAAGATGTGGCGATGGAGTTCGTCGACCGCGTTGAAGAGCTGTCCGCGCTGGAGGACAACTGGACCGCGCGGGATGCCCGCTTCTACGTCCTGTGGGGCCGGCGGCGGGTCGGCAAGACCGAGCTGCTGAACCACTTCATCGCCGGCAAGAGAGCGCTGTACTTCGAGGCGACCGAGACATCCAGGCAGGACCAGCTGCGCGACCTCTCGCACGAGCTGGCGCGCGCCTGGGGCAACGAGCTGCTCGAGCATCAGCCGCTGAGCGATTGGGAGGCGGCGCTGACGGCGATCGGGCAGTACGCCTCCACCGAGCGAACCGTGGTCGTCCTCGACGAGTTCCAGTACCTGGCGGAGCGCGAACCGGCGCTCGGCAGCCTGATCAATCGCTGGTGGCGGCGAACCGGACGGCGGCTTGAACTGGTGCTGGTCATCGCCGGCAGCGAGGTGGCGTTCTTCGAGCGGGAGGTGCTGGCGGGTGCCATGTACGGGCGGCGCACCGGTCAATGGCAGCTGACGCCGTTTGACCACCGCTCCGCGGCCCTGTTCACGCCCGCGTACTCGGCCGTCAACAAAATCCGGACCTACGCGGTCTGCGGGGGCATGCCCTACTACCTGGAGCGCTTCCACGACGACGTGCCGCTCGCCGAGAACATTCTGCGTCACATCCTCTACCGCGACGGCTTCCTGCACGAGGAGGCCGACCTGGTGCTGCGCCAGGAGCTGAGCGACCCCCACAACTACTCCTCGGTGCTGCGCGCGATCGCCCACGGGCAGACCCGCAGCAGCCAGATCGCCGGGCGCACCGGCCTTGACTCCTCCCAGGTGCGCCAGATCACGAGCGTGCTGGAACGGATGCGCCTGATCGAGCAGCGCAGGCCCGTGACCGCCGGACCGCGCTCCAAGAAGACCTCCTACGCGATCGTCAACGGCTTTCTGGGCTTCTACTTCCGCTTCGTCAACCCCTACCGCTCGCTGCTGCGCACCCGCGAGGGGGCAGAGCGCCATCTGCGCCAGACCGTCATGCCCCAGCTGGACCACTTCGTCTCGGCGCCCACATTCGAGGACATCTGCCGCGCGCACATGCTCGCAGCCGAGCGGGCCACGGCCGTGGGGGCGTGGTGGGGCCCTGTGCCGACGGGGGAAGGGCGGCGAACAGAGCAGCGCGAGGTCGATGTCGTGGCGCTGGACGCAGGCGCCGGCGCGGGGGCGGGGGTGCTGGCCATCGGCAGTTGCAAGTGGACGGCCACCCCCATGAGCATCGGCGAGGAGGCGCTGCTCACCCGCCTGCAGGCGCACATCCCGGGCGCTGACTCGCTCGAGCGCCACTACTTCTACGCGCGCGCGGGATTCGAGGATTCGCTCGAGCGCCTGGGCCACGCCGACCCCGAGCGCTATCGGTTGATCGCACCGGAGGATCTGTACGCCGGTTGAGTGACGAGGGGAGCTGCATCCGCACCAACGATTGGTTTGTGGTTGTGAAGCAACACGGCCGGACTCTAGGGTCGCTACCGATTGGGGAAGCGACTCATGTTGCCGCTGATCTCACGCTGGCGGTGAGCCCAGTACCGCGCGATCGTGTCGCGGTCCTCGGGGAGCATGTCGTCCTCGTCAACGTCATCGAGATAGCCGAGCGCTTCGACGATGTGCTCGATGCTGGGGTGCTCGGGTGGTATCTGGTAGCGAGTCATGTAGAGGCCGATGCCTTCCTCGACTCGGCGCCCGGTCATCTCCTCGATGCGCTTGAGGTCGAAGTAGTCGCGGAGCTCACCGCGGTCGCCGATGACCTTGATCTTCATGGCGAACACGTCGGGGAGGCTGGATACGAGGATGCCCGCGTGTCGCTCGGCCGGCGCGAGCTCTACCTGTGTGTGAGCGTCCAGAAACTGCACCTTGGCATCGTCGAACACACCGTTCAGCGTGCCGGTCGCGCGGCTGCTCACCGCGAACGAGCCAAGCTGATCCAGGCGGTGCTCGAGTGCGTCGAGCTCGGGGTCGGGCGCGACGCTGAAGAAGTCCAGGTCGCGGCTCTGGCGGTGGCGCAGGTGCACCGCCAGCGCGGTTCCGCCAGCGAGACGGTAGTGGTCGGGGATGGCGGGCGCGATGCGCTCCCACGCATCGGCAGTCTCGCGGGGCAGCACCGCGGTGAGCTCAGTGGGCAGAGCCATCTTGCCTGTAGGCCGCGAAGTTGTGTGCGAGGGCGCGGCGCCTGGGCGAGATGCCGCGGCTGCGGGCGGCGTGGCGCCAGTCGGTGGGGGTTAGATTGGCCAGGCCCCACGCCAGGCCGCCGGGGTCGCCGGCGCTCAGCAGCCGCCGGGCGATGTAGCGGCCCGAGCGTCGAGTGTCGAGTTGGGAGGGCGCTGTGTTCCAGAACAGGTGTCTCAGTCTGGCGGGCACGCGCCGGGCGGCGGGGCGTGGTTGGGGGGTGGGCGGTTGGACGGTCGCGATCGTGTCGGCCAAGCGCAGCCAGCGTGGTGAGCCGTAGTTGAGAGCGATCACGTCGAACCGGCGAGCGCGCCCGGCTGGGAGCGTGCGTGTTTGCACGGTCACGAGCCCATCTGTGCGCAGCAGATCGATGGCCCGCCCCGCGGCCGTGGGGGAGACTCCCGCGCGCTGTGCCACCGCCCGCGCCGACGTCAGACCGAGTGGCGCCCGGGAGAGCGCGGCGAGGACCCTGATCGCGGTCGGGGTCAATCCGGGCACGCGTGGAGGAGACACGCCCAGCTCGGTGCGCAGCCTCGCCGCATCCAGCGGACTGAGCGCGATGCGGCCGTTGTCCTGGCGGGCGTCCAGCCCAAGCCGCTCGATCGCGCGGACGATCCTGGGAATGGTGGTCTGCAGTTCTCTGGCCAGGGCAGCCGCTGAGACTGTAGTGTCCATCTCGTTAGTTTAGCGCCTGCGCCCACCCAAGCGAAGACCCGTAAGCCGGTAGTGCAGACGCCCAACGACGCCTATCGACGCCCATGGATGCTTGGGGTGGCGGCCACGCCGACTCCGAGCGCTATCGGCTGATCGCACCGGAGGATCTGTATGCCGGTTGAGCTGTACGCCGGTTGAGCTGAGGCGCTGCTCAGGCGCTCCACAGGCAGGCGTCCGACGCTACCCGCAGAATCCCAGAGCATGCGCGAGGCGAACACATGATCGGGGTGCCGCGGTGATCGGAGTGCTGCGGTGATCGGGGTGCTCCGGGGCGAGGTGGTCGTGCGCCGGCCCGATCACGTCGTGCTGCTGTGCGGCGGCGTCGGCTACCGCGCGGCGGTGTCGGCTCAGACCCTGCACCACGTCCCGGCGGCGGGAGCGGAGGCGATGCTGCACACGCATCTGATCGTGCGCGACGACGCGCTGACGCTGTACGGGTTCCACTCCGAGCAGGAGCGCGATCTGTTCCTGATGCTGCTCTCGGTGCAGGCGGTCGGCCCGAAGAGGTTGTCCGTGATCTCGTAGAACTTTGAGTGGCGGTCCTCCTGCCTCGTTCGCTGCTGTTGGCAGCGTTCGGGGTGTCAACAAGTCCGAGAGGACAGGAGGAAGCCGCCATGAAGAAGGTATCTGGCCCGCAGGTCGTCACGGCCCCGGAGGCCGTTGAGGGTCCGCTCCCACCGCGAATCCAGGAGGCGCTTGGTGAGCTCGTCGGGGCGGCGAGGGAGGGGCTGCTCGCGTTGAGCGTAGGTGTCGGGCTCAGTGTCGTGCATGAGTTGATGGAGGCCGAGGTGACTGAGGTCGTCGGAGAGAAGGGGAAGTGGAAGGCCGATCGGAGCGCGAAGCGTCATGGTCATGAGGACGGTTCGATGACCTTGGGTGGGTGGCGGGTGCAGGTCAGCCGCCCCAGGATTCGCACGGCCGATGATGAGCACGAGCTGCCGGTGGCGACGTACGGGTATTTCGCTGATCGTGACCCGCTCACCAGGGCGGTGATGGATCGGATGCTCGCTGGCGTCTCCACACGCCGATTCGCAGTCGTGGGCGAGCCGGTCGGTGAGAAGGTCGAGCAGTCCAGCAGCTCGACGGGCAAGAGCTCGGTCTCAGAGCGGTTCGTCGAGCAGACCAGGACCGCGCTCGGGGAGCTGATGGGCCGCCGGCTGGACGACGTGAGGTTGGCGGTGATGATGCTCGACGGGCTGCAGATCGCCGACCGCACCCATGTCGTCGCGCTCGGGATCAGTACCGAGGGTGTGAAGATCCCGCTCGGATTGTGGGAGGGATCGACCGAGAACGCCACGCTCGCGCGGACACTGCTCGCCGACCTCGTCAACCGTGGCCTCGATCCCGAGCAGGCGATCCTGTTCGTCCTCGACGGCGGGAAGGCGCTTTACCGTGCGATCAAGGACGTGTTCGGCGAGCGAGCGCTGGTGCACCGTTGTCACAGACACAAGGAGAGAAATGTGTGCGATCTGCTCCCAGAACGCGACCGTCCCCAGGTCCTGGCCCGTATTCGCGGCGCGTGGGCGCTCAAGGACCCGGACCTCGCCGAGCAGCGCCTGCAGCTCCTCGCCTCAGAGCTCGATCGCACCTGGCCCGACGCAGCGGCCTCGCTGCGGGAGGGGATGGCCGAGACGTTGACACTGATGCGGCTCAAGGTCGGCGGCCAGCTCTCAAAGACGCTGTGCTCGACGAACCCCTGCGAGAGCATGATCGAGATCGTCCGACACACCCAGCGAAACGTCAAGCGCTGGCAAGACGGCGACATGCGCAAGCGCTGGACCGCCGCCGGGATGCTCCAAGCCGAACAGCAATTCCGACGAATCATCGGCTACCGCGACCTCGCCAACCTCGTAATCGCGATCGAACGCCACGCAGCGCAAGCCGCCCTACCAACCCCCGCCACCGCAATTCACCCCGCAACACCACAAACCATTACCGTCTAACCCTCAAACCCCGGAGGCCGCCCCCAAAGTTCCACGACGACCCGGACATCCTCGGCCCGAAGGTCGCGCTGGCTGTCCTGTCGGGGGGTCCCGCGCGGGAGTTGATCGGGGCGATCGCGGCGGGGGACGCGGCGCGGTTTCAGGCGGTCCCCGGGATCGGCAAGCGCACGGCCGAGCGGATCATCGTGGAGCTGCGCGAGAAGGTCGTCGGCGCTGACCACGCCGCTGCGCGACCGTTTCGGTATCCAGGCGCGGGTGGAGCCTTACGCCCCCGAGGAGCTGGCCGCGATCGTACGGCGCTCTGCGGGCATCCTCGACATCGCCCTGGAGGAGGACGGCGCCCTGGCGATCGCCGCTCGCAGTCGTGGCACTCCGCGCGTTGCCAACCGTCTGCTCAAGCGCGTGCGCGACTACGCCGAGGTGCGGATGGCGGGTGTCGTCACGGCGGACGCGGCGACGGCGGCGCTCGAGATGTTGGAGGTCGACGAGCTGGGCCTTGACCGCCTGGACAGAGAGATTTTGCGGGCAGTGTGCGAGCGCTTCGGCGGGGGGCCGGTTGGACTATCGACGCTGGCCGTGGCGGTGGGGGAGGAGCAGGACACGATCGAGGACGTGTACGAGCCGTACCTGCTGGTGCAGGGCCTGATCAAGCGCACTCCAAGGGGACGGGCGGCCACGCCGGCGGCATTTGCGCATTTGGGGCTGGCGGTGCCTGAGCAGAGCCCGAATGCCGGTCAGGCGTTGTTCTGAAATTGCGACATTGTCTCGATCGGCATAGGGCTACCGAAGAAGGATGAAGGTCCATGGCGTATACCCCACGACAAGCAGCGAGCGACAGGTGTCGCACGATCGGCCGCCAGATGCGACATGTTGACGTCGCGAACTCCTTGCTTAAGCGCTTGAATGTTGATCGATCATAAGATTCAGAAGACGGATCCTGAGTCTTGGTGCCTGCGAGCGGACGATCTGGTAGGCTGAATCGGTCGGTAAGGCAAAACGGGAGGGGTCATCGTATGGTTGACGATGCGCTGACAAAGGTCGTGCTTCCGCGCAGACGCCTGTTCGGGCTCGTGCTGTGCTCCATCGCGATGTGGGGACTCGCGTTCTCGGCCTCTCGGGCGCTGGCGAACGAGGCGCCGACTATCGGCGATGTGTCGGTGTCGAACGTCACCGAACACGACGCGACGCTGGAAGCGCAGATCAATGCGAATAGCCGCTATACGGGCTACGAGTTCCAGATCGACACGGACGGCAGCTACAACTTCACGCGGCCCGCATGTCCGTTCGAATTGCCCGGTTATGCACAGTGCGAATCGGTAACTATCGGCGAACCGCTGCCGGAAGGTCTGGTCGAGCCACAGCCAGAATACATTCCGGCCAGATCCATAGGCGATCAGCCGGTGAGTCTGGATCTGGCGAGCATTGGGGCGACTCTGCAACAGGACACCACCTATCACTACCGCGTGGTGGCGTCCAGTGGGAGCAGCACTCAGGAAGTCGTCGGTCCGGATCAAACGTTTCAGACGCCGCCCAGCCAATCGCTCCCCGCGGGCCCGCTGGCCGGTGAAGAAAAACCGCCCACGAACAACGCCGGTGAGCAGTCCGGGACTTCATCGCCTGGAGTCTCATCGTCTGTGTCTTCAGATACTTCAACCGGCTCGGCGAGCTCCGCGACGTTTGGCGCGGGCCTGTTCGCTTCGCGTGTGCAGAAGGTCGGACCCAACGGACCCAACGCGCCGACCGTCTCCCGGAAGCTCGCGAAAGCGCTCGAACGGTGCGAAAAGGAGCCAAAGCGCAGCCGAGCGGCCTGTAAACGGCGGGTCATGAAGAAGTACGCCGCCACGGCGAAATACGTCGGCAAGAAGGCGAACAATCGGAGCCGAGCGAGGCATCGCTAGTTTGCGGGCGAGCCGGCGGTGGAGACAATGCTCGGTGGAGTTTGGGCAGTGCTCGGTAAAGGTCCCCGGTGAGCGCGTCGAGCAACGGCCAAGCCACCTCGGTCGACGGCGTTCGTTCGGTAGTCGATCGGCTGCGGGCACGTCATGGGGAGATCGCCCAGGAGATATACACCGGCATTCAGAATACGGTGCCAGAGACGGCCGGTGGCGCTGACCCAGCGTATCGGGCGGGCCTGCACGCGGCGGTGACGGCTGCGCTCGACTATTGCCTGGATGCGATCGAGCAGGGCCCGGGTTGGTCGGCCCCATCCCGGCGCGGGCTGCGGACCAAGCACGCCGCGCGGCACGTATGGAGATCGGCCTTGGGACCGTGCTGCGCCGCTATGTCGCCGGTCATCGCCGGCTCGGTGATCTCCTCGCGCAGGAGGCCGAACGTGTCGGTCTATCCGGTAACGGGGCCGCGCTGCACCGCATACACAGCACGCGGGAGGAGGTGCTGGAGCGTCTCACGGCCGCGATCGAACACGAGTACGATCGAGAACGCCGGCGTGCAGGACGCTCTCGGCGCCGGCTGGAGACGGTGCAGAGGCTACTGAGTGGACAGCGGGTTGACGCCGCCGCGGTCGGCGAGCTGGACTATGAGCTCGAGTCTTCCTGGCACATCGCCCTGATCGCCGAGGGGGCGGATGCGGATGAGATCCTGAGCACGCTGGCGACCCCTCTCCATCACAAGTTGCTTTGTGCTCAGTGCGAGGACGGGACGGTATGGGCATGGCTCGGCGGACCACAAAAGGTCACGGCTGTGGATGTCGAGCGCGTCGTGTCCCCGCAGACGCAGGCAGAGGTGTCGCTGGCAGTCGGCGAGCCAAGACGCGACATACCGGGCTGGCGCCTGACCCACCAAGAAGCAAAAGGCGCGGCCCTGGTCACGCGCCACAGCCCGCGCCTGGTGACGCGGTATTTGGACGTAGCGCTGGAGGCGAGCGCCCTGCGCGACCAGGCGCTCGCGAGCGCTCTGGTCGAGACCTACCTCGTCCCGCTTGATGAGCTGCGCATGGGTGGCGAGACGGCCCGCGATGTGCTGCGCGCCCTCTTCAAAGCCGAACACAACCTCTCCTCTGCCGCGCATGTGCTGCAAGCTCACCGCAGTACCGTCCATCGCTGGCGCAACGAGATCGAGCAGCGCCTCGGCTGCCGGCTGCACGAGCACCAGGCCGAGATCGAGGTCGCGCTGCGGGTGGACGAGCTGGGTGTACTGAATGAGATCGGAGGCTTGAACGGGGTGGCGTCGAATGGGTCGGCTCCCACGTTGAGACAATCTAGGTCCAGGTCTAGATCCAGGAACGAAGGTAGAAGGCCATGATGTGTGTATGTGGCAAGCGTGCTTGGGGTCTGGTTGCGGTCCTCGTAGTGATCGCCGGCTGTGGAGTGGGTACGGGTGCGGCGACGGCCGCGTCGTCCTCACCGTTTACGTGGTCTTCCCCTGAGATGATCGATTCGGGGGGCACGACTACCCCTCCCCAACTCAGTGGTGTCTCCTGCCCATCGGTGTCGCTGTGCGTCGCGGTTGACAGCTATGGCAATGTGGTCAGCTCGACCGAACCGGCAAATCTCGGTTCGTGGCGTGTGAGCCGAGCATATGTCAATAGCAATGACTATTCCAATCTCGATGCGGTGTCGTGCGCTTCGGTCGGCTTTTGCGTAACGAGCGGTGGTGGGACCTTTCGCAGCTCGACTGATCCTGCGGGTGGCGCAGGGTCGTGGTCTGCGCATAACACACCGAGGGAGGATGTTCCGCGCAGCCTGTCGTGCCCGTCACGTCAGCTTTGTGTGGGGATCACCAATGGTGGGGAAGTGTGGAGCTCGACTGAACCGTCGGGCAATAGGCTCAGCTGGAACGCGGTGAATATGGAGGAAGAAGGGAAGGAAGGGCGGGCGTTGCACGGAGTGTCCTGTCCGACGATCTCGTTCTGCGTCGCCGTCGGCGAAGCGGGCAATGTGTTCTCCACGGCCGAACCGACCGGCGACAAGGAAGCCTGGCACCTCGCCGCGGTCGATCCTGGTCGCGCGATACTCGCGATCTCGTGCGCGTCGGAATCGTTGTGTGTCGCGGTTGACGAAGCCGGCGATGTGTTGAGCTCCACCGAACCCGTTGGCGGTGCCAGCACGTGGAGGCTTGCCACAGTGGAGCAGGGTGTCGCGATCCACGCAGTGTCCTGCACGCGAGGATCGCTGTGTGTCGCGGTCAACGCGTCGGGCGATGTGCTGACATCGACCGATCCGACCGGTGGCGTGGGCGCGTGGGATCTCACCCGTGTGGATTCGCATTCTTTGCAGGGCGTGTCTTGCGCGTCAGCGTCACTGTGCGTGGCGACCGATGCTGACGGCGATGTGCTCGCTGCGACGGACCCGACCGGCCCCGCATCCGCATGGACGGTGACGCAGGTCGATACGTCGATCTCGCCACCACTCGCCGCGGTGTCCTGTGCGTCGGCGTCGCTGTGCGTGGTGAGTGGCTACGGGAGCGTGCTGACCTCGGGGCAGCCGACGGACGACACCGGCGCGTGGACAGTCGAATCGTCGAGCACAGAACCGAGCTTCGGGCTCTCGTGCCCGTTGACATCGTTGTGTGTCGGAGCAGGCGGAGACTGGGTAAACGCATCGACCGAACCGCGAGGTGGTGCGCTCACGTGGGTCGCAGAGATGGCGTGGATCTACCCAATCAGCTTGTGGAATCCGGAAGCCGAATATTTTGGTCTCAGCGGTACCGTCTCATGCGTGTCGGCGTTGCTGTGCGTCGCCGATGGTACTACTGAGAACGACTTCAGCAGCTTGGTCATCTCGACCGATCCCACGGGCGGTGAAGCACAGTGGCACATTGTTGGCAACGGCCTTCATAAAGCTGAGGAAGCCGGCAACAAAGTCCCCCCGCCGTACCTCGGCGACCCGATCCTTGGCGTGTCGTGCGCGTCGGTGTCGCTGTGTCTGGCGGTTGACGCCGCCGGGAACGTGCTGAGCTCCAGCGACCCAACCTCCAGCGAAAGCACATGGGCGGTCGCTCCTGTGGAGACGAACGTGCTGGACGGTGTCTCCTGTCCATCCGAAGGTCTCTGTGTTGCGGTTGACGAGGCCGGCGATGTCGTGACCTCCACCGACCCCGCGGGCGGCACTGGCGCGTGGACGGTCAGCAGCGTCGATGCTCCCCACCAGCTGACGGCTGTGTCCTGCGTGACGGGATCATCGCTGTGTGTCGTCACCGATGACGAAGGCAATGTCCTCGTATCCAGCGACCCGACCGGCGGCGCGAGGGCGTGGAGCATCGCTGACATAGATTCTGACGCGGGCGCCAGCCACGCATTGACGGCGATCTCGTGTCCGACCGTGGAACTGTGCGTAGCAATTGACAACGCCGGGTATGCGGTCGTCGGGATCGCGCCGGCTCCGGAAGGAGGAGGAGCCGGTGGGGGAGGTGCGCCGTCGGGCTCGTCCGGCACGGGCTCGTCCGCCTCCAAAGCCGGCGAACAGCCATCGACGCACGGTGGCGGCCATGTCCCCACGAGCGCATTCCGGGTTGTGCGTGTACGCGTTAAGCGCAACGGCACGATCGTCCTCACTGTGGAGGTCTCTGGGCCCGGCGTGGTCGGTGTGATCGCGAGGATGTCCATCAAGCATGGGCACAAACATCGCACGGTGATCTACGGCAGGCATCGCAGGACGGCGCGCTCGGCGAGCGTAGTGACGCTCACGATCAAGCCGGGTCGCGCCGCCGCAAACATGCTCCGACACACACGAGGGGATCACGTGACGCTGGGAATCGCGTTCGCTGCCGACGGCAGTGACGTCACGCGAACGGCCAAGAGGGTCGTGACCGTAAGGCGACGGTCATGATGGTATACGGCACTCTGTCGCACAAAGGACTCACCGATGCGACACATTGGCGTAGACGCCGACTTATGATTCTGCTTGCATGACCGCCACGGCGCGAGGACTTCGCGTGAGGCATTCATGTGCGAGGAGGACGTATGCGGTACATAGGGTTCGGTCGGATCGGCGCATTCGCTGGGGGTCAAACGGTCGTCCAGGCGTACGAGTGTGCGCACAACCTCGCTGACGCTGGCCATCGCCACGGCGCTGCTTGCGGTCTCGCTCGCGCACGCGACGATCGCTCATGCAGGCGAAATCACGGCCAACTGCTCCCCCGCGACCGAAACTACAGCTGAATGCATGTCGTTCAGCGTCACGGGCTCGGTCACCCCCGGCTTGCCTGGCACTGGTGAAAAGGGTGGCTTTTCCCCAAAAGACCTGCGCTCGATCTACAACCTGCCGAGCACCGGTGGCTCGGGGCAGACCGTCGCGATCGTCAACGCTTTCAACGACGTGGACGCAGAATCGAACCTCGCCACATATCGAGAAAAATATGGGCTGAAATCATGTACGGAATCCAATGGCTGTTTCAAGAAGGTCAACCAGAAAGGCGAAACCGGCAACTATCCTGAAGGCGAACCGGGATGGAGTGTGGAGATCTCCCTCGATCTGGACATGGTCTCCGCGGTATGTCCGGAATGTCACATCGTACTCGTCGAGGCGAACACCAATTCATATGTCAATCTCGACGATGCCGAGGTCGAGGCCGCAGCGCTCACCGGCACAACCGAGATCAGTAACAGCTGGGGCGGGGTTGAAGTGGCAAGTCATACGTCGGAAGACTCCTACTTCGATCACCCTGGCATACCGGTCCTTGTCGCGGCGGGCGATTACTGCTACATAAATGAATGCGCTGGGTACAAAAAGCCAAATTGGCCTGCGACATCTCCTGACGTTATCTCTGTGGGAGGTACCGAAGTTCAAAAAGCATCTAACGCTCGTGGTGGGGTGAAAAGGTATGGTATGAACCGGAATCCGAATATGGTGCGATAGGCACCGTTTCCGGTTGTGCTATCTATGAGTCCAAGCCGTCATGGGAGACGGACAAAGGCTGCTCCAACAGGACCGATAACGATGTATCGGCGGTAGCTGCGTGCAAATCTCCGCTCTCGATCTACGACTCGTACGGAACTAAAGAAAGTTGGTTTAACGAGTGTGGTACGAGCGCCGCAACCCCGATTATGGCCGGCGTGGAGGCGCTGTCGAGCAGCGAAGCCAGGAAAGGGGGAGCCGAACTCTTCTGGAAGAAACTCGGTCCCAGCGGTAAGCTCTTTGACGTTACCGAAGGCCATAACTGGGATCTCACCAACTGCGGCAGCTACCTCTGCAACGCCGAGACCGGCTACGACGGACCGACGGGCTGGGGGACGCCTGATGGTGTATTTGAAGCTGGTGCTCCGCCGGCGGTGGCTACGGACGCCGCAACGAGCATCACGGAATCGGGCGCTACTCTGAATGGCTCGGTGAATCCAAACGGCTCGGAAACGAAATATTACTTTGAATACGGCCCCACCGAATCGTATGGTAAAAAGACGTCGGAAGTGAGTGCGGGGTCGGGTACGAGTCCTATTGAAGTGAGCAAAATTGTTACGGGTCTGACGGCGGACACGACGTATCACTACCGGATTGTCGCGACTAATGCTGTTGGTACGTCCTATGGCTACGACCAGAGCTTTAGGACGCTACCCGTGTTTAACTTTTCGTTTGGTGATTCCGGTGGCTCCGGTTCTGGCTCTGGTCAGTTGTTGTTGCCGGCTGGTGTGGCTACGGATTCGTCTGGGGATGTGTGGGTGGCGGATACGTATCACAACCGTGTGCAGGAGTTCAATTCCAAAGGTGAATATGTGCAGGAGTTTGGTAGTGAAGGGTCTGGTAATGGAGACTTTTCTCATCCGCAGGGTATCGCGGTGACCTCGGTGGGGAATGTGTATGTCGCTGACAGTGGTAATCGTCGTGTGCAGGAGTTTGGCTCTAAAGGTGAATTCGTTCGTGCGTTCAATGGGGAAGGCTCGGGTGAAGGGAAGTTCTATTCTGTGGCGGGGGTGGCCGTGGATGGGGAAGGTCATGTTTGGGCTGTTGGTTCGTGGAACAAAGGCGTGGAATACATTCCGAGTGTGGTTGAGTTCAGCGCTGAAGGCGCGTTTATCAAACGGTTCGGTGCCGAAGGCACGGAAAACGGTAAGTTCAAGTATCCGCAGGGTATCGCCGTCGATGCCAAAGGTGATGTGTGGGTGGCGGATACTGGCAACGGTCGTGTGCAGGAGTTCAAAGCGAGCGGTGAATTCGTTCGTGCGTTCGGTAAAGTGGGTGCTGGGAATGGTGAATTCAAGGAACCGAGCGGGATCGCGTTCGATTCCGAAGGCGATCTGTGGGTGGCTGACAAGGGCAACGACAGGGTTCAGCGCCTCACGCCGGAAGGTGGTTATATCAGTCAGGCCGGCGCGGATGGCAACAACAACGGGCAGTTGGAGGAACCCCAGGGAGTCGCGGTCAGCGGCTCTGATGTTTGGATCGCCGATACCGGCAACGACAGGGTGCAGGAGTTGACCGAGGGCAAGTTCGTGCTCGCGTTCGGTAGTTACGGTTCTGGCGAAGGACAGCTGGACAGGCCGTATGACGTGACCACGGACGCCTCCGGGAATATTTGGGTTTCGGATACGCTCAACTATCGAGTCGAGGAGTTCAATTCCAAAGACGAATTCGTGCAGAAGTTCGGTGGTCCCGGCTCCGGTGAAGGCCAGTTCAACAGCGCGCAGGGTATCGCGGTGAGCCCGTCCGGGAAGGTGTATGTCGCGGATCCTTTCAGCGAGCATGTGGATGAGTTCACGACCAAAGGCGAATTCGTTCGATCGTTCAAAGGCAGCGGCACCTACGCACCCGTGGGTGTGGCGCTCGACAGCGAAGGGCATGTGTGGACTGTCGAAGAACACGGGCGTGTGGAGGAGTTCACCGCCGAAGGAGTCTCGATGACCACGTTCGGGTCTCAGGGGTCTGGTGAAGGACAGCTCGAAGAGCCCTACGGCATCGCTATAGACAGCCACAAAAACGTCTGGGTCGCGGACACCGGCAACAATCGCATCGAGGAGTTCAAGTCGAACGGGGAATTCGTGCAGACGATTGGCTCCCAAGGCACGGGGGCCGGCCAATTCGAAAAGCCGGCGGGTCTGGCGTTCGGTCCCGAAGGCGATCTGTGGGTGACAGACACCGGCGACAACAGGATTCAGCGCTTCACCCCTGAAGGCGGCTATCTCGGTCAGGTCGGCGCCGCGGGCAGCGAAAACGGCCAGTTCTCAGAACCCAAAGGGATCACGGTCTCAAGCTCGGGCACCGTGATCGTCGCGGACACCCACAACAGCAGGATACAGGAGTTGACCGGCAGCGAATTCCTGGTGAAGTCCGGCGGTTCCTGGTCTGGCGCCGGGGAGCTGGAAAGGCCGTATGATGTGACCACGGACTCCTCCGGGAACGTGTGGGTCTCAGACACGCTGCACTTCCGCGTGCAGGAGTTCAACCCTAAAGGCGAATTCGTGCGGGAGTTCGGCGGTCCCGGTTCTGGCAATGGTCAGTTCAACAGCGCACAGGGCATAGCGGTTAGCTCTGCTGGGAACGTGTACGTAGCGGACCCGTTCAGCGAGCGCGTGGACGAGTTCTCGGGACAGGGCAACTTCATCAGATCGTTCAAAGGCAGCGGCACCTACATACCCGTAGGCATAGCACTCGACAGCGAAGGGCATGTGTGGACTGTCGAAGAACACGGGCGCGTGGAGGAGTTCACCCCCGAAGGAGTCTCGATAACAACGTTCGGGTCCCAGGGGTCCGGTGAAGGACAGCTCCAAGAAGCCTACGGCATCGCTATAGACAGCCACAACAACGTCTGGATCGCGGACACCGGCAACAACCGCATCGACGAGTTCAAACCCAACGGAACATTCGTCCGAATGTTCGGCAAAGAAGGCACCGGCAACGGCGAATTCAAGAAACCAAGCGGCCTGGCATTCGGTCCCGAAGGCGACCTCTGGGTGCTCGACACGGGCAACAATAGGCTCCAGCGCCTCACCACGGAAGGCGGCTACCTCAGCCAGACAGGTAAAGAAGGCAGCGGAAACGGCGAATTCTCAGAACCGAAAGGCATCGCGACCGAGAGCTCAGGCGCCGTCATCGTCGCGGACACCCGCAACAGCCGCATCCAGACGTGGACATCCGCGCACTCAGCCAACGACACCGCGACCGCCTACTACAGCGCCAAAGAAGAATCGCCGATTACGGCTTGTCAGAACCACCCGGAATGGGCCAACCTCGTCTGCCGTACCGAATCCCCCGTGCAGCCCCAGCATGGGTCCGCGCTGCCAATAACGACCGTAGCTGCGTACAACATCTGGGACGAGGCCGAAAAGACCGAAGAACAGTTCGGTACAGGCGCCAAAGAAGTCAAGCGCACCAAGACCGAGACCTACGATACGGCCGGACGCGCGGTGACCAGCGAAGAGACGGCCTCGCCTGCGACGGGCAAAGCGATGCCTAAAGTCACTAATGAATACAATAGTACGACTGGTGCACTGGAAAAGCAAAGCACGACCGAAGGCGCTGTTACGAGCAAGTACAATACGCTCGGCCAGCTGACCGAATACAAGGACGCGTCTGGGAATGTCGCGAAGTACGTATACGAAGAAGGCAGCGACGGGCGTCTGGAGGAAGTCAGCGAAGGCAACGGCAAAGAAGCCGAAAGCAAAGCCACCTACTCGTACAACGCGACCACAGGCTTCATGGAAAAGCTGATCGACACGGCCGCGGGCATGGGCTCCGCCGAAGGCACGTTCACCGCGAGCTATGATGTCGAAGGCAAGATGACGAGCGAGGTCTATCCCAACGGCATGTGCGCCAACACGGCTTACAACTCGCTCGGCGACGCGACGAGTCTCGAATACATCAAGACCCGCAACTGCTCGGAAAAAGAACCCAAAGTCTGGTTCAGCGACAGCATCGTGCCATCGGTTCATGGCGAAACGCTGCAGCAGAGCAGCACGCTCAGCAAAGAGAGCTACGCCTACGACAATGCGGGGCGCCTCACCGAAACGCAGGAAACCCCGGCGGGTAAAGGCTGTGTGGTGCGCTTGTACGGTTACGAAGAAGAATCCAACCGCACCAGTCTCACCACCCGCGAACCCGGCGGCGAAGGCAAATGCGCGACCACGGGCGGCACAACAGAACACCACACCTATGACGAAGCCAATCGCCTCTCCGACACGGGCGTCGAATACGAAACGTTTGGCAACACGACCAAGCTACCGGCGAGCGATGCGGGCGGGCACGAACTCGTGAGCACCTATTACGTTGACAATCAGGTGGCAAGCCAGGAACAGAACAAACAGCTCGTGGACTACACCTACGATCCGCTCGGCAGGACTCTCGAAACGACCACGGAAAACACGGAAACCAAAGCTAAAACAACCAAGACGTTCCATTATGCAGGCGCCGGCGGAGCGCTGACGTGGACGAGCGAAGGCACCGAAAAATGGACGCGCAACATCCCCGGCATCGACGGTACGCTCTGCGCGACTCAGGAAGCGGGCAAAGCGGCGGCCCTGCAGTTGCACGATCTCGAGGGCAACGTGGTCGGCACGGCGGCCGACAATGAAACCGAAACCAAACTGCTAACGACGTATAACAGCACTGAATTCGGCGTGCCCAACGAAGGCAAAACCCCGCCGAAGTACGCATGGCTCGGAGCGGCTGGAATCTCAACGGAAACCTCGTTCGCAACGGGCGTGGCGACCCAGAATGGCGCCTCCTATGTGCCACAGGTTGCGCGTACCGTGCAAACGGCGCCGGTTGTGCCCCCGGGCGCCTTCCCAATGGGTGGCGAGGGGACAAGTTATGTGGCGACTGTATCGAGTGGAGATCTGGCGTCGGCTGAGGAACAGGCGACTAAGGCCTGGCAGACCACCGAAGCCGAACGGCAGAAGGCTAAGGAAGAAGAAGAAAGGCGGATTCTTGAACAGTGCCGGGCTGAGGGAGGGTGTGGGGCGGAAGAAGGAGGCGAAGAATCCGAAATCGGGTTGGCCGATCCGGAGGAGAGTGGCAAATGGGGACACTTGCACGTGACGCTTACGGGAGAGGAATGTTTTCCGCCCAATGAAGGTGGTGGTTGCAGAGGCGAATTCTCGTTTAGTGGTAACATCACCGAAAAAAATGGTAGGCAATCGACGACGGTTCTTCGGGTGGTTCTCGAATTTGATGGCGAGCGAGCCCAACTTTTCAGTCATGAATCGCACGGCGAATACACGCCGGATGAAACGGCCAAGTATTACATACCGAACCACGCCATCCTCTACTTTTATCTCGATGTCTGGGTGGCCGGGAAAAAGGACGATCTGATTAAATACTCGTTTATAGTTGTGCATGGAGAATTAAAGATCTAGTGGTTCATCCGTGAAGTTCGTTGGTCAATACATCGGCGCGATCACCAGCAACAGCGAGTCACGAGGCCCCGTATTTACTTCAATGAACTAGGAAAACTGACCACTAGGTGCCCGAGACGAGATGAGCACGTGCGAGATATCGATGAAACAATGCTAATGCTTCAGCTCCGAGACGATGTCCGCTAGCGACGATGAACAAGAGGAGCTTCTTCCACGGTATGGACTCGCCGGTTCGTTCGTCGGCGAGCGATGGATGGAAGGCGAGTCCTGGGGTGCGTCGGCTGGTGAACCGAAGCGAAAGGTGATGTGTGAGATCGGTCATCGCCCAGCTGGCTCGCGGGAGAAGCTCAACGTAACCGTCATCCGACGTACCACCGCACGTCCCGTCCCTGGCGGACCTTGGGCTGCTGTCTCTCCTGATATGGCTAGAGAAACTGTTACAAGCGCGCTGGTTGTGCCTACCTGGCGTGCTGGCGACGATAGCGTCTTCAGTATCAGAAAAAGAGTAGCGAATGACAGGCACGCCTGGAAAGCACGAGAGATTGGGCTTGATGGGCAGGTGGTGACAGGGTGTGAGAGGGAGTATAAGGATAGGTGGGTCGTGTATCATTTGACACCCACATTGATCGTTTTGGTGGCGGCACCGGTGGGGCTGCGTCCCGATGTTGTGGAGCTCAGGAGACTGAAAGATGACGAATTCAAGCCACTCCCGCCTGAGTTATAGCGGATGGGTAACGAAGCCTCGACGGTAGTACAACAACCGGATCAGGCATGCAGGTGCGCTATCATCTCGTTGTGCATATCGACAGCATCCGTATCCCTCCGTGGCTGACCGCAGCGAAATCTGGGGAATGGCCGTTTGCTCTCCCAGCGGTGAACGCATTCGTGGGTTTAGGTTTGGATCTAAAGGCCTCTGTGACATTTTTGGTTGGAGACAACGGTTCCGGCAAGTCTACGATTGTTGAGGCAGTCGCTGAGGCGTATGGTGTGGATGTGCGCGGTGGTCATGGAGACCGGAAGTATGCGTCACCTATCGAGAAGAGTACACTTGGAAGATCTATCGAGCTCAAGAGGGGCTCACCGGACGCAGAACACATCGATAAAGCCTTTTTCCTGAGATCTGAGACAGCGCTTGGGGTGTTTACGTTCATGAGCGATCACAACGTCAGCGGATACGGGGACCACCACCTTGCCGAGGTCAGTCATGGGGAGGGATATCTTCAGGTGCTCGGAGAGCGGTTCGGATCGAATGGCCTGCTCCTGCTCGATGAGCCCGAGGCTGGTCTGTCGTACACTGCCTGCTTGTCGCTGATGCAGTCATTGGATGCGACGGCGAAAGCAGGGGGTCAGGTGATTTGTGCCACGCATTCTCCTTTGCTCACCGCTTTGCCAAATGCGGACATCTGGCTGGTGTCAGCGCAGGGGATCGAGCGTACGACCTGGGCAGAGCTTGAGATGGTGGCCGATTGGCGCATGTTTCTCGCTGATCCCGAGCTGGTTCTTAGGCATCTGCTCTAGCGCGATGACGCTCAATCTGTTAGAATTTTTTTGTAGGAGCGCCATTGGGGAGTGCAGCCAGCGAGGCTCGTGTAAACACCATATGACAGAGGAACGGAGCGGCGAAAATGGAGCGCCTTGAAGATAATGATACGCTTGAGGTCGGTAGCCATGGGCTCTCCACTTGCGTGCCGCGACCGCGACTGATCGTTGCCGCGCTGATCGGCGTCTGCATCATGCTCGGCTGCGCGTCGAGTGCCATGGCCGCCACAGCCGAAGAAGGTCGCATCGCGGGCAGGGTCACGGACGCCGCCACCCAGGCCGGGATCGAAGGGCTGGAAGTGTGCGCGCGGTCGCGGTCGGACCGATTTGGCGGGTACTGTGCGCGCACGGGGCAGAATGGGGAATACACGATCTCGGAAGTGCCGGCGGGCTCGTATGTCGTTGAGTTCTTGGTGTCTTTCTTTGGCGGTCCCAATTTCTCCCCGGGCGGACTTGACTATGCGTCGCAGTATTACGACGACAGGGCCCGTCAGACGGAAGCCGAAGAAGTGACGGTCACGGCTGGGGATACCACGGGCGGGATCGACGCGGCGATGCGGCCGGGCGGGCAGATCACGGGGGTGGCGACCGATGCGGTGACGCACGACCCGATCGCCGGTATCGACGTATGCGCGTACATGCCCTTGGCCACTGAAGATCCTCCGTCTCGCTGTGCCGTGACCAATGCCGATGGCGAATACGCGGTGTATCCACTGATCAGCGGCAGCTATGTGGTCGAATTCACGGCTCCGTCCAATGGCGCGCTCGACTATGCGCGACAGTACTACAATGATCAGGTGTCGGCCGAACAGGCGAACGAGGTGCCGGTGACAGCGGGCGAAACCACGTCAGGAATCGATGCGGCGATGCAGCCCGGTGGGAACATCACAGGCCGGGTGACGGTCGCGGCGACCGGAGGTCCACTCGTGAACGCCGATGTCTGCGCGTTTTCTATGGCTACGCTGTCGGTTGGGAATACGACGCCTGAACGTTGCGCAGAAACAAATAGCAACGGGGAATACGTTCTGCAGCAGTTGACGGCGGGCCAGGACATCGTCGAATTCCGCGACGAATTCGGGGCCGGTTTCGTGCGGCAGTATTGGGATGACAAGCCCTCGCTGGCCGAAGCCGACCCGTTTGCGGTGACACCGGGCATCACAACCATCGGGGTCAACGCGGCAATGGCCGCGGTTGGGGAACAAATCGTCAAGCCGCCGTCGCCAACCGAAATATCTCTATCGACCGATTTCGCGTCGCCGACGCCGCTCGTCAAGATGGCGCCGCTCGTGACGATCGCGACCTCACAGCTCGTGGTGTCTCACGGCACGGCTCAGGTGCGTGTGGCGTGCAGCGGGGCGGCCTGTCAGGGGTCGATCGAGTTGGTCGCCCGGGTCGCGATGGGCGATAGTGATGGTGGTAGTAGTGGTGGCGACAAGCTCGCGCGGAGTGGCACAGGGATCCGGGATCGCACGGGTAAGACGGCTGGAAAGCGGCCCGGGAACGAAGCCCGTGAACGGGGGACTCACGTAAAGACCCTCGTCCTCGCCACTGGCTCGTTCTCGCTCGAGGGCGGCCACAGCGGGTCTGTGCTGCTGCATCTGACGCCCGCGGGCCGCAGGCGGCTCGCGCATGCCAGGCATCACCGGTTGGCGGCCAGGCTCGTGCTGTCGGTGAACGGAGGGGGGACGGTCAGTCGGGCTGTGGGAGTGGGGTAAGGACGACGGGGACGCGACCCGGAGGAGGCAGCCTGTCGGGATTGCCGTAATGCGCGCTCGCGCGAGAATCCACGTCAGGGCCGGCGCCGAGGGAGACTGTGCATGAGCTCCCGCCTGTCAGGGCCGGACGGTCTGGCCGTCCGAGGCCGGTCGCCGGCCGACGGTCCCGCTGTGGTGCTTCGAATAATCTCGCCTCATGAGCGCCGCTGACCCCGAGCACATCCGCGGAGACCCCGAGCGCGTGCGCGCCGGCGATCGCGTGCTCGAGCTCGGCGGGCGCGCGTGGCTGATGGGGATCGTCAACGCCTCGCCCGACTCCTTCAGCGACGCTGGGCGCTACGCCACGCTGGACTCGCAAGTGGAGCTGGCGAAAGGCCTGCTCGAGGACGGGGCGGAGATCCTCGACATCGGCGGTGAGTCGGCCAGCACCAACCGCCCGGCGGTGAGCGTCGAGCAGGAGATCGAGCGCGTCGTGCCGCTGATCGAGCGCGTCGCCGGCGGGCTCGGCGCGGTCGTTTCGGTCGACACCTATAAGCCGGCCGTGGCCCGCGCCGCGATCGCGGCCGGCGCGCGGATCGTGAACGACGTGAGCGGCCTGCGCGACCCCGAGCTCGCGCGCGTGTGCGCCCAGACCGGCGCGGCACTGGTCCTGATGCACACGCGCGCCGCGCCGAAGCAGCGCCTGCAGGACCCCGACCTGTATGGCGAGGACGTGGTTGGCGAGGTGCGCGACTTCCTCGGAGAGCGGATCGAGCAGGCGCTCGCCCTCGGGGTCGACCCGGAGCAGATCGTGCTCGATCCGGGCCCCGATTTCGCGAAGACGCCCGCCCAGACGATCGCGCTGCTCGCGGGCGTCGGGCGCCTCCACGAGCTGGGACGTCCGCTGCTGCTGGCGGTCTCGCGCAAGGACTTCATCGGCGCGCTCACCGGCCGTCCCCCGCGCGGGCGCCTGGCGGGCACGCTCGCCGCGCTCGCCCACGGCGTCGACGCGGGCGCGCGGATCTTCCGCGTGCACGACGTCGCGTCCGCCGCCGACTTCCTGAAGGTGCGCGCGGCGCTCGCCGGCGAGCTCGTGCCGCGCAGGGATCTGGCGCTCGCCGAGGAACACCGCTACGAGCGAGAGCCGGGGACGCCGTGAATATAGAACGTGGACGTGGAACGTAGAACGTGGACGTGGAACGGTCGTGAGTCAGTGAATAGAGACGAAACGCCGTGAATCGATCGTCGCGCGAGAGCCGCGTGCCCGGCGAACGCTAGGCTTCACCCAGCCAACGGGTGCCGGTCGCTGCGCGACAACGCGACCGGGCGCCAACCGCCCAATCCAACAACATACGAAGGAGAAGTAAACATGTCAGTACTCGACCGCTCCGAGCTGGAGGCCAGCCCGCTGGCCGACCTCCACGCGATCGCCGATCAGCTCGGCCTCGACGGCTTCCGGCGCCTGCGCAAGGCGGACCTGATCGACGCGATCCTCGGTGAGCCCGCCGCCAAGGATGGAAACGGCGTGGGCGCGCGCGATGACTCCGCTGGCGGCGGTGGCGCCGACACCGATCCCACTGGAGGTGGAGGAGACCGTGGTGTCGAGCGTGACTCCGGCTCCACCGGCCGCTCGCGCGGCAACGGCACGGGCGCGGGCACGGGCACGGGCGCGCGCAAACGCCGCACGCCGCGCCTGCGGCGCGGCTCCAGGACAGGCGGCGAGGAGAAGAGCGAGAGCGAGTCCTCCGCTCGCGAGGAGCCTTCGAGCTCGGAGTCCTCGCCGTCCCCGGCGTCGACGATCTCCTCCGGCCGTGGCGGTGGTGCGGGAGCGCGCGAGGATGGCAGGGGCGGGGGTGGTGGCCGGCGCGGCGCGGCGCGGCCGGCCGGCCGGCCCGGGAGCTCGTCTGAGGCTGACGGGAGCGCCGACGCCGCTGACGGCGCGCGCTCGGCCGAGGGCGTCGTCGAGCTGCTCGGCAACGGTTCGGCCTTTCTGCGTGTCGATCCGCCCGAGCCCTCCGACGACGACGTCTACATCTCCGCGGCGCAGGTTCGCCGCTGCGAGCTCGTCTCCGGCGATCGGGTGAGCGGGCCGGTGCGCACGCCGCGCCGCTCCGAGCGCTACCCCTCGCTGGTGCGGATCGACACGATTAATGGCGCCTCCGCGGACTCGGTGTCGGAGGGCGCGCACTACGAGGATCTGCCGGTGGCCTACCCGAGCGAGCGACTGGCGCTGAACGCGGCGAACGACCCGACGCTCGAGGCGATCGAATGGCTGGCCCCGCTGGGTCGTGGCTCACGCGCGACGATCGTCGGTCCCCCGCGCGCGGGCAAGAGCGAGACGTTGAAACGCCTGCTGGGAGCGCTGAAGGACAGCGGCCTGGAGGTGACGGTGGTGCTCGCGGGCGCGCGGCCCGAGGAGATCGCGGAGTGGCGCGAGGCGGGAGCGGGAGCGGGGGAGGGGAAGGGCGCGAGCACGGCCCCAGTCGCCGCGCTCAGCTTCGCCGCATCGGCGGACGCGCAGGGCCAGGCGGTCGAGCGCGCGGTCGAGGCCGCCAAGCGCGTCGCCGCGCGCGGAGGGAACGTGCTCGTCCTGATCGATGGCCTCGACGGGCTGCATCCGCCCGCCGCGCGCAAGGCGCTCGCTGCGGCGCGCAACCTGCGTGATGGCGGCTCGCTGACGGTGATCGCGACCGCCGCGCGCCCGCTCGGGGGCGAGACGACCGTGATCGCGCTCGACCCGGCGCTGGCCGACAGCGGTCTGCCGCTGCTCGACCTGGCGGCGAGCGGTACTCTGCGGCCCGAGCTGCTCGTCGGCGAGGACGGCGCGAAGGCGATCGCGAAGGCCCGCGCGCAGGCGCGGGACTCTTGAGCGCAGGACGCCTCCAACGGCCGCGGCGCCCTCACCTCGCCGTTTGTCTGTCGCGCGCTTCGTGATTTACGAAACACCACAGCCGTGATGGTGTATGTTCTACACATGGGACGCACAAACATCGAGCTGGATGATGCGCTGGTGAAGCGCGTGATGAGCGACTACCACCTGCCGAGCAAGCGCGCGGCGGTTGATTTCGCGTTGCGCCGGCTCGACCTCGAGCCGATGACCCGCGAGGAAGCGCTCGCCATGCAGGGCACCGGGTGGGAGGGCGACCTGGACGAGATGCGCCGCAACTGGATGCGCGACGAGTCCGACGCGGCGTGATCCTGCCCGACAGCTCGGCCTGGATCGAGTTTCAGCGTGCGACTGGCAGCCCGGCCCATTTGCGTCTCAGGGCGGCCGTCGAGAGCAGCGAACAGCTGGCGACGATGGGTCTGGTGATGCTCGAGGTGCTGGCGGGTGCGCGCGACGAGCGGCAGACCCGCGAGCTGCGGCGTCTGTTCAACCGCTGCACGTTCCTGCGGCTGGAGGAGCCCCCCGACTATGTAGCGGCGGCGAACCTATACCGGGCGTGCAGGCGTGGGGGAAAGACGATCCGCAAGCTCCCGGACTGCCTGATCGCGGCCGTCGCGATCAGGGCTGAAGCTGAATTGCTGCACCAGGACGGCGACTTCGACGCGATCGCGCTCCATGCGCCGTTGGCGATGGTGGACACGTCCGGCTCCGATCGGCCGTAGCGGCGCTCAGCGGCGGGTGTAGGCGACGCGGTTCCAGGAGGGCTCGGGCGCGAGCTCGATCGGCTCGCCACCACTGATGCCGCCGGAGGCGCCGCCACCGCCACCGCCTCCCGCACCGTCGATGCCACCGCCACCGCCACCCCTACCGCCGCCGAAGGCCGAGCGCACGTTGACGGGCTGGACGTAGGCGAAGCTGCCGGTCTCCTCGTCGAAGGCGACACCGAGCTCGCCCTCGTTGACCCGCTGATCGAGCCAGGCGCCGCGGAAGACGAGGCGGCGCAGCCAGTGCACCAAAGAGCGCTCGGCCGGGCCGACGAGCTCAGGCCAGCAGTCGTTGACGTGCTCGCCGAGCGCGGAGGCGGGGTCGAGGATCTCGCCGTTGACGGCGAGGTTGACGAGGTCTTCGAGCTCGTCCTCGCCGAGGCGCCCGCCGACGAAGCCGAGCTTCAGCGCCGCCTGCTCGCAGCGCTCGGAGAAGTCAGCTTCGTTGAAGGTGAAGCGCAGCTCTCCATATTCGAGGACGAAGTCCTCTCCCGAGTCGTAGTTTCCGCGGCGCGACGTTTCCATGTCAAGGGGGCCGGGGACTGGTTGAAACCCGGGTCGTCGGGATCATATGCAGGGCTCCTGCATTTGCGGACCCCGTGAATGGGATTTTGCAGCGCCGCTCTGGGGTCATCGGGTCCCTGCCGCGCTAGGCTCCCGCGTCGATGGCACGTCTAACCGAGCGGGGGTTGCGCAAGTCGGTCGGGGTCTCGGGGATGTTCGCGACCGCCTACGGCAACGTCGGCTCCTCGATCTACTACGCGCTCGGGCTGGTCGCCGCGCACGCGCTCGGGTTGACGCCGCTGGTCTTCGTGTTCGCGGGCGGGCTGTTCGCGCTGACCGCGAAAACGTACGCGGAGGGCGCCTCGATGTTCCCCGAAGCGGGCGGGTCTTCCTCGTTCGCGCGGCACGCTTTCGACGACGTCGTCTCGTTCTTCGCCGGCTGGGCGCTGAGCCTCGACTACATCCTCACGATCGCGATCTCGGCGTTCTTCGTGCCGCACTACCTGAGCGCCTTCCCCGGCCTCGGTGGGCTGAAGCACAACCCCGATGACATCTTCGGGGGGCTGATCGTCGTCGCGCTGCTGGCCTGGCTGAACATTCGCGGGCTCGGCGAGTCGGCCAAGCTCAACCTCGTGCTCGCGGTCGTCGACCTCAGCACCCAGATCCTGCTGGTCTGCGTCGGCTTTGCGCTCGTGCTGAACCCGTCGCTGTTGATCCATCAGGTGCACCTCGGCAGCGTGCCGAGCTGGCGAGAACTGATCTTCGCGCTGTCGCTGGCGATGCTCGCCTATACGGGAATCGAGACCGTCGCGAACATGGCCGAGGAGTTGACGGACCCGGGCCGGCAGGTGCCGAAGGCCGTGAACCTCGTCGTGCTCGCGGTGCTCGCGGTCTACGCCGGCATCTCGGTGGTCGCGCTCTCGGCGTTGCCGGTCGTGCACCACGGCGTCGGCTACAGCCACGAGCTCAAAGAACACTTCACTAAACCCGGCTATGCGACCTCGCTCGGCGGCTTCTTCCAAAACGACCCGATGCTCGGCGTCGTCGAACATCTTGGGCTGCACGGCACGATCCTGACCCTGGCCAAATACTACCTCGGGCTGCTCGCGGCGACGATCCTGTTCATCGCCACGAACGCCGGGATGATCGGGATCTCGCGCCTGTCCTGGTCGCTGTCCGAGCACCGCCAGCTGCCGCAGCTGTTCTCCCGGCTGCACGCCACCTACCGCACGCCGTGGTTCACCTTGATCTTCTTCTCGATGCTCGCGAGCACGCTGATCATCTACGGCAACACCGAAGTGCTCGGCAACCTCTACTCGTTCGGCGCGATGCTCTCCTTTACGGTCGCGCACGCGGCGATCGTGCGGCTGCGCGTCTCAGACCCGGATCGCGAGCGCCCCTACAGGAGCCCATGGGGAGTGCGCATCAAAGGCTCGGTGATTCCGATGGCCGCGGTGATCGGCGGCATCGGCACGGCCGCCGCGTGGGTCGCCGTGACCGTCCTGCACACCGAGGCGAAGATCGTCGGCATTCCCTGGATGATCGTCGGGATGGGCGGCTACTTCTACTACCGCCATCGCCAGGGCCTCGATCCGCGCAAGTCCTACCGGCTGCCCCGCGCCGAGCGCCCGGCGGATTTCCAGGAGCTCGAGTACAAGACCGCGCTCGTGCCGATCTTCGGCGACGACGTCTCCGCGAGCGCGCTCTCCAGCGCCGCCAAGCTGATCGGCGAGGACGGTGTCGTCTACGCGATCTTCGTGCTGCCCGTGCCGAGCCAGCTCTCGCTGGAGGCGGGCCTGGAGGACGAGGAGGCGCAGGGGCGCTCGGTGCTCGAGAGCGCGCGCATCCAGGCGCGTCGTCGCGGCATCAAGATCCACACCGGCCTGATCCGCACGCGCCATCCGGGCAAGGCGCTCGTCGAAGAAGCCGAACGGGTCGGCTCGGACGTGATCTACTGGTCGGCGATCCACGCCCCCGGCGGCGAGCAGCGGATTGGACCGACCGCCGCCTATCTGCTCTCAAAGCGTCCCTGCCGGATCATCATCGAGACCGAGAACCGCCCGGCGCGCTCATCTCCCGCCGCGGCGACCGTACCTGCATAGGATCGGATCCGTCAGCGCGGCTGGCGGGAAGCTCGGCTCAGCCGAGCGCGGAGCGCAGCGCCTCGTCGAGCTCGGGATGGCGGAACTCGTAGCCGAGCACGAGCGGCTTGGCCGGCATCACGCGCGCGCCCGTCGTGACGATCTCGGCCATCTCTCCGTAGAGCAGCCCGAGCGCGAAGCCCGGCACGGGCAGCAACGAGGGCCGGTGCAGCGCGCGGCCGAGCGCGTGCGAGAAGTCGCTGTTCCTCACGGGCACGGGCGCGGTGCCGTTGACGGGCCCCGACCAGCGTTCGTCCCGCAGCGCGACGCGGATCATGCCGACGAGATCCTCGCGGTGAATCCACGACATGTACTGCTCGCCCCCCGCCACCGGGCCGCCGACGCCGAGGCGAAACGGCGGCAGCATCTTCGCGAGCGCGCCGCCCTCGCGGTCGAGCACGACGCCGGTGCGCAGGCGCATCACGCGCATGCCCAGATCGCTGGCCTTGGCGGCCTCGGCCTCCCAGGCGAGGCAGATCCCCGCGAGGAAGTCGCTGCCTGGCGGCGAGTCCTCGTCGAGCGGTTCCTCGCCCCGCGAGCCGTAGTAGCCGACGGCGGAACCGCTGATCAGGGTTCGCGGGCGGTCCCCCGCGCCCGCCTCGCCTCCTGCCGGGGCGCTGTCCGCCGCGCCGGTCGCCGCCAATCCCGCGAGCAGATTGCGGGTGCCAGTCACGCGGCTCTCGCGAATCGCGCGCTTGGCCCGCTCGCTCCAGCGTTGGGCGATGTTCTCCCCAGCCAGATGCACGACCGCGTCCCGGCCGGAGAGCGCCGCGACCGGGGCGGGCTCGGCGAGCGGATCCCAGCCGACCGCCTCGACGCCCAGCGACGCCCGCGCGCGGGCGGGGTCGCGTGAGAGGACCGTGACCTCGTCGCCCTGCTCGCGCAGCTCGGCGACGAGCGCGCTGCCGATCAGCCCGCTGGCTCCCGTCACGGTTACGCGCATGGCGCCCACTCCCTTTCCAGGTGAATACTCAACCCCCAGTATGCACTGCCGGCTGGGCGCTGCCGGCTCGCGTATCGGGTGGACGCCTCCCCAGGGCGTGTCCCGCGTGAGATGAGCGGCTGGCCGTGTGAACCGGCCGTGTGGACCGGCCGTGTGGACCGGCCGTGTGGGCTACCCCGGCGCGACGACCCGCCTACGAGCGCTCGTCGCCCGCCGCGAACCCCACCTCCGCGCCGGCCAGCGCGGTCCCGCTCGCGCGCGCCTCATCGGCGACGGCGGCAGCGACCGCTGGGGCCACATCGCGGTTGAAGACCGACGGGATGATGTAGTCCTCGCGCAGTTCCTCGTCTGAGACGATCGCGGCGATCGCGCGCGCGGCGGCCATCTTCATCGCCCCGGTGATGTCCGGCGCGCGCACGTCGAGCGCGCCGCGGAAGATCCCCGGGAAGCAGAGCACGTTGTTGATCTGGTTGGGGTAGTCCGAGCGGCCGGTCGCCATGATCCGCACGTGCGGCGCGGCCTCCTCGGGGGAGATCTCGGGGGTCGGGTTGGCCATCGCGAAGACCATCGCGTCGTCGTTCATCCGCGCGAGCGCGTTGGCCTCGAGCACCCGCGCGCCGGAGAGTCCGATCAGCAGATCGGCGCCCTCGATCACGTCCGCCGGCGTGCCGGCGCGGTGTTCTGGGTTGGTCGTCTCGGCGAACCAGCGCTTGACGGCGTTCATCGAGCCGTCGAGATAGTCGGAGCGCTCGACATGAAGCGCACCTTGGGAGTCGGCGCCGATCACGTGCCGGACCCCGGCCTCGAGCAGGATCTTCGTGACCGCGATTCCCGCGGCGCCGAGCCCGATGATCAGCACGTGCAAATCCTCGAGGCGGCGGCCGGTGAGCTTGACGGCATTCAGCAGCGCCGCCATCACGACCACCGCGGTGCCGTGCTGGTCGTCGTGGAAGATCGGGATGTCGAGGTCCTCCTTCAGGCGTTCCTCGATCTCGAAGCAGCGCGGCGCGGAGATGTCCTCGAGGTTGATCCCGCCGAAGGCGGGTGCGATCAGCGTGACGGCGCGGATGATCTCCTCGGTGTCCTTCGTGTCGAGGCAGATCGGGAAGGCGTTGACGCCGGCGAACTCCTTGAACAGGCAGCACTTGCCCTCCATCACCGGCATCGCCGCGCGCGGGCCGATGTCGCCCAGCCCGAGCACCGCGGTACCGTCGGAGACGACGGCGACGGTGTTGCGCTTGATCGTGTACTGGAACGCGCGGTCCTCGTCGTCGGCGATCGACAGGCACACGCGCGCGACGCCCGGGGTGTAGGCCATCGAGAGATCGTCCCGCGTCTTCAAGGGATGCTTGTTGTGCTGTTCGATCTTCCCGCCCACATGCATCAGGAAGGTGCGGTCGATCGTGTCGATCACGCGCGCGCCATCGACCGCGCCGATCGCCGCGATGATCCGCTCCCAGTGGTCCTTGCCGGAGGCGTTGACGACGATGTCGCGGACGGAGTGCCCGGAGTCGATCTCGACCGCGTTGACCGCGACGACGATCCCGTCGGCCTCGCCGATCGCGCCGGTCAGGTGCGCGAGCGTGCCCGCGGTCTCGTCGAGCTCGACGCGGATCGTCAGGCGGAACTGCGCGCTGGGGGTGAGGTCGGACACGGGCGGCTCGGCATCTTATGGGAGGGTCCTCGTAGAGTGGGCGGTGCATGGCGACGAAGGCGACAGCGAGCGCGAAGTCCGCGGGTGGCGCGGGGGGGCGAGGGGAGGACCGCCTGTTCCTGATCGACGGGCCGAGCCTCGTCTATCGCGCGTTCTACGCGCTGCCCGAGTCGATCGCGACCTCCACGGGGATCCCGACGAACGCGATCTTCGGCTTTGCCTCGATGCTCGTGAAGATCGTCACCGAGTACGGCGTGCGTCCGACGGTCGTCGCCTGGGACGCGGGCACCTCGGGGCGCACGGAGCTGTTCGCCGAGTACAAGTTGACGCGGCGCTCGCGCCCGGACCTGCTCAAACAGCAGTGGCCGGCGATGGAACCGCTGGTGCAGGCGTTCGGCTACCGGAACGTGAAGATCGAGGGCTACGAGGCCGACGATGTGATCGCGTCGATCGCCGAGCGCGCGCTGACGGCCGCGACGCCCGTGCCGGTGATGATCGTGACCGGCGACCGCGACATCTTCCAGCTGATCGATGAGGACGGCCACGTGCAGGTAATGGCGACCGCGCGAGGGATCACCGAGACGAAGATCTACGATCACCAGGCCGTGGTTGACCGCTACGGGATCCCGCCGGCGCTGATCCCCGACTTCTACGGCCTGAAGGGCGACACCTCCGACAACATCCCCGGCGTGCCGGGGATCGGCGACAAGACCGCGAGCGAGCTGATCCAGCGCTACGGCTCGCTCGAGGACGTGCTCGGCCACATCCGCGAGATCAGCGGGCCGAAGCGCAAACAGAACCTGCTCGACCATGCAGAGGACGCGCGCGTGTCAAAGCGCCTGGCGACGATCCAGCGCGATGTCGCGCTGGATCTGGACATCACCGCCGAGGCCGCGCACGAGCCCGACCGCTCGCGCGTGCGCGAGGTCTTCCGCCAGTACGAGCTGCGCGAGCCGCTGCGGCGCCTGGAAGAGGCGCTCGAGGACTACTCCGCGGCCGAGGTTCCGGCGGCGCCGGCCGGCGGCGGCGAGGTCTCGCTCCCGGCACGCCTGCGCAAGCGCCCCGCCACCGCCGCGGAGATCGATGGGCTGAAGGCCGACGAGCTGTGGGTCGCGCTGCGCGCCTCCGCGCCGCCGGAGGGCGCGCTGTTCGCCGAGGGCTCGCCCTGGCGCTTCGCGGTCGCCGGGGCGCCTGTCGGAGCGGCCGGATTGCCCGCCGGAGCCCCCGGAGCGCCCGCCGGAGCTGACGGAGCACCGGTCCGATCGTCCGCCGGGGCGGCCGAGGGAAAGCCCCCCGAGGTGATCGCCGGCGATTGCGAGAGCCCCGAGCAGATCGCGCTCGCCTGCGGCGAGCGCGCGGTCGTCGTGCACGACGCGAAAGCGCTCGGCACGATCCCGCCGGGCCTCGTGCACGACACGCTGCTCGGCGCATACCTGCTCGAGCCCGCGCGGCGCGGCTACCCGTTCGCGGAGCTCTGCGAAGAGCGTGGCCTGGTGAGCGACCTCGAGGACCTCGCGGCGGCCGATGCGGTGCTGCTCGGCGCGCTCGCGGCGTGGCAGCGCGAGCAGATCTCAGAGCGCGGCCTGGAGGAGCTGATGCGCGAGATCGAGCTGCCGCTGGTCGCTGTGCTGCGCGAGCTCGAGGTCCTCGGCGTGCGGCTGAACCTCGAGCGCCTGGAGGAGATCACCGGGCGGGTGCGCGCGGAGATCGACGAGCTCGAACGAGAGATCTTCAAGCTCGCCGGGACGGAGTTCCTGATCGCCTCCCCGCAGCAGCTCGGGGAGGTGCTGTTCGAGCGGCTCGGGCTCTCGCGCAAGCGCAAGGGCAAGGTCGGCTACTCGACCGACGCGCGCGTGCTGCAGGCGATCCGCTCAGAGCATGAGATCGTGCCGCGGATCGAGCGCTGGCGCGAGCTGTTGACGTTCATCAAGACCTACCTGGATGTGCTCCCCGCGCAGGCCGACGAGCGCTCGCGGATCCACACCACGTTCCTGCAGGCCGTCGCCCAGACGGGGCGGCTGTCGAGCACCAACCCGAACATGCAGAACGTCCCGATCCGCACCGAGCTCGGCCGCGAGATCCGTGGCTGCTTCGAGGCCGAGCCCCCCAACCTGCTGATCTCCGCCGACTACTCCCAGATCGAGCTGCGCGTGCTCGCGCACGCGGCCGACGACTCGGCGCTGAAGGAGATCTTCCGCCGCGGCGAGGACGTGCATACAGCGACCGCCTCCCAGGTCTTCCGGGTCGCGCCGGAGGAGATCGACCCGGGCATGAGATCGAAGTCGAAGATGATCAACTACGGGATCGTCTACGGGCTCTCCGACTACGGCCTCGCCGACCGGTTGAACATCCCGCGCGAGGAGGCCAAGGAGTTCATCGACGCCTACCTGGACCGCTTCCCGGGGGTGGCGCGGTTCATCGCCACGACGATCGAGCAGGCCAAGGAGGAGGGCCACGTCACGACCCTCTGGGGCCGCCGCCGGCAGATTCCCGAGCTGAAAGCGCGCAACTACCAGGTGCGCACGCTCGGCGAGCGCCTCGCGGTGAATACCGTGATCCAGGGCACCGCCGCGGACATCATCAAGCTCGCGATGGTCCGCTGTCACTCCGCGCTCGATGAGTCGGGTCTCCAGACCCGCCAGATCCTCACGATCCACGACGAGCTCCTGTTCGAAGGCCCGCCCGAGGAGATCGAGGCCGCGCGCGAGCTGATCGAGCGCGAGATGGTCGGCGTCTGGGACCGCGAACCGCCGCTCGCGGTTGACGTCGGCGTGGGGGAGAACTGGCTTCAGGCGAAGTGAGCCGGGCGGCATTTTCGGTGCTGTACGGTGCTACACTACGCCGATGCCGACGACCAAGCCCCGTCATACGATTACCGAGACCCAACCGGTACACGATGCGCTCGAGGAGCTGCGTGCCAAGCTCAACGGCGACCGGATCGATTTTGCCGAGCTGGTGATCCTCGGCGCCCGCGCGAAGGCACGCCGGTTGCCCGACCGGGGTGATACTGAGAAAGCTCGGAAGGCGCGTAAAGAGCTCGCCGAATGGATTCGCAATGGCAATCCCGGCATGGTTGACATCAGGGCAGCCGAAGAGGTAAAGCACCTCGGGCTGATCGCCAATTACGACAAGTAGCATGCTGCTGCTCGACAACTCGGCGTGGTTGCGCCTGCTCCAAGGCGTCGTGCCCAAGGATCGCGCGAAGGTGATCGGTGACTGGATGGATAGGCGTGAGGTCGCGATCTGTCTGCCGTTCCTGTTGGAGGCTGGCTACTCGGCACAGTCGGCTCCCAAGCATCGAACGATGATGAGCCAGTTTGATGAGATGCCTCGTATCGCGATCGATCGGGAGGTTGAACGGATGGCGTTGCAAGCGCAGCGAGAGCTCGCCGAGTTCGGCCACCACCGTCTCGCGCCGATTGACGTGATGATCGCCGTCTGCGCACATCGGGCCGAAGCGGGCGTGCTGCACTACGACGGCGACTACGACATCCTCGCCGAGCATACGAGCTTGATCTTCGAGAGCGAGTGGCTCGCCCCGCCGGGGACGCTGTAGGCGCAGTCACCCGGTGCGCTCTCGCGGCACTTCCGCCAGCGCCTCGCCCAGCAGGCGCACCCCCTGCTCGATCGCCGGCTCGGCGAGGTTGCCGTAACCGAGCACCAGGCCCGGCGGCCCGCCCGGGGTGAAGCTGTGCAGGGAGAGGCCCTCGACGCCGACGCCGTGCTCGGCGGCGCTCGCCAGCAGAGCTTGCTCGCCCACGTCGCTCGGCAGCTCGACGCGCTCGTAGAGGCCGGCGGGATCCTGTCCCAGCACTGCCTCGCCCAGCCATCGGTCGAGCGCCTGGAGCAGCGCGTCGCGCCGGGCTGAGTACGTGCGGCGCATGCGTCGCAGGTGGCGGTCGAGCTCGCCGCGCGCGATGAAGTCACACAGGGCGAGCTGGCCGACGATCTCCGAGCCCGAGTCCTCGACCGCCTTCGCCGCGACCAGCTGCCAGGCCAGCCAGGGAGGCATCAGCAGCCAGCCGAGACGCATCCCGGGAGCCAGGCGCTTCGAGGCCGACCCGCAGTAGAGCACTCGTTCGGGCGCGAGACCCTGCAGCGCGCCGACGGCGCCACGGTCGAAGCGGAGCTCGCCGTCGTAGTCGTCCTCGACGATCAGCCGCTCCCCGCTCTCGGCCCACTCGACGAGCGCCGCGCGACGCCGGGGGCTCAGCACGGCGCCGGAGGGAAACTGATGGGCGGGGGTGACCACGACCACGTCGGCCTCGCCGCGCGCGAGACGGTTGACGCACAGCCCCTGCTCGTCGACGGGGATCGGCACGATCTCCATCCCCGCCTGCTCGACGATCAGCTTGTGGGGATGCCAGCCCGGATCCTCCAGTGCGATCGCGCGCACGCCATGCCCGGCGAGGGCCCGACAGGCAAGCGAGAAGCCCTGCGCGAATCCGGCGCAGATCAGCATCTGCTCGGGGTCGGCGGCCGTGCCGCGCACGCGTCGGAGATAGTCGCCGAGCGCCTCGCGCAGCTCCGGAAGCCCACGCGGGTCGCCGTATCCGAGTGCGCCATGAGGTGAGGCCTGCAGCGCGGTCCGCAGCGAGCGTAGCCAGCCGTCGCGGGGGAAGCCGGCGAGATCGGGCAGGCCGGGGTGGAAGTCGTAGGCGAAGCTCCCCAGCAGCGATCGCGCGGGCGCGCGCGGGCTCGCTGCGCGCACCGCCGTCGTGACCCGCACGGGCGCGCCCTGGCGCGTGTTGAGATATCCCTCCGCCGCGAGCTGACCGTAGGCCTCGGTGACCACGCCGCGGGACACGCCCAGCTCGGCGGCCAGCCCGCGCGTGGACGGCATGCGCGCGCCACCGAGCAGACGCCCGGAACGGATGTCCTCGCGCAGGGAGCGCTCGAGTTGCTCGTGAAGGGGAACATCGGCGTCGCGGTCGAGCCTGAGGAGCAACTCCGGTCCCGCAACTGGACCTGATGTATCCGACACAACTGGAACTGTACATCGATCCAGTTGCGTCGTAGCGTTCAACTTGGCAATCGACCCTGGAGGACGTGATGAGCCAGCAGATCACTATCGTAGGAGGAGGACTTGCCGGACTGACCGCCGCGATCGCGTGCGCGGAGGGCGGGGCGAAGGTGCGTCTGCTCGAGGCGCACGAGACGCTCGGCGGCCGGGCGCGCAGCGACGAGGGGCCCTTCAAAGCGAACCTCGGGCCGCACGCCCTCTACCAGGGCGGCGCGCTGTGGCAGTGGCTCGCCGAGCGCAAGCTGTTGCCCCCGTACGTCGGACCCCCGCTGGCCTTCGGAGGCGCGAGGTTTCGCCTGGATGGAGCGATCCGGCGCACGCCGCCGATGGGATCGATCCTCCCAGTGCTGCGGTTGCGTGGCCGCGAGGCTCCTGTGGAGCTCGACTTTCGCAGCTGGGCCGCGAGCCACACCGACGAGCGCACGGCAGACCTGCTCTCGGCGGCTGCCGGTGTGTACACGTTCCATCACGATCCCGGCGAGTTGTCCGCCGCCTTCGTGTGGCCGCAGACGGTGCGCCTGTTTCTCGGCCGCCCGCCGGGACCCGTCCGCTACTCCGTTGGCGGCTGGGGGGCGCTGGTCACAATGCTCGAGCAGCGGGTGCGCGAGCTCGGCGTGGACGTCGAGACGGGCGAGCGCGTGGAGGAGCTGCCCGGCGGTGTGGTGATCGTGGCCACCGAGCACGGGCAGGCCGCGCGACTGCTGGGACTGGGCGAGCGCTCGTTGAGCTGGCCCAGCGGCCGCACGGTATGTATCGACCTGGGCCTGCGCAGCCGCCGCGGCGATCCGTGGATCGTCTCGGACATGGATCAGGCGGGCTGGATCGGACGCTACTCCACCTCCGACCGCGCGATTGCGCCCGCGGGCCACGACCTGATCCAGGCACAGATGCCGATCCGGCCCGAGGAGAGCGCCGAGCAGGCGCAGCTGCGCCTGGAGCAGCTGCTCGACGCGCTGGACATGCCCGGCAAGACCTGGCGCGACCGGCCCGCGGTGGACCGCGGCGACGGAGTGTTCCTGGCCGGCGACATGGTCGCGGCCCCGGGCCTGCTCGCGGAGGTCTCCCTGTCCAGCGCCGTCGAGGCCGGCGGCCTGGCGCTGAAGGCGGCGCGCGCCTCCAGGCCGCAGCTGCGCCGGGTGGCCTGAGCTCAGCTCGCCGCCGCGCCCGCCGGCTGCCTGGCGGGCGAGATCCGGCGCAAGTCCGGCGGGGCGGTTGGGCCGTCGCCCACGAACGACGGCGGCGCGATCGCCAGGTAGTGCGCGAACGCCCAGTGCGCCACCCGCGGCTGTTCGAACGCCCACGCGAGCGTGGTGACAGCCCGCGAGGGCGTGAGCCGCCCGACCGCGCGCTGGGTGTTCAGCAGCCAGCGGTATTTGCGCTCGTGGGCGTCAGAGAACGCGCCGTAGCGCGCGAGCGCCTGCTCGCGCGTCGCGCGCCCCTCGAGCACCGCGCGCAGCTCGCGCCCGCACGCCAGGCCGAAGTAGAGCGCGGTGCGGATCCCCTCGGCCGTCAGCGGCAGGCAGTGCCCGGCGGAGTCACCGGCGAAGAACACGTCGTCCTCGACGGCCGCGCGCAGTTTGTGGGGGATCCAGTTTCCCTGGTAGCCGTCGGGCGGCAGGTCGAGGTCGCGGGCGAGTCGCACAGTCGGCTCCTTGACGTGGTGCTCGGGCCAGAACGAGCCGACGCCGACCCGCACCTCCGCGCGCGCGGGGAAGCTCCAGGCGTAGCCGGAGCGGATGCAGCGGGGGTCGATCCACAGCTCGAGCTCCGTGCCGGTCCCGGCCGGGTGGACCTCCAGGCCGCGCGACATCGGCGCGTCGGGTGGCTGGATCGCCGTCGCGTTCGACAGCACGCGCCGCCAGCCGAGCGCATCGACGATCAGTGGGGCCCGCAGCGAGCCGCGGTCGGTGTGCACGGTCTCGCCCTCACGGCCGGTGACCGTGGCGATCTCCAGCTCGAATTCGCTCCCGTCGGTGGCTCCGACCTCGACCCCGACCCCAGCCCCGGCCCCGTCCGCCCCCGATTGCGCCCACAGCAACGCGCACAGCTCGCGGTAGTCGAACGTCGAGAAGGACCACGGCAGCTCCCAACGCGAGGTCCGGTACGGCGTGTGCGTGACGATCTCATCGAAGGTCTGCAGCAGCGAGCCGCCGAGCTCCAGCGCGTCGAGCCAGACGGTCGGCATCGCGCAGGCCGAGGTCTGGCGCTCGCCGAGCTCATAGCGGTCGAGCACGAGCACCTTCGCCCCGGAGCCGGCCAGTTCGCGCGCGACGGCGAGCCCCGCGAAGCTCGCCCCGCAGACGAGCACGTCGCAGTCGCGCCGCCCCAGGGGCGTGCGTTCGGCGCCCCGCTTCGTGGCTCGCACAGGCATCGGTCAATCATACGAGTGCTCATCACGTGGTGAACGCGTCGCCTGCGGTAGGCTTCGCCCCGTGCAAACGCTTGTAGAGCAACCCGACGCCCGCATCGTCGAGGGGTCGAACGGACTCCTGTTGGAAATCGACGGGCAGATCGTCCCCAACTACGACGCGACCTTCCAACCGATCGAGGAGGGCCAGGTCGTCACCGGGCACGTCGTGCGGATCGACCAGGACGAGGTGCTCGTCGACATCGGCTACAAGTCCGAGGGCGTGATCGCGGCGAACGAGCTGTCGATCCGCAAGTCGGTCGACCCCAAAGACGAGGTGCACCTCGGCGAGGAGGTTGACGCGATCGTCCTGATCAAGGAGGACCAGGACGGCCGGCTGATGATGTCGAAGAAGCGCGCGCGCTTCGAGAAGGCGTGGCGGCGGATCGAAACCGCCGCGGAGTCCGGCGAGCCGGTCGAGGGCACCGTGATCGAGGTCGTCAAGGGCGGTCTGATCATCGACCTCGGCGTGCGCGGCTTCCTGCCCGCGTCGCTCGTCGACATCCGCCGCGTGCCGAACCTCGACGAATACATGGGCACGAAGATCGAGAGCAAGGTGATCGAGCTCAACCGCTCGCGCAACAACGTCGTGCTCTCGCGCCGCGCGGTCCTGGAGGAGGAGCGCAAG
The DNA here is from genome assembly GCA_963774785.1 of uncultured Solirubrobacterales bacterium. Lineage (GTDB taxonomy): Bacteria > Actinomycetota > Thermoleophilia > Solirubrobacterales > Solirubrobacteraceae > Palsa-744. The sequence goes on along the minus strand of CAVZGH010000001.1, from coordinate 2,217,605 downwards.
GAGGTCCGCCAGCAGATCCTGGACCGCCTGCAGCCCGGCCTCGTCGTCGAGGGGCAGATCTCGAACATCGTCGACTTCGGTGCGTTTGTCGACCTCGACGGGATCGATGGGCTGATCCACATCTCCGAGCTGTCGTGGTCGCACGTCAACCACCCGTCGGAGATCCTCACGATCGGCGACACCGTCAAGGTCAAGGTCCTCGACATCGACCGCGACCGCCAGCGCATCTCCCTCGGTCTGAAGCAGACCCAGGAGGATCCGTGGCAGCGGATCGTCGACACCTACAACGTCAACGACGAGCTCGAGGGGAAGGTCACGAAGGTCGTCACGTTCGGTGCGTTCGTCGAGATCCTCGACGGCGTCGAGGGGCTCGTGCACATCTCCGAGCTCGCCCCGCACCACGTCGAAAGCCCGCGCGAGGTCGTCCACCCGGGTGACGAGATCCGCGTGCGGATCCTCGAGATCGATTCCGAGCGCCGCCGCCTGAGCCTCTCGGCGAAGCGCGTCGAGGACCAGATCCTGCCGCTCTCGCGCCCCGGCGACGCGCCCGCGCCCGCCGCCGCCGAGAGCGCGGACGAGGACGAGACCGTCGCGGAGGCCGAGGAGATCACTGCGGAGGCCGCGGTCCCCGAGACCCCAGCTCCCGAGGCCGAGGAGATCGGAGCCGCCGAGGCTGCGCCGTCCGCGGCGCAGGCCACGCCGGAGGCGCCCGAGGCCGAGGCCGCGCCGGCAGCTGAGGTCGCCGTGGAGTCCGAGGCCGAGATCGAGGCCGAGGCCGAGATCGAGGCCGAGGCCGGGACAACGCCCGAGCCCGCCGCAGAGCCCGCGCAGGACTGACCCGGTCCACGACGGCCGAGCCGGCGAAGGCGCTCGAGCAGCTTTGGAGGCGAACGTTCCCCTGATCGGGCTGACGGGGGGGATGGGCGCGGGCAAGTCGACCGCGCTGCAGGCGCTGGAGCGACTGGGCGCGGCGGTGCAGTCGAGCGACGCGGTCGTGCACGAGCTGTACGAAGGCGCGCAGCTGCGCGACGCGGTCGTGGCGCGCTGGGGCGAGCAGGTCGCGCCCGGCGGCGTCGTCGACCGCGCCGAGGTCGCGCGGCGCGCGTTCGCCGAGGAGGACGGGCGGGCGTGGTTGGAGGCGACCGTCTGGCCGCTGGTCGGCGAGCGGATCGGGAAGTGGCTCGCGCAGGCGCGCGCGCTGGAGCCGGCGCCGCGCGCGATCGTGGTCGAGGTGCCGTTGCTGTTCGAGGCGGGGATGGAGGGGGCCTACGACGCGACGATCGCGGTCGTCGCCGACGAGCAACTGCGCGAGCGCCGCGCCGCGCAACGGGGGCATGCGCTCACGGCCGAGCGCGCGACGCGCCAGCTGAGCCAGGAGGAGAAGGCAGCGCGGGCGACGTACGTCGTGCGCAACGACGGCAGCGTGGAGGAGCTCGAGCGGGGGTTGTCGGCCGTGCTGGATGAGCTGGGGAGATGAGGGTGGCGGCTGTGCTGGAAGAGCTGGGCGGGACGAGGCCGTCGGCCGTGCTTGACAAGCTGGGGAGATGAGGTCCGCCGGGACACCGGAAAGATGACGGCCGGGCAGCGGCGCCGGCGCACGTTGGGCGCGCTCATCGCGATCGCGGTCGCCATCGCAGTCGGGGTGATGGTCGCGAGCGTCCACCATGCCGTCACCGAACTGCCGCTGAGCGACGCGAGCGTGATCCGCGAACAGGCCGCGGCGAAGCACCTCGATCCGGCGCTGATCGCGGCGGTGATCTACGCGGAGACGAAATTCGAACCGCGCACTTCGTCGGCGGGCGCTGAGGGTCTGATGCAGATCGAGCCGGAAACGGCGGAGTTTCTCGCGAAACTGTCGGGTGGGTACAGCTTCACGACGAGCGACCTCGGCACGCCGAAGGTCAACGTCGCCTACGGCAGCTACTACCTGCGCTACCTGCTAGACCACTACGAAGGCAACGAGATGCTCGCGGTCGCCGCCTACAACGCGGGTCTCGCGAACGTCAACAAATGGGTCGCGCAGGCGCGCGCCGAAGGGGGCGAGCTGACGGTCGCGACGATCCCCTTCTCGCAGACGCGCGCCTACGTGCAGCGCGTGCTCGAAGCGCAGAAGGAATACCGCGCGACGTACGCCAGGCAGCTCGGGCTGAGCTGAGCCGAGCCCACCGCGCGGGCTCGCTACGGTAGGAGGCGATGCCCGACTTCCGCCTCGACACGACCTTCATCCCGACGGCCGACCAGCCCAAGGCGATCGCGGCGCTGGCCGCCGGGATCGAGCGGGGCGAGCGCTTTCAGACGCTGCTCGGGGCGACGGGGACGGGGAAGACGATGACGATGGCGGGCGTGATCGAGGAGGTGCAGCGCCCGACGCTTGTGATCGCGCACAACAAGACGCTGGCGGCGCAGCTGTGCAACGAGTTCAGGACGTTCTTCCCGGAGAACGCGGTCGAGTACTTCGTCAGCTACTACGACTACTACCAGCCCGAGGCCTACGTGCCGAGCCGCGATCTGTACATCGAGAAGGACTCCGCGATCAACCAGGAGGTCGACCGGCTCAGGCACGCGGCGACGGCGGCGGTGTTCGCGCGCCGCGACGTGATCGTCGTCGCCTCGGTCTCCTGCATCTACGGCTTGGGCTCGCCGGAGACGTATGAGATGAACATGCAGATCCTCCGCCGCGGGGAGACGATCGACCGCGAGAAACTGCTCAGGAAACTCGTCTCGATCCAGTACACGCGCAACGACACGGTGCTCTCCAGGGGGGGCTTCAGGGTCAAGGGGGAGACGCTTGAGGTGTTCCCCGCCTACGCCGAGTCGGCCTACCGCGCGACGCTGTTCGGCGACGAGGTCGAGCGGTTGCAGCACTTCGACCCGCTGACGGGCGAGCTGATCGAGGACGACCTCGAGCACGTCGCGATCTGGCCGGCGACGCACTACAACGTCAAGGAGGGCACGATCGAGGCCGGCGTCGAAGCGATCGGACGTGAGCTGAACCAGCGTTGTGAGGAACTGGAGCAGGAAGGCAAGCAGCTCGAGTCCCACCGCCTGCGGCAGAGAACCCAGTACGACATGGAGATGCTGCGCGAGATGGGGTTCTGCTCGGGGATCGAGAACTACTCGCGGATCCTCGACGGGCGCAAGCCCGGGGAGCGGCCGTACTGTCTGATCGACTACTTCCCCAAGGACTTCATCTGCCTGATCGACGAGTCTCACCAGACCGTCCCGCAGATTGGGGGCATGTTCGAGGGTGACCGTTCGCGCAAGCAGACGCTCGTCGACTATGGATTCAGATTGCCGAGCGCGATGGACAACCGGCCGCAAAGGTTCGAGGAGTTCCTGTCGATCACGCCGCAGCTGCTGTTCGTCTCGGCCACGCCGGGGGAGTACGAGCGGACCAGATCGACGAACGTGGTCGAGCAGATCGTGCGCCCGACGGGGGTCGTCGATCCGACGGTCGAGGTGCGCGAGACGAAGAACCAGATCGACGACCTGATGAACGAAGTCCGCAAGCGCGTCGAGCGCGACGAGCGCGTGCTCGTGACGACGCTGACGAAGAAAATGTCCGAGGACCTTTCTCAGTACCTGCTCGAGATGGGCTTCAAGACCAGGTACCTGCACTCGGAGATCGACACGCTCGAGCGGATTCAGATCATCCGGGATCTAAGGCTCGGCGAGTACGACGTGCTCGTCGGCGTCAACCTCCTGCGCGAGGGTCTCGACCTGCCCGAGGTCTCGCTCGTCGCGATCCTCGACGCCGACAAGGAGGGGTTCCTGCGCGGCGAGACCTCGCTGATCCAGACGATCGGGCGCGCGGCGCGGAACATCGAGGGGACGGTGCTGATGTACGCCGACAAGGAGACAAAGGCGATGAAGGCCGCGATCGAGGAGACCGACCGCCGCCGCGCGATCCAGCTCGCCTACAACGAGGAGCACGGGATCACCGCCGCGACGATCGTCAAGGGCATCTCCGACATCGCCGAGTTCTTGCAGTCCGACTCGAAGGTCCCCAAGCGCGGCCGCAGCCGGCGCGGGACCGAGCGCAAGCGCGCGGGCAAGGAACTGCCGGAGAACGAGCTCGAGCGGATGGTCGTCGAGCTCGAGGAGGAGATGGCTGCGGCGGCCGAGGACCTGCGCTTCGAGTACGCCGCGCAGCTCAGGGACGAGCTGCGTGAGCTACGGCGCGATCTGCGCGAGATCCAGGAGAGCGAGGCCCCGGCGGCCGAGGAGGTCGTCTGAGCCATTCTCGGGCGCGCCGGGTCCAGGGAAGCGACATGTAGGATGAGCGCCGTGGAGCTCGACCGCCAGAGCATCGAGAAGCGCGACTTCCCGATCGGCCGGCGTGGGTATGACCCGGCCGCCGTCGACGCGCACTTGCGGACGATCGCAGCCGAGGTGCAGGAGCTGCGCTACGCGCTGGAAAGCCGCGCGGGGGAGACGCTCGGATCGAGCGCCGGCACGCAGGTGCAGGGGATCCTCGAGGCCGCCGAGGCGACCGCCGCCGAGATCGAGCAGCGCGCCGCCGGCGACGCGCACGCCACGCGCGAGCAGGCCACGGCCGACGCCGAGCGCACCCGCGCCGACGCGGTCGCCCGCGCGCAGGCGCATACGGCCGCGGTCGCCCGCGCCACATCCGTGCTGATCGAGCGCGTCGAGTCGATGGACGCGCAATCCGCCGCGCTGGTTACCGCGCTGCGCGACGGCGCCGCGCGACTGGCCACCGACCTCGACGCGGTCGAGACGAACATGGGCGAGCTCTACGACGCCGCCGCCGCCGCGCGTGCGGAGGAGGGTTCCGGTGAGTCCTCGCCCGTGGCCGTTCAGGCGCCGGCGGTAGAGCCCGCGCCCTCGTCGGTGTCCGAGACGACGGCCCAGGTCCCGCCTACACCGCCGGTCCCGCCGGTGTCTCCCGCGGCAGCGGCCGCACCCGCCTCCCCGCCGCTGCCGTTCCCGGACACCTCCACCTCGGCTTCGACTTCGACATCCACCGCCCCCATGCCGCCCCCGGCGGGTGAGCCGAGCGGTGGCGAGAGCGGCGACCTCGACGGCGCCCGTCTGATCGCGCTGAACATGGCGCTCAACGGGGACTCGCGCACGGCGACCGACCGCTTCCTCGCCGAGCACTACGATCTGGCGGACCGGCAGAAGCTGCTCGACGAGGTGTTCGCGGCGGTCGAGGGGTAGGGGCAGGGGTTGGAGTAGGGGAAGGCCGACGACCCTGGAACCCCGAACGTCTGTTCGTCTCAATACAATGACCGGCAGATGCCGGCAAACGATCAGATCGTCGTCACGGGGGCGAGAGAGCACAACCTGAAAGACGTGACGCTGTCGTTGCCGCGTGACGCGCTCGTCGTGATCACGGGCCTGTCGGGCTCGGGCAAGAGCAGCCTTGCGTTCGACACGATCTATGCCGAGGGACAGCGCCGCTACGTCGAGTCGCTGTCGGCCTACGCCAGGCAGTTCCTCGGCCAGATGGACAAGCCCGACGTCGACTCGATCGAGGGCCTGTCCCCGGCGATCTCGATCGACCAGAAGACGACCTCGCGCAACCCCCGCTCGACGGTCGGGACCGTGACGGAGATCTACGATTACCTGCGCCTGTTGTGGTCGCGCGTGGGCAAGCCGCATTGTCCGATCTGCGGCCGGCCGATCGTGGGACAGTCCGCGGAGCAGATCATCGACCAGGTGATGGAGCTGGGCGAGGGGACGCGCTTCATGGTGCTCGCGCCGGTCGTGCGCGGCCGCAAGGGCGAGTACGGAAAGCTGCTCGACGAGCTGCGCGCGGAAGGATTCGCGCGCGTGAAGATCGACGAGCGCCTGCGCATGCTCGAGGAGTCGATCGTGCTCGACAAGCGCTACAAGCACGACATCTCGGTCGTCGTCGACCGCCTTGTGATGCGCCACGACCTGCGCAAGCGCCTCGCCGACTCGATCGAGACCGCGGTCAGCCTGGCGGAAGGACTCGTCGAGGTCGAGATCGTGGGCTCGGGAGGCTCGGGATCGGGGTCGGGGTCGGGGTCGGGATCAGGATCTGAATCCGGGTCGGCGATGGTCGGCGAGGGCGCCGGCCAGGGCTTCTCAGGTGGACGGTCAGGCGGCGGCGGGCGAGGCCGGGGCGCCGCGCAGGCGCAGAAGCAGCAGCAGCAGGGAGAGGCGGCGCATGCCACCGGCGCGAAGGGGACGCGGAAGGCCGCCGCGCAGATCGTCCCCGGCGAGGTGCCGCCGGAAGGCACGATCTTCACATTTTCAGAGCGCTTTGCCTGTCCTGTGCACGGCCCGTCGCTGGTCGAGCTCGAGCCGAGGATCTTCTCGTTCAACTCGCCACACGGCGCCTGCCCGCACTGCACGGGGCTGGGCGCGCAGATGGAGATCGACCCCGAGCTGATCGTGCCTGACCCGGGGCTGTCGATCGCCGAGGGCGCGCTCGCGCCGTGGGCGGGCAGCTCGTCGAGCTACTACGAGCAGGTGACCGAGGCGATCTCCGAGCGCTACGGCGTCGATCTCGACATCCCCTGGGAAGACCTCCCGGAAAATCAGCGCGAGCTGTTCCTGAACGGGACCGACGAACGGCTGGCGATCACGTATCGGAACAGATACGGACGCAAACGCTCGTACGCGACGCGGTTCGAGGGGATCGTGAAGGGCCTCGAACGTCGCTACCGCGAGAGTGAGTCGGAGGGCACGAAAGAGAAGATCGAGCAGTTCATGTCGCTGCGCCCCTGCCCGGAGTGCGGCGGCGCACGGCTGCGCGCGGAGTCGCGGGCGGTGCTCGTTGGGGGTACGGCGATCGACGAGCTCTGCGCGCTGTCGGCGCGCCGGGCGCTCGAGTGGCTCGGAGAGGTCGAGCTGTCGGAGACCGATCGGCACGTCGCGCGGCTGATCCTCAGAGAGATCGACGAGCGCCTCAGGTTCCTCGAGAACGTCGGGATCGGTTACCTGTCGATGGACCGTGCGGCCGCGACGCTGTCGGGCGGCGAGGCGCAGCGGATCCGCCTCGCGACGCAGATCGGCTCCTCGCTCGTGGGCGTGTTGTACATCCTCGACGAGCCCTCGATCGGGCTGCACCAGCGCGACAATTCGAAGCTGATCGGGACGCTCGAGCGGTTGCGCGATCTCGGCAACACGGTGATCGTCGTCGAGCACGACGAGCAGACGATGCGCGCCGCGGATTACATCGTTGACATGGGTCCGGCCGCGGGCGTGCACGGGGGCAGGGTCGTTGCGCAGGGCACCGCGAAGCAGGTCGAAAAAGTGAAGGACTCGGCGACGGGCCAGTTCCTGGCAGGCACCCGCACGATCGCGGCGCCGAAGAAACGGCGTGTGCCGAAGGGCTACATCGAGATCGAGGGCGCGACGCAGCACAACCTGAGGGACGTCAACGTGAAGGTCCCGCTCGGCGTGCTGACGTGCGTGACGGGAGTATCGGGCTCGGGCAAGTCGACCTTGGTGAACGAAGTTCTGTACAAGAGCGTCGCCAGCCGCCTGCACCGCGCGCGCCGCCGGCCGGGCGCGCACAGGGCGATCCATGGCCTCGACCAGCTCGACAAGATCATCGCGGTCGACCAGTCCCCGATCGGGCGCACCCCGCGCTCGAACCCGGCGACGTACACGGGGCTGTTCGACGTGATCAGGGACATGTTCTCCAAGACGCAAGAGGCGCGCGCGCGGGGATACAAGCCGGGCAGGTTCTCCTTCAACGTGAAGGGCGGGCGCTGCGAGGTCTGCAAGGGCGACGGGCAGATCAAGATCGAGATGCATTTCCTCCCCGACGTGTACGTCCCCTGCGAGCAGTGTCACGGCAAGCGCTACAACCGCGAGACGCTCGAGGTGAAGTTCAAGGGCAAGAGCATCGCCGACGTGCTCGACATGGCGATCGAGGACGCGCTCCCGTTCTTCGAGCACATCCCGAAGGTGCGCCGCCGGCTGGAGACGCTGAACGCGGTCGGCCTCGGCTATGTCAGGTTGGGCCAGCCCGCGACGACGCTCTCTGGCGGCGAGGCGCAGAGAGTGAAGCTCGCGACCGAGCTGTCGAAGGTCGCAACGGGCAGGACGCTGTACATCCTCGACGAGCCGACGACGGGATTGCACTTCGCCGACGTGGAACGCCTGCTGGAGGTGCTGCAGAGATTGGTTGACGCCGGCAACAGCGTGATCGTGATCGAGCACAACCTCGACGTGATCAAGAGTGCGGACCGGTTGATCGACATGGGTCCCGAGGGGGGAGAGGAAGGCGGCGTGGTGATCGCCCAGGGCACCCCCGAGCAGGTCGCGGCGGGGGTGGGCGGGACCGGATCCCACACGGGCGAATTCCTCGCGGAGCTCGTGACGCCGGCGAAACCCGCGGGCGCGAAGAAGCCGCGGAGCAAAGCCGCCCCCAAGCGCAAGCCGCGTGCGAAGATAGCTGCTTGAGCGACGACGGCGATCTCGCCCGGCAGGCCCGATTATGGATGCAGAAGTGGCGTTGGTATGAGCGCAATTCGCTCCCGTGGAATCGCGCGAGGATCCACTGGGAGGCGATGCGCCGCGAGGCGTTCGTGCGCTGGCCCGTCCATGGGAACGTCCTGGAGGCGCTGCGCGAGGGGAGGCTGGAGCTCGGCAAGGGAGCGCTGCTCGAGCCCGGTGTGTGGATCACCGCGCCCGGGCGCGCGCGTGTGAAGATCGGCGCGGGCACGTTCCTGAACCTCGGCGTGATGATCGCCGCGGAGGATCTGGTCGAGATTGGGGAGCACTGCATGCTCGCGAACGGCTGCTTCGTGACCGACGCGAGCCACCGCTACGACGACCCCGAGACGCCGGTGCCGTGGCAGGGCTTCACGACGAAGGGCCCGACGAAGATCGGGGAGAACTGCTGGCTCGGGGCGAACGTCGTCGTGACGAGCGGCGTGACGATTGGCGAGCGCTGCGTGATCGGCGCGAACAGCGTCGTCACCCACGACATCCCCGCGTTCTCCGTTGCCGCCGGCGCGCCGGCAAAGGTGCTGAGGAAGATCGAGTACGGATAGGCCCGAGACATTTCCGGCGACCACGCCGGCGACATGACCTCGCCGCGGGTGCCGGATCGCCGGCGTGTCCCCTGCCCGCCCCGGCCCGATACGGGCAGCCGGGGCGGAGGGGATGGGAGCGCGTCAGGACGCCGGAACCCAGACGGTCGATATGTGGCAGACGTTCGTCGCCTCCGAGGCGTAGGCGAACACTTCGAGCTGGCCGTGGACGGGTGAGGTCACGGTCAAGCGCCCGCTGGCATAGCTTTCTTTGTCGCCCACGGAGGTGCTCGTCACCCCGAACAGGTATGTGGGTACGGGGCCGGCGCTCTCGGTGAAGCGTTCGAACCAGGTCATCGTCGGCGAACCCTCGTCGCTCTCTGTGTGCACGTCGTCGATCTGCGCCGGGGTCCCGGTCGAGGAGTCGAGCGCGACCTCGATCAGGCTGGGGCCGAGCTGCAGGCAGTTGCCGGTCAGCATGAAGGGCCCCGCGACGCCGAGCGGCGTGTTCTGTTCGGCGCCGGCTGGAGCGGTCGAGTCGTACGTGTACTCGACCGCGCCCGGCCCCTGCGGCCCGGTTGCGCCGGTGAGGCCGGGGTCGCCCTTCGGTCCCTGCGCGCCGGCCGGTCCCTGTGGCCCTGCCGGACCCTGCTGGCCGGCCGGCCCCTGTGTGCCCGCGGGGCCGGTCCTTCCGTGGGACCCGCCGAGCGATTTGCCTTTGCCGTGACCCCTGCCGTGCCCGTGGTGTCCGCGCGCGTCGCGGGCGTTGCGGGCGTTGCGGGCGTTGCGGGCGATCGTCCGGGATCTGGCGGCGTGGGTCGGACTCCGGTACGCGCCCGCGCCGGCGGCACCGACGGTCAGCGAGGCGAGGAGCGAGCCGGCGGCGATCGTTGAGATGAGCAGTGAGCGGATCTTGCACATGGTGTGACCTCCTGAGTTTCGGGCCGTGGCCCGGTCGTGCGTTTGTCTGTCGTGCCCCCTCAACCGCGTTCCCTGGGGTTCCTTACGGCGCCGGCTGAAAAAGTTTGGCGAGCATGGTCCGGGCGTCGCATCGAGCGCATCGAGGGCTGGTCCCACCGCGCCGTCATGGCTACGTCGAGGATCGAGCCGCGTCGTCACGGCTACACCGAGGATCGGCCCGCCCCGCCGTCTCGACCACACCGAGGATCGACCACCTCGCGTCGTCGCGATCGTCTGCACGCCCGCCCGTAAGGATCGGCCTGCTCGCCGGTTGCATCTGACGCCCGCGGTCGGCATCGGCCGGCCCGCGCGAGAAAGGCAAAGGAGATGACCAATGGCGCAGCACAATCCGAACGGGCCCACACCCACACGATCTGGGAGAATCGTGGAGAGCAGGTGGCAATGGCGAGACCAACCGCACGCCCCAGCACGATCGCGCATCCGCGCGACGCGCTCGATGACCGCGAGCTCGCGCAGCTGGCGATCGCCGGTGACGGCGAGGCGTTCGCGCAGCTGTACGACCGCCACGAGCGGCGCGTGTACGGGTACTGCCTGCGGATGCTGGGCACGCCCGACGAGGCCGGCGACGCGACGCAGGAGACGTTCGTGCGCCTGCTCAAGCGTCTGCCCGCGCTGGAGGGACGCGAAGTGAACTTCGTCGCGTACGCGCTCACCACCGCCCGCAACGCATGCTACGACGCGATCGCGGTCAGGCTGAGGGCCCAGCCGGTCGCCGAGCCGATCGAGCCCGGCGCCGAGCAGCCCCGCGAGATCGCGCTCGACCCCGAGCGGGCGGCCTTGCTGCAGGCGACGCGCGAGGAGATACGCGCGGCCAACGCCAGGCTCCCCGAGCGCCAGCGCGAGGTCCTGGCGCTACGCGAGCTCGAGCAGCTCTCCTACGAGCAAATCGGCGAGGTCGTGGGCCTGAACGACAACGCCGTAGCGCAGTTGATCTCGCGCGCGCGAATCAGGCTGCGCGCGGAGATCCGAGGCGACGCGCTGGGGTCGATCGCGACGTCCTCACCCGACTGTGAGCGCGCGCTGGAGTTGCTGGCGCGCCGGCAAGATGCACAGGCAACTACCGCCGAGGAGACCGGCTGGTTGCAAGTTCACATGGACAGCTGCGCAACGTGCCCGTTGAGCCGCGCGGCGATGCAGGAGGCCGGCGCCTCCTACCGGGCGCTGGGACCGATCGTGGTGCTCGAGTGGTTGCGCCACGCGACGATCGCGCACGCCGCTCGCTTTGTGGGCGCCGACTGGAGCCACCTCGCAGGCCCGTCCGGCGAGCGCGGAGCCGCGTCATCTGCGACAGCGGCAGCGGGTGTCCGTCGATGGCTGCCGGCCGCCGCCATCCTGGGTGTTTGCCTGCTGGCGATCCTCGCGGTGGTGATGGCCGGGGCCGTCACGCCCGACGGTCGTGTTCTGCCACAGCGCCTGAAATTGGATCAACGTGCGGTCACACGGGCGCAAACGGGCGACCGCCCGCTCCCGCACGCGGTCGGTCCTCTCCGTCGGAGTGGCGCTGGGGAGGGTTCGCCGCGCATGCCGGTGCAGGCCGGAGCGTTCGCGGGCGTGTCGCGGGTTCCCAACGGTCGGACGATCGTCCCGAACGCGGTCACCAAACGCGACCGGCGGGTCATCCACCGGAAGGGTACGCACCGTTCGCGCTCCTCACCGCCACCGCCCACAAACAGTGCACCGGTGCCGCAGCCGGCGAGCACGACGCCGACCATGACCACGCCGGGCGCGACCACGCCGGCGGCGAGCCCACCGAGCGGCGGTTCGGGTGGGTCGAACGGGAGCGGCCCGGGCACCGCGACGGGCGGTGGAGAAACGCCACCGCCCGCGGAAACGACACCGGCAGGCCCACCGGGTGGCGAACCGCCGAAAACCACGCCCAACTGCGCGCTGGCGATCGCCTGCTGAAGGGCACGCCTCAGTTCAGCTGCGCGTGCAGGTCCGCGAGCTCCGAGGGATCGATCGAGTAGGTGTGCTCGGGCGCCGGGTAGCGCCGCGCGCGCACGTCCTCGGTGTAGGCGGCGACGCCCGCGTTCATCTCCTCCTGGAGGTTGGCGTAGCGCTTGACGAAGCGCGCGCCGAGACCGTCACGGATGCCGAGCAGGTCGTGGAACACGAGCACCTGTCCATCGGTCGAAGGGCCGGCGCCGATCCCGATCACAGGGATCTCGATGCCGGGCATCAGCTCTTCGGTGACCGCGGCGGGGATCGCCTCGAACACGAGCGCGAAGCAGCCCGCCTCTTGCAGCGCGAGCGCCTGCGCGCCGATCTGCGCCGCGGCGGCCGCGGTGCGGCCCTGCGCCTTCCAGCCACCGAGCGCCGTCGCGGTCTGGGGCGTGAGCCCGACGTGGCCCATCACTGGGATCCCCGCGTTGACGATCGCGCGCGCGCGGCTGACCGAGCACGGGCCGCCGCCCTCGAGCTTGACGGCCTCGCAGCCGGCCTCCTTGACGAGGCGCATCGCATTGGCGATCGCCTGCTCGTCGGAGACCTCGTAGGAGCCGAACGGCATGTCGCCGATCAAGAGCGGTGTGTGCAATCCGCGCCGTGCGGCGCGCGCAAGCACGAGCATGTCGGAGAGCTCGACCGGCGTCGTCGAGTTGTAGCCGAGCACGGTCGTCGCGGCCGAGTCGCCCACGAGGACGAGGTCGACACCCGCCGCCTCGGCGGCGCGGGCGGAGGGGTAGTCGTAGGCGGTGACCATCACGATCGGTTCGTGTAGGCGCTTCTTTTCGGCCAGCAAAGGCAGCGTCATCGGGAGACGGCCGGGGTCGGATGGAGCGTGGACGGGCGTTGGGACGTTGGCGTGGCTGGACATGGCGTTTGTGATTCCTCTCTGACGGGGTTGACGCGCGCTGGGTGGGCGGGGACCTCATCCCCCGAGCAGGGTCGCCACCTCGTCGTCGATCGTGACGATGCGGTTGGTTTTCGCCTCGACGTGCACGACGCGAGGCTCGTATGTGGACAGCTCGGCCTCGTCGTACTGGCCGTAGGAGATCACGATGATCGTGTCGCCGTGGTGCACGAGCCGGGCGGCGGCGCCGTTGACCTTCATGTCACCGGATCCGCGGACGCCAGGAATCGTGTAGGTCTCGAAACGCGCCCCGTTGTCAACGTCGACGACATGGACCTGCTCGTGCTCGAGGATGTCGGCGGCCTCCAGCAGATCGGGGTCGATTGTGATCGAGCCGACGTAGTGCAGGTCGCAATCGGTGACGGTCGCCCGGTGGATCTTCGACTTGAGCATCACGCGCTGCATGTGGCTGTCTCCTTGCTTGGGGTCGCTGGGGTCGTGGAAACGGCCGGGTCTGGGCTCGGGCTCGCTTGCAATTCGATTGGATCCGTAACGAGGCCGGCATCGGCTGTCGGGGAGGCGACGGGTTCGAGGAGCAGGTTGTCGATCAGGCGCGTGGCGCCGACATTGGCGGCCACCGCCAGTAGCGCCGGCCGGTCGAACCACTCCAGGCGCTCGAGCGTCTCGGGATCGACGAGCTCGAGGTACTCGGGGTGGATCCCGCGCGCGGCGAGCCGCTGATGGCCGGCCTCGAGCAGGCGTGCGCAGCGGCGCTCGCCGCGCGCGGCGTAGTCCTCGATCGAGCGCAACGCCCAGTACAGCGCGAGCGCCTGCTCGCGCTCGCGCGGTCCGAGCAAAGCGTTGCGGCTCGACATCGCCAGGCCGTCGGGCTCGCGCACGGTCGGGCAGGCCTCGACGCGGACCGCCAGGTTGAGGTCGCGGACGAGCCGGCGGATCACTACGAGTTGCTGGGCATCCTTCTGGCCGAAGTAGGCGACGTCGGGTTGACACATGCAGAGCAGCTTCGTGACGACCGTGCAGACGCCGCGGAAGTGGCTCGCGCCGCGCGATGCGCCCTCCAGTCGCTCGCTGACCCCGAGCACCTCGACGCTCGTCGCGAAGCCGGCCGGGTAGACCTCCTCGACCGGGGGCGCAAACAGCAGGTCGGCGCCGGCACGCGCCGCCAGCGTCGCGTCGCGGGCCTCGTGGCGGGGGTAGCGGTCGAGGTCGGCGCCCTCGTTGAATTGGGCGGGGTTGACGAACAGCGAGACGACGACCCGGTCGCACTGCTCGCGCGCGCGCTCGATCAGCGAGAGATGGCCCTCGTGCAGGGCACCCATCGTGGGCACGAGGCCGATCGTCAGGCCCGCGCGACGGTCTGGCGCGAGCGCCGCGCGCAACTGCTCCACGGTGCGGAGCGTCTTCATGGACGAAGAATCGTTTGCTCTGCTCATCTTGTTCGGTCCAGTTCCCTCGGGGATACCGGTCGCGACTCGTTAAGCATACAGCTGTGGAGGACGCGCATGAATTCATGTGCTCAATCGCACATAAGAAAATTGACTCACCAGGCGTCGATGTTGGCGCGCTTCTTCCCCTTCCGTCGCCGCCAACCGCCCGTGCGCTGGTCGAACAGCGTCGCGATCCAGCGCCGCGAGTCGGCCGGGTCGATCACGTCGTCGATCTCGCCGTAGGCGGCCATGTTCAGGCCGCGGCCGTGCTCGTAGGCGGCGGCGACGGTGGCCTCGAACACGCGCTCGCGCTCGTCTTCGTCGGCGATCGCCTCGAGCTCGCGCTTCATCCCCAGCCGCACCGCGCCCTCCAGGCCCATCCCGCCGAACTCTGAGGTCGGCCAGCCGACGGTGAACAGCGGCGCCTTGAAGCCGCCGGCCGCCATCGCCTGCGCGCCGAGCCCGTAGCCCTTGCGCAGCACGATTGTGCCCACCGGCACGGAGAGGTTCGCCCCGACGAGGAACATCCGCGCGAAGTGGCGTACGGTCGCCGTCTTCTCCGCCGCCGGCCCGACCATGAAGCCCGGCGTGTCGCAGAGGAACAGCAGCGGCAGCTCGAACGCGTCGCAGAGCGCCATGAAGCGCGCGGCCTTGTCGGCCCCGTCGGCGTCGATCGCGCCGCCGAGGTGGGGCGGCTGATTGGCAAGGACGCCGAGCGCACGGCCATCGACGCGGGCCAGCGCGGTGACGATCCCAGCGCCGAAGCCGCGGCGCAGCTCGAGCACGGACTTCTCGTCGAACAGGCCGTCGATCACATCGCGCACGTCGTAGATCTGCCGGCGCCGCTCGGGGACGATCTCCCGCAGCAGCGTCTGGTCGGGCACATGTACGTCGTTCGTGACGACCGGCTCGGCGAAGTAAGAGAGGTAGCGCCTGGCCACCGCGACAGCCGCCCGCTCGTCCGCGACGCGCAGGTCGACGACCCCGTTCGCATACTGCACATCGATCGGCCCGACTTCGTCCGGCTCGTAGACGCCGAGACCACCGCCCTCGATCATCGCCGGGCCGCCCATGCCGACGCTCGCATCCTCGGTCGCGATCACCACGTCGCAGCAGCCGAGCAGCGCGGCGTTGCCCGCGAAACAGTTGCCCGATGCGATCCCGACGAGCGGCACCAGCCCGCTGAGGCGCGCGAACAGGTTGAACGCGCGGCAGTCCAAGCCCGCGACGATCGGCGCATCGACGTCGCCCGGCCGTCCGCCGCCGCCCTCGGCGAACAGCACGACCGGCAGCCGCCGGCGCTCGGCCAGCTCGAACAACCGGTCCTTCTTCTGATGCCCGCGCACCCCCTGGGTGCCGGCGAGCACGGTGTAGTCGTAGGACATCGCCACGCAGCGCTGCCCGTCGATCTCGCCGATCCCGCCGACAAGCCCGTCGGCGGGGGTGCGCGCGATCAGCTCCTCGCGCGAGCGACGCCGCTCCTGTGCGGCGAACACAAGTGGCCCGTACTCGACGAACGTGCCCTCGTCCAGCAGTTCGCCGAGGTTCTCCCGCGCGGTGCGCCGTCCGCGCTCGTGCCGCTTGGCGACCGCCTCGGGTCGAGCGGCGTCGAGCCCGAGCTCGTGACGCTCGCGCACCGCGCGCAGATCCGTGCGCTCGTCACCGCCCGTCGCAGTATCGGACTCGGGGGGTGGCGCCATCGCGAGATCATCGCTCATAGCATGCGGGGGGTGTCAGCCCAGGAGAGCGAGCTGTCGGCGGATGAGCGGCGCGAGGCGCTGAAGCAGGTCTTCGCCCAGGCGCGCGGCTGCGTGCGCTGCCCGGAGCTGGCGGCGACGCGCAAGACGGTCGTGTTCGGCGCCGGTAACGCGAACGCAGATCTGATGTTCGTTGGGGAGGCCCCGGGCGCCACAGAGGACGAGCAGGGCGTGCCGTTCGTCGGCCGCGCGGGCAAGCTGCTCGAGCAGTTGCTGGGGGAGATCGGCCTGGCGCGCTCGGAGGTGTTCATCGCGAACACGCTGATGTGCAGGCCTCCCGGCAATCGCGATCCGCAGCCGATCGAGCTCGACAACTGTCATGAGTACTTGCTGCACAAGGTCGAGTTGATTCAGCCGACGGTGATCTGCACGCTCGGGAACTTTTCGACAAAGCTTCTGCGCGGCGACCCGACCGGGATCACGCGTCTGCACGGGCAGCCGGAGGTGCTGACGCTGGGCCGGCGCGCGGTGCGGCTCTACCCGATCTTCCATCCCGCGGCGGCGCTCTACACGCCGCGCATGCTCGAGACGCTGCGCGAGGACTTCACGCGGCTGCCGGAGCTGCTGGCGCTCGGCGCCCCCGAGCAACCGGAATGGGCGCAGGCGCCCGAGGTCGAGGATCCCGAGGAGGCGCCGGAGCTCAAGAGGCCTGGGGAGGACACGGCCAAAGCCGCATCGCCGGGCGGAGACGGGGGCCAGGCCGGGGAAATTGATCAGCTCGGGCTGTTCTAGAGGCCGTCCAGGCTGGATGGTGCCGCTCAGGCCCGATTTTTCCCGAAGAAAGGGGATCGTGGGAGGTCGTCGAATTTTCAGATCAAGGGCTAAAGCAAACCGCGATGGTTGCCGATAGGGGCCCTGTCTCCATCCTCCCAAGCAGTGACGACCGGCCCGCGCTTTCCCTCTCCCGCGGGCCGGTCGCGTTTAAGCCGGCGAGCCCGTCCACCACTCCGTCCACCCCCATCCGGTGTCCCATCCCGCGCCGGAAAGCGTGTTAGACCCCGCGCCGGAGGACAGATCCGCTCCTCTAAGGTCTCCTCAGCGTGAGCGTGAGCGTCGTCGAGACCAAAGATCCCCGGGAGACAGAGGCGTTGGGCGCTGAGCTGGCGGCCGGCCTGCGCGACGGCGACGTCGTGCTCGTGCGCGGCGAGCTGGGCTCCGGCAAGACGACCTTCGTACGCGGCGCCGCGCGGGCGCTGGGCGTCACCGACCCGATCACCAGCCCGACGTTCAGCATCGGCCACCGCTATCGGGCAACCGACACGACGACCGTCTCGCACCTCGATCTCTACCGTCTCGCGGACGGTCTGCAAGCGGAGGATCCCGGCCTGCTGGACGACTATCTCGGCCCGGGCCGGATCGCGTTCGTCGAGTGGCCGGTGCGCGACAGCGCCGAGCTCGAGCACGCGCGCGTGCGTGTGACGCTCTGCCACATCGGAGCCGACCGCCGGCGGATCGAGGTGGCGCAGCGATGATCGTGCTTGGCTTCGACACCGCGACGCGCTCGACCGCGGTGGCCCTGCGGCTGGCCGACGGTCGCACGCTGCAGGCTCGCGACGACCCCTCCCCCGACGAGCGCCCCGGGCACGCCACGCGACTGCTTGGCATGACTGACGAGCTGCTCGCCGACGCGGGCATCGGCTGGAGCTCGCTGGAACGGATCTCGGTCGGCCGCGGGCCGGGCACCTTCACCGGCCTGCGCATCGGGGTCGCGACCGCGCGCGGGCTGGCGCAGTCGCTTGGAATCGAGCTCGTTGGCGTCTCGAGCCTGCGAGCGCTCGCCGAGTCGGCATGGCGGACTGGACAGGGACGAGTACGGGGGCTGGGACTGGATGGCTCACACAGCGCTGCCCACACGGGCGATCCCGACGTGAGCGATCGCAGCGACCAGCCGATCGCAGATGGACCACCGCTT
Source organism: uncultured Solirubrobacterales bacterium (assembly GCA_963774785.1). Lineage (GTDB taxonomy): Bacteria > Actinomycetota > Thermoleophilia > Solirubrobacterales > Solirubrobacteraceae > Palsa-744. Next base: position 2,199,738 of record CAVZGH010000001.1, on the reverse strand, counting down.
GCGCCCGGCGAGCGCCCCAAGGCAATCCTGGCGGTGCTCGACGCTCGCCGGGGCGAGGCGTTCGTCGCCGCGTATCTGTCCACGGAGGGAGATGCGGTCGAGGAGCTGATACCGCCATGTGCGCTTGCGCCCGAGGAGCTCGGAAACCTCGTCACGCAAGTCGAGGCGCGCCTCCCGTGCCAGCCAGGCGAAGGTGGAAGCCTGCTTGCGATCGGCGATGGGGCGATGCGTTTTCGTGGCGGAGCTCGAGGCAGCCGGGGCGAGGGTCCCGGCGGACGCGTCGCCGGCACACCTGCTGAGCGCCGAGGCGATCTGCGGGCTCGGCGCTCTCGTCTCAGGAGCGGCGCTCACGCCGGCGGTCCTGCCGGAATACGGTCGCCGGCCTGACGCGGAGATCGCCCTGGAGCGACGCAGAGCCGCGAGAGCGCCGGGCGCCTCCGCGATTGATGGTGAGGCCATCGCCGGAGCGCACACCGCGGCGGCCCCCCCGCATGGGGACGCAGCGGCGCCTGGGCAGGAGGAGGTGGCGTACCCCCCGCGTGAGGACGCAGCGGCGCCCGCGCGTGAGGCGGGAGAGTCGTGAGGGAGCCGTTCGCCCCCGACCCGATTACCGGCGACCCTACCGCCGTGGAGATTCGGCGCATGGTCTATCCCGACCTGCCCCAGGTGATCGCGATCGAGCGTCGCGTGTTTCCGACCCCGTGGTCACTGGCGATGTTCGTGCTGGAGCGCTCCAAGCAGTCGGGGGTATGCCTGTCGGCGGCGCTTGGCCCCGAGCACGGACGGCGTCTGGCGGGCTACCTGATCTGCTCGCGCTATGAGGATGCCTGGCACGTGATGAACGTTGCCGTCGACATCGAGTACCAGCGTCTCGGCGTGGCCTCGGCCCTTCTGGCAGAGCTCTACGAGCAGGTCGAAGACGAGCAGGCGCGCTTCACGCTGGAGGTGCGCCGTTCCAACCATGTCGCGATTCACCTCTACGAACGCGAGGGCTTTCGCGCCGCCGGCGTGCGCCGCCGCTACTACCAGGACAACGGCGAGGACGCACTCGTGATGTGGCGCACGCCGGCGACGCTGCGCGGCACGCTTGACGACGTCCCCAACCCGGGGCCGGTATGACCCGCGCGCGCGCCGGCGAGACAGACGACGAGGGCTTTGACGGCTCCGCTCCGGCCGCGGAGCTCGCCGGCTACGCACCGGTACGCGGCCCGGGGCCCGGCTCGGGCATCCGTGGCCCGGAGCCCGGCCGCGGCAACATCCTCGCGCTCGAGACCAGCTGCGATGACACCTGCGCGGCGGTGCTCGACGCCGACGGGCGCCTGCGTGCGAACGTGATCTCCTCGCAGGGCGTGCACGATCGCTTCGGCGGCGTCGTCCCGGAGATCGCCTCGCGCCAGCATCTCGAGCTGATCAACCTCGTCGTCGAGCAGGCGCTGGGCGAGGCGGGCGTGGCGCTCGATCAGCTCGATCTGATCGCCGCGACGCAGGGTCCAGGGCTCGTCGGGGCGTTGCTGGTCGGGCTCTCGACCGGGAAGGCGCTGGCCGCGGCCCGCGAGCTGCCGTTCGCTCCTGTCGATCATCTACAGGGGCACGTCGCGGCGAACTTCCTCGGCGGCTTCGAGCCACCGTTTCTCTGCCTGATCGCCAGCGGCGGTCACACGCTGCTGGCGCAGGTGGGAGCGCACGAGGGCTACGAGGTGCTCGGCCGCACGCGCGACGACGCGGCCGGAGAGGCGTTCGACAAGGGGGCGAGGATGCTTGGGCTGGGCTACCCCGGTGGCGTCGCGCTGGAAGGCCTCGCCGCTGGCGGCGACCCTGAGGCGTTCAGCTTTCCGGGCTCGCGTGCCGAGCGCGCCCGAGGCGGGCGCGGCCAGGGCCGCGAAGCCTTCGCGCAGGGTCTCGACTTCTCCTTCGCCGGCTTGAAGACCGCGCTGCTCTACAAGCTGCGCGAGCTCGGCGAGGCCGAGTCCCAGGCGCGCCGCGCCGACCTCGCGGCCTCCTACCAGGCGGCGATCGTCGACAGCCTGATCCTGCGTGCCGAACACGCCCTGCGGGGCACTGGCATCGGTCGCCTGGCGGTGGGGGGCGGCGTGGCCGCCAACGGCGTGCTGCGCCGGCGCCTGGGCGAGCTCGACGCGGAGCTGCACGTCCCGCCGCGCGTGCTCTGCACCGACAACGCCGCGATGATCGCGAGCGCCGCGCGCTTCACGCGCGCGCTGCCCTACCCCGAGTACCTCGCGCTCGACGCCTACGCCACGGGCGAACGGCCCGGAGCTCCGCACCCGGGCATCCTTTAGAGTCAGTGCGATGAGCTATGGCGAAGCGACGACGGGCACGGCGAGCGCTGGCGCGAGCGGCGGCCTGAGCAACGGCATCTCCTCGAGCGAGCGACTCTCGCTCGGCGTCGCGGCGCGGCTGTCGCGCTATCTGCAGGTGCTGACGCAGGCCAAGAAGATGGGCAAGGAGACGATCTCCTCGCAGGAGCTCTCCGACTACACGCACGTCAACTCAACCCAGATCCGCCGCGACCTGTCGGGCTTCGGCAAGTTCGGCAAGCGCGGCGTCGGCTACAACGTCGAGGCGCTCGTCTCACAGATCCGCAAGATCCTGCGGACCGCCGGCCAGCACAACATCGCGCTGCTCGGAGCAGGCCATCTGGGCAAGGCGATCGCCTCCTCGGACATCTTCGCCGACCACGGCTTTCGAGTCGTGGCGATCTTCGACGTAGACGAGGCGAAGGTCGGCACCAGCGTGGGCAGCCAGGTCGTGCGCCACACCGATGAGTTGCGCCAGGTGGTCGAGGACGAGGACATCGTCGTCGGCGTGCTGGCGGTACCGGGGGAGGCCGCCCAGGGGCTCGCGGGCGAGCTGGTGGAGGCGGGCGTGAAGATCATCTTCAACTACTCCGAGTCGCTGCTCGACGTGCCCCCCGAGGTGACCGTCCACACCTCCAGCCCGGCCGTCGATCTGCTGTACGCGCTGTACTTCTATCTGACCTGAGACGCACACTCGCGCCGCGCTCCGACCCGTCGCACCGCACGATCTGCTATCTGCACTGACTTGCCGAGCTGCTCTGACCCGCGTATCCGTCCCGACCTGGCCTGCAACTGAGCGATGACCGACCTTCTCGACCTCGACCGGGTGGAGCAGACCTTCGCCGCGGCAACGGACATGACGGTAGGCGTCGAGGAGGAGTTCTCGATCCTCGACCCGCGCACCCTCGAACTGCAGCCGCGCTTCGAGGAGCTGCGCACCGCCGCGGAGGAGGATCGGCTGCTGCACGAACACATCACCGGCGAGCTGATCTCCTCGGAGATCGAGATCATCTCCGGCGCCGGCGCCGACCTGCGCGACGCGCTCGCGCGCCAGCGCGAGCGACGCAGGGGCCTGTTCGCGTTCGCCGCCGCCCACGACGCCGCGCTCGGGGCCACCGGCACGCATCCCTGGGCCGACTATCGCGAGCAGCCGATCATCGACACCGAGCACTACCGCCGCGTCGAGGATGGTCTGAGGTATGTCGCCTGGCGCAACAACACCTTCAGCCTCCACGTCCACGTCGGCGTGCGCGAGATCGACCGCGCGGTGCGCGTCTGCGACCGCCTGCGCCCGCTGCTGCCGGTGCTGCTCGCGATCTCCGCGAACTCCCCTTATCTGGACGGCCGCGACACGGGGCTGCATTCGGCGCGGACGCAGAGCTTCACCAAGAGCTTTCCCCGCTGCGGGGTGCCCGACGCCTTCGGCGGCTGGGCGACCTACCGTGAGTACATCGAATGGCTCGTGCGCACGCGCTCGATCGTCGAGTTCACCCAGGTGTGGTGGTCGGTCAGGCCACACTTCGGCTTCGGCACAGTCGAGGTACGGATCTGCGACGCACAGAGCACGGCCGGGGAGTCCGACGCGCTCGCCGCGCTGATGGTCGCGTGCATCGGCCAGGCGTTGCGCGATGTTGACGAGGACGTGCCCTTCGACGACCCGACGCCGCGGATGATCGAGGAGAACATGTGGCGCGCGATTCGCTTCGGGCTCGACGGCAGGCTGATCGATCTGGGAAGCGGTGAGGAGTATCCGGCCCGTGCGGCGATCGAGCGCCTGGCCACCTGGACGGCGCCGGTACGCGCCGAGCTCGGCATCGAGCCGGCTTTCCCAGAGCGCAACGGAGCGCAGCGCCAGCGTGAGATGATCGCGGCGGGCGCCACGCGCGAGCAGGTCTTCGCGGCCAGCGTGCGGGAGACCAGGCAAACCTACTCAGAGGAGGTCGAGGTATGAGCTCACAGACCGAGCAGCCGAGCGAGGAGCAGCTGCGCGAGGCCTATGAAGCGGAACTGAGCCGCATCACCAGCGCGGAGATGATCCTGCAGAGCGCGGTCTCGTTGCTGAACCTCGGCGCCCGCCGGCTGGGATTGACCGGAGACAGCCAGGCGCAGGGCGCCGAGGGCGAGCGCGACCTCGACCAGGTGCGCGACGCCGTCGACGGCGTGCGGGCGCTCTTGGAGATCCTCGAGCGGCGCACGCCCGCCCAGGAACTGCGGCCGCTGCGCGATGCGCTCTCGCAGCTGCAAATGGCCTATGCGCGCGCGGCCCAGGCCGGCGGTACGGCGCAGCCCAGTGCACCCCAGGCACAACAACAACAATCACAACAATCACAACAACAGCCGTCAGCCCCGAGGGGGGAGACCGCGCAGGAGCCCGTCAAACCGCCCGCGGAGGGCAAGCCCGGACCGGGGCCGGCGGAGTCGAGCGGCAGGCTGTGGGTGCCTGGGCGCTGAGCGCTCCATTTGAGAACTTCCACCTGAGAACTCGTTCCCGGGGCCGGCACGATAGACTGCGCGCGCCTTTGCGCCGGGGAATGCGCTGTGAACGGCGGGGCCGGGGGCAGGGAAGATAGGAAGAGGAAGACATAGACGCGCGATACATCCTCGCGCGGCACGCTAACAAGACCGCGGAGGATTTCTGTTGAGTAGCTTTCTGATGAACCATGGGGTCGTCGTCGCCCTCGTCTGCGCCGCTTGTGCCGTGGTTTATGGCCTGGTGACGACTCGCACGCTGCTCGCGCTCTCGCCGGGCAACGAGAAGATGCAGAGCATCTCGCTGGCCGTCCAGCAGGGCGCGCGCGCCTACCTGAACCGCCAGTACACGACGATCGCCGTCGCCGGGGTCGTGCTGTTCATCGCGCTGATCTTCATCCAGAACATCGCGGTCGCCTGCGGCTTCGCGATCGGCGGCCTGCTGTCTGGCTCGACCGGCTACATCGGCATGAACGTGTCCGTGCGCTCCAACGCGCGTGTCGCCGAGGCGGCGCGCGGCGGGGTCTCACCGGCGCTGAAGGTCGCCTTCCGCGGTGGCGCGATCACCGGTCTGCTCGTGGTCGGGCTCGCGCTGATCGGCGTCGCCGGCTACTACGGCGCGCTCACCTCGTTCTTCAACGACAGCCCGAAAACTGCGGTCGACGCGCTGATCGGCCTCGGCTTCGGCGGTTCGCTGATCTCGGTCTTTGCGCGGCTCGGCGGCGGCATCTTCACGAAGGCTGCCGATGTCGGCGCCGATCTCGTCGGCAAGGTCGAGGCGGGTATCCCCGAGGACGATCCGCGCAACCCGGCGACGATCGCCGACAACGTCGGCGACAACGTTGGCGACTGTGCGGGCATGGCGGCCGACCTGTTCGAGACCTACGCGGTGACCGCGGTCGCAGTGATCCTGCTCGGAGTGCTCACCTTCCACGAGTCGACGCAGGTCGCGCTGTATCCGCTCGTGCTCGGGGGCGTGGCGATCATCGCCTCGATCATCGGCACCTTCGCGGTGCGCACGAACACCGAGAACGTCGAGCGCGCGCTCCTGCAGGGGCTCGCCGTCTCCGGCGTGATCGCGGCGGCCGCGTTCGCGCCGATCACCTACTGGTTGATGCGCAGCCTGACCTTCAAGGATGTCGGTAGCGCCGTCAACACCCCGAAATGGTGGCACCTGTACCTGTGCTCGCTGATCGGCATCGCCGTCACGGCGCTGTTATTCGGAATAACCGAATACTATACATCGACTCGCTTCTCGCCGGTGAAGAAGACCGCGAAAGCGTCGATCACCGGTCACGCGACGAACATCATCCAGGGCTTCTCCTCGGGGCTGCAGGCGACCGCGCTGCCGGCGATCGTGATCGTGCTGGGGATGCTCGGCGCATGGAAGCTCGCGGGCGGCGGCGTGACCGGCATCTACGGGATCGGCGTCGCCGCTGTGGGTCTGCTCTCGCTGACCGGCCTGATCGTCGCACTCGACGCCTTCGGCCCGATCACCGACAACGCCGGTGGGATCGCCGAGATGGCCGATCTGCCCGAGGAGGTCCGCAAGGTCACCGATCGGCTGGATGCCGTCGGGAATACGACGAAGGCCGTCACCAAGGGTTATGCGATCGGTTCGGCGGTGCTCGCGGCGATCGTGCTGTTCGCCGGGTTCCAGAAAGAACTCGAAGCCCACGCCGGACACGCGATCTCCTTCGGGATCAACGAACCGCCCGTGCTGATCGGCCTGCTGCTCGGCGGCCTGATGGTGTGCCTGTTCGCCTCGCTCTCGATCGAGGCCGTCGGTCGCGCCGGCGGGGCGGTCGTCGAGGAGGTGCGCCGCCAGTTCCGCGAGCACCCCGGGATCATGGACTACTCCGAAGAGCCCGACTACGCGACCTGCGTGGACATCGTCACGAAGACCGCTCAGCGCGAGATGATCCTGCCCTCGCTGCTGCCGATCCTGCTGACCCTGATCGTCGGGCTGATCGATCAGCAGGCGCTCGGCGGCCTGTTGATCGGCGTGATCGTCGTCGGCTTCTTCTTCGCCGTGCTGATGACGGCCGGCGGCGGCGCCTGGGACAACGCGAAGAAGCTGATCGAGGACGGCGCGTTCGGCGGCAAGGGCTCGGAAGCGCACGCCGCCTCGGTGACCGGCGACACGGTCGGCGACCCGTTCAAGGACACCGCCGGCCCCGCAATCAACCCGATGATCAAGGTCGCCAACATCGTCGCGATCCTGATCATCCCGCTGATCACCTGAAACCCGATGCGGGCCGGGGTAGCCCCAGGTCTTAAGCTCAATTGAAGATGACCACTGGCCAACAGGCGCATCGCTCGGCGACGTTCGTGCTCTCTTTGGTGATGGTCCTGATCGGTGTCGCGCTGATCGCCCAGGCGGTGGACGGGCATGGCGGCGTCATCTCGCCCCGTCTGCTGCTGGGCCTGCTGTTCATCGCGGCGGGTGGTGGGCGGCTGTACCTGGCTAGGAAGCGAGGCAGGCGGGAATCGTGAGCACGCCGGGACAGGGCGGGGGCGAGGGCAACGGCGAGGTGCCGGGCGCCACCGGTGAGACCGAGCGGACCGCGGCGGCGCTCGCGGCGCGCTCGCGCGTGACGGTGCGGCGCAGCATTGGCTCTCCGGTGCTGTTCACGGTCGTCTACACGTCGCTGGCGAGCGCGATCTACTTCTCGCTCGGCGTGATCGCCGGGCATGCGCTCGGGCTCACCCCGCTCGTGTTCCTGTTCGCGGCACTGCTGTTCGTACTGACGGCGATGACCTACGTGGAGGGCGCCTCGCTGCACCAGGATCGCGGCGGCTCGACTGTCTTCGCGCGCTACGCGTTCAACGAGCTCGTCAGCTTCATCGCCGGCTGGGCGATCCTGCTCGACTACGTCATCCTGATCGCCGTCTGCGCGTTCACGGCGACGCAGTACCTGCGCGTCTTCTGGGCTCCGCTGGGACATCACACCGAGGCGCTGCTGCTCTCGCTCGCGTTCATCGCGATCGTCGTGCTCGGCAACGTCCGCGGCTTCGGGTCCAGCCGCTCGCGGCGCGTCGGCATGCTGGTCGCTGCCGACCTGCTCGTGCAGCTGTTGATCGTCGTGATCGGGCTGATCCTGTTCTTTGACCCGAGCACGCTGGTCAACCCGATCCACCTGGGCAGCGCGCCGAAATGGTCGGATCTCGTGTTCGCCCTGACGGTCGCCGTGATCTCCTTCACGAGCCTCGAGTCCGCCGCGGGCTTGGCCGGCGAGGTGCGGATCGGCCGGCGCGGGCTCAAGCACATGGTCGGCAGTGGCGCGGCGACGGTGATCTTCGGCTATGTCGGTATCGCGCTCGTGGCGATCACCGCGCTGCCCGTGCACGCCGGCCATACCGAGCTGGCGGGGCGCTACCTGAACGACCCCGTGATCGGGATCGTCACCCAGATCCACCCGAGCTGGCTCGAGCACACGCTCAGATATGTGGTGGGGGCGCTGGCGACGCTGACGCTGATCGCCGCTGCGAACTCGGCGATGCTCGGCCTCTCGCGGCTGGCCTACTCGCTCTCGACCAACCGCCAGATCCCCAGCGGCCTCGGGCGCCTGCACCCGCAGCGCTCGACCCCCTACGTGCTGATCGCGCTCGCCGGGCTGCTCGCCGCGGCGCTGGTCGTGCCAGAGGATCTCGACTTCCTCGTCGGGATCTACGCCTTCGGGGCGATGCTCGCGTTCACGATCGCGCATCTGTCGATCTGCCGGCTGCGCTACACCGAGCCCGAGCGCGACCGCCCCTACAGGGTGCCGCTGTCGGTGCGCGTGCGCGGCGGCGAGCTGCCGCTGCCGGCGGTGCTCGGGGCGCTGATCTGCGGCGCCGGCTGGGTGGCCGTGATCGCGCTGCACGAACCCGCCCGCTACGTCGGCCTGGGTTGGATGGCGTTCGGGATCCTCGGCTACGTCGTCTACCGCCGCGCCGACGAGACCTCGCTGACCGCGCGCGTGACGGTCTCGCCGCAGATCCTGCGTGCCGAGCCGCCGGCCGAGCGCGACTATGGCTCGATTCTCGTGCCGCTGTTCGGCACGAAGCTCGACGATGACATCGTGCAGACCGCGGCGCGGCTGGCCGCGGGCGAGCCGAGCGAGGAGCCCGAGGGCGAGGACGAGGACGAGACCGCGACGATCGAGGCGGTCTGGATCTTTGTGATGCCGATGTCGCTGCCGCTGGATGCGCGCCTGCCCGAGGAGCAGGTCAAGCACGCCCGTCAGGCGCTCGCGCGGGCGAAGGCGGTGGGGGAGGAGTACGGCGGCGTGTACGTCGCCACGGCGACAGTGCGCACGCGCCGCGCCGGCTACGCGATCGTCGAGGAGGCGCGCCGGCGCGGGGTCGAAGCGATCGTGCTCGGCGCCGAGGAACCCTCCCGGATTCGCGGTGGCGCGGGTCTTGGCGGGCGCGGCGGTCCGCTCGAGAACTTCGTCGGGGAGGTCACCAAGTACGTGATCGCCAAGGCCACCTGCCGGGTGATCGTGACCGCGCCGGCGGCCGGTTCCACGGAGGAGCTCTCCGCGGCCTGACCGTCTCCGGACGAGCGGCCTCGGGGACGGCGGCCATGAGGTCCGCAGCGAGCGGAGCCCTCCATCGTCTAATCTCCACATCCGCACGATGTCAGTCTCTAATCCATGTTCGTCCTGATCGTCGGCGCCGGTCGCGTCGGCTCGGCGGTCGCCAAATCGGCGCTCGCGGCGGGGCACGAAGTCTCGGTGCTCGACCAGGACCCCCTCTCCCACGAGCGCCTGGATGCGGGTCAGAGCGAGAGCTGGGAGGACGCGCGGGGCCAGTTCACCGTCGGGACGGCGCTCGAGGTCGACGCGCTCGTCGAGGCCGGGATCGAGCGCGCCGATGTGTTCATCGCCTCGACCGGCGGCGATAACACCAACCTGATCATCGCCCAGATCGCCCAGAAGCGCTTCGGCGTCGAGAAGGCGCTCGTACGGGTGATGGACCCTGCCCGCGCGGGCTGGTATGGGGCGCAGGGCCTGCAGACGATCTCTCCCACCCGTCATGCGATCGAGATGTTCGAGAGCGCGCTCTCGATCCAGCCGGCCTGAGCCTGAGGGGAGACCGAGAACGTGTACGCGATCATCGTCGGAGCGGGCAAGGTCGGGCGCAACCTCGCGCGGGAGCTGATCGTGAAGGGGCACGAGGTGACCCTGATCGAGTCCTCGCGCGCTTGCTACCTGGCGATCGAGGAGGAGTTCGAGCACGCCGCCCAGTACGGCGACGCGACCGAGCTGTGGGTGCTCGAGCGCTCCGGGATCCAGCGCGCCGACCTCGTCGTCGCGGTGACCGGCGACGACGAGGACAACATGCTCGTCTGTCAGGTCGCCAAGGAGAAGTACCTGTGCGAACGGATCATCGCGCGCGTGAACAACCCGCGCAATCACGACCACTTCCGGATGCTCGGGATCCAGCCGGCGGTCTCGGCGACCGACCTGATCCTGCGCCTGATCGAGCACGAGGTCCCGCGCTACGGGCTCGTGCACCTGCTCGCGCTCGAAGAGGAGCGCCTGGAGATCATCGAGCTCGAGGTCTCAGAGGACGCGCCGACGGTCGGCGTGAAGGTCTCGGAGATCGCGCTGCCCGACGGCAGCCTGATCATCTCCGTGCTGCGCGACGGGACCGGCTTCGTGCCCAAGGCCGACACCACGATCGAGGCCGGTGACGAGGTCCTGCTGGTGCTCGACACGGGCCTGGAGGAGGCGCTCACCGCCTTCTTCGCGCCGAACGGCCATCAGGTCTGAGTCAATCCGCCCAGCGCCTCGCGGCGGACGTGGATGTGACGCCGGTGCTGGCGTTGACGGCTGGAGGTGCTGGATGGCGGCCGGGGCAGCGGCACCGCGACGTTGACGCGGACGGGAGAGCGCCATTTACTATCCTTCTCCGCGAAGGCACTGTCCGGGATAGTCCAATTGGCAGTGACGCCCGGTTCTGGTCCGGGAGATTGGGGTTCGAGTCCCTGTCCCGGAGTTACCTCGTCACGCCGCGGGTGAGATTCATGCCGTGGCCTGGGTCTCGTACCGCGGGCTGGGATTCACACCGCGGGCTGGGATTCACGCGGTGGGGCTGGGATTCACGCCGCGGCCTGCGTCGCCCAGTCGCGGTAGAGCTCGTAGTAGCGGCCCTCCGCGGCGATCAGCTCGTCGTGGGTGCCCTGCTCGGCGATTCGGCCGTGCTCGAGCACGACGATCCGGCCGGCCTGGCGGATTGTGGAGAGACGGTGGGCGATCACGATCGCGGTGCGGCCCGCGAGCAGGCGGCGCAGGCCGGCCTCGATCCGGCCCTCGGTGTGCAGGTCGACGTTCGAGGTCGCCTCGTCGAGGATCAGGATCCGCGGGTCGGCGATCAGCGCGCGGGCGAACGCGATCAGCTGGCGCTGGCCAGAGGAGAGCTGCGCGCCGCGCTCGCCGACCTCGGTGTCATAGCCGTGGGGGAGCTCGGCGATGAAATCGCTCGCGCCGACCGCCGCCGCCGCATCGCGAATCTGATCGGCGTCGGCGTCCGGGCGGCCGAAGGCGATGTTCTCCGCGATCGTGCCGCTGAACAGGAACGCCTCCTGCGGCACGATTCCCATCTGCGAGCGCAGCGAGTCGCTGGAGACTTCGCGCAGGTCGTGCCCGTCGACGAGGATCTGCCCGGAGGAGGGGTCATAGAAACGCGCGAGGAGCTTGGCGATCGTCGACTTGCCCGCTCCGGTGGCGCCCACGAGCGCGACGGTCTGGCCGGGAGGGATCGTCAGGTCGATGTGCTCGAGCACGACCGTGTCCTTCGTGTAAGAGAACGAGACATCCTCGAAGCGGACTTCGCCGCGGATACGCTCCAACGGGATCGCCCCCGCGCGATCGCTCAGCGTCGGTGCGACGTCGAGCAGCTGGAAGATCTTCTCCAGCGCGGCCATCCCCGACTGGTAGGTGGTGTAGAGCTGGGAGAGCTGCTGGATCGGTTCGAACAGGAACGAGAGGGTTCCGACGAACGCGACGACGGTGCCCGCGGTGATGTGGCCTTCCAGTGCCTGATAGCCGCCGTAGAGGACGATCAGCGCGAGCGCGATGCCGGAGAGCATTTCCACGGTCGGGAAGTAGGCGGCGTTCAACCGCACCGTGACCATGTTCGCGTCGCAGTTCTCGGTGTTGAGCTCCGCGAAGCGCGCCTCGTGGTGGGGCTCCTGGCCGAAGCTGCGCACGACACGGATACCGGACAGGGTCTCCTGTAGGTAGGCGGTGATCGAGCCGATCGTTTCCCGCGTGCGCCGGAAGGCGCCGGCGGAGACGAGCCTGAACCAGATCGAGCCGACGAGCACGAACGGGACGACGCAGAACGTGAGCAGCGCCAGCTTCAGATCGAGGAACAGCAGCACCGCGACCGCCCCGATGAGTGTGAGGCCGGCCTGGAACAGCGTCACGACCGAGTCCGTCACAAGGCTTTCGAGCGCCTCCACGTCGTTGGTCATGCGCGAGATCAAGACGCCGGCCGGGCGGGACTCGTAGAAGCCGATCGGCTGCTGCTGCAGGTGGGTGAAGATACGGATACGCAGGTCCGCGAGGGCGCGCTGGCCGACCCAGCCGACGAGATAGGTCTGCGCGTAGGTCATCGCCCACACGAGCAGCGCCGAGAACAGAAACGCGATCACGACCAGCACGAGCGTGCGTGTGTCGTGACGGTCGATGCCTTCGTCGATCGCGACCTTCGCGAGCAGAGGGGGCGCGAGCGAGGCGGCCGTGCCGAGCACGAGCGCCGTCAGCATCGCGCTCACGCGCAGGCGATAGGGACCCAACAGTCGCAGCAGGCCGCGCAGGTTGCGCCCGCGCGTGCCTTTCGCGGCGCGCTCGCCATCCCACTGCGCGCCGCCGCGCGCAAACCCCGGGCCGAGCCCGCGCCCGCCGCCGCCACCACCCATGCCGCGGCCGCCGCCTCCTCCGCCACCGAATCCGCCTGGAGGGCTCATATCCCGCTCACCTCGCGTTCGCGTGGTAGCTCCCGCGTGAGGAACACCTGATCGGGGAGCCCCTTTTCGACGATCTCGCGATACAGATCCGAGGCCTCCAACAGTTCCTCGTGGTCGCCGTGCGCGGTGATCCGGCCGTGGTCGAGCACGACGATTTCATCCGCGAGCGCGATCGTGGAGAGGCGATGGGCGACGATGAACGTGGTCCGCCCGGCCATTGCCTCGTCGAGTGCGAGCTTGATCTGACGCTCGGTCGACGCGTCAACCGAGGAGGTCGCGTCGTCGAGGATCAGCACGCGCGGGTCGGCGAGCAGCGCCCGCGCGATCGCCAGACGCTGGCGCTGGCCGCCGGACAGCGTCAGGCCGCGCTCGCCGACGCGCGTGTCATAGCCGTCGGGCAGACGTTCGACGAACTCGTGGGCTCGGGCGCGGCGCGCGGCCTGTTCGATCGCCTCGCGCGGGACCGGAGGCCCGCCCGCCCGCGCGTAGGCGATGTTCTCGGCGACGGTCTCCGAGAAGAGGAACGGATCGTCGCTGACGACCGCGACCGCCCGGCGCAAGGAGCGCAGGTCAACCTCACGCACGTCGGCGCCGTCGAGCAGCACGCGCCCGGCGCTCACGTCGTACAGCCGCGAGATCAGCGAGACGAGGCTGGTCTTGCCCGAGCCGGTCGCGCCGACGAGCGCGATCGTGCGCCCGGCCGGGACGTCCAGGTCGATCTCGCTCAGCACGGCCCGGGCGGTGGGCGCGGGAGAGGCTCCGTTCGTGAGCGCGGCCTCGTTCGTGAGCGCGGCGGCGCCCGAACGGATCGGTGTGCCGTTGGTTGCATGCGAAGGACCAGCCGCGGACACCGGTCTCCCAGTGGCCACGGAGATGGTGCTCGCGGCCGTGTTCGACGTTCCCGCCGCCGAGTAAGCCGCCCCGAACTCGTCGGATTCGTCATAGCGCAGCGTCACGCCCTGCAGCTGCACGTGCCCGTTGCCGGCCGGCAGCGGCGGGGCACCGGGCGGTGCCGTCAGGCGCGGCTCGCGGTCGAGGACCTGGAACAGGCGCGCGCCCGAGGCGGTGGCCCGCTGGGCGAGATTGAGGATCACGCCGAGCGTGCGCATCGGGGCGATCAGCATGTTCAGGTAGAGGTAGAACGCGGTGAACTGCCCGAGCGTCAGGTGCGCGTGGATCACGGCGTTGCCCCCGATCAGGAGCACCGCGGCGAGACCGAGCTGGGGCAGGAAGCCGATCATCGGGTTGAACTTCGCTTCCAGGCGCGTGGCGACCATTGCCTGGCCGAAGACGCGCCCGACGCTGCCTTGGAAGCGCTCCAGCTGGCGCGGCTCGCGGGCGAAGGCCTTGACGACGCGCACCCCGGAGATGTTCTCCTCGGCGTCCGCGGTCAGCTCGGCGATGCGCTGCTGGGTCTGCTGGATCGCCGGTCGCGCGCGGCGGCCGTAGCGGTAGGAGATCAGCACGACGAACGGCACCGGGGCGAGCGCGATCAGGCCGAGGCGCGGTTCGGTGACGATCATCACCGTCCCCGCGAGCACGATCGTGAGAATCGACTGCAAGATGAAGACGAGCCCGTAGCCGAGGAAGAAGCGCACCGCCTGCAGGTCAACGGTCGCCCGGGACATCAGCTGGCCGGTCTGCTGGCGGTCGAAGAAACCGAGCTCGAGCTGCTGCAGATGGCCGTAGAGCAGCTTGCGCAGGTCGTATTCGACGCCGAGCGAAAGTCGTCCGGCGACCATCCGCCGCCAATACATGAACCCCCAGCGCGCGAGCACGATCAGCGCGATCGCGCCGGCAATCAGCGTCAATTCGTGGCGTGCGCTCGCCTGCGCGGCGGCATCGTGGTGGGGGCCCGTGCCGATGATCTGCACCGCGCGCCCTGTCAGGGCGGGCAGCGCGACGGTCATCACCATTGCGAGGCTGGCGAGCGTCCAGGAGATGATCATGCCGCGCTTGTAGGGGCGCAGAAAGCCAAGTAGTCGGTAGAAGGTGCTCATAGTTGCTTAGTCAACGATTATCGCATGCCGTCGTGGAGAAGGTCACGAGGCTGCGTCAGTCAGTATCCATGTCGATGTCCGAGTTCATGTCCGCGCCATCCCCGCCGCGGCGGGACCCGCGAGGGTTGTGCGCGAGTTGCAGGCACAAGCGGGACGTGCCGAACACGCGAGGCTCGACGTTCCTGCTGTGCGAACGTTCGCGTGAGGATCCCGCCTACCCGCGATATCCCCGGCTGCCTGTGCTCGACTGCCGCGGATATGAGTCACGGGACGATTGATTCTCTGTTTGGGACGCATGGGGCGAGCTTGCTCTCCCGTGCGGTGCTCGTCCGGTTGTCCGCTCGTGGTGGTGGTGGTGGGGTCGATCCCCTGGCGTAGCCATGCCTCACCCGCGCGCCTCATCCCGCGGCGGCCGCGACCGGCTCGGACTCGGGCGCGGCGGGCCGGCCCTCGTCGGTGGCCGGGGGGCTGGAGCTGACGAAGTCGCGGCTGCGCACCAGCACCAGCGCCAGGATGGCGCCCACCAGCGCGATTGCCGCGCCGACGAGCAGGATGGTGTGGAAGCCTTCGACGAATGCCACCCGGTAGGAGTGCGCGAGGGCCGCGCTCGCGACGGGGGGGAGGACGTGGAAGAGCTTGCTCACTTCGCCCGAGACGAGCAGGGTTTTGAGCTGCCCGTGCGCCGCTGCCGATACGGCATGTCGTTGCCCGGCGGCGGTCAGGCTGGAGGTCGTGCTGCTGAGCACCTCGTGCTCGAAGATCGCGCCGAGGCCCGCGATGCCGGTCGCGATGCCGACCTGGCGGAAGGTGCTGTTGATGCCCGAGGCCATGCCGCTGCGCGAGTAGTGCACGACGCCGATCGCGGTCGAGGCGAGCGGTGGGTTGATCATGCCGATGCCGGCGCCGCCGATGATGAAGCCGGGGATCAGCGCGGTCCAGGATCGAGCTCGCGGTGACCGCCGTCATCGCGACCAGCGAGCCGCTGACCAGCAGCAGGCCGCCGCCGAGCAGCAACCGCACCGGCATGCGCACGCTCAGGCGGCCGGCGATCGGGGCGACGATGAACGAGAGCAGCGTGATCGGCAGAAAGCGCAGGCCGGCCTGCAGCGCGTCGTAGCCGAGGACGTCCTGGATGTAGAGGGTCAGGTAGAGGAACATCGCGAAGATCGACGCCGAGAGCGAGAAGGCGACGATGCTCGCGCCCGTGAATGCCGGGCGGCGGAACAGCGTGAGGTCGAGCATCGGTCGAGCCTGGCGGCGCTCGGCGATCACGAACGCAACGAGCAGCAGCGCGGCGCCCGCGAAAAAGCCCACGATACGCGTCGAGCCCCAGCCGTATTCATTGCCCTGGATCAGCGCGAAGCCCAGCAGGAACAGCGCGCCCGAGAACGTCACCAGGCCGACCCAGTCGACGCCGGTCGCGTTCGGGTCGCGCGAGTCGGCGACCTTGGCGAGCGTGAGGATCACCGCGGCGATCCCGATCGGGACGTTGACGAAGAAGATCCACTGCCAGCCGATGCCGGTCGTGATGATGCCGCCGATCACCGGTCCGATCGCGACCGCCGCGCCGGTCACCGCGCCGAACACACCGAACGCGACGCCGCGGTCGCGCCCGTGGAAGGCCTGGGCGATCAGCGCGAGCGAGGTCGCGTACATCATCGCGCCGCCGGTGCCCTGCACCGCGCGGGCGAGGTTGAGCACCAGCGGAGTGCCCGACAGCCCGCAGACCGCCGAGGAGCAGGTGAACACTACGAGGCCCGCCACGAACACCCGCCGGCGTCCGATCAGGTCCGCGACCGCGCCGGAGGTCAGCAGGAAGGCGGCGAGCGTCAGCGCGTAGGCGTTGACGACCCACTGCAGGTCGGCGAACGAGGAGTGCAGGGCACGCTGGATCGAGGGCAGCGCGACGTTCACGACGGTGATGTCGAGCAACAGCATGAAGATCGCGATCGAAACCGCGATCAGGGTCCACCACTTGCGCTCCACTCAGCAGGCTCCTCTGTCTCTGTCAAAAATCAGGGGGTCTCCTCACCTTACAAACCACTCGCGAACGACCATCGGGGCTCAGGTGGTGGTGCCCAACTTGGAGGCCTCGTCCAGCTCGCGCAGCTTGCGGCGCACGCGCTTGTGGCTCTCGCGCAGCTCGCCCTCCAGCTGGGCGAGCTCGGACTGGCGCGCGCGGACGAGCTCGAGCTGGCGTTCGATGTGGCCGAGGGCCTCGGCCAGCAGCTCGCCGCGGCGCTCGGGGTGGACGTCGTCGCGGCGCAGCTGGGCGCGCACGGCCGCGCGCGCGTCCTCGGCGGCGAGCAGCGTCTTCAGCTGCTCGAGCGAGACGCCGAGCAGATCCTTCAGGCGCATCACCTCGCGCAGGCGCTCGACCTCGCTCTCGGTGTACAGCCGATGCTGGCCAGAGACGCGCGCGGGCGTCTGCGGGAGCAGGCCGATCTCCTCGTAGTAGCGGATCGTGCGCGGCGTCGTGCCGGCGAGCTTGGCGACGTCGCCGATCCGCAGGCTGGGCTCGGTCGATGGGGAGCTCATACGCGCGCTCGCGGTCTCGCTGCGATCTCTCTAGCGGCGAGCTCGTCGCGATCGATCCCGCCCGGTTTGAGCCCGCCCGATCCCGATCCGTTCGCAGTCGCCTGGCTCGTTGCTGCGGTCTCGTGTGCGGGCGGGCCTGCCGCCTGTGCCCGCGCGGGTGTGGATGAGGGTGCGGGTGAGGGATCGACATGCTCCTCGAAGGCCAGCATTGCGGACTCCGCGCTCGAAACGTGGCGGGGCCGCAGCAGGCAGACGAAGGCGCCCACCAGCGAGGTCGCGGCGAGCACCCAGAGCGCGACGTGCATGTTGTCGATGAACGGCGCGAGCTTCGCTTCGGAGAGTCCCTTCGTGACGCCGGAGAAGACCGCGAACAGCGTCGCCTTCGGCACCGCCGAGGTGATGATCGCGAGCACGAACGCGATCGAGAGCACGGCGCCGGTGTTCTGCAGCAGCGTCCGCGCGCCGGCCGCGACCCCGCGCCGATCGGGCGGCACGGTGCCCATCATCGCCGCGGTGTTCGGGCTGTTGAACATCCCCGACCCGGCGCCGACGATCAAGAGCCACAGGCCGCTCTGCCAGTAGGGGGTGTGCACGCCGAGCGTCGTCATCCCCGCCAGGCCGATCGCGCTCACGAGCATCCCGCCCGCGGCCAGCGAGCGCGAGCCGTGGCGGTCGGCGTAGATCCCGGCCAGGGGGGAGGCGACGAGCATCCCGACCGCGAGCGGGATCAGCTTGATCCCGGCTTCGATCGGCGTGTTCGATTGCGCGCCCTGGAAGTAGAAGACGAACAGGAACATCAGCGCGAAGCGCGCGAGCCCGTTGATGAACGAGGCGGCGCTCGCGGCCGCGAACAGGCGGTTCTTGAAGATCCTCAAATCGAGCATCGGCGCGCGCGAGCGGCTCTCGATCAGCACCCAGGTTGGCAGCAGCACCGCAGCGAGGATCAGGCCGACGATCACGATCGAGTCGTCCCAGCCGCTGATCCCGCCGCGCGAGATCCCCAGCACCAAGCCCGTCAGCCCGACGATGAAGGTGACGTTGCCGAGCACGTCATAGCCGCGGACCTGGTCGGGTTTTGAGAGCTCGCGAAGGATCAGCGCGCCCCAGATCGCGCCTGCAAGCGCAAAGGGAACGTTGAACCAGAAGACCCAATGCCAGGAGATCGCCACGAGCGCGCCGCCGAGCACGGGCCCGATCGCCAGGCCGATCGCGGCGACCATCGTGTTCGTGCCCATCGCGAGGCCGAGCTCCTCCCTCGGGAAGGCGTCGGTGACGAGCGCGGCGGCGTTCGCGAACAGGAATGCGGAGCCGATCCCCTGCAGCACGCGCCACACGATCAAGACATCCGCGTTCGGCGCGAAGCCCGCTCCCAGCGAGGCGAAGGCGAACAGCAGAAAGCCGCCGACGTAGGCGCGCTTGCGCCCGAACAGGTCCGACAGGCGTCCTGCCATCAGCACGAGCACCGTCGCGGCGATCAGGTAGGCGAGGATCACCCACACGAGCGCCAAGAGGCTCGCGTGCAGGGAGCGCTCGAGGTCCGGCAGAGCGATGATCAGGGTGCCCGAGTTGGTCGCCGCGAGCAGCATTCCGAGGCTCGTGCAGGAGAGCGCCCACCACTTGTAGTGCTCATGGCCGGCGGCGACGCCGAAGTGGGATTTGGGGGAAGTTGACGTGAACGTAAACATCACGATAGCAGCGCGGGATCCGAGCTCCGTCCCGACCGGAAAGCTCGCTTGGTGGGACGGTCGTGCCGGAGTTTCGGACCCGCTTGGCCGAGAAGAAGGGGGCGTCGGCAGTGCCGAAGCACAGGCGGGAAGGGAGGGCGGATGAAAGCGGAGACGGATGCTAGAACTAGGGGAGATGAGCGAGACCAAAGTCGAGAAGTCAGATCAGGAGTGGCGCGAGCAGCTGACGCCGGAGCAGTACGATGTTCTGCGCAAGGCTGGCACCGAGGCGCCGTTCACGGGCGAGTACGTCCACCACAAGGCCGACGGCTCCTACCGCTGCGCGGCATGCGGCGCGATGCTGTTCGGCTCTGACACGAAATTCGACTCCGGCACCGGCTGGCCGAGCTTCACCGAGCCGGCGGTCGCCGAGGCGGTCGAGCTGCGCCCCGACAACAGCCTCTTCATGCGCCGCACCGAGGTGCTCTGCCGCACCTGCGGCGGGCATCTCGGCCACGTCTTCGACGACGGGCCCGGCCCTACTGCCCAGCGCTATTGCATCAACTCCGCGGCGCTCGCCTTCGAGCCCGCCGGCGACTCCGGCGAGGCGGCGTCCGAGCCGTCCGCGGGCCAGTAGCTCCGCTTACGCGCAGGCGGGATTTTGACCACGCAGTAGGCTCCGCAACCGATGACGATCATGATCATGCAGGACCAGTCCAAGCGGCTGTCCGAGCCGCTGCGCTGGGGGCGGCGCGAGCGGATCGTGGTCGCCGTCGTGCTCGCCTGCGTGGCGCTCGCCGTCGCCGGGCTCGGCGCCTACGCGCTCACGAGCGGGGCGCCCGCGCGCAGGGACTGCGTCAACATCACGTTCGCCAGCACGCTCGGTGGCGCCCAGGTGCACGAGTGCGGTGCCGGGGCACGGAGGCTGTGCGCCTCCCCGGATGCCTTCAAGGGCGTCACCGCCGCCGAGCTGCGCGAGGCCTGCCGCAAGGCCGGCTTCCCGTTCGGCTGACCGGCCGATCTGACCGGCCGATTCCCGTACCTGTGTGCGAAGGGATGTCGTGTTCGGGGAAACGAGCCGTGTACGGGAGGCGAGCTGTGTGTATGGAGGAGGCGAGCTTGTGGACGGACGGCGAGCTCGTGTGCGGACGGCGAGCTCGTGTGCGGACGGCGAGCTCGTGTGCGGACGGCGAGCTCGTGTGCGGAGGGCGAGCTGAGTATGGAAGGGCGAGCTCGTGTGCGGACGGCGAGCTTGTGGACGGAGGGGAGGAGCTTGAAATGAGAGCGCCACCTGGCGCCATCCAGTCCTGACCGGGCATCCCGCACCGGACCAAATCACGTCTCGTCTCGCCCCCATGCAGCCATCCATCGGGGCGTCTATCCAAATGTCGAAAGTCCCTGCCGAAGTGTTGGCCACGGTGTCCCTACCCGCTGCCGCGCATGGCGGCTTTGATACCCGGAACGTAATTGGCTGCGCTCCGTCCAGGCTGGGCGGGGCGTGCCAGATCAACGATCGCAGGGAAATGGAGGCACATGACCTGGGCAAGCTACCCATCCTGGCTCAACGCCGGAGACAACGCATGGCAGATGACGGCGGCGACGTTCGTGGGGCTGATGAGCCTTCCGGGCCTCGCGGTTCTGTACGGCGGCGTGATGCAGAAGCGCTGGTCGGTGAACAGCATGATGCTCACGTTCGTCGCGTTCTGCATCACGCTGATCGTCTGGGTTCTGTGGGCGTTCAAGATGGGCTTCGGCCATCCGATCGCGAAGAGCGGCTCGGGCATCTTCGGGACCAAAGGGTTCCTCGGCACGGCGCTCGGCGAACCGGGCAGCGTGCTCAGTCACGTCGGTGAGGAGGGCCAGGCGGAAATCTCGTCGATCACGACCGGCCCGCCGTTCCACTTCCCCGAGGCCTCGCTCGTCTACTTCCAGTTCGTGTTCGCGGCGATCACTCCGATCCTCGCGCTCGGATCGGTGCTCGGGCGGGTCAACTTCAAGGCCTGGATCCCCTATGTCGCGCTGTGGATCACGTTCGTCTACGCGGTCAACGCCTTCCTGATCTGGGGCGGCGGCTACTTCGCGGCGCACGGTGCGCTGGACTACTCCGGTGGCTATGTCATCCATCTCTCCGCGGGTGTCTCTGGGTTCGTGTTCGCGGCGGTGATCGGTCCACGATTGCAACGAGATCGCGAGATCGACGCGCCGAACAACCTGCTGATGGTCGCGGTCGGCGCCGGCCTGCTGTGGCTCGGCTGGAACGGCTTCAACGGTGGTGATTCCTACTACGCGGGCGCGAACGCCTCCGCGGCGGTGATCAACACCAACCTGGCCACCGCCGTGGCGATGATGGTGTGGATCGCGTGGGACTACATCTTCCGCGACAAGCCATCGATGATCGGCGCTGTCAACGGGATGATCACCGGCCTCGTCGCGATCACCCCATCGGCCGGGTTCGTCAACGGCTGGGGGGCGATGATCGTTGGCGTCGTCTGCTCGACGATCGTCTGGATGGCGATCAGGTTCCTCAGTCGAGCTCCCATGTTCCGGCACGTTGACGACACGCTGGGGGTGATCTATACGCACGGTATCGCCGGTCTCTGCGGCGGTCTGCTCGTCGGGTTCCTGGCCGACCCGGCGATCGTCGAGTACATCGGCCGGGGCGGCGCCACGAACCTGCCGGGGGATACGGGGATCCTGCTCGGCGGCGGCTGGACGCTGCTGCGCTGGCAGGCCGAGACCGCCGTGTGGGTGATCGCCTACACCTCGATCATGACGTTCATCATCCTCAAGGTCGTCGGCATCTTCCTGCCGCTGCGGCTCACCGATGAGGAGCTGGAGATCGGCGATCACGCGATTCACGGCAACGAGGTCTACCCCTCGGACGTGCCCACCCTCGGTGGCCCGCACGCCCCGTCGTGGCAGCCCGAGCCTGCGCCGGCTGCCGGCTAGCCCGCGGTCGCGAACCGGAGGCAGGGACGCCTCCGGTTCGAGCTCTCAAAAACAAAGACGACGATTAGCGCTATCAGCGGCCCCGCTTCGGCGGGGTCGCTGTTTGGGGCGGGTGCAGATGAGGAGAATCGGCGGCGGTGAGGCCAGGTGAGGGGAATCGGCGGCGGTGAGGCCAGGTGAGGGGAATCGGCGGCGGTGAGGCCAGGTGAGGGGAATCGGCGGCGGTGAGGCCAGGTGAGGGGAATCGGGGGCGGTGAGGCCTGTGGGGGTGGTGGGTCCTGTCCTACGTAAAGGGAACTCGCTGGAGGCGTATATGGGATTACTCGGGGAACTGTCCGAATCCCAATTTATGAGGCTCCCGGGGCTGTTTGCGTAGCGGCGATATGGTCATCATCTTGTCTGTCGCGATATCGGATAGTCCGTAGCAGATGGGTTCGATGCGGATGCATGCGACGAGATCGGCCGGCTGCGTCCTCGTCCTCGTGCTCGTGCTGGCACTCGCCGGCGCGGGCCCCGTTGCGGCGGCGGCCATCGCGCCGAGCGGACTCGTCTACTCCACCGCCAGCGCACGGGTCGTGCAGCGCCAGCCGCCGCCCGGCTCCTGCCACGCGATCGGGGGAGGTCTGTATGCACGACCGAACCCGCATTGCACGCCCGGCGCGGTGAACCCCGCCGTTACCCAGGCCACGATCGGCTCGACGATCTGCCGGCCGGGGTGGTCGTCGAGCGTGCGCCCGCCCGAGTCGGTCACCGAGCCCGAGAAGTACGGGAGCATCGCCGCATACGCCGCGCCGGGGTCGGCATCGAGCTACGAGTACGACCACGATGTGCCGTTGGAGCTCGGGGGCGCCGTGAACGATCCGCGGAATCTGTGGCCGGAGCCCGACTACGCCCATCCGTCGCCATCGTTCTATCTGAACCCGAAGGATCATCTCGAGGACGCGCTGAACCGGCTCGTGTGTGATGGGGCGATGTCTCTCGCACGAGCGCAGGAGGCGATCGCCTCGAATTGGGTTGCCGCGTACCGGCGCTACGGTTGAGAACTACTGCTGGCCGGTGCCGGTGAGCCCGACCGGGCAGCTCACGCCGGTGCCGCCGAGGCCGCAGTAGCCACCGGGGTTCTTCGCGAGGTACTGCTGGTGGTAGTCCTCGGCGTAGTAGAAGGGATGCGTCGGCGCGCCCGGCTCGATCTCGGTCGTGATCCTGCCGTGGCCGGCGGCCGTGAGGACCTGCTGGTAGGCATCGCGCGAGGCCTCGGCCGCGGCGCGCTGGGACTCGTCCTGCCAGTAGATCGCCGAGCGGTACTGGCTGCCGACGTCGTTGCCTTGGCGCATGCCTTGAGTCGGGTCGTGGCCCTCCCAGAACAGCTTCAGCAATCGCTCGTAGCTCGTCACGGCCGGGTCGAAGACGACGAGCACGGCCTCGGTGTGCCCGGTGCGCCCAGAGCAGACCTCCTCGTAGGTCGGATTCGGGGTGAACCCGCCCGCGTAACCGACGGCCGTCGTGTAGACGCCGGGCGCTTCCCAGAAGACGCGCTCCTCGCCCCAGAAGCAGCCCATCCCGAAGACCGCCTGCTGGAAGCCCTCGGGGAACGGAGGCTTCAGTGGTGTTCCCAGCACCTCATGCAACGCCGGCACGTCCATCTCGCGCTCGCGGCCGGGCAGCGCGTTCGCGGCGTCAACCATGCTCGGGTCCGGTCGTGTGAAGAAGCGCATTGGTATTCCAGGCTAGCGCGGCTCGAGCACGAACAGGCGGATATCGCGCGTCGTGCGCGCGCTGTAGTCGTCGAAGCCGCTGTACATCTCGTTCACTCTCCGCCACAGCTCCGCACGCTCCTCGTCCGCGGCGATCCGTGCGCGCACCTTCCGGCGCTCGCCGCCGCGGAGCTCGACATCCGCGATCGGGTTCGCCTCGAGGTTCAGCGCCCACGCGGGCGCCTTGGAGTGACCCGCGTTCGAGCCGATCACGATCAGGCGCTCGCCGTCAGCCAGGTAGAGCACCGGCGCCGTTCGCGGCCGGCCCGAGCGGCGCCCAACGGTCGTCAGCAGCAGCACCGGCGCGCGGTTGATCCGTCCGAACAGGCGCCCGCGGCTGGCGCGATAGAGCGGGACGTTGAGCTTCCCGGCAGCCTTCAGAGCCCAGGCCGAGGTCGTCAACATGCGGGTGTACGTGCGATCGCTCGGCATCGGCGGAGTATCTCAGCAATGCCTATCCTTGTGGATCGCTCGTGGAACCGCCCAGACTTCGTCACAGCCTGGTCCGCCGCGCCGTCTGCCCCTATAATCCGGCGCTCGTGCGGATGTAGCTCAGTTGGCTAGAGCGTCTGCTTGCCATGCAGAAGGTCGAGGGTTCGAGTCCCTTCATCCGCTTTCGTTCCCGGAATGGCCTCGTGTCACTCCCGCAAAAGCTCGCTCGTGTGTGCGGACCGCTACCGGGGCGGAAGCGTCGGGCGAATATCTCGTGTCGGGCGAATATCTCGTCTGCTCACGGGGATAGGCGTGATCTGCGCCATTCTTTGCCGGCTCGCTTGTAGAGGAGCCGGTTGTGCATGCGATCCTCGGCTTGGCGCCAGAGCTCGACCGTCTCAGGGGCGACGCGGAGCACGCCCCAATCCGGGGGACACTCGGGGGGCGCCTCGAGCACGTTCATCAGATGTGCGTGACGGTTGCGTAGGGGCTTGATCTCCTCGATCGTCTCGCCCTGACGTGAGACCAGGGTCTGGACTCGGTGAGAGATGTCCCGTTCGGAGAACAGCTCCAACGCCAGCTCCCGCTCGGCGATCTCCGCGCGCCCAGTGACATGAACCTGCCGGCCGATCGTCGGCCAGTAGAACAGCAGCGCCACCCGCGGATTGCTTTCGATCTCGCGTGCTTTACGCGTCCACAGCGCCGAGCTGAACAGCAACGCGCGATCCTCCAAGCGCTTCAGCAGCACGGTTCGCGCCGATGGCTGCCCGTCCTCACCAACGGTGACGAACGCCACCGATCTGGGCTCGGGCACGCCGGCCTCGTGCGCTTCCGTGAGCCAGCGGTCGAGATGCTTGAGCGGCTCTTCCTCATGCATCTCGGGCCCCATGAGACGCAAAGCCTATTCCTTCTTGCGCGATCCTCGCGTTAGTGCGAAGTCAGCTCAGGCGGCGGCGTGTGTGTACTGCCGTCGGCGGCGACCAGCACGATGGCCCGTCCTTCCTCGGCCGCTCCGCAGGGCTCGATCACAGGCATGTCTTCGAGCTTGACCTCTACCGTCCCGCGAGGCTCTCCCGCGGCACGTACCGTCCACCGTCCCCGCGCGTTAGCAGCCCCATCAGCTCGAGCTCACCGAGCGCGAGCAGCGCCTCGCCGGCGTCGGCGCTCGCCGCGACGAGCTTGGCGGCAGTGTCGCGGCCGGCGCCGACCTGCTCGAGCGTCGCCTGCAGACGCGGCTCGAGCGCGGACGCCCTTGGCGTCGCGCCTGTCCTCTGCCGTGTGCCCGCGTTCGGCCGTGCGCCGGTGCTTGGCTGGGTGTCCGCGTTCGGCCGTGCGCCGGTGCTCCGGCTCGCGTCGGGTAAAGCGCGGGGATCGCATGCCGGGTCGCTTTCGTAGAGCAGCTCCAGCGCGTCCCCGGGCCCCCGCACGAGCGCGGCGCCGTCCATCAGCAGCGCGTGCGTACCCCGCGACACCGGTGAGGTCACGCGCCCCGGTACCGCCGCGACAGTTCTGCCCAGAGCCCGCGCGATCCGCGCGCCCTGCAGTTCTCTCGGATCCTCGTCGGCCTCGACGAAGATCGTCAGCTGCGCGAGCCCCACCACGGTCCGCTCGCGCGCCGAGGAACACCAGTTTCGAGGATTGCACCCGCCCGGCAGCTCGGCCACTACGCAGCCCGTCGCGAGCAAACGCCCGTGCAGCCCACGCCGGCGCGCCGGACACGCCACATCGAGGCCGCCGTCGAGCACCGTGAGCGAGGCCCCGCCGGCTTCGAGCGCGCCCTCCTGGGCGGCCACCGCGATCCCGTCGGCGATGCTGCCGGCCACGGTCACGCCGCTCGCGGACAGTCCCCGCGCGAGACCGCGCGCCATCTCCATCCCGTAGTCGGTCGCCCTGCGGCTGCCGAGGATCGCCACGGTCGGCGCCGCTTGTAGCTCCTCCAGTCGCCCCACTGTGCCGCCCGCCACGTACAGCATCCAAGGGGCACGCTCGCCCGCCTGGGCGAGTCCGCGCGGATAGCCGTGGCGATGCCGGCAGATCGTCTCCGCGCCCGTGCCCGAGGAGTGGGCCTGCTGCGGGGCAAAGCGCGCATAGCGCTCGCGGAGCTCCCGCCGCCGGCGGCCTGCGATCGCCTGGATCAGCTGCTCGTCGCCGAGCGTCAGCAACGCGAGCAGCCGGACCGGATCGCGCGCGAGGTAGCCGAGGCGGGTGCTGAGCAGCGCCAGCAACCAGCTGTGGCGCAGGCATTCCAGGCAGGCGCCCTGCGAGGTGGGCTTGCCTGTCGTGTCGGGTCCGCCCCCGGCGCCGGGTCCGCCCGTCCTGTCGGGGCCGCCCGTCCTACCTGGTTCGCTCCTTGCGCCGGGCACGTTCGCCGTGTGGAGCAGATCGCTCATGCCGCACGACTCCCCGCGTGCTCGGTATCGGAGCGCATCGCAAGCGCCGAGCCGACATCTCGCGCGCGAACCCGCTCGCTGCCGTTGAGGTCGGCGACCGTGCGCGCGACGCGCAGCACGCGGTGCTGGCCGCGCGCGCTCAGCAGGCCGCGTTCCTGGTCCTTTCGCAACAGCTCCTCGGCCTCCGGGTCGAGTCGCGCATGGCGTTGCAGCATGCGCACGTCCATCTGCGCGTTGACCGCCACGCCCTCCTCGCGCAGGCGCGCGGCCTGGCGCTCGCGCGCGAGCATCACCTGCTCGCGCGCCTTGGCCGAGCTTCTCAGCGGCGGTGCGCCGAGACCGGCCGCGCCCTCGCTTTCGAGCTTGACGAGCAGGTCGATACGATCGAGCAGCGGACCGCTCAGCCGCCGGCGATGCTTGGACAGCTCAGTTTCGCTGCACCTGCACCTTTCCAGGTCGCCGGCATAGCCGCAGGGGCATGGGTTGGTGGCGGCCACAAGCATGAAGCGCGCCGGGTACACGGCGGAGTGCTGTGCCCTGACGATCGCGACGCGCCCGTCCTCCAGCGGCTGGCGCAGCGCCTCCAGGGATGGACGCGCGAACTCCGATAGCTCGTCCAGGAACAGGACTCCGTTGTGCGCCAGCACGATCTCGCCAACCCATCCCCGCCGCGCGCCGCCGATCAGTCCGGCGGTCGTGATCGAGTGATGCGGCGCCCGGAAGGGGCGGCTGCTTGCCAGATCGCCCTCCAGGCCGCCCGCCATGCTCTGGATCCGCGTCACCTCGATTGCCTCCGCGCGACTCAGCGGTGGCAGGATCGAGGGCAAGCGCTGGGCGAGCATCGTCTTGCCGGTGCCCGGCGGCCCGCTCAGCAGGCTGTTGTGCGCGCCCGCGGCCGCCACGATCAGCGACTTCACCGCGTGATGCTGGCCGCGCACGTCGCTCAGATCCGGTGCGGTTTGGCAATTGACATCTCGGCTCGCCTGCGCAGGCTCGGGCAGCTCGTCGGGCGGCCCGCCGCCGAGGACTCGCACTGCGCTGCTCAGCCGCTCGACGCCCGCGACCTCGAGACCGTCAACCAACAGCGCCTCGCGCCCCCGCTCGGGCGCCAGCACGAGCTTGCCAAGGCCCGCCTTCAGCGTCGCCTGCGCGACCGCTAGCGTGCCCTGCTGGCAGGCCCTGACGCCTCCGTCGAGCCCCAGTTCGCCGAACAGCGCGTGGCTCTGCAGCGGCTCGTCGGGCAGTTGCTTGCTCGCCGCCAGCAGCGCGCAGGCGAGCGCGAGGTCGAGGCCGGGGCCGATCTTTGGCACGTCCCCGGGGGCGAGGTTCGCGGTGATCCGCCGCGCGGGGAACTCGTAGCCGGAGTTGATGATCGCCGCCTGCACCCGCTCGCGCGCCTCGCGCACGGCCGCATCCGCGAGGCCGACGATCGTGAACCCGGGCAGGCCGGGGCGGATGTCGACCTCGACGGTCACGTGCCGCGTCTGCAGTCCTTCGATCGTGAACGTGTGCGCCCGTGCAAGCATTCGCTTTCTCTCCTCTCGCCGTTTCTCTGGACGGGAGAAGAAAAGCTAGGCCGCGCTTGGGACGGGACGCTCGATCGGGGCGCCGTCGGCACGCCGGGGAGCGCCGGTGGATGGCATTCGGGCCTACGGCCCGGCGCGCCTCACGCGGGCTCTCGAGATTTTTTGTTCGATCGAGCTCTCTCGGGCAGCGCCCAGGCAGCCGCGACCGGCCAGCCGTGCTCGGCCAGCGCGACCGCCGGCGAGGCTCAGACAACCGCGATCACGCACGCGCGGACGATCTGTGCCGGTCTTGCCGTGTCGGCCGGTGGGCGACCACGCACGCGCGGACGATCCGCTGGTCTTGTCGCGTCGGCCGGGGGTGTGGCCGGGCGGCCCAGACTTGGACGCCCCGCCCGAGGGATCTACAGCCCGTCCGGATGACGCTCGACGAAGCCGCCACCGTCATCGCCGGGCAAGCTCGCCCAGCGCGAGCCGTCTTCCTGCAGCGCGACGGTGTCGTAACGGCGGCCGTCGATCGTCATGTAGGCGTGTTCGGCGTTGGCGTAGATCGTGATGTACTTGCCCGGTCCCGCTTCGCCGTATGACTCCAGGCCGGTCGAGTCCTCGGGCGAGCTGAGCAGGCCGCCGCCGTGCAGCGCGTAGGAGACCGAGCCCGAGCAGTCATAGCCCTCGGACTGGAACGAGCCGTGTCCGCCGCCGTAGACATAGGGCCGCGTCGCGATTTCATCGGCGGCCGCGATCACGCGGGCGACGACGCCTTCGCCTTCGCCGCCGGCGGTCGAGGTGCTCGAGCCGCCCGAGCTCGTGCTGCCGGCCGTGTCACTGCGGCCGGGGCCGAACCCGGCGCCCGCGAGCGCGCTCGCGGGCGGTGTCAGTGTGCTCTCGTCGCTGATGCCGATCACGCTCCAGGTTGAGGGACCGACGACGCCGTCGACGTTCAAGCCGTGGCGGGCCTGCAGGCGGCGCACGGCCGCCTCGGTTTCCGGTCCGAATTCGCCGTCGACCGGCAGGCGCAGCGCGTGCTGCAGTCGGGCGATCGGGTTGCCGCCGTCCAGTTGCGCCGGCGCCGGCGTGCCGGGTGCGCCGGGGGTGGCGCCGGTTTGATCGTCGGCCTCGACGGTCGCACGCTGTGAGGCGGGCTGGGTCGCGGGTCCTGCTGCCGCCGGCTCGACGATCGCCGACGGGGGAGGGGTGAGGGTTTCTTTCTCATGCGCGCCGATCGCGTTCCACGTCGCCGGGCCGACGATCCCGTCAACGTTCAGGCCGTGTCGCGCCTGCAGCCGCCGGATCGCAGCCTCGGTTTCGGGACCGAATTCGCCGTCTTCGGGGAGGTGCAGCGCGTGCTGCAACTGTACGACCGCGCTCACGGGCGTGCTTTCCTTGGAGGCTGGCGTGCTATCGCTGTCGTTGGCGATGTTGGCGACGTCGGAGGCCTGTCCTTGCGCGGCCTGTTCCTGCGTGGCGCTGGTCGTCTGTGTGGCGCCGGTTGTTCCTGTGCCGCCGGCCGTTTGTGCGTCGCCGGCCGTGTGGGTTTCACCGGAGTCGGTCGCCGGCTGTGCGGCCCCCTGCGAGGAGGCGCCCTGCGTCGATGCTGACTGCGAGGTGGCGGTGGCGGTGGCGGCGGCGGTGGCGATCGTGGCGGTGGAGCCCTGCCCCGTGGAGCCTGTCCGCGCCGAGGAGGAGCCGGCGAGCGTTTCGCCGGGGATCGTGCTCTGCACGTCGGCGTCGAGCGCCGAGCCGGCGCCCGCGCTGCGCAACGTTGCGCTCGTTAACGGCCCGACGATCCCGTTGACGGTGAGCCCGTGACTGGACTGGAAGCTGCGCACGGACGCTTCGGTTTCGGGTCCGAAGATGCCGTCGACTTTGACCCCGCCGAGCGCCTGCTGGAGCAGCTGCACCTGCCGGCCTTCGCTGCCGGAGCTGAGCACGATCACGTGTTCGGTCGTCGTCGCGGGCTCGGGCGTGGGGGCGGCCGTCCCGGCGGAGGCGACCCCGGTGGCGATGCCGACGGCGGGGCCGGCGGTGAGCGCCGCGAGCGCTCCCAGGGAGAGCCGCTTGGCGCGCGAGCTGGCCGGCACGAAACGCAGCTCGGCGGCGCGGCGACGCGCGCGCGAGCGGCCCATGGATAGATCCCAGGGCAGCTCCTCGGCGAGGTCACGCTCGCGCGGGACGGCGGTCCGGTTGCGTACGTCGAGGATCGCCGACAGCGAGTTTGGCGAGGCGCTCTCCAGGGAAATACCTCGCTTGGAGGAGGTGCGAGCGCGGCCACGGGTGGTGCGTCCACGGGCGGCCTTTTGGCGGCGTTCGCGCGAGCGAACGAGGGAAAGCTCCCAGGGCTCGAGCACGGCAAGATCACGCGGGAATCCCGACATAAAACGGCGTCCTTTCAGTCTTCACTTGGCGCCTACGGGGTTAGCTGTCGGGCTCGCGCAAAAAGCGCTACGCCACAATCTTGTGGCGATTCGCCCCCGCAGCCTGAGCTAGGCTGCTTTGGGTCCCCCGCTCCTCGACCCCGTGGGATCGAAGACTCGGCACGAACGGGCGGGAACCTAACAGGTCTTTCTGCAAGATGCATCACATGGGGAGGTCTGCAACATTTCTTGCCGACGGCTTACGTTCGCTCTTACGATGAAGGGATTGAGGGGATAACCGCGATGGCCGACCTTGGAGGAACGACAAGATGCCCTGCACGCACCTCGACCGCGTCCTGATCACGGAGCTGCCGGCGGAGGTCCCCGGTTGCGAGGACTGCCTGAAGACCGGCGAACCTTGGCTGCACCTGCGGATCTGCCTGGAGTGCGGAAAAGTCGGCTGCTGCGACGACTCGCCCAACCGTCACGCGACCGCGCACGCGGGCGCGAGCGGACACCCGATCATCCGCTCGATCGAGCCCGGCGAAGCGTGGTCGTGGTGCTACATCGACGAGGAGATGATGAAGATCCCCGAGGTCCGCGGCGAGACCCGGATCCCGCCGTCACCGCTCGGCGGGTAGCACGGAATCGAGGCGTGAGCCGGCGGGAGCGGGTAGGAGGCGGCGTGTTGGGTGGGAGACGACATAGCAAGTCGCCCGAAACACAGGTGAGTGTCGCCGGTGACAATGATCCCCGTGGATAACGACATGACCATCACGATCGCCGGCATCGACTTCGACTATCGCGACTACGACGAGCGCAGCGACGTGCTCTACCTACATGTGGGCCCGCCGAAGGATCCGCCTGCAAAGACGCTCGAGACGCCTGAGGGACACACCGTCGAATACGACGACCAAGACGCGATCATCGGGCTCGAGCTGATGGGTGTCCGAGCGATGCTCGACCGCAACGAGGATCTCCATCTCACCTGGCCGCCGGCACATCTGGCGGCAAGTGCGCTTCGTCAAGCGCTCGCGGCCTGACCCCCGCGTCATGGAGCCACATACATGACCGTCCGATAGCACTGTCGAACATAGGCGGGCGTCCCCGGCGGCGGATTTACGACCCGCACCCAGCGGTAACGCCAGGACCTTGGACGTCTACGTATGAGCCCGGAAGCGTGCTGTGCGGCCGGCGCAATGCCTGGAGTCCTTCGAGGGAAACGGCTGCACGGTCGTTGTCGCCGCTGCCTAAACTCGCCCTCGCTAATCCCCGTCCGCGAGCAGACGTTCGCGGCCCGTAGTTGTATGAGTGGTTGCGGTGCTCGGTCGGGGGGCTGACCTCACGCTCGCTGGTGTCCTCGACGTAGGCGCGGATGTAGGCGCCGGCGTGGAAGCCCGGGAGGTTGAGGAAGTGCTGCTCGACCACGCGCCCGCGGCGCGGGCTAGCAACTCACTCAAACTTTGTGCGTGCACCTGTGTCTTCGGCCCTCTACCCGCCGCACGCGGACTCCCCCGAGCTCGATCGCCTCGCGTCCACCGGGCAGCTCGTGCGGGAGCTCGACTGCGATCTCCACCAGCCCTTCCGCTCGCTCGCTCGCGGCCTTCTCAAAGCGAACCTCGCCGCCGTCCGGCCGCAGCACCGGCCGATCCTCACCGTTCACCTCGAGACCCAGCACCTCTCCCCAGCGCGCCGCCACGGCCGCCGGATCGCTCACCGCGATCGCGACTCCGGCCAGGCGTCCGGGTGCGCCGTCGCCGACCTGCCCGGTCCATTGCGGCCCGCCCCAACGCCAGGTGCCATAAGGCTCTGACTGGTCGAGGGAGACGATCGCGCCGCGCATGTCCGCCGGGTGCAGGTGGGTTGTGGAGATGTCGGGTAGGTCGATCTCCCAGGCCACGCGTACACCCAGATCTAGCGCGCGCGAGCGCGCGCTCTCGAGATCCTCGAGGTCGAAGATCACCATGTAGCCGCCGTCCCCGCCGTGGCGCTCCAGGTAACGGCCGGCCGCCGTATCCGGTCGCGTCGGCGAGACCACCTCCACGAAGCAATCGTTCACCGCGAACACCACGTTCGCCAAGCCGAACATGCCGACATTCGGGTCGCGGAACGGCTCGTTCAGGTTTAGCACCGAGCGCAGCGCCGCCGCCACGGGCTCGAGCTCGCTTGCGGCGAGCACTGCCTGACGCAGCCTCACCCTCGATCGGCCTGCACTCGTGGAGGTCAAGGCCACCGCCGCATTAGGACGAACCATACTCGGCGAGCGCTTCCTCGCCGGCGCGGTGCTCCACGTCGGGCCCAGCTCGAGCGCGCATAGAGGCGACGACCGGAGTCGAACCGGTGTAGACGGCTTTGCAGGCCGCTGCGTAGCCACTCCGCCACGTCGCCAGGATGTGTTGCTCCCCAAGCGTATCGAGCGCGACTCGTCGAGAACGGCGTGTGCGTGGGGCGAGGCCGGGCCGCTCGACCTCGGCGCCCTACTCGGGCTCGATCACCTCGACCTGCAGCGACTGGAGATCACCGAGCGGATGGCGCCGACGGCCATGGGTCGATAGCCGGGTCCTTATTAGTTTCTTCGGATTAGGTTAAGAACTCTTTCTTGTTCCATTAGGCCCGCTTTGCGACATCGTTAGGGCCTGCACAGAGGGTACGGAGATCATGAGCTTCATCCCAAATGACCTGGAGGTGGTGACTCGTGAAACGTCTATTCGCGCCCCTGCTGCTCGCGGCGCTCGTCGGAGCTTCGCTGGCGAGCATTGCGGCCGTGCTGCTGGGGGCCGGCTCCGGCGCGGGCTCGACCTCGACCGCCGGCGCTGCCAAGGCGGCCACGCCGGCGAGCTCCTCCGTGGGGGGTACCCGCCGTGAGGTATCCGCATCGTCGGGGTCCTCCAAGGCGCTGACGGCGACCCAGCTCTATAAACAGGACTCCACGGGTGTCGTCGCGATCAAGGCCGTGACCTCCGAAGGCGAGGACGAGGGCACGGGGATCGTGCTCAACGAAAAGGGATTGATCCTCACAAACGATCACGTGATCAAGGGCGCGACGAGCCTCAGCGTCGATGCAAGTGGATCATCTAAAAAGACGACGAGCGCGAAGATCGTCGGCGAAGAAGCCAACCAGGATCTGGCGCTGATCGAAGTAGATCCGTCGGGCCTCGAACTGAAGCCGTTGACGCTCGCGAGCTCCAGCTCGGTCCAGGTCGGCGACACCGTGTACGCGATCGGGACACCGTACGGCCTCGAAGAGACCTTCACCAAAGGCATCGTCTCGGCCCTGGACCGCGAAATCGCCGCGCCCGACGGCTCGAAGATCGCCGGCGCGATCCAGACCGACGCGGCGCTCAACCCCGGCAACTCGGGCGGGCCGCTGCTCGACGAACGGGGCGAGGTGATCGGCGTCAACTCCCAGATCGCCAGCGACGCCGCCCAGACCGAGGGCTCCCAGCCCGCCTCGACCGGGGTCGGCTTCGCGATCTCCTCGAACACGGTCGCCACGGTCGTGAAGAAGATCGAGGCCGGCGAAGGGGTGAGCTCCGCGGCGGCTACTCAGAGTGCCGCTGCCCAATCCGAAGGTAGCTCTGAAAACGGCTCCCGCGCCGGGACGCAGACGCAGTCTCCGTATGGGTCTCGCTCACCGTATGGCTCGGAGAGCCCCTACGGCGAAGTCGAAGCGGGCGGCGGCTCAGGCGGCGTGACCGAAGGCGAGGTCGAAGCCCGCGGCTCCGGTTCCAGCGGCGTCGAAGGAGTCGGCGAAGAAACAGCCGGCTCGAGCGCGAGCGGCTCCGAATACCCCGGCGCCGGAGGCGGAGGACGGGTCGTGATCGTGCCGTGAAGCGTTGATAGGCTTCGGTCCGTTCCGTTCCCAGGGCGATTAGCTCAGCTGGGAGAGCGCCGCCTCGACAAGGCGGAGGTCACTGGTTCGAGCCCAGTATCGCCCATCGCAGGAATTGGCTCTAAAATACGGGATTTCCACGCTTCAGGGTTCGACTTGGTAGCAAATAGGTAGCAATCTCCCCGGGGCTGCGTCAGCAGCAAGCTCTTAACAACCATGTCCCTCGGCTTGATACGCTCCGCTTGGTATGTCTGTTAGAAGTCTGCTTGAGCGGCTTCCGGGTGGCCGCAGGGGGTCGATGAGCTTGGCCGGGCTTGCTGTGTCCGTCTGTGTTCTGGCGTTGCCCGCCGTCGCCGCCGGCGCCTCGGCTTCACGGATCGCCACCGACGGGGCGAGTGCGACCAGCGCGGGGACGGCGCGGGTGAGCGGGAGTGGCGACCCCGACGGGCTGAGCACGACTGTTCGCGCCTATTACGCGCCGGCCGGTGACCAGTGGTGCGTCAGCCACGGCGCCGAAGGCACGCATGGGGAAACGGGAACGCACGAACTCGGTTCGGGCAACGTCGAGATCAGCGAAATCCTCGTCGAACTGAGCGGTCTCGACCCGTCGAGCGAATATTGCACCGAGCTGGTCGCCGAAAACGCGGACGGCACCACCTATGGCGGCCAGGTGAGGTTCACGACGCCGACGCCGCCCGTGATCGAATCCGAGTCCGTCTCGCACGTGACCACGACCGACGCGACGCTGGAAGCGACGATCGACCCGCTTGGAAGGGAAACGACGTACGTCGTTTATCTCGAAGCGCCCTCCTGCAGAGAAGACGGCCCCGGAGCCTGCGAAGCCTCAGGCGGCAGGCCGATCTATGAAGGCAAGATCCCTGCCGGCCCCTCGGGCGTGACCGTGAGCGTGGATCTCGGAAGAAGTGGGCACGCGCTATCGTCGGGCACGTTCTACGGCTACCGGGTCATCGCCACCAACACGACAGATGGCGTGGAAGCTACCTCTTATGGGCAGCTGAAGACGTTTATCACCGACGGTCCGAGAGTCAGCAGGCTCGAACCAGACAGCGGCCCGACATCCGGCGGGACGAGGATCACGATCTTCGGCAATATTCTCGAAAACACACGCTCTGGCTCTGTGTACTTCGGCTCGGTGAAGGGGCGGATCGTCGAGGAAGAGTGCGGAGGGATCTGCGAGATCGCGCCCTATACGATGCTCACTGTCGAAAGCCCACCGCATGAAGCGGGCACGGTCGATGTGACGGTGGAAAACGAGCAAGGCTACGTGAGCGCGATGAATCCGGGCGATCACTTCACGTATGTCTCCTCCGGTGGAGGCTCGCCGAGTGAAGTGCTCACCGGGTCAGCCGAAGCGACGCCAACCGGCTACAAGCTGAATGGCAAGCTGAACCCCGATGGTCTGCCGACGACGTATTACTACGAATACATCGGCAGCAACGAAGTCGAATGCCTGGATATCGAACCGGGCCTGGAAAGATGCTGGCACGAAACAGCACATGTGGGGCCGATCACCGGCAACACCCAGCAGGAAGTCCCGCCGATCGAAGTCACCGGCCTGACCGTGGGAGTCACGTACCACTACCGGCTCGTCGCCAGCAACGCCGACCGCACCGTGTTCGGCAACGAAGCGAGCTTCACGGTCACAGCAAAGGGCGCCCCGAGCGAAGTCGTCACCGAACCGGCCGAAGCGACACCCAACGGATTCAGGCTGAATGGCAAGCTGAACCCCGATGGCCTGCCCACCACCTACTTCTACGAATACGCCTCGGACACGTGCGACGAAGGCTGCACTCCGATGAAGACCGCGGTTGTGGGGCCGCTCACCGGGGATACTCAGCGGGAAGTGCCTGCGGTGGAAGTGACCGGCCTAACGGCGAGGGAGTATTGGTATCGGCTTGTGGCGAGCAATGGGGACGGCACCGAAGGTGGAGCGGTCGTGATGTTCACCACCCTGCCCGGAGGTCCAAGTGGGCAGGCTAAAGAGGAACCCAAATCGGAACCACCTGCGCCCTTGGTCACGCCGCTGGCCGTAACTTCGTCGCCGATCAAGACGACGACAAAGCCCAAGTCGCTGACGAAGGCGCAGAAGCTCGCAAATGCTCTGAATGCGTGTGAAAGTAAGCCGAAGAAACAGCGGGCGACCTGCAAGAGACAGGCCCGCAAGAAGTACAACAAAACGAACTACAAAATAGGCAAGCAGGCAAGTAAGAGAAAGTAGCGCTCGTCGATCCGTATCCGCGTGGACTAGGGATCGTGTGTAGCTCGAAGATGTAGCAGTTGGTTTGGATCTCGGCCGGCCTGGACCGTCGTCCTCTGCTGGTAGCTGGTATTGGGATCGTGGCTAGCCGGTTGTTACCGTTGACCGTGCGGCCAGAGGCTACTTCGCGATGCGCTCGCGGTATCGGCGGCTTCGCTCCTCGAACGCCTCGCGGCCGCCCTCCATGATCTTTATGACCGCGTCGATGATCTCGGGACGGTCGATGTTCCCGGTGTCCTCGATCTGGGCGCTGCGACTGGTCGGCGCCTCCAGCACGACGACCTGCTCGGCATCTCCGCCGACGACGATGTTCGGGTTGTGCGTCGTGACGATGATCTGTCGCCGCTCCTTCAGGCGGGCGAGGATGGAGGAGAGCGTCTGCCCAACCATGCGGTTGTCGAGGTTGTCCTCGGGTTGGTCGATGATCAGGGGCACCTCGTCGGAGAGCGCGATCAGCGGGAGCATTGCGCTGCTGCGGCCTCCCGGTGAGAGCTCATGGACCGGACGGCCGTCGGAGAGGATCGTAACGAGGTCCTCCAGCGGCTGCTCCTGAAGCTCAAGCACCTCCAGCAGCTCGTCTGCGACGAGCGTTACACCAGTTTCTGGGTCATCCGCGAAGACGGTGAACGCCCCGAGCAGCTTCGCGGCCTGCTCGCCATCGAGGCGCTCCTCACCGACGAGCAGCTTCTGGCCGGAAGTGAGGATCGCCCAAGCCAGTTCGGCAGGCGTGAGTTGGCTGAGCCTGCCCGCGACGCCTCGGGCGTGAAAGTTGCCTCCGCGCTCTTGGTTTAGGAACGTGTCGTCCAGGTAGCTCTGATAGTCGCTGCGGTCAGTGCTTGCCTCCACGGAGATTGTGATCGCCGGTCCGCGCTGGTCGATCATGGCGAGCCGGCCCGCGAGTTCCTGGGCGATCTGTGACCGTGCCTCGCTGATGGCGACCGTCGTGTCGTGCAGTTGCGTCAGGGCGCCGGCGCGCTCGTCGAGTAGCTGCTGAAGGGCCGCGTACTCCGCCTTGTAGCGTTCCCGCGCGGCGGTCGATCTCTCCAGTCGGGCGCGGGTCTGCTCTCGCTGGTCGCGCTGGATGGCGCTGCCCGGCGTGGCGTTGGTTTGCTCGCGGATCGCTGTCTCGTGCGATTCGACCTGCTGCCGGGCTTCGAGGAGCCGCTCTGCGATCAGCTCGCGGCGTTTCTTCAGATCCCCGACGATCTGCTGAGTGTGCGAGTCGATCGTCTGCTCTAGGGCCGCAAGCTCCAGGTGCGGGGCTATCTGCTGGTCCCACCACTCCGTAAGCTCGTCGCCGGCGTTCTCAAGTCCGCTGGCTGCGAGCAGCTCGGCCTCCGATCCGTCCACGGCCTGTGCGGCCGTTTCGATCTCTGCGAGGCGACTGTCGAGCCCCTCGAGCATTGCGATCTGCGCTCGCGCCCTGTCGAGGTCGCCGAATAGGGCCCTGATCTCCGGGGTGTTCAGTCGCTCGTAGGCGCTCATGTTCTCCGCCCAGCGACGCAGCGCGCTCTGATCCTCGGTGAGAAAGCCGGTCAGGGCGTTGAGGCTGGTCTTTACGCGTTCGCGATTTGCGACGAGCTCCGCGCGCAGTACCCGCTCCTGCTCCTGTAGCGCCGGCAACTGGTCGGCGAGGCGGTCAACCACCATCCGCTGCAGCCGGGGCTGACGGCCGAGCGTCTCAAGCTCGCTCCAGCTGAAGATTCGCACGGGGTACGCGGCGGAAAGCTGATCGGGGGCGACACGGCAGTCGGCGCCATCGAGTGTGAACACCCTTGTCGTGACGGGTTGAACAGGGTCATAGGTGGCGGTCAGGACATGCCGCTCTCCGTGTTGCTCGGATATCAGCTCGATCTCGCTGTCGCGGAGGTTCGCGTCCTGGGTGGCGATCGCGAGGCTCGCGTAGCTGCGGTCATCTCCGCCGCGAGCACCGGGATCATCGAGCAGCGGCCGCTGGCCAAGCACGTACCTGAGCGCCTCGATGATCGTGCTCTTCCCGCATCCGCGGGGACCGATCAGACAGTTGAGGTTTTCGTTGAACGCGATGGTCGCGTCGCTAAACAGCCCATCTCCACGCAGCCGCATCCCGATCAACCTTGGCGAGGGGCTCTCCGGCAGATCCTCGGCGAATCGCACCCGCGTGTGGTGAAAGAGCATCGCATCGCGAACGCAGCCGATGTCCCTGCGGGAGAGCTTGATGTGGGTGACGGCCTTGGGATCTTTCATCGCCTCGACCGAGTGGTGGTCGGATCGCGCGATGCACGCGAACGTGCGGGCGTTCCCGCCGGCCGACGTCACCGTCCAGTAGTGCTGGCGGTCGCCGTGACCTCGGACCTCTACAGCGTGGGGCGATAGGTCGATCAGGTACTCGGCGTACTCGTTGGAGATCGCCCGCCTCTCCTCCTCCCCGTTCGGGTCGATCGCGAACATGTCGCAGGTCTCGCCGCGGACGCTGCGCACGAAGCAGCGGTGGCCGCGTGGGAGCTGATCGATGTGAGCGAGTACGAACAGGCCACCGGCGCCGTCCACGAAGCCGCGGATGTCGGCGAGCGAGCCGAACCGGGCCTGTCGCTCGGCATATCGAGCTGCCCGGCAAGCCCGAGAGCGCCGAGATCAGGTTCCTTGAGCCGCTTGAGGTGCGAGCGCTGGCTGACGCCTCTGTCGATGGGCCTTACCGCGAGATCGACCACGCCATGTACCTCACTGCGGCGATGACCGGGCTGCGGCAGGGCGAGCTGGTGGCGCTTCGCTGGCGTGACGTGGACTGGACGGCCGGCCGGATCAGGGTTCGCCAGAACTACGTGCTGGGCGAGTTCGGCACTCCGAAGTCGCGTCGCTCGACGCGCAGCGTTCCGATGGCCGACGAGGTTGCGGGGGAGCTTGACCGGCTCAGCCGCGCAGCGGGGGAGAGCAGCGGTGATGCGCTCGTGTTCGCCGATCCCCACACGGCCGGGCCGCTTGACAAGGCGGCGATCCTGCGGCGCTTCCGCCGGGCGCTCAAAGCCGCGCAGCTTGAGCAGTCGCACCGCTTCCACGATCTACGCCACACGTTCGGCACGGCGATGGCTGGCACCGGCGTTCCAATGCGGACCTTGCAGGAGTGGATGGGGCACCGGGACATCGAGACGACCCAGCGCTACGCGGATTGCGCGCCCAGCGCGCACGAGTCGGCGTTCGTGGAGGCGGCTTTTGGGTCGGGTGGCAGCAGCCGACCGCTTGCCTCGCAGACGACGTGACGGCGCTCAAACATGCCTAAGGATCGGACTCGACGCCGCTTCTTGGCTTCCGATGTGCAGCTCGTGGTCGAGCGTTCGAGCGAGCACCCCGTCGAGTATGCGATCGTGCTCCTCGCGTTGCGGGACGGTCGCTGGCGCACGGTGCGCACGTTCGACAACGCCCACGATCCGAGCGAGCACCACGAGCACACATACGTCGGCCTGGAGAAGCAGCCTCCCACCGTCACATACGGCCCGGTGAACGATGCGATGTACGCCGCCGAACTCAAGCTGCGACGCGAGTGGCGCGATATCGTTCACGATTGGGAGCACCTGCAATGAGCGAGATCACCGACAAGACCGATGAGCTGTTCATGGCGGCGTCGCGAAGCGACGACGATCTCGGCTACCCGGCGGATGTCGCGTTCGTTCCCAGCGACGAGGAGTGGACCGACGACGTTCTCTGGCGCAACCTGATCGAAGGGCAGGCGACCGTCCTTGTCGGCGAGGACACCGAGCTGCTGCTGGTGCCGCTGCGACGCGGCGTGATCGACCGGCTCACGGGCCGTGTGCCCGTCAGCGTCGCGCCCCGAACGCATGGGCACCCCTCGTCCTACGCGACGTTGAGTCGTCTGGGGCGTCACCCGGTGCGCCAGATGCGCGCCCTCGCGCACGCCTGACTTGCCGGCAAGCACCTGAGCTGGTGCAGCATTCCGAGGGGGCTGTCGATCCGCGGCGCTGGTAGCGATCGCTTGTCACCTGCTTTCGTCCAACTCAGGCGTCTCGCTTACCACGCGCGGCACGCCTGCTTTCCGCGCAAAGCGGGCCGATGGCCTCGGTGCCTGCCGACGAGTCTGGTCAACAAAGCGGGCGCGGGCAATCTCTAGATACGCGCTCTTGCTGAACGACGAGGCCGACCGCGTGGTTCGGTCGGCGAGACGCCACAGCGGTCCGACGTTATCTTCGTGCTAGCTCTCGCCGCTGAGTCGGGCGACCAGTTCGATCATTGCGTCAAGCGCGGCCTCTAGTGGCTTGGTGTCGCGTTTGACCTGCGTGAGGAGCAGGCCGCCCTGCAGGGCGGCTAGCAGCGCGAGGGCGAGGGTGTCGGGGTCGGTGTCGGGCGGGAGCTCGCCGCGTGCGTGCATCTCTCGCAGGCCGCTCTGGATCGTGGCTTCCCATCGTTTGAAGCCCTCGGCGACGTGGGCTCTTGCGTCGGGATCGGTCTCGGCTAGCTGACCTCCGAGAGAGCCGATCGGGCAGCCGCCGCTGCAGTGATGCTCGCGCTGGCCCGCGATCACGAAGTCGCGCCAGGCTCGCAGGCCATCCAGCGTGCTGAAATCGAACATCTCCTGCCCGCCGACCATCGTGTCGGACTGGTGGTCGACGACAGCCCAGACCAAAGCCGTCTTGTCCTCGAAGTAGTGGTAGAGCTGCGAGCTTGAGACGTCCGCCGCCGCGCGTACGTCCTCGATCGTCGTGTGGGCGACGCCCTGCCGGAAGATCAAGTCGGCCGCCGCATCGACTATGCGCTGACGGGTCTCCTGGCCCTTGCGCGTCAACGGGCGAGGGGTGGGGCTAGTCGTAGTCATACCGCAGATTCTACCAACAGAATGGAACGTGCTATCCATTCTGTGTTAGAGTGGAACGCACGATCCATTTCGAGGGTCGCGACAACCACTCCAAGGGAGAGCGCGATACATGTCACTTCAAGGCAAGACCGCCCTTATCACCGGCGGCACATCCGGGATGGGTTCCGCCACCGCACTGTCGATGGCCGAGAAGGGCGCGGCGGTGATCATCACGGGTCGCGACGAGACCCGAGGCGCGAGCACCGTGGAGGAGATCCGGGCGGGTGGGCACGATGCGCAGTTCATCGCCGCTGATTTCTCGGAGATGTCCGAGGTGGCCCGCGTTGCCGACGCAGCAGCCGAGATCGATGTTCTGGTCAACTGTGCCGGCGTTGCGGCGATGGGGCCGACGGTTGACACCGACGAGGCGGCGTTCGACGGGCTGTTCCAGGTCAACGTCAAGGCGCCGTTCTTCCTCGTCGCGGCGCTCGCCCCGAAGATCGCGGCCCGCGGCGGTGGGTCGATCATCAACGTCTCAACGATGGTCGCGAGCTACGGCCAGCCGGGCTTGGGTGCCTACGGCGCCTCGCGTGCGGCGATCGAGCTGCTCACCAAGGCTTGGGCGGCCGAATTCGGGCCGCAGAACGTCCGCGTCAACGCGGTCGCTCCCGGTCCGACGTTGACCCCGGCGGTGGAGCCGAGGTTGGAGATGGCCACCGAGTTTGCCAAGCAGATTCCGCTCCGCCGCGTCGCTGAAGTGCATGAGCTGTCCGACGTCATCGCCTTCCTCGCGACGCCTGCAGCCGGCTACATCAACGGCGCGATCATCCACGTCGACGGCGGCCGCACCGCAATCTGACTGGCCACGGACCGCGACAGGTCCGCCAAACACCCACGGCGCGACATCGACGAGCCGCAAAAGTCTGATCACCAATGACCATGTTTTTACCTGAGGAGCCAAGCACTCAAATGCAAACCACCGTAGGAAAGACAATCCTCATCACGGGCGCGAATACCGGCCTCGGTAAGGAGACGGCGAGGCAGCTGGCGCTGCGCGATGATTTCGAGCGGATCTACCTCGGCTGCCGCAATCCGGGGAAGGCGGAGCGCGCAAGGGACGACCTGGAGAAGGTCAGCGGGCGCAAGATCTTCGAGGTAGTGATAATCGACCTGGACGACCTTGTGTCGGTACGTGCTGCGGTGGTTGCGATCGCCGCTCCGTTGAACGCGCTCGCAATGATCGCCGGCGGCATCGGCGGCCCCACGCCGGCATCGTTGACGCAGGACGGGGTGACTGAGATATTCGCCCAGAACCTGCTCGGTCACGTGGTTCTGCTCGAGAAACTGCTGGCAGCCGGGCTGCTCACCGATGTCGCGGTCCTGGCAGGCAGTGAGGGGGCGCGCGGAATCCCGAAGCTGCGGATCGCCCGACCAACGTTCACCGATCACAGCTCAGAGGAGTTCGCGTCGGTGATCGACGGCTCGTTCTTCGGAGACGGCAAGTTCGACGTGATGCTCTCCTACAGCCAGATCAAGTACCTCAGCGCGCTGTGGATGGGCGCGATGGCCCGCATGCACCCCGAGCTCAGGTTCATCACGATGTCGCCGGGAAACACCGCGGGGACCGACGTGCTGCGCGACCAGCCCGCGCCGGTGCGGATCATCGCCGGCCGGATCGTGCTCCCGTACCTCCTGCCTGCCCTTCGCATCGGACACAAGCTGGACGTTGGGGCCGAGCGATTCGTCAAAGCCGTCACGGACCCGTCACTGCAGAGCGGCGTCTTCTACGCAAGCGCCGCCAAGACGATCACCGGACCGGTCATCGACCAGGCCGAGATCGTTCCCGACTTCCGCGACCCTGAGATCCAAGACCACGCATACGAGGCGATCCAGCGATTCGTACCGAGGGTCGCCGCGACTTGACCGCTCTGCGCACGGGTGCCACTTCAATCGTCACGCCCCCCGTCGCTACCGCATCGCACTGCATAGCAAGTACGACGACGGAAGCCGGCGAGACCGCTGGTGCGGACGACATGCTGAATGTCTCGTGGAGGATTTGTGCTTCATTGTGCGTCTCTCGGCGGTGTGGAGCGGGTTAGGACCCTGGAAGCTGTACTCGGAGGTGGTGCAAGCGGAGTACAGGATCTCCATCCGCACGATCGGGGTAGTCCATAGCCGCTCGTCGGCTACCGCTGCCCTGATCAATTCGGCGAACTCACCAGGGAGCGAGGAGAACCGCCACCACGCTGAAGTGTCGGCGATGAACGGCGCATCGCTCCCCAGCAGCTCGACAGCGTCCATCGTAGGTCGCTTACGACTCGTCGCCCGTCAGCTGCTCGATGTGCTCAAGCGTATCCCGATCCAGCCCATCCGGGCTGAACATGCGCTCAGCGAGCCGCCGCAAGCGCTCGGCGCGCTCGGCATCGTCCAGCGCGGGGATCTCGGCGGTCGGAGTGGTGCTCAGAACCGAATGTTTCACGATCCCAGGGTAGCGCCTGAGCACGACGAGAACTGGATTGGCGAGGCATGTTGGGAGTTGCCCGGCGGGCTGGTAGAGCAGCGAGAACTATCCGCTGTTCGATCTCGAGGAGGATCCCATGACTATCTCTGCTGTTCTCGATTCCGCTGGGCGGCGTCGCTCACCCGCGACCTTGCCCGGCTTTCACGCCGGCCGTCCGCCTCGCAACAAGGGAATGCACTACCCGGCCGACCCGCCGACCGTCGAGGAGATCATCGCCGTGATGCGCCAGGCCGACGATAACCGTCAGGGCTGGCGGTTGCGTGCGTTGATCGTTGTACTCTGGCGTGGCGGGCTACGCATCCAGGAGGCCCTCGCGCTCGCCGAGCCCGACCTTGACCCTCGCCGCGGGTCGTTGCTCGTGCGTCACGGCAAGGGTGGCCGCCGCCGCGAGATCGGGATGGACGCCTGGGGATGGGAGCAACTGCACCCCTGGCTGACCTCTCGTCGCGATCTGCCTGTCGGGCCACTGTTCTGCGTCATTGACGGTCCGACGCGCGGGCGCCCCTGGTCGAGTGCCGCCGTGCGCGTCGAGCTTCGCCGGCTCGCCAGCCAGGCAAGGGTGCGGCGCCGATCGACACCGAGGAGATCATCGCCGCCGTCCACACAAGACGCGCCCCGATGATGTCCGCCACCGCCGGTCTGCGCCTCTAAGGCTCCGACTTCCACAGGGCGGGAGCCCCCAAAGCACTCCCGCCCGAACCAGGGCGACCCTGACCCCCATCCGCTCGCCCCTCGTCCGACCCGAGCGTCTTCTCGTGACCGACGGCGCACCCGGTTCTCACTTGGGATAGCGAAGCTCTGACTTCTCCTTCTCATCAACTCGATCCCGAGCAGCGCTGGGTCTCGGGCGATCCCCGGGCGCAACGCCGTATCGTTCCACACCACGAGCGTCCCCTCATCTCGTCCGCCCTACGGGATAAAGCCGATCTCAGAACCTAGAACCAAGTCTCTGGGGGTGGCCGAGGTGAGGGCGTCGCCAAGCCCCAGGGGACGGCGGCACTACGCGATGTAACGTAACTTTTCGCTGACGAGCGTGTTTCGGTCGGTATGGCGCCACTTGGGGCAACGAGGGCGGTGGTACCGCTGGTCGGCGCGGTGCTCGCTTTTGGTGCTGTGCCTTCGGCGAGCGCGGC
Organism: uncultured Solirubrobacterales bacterium; assembly: GCA_963774785.1. Lineage (GTDB taxonomy): Bacteria > Actinomycetota > Thermoleophilia > Solirubrobacterales > Solirubrobacteraceae > Palsa-744. Next base: position 2,154,840 of record CAVZGH010000001.1, on the reverse strand, counting down.
CTCCTGCGTGCCCCTTGCCGGGGAACAAGTCGTGGCGGAATCGAGGACGGCCGTGGTGATCAAAGGGGGCCTCGAACCTGAACAGGAAAGCTCGGGGAATTACGATAACGGTTCCTACTACGCCTGCGTCCCCAGCGTGGGTCAACGGATTCGGATCGGCTCCTACCATGGTGGTCCACTCGTCGAAGAGTCGCTGGCCGCATTCCAGTTCGCGGGCCACTACCTGACGTTCATTCAATACGAGGCCGGTTCCGGCACTGCAGTTGAGCAGTACGACCTGGCCACCGGTCGAGGGACCTTCAACGACATAAGCTTCCGGGGAACGGTGCGGGCAAGCCTGAATGATGGCCCGCCGCTTGCTGCGAATTCTGATGGCGACGCGGCGTGGATAACCGAAGAAGATTACTATTCGAAGACTTACGCCTCCGGGACCAAACCATTGTGGAGGGAACGGGTCGTGGTCCACGTGGGCTCCAAGACGGAGACGTTTGCAACGTATGGGCCTGTCCACAACAATCCGGTCCCTGTGCTCAGTCACCCGTTCCTCGTCTCCGGGCTCCGAATCACACAGCACACGGTGGCATGGGTGTACAACGGTCGCACGATCAGGCACAGGCTCCGACAGCCCGCCCATAGGCGCTGAAAAGCGGGCGGGGTAACCTCTGAGACCAGCCGAGCTAACCTGAGCCCCACAGGCGAGTTCGAGCCCAGTATCGCCCATTGCATTTGGCCCCGTGTTTGCTGCCGCGCCGGGGCCACTGCAAACCGCCGCGCTCATCAGAGCCTCGACCTGGGCTTTGCTGGCCTCGTTGTTCTCGGTCGGCCCCGCAGTAAGGCTTGCCACGTCGTCACGTACCCCTTCCGCGAAGGTGACGGGCACCTCGCGGCCCTCCGCGTTGCTCATAGGCTCACTGTGCGTGGATGCCGAGCTCCGCCAGAGCCGCGGCACCGTCCTGGGTGCGTTCGGCGGCGCCGCTCCTCGTCGGCGGCGCGCGCGTCGTGTCCGGCCTCGCGCAGCGCACGCCCGATCCGCGGCCCGGAGATGTGCGCGTCGAGGAACAGGGAACGGCTTCACAGAGCGTCCGCCGCCCGGTCAGGCTTCGACACGGCTGACGGCTATGAACGGGAGCTCCTCTTCGAGCTCCTCGATCGGCCCGGTTCTCGGCGATCGCGGCGTCGATCTCATCGGGAAACAGGCCGTAGTAGTCGAGCGCCAGCTGGATCTGACGCTCGTTGGTCGAGCCGCCCTACCATGCACCGGTCCTCGTGCTGACCCACCACGCCGGCGAGCCGATCGAGATGGAGGGCGGCACGAGTCACCCAGGGTTTCGATGCTGCCTACGCGCAGGCGCGTGAGGTGGCCAGCGCGGATGGCGTTGACATCGCGGGTGGCGCCTAGACCGTCCGTCAGGCACTTGCGGCCGGGGTAATCGCCGCTGTGCTCGCGCGCGCGGCCGCGAGCGCGCGAGCCCACCAGACGAGGTCCGTCGCCGCACGCTCGAGCCTTTCGTCGAGCGCGGCGAACAGCTCGATCGAGAAGGGGTCGGCCTGCATTGCGGGGCGCATCAGCTCGGGCAGGATGTGGATCGCGTGTCGCAGCGGCGCCATCTCCAGCTCGATCGTGACGAGGCGCAGCTGCTCGATCGCGCGTGCGCCGCCGACGTTGCCATAGCCGACGAAGGCGACGGGCTTACGGTTGAGCTCGGGGAAGATGTGGTCGAGGGCGTTCTTCAGCGAGGCTGGGTAGCCGTGGTTGTACTCGGGTGTGACGAAGATGAAGCCGTCCGCCCGATCGGCGGTGCGGCCCCAGGCGGCGGTCATCTCGTTCGGATAGTCGCGCCCTGCGAGGGCCGGCGATTTCGGCTGGTCGTAGTTCGGCAGCGGATGGTCGCGCAGATCGACCAACTCCGCGACCATGTCGGTGCGCGTCGTGAGCCTGTCCATCAGCCATGCCGCCGGTTTCTCGCCGAAGCGTCCCGGGCGGGTGCTGGCGAGGACCACCTGGATCTGTGGCATGTCGGCGGACACCGGTGCCACCGTAGCAATCGCGGGGGCGAGACCCTTGCCTCGAGACCTGAGACGCCAGATCCGCGGGGACGCCCCGTTTAGGAGATGGCCCGCTGGACCGACCCCTCGGCGCGCTCGTTCCGGCGCCGGCGCACCCACCACTGCTCGGTCAGCCACACGAGCACGCCCGCCCCGGCGAGCCCGGCGCCGAGGATCGAGACAGCGCCCCACCCGCCGGCGTCGTAGATCGCCGACGCCAGCGCCGAGGAGACCGCGGCCGAGGCGAAGACGGTCGTCATGAACGCGGTCGTCAGGCGGCTGCGGGCCTCGGGGGCGAGCGCATAGATCACGCTCTGGTTGGTGATCTGGGCGCCCTGGATGCCGAGATCGAGCGCCGCGATCCCGAGGATCAGCGCCGCGAGCGAGGTCTTGCCCGCGGCGATCAACGCCCAGGAGAGCAGCATCGTTCCGAAGAACAGCCCGGTTGAGAGGTGATGGTGCCCGCGGTCGGCCATCCTTCCCGCCGCCTGCGCGGCCAGCGCGCCGGCGAGCCCGACGAGGCCGAACAGGCCGATCGTCGCGGTCCCGTAGTGGTACGGCGAACCCGCGAGCAGGAACGCGATCGTCGTCCACAGCACGCTGAACTGCCCCATGCCGAGCGTGCCGTAGACCATCCGCATGCGCAACGAGGGATGTTCGGCGACCAGGCGCCCGACCGAGCGCAGCGCGCCCGGGTAGGAGAGCGTCGAGGTGGGGCGGACTTCGGGCAGGCTGCGGCGCAGCACCGCGCTCAACGCGAGCATCAGGGCGGCCGACAGGCCGAAGACAAGCCGCCAGCCGCCGAGCTCGGCGACGATCCCGCTGGCCGTGCGGGCAACGAGGATCCCGACGAGCAGGCCGCTCATCACCTTGCCGACGACGAGGCCGCGTTCGCGCTCGGCGGCGAGCGTGCTCGACAGCGGCACGAGGATCTGCGCGACGACCGAGGTCACGCCGACGACGAGCAGCGCGCCCGCGAGCAGGCTGAAGCTCGGCGCCGCGGCCGTCGCGCCGAGGGCGAGCGCGGTGACCAGCAGGATCCGCGTGATCAGCCGGCGGCGCTCGTGCAGGTCGCCGAGTGGAACGAGCAGCACCAGCCCCGCCGCGTAGCCGACCTGCGAGGCGGTCACGAGCAGGCCGGCGGTGCCATCGGAGATCGTGAATTCGTGCGCGATCTCGCTCAGCAGCGGCTGCGCGTAGTAGATGTTCGCGACCGCCGCCCCGCAGCCGACCGCCATCAGCAGCACGAGCGAGGGGGACAGGGCGCGTTCGGGCTCGCTGCTCACACGGTGAGATTAGAACCTCACCGTGCGGCCCCCGGAACGGAATCGCGGAGGTCGTCCGCGGCCGGCCGAGCGGCGCCTGCGCTCCCGGCCGACCGGCGCACATGTCCAAACGACCGCCCGCGGATGCTGGCCAAGCGGCCCTTCGCCGGCAAGTCCCGATGTCAGATCCTTCGATCGATGACCGCCACCCCCGAGATCATCGCCGGGCCCACGCCGATCGCCGCGCCGCGACCTGGTGAGACCTACCGCTGGAAGGTCCGGGACGGTCGCGCCGAAAAGCACGTCTACGTGCAGATCGCCGACTACCTCGACGCCGAGTCCTTCGAGGAGCCGCTGCGGTCGAGCATCGCCTCCAAGGGCGAGTCGGTGCTCCGTCGGTTGCTCGAACGCGGCAACGTGCCGACGCGCATCAAGATCACCTCGGCCGGGATCACCGAAGTCGGCACCGATCGCCGCGCCCGCCCCTGTTCTGTCTGAACGCGCGAGGGCTCATCTAAAAAACACGTCCAGTGACCCGCGGATCGATCGTCGCCGGCGCGAGCGGAGCCCGGCGCGCGGAATACTCGTGTGGTGGCGCTTGCACCCGATCTCTCCGGCTCGGCTTTAGATGACCGCTATGAGCTTCACGCGCTGATCGGGGAGGGAGCGTTCGGCCGCGTCTATCGAGGGCTTGACCGGCGCTTGGCCCGGCCGGTCGCGGTCAAGCTCATCAAGCCCTGGTGGGCGCAGGAGGACGCCTGGGTCGAGCGCTTCGAGCGCGAGGCGCAGATGCTCGCGCGCGTCAGCGACCCGGGGATCGTGCAGATCTACGACATCGGCCACGCCGACAGTGGCCCCTACTACGTGGCCGAGCTCGTCGACGGCGAGAGCCTCGCCGCGCGGCTGCGGCGGGGCTCGCTCACGGCCGCGCAGGCGCGCGTGATTGGCGTGCGGCTCTGCGACGCGCTCGCGGGCGCGCACGCCCAGGGGATCGTGCACTGCGACGTCAAGCCCGCGAACGTCCTGATCACCGCCGCCGGCAGGGTCAAGGTCGGCGATTTCGGCGTCGCCCGCCTCGCCGAGGGCACCTCGCAGGCCGCGTCCTCGACTGTAGCCGGAACTCCCCGCTATATGTCGCCCGAGCAGGCCCGCGGCCGGCCGACGGGGCCGGCCACCGACGTCTACAGCGCCGGCATCGTCATCTACGAGATGCTCACCGGCAAGCCGCCGTTCGCGCACGGCTCACCGGTCGAGCTCGGCCTGCGCCACGTACAGGAGCAGCCGCCGCCGCTGCCGGCCACGGTCCCGGCGGCGCTGCGCGCGGTGGTCGCGCGGGCGCTCGCCAAGGACCCGGCCGAGCGCTATCGCGACGGCGCTGCGATGGCGGCCGCGCTGCGCTCCATTGGTCCGCACGCCGGGGGTCCGCACGCCGGGGGTCCGCACGCCGGGGGTCCGCACGCCGGGGGTCCACACGCCGGGGGTCCACACGCCGGGGGTCCACACGGCGGGGATCCGCACACCGGGGATCCGCACACCGGGGGTCCACACGCCGGGGATCCGCACGCCGGGGATCCGCACGTTGCGGGTTCGCACACCGGGGGTCGGCACGCCGCAGGTCCGCACGCCGCGCCGTCGCACACCGCGAGCGGGGCGGAGGGGCTCGAGGTCGCCGATGGTGGTGAGATCGACGGGAGGGCCGCTGGAAAGACAGGCGGAGCGATCGACGGGCGGGGGGAGGGGGTGTGCGCGCGCGCCGAGCCGGAGGGGCAGTCGAGGCGTCCCGGCGCCGCCCCCGCGCCGGTTGCCGAGGAGCCGACGATCGATCGCTCGAGTGCGCCGACCGTGCTCGCCGGGAGCGCCGCGACGCGGATCCTGGGCCGTGGGCGTGCGGGAGCGCTCGTGTCGCGGCAAGGGTCGTCGCTGCCCTCCGGAGGACCGCCTTCTTCTGGCGACGACGGCGCCGCGCGCGCGAGCCGGCGGCGCAGCCTCGGAGGGCGCAGCCACGACCGGTGGCCCTACGTCGTGCCCGCGGTGCTGCTCGCGCTCGGGATCGGCGTCCTCGCCGCGGCCCTGCTCGCCGCCGCGGGCGCCCCGCGTGTGCGGGTGCCGGGCGTGGTCGGACGGCCGGCAAGCGCGGCTGAGCACGAGCTCACGCAGGTCGGGCTGCGCTACGCGACCACCACCATCGCGGCCCCCGGTTCGCAGCCCGGCTCCGTCACGCATCAGTCGCCCACCTCAGCCACGAGCGCGCATCGCGGGGCGGTCGTCGCGCTGAGCGTCGCCGAGACGCCGCGCTGGCGAGCGTTGACGAGCTTCGGCGGCGTCAACGACGGCAGGTCCGTCCCGTTCAGCATCCTCGGCGCCAAGTGGCGGGTCGTCTACCACATGGCCTACGTCGGGACCTGCACGCTGCTCGTCGTCTGCTTCGGCCCGAGCGCCGAAGTCACCAACCTGAAGACCGGCGTGAGCTTCGGCCAGTTCGAGCTCGGCGAAGGGCAAACGGAAACGCGGACGTTCGCGAGCGGTCCCGGCCTCTATCGCCTGGACGTCTCCGGCGGACACGACTCGGCGCGCTGGTCGATGACGGTCGAGGATTACTACTGAGCCTTCCGCGGGCGCGGTCTCAGCCGTCCGGCCAGCGGCCGTGGCGCTCGAAGTAGTCGCGCGCTGCCTCCTCGGCTTCGCGTTCGCGATCGCCGCTGACCCCCGCGCGGAACAGCCAGTTGACGAAAAAGATCGCGAGGCCCGCGCTGACGATCCCGGCGCCGCCCTCGAGGTGGTTTTCGTCGCCGAAGGCCATCACGACCAGGCCGCCGAGCACGACGACCGCCGGGAGCACGTAACGGATGAGGTCGAGCCAGCCTCGGGGGCGGAGGCTTTTGCGCTTGCGCGGAGGGTGGGTTGAGGAGGAGCCGGCCATCGGTCCTTTAAGGTTACGAGCTAATGGCACTGATCCGAGCGAGCGGCCCGCTGAGCCGAGCCCTGAGCGATGTCTTTCCGGAGCGGCCGTTCAGCGTGCGCTTCTGGGATGGCGGGACGGTCGCGGCGACGAGTGGAGATGGCCCGACGTTCTTCGTGAGAAAGCCGTCTGCGCTCTCGCACTTCCTGCGCGCGCCCGGCACGCTCGGCCTCGGGCGCGCCTACGTCGATGGTTCGCTGGACGTCGATGACCTCGACGCCGGGTTCATCGTCGTTAACGAATGGGAGCCGGCGGAGCTGAGCGCGATCGACAAGGCGCGCCTTGGGCTGGGCATCGTCGCGGCGGCGCTCCCGGGCGGGATCCCCAAGCGCCCGAGCCTCGAGCTGATCCTCCACGGCGAGCGCCACACGCTGCAGCGCGACGCGGCCGCGATCCGCTACCACTACGACGTCGGCAACGAGTTCTTCGGGCTGTTCCTCGATGAGTCGATGACCTACAGCTGCGCGGTCTTCTCGAAAGGAGCGCAGACGCTCGAGGACGCCCAGCTCGCGAAGCTCGATCTGATCGCGAGCAAGCTCGCCCTGGAGCCGGGGATGCGGCTGCTCGACGTCGGCTGCGGTTGGGGCAGCTTCGCGATCCATGCCGCGAGGAACTACGGCGTGACCGTCACCGGCGTCACGCTCTCGCCCTCCCAGGCCGCACTCGCGCGCGAGAAGGTCGCCGCGGCGGGGCTGAGCGAGCAGGTCGAGATCAGGGTCGCCGACTACCGCGAGCTGCCGGGCGGATCGTTCGATGCGATCGTCAGCATCGGCATGTCCGAGCACGTCGGCGAGAGCCAGATCGACAACTACGCCGCGACGCTCTTCGGGCTGCTGCGCCCGGGCGGGGTGCTGCTCAACCACGCGATCGCCGCGCTCGATCCCGCCTACGAGTCGCTCGACGACGAGTTCTCGATGCGCTACGTCTTCCCCGACGGAGAGGCGCTGCCGCTCTCCCGCGTGCAGCTCGCCATCGAGCGCGCCGGCTTTCACGTCAACCACATCGAGGGCTTCCGCGAGGACTACGCGCGCACGCTGCGCGAGTGGACCAAGCGCCTGGATCAGAACCTCGCGTGCGCCGAGCAGCTGGCCGGGGTGCAGCGCACGCGCGTCTGGCGGCTGTACCTGCGCGCCGCGCGGCATGGCTTCGACACGAGCATCACCGCCGTCTACCAGGTCCGTGCGCGCAAGCCCGTCCCGGGCCGCGCCGAGGATCCTGTCTGATCGGGTCATCGGCGAGCTGGGAGGGCTGGGCATGTCGAGTCCCGCTGGGAGGCGGGGCAGGGCGGGTGCTGAGGGATCCTCGCCCAACTGAAGGTTCTCGTAAACACGTACCCCATATGGGTAGTAATACCCATGTACATCCTCGGCTTATAGACCGTTACCAGGGGCATACCCCGACGTTTACGAGAGCGGGCTTACAGGAGCGGTTTGATGAGAAAGCTTTCCACACGAGGCGTGCGCGATGAGGGTGGTTTCACGCTGATCGAACTTCTGGTCGTGATTCTGATCATCGGCATCCTTGCGGCGATCGCGATCCCGGCGCTGCTCAGCCAGAAGAACAAGGCGTATGACTCCTCGGCGAAGACGTTGGCTCAGACGGCGCAGACGGCCGCCGAGACGTATTCGACGGAAAACAACGGCGAATACAAATGGGGCACCAGCGCTGAAGGCCTGGCAGCTTTGAAGAAGATCGAGCCTTCGATCAACACGACCAGCGAAAACGAAGCCAAGTTGACCGTGGCTACGGGTACGGCCAACACCTACGAACTTACGGTTGAAGCACAGAACACAAAAGACAAATACACGATCAAGCGGGAATCGACCGGCGAAGTCAAGCACGAATGCAAGAGCTCCTCGACGGTAAAGGGGTGCCCCGGCCACAGCGAAGAAACCAAAAGCTGGTAATCACTCGTCCATCAGCGTTCGGTCGGCGTTCGGGATCAGAGCACATCAGTCACAGAGGCGGCCTTCGGGCCGCCTCTTTCATTTTCGGCGGGGGGATGATTTCTCCGAGGTTGCCCATTTCTCCGAGGTTGCCCCTACGCCTCGACCAACCCCCGCCGGATCGCGTACCGCGTGAGATCGACCCGGTTGCGCATGCCGAGCTTGTCGAGCACGTTCGCGCGGTGGCGCTCGACGGTCTTCTTCGAGAGCACGAGCTCGGTTGCGATCTCCTCCGAGGTGTGTCCTTCGGCGATCAGCTTCACGACTTCGAGCTCGCGCGCGGTCAGCGGGTCCTGCGGCGGCGCCTCGCCGAGACGGGCGCCGTCGAGGTAGTCGCGCACGAGCGTCGCGACCGCCGGGGGGTAGAGGAACGCCTCGCCGCGCATGCACGCGCGGCAGGCCTCGACGAGGTCGCGGTTGGCGGCCGTCTTCAGCACGTAGCCCGACGCACCGGCCTTCAGCGCCTCGAAGAAGTACTGCTCGTTGTCGTGCATCGAGAGCATCAGGATCCGCAGCTCGGGCCGGCGGCGGTGCAGCTCGGCGGCGGCCTGCAGGCCGGTCATGCGCGGCATCGAGACGTCGAGCACGCTCAGGTCGATCTCCTCGGCGAGCGCTCGCTCCAGCGCCTGCGCGCCGTCGCCGGCCTCGGCGACGACCTCGATGTCGGATTGGGCTTCGAGCACCATGCGCAGCCCGCTGCGGACGACCTCGTGGTCGTCCGCGAGCAGCACGCGGATCTTCAACGGGGTGGTCATGCGGGTGCGGTGGTCATGCCGGTTCGATCGCTCTGGTGGCTCCGGTCTGGAGTGGCTCGGCCCGCGCTGGGCTCGTCGATACCATTCGCCGTGACCGTCAGGCGCACCTCCACGCCCGCGCCCGGCTGGGAGTGGATCTCCAGACGCCCTCCGATCAAGATCGCCCGCTCGCGCATGCCATCAAGCCCCGTGGTCTGCGCGGGCATCGGCGTGGGCAGGCCGCGGCCGTCGTCGGCGACGCTGAGCACGACCTCGCCGTCGGGCGTGCGTTTGAGCGCGACGCGCAGCTGGGCGGCGTCCGCGTGGCGAAACGCGTTCGTCAGGGCCTCCTGCGCGACGCGATAGATCACGAGCTCGACCTCGGGGCTGAGCTCCGGCAGCGGTCCCCGCAGCTCGCGCAGCACCCTTCTGTCGCCCTGGCGCTCCATCCGCAGGCAGAGCGAGATCAGCGCGTCGATCAGCCCAAGGTCGTCGAGGGCCTCAGGGCGCAGCTCGCGGGCGATCCGGCGAACGTCGTCGAGGCTGCGATGGACCGTCGCGACGATCTCTCCCAGCGCCTGTGCCTGCGCCAGCGCCTGGGTCTCCTCGGTCTGTGCGGGCAACTCGCCCGCGGCCCGTTCGGCGCGCAGGGCGACGGCCGTGAGCGTCTGGCCGACCTCGTCGTGCAGCTCGCGGGCGATCCGCAGCCGCTCTGACTCCTGCGCGGCGAGCGCGCGATGGGCGCTCTCGCGCCGCTCGGCCTCGATCCGGTCGAGCATCGTGTTGAAGGCGCGCGACAGCGTGATCATCTCGGTGCTCATCCAGTTGCTCACCGGCGCGCGCTGGCCGGGGCGCATCGGGTCGATGTCGCCCATCAGCATCGCCAGCCGGCGCAACGGGCTCAGCACCAGCCGCAGCAGCACGAGATCGATCGCCAGCGTCACGACCAGGCCACCGACGAGGGCGATCAGCTCGCTGCGCTTGATCGGGTTGGAGACCGTCGCCGGGCTCGCGATCAGGACGAATACCGCCAACCCGAAGACGATCGCGTTGACGGTGAAGACGCGCCAGAGGATCGACACCGTCGTGGGGCCGCGGCGCCCGGGGATGAACTCCTGCGCGTCGATGCGCGCCGGCGCGACGGAGGCCTCGGGCGGGTTCATCCCCACGATGCTCGCGCGCCGGCCGGACAGTTCTCACTCGCACCCTGTCCCACGCGCCGGGGGCGGTTGCGGTTTCAGGTGCCCGGCAGGCGGTACTTGCGGCTCTTCGGGTCGCGCTCGAGCAGGCCGAGCTCGACGAGCGTCGATGCGTAGCGGTGCGCGGTCGAGGGGCTCATGCCGGCGTCGTGGGCGAGCTCGACGATCCCGCGCGCGCCCCCGTCGCGGCCGAAGCAGGTGAGCAGCGACAGTCCGCGCAGCAACGACCGCGACAGGCGCGGATCGGATGCGCCGACCGGCAGATAGCCACCGACCTGCGAGTCCTCCGCGGGCACGTCCGCGTCCGCGTTCTCGGAGACGTCCTCGGCGACGAGCGGCGCGCTGAGCGAGTCCGCGATCAGCGTGGAGATGCTCGGCACGCGACTCTGGGAAGCGGCGCGTACGACCTCGTCAACCTGGGTCGGGGACAGCGTGATGGCGATGGGGAGCTGTTCGCTGTTGTTCGTGTTCATGGGTCGATGATTGCAAATGCTGCGGACGGTTGTCTGCAATCGGCCGGTTCTTCTCGCGTGCTCGAACGGCCGGAGACCCGAACGTGAGCGGTCTGAGAACCGTCGCGGGGACGGCCGGGTAGCCTGCTGGATCGAGATGGCGATCACCGTGACACTCCCCGACGGCAAGGCCCTGGAGCTGAAGGACGGCGCCACGGGCGCCGACGCCGCCGCAGCGATCGGCCCCGGCCTCGCGCGCGCGGCGCTCGCGATCGAGGTCGGCGCTCCGGGCCCAGATCCCGCCTCACCGGCCGACCGAGCGGAGGACGGCCAGGGTGGTCTCGCGCGCGAGCTGCGGGACCTGTCGCGCGAGCTGCCCGACGGCGCCCGTGTGGCGATCGTGACCGAGAAGAGCGGAGACGAGGCGCTGGCGCTGATCCGCCACGACGCCGCGCACGTGCTCGCGGCGGCGGTCATGGAGCTGTGGCCGGGCGTGAAGATCTCGATCGGGCCGGCGATCGAGAACGGCTTCTACTACGACTTCGAGCTCCCGGACGGCGTCTCGATCTCCGAGGAGGACTTCCCGAAGATCGAAGAGCGCATGCGCGCGCACGTGCGCGCGTCTGAGCGTTTCGAGCGCGTCGACGTCACGCCGGCCCATGCGCGCGAGCGCTTCGCGGCGGAGGGCCAGAGCTACAAGGTCGAGCTGATCGACGACCTCGTCGCGAACGCGGGGGAGGGCGGCGCTCCGCTCGCGACGGTCTCGCTCTACACCAACGGCCCCTTCACGGACCTCTGCCGCGGCCCGCACGCGCCCACGACCAAGACCGTCGGCGCGTTCAAGCTGACCTCCGTCGCGGGGGCCTACTGGCGCGGGGACTCGACGCGGACGATGTTGACACGGGTCTACGGCACGGCCTTCTTTACAAAGGCACAGCTGGAGGAGCACCTCGCGCGCGTCGAGCTCGCGAAGGAACGCGACCACAGAAAGCTCGGCAAAGAGCTCGGCCTGTTCACGTTCTCCGAGGTCTCGCCGGGCGCCGCCTTCTGGCTACCGCCGGGAACGGCGGTCTGGAACCAGCTCGTCGCGGTCTCGCGCGAGATGGGCCGCGAGCGCGGCTATGAGGAGGTGAAGACGCCGCTGATCTACGACGCCGAGCTGTGGAAGACCTCCGGGCACTGGGGGAAGTACCGCAAGAACATGTTCACGATCGAGGTCGAGGAGCGCGAGATGGGCGTGAAGCCGATGAACTGCCCCGGGCACGCGCACCTGTATGCCTCCCAGCGCCACTCCTATCGGGATCTGCCGGTGCGCTACTCAGAGCCGGGCCTGTTGCACCGCAACGAGCCATCAGGCGTGTTGCACGGCTTGCTCAGGGTCAGGCACTTCGCGCAGGACGACGCGCACATCTTCTGCACCGAGGAACAGGTCCAGGAGGAGGTGCGGGGCTGCCTGGAGCTGGCGTTCGCGACGTATGCGCTATTCGACTTCGACGTGCGCCTGGAGCTCTCGACGCGTCCGGCGGAGCGGATTGGCACCGATGAGATGTGGGACAAGGCCGAGGAGAAGCTAGCGAACGCACTGGAGGCACAGGGCCTCGAGTATGAGTTGAATCCCGGCGACGGGGCGTTCTACGGCCCGAAGATCGACATGCACATGACCGATTCGCTGGGGCGCTCCTGGCAGCTGGGGACGGTGCAGCTGGACTATTCGATGCCCGAGCGCTTCGACCTGACATACACGGGTGCGGACAACACCGAGCACCGTCCCGTGATGATCCACCGCGCCGCGTTCGGCTCCTACGAGCGCTTCATCGGGATCATGCTCGAGCACTACGGGGGCGAGCTGCCGCTGTGGTTGGCGCCCGTGCAGGCGATCGTGCTGCCGATCTCAGACCCCTTCAACGAGTACGGCGCCGCCGTCCGGGACTCGCTCCAGCGGGCGGGCGTGCGCGTCGAGCTCGACGCGCGCGGCGAGTCGATCGGGAAGAAGATCCGCGAGGCCGAGCTGCGCAAGATCCCGCGCATGCTGATCGTCGGCGAGCGCGAGATGCGGGCGGGCGAGGTCGCGGTGCGCGAGCACGGCAGGGGGGATACCGGCAGCGTTTCGATAGAGGAGCTTCTCAGAGGCTATACTTGGCCCCGTTGAAGCTCGCCAATCAAAAGCGCCGCGCGTAAACCCAGCTTGACGCGCAGTAGAGACAGCCGCTAGTGCCGGTCCCACGCCGCTTCGACCGGCGCCCGCCCGAGCGGGACACGACGAGGATCAACGAGCGCATCCGCGTGCCCGAGGTCCGCGTGATCGATGACGAGGGCAACCAGGTCGGCGTGATGAAGACCCCGGATGCGCTCGCCTTCGCGCAGGAACGCGATCTCGATCTGGTCGAGGTCGCGCCCGAGGCGCGCCCGCCGGTCTGCCGGGTGCTCGACTACTCGAAGTACAAGTACGAGCAGGCGCAGAAGGTCAAGCAGGCGAAGAAGCACCAGCAACAGATCACCGTCCGCGAGATCAAGTTCCGCCCGAAGATCGCCGAGCACGACTACGACACGAAGAAGCACCACGTCGAGCGCTTCCTCAAGCACAAGGACAAGGTCAAGGTCACGATCATGTTCCGCGGGCGCGAGGTCACGCATCCCGAGCGCGGCACGATGATCCTCGACCGACTCGCCGAGGAGCTCGCCGAGCTGGGCGTCGTCGAGCAGCGCCCGATGCAGGAAGGGCGCAACATGACGATGATGATGGCGCCCTCCAAAGCGGTCCTCGCGGGGACCGTCGGTGTGGATGGGCACGCCGACGGTGAGTCTCCTGTCGCGGCCGCGAACGAGGTTCCGACCGCGGGGGCAAGCGAGCCTGCATCCGAGAATGGTGTGGGTGGCGCTCAGCCCGAGCCTGCGGTCGCGGACGGCGAGGACGCGTCCTCGCCAGAGCAGCAAGCCTAGGCCCACCCGGGCGCCCCCGACGGCGCCGTGTCATAATCACGCGGCGATGCCCAAGATGAAGACCCACTCCGGCGCGAAGAAGCGCTTCAAAGTCACCGGTTCCGGCAAGGTCCGTGGGCGCCATCCCTTCACGAGCCACATCCTCGAGAAGAAGTCACCGAAAAAGAAGCGTGCGCTGGGCGGGCCGAAGATCATGTCCGACGACGACACGCCGCGGATCAAGCGGATGCTGGGGGTGGGCAAGTGACGCGCGTCAAGCGGTCGGTCCACGCCAAGAAGAAGCGCCGCGCGGTGCTCGAGCAGACGAAGGGCTTCCGCGGCGAGGCCCACTCGAACTACAAGCGCGCCAAGGAGGCGCTGCTGAAGGCCGACGCCTACGCCTACCGCGACAGGCGCAACCGCAAGCGCGACTTCCGCAGGCTGTGGATCACGCGGATCAACGCCGCGGCGCGACAGAACGGGATGAGCTACTCGACGTTCATGCGCGGGTTGACGCTGGCCGGCGTCGAGCTCGACCGCAAGGTGCTCGCGGACATCGCCGTGCGCGACGCCGACACGTTCCGAGCATTTGTGGAGGTCTCCCGCGAGGCCGTGGCCTCCGCGGCAACCTCCAAGCCAGCCCGCGAGGCGTCGGCTGCTTAGACCAAAGCACTCGACAGAGAAGGTCCCCGCGGGCGTCGCTCCTGAAAAGGACGGCGCCCTTTTTTGTGGCCGATCCCCCCGACCCGGCGAAGGACGAACGGCCCATCGGACGAATCTGAATCTGAATCCGAACCTGATGATGACGAGCCAATGACGATCACCTCCCAACAGACCCAAATCCGACCAGCCCCATGACGATCACCTCCCTCCAGAACCCAAACCTGAAGCAACTGCGTCGTCTCGCGCGCAAGGTCGAGCGTGAGCGCAGCGGCCTGTTCGTGGCCGAGGGCGAGGATCTGATCGCCGCCGCCGAGCGGGCCGAGCGGACCGCGATCGAGGGCTACCGTCTCGCGGGCTCGGGCCTCGGCGCGCCGGACTTCGTCGATGTTGACGCGCGGGCGCTGGCGGCTGTCTCGACGCTCGGTTCGGGCACGCGCGTGATCGGCGTCTACGAGCAACGCTGGGCGACGGCGCCCGCGGGACCGCTGTGCGTCTACCTGCACGGCGTCGGCGACCCCGGGAACGTCGGCACGGTGCTGCGCTCGGCGCGGGCGTTTGGCGCGAGCAGCGTGGCGCTCGGGCCGGGCTGCGCCGATCCATACGGGCCGAAGGCGGTGCGGGCGAGCATGGGGGCGATCTTCGCGGTGGCGTTCGCGCGGGTGGATTCGATCACCGAGCTGCCGGGCGAGCGGATCGCGCTCGTCGCCCACGAGGGCGAGGTGTTGCGAGGCTCGAGCACCCCGGACCAGAACCCCGCGATAGCGGACCAGAACCCTGCGATAGCGGGCGCCGAGGAGTCGAACGACAGGGAGCTTTTAGGCGAGCGGACGCTGCTCGTCGGCGCCGAGCGCGAGGGGCTGCCCGAGGAGATCGTGGCGGCGTGCGAGCGCACGGCGCACATCCCGATCGACGGCGCGGCCGACTCCCTGAACGCCGCGATGGCCGCGACCGTGGCGCTGTACGAGCTGACCAGGCATGCAAACGAGCCCGCGGCGAAATAGGGTCACGGCGAGAGATGATCGAGCGGATCGAGCAACTGAGAGCGCAGGCCGAGGCAAAGATCGCCCAGGCCGACACCAGCGCGGCGCTGGAGGGGCTGCGCGTGGGCTACCTCGGCCGCAAGGCCGAGCTGCCACAGCTGTTGCGGGGGGTCGCCGAGCTCGAGCCCGCGCAGAGGGGCGCGGTCGGCAAGGCCGCCAACCAGGCACGGCAGGCGCTGGAGGCGCTGATCGAGGCGCGCGCGGCGCAGCTCGGCGCCGCGGAGCTCGAGCGCGGCCTGCGGGAGGACCGCGTTGACGTGACGCTGCCCGGCGCGCCACCCCAGCCTGTCGGTCGGCTGCACGTGCTGACGAGCACGATGCGCGAGCTGGAAGACATCTTCCTCGGGCTGGGCTTCACCGTGATGGAGGGCCCGGAGGTGGAGACCGTGCACTACAACTTCGACGCGCTCAACCACTCGCCGACGCACCCCGCGCGGGCGCGGACGGACACGTTCTACGTCCAGGACACGTTCTACGTCCAGGACCCGAGCCTCGAGGGCGCCGTAGTGGACGCCGCGACCGATTCCGCCCCGAGAGGAGACGATGGCGCGGGGGCGGATGTGGACGCGCGCCTGGGCAGGCCCGAGGACCTCGTGCTGCGCACGCACACCTCGCCGATGCAGGTGCGCGCGATGCAGGTGCACCCGCCGCCGCTCTACGTGGTGATTCCCGGGCGCGTCTACCGACCCGACTCCGACGCGACGCACACGCCCCAGTTCCACCAGATCGAGGGGTTGGCGGTCGACGAGGACATCACCTTGGCCGACCTGAAGGGCACTTTGCTGGCGTTTGCGAGGGCGGTGTTCGGAGATGAGCGCGACGTCAGGCTGCGGCCACATTTCTTCCCGTTCACCGAGCCGAGCGTAGAGGTCGATGTCTCGTGTTTTCACTGCGACGGGAAGGGTTTCCTGCGCGATGGCGCGCGCTGTTACCTGTGCAAGGGCGAGGGTTGGCTGGAGGTGCTCGGCGCGGGCGAGGTCGATCCGAACGTCTACTCCTACGTTCCCACGACGGAGGCGAACGAGCCCGGGTACGACCCGGAGCAGGTGCAGGGTTTCGCCTGGGGGATGGGGGTTGAGCGGATCGCGATGCTCAAGCACGGGATTCCCGATCTGAGGCTCTATTACGAAAACGATCTCAGGTTCTTGGAGCAGTTCTGATGAAGGTCCCTCTGGATTGGTTGCGCGAATACTGCGATCCGGCGCTGGATGCGAAGGGGATCGAGGAGCGCCTGACGATGACCGGGACGAAGGTCGAGGCGATCCATCATCACGGGGTGGGTGCGGTTGAGAAGTTCGTTGTGGGAAGAGTTTTGGAGGTGGAGCAGCATCCCGACGCGGATCGACTGAAGGTATGCAAGGTTGATATAGGTCCCCCTCGCCCCGCAGACCCCGTGATTGGGGATGAGGGCGTCGAGAGCCGCTCTGCATCGGAGCAAGATGTCGCATACCGGCCGGCGACGATCGTGTGCGGGGCACCGAACGTCGCCGCGGGGCAGACGGTCGCGGTTGCGACGCCGGGGGCGGTGATGCCCGATGGGACGAAGATCAAGCAGGCGAAGCTAAGGGGTGTGGTCTCCGAAGGGATGATCTGCGCTGAGACCGAGCTGGATTTGAGCCCCCCCGGTTCACCCAGCGAGGGGATTCTCGTGCTGGACAATCTCACGCTCGACGCTGAGTTTGCCCCCGGGACCCCGCTCGCGGATCTGCTGCCGATCGCCGGCGAGGTGCTGGAGCTGGAGATCACGCCGAACCGGCCCGACTGTCTTGGGGTCTTCGGGGTCGCGCGCGAGCTGCACGCCGCGACCGGAGCAGCGCTGGCGCCGGAGCCTTGGAGCGAGGACCCGGGTTCGGGCGGTCACGTGGACGGCGCCGAGGTGGTCGTCGAGTGCCCAGATCTCTGTCAACGCTTCACCGCGCGCGTGTTCGATCACGTCACCGTCGCCCCCTCGCCGCCGTGGCTGAAGGCGCGGTTGACGGCGGCCGGGCAGAAACCGATCAACAACGTCGTCGACATCACCAACTACGCGATGCTGCTGACCGGCCAGCCGCTGCACGCGTTCGACCTCGACCACGTCGCGCGCGCGCGCCTGACGGTGCGCCGCGCGGCCGACGGCGAGCAGGTGGACACGCTCGACGGCGAGACGCGCACGCTCGACTCCGAGATGGTCCTGATCGCCGACGCGGACGGACCGACCTCGATCGCGGGCGTGAAGGGCGGCGCGCGCTCAGAGGTGCGGCCCGAGACGACGCGAGTGCTGCTGGAGGTGGCGACCTGGAGCGGGCCGAACATCCACCGCACTTCATGGGCGCTCGGCCTGCGCAGCGAGGCGTCGGGGCGCTTCGAGAAGGGATTGGCGCCCGAGCAGTGCATGCACGCGCAGGCCGTCGCGACGAAGCTGCTGATCGAGTGCTGCGGCGCGCGGGTCGCGCCCGGCACGATCGACGTCGGCTGGGAGCCGGCGCCGGAGCAGGTGATTCGCCTGCGGGAGACGCGGGTGCACGCGACCCTCGGGCTGCCGGTGCCGCGGGAGCGCCAGGCGGAGATCCTACGGGCGCTCGACTTTCAGGTGGCCGATGTTTCGGGCTCGGCTGCCTCGGGGAGGTCGGGCGCGGAGATGTCCGAGACGCCGGATCCGGCCACTTCAGAACCCGGCCTGGACGTGACCGTGCCGGCGCTGCGGCGCGTCAACGTGACGCGCGAGGTTGACCTGATCGAGGAGGTCGCGCGGATCGACGGCCTGGAGAAGTTGCCCGCCACGTTGCCAGCGCGCCGCGGCGCCGTGGGGCTGCTGAGCCACGCCCAACGGGTGCGCCGCGCGGCCGAGGACGCGCTCGTCGGCCGCGGCCTGCACGAGATCGTCGGCTGGAGCTTCGCCGACCCCGGCCTGCTCGACCGGCTGCGCCTCCCCGGCGAGCACCCGCTGCGGCGGGTCGTGCGGCTGGAGAACCCGATGTCGGAGATGCAGTTGACGCTGCGCCCGACGCTGCTCGGCTCGCTGCTCGACGCCGCGCGGCACAACGTCGCGCGCAACGGGCCGGACGTCGCGATCTTCGAGTCGGGGGCCGTGTATCGCGCCGCTCCGGGCCGCGCCACGTCAAACAGAGCCACGCCGGTCGAGGAACACTACGCGCTGGGCGCATTGCTGACCGGCGCGCTGGGTGGGGGGGCGTCCAAATCCTGGCGCGGCGAGCGCCCCGAGGCGGACTTCTTCGCGGTCAAGGCGCTGCTCGAAGGCGTGCTCGAGAAGTTCCACGTCACATGGTCGGTGCGGCCGGCCGACGATTGGCCATTCCTGCATCCCGGCCGCAGCGCCGAGGTGCAGGCCGCAGCCACTCTCACCGGAGCCGCCTGTGAGGGCGAGGGAGGCAACGGCGGAGGGTCGGCATCGGAAATCCTCAGGCTTGGCTTCGTCGGGGAGGTGCACCCGCTCGTCGCCGCGGAGTGGGACCTCGGGCGCACGGCCGTGTTCGCGATCGACCTCGGCAAGCTCGCCGACGCGTCTCCGCCCGTGCCGGCCTTCGCGCCGTTCGCGTCGGTGCCTGCGCTGAGGCAAGACCTCGCGGTCGTGCTGCCCGACGACGTCGCTGCGGGGCGAGTACTCGAGCAAGTGAAGAAGGCAGGAGGGGAGATGCTCGACGACGTGAGCGTGTTCGACGTCTACAGCGGCCCGCAGGTCGGCGAGGGCAGGCGTTCGTTGGCGCTGGCGCTGTCGTTCCGCGGCCAGGAGCGGACACTCACCGACGAGGACGTTGCGCCCGCGCGCGCGAAGATCGTGGCGGCGCTGGCCGAGCTGGGAGGTGAGCTGCGTGGCTGAGCTTCCTCTCACGCGCGCCGCCGCCGGCGCGCCCCCGACGCAGAGCTTTGCGGAGGGCTCTCCCCGCGTGCTCGTCGCCGGTGCGACGGGCTTCGCCGGCGCGCTCGCCGCGCACCTGCTGTGGCGCCATCCGGGCTTCGAGCTGGTCGCGGTGACGGGACGCTCGGAGGTTGGCCGGCGCCTGGACGACCTCTATCCGCGCTACCGCGTGCCGCTGCAGATCGAGTCACTCGAGCTCGATTCCTACGGCGGGCTCGACGCGGCGATCGTCGCCTATCCCCACGCCGCTGCCGCGCCGACGGTCGGCGACCTGCGCGATCGCGGCGCGCGCGTGGTTGACTTGAGCGCCGACTTCAGGCTTTCCTCGCTTGCCACCTATGAGCGCTGGTACGGCGAGCACCCGCGGCCAGACCTGCTCCCACAGGCCGTCTACGGTCTGACCGAGCTGCACCGCGAGCGGATCGCGCGCGCCGCGATCGTCGCCAACCCCGGCTGCTATCCGACGGCCTCGCTACTGGGCCTCGCGCCGCTCGCGCGCGCCGGGCTGATCGCCGACGTCGTGATCGACGCCAAGCAGGGACTCTCGGGGGCGGGCCGCACGTTCGACGAGACGACGCACGGCTCGTTCGCGGGCGAGAACATCCTGCCCTACAGGGTCGCCGCCCACCGCCACACGCCGGAGATCGAGGAGCAGCTCTCGCCCCTGCGCATCGCCGGTGGCGCGAGCGACGAGGTCGCGGTGCTGTTCCAGGCGCACCTCGTCGGGCTCGACCAGGGCGAGCTGGCCGACTGCTACGTGACGCCGACACGGCGTGTGCAGGACGGCGAGCTGGCCGAGCTGTACCTCGCCGCCTATGCCGAGGAGCCGTTCGTCGAGGTCGTGGGCACGCCGCCGGGCACGCGCGACGTGCAGGCGACGAACTTCTGTCGCGTGTTCGCCCGGGCCGACCCGCACAGCGGCAAGGTGATCGTGCTCTCGGCGATCGACAACCTCTGGAAGGGCACCTCCTCGCAAGCTCTGCAGAACCTCAACGTGATGTTCGGATTACCGGAGACTGAAGGGTTGCTATGAGCGCGCACGTGAAAGACGACACGTTGGATGTGAGCATCGGTATGCCAACGGAGGAGGCGAGATGAGCGCCGGTAAAGACGTTTTCGGCGACCGCACCGCCGCCGGCCCGCCGCGGCCGTTCTTCCACTCACGCTGGGTGCCCACGCCCGCGCACGTGCGCGACCTCGGCCCTGACGTCGGCCTGCCCGCCGGCTTCCGCGCCGCCGGTGTGGCGTGCGGGATCAAGCCGAGCGGCAACCGCGACCTCGGGCTGCTCGTCTGCGACGCCGAGGATCCCGTCAGCGCCGCGCGCTTCACCTCCTCGGGAACCCCCGCGGCGCCCGTGCTCGTCAGCCAGGAGCGCTGCCGGCTCGATTCGCTGCGCGCGATCCTCGCAAACGCCGGCTGCGCGAACGCCGCGACCGGCAAGCGCGGCCTCGACGACGCCGCCAAGACGCAGGGCGCGGCGGCGATCGCCGCCGGGGTCGAGGAGTCCGCGGTCGCGCTGGCCTCCACGGGCGGCATCAGCCAGTACCTGCCGGTCGACGCGATGCTGCGAGGCATCCTCGCGGCCAACGGGGAGCTGCGCCGCGAGGGTGACGGCGACTTCCAACAGGCGATCCAGACGACCGACGCGTTCGAGAAGCGCGCCTGCCTGCAGGTCGAGCTCTCCGGCGGGCCGGTCCGCCTGAGCGCGCAGTGCAAGGGCGCGGGGATGATCTCGCCGCGCTTCGCGACGATGTTCTGCTTCGTCCAGACCGACGCGGAGCTGCAGCGCGCGACCGCCGATCTGCTGCTCGGGGTCACGGTCAAGCGCTCGTTCGACCGCGCCTCCGTCGACGGCCAGCTCTCGACGAACGACATCGCCGTGCTGATGTGCTCCGGCGCCTCCGGCGTTCGGGTCGAGCCCGAGTCCGAGGACGAGCTGCGCTTCGGCGAGGCGCTCGACGCGCTCCTGCGCCAGCTCGCGATCATGATGGTCGCCGACGGCGAGGGCGCCGGGCGGATCGCGCGCGTGGTCGTGCGCGGCGGTCATTCCGAGGCCGCCGAGGCGGTCGCGCGCGCGGTCGCCAACTCGCCGCTCGTGAAGGCCGCGCTGCACAGTGGCGACCCCAACTGGGGGCGGATCGTCCAGGCGGTCGGGGCGGCAATGGGTGGGCGGGATCGGTTCAATCCGCCGCTGGCGGTCGACATCACGCTCGAGGGCATCCATGTCTGCTCCGCGGGCGCCGCGATCGACTACGACGAAGTCGTGTTGGAGCAGGCGTTGAAGGCCAAGGAAGTCGAATACGAGATCACGCTCCCAGGGGATGGAGCCGAGACCGAGGTGTTCTTCTCTGACCTCTCCCACGAGTACGTCACGATCAACGCGGACTACACGACATGAGCTTGCGAGTACAAGCCCTCCGGCTCGTCCCGGTCGCGCCGAGACCGGCGACACATGCCCGGCTTCGGTCGCTGTGCATGACGGTCTCCCAGAAAAATCCCACCAAACAGAGGGGGCTTCGATGAGAGACGTCGGCACGCTTCTAGAGGCGCTCCCCTACATCCGGGAGTTCCACGGCAAGACGATCGTGATCAAGTACGGCGGTGCCGCGATGGAGGACCCCGCGCTGCGCGAGGAGCTCGCGCGCGACGTCGTCCTGCTCAAGTACGTCGGCCTGAACCCGATCGTCGTCCACGGCGGCGGGCCGGAGATCACCGCCTACATGGAGCGCCTGAACCTGCCCGTCGAGTTCGTCGGCGGGCTGCGCGTCTCCGACGCGGACACCGTCGAGGTCGCGAAGATGGTGCTCGTCGGCAAGGTCAACAAGGAGATCGTGCTGCGCCTCACCGGCCACGGCCAGCCCGCGGTCGGGCTCTGCGGCGACGACGGCTCGCTGTTCCGAGTCGTGCGCCGGGAGGGTCCCGGCGGTGAGGACATCGGCTTCGTCGGTCAGATCGAGCGCGTCAACGCCGGCGTGATCGAGCACGTCGCGAGCGACTACATCCCCGTGATCGCCTCCGTCGGCGCCGACCGCGACGGGCGCTCCTACAACGTCAACGCCGACGAGGCCGCCGGCGCGGTCGCGGGCGCGATGGGCGCGCAGAAGGTGATCTTCCTCACCGACGTCCCCGGCTGGCTGCGCGATCCGGCCGACCCCTCCAGCCTGATCGGGCAGGCCACCGCGGAGCAGGTCGAGGAGGCGCTCGCGAGCCTCGAGGGCGGCATGCGCCCCAAGCTCCAGGCGTGCGTGGATGCGATTCACCAGGGCGTCAGCGCCGCGCACATCCTCGACGGGCGCACTCCGCATTCTTTGCTCTTGGAGCTCTTCACCGATGCGGGCGTCGGCACGAAGATCGAGGCTTCTCCATGAGGCTCATGGGGGAGCGCTCAACATGAGCCTCGCCGAGTTGCAGGCGCTCGAGGATTCGAGCGTGATCCACTCCTACGCGCGCTTCCCGGTCGAGTTCACGCGCGGGGAGGGCGCGCGCCTGTGGGACGTTGACGGGAACGAGTACCTCGACTTCCTCTGCGGCATCTCCGTCACAAACGTCGGGCACTGCCATCCCCAGGTGGTCGCGGCCGTACGCGAGCAGGCTGGGCGGTTGATGCACGTCTCGAACCTCTTCTACACCGAGCCTGCGATGCGCCTCGCCGCGCGCCTCTCGCGCTCGAGCCTCGGCGGGAAGGTGTTCTTCTGCAACTCCGGCGCCGAGGCCTCCGAGGCCGCGATCAAGCTCGCCCGCAAGGCCCGCCCCGCGGGGGATGTCATATCCGTGCACGGCGCCTTCCACGGTCGCACCTACGGTGCGCTCTCGGCCACACCGCAGGAGGCAAAGCAGGCGCCGTTCGCGCCGCTCGTCCCCGGCTTCCGCGCGGTCGATCCCACGCCCGCGGCGATCGCCGCCGCGATCGACGAGCGCACCGCCGCGATCCTGCTCGAGCCGATCCAGGGCGAGTCGGGCGTCAACGTGCTCTCCTCTGAGACGCTCCGCGCGGCGCGCGAGGCCTGCGATGAGCACGGCGCGGCGCTGATCTTCGACGAAGTCCAATGCGGGATGGGTCGCACCGGCACGCTCTGGGCCTACGAGCAGACCGGCGTCGTCCCCGACGCGATCACCGCCGCGAAGGCGCTCGGCGGCGGGCTGCCGATCGGCGCGCTCATCACCGGCCCACGGTTGGCGGACGTGCTCGCGCCCGGCGATCACGGCTCTACGTTCGCGGGCGGCCCCGTCGTCTGCGCGGCGGCGCTCGCCGCGCTGGAGGTGGCTGAGGACCCGGCTTTGCTGGCTCGGGTGCGAGAGCTCGGCTCGCGGCTCGCGGCCGGGCTGGAAGCGCTGCCGCACGTCCTCTCCGTGCGCGGGCGCGGGCTGATGCTCGCTTGCGAGCTCGACCTTGCCGCGCCCGATGTCGCCCGCCGCGCGCTGCTGTCCGAGCGTCTGATCATAAACGCCACGGGGCCCACGACCTTGCGCCTGCTGCCGCCGCTGATCGTCTCCGAGGCGGAGATCGACGAGGCGCTCGCGCGCCTGGGCGCGGCGCTCGCCGGACAGGACTGAGAGAGATAGGGTTCGCCGCCGTGTCTTCCTCCGACGATCAACCGGATCCACCGCGGACAGCGACCCCCCGCACCGCCTCCTACGAGGCCGACCCGGCCGCGGTCCATCGCGTGCTGCTGCTCTACTCGGGCGGCCTCGACACGAGCGTGATGCTGAAGTGGATCCAGGACGAGTACTCCGCCGAGGTCGTCTGCCTGACCGTCAACCTCGGCCAGCCCGGCGAGGACTACGCGGTGATCGAAGACAAGGCCCTGCGCCTCGGCGCGCTTTCGTGCAACGTCGTCGACGCGCGCGAGGAGTTCGCGCGCGAGTACGTCCTGCCCGCGATCAAGGCGAACGCGCTGTACGGCGACTATCCCCTCTTCACCGCGCTCGGGCGGCCGCTGATCGCGAAGCTCGCGGTCGAGCACGCGCGCCGCGCCGGCTGCGACACGATCGCGCACGGCTGCACCGGCAAGGGCAACGACCAGGTGCGGATCGAGGCGACCGTCGCGACGCTCGCGCCCGAGCTGCGGGTGATCGCGCCCGTGCGCTCCTGGCAGATGGGCCGCGAGGAGGAGATCGCCTACGCGCGCGAGCACTCCATCCCGATCAAGTCCTCCGCGGGAGCCGAGTCCCAGGCGCCCTACTCGATCGACGACAACCTCTGGGGCCGCTCCTCCGAGGGCCGCTGGATCGAGGATCTCGACCACGCGCCCGAGGACGACGTCTTCGGACTCGTCACGCCTCCCGAGCGCGCGCCCGATGAGGCCGAGGTCGTTGAGATCGAGTTCGAGCGGGGCGTGCCCGTCGCGCTCGGCGGCGAGCGCTTGGGGCTCGTCGAATTGCTCGAACGGGTTGCGGCGGCCGGCGCGCGCCACGGCGTCGGAATCGTAGACCACATCGAGGATCGGATCGTCGGGCTGAAGGTGCGCGACATCTACGAGGTGCCCGCCGCCGCGATCCTGCTGCCGGCCCACCGCGAGCTCGAGCGCCTCGTCTGCACGATCCACCAGAACCAGTTCAAGGCCGGACTCGAGCGCCAGTGGGCCTACCTCGTCTACGCGGGGCTGTGGTGGGAGCCACTGCGGGCCGACCTCGACGCCTATATGGAGCACGTCAACGAGCGCGTCTCCGGGACCGTCGGGGTCAAGCTCTTCAAGGGCCACGCCCGCGTCGTCACGCGCGCGGCCCCCGGCGCCGTCTATGACGCGAGCCTCGCCTCCTTCGCCGAGTCCGGCGGGCTCTTCTCGCAGACCGCCTCGCCCGGCTTCATCGAGTTGTTCTCGCTGCAGTCGCGGATGGCCTGGCGCCTGCACAACGACGACGAGTAGGCCCTCGCCGGCACGCATGAAGCGCCGCCGCATGCCACGAGGCGCGGAGTCAGTGGCTGAAGACGCGTCCGGTCTCACCCATAGCCTGGACACTCACCGTGATGCCCGAGGAATCAGAGAAACCCGTCGAGCCGCCGCCACGCAGCGAGCGCGATCTGCTGGCCGAGCGTCGTGCCCGCCGCGCGATCGATTGGGATCCCGCCCAGCCCGGTAGTCCCACGCACCCCGCCAATCCAGCCGCCGGCTCCGGGCAGGCGAATCCCGGGCAGAGCGATCCCACGGACGCGCTCACGCGCCGTGCCGAGGCGGCCGAGGCGACCGTGCGGACGCTCGAGACCCACCTCTCCAGCCTGCGTGAGCAGGTGCGCGAGGCGGCCGAGGAGCGGGCGGTCTTCGCCGAGCGGCTCGCCGCTGAGCGGGCGCTTGTGGCCGAGCGCGAGCACGAGCTGCGCGACGTCAAGCAGCGCGAGTACGCCGACCGATCGAAGATCGTCCAGCAGCTGCGCGTCGAGGCCGAGAACCGCCACGCGCGCGCGGAGCACGACAGCCGTGCTGAGCTCAAGCGTCTCACCCATCGCCTGCGGGCCAGCGAGCACCGCGCGCGCGAGCTCTCCCAGCGCCTGGAGAGCGTCCAGCGCGAGCTCGACGAGGCCGAACAGGGCGCCATCGCCGAGCTGGGCGAGCTGCGCGCGGCCGGCGAGCGGGAGCTGCGCGCGCGCTTCGCCGTGCTCGAGCGCCATGCGCTGGAGATCCGCGGTGAGATCGACGCCGAGCGCGCGGCGCGCGTACAGGCCGAACGCCGGCTCGCACAGATGCGCGACGGCTACCGGCGGATGCAGCTGCTGGTCGCGGAGCTGAAGGGCGCGATGGGCGAACTGCGCGTCGCGGCCTCGCGCGAACCCAGCGGAGCGGGGCAGAGCACCCGGCAAACCGTGGCTCCCGCCGAGCACCGCGAGGAGCTCGCCGATGCGCTCGCGGCCGCCGTCGAGCGGCTGCGCGCCCGCGCCGAGGCCGCCGCGGCGGGCGAACCCGGAGAGCCTCTCGAGCCCGGTCGGTCGCCGACAGCGCCCGTCGAGCGGCGCTCATCGCACAAGCACAGCATGTCGCTGCTGGGGCGCGTGCGGTTAAGGCGCAAACAGCGGCGCGAACGTCGTTCAGCCGCCGCCGCGCCGCCTAACATCCAGTCTCAGTGAGCACCCCCGCCTGCGCCCACCTGCACGTGCACTCCGAGTACTCGCTGCTCGACGGGGCCTGCAAGATCGATGCGCTGGCGGCGCGCGCGGCGGAGTTCGGTCAGCCCGCGCTCGGCCTGACCGACCACGGCGTGATGAACGGCGCGGTCGAGCTGCACAAGGCCTGCGCCAAGCACGGCGTCAAGCCGATCATCGGCTGCGAGATCTACCTCGTCGACGACCACACGGTCGCATCCGGAAAAAGCGGCCCATCCACACGTGTCGAGCGCAACCACCTGACATTGCTCGCCGCCGACGACGCCGGCTACCGCAACCTCGTCAAGCTTTCCTCCGCCGGCTTCCTCGAAGGACTGCACCGCGGCAAGCCGACGGTTGACCTCGAGCAGGTGCAGCGTCATTCCGAGGGCGTGATCGCGCTCACCGGCTGCCTGGCCTCGCGCTTCTGCCAGCGCCTGCTCGAGGATCGGGGCGACGACGCGCGCGCGCACGCCGACGAGCTGCTCCAGATCTTCGGCTCGGAGAACGTCTATTTCGAGGTGCAGAAGAACGGTCTGGCCGACCAGGAGAAGTGCAACGAGGGCATCGTCCGCATCGCCCGCGAAGTCGGGGGCAGCCTCGTCGGGACCGGCGACGTGCACTACCTGCGCCGCGAGGACCACGACCACCACACGGCGCTCCTGTGCGTGCAGACCAAGAGCACGCTCGCCGCGCCGAAGATGATCTTCGAAACGAATGAGTTCTACCTGCGCGACTCCGCGGAAATGGCCGCCGCCTTCGCGGAGTGGCCGGAGGCGATCGCGAGCACCGTCGAGATCGCCGAGCGTTGCTCGGTGGCGCTTGAGCTCGACAAGCAGCTGATCCCCTCCTACCCGACGCCCGAGGGGATGCCCGAGCGCGAGTACCTGCGCGCGCGGGTGCAGGAGGGCCTGCGCCTGCGCTACGGCGATCCGCCGCCGGGCGAGGCGATGGAGCGCATGGAGATGGAGCTCGACGTGATCGACCGGATGGGCTTCAACGCCTACTTCCTGATCGTCTGGGACTTCGTCAAGTTCGCCAAGGAGAATGGGATCGCGGTCGGCCCCGGCCGCGGCTCGGCCGCCGGCTCGATCGTCGCCTACTGCCTGGCGATCACCGACGTCGACCCACTCAAGTACGACCTGCTGTTCGAGCGCTTCCTCAACCCCGAGCGCGTGTCGATGCCCGATATCGACATCGACTTCTCCGTGCGCGGGCGCGAGCGGGTGATGAAATACGTGACCGAGAAGTACGGGCGCGAGTCGGTCGCGCAGATCGTCACCTTCGGCAAGATGTTCCCGCGCGCCGCCACGCGCGACGCGGCGCGCGTGCTCGGCTTTGACTACGGCTCCGGCGATCGCCTCGCGAAGCTGATCCCCGATCCGATCATGGGCCGCTCGCCCTCCTTCGAGGAATGCCTGAAACCAGGCGAACCGCTGCGCAAGGCCTGCGACGAGGACCCCACCGCCAAGCAGATCGTCGAGGTCGCCCAGGGCCTGGAGGGGATCGTGCGCAACTCCTCGATCCACGCCGCGGCGGTCGTGATCGCGGATCGACCGCTGACCGACATCGTTCCGCTGCAGCTCGCCGACGGCGGCACCGACGAGCACGGCGAGCGCGTCTGGCGCACCGTCACGCAGTTCTCGATGAAGCCGATCGAGGACATCGGCCTGCTGAAGATGGACTTCCTCGGGCTGCGCAACCTCGACGTGATCGAGGACGCGCTCGACATCATCGAGCGCTCGACCGGCGCGCGCCCGGACATGACGACGCTGCCGCTGGATGACAGGAAGACCTACGAGATGATGGCGCGCGGGGATTCCACCGGCGTGTTCCAGTTCGAGTCCGAGGGCATGCGCGAGGCGCTGAAGAAGGTCCGCCCGGACGAGTTCAACGACCTCGTCGCGCTCAACGCGCTCTACCGCCCCGGCGCGATGGATCAGATCCCGGTGTACGCTCGGGGCAAGCACAACCCGGAGGCGATCTCCTACCCCGACGAGCGCCTGCGCCCGATCCTCGAGTCCTCCAACGGGGTGATCCTCTACCAGGAGCAGGCGATGCAGATCTCCAAGGAGATCGCCGGCTTCTCCGGCGCCAAGGCGGACGATCTGCGCAAGGCGATCGGCAAGAAGAACCGCGCCGCGATGGCGGCCCTGAAGCCGGAGTTCGTCGAGGGCGCTCGCGCCTCGGGGACGAGCGCGGCCGTGACCGAATCGCTGTGGCAGAGCAACGAAAAGTCCGCCGACTACTCCTTCAACAAGAGCCACGCCGCCTGCTACGCGATGATCGGCTACCGCACCGCATGGCTGAAGGCCAACTACCCGGCCGAGTACATGGCGGCGCTGATCTCCTCGGTGATGTCGACCAAGGACAAGGTCCCCTATTTCGTCGCCCGTTGCGAGGAGATGGGAATCGAGATCCTGCCCCCCGACGTGAACCTCTCCGACCACGAGTTCACGGTCGTGCAGGGCAACATCCGCTTCGGCCTCGACGCCGTCAAGGGCGTCGGCTATCAGGCCGTCGAGGCGATCAAGCGCGCTCGCGAAGAATCGAGTCCGGGAGATTCGGTACCCGGCCGCCCGGGGCGACCATTTCAATCGCTGTGGGACTTCTGCGAGCGCGTCGACAGCCGCACGGTCAACAAGAAGGCGATCGAGGCGCTGATCAAGTGCGGCGCCTTCGGCTCCACGGGGGCAACCCGCAAGGGCATGCTGTCGGTGCTCGAGCAGGCCCAGGGCGCCGGCCAGAAGGCCCAGCAGGACGCGCTGATCGGTCAGGGCTCGATCTTCGACCTGGAGGACACCCCGCCGGCTGGATCGGGAGCCAGTGCGGGCTCCGACGCGGCGCCCGGCGCCGGGCCACGGGGCGCGGGGGCGGCCGGCTTCGTGGGGGGAGGGCTCGCGCTGGGCGGGCGCGGGGTCGATTATCCACCGATCCCGACGGAGGAGTTCGAGCAGCCCGAGTTCCTGTCCTTAGAGAAGGAGGCGATCGGGCTGTTCGTCTCCGCGCATCCGCTCAAGCCACTGCGCGAGGCGTTGCGCGCGCGCGTCGACTGCCCGCTCGCGGCGCTCGCCGATCGCCGCGACAAGGACCTCGTGACGGTCGGTGGGATCATCACCGAGGCCAAGCGGATCCGCACCCGCAACGGCGACCCGATGATGTTCGCGACGCTCGACGACCTCGGGGGCGCGGTCGAGATGATCGTGTTCGGCAAGGCGATCGCCGAGCACGAGGCGGCGCTGGCCGTCGATCAGGTCGTGCTCGTGCGCGGCCGCGTCGATCACAAGGAAGCCGGCAGCACCTCGCTGGTGGTGCAGTCAGTCGAGTCCTTCGCGCCATCCGAGGAGGAGATCGCGCGCGCCCGCACCCGGGCCGACGCGGCCGCGCGGACCGCCACGGCGCTCGCGCACCCGGTGCGGCTGTCGATCGACGCCGCCGGCCTGCCGGCGAGCGCGATCGAAGACTGCAAGCAGCTGATCGAGGAAAACCCCGGGCCCGCGGAGGTCGTGCTGGAGATCAACACGAGCTCCGGCACGCGCCGTGTGCGCTTCGGCGAGACCTACCGCGTGCAGCACACGCCAACCTTGCGGGCGGAGCTCGAAAACGTTCTTGCCCCGGTGGGGCAGGCCGCCGCTACGGCCTAACCCGGCCGAGCCCAGCCGCCTACAGACGCGCGGTCGCTACTTCTTGCGAGCGGCAATACCCCTGTCACGCAGTTCGTTGGCCAGCTCGATTTCCTCGCGGCCGGGGCCTTCGCGGTTCTCGCCCGGGGTCTCGAGCACGCACGGCAGCTTCTGCAGGCCGGGCGCGGACAGGAACGCCATGCAGCCCTGCTCGCCGAGCTCGCCGGCGCCGAGGTTGGCGTGGCGGTCGCGATTTGAGCCGAGCGGGGTCTGGGAGTCGTTCAGGTGCAGCGAGCGGATCTGGCCGCGCCCGAGCTTGCGCGTCGCCTCGCCGAGCGTCGAGCTCATGCCCTCGACCGTACGGATGTCATAGCCGGAGGCAAGCAGATGGCAGGAGTCCAGGCAGACCCCCAGGCGTTTGCTCCCGCCCGAGGCCTCCAGCAGCGCCGCGAGCTCGTCGAACGAGCGCCCGAGCGTGCCGCCACTGCCCGCCGTGTTCTCGAGGTGCAGCTCGCAACCATCGCTCTCCTTCAGCGCCTCGGCGATCGTCTCGCCGGCGCGGGCGATCGCCTCGCCGACATCGCCGGTCTTGGCCGAACCCGGGTGCAGGACCACGCCGCTGGCGCCGATCGCCTCGCCGACGCGCAGGGAATGCGTCAGCGAGGTCAGCGACTTGGCGCGAATCTCGGGATCCTCGCTCGCGCAGTTCAGGAGATAGACCGCGTGGATCAGGACGGCGTCGATCGGGCTCTCGTCCATCGCCTCCCGGAACGCGGCGATGTCCTGGACGCGATAGGTCGTCGGCTTCCACATCCGCGGCGACTGGTTGAAGATCTGGATCGCCCGCGCGCCGCGCTCGAGGCCGCGCTCGATCGCTTTCGGCAGGCCGCCCGCGGGCGAGACGTGTGCTCCGATTAGCATGGCGGCGATCTTATGTCTTCCGCGCCTCTCCAGACCGACCGCCCCGACCGCCCGGATTCCTCGCTGCGCGTGCGCTTCGCGCCCTCGCCGACGGGCGCCTTGCACATCGGCGGCGCGCGCACGGCGCTGTTCAACTGGCTGCTCGCCCGCCACGCGCGCGGAAAGCTCGTGCTGCGGATCGAGGACACCGACCGTGAGCGCTCGACGCCGGAGAACGTCGAGCAGATCCTCGACGCGCTGCGCTGGTTGGAGCTCGACTGGGACGAGGGTCCGATCATGCAGACGGAGCGCTCGGCGCGCCATCTCCAGGCGTTGCAGGTCCTGCTCGACGCCGGACTTGCCTACCGCTCGAGCGCGACCGCCGATGACGTGAAGGCCTACAAGCAGCTGCACGGCGCCGAGCGTGGGTTCCGCGGGGAGGCGCAGGACGAGGGGGCCGTCCGCCTGCGCGTGCCCGAGGAGGGCGAGACCATCGTGCACGACGCGATCCGCGGGGACACGAGCTTCGCCCACGTCCATCTCGACGATCCCGTGATCGCGCGCGCGGACGGCTCGGTCCTCTACAACTTCGCGGTCGCGATCGACGACCTCGACGCTCAGATCACGCATGTGGTGCGCGGCGAGGACCACCTCTCGAACACCCCCAAGCAGGTGCTGGTGCTGGAGGCTGTGAGGGCCGCCGGATTCGACGGCGCCGACCGTCCGCCGCCGATCTACGCGCACCTGCCGCTGCTGCACGGCCCGGACGGCAAGAAGCTCTCCAAGCGCCACGGGGCGGCCTCGGTGCAGGAGCTGCGCGACGCCGGCTACCTGCCCGCGGCGGTCCGCAACTACCTTGCGCTGCTCGGCTGGGGCGCGGGCGACGATCAGACCGTGCTCGCGACCGACGAGCTGATCGAGCGCTTCACGCTGGCGCGCGTCAGCCGCAATCCGGCGCGCTTTGACGAGAGGAAGCTGAAGTGGCTCAACGGCGTCCACATCCGCGGGCTGGAGATCGAGGAGCTCGTCGGGCTGATCGGCGACTTCCTCGACGAGGTCGCGGCCCGTCCCGGCGTGCGCGATGACGAGCGCTTTGCGGGGGCGGTCGCGATCAGCCAGGAGAAGATCCACACGCTCGCGGACTTCTGGCCGCTCGCGGGGTTCATCTTCGCCGGGCCCGCCACCACCGATGTGGCCGCGCGCGAGAAGTGGCTGGGGGAGGACGGGCGGGTGGTGCTCGCCGAGGTTCGGGCGGCGCTCGTCGCGGCCGTCGACTTCGATCAGGCGGCGGTGCAGGCGGCGCTGGAGGTGGTCCTCGAGCGCTCCGGCCTGAAGCCACGAGCCGTCTACCAGCCCGTGCGCGTGGCGATCTCCGGCACGACGATCTCGCCGGGGATCTTCGAGAGCGTCGCGCTGCTCGGGCGCGAGGAGACGCTGCGGCGGATCGATGCCGCGCTTGGGTAGAGCTGCGGAGAATTACGTAGCCCACGGCAGCAATGCGCCCCTCAACCGTCCGTCCAGATGTGCCGATAGGACCCCGACACGGAATCACCCATCCGGGTGGTCGACGAATGCGAGGCAGGTACACGGACGTATGCAGGCCACAGCTTCCAAGCCAAAGCGGACAGCCACCGCGAAGCTCCGCGCCGCGGAGCCCCAGCGCCATGCCGGCGGTCCTACCGCGGTGCACGGCGCGCGCCACCAGAACGAGGGGCACGGCCGTCGCCTGACGATGGCCTTCGAGGCCCTCGAGGCCTTCCCGGCGCTCGCGGAGTCGCGCAACCGCCTGCTCGCGGTGATGTCCGGCGACCACGTCGCGACGGCCGACGTCGTCACGGCCGTCGAGTCGGATGTTGCGCTGATCATCGCCGTGCTGCGCGTTGCCAACCAGGCGCAGAGGCTCGCGCGTGCGGGTTGACACCGTCGTCTCCGCCGTGGAGCTGCTCAGCCCCCAGATGGTGCAGACGCTCGCCGGGCGCGTGCGCACGTTTGAATTCTTTGAGCGCTCGAGCGTCTGGGACGCGGCGCCCGAGCGCTTCCGGTTGCACGCGCTGGCGACCCAGCGCGCCGCCGACCGCATCGCCACGGAGGTCGGCTACGAGCACCGCGACCGTCTGACCGTCACGAGCCTGCTGCACGACATCGGCAAGCTCGTTCTGCTCTACGCCTACCCCGGCTACCCCGCGCAGGTGCACCTCGGGGCGAAGACCCCCGAGGAACGCATCCATCAGGAGCGCCGCGAGCTGGGTGTCGACCACGCGCTGGTCGGCGGCGTGCTCGCGCGGCGCTGGGGCCTGCCGGGCTCGATCGCGACCGCGATCGAGCGCCACCACAACCCGGAGGCCGATGGCGAGCCCGCCTTCATCCGCCTCGCCGACATGCTCGCGCACTATGAGCAGGGCGCCCCCGTCTCCTCGGCGGAGATGCTGCAGGCCGCCCGCTTGATCGGGATCGGGCCCGAGGAGCTGCGGCGGGTGATGTACGAGCTGCCGAGCTCGTCCAACCAGCGACAGCGCCATGTCGATCCATGCCCGCTGTCCGGGCGCGAGCTCGGCGTCCTGCAGCGGCTGGCCGAGGGCAAGGTCTACAAGCAGATCGCGCACGAGCTGACGCTCTCGACGAGCACCGTCCGCACCCACCTGCACAACATCTACGGCAAGCTCGGCGCGGTCGATCGCGCGCAGGCGGTGCTGATCGCCAACGAGCGGGGTTGGTTGTAGTTCCGTAGCATCGCCTCGGTGATCTCGATCACGAGCAAGTCTCCCTATGCCGTGCTCGCGCTCGCCGAGCTCGGGCGCTCCGCCGGGGCAGGGCCTGTGCCGATCGGCGAGCTCGCGCGCAAGCGCGACGTGCCCGTGCAGTTCCTCGAGCAGCTGTTCGCCGCGCTGCGCCGCGCCGGCATCATCAGCTCGCAGCGGGGCGTCAAGGGCGGCTACCGGTTCGCGCGCGAGCCCTCGACGGTCAGCGTGCTGGAGATCGTGGAGCTGCTCGACGGTCCGCTCGGCCGCGACTCCGAGGGCGTCTTCGCGGACGCCGCCGACGCCGCCCGCAAGGTGCTCGCGCAGACGACGATCGCCGACGTGATCGAGCGCGAGTCGCGTGAAGCGGGTGCGTCGATGTATTACATCTGAGATATCTGCTGCGCGGGGCGCCTCGTGAGGGTCTCCTTGCGCCGCGCGTCTCGAGAGGGTCTCCCGAGCGGCGCATCTTCTCCGGCCCGGCCCTCTATGCTCGGGGGGCAGATGTCCGGAATCCCGATCAACATTGCGGAGCTTGTCGGGGACACGCCCATCGTGGGGCTGGCGCAGATGCTCAAAGGCGCCGGCGCGGCCGAGGGCGTCGAGCTGTTCGCCAAGCTCGAGGCGCTCAATCCCGGCGGTTCGGTCAAGGACCGGATCGGAGTCGCGATGATCGTGGCGGCCGAGTCCGAGGGCCTGATCGAGCCCGGGCGCACGACGATCGTCGAGGCCACCTCCGGCAACACCGGGATCGCGCTGGCGTTCGTCTGCGCCGCGCGCGGCTATGAGCTCGTGCTGACCTTGCCCCAGGGAATGTCGCGCGAGCGCGAGAGCCTGCTGCGCCTGTACGGGGCGCGCGTCGAGATCACGGAGTCGCTCGGGGGGATGTCGGAGGCCGTCGCCGCCGCGCGGGCGATGGCGCAGGACCCCGATGTGTTCCTGCCCGACCAGTTCTCAAACCCGGCCAATCCGGCTGTCCACCGGCGCACTACCGGTCCTGAGATCGAGCGCGCGCTCGACGGCCGCGTCGATGTGCTCGTCGCCGGCGTCGGCACGGGCGGCACGATCACCGGCGCGGGCGAATACCTGCGCGAGCGCAACCCCGAGCTGCAGATCGTCGCGGTCGAGCCGGCCGGCTCCGCCGTGCTCTCCGGCGAGCGTCCCGGCCCGCACCGGATCCAGGGTATCGGCGCTGGCTTCGTGCCGGCGGTGCTCAATCGCGAGCTGCTCTCCGAGGTGATCCCCGTCTCCGACGACGACGCGATCCAGACCGCCTGGAGCTGCGCGCGGCGCGCCGGGCTGCTGGCGGGCATCTCCTGCGGGGCGGCGCTCTGGGGGGCGCTGCAAGTGGCCGCGCGTCCCGAGTCGCGGGGAAAGCGGATCGTCGTCGTGATGCCCGACTCGGGCGAGCGCTACATCTCTCAGGCGTTCTTCTCGCCCTGAGAGACCCGAGGGCGGCGCTACGCTGTTCGTATGCTCGCCCGGCTCGTGAAAGAGGTACGGCGTGACGTGGCCGCCGCGCGTGATCGCGACCCCGCGGCCTGCGGCGTCGGGCATGTCGAGATCCTCGCCACCTGGCCCGGCATTCATGCGCTGCTCGCGCACCGCGTCGCCCACGCGCTGGATGAGGCCGAGGTGCCGCTGCTGCCGCGTGTGATTGCGCTGTTCGCGCGGGGCGTGACCGGCATCGAGATCCATCCCGCCGCGCGGATCGGCGAGGGCCTGTTCATCGACCACGGGGCCGGCGTGGTGATCGGCGAGACGGCCGAGATCGGCGACGATGTCACCCTCTACCAGGGTGTCACGCTCGGCGGTACGGGCTTTGCGACGGGCAAGCGCCACCCGACCGTGCAGGACAACGTCACGATCGGCTCCGGCGCGAAGCTCCTGGGGCCGATCACGATCGGCCACGGCGCGAAGATCGGCGCGAACAGCGTCGTGATCACCGATGTGCCGCCGAACTCAACCGTCGTCGGCAACCCCGGCCATCCCGTCCGCGTCGAGGGTCGCCGCGCGGAGGGCCCCGATGTGGATTGGATCCATCTCCCGGACCCGATCGCCGAGGCGATTCAGGGTCTCGCGAGCCGGATCGGAGCGCTCGAACGGACGGTCTCAGAGCTCTCCGGCGAGGAGCCCGACGCGCAGCTCGCGGAGGTGCGGCCGCTGCGCACGGTCAAGGGGCCCAGCCCGGCGGGGGGGTAGGGGACCCTTCCCCTTCACTCGGAGCTGGGTCGCGGAACTACGTATTGAACGCGTAGCCTGCACATCAGTGCTCGTCGGTGCACGGCTCGGAGAACATGTTTTTCTGGTAGACATGCGCAGTATGAACCCTAATCCCAGCCTAAACCTGCCCCGTCAACGCCTGCTTGCCCTCCTCGCTGTCTGCACCGGCGCGCTGACCTCGATCCTCGCGATGTCCTCTCCTGCGGCGCTCGCTTCTTCGGGGAGCAATCCCTTCGAAGGCTCGGGTCCGCTGGTGCCGCAGATCATCAACGGGAAGGAATCCTCGATCTCAGAATTCCCGTGGCAGGTCTGGGTGCTGCTCAGGAATGTCGAAGGCGAAGCCACCTGCGGCGGCTCGATCCTTAACTCCACGACCATCCTCACAGCGGCTCATTGCACCGATCACGATGGCACGACGACGCCATATACCCCCACGTCGAAACCGCCTGTCACGAATGAAGAAGCGGAGATATTCGTCGTTTCGGGGATCTCCAAAGGACTCGGCTTTCCTTCGTCAGGCGAATTCCATCCCGAACCGGTGGAAAACGGCCAGGCGATTCTGGTGAAGAGCGTGCGTCGTGACCCCTACTACGCCGTTTCGCCCGAAATCAAGGACGACGTGGCGGTCCTGACGCTCGAAAAAGAATTGAAAATAGAACCGGCGAAGGACACGGCGACGATCCCGCTTGTCGGCGCCGGCGATACCCCTGCTCCCGGCACCACCCTGTCGATCAGTGGGTATGGCAAAGAGGAAGGCAAGGAAGGCGTCAACTCGAACGGCAACCTCTACTCGACGACGCTCACAGCGATCAGCAGCGACGCCTGCCGCGCGGGCGTCAAGCTCAATTCCGCGGTGCTGCTGTGCGCGGTTTCACCGACCTCATCGACGTGCCAGGGAGATAGCGGCGGCCCGCTGACCGAGGGCAGCCCTGCCGTGCAGGTCGGGATCGTGGATTTCGGAGCAAAGGAATGCCCTGTAGGCGTGCCGGATGTCTTCACGAACATCGCCGCGCCGGAGATCCGCGACTTCATCGAAGGCGACGAAACGCCGCCCGTCGCGGCGCGACTGACATCGCCGGCGCCGGCGCTGAAGTCGGTCGGGACCACCCCGGTGGACTTCAGCCCGCTGACCTGCGAACCGGGCGGATGGAGCGGCTCGCCGACGTTCACCTACACGATCCAGGAGGAAACGTCCGGCGCGGCAGTGCTGCAGAGCGGCGCCGGCAACATCTTCACGCCGCCGAGCAGCCTCGTGGGAACGCCGCTCGTCTGCATCGTGCAGGCGAGCAACCCGGGTGGTGTGAGCACGGAGCGCTCAGCGACGACCGCCGCGATCGCCGCCGACACGGCACCGCCCGCGACCAAGCTCGGAGCGCTGACGTGCAAGCTCCAAGCGTGCACGCTTGCCTTCAACGCGACCGACCCCAACGGTGTCGCATTGAGCGAGCAGGCCTCGGCCGCGTACTCGATGGTGACCAAGTGCCCGCCGGTCAAGAAGAAGAAGAAGAAAAAGAAGCACGAAAAGAAGACGAAGGCGCCCGTGTGCCACAAGACGCTGACGGTCCCGATGTCCCTCAGCGGCGGAACGGCCGGCGCGTTCCAGGCGGCCATCTCGGGGCTGCCCTACGGCGAGCCGATCACGTTCATCGTCGACATCTCCAACGCCGCCGGTCTACAGGCGACGCCGCTGAGCACCACCAAGACGCTGCAGAAGCCCAAGCCGAAGAAGCCGAAAAAGAAGCCGAAGAAGAAAAAGAAGAAGCGCTAGAAGAAAGAAGAAGGGCCGATATCTCGCCCGCGGGTCTGCCACGTTACGGCAGGCTCGCCGGGGAAGGCGAGCAGAGAAGTGAAGGGAGTAGGTACACCGAGCCGAAGCGCTGAGGGCGGGGCGTACCGGCCTACTCGCTCAGCCGGCGGGGCTCCGGTCTCGCCGGCTCGTACAGCGAGGTCCGTTCGTCGCTCATCGACCACCACGAGCCGGCGAGCATCGCCGCGGCGCCGATCAGCGCCAGCCACGCGCCCGCGCACAGCATGGTCGCGTGGTCGGGGCGCTCGAGGACCCTGACGATCGCCGCGATCGCGCCGAGCAGCGCGAACACGACGCTCCACACGCCGGCCGCCACCGGCAGCGCCGGCGAGCTCTGGGTGAGGGTCGCGAAGAACAGCACCAGCGCCGCGATGCTCGCCAGCATCAGCAGCACGACCGCGGGGCCGAACGTGCTCCACGCGCTGAGCTTGCCCTGCGCGTTCTCATACCACGGCAGCGTCAGCGCGACGATCACGCAGACGGCGCCCGCGAGGGCGAGCACCTCTCCCGGGCGGATGCGTCTCAGGCTCAGGCTCACTGAACCTGAACCCCCGCCTGTACGCGCGCGGCCTGCAGTGTGTTCACGAGCAGCTCGGCGATCGTCATCGGTCCCACGCCGCCCGGCACCGGCGTGATCGCCGCGGCGATCTGCGACACGGCGTCGAAGTTGACGTCGCCGACGAGGCCGCTCCTGTTGCCGGCCTGCTCGGGCGTCAGGCGGTTCATGCCGACGTCGATCACGACCGCGCCAGGTTTGACGAACTCGCGCGTCACCAGGCGCACGCGACCGACCGCCGCGATCAACACGTCCGCGCGGGCGCACACAGCTTGCAGGTCGCGCGTGCGCGAATGACAGGTCGTGACCGTCGCGTTCTCGGCGAGCAGCAGCTGCGCCATCGGCTTGCCGAACAGGTTCGAGCGGCCGACCACGACCGCCTCCGCGCCCTCCAGTTGCGCGTTGACGCTCCGCAGCAGCTCGATCACGCCGGAGGGCGTGCAGGGCCGCAGGCCGGGCAGCCCGAGCGCGAGCAGCCCGGCGTTCACGGGGGTCAGGCCGTCGACGTCCTTGCCCGGGTCGATCATCGCGGTCAGCGCGGCCCCGTCGAGGTGGCTCGGCAACGGCAGCTGCAGCAGCACGCCGCTGACGGCCTCGTTCTCGTTCAGGCCGCGCAGCTCCTCGGCGACTTGCTCGAAGGAGGCGTCTGCGGGCAGCCGGCGGTCGAACGGGACCATCCCCACCTCCGCGCAGGCGCGCTGCTTGCCGCCGACGTAGACGGCCGAGGCCGGATCCTCGCCGACGAGCACGGTCGCAAGGCCCGGCGGCCGGCCTGCCGGGCCCTGGGCTGCGAATGCCTCGACCCCGCGCGCGACATCGCCCCGCACGCGGGCGGCGATCGCCTTGCCGTCGATGATCGTGGCGGACATCGTGCCGGATGCTAAGGGGTCGCCGCGGTCGGGTCCGTTGCGGTTCGGTTGGTGGCCTTTGGGCGGCCCATCAACGCCGCGCGACCTGTGCGTACTCGGCCATCAGCTTGCGCTCGGAGCCATCGTCGGCGAAGCGCACGACGATCACGCCGCCCGGCTCCACGCCGGTCACGACGCCTTCGCCGAAGGCGGCATGCACGACGTCCTCGCCCATGCGAAAGCTCGGCGCGGCCGGTCTCTCACGGTGGTCCCGCGCCTCCGCGCGACCGCCCCAGCCGCGGGCCGGCGCTCCACCGCCACCAAACGAGGACTTCCCGTTGGATGTGCCGGTCCCTGTGCCCGTACCGGCTCCGGCGCCGGCCCAGGAGTGCAGCGCCGGCGCCTGCACACGGTCGAGCAGCTCCGCTGGGATCTCGTCGAGAAAGCGGCTCGGCAGGCCGTAGCTCTGCGCGCCGAACACAGCGCGGCGGCGGGCGTGGGTCAAATACAGCTTCTGCATCGCCCGTGTCACGCCGACGTAGAACAGGCGCCGCTCCTCCTCCAGCGCGCCTTCGTCGAGCGCGCGCGAGTGGGGGAAGACCCCGTCCTCGCAGCCGGCGATGAACACGATCGGGTACTCGAGCCCCTTCGCGTTGTGAAGCGTCATCAGCGTCACGAGCCCCTCGTCGTCGGTCCGGGAGTCGGCGTCGGCAACGAGCGCGAGCTGTTGGAGGAAGACTTCGAGCGAATCCTCGGGTGGGCGGGCATCTTGATCAACGTTCGTGTCGAACTCGCGCCCGACCTGCACGAGCTGCTCGAGGTTCTCGATCCGGCCCTGCGCCTCGATCGTCCGTTCGGCCTCGAGCGCCTCAACGTAGCCCGTCTGCGACAGCGTCGCCTCGATCAGGTCCGCCACGGGCGTCTGCTGCTCGCCGCGCAGGCGCAGCTCGTCCATCGTGTCCATGAAACGTCGCAGCGCCTTGATCGCGGCGGCGCCGAGCCCGGGAATCTGATCGGGGGTCGCGGCGGCCTCCCAGACGGACACGCCGATGCTCGCGGAGTGGGCGACGATCCGCGACAGCGAGGTCTGACCGATCCCGCGCCGCGGCGAGTTGACCACGCGCGTGAAGCTCACCACGTCAAACGGGTTCGCGAGCAGTGACAGATAGGCGATCGCGTCCTTGATCTCCGCGCGCTCGTAGAACTTTGTCCCGCCGATCACCTGATAGGCGATCTCCCTGCGCACGAGCGTGTCCTCGAGGACCCGCGACATCGCGTTCGTGCGGTACAACACCGCAATCTCAGCCCGGGATGCTCCCTCGTCTACCAGGCGCTCGATCTCGCCGGCGATGAACCGCGCCTCGGCGTGCTCGTCCTCGAGCTCGCGCACCTGCACCTGCTCGCCCTGGCCGAGCTCGCTCCACAGGCGCTTGGCGATCCCGCCGCGGTTGTTCGCGATCACCGCGTTCGCCGCCTGCAGGATCGTCTCGGTCGAGCGGTAGTTCTGCTCGAGCTTCACTACCCTGGCGTCGGGAAAGTCCTGCTGGAAGTCCAATATATTGCGAACATCTGCTCCGCGGAACGAATAGATTGATTGAGAGTCGTCCCCGACGACCGCCAGGTTGCGGTGCCCGATCGGGCCGGCGTAGGCGGGACGCTCTCCGTTCCGGGATCCTGGGCTCGCCCGCAACTGAGCTGGCGACTGACCGTCGTCCGGCGCCGTGTCGCTGGGCGTGCCGCCACGCGGTGGCCGACCTCCACCGACGAGCAATTGCAGAAAGCGGTACTGCGCGTGGTTGGTGTCCTGGTACTCATCGACGAGCACGTGCCGGAACGTCTCCGCGTAGCGCTCGCGGACCTGGTCGAACAGCTCCAGCAGGTTCACGGTCCGGAACAGGAGGTCGTCGAAGTCCATCGCGTTCGAGCGCAGCAGGTCGCGCTCGTACAGCCTGTAGACCTCGCCGACCATCTCCTCGAACTGGCTGCCAGCCCCCTGCTGGTAGGCCTCGGCGTCGAGCAGCTGGTTCTTCGCCGCGGAGATCTGGTTGTGC
Organism: uncultured Solirubrobacterales bacterium; assembly: GCA_963774785.1. Taxonomy (GTDB): domain Bacteria; phylum Actinomycetota; class Thermoleophilia; order Solirubrobacterales; family Solirubrobacteraceae; genus Palsa-744. Next base: position 2,113,939 of record CAVZGH010000001.1, on the reverse strand, counting down.
AGGGCCGCGGGCGTATAGCGCTTGGGGTCGATCCCGAGCTCGTCGATGCAGCGCTTGGTCAACCGGCGTGCGTCGGCCTGGTCGTAGATCGTGAACTGGCGCGTGTAGCCGAGGCGCGCGGCCTCGACGCGCAGGATCCGCGCGCAGGCGGCGTGGAAGGTCATCAGCCACATCCCGCGCGTGCCGCGGCCGAGCAATCGCTCGACGCGGTCGCGCATCTCCCTGGCGGCCTTGTTCGTGAACGTGATCGCGAGGATCTCGCCCGCCTGCGCCTGGTCGGTGTAGACGAGGAAGGCGATCCGGTGCACGAGCACGCGCGTCTTGCCGCTGCCTGCGCCGGCGAGGATCAGCAGCGGGCCCTCGCCGTGGGTGACGGCCTCGCGCTGGGGCTCGTTCAGGCTCTCCAGCAGCTCTTCCAGGTGCTCGGCATGGGGGTTTTCGGGCATCGACCCTCAGCATAGATGCGGCTACGGCCGGCAGGGCCCAGAGAGGCCGCTGAAAGCTGGAACGCTGGTCGGGCGGCGATCCGTCGGGTCTCGCGACCGTGCGCGCGGCGGCTTTGGCGAGGCGCTACATAGAATGCGGGCCGTGATCGACCGGGATGAGGTTCTGCACGTCGCGCGCCTCGCGCGCCTGCAGCTCAGCGAGGACGAGATCGAGCCGATGGCGCGCGAGCTCTCCGCGGTGCTCGACCACATCGCCACGATCTCCCAGCTCGACCTCGACGGCGTCGCGCCGATGACGCATGTGGTCGCTGACGCGCTGTCCGCTGATGCGATGCCCACGGATGCGACGACGACCCAACCCAGGCTGCGGGCGGACGAGCCCCGCGAGTCGCTCCCGCGCGAGGTGGCGCTCGCCCAGGCGCCCGCGGTCAGCGGCGACGGCTTCTCGGTTCCAAGTCCACAGGCATGAGCGAGCCGGAGATCATCGGTCTGTCCGCCACGCAGGCGGCGGCGAGCCTCGCCGCCGGCGAGCTCGCGCCGGAGGAGCTGTTCGAGGCCTACCGCTCCCGCGCCGCCGAGCACGCCTCGGGATCCGGATTGAACTGCTTCACCTGGGTGGCGTCCGGCGGCGTCGGCGGCTCTGTGGGGTCGCCATCCGGCGTTCGCGTCGAGAAGGGGGCTGGCGGTGGAGCGCTGCATGGGGTCCCGCTGGCGGTCAAGGACCTGTTCTGCACCGAGGGCGTCCCCAGCCAGTCCGGGTCGAAGATCCTCGAGGGCTATCTCCCCCCGTACACGGCCACCGCGGTATCGCGCCTGACTTCGGCCGGCGCGAGCCTGCTTGGAAAGACCAACCAGGACGAGTTCGCGATGGGCTCCTCCAACGAGAAGCTCCGCCTACGGCCCGGTGCTCAACCCCTGGAATCGTGCGCGCGTCCCCGGGGGCTCATCGGGCGGCAGCGCCGCCGCGGTCGCCGCCGGCCTGGCGCCGTGGGCGCTCGGCACCGACACCGGCGGTTCGATCCGCCAGCCCGCGGCACTGTGCGGGATCGTCGGTCTGAAGCCGACCTACGGCGCGGTCTCGCGCTACGGGATGATCGCTTTCGCCTCCTCGCTCGATCAGGCGGGGCCGCTGACGCGCGACGTGACCGACGCGGCGCTGATGCTGCGCCATCTCGTCGGACGCGACGAGCGCGACGCGACCTCGCTCTTCTTCCCCGAGGAGATCGCGCTGCCGAGCGCCGAGCGCCTGGACGGGATCAGGCTCGGCGTCCCGCGGGAGCTGACCGCTGGATCTGGCCGCGACGGGGGCGGTGCGGGGGAGGGGATCGAGCCGGGCGTGCTCGAGGCCTTCGAGGAGTCGCTGAGCCGCGCCGAGGAGCTCGGGGCGGAGATCGTGCGCAGCATCCAGCTGCCGCACGCGCCCCACGCGCTCGCCGCCTACTACGTGCTCGCGCCCGCCGAGGCCTCCTCGAACCTCGCGCGCTTCGATGGCGTGCGCTACGGACTGCGGGCGGGGGACGCGAAGGACCTGCTCGACATGTACACGCGCACGCGTCACGACGGCTTCGGAGCGGAGGTCAAGCGGCGAATCATGCTCGGCACCTACGCCTTGTCGTCGGGCTACTACGAGGCCTACTACGGCCGCGCCCAGCGCGTGCGCACGAAGATCGCCGAGGACTTCCGCGCGGCCTTCGCGGAGGTCAACTTCATCGTCACACCCACCTCGCCGACGGTCGCGTTCGGGCTGGGGGAGAAGACCGGCGATCCGCTTGCTATGTACCTGAACGACTACTGCACGGTGCCGATGTCGCTCGCCGGGATCCCCGCGATCTCGATCCCCTGCGGGCTCAGCGACGGCCTGCCCGTCGGGCTGCAGATCGCCGGTCCGGCATTCGGCGAGAACCGGCTGCTCGACGCCGCATACGCGCTCGAACGGGCCCTCGACTTCGACGGGTCGCCGGCGCGGGTATGACCTCTGCCGCGCAGATCTCAGAGCAGGGCTCAACCTCGGGGTCGAGGGACGGGCCGAGATGAATCAGGTCACCTACGAGCCGGTGATCGGTCTGGAGATCCACGTCCAGCTGAAGACCCGCACGAAGATGTTCTGCGGCTGCGAGCTCTCGTTCGGGGACCCGCCCAACACGCACACCTGCCCGGTCTGCCTCGGGCTGCCCGGGAGCCTGCCGGTGGCAAACGCGCGCGCCGTGCACTTCGGCCTGATGATCGGGATCGCGCTCGAGTCAGAGCTCGCCCCGCGCTCGATCTTTCACCGCAAGAACTACTTCTACCCCGATCTGCCCAAGGGCTACCAGATCTCCCAGTACGACGAGCCGCTGTGCCTCGGCGGGCGGCTCGGCGAGGTGCGGATCCACAGGGTGCACTTGGAGGAGGACGCGGCCAAGCTGACGCACGTCGGTGCGAGCGGCCGGATCCAGGGCTCGGAGGAGAGCGTCGTCGACTTCAACCGCGGCGGCACGCCGCTCGCGGAGATCGTCACCGAGCCCGACCTGCACAGCGCCGAGCAGGCCGGCGAGTGGCTGCGCATGCTGCGCACGACGCTGCGCCAGCTCGGCGTCTCGGACGTGAACATGGAGGAGGGCTCGCTGCGCTGCGACGCGAACATCTCGCTGCGCCCCTCCGGCTCCACCGAGCTCGGCACGAAGACCGAGCTGAAGAACATGAACTCCTTCCGCTTCATCGAACGTGGCATCCGGGTGGAGATCGCCCGTCAGGAAAAGCTCCTGCGCGCCGGGGAGCGGGTCGTGCAGGAGACGCTCCACTACGACCCGGCCTCTCACGCGATCACCTCACTGCGCTCCAAGGAGGAGGCGCACGACTACCGCTACTTCCCCGAGCCGGACCTGCTGCCGGTCGCGATCGATGAGGCAATGCTCACGGCGGCGCGCGCGGACATGACCGAGCTGCCGGCCGACCGCGCCGAGCGCTTGCGGCGCGAGCTGTCGTTGAGCGCCGAGAGCGCGCAGCTGCTCGCCTTCCGCGGCGAGCTCGGCGACTACTTCGAGTCGGCGCTCGCGGCCGACGCGGACCCGCCGGCGCCGGCGCAGGCGCTCGCGAACTGGGTCACGAGCGACCTCGTCTCGCGTCTGCCCGAGGGCGAGGACCCGGCTGGCTCGAAGGTCGCGCCGGCGGCGCTCGCAAAGCTCGTCGGCCTCGCCGCCGAAAAGCGCATCAGCGTCGGCGCTGCCCGCCAGGTACTCGACAGGCTCGTCGTCGACGGCGGCGAGGACCCGGCGGCGATCGTCGAGGCCGAGGGCCTTGCGGCGATTGGTGGCGACGACGAGCTCGCGGAGATCGTTGCGGCCGCGCTCGCGGCGAACGCCGACGCGGCCGAGCGCGTGCGGGCCGGTAACGCGAAGGCGATCGGCCCGATCGTGGGACATGTGATGCGCGAGACCAAGGGTCGCGCCGACGGCGGTGAGGTCACGAAGCTGGTGCATGAGCAGCTCGGGATCTGAATCGCTCGCTTGGGCATCCCAAACACGCCGGCCACCCACATTTTGGACGGCAGGCCAATGGCAGGTGAGCACTCCCACGTCAATATGGGCGATGCATGAGTTAGCTCTCTCCTCACACGATTGCACCCCGGCTTCCCCCGGCCTAGTGCAAGCGAAAATGCGGTCGGGCAGGGGTTGTTAGCGCCCTGCTCGACCGCATAACCGTCTACGCTGTCGATATGAACGCAGAGCCCTCCTCACGCTCGCTCGGCAAGACGCTCGTCGCGGGGCTGATCCTCGTGGTGGCGGGCTGGCTGGTCCTGCACTTCGTGATCCACCTGGTCGTGTTCGTCGCCACGATCGCCGTCGTCGTGCTCGCCGTCGTGGCGCTCGTGTGGGCGTTGCGGGTCCTGTTCTGAGGACAGCGCCCGATGGCCTACGTCGTGATCGCGTTCTGCTTCGGTCTCGCCGGCGGGATCGTCGGCAAGATCAAGGGCAGCTCGTTCGTGCTCTGGTTCCTGATCTCGGGGCTCGTCCCGGTGTTCGGCCTGATGGCCGCGATCGCCTACCGCTTCGAGCGCGACGAGCTACGCCGGGAATGTCCGCGGTGCGGACGCGTGACGAAGATCTACGACGCGCTCTGCACCCGCTGCGGGGCCGAGCTCGAGTGGGGCGGGGACCACGATCAGGCGATCGCCCCGGAATCCTGGGAGCGCGTTCCAGCCGCTAACCCCTGAGCGAATCGCTCCGCGACGGGCCGCAGGGCTGAGATAAGGGAGCCCAAAGTCAGAGACTGTCTATAAAGCGTCCATGGATTTAGACGCGACGCCCACGACGGCCCCTCCGCACGACTCGAGGATCGCGCGCATGATCCACGGCGCCGGCTTCGCGGACGAGCGCGACTTCGTGCTGCGCGTCGTGCAGCCCGCGCTGGTCGGGATGATCGACGGCACGGTCTCCTCGCTGGCGCCGATCTTCGCCGCCGCGATCTACGCCAACTCGCACACGGCGCTCGTCGTCGGCCTCGCCACGGCGCTGGGGGCGGGCGTCAGCATGGGCTGGTCGGAGGCGCTGTCGGACACGGGCGATCAGACTGGCCGCGGCTCAGCGCTCGTGCGCGGCTCGATCACCGGCGGGATGACCGCCCTCGGCGGCCTGTTCCACACGCTGCCGTTCATCATCTCCAACGTCCACACGGCGCTCCTGGTGGCCGGGTGCGTCGTCGGAGTGGAGCTGTTCACGATCGCCTGGATCCGCAAACGCTTCCTCGAGGTCTCGATGCGCTCCTCGCTGCTCGTCGTCACCGTCGGTGGCCTGATTGTGCTTGCGATCGGCATCGGGATTGGCTCTTCCTGAAGCGGGATTTGGCTCAGGGCGGCGAAAACCCGCTGGTACACTGGCTTTTTCAACAGGTCCCCGAATGAACAGAAGGAAGGAGGTCGGTGATATGCGCGCAGTGGACGCGGTGATGGAATGCCTGAAGGCGGAGGGTGTTGACGTCGTCTTCGGTCTGCCCGGCGGCGCCAACCTCCCGACCTACGATGCCTTCGTCAACGGTGGTATCCGCCACATCCTCGTGCGCCACGAGGCCGGCGGCGGGCACGCCGCGCAGGGTTACGCGAAGGCGACCGGCAAAGTCGGGGTCGCATTCGCCACCTCGGGACCCGGTGCGACGAACCTGATCACGCCGATCTGCGACGCGATGATGGACTCCGTTCCCGTCGTCTTCATCACCGGCCAGGTACGCACCGAGCTGCTCGGCACCGATGGCTTTCAGGAGGCGGACACGCTCGGGATCACGATTCCGATCGTCAAGCACTCGTTCATGATCCAGGACCCGCGCGAGATCCCGCGCGCGATCCACGAGGCCTTCTACATCGCGCGCTCCGGCCGGCCCGGTCCGGTGCTCGTCGATATCCCGATGGACCTCTCGCGCGAAGAGATCGAGTACGAGCCCGTGACCGATGTGCGGCTGCCCGGGTACCAGCCGACGAAGGACGGCAACCAGAAGCAGATCCGTCAGGCGGCGAAGGCCCTGGCGGCGGCGCAGCGTCCGGTGATCTACGCCGGCGGCGGCGTCGTCAACGCGAACGCCTCGGAGGAGCTCGTCGAGTTCGCCACCAGCGACCGCTTCCCGGTCACCTGCACGCTGATGGGTCTGGGGGCCTTTCCGGCCACGGTGGAGGGGGCGGACGGACGGGGCGGGCGGGAACCCCATCCCCAATGGCTGGGGATGCTCGGCATGCACGGCACGCGCGCGGCCAACTACGCGATGGACGAGGCGGACCTGATCTGCGCGATCGGTGCGCGCTTCGACGATCGCGTCACGGGCAAGCTCTCGGAGTTCGCGCCGCACGCGAAGTTCATCCACATCGACGTTGACCCCGCGGAGATCTCGAAGAACATCCCCGCGCACATCCCGATCGTCGGCGACGCCAAGCACGTGCTCGCCAAGCTCCTGATCGAGTACCGCGCGCTCGGCGTCGACCCCGCGCGTCTCGGCGCCTGGTGGGAGCGGATCGAAGGCTGGCGCGAGAAGTACCCGCTCGGCTACGAGGATTCGACCGACGACGAGATCAAGCCGCAGTACATGGTTCAGGCGCTGTATGAGGCGACCGGCGGCGAGGCGATCGTCTCCAGCGACGTCGGCCAGCACCAGATGTGGGCGGCCCAGTACTACGACTTCCCGGCGCCGCGCCGCTGGATCAACTCCGGCGGGCTCGGCACGATGGGCTTCGGGCTGCCCGCGGCGATGGGCGCGGCGGTCGGCTGTCCCGACCGGCTGGTCTGCTGCATCGCCGGCGACGGTTCGGTGCAGATGAACGCCCAGGAGCTCGCGACCTGCGCGCAGAACGAGATCCCGATCAAGGTGTTCATCATGAACAACGGCTATCTGGGAATGGTCCGCCAATGGCAGGAGCTGTTCTGGGACGGCAAATACAGCCACGTCGACACCGGCAAGTTCCCCGACTTCGTGAAGCTCGCAGAGGCCTACGGCGCCACCGGGATGCGCCTGACGGACAAGAGGACGCTCGTCGAGGACATGAAGCGGGCGATCGAGACCCCCGGACCGGTCGTCGTCGACGTGCGCGTGACGCCCGAGGAGAACACCTACCCCATGATTCCGGCTGGGCATGCGGCCAGGGAAATGGTGGGGTGAGCGGAATGAGCGCTTCTACCACCAAAGAGCCTTTGAGCCTGGAGGGGCTGCAAGCATCGGGCAACCTGCGAACGGGGCGCAAGCATGTGCTGTCGATCCTCGTCGAGAACAAGTCGGGCGTCCTGACGCGGATCGCTGGGCTGTTCGCGCGCAGGGGCTTCAACATCGACACGCTCACCGTCGGGCCAACCGACGACGAGCGGATCTCGCGCGTGACGCTCACGGTCGACGGGGCGCTGCACCCGATCGATCAGGTCACCAAGCAGTTGCACAAGCTCATCAATGTGCTCAAGATCCGCGACCTCGAGCCCGGCGACACGGTCACGCGTGAGCTCGCGCTGTTCAAGGTCTCCGCGGACGGCGCGCAGCGCGGCGAGCTGATGCAGATAACCGAGATCTTCCGCGGCAAGGTCGTCGACGTGACGAAGCGCTCGGTGATCGTCGAGGTCACGGGCACGACCGAGAAGATCGAGGCGTTCGAGGGCATGGTTCGCCCATTCGGCCTGATCGAGATGATGCGCACAGGGGAGATCGCGATCTCGCGTGGGCGTAGCGAAACATAGGCAGAGCGGTGTCCCAGCGGTCCCTCACCACGAAGTCCGGACCTCCGTTCGCGCTGGGTGAGGAAGACCGCGAGCGGCTTCTTGCGCACCTGCAGCTTGCGGTCAAGCGTGCGCGGCGGTCGGGAGGAGAGGTCCTGGCGACGCTCAGCGTCCAGCTCCCGGCTGACGATGTTGACCCGAGCGCCGTCGTCTGCGCCTCCCGGCGCGCCGGCGAGCAGTGGTTCGTGTTCGAGCAGCCCGACCGGGGCAGAGCGGCGCTGGCGGCGCTGGGCGAGGTTGCTCATCTGAGCGCTTCCGGCCCTGACCGCTTCAAGGCGGTGGCGGAGCGCTGGCGCGAGATGTCGGCGGCCGCGGTGACCGATCCGACCGAGGGCCTCACCGGTGGCGGCCCGATCGCCGTGGGCGGTTTCGCGTTTGCGCCCGAGGGTGGCGGGGCGCCGCACTGGGAGGGCTTTGCGCCGGCGTCGCTGATCGTGCCGGAGGTCGCGCTCACGCGGAGAGCGTCGCGGCGCGATCGTGGAGAAACCCGCACGGAGGTACGGATGACGCTGGCGGCGATCGCTCATCCAGACGATCTCGCCGAGGATCTCGCAGCGCGCCTGCAGCGGCGCCTGTCCGAGCTGCGCGCCGTACCGCTGCCATTGCTCGACCCCGCGCCGGCGGGGCGCTACCAGGTCGCAAGCGCGATGGCGCCCGAGCACTACGAGGCCGCGGTGGCGAGCGCCGTGCGGCTGATCGAGGGCGGCGAGCTCGAGAAGGTCGTGCTCGCGCGCGAGGTCCAGGTCCACGCGCCGCGAGATTACGACCCGGCAGCGGTATTCGGGGTATTGCGGGATGCCTTTCCGTCGTGCTTCGTTTTCTGCGCCGGGCGGGGCGATGCGACGCTCGTGGCCGCCAGCCCCGAGTTGCTGGTGCGCCGCGAGGGCCACCGCGTGAGCACGCTCGCGCTCGCGGGCTCGACCCGGCGCAGCGCCGATCCCGCGGTCGACGATCATCTCGGCGAGCAGCTGCTGCGCGACGCGAGCTACCGCGAAGAGCACGCGATCGTCGCGCGACGGATCGAGCGAGCGTTGCGCGCCGCGCACGCGGTCTGGGTCACCGCGGCGCCCGAGCCAGAGCTCGTGCGGATCGCCAACATTCAGCACCTGGCGACCCCGATTCGCGCGCAGCTGGCCGATCCAATCGAGACCCTCGAGCTGGTCGGGTTGATGCATCCGACCCCCGCGGTCGGCGGCGAGCCCTCAGGGCCGGCGCTGCGCCAGATACCGGCGCTCGAGGGACTGGACCGCGGCTGGTACTCGGGTCCGGTGGGCTGGGTTGACGGAGCCGGTGACGGTGAGTTCTGCGTGGCCCTCCGCTGCGCGCTCTTGTGCGGCGGCGTCGCCCGCTGTTACGCCGGCAACGGGATCGTGCGCGACTCCGATCCGGCGAAGGAGCTCGCGGAGACCGAGATCAAGCTGCAGGCGCTCTTGCCGCTTCTGGCTGGATGAGTATGCGTGTGCACGCACGGATTTCGTGCCAGGCCCGCAGGCTGAGCAAAGCTTCCGGGTAGCTGCATCGGGAACCCAAGCTCTGTCAGACTGACGGTCGCGATCGAGGAGGGGAGCCGATGGGATTCGACCAGTACCACGAGCCGCCCGAGGAGCTGTCCGCGCAGACGCGGACGTTTGCGCGGATGTGCGCCTCGCTGACCGAGGAGGCCGAGGCGATCGGCTGGTATGAGCAGCGGATCTCGGTCGAGACCGACCCGGAGGCGATCGCGATCATGCACGACGCGCAGGGAGAGGAGTTCAAGCACTTCTCGATGGACCTCGAGCTGCTGCTGCGCCGTACCCCCAAGTGGCGCGAGATCGCCAAAGGCGTGCTCTTCCGGGATGGTGACATCGTCGAGCACGGCGAGGCCTCCGAGGCGGCCGCCGACTCGGATGTGCCAGCCGCGCCCACACCCGCTGCCGCGGGTGGCGCGTCCGTCGCCTCAGGATCGCTCGGGATTGGCGGCATGCGGGGAGGCGAACTGTGAAGAACCATCTGCTCCGCGGTCACGCGCCGATCACGGACGCCGGCTGGACGCTGCTCGACGACGAGGCGCGCGAGCGGCTGCGCGCCGCGCTCGCGGCGCGCAAGCTCGTCGACTTCGAGGGACCGAAGGGCTGGGAGCACTCCGCCACGAACCTCGGCCGTACCACCGCCGTCAACGAGACACCGATCGATGGTCTGCGCGCGGCGCAGCGCCGTGTCCTCGCGCTGGTCGAGGTGCGCGCTCCCTTCAACGTCTCGCGCGCCGAGCTGGCCGACGGCGATCGCGGCGCTGACGATGTCGATCTCGAGGAGCTCGACACGGCCGCCCATCGGATCGCGACGCTCGAGAACCTTGCTGTCTTCCACGGCTGGCCCGCGGCCGCGATCGAGGGGATCGCCGAGGTCTCTCCTCATTCGGCGATCGCGCTCGGGGACGGCGGCTTCGATGAGTACCCGCGCCACGTCGCCAAGGCCCAGCAGCTGTTGCTGGAGGCGGGGGTTGAAGGTCCCTACGGCCTGGCGCTCGGACCCGAGCAGTACTCCGGTGTCGTCGAGACGGCCGAGCACGGCGGCTATCCGCTGCTCGACCACCTGCGCGAGATCGTTGGCGGCCCGATCGTGTGGGCGCCGGGCGTGCGCGGCGCGGTGCTGCTCAGCCTGCGTGGCGGTGACTTCCTGTTCCAATCGGGCCAGGACCTCTCGATCGGCTACGACCACCATGACGCCGATGCTGTCCAGCTGTACTTGGAGGAGAGCTTCAGCTTCCGCGTGGCCACGCCCGAGGCGGCGGTCGCGCTGCGGGCATAGCGGGTCCGCGGCGCACCGGGAGCCTCCGCGAGGAGGAACGAAAGCATCGAAGGCCGCATCTCTGCACGGGATTGGCAGCAGGCGCAGGTACGTTGCTCGCTACGCACTTCCGTCGCGCGCGCGCTCCAGCTCTTTTGCGACCTCGACCCAGGTGCGTCGGTGCAGTTCGACGTTGCGCACGCGGTCGGTCGGCGCGTGCACGATCGCCGAGTCGGTCCGCGGCGAGAGCGCCCGCTCCAGCGCGGTGCGGAAGGCGGGAACGCTCTCGACGCGCTCGTGTGCCAGGCCATACAGGGCCGCGGCGCGCTCGAAGTCGAGTCCCGTCGGGGTGGCGATGTGGCGAGTGTAGATATCACGCTCGGCCGCCATCGGCGCACGTGAGATCGGCAGGAAGTCGAAGATCCCGCCGCCGCCGTTGTCCACCAGCACGATCGTCAGCTTCAACCCCAGGCGCTCAGCGGCGAGCAGGCCGCCGAGGTCGTGGGCGAGCGCCACATCGCCGATCAGCAGCACGACCGGACCGGTCGCGCCGGCGACGGCGCCGAACGCGCTCGAGACGATTCCGTCGATCCCGTTCGCGCCGCGGTTGCAGAGCACGCGCGGGGGATCGTCGCGGGCGGGCCAGAAGGTCTCGATCTCGCGGACCGGCATCGAGGAGGCGACGAACAGCGTCGCCTCCGCGGGCAGCAGCGTGCCGAGCTCGGCGGCGATCGCCGGCTCGCTGAGCTCCTCCCGAGGGCCGAGCGCGCCGAGCATCGCCTCCGCCGCCTGCTCGTCGGCGGCGCGCCAACCGGCCAGCCAGTCGGAGTCCGCCGGCGTGAGCGTGGACTCCGTCTCGACCGGTGTCGTCCCTGTATCCGCGGCCGAGGTTTCCGTCGCTGCAGACACCACCAGCGCCGTCAGTCCGCGCAGCGCTGCGGCCGGATCCAGCGCGAGCGAGTCGCTGAGCACAGCGACCGGATCCTGCCAGGCCCCCTCCGGATCGAGCACCACCTGCGGGATCTCGCCCAGCCCCGCGAGCCACGTGCGCAGCGGCTTGGAGACGGGCAGGTCGCCGACGCGAATCACAAGATCGGGGAGGACCCCGGCGGCGAACGCCTCGTCGCGCAGCAGCGCGTCGTAGTGGGCGATCGCCGCCGTGCCCCGACGCGCGCCGGAGAGGGGATCGGCCAGCAGTGGCCAGCCAGCCGCCTCGCAGAACGCGGCGGCTGCCGCGCCGAGCGGGGTGGGACGCTCGTGGCGGCCGGCGACGACCACCCCACGTCCGGCTCGCGCCGCCATTGCTCTTAGATGTTGCATCCCATGATCGGCGGCGACCTCGATGGCGGTGGCCGAGCGGAGCACGTAGGGACGGCTGCCGGGGCGGCCGGTTCGATCCTCGGGCAACTCCCCGTCGATCACGAGCGGCTCGCGCAGGGGGAAGTTGAGATGGACAACCCCCGGACGGCCCTCCAGCGCGGTCCAGTAGGCGCGGCAGGCGAGCGTGCGCATCCAGCGCAGGCGCTCGGGGCTCGCGTCGTGGGTACCGACCTCGAAGAACCACTTCGCCGCGTCGCCGAACAGCTTCAGCTGGTCGATCGCCTGCCCGGCTCCGTTCTCGCGTAGCTCAGGCGGCCGATCGGCCGTGAGCAGCAGCAGCGGCACGCGCGCCTGAAAGGCCTCGATCGCGGCGGGCGCCAGCTCGGCGGCGGCCGTGCCCGAGGTGCAGGTGACCGCGACCGGCAAGCTCGAGGCCTTGGCGAGGCCCAGCGCGAAGAACCCCGCGCAGCGCTCGTCGATGTGCGAGTAGCTGCGCAGGCGCTGCTCGCGGGCGAGCGTCAGCACCAGCGGCGCACAGCGTGACCCGGGGGAGGTGCAGGCGGCTTGCATCCCGCAACGCGCCAGCTCGTCGACGAACGCGCGCAGCAGCAGGTAGGTGTCGATCGCCTGGCTCACGAGATGGGGCTCAGAAGGCCGAGCTAGTGGGGCGAGGACGGCGCGGCGTCGAGGGTGGTCGAGAAACTGGAGTCATAGGATTGCGGGGTGCCCGATAGCGTTGTCCTGTTGCACGGGTTCAGCGGCACCCATCGCGCCTGGGATGGCGTCGTGGCGCAGCTGGACCCAGAACGCTACCTGCCGCTGGCGCTCGACCTCCCTGGACACGGTACCGCCGCGGACACGCGCGGGGCTGTCGGAGAGGCGGCCGGAGGGGCGATCACCTTCGCCGGCTGCGTCGAGTACGTGCTCGCGCGCGCTCCCTCGCGCTTCGTGTTGTGCGGCTACTCGCTGGGTGGGCGCGTCGCCCTGCATGTCGCCCTGGCCGCGCCCGAGCGCGTGAGTAGGCTGGTGCTCGTCTCCTGCAGCGCGGGGATCGAGGACGCCGCCGCGCGCGCTGCTCGCCGACGTGCCGACCACCGGCTCGCAGGTGAGCTCGAAAGGGTTCCCTTCGACGATTTCATCGAGCGCTGGCGTGCCCAGCCGCTGTTCGCCGGCGAACCCGCCGAGGCCAGCCGCCGCGCGCGCGAGGACCAGCGCCGCAACCGTCCCGACGCGCTCGCCGCGGCGCTGCGAGGCATCGGCGCCGGGGAGATGGAGCCACTCTGGGATCGGCTGGCGCAGCTGAGGATGCCGGTCACGATGCTCGTTGGCGATCGCGATGAGAAGTACCGGGCGCTTGGGCGGCGGATGGTGGAGCTGTTGCCGGATGCGCAGCTCGCGGTCGCGGCCGGCGGACACGGCTTGCCGCTGGAGAATCCGGCGGCGGTGGCTCAGGCAATCCTGCAAAGTTGATTATTGTTGCCGGCCGTGCTGGGGGCGATGGTCGGGATCACGACTCGACGGTGCCCGCTGGGGCTCCGTCAGCGCACAGGGTGGGCCTCCAGCCTCCCAGGAGCGCAGTTCAGAGGGGCTCGACGCCGAGCCCGCAGGAGGCGGGCAGCGCGATCTGCCCATCCCTCGCCGGCAGCGGGTTCTCGAGATCCTCGAACAGCGCGAGCGTCGCGAGTCCACAGGGGGGGACCGGACCACGGGAGGCGAGCGCTGCAGCCGCGTGCAGCGCCGCGGCCACGCCGAGCGGGCCGTCGAGCGTGGACGCGACGTATACCTCCGCGCCCGAGGCCCTGACGAGGGTGGCGGCCGCGATCAGACCGGAGATGCCCCCGCAGCGGGAGACCTTCAGGCAGACCGCGTCGGCCACGCCCGCGCCGAGCGCGCCGTGTTCGGCCGCGGTCTCGTCGATCGCGACGCGCACCGCCACCCGCTCGCGCACTTCGCGCACCGCCTCCAGACCGTGCGTCGGCTCCTCGACGAGCTCCAGGCCGGCGGGGGAGAGCAGTTCGATCGCCCGCACCGCCTGCTCGACGCTCCAGGCGCCGTTGGCGTCGAGGCGCAGATCGACCTCCGGGCCGGCCGCGGCGCGCACCGCCGCCACCCGTCCCGCGTCGTCGCCGACGCCGACCTTCACCTTCAGGCATCGGAACCCGGCGTCAACCGCGGCCGCCGCCTCGCTGGCCGCCCCGGCGCGGTCGAGCGTCCACAGCGTCGCGTTGACCGGCACCGCTGGGGAGGGGCTATCCGTCAACAGCTCCGCGACCGGCCTGCCCGCGCGGCGGCCGGCGCGGTCCCATAGCGCCATGTCGATCGCGGCGAACGCCGCCGGCAGGTCATCGACGGCGCGGCAGGCGTCGATCAGCTGGGCGCCGTTCTTGCCCTCCGACTCCTCCAGCACGGGCGCATAAGTCTCCAGCGCTCTTTTCACTCGCGCAATCTCGATGCCGTCGTATGGCTCCAGCGGCGCGGCCTCGCCATAGCCGCTGATGCCGTCCGCGTCGGTCAGGGACACGCTTAGAATCTCGCGCTCGCGTACCGCCCCGTACGAGGTTTGCAGAGGGTTCGTCAGGCTCAGCCGCTTGCTCTGCAGGCTCAGTCGCATCGCGGTAGCCCTCGAGCGTGGCGGTCAGGAGGTCTCACCGAACGTGGCGGGCGACGCCAGCGGCCTCGGCAGGAACTGATGCGTTTCGGAAGCTTCCCGTCCGCGTTCACGAGCCGATGCCGCCGCCCGCGAGGATCCCGGCCGCGAACAGCAGGCAGAAGAGGAGCTGCAGCGCGCCGGTCTTCGCCAGCGCGCCGTTCAGCGCCGGCCCGTCTGTGTGGGTCCTGACGATGCGGATCGTGCCGAGCGCCAACGGGATCGCGAACCAGCAGAGCATCAGCCAAGCCGTCATCGAGCCGAGCGCCCACAGCAGCGGAGCGCTCAGGAACGCGCCTGCGACCATTGCCGTGTACAGCGTCCGCGTGCGCGCGCGGCCGAGGCGCACGGCGAGCGTGCGCTTGCCCGCGCGACGGTCGGTCTCGATATCGCGCACGTTGTTCACCACGAGGATCGCGCTCGCCAGCAGGCCGACCGGGACCGCGCAGGCGAACGCCTGCCACGGCAGCGTCTGCACCTGCACGAAGTACGAGCCGGTGACCGCGACGATCCCGAAGAACAGGAACACGAACACCTCGCCCAGGCCCTCGTAGCCGTACGGTCGCGGGCCGCCGGTGTAGAGCACGCCCGCGAGGATCGAGGCGGCGCCGACCGCGATCAGCTCCGGCCCCGCGACCGCCACCAGATAAACACCGCAGAGCACCGCCAGTCCGAAGGTCACGTACGTGGCCAGCAACACCTGGCTCGGCGGCACGAGGCCGCCGGCGGTCACCCGCACCGGCCCGAGCCGGTCCTCGGTGTCGGCGCCGCGGCGCGCGTCGGAGTAGTCGTTGGAGAGGTTCGTCCCGACCTGGATGAACACCGCACCGAGCAGTGCGGCGATGAACGCGAGCGCCCGGAAGTGCCCGGCGCCGAGCGCGAGCGAGGTGCCGACCAGCACCGGCGCCACGGCCGCGGGCAGCGTGCGCAGGCGTGCGGCCATCAACCAGATGCGCACGGCGCTCGGGGTCTCGGGGATTGCGACGGACATCTACGCTCGCCTACGCTCGCCGGGGGAAGCGGGAGAAGTCCGGTTTGCGCTTTTCCCTGTAAGCATCGCGGCCCTCCTGCGCCTCCTCGCTGCCGTAGAACAGCAGGTTGGTGTCGTGCGCGAGCTGCTGGATCCCGCTGAGGCCATCCTCGGCGGCGTTGAAGCTCGCCTTCAGCAGGCGCAGAGCGAACGGCGAGAGCGCGAGCATCTCCTCGCACCACTGCACCGTCTCCCGCTCGAGGCGCTCCAGCGGGACGACCGTGTTCACGAGCCCCATCTGCAGCGCCTCCTCGGCCGAGTACTGCCGGCAGAGAAACCAGATCTCCTTCGCCTTCTTCGGCCCGACGAGGTTGGCGAGCAGCCCCGCGCCGAAGCCGCCGTCGAACGAGCCGACCTTCGGGCCGACCTGCCCGAAGCGCGCGTTGTCCGCGGCGATCGTCAGATCGCAGACGAGGTGCAGTACGTGCCCGCCGCCGATCGCGTAGCCGGCGACCATCGCGACGACCGGCTTTGGCAGGCGTCGGATCTGCACGTGCAGATCGGTCACGTGAAAGCGCCCGACTCGCGCGTGGGTGGACGGAGCGCTCAGCTGCTCGTCGTCGAGGTAGCCGGAGTCACCACGCACGCGCTGATCGCCGCCGGAGCAGAAGGCGTCGGGGCCCTCGCCGGTGAGCACGATCACGCCGACGTCCGTGTCCTCGCGCGCGTCCTCCAAGGCACGCGAGATCTCGACGATCGTCTGTGGTCTGAACGCGTTACGCACCTCGGGGCGGTCGATCGTGATCTTCGCGATGCGGGTGTCGGACTCGGCCGGGTCCGCTTCGAGGTCCGATCCGGTCTTCGCGGACTTCTCGTAGCGAATGTCCTCGTACTCGCCGGCGGCGATCCAGCTGATGGTTGACAAGCGTTCCTCCGGGCCGGTTGGGGTCAGCGGCCGAGACGGCCGAAGCTGGGAATGAGCGCGATGAAGGCTAGCCTGTGGTCAGATGATCGTCGAGGGATGGCTGCCGCGCGCCGCTGCCGCGCGGCCTGGGGGGGTGGCGCTGCAGACGCGGGCCGGCGCCGTCACCTACGCAGAGCTGCTCGCGGGCGCGGGCGCGGGCGCGAGCGAGCTGGCTGCGCGCGGTGTCGAGCCCGGGCAGCGCGTCGCGATCGCGCTACCTCCCGGACTTGCCTTTGCCCAGGCGCTCCATGCCTGCTTGCTGCTCGGCGCGGTCGCGGTGCCGGTCGATCTGCGGCTGACGGCGGCGGAGCGGGCGATGATCGTGGCCGGCGCCGCCACGCGGATCGAGGAGCCGCTCGCGGGGGTCGAAGCCGGTCGACCCCATCCCGGGGGCGAAGATCGCTATGCCGGCGCGCGGCACGACCTCGCCTCGACGGCTGTCGTGATTCACACCTCGGGCACAACCTCCGCGCCGAAGCCGATCGAGCTGACCTACGGCAACCTCCTGTGGAGCGCGCTCGGCTCGGCTGTCGCGCTCGGCCTCGACCCGCGCGAGCGCTGGCTGTGTGCGCTACCGCTCTCACACGTCGGCGGTCTCTCGATCCTGCTGCGCTCGACGATCTACGCGACGACCGCGGTCGTCCATGAGCGTTTCGACACCGACGCCGTCCTCGAAGCTCTGATGCAGCAGCAGATCACGCTCGTCTCGCTTGTCGCCACGACGCTCGCCCGGCTGCTGGATGCGATGCCCGCTCGCCCCGAACGTCCTCCGATGCTGCGCTGCGCGCTGACCGGGGGTGGGCCGGTACCGGCTGCGCTCGTCGCCCGAGCGCGCGAGGCGGGCGTGCCGGTGAGCCTCACCTACGGGCTGACCGAGTCCTGCTCACAGGTCACGACGAGCCCCGTTGCGAGGCTCGACGAGCCCTCCGGCGAGCGGCTGAACGCCGGGCCGCCGCTGTTCTGCGCGCGCGTGCGGATCGTCAACGCGTCAACCGACACGCCCGATATCCCGGATACGCAGGAGGCGCTGCCCAGCGGGCAGGAGGGAGAGATCCTCGTGGCCGGGCCGACCGTCGCGCCAGGCTCGCTGGCCGCCGACGGCTGGCTGCACACCGGGGACCTCGGAGCGCTCGATTCAGAGGGCCGGCTGAGCGTGACCGGGCGCAAGGCCGACACGATCGTCAGTGGCGGTGAGAACGTCGCGCCCGCGGAGGTTGAGGCGGTGATCGAGGCCCATCCCGATGTGCTCGAGGCAGCGGTGGTGCCCCGCCCCGACGAGCGCTGGGGCGAGGCCGTCACGGCGATCGTTGTGACACGGCCGGGGGCGGAGCTCGACGGTGAGGCGCTGCGCGTCCACTGCGCGCGGGCGCTCGCCGCGCACAAGGTGCCCAAGCGGGT
Source organism: uncultured Solirubrobacterales bacterium (assembly GCA_963774785.1). GTDB lineage: Bacteria > Actinomycetota > Thermoleophilia > Solirubrobacterales > Solirubrobacteraceae > Palsa-744. Next base: position 2,096,211 of record CAVZGH010000001.1, on the reverse strand, counting down.
GTCGTTCGCGGCCGAGCCGCTGCCGCGCACCCGGTCGGGCAAGCTCTTGCGCAAAGATCTCAAAGATCTGCAACCGATGGGGGGCGAGCGGTGAGACAGGAGACGGCGAAGGTGAGCGGGCCGCCGGTGCGGGGGCGGCGGTCGTGATGAGCTTCGACGCGAACGCCCACCGCGACGCGAGCCTGCAGAGCTGGGAAGAGGCGGCCTCCGGCTGGACGCGCCAGCAGGAGGCGATGCGCGAGCTCGGCGCCCCCGTCTCGCACTGGATGATCGACGCGACCGTCCCGCAGCCGGGCGAGCGTGTGCTCGAGCTGGCCGCCGGCCTGGGGGAGACGGGCATGCTCGCGGCCGAGCTGGTCGCGCCGATGGGCGGCGTAATCGTCTCCGACCAGGCCGAGGCGATGCTCTCAGGCGCGCGCGAGCGCTCGCTCGCGCTGGGCTTGAGCAACGTCGAGTTCCAGGTGCTGAACGCGGAATGGATCGACCTGCCGGTCGCGAGCATCGACGTGGTGCTGTGCCGCTGGGGCTACATGCTGATGGCCGACCCGCCGGCCGCGTTGCGCGACACCCGCCGTGTGCTGCGCCCGGGCGGGCGCATCGCGCTGGCGGTGTGGGATCGGGTCGAGCGCAACCCCTGGATGATGCTGCCGGAGCGGGAGTTGCGGGAGCGAGGCCTGATCAAGCCCCCGCCGCCGCCCGGCACGCCGGGGCCGTTCGCGCTGGGCGATCCCGAGCTGCTCGCCGAGCTGCTCGAGCAGGCGGGCTTCGCCGAGGTCCGAGTCGAGGCGCTCGATCTGCACCGCCGCCACGCGAGCTTCGCGGAGTTCTGGGACTCGACGCTCGACCTCTCGCGCCAGTTCCACGACGCCGCGCTCGAGCGGCCCGAGTCCGAGCTCGCCGAGATCCGCGCGGCGCTCGCCGAGCGCTTCGCCCCGTACACAGCGGCCGACGGCTCGCTCGAGATTCCCGGGCGCACGCTCGTAGCCACCGCCGGCGCCTGAGCGGCGGGCGCGTGCCCGCCCGCGTGGCGAGCCTGCGATCGCGTCATCCAACCGCCGGCGATCGGCCCCGGGCGCTGAGCTCGCGGCCGACGCGATAGCCTGCGGCCATGCTCTACGACGACGACGCTGACCTCACGCTTTTGACTGGAACGGTCGAGGGGCCCGGCGAGCCGGCTACGCAGGCTCGCCACCCTCTTGGCGACGGCAAGACCGTTGCGATCATCGGCTACGGCTCCCAGGGCCATGCCCACGCTCTCAACCTGAAGGACTCCGGCGTGAAAGTCGTGGTCGGGCTGCGCGAGAGCTCGGACTCTGTCGCCAAGGCGCGCGAGCAGGGCCTCGAGGTGCTGTCCGTCGTCGAGGCCGCCAGCCGCGGCGATCTCGTGATGATCCTGCTGCCCGACGAGCTCCACCACGAGATCTGGGAGCAGGAGATCCGCGACGGCATCGCCGAGGGCAACATGCTGCTGTTCGGCCACGGCTTCTCGATTCACTACAAAGAGATCGAGCCGCCGCCCGGCGTCGACGTGGCGATGGTCGCACCCAAGGGTCCCGGCCATCTCGTGCGCCGGCAGTTTCTCGAAGGCAGCGGCGTCCCGGGCCTGGTCGCGGTCGCCCAGGATGCGACTCACAACGCGCGGGCGCTGGCGCTGGCCTACGCGAAGGGGATCGGCTGCACGCGCGGCGGCGTGATCGAGACGAGCTTCAAGGACGAGACCGAGACAGATCTGTTCGGCGAGCAGGCGGTGCTCTGCGGCGGCGCCTCCGAGCTCGTCCAGGCCGGCTTCGAGACGCTCGTCAACGCCGGCTATGACCCCGAGATGGCCTACTTTGAGTGCCTGCACGAGCTCAAGCTGATCGTCGATCTGATGCACGAGAAGGGCCTCGCGGGGATGCGCTACTCGATCTCCAACACCGCCGAGTACGGCGATTACACGCGCGGCAAGCGCGTGATCACCGAGGAGACCCGCGCGAGCATGCGCCAGATCCTCAAGGAGATCCAGGACGGCGACTTCGCGCGCGAGTGGATCGCCGAGAACCGCGCCGGACAGGAGAACTTCAAGCGGATGCGCGCCGAGCAGGCCGACACCCAGGTCGAGCACGTCGGCGCCGAGCTGCGCAAGGGCATGGACTGGATCGAAACCTCGTTCTGAGGTTCCCGCCGTGCTCGCCTACGTCTTCTGGCATCGGCCGCTGGACGGCGCGGCGATCGAAGCCTACGAGCACGCCGAGATCGCGTTTCACCGCTCGCTCGCGCACGCTCCGCCGACGGGCTTTCTGGGCTCGGCCACGTTCCGCGTCGCCGGGCTGCCATGGCTCGAGGGACCCGGCTATGAGGACTGGTACTTCGTCGAGGACTACACCGCGCTCGGCGTTCTGAACATGGCCGCCGTCGGGCACGGCCACCGCACTGCCCACGACGGGATCGCGCACCGCTTCGGCTCGGGCGCCGGCGGCCTCTACGGCCTGATCGAGGGGCACCCTCCGCCGGCCTCCGGTCCCGGTCCCGGTCCCGGGGCCTTCGGCCAGGAGTCGGCCGCCGTCTGGGTCTCGCGTGCTCGGGGCATCGAGCGCCGCGGGCTCGGCGAGCTGCTCGGCGATGGCATGGACGCCCAGCACGCGAGCCTCTGGCGCCGGCAGCTGGTGCTCGGGCCGGCGCCCGAGTTCTGCCTGCTGACCGGAGACCGCGCCAAGCTCGGGCTGCCGGCCGGCGTGGCGCCGAGCCGTCTGCCCGCCGGTTGGACCGCGAGCGTGTTCGAGCGCGAGGCGCTCTGGGCCGGCTGAGGCGCCGTTCGCTACACTCGCTCCCGTCGTCGCGACTGGCGCTAGAAGGTGGGCCTGACCACCGGGAAGCGACGTAACGGTTGGACCGCCGCGCGCCTGGGCATTCTTCGATCTGCGAGATTCCACGAAGGAAGCCCACGATGCCCGACTCAACTGCCGCCCAGACAACCTCCCTCGTCATCCCCGGCGTGCTGAAGCCCGCCGACGGACGCTTCGGCTGCGGACCCTCGAAGGTCCGCCCGCAGGCGCTCGCGCGCCTGGCCTCAGAGGGCGCCGCGGTGATGGGGACATCGCACCGCCAAAAGCCGGTCAAGGCGCTCGTCGGCGAGATTCGCGCCGGCCTGCGCGAGCTGTTCGCGCTGCCCGACGGCTACGAGGTCGCGCTCGGCAATGGCGGCGCCACCGCCTTCTGGGACGCCGCGGCGTTCGGGCTCGTGCGCGAGCGTGCGCTGCATCTGACCTACGGCGAGTTCTCCTCGAAGTTCGCGACCGTCACGACCGGCGCGCCGTTCCTGCGGGACCCGGTCGTCGTCTCCGCCGACCCCGGCGACGCTCCGGACCCGGCAGCGCTCGGCGCGGTCGCCGGCGAGGCCGGGGAGGCCGGCGAGGCCAGCGACGGAAAGGTTGACGTCATGACCTGGGCGCACAACGAGACCTCGACCGGGGTGATGGTCCCCGTCCTCAGACCCGCCGCGACGGGCGACGCGCTCGTGCTGATCGACGCGACCTCGGGCGCCGGGGGGCTCCCGGTCGATGTGAGCCAGGCCGACGCGTATTACTTCGCCCCCCAGAAGAGCTTCGCCGGCGACGGCGGCCTGTGGGTGGCGTTGCTCAGCCCCGCCGCGCAGGAGCGGATCGCAGAGCTCGACGCCTCCGAGCAGCGCTGGATCCCGGCGTTCCTGTCGCTGCAGACGGCGCTGGAAAACTCGCTCAAAGACCAGACCTACAACACGCCCGCGGTGGCGACGCTGTTCATGCTCGCCGAGGAGATCCGCTGGATGCTCGATGGTGGTGGCCTCGATTGGTGCGTCTCGCGTACCACCGCCTCCTCCGAGGATCTGTACGGCTGGGCCGAGCGCAGCGGCTACGCGACGCCATTCGTGGCCGACCCCGCGAAGCGCTCGCTCGTGGTCGGGACGATCGATTTCAACGACGAGGTCGATGCGGCCGTGGTCGCGAAGACGTTGCGCGCGAACGGGATAGTTGACACCGAGCCGTACCGCAAGCTGGGACGCAACCAGCTGCGGATCGGGATGTTCCCGGCGGTCGAGCCCGGCGATGTCCAGGCTCTGACCGCGTGTATCGACTGGGTCGTAGAGAGGATGGCGGCATGAGCGACGAGCGTTTGAAAGTTCTGGTCAAGGAGAAGATCGGCGACTCGGGCATCGAGCTGCTGCAGGAGCACTTCGACGTCGAGCTCGGCTTCGACTGGACCGACGAGCAGCTCGCCGAGCGGATTGGCGCCTACGAGGGCATCCTGATCCGCTCCGCGACGAAGCTGACCGCCGAGCTGATCGAAAAGGGAACAAATCTGCGCGCGATCGGCCGCGCCGGGGTCGGGGTGGACAACGTTGACGTTGAGGCCGCGACCAAGCGCGGGATCATCGTCGCGAACGCGCCGCAGTCGAACGTCGTCACCGCGGCCGAGCACACGATGGCGCTGCTGCTCGCGCTCGCGCGGAACATCCCGCAGGCCTACGCGTCGCTGACGAGCGGCAAGTGGGAGCGCTCGAAGTTCTCCGGCGTCGAGATCTACGAGAAGACGCTCGGGATCGTCGGCTTCGGTCGCATCGGCCAGCTCGTCGCGACCCGCGCGCGCGCCTTCAACATGCGCGTGCTCGCCTTCGACCCGTTCGTCAGCGCCGATCGCTACCGCGAGCTCGGCGTGGAGAAGGCCGAGAACAGCGAGGAGATCTACGCGCAGGCCGACTTCATCACGATCCATCTACCGAAGACCCCGGAGACGCAGAACTGGCTCGACGCCGAGGCGTTCGCGCAGATGCGCGATGGCGTGCGGATCCTCAACGTCGCGCGCGGCGGCCTGATCGATGAAGCGGCGCTCGGGCAGGCGCTCGAGTCGGGCAAGGTCGGCGGCGCCGCGCTGGACGTGTTCCCGTCGGAGCCGATGACCGAGAACCCGCTGTTCTCGAACCCGAAGGTGATCGTCACGCCGCATCTCGGCGCCTCGACCGCCGAGGCGACCGACCGCGCCGGCTACCAGAGCGCCGAGCAGGTCGTCGCCGCGCTGACCGGCGGTGTCGTCGCCACGGCGGTCAACATCCCCTCGGTCGGCGCCGAGGACATGGAGGTGCTCGGTCCGTTTCTGCCGCTCGCGAAAAACCTCGGGCGCCTGGCGATGGAGCTTGCCGAGGGCAGCTCGGTCGAGCGGATCGAGGCCGCGTTCATGGGCCGGATCGCCGACTTCGACACGCGCCTGTTGACGCTCGCGGTGATCGGCGGCGCGCTCGGCGGACGCACGGAGGAGGAGGTCAACCTCGTCAACGCGCCGAGCATGGCCGAGGAGCGCGGGATCGTGATCGAGGAGAAGTCGGTCTCCGAGGCGCAGGACTTCAACGAGCTGATCCGCGTCACCGTGATCGCCGGCGGCGAGCGCGTTGCGGTCGCCGGCACCGCGATCGGCCCGAACCGCGTGCCGCATCTCGTCGAGGTGCAGGGCCGGCGCTTCACGGTCGAGCTGGAGCCCTTCGTGACGATCTTCCGCTACGAGGATCTGCCCGGCATGATCGGTCGCGTCGGCACGATCTTCGGCACGCACGGGATCAACATCTCCTCGGCCGCGGTCGGCCACACACCGAACGGGCAGGCCGCCGATGACGACGGATCCGACGGCGCCCAGCGCCTGGCCGCGATGGTCGTCACGACCGACGCCGCCGTGCCCGCGGAGGTGGTCGATGAGATCGTCGCCTCCGAGGGCTTCGTGGACGGCTGGGCGGTCGTGCTCAGCTGAGCCGGCTCGCGCTATTAGCAGTCACTAACCAAATCGGGTAGGGTGTCGTCGATGCGGGCGGTCGTCATCACCAAGCACGGCGGGCCGGGCGTGCTCCAGGTCCAGGAGCGGCCCGATCCGAGCCTTAGCCCGGGAGAGGTGCGCATCGAGGTCGCCGCGGCGGGCATCAACTTCGCTGACGTGATGGCCCGCATGGGGCTCTATCCGGACGCGCCGAAGACGCCCTGCGTGGTCGGCTACGAGGTTGCCGGCACGATCCTCGAGCTCGGCGCCGGCGTTTCCGATTCCCACCCGACCCTCACGCTGGGCCAGCGCGTGCTCGCCTCGACCGTGTTCGGCGGCTACGCTTCGCAGGTGGCCGTGCCCGCCGCCGACGTGTTCGCGCTGCCCGAGGAGCTCAGCTTCGAGCAGGGGGCGGCGATCCCGGTTAATTACGGGACCGCGTGGGCGGGCCTGATCGGCTACGGCGTGCTGCGGGCCGGCGAGCGTGTGCTGGTGCACTCGGCCGGTGGCGGCGTGGGCATCGCCGCAACGCAGATCGCCAAGCGCACCGGCGCCGAGGTCTACGGCACGGCCTCGCCCGGCAAGCACGACCGCATCCGCGAGCTCGGCATCGACCACGTGATCGACTACACGCAGAGCGGCTGGGAGCGGGGGCTGCCGCAGTTCGACGTGATTCTCGACGCGATCGGTGGCAAGAGCTTCCGCAAGAGCTACTCGCTGCTGCGCCCCGGTGGGCGGCTGATCGCCTTCGGTGCGTCCTCGGTCGTCTCCGGGGAGCGCAAAAACGTCATCACCGCGTTGCGCGCCGTCGCGCGCATGCCGCGGTTCAACCTGATCAAGCAGATGTCCGAATCGAAGGCCGTGATCGGGCTGAACATGCTGACGCTGTTGAAGGACCGCGGCACGATCGAGCCGTGGTTGGCGCCGCTGCGTCCGATGCTCGACGACGGCACCGTCAAACCGGTGATCGCTGGCGTCTTCAGCTTCGATGAGGCTGGCGCCGCGCAGACGATGATCGTCGAGCGGCGTAACGTCGGCAAGGTCGTCCTGACGCCCTGAGCAAGGTCGTCTCAACGCCCGAGGTACTTGCGCCCGCCGAACGTGGTGCTACCCTCAAATTTCAGATGTCGTTCCCCAAGTCCCTTTCGCTCCTTCTCCTGCTCCCCCCTCGGGGGGAATAGCGCGTGGCGGCCGCGTAGCCGCATACCCAGCAGAGAGGAAGCCCGAAAGAGACCTAGAAGGAGAATGAACGACATGAGCACGAACGATGCAGGCAGCGACGTGAACCACGTCGAGGTGAACAGGGCACGCGGCGAGGCGGACCGCGTCAGGATCTTCGATACGACCTTGCGCGACGGTGAGCAGTCGCCGGGAATCTCCCTGAACAGGCAGGAAAAGCTGGAGATCGCCCACCAGCTCGCACGGTTGGGGGTAGATGTGATCGAGGCCGGCTTCCCGATCACCTCGCCCGGCGACTTCGAGTCCGTGCAGGCGATCGCGCGGGCTGATCTGTACCCCACCCACCCCGTGATCTGCGCTCTGGCGCGCACCTCCAAGCAGGACATCGAGGCGGCCTGGCAAGCGGTCAAGGATGCCGCGGGGGCGGGCGGGGCACGAATCCACACGTTCCTCGCCACCAGCGACGTGCACATCAAGCACAAGCTGCAGACTACGCGCGAGGACGTCAAGGGGCAGGTCCGCGCCGCGGTCGCGCAGGCGAAGAGCTACACCGACGACGTCGAGTTCTCCCCCGAGGACGGCTCGCGCTCGGACGTCGAGTTCATGGCCGAGGTGATCCAGATCGCGCTCGACGAGGGCGCCACCACGATCAACGTGCCCGACACCGTCGGCTATACGATGCCGCGCGAGTACAACGCGATGTTCACCGAGCTCTACCGGCTCGTGCCCGACCTGCGCGCGGCGACCGTCTCGGTCCACTGCCACGACGACCTCGGCCTGGCCGTCGCCAACTCGCTGGCGGGCCTGGAAGCCGGCTGCCGGCAGGTGGAGTGCGCGATCAACGGGATCGGCGAGCGCGCCGGGAACGCCTCGCTCGAGGAGATCGTGATGCTGCTACACACGCGCGAGCCGAGCCTCGGTCTGTGGACCGGGATCGAGACGACCGAGATCGCGCGCACGAGCCGGCTCGTCTCGCGCCTGACCGGCTACCCGGTGCAGCCGAACAAGGCGATCGTCGGGCGCAACGCGTTCGCGCACGAGGCGGGCATCCACCAGGACGGCGTGCTGAAGGAGCGCACGACCTACGAGATCATGGACGCGACGACGATCGGCCTTGCGAGCAACTCGCTCGTGCTCGGCAAGCACTCGGGTCGCCACGCGTTGCGCGACGCGCTGCAGGAGATGGGCTTCGCGATCGACGGCCAGGCGCTGAACACCGCGTTCAAGCGCTTCAAGGAGATCGCCGACCGCAAGAAGCAGGTGACCGCGATGGACCTCGAGGCGCTCGTCACCGACGAGCTGCGCGAGGAGATCGCCGGCTACGCGCTCGAGTCCTTCGACGTCGTCGCGTCCTCGCAGCGCCCGCCGCACGCGAGCGTGTCGATCGCGCTGCCCGAGGGCGGCACGGCGAGCGGCTCGTTCACCGGGGACGGCCCGATCGACGCGGTCTTCCAGGCGATCAACGTCGCCACGGGCAGGGCGCCGGCGCTCAGCGAGTTCACGATCGGCGCGGTCACCCAGGGCCAGGACGCGCTCGGCGAGGTCTCGGTCGTGGTCGAGCTCGACGGCTTCACCGGCGCGGGGCAGGGGGTCTCGACCGACATCATCGACGCGGCCGCGCGCGCGTATGTGCGCGCGCTGTCGGTGGCCGTCGCCCGCGCGCAGGCCGACGCGGCGATCGGTCTGCCGGAGCCGGCGGGGCCTTGAGCAAACTCGCATCCTGACCAGGCCGGCGCCGCCCAACGAGTTTTGGTGGCGCCGGCGCGGTCGGGTATTGGCCCGGGCGGGTGAGGCGCCACGTCGGGTCGCGGCGCGTGAATCGACGGCGTGGCCGCGCGGAACCGATGATGCAGTTGGCGCGCCGCGTCAGGCGAAGAAGTCGGCGACCGCAACGTGCCAGTCGGGCACCGCGTCGCTGAGGTCGAGCGTGCCCTCGGTGTAGGACTGGACATCGCCGCCCGCTCTGTAGACGGTCGCAGAGCACGTGCGGGGATAGAGCACGAGCACCGCGGTCGCGCCCGCCTCGAGCCAGTCCAGCGCCTTCGCGTGCACGTAGGGACGGCTGTCTTCGGGCGAGACCACCTCGATCGCCAGATCCGGCGCGCCGCCGGGCCAGAAGCCCAGTGAGGGGCCGACCGCGTCGGCGCGGGCGTGCGAGACGAAGGCGGCATCCGGTGCGCGCACGGTGTCGGGATCCCGCGCCAGGATGAACCCCGTCTCCGCGCCCAGCGTCACGCCGCTCCCGGTGATGTGTACGTGGTTGCTCAAGAGGCGGCCCGCCGTCATTGCGACGCGACCGTGCTCGAGGCCCGACGCGCACATCACCCGCAGCCGTCCTTCGATGAGCTCGTAGCGCTTTCCCTCGCCGTCGGGCAGTTTGAGCAGTTCCTCAGCGCTGACAGTCGCGATTGCATGCGTGCTCATGCCAAGAAGGCTAGCGCCACGCGTCGCGGGGCGCCAGCGGTGCGATCGGCATTGTCTGCATCGGTCGAGCTGTCCATTGTTCGTGAGTGTTGCGCGCGCCCCGAACGGGAGAGCTCGACAGATCCACTCGTGTCTGTGATAACGTACACGCGTATGGCAATCGCATCCGCTCCGGCACGCGCGACGGCGCCCGATCCGCATGACCCGCTCGATCCTCCCGATCCGCTCGATCCCGCCGTCATCGGCGCGCGCGTGAAGGCGCTGCGTGAGTCCTCGGGGCTGTCGCTGCGCGATCTCACCGAGCGCAGCGGCGTGAGCGCGCCGATGCTCTCGCAGGTCGAGCGCGGGGAGACGAGCCCGACGCTGACCGTCGCCGCGCGGATCGCCGCGGGGCTCGACCTGCGCCTCTCGCAACTGCTGCGCCTGGACGAGTCGGGGGCCGTCACGATCGTGCGCGCCTCCCAGCGCCAGCGCGGCGGCAACAAGCGGCGCGGGCACAGCTTCGAGGTGCTGACCTCCGGTCAGCCCGGGCAGCGCGCCGAGCTCTCGCGCCACACGCTCGCGCCCGGCGGCGCCACGGGCGCTGAGGACGATCCGCCGATACACGAGCCCGGCAGCCGCGAGACGGCGTTCGTCGAGCACGGCGCGATCTTGCTGATCTGCGATGGCATCTCCTATGAGCTCGACGAGGGCGACTGCGTCACGTTCGACGCCGACCTGCCGCACCACTTCGAGAACCCGACCACCGCGGATGCGGCCTTTCTGGCGGTCGTCTCCGCTGGGCTGCGACGGAGTTGACGTTTACCCGGTCCATCAGCGCCACTCACAACGACGCTCTTTCCACATGGAATAGAGCGGCGGCAACCACAGGCTGATCCGATTAATTATTAAAAATAGAATCCCGCACCCGTAACGAGAGAGACGACGAAGACATGCCACAGACGATGTTCGACAAGATCTGGGAGACGCACGAGGTCGCGCACGGCCTGCTCTACATCGACCTGCACCTCGTGCATGAGGTGACGAGCCCGCAGGCCTTCGACAGCCTGCGCATGGCCGGGCGCCCGGTGCGCCGCCCCGACCGCACGCTCGCGACCGCCGACCACAACACGCCGACCGATGGGACCCCGGTCGCCGCGCGGATCAAGGACGAGCTCTCGCGCGTGCAGGTCGAAACGCTGGAGCGCAACTGCGCGGAGCTCGGCGTGCCCGTCTACTCGCTAGGCTCCGCGCGCCAGGGGATCGTGCACGTGATCGGCCCCGAGCTCGGCGTCACGCAGCCCGGCATGACGATCGTCTGCGGCGACTCCCACACCTCGACGCACGGCGCGTTCGGCGCGCTCGCGTTCGGGATCGGCACCTCGGAGGTCGAGCACGTGCTGGCGACGCAGTGCATGGTCCAGCACAAGCCGCGCTCGATGCGGATCTCCTACGCGGGCGCGCTCGGCTTCGGCGTCACCGCCAAGGACCTGATCCTCGGCACGCTCGGCCAGCTCGGCGTCGGCGGGCTCACCGGGCACGTCGTCGAGTACGCCGGCCCCGCGATCGAGGCGCTCTCGATGGAGGGCCGGATGACGGTCTGCAACATGACGATCGAGGGTGGCGGCCGCGCCGGGATGATCGCGCCCGACGAGACGACCTTCGCCTGGTTCACGGACGCCGATCGGCCCGGCGCGCCACGTGGCGCCGAGCTCGAGCAGGCGATCGCGCGGTGGCGCGAGCTGCGCACCGACGCGGGCGCGGAGTTCGATACGGAGACGGTGATCGACGCGAGCGCGATCTCCCCGCAGGTGACCTGGGGGACGAACCCGGGGATGGTGCGCGCCGTCACCGAGAATGTGCCCGCGCCGGAGGAGTTCGACAGCCCCGCCGACCGCGAGGCGACCGAGCGCGCGCTCGCCTACATGGGCCTTGAGCCCGGCATGCCGATCGAGCAGATCGCACTCGACCGTGTGTTCATCGGCTCGTGCACGAACTCGCGGATCGGCGACCTGCGCGCGGCAGCGAAGGTCGTCGACGGTCGCCGGGTCGCGGCGGGCGTCGACGCGATGGTCGTGCCCGGCTCCCAGCAGGTCAAGGCCCAGGCCGAGGCCGAGGGGCTCGACGAGGTCTTCCGTGCGGCCGGCTTCGACTGGCGCGTCGCCGGCTGCTCGATGTGCCTCGGCATGAACCCCGACATCCTCCAGCCCGGCGAGCGCTGCGCCTCGACCTCGAACCGCAACTTCGAGGGGCGCCAGGGGCGGGGCGGTCGCACGCACCTCGTCTCCCCGCAGATGGCGGCCGCGGCGGCTATCGAGGGGCACTTCGTCGACATCCGAGACTGGTCATAGGAGGAATCGCAATGGACCCGATAAGCGTCATCGCCGGCGCCGTCAGCCACCTCGACCGCGCCGACGTCGACACCGACCAGATCATGCCCAAGCAGTTCCTCAAGCGCGTCGAGCGGACGGGCTTCGGCGAGTTCCTGTTCTACGACTGGGCGAAGGAGCCCGGCTGGAACCTGCCCGCGAACCCGATCCTCGTCGCGGGCGAGAACTTCGGCTGCGGCTCCTCGCGCGAGCACGCGCCCTGGGGACTGCAGGACTACGGCTTCCAGGCGCTCGTCGCGCCGTCGTTCGCGGACATCTTCTACTCCAACTGCACGAAGATCGGCCTCCTGCCGGTCGTGCTCTCCGGCGAGGACTGCCGCGCGCTCGCGCACGCCGGCGCGGGCGAGGTCGACCTGCTCGAGCAGGAGGTCAGGATTGGGACCCCGCCCACCCGCGAGGTCTCATTCGAGATCGACCACGAGATCCGCCACCGCCTGCTGAACGGCCTCGACGACATCGCGATGACGCTCGAGCAGTCCGCGGAGATCGCCGAGTTCGAGCAGGAGAGCCGCAACCTCGGATGGGCGCCGATCCCGACGACGGCGCTGTAGGGTCGCGGGATGAGTCACCATATAGTCACGCTCCCGGGCGACGGGATCGGTCCGGAGATCATGGCGCCCACCCTCCAGCTCCTGCGGGCGGTAGGCGAGTTCGAGCTCGAGGAGCACCCCTTCGGCGGGGCCTCGATCGATGCGCACGGGACCGCGCTCACCGACGAGACGCTGGCGGCCTGCCGCAGATCCGACGCGGTCCTGCTGGCGGCCGTGGGAGGACCCAAATGGGACACGACGGATCCCGGTAAGCCACGGCCCGAGCAAGGGCTTCTCGGCCTGCGCAAGGGCCTCGGCCTGTACGCGAACCTGCGCCCGGTCAAGCCCCTCCCGGCGCTCTACCCGGCCTCGCCCCTGCGCGGCGAGGTGATCGAGGGGACGGATCTGCTCGTCGTGCGCGAGCTCACCGGCGGGATCTACTTCGGCGAGAAGACCCGCACCGAGACCACCGCCTCGGATCTGTGCGAATACTCGACCGAGGAGATCGAGCGGATCGCGCGCACCGCGTTTCAGGCGGCTGAGGCCCGGTCGGGTGGTACCCCCGCGGGGAGGGCTCCCAAGGTCTCCAGCGTCGACAAGGCCAACGTCCTGGAGACCTCGCGGCTGTGGCGCGAGGTCGTCACGCAGTTACACGCGCGCGAGTTTCCCGAGATCGAGCTCGAGCACGTGCTCGTCGACAACGCCGCGATGCAGCTCGTCGCAAGCCCCCGCGACTTCGACGTGATCGTCACCGAGAACATGTTCGGCGACATCCTCTCCGACGAGGCGGCGATGCTCACGGGCTCGATCGGGATGCTCCCGAGCGCCTCGCTGGGCGGGTTCGCGAGCGCTGGGTCCGCGAGCGCCGGGTCCGCGCCCGCCGGCGATGCCTCCTCCGCGGAGCAGGCCGATGGCGGATCTGAGCCCAGGCCCGGCCTGTTCGAGCCCGTCCACGGCTCCGCGCCGGACATCGCCGGGACCGGCAGGGCCAACCCGCTGGCGATGTTCCTATCGGCCGCGATGCTGCTGCGGCACGGCCTCGGTTTGGAAAGCGAGGCGGCGGCTGTAGAATCGGCCGTTGAAGGCGCGCTGGCGGCGGGTCTGCGGACGGCCGACCTGGGAGGGACGGCCGATACGGCGCAGGCGACGAAGGCAGTGATCGCCCACCTCGAGTAACAACCTCTCAGCAGGAGCGAAATGAACGTGGATGAGACCGACCTCATATGGATGAACGGAGATTTCGTCGCCTGGGAGGACGCCAAGGTCCATGTCCTGACGCATGGCCTGCATTACGGGACGGGCGTGTTCGAGGGCGTGCGCTGCTACGAGACCGAGCTCGGCCCCGCGGTGTTCCGCAACGCCGACCACGTCGCGCGGCTCTTGAAGTCCGCCGAGCTCTACTACATGCCCGTGCCCTACTCGGCCGAGGAGCTGCGTTCAGCGACGCTCGAGCTCGTCGCCCGCAACGGCATGAGCTCCTGCTACATCCGCCCGATCGTCTACCGCGGCTATGGGCAGATGGGCCTGAACCCGCTGGAGGCGCCGGTCGACGTGACGATCGCCTGCTGGGAGTGGGGCGCCTACCTCGGCGAGGAGGGCAAGCGCAAGGGCATTCGCGCGAAGATCTCCTCGTGGGAGCGGATCAGCCCGCGCTCGCTCGTGCCCCACGCGAAGGCCTCGGGGCAGTATCTGAACAGCATCCTCGCGAAGGTCGAGTCGCTGAAGGCAGGCTACGAAGAGGCGATCCTGCTCGACGAGCACGGCCACGTCTGCGAGGGCACCGGCGAGAACATCTACATCGTGCGCGACGGCGAGATCGCGACGCCCGGCCAGCACAACTCGATCCTCGATGGGATCACGCGTCGCTCGCTGATCCAGATCGCCGGCGACCTCGGCTACGAGGTCGCCGAGCGCAACGTCGCCCGCGCCGAGCTGTACCTCGCCGACGAGGTCTTCATGTCCGGGACCGCCGCCGAGCTCGTGCCCGTGCGCGAGGTTGACGACCACACGATCGGCAGCGGCCAACCGGGCGAGATCACGCGCGTTCTCCAATCAGCCTTCGACGACGCGATCCACGGGCGCTCCGAGCGCTACCGCGAGTGGCTCGACGTGGTCTCTCCGTCGGCGCTCGAAACCCCCACCGGCGATCTCCCCGGCGCGGCGGCCCCCGCGCCGACAGTCTCGGGGTAGGGCCGATGGCCGACATCCAGCTATATGACGCGACGCTGCGCGACGGGATGGGCGGCGGCGGCATGTCCCTGACCGCCGAGGAGAAGCTGCGCGTCGTGCACGCGCTCGACGCGCTCGGCGTGCACATGATCGAGGCCGGCTTTCCCTCATCGAACCCGAAGGAGGAGCAGCTGTTCGAGCTGCTCGCGCAGGAGCGCCTCGACACGGCGGAGATCGTCGCGTTCGGTATGACGCGCCGGCGCGAGATCGACGCGGAGGAGGACGAGGGGCTGCGGATCCTCGCCGAGTCGTTCGCGCCCGTGTGCACGATCGTCGGCAAGGCCTCGCTGCTGCACGTCGAGAAGGTCGTACGCGTCTCGCGCGAGGAGAACCTCGCGATGATCGCCGAGTCGGTCGCGTTCCTCGTGCGCCACGGCAAGCGCGTGCTGCTCGACGCCGAGCACTTCTTCGACGGCTTCGCCGAAGACCCCGGCTACGCGCTGGACTGCGCGCGCGCGGCGGCCGACGCGGGGGCCGAGCGGATCGTGCTGTGCGACACCAACGGCGGCTCCTTGCCGCCGCAGATCCGCGTCGCGATGGCCGTCGTGAACGAAGCGCTGGGAGGGATCGCGCTCGGGATCCATTGCCACGACGACTCGGGCTGCGCGGTCGCGAACACGTTGACGGCGGTCGAAGGCGGCGCGACGCAGGTGCAGGGCACGATCAACGGGATCGGCGAGCGCGTCGGCAACGCGAACCTCGTCACGATCGTCGCCGACCTGCAGCTCAAGCTCGGCCACGAACTGCTCTCCTCCGAGCAGCTCGCGCGCCTGACCGAGACCGCGCACCTCGTCGACGAGCTGCTCAACCGCACGCCCGACCCCGCGCAGCCCTACGTCGGCAAGCACGCCTTCGCGCACAAGGCCGGGCTGCACGCCGCGGGCGTCAAGCTCGACGCGCAGACCTTCGAGCACATCGACCCCGAGCTCGTCGGCAACCGCCGTGACGTGCTCGTCTCCGAGCTCTCCGGGCGCGGCACCGTCGCCGCGAAGGCGCGCGAGGCCGGGATCTCCGCCGGCGACGAGGACTTCGCCCAGCGCGTCGTTGACCGCGTCAAGACACTCGAGCACGAGGGCTTCCAGTTCGAGGCCGCGGACGGTTCGTTCGAGCTTCTGATGCGCCGCGAGGCCGGCGACTACGAGCCGCTCTTTCGCCTCGAGTCCTGGCGCGTGATCGTCGAGAAACAGGCCGACGGGCGCGTGCAGACCGAGGCCACGATCAAGATCTGGATCCCCACTCCGACAGGCGAGGAGGAGCGCTACGTGCGCACGGCCGAAGGCAACGGGCCCGTGAACGCGCTCGACCGGGCTTTGCGCGACGCGATCGGCGAGATCCATCCGCATCTGCGGGACATCGACCTCGTCAACTTCAAGGTGCGGATCCTCGACGAGACCAAGGGGACGGGGGCCGTGACGCGGGTTTTGCTCGACGCCTCCGATGGGGTTGAGGTTTGGGGGTCGATCGGGGTTTCCGAGAACGTGATCGCTGCTTCTTGGGATGCTCTCGTGGATTCGCTGGAGTACGGAATGCAGCCGGCTCCACGTCTTCCGTGAGCGAGACGATGATTCCGCTGGCGAAGCCTGTGTTGGGGGAGGCTGAGGAGCGGGCTGTGATTGACGTGCTGCGATCGGGGCAACTGTCGCTCGGGCCACGGGTGCCGGAGTTCGAGCGGGCGTTTGCTGGGCGGGTTGGGGCGGGGTGGGGGAGTGCTGTGTCCAGTGGGACGGCCGGGCTGCACATGGCGTTGAGGGCCGTTGGGGTGGGGGATGGGGATGAGGTGATCACGAGCCCGTTTTCGTTTGTCGCGTCGGCCAATGTTGCGATCTATGAGCGGGCGCGGCCGGTGTTCGCGGACATCGATCCGATCACGCTGAACCTCGATCCGGAAGCTGCCGGGGCTGCTGTGACCGAGCGGACGAAGGCGCTGTTGCCGGTGCATATCTTTGGCTACCCCGCTGACATGAAGGCGTTCGAGCGGATTGCGGACAGGCACGGGCTGGGAATTGTCGAGGATGCCTGCGAGGCGCTGGGTGCTGTCTATGGGGATGGAGGCGCCGTCGGGGGCCGGGGGCATCCGGCCGTGTTTGGGTTCTACGCGAACAAGCAGTTGACGACGGGCGAGGGGGGGATGGTCACGCTTGGGAGCGAGGAGCTGAAGGCGAGGATCGACTCCGAGCGCAATCAGGGGCGGGCTCCCGATATGGGCTGGTTGGATCACGATCGGCTGGGCTTCAACTACCGGCTGTCGGACATCGCCTGCGCGCTCGGCCTCGCTCAGCTCGCGCGGCTGGGGGAGATGCTCGCGGGGCGCGCGCGGGTCGCGGGGCTGTATCGCGAGGCGCTCGCCGGGGTCGAAGGACTGGGGCTGCCCTGTCCCGATGGCGCTGGTGGCCTTGACGGCGCCGGTGGCCTTGACGGCGCCGATGGCCTCGATGGTGCCGCCGGGGGTGGAGCACGCCGGGGCTGGTTCGTGTTCGTCGTCCAGCTCCCGCGCGGGGTCGATCGCGACGGGACGATCCGCGCGCTCGCCGAGCAGGGCATCCAGAGCAAGCCGTATCTGCCGGCGATCCACCTGATGAGCTTCTATCGCGAGCGCTTCGGTCATCGCGAGGGCGAGCTCCCGATCTGCGAGGACGTCGCCGCGCGCTCGGTGGCGCTGCCGTTCTTCCCGGAGATGAGCGAGGGTCAGGTCGCGCGCGTCTGCCAGGCGCTGCGCATGGTCCTCGGCCAGTAGAGCCGCTCGCACAGGCAGTTCCTTCTCGGCCACAAGCAGGTCGGAAGCTCCGGCCGGCCAAAAGGCCGCGCAGTCGGCCGGTCGGACGAAGCTCCGATCCTGCGCTAGTGCCGATCTTGGGCTGTGGTACACAGTAACTGTGGTTCTGTGGTAGTATCGAGGCATGGCCAACATCACCGTTTCCGTCCCTGAGGAGGTCTATCGAGCCGCCCGTATTCGCGCCGCTGAGCAGGGCAGTTCGGTCAGTGCACTCGTCGCCGGTTATCTGAGCTCGCTATCGGATCGAGAGGCCGAGTTCGCGCGGCTCGAGGCCCAGTGGCAGGAGGTGCGGAGCCAGATCAGCAAGGACTTCAAGGCGAGCGACAATCTCAGCCGCGACGAACTGCATGACCGTGCGGCGCGTCGCGCCGAAGCCGACGAAGCGCGCAAACGTGCGATTCGTTGACACCAACGTCCTGCTCTACGCAGTTTTGCGCAACGAGGAGGAGCAGGCCAAGGCGGCGCGGGCGAACGAGATACTGCTCGGGAGGGACCTCGCGCTCTCGGTACAGGTCCTCCAGGAGTTCTACGCGCAAGCGACGCGCGAGAGCCGGCCGGGTCGCATCACGCACGAACTGGCGACGTCGGCGATCGACTCTCTCCGCCGCTTCCCCATCCAGGAGACGACGGTCGACATCGTGCTCTCCGCGATAGAAACCGGGCGGCGATTCACCATCTCCTATTGGGATGGCGCCATCATCGAGGCTGCCCGTGCGCTCGGCTGCGGGGTCGTCCTGACGGAGGATCTCAGCGACGGCCAGGATTACGGCGGCGTGAGAGTCGAGAATCCTTTCCGCGACCGCTGACGTCGCGGCTGGCGGTGACGAGGTCAAACCCGATCCAGACCGGGGACACAGACCGGGGACACAGACCGGGGACACAGACCGGGGACATAGACTGATCGGCTGATGTCCCGCTTCCGCGAACCCCAGCACCCCGACTTCCAGCGCCTGAACGCGTCGATCGACTTCGACCGGCGGCTGTGGCCGCAGGACATCGCGCAGTCGCGCGCGCACGCGCGCATGCTGGCGGCGCGGGGGATCATCGCCGCGGAGGATCGCGACGCGCTGCTGGCCGGGCTCGACGCCGTCGAGCTCGAGCTGCGCGACGGGCGCTTTCCCTTCGACGCGGACGACGAGGACATCCACATGGCGATCGAGCGGCGCCTGACCGAGCTCGCCGGGCCGGTCGGCGGCAAGCTGCACACCGCCCGCTCGCGCAACGACCAGGTCGTGACCGACCTCGCGATCTTCACGCGCGAGCGCGCGACCGCCGCGCGGGCCGCGATCGGCGAGCTGATGGGCGTAGTGCTCGCGCGCGCCGAGGAGCACCTCGACTGGCCGCTGCCCGGCTACACACATCTGCAGCGCGCTCAGCCCGTCTACCTTTCCCATCACCTGCTCGCCTACTTCTGGATGCTCGCGCGCGACCGCGCTCGCTTCGCCTACGCCGAGCACGAGGCCGGCCGCCTGCCGCTCGGAGCGGGCGCGCTCGCCGGGGTCAACTTCGACACCGATCGTGGCTTGGTCGCGCGCGAGCTGGGCTTTCGCGAGGTCGTGCCGAACTCGATCGACGCGGTCTCCGGGCGCGACTTCATCCTCGACTACCTCTCTGCGGCCGCGACCTGCGCGACGCACCTCTCCCGGCTGGGCGCCGAGCTGGTGCTGTGGTCGAGCGAGGAGTTTGGCTTCTGCGAGCTCCCCGACGCCTGGTCGTCGGGCTCCTCGATCATGCCCCAGAAGAAGAACCCCGACGCGGCCGAGCTGCTGCGCGGCAAGGCGCCGCGCGTCGTCGCCCATCTCGCCGCGCTGCACGGTGTGATCCACGCGCTGCCGCTGACCTACAACAAGGACCTGCAGGAGGACAAGGAGCACCTGTTCGACGCCTGCGACACGCTGGAGCTGTCGCTCGCCGCCGCGCGCGGAATGCTCGCGGGCGTACGTTTCTCGCGCGCGCGTATGTCGGCCGCGGCCTCGGACGAGCTGCTCGCCGCCACGGACATCGCCGATCTGCTCGTCGCGCGCTGCGACGTGCCGTTCCGCGAGGCGCACGGCGTCGTCGCCGGGCTCGTACGGACGGCGGTTGACAGCGGCCGGGCGCTGTCCGAGCTGACCGTCGAGGAGCTCGCCGCGCACAGCGCCGCGCTGGCCGCGCACAGCGAGCTCTACTTCCAGGCGCTGCGGCAGAGCTCGTGGTTGGAGTCGAAGGTATCCGAGGGCGGGACCTCGACCGCGCGGGTCCGGGAGCAGATCGTCGCGGCGCGGGCCGTGCTCGATGGCGACGCATCGGATTGAGCCTCGTCCGGTCGAAAGATCGGAGGGCGGTGAGCTTCCGATCGGGTCCCGCGAGGCCGGGCGAGCGGACGGCAACCGCCCGGCGGAGGTCCGTATGGAGCTCGATCCACTGCCGGCCGACTTCTACGCGCGCCCGGTGCTCGAGGTCGCCCGCGACCTGCTCGGCTGCGTCGTCGAGCATCGCCCTACCGGCGGCGGTGAGCCCCCGACGAGCGGCGTGATCGTCGAGACCGAGGCCTACCACGACTCCGAGCCGGCCTGCCACGCGTTCGTCGGCCTGACGGCGCGCACGCGCACCCTGTTCGGGCCGCCCGGCCGCGCCTACGTCTACCGCTCCTACGGCATCCACGCGCTGCTCAACGCCGTCTGCGAGCCCGAGGGCGTCGGCGCCGCGGTGTTGATCCGCGCGCTCCAGCCGCTCGCGGGGATCGAGGCGATGCGCGCGCGCCGCGCGCTGGGGCCGGGGAGAGTGGGCACGGGCATCGTCGGCACGGGAATGGGGACCCCGATCCGCGACGAGGAGCTCTGCTCGGGTCCCGGCAAGCTCACACAGGCGCTCGGGATCGAGCTCGCCGAGAACGGCGCCGATCTCGCGCGCGGGCCGGTCCTGATTTTTCCCCGCGATGCCGGCCGATCTCTGATCGGTCGATCGGAGATCGACCCGCGCGAGCCGAACATGCTCGTCTCCACACGCGTCGGCATCACGAAGGCGGTCGAGTTGCCCTGGCGCTTCAGCGTCGCGGGCAACCGGCACGTGTCGCGGCCGCGGCCTGAGTGAGAAGTAGCGATACGTCCCAAGCAGCGCGCGGAGGACCGGGCAGGCTCCGTTTCGCACCCGCGCCGTGGTCTCAACCCCCAGCGCTGACCCCGCCCGTCGGCGAGGGTGAGGAGGGCGCTGACGGCGCCGGCGAGGAGGGAGAGGACGGCGCGCTCGGGGTTTCCGGTGTGGGCGTCGCGGGGGCCGGCGAGGCGGCGCCGTGTTCCTGTTCGCCGCCAGCGGCCCCCGTCGCACCGGGGTGAGTGGGGCTCGATTCGCCGGCGGCGCCGCCGGCGCCGCCGCCGGGCGTGGCGGATTTGCCGGCGCCTTCCTTACCCGTCCCGGCGCCAGCGCCCGTCGTTGGCGCCGCGCCCTGGCCGGGCTGAGTGGTGGTCGTGCTCGCCGGCGCGCCGCTTTCTGATTCGCCCGTGCTGGAGGTCCCGGCGGCGCTCCCGCTCGTGGACCCCTTCGGATGCGCGGCGTGTTCGGCCTGTTCTTTTTCGACCTGTAGCGCGGAGGTCATGAAGTCGTGCCAGATCAACGCGGGGAACGTGCCGCCGAGCACGGGACCGCCGTCGTATTGGGTCGTCATCGGCACGAGGCTGTTCGGATAGCCGACCCAGACGGCGACCGTGTACTTGTGGTTGTAGCCGACGAACCAGGCGTCGCCGTAGTTGGAGGTCGTGCCGGTCTTGCCGGCGGCGAATTCGCCGAGCGCGGCGTCTTTGGCGGTGCCGTACTGCAGGACCGTCTCGAGCACCGAGGTCTCGGTCGCGGCGATTTCGGTGGGGAGCACGCGCTTGGCCTCGACGACGTTCCTGTTGACCTTCGCGCCGTCCGGCAGCGGCTGGTCGTCACCGTCCTGCACTTCCTGGATGCCGACCGGGGCGTCGTCTTTGGCCAGCGTGCCGCTGACGCGCTGCCCGCCATGGGCGATCGTCTCGTAGGCGTGGGCCATGTCGAGCGGGGTGACGCCGACGGTCAGCCCGCCGATCGTCATCGCCGGGTTGGTCGAGAGCGGCGTCGTGATCCCCA
The DNA here is from genome assembly GCA_963774785.1 of uncultured Solirubrobacterales bacterium. Classification (GTDB taxonomy): domain Bacteria; phylum Actinomycetota; class Thermoleophilia; order Solirubrobacterales; family Solirubrobacteraceae; genus Palsa-744. The sequence continues at coordinate 2,074,864 of CAVZGH010000001.1, read as the reverse complement.
TCTCGTGCGCGAGCCGCGCGATCTTGTGGGTGCCGACCTTGAGGCCTACTTCGGCGTAGATCGAGTTGTCGGAGTAGGCGGTCGCGGCGGTGAGCGTGTTCGAGCCCGAGTAGGCGCCTTCGTCGTTGTGGACCACGAACTTTTCGGTGCCGTGCGTAGTGTGTACGTAGAAGGTCTTCGGCTTCGAGGTCCAGACCGATTCCGGGGAGATGCCATCCTCCAGCGCGGCGGCGAGGTCGAAGGCCTTGAACGAGGAGCCGGGCTGGCGCTCGCCCTCGGTGGCGAGGTTGAAGGGACTCTCGTCGTAGTTGCGTCCGCCGACCATCGCGCGGACCTCGCCGGTCGAGTTTTCGATCGCCACGAGCGACGCGGACGGGCCTTCGGGGCTTTCGAGGTAGGCGTCGATCGAGTGTTCGGCGGCGCGCTGCAGTTCGAGGTTGAGCGTCGTCTTGATCCGCAGGCCGCCGCCGAACGCGCGCGGCGCGCCGTAGCGTTCGATCACCTGCTGGGCGACCCAGCTCGTGAAATAGCCAGCGTCGACCCCTTCGACGGTCTCCTCCTCGGGCGCCTGCACCTGCGCCGCCGCGGGGACGTCGTGGTTGACGCTCGCCGCGTAGACCGGCTGGGAGATGTAGCCCTGGTCGAGCATCTGGCGCAGGACCACGTCGCGGCGTTCCCGCGCCGCCAATGGGTGCTCCGCCGGGTCGTAGGCCGTGGGGTCCTGGATGATCCCCGCCAGCAGCGCCGCCTCCCACGGTTGCAACTGCTGGACGCACAGCTCGTGGCCGGGCGTGCCGCAGCCCTCATGGCCGGGCTGCTGGCCGAAGTAGGTCTGCGCCGCGGCCTCGATCCCGTAGGCGCCGTTGCCGAAGTAGATCGTGTTGAGATAGGCGGTGATGATCTTTTCCTTCGACCACTTGTGCGAGAGCTGGTAGGCGAGCGCCGCCTCGCGGAGCTTCTCGAAGATCGTGCGATGCGACTGGGCCTGCAGCGCGTTCTTGATGAACTGCTGCTCGATCGTGGAGGCGCCCTGGACCGAGCCTTTGTGCTCGATGTCCTGGACGAACGCGCGCGCGATCCCGCGGATGTTGACGCCGCTGTTGGTCTCGAAGCGCTTGTCCTCGATCGAGATCACGGCCTCCTTGGCGATCTGAGGGATCTGGGAGGGCGTGACGATCACCCGGTTCTGCTGGCTGAGCACGCCGATCGGATGGCCGACGTCGTCGTAGAGGTAGGAGCTCTGCTCGTTCTTGAACTGCGAGAACTTCGTCAACGACGGCAGGTCGGAGGCGACCGCGACGAACATGCCGAACACGAACGAGACGAGCCCAAGCAGCAGCACCGCGAGCAGGATCAACAGAAAGCGCAGCCGCTTCAACCGCGGCTTCGGCGGGGGCGGCTCGGGCGGCGGGGATATGTCGGGGGCGACGGTCGCGCTCATCGGCGGCGGCGGAGCACGGGACTCCGGGGGTCGTACGGACCCGGGCTGGAGGTCGGGTGCTGCGAGGTGCTGCGATCGGGATGCGCCGCAGCGGGGCGCGACGCGATCGGACTCTCCGGAGCGGGGAGTCTACCATTGGCCCTCGATGTCCAGCGCACCTGACGCGGCCACAGAGCTCGCCGCCGTACTCGCGAGCAACGCGGTCGACAACCTGCCCGCGGGCGCGCTCGCGGCGAAGCTGCGGATGGCGCGGGCCGAGGGCCGGCCGCTGCGGGTCAAGCTCGGGATCGACCCCACGGCGCCCGACATCCACCTCGGCCACGCGGTCGTGCTCGGCAAGCTGCGCGAGTTCCAGGACGCCGGGCACAGGGTTGTCCTGATCGTCGGCGACCACACCGCGCGCGTGGGCGATCCCTCGGGCCGTTCGAGCCTGCGCCCGATGCTCTCCGCGGAGGAGATCGAGGCCAACGCCGCGACCTTCCAGGAGCAGGCGCTGAAGATCCTCGACCCCGACCCCGAGCGGCTCGAGGTCAGGCGCAACGGCGAGTGGTTGGAGATGGCCCTGACCGATCTGCTGAGGCTGCTGCGCACGACGACCGTCGCACAGCTGCTGGAGCGCGACGACTTTGCCAAACGCTTCGCGGCGAGGGAGCCGATCTCGATGCTCGAGCTGATGTATCCCCTGCTGCAGGGCTACGACTCGGTGGCCGTGGAGGCCGACGTCGAGCTCGGCGGCACCGACCAGAAGTTCAACCTGCTGCTGGGGCGTGACATCCAGCGTGCCTATGGCCAGCCCGAGCAGGCGATCCTGACGATGCCGATCCTCGTCGGCACCGACGGGCGCCAGAAGATGTCGAAGTCGCTCGGCAACCAGATCGGGGTCACCGACGAGCCCGGGGAGATGTACGGGAAGACCCTCAGCATCCCCGACGAGGCGATGCCGGAGTACTACCGGCTGCTGTTGCACAGCGAGCCATTGATCGGGACCCCACCCGACTCCCCGAGCGAGCAGCCCGACCCCGGTCAGCTGCAACCCAGAGAGGCCAAGCGCGCGCTCGCGCGCGGGATCGTCGCCTGGCTGCACTCTCCGGCGGCGGCGGAGCGGGCCGAGCGCGAGTTCGACCGCGTGCACATCGAACACGCCGCGCCCGAGCAGATCGAGGAGGCGCGCTTTGACGCAGGCGAGGGCGGGCAGGTCCACCTGCCCGGTGTGATCGCCGACGCGTTCGGGATCTCTCGCTCGGAGGCTCGGCGGCTGATCGACCAGGGCGCGACCACGCTCGGCGGCGAGCCGCTCGGCAGGGGCGAGCACGACGTGGCCGCCGAGCGCGCCGACGGCGAGGTGCTGAAGCTCGGCAAGCGCCGCTTTCGCCGTCTGCGCGCGGGCTGATCGACGGGACTCTCAATCCTCGAGCGCCATCTGCTCGGGTAACGTGTGGCTATGTCCGGTCGGTGGCCCGCGCTTGCTTATGAGCAGTGGAGCGATACCTGCGACACGCTGCACGCGCACACCCAGGTGCTCGGTAAGCTGGCGGTGGTGCTCGCGCCGCCCGAGCCGCAGCTCCAGCACGCGGCGCTGCGTCTGACCGCGCGGGGGTGGGAGACCGCTCCGCTGCGAGCGCCGGACGATTCGGGGGCGCTCGTCGTCGCGCTCGACCTGCGCACCCACGAGGCGGTCGTCGAGCACAGCGGCGGTGGCGTCCGGCGCGTCGCGCTCGCCCCCGACCGACCGGTGGGCGCGGTCACGCGCGAGCTCCTGGAGGCGGTCCGCGGTCTCGGGGGCGCCGTCGAGATCGACCCGACGCCGCAGGAGGTCCCGTGGAGCGTGCCGCTCGACGAGGATCGCGAGCACGCGCGCTACGACCCCGCTGCCGTCGCGAGCTACTTCGCCGCCGCGACCCAGGCGGCGCTCGTGCTCGCGGAGTTTCGCGCGCCGTATCGCGGGCGCTGCACGCCGGTCAACGCGTGGTGGGGCTCGTTCGACCTCGCGGTCAACCTGTTCTCAGGCGAGCGGGCCGACCCGCCCTCGGATGACTTCATCATGCGCAACGCGATGGATTCTCAGGAGGTCGCCGTCGGCTGGTGGCCCGGCGATCCGCGCTATGGCAAGGCCGCGTTCTACGCCTACGCGCATCCCGCGCCGGACGGGTTCGCGAACGCGACGCTGTCCCCCGCGGCCGTGCACTGGGACGGGGAGCTCGGCGAGTACATCCTCGACTGGGACGACGTCCGCGCAAGCCCCGACCCGCATGCGGCCGCGCTCGAGTTCGCCCGCTCGGCGTTCGGCCACGCCTGCGCCGTGTGCGACTGGGATCCCGCGCTGCTCGCGAGCGCCGAAGGCAAGCCGCCGCCGATCGTGTAGGAGCGCCGCGGGTCGATCGCCGCGCCTCCGCGAGGGTCGCTGGTGAGGGCGGTGTCGCCGTCTGCGATGATGAGCGCGAGCGCGCCGAGCGCGCGGTGTCCGCGGTCGAGTGCGATCAGTGCGCCGGCGTCGAAGACGAGGGCAGCCATGTGCGTGCCTCGTTGAGCTCCTGCTCGGTGTATGGCCCCCCGTGCTCGCGGCGATCTCCCCGGCGACGGCATGCAGCGCGTTCGCACGTAGACGGGTGGCCGCCGCGGCGGCGAGCCAGCCAGACACGCCATCGGCGCCGGCGGCATCGCGCACGCGCTGGTACAGGTCGTCCTCGAGGCTCACGCTGATTTTCGCCACCCACATGGGGTAAGCACCATTGGTCCTACTGGACGGAGGTCCGTGAGCCGTTCATCGCGGCGAATACCGACCCAGGATGACCTGCTCGCCTGGCAGTGGGAGCTTCGTGCATCTGGTATCTTCCCGGCCCTGTTATCGGCGGCTTGGAGAGGGGCGGTGCGATGAGGACTCCTGAGTGGATGGGCGGGACTGGGCGTGGTGAGACGAGGGCCGGCGGACGGGCTGCCGCTGCCCGTGTGCTGGGTGTGCTGACCGCGCTCCTTGTCGTTGCGGTACCCATCTCGCTCGATCTCGCGCCGAGCGCCCTGGCTTCAGGCACGGGCTCCATCACCGGTACCGTGACTGAATTCTCGGCGCCTCATAGCCCGATCGAAGGGATCGAAGTCTGCACATCCCCGGTGAACACCGAAAACGTCGGTCCCGAAAGCTTCAAATGCGAAAAGACAGGCTCAATGGGTCGCTACACCATCACGGGATTGCCCAGCGGTGAATACGATGTCCAGTTCTCCCCACCCAATGACAGTTCGCTGAATTACATTCCGCAATACTACAACGGCAAGTCTTTGTTTCAGGAAGCAACCACCGTATTTGTCGCCGCGGGCCCTCCCACACCAAATATCGATGCGGAGCTCGAAGAAGGCGGAAGAATTTCTGGGACGGTCAGAAATGCCTCGACGCATACTGGGATCAAGGGGATCGAAGTATGCGCTTTTGCGGAAAGCATTGAAAGCTATAAATGCGCCACCACCGAAACGAGCGGCGGATACACCATAGCTGGGCTGTCCAAAGGTGAATATGATGTTGAATTCGCCTCGCCGTTCTCACCGTTGGAACAGGGACTCGACTACGTTCCCCAATACTGGAATGACAAGCCCCTGGCCTCAGAAGCCAATGCGGTGGCGGTCGCTGTGGGCAACACCGTGTCGAACATCGACGCTCAGCTCGAAGAAGGCGGCCATATTACCGGCAAGGTGACGAACGCCTCGACGGGTGCCGCGATCGAAAATGTTCTTGTGTGTGCGAGCACAAAAAGCGGCGAAAGCGCATTGGGCGACTGCGCGATTACAAGCTCCGGCGGCGAATACACCATCTCAGCACTTGCGAGCGGCAGCTACACGGTCAAATTCAACGCCGGCAAAAACTATGTTGTCCAGTACTACAACGACAAATCCTCGGCCGCGGAATCTAACTCCGTGTCGGTCACCGCGCCAGACACCACATCGGGGATCGACGCCGCGATGCAGTTGACGTCTGCCCCGCCCGTGAACACCACACCACCGGTCGTCTCCGGAACCCCGGCCGTCGGCAGCACGCTGTTGTGCGCGCCGGGTCTGTGGACGGGCAAACCGCCACCAGCATTCATCTATCAGTGGCTGCGCAACGGCGCCCCGATCGCCGGTGCGAACGCGACCGGCTATACGGTGCAGAGCGCCGACGCGGGCAACACGATCTCCTGTCAGGTCGTTGCGAAGAACAGCGCGGGCGAAAAGAGCGCGAGGAGCGCAGGCGTCGCGATCCCCGCCAATCCTGTCAGTTCCCCTCCTTCGCTGCCGCCCCCACCAACGCCCAAGATCGCGATCGCGGGGTCGAAGGTCGTCGTGTCGGGCGGGTCGGCGACCGTGCACATCGCCTGCAGCGACGCGGCGTGCAGCGGATCGGCCGAGCTGACGTTGCGGATCACGGTCAAGCGGCGCCGGGGTGAGAAGACGGTCTCGCGTAAGCAGACGCTCGTCCTCGCCAAGGGGACCTACTCACTCGCCGAGGGCAGGAGCGCGACCGTCGTCATGCGCCTGACCGCCGCCGGCAGGCAGCGGTTTGCCCGTGTCAAGCGCCATCCGCTCACCGTTCGGCTCACGGTGTCCGTCACACACGGCCGCGCGACCGTCAGGTCGGTGCGAGTCAGTTGAGGTTTCGTGGAATCGTCCCTGGCTGCTTGTGTCTCGTCCTGACATTGGCCATGGGCGTAACGTCCGCGGTTGCGTCCGGGGGTGCTACACCCCGAGCATCGTTGCGCGATTATCAGCGTGTTTACCAGCCTTTCCATCGATTTCAACAATCACGCAGATTTCGTAGATCGCGAGCTCGATCCAGGTCCGGGCGCGCTCACGCCGCGATCGTCGGCGGAACCCCGATCTCGGTCGCACAGGCCCCCTGGCAGGTGACGGTCGAGGCGCAGTTCAAAACCGCCAAAGGATCCAGCGAAAGCATCCTCTGCGGCGGCTCGATCATCGACGTGAGCCATGTCCTGACAGCCGCCCACTGCACGTTCATCGCGCCGCCCGACGAACGAATCCCGCCGAGCGACTTCATCGTCATCGCCGGCACCGCAAACCTCGAGTCCCACGAAGCCGAATCGCGGGCGGTCGCCGTCGCGAGCGTGCGCGTGCACCCCTACTACACCTACGACCCGAGCTCCGGTCACGTCAACCCCGATGATGTCGCCATCCTCGAACTGGCGGAACCACTCATGTTCGGACCCGCTGTCGGCCCGATCTCGCTGGCGCCGGCGGGCGTCTACCCGGCGGAAGGCACGGCGGTCGGCTTCACCGGGTTCGGCGAGCAGAACCCAAGCACCAAAGAACTCAACGGCAAGCTCTATTCGTTGGGCATGAACGTGGGTTCGAGCGAAAAGTGCGGAGGCGAAGAGGGCGAAGAGGATTCGGTGATTCTCTGCGCAAGCTCTCCCACGGGAGCGCCGTGCAGCGGGGACAGCGGCAGTGCCCTGACCACGCTCGGATCTCCGCCGGCGCTGGTCGGGGTCATGAACGATGGGGTGGTGATCGCCGGGAAAGGGTGCATAACCGCCGGCCGCGACAGCTTCGCCGACGTCGCCGCGCCCGAGATCCAGGACTTCATCGACGGCAGCGAAGAACCGCCGCGTGCGCCGCGCGGAGAGGGCGCGAGCTGCACGGCCGTCGCCCCGACCGTCGGCGGCTCAATGATGTGCACGCCCGGCACCTGGAGCAACGAACCGAGCTTCACCTACACCTTCGTGAACGGCTCCAACGGCCAGACCCTGCAGTCGGGCGCCTCGCCCGAATACAAGTTCACCGCCGCGGATGCGGGCGCCACCGTGTTCATGCGCCTGCAGGCCACGAACTCCGGCGGTACCGGCCGTGAGCAGACTCCGCCCACGGCCCCCGTCGCACCTGCTCCCGGAGTCACAACCGAACCGCCGCCGGCGGCGCCCTCCGGCCACGTGTCGCTCGCCGGCGGCACGAGCATCGCCGTTCAGGGCAGCGACAGGGCCGCGGTCAGGCTTACGTGCACGGGCACGGGCACGGGCACGTGCCGGGGCAGGTTGACTCTGACCGCCAGGACGCGGGGCGGGGGAGAGGGCAGGGGCAAAAAGAGACGCCCCGAGGCGACGACGATTATTGGGATCGTCAGCTTCTCGATTCCGGCGGGCAGGACCGCGACCGTCGATCTGAAGCTCAATGCTGTGGGGCGGGAGTTGCTCGGCGCAGATCATGGGCGGCTGAACGCCACGCTTTCAATCCTCAAGTCCTCTCCGTCCCCATCGCAGACGCACACCGACAGCGTCCAGCTCGTGCTGCGAAAGGCTCATGGTGAGGCGAGGAAGTGAGACCGTGTTGACGCTTCTGTCCGGACATCTCGGACGGGAGCTTCGCGCGTCCTGGTCCGTGGTCGCGGCGCTCTTTCTCGTGGCTCTCGCGGTACCAACCGGGGCGTTTGCCGGTATTCGTGTAACGCCGCAGGATCGCGCGGCGACGCGTGCGTATCTTGAAGCGAAGTACACATACGGGCAGGCTCTTGTAGCCGGTGCGCCCGAGTCCAGGACAGCCGCCGAAGGGCTCGCGAGCAGTCTCGGGGGCGAATGTCCCGGCGTGCTTGTGGGTGCGCCGCCCGAAACGCCGATCACGTTCCCCCTTGAAGCCCGAAGACATCCCCGATCCCCCAGGCAGATGGGCGAATCAAATCGCGAGCTCAGGCAGCGCCGCGATCTCCAGGGAGAAGCTCGCGCTCGCTTTGGAGCTGCCGATGATCGAGACCAATCGACAGGCCGCGCTCACCTTTGCCCACGTGGTGAGGTCGCTGCAATGGAGCAACAGCGCCGTGACGGCGCTGGAGCGCACAGGTGCCGCTTCGCTGGAATGGATCCTTGGGAGCGCGCCTCCGAATGTGTGCGCCGATATGAGGGCGTGGGTTGCCAGTGGCTATGAGACCCTTTCGCCCGCGACCAAGACCCTGATCGGCGAACGGGAAGCGGCAGTGAGCCGCCCGCTCCTTCGCGCCCTGCGCGAGCGTGCTGGCATCCTTGCCGGCCCCGATCCTCTGCAGCCCTATGAGGGATTGCGCGAGAAGCTGCTGGCCAGAAAAGTAACGGACCTGCAGCGTGAGCACGAGGGCGTTCTCGAGAGCCTCGAGGCCAGCGAAACGAAGTTACAAGTCGCGCTCGGCCTGATTTCTGAAGCGCAGGCCGAAATGCAAACGCACGAAGGTCGCCCCAAGGGCTCGGTCGAGATCGGCCACGGCAGGACCGCGGCGGGAGACGACTACAAGGTCTGGTTTGAACCCAAGCAGCCCGGTACGGGGCTACTGCGAGCGCGCTGCCAGATCAGCGTGGGCGTCTACGAACACGAAGCGAGCGCCAACAGCTCCGGCACCATCGAGATAGTCAGCGGCCCAAGCCAGACGTGCCTCTCCCACTCACACCCGCAGGCGCCGAGCGTCCAATGCCGCGGCGACGAAGGGCTCCTGACGATCGAAGCGCAGACCCTGCCAGGCGCACGCAGTGTGCGCCTGCAGCTCAGCGATGGGCGACAGATCACCTCGCGCGTTGCGATCGTGCCGGCGAAGCTCGGCGGGCCAGCCGGCTTCTACTACCAGGTGGTGCGTGGGCCCTTGCCGATCCCGATCTCGCTCACCGAGGTCGATGCACACGGCAAAGCGCTACGGACCCTGAAGCTGCCGCATACCGTCAAGTGCACCAAGCAACCGCCGGAACGTCCGCCCCGCAAAGTCACGATCGCAAGCGGCAGTCTGCCCCAGGGGCCTAGCTTCTCGATCACAGGCGAACGCACCGGCGCGATGAGGGAAACACATTTCGCGCTCAGCGCTGAAGTCTCTGCGGAAGAAGGATTCGGCGGGATCATCAGCAGCAGTTCCGGCAACTTTATCCCCATCGGTGGAGGCTTCAGACCGAAATCCAGCCCGTTCGTCCTGCAGATGCACACAGGTTGCCAGCCCCACGGATACGCGATCCTCTACGGCGTCCTGCGATCTCCCACGGACACCGTGCTGGCGCGCGGCTCCGGCGGCGTCCAACCATTCCAGCGGGTACGCATACCCGCCAACCTGCACGCTCACGGTGTGCTCGCCTATATCGCGCTGCCCGCGCTGCCGGGCGAAGTGCTCGTACGCACGCCCGTCGGTAAGACTGTCTTCACCGAAAACCTCACTCTCCGCTTGCGCGAAGCCACGGAAACCTGTGAAGGCGAAGCGGAAGGGCCAAACTGAGGCACGCAGGACGCCATACCACAGGTTTGCAACTTATGGTACAGCGCTCTACGCCGATCTCCGGGTAGCGAGCACATGTCGCCCCGCGCTATCCGCTCGCGGCCGACGGCATCGAGGATCGCTCCAGTTATCAGATCGCCGATCCCTACTTTCGCTTCTGATTCCGCTGCGGGGGCTTCACAGCGGAGGTCCGAGAGCAGGCGGCCGCGGCTGCTGGTCGAGATGAGCCCGCAGGGGGAGAGCCACGTGATCGCGATCGTGCGCCTGACGCGTCACTTCAGGACAGCAGAGGCGTGGCTGATGGTGCAGCTTCCGCTGGAGCTCAGGCCTGGCTCTGAGCCCGAGCCCGACTTGACGCTGATTGCGGGGAGCCGTCATCCGAGCACCTCCCCCGCACGGCGCTGCTCGCGGTGGAGGTGTCGGTCACCTCGCACAAAGGTGTCGGTCAACTCGCACAAGAAGGATCGTGGGGCGAAGGTGGCGGAGTACGCGAGGGCCGGTGTGGCCACCGACTGGCTCGTCGATGTCCCTGGCCGCACGGTCGAGGTGCGCACCGAGCCCGGCCCGGAGGGGTGCGCTCGCTGCGAGCCTCTACAAGCCCGGCGATCACGTCCCCTCGCCGGCCGAGGGCGAGGCGACGCTCAAGCCCGGCGCCCTGCTGGAGGGCCTCTCGTGAGCGCCATCGTGCCCACGATCGAGCGTTCCGTCCGCGGCGCCCCGTATGCTGCTTGACGCAGCGTGAAGACTTCGGATCGCCCCGGCAGGCGACGAGCTTGCCACGGTCCGTCCTGAGCGCTATACTCCCCGGTCGGCCCAAACGGCGCCCTCGGGCGCAGGGTCGGAACGGTCTTCTCCGGGGACGTCCTCCCCACAGAGGCACGGCGGTCTTTGAAAACTCAACAGCATGCGCATCTACGATCGAGATCGATCGATCGTGGTGTGCGTCCAGGTTCGACCCGCCAGCGGGTGCGCTCAAGGCGCATACGGTGGCGGTACAAAGAGTCAAGTAGATTGGTAGTACCCCGTCATGGGTCGGGACCACGGTGTATGGGTCCCGGCAGACGCAAAGCCGATCATGCGTTCGCGCACGAAGAGCGGAGCGGAAAACCAATGACACTCTCAGTGAATGTAGTTCTTCACGGAGAGTTTGATCCTGGCTCAGGACGAACGCTGGCGGCGTGCTTAACACATGCAAGTGGAGCGACGAACCAGGGCTTGCCCTGGGGCAGAGCCGCGAACGGGTGAGTAACACGTGGGTTACCTGCCTCGATGACCGGGACAACCCGAGGAAACTCGGGCTAATACCGGATGTGCCCGCAAGGGGAAAGGAAGCTTCGGCCTCCGCATCGAGATGGGCCCGCGGCCCATTAGCTTGTTGGTGAGGTAACGGCTCACCAAGGCTTCGATGGGTAGCTGGTCTGAGAGGACGATCAGCCACACTGGGACTGAGACACGGCCCAGACTCCTACGGGAGGCAGCAGTGGGGAATCTTGCGCAATGCGCGAAAGCGTGACGCAGCAACGCCGCGTGGGGGAAGAAGGCTTTCGGGTTGTAAACCCCTTTCAGTTGGGACGAAGCTTCTCCGGTGAACAGCCGGACGGAGTGACGGTACCTTCACAAGAAGCACCGGCTAACTACGTGCCAGCAGCCGCGGTAATACGTAGGGTGCAAGCGTTGTCCGGAATTATTGGGCGTAAAGAGCGTGTAGGCGGCCCCATTAGTCCGCTGTGAAAGTCCAGGGCTCAACCCTGGAATGCCGGTGGATACTGTGGGGCTAGAGTCCGGAAGGGGCGAGTGGAACTCCTGGTGTAGCGGTGAAATGCGCAGATATCAGGAAGAACACCAATGGCGAAGGCAGCTCGCTGGGACGTGACTGACGCTGAGACGCGAAAGCGTGGGGAGCAAACAGGATTAGATACCCTGGTAGTCCACGCTGTAAACGATGACAACTAGATGTGGGGGGTGTCGACTCCCCCCGTGTCGAAGCTAACGCATTAAGTTGTCCGCCTGGGGAGTACGGCCGCAAGGCTAAAACTCAAAGGAATTGACGGGGGCCCGCACAAGCAGCGGAGCATGTGGTTTAATTCGACGCGACGCGAAGAACCTTACCTGGGCTTGACATGTGAGTGACCGGTGTGGAAACACACCCTCCCTTCGGGGCACTTTCACAGGTGGTGCATGGCTGTCGTCAGCTCGTGTCGTGAGATGTTGGGTTAAGTCCCGCAACGAGCGCAACCCCCGTCGCATGTTGCCAGCATTCAGTTGGGGACTCATGCGAGACTGCCGGTGACAAACCGGAGGAAGGTGGGGATGACGTCAAGTCCTCATGCCCCTTATGTCCAGGGCTACACACGTGCTACATTGGCGCATACAGAGGGCTGCGATACCGCGAGGTGGAGCGAATCCCTTAAAGTGCGTCTCGGTTCGGATTGCAGGCTGAAATTCGCCTGCATGAAGGCGGAGTTGCTAGTAATCGCGGATCAGCATTGCCGCGGTGAATACGTTCCCGGGCCTTGTACACACCGCCCGTCACACCACGGGAGTGAGCAACACCCGAAGCCGGTGGCCTAACCCGCAAGGGAGGGAGCCGTCGAAGGTGGGGCTCGTGACTGGGGTGAAGTCGTAAGCAAGTTGCGACCCGTGTCGGTAACGACACGTGAAAAACTCGGCTGTATGCTGGAAACTCCGAGTATCCCTTTGCTACTCGTTGTTCCGGCCGGAGCAGTTTTCCGTCCGGAGCGGCAGTGAAAATGCAGGGGTGCGGACAATCAGCAGGGAAGTCGTGTCCTCGCCTAACCTGGCGGAGGCATTGACCCCTCAGAGACTACACGCCGAGCTCCTGGCGACAAGCGCTTCAGGTGCTTGGAGCTATCTGTTCGGAGCAGCACACGATGCGACGATCAGTTCACGTCACAAGACTGTCCGTTTTGGGCAGGCAGACGTGGAATGGCTGAATGTCCTTAGCTTGCTTTTGCAGGAGCGAGGACAGAAGGCATGGATGTATCGCGAGGGCAGCACCCGTAAGTTTTGGGTGCTGGAGACGTCGGCGAAGTGGCTGGCGGATCGGCCCTCATTCTCCACGCCGGAAGAACGTCGTGCATATGCGCGGGGTTACTTCGACGCGGAGGGTGGCATTCCCAGGAATGTCACCGCGAGGTTTTACATTCAGTTCGTGCAGAAGGACCGAGCAGATATCGTCAACCTGCAGACGATCCTCGAAGATGAGGGGATTGCCTGTGGGAAGTTGCACCAGCCGAGCCGCAATACGGACCATCCGGTCTGGCGGTTCTATGTTGCAGCTGCCTCGCAGCGGGATTTCGTGTCCCGCGTGGGGTCTTGGCATCCAAGGAAGCGCGGTCTGTTGGAAGCCCGCTTTGGGTAAATCCAGCAACCAGGATGAAGATATAGTCCACGCCTCATGGCGACATGGGGAACCACGTGAACAAGGTAGCCGTAGCGGAAGCTGCGGCTGGATCACCTCCTTTCTAGGGAGCACATAACAGTGCCCCGGTCCAGCGGCCGGGCGATCGAACGGGGCCTCGCAAGAGGTCAATGAACTCGAGATCAAACGGATGCCCCAAGCCAAATCCCTATCAACGGGTTGAGGTACGGGTTGAAGTTCGACCTCGAGATTCATCCGGGGAATCGCACGGTGATGAGCAGGCCGGGCCTAGCATGTCGACCGAACCTGGCTGGATGGGCGGCCGTCGCAAATGTCCCTTACTACTTGGGGACAGGATCGGCATCGCCCGCAAAACGACCCCAGCATGCTGTTGAGTTTTGAGAGACCGGCGTCCGCCGGTGATCGCGTGGACACGTCCGTGAAACGGTGTGACCAAAATGCGCGAGGCCGGCCGGCGTTATCGCCTCTCCACGGTCCTTGAAAACTGCACAGAAGCCACAATTCAGCCGCCATCGATAAGCGGCGGCTGATAACGGGTATCACCGGGCCCTGCAGGGTCAACCACGCAAGTCGTGTCTCGCAAGAGTCACAGCGAGCGTTCGCGACCATGTTGGGCCAGATCACCGTCAAGATAGTAAGGGCGCATGGTGGATGCCTTGGCACCAAGAGTCGAAGAAGGACGTGAACGGCTGCGATAAGCCACGGTTAGGCGCTGAATAGCCTTTGACCCGTGGATCTCCGAATGGGGAAACCCAGCGCTGGTAATGCGGCGTTATCCCCACCTGAACACATAGGGTGGGAGAAGACAAGCGGGGGAAGTGAAACATCTCAGTACCCCGAGGAAAGAAAATCAAAAGAGACTCCCTGAGTAGTGGCGAGCGAAAAGGGATCAGCCCAAACCTCATGAGTGTAAGCGGACATGCGTTGCTTATGAGGGGTTGTAGGATGTCTGTTCCGAGTCGTGTCCGGCTCGGCAGGAGTTACAAAATCGTGTGGTAGTCAAAACGTGTGGAACCGCGTACCATAGAGGGCAATCGTCCCGTAGACGAAACCGCACGATCTCCTGTCAGATGTTCCTGAGTAAGTCCGCGCCCGTGAAACGCGGACTGAACCTGGGGGGACCACCCTCCAAGGCTAAGTACTCCTTGGTGACCGATAGCGGACTAGTACCGTGAGGGAAAGGTGAAAAGTACCCCGGAAGGGGAGTGAAATAGTACCTGAAACCGCGCGCCTACAAGCGGTGGGAGCACCTTCGTGGTGTGACCGCGTGCTTTTTGCATAACGAGCCGGCGAGTTACTCGTCTGCGGCAAGGTTAAGCGATGAGCGGAGCCGTAGCGAAAGCGAGTCCTAACAGGGCGACACAGTCGTAGGCGGTATACCCGAAACTGAGCGAGCTACCCATGGGCAGGCTGAAGCGGGGGTAAGACCTCGTGGAGGGCCGAACCGACCTAGGTTGAAAACTGGGCGGATGACCTGTGGGTCGGAGTGAAAGGCTAATCAAGCTCAGTGATATCTGGTTCTCTCCGAAATATATTTAGGTATAGCCTCGGATAAATTACGTGGTGGCCGTAGAGCACTGTTTGGACTAGGGGCCCTACCAGGTTACCGACTTCAGGCAAACTCCGAAGACCATCACGTCTACTCCGGGAGTCAGTTGCTGGGGGATAAACTTCAGCGTCGAAAGGGAAACAGCCCAGACCGCCAGCTAAGGTCCCAAAGTACTAGCTAAGTGGGAAACGATGTTCGAGTGCATAGACAACCAGGAGGTTGGCTTAGAGGCAGCCATCCTTGAAAGAGTGCGTAACAGCTCACTGGTCAAGTGTTCGAGCGCGGACAATGTAACGGGGCTCAAGCTAGTCACCGAAGCTGCGGGTGCGTGAGATCTTCGGATCGATCGCGCGGTAGGAGAGCGTTCCCATGCCAGTAAAGCGGCGGCGTAAGCCAGCCGTGGAGGCGTGGGAAGTGAGAATGCCGGCATGAGTAACGAAAGAGGGGTGAGAATCCCCTCCACCGATTGCCCAAGGATTCCTGAGTAAAGTTCGTCTGCTCAGGGTTAGTCGGGACCTAAGGCGAGGCCGAAAGGCGTAGTCGATGGCCAACAGGTTGATATTCCTGTACCACGTCGCTTCCGTTTGACCGATGGGGGGACGGGGAAGGCTAAGGGAACCCAGGCGATGGTTGCCCTGGGGTAAGCATGTAGGGGTGGCCCATGTTAAATGCGGGGCCGCATAACCTGAGGTGCGATGCCAGCTGGCTCTAAGCCGGCGAGTCCCTGACGCCATACCTCCAAGAAAATCCTCTAGGGAGGAAGCGCGTGCCCGTACCAAAACCGACACAGGTGGGCAAGTAGAGAATACTAAGGTGATCGAGATAACCCTCGTTAAGGAACTCGGCAAAATAGCCCCGTAACTTCGGGATAAGGGGCGCCCCAGTAGGGTGAAGGACTTCGCGTCTGGAGCCCGAGGGGGCCGCAGTGAATAGGCTGAAGCGACTGTTTACCAAAAACACAGGTCTCTGCTAAGTCGTAAGACGACGTATAGGGGCTGACGCCTGCCCGGTGCCGGAAGGTTACGTGGAGTTGTTAGGGCTTGACCCGAAGCAGCGAAGCTAAGCCCCGGTAAACGGCGGCCGTAACTATAACGGTTAATACTATGGCTGTTACAAAATTCAGCTATATGCTGGAACATCCGAGTATCTCGCACTACTCGTAGCGCAACGTTCTGTCCGAGCGGCACGCTACAGTGACAATGTGACGAGTGCGGACAATCAGCAGGAAAGACTGTCGAGTGCAGAGGCGCGTCGCTGGTTTATGGCCGGCGTCGTGGAGGGCGAGGGCAGTTGGTGTATTTCTATAAAGAAACACCCAACCGCCACCCTTGGCTACTATGTCCAACCGGAGTTCTTTGTTTATCAACACCGGAAAAGACGTCAGCTCCTCGAAATGGCACAGGAGGTGTTCGAGTGCGGCAGGATCTGGCCAAAGCCAGGCAACCCTGACGTGCTTGTGTTCGCGATCAATTCGCGAAAGAACATCTCAGCCCACGTGCTGCCTTTCATGAGGCAGTACATGCAGTTCTCATCGAGACGCTCCGATATGGAGCTGTTTGAAGATGCGATGTATCTCTTTGAGCACGGATTGCATCGTCAGCCCGGAGGGCTGGCGACCATCGTTGAGATCGCTTACGCGATGAATCACGATGGCAAGCAACGCCGACGCTCAATCGATGATGTCCTCGATAGAATCCTCAGAGGCCATACGCTGAACACCTCTGCAGTTGGAGGTGAAGATATGGTCCGACCTCCATGGCGACGTGGAGAGCTAGGCGGAAATAGAAACGACCTAGCCGTCTCTATTACAAAGAGACGTAACAAAAGTGCCTAAGGTAGCGAAATTCCTTGTCGGGTAAGTTCCGACCTGCACGAATGGCGTAACGACTTCAGCACTGTCTCAACGAGGGGCTCGGTGAAATTGCAGTCTCGGTGAAGATGCCGAGTACCCGCGGCTAGACGGAAAGACCCCGTGAACCTTTACTACAACTTGGTATTGGGATTCGGTGCATCTCGCTCAGGATAGGTGGGAGGCTTTGAAGCGCCGGTTGCGGCCGGCGTGGAGCCAACCTTTAGATACCACCCTTGGTGTATTGGATTTCTAACAGCATTCCGTGAATCCGGGTGCTGGACAGTTCCAGGCGGGTAGTTTGACTGGGGCGGTCGCCTCCTAAAATGTAACGGAGGCGCACAAAGGTTCCCTCAGTACGGTTGGAAATCGTACGTAGAGCGTAAAGGTAGTAAGGGAGCTTGACTGCGAGACTGACAAGTCGAGCAGGTGCGAAAGCAGGTCTTAGTGATCCGGCGGTAGCAAGTGGAAGTGCCGTCGCTCAACGGATAAAAGGTACTCCGGGGATAACAGGCTTATCGGGCCCAAGAGTCCACATCGACGGCCCGGTTTGGCACCTCGATGTCGGCTCGTCGCATCCTGGGGGTGGAGTTGCTCCCAAGGGTTGGGCTGTTCGCCCATTAAAGCGGTACGCGAGCTGGGTTCAGAACGTCGTGAGACAGTTCGGTCCCTATCTGCCGTGGGCGTTGGAGAGTTGAGAGGATTTGTCCCTAGTACGAGAGGACCGGGATGAACGCACCTCTGGTGTATCTGTTGTCCTGCCAAGGGCATAGCAGGCTAGCTACGTGTGGATCGGATAACCGCTGAAGGCATCTAAGCGGGAAGCCGGCCTCAAGATGAGTTCTCCCATCCCCTAGAGGGAGTAAGACCCCTGGTAGACCACCAGGTTGATAGGCCGGATCTGGAAGGACGGTAACGTCCGAAGGAGACCGGTACTAATCGGTCGAGGGCTTGACGGATTTTTTTGATTGACCTTCTACAGACCCATGCAGCTGGGCCTTATCGGGCCCCTTTGCGGTCTCTTTTACGGGGACCTCGCGGCGAATCCTTACCGGGTTCCCTGCGGGTTGGTCTAAATGAGGGTGGTGGTACCCGCTGTGGCGCTGTGCAGTTTTGAGGGATCGTGGGAGGCGAGGTCTCTCGCCTTTTTCCGGTGGCCTTGGCGAGGGGGAAACACCTCTTCCCATTCCGAACAGAGCAGTTAAGCCCCTCAGCGCCGATGGTACTTGGCTCGCAAGGGCCTGGGAGAGTAGGACGCCGCCGGTTTTTTATGGAGTGCAGAAGACAAAGACATGGGCCGCCTCCGGGCGGCCCTTCGTCGTTCATCCCGAGCGTTGCCAGCTCAACTGGGCGTGTGTGTTCCAGCCCAACTAAGCCGGCAGGGTAACGCTGTCGTCCTCAGCGAGGATCAGGGCCAGTCGATCTGCTCGGCCAGCTCACTCGGGCCGAGGTCGATCAGGCCGCTGCGCTCGATCGGGCTGTACTCGCCGCCGCTGAGTCCCAGCCAGTGGACGACATGCTCCTCGGGATCGACGATCAGCACCTCGTCAACGTCGTGGGCGGCGAAGAAGGGGAGCTTCTTCCAGCTCTCATCGCCGGGGGACAGGATCTCGATGACGAGGGCGGCGGTGGGGTGCCACACGCCGGTGGCACCAGGGCGGTGCAGGCCTCCGTCGGGCACGCGGAAGTCATCCGTGCCGTCGCCCAGCCCGAACTCTTGTATGAGGGGCTCCAGGCCGGCACCACGCGCCAGCGGGCCGAGCAGCTCGGCCAACTGCTGCAGAACGACCTGGTGCTCGTGCGTGGGCGGCGGATTCATCCGGTAGACACCCTCCCATACCTCATCGCGGTGGTCGAGCCCGAGACAACGCCGACGCTCGATCAGTGCGTCGATCTCGGCCGGAGCAGGATCCATCACCAGCGTGGGCATAGAAGCAAGGATACCGTTCTGTGGTCACGCCTCAAGCCGCGACTCAGAGGGCCGGTGCGCTCGACCGAGGGCGGATCTAGTCGACGCTGAGAGCGGGGTGAGGCAGAGCTGCGGTCCCGGCGCCGGCTCGCCCGGTCGGCGACGAACAAAGCCCCCGCGCAGCGGCACTCGATGCGGATGAGGCGCCTCACGTGCTGGCTCGTCCCAGTCGACCTCCCAGTCGACGGCATAGTCGTCCTCGAGCGTGAGGAACGAGTGGGTGAGGCGCAGCGCATCGAGCGCGCGCCGGGCGAGAGATGAGTTCGCTGATGGGAACATCTGTTCGTACGGTAGACGCGGCTGCGGACGGAATCGATACGAACGTGTGTACGTGTTGGGTGTCGTGCGGGAAAGGCGCATGCTAGAGCCAAATATGCGCCTAGATCCTGCAATGGAAGTTGCATCCTGGCGCATGTTGAGAGGGCTTATGTGGCCCGTTGACATTGGCTTGGGCTATCGATGTGGCATGGGCTGGGCAGGCTTGAGAGATCTCGGGCAAGAGCATCGGCGGCGGATGCCGCGATCGCGCTCCATGCGCCATCGAGGCGTCGTGCGGCAGGCAGGGTAGAGCGGCGAAGCCTCGAATTGGAGAAGCGAGATGGCTGTTAGGCTTGCAGAGCCCCACATGAGCGTCCCCGCGAGCGACATCGACGTCCCCGTCAGGGGCGAGAGGTTCCGCCGGAGAGAACGGAAAATGGAGAAGTTCGTAATCGAAGGCGGGGTCCCGCTGTCCGGCACGATGCGCCCGGCGGGGAACAAGAACGGAGCGTTGCCGATCCTCGCGAGCGCGCTGCTGACCGAGGATGAGGTCGTCGTCGGCAACGTCCCGCGGATCAGGGATGTCGAGGCGATGCTGAGCATCCTCGAGGCGATCGGCGTGAGCGTGGACTGGCGGGGGCCCAACGAGGTTTCACTCTGCGCCGCCGGAGTACATGAGGGCGCGGGCGTTCAAGAGGTCGAGATCGAGCCCGAGCTCGCCGAGCAGATCCGCGCGTCATTCCTACTGGCGGGTCCACTCCTGGCGCGCTTCGGGCGGGCTGTGATGCCGCCTCCCGGAGGCGATGTGATCGGCCGCCGCCGCCTGGACCCGCATCTCGATGCCTTCCGGGCGATGGGCGCCACGGCCGACTGCGGGCGCGAGATCGTGTTGAGCGCGCCGAACGGGCTGCGAGCGACGGATGTGTTCATGGACGAGCCATCGGTGATGGCGACCGAGAACGCGCTGATGGCTGCCGCGCTGACGCCGGGGACGACCGTGATCGGCAACGCGGCGTGGGAGCCGCATGTGCAGGACCTCGCGCGGATGCTCGTGAAGATGGGCGCCGACATCCAGGGGATCGGCTCGAACCTGATGACGGTGAATGGCGCTGAGACGCTGCGCGGGTGCGAGCACGTCATCGCCCCCGACCACATCGAGATCGGCAGCTTCATCGCGCTCGCGGGCGTGACCGGGGGAGAGCTGCTGATCAAGGATACGGTCCCGAGAGACCTGCGCATGATTCGGCTGGTGTTCGAACGCCTGGGGCTGCGCACGGAGCTGCGGGATAACGATGTGCTCGTGCCGGGGGGGCAGAAGCTGATCGTGCAGGTGGACGAGGGGGAGTACAAGAGCAAGATCCAGGACGGTCCCTGGCCGGCGTTCCCAGCCGATCTGACCTCGATCGCCGTCGCCCTGGCGACGCAGGCCGAGGGTTCGATCCTCGTGCACGAGTGGATGTTCGAGAACCGGCTGATCTTCACCGACAAGCTGATCCTGATGGGCGCTGACATCGTGATGTGCGACCCCCACCGCGCGATCGTCACCGGCCCGCGCCGGCTGCGCGGCGAGCGCGTCGAGTCGCCCGACATCAGGGCGGGAATGGCGATGCTGCTCGCGGCGCTGTGCGCGGAGGGCCGCTCGGAGATCGGCAACATCCGCCAGATCGACCGCGGCTACGAGCGCATCGACGAGCGCCTGCGCGAGCTGGGCGCGCGGATCGAGCGTGTGGCGATCGAGCCTGTGCCCGCGTGATGCGATTCCGTCCCCGCGCGATGCAGTTCTCTGGGTCGCCATTCCGGCGCTGAGATACGGCGCTGAGATAGTTTCCAGGCGATGATCTACCCGATTCCCAGCGGCACGCGCGACGTGCTGCCCGACGAGACGCGCGAGGTGCGCGCGATCACCGACACGCTGCGCCGCGTGTTCGAGGGCTCAGCCTACGGCGAGGTCTATACGCCGGCGCTCGAGTACGAAACGGTGCTCGCCCGCGGCGACATGGCCGAGGCGCAGCCGGCCTACCGGGTGTTCGACGAGACCGGCGCGGCGCTCGTGCTGCGCTCCGACATGACGGTCCCGATCGCGCGCGTCGTCGCGACCCGCTACCCGACCGCCGAGCCGCCGCTGCGCTTCTGCTACTTCGCCCACTGCTATCGCGGCGTGCGCCCGCAGCGCGGCCAGCCGCGCGAGCTCTTGCAGGCTGGGATCGAGCTGATCGGCGCGCCCGCGCCGGAGGGGACGGCCGAGGCGCTCGACGTGCTCTGCAAAGCGCTCGACGCGACCGGCCTGAAGGACTACCGGGTCGGCCTCGGCGACGCCTCGCTGTATCCGGCCCTGATGTCGAGCATGGGGATCGCGGAGGACCTGCGGCCGGGTCTGCTGGAGGCGCTCGCGCGCCGGGACTTCGTCGAGCTCGGCGAACGGCTGGCGGCAGCCGGGCTGACGGGAGAGGAGGCCGAGCTGCTTTTGACCCTGCCCCAGCGCCGCGGCGGCGCGGAGGTCCTCGCGGGAGCGAACGCACAGGTGCAGGAGGCCGTGCTGGGGATGCGGCGCGTGCGCGAGCAGCTGGAGCCGGGTGTCGCCGAGCGGATCATCTTCGACCTCGGGCTGACCCGCAGCATCGGCTACTACACGGGCGCGGTGTTCGAGGTCTACGACCCCGCGCTCGGCGCCCCGATCGGAGGCGGCGGACGCTACGACGATCTGCTCGGCCGCTTCGGGCGCTCGTTGCCCGCCGTCGGCTTCGCGCTCGGGATCGACCGCCTGCACATCGCGCTCGCCGGCGAGGAGCGCGGCACGGGAGCGCTGGCGAAGCTCGGCTCGGTCGCACCGCCCGCCGGTGTCGGGGAGCCGTCGACGTGAGCGTTGCGACGAAGCTGACGATCGCGGTGCCGCGTGGCGCGCTGTTCAAGGGCACGGTCGACCTGCTCGCCGGGCTCGGCATGGATACGGAGGAGCTGCGCGAGAACGACCGCAAGCTGCTGTTCGAGGAGATCGGCGTGATCACGATGCGCCCCTCCGACGTGCCGACGTACGTCGAGGCGGGCGCCGCCGACGTCGGGATCACGGGCAAGGACGTGCTGCTCGAGCAGGCCCGGCACGGATCGGACGGGCGGGGATCCAATCCGAGCGGCCGCGAGGTCTACGAGCTGCTCGACCTCGGCTATGGACGTTGCACGATGGTGCTCGCCAGCCGCGAGGGCCCCGACCCGGCGGTCGAGGCGCTGCGCCGGCTGGGGGTGATGCGGGTCGCGACGAAGTATCCGCGGATCGCCGCGCGCCACCTCGAGGCAACCGGCCGCCAGGCGGAGATCGTCGAGGTCAAAGGCTCGGTCGAGCTCGCGCCGCTGACGGGGATGGTCGAGGCGATCGTCGATCTGACGGCGACGGGGACGACGCTGCGAGAGAACAACCTCGTCGTGCGCGAGGAGCTCGTCGTCTGCACCGCCCGCCTGATCGCGAACCCGGTCTCGCACAAGTTGAAGGCGGGGCCGATCGACGAGCTCGTGGAGCGGCTGCGCGGGCTGGCGAGCGCCGGTGCGGCGGCGTGAGCGATCGGACCGCCGTGCGAGCCTGTGACTGGCCTGACCACGCGTGCTGGCCCGTTTGCGTGTGCGGGCCCGTCTGCGCGCGCGATCCCCGAACCGGCATGACCCGGGGCGCGGCCCGCTCGGCCGGCGCGAGCCGTCGATGAGGATCGAGCGGCTCGACCTCGCGGAGGTGACGCGCCTCGGTGGCCCGCGGGCGGCGGCCGCGCACGTGCGCGCGCTGGTCCCCGACGGCGCCTCGGTCGAGCAGGCGGTGCGGGAGATAGTTACCCGCGTGCGCGCGAAGGGTGACGCGGCGGTTCACGACTACACGCGGCGCTTCGACACCGGTGGCGACGACCGATCGGAGATCGGCCAACAGCCGTTGGTGGTGGGGCCGGAGGAGCTCGACGCCGCGATCAAGGGGCTCCCGCTCGAGCTTGTCGCCGGGCTGCAGGTGGCGATCGCGAACGTCGCGACGGTCGCCCAGGCCGGCGTTGACGCGGAGCGCACGGTGCAGTTACCGCAGGGCCACAGCGTGACGCTGCGCGAGGTGCCGGTTGAGGCGGCGGCGGTGTACGTCCCCGGCGGCCGCGCGCCGTATCCGAGCACGGTCGTGATGGGGGTCGTGACCGCCCGCGCGGCGGGCGTGCTCGACGTCGCCGTCTGCTCGCCGCCGGGCGCGGACGGGGAGATCGACCGCACGATCCTCGGCACCTGTCGCCTGTGCGGGGTGCAGCGCGTGTACAGAATGGGAGGCGCCCAGGCGATCGCGGCGCTCGCGTACGGGACCGAGACGGTTGACCGCGTTGATGTCGTCGTCGGCCCCGGCAATCTGTACGTGCAGGAGGCCAAGCGCCAGCTGTCGGCGTGCGTCGGGATCGACGGCTTCGCGGGGCCGAGCGACCTCGTCGCGGTGCTCGGCGTGGAGGCCGGCGCGCGCGGGGTGGAGCTGGCCGCGCTCGACATGCTCGCCCAGGCCGAGCACGGAGCGGGCAGCCTCGTCGTGGCGATCGCGACGAACGGGCAGACGTTGGACGAGCTGGCGCAGACGCTTGAGCGCATGGTCGTGGCGCGCCCGACGGTGGGGGATGCGGCCTGCGCGCTCTTGCAGGCAGAGGATGCCCGCGCGGCGGTCGAGCTCGCGAACGAGCTCGCGCCCGAGCATCTCGAGCTGATCGGCGCGGACGTCGAGGCGCTCGCGCCGCGGGTGCGCTGCGCCGGCGCGCTGTTCGTCGGCGCGGGGAGCGCGACCGCGTTCGGCGACTATGTCGCGGGCTCCAACCACGTGCTGCCGACGGGTGGAGCGGCGCGCTTTGCCTCGGGGCTGTCGGCGCGGCACTTCCGCCGGCGGATGCAGGAGATCCGGATTGGAGCGGACGCCGTCGGCAAGCTGTCCGCCGCGGGCGGGCCGATCGCGCGGGCCGAGGGCTTCGAGGTGCACGCCGAATCGATGCGGGCTCGCGTGTCCGAGGGCGATCCGGATCCCAACCCACCCGCGACCGGTCCGCGGGTAGCGCCCGATTAAGCTCCAATGACAGCTCACCCAGGGAGAATCCGGAGATGGCCGTGACCACCACCACGAACGCCGACGAGATACGTACAGCCACAATCGAGCGCAAGACCGGCGAGACCGACGTGCGCCTGACGCTGGGCCTCGACGGCAGCGGCGCGGGTACGCGCGCGACCGGCGTGGGCTTTCTCGACCACATGCTCGACCTGCTCGCCCGGCACGGGCGGCTGGACCTGGACGTGGAGGTCACGGGAGACCTGCAGACCGGCGCGCACCACACCGCCGAGGACACGGCGATCGTGCTCGGCCAGGCGCTCGACCGGGCGCTCGGCGACCGTGCGGGCATCACCCGCTACGGCGCGGCGACGGTGCCGATGGACGAGGCGCGCGCGAGCTGCGCGCTCGACATCTCCGGGCGTCCCTTCACGCTGTTCGAGGCCGACCTGCCACCCGGCTCGACGGGCGGCTTCGAGCACGAGCTGACGGAGGAGTTCTTCCGCGCGCTCGCCAGCGCCGCGAAGCTGACGCTGCACCTGCGTGTGGAAGCCGGCACGAACGCGCACCACATGATCGAGGCGGCGTTCAAGGCGTTCGCGCGGGCGCTGCGCGAGGCGGTGAGCATCGACCCGACGGAGCATGGTGTGCCCAGCACGAAGGGGACGTTGACCACATGAAGGTGGATGGGCCTTCAATCGGCATTGTGGACTACGGCATGGGAAACCGCCGCTCGGCCGAGAAGGCGCTCGAGCGCGTCGGCGCGCGCGTGGCGGTGAGCGCCGATCCCGAGCGTTTGCGCGCGATGGATGGGTTGGTCTTGCCCGGCGTGGGCGCGTTCCCCGCGGGGATGGCCGCGATCCGCGCCGCCGGTCTGGACGATCTGCTGCACGAGCGCGTCGAGATGGGCGTGCCGCTGCTGGGATTGTGCCTGGGGATGCAACTGCTGTTCGAGCGCTCCGAAGAGCACGACGGCGCCACAGGGCTGGGGCTGTTGGCGGGAACCGTGCGCCGCTTGAACGCCCCTGGACTGAAGCTGCCGCACATCGGCTGGAGCGAGCTGCGCTGGCTGCGCGAGACGCCGTTGCGCGATGGCCTGCCCGATCCGGCCTACCTGTACCACGTGCACAGCTTCGCCCCCGCGCCGACCGACGAGGACATTGTGCTGGCAGTTGCCGACTACGGCGAGCCGTTCGCGGCGATCGTCGGGCGGGGGAACGTGTTCGGCACGCAGTCGCACCCGGAGAAGTCCTCGACCCACGGGCTGGCGCTGCTCGGCAACTTCACGCGCCTGTGCGGGCGCGCGGCGGTGCCGGCGTGATTTTGTGGCACGAACCCACAATTCCAATTCCGCTCGTCGGCTCGCGATCCCTTTCCCAGAGCCGGTTTGCGGCATGATCCTGTATCCGGCGATCGACATCCTCGACGGCAACGCGGTGCGCCTGGTGAAGGGCGATTTCGAGGCGAAGAAGGTCTATGACGAGGATCCGCTCGACGCCGCACGCGGCTGGACGGAGGCCGGCGCGAGATACCTGCACGTGGTCGACCTCGACGGGGCGAAGTCGGGCGCGCCTGTGAACCTCGAGCACCTGCGGCGGATCGCGGGCGAGCTGGACGTGCCGGTGCAGTACGGGGGTGGGCTACGCACGGCGCGGGCGGTCGGCGACGCGCTGGCGGCGGGGGCCGCGCGCGTGATCCTCGGCACGGCCGCGTTCACCCGGCCGGGTCTCTTGGAGCAGGTGCTCGGAGAGCATGGAAAGGAGCGCATCCTCGTGTCTGTGGACGTGCGCGGCGGGCACGTGACGACGGCGGGCTGGACGGAGACGACCGCGATCACGACCGAGGCGGTGATCGAGAGCCTGGCCGAGCGCGGCGCGAGCAACCTCGTGTTCACGAACGTCGATCGCGACGGGATGCTCGAGGGCCCCGACCTGGAGGAAGTGCGCCAGGTTCTGCGGGCGGCGCGCGGGGGCAGCGTGATCTACTCGGGTGGGATTGGACAGTTGGCTGATTTGGAGGGTCTGGTGGGACTGGGAGAGCAGAGCTTGGAGGGCGTGATCGTGGGGAAGGCGCTGTACGAGCGTCGATTCACGGTGCCGGAGGCGCTTGCTGTGCTTGGTTCTTTATAGAAACACGGTCCCTGCTGGATTTGAGATCGGGCGACTTGGATACAAGCCGATCTGAAGCCCCGAGCCTGCGAGCCTGTTGGATACGGGGCCGATCTGGAGGACCCCAGCCCGTTGGATTACGCTTGGTCGCTACGGTGGGCGGGTGCACCTGAAGCGTGTGATCCCCTGTTTGGACGTTGACGCCGGGCGCGTCGTCAAGGGCGTCGAATTTCTCGACATTCGCGATGCCGGCGACCCCGTCGAGCTGGCGGCGCACTACGACCGCGAAGGGGCGGACGAGCTGGTGTTTCTGGACATCACCGCCACGCACGAGAAGCGCGACACGATCGTGGCGCTCGCGCGGCGCACGGCCGACGAGGTGTTCGTGCCGTTCACGATCGGCGGCGGGATCCGTTCGGTGGGGGACGCCCAGGCGGTGCTCGACGCGGGGGCGGACAAGGTTTCGATCAACTCCGCCGCGCTGCAGCGGCCCGAACTGATCGACGAGCTGGCGATGCGGTTCGGCTCGCAGTGCGTCGTGCTGGCGATCGACGCGAAGCTCAGTCATCCGCCGGAGGCGGTAGCGACCCTCGCGAGCGACATGGCTGCCACGGAGAGCGACGGTGCGGATGGAAGTGTCGGCCTTGCGCCGATGGCCGGCGCCCCGGCAAGGAGCTGGGAGGCCTATCTGGCCGGCGGGCGCACTCCCACCGGCCGCGACGTCGTCGAGTGGGCGCGCGAGGCCGTCGAGCGGGGGGCGGGGGAGATCCTCCTGACGAGCATGGACCGCGACGGGACCAACAACGGCTATGACCTCCCGCTGACGCGCGCCGTGAGCGAGGCCGTGAGCGTGCCCGTGATCGCCTCCGGCGGGGCGGGCGAGCTCGAGCACCTGGCGCAGGCGTTGCAGGCCGGCGCCGACGCGGCGCTGTGCGCGTCGATCTTCCACTACGGGCGGCACACGATCCCGCAGGCGAAGGCGCACTTGGCGGCCGCCGGGATCGATGTGCGCGCGGTCAGTCCGCAGCCGGCGTAGCGCGATCGAGAGGTTGGAGCGTTGGGCGAGAGCTACAGGGTCGGCGACGGCGCGACGGTGCTGGCAGGGCTGCGCGAGTTGCCGGGGGGACGTGAGCTGCTCGACCTGTCCGCGGCGCGCGAGGATGTCGAGCTCGTCGGGGGGGCGGTGCGCGATCTGCTGCTGGGGCGCGTCCCGCGCGAGCTGGATGTCGTGGTGGACGGAGGGGACGCCGCGTTTGGCGGCGAGGCCATGCTGCTTGCCCAGCGGCTCAGCGCCGACCTGAACGCGCCGATCGACCTCGATGCTTCCGGCGGCGAGGCCGGTGCTCCCGCCGGTACGACGAGCAGCCACGAGCGCTTCGGCACTGCGCTCGTGGTGTGGGACGGCGGGCAGATCGACATCGCGACCCGCCGTGCAGAGCTCTACCCGGCGCCGGGAGCGTTGCCCGAGGTGCGCGCGGGAACCGAGCGCGAGGACCTCGAGCGCAGGGACTTCACCGTCAACGCGATCGCCGTCCGTCTGGGTGGAGCACGGAAAGGGGAGATGCACGCCGTGCCCGACGCGCTCGCCGACCTCGAGGCCGGCAGGCTGCGCGTGCTGCACGAGCGGAGCTTCAGCGACGATCCGACGCGTGTGCTGCGCCTCGCGCGGTATTCCGCGCGGCTCGGGTTCGAGGCAGAGGCCCGCACCGCGGAGCTGGCCCATGCGGCGCTCGCGGGGCACGCGCTGGAGACTGTCTCCGGCGCGCGGATCGGCGCCGAGTTGCGGTTGGCGCTGGGCGAACCGCCAGACGCCGACAAGAGCGCGGGCGCGACGGTTGGTGCAACCGGTGCGACCGTCGCAACCAGGGCGATCGGGGCGATCGGGGCGCTGGACGAGCTCGGGGCGCTCCGAGCGCTGCACCCGAGGCTGCGCTACGAGCGGGCGGTGCTCGAGGCGACGCTCGCGCTGCTTCCCGCCGACGGCCGTCCCGATCTCGCGCTGCTCGCCTCGCTGGTGCTCCCGCTTGCGTTGCGCGCTCACGGCGACCAGCGTGCGGAGATCGTCGCGCTGCTCGACCGCTGGGACTTTCCCGCGGGAGATCGCGATCGCGTGGCGGCCGCGGCCTGTGCCGTGCCGCGCCTGCTCGAGGAGTTGCCCGCGGCCGCGCGGCCTTCGGCGATCCGCGCCGCGGCGCAGGGCGTGCCGCCGGAGGGGGTCGCGCTGGCGGGTGCGCTGGGCTGCGAGGAGCCCGCGCGCCGCTGGCTGCAGGACGTGCGTCATGTCCATCTGGAGATCACGGGAGATGATCTGCTGATCGGCGGGGTCGTCGAGGGGCCGGAGATCGGACGGCGGTTGGAGGCGGTCCTGAACTTGCGCCTGGACGGCGAGCTGGCCGACGGGCGCGAGGCTGAGTTGCAGGCGGCGCTGGAGGCGCCCGTATGAACGGCGAGGCGTCTGGCGCGAACCCCGACAAGCTCGTATTCGAGCTGCCGGGTGGACGCGCGCTGTTCACGACTCGAGCGCACGGCAACCTGTCCTCCGTGGGCGGCCTCGATCACGAACATGGGTATCGCGCGCGCGAGCGCCTGCGCATGCAACTCGGTTTGCGGCGGCTGGCGCGCGGATACCAGGTGCACGGCACGGTTGTCCTGTGCAGCCGCACCGACGCCGAAATCCCCGCGCAGGACTCTGCCACCGCACAGCCGCCGGTCGAAGCTGACGGTCAAGCGACCTCGGTTGCAGGCATCGGCGCGATCGTGCTCACCGCTGACTGTCTGCCCGTCGCGCTCGGCACGGGCGGCGCCGTCGCGATGTTGCACGCTGGCTGGCGCGGGCTCGCGGCGGGTGTCCTCGAGGAGGGCGTGCGCGCAGTCCGTGAGCTGGGTGGCGAAGGCGACCTGGTCGCGATCATCGGCCCCGGGGCGGGGCCGTGCTGCTACGAGGTTGGCGAGGAGGTCCACGCGGCGTTCGGTGATCCCTGGCGAGGAGCTGGGGCTTCGTCATCCCGAACCACGTCGCCCGGCACTCCGGCCGATCGCGCCTCGTCACGCTCGCCGTCGTCCGCCCAGAGCCCGCCTGCCCAGAGCCCGCCTCGACAGCGAATCGACCTGAAGGCGATCGCGCGCGATCGCCTGCTGGCCGCGGGGGTGAGCGAAGTGCGCGACGTCGCTGCGTGCACGATCTGCGACGAGCGCTTCTTCTCCTATCGCCGCGAAGGCGCTCGCGCCGGACGGCAGGGGGGAGTGGCGTGGTTGAGCTGATCTCGGGCCTGCGCGCGGAGACCGTACGGGCGAACCTTGCCGAGGTACGCGATGAGATCGTGACGGCCGCCACCGCCGTCGGGCGGGATCCGGCGGAGGTGGAGGTGCTGGCCGCGACGAAGTACGTGGCCGCGGACGACCTGCCGGTGCTCGCCGAGGCCGGTGTCGGACTCGTCGGCGAGAACCGGGCGCAGGACCTCGCCGCGAAGGTCGCAGCCCACGGCGAGCTGTTCACATGGGATTTCATCGGCCGCCTGCAGAGCCGCAAGGTCAAGACAATCGTGCCATGCGTGCGGCTGATCCACTCGGTCGCCTCCGAGTCAGCCCTGCGCGAGCTCGCCCGTCACCGGGACGAGGCCAAGCCGGGCCTCGAGATCCTCATCGAGGTGAACGTCGCCGGCGAGCCCGGCAAGGACGGTGTCGCGCCGGCGCAGATCGACCCCTTCATCGAGCGCTCGCCGGTCCCCGTCGTGGGGCTGATGACGATGCCGCCCCACGCGGAGAACCCCGAGGACAGCCGGCGCTGGTTCGCGGCGCTGCGCTCGCTGGCAGAGGCGCGTGACCTGCGGCACCTGTCGATGGGGACCTCCCAGGACTACCTCGTCGCGGTTCAGGAGGGTGCGACAATCGTGCGGATCGGCACCAGACTGTACGATTCAAGAATCGATTGAAGATCGCTGCCCGGCTGCGCCAACCCGTAGCATGAGCAGGGAAATTCGTCCACTGGGCGAAAACGCACCTACCCACCTATGGCCTTCCGTGATTCCTGGCACCGCGCGCTCGTCTACTTCGGCCTTGCCGAGGAATATCACCACGACGACGACGGCTACGACGACGCCCCAGGCGGGGCGGGGCGGGCGGGCGCCGACTCCGATCTGGAGGATCACTACCGCGAGCGGCCGAACGTCCGCCGTCTGCGCCGTCGCCGCGACGAGTTCGATGACATCTTCGCCGACGACGAGCCCCGTGGTGGACGGCCGACGACCGCGCTGCGCCCCGTCGGCGGCCGCGGCAGCGGCAACGGCGACGTCCGCGTGCACCTCGTCGTTCCCAAGTCCTTCAACGATGCCCAGCAGATCGCCGACAAGTTCAAGGACTCGATCCCAGTGATCCTCAACCTGCAGGGCTCGGACACCGACCTCTCCAAGCGCCTGATCGATTTCGCCTCCGGCCTCACCTATGCGCTCGACGGTGGCATGCAGCGGATCGCCGACAAGGTCTTCATGCTCACGCCCCGCAACGTCGAGATCTCCGCGGAGGAGCGGGCAAGGCTGATCGAGAAGGGCTTTTTCAACCAGAGCTGAGCAGTTCTGGTCGGTAGCCTAGGCGCCCTATGCAGATCGGTCTAATCGGCGCAGGCAACATGGCGCGGGCGCTTGCGCGCGGGTGGAATCGCCCGGTGCTCGTGGCTGATCCCTTCGCCGAGCGCGCGCAGACGCTGGTCGGCGAGGTCGGTGGCGAGGCGCTCGGCTCGAATGCCGAGGTGGCCCAGCGCGCCGACCTGGTCGTGCTCTGCCATAAGCCCGCCCAGCTCGACGACGTCGCGCTCGAGGTGGCGCCGCACGCCGGGGCGGTCGCCTCGATTCTCGCCGCCACGCCGCTCGCGGACCTGCAGGGCGCATATCCGGGCAGGCCTGTCTATCGATTCATCCCCTCGTTACCCGTCGAGGTGCGCCAGGGCGCCGTCGTCCAGGCCGCTCCCGCACAGAAGGCTGAGCTCGACACGCAGGTGAGCGAGCTGTTCGCCGAGCTCGGCACGCTCGTCGTGCTCCCCGACGCGCTCGTCGACGTCGCGATGGGCCTGATGTCCTGCGCACCCGCCTACGTCGCGCTCGTCGCCGAGGCACAGATCGACGCGGGAGTGCGTCGCGGCATACCCGCCGCCCAGAGCGCCGAGCTGGTCGTGCGGACGCTCGCCGGCACCGCGGAGCTGCTGGCCCGCCGTGGTAACGACACGCTCGCCGTTCGCCGCGAGGTCGCCTCCCCGGGTGGCGTCACCGCCCGCGGCCTGGCGGCGCTCGAGCGCGGCGGGCTGCGCGCGGCCTTCAGCGACGCCCTCGACGCTGTCCTCGAGCCCCCTGCTCGTCGCTGATGCCTGCTGCCTCTACTGCCTTGCTCGACTGGGTTGACCCCCGATGATCCTCGCCTCGGTCGGCAACCAGCTGGCGGAATACCTGTTGACGTTGATCTACATCTACACGCTCCTAATCGTCCTCTACATCGTGATCCAGCTGCTCTTCTCACTGGGCATGCGGCCGCCCTACTCGCGCGCGACCGACGTCGTGCTCGGCTTTCTGCGCGACGTCTGCGAGCCGTTCCTGCGCATCTTCCGCCGCTTTCTTCCGTCCTTCGGGGGGATCGACTTCAGCCCGCTGCTCGCGATCCTCACCCTAGAGATCGTCAACGGCGTGATCGTCCAGCGTCTCCTGGGCGGCTGAGCCGCGGGGATGGGCTCCATCAGCGCCCTCGGCGCCTGGGTCCGCGCCGGGCTCGTCGTGCTTCTCGTGCTCGCGCTCGACCAGCTATCGAAGCACCTCGTCCGCCAATCGATCGTCTCAGGCGAAGAACGCAAGGTGCTGCCGGGGATCGGGCTCGTCAACACCCGCAACCACGGCGTCGCCTTCGGCTTTCTCCCCGGCGATCAGACCGCCGTCACGCTTGTGATCGGGGTGGCGCTGCTGGCGCTGCTCGTCTACTTCGCGCTGCATGCCACACGACCGCTGCTCTGGCTGCCCACCGGCATGCTCGTCGGCGGCGCGCTCGGCAACATCCTCGACCGCCTGCGCGAAGGATCGGTTACGGACTTCGTCAAGCTTCCCCTCGGCTGGCCCCCCTTCAACCTCGCCGACGCCTCGATCACGCTCGGCGTGCTGATCCTGCTGTTCGTGCTCGAGACCGGCGCGGGATCGGAACGGCGCGGGATCGGAATTTGATTCTGGCCGTAAAACCCCGCTTCGCGGGAGCGGCCGGAATTAAGTTTCCGACCTGCTTTGGCTGAATATGTTGCAACCCTTTCCCATGACATCCGGTTTCACAATCGCATACGAGGACGAGCATCTGCTCGTGGTTAACAAAGCCGCCGGCCTGGTCGTGCACCCCGCGCGCGGACACCGCGAGGGGACGCTCGCGCAGCTGCTCGAGCCGCTTGCCGCAGGCGGCGAAGAGGGGCGTGCGGGCATCGTGCACCGGCTCGATCGAGACACCTCTGGCCTGCTCGTCGTCGCGCGCTCGGATGAGGCCCACAGGCTGTTGCAGACCGCGCTCGCCGAGCGGCGCATCGAGCGCGAGTACCTCGCGCTCGTCGAGGGACGCCCGCCGGCGCGGACGGGCACGATCGAGGCGCCGATCGGCCGCGATCCGCGAATCCGCACGCGCATGACCGTCGGGGGATTGAGTCCGCGCGAGGCGCGCACCCACTTCGCGCTCGAGCGCGCGCTGCCGACCAGCTCGCTGTTGCGGCTGCACCTCGACACCGGCCGCACCCATCAGATCCGCGTGCACCTGCAGGCGATCGAGCACCCCGTCTGCGGCGACCCCGAGTACGGCACCCCCGGCCTGTTCGGCCTGGAGCGCCAGTTCCTGCACGCCGCGCGCCTGTCCTTCGAACATCCCTTCACGGGCGCGCCCGTCGAGGTGCGCTCGCCGCTTCCGGCTGACCTCCAGCGAGCGCTCGTACGGGCCGAGGAGCTATCCTGAGCGGCTAACCAGAAGATCTTCGACCCGTGCGGTCTCGGATCGCGGCCCTGCCCGGCCATCGACTTTTGTCGTCCACCGGGTCCGCGTCTCCCGCACGGCATCCAATCGCATAAACAAAGGGAGTACCTCGTGGCTCGAGTTGGTATCGCGGAGCTGCTGGAGGCCGGCGTTCACTTCGGCCACCAGACCCGCCGCTGGAACCCCAAGATGCGCCGCTTCATCCATGGTGAGCGCGGCGGCATCTACATCATCGATCTGCTCAAGACCTCCGCGGCGCTGGGCCAGGCGCAGGAGTTCGCCGGCACGCTTGCCCATCGCGGCGGGACGGTGCTGTTCGTCGGCACCAAGAAGCAGGCGCGCGACACGATCAAGGACGTAGCCGAAGCTTCCGGCATGCCGTTCGTCAACCATCGCTGGCTCGGTGGCCTGTTGACGAACTTCCAGACGATCAGCCAGCGCATCCGTCGCCTGCACGATCTCGAACGCTACGAGGCTGACGGCCAGCTCGCGCTGCTGCCCACGCGCGAGCGGATGGCCGCGCAAGCCGATCTGGAGAAGCTGCGCGCGAACCTCGGCGGCGTCAAGAACATGCAGCGCGTGCCCGACGCGATGTTCGTGATCGATCTGAAGACCGAGGAGATCGCCGTCAAAGAGGCCCGCCGCCTGCGGATCCCGATCATCGGCCTGGTCAACACCAACTGCGACCCCGACGGGATCGACTTCGTGATCCCCGGCAACGACGATGCGATCCGCTCCTGCGCGCTGATCACGCAGGCGATCGGCCAGGTCGTCGCCGAGGGGCACTCCGTGTTCCGCGCCGAGGAGGAACGGGCGCGCAAGGAGGCCGAAGAGAAGGCGCGCATCGAGGCCGAGGCCCGCGCCAAGCGCGAGGCCGAGGAACAGGCCAAGCGCGAGGCCGAGGAACAGGCCAAGAAAGAGGCCGAGGAGAAGGCCGCGGCCGAGCGCGCAGCGGCAGCCGTGGCGCAGCAGCCGCCCACTCCTGCACCCGCTTCCGTCGCAGCGCCGGCTGCCGGCACGACCCCGCCCCCAGCGCCTGCTCAGCCGGCCAAAGCGGCCGCGCCGGCCGCGGCGTCCGTGGCGAAGGCTCCCGAGGCCGCGCAGCCCGCCGCCGAGACGGCAACGGCGGCGCCGGAGGTATCCGCCGATACAACATCGTCCGCCGAGAGCAAGCCGCCGGCCGACGAGCCCGTGAAGGAGGCGCAGACGCAATGAGCACCGTCGAGATCAGCGCAAAAGACGTGAAGGCCCTGCGCGAGCGCACCGGCGCGGGGATGATGGACTGCAAGAAAGCGCTCACCGAGGCCGCCGGCGACATCGAGCAGGCGATCGAGATCCTGCGCGTCAGGCAGGGCAAGAAGGTCCAGGATCTCGGCGAGCGGGTAGCCACCGAGGGAACCGTGCAGGCCTACGTCCACGCGGGCGCGAAGGTGGGCGTGCTGATCGAGGTCGACTGCAACACCGACTTCGTCGCCACGAACGAGGACTTCGTGCGCTTCGCGCGCGACATCGCGATGCAGATCGCCGCCACCCCGACCGTGCGGTACGTCAGCCGCGAGGACGTCCCCGCCGGGCAGCGCGACGCCGAGGCTCGCATCTACGAGCAGGAGGCCGCCGACAAGCCCGAGAACGTGCGCGAGAAAATCGTGGCGGGCAAGCTCGACTCGTGGCTTGCGACGATCGTGCTGCTCGAGCAGGAGATGCACAATCCGAAGTTCGATGGCAAGACCGTCCAACAGTTGCGCGACGAGCTGCACCGCGACGACCGGCGAGAACGTCGTGATTCGCCGGTTCACCAGATTTGCCGTCGGCCAATAGTCTCGCGAGCGGTGTGAAGATGCTCTTTCCGGCCCGGGCTCCGAAGGCCTGGGCCGGATAGTCTCCTTCGGGAATGGCCGACCCCGTCTTTAAACGCATCCTGCTGAAGCTCTCCGGCGAGGCCCTGATGGGCGAGCTGAACTACGGCACCGACCCCGAGCGCGTGATCGCCGTCGCACGGCAGGTCTCAGACGTGCGCGCCCAGGGCGTCGAGGTCGCGATCGTGGTCGGCGCGGGGAACATCTATCGCGGCATGCAGGGCGCCGCGGCGGGGATGGACCGCGCGACCGCCGACTACATGGGGATGGTCGCGACGGTGCTCAACGCGCTGCCGCTGCAGGACGCGTTGGAGAAGCTCGGCAGCCCCACGCGCGTGCAGTCGGCGCTCGGGATCTCCGAGGTCGCCGAGCCCTACATCCGCCGCCGCGCGATGCGCCACCTCGAGAAGGGGCGCGTGGTGATCTTCGCGGCCGGCACCGGCAACCCGTTCTTTACGACCGACACCGCCGCCGCGCTGCGCGCCGCGGAGATCCACGCCGAGATCATCCTGATGGCCAAGAACGGCGTGCAGGGCGTCTACACGGCCGACCCGGCGGTCGATCCGACGGCGGAGTTCATCCCCGAGATCACCCACATGGAGGCGCTCGAGCGCCGGCTGCGCGTGATGGACTCGACCGCGCTCGCGCTCTGCATGGAGAACTCGATGCCGCTGAACGTCTTCAACATGGACGATGCGGCGAGCATCCCACGGATAATCTCGGGAGAACGCGTGGGCACCCTGGTTTCGACAGCGCAAGGAGCGGAAGATGGCCTCGACTGAGAACGTGATCGACGAACTGCTCGCGGACGCGCGCGAGCGGATGGGCAAGTCGCTGGAATCCGCCCACCACGAGTTCTCGACGGTGCGCACCGGGCGCGCCAGTCCGGGGCTGCTCGACCGGATCGTGGTCGACTACTACGGCGCGATCACGCCGCTGAACCAGCTCGCGACGATCTCCGCGCCGGAGGCGCGCCTGATCACCGTGCAGCCCTACGACAAGTCTTCGATCAAGGAGATCGAGAAATCGATCAACGAGTCCGACGTCGGCCTGAACCCCTCCAACGACGGCAACCTGATCCGCCTGGCGGTGCCAGAGCTGACAGAAGAGCGCCGGCACGAGCTGGTGAAGGTCGTGCGCAACCTCGCCGAGGAGGGCCGTGTCGCGATTCGCAACGTACGCCGCGACACGATGCAGCATCTGCGCGAGCTGAAGTCCGCGGGGGAAGCGAGCTCCGACGACGAGCATCGCGCGGAGGTCGAGCTGCAGAAGCTCACCGACGGCAGGGTCGCCGAGCTCGATGGCGTGCTGAAGGCCAAGGAAGAGGAGATCCTCGAGGTCTGATGCCGCCCACGGCGGATTCGGAGGGCCGGGGCTTGGAAGGCCGGAAGGAGGAGAGGCGCGATTTGGAGGACCAGGACTCCGAGGGCCAGGATGCGCAGACGGCGCGCTACGTCGCGATCATCACCGACGGCAACGGCCGCTGGGCGCGCGCCCACGGCGTGCCTGTAAATGAGGGTCACAGCGCCGGCGCCGACACCGTCAAGGCGCGCCTGCGCGACGCGGCCGAGCTCGGCATCGAGGAGTTGACCGTCTACTCGTTCTCGACCGAGAACTGGTCACGGCCCGCGGCGGAGGTGCAGGGTCTGATGGCGATGTTCTCGCAGAGGATCGCGAGCGAAACGCCGGAGCTCGACGAGGAAGGCGTGCGGATGCGCTTCATCGGGCGCCGCGAGGGCGTCAGCGCACAGCTCGTCGAGCAGATGGCCTGGGCGGAAGGGGTGACGGCGTCGAACGAGCGGATCACGCTGTTTGTGGCCTTCAACTACGGCGGTCGGGCGGAGATCCTCGACGCCGCGCGACGCTTCAACGCCAAGAGGGTGGCGCAGTTGACCGCGGGCCGACAAGCTGGGCCCATCGCTCTTCAATCTGATGAGGAGGAGTTCCGCCAGTACCTCTACGCCCCGGAGATGCACGACCCCGACCTGATCATCCGCACCAGCGGCGAGCGGCGCCTGTCCAACTATCTGCTCTGGCAGTCCGCCTACTCGGAGCTGATCTTCCGCGACGAGCTCTGGCCCGACTTCACGCGCGCGGCGCTCGAAGAGTCGTTGGCCGAGTTCTCAGCGCGCCGCAGGCGCTTTGGCGGACGATGAGCGCCCGCCGCACAGCTGTGAGAAGGCCGGCACGAAGGCCGGTGGGGTCCACTCAGCGCTCGGATCTGAGCGCGCGCGTGCTCGCCGCCGCGCCGGCGATCGCGGTCGCCCTGTTCCTCGTGATCGAGGGCGGCCTCGTGTTCGCGCTCGGCCTGTTCGCGCTCGGCTGCATCTGCATGCACGAGCTCTACTCGATGTATGACCGCGCGCACCCCGTCCGCCTGGCCGGCTTCATCGCGCTCGCCGGTCTGTTGGCCGCGGCGCTCTACGGCAGCCAGTTCCAGGTGCTGCTCGTCGCGGTCGCGGCGCTGCCGATGCTGTTCGGGCTGACGCTCCTGCAGCAGCGCCCGAGCGTGGGGGGGATGGCCGTGACGCTGCTCGGGATCTACTGGATCGGCTTTGCGCTCGCCCACGCGGTGCTCCTGCGCGGGCTGCCGCACGGCATGGGAATCGTGATCGACGTGCTCGTCGGCACGTTTCTCGGCGACACCGGCGCCTACCTCGGCGGCCGCCTGTTCGGCAAGCGCCCGCTCGCCCCGCACATCTCTCCGAACAAGACGGTCGAGGGCCTCGTGATCGGGATGGTCTGCGCGATCCTCGGCGTCTGGTTCGCCGGGCGCTACCAGGAATGGCTCCCCGGCACGCACGCGCTCGTGCTCGGCCTCGGCGTCGCGCTGATCGCGCCGGTCGGCGACCTGTTCGAGTCCTTCGTCAAGCGCGAGGCCGGCACGAAGGACACCGGGCGGGTGTTCGGGGCGCACGGAGGGGCTTTGGACCGGCTGGACGCAGTGTTGTTCGCGGCGGTCGTCGGGTACTACATCTGGGCGGCGTATGTATGAACCCAGAAGACGATGGACGGCCTCACGTGACGGTGTCCCTGATCGCGATTCCCTGGATTTCTTGTGCCTAGGCGCCGGCTGCTGATCCTCGGCTCGACCGGCTCGATCGGCACCCAGGCGCTCGACGTGCTGGAGCGCAGCGACGAGCTCGAGTTGATCGGGCTCTCCGCCGAGCGCTCCTGGGAGGCGCTCGTCGAGCAGGCCTGCGCGCACGGGGTGCGGCGGATCGCGCTCGTCGACGAGGATGCCGCCGCCCGGGCGGCGGAGGCGTGGACCGACGGGGAGGTGCTGAGCGGGCCGGAGGGGCTCGTGCGGCTCGTCGTCGAGTCGGGCGCCGATCTGGTGCTGAACGCGCTTGTCGGCTCGGCCGGGCTCGGCCCGACGGTCGCGACGCTCGGTGAGGGCATCGACCTGGCGCTCGCGAACAAGGAGTCGCTGGTCGTCGGCGGCGAGCTCGTGAGCGCGCTCGCGGAAGCGACGGGCGCGCAGATCGTGCCGGTTGACTCCGAGCACACCGCCCTGCATCAGCTGCTCGCCGGCCAGTCGCCGGGGACGGTCGAGCGCCTAACGATCACCGCCAGCGGGGGGCCCTTCCGCGGCAGGACGCACGCGGAGCTGGAGGATGTGACCGTGAAGCAGGCGCTGAACCACCCGACGTGGGCGATGGGCGGGAAGATCACGATCGACTCGGCGACGCTGATGAACAAGGGCCTCGAGCTGATGGAGGCCCACCACCTGTTCGGCACGTCCTACGAGCGGATCGACGTGGTCGTGCATCCGCAGTCGCTCATCCATGGGATCGTCCAGTTGGCCGACGGGGCGATGCTCGCGCACCTCGGGCCGCCGGACATGCGGATCGCGATCTCCTATGCGCTACACGGCGGCGAGAGCGTCGATCTGCTGGCCGATCGGGGACCGGGCGGTTCACGATCGGTCGCGCCACTCGATCTGGTCGCGGTAGGCGAGCTGACGTTCGAACAGGTGGACCTTAATGCGTTTCCGTGTTTGCGTCTGGCACGCGAGGCGGCGCTCGCGGGGGGCACGGCGCCGTGCGTGCTGAACGCCGCGAACGAGGTCGCGGTGCACGCGTTCCTCGAGGGTCGGCTGCACTTCAACGGTATCCCCGCGGTGATCGAGCGGACGCTCTCTGCGCTGCCCGTCGCGCCGGTGCGGGCGTTCGAGTCGCTGTACGAAGCCGACCGCGAGGCGCGAGAGGTGGCCGGGGAGGCCGTGGCGGGCGCGGGGAGTTAGATGGAGCCGCCTTCGCGCGGTCGCGTTGTCCCGTTTTGCGGGTCTCGTCGGATATAGAGGTGTGGCTCTATGTACATCTCCAAGGGGAGCCGCTGCTGCCGATTCGGTAAGCCACGGAAACCCCCACGACACGCGCAACGGTTTATGTTGCGCTAAGATGGAGGTATGCCCGTGAGCACTGCCGAGAAGGTCGTAGCGTTGAGTGGGGACTTTCGCTCCCAGCGCCGGCTTGCCGAGTTGTTGGAGGTGAGCCCGGCGCAGGTCACGCGCTGGCGACAAGGTCGGGGCATCGACGAGCTGAATGCCAGGCGTGTAGATCTCCTAGAGCTGGTCATGTCGAGCCTCCTGCGGTTGTACTCGCCCGAAGTCGCTGAGCTCTGGCTGGTCGGTCTCAATCCGCACCTTGCCGACCGCAGACCGATCGACCTCGTCCGCGCCGGGCGTTCGCGCGAGCTGCTGGATGCGCTCGCACAGGAGCGCGCCGGCAGCTTCGCGTGATCCTCTGGCGGCTGTTGCCGGTAGTGCCCGATGTGGCGCCATCCAGCCGAGGTGGAGCGCTGTGGTTCCCGCGCGAGTTGCAGGGGACCGGACGCCACGACAACCCGGATCGCTATGGCTGTCTGTACCTGTCCGAGAGCCCGATGTCTGCGGTCGCCGAGGCGCTGGCGCAGTTTCGCGGAGCAGGGGTGCTCTCACAGGGGATGCTGATCCGCGCAAATTTGCCGCTCGCGCTCGTCCAGGTCGATTGCGCGGACGATCAGGGTCTCGTTGATCTTGATGATCCAGAAGTTCTCACACGTACGCGGCTGCGTCCCTCCCGGGTGGCCACCAAAGCGCGGGCGGTCACACAGGCCTACGCAGCACGAATCTTCGACGCGCACCCGGCGGCGGTTGGCTTGCGCTGGTGGTTGACGCTGGAGGCGAGCCTTACGAACTTCACGCTCTACGATCGCGCCGCCGCGGCCCTGCGTCTCGTCGATGTCGATCTGCTCACGCTCGAGCACTCCGCGACTCGCGAAGCTGCGGACCTGCTCGGGCTTGCGATCGCGCGTCGTCCTTGAAATCCAATTGGCGGCAACAGCAAGCCCGCCTGCCAAACTAGCCCCATGAGCTGGGTCCTGACAATCCTGGGCATCATGGCGCTGGTCGTGCTGCACGAGCTGGGACACTTCGTCGCCGCCAAGGCGGTGGGCATGCGCGTGGAGCGCTTCTCTCTGTTCTTCCCGCCCAAGCTACTTGGGGTTCGCTGGGGGGAGACCGAGTACATGATCGGCGCCATACCTTTGGGCGGATACGTGAAGATCACAGGTATGAACCCCGAAGAACTCGAGGACGAGCACCCGGAGGTCACCAGGCGGGCATATTGCAACCAGGCGCCTTGGAAGCGGATCGTCGTCATTCTGGCCGGTCCCGCCGTGAACCTCGTGATCGCCTTCGTGCTGTTCTGGGCAGTGCTCTTAAGCGGCAGCCTCAACGGGGCCTACACGCTCGAAAGCATCAATCCCGCGATCCACACGCGCGATCCGAATACCAAGGTGGCGCTGATCGAGAAGGGGCAACCCGCCGAAGGGGCCCTCAAGCTGGGCGACCGGATCCTGACCGTCAACGGACACCACTCGAGCGCTGAGACGGCGATCGAGGCGATCAGCTCACACCGCTGCCTGGTACCCCCGCGTGAGGGCTGCCGCGCAGTGACGCCAGTGCATCTGACCGTACAGCGCGCGGGAAAAACAATCTCGCTCTCGATCTACCCGCGGTACAACGCCACCGAACGCCGGATGCTGGTCGGCTTCGGCTTCGGAGTCAAACCAAAGAGCTACGGACCGTTCGGCGCGGCCGCGACAGCCGTGGGTGAGATGTGGGGCATCACTGAGCGAACGCTTACCCATATTGGCCATGCCTTCACCAGCTCCAAGACCCGTCATGAACTTCACACGATTGTCGGCATCAGCGAGATTGCAGATGAAGCAGTCGCGGCGGGCGCCGGCTTCGGGCTTGTGGTGCTCGGATTCATCTCACTGGTACTTGCGGTTGTCAACCTGTTTCCATTCCTGCCGTTGGATGGAGGCCACGTGGCATGGGCACTCGCCGAGAAGCTACGCAGGAGGCGGATATCCGTGAACACGATGTGGCGCTACAGCTCAGTCGGCATCGTGTTGTTCGCGTTCCTGTTCCTCAACGGCCTGTCCAACGACATCTCACATCTCGGGGGCTGACCGCGACCCTGGCTGCGTGACCCTCAGCCATTCGCCTCCCGTACGCACACCCAGCTCTTCGTAAACGGCCCGACGCGCTCCGCCAGCGCCGGCCCGAACAGCGCTTCGACCTCGACCCGCCGCAGCAGCGAGATCTCCTCCCACTCGCCCGCGGCGCCGAACCTCCAGTAACGACGCCGCAGCCCCACCGGTAGCCAGTGGGCGAAGGGCAGCAGCGCGTGGGGCTCGAGCGGGAACGACCAGGCGGGGGTC
The DNA here is from genome assembly GCA_963774785.1 of uncultured Solirubrobacterales bacterium. Classification (GTDB taxonomy): domain Bacteria; phylum Actinomycetota; class Thermoleophilia; order Solirubrobacterales; family Solirubrobacteraceae; genus Palsa-744. The sequence goes on along the minus strand of CAVZGH010000001.1, from coordinate 2,033,519 downwards.
TGCACGAACCAGCCCCGTCCAACCCGCCGGACCTCCCGCGCGAACGCCGCGCGGCGCGCCGGTGGTACGTGCTCGATCACGCTCGAGCAGTAGACGAGCTCGAACTCGCTGTCGGCGAACGGCAACCCCTCGGCTGCGTCGGCCTGGACGAACGGCCCTGGGTAGTCGGGCCGCGGGGCGAGGTTGACGCCGGTGATGTCGAGCCGCGGCTCGAGCGCGCGTAGGCCGATTCGCCCGCAGCCGACGTCGAGCACCCGCGCTCCCTCCGGCAGGTGCGTGAGTGCGAAGAAGCGCTCGTGGCGCCGGGCGCGCGCGCGTGCGGCGAGGGGGGAGGCGAAGCGGGCGATCGGTCCGCGAGCCGTCGCGTAGACCTCGCTCGATGGACCGCTCATCGACCGGAGGTTATGTGCTCTCCCGACGGAGCAGGTGTGGAGACCCACCACGTGTATACGCCGGACGGCCGGCCGGCTTGGCTGATCCGGGGCCGTCCCACACACCACCGTAGAATGTGACGATGTCCTCCAAACGTCAGATCCACGTCGGCGAGGTCCCGATCGGCGGCGGCGCGCCCGTGGCGGTGCAGACGATGACGAAGACCGAGACCGCGAACCTGACGGCGACGATGGACCAGATCAGGACGGTCGCCGAGGCCGGCGCGGACATCGTGCGCGTGGCCGTGCCCCGTGAGCAGGACGCGGAGGCGCTGAAGAGCATCGTCGCGCAGTCCCCGATCCCGGTGATCGCCGACATCCACTTCAACCATACGCTCGCGCTGAAGGCGATCGAGGCGGGCGCTCACTGCGTCAGGCTGAACCCGGGGAACATCGGTGGACCGGAGAAGGTCGCCGAGGTGATCGCGCTGGCGAAGCGGACGGGCACGCCGCTGCGCGTGGGCGTCAACTCGGGGTCGTTGCCCAAGCACCTGCGCCAGCTGGAGTACGACAATCCCGTCGAGGCGCTCGTGACCGCGGCGATCGAGACCGTCCAATTGATGGAGCGGCTGGACTTCGACAACTTCAAGGTCTCGATGAAGTTGACGTCGGTCCCGAACACGATCGCCTCCAACCGGATGCTCTCCGAGCGGATTCCCTATCCACTGCACCTGGGCGTGACCGAGGCGGGCACGAAGTGGTCGGGCTCGCTGAAGTCGGCCGTCGGGTTGGGCACACTGCTGGCCGACGGGATCGGAGACACGATCCGGATCTCGCTGTCGACCTTCCACGCCGAGGAGGAGGTGAAGGTCGCCTGGGAGATACTGAAGGCGCTGAAGCTGCGCGAGCGCGGACCGGACCTGATCGCCTGCCCGACATGCGGGCGGCTGCAGTTCGACATGGACTCGGTCGTGGTCGAGGTCGAGCGCCGGTTGGAAGCGTATGAGGATCCGATCGAGGTCTCGGTGCTGGGCTGCGCGGTCAACGGGATCGGCGAGGCCCGCCACGCGGACTTCGGGATCACCGGGGCGAAAGACATGGGGATGATCTACTCGAAGGGCGAGCCCCTGAAGAAGGTCCCCACCGAGCAATTGGTGGAGGAGCTGTTCAAGGAGATCGACCGCTACTATGCCGCCGGCAAGGTCCTGCAGCGCGACGAGATCGCCGCCGCCGAGGCGCGCGCGTGGCTCGCGGAGAACGAGGACGACACGCAGATGACCCCCGAGCGGGTCGCCGCGATGGAGGCCGCCGCGGCCGAGGAGGCCGACGCGGTGCTCGAGGCGATGCTCGAGCCGGCCGTCGCGCTCGACGAGGCCGTCTCCCCGGTCGCCGGCCGGCGCTTCAGCCGCAACTGAGCGCCGGCCCGCCCCGACCTGGGTTCGCGTCAGCTCAGCCGGCGGCGGAGAAGCGCTCTGCGACCTTGTCCCAGTCGACGACGTTCCAGAACGCGTCGATGTAGTCGGGGCGACGGTTCTGGTACTTCAGGTAGTAGGCGTGCTCCCACACGTTGACGCCGAGCAGGGGAGCCTTGCCATCGGAGATCGGGCTGTCCTGGTTGGCGCTGCCGACGATCGCGAGGCCCGAACCGTCGTGCACGAGCCACGACCAGCCGGAGCCGAACTGGTTGACGCCGGTTTCCTTGAGCTTTGCTTGGAAGTCCGCGAACGAGCCGAAGGCCGCGTCGATCGCCGCCGCCAGCTCGCCGGAGGGCTCGCCGCCGCCGTCGGGCGAAAGGGACTCCCAGAACAGCGAGTGGTTGTAGTGGCCGCCGCCGTTGTTTTTGACAGGACCCTTCTTCTCGCCGAGGCTGTCAAGGTTCTGCAGCACCTCCTCGACCGGCTTGTCCGCCCACTCGGTGCCCTCGAGCGCGGCGTTCGCCTTGTCGACGTAGGCCTGGTGGTGCTTGTCGTGGTGGAATTCCATTGTCGCCTTGTCGATGTGCGGCTCCAGCGCGTCGTAGGCGTAGGGAAGCGGGGGAACTGTGTAGGCCATTTCTTGGGCTCCTTGGTCTGGTCCGGATCGAAGATCAGTGCTCGAAGGCTGTTCTATCAGAGGGCTCCGCGGCGCAAGGGGACGGCGCCGGGACCATCGGGCTAGGCTCTTCACTCTGATGCCCGCCCGCGGCCCCCTTCAATCGCGCTGACATGACACGTCTGTCCGAATATCTGCTCCCCACCGAGAAGCAGCCCCCCGCCGATGCGGAGGCGACATCGCACAAGCTGATGGTCCGCGCCGGCCTCGTCCGCCAGCTCGGCGCCGGCATGTGGACGTGGCTGCCCGCGGGCTGGCGCGTACACCAGCGCGTCGTGGGAATCATCCGCGAGGAGATGGACGCGATCGGCGGCCAGGAGATGCTGATGCCGGTGCTCCAGCCGGCCGAGCCATGGCGCAAGACCGGCCGCTACGAGATCGAGGAGCTGTTCAAGCTGGCCGACCGCAAGGGCTCGGAGCTTGTGCTCGCGATGACCCACGAGGAGGCCGTCACCACCCACGTCGCGCAGGCCGTGCGCTCCTACCGCGACCTGCCGCTGATCCTCTACCACTTCCAGGTCAAGGAGCGCGACGAGCCACGCCCGCGCGCGGGCGTGCTGCGCACGCGCGAGTTCATCATGAAGGACGCCTATTCCTTCGACCGCGACCGGGCGGCGATGGAGCGGAACTACAACCTCCATGTCGGCGCGTACGACCGCATGATGGACCGCACGGGGTTGCGCTGGTACCGCGTCGAGGGCGAGGTCGGGATGATGGGCGGGCTCGGCGCGCACGAGTACATGGCGCCCTGCGCCGCCGGCGAGGACGAGGTGGTATTGAGCACACCCGCCCACCCGGGTTACGCGGCAAACGTCGAGGCCGCGCTCGCCACGCCCGGGGTGGAGAAGGTCGGCGAGGAGTACTTCAAGGACGGCGAGCCCCTGACGCGCGAGCCGGCGATCGAGATCGCCAACATCTTCAAGCTCGGCACGCGCTACTCCGAGCCGCTCGGCGCCACCTACCTCGACGAGACCGGGGCCGAGGAGCCGGTGTGGATGGGCTGCTATGGCATTGGGCCTGCCCGCATCGTGGCCGCGGCGGTCGAGCAGTTCGCCGACGAGCACGGCATCTCCTGGCCGCGCGCGCTCGCGCCGTTCGCCGTGCACCTGCTCGCGCTCGGCAAGCCGGGGACGCCCGAGCGCGCGGCGGCCGACGGGCTCTACACGACGCTGCTCGAGGGCGGGGTCGAGGTGCTCTACGACGACCGCGATCTCGGCCCGGGCGAGAAGTTCGCCGAGGCCGAGCTGCTTGGCTGCCCGCTGCGTCTGACGGTCGGGCGCAAGTCCCTGGAGTCGGGCGAGATCGAGGTGCAAATCCGCCGTGGACGTCAATCGGCGCCGGGCCTGCCCCTGAACGGCGAGCCCGCGGAGCTCCTGCGGGCGGTGGACGAGCTGTGGCGGAGCCTCCCCTAGCTGGTTCCCACCGCGCCGCCGGACGCGCCATGGACGGCGCGGGGGTGCAACCGACTGGCACGAGGAGGTAGAGATCTCCGATCGCGTTCCCAGCCGCGCGGCCGAGACCCCGCGCCTGACGTTCCGTCGCCTGGTCGGCCTCGACCGCTCAGGTCCGCCACCCTCGCAGGTCGCCGCCGGCGAGCCGCTGCGGCCGTGGACGGTGCCGAACGCGATCGGCTTCTTGCGGCTCGCGCTGATCCCCGTGTTCCTCGCCGTCGAGCTCTCCAGCGCCGACGGCACCGGTGCGCTTGGCGCGACGCTGTTCGCCGTGGTTGCCTGGGGCGACTACGCCGATGGGATCGCCGCGCGCGTCACCGGCCAGTACAGCCGCCTGGGCGCGCTGATGGACCCCGTCACCGATCGCCTGCTGGTCGTCTCGGGCGTCGTCGTCTGCTGGCATTTCCGGCTGCTGCCGCGTTGGGCGATCGCGGTGCTGGCCGCGCGCGAGCTGGCGATGCTCGCGCTCGGGCGTTATGGCCTCTCGCGCGGCGTCGAGCTGCGCATCAACTGGCCGGGCCGCCTCGCGGTTGCGCCGCTGATGGGCGCGCTCTTCTTCGCGCTCACCGGCCTGCGCACGCTCGCCGAGGTGCTGCTCTACATCGGCCTCGCGCTGGCGCTCGTCGCGACCGGACTGTACGTGCGCGATGGGCGCCGGGACCTGCGTGCGCGAGCCTCAAGCTCAGCCTGACCTTTTGGTCTATACTCACGCAACCGGCGGTTCAATCGGTTCCCGCCTGCCCGCCCTGTCCGCTATGCCCCCGGCGCAAGGCCGCGAGAGGAGAAAGTCCGCGATGGAGACGTTTCCCGACCTTGGCTCGCTGACCGACGTCGAGCTGAAAGACCTGATTCAGGAGCTGACCGCCGAGGAGACCGAGATCTCCTACCAGCGGCGCATCCTCCATGGCAAGATCGACATTCTGCGTGCTGAGCTCGTCAATCGACTGCGCAAGAAGCACGATGGCGGCGAGGTGATGATCACCGGCGACGACGTCCAGCGCCTGACGGACATCCTCGCTCAACACCAGCAACCCGACGCCAACATCGAGGACGGTCAGTCGTGAGCGGCGCGGCGTCGCGCATCGACATGCCCGCGCCCGTGTCCACGTGCGCGCAGGCTCCTGGCGTAGGGCCGCGGGTCGGCTAGGGCCCGGGTGCGAGCGAGATGGCACTGCACTGCACCGAGTGCGGCTTCGTCAACGACGAGGGAGCCAACTACTGTCAGCGCTGCGGCGCGTTGCTCCCGCATGGCGAGGTCAGCGGCGAGGTGGCCGGGGGACCGTCCGGAGAGGGGCCGGGCGGAGACTCGATAACTGCTACCTACCGGATCGATGACTCCGGCGAGCTCGTGCCGATCGAGCTCGGCGAGATCACCGCGGGCGGCCCGGCGCTCGTGATCCGCGCCGGTGGAGGGCGCGTCGGCGAGAGCTTCGCGGTTGACGGCGAGCGCATGAGCATCGGTCGTCGCCCCGACGCCGAGGTGTTCCTCGACGACGTCACGGTTTCGCGCGATCACGCGCTTTTGATCCGCCGCGGCGAGCAGTGGTATCTCGACGACTGCGGCTCGCTGAATGGAACCTACGTGAATCGCTCGCGGATCGAGTCTCAACGCCTCCAGGAGGGCGATGAGGTGCAGATCGGCAAGTACAAGCTGACGTTCCACGCCCGCTGATGGCGACCCGGGTTCCCCAGGCGGACGTGACGGAGCTGCAGGAGGAGCTCGCGCTCGAGGCCGCAGGCGCCGCCGGGAGGAGGGTCGCCGGCGGGGCCGGCGGCGTCCGGCAGAAGTCGATCACGATCGGCGCCGTCTGCAAGGCGCTCGTGCAGGAGTTCCCCGACATTTCGATCTCGAAGATCCGCTACCTGGAGGATCAGAAGCTGCTGACTCCGCGGCGCACCCCCGGTGGCTACCGGCTCTACACGCAGGGCGACGTCGCGCGCCTGCGCACGATCCTGCGGATGCAGCGCGATGAGTTCCTGCCGCTGCGCGTGATCCGCCAGGAGCTCGCGGCCGGGCGCGCGGGAGAGAGCACGCTCGAGCTCGATCGGAATCCGGACGGGTCTCGCTCCTCCCGCGAGGGGATGCGTCCATGGCGCGCGAGCGTGAGCGTGCGTGAGGCAAGCGGCGCGCTGTATTCGGTAGATGAAGTGCTCGAGGAGACGAAGGCCGACGCGAAGCTCGTGCGCGAGCTCGAAGAGTACGGCGTCGTCAAGGGCGAGCAACGCAGCGGCGTGCGCTACTTCGACGAGACCGAGCGCGAGATCATCGGCGCCGTGGCCGAGCTCGCCCGCTACGGCGTCGGCGGACGCAACCTGCGCGTCTTCCGCTCCTCGGCCGACCGTGAGGCGAACCTGCTCCAGCAGATCCTCGCCCCCGCGCTGCGCTCGCGCAATCCTCAGCGGCGCAAGGAGGCGCTCGAGGCGCTCGAGAACCTCGCGGCCGTGGCGACCCATCTCAAGCATCTGTTGTTGATCCGCGACCTGCGCAAGATCGCCGGCTGACGCCCGATGACCTGCGCTGGTCGAAACGGGGATGCTGGCCGATTCGGGGACGCGAGCGAAGCGAGTGTCTACCGAATCGGTCGAAGGCGACTGTCTTCCGGCTTCGGTCTGCGTCCTCGGTCGCTCGCGTGCGTAGCACGCCACGCTGGGTGGGTGTGCCCTTTCGATCTTGATCTGCTTGGTCCTCGGGCGCCAGGGCGCTGTGGCGGTTTCGCTGGCCCGCTGATGCGCGCTGCGGCCTGAGGCTCGAGGCGACGATGCCGACCGCGCGCCGTAGCCGCACGATCGCCGCGCCCGCGCAGGAGCTGTGGGACGTGATCCGGGACCCCCACCACCTGCCGCGCTGGTGGCCGCGCGTGACGCGCGTCGAGGACGTCGAGGACGGGGCGTTCACAGAGGTGATGAGAACGCGCAAGGGCAAACTGGTGCGCGCCGACTTCAGGGTCGCCGCGTGCGAGGAGGTCGAGCGGACGCTCGTCTGGGAGCAGTTGCTCGAAGGGACGCCGTTTGCGCGGGTGCTCCGATCCGCCGAGACAGAGCTGCGGCTACAGGCCCGATCCACACACACGACAGCGGTGACGATCGAGTTGCGCCAAGCTCTGAGCGGGGTTTCTCGTTTCGGTGGCTACATGATGCGCCGCGCTGCGCGGGCCACGCTCGAGGAGGCGCTGGACGGCCTGGAGCGGATCGTCGGCTCTGCGGTGGCCGCCGATGGCTGAGCCTGCGCCCACGGCGATGCGCTGGTGGGGGTGGGGCGATCCGGCGCACCCGCCCGCGCTGGGAGCGCACGCGCTCGACTTCCTGCGCGAGACGGTGGGCCTCGCGGCGCGTCCGCGCCCGCCGGTGGCGCTCGAACAGGTGCATCTCACCGCATCGACGCTGTCGCGGTTGACGACCGCGGCGCTGCGTGCGATCGTCGGCTTCGAGGGCGTGCGCGACGACCACGCCGAGCGGATTCTGCACGCCGCCGGCAAGGGCTATCCCGACCTCGTGCGGCTGCGTGCCGGCGTACCCGAGGGTGCGCCCGACGCGATCGTGCGGCCCGGCGACCACGAGCAGCTGCGGGCCGTGCTCGACCGTTGCGCGCGCGCGTCGGTCGCGGTCGTGCCGTGGGGCGGGGGCACGAGCGTCGTCGGCGGCGTCGCGCCGCTGCGCGGCGAGCACGCCGCGGTGATCGCGCTCGACATGGAACGCATGGCGCACGTGCTCGAGCTCGACCGCGTCTCGCGGACTGTCACCGTGCAGGCAGGGATCCGCGCGCCGGCGCTGGAGCGGGCGCTCGCGCCGAGCGGCTTCACGCTCGGGCACTTCCCGCAGTCCTACGAGTACGTCTCGCTGGGCGGCTGCGCGGCGACGCGCTCGGCCGGGCAGGCCTCCAGCGGCTACGGGCGCTTCGAGCAGATGGTGCTGGGGCTGCGCTTCGCCGCGCCCGCGGGTGAGATCGTGCTCGCGCCGGTCCCCGCCAGCGCCGCGGGGCCGGAGCTGCGCCGGCTGCTGGTCGGCTCGGAGGGGACGCTCGGGGTGATCGACGAGCTGACGCTGCGCCTGCGTCCGGCGCCGCGCGAGCGCGTATATGAGGGCGTTTTCTTCGCGGACTTCGCCGCCGGCGTCGAGGCGCTGCGGGCGCTCGCCCAGCAAGGCGCTCGCCCCGACGTCGCGCGCCTGTCCGACGAGGTCGAGACACGGATGTCGCTCGCGCTGGCCGGCGCCGGTGGCGTGAAGGGTAGGCTCGGCCGCGCCTACATCGGCCTGCGTGGTTATCGCACGGGGTGCCTGGCGATCCTTGGCTATGAGGGCGAGGCCGAGGAGGTCGCGTCGCGGCGTAAGCGCGCGCTGGAGCTCGCGTGCCGTGGCGGCGGTCTCGCGGTCGGACGCTCTCCCGGCGAGGCGTGGCGCAAGGGACGCTTCTCGGCGCCATACCTGCGCGACGAGCTGCTCACGCAGGGCGTGATGGTGGAGACGCTCGAGACCGCCACGAGCTGGTCGAACCTGCGCGCGCTGCACCGCGCGGTCGGCGCGGCGATCGCCGAGGCGCTCGCCGCGCAGGACACGCCGGGCCTGGTGATGTGCCACGTCTCCCACCTGTATGAGACCGGTGCGTCGCTGTACTTCACGTTCATCGCTCGCCAGCGTGAGGGCGAGGAGCTCGAGCAGTGGGCCGCGGTCAAGCGCGCGGCGAGCGCGGCGATCGTCGCGGGCGGCGGCACGATCACCCATCACCACGCGGTCGGGCGCGACCACGCGCCGTGGCTGGCGGATGAGGTCGGGCGCGAGGGGGTGGCGGCGTTGCGGGCGCTGAAGGGAGAGCTCGACCCGGCCGGGATCATGAACCCCGGGAAGTTGATGCTGCCCTGAAAACGGGGGAGCGCCGAGGATCCGGACACGAGCTCGGGTTCAGATTCAGCTTCAACCGGCGTGTAGCCTTGCTTCAGTGCTACAGAGGCGCGGAACGTGGATCGCGATGGCCGGTGCAGTGGCGATCGCGACGCTGCTGTTAGCCGTGACGGCGCTGAGCGTCTGGCCAGGTGCGGGCAGCGGTGACTCCTCCTCGGCTTCGCTTGCCGTGGGCACCGCGCTCGAACCGCGTCCCACTCCCCCGCTGGAGCTGATCGACGAACACGGTGCGCGTATCGCGCTGAGCGCTTTTCACGGCAAGTGGGTGGTGCTTGCGCCCTCGATGACCCTCTGCCACGAGGTCTGTCCGATAACCACCGCCGCGTTCACCTCGCTTACAACAAGCTTGCGCCAGGCCGGCCTCGCCGGCCGCGTCGCGGTTCTCGAGGTTACCGTGGACCCGTGGCGCGACACGCCCGCGCGGCTGCGCGCTTACCGCCGTCTCGTCGGCGTCAACTTCACGCTGCTCACCGGCACCCAGGCCGAGATCCGCCGCTTCTGGAAGTTCTTCGGCGTCTCCTACGAACGTGAACCGGAGGGCAACCCGCCCAACATCGACTGGTTCACGCATAGGCCCGAGACGTTTGACGTCAGCCATACAGATGGGCTGTTCATCCTCGATCCCGAAGGGCACGAGCGGATGGCCGACGAAGGCATCGCGAGCGTGGGCGGCCATCTCTCTGTGGCGCTGAGCCGGCTGCTCGACGCTGAAGGGCGCGAAAACCTCGCCCACCCGCAGCTGGCCTGGAGTCCGGCGCAGCTGTTCGAGGACCTGCGCCAGCTGATGAGCGGGAAGGTCGCGGTGAGCGCCCATCACAGATGATCGCCGTGTCATGATCCTGGCGCTGATCGTGATCGTCGTGGTCGCGGGCGGGTTGGCGCTGCTGCTGCTGTTGCTTCAGAGCAACGGCTCGAGCTCCCAGCCCCTGGCGGAGGGCACGCACAGTTCCAGATCGACGAGCTTCCTCGGCGATGAACTTTCCCCGCCGAAGGCCGCGCCGGGGCTGTCGCTGCGCAACTACCTGGGAGAACCGATCAACATCGCCCGGTACCGCGGCAAGGCGTTGCTGGTGACCTTCATCTATGACCACTGCCCGGACGTCTGTCCGTTGATCGTCGCCAACCTGTGGGCCGCGCAGAACCTGATGGGCCCGAAGACGGCGGCCGAGGCGCAGATCATCGCGGTATCCGTCGATCCCCGCGGCGATACGCCGAAGACGGTTGCCGCGTTCCTGAAGGCGCACGAGATGACCGGGCGCATGCAGTACCTGATCGGCTCCGCGAAAGAGCTCGGACAGGTCTGGCAGCGGTGGGGGGTCGGCTCCGAGCGGGACGCCGAAGACCCGGACATCGTCAACCACTCCGCGCTCGTCTACGGGATCGACGCCTCGGGTCAGCTGAAGACCGTCTACATCGGCTCGAGCTTCAAACCGAGCGAAATCGCCCACGACGTGCCGCTGCTGGCCGCGCAGTAGTCCGTGGCTGCTTGGTAGTACGCTGCCCGAACCAGCTCAAAGATCTTCAGGAGACGACAGTGCCCCCAGTGCCCCAGAACGCCGGCAACCGCAAGCCCCCGGCGGGTTTCACCGAGACTTCGCCGCTGCTCGTCGGTTTGATCGGCATCGCGATTCCGGTTTCGCTGCTCGTCTGGGCGGCGGTGACGAAGAGCACGATCGTGCTGATCCTCGCCGTGCTCGGCATGTTCGCGGTCGGCGCTGCGACCTTGACGTTCGTGATCATGCTCGCCGGGGAGGGCGAGGAGCACGAGTCAAGCGAAGAGCCTGAGGAGTAGGACCCGCGATCCGCGCGCGTGTGGCTGAGCGCTCACGGATGGGATAGGTGGGGCGATGCGCATGTCCGATGCCGGTGCCGAAGACAGCGGCGCGGAGCTCAGACGTACGCCCCGAGTGGGGGACACGGTCCGCATCGTCCATCTGGCCGCCTGGGAAGAGGGCACGGTGCTCGCGGTTTACGACGGAGGACGACGGGTGGAGGTTCGCGGGGAGGAGGACCGGCTCATGCGCGAGTTCGTGCTCAACCGCGCGACCGCGCGGTTCGTCTCGGGCGGCGCTCACGGGCCGCGGCTGCGCTGGCCGCGGGCGGGAGGCTGCGGCGAGTGACCTCGGCGGCGGCCAGCACGGAACCGCAACACGCGCCCGGCAAGATTCGAACTTGCGACCTCTCGCTCCGGAGGCGAGCGCTCTATCCACTGAGCTACGGGCGCGGGTGTCGCTACCGTAGCGAACCATGGACCTGTCGATCTTCTTCGCGGGCACCGGCGGCTCGGTGCCGAGCCCGCGGCGCGGACTGCCCGCGTTCCTCGTGCGCCGCGGTGGCGAGCGGATCCTGTTCGACTGCGGCGAAGGCACGCAGCGCCAGCTCGTGCGCTCGATCGGGTTGTCAGATGTGGACAGCGTGTTCATCACCCACTTCCACGCTGACCACTGGCTGGGGCTGCCAGGGATGCTCAAGTCCTTTGCGTTGCGCGAAAGGGAACTGCCGCTGAGGGTGTACGGCCCGCGCGGGCTGAAGGAGCTGATGGCCGCGATGCGGATCGTCTACGGCCGAATGCCCTACGAGCTGAGCTTCATCGAGCTCCAGCCCGGGGAGGCGGTCAAGCGCGACGGCTACGTGATCACCGCGATCCCCGTCAGCCACCGCGGCTCCTCGTGCTTCGGTTACGTGCTCGTCGAGGAGCCACGCCCCGGGCACCTCGACGCGCGCCTGGCGCAGGAGCTGGGGGTCGAGCCGGGCCCCGACTTCGGCCGGCTGCAGCGCGGGGAGACGGTTGACGGGGTCACGCCCGAGCAGGTGATGGGCCCGATGCGCGAGGGGCGCAAGGTCGTGTTCTCCGGCGACACCGAGCCGTGCGAGAACATCGCGCTCGCCGCCCATCAGGCCGATCTGCTCGTTCACGAGGCGACGTTCGCCGAGGATGAGATCGAGCGCGCCCGTCAGACCTCGCACTCGACCGCGCGTCAGGCGGCGCGGCTGGCAAAGGATGCGGAGGTGCGAATGCTCGCGTTGACGCACATCTCGAGCCGCTACACCGATCGCGAATTGCGCGAGCAGGCGCGCGAGGTGTTCACGGCGACCGAGACGCCGCGCGACTTCGACACGATCGAGGTGCCCTTCCCCGAGCGCGGCGCCGCTGAGCTGATCCGCTGGTCCAAGCGTCGCGAGCGCGAGGCGGCGGCCGGGGAGCCGATCACAGCCCCCGGGGAGCCCGTCACGGCGCCCTGATACAGTCCAAAAAATCCTCCTTTAACCCGGTCCCGAGAGGCCAGGAAGGAAACGATGGACAGCAGCACCGAGAAGATCGTCCTCCAAGCGGAGGATGTGCGGCGAGCGCTGGTGCGCATCGCTCACGAGATCGTCGAGCGCAATCCCGAGCCGCCGGCGCCGGTGCTGATCGGGATCCACCGGCGCGGAGCGTTTCTCGCACGACGGTTGCAGATCCAGCTTGAAGAGCTGCTCGACGTGGACATCCCGCTCGGAGATCTCGACATCGGCTTCTACCGCGATGACCTCCAGCGCCGCCCGGACGCGCCCGTCGTGCACGCCTCGCACATCGACTTCGACGTCACCGGGCGCACGGTGGTGATCGTCGACGACGTGCTCTTCACGGGGCGCACGGTGCGCGCGGCGATCGAGGCGCTGTTCGACTATGGCCGCCCCGCACGCGTGCAGCTGGCGGTGCTCGCCGACCGCGGCCATCGCGAGCTGCCGATCAGGCCGGATTACGTAGGCAAGAACCTGCCGACCTCGCGCGACGAGCACGTCCACGTGCGCGTCGCCGAGCTGGACCGCGTTGACGAGGTCGCGATCGAGGCGGCCATCGAGGGCGGCCCGCCGGTGCCGGCCGCGACGACGGTGGGGATGCCGGCATGAACCACCTGCTCTCGATCGAGGAGCTCAACCGCACGGAAATCGAGCGGATCGTCGCGCAGGCCGCGCGTTTCGCGGAGGTCTCAGACCGTGAGATCAAGAAGGTGCCGGCGCTGCGGGGGCGGATGGTGCTGAACCTCTTCTACGAGGCTTCGACGCGCACGCGCAGCTCGTTCGAGCTCGCCGCCAAGCGGCTGTCGGCCGACGTTGTGAACTTCGCCGCGAGCGGCTCGAGCGTCGAGAAGGGGGAGTCGCTGAAGGACACGGTGCTGACGCTCAGCGCGCACAAGCCCGACGCGATTGTGCTGCGCACGCCGTGGGCCGGCGCCGCTGAGCTCGTCTCGGGGTGGTGCGGCGCGGCGATCGTGAACGCCGGCGACGGCAAGCACGAGCATCCCACCCAGGCTTTGCTCGACGTCTACACCCTGCAGCGCCGCCTCGGCGGGATCGGCGGCGCGTCGATCTGGATCGTCGGCGACGTCGCGCACTCGCGCGTGGCGCGATCGAACATCATTGCCTTTCAGAAGCTCGGCGCGCGGGTCACGGTCGCCGGGCCGCCGACGCTGATCCCGCGCGGGATCGAGGCGCTCGGCTGCGAGGTTCGCTACACGCTCGACGAGCTCCCTTCCGCCGATGTCGTCTACGCGCTGCGGATGCAGCACGAGCGGATGAACGAGAGCTTCCTGCCGTCGCTGCGCGAGTACGCCGCCTGGTATCAGATCAACGGTCGCCGGCTGGGACCGCGCCAGGTGCTGATGCACCCCGGGCCTGTCAACCGCGGGGTTGAGCTCTCCGGCGAGGTTGTCGATTCCCCCCAGGCGGTGATCACCGCGCAGGTCGAGGCGGGGGTGGTCGTGAGGATGGCGGTGCTCTACGAGCTGCTGGCCGGGGCACGTGAGTCTCAACCGGACCCCACCCGCCCCACCGATCCCACCGATCCCGCCAATCCCGGTCACCCGGCTCGCCGCGGCGAGACGGATCGTCCCGAGAACGTCAAGCAGCTCGCGTGATGGTTTCCAACCTCGTCAAGCAGCTCGCGTGATGGCCGCCGAGACGCTCGTCCGGGGACCAGGTGTCCCCGCGAACCTCCTGCTCACAGATGCGCATGTGCTCGATCCCCGTGGGGGTATCGACGCGCGCCACGATGTGCGCGTGCGTGCCGGTGCGATCGCCGAGATCGGCGCGCCGGGCACGCTGGAGGCGGGTGGTGACGAGGAAGCGATCGACGCGCGCGGACGGCATCTGCTGCCGGCGTTCTTCGACCCCCACGTGCACCTGCGCACGCCCGGGCAGGAGCACAAGGAGGACCTCGAAACGGGAACCCGCGCCGCCGCCGCTGGGGGCTTCGGTGGCGCGATCGCGATGCCGAACACAGACCCCGTGCTCGACTCGGCGCCGCTGCTGCGCTCGCTGCGCGACGCGGCCGCGCGCGAAGCGCGAATTCCGATTGGCTTCATGGCGGCGATCACGCGTGGGCTGGATGGGGAGGAGCTGACCGAGATGGCCGAGCTGCGCGGAGCGGGCGCGCTCGGCTTCACCGACGACGGGCGGCCGGTGCGGAGCGCGGGGATGCTGCGCAAGGCGCTTCAGTACCAACGGCTGTGCGGCGGCGCGATCGCGCTGCACGAGGAGGACCCGACGCTGTCGAAGGGCGGAGCGATGCACGAGGGTAAGGTCAGCGCGGCGCTCGGCCTCGCCGGGATCCCGAGCGTGAGCGAGTCAACGATGGTCGCGCGCGACGCCGCGCTCGCGGGCTATGAGGGCGCACGCGTGCACTTCCAGCACCTCAGCTGCCTCGCCTCGGTGCGGGCGGTCGCCTACGCGAAGGCGCAGGGCTGGAAGGTGAGCACGGAGGTAACGCCCCACCACCTGCTGCTGACCGAGGAGGACGTGCGCGCAATGGACACGCGCATGAAGATGAACCCGCCACTGGCAACCGAGGACGACCGCAAGGCGCTGGTCGAGGGGCTGCGCGACGGGACGATCGACTGCGTCGCCACCGACCACGCGCCGCACGCGCGCGAGGAGAAGGAAGTGCCGTTCGAGCAGGCGCCGATGGGCACGACGGGTCTGGAGACCGCGTTCGCGGCGCTGTACACCGGGCTGGTCCTGCCGGGCGTGCTCGAGCTCGGGCTGCTCGTCGAGCGCATGACCGCCGGCGCCGCGCTGTTCGAGTTGCCGACTCCCACGATCGCCGTGGGGCAGCCAGCCAACCTGACGCTCGTCGAGCTCGACGCGGAGTGGGTCGCCGGCGAGCACGGCTGGGAGAGCCGCTCTGAGAACTGCTGCTTCGCCGGGCGGCGGTTGCAGGGACGTGTGCTACTGACGGTCGCCGCCGGCGCGGTCGTCTACCGGGAGCGCGCATTCTCGGTGGTGGCGGCGTGATGAGCCTGCTCGAGCGTGGTCGAACCGCGCTGATCGTCGTCGATGTGCAGGAGGGATTTCGCCCGTATGAGTCCTTCACGGGCGTCGCGGAGGCATGCGCGAAGCTTCTGCGGGCGGCGCGAATCATGGACCTGCCGCGCGTGGTCAGCGAGCAGTACCCGAAGGGTCTCGGCCCGACCGTGCCAGAGGTCGGGCTGGAGGGGGAGATGCCGATCGAGAAGAGCGTTTTCTCGGCCGCGCGCGCCGAGGGGTTCGACCTCGCGGGCCGCGACCAGGCACTCGTGTGCGGGATCGAGACGCACGTGTGCGTCAGCCAGACGGTGCTCGACCTGTTGGAGCGCGGGGTGCAGGTGCAGGTCCCGGCCGATGCGGTCGGCTCGCGGCACGGGATCGACTACGAGCGCGGCCTGGAGCGGCTGGAGCGCGCGGGCGCGGTCGTGACGACGGTTGAGGCCGCGCTGTTCGAGCTGCTCGAGCGTGCCGGCACGCCGGAGTTCAAGGCCGTCCAGAGACTCATAATCTGATGAGCGCACCGAGCGCATACGTGTTGTTGGAGGACGGCACGCGCTTCGATGGCGAGGCCTGCGGGCTATCGGATCCCGCCCGCCCCGCGCTCGGCGAGGTCGTGTTCACGACCGGCATGGCCGGCTACCAGGAGTCGATGACCGACCCCTCCTTCGCGGGGCAGCTGATCGCGTTCACCTACCCCCACATCGGCAACTACGGCGCGAGCGGCCAGGCGATGGAGTCCGAGCGCGCGTGGGCGCGCGCGGCGATCATGCGCGAGGCCTGCAACCGCGAGGACGCGCCCACGGCCGAGCGCGGCTGGCTCGACTGGCTGCGCGACTGCGGCGTACCGGCGATCAGCGGCGTTGACACGCGCGCGCTGGTCAAGCACATCCGCGAAGCCGGATCGATGCGCGGGGGAGTGTTCACGAGCGAGATCCCCGAACGCGAGGCCCGCGAGCTGATCAACGCCGAGCCGCCGATGGCCGGGCAGGACCTCGCCAGCGAGGTCAGCCCGCGCGAAGTGACGCGCCACGGCGGCGCGAACGGGGCCAGCGGGCCGTCGATCGCCGTGATCGACACGGGGATCAAGGGCTCGATGGTGCGCGAGCTGTTGCAGCGCGGCGCGCGCGTGACGCTGTATCCGTGTCGCAGCACCGCGGCAGAGCTGCTCGCCGAGGATCCCGACGCGATCTTCCTCGCCAACGGTCCCGGCGACCCCGCGGCGCTCGGCTACGTCGTTCGACACAGTTCGAGAGCTTGTCGGCAAGAAGCCCGTGTGGGGCATTTGCCTCGGCCACCAGCTCCTCTGCCGGGCGGTCGGACTGGAGACGTTCAAGCTGCCGTTCGGCCACCGCGGCGCCAACCACCCGGTCAAGGACCTGCAGACCGGCCGCGTCGAGATCACCTCCCAGAACCACGGCTTCGCCGCGCTCGGACCGGGTGGCGCGCGCACGATCGACCTCGACGAGCCGGTGCGCTGGGAAACCGACTTCGGCGCGGCCGCGCTCTCCCACGTGAACCTCTATGACCGCACGGTCGAGGGCCTCGAGCTGCTCGACGTGCAGGGAGGAACCGTGCAGTACCACCCCGAGGCGGGGCCGGGGCCGCACGACAGCCTCTACCTGTTCGACCGCTTCCTCGACCGGATCGCGGCGGCCACGTAGTAGATGCCCAGGCGCGATGACATCAACAAGGTCCTGATCCTCGGCTCCGGTCCGATCGTGATCGGGCAGGCCGCCGAGTTCGACTACTCCGGCGTGCAGGCGTGCAAGGTATTGAGGGAAGAGGGCTATCAGGTCGTGCTCGTGAACTCCAACCCGGCGACGATCATGACCGACCCCGAGCTCGCCGATGCGACCTACATCGAGCCGCTCTTGCCCGGGCCGGTCGCGCAGGTGATCGAGCGCGAGCGCCCCGACGCGCTGCTGCCGACGCTCGGCGGGCAGACCGCTTTGAACGTCGCTACCAAGCTGCACGAGGACGGCACGCTCGAGCGCTGCGGGGTCGAGCTGATCGGGGCCAACTACGACGCGATCGGATGCGCGGAGGACCGCGAGCGCTTCGGGGAGACGATCGCCCAGGCGGGGCTGCGGATGCCCAAGAGCGCGATCGCCACGGGCCTCGAGCAGGCCCACGAGGCGTTGCCGAACCTGGGCCTGCCGTGCATCGTGCGCCCCGCCTACACGCTCGGCGGCCGCGGCGGCGGCATCGCCTACACCGAGGAGCAGTTCGAGCGGATCGTCGCGCAGGGCCTCGAGGCCTCGCCGATCGGCCAGGTGCTGCTCGACCAGTCGGTGATCGGCTGGGGCGAGTTCGAGCTCGAGGTGATGCGCGACAACGCCGACAACGTCGTGATCGTCTGCTCGATCGAGAACATCGACCCGATGGGCGTCCACACCGGCGACTCTGTCACGGTCGCGCCCCAGCAGACGCTCACCGACCACCTCTACCAGCGCGTGCGCGACCAGGCGATCGCGGTGATCAGGGCGGTCGGCGTGGAGACCGGCGGCTCGAACGTGCAGTTCGCGGTCAACCCCTCCACCGAGGAGATCCTCGTGATCGAGATGAACCCGCGCGTCTCGCGCTCCTCCGCGCTCGCCTCGAAGGCGACCGGCTTTCCGATCGCGAAGATCGCCGCGCGCCTGGCGGTCGGCTACCGGCTCGATGAGATCGACAACGACATCACCGGGGTCACCCCCGCCTGCTTCGAGCCGACGATCGACTACGTCGTCGTCAAGTGGCCGCGCTTCGCGTTCGAGAAGTTCCCCGGCTCGGACCCGACGCTCACCACGCACATGAAGTCCGTCGGCGAGGCGATGGCGATCGGCCGCACGTTCGGCCAGGCCTTCGCCAAGGCGCTGCGCTCGCGCGAGCTCGACAAGCCGCCGTGCCTGGACAATGTTTCCGCCGAGGATCTGCTCGAGGGGCTCCGTACGCCGGGGCCAGAACGCTACGAGGCGATCCTCGAGCTGCTCGCTCGCGGTACGTCGATCGAGGAGGTCCACGCGGCGACCGCGATCGATCCTTGGTTCCTGCACGAGCTGCAGGTGATTGCACTGGATCCGCAAACGCCGTTCGCGGGCGAGCGGTCCTTCAGATCGGTCGACACCTGCGCGGCGGAGTTCCCCGCGCGCACGCCCTACTACTACTCCGGCTGGGAGCGCGTGTCTGCAACGAACGCGGATCCACTCGACAGCACGCCATCGGCTGATGGCGCCGGCGCGGAGCGGCGCCGCCTGACGCTTTCCGGCGAGGTGCGCCGGGGCGAGCGCGAGTCGGTCGTGATCCTCGGCTCGGGCCCGAACCGCATCGGCCAGGGAATCGAGTTCGACTACTGCTGCGTACACGCGGCGATGACCGTGCGCGAGTCCGGTTGCGACGCTGTGATGGTCAACTGCAATCCGGAGACGGTCTCGACCGACTACGACACCTCCGACCGGCTCTACTTCGAGCCGCTCACGCTCGAGGACGTGCTCGCGGTCGTCGCGGTCGAGCGGCCGAAGGGCGTGATCGTGCAGTTCGGCGGGCAGACACCCCTGAAGCTCGCCGCCGGCCTGGTCGACGCGGGCGTGCCACTGCTCGGCACGAGCGTCGACGCGATCGATCTCGCCGAGGATCGCGCGCGCTTCGGAGCGCTGCTGCAGCGCCTCGGCTACCAGGCGCCGCCATACGCGACCGCTCACTCGGTGGCGCAGGCGCTGACCCAGACCGACGAGGTCGGCTTCCCACTCCTGGTGCGCCCCTCCTACGTGCTCGGGGGCCGCGCGATGGAGATCGTCTACTCGCGCGAGGGGCTCGCCGACTACCTGCGACGCGAGTCCGGCGAAGGCAACTCGAACGACGCGAGCCCGAGCGGGAGCCCCTTGGGCTCCCCATCAGAAAAAGACTCGGACGGATCGGGCGGGCTCGGTTCCAGCGGAGCCATCTTCCTCGACCATTTCCTCGAGAACGCGATCGAGGTCGACGTCGACGCGCTTTGCGACGGACAGGAGGTGTGGATCGGCGGGATCATGCAGCACGTCGAGGAGGCCGGCGTGCACTCCGGCGACAGCGCCTGCGTGCTGCCGCCGCACTCGCTCGGCGAGGAGATGCTCGAGCAGATCCGCGAGGCCACGCGTGAGATCGCGCTCGCGGTCGGCGTCGTCGGGCTGCTCAACGTGCAGTACGCCGTTCACGCCGGGCAGCTGTTCGTGATCGAGGCCAACCCGCGCGCCTCGCGCACGGTGCCGTTTGTCTCGAAGGCAGTCGGCGTGCCACTGGCGAAGCTCGCCTGCCGGATTATGCTCGGCGAGCGGATCTCAGAGCTCGGGCTGCCCTCCGGCAGGGAGGGCCTCGGCTACGGCGAGCACGTCTCGGTCAAGGAGGCGGTGCTGCCGTTCGACCGATTCGACGGCTCGGATGCGGTGCTCGGCCCGGAGATGCGCTCGACCGGCGAGGTGATGGGGATCGCGCGCGACTTTCCGACCGCGTTCGCGAAGGCACAGGCCGCCGCTGGAGTGCCGCTGCCGCGCGCGGGCACGGCCTTCATCACGGTCACCGACTCCGACAAGGCGGGCGCCTCCGGCATCGCCCAGACGCTCCACGACAACGGTTTCCGGATCCTCGCCACGCGTGGCACCGCCGAGGCGATCGCGCGGATGGGCGTGCCGGTCGAGCGCCTGAACAAGCTCGGTGAGGGCTCGCCGCATGTGCTCGATTGGATCGAGCGGGGCGACGTCGACCTCGTCGTGAACACGCCCACCGGCTTCGGCGCGCGCACCGACGGCTGGGAGATCCGCCGCGCGGCTGTCCGGCACGGGATCCCCTGCCTGACGACGCTCTCGGCCGGAGCGAGCGCGGCGCGCGCGATCGCCGGCGCGCGCCGCGACGGTGAGCCGCAGGTGCTGTGCCTGCAGGAGCTCCACGGGGCGCGGACCGTATGAACGACCACACGAGTAAGACAAGCCCGGCCGTGGGTGCGCGGGCGCGGGCATGAGTGGAACGGACTCGGCCACCGCGCCCTTCGGCCGCAGGCTCCTGACGGTCACGGGAATCGACGAGCTGGGCGCGTATCGCGTGCTGCGGGTCGCGGACCCCCGCCTTGCGGCGAGCGGGTTGGCAGAAGAGGGATGCGGTGGCAAGGCGGACGGAAGGACCGTGGTGGCGGTCCCGGGCCAGTTCGCAATGTTGGCGGCAGCCGAGCGCTGGGGCGGGGGAGAGGACGAGCGGCCCTACCTCGCGCGCGCGTTCTCGATTGCCCGCGTCAGCGACGGAGAGGCCCACTATCTGCTCGAGGATGTCGGACCCGGTACGCGGCGGCTGTGCGAGCTGCGCTCGGGCGACGGGCTATGGGTCCTGGGCCCGCTCGGACAGGGCTTCACCTTGCCCGCGGAGGGGCGGCGCGCGCTGCTCGTCGGCGGCGGAGTCGGGATCGCGCCGCTCGCGATCTGGCAGGACGAGCTCGAGCGCCGGGATCTCCAGGCGCGCGTGCTGCTCGGCTTTCGCGACGCCCGGCGAGCGGTCGGCGCCGCGTTGCTGCGCGGCGCGCGGGTCACGACCGACGACCGCTCCGTCGGGCCGGGCGGTTTCGTCACCGACCTGCTGGCGGCTGAGCTCGACCGCGACGCGCACGCGGCCGTCTACGCCTGTGGCCCGGCGCCGATGCTGGAGGCCGTGCGGGCGCTGTGCGCGGCGTGCGGCGTGCCCGCGCAGCTCGCGCTGGAGGCGGGCATGGCCTGCGGGTTCGGCGCCTGCTACGGGTGCGTCGTGCCGCGGCGGGACGGCGGCTACCTGCGGGTGTGCGTCGACGGGCCGGTGATCGACGCGGCTGAATTGAGTCAGGTAGAGGCCCACGCCGGAGTGGCGGGCGGGACTCGATGAGCGCGCGTGGCGGCGCAGGATCGGCGTCGTGAGCGTCGAGTTCTGTGGCCTCGAGCTCGCGCATCCGATCCTCAACGGCTCGGGCACGTTCGACCTGCTCGCGGCGCGGAAGGCGTTCGGGAGGGGGTTGGATGGGCAGTTCCCGTTCGCGGCGTATGTGTCGAAGACGATCACGTTGGAGCCTCGCGCGGGCAATCCGCCGCCGCGGCTGTGGGAGACGCCGGCGGGGCTGATCAACTCGATCGGGCTGCCGAACAAGGGCCTCGCGGGCTACCTGGCCGAGGATCTGCCCGAGCTGGCAAGCCTGCTGGCCGAGCTTGGATCGGTCCCGCTGATCACGAACGTTATGGGGTCCGATGCGGCGGAGATCGCCGAGCTCGTGCAGGCCTGCGACGCGCGCGAGGAGATCGCGGCGATCGAGCTGAACGTTTCCTGCCCGAACGTGAAGACGGGCCTTGACATCGGAGCCGACCCACGCCAGCTGGAGCAGGTCGTGCGCGCCGTGCGCGGCCGGACGGCTAAGCCATTGATCGTGAAGCTGACGCCGAACGCCGCCGACGTCGCGGCCTGTGCGCTCGCGGCGCAGGAGGCCGGGGCCGACGGGGTGGCGCTGATCAACACGCTGCGCGCGTTCGCGCTTGCGCCCGCGGCGCGCGGCGGCCGAGCCGAGGTGCGGCCGTCCGATCGACCGCCATCGCCATGGCTGGGGGGGCGCACCGGCGGCCTCTCAGGACCCGCGATCCGCGCCGTCGCGCTCGCCCAGGTCGCGGCAGTCACCGCGCGCGTGGAGATTCCCACGATCGGGATGGGGGGGGTCAGCAGCGCGAGGCACGCGCGCGAGCTGCTCGATGTCGGCGCGCGGCTCGTCGCGGTCGGGACGGCGAGTTTTCGCGATCCCACCACTGGGACGAGAATCGCGCGCGAGCTGGCTGCTCGGCCAGGATAAGGCGGTCTAAAAAGCCCTGCAAAGGGCGGATGCGACCATCCACAAGCCTCGACATGACTGAAGCTCGAGTTGAGGTATAGATGAATTGGCGGCTTTTCCTTGATCGGCCGTCGCCGGTGTGTAGACTCGCCGCCAATGGCGACGGCGACCGAAACGGCGAGCGAGACGACCTCTTTGCCCGCCGTCGCGGCCCCCGAGCGGTCGCTGAATCAGCGGATGGACGCGCTCGCCAGGGCCAACCAGATTCGCACGCGCCGGGCGCAGCTCAAGCGCGATCTGAAATCGGGCCGCCTGTCGATTCAGACGCTGCTGCTGAACCCGCCGGAGTATGTCGAGACGGCGAAGGTCTTCGACATGCTGCTCGCCGTGCCGAAGTACGGACGGGTGAAGGTCAACAAGATCCTCGCCCACTGCCGGATCTCCCCGAGCAAGACGATCGGCGGACTCTCGGAGCGTCAACGCTCAGAGCTCGTGTCTCTCCTGCGGCGCTAGAGATCAGCTTCCCCCGGTCCCCTCATTAGGGTCCCTGAGAATGGCGTGCGTATTCGTGATCACCGGGCCCTCGGGCGTCGGCAAGGGAACTTTGATCAGGGGGTTGAGGGAGCGGCTGCCGGCATTGGAGCTCTCCGTCTCCGCGACCACGCGCGCTCCCCGGCCGGGCGAGCAGGACGGGATTGACTACCACTTCCTCACGCGCGAGGAGTTCGATCGCAGAGTGCGCGAGGGAGACTTCGTCGAGCACGCCGACTACGCCGGCCGCAGCTACGGGACGCTGCGCTCGGAGCTCGAAGCGCGCGTGCGCGCGGGAACGCCGATCGTGCTCGAGATCGAGGTCCAAGGCGCCCGCCAGGTGCGTGCATCGGTGCCCGACGCGGTCCAGGTCTTCATCGCGCCGCCCTCGCTCGATGAGTTGCGCACGCGGTTGATCGGGCGCGGCACCGATGACCCCGAGGGGGTCGAGCGCCGGCTGCGCGTCGCCGCGGAGGAGCTGCAGGCGCAACCGGAGTTCGGCCACGTCGTCGTCAACGACCGTCTGCAGGACGCGCTAGAGCAGCTGACGGCAATCGTCTCAGCTGAGCTGGACGAGCGAACCCTCGATTGAAGGGGTGCCCGCCCATCGGGGGGCCTGCCCCCTTCCCGTTAAACCCCGCCCCTCCCCGTTCCGACTACACTGAATGGTCAACCAGGAAAGGCTCAAACCCAGTGATCTCACCTCGCATCGACCGTCTGCTCGACAACGTGGACTCCAACTACGCCTCCGTGCTCGTGGCAGCCAAGCGCGCCCGCCAGATCAACAGCTACTACCACAACCTCGGCGAGGGCACCTTCGACGAGTTCCCGCCGCCGATGGTCGAGACAATCTCCAAGAACTACCTCACCATTGCCTTGGAGGAGGTAGCAGCGGGAAAGATCAAGTACCACTACAGGTGACCGCATGGCGGCGCTAGCCGATCGGTGAGCGCATCTCGGTCGTCGATCGGTAGCGTCCTCGATCGCTCGTGTACCGAAGCCGGGAGACACTCGCTCCGCTCGCATCCCCGTTTCGGCCAGCACACGTCGCTCACTGCGTCCTTGTATCGCTTGCCCTGCGACCACCTGTCGGTGGCTCGCGGGGACGCGGTCTCTTTCCTAACCGCAGGGTCTCGCTCACGGCTTGCCACTTCTCGCCGCGCCGTCTAAAACACAGTCATGTCCCGAATTCTGCTCGGCGTGAGCGGCGGCATCGCCGCGTACAAGTCGCTCGAGCTGATTCGCCTCGCGACCGCCGCCGGGCATTCGATCCGCGTCGTGCAGACACCGACGAGCCAGCGGTTCGTCGGCGCCGCGTCGTTCGAGGCGCTGAGCGGCGCGCCGGTCCTGAGCAGCGAGTTCGAGCGCGACCCGGCGCGCGGCGCCTTCCCCGGAGAACAGCCCCCGACACACGACCCGCTCAGCCACCTGGCGCTGGTGGACAACGCCGAGATCTACCTGATCGCTCCTGCTTCGGCGAACACGATCGCGAAGCTCGCCCACGGACTGGCGGACAATCTGCTGAGCAGCTGCGCGCTGGCCGCGAGGTGCCCGGTGGTGGTGGCCCCGGCGATGAACAATCACATGTACGAGCACGAGGCGACCACGGCCAACCTGCGAATCCTGCGCGAGCGTGGCGTTGAGATCGTCGAGCCGGGGGTCGGCAGACTGGCCTCGAAGGGCGAGCGAGGCGTGGGACGTCTGGCGGAGCCCGCGCAGTTGCTGGAAGCGTGTGAGGCGCTGCTTGCCGGCAATGCCACGTCTGCCACAGCCGGCGAGCTCGCCGGCGATTTACGGAGCCTCGCTGGCGATTCACGGCACGGCGATGCGCCCCCGGCCCCGGCCCTGGCCCCGGCGCGCACGAGCTGGAGCGGCCTGAAAGTGCTCGTCACGGCCGGCGGCACGCGCGAGCCGATCGACAGCGTCAGGTTCATCGGCAACAGCTCCTCGGGTCGGATGGGCTTCGCACTGGCGCGCGCCGCACGAGATCGTGGCGCCGAAGTGACGCTGCTGGCCGCGAACGTCGCGCTTGCCGCCCCACCCGGGGTCGCTCGCCAGGACCTCTCGACCGCGGCCGAGCTGCAGGAGGCCTGCGAGCGTGAGTTCCCGGCCTGCGACGTGCTGCTGATGGCGGCAGCGGTGGCCGACTTCCGGCCGCGCGAGCAGGTGGACGGGAAGCTCAAGAAGGCTGGCCGTGCGAGCCTCGAGCTCGCGCTCGAGCCGACGGCGGATGTGCTCGCCGGCCTGTCCAGACGCCGGCGCGCGGATCAGACGCTGGTCGGCTTTGCTGCCGAGCACGGCTCCCAAGCGGTCGAGCTGGCGCGCGGCAAGCTCGAGCAGAAGGGGCTCGACGCGCTCGTCGTGAACGACATCTCCAGACGGGACATCGGCTTCGAGGTTGACGCCAACGAGGTCACGATCCTGACCGATCGAAGAGCGGCCAGCGCGCGCCCACAGCCGCAAGATGTCCAGCACGTGCCGCGAGCCGTCAAGGGAAAGGTAGCGGAGGCGATCCTCGACGCCGTGGAGCGCCTCCGTGGGCTTGCATGAGCAAACCCGATGCTATGCTCGATCGAGAGCTTTCGTACCGTCGATCGGAGATCGGCCAGCAGACGCCGTTTGCAGTACCCGAGAGTGGGCGCCCGCCCGCTTTTTTTGCGTAAGGACCCAGATGGAAGACCGACGATGACCCCACTACAGACAGATATCGAAAGGCGTATCGCGCAGAGCGAGCCCGATGTCGAGGTGCTGCTTGCCGAGGTGCTCGGCGGACGCTGTCTGCGTGTGTTCATCGATCATCCCGATGGTGTGACGCTGGCGCTGTGTGAGCGTGTCACCGCGCTGTTGAGCGACGAGCGCGAGCGTTACTCGTTGGAGATCTCCTCCCCGGGAAGCGAGCGCCCGCTGTCCAAGCCTGCGCATTTCCGTCGCTTCGTCGGGCGTCGCGCCCGCGTACGTACACGTCATCCTCGGCCGATCGGTCGCTCGGCCGATCGGTGCGCCGCCGGAGCCACCACCGCCAAGCCGGCCGGCCGGAGCGCCGGGGCGCCGGCGTCGAAGACGGCGGTCAGCTTCACCGGCGAGCTGGTGGGCGCCACCGAGGAGGAGATCACGCTGGCCGCCGAGGAGGGCATCATCGCGATCCCCTACTCGGAGATCCGTCGTTCGAACCTCATCGAGGAGTAGCCATGTCACGCGAAATCCTGGAAGCCATGCACGCACTCGCGCGCGAGAAGGGGATCGAGCCCGAGAAGCTGATGATCGCGCTCGAGGACGCCCTGCTCTCGGCCTACAAGAAGCAGCCAGGCTCGGCCAAGTACGCCCGCGTCGAGATGGACCGCGAGACGGCCGATTTTCGCGTGATCGAACTGATCATCCCCGAGCGCCTGGAGGCGCATCTGATCGTCGAGACGATCGATGAGGAAACGACGGTCGATCCCGAGACGGGCGAGATGCGCGAGCCCGAAGACCCGGAGATCGACCCGAAGAAGTTCGAGGAATACCGCGATCAGATCGACGAACAGGACGTCACGCCTGACGACTTCGGCAGGATCGCCGCGCAGACTGCCAAGCAGGTGATCCTGCAGCGCATCCGCGAGGCCGAGCGCGACATGATGTTCGAGGAGTACCGCGACCGCGTCGGCGAGCTGATCACGGGCATCGTCCAGCAATCCGACTCGCGCTACACGCTCGTGCAGCTGCGCGAACGCGTCGAGGCGCTGCTACCTAAGTCAGAGCAGGTCGAGGGCGAGCGCTACGACCACTCCCAACGGATCAAGGCCGTGATCAAGGAGGTCTCGCCCTCCACAAAGGGACCGTCAATCATCGTCTCCCGGCGCGACCCCGAGCTGATCAAGAAGCTGTTCGAGCTGGAGGTCCCGGAGATCGCCGACGGTCTCGTGGAAATCGCCAACGTCGCGCGCGAGCCCGGCTATCGCTCGAAGATCGCGGTCGTCTCCAACACCGACGGCGTCGACCCGGTCGGCGCCTGCGTCGGCCCGCGCGGTTCGCGCGTGCGGATGGTCGTGAGCGAGCTTCGTGGTGAGAAGATCGACATCATCCCCTTCAACGACGAGCCCGCACGGTTCGTCGCCAAGGCGCTCTCGCCCGCACGGGTGCGCGAGGTGCTCGTCGACGACGACGCCAAGCAGGCGACCGTGATCGTGCCCGACGACCAGCTCTCGCTGGCGATCGGCCGCGAGGGACAGAACGCGCGGCTGGCCGCGCGTCTGACCGGCTGGCGCGTGGACATCCGCTCGGAGAGCGAGTTCGCCGCCGAGGAGGCCGAGCACGGCTACGAGGAGGAGGAGGTCCAGGGCCGCTGCGCGGCGATCCTCTCCAACGGACGGCGCTGTCCGAATGCCTCGCTGCCCAACTCGCGCTACTGCGGCCTGGAGAGCCATCAGGCGCTGGCGAACATCGAGGGCGACCAAATCTCCGATCTCACGCCTGCCGCGGGCGGCGACGCCGCGGAGCCCGTCGAGGCGGTCGAGACGCCGGTGCAGGCAGAAGGGCAGGACGCCTCCGCGGAGCGCGGTGAGGGCGAGGCTCCAACCGTCGAGGGCGCGCCCGAGGCATCGACAGCGCCCGAGCCGCAAGAGCTCGCTGGGGGGCTCCCCGACGAGGCGGGCACGGCGTCCATCTCTGAGCAGCATCACGCCGAGGTGTCGGCCACGGCGCGGGAGAGCGCCGAGGAGCAGACGCCATAGGGCCGCACGTGCCCCGGCGCCGGTGCGCTGGGTGCGGGCGCGTCGCGCCGAAGGCCGACCTATTGCGCCTCGCGCTCACCGATCGAGATTGGGCAGATGAAGGCGTCGAGCTGCGCTGGCGCGCGGTGCTCGACCGGGCGGGGTCGATGCCGGGCCGAGGTGCCTATCTCTGCCGCGCCGTCGCTCACGCGGGACCCTCCGCGGATTGCCTCGGCCACGCCACACGACGCGGCGCCATCTCGCGGGCGTTGCGTTGCGCGGTGAGGATCGATCCCGAGCTCGTAGAATCGATGAGTCGATGAGCAAGAAGCGCGTACACGAGATCGCAAGAGAGCAGGGCCTCTCGAGCAAAGAGCTGCTGGAGAAGCTGCGGGCCGCCGGCGTGGAGGCGAAGGCCGCCGCATCCTCGGTTGAGGAGACGGTCGCGTTGAAGGCGCTGGGTGCAAACGGCGCCTCCGGCAATGGCGCGACGGGCACTGGCACCACCGCCGCGGCGAAGTTGACGCCCGCGACCGCCGTGCCGCCCGCCGCTGCCAGCACGGCGAGGACGGCCGTCCCCTCCCAGGAGAAGCCACGGGCCCCCGCGGCGCCGGCGCCCGCCTCCCCCGAGTCCTCCGAGTCCTCCGCACCATCCGCACCTGGGGCACCAGCGGTCCCGGCCGGCCACGACTCGGCCGCGGCCCCAGCCAGTCAGGCCCCCACGGCCAGCCCGGCGACGACACCCTCCAATGGATCCGCGGCGCCCGCGAGCGGCGCGCCGGGAGCGAGCGCCGCTCCCGACGGGGGCTCTGCGCCACCGGCCGCCGGCGGCGCCGCGGGCGAGCGCGTGCGCCCCACGCGCGACTCGCGCACGGGCGAGCGGACCCCCGGCGGCGTTGGACCGGGCGGACGCAGGCGCGTGGTGATCGACTCCCAGGCTTCGCGCCGTCAGCAGGGCGGTCCGGCCAATCAGCCCCAGCGCCGCCCGCGCCGCGGCAGGCGCCGGCGGGGCACCTACGACGACACGATCGCACCGATCGACGCGGCCGCGATGGAGGCGACGGACACGATCCGTGTCAACTCCGGCTCCACGGTCAAGGACGTCGCCGAGTACCTCGGTGTCCCCGTGCCCGAGGTGATCAAGAAGCTGATGATGCTCGGCGAGATGGCGACGCTCACGCAGACTCTCTCCGACGATGCGATCCAGGTGCTCGCCGACGAGTTCGACAAGCAGATCGAGATCGTCCACGCCGCCGACGACGTCGAGGTCGAGCCGGTGTTCGAGGACGTCGAGGAGGATCTGGTCGAGCGTCCCCCCGTGGTCACGATCATGGGCCACGTTGACCACGGCAAGACCTCGCTGTTGGACGCGATCCGCGAGACCGAGGTCGCCGCCGGCGAGGCGGGCGGCATCACGCAGCACATCGGCGCCTATCAGGTCCACCACGGCGGCAAGGTCGTTACCTTCCTGGACACGCCCGGCCACGAGGCGTTCACCGCGATGCGCGCCCGCGGCGCCCGCGTGACCGACGTCGTCGTGATCGTGGTCGCGGCCGATGACGGCGTCAAGCCCCAGACTGAGGAGGCGATCGACCACGCCCGCGCGGCGGAAGTACCGATCGTGGTGGCGGTGAACAAGATCGACAAGGAGGGCGCCCAGCCCGAGCGGGTGCGCACCGATATGACCCAGCACGGGCTGCAACCCTCGGAGTGGGGGGGCGAGATCGAGTTCGTCGACGTCAGCGCGAAGACCCGCGTCGGCCTGGACTCGCTGCTGGACACGATCCAGGTCGTGACCGACCTCGAGGAGCTGAAGGCCAACAGCGATGCGGAGGCCTCCGGCACCGTGATCGAGTCAAAGCTCGATCCCGGCCGCGGACCCGTCGTGAGCGTCCTGATCCAGCGCGGGACCCTACGCGTGAGCGACGCGCTCGTCGCCGGTGCGCACTTCGGACGGGTCCGCGCGATGCACGACTTCACCGGCGCGCGGGTGAAGGGAGCTTCACCGGGCCAGCCTGTGGAGGTGCTCGGCTTCGACGGTGTGCCGGAGGCGGGCGAACTCGTGCGCGTGGTCGAGAACGAGCGCCGCGCCCGCCAGCTCGCCGGCGAGCGCGCGAACCGTCTGAAGACCGAGGCACTGGCGCGGCGCTCTGGCCGGAAGATGTCTTTGGAGGACGTCTTCAAGCTAGCCCAGGAGGGGCAGGTCAAGGAGCTCAGCCTGGTCGTCAAGGCCGACGTCGCCGGCTCGCTCGAGGCGATCGAGGATGAGATCGCAAAGCTGCCGCAGGGCGAGGTGAAGGTCAACATCATCCATCGTGGCGTAGGTGGGATCAACGAGTCCGATGTGATGCTCGCCTCCGCCTCCAACGGCGTGATCCTGGCGTTCAACGTGCGCCCGGTCGGGGATGCCCGCCAGGTGGCCGAGCGCGAGGGCGTGGAGATTCGCTCCTACTCGGTGATCTACAGAGCGATCGAGGAGCTGCGCGCGGCGATGCAGGGGATGCTCGAGCCGGCGGAGGTCGAGAGCGCGCTAGGCCAGGCCGAGGTACGTCAGCTCTTCCGCGCATCGAAAATCGGCACGATCGCCGGCTCGCACGTCAGCGAGGGTAAGGTAACACGCGGCGCGAAGGTGCGCGTCGTGCGCGAGGGCACGGTGATTCAGGACACGACGATCGCCAGCCTCAAGCGCTTCAACGAGGACGTGCGCGAGGTCGCCGCTGGCTTTGAGTGCGGCATCCTCTTGGCGAACTTCCAGGACCTGCGCGAGGGCGATCTCCTGGAGACATACGAGACGCGCCAAGTGGAGCGCGAGCTGAGCTGAGCCGGCCGATGACCTGTGCGAATGCTGCGTCCTCGATCGCTTGTGTGCCGGTCGATCGGAGATTCCATCGATCTCCGATCGGGACACCTCGCTCACTGCGTCCCGGCCTCGCTTGATCCTCGACCGGCTCAGAGCCTTGATAATGACATCGGTGGATTGGCACCCTGAGGAGCTGGCAAGGTAGGATGAGCTCGGGACGCATGCGCCGGGTTGACGAGGCGATTCGCCAGGTGCTCGGTGATGCGGTGGCAGGAGAGTTGAAGGACCCTCGTGTGGGATTTGTGACCGTGACAGATGTCAGAACAAGCTCCGATCTGCGCCATGCCCGCGTTTACGTGAGCGTGCTCGGCGACAATGGCCGACCTTCCACGAGCGAGCAGCGCGAGGACACGATGGCCGGGCTGCGCAGCGCGCACGGCTTCCTGCAGAGCAAGGTGGCCAGCGAGCTGCACCTGAAGCGCACGCCGACGATCGAGCTGTTCTACGACGACACCACCGACCGCGCGCTGCGCGTTGACGAACTGATCGATCAGATCGGCGGCGGCGAGGGATGAGCGAGGCCGAGAGCACGGAGGTGACACGCGAGCGGGTGCTCGAGCGGATTCGCGAGGACGCTAAGTTCGTGCTCGCCGCGCACGAGCGCCCCGACGGCGACGCGCTCGGCTCGCTGGTGGGCATGCAGGGCCTGTTGAGCGCGCTCGGCAAGGACTCGGTGATGTTCATCGCTCCCGATGACCTGCCGCTGCCGCTGGAGTACCGCTTCTTTGCGCTGGAGGGAATGATCCAGACGCCGCCGGCAGACGTCGCCGAGCGCACCGTCGTGTTCCTGGACTGCGGCAACATCGACCGCAACTCGGCGAGTGTGTTGCATGGCGGCAAGCACCTCTTGAACATCGATCACCACCACGACAACACCCGCTTCGGCACGCTCGACCACGTCGTTCCCGAGGCCTCGTGCACGGCAGAGATCGTCTGGGACTTGATGCGCGGCCTGGGGGTGCGACCGACGCCGGCGGTGGCGGAGGCGCTGTACGTCGGCCTGATCACCGACACCGGGCGCTTCATGTACGAGAACACCGGCCCGCGTGCGCACGAGATGGCCGCCGATCTGATCGGGGCCGGGGTGGACGTGCAGGGCGTCTACAGACGACTGTTCGAGGAGGCGCCGGAGGGCAAGCTGGCGCTGCTCGCGCTGGGACTTAGCCAAATGCGCCGCTTCGACTCCGGCGAGCTGACGCTGGCGGCGCTGAGCGCCGAGGATTTCGCCAAGGCCGATGCCGAGGAGAGCTACTCCGAGGGCATCATCGATCACCTGCGCGCGGTCCAGGGCACGAAGCTCGCGGCGCTCGTGCGGGAGCTCACCAGCGGCGAGCGTAAGGGCCAGTACAAAGTCTCGCTGCGCGCGACCGATGACGACGTTGACGTATCGGCGATTGCACGAGCACAGGGTGGGGGAGGACACCGCCGCGCGGCCGGCTTCTCCACGACGCTCGGGCCCGACGAGCTGGTCACGTTTCTGCGCGGTGAGCTCGCGGCACAGTTGCACGCGAGCTCTAACGGACACGCCACCGCGACCCTGGCCTGATCGCGTTTGTACCCCAGGCGGCCCGGGTCAGGCTACGACGGCACAACACGATCGGCGGAGATCCGGCATGCGTAGGCCAGGATCGGGAATGGCATGGACGGCATGGATGGCATGGACGGGATTCTGCTGATCGACAAGCCGGCTGGGATGACCTCGCACGACGTCGTCGCGGCGGTGCGTCGCGCGCTGGATGGGGCTAAGACGGGACACGCGGGCACGCTCGACCCGTTCGCGACGGGGCTTTTGATCGTGCTGGTCGGTAGGGCGACGAAAGCTCAGCGCCAGATGATGGAGTTGCGCAAGCGTTATCTGACTGTCGCCCAGCTGGGAGCGGCATCGAGCAGCGGCGACACGGAGGGCGAAGTCACCGTGACCGGGCGCCTGCCGCCCGATCCACCACTGCTGCCGACGGGTGAGATCAGACAGCGCCCGCCGCGGTTCTCGGCCGTGAAGGTCGGCGGCGAACGTGCTTACATGCGTGCCCGTCGAGGAGAGGAGTTCGAGCTGCCCGAGCGGATTGTGAGCGTCTACCGTTTCGAGCAGCTCTGGCGTGCAGATCAGGGCTCCGCCCATTCCGGCGACACCAGCGACTCCGGCGACACCGTCCAGACTGCGCAACCCAAGCCATCCGACTTTCGTGCCGCGTGCCTGTCCATCGGGCAGCCTGCATTGGAACGCGCGGGCTATGAGATCGAATGCTCCGCCGGCACCTACGTACGCTCCCTGATCGCCGACCTCGGCGACGCCTACTGCCTGGAGCTGAGGCGCACGGCGATCGGCCCGTTCGAGGTGGGCGAGGCGGTCGGGCCGCCGCGCCGCGGAGAGCCTTGGCGCGATCCTCCGCTGATCGGGCTCGACCAAGCGCTGGCGAGGCTACCCAAATAGGCTTGTGCCGGTGAAGATCACGCGTCTGGAAGATGTCGAGCGGCGAAGCGACGGGCATGGGCGCGCCGTCGCGGTCGGAACCTTCGACGGCGTGCACCTCGGTCACAGGCAGGTGATTGCCGGTGCTGACAGCGTGCTCACCTTCGATCCCCACCCGGTCTCTGTGGTCGCCCCCCAGCACACACCGAAGCTGCTGACGCCCCTGGCGCGCAAGGCCGAACTGATCGAGGAGCTGGGAGTCCGGGAGCTGATCGTGATTCCGTTCGACGCCGCCTTCGCGGCAAAGACGGCGGACGAGTTCGTGGACGACGTGCTCGTGGGCGCGCTGGAGGCGACGAGCGTCGCGATCGGCGAGAACTTCCGCTTCGGCCACAAGGCCCAGGGCGATCCGCGGCTGCTCGCAAGCGACGAGCGCTTCGCCACAGTCGTGCATCCGCTGCTCGAGGTCGATGGTGAGATCGTCTCCTCCAGCCACATCCGTGGTCTCGTGCTCGCGGGCGAGGTGGACGAGGCCGCGGCGCTGCTGGGAAGCCTCCGTTTCAGTTGCGCGGCGAAGTCGTTCACGGGGACGAGCGTGGCCGCGAGCTCGGCTTTCCGACCGCGAACCTCGTCCCCGAGGAGGCGCTCGCCTGTCCCGGCCACGGCGTCTACGCCTGCGTTTCCTACGATGCCACCGTCGATTCCCGCCCGGCGGCGGTCAGCATCGGTGTGCGCCCCACCTTTCAGACAGGTCGCGGCGAGCTGATCGAGGCGTATCTGCTCGACTTCGAGGGCGACCTCTACGGGCGAGAGCTGCGCCTTGACTTCCTCGCGCGCCTGCGTGGCGAGCGGCGCTTCGAGACGGCCCAGGCATTGATCGAGCAGATGCACCGCGACGTGCGGCGCACCCGTGAGATCGCCGAAGGGTGACACGAGCCGGCCAGCTCCGTTCGCGGGAGCTGGGCGGACGGCGGACGCGCGTGCGCCGGCCGGGCGCTTGAAGCCGCGGGCCGTCTGTCTGCTACCGTCCTGCGGCATATGGCCGCGATAACAACTGAGCGCAAGCGTGAGATCGCCGAAAAGTTCGGCTCAAACGAGGCGGACATGGGCTCGACGAAGGTCCAGATCGCGCTGCTGACCGAGCGCATCAACCACCTGACCGAGCATCTGCGCGTGCAGTCCAAGGATCACCACTCGCGCCGCGGCCTCTTGATGCTGGTCGGCCGCCGACGCCGCTTCCTCGACTACCTGCGCCGCCGCGACCTCGAGGGCTATCGCGCTCTGATCAAAGAGCTCGGCCTGCGTAAGTAGTGTCTGTAATCAGTCCCGGCACACCGGTCCCGTCTTTCAAGCTCGCCACCGAAGATGGCGGTAGCTTCACCGAGCGGGATCTGAGGGGCGAGCGGACGGTCCTGGTCTTCTATCCGTTTGCATTCAGCCCCGTCTGCACCGACCAGCTGCAGCTGTGCGAGGCGGCGCTCGGCGATCTGAGAGATGCGGGAGTGACGAAGCTCTACGGCGTCTCCTGCGACTCGAGCTTCTCACAGAAGGCGTTCCGCGAGAAGCTCGGCGTGAGCATCGGGCAGCTGTCTGACTTCGAGCCCAAGGGCGCGGCCTGCAAGGCGTTTGGGGTGCTGCACGAGGCCGGTTTTCCCGAGCGCGCGCTGATCGCGGTCGATGGAAATGACACCCCACCCACCGTGCGTTGGAGCTACCAGGCGCCCACGCCCGGCGAGCTGCCAAGCGTCGAGCTGCTGTGCTCGGGCATCACCGCCGCCTTCGGCGAGGCCGCTCCTGTCCGCTAAGCTCCGTCCGTTCGGAAACGAGAAACAGAAAACGGACCGCTGAGGGCACACAGCCGGCACGGCTGGGTCGGGCGGAACAGGAAGGCAGTAAGAATATGAGTAGTGATGCAGCTGTAACACGGGTCTCCGTGGAGATCGGGGCACACCGCCAGGACGGCGGGGTCAGCGAGATCTCGTTTGAGACCGGCAGGATGGCCAAGCAGGCCTCCGGCGCGGTCGTCGTCCGTCAGGGCGACACGATGGTGCTGTGCACCGCGGTCGCGGGCAGTCTGCGCGACGTTGACTTCCTCCCGCTGACGGTGGACGTCGAGGAGCGCATGTACGCGGCCGGGAAAATTCCCGGCTCGTTCTTCAAGCGCGAGGGTCGCCCGGGCGAGAAGGGCACGCTGACCGCGCGCATGATCGACCGTCCGATCCGTCCGCTGTTCCCCAAGGAATGGCGCTATGACACGCAGCTGGTGGCGATCCCGCTGTCGATCGATCAGGTCCACCCCTATGACATCCTCGCGATGAACGGCGCCTCCGCGGCGCTGATGATCTCCGATATCCCGCTGCCGACGCCCGTCGGCGCCGTGCGGATCGGCAAGATCGACGGCAACTTCGTCGTCAATCCGAAGGAGGAGGACCTCCTGGCCGGCGGGGGTGGGGGGGCGGACTCCGATCAGGAGAACGGCACCGACCTCGACCTGATCGTCGCCGGTACCGAGGAGGCGATTCTGATGGTCGAGGCGGGCGCGAACGAGATCCCCGAGGCGGAGATCCTCGACGCGCTCGACATCGCCCATGCGGAGATCAAGAAGCTGTGCGCGCTGCAGCGCGACCTCGCCGCGAAAGTCGGCAAGGAGAAGAAAGCCTTCGAGGCGATCCAGGTCAACCCGGCGGTGCTCGAGCAGATCCGCTCCTCCCACGGGGCGGCGCTCGACGCGGCGACGCAGGTCGAGGACAAGCTCGAGCGCCAGGACGCGACCAAGACCGTCGAGGCGGAGATCCTCTCTCAGCATGCCCCGGCGGCGCCGGAGGGCGCCTCCGAGGAGCAGCTCGTAGCGGCCAAGCAAAAGCGCGCCGCCGTCCAGCTGGCCTTCGACAAGCTCGAGAAGTCGATCATCCGCGAGCGCATCGCCGTGCACAAGAAGCGCCCCGACGGCCGCGCCGAGAACGAGATCCGCGACATCTCGATCGAAGTCGGCGTGACGCCGCGCACGCACGGCTCGGCGCTGTTCACGCGCGGGCAGACGCAGGCGTTGAGCGTCGTCGCGATGGGCACCCTGAAGGAGGAGATGCGCATCGACACGCTCGGGCTGGAGACGAAAAAGTACTACTGGCACCACTACAACTTCCCGCCGTTCTCGGTCGGGGAGGCCGGTCGCATGGGCGGCGTCAAGCGTCGCGACGTCGGCCACGGCGCGCTCGCCGAGCGGGCACTTGCGCCGATGGTCCCCTCGATCGAGGAGTTCCCCTACTCGATCCGCGTGGTCTCGGACATCCTCGAGTCAAACGGCTCCTCCTCGATGGCCTCGGTCTGTGGCTCCTCGTTGTCGCTGATGGACGCGGGCGTGCCGCTCAAGCGCCCGGTCGCCGGGATCGCGATGGGGCTGATCAAGGAGGGCGATGACTACATCGTGCTGACCGACATCGCCGGCGTCGAGGATCACCTCGGCGACATGGACTTCAAGGTCGCCGGCACCGAGCGCGGGATCACCGCGCTGCAGATGGACATCAAGATCACGGGCGTCACGTTCGAGATCCTGCGCGACGCGCTCGCGCAGGCCAAAGAGGCGCGCACGTTCATCCTCGGCAAGATGGCCGATACGATCCAGGGCCCGCGCTCGGGAGCTCAGCCAGTTCGCGCCGCGGATCCAGACGATCCAGATCGACCCCTCCCAGATCGGCCTCTTGATCGGCAAGGGCGGGGAAACGATCCGCGGTCTTGCGGAGGAGTTCGAGTCCCAGATCGACGTCAACGACGATGGCCAGGTGCTGATCTACTCCGCAAACGGTGAGCCTCGGCGACGCCCTGCTCGAGCGGATCAGGATGATGATGAAGGAGGTCGAGGTCGGCGACGAGTACCTCGGCAAGGTCGTCAAGACGACGACCTTCGGCGCGTTCATCGAGCTCGCGAAGGGCACCGACGGCCTGCTGCACATCTCCAACGTCTCGCCTGGCCAACGCGTCGAGACGGTCGAGGACGTGCTCAACAAGGGCGATGAGATCAACGTGCGCGTGGTCGAGGTCGACCGCGAGCGCGGGCGCATCGGCCTGCGCCTGGCTGAGGATCCCGATGTCGCGGGCAAGTCCGCACAGGAGCTCGCGGGAGTCGGCAGCGGTGGAGGCGGAGGTGGCGGACGTCCCCCACGCGACCGCGATGGTGGCGGACGTAACGGCAGCGGCCGCGATCGTGGGCCGCGCCGCGAGGGCGAGCGCGGCTCCGGTCGCCCGCGTCATGGCGGTAGCGACCGTTCCTGAGGTTCTCGCAGACACGCGGGGCGTGCCGGCCGTGCTGGTTGATGGAGC
The DNA here is from genome assembly GCA_963774785.1 of uncultured Solirubrobacterales bacterium. Classification (GTDB taxonomy): domain Bacteria; phylum Actinomycetota; class Thermoleophilia; order Solirubrobacterales; family Solirubrobacteraceae; genus Palsa-744. The sequence continues at coordinate 1,996,838 of CAVZGH010000001.1, read as the reverse complement.
GGCGCGCCCGCGGGTCGGCAGGGCAGGCAGGCGGCCCGCGTGAGTGCACAGCCGATCGCCGTTGAGAGCCCCGGCGCCGAGCACCGCATCACCACCCTCGACTCGGGCGTGAGGGTCGTCACCGAGCGCGTGCCGAGCGTGCGCTCGGTGGCGCTCGGCTTCTGGGTCGGCACGGGCTCGGCGGCCGAGGAGGAGAGTCAGGCCGGGATCTCGCACCTGCTCGAGCACATGCTGTTCCGCGGCACCGAGCGCCTGCGCTCGGAGGAGATCGATCAGATCTTCGACGCGATGGGCGCGGAGATCAACGCCGGCACCGACCGCGAGACGACGACGCTGTACACGCGCGTGCTCGACCGCCACCTCGAGCGCGCGTTCGAGGTGATGAGCGACATGCTCTGGCGCTCTCGTCTACAGGACCTGGAGGCCGAGCGCGAGGTCGTGCTCGAGGAGATCGCGATGTACGAGGACGACCCACAGGAGCAGGTCTTCGACCTGCTCGGCGAGGCGGTCTTTGGCGAGCATCCGCTCGGGCGTGCGGTGATCGGCCGTGCCGAGGTCGTGCGCGCGGTCGACTCCGAGCAGCTGAAAGCCTTCCACGCCGAGCGCTACGTGCCGGGGAACGTCGTGATCGGAGCGGCCGGGTCGATCGATCACGACAGGCTCGTGGAGCTGGCGATCGCGGCCGGCAGCGAGCGCACCGGCCAGCGCGCGCCGCACCTGACCCCGGGTGAGCCCGATTTCGAGCGGCGCGTGCGTTTCTTCGCGAAGGACACCGAGCAGTACCACGTGTGTCTGGGTGGCCCCGGATTGGCGCGTGACGACGAGCGGCGCTTCGCGCTGAGGGTGCTCGAAGGCGTGCTCGGCGGGACCTCCTCCTCGCGGCTGTTCCAGGAGGTGCGCGAGCGCCGAGGGCTGGCCTACTCGGTCTTCTGCTTCTCGAGCCTCTATGCCCACACCGGCGAGGTCGGGCTGTACGTGGGCACGCGACCGGAGAACCTCGCCGAGGCGTTGCGAACGATCGCCGACGAGCTTGAGCGCTTCGTCTCCGATCCCGCGAGTGCGCAGGAGCTCGACCGCTCACGCGAGAACCTGAAGGGGCGGATGGTGCTCTCGCTGGAGTCGACAAGCGCCCGCATGAGCCGTCTGGGGATCTCGGTGCTGAACGGGATGCCGATCCTTTCCGTCGATGAGGTGGTCGAGCGGATCGACGCCGTCGATCGCGCCGCGCTGGAGCAACTGGCCGGCGAGCTGCTGCAGCCAGGGCGGCTGTCGATCGCCTGCGTCGGACCCGAGGAACAGGCCTTCCATGCGGCGGCGAGCCCGCTGGAGGGGGTGGCGGCGTGATCGCCGTGGCGGTCGCCGGCGCGGCCGGACGCATGGGCGAGACGGTCTGCGCCGCGGTGCGGGGCGCCGCGGACATGGAGCTCGTCGGGCGCGCCGATCCGCTGCTGGGTACAACGCTTGAGGAAATTTTGATAGGGACTCAACCGCCCCCCGGCCCGGACGCCCGAGCGCCCGAGGTGGTCGTCGATTTCACCCGCCCGGAAACGGCGCTCGACAACGCCCTGGCCTGCGTGCGCGCGGGCGTGCACGTCGTGATCGGCACGACAGGGTTCGACCCGGCGCCGCTGTACCAGGCGCGTCCCGCCGAGGAGACCCGCAAAGCGAACGTGCTGATCGCTCCGAACTTCGCGATCGGCGCGGTGCTGATGATGCGCTTTGCGGCCGAGGCGGCGCAGCACATGGCGAAGGCCGAGATCATCGAGCTGCACCACGACCAGAAGCTCGACGCTCCCAGCGGCACCGCGGCGCGCACCGCCCAGCTGATCGCCGCGGCGACCGCCGGCGGAGCTGGACCCGGGAGATCCGGACCCGGAAAATTCGGACCCGCCCAACCCCCGATCCCGATTCACTCAGTGCGGCTTCCGGGCATCGTCGCCAACCAGGAGGTGATCTTCGGCGATGTCGGACAGACGCTCACGATCCGCCACGACACGATCGGCCGGGAGTCGTTCATGCCCGGCGTGCTGCTCGCGATCCGCCGCGTCGGCAGCCTCGAGGAGTCGCCCCTCATCGGCCTCGAGCAGTTGCTGTTCTGAGCGGTGGTGGGAACGAGGCCAGCGGCGGTGATGCCGATGGAGATGCACATGCGGGCGCAGGCGCGGGCGCGCGGCGGATCTCGGGCGCGGTCGTGAGATACTCCTGCCCATGACCGAGCTCGGCACGATTCTGACGGCGATCGTCACCCCCTTCGACGCGCAGGGGAACGTGAACGAGCAGTCGTTCGTCGCGCTGATGGCGCATCTGGCCGAGGACGGCTCGGATGGGTTCGTCGTCGCCGGCACGACCGGCGAGGCCTCTACGCTGACCGATGAGGAGCAGCTCGGGCTGATCGATCTGGCGGTCAAAGAGCGTCCGGCGGGCACCACGATCGTCGCGGGCGCGGGCACGAACGACACGCGCCACGCCGTCGAGCTGACCGAACGCGCGACCGAGCTCGGCGCCGACGCGGTGCTGTCGGTCACGCCTTACTACAACCGTCCCAGCCCGCTCGGGCTGAAGCGTCACTACGAAGCGGTCGCGAATGCCACCGACAAACCGGTGCTGCTCTACAACATCCCGAAGCGCACCGGCACGAACATCGGCCCCGAGCTGCTCGCCGAGCTCGCCCAGATCGAGCACATCGACGGCGTCAAGCAGGCCAACCCCGACGAGCTGCGGCTGATCGACGGCCTTGCGCTGTATGCGGGCGATGACCCGACGTTCGCGCGCACGCTCGACATGGGCGGCGCCGGCGGGGTCCTCGTCGCCAGCCACATCGTCGGTAAAGAGCAGCGCCGGATGGTGGAGGAGCCAGAGCGCCGCGCGGAGATCGACGCGTCGCTTAAAGATGTCTACGAGACGCTGTTCTTGACGGCGAGCCCGACCTGCACGAAGGCCGCGCTGAACCTGCTCGGCCACGAGGTGGGCGGCGTGCGCCTGCCGATCGTGGAGGCGACCGCGGAGGAGACCGAGGCCGTCAGGGCGATGCTCGAGCGCCACGGCCTGCTCGCCGCCCCGCCGGCGGCGCACGCGCACACGACACAACCCGCCGCCCGAGCGAACGCGTGAGCTCGAAGCTGCGCGTCCTGCCCCTCGGCGGGCTGGGGGAGATCGGCAAGAACATGACGGTCGTCGAGCAGGACGGCCGGATCGTCGTGGTCGATGTCGGGCTGCGCTTTCCGACCCCGGAGATGGTCGGCATCGATCTCGTGCTGCCCGACTTCTCCTATCTGCGCGAGCACGCGCGGGACATCGAGGCGATCGTGATCACCCACGGTCACGAGGACCATCTCGGCGCGCTGCCGTGGGTGCTGCGCGAGCTCGGTAATGCGAACCCGCCCGCCTCCTTACCACCCGTCTACGGTGGCGCGTTGACGATCGCGATGGCCCGCTCGAAGCTCGACGAGCACAAGCTGCGCGACGTTTCGCTGAACGAAGTTTCCACGGGAGAGGCGCTGGAGCTGGGTCCGTTCGAGCTGGAGATGGTGCACATGACGCACTCGATCCCGGACGCGAGCGCGGTCGCGCTCGGCACCGAGCTGGGAACGGTGCTGGTCACCGGCGACTACAAGTTCGACCAGACGCCCGTCGACGGCGCGCCGGCCGACGTCTCGCGCCTGGCCGAGCTCGGCCGCGAGGGCGTGCTGCTGTTGTGCGGCGATTCGACGAACGTTGACCGGCCGGGCTTCTCGCCGTCGGAGTCGGGCGTGGGACCGCACCTGGAGGAGGTGTTCGCGCGCTGCGAGGGACGGATCGTGGTGACGAGCTTCGCCTCGAACATCCACCGCGTGCAGCAGGTCCTCGACGCGGCAGCGGCGCTGGACCGCAAGGTCGTGCTGGTCGGGCGCTCGATGCGCAAGAACGTGAAAATCGGCCGCGCGCTCGGGCACATCGAGGTGCCCGACGGGATGCTCGTGGGCCCGCGCGAGCTCGAGGACTTCCCCGACGAGCGGATCGTGATCATCTCGACCGGCTCCCAGGGCGAGCCGCTGTCAGCACTGCGGCGGATGGCCTACCGTGACCACCGCCAGGTCGAGCTGCGCCATGGCGACACGGTCGTCTTCAGCGCCACGCCGATCCCCGGGAACGAGCGTGCGGTCAACGAGACGATCGACCGGCTCTACCACATCGGCTGCGACGTGATCACGACCGCCGACGCGCCCGTGCACGCCTCCGGGCACGGCTACGCGGAGGAGGTGAAGCTGATGCTCAACCTGACGAAGCCGCGCTACGTGATGCCGTTTCACGGCGACTTCAAGCGCCTGCGCATGCACGCCCAGCTCGCCGAAGCCGTTGGCATCCCTCCGGAGGACATCTTCCAGGGCGAAAACGGGCTGCCCCTGGAGATCGACGAGCGCGGCGCGCGCTTCGGCAAGCCCGAGCAGTCGGGGATGATCTTCGTCGACGGCGTCGAGATCGGCGACATGGCCGACGTCGCCCTGCGCGATCGCCGGATGCTCTCAGCGGACGGAATCTTCATCGTCGTGGTGACGATCGCCGAGCAGGACGGGCGCTCGGTCGTCGATCCGGAGGTGATCTTCCGGGGCGTGCCGTTCCTCGACGAGGCCGACGAGCTTTCAGGGGAGATTAGGGCGACGGTCGAGAAGACGCTGAGGCACGCCGCGAAGGAGCAGATCCACGAGGTTGACATGCTCCAGGAGGTCCTGCACGACGACCTCGCGAAGCTTGTCTACGACCGGCTCAAGCGGCGGCCGATGGTATTGCCGGTGGTCGTTGAGGTTTGACGCCCTCTGCCTGGGCAGGTAGGCGAACGATGAAGCGAGCGCCATAGGGCACGCCGTCGCGCTGGCCGGTGGGTTCGATCGTGACCGACCCGCCGTGGGTCTCGGCGACGGCGCGGACGATCGCCAGGCCCAGCCCGAAGGAGCCGCCGCGGTCGCCGGCGCCGCGGACGAAGCGCTCGAAGAGCGTGTCGCGCAGGTGCTCGGGGACGCCCGGGCCGTCGTCCTCGACCACAAGCAGCGCGTCGTCTCCCTCGATCTGGGTGCGGACGCGAATCTCGGTGCCGGCGGGGGTGTGGCGGAGAGCGTTCTCGAGCAGGTTGATCGTGAGACGATGCAGTTCGTCGCGGGAGCCTTCGATATAGATGAGGCCCCGCCCGCGCCCGCCCGCCCGGCCCGCGCCCACCTCCCGCCCGTCCGTCGCATGGTCGACGTCGAGTGAGATCTCGTGCTCGCCGCTGACCGCGCCGAGCTCGGAGGCCGCTTCGACGACGATCTGGTCGAGCGCGCACGGCTCGTGGGGGACCACGCGGCCGACGTCGGTGCGCGCGAGCAGCAAGAGATCCGCGACCAGCCGGCGCATCCGCTGGGAGGAGCGCAGGGCCGAGCGCGCCGCCTCGCCCTGGTCGCCGTGCAAGGATTCGGCGAGCAGCTCGAGGTTGACGAGGACGCTCGTGAGTGGAGTGCGCAGCTCGTGCGAGGCGTCGGCGACGAAGCGGCGCTGGCGCACGAGCATCGCCTCGGTCTCCCCGCGCGCGGCGTCGAGCTCGCGGAGCATGCCCTCGAGCGTGCGCGCCAATTCGGAGACCTCGTCGTCGGCCTCGGACTGGGGTACGACGCGCGAGGGGTCGCGTGTGCGTGCGATCTCCGCCGCGGCCGTGGTCAGCCGCGCGATCGGCGCCATCGCGCGGCGCGCGATCATCGTGCCCGCGAACAGCGCCAGACCGGTGCCGACGAGCACGCCGACGAGCAGGAACAGCTCGACACGCGTGACGGTCGCCTCGGTATCGGAGACGCTGCGCCCGTACTGGACGTAGACCTGGCCGACGCGTTCGCCGGTGCCGGCGATGTAGACGTCCGCGGGATGGCTGAGCACGCGGTAGCCGTTGACGTTGCGGGCCTGGAGCGACGCGGGGCCGAGCGAGGGAGCTTTGTTGGTTTCGTCGATCACGGCGCCGCCGAGCGAGAGGATCCTGATCACCGCGTCGCCCTCGGGCTCTGCGAGATCCTGCAGTGGCGGGTCGATGCCGACGATCTGGAATGTCGTGGGGTTGACTTTGATGCTCAGCTGCGAGGGCAGCTGCGAGGCGGTCTCCGCGACCTGGCTGTTGAAGTCCGAGCGGATCCGGCGCACGGTCAGCGAGCCGACGGCGACCGCGAAGCCACAGAGGATCACGAACGTGAGCAGCGCTGAGACGCCGGCCAGGCGCACGCGAATCGGCAGCCGGTCGAACGTCGCGGTCAGGCGCTCGATTGCTCGCGTCGGGGCGCCCGGTTGATTACGCGCCGGATTCACGAAGCCAGCCAAACGGTCTAGGCGCGGAGAACGTAGCCCGCACCCCTGATCGTGTGCAGCAGACGCGGCTCGTCCTCGGCCTCGAGCTTGCGGCGCACGTTGGAGACGAACACCTCGATCGTGTTCGTCGTGGAGAACGGGTCATAACCCCACACCTCGTCGAGCAGGCGCTGGCGCGAGATCACGATCCGCTCGTTGCGCATCAGGTACTCGAGCAGCTCGAACTCGCGCTGGGTGAGGTTGACCGTGCGCTCGCCGCGTGTGACCTCGTGGGTATCGGCGTTGAGCAGCAGGTCACCGACGCGCAGCGGGGCCGAGCCGCGTGGCGGGCGGCGGCGCAGCAGGGCGCGCATCCGCGCGAGCAGCTCCTGGCGCTCGAAGGGCTTGACGAGGTAGTCGTCGGCGCCGGCGTCGAGGCCCTCTACGCGGGACTCGAGCGCGTCGCGGGCGGTGAGGATCAGGATCGGCACGTCGTCATCGGCGCGCAGCGAGCGCGCGACCTCGAGGCCGTCGAGCCCGGGCAGGCCGAGGTCGAGGATCACCAGGTCCGGCGCGAACGAGCGTCCGTGCTCGAGCGCCGCGGGGCCGTCGGCGGCGGCACGCACCTCGTAGCCCTCCATGCGCAGCGAGCGCTGGAGCGCCTGGGCGATGTCCTCGTCATCCTCGACGACGAGCACGCGGGGTGCGCGAGAAAAGTCGTTCATGAGCTGGGTCTTTATGTAAGCGATCTGGAGTAAAGCAGGAGTAAGGCCGGCTGGGAGTAGGGCTTGCAAGCGACGCCGCCGAGAAGGTGCACGACGGGCGATGTCGAAGTTGCGCGGGATGGCTAATACCCGCAAGCGCGCCCCGGCCCGGAAACCGGGGAGCAAGGGATCCGTGCGCCGAAGCGGCGCTCCGCGCACGCGCGCTCGCGCGCGAGCTCGCTCTGCCTCCAGAGGACGGGTCGGCGCTCGCGGGCGCGGGCGCGGACGCGCGGTGCGCGCGTTCTCCTCGTGGCCGACCTTGAGGCTGCCGACGCACCTGCCGGAGCTCGACCAGCGCCAGCGCGACGTGATCGGCCTCGCCCTGGTTGCCGTCGGAATCTTCATGGGCTTCGTGCTGTGGGGTCATTGGAATGGCGGCGGCGCCGGCCATGGCCTCGCCGTTGGCCTCGGCTGGGCCGTCGGCAAAGCGCGGGTGCTGGCGCCGGTCGCGTTGATCGGCGGCGGCGGCGCGATGCTGCTGCGCCCGGTCTGGCCGGCGCTGCGTCCGCTGCGGACGGGGGCAATCTGTCTGTCGGCATCGATCACATTGGCGCTGGCCGCGGGCACCCTGGGAGTCAGCTCGACCGACGCGGCGCACGCACAGGAGAAGGGCGCTTCGTGGACCTCGGCCTTCCTGCAGGCGCACGGCGGGGTGGCGGGCGAGGCGCTGTACCAGGGTTCGCACCGGCTTGTGCAGAGCGTCGGCGTTGACATCCTCGTGGTCTTCCTGTTCCTCGTCGGCGTGATCCTGCTGACGGGCGCGTCGCTGGCGAGCGCGATCAGGGCGACGGGCAACGGCGTTGCGGATACGACGCGCATGCTGAAAGCGCGCCGGCCGCGGAGCGCCGCCGGCGCCGGTGAGTCGCCGGCGCCGTTTGCGCAACCAGGGTCGCTGCAGCCGCCGGAGCCTGCGCCGGAGGAGCTGATCGTGCGCGCGACACATGTCGAGGCCCCATCGCTGGACGAGCCGCCGGCGTGGGAATCCGACCCGGTGCGGGACCCCGTGGAGGAGCCGGTGACGGACGCGATCGACGAGATCGAGGACGAGGACGAGGACGCAGCGGTCGAGCTGGATGAGGCCGACCCGGACGCCCCGATTCCCGGCGTGGCCGTGACCGATCCCGAGCAGCTGACCCCTCAGGGCAGGCTGCGGGGGGCGGTCACCGACGACCCGGACTTCGTCTGGGAGCTGCCACCGGCGGAGAAGCTCCTGGCCCGATCGACGGCCGAGCAGACGCGGCCGGACACTGCCGGGCAGGAGCGCACGGCGATGAGCCTGACCGAGGCGCTCGGGCACTTCGGCGTGCAGGCGAAGGTGATCGGGACGGTCGCGGGACCGCACATCACCAGGTATGAGCTGAGGCTGGCGCCGGGGACGAAGGTCGCGAAGGTCGCGCAGCTGAAGGACGACCTCGCGTATGCGCTGGCGGCGACTGACATCAGAATCCTCGCGCCGATCCCAGGCAAGCAGGCGGTGGGCGTCGAGGTCCCGAACGCGCACCGCAGGATCGTGAAGCTCGGCGACGTCTTTCAAGCTCCGCCGAAGGACTGGTCGCCGCTGACGGTATGGCTGGGCAAGGACGTGGCGGGCAAGGCGATCGGCGCGGACCTCGCGAAGATGCCGCATCTGCTCGTCGCGGGCACGACGGGAGCGGGCAAGTCGGGCGCGATCAACGCGATGCTCTCGAGCGTGCTGCTACGGGCGACCCCACATGAGGTGAGGCTCGTGCTGGTGGACCCGAAGCAGGTCGAGCTGAACCACTACGAGTCGATCCCACACCTGCTGACGCCGGTGATCACGAGTCCCAGGATGGCCGCGAACGCGCTGCAGAACCTCGTGAAAGAGATGGAGCAGCGCTACGGGATCATGTCGATGGCGCGGACGCGGAGCCTGATCGAACTGAACAAGGCGCGCGCGCGACGCGGGGAAGCGCCGCTGCCGTACATACTGTGCGTGATCGACGAGCTCGCGGATCTGATGATGGTCGCACCGGCCGACGTCGAGGACTCGATCATCCGCCTTGCGCAGAAGGCGCGCGCGGTCGGGATCCATCTGGTGTTGGCGACGCAGAGCCCGAGGGTGGACGTGATCACGGGCATGATCAAGGCGAACGTGCCTTCAAGGATCGCCTTCGCGGTCTCCAGCCAGACGGATTCGCGCGTGATCCTCGACCAGAACGGCGCGGAGTCGCTGCTGGGGCAGGGGGACATGCTGTTCAGCCCGGTCGGGACCTCGCGGCTGCAAAGGATCCAGGGCGCGTATATCGACGAGGCGCAGATCGCGAAGCTGACCGACCTGTGGCGCAGGCAGGGCGAGCCGGAGCTACGGGAAGAGCTGTTGGAGGAGGTCGAGTCGCTCGAGGTGGAGTCCAGCGGCGAGGAGCTCGACCCCGACGAGGATCCGATTCTGCGCGACGCGATCACGCTCGTGGCGGAGATGCAGACGGCCTCGACCTCGATGCTGCAGCGCAGGCTGCGGCTGGGATATACGCGAGCGGGCAGGGTGATCGACATGCTCGAGCGCCGTGGCGTGATCTCCGGCTACGAGGGTTCCAAGCCCAGGCAGGTCCTGATCACGGAGGCCGACCTGCCACGAGTGCTGGCGACGTTGGAACCCGCGTCCGTGCAGGGGACGCCGGTCGATGCGATCACAGAGGCATGAGAAACATCTTTAATCGGACCGGATCAGTGGATGGAAACCGAAGGTTCCCTCCATCGTTATGCAGGCTTGCGTGCACCTGAGCGTGGGAAAGGCCGGCAGGCACTAGCCTTCAGGCGGACATGGCCGAGATCGGAGCAACGCTGCGAACCGCGCGCATGAGCGCTCGCATCGATGTGTCCGAGATCGAGGCGCAGACGAAGATCAGGGCGAAGTACCTGCGCGCGCTCGAGAACGAAGAGTGGGATCTGCTGCCGGGGCCGACGTTCGTGCGCAGCTTTCTGCGCACCTACGCGCAGGCGCTGGGGTTGGACGCGAAGGCGCTGGTCGAGGAATACCGCCTGAACTACGAACGCCCGAGCGAGGCGGCGCTGGAGCCGATCGTCTCGACGCCGAGCAGCACCCCGGCGCGGGCGCGGATGCCGGGCTCGCGACCCTCGCGCGGGTACATGGCGCTCGTTGGCGGCATAAGCCTCGTAATCGTGCTGCTGATATATGCCCTGCTCAGCGGGGGCGGGAGCAGCCCGTCGAGCACCACAGGCACAACGACGGCGGTGCGGACACACGACAAGCACGCGCGCGCACACGTGCGGGGGACCGGGCATACCGCGCATCCGACGGGCGCCGCGTCGCGGGTGGTCGCGCTGTCGTTGCGGCCGAGCGCCGCGGTGTACGTTTGCCTGATCAACGACGATACGGGCAGCAAGCTGATTCCGGGACAGGAACTGCAGCCGGGCACGAGCACGCCGACGTTTCATTCGAAGCACTTCACGATCACGCTGGGGAACAGTTCGGTGACGATGTTCGTCGATGGGATCCCGAGGACCGTGCCGCCGTCGAGCGAAGCGATTGGGTATTCGGTGACGAAGGCCGGAAGGCAGCGGTTGAAGGCCGGCGAACTTCCTACTTGCACATGATCCCTGGCAGCATCGTAGGATCCGGACATTCCTTCGGCCAGCAAAGCCTGGCCGAATGAAGTCACGGACCTGCTTGGCCGAGCGGATGCTAGGTAGATACGTATGAGCCTAGGTAGATACGTATGAGCCGTACCCCGAGAGCCGGGATTGTCGTCACCGGAACTGAGGTTTTGACTGGGCGGGTGACCGACCGGAACGGGCCTTGGGTTGCTGAGCGTCTGATGGAGCTGGGGGTCGATGTCGCTTATACGACCGTTGTGGGAGACCGTCCGGAGGACATGGAGGATGTGTTGCGGTTTATGGCGGGGGAGGGGTTGGATCTGATTGTGACCAGTGGGGGGTTGGGGCCTACGGCGGATGATCTGACTGCTGAGGTTGTGGGAAGGGCTCAGGGGCGTGAGATGGTGCTCGATGGGGAGTTGGAGGAGCGGATCGCGGAGATTCTCAGGCCGCTTGCGAAACGATGGCCGGACCTCGATATGGAGGCGATCAGGAAGAGCAATCGCAAGCAGGCGGTGGTTCCGGAGGGAGCGACGATCTTGGAGCCGGTGGGGACCGCGCCGGGGTTGGTCGTGCCGCCGCTGGAGCCTGCGACCAAACCGGCCGTTGTCGTGCTGCCGGGGCCGCCAAGGGAGCTGCAGCCGATGTGGGGTCAGGCGGTGGAGACCGAGACGCTGAGGGCGGCGATCAGGGATGCGACCGAGTATCGGCAGGAGATGCTGAGGCTGTTCGGGATTCCCGAGTCGGAGATCGCAGAGACGCTCAGGGTGGCCGAAGCGGAGGGGGTCGAGCTGGGCCGACTGGAGATCACCACTTGCCTGAAACGGGGCGAGGTCGAGGTCGTCACACGCTATGAGTCCGCCGAGCAGGAGGTGTATGACGCGTTCGAGGCGGTAGTGCGCGCGCGGCACGCGGGGACGTTGTTCTCCGACGACGGCAGCACGGTTGACCATCAGGTGGCTGAGCTGCTGCGAGGAGATGAATACCACCCACTCCGGACGGTATCCGTGGCCGAGTCCTGTACAGGAGGCCTCTTGGCGGCGAGGCTGACGGACAAGCCGGGGGCGTCGGACTACGTGAAGGGCGGCCTCGTTGTGTACTCGAACGAGGCGAAGATCGCGCAGGCGGGCGTGCCGGCAGAGCTGATCGAGCGCTACGGAGCGGTCTCGGCCGAGGTCGCATGGGCGCTCGCCGAAGGGGCGCGGAGGCAGCTGGGCGCCGACATCGGTGTCGGCATCACCGGGGTCGCGGGGCCGGGGGGTGGCACGGAGGAGAAGCCCGTGGGGCTCGTGTGGCTGAGCGTCGCGACGGGCGACGGCGACCGATCGAAGATCGGCCAACTGACCCGCTCGGTCAACCTCCCGGGCTCGCGTGCCGACGTGCGCGACCGCGCGACGACAGTCGCGATGCACCTGCTTCGCCGCGCGCTGCTCGACGCCGCCTGATAGCTCAGCCACGACCCTTCGACGATACGAACATGCGTTCCGTCCGGAGCGGTCTCTAGATTGCTCGACTCAACTTCGAACTGGAGGAGTAAGGCCATGCCCGTTAGCGATCAGGAGAAGGCTGCCAAGGCGCGTGACGCCGCTCTGCAGGGGGCGCTCACGCAGATCGAGCGTGAGTTCGGCAAGGGCACCGTGATGCGGATGGGCGACGAGGGCGCGCAGGTGCGCTGCGACGCGATACCCACGGGCGCGCTGTCGCTCGACCTCGCGCTCGGGATCGGTGGGGTGCCGCGGGGGAGGATCGTCGAGGTCTTTGGCCCGGAGTCCTCCGGTAAGACGACGTTGATCTACCACGTGCTCGCGCAGGCCCAGAAGCTGGGGGGCGTGTGCGCGTTCATCGACGCCGAGCACGCGATGGACCCGATGTACGCGAAGGAGATCGGCGTTGACATCGACGAGCTGCTGGTATCTCAGCCCGACTACGGCGAGCAGGCGCTGGAGATCGCCGACATGCTCGTACGTTCGGGCGCGGTCGACGTGGTCGCGATCGACTCGGTCGCGGCGCTCACCCCGAAGGTCGAGCTCGAGGGACAGATGGGCGACCAGACGGTCGGCGCGCAGGCGCGGATGATGTCCCAGGCGATGCGCAAGCTCGCGGGGAACCTGAACCGCACGCAGACGCTGTGCATCCTCACCAACCAGATCAGGGAAAAGGTCGGCGTGATGTTCGGCTCGCCCGAGACGCAGCCGGGCGGTCGCGCGCTGAAGTTCTACGCCTCCCAGCGCCTGGACATCCGCCGGATCGAGACGCTCAAGGACGGCACCGAGGCGGTCGGCAATCGGGTGAGGGTGAAGGTCGTCAAGAACAAGGTCGCCGCGCCGTTCAGGCAGGCCGAGTTCGACATCGAGTACGGCAAGGGCATCTCGACCTCCGGCTGCCTGATCGACCTCGGCTTGGAGCACAACATCGTGAGCAAGTCCGGCTCGTTCTTCTCCTACAAGGACGAGCGTCTCGGCCAGGGCCGCGGCAACGCGAAGGCGTATCTGGACGAACACCAGGAGATGGCGAAGGAGATCGAGGACAAGATCTACGCCGCGCTCGGCCTCGGCGAGGACCTCGTCACGCCGATCGAGCGCGACAAGGATGCAGCATCCGCGCCGGTGGCGCCGATCGCGGATGGCGCCGCCACCCAGCCGGCTGTGGCAGCGGTAGCGGCCGCCTGAGCTGTCTCACGAACCCCTTGCGGCGAGACGAGGCGCCGCAGGGGGGTGTCAGCCGCAGGTGCTCTGTGAGGCAGTGGAGCGCCACCACCTCATAACGTGGTTGTCAAATTGCAGAGCTTGGGGGCGAGGACGGGCCTTTCCGCGCGGCTGCGATGAGCCTGCGAGGACTCGATCCGTCAGCTGCGTCAGCGCGACCTGACGCTCGTCCACGATCAGGGCGTTTCGTAGCCGCGCTCGCGCGCTGCCTTGGCCAGGCGTCGGTCGCGGGTCCCAATCGCGTCGGCGCCCACGACCGAGGCGGCTTGCAGCACACAGCAGTCCGGCATTCGCAGCCCCGTGTCCGCGCGCAGCTGGGCAAGCGCTGGTGCGGAGTCGGCGCCGAGCGCTACGGAGCGGACTTCGAGCTCGGTGAGCGCGCCCAGCTGCTCGTCGAGCCGGTCGGTGCGTACCGCATCAACGGCGGCCTTCGCAAGCGTGAGCACCGAAGCGGCAAGCTCATCGGCGCCCGCGATGACCGCGCCGGCATCCGTGTGATGCGCGTCGCTCGCGTCGAAGTGAGCGACGAGAATGCTCGCGTCGAGGATGGTCAGGCCGGCCACTCGCGGCGCAACCTCTCGATGGAGCCCCGCGGGTACATGCCGGTGAACTGACCGCTCGTACGCTCGATCGCCCGCCTACGGCGCTCACGGGCACGCTCGCGATCGCGCCCGATCGCCTCGTCGCCCGCCTCCACCAGTCGCAGCAGCAGCCGGCTTGGACGCTTCGCATCCTTTGGCCAGCGCTGCGCAGCGTGCTCGAGCGCCTGTGCCAGCTCGTCTGTCTCGGTGAGCACGTGTCGAGGGCGTGTCGTGGGCATCCCCCTCAGTGTAGCACCTATTGCATCCGTGCCACACCTATGGCCATCGAGCCCAACAGGAACACACGGGCGCTGCGCCGTGAGGCACACTACAGCCATGCCTCGCTATCACCTCACGGCGTAGTTACGCAAACGCAGCATCGGTCATCGCTTGGTACGACGGAGAGAGGTGCAACCGCCAACCGGAACGTAGGTGGAACCACTGATACCCTACTCGATGCCCTATACTGCCAACAAATGCGTAAGACCAGTGTCTACCTCGATGAGGATCAGGTCCAGCGCCTCGCCCGACTGGCCCGTGAGGAGGGCAGGTCACAGGCAGACATATTGCGCGAGGCCGTCGCCACCTACCAGCCCAAGCCATCCCAGGACCGGAACTTCGCATTGGCTGGCTCAGGACACGGTGATGGCTCATCGATCGCGGACGTACCGGAGGAGGATCTGCTCAAGGGCTTCGGCGAGTGACCGTCGTCATCGACGCCGGTCCCCTTGTGGCCTTTGGTGACATCAACGACCCGCAATTCGCTCGCATCGACGAGCTGCTGCGGACTGTCGATGGACCGCTGATCCTTCCCGCGCCTGTCACGGCCGAGGTGGATTACTTGCTCGGACAGCGACTGGGACGTGGGCCAAGGCGTAATTTCGTCGCCGATCTAGCCGCCGGACGATTTACCGTTGCCAGCCTGGAGCGCGAGGACTATGCCACGATCGGGAACCTCGACGCACGCTACGCAGATCTCGAACTCGGGCTCGCCGACTGCGCTCTGGTTGTGCTCGCTGCTCGCTACAGCACAACACGGATCCTGAGCTTCGACGAGCGCCATTTCCGCGCGGTACGACCGCTGTACGGCGACGCATTCACGATCCTGCCTCAAGACACGTGAGTTGCCGGTAGCCGTCGTGGTACGCGACGGCTACCCTTCGGAGACGTGAAGACCTTCCACCTCACGACCTTCGGCTGCCAGATGAACGAGCACGATTCGGAGCGCATGAAGGGGATGCTCGAGTCGCTCGGATACAGAGAGGCGCCCGAGCGCGCCGGGGCGGATCTGATCCTGTTCAACACGTGCTCGATCCGCGAGACGGCCGACAGCCGCTTCATCGCCCACCTCGGCGAGGCCAAGCGGCTGAAGCGCGAACAGCCCGAGCGGGTCGTCGGCGTCGGCGGCTGCTGGGCACAGTCGCTGAAGGACGAGGTGTTCGAGCGCTTTCCCTTCGTCGACGTCGCCTTCGGTCCCGGGCAGGTGCACAAGCTCGCCGAGTTCCTCACGAGCGACTCGCTGACGGCCCAGGGCTACTTCGAGTTCGAGGGCTTCACCGGTCATCTGCCCGCGCGGCGCACGCGCCCCTTTCAGGGCTGGCTGCAGATCTCGGTCGGCTGCAACTGCGCGTGTGCGTATTGCATAGTCCCCTCCACGCGCGGGCGGGAGGTCTCAAGGCCGGCGCAGGAGCTGGTCGCAGAGGTCGAGCGGATGGCCGCCGACGGCGTGCGCGAGGTGACGCTGCTCGGGCAGAACGTCAACTCCTACGGACGCGACCTCAAAGCGAATGGACACCCGCCGGCGACGTTCGCCGGGTTGCTCGCCGCCGTCGACGGGATCGACGGGATCGATCGCATCAGATACACGAGTCCGCACCCGAAGGATATGCGCGAGGACGTGATCCGCGCCCACGCCGAGCTGCCGAGCCTCTGCGAGCACATCCATCTGCCGCTGCAATCGGGCTCGAGCCGGATCCTCAAGGCGATGCGCCGCACGTACAGCCGCGAGCGCTATATCGACCGCGTGGCGCTAATCCGCGAGCACGTCCCCGACGCATCGCTCACGACCGACATCATCGTCGGCTTTCCGGGGGAGAGCGAGGCCGACTTCGCCGAGACGCTCGAAGTCGCCGAGCAGGTCGGCTACGACAGCGCCTTCACGTTCGTGTTCTCCCCGCGGCGCGGCACGACCGCGGCCGAGCTGACCGACGGTCTCGTACCGCACCCGGTCAAGGTGCAACGGATGGAGCGCTTGCTCGAGGTCATCCAGCGCCGTGCCCGCGAGCGCGCCGCGCGCTTCGTGGGGCGTACCGTCGAGGTGCTCGTCGAAGGCCCCTCCCGCACCGACTCCGAGCGCCTCAGGGGTCGTACCCGACACAACAAGGCCGTCAACTTCTCAGGCCTCGCCGCCCCCGGCGAGCTGACCGAGGTCGAGATCACCGCCGCCACCAGCCAGACGCTCTCCGGGGAGGAACGCCTGCTGGTCAGAGCGGCGGGGTGAGGGCCTTCCGCGTCGCGCTCACCTGCAGCGCGATACGGCCTGACCTTCATCGGCTGCTGATGCGCTCGAGTTGACTACTGCGCGGTCGTCCCGGCCGGAGGACCTGCCGGATAGCCCGAGCCGGATTGCGCGCCGGAACCCGAGCTTCCGCTGGGTCCAGAGCTGGAGCCGGAGCCCATGTTCGGGCACGAGTGTTTGCCCGCCGGCGCTCCCGCCGGCGGCGTGGCCCCCGTTTTCGCCCCTGGGGCGGGGGTGGTGGGGCCGGTCGTGGTTGGGCTTGTGGTTGTGGGCGTCGTGGTTGTTGCAGGCGTGGTCGACTGAGCCGTCGAGGCGGCGGTGCTGGGGCTCGTGGAACCGGACGCGGCTCCGGCACTGGAGATACCGGCGAGCGCGCCGCCCGTGGCGAGCGCGCCGGCGACCATCGTGGCTCCGAGCAACTTTGACGTATTCATGCGATCGAACCTCCATCTGAGGGGTCGGGTGGTTGTGTCGATCAATCGTGCGCCGTGTCCCTAAGCCGCCGCAAAGGGCCGTGTAGGGGCTGTGTAAGGGCTTCTGGAGGCGATTGGAAGGTTGGCGGCGAGACATCCGACGGACACGGGAACATACGTTCGATGCGTTGGAGTAACCTCACCTTGGAGGACGACGACCGAAGCCGGGAGACACTCGCCTTCGGCTCGAATCCCCGTTTCGGCCAACCGCGCTTGCCGGGCTATCGTGACGAGGCCGTGGTGCGCCGCTTCGACGCGCCCGAGGCGCTCCAGACCAACTTCTACGAGGTCCGTGCCAAGTCGGTCCTCAACCGCGTGCCTGGCAAGTCGCGAATGCCGTTCGGTTGGACGATCAATCCGTATCGGGGGTGCACACATGCCTGCGTTTATTGCTTTGCCCGCCCCACGCACAGGTACCTCGATTTCGACGCCGGGCGGGATTTCGAGCGGGAGATCGTCGTGAAGGTGAACGCGCCCGAGGTGCTGAGGGTGGAGCTGGCGAAGCCATCGTGGAAGAGGGAGCACGTGGCGTTGGGGACGAACACCGACCCGTACCAGTGGGTCGAGGGGAGATACAAATTGATGCAGGGCATCTGGGAGGCGATGCGCGACGCGGCGGGTGGGGCGGGGAACCCGTGTTCGGTGCTGACCAAGTCGCCACTCCTGCTGCGGGATCTGCCCTTGATGCTCCAGATCGCGGAACGTACGAGCATCAGCGCGTGCCTGTCGATCCCGACGCTTGACGAGCAGGCCTGGCGGGCGACCGAGCCGCACACGCCGAATCCCAAGGCCAGGTTGGAGGCCGTGGCGGAGCTCAACCGCGCGGGGATTCCCACGGGCGTCCTGATCGCGCCGCTGATGCCGGGTGTGAACGACGCCCCGCATCAGGTCGAGCCCCTGCTGGAGGCCGCGACTCGGGCGGGCGCGACGAGCATCGGCGGCGTGGCGCTGCACCTGCGCGGCGAGGTGCGGGGCATCTTCATGGACTGGTTGCGCTCACAGCGACCAGACCTCCTCGAGCGCTACGAGCGGCTGTACAGCCGCGGCGCCTATGCGCCAAAGCAGGAACGCGAGCGTCTGTCTCGTCTCGTGCGCCGAGGGACTGCTCGCGCGCGGGGTCTCACGCGCAAGCAGCCGGCAGCGGAACCTCGAACCGGCAAGCTGCCATCGGAGACGCCAGAGTCAGAGCAGCAGGCGCTGTTCTGAGCTGCCTCAGCGCTTGGCGTCGGAGTGACCGGCCGCGAGCGCAGCGGCGATCCCGTCGCCGCCCGTCTTGCGCGTGACCGTCGCCGCGATCCCGGGTGCGAAACCAGCGAAGATCGCGCCGGCGCGCAGCGCGAGCGGCGCGACATCGACCTCAGCACGGTCGCGCACGATCGCACTGGCAACCGCGCGCGCGACATCCTCAGGGCTGCGCGTGCCGACGCCTGGGGGTAGCTTCACGTCGGCGTCGGCGAACATCCCGGCGTCACGGATGAAGCCCGGGCACACCACCGAGACGCCGACGCCGTCTGCGCGCAGATCCGCACGCAGTGCCAGGGCGAAGCCGCGCAGGCCGAACTTCGTGGCGCTGTAGAGCGAGGATTGCGCGGCGGCTGCCTTGCCCGAGAGCGAGGACACGAACAGCAGGTGCCCACGGCCGCGGGCCGCCATCGCGGGGGCGAGCACGCGCGCCATCACGATCGGGGCGCGCAGGTTCACGTCCAGCGCGCGGTCGATCTGCTCGACGCTGAAGCTCTCGAGCGTCCCCGAGCCCGGCAGAGCCGCGTTCGCCACCAGGATGTCGGCGTCGCCGGCCTCGCCGAGCAGGCGATCGACCTCGGTGGCGTTGCTGAGGTCGACGACCAGTGCCCGCGCGTTCAGCTCAGCCGCCAAGGGCTCGAGCACGTCCGCGCGCCTGCCTGTGAGGATCAGCTTGGCGCCACGTCCGTGCAGCTCACGGGCGATCGCGTGGCCGATGCCGCCGGTGGCGCCAGTGAGCAGCACGGTGGAGCCGGAGATCTGCATGAGCTGAGAGCCTACGAGAATGCGGATCATCGCGCTGTTCGGCCCGACGGGCGTTGGCAAGACGAGTATCGCCGTCGCGCTCGCCGAGCAGCTGCGCGCACGCGGTGAGGGAGGGGCTCCCGGCACGGGCCCGGTGGCGGTATCAGCCGACGCGCTGCAGGTCTATGCCGGTCTGGAGACGCTCACCGGCGTCGCCTCCCCGGCGGAGCAAGAGCGACTCGAGCATCGCCTGGTCTCGTTCCTGCCGCTCGACGCGACGTTCAGCGCCGGCCAGTACGCGGAGCTGGCGCATGCGGAGGTTGACGGGCTACTCGCGGCCGGTCGTCGTCCACTCGTCGTTGGCGGCACCGGCCTGTATCTGCGCGCGGCCCTGACCGAGCTCGACCTGCGTCCCCCGCCGCCTGAGGGTGCGCGCGAGCGCTGGACCGCCATGCTCGAACATGAGGGTGCGCCGGCGCTGCACGCGAAGCTCGCCCGTCGCGCCCCCTGGGCCGCGGAGGGGATCGACCCGAACGATCGCCAGCGGATCGTGCGCGCGCTGGAGCTGCTCGAGCAAGGCGAGCTCGAGCCCCCCGAGGGACCGTCGCAGCTGTGGAGCGAGGAGCTGCGCCATCCGACGCTGCTCGCGGGACTGACGATGGAGCGCGAGGCGCTCTACGCGCGGATCGACGCGCGCGTGGAGGAGATGCTCGTGGCGGGGGTCGCCGAGGAGGTGCGCAGAGCGCATGCGGCCGGCGCGTCCGCGACCGCGCGCAAGGCGCTCGGCTTCGAGGAGCTGCTCACGGGGGACGTGGAGGGTATGAAGCGGCGCACGCGTAACTACGCCAAGCGCCAGCTCACCTGGATGAGAAAGCTCGCGGGCGTGCGCGTGATCGACCTCACCGGACGCGAGCCGGACGCTGTGGCCCGCGAGATCCTAGACTCCGCCGCCACGTGATATGTGCGGGTGGGCAGGCCCCCTCCCGACCACCACCCGCAGGGGTGAGGAGCCGTCTAGACTCCGCCGCCACATGAGATTCGAGAAGTGGCAGGCACTGGGGAACGATTATCTGATCGTCGAGCGCGCCGGCTTCCCGTTCGAGCTCACGCGAGGCCGCATCCGGCTGCTCTGTGAACGACACTTCGGGGTGGATGCCGATGGAGTTCTGCTGCTGGAAAGATCCAAAGACGAGCATTGCGTGGCGCGTCTGCGTATCTATAACCCCGACGGTTCCGAGGCCGAGCTGTCTGGCAACGGCGCGCGCGAGGCGATCCTGTATCTGCGCAGACGCGGATGGACCGATCGCGACGAATTCACGATCGAAACCGCCGCTGGGGAGATCAGACCGACGATCACCGGGCCGGACACGTGTAGGGTTGACATGGGTAGGGCGAGCCTCACGTCGAGTGACTTTCCCGGCGGCCAAGCCGATGGGAGTGGCCAATTGATCGCAGATGGACGCGTGTGGAAGTTTCAACACATATCGATTGGAAACCCTCAGTGTGCAATCCGAGTGGAGGACTCCACGACGTTGGAAGCCCTCGACCTGCAAGCGATCGGGCCAGCGATCATGACGCACGAGCTGTTCCCGAATCGTACAAACGTATCTTGGTATACCGAGGCTCCTGCGGAGGAAGACGGACGTGCGGTAATTAGGGCGCGAATCTTTGAGCGGGGAGTTGGGGAGACCCTTTCGTCTGGCACAGGCGCCGTGGGCGCCGCCGTCGCCTACCGTCTCTCGGACAATCAATCCCGGGTCACGGTGAGACTCGACGGTGGCGAAATGCAAGTCGATATCGATGATGACTTGCAGGTGCATTTGACAGGCTGGGCGAGACCCGTATTCGAGGGCAGGATCAGCGACGAGCTCAAAGAGGAGCTAAAAGGAGCCGAATGAGACCGAGTAAGCGTCTGGAGCGCATCCCGCCGTACGCGTTCGCCGAGCTGGAGCGCAAGATCTCCGCCAAGCGCGCCGCGGGTGTCGATGTGATCAGCCTCGGCATCGGCGACCCCGACCGGCCGACCGCGCCGCTGATCGTCGAGGCGATGCAGGAGGCGGTGAGCGAGGCCGAGACGCACCGGTACCCGACCAACCGCGGGCGCGCGGACTTCAGGGAAGCGGTGAGCGATTTCTACGAGCGGCGCTTTGACGTCGAGCTCGACCCCGAGCGGGAGATCATCCCGGCGATCGGCGCGAAGGAGGCGATCTTCAACCTCAACCTCGCGTTCCTCGATCCCGGCGACTACGCGCTCGCCGCCGATCCGGGCTATCCCGTCTACACAGCCGGCCCGTGGCTCGCGGGGGCAGAGCCGGTGCTGATGGCGCTGCAGCCGAAGCTGGGCTTCGTCCCCGACCTCGACGCGATCGATCGGGAGACCGCCCAACGCGCGAAGCTGATGTTCCTGAACTACCCGAACAACCCGACCGGCGCGGTCGTGCCGCAAGGATTCTTCGAGCAGGTCGTCGAGTTCGCACGCGAGCACGAGATCCTCGTCGTCCACGACAACGCGTATTCGGAGATCGTCTACGACGGCTACCGCGCGCCCTCGTTCCTAGCCACGCCGGGGGCGAAGGAGGTCGGGATCGAGGTGTTTTCGCTGTCGAAGGGCTACAACATGACCGGCTGGCGCTGCGCGGTCGTGGTCGGCAACGCGGAGACGATCGAGACCTACTGGCGGCTGAAGACGAACGTCGACTCAGGACTGTTCGAGGCGGTGCAGCTGGCCGGTGTGGCGGCGCTCTCGCCGGACGCCGACGCGGAGGTCGCCTCGATGAACGAGCTCTACCGCCGCCGCCGCGACCTCGTCTGCGACGCGCTGAAGGGCATCGGCGTCGACGTGAAACCACCGCACAGCACGATCTATGTGTGGGCGCCGATCCCCGACGGCTACGCGAGCTCGGAGGCCTACTGCGAGCACGTGCTCGAGCAGGCCGCGGTCGTGCTCTCGCCCGGTGCGATCTACGGTCCCGCGGGTGAGGGCTGGTTCCGGATCTCGCTGACGACGCCCGATGAGCGCCTGCTGGAGGCGGTCGAGCGGCTGGGTGCGCTGGGGGGATAGGGAGGAGCCATTTTGGGAGACCGTCGAGCTGAGCGATCCTTAGACCGATCCCCGTCGCCGGTCAGAGCGCTCCCTGGCGCAACGATCTTTCACAAGGGAGGTCCGGGGTGGGCCTAGACTGAAGTGCAGTGAATCGAACCGATCGAAGATCGGCCAGCAACGGCCGCACAGGCGCCACTCCCCAGATCTCCCCGGCGCGGGACAACGGCCTGCAGCCGGGACAGCGCGCCGCCCAGCGCGCGTTTTGCATCGCGGCGCTCCCGGAGGAGGACGACCTCGGGGAGCTGGGCGAGCTGCTGCGGACGGCTGGGGTGGCGGTCGTGGGAAAGATGGTCCAGCGCCGCGAGCAGCCGCACCCGGACACCTACCTCGGGCCGGGCAAGGTCGCCGAGGCGAAGGCCGCCGCGAAACAGGCCGACGCGAACCTGATCGCCTGCGACGACGAGCTGACACCGCGCCAGGAGCGCAACCTCGAGGAGGCGCTCGGCATGCCGGTCGTCGACCGCACGACCGTGATCCTCGACATCTTCGCCGCGCACGCCGGCAGCGCCGAGGGCAAGCTGCAGGTCGAGCTCGCCCAGCTCGAGTACAACCTCGCGCGGATGCGGGGACTGTGGACGCACCTCGAGCGCCTCGGCGGCGGGATCGGCACGAGGGGACCGGGGGAGAGCCAGATCGAGACCGATCGCCGCCTCGCGCGCGATCGGATCGCGGCGCTGCGGCGCAGGCTCGAGCACGTGAAGGGCACGCGCGCGGTGATGCGCGCCGAGCGCGAGCGCGCGGCGCTGCCGACGGTCGCGCTCGTCGGCTACACAAACGCTGGCAAGTCGACGCTGTTGAACGCGCTGACAGGCGCGGAGGTGGGAGTGCGCGACCGGCTGTTCCATACGCTCGACCCGACGACGCGGACCGTTGGTCCGATCGTGTGCGCCGCGTCGATGAGCGCCAGCGGGAACGGGGACGGGAACGGGAACGGGCGCCTACCAGACCATTTGGGAGGCCCAAACGGAACCCGGGCACACCCCGCGGGCGGGCCCGCTCGCCCGAGCAGGGGGGGCCGCTCGGGACGGAAGTACCTCGTGAGCGATACGGTCGGCTTCATCAGCAAGCTGCCCCATCAACTGGTGGACGCCTTCGGCGCGACGCTCGAGGAGACCCGCCGCGCCGACCTGCTCGCTCACGTGCTCGACGCGTCCGCGCCCGAGCTTCAGGCGGAGACGATGCAGCGCGCGGTCGAGCAGACGCTCGAGGAGATCGGCGCCGGCGAGCGACCGCGGCTGCTAGTGCTGAACAAGATCGATCTGCTCGACGCAGAGGCGCGCGACGACCTGCGCCTACGCTACCCCGACGCGATGCTCGTCAGTGGCATCACCGGCGAGGGCCTGGAGGCGCTCGCCGCGCGCTTGCAAGCCGAGCTCGCGCACATGCTCTGCCCGGTCGAGCTGCTCGTGCCCTACGTCGACGGCGGCAGCCTCGCCGAGCTGCACGAGCTGGCGGGCGATCTCACGCGCAAGGACACCCCCGAGGGCGTTCGCGTCAAGGCGCTGGTGCCGAAAAGGACAGCCGAGCGCTTCGCGAGATTCGCAGTTGCGTCCTAGCTTGCCAGGGCGCCGATGAGCAAGCGATGCAGGTGCCGCTCAGCGGTGTACTCAGCGCTCGTCGCCCTCACCGGAGAGAACTCCGCGTTCCTGACGCGAACGCAGCTTATCGAGGTTGCTTTGGGCGATCTCGTCGAGGTCGAGATCCAGCTCGCTGGCCAGTTGGGCTACGTACCAGAGAACATCCCCAAGCTCCTTTGCCATCGCCTCGCGCCGTCCGGCCGTGACCTCCCCGCCGTCGTCGCGAATCACCTTCTTCGCGTGATCGGCGAACTCTCCCGCCTCGCCGGCCAACCCGAGCGCCGGGTAGGTGAGCGCCTCGGTGCGCGGATACTGCGCGGTGCTGCGCGAAAGGCGCTGGTACTCGGATAGCTCCACGGTCGAACCTTAAACGACTCGACCCGCCGGAGCGGGTCGGGTTCAAGTGCAGGAGGAGCTACCTCCAACCGGTTGTCACCGCGGCAAACGATAGCAAGCCCGACCGGACGACAAATGCGGGCGCTACCCGCGAACGCATGTCAGGGCGCTCTGTCCGGTCGGGCTCAACACATGGCGGTGGGCGGGAGACTCGAACCGCGCAGGATCGGAAAGTTTCGAGCCGGCCGGCAGACAAGCTGCCTTTCGGCCGGCTCGAAATTCCGACCTGCTTAGCTGAACTGTGAGATTTGCGACGGTTTGCGCGATCACACCCCCGCAGCACGGCGCGCGCTGAGATGTGCCGCTCGCTCGAACGCGTCATCAAGCGGGATGAGATTCGACGGGTCAAGACGCAAAGCGGTGGCGATCAGCCAGTCGGCGAACCACGCGTTCTTGGGCAGGAGGGGACCGTGCAGGTAAGTGCCGATCGTGTTGCCGGCGCGCGCCCCCTCGAAGCCGCTGCAACCGTCGTTGCCGTGGCCCTTGACGACGCGCCCGAGCGCCTTCTGGTCGCTGCCCAGGTAGGTCCGCCCGCCGTGGTTCTCGAACCCCGTGAGGATCGAGTCTCCCGCGTCATCGAGCGAAACCTCGATCGCGACGTTGCCGATCAGGCGCGGTCCATCCTTGCGCACGGTGCGCACGTCGAGCAGGTTGACGCCGGGGATCTCATCTTCGCCGAGGACATACGAGTGCCCGAGCAACTGGTAGCCGCCGCAGACCCCGAGGATCACCGCGTCGCGCACGGCGGCGGCGTGAAGCGCGTCGCGCTTGGTTGCGATCAGGTCCTCGGCACAGAGACGCTGGTCGCGGTCCTGGCCGCCGCCGATGTAGTAGAGGTCGTGTGCGTCCGCATCGAGCGGTTCACTCAGTCCGCTCGAAGAGAGCTCGAAGCCGATCCCGCGCCACGCGCAGCGGTGCTCGAGCACGAGCAGGTTGCCGCGGTCCGCGTAGATGTTCATCAGATCCGGGTACAGCGCGCAAACGCGCAGGACACGATCCGCCGTCGGTTGGGCGGGCGGCGTGAGAGGGGGAGAGCCGGGCTCAGGCACGCAGCATCACCACCACGCTGCCGACGTGTTCGTCGGTCGGCTCGATCATGAGGGCCGGCTCGGGGGAAAAGCCGGCCCTCGAACCTTCGCACTCGAGCTCGGCGGCACTCACCCGTGCAAGCTCGATCACGTTGCGCTCAACGATGGACGTCTCGATCGGCCGATCGGCAGAGTCTCTGTCCTGCGACTCGGGAGCCAGGCTTCCGTCGCTCGATTCGCGAGCAGCTAGGGAGACGATCCTCCGTGAGCGCCCAATCACGATCCGTCGCGACAACACCCGCACGCTCTCGGCCTGGCTGATATAGAGAGCCTCGCCGACACGGGCCGTCTCCGGCGTTGGCGCGGGCGCGCCGCCGGCGACGTCGAAGGACTCCAGCTCGGTGACGATCGCACAAACGAGCAGACCGCCGGGGCGCAGGTGGGCGCGGGCGCGGCGCAGGAACGCCGCACGCCCTGAAGCGTCGGCGAGTAACTGGATCGTCTGCATCGGCACTAGGCACAGGGCAAAGTCCCGGCTGGCCAGATCGAACGAGCGCGCGTCGGCGCACACCGTCTCAATCGATAGCTCACCGGACCGCTCGCGCAACGCACCGAGCAGGTCGGGGTCGAGGTCGAGCGCGGTCACGCGATGTCCGATGCGTGCGAGCTCGATCGCAACCCGGCCAGTCCCGGAGCCGACATCGAGGATCGGGTCGCCCTCGCGCTCGGCGAGCTCCCGCCACAGCGACAGGTCGGCGCGGTAGGAGCCGCACTCTAGGTCGTGCCAGACAATCGCCGCGGAGAGCGCTGGCTGCAAGCCGACAGGACCGCCGCCGATCGCGACGGTCGCGGGCGTGGAGCTCAGGTCCTGCCAGGGGCTCACGACCATGCGCTGCTCGCCTCCCCGCGTGCGACGAGCAGCTCGCGCAACGCCAGCATCGCTGTGTAGGTCGGCAGCGCGTACAGCGGCGTCTGCGGATCCGAACGGTCCGCGGACGCCTCGCGCAGCGCACGGGGAAGGTCGGCCTGGACATGGATGCGCGCCGGGTCGATGCCCGCATACTTCAGGCGCAGCGCGAGCTCGGGGGCGCGCGAGCCGCTGCAGGTCGCGCGACGCACGCGCCCGGCGAGCAGCTCGAAGTCGGCGTCCCAGATCCAGGAGACATCGCGCCCGTCCGCTATGCGGTCGTTGAGCACGCCGAGCAGATCGTGCTCGCCTGGCTCCAGTGCGAGCGTGCGCAGCACCTCGTTGGCGCCGGCGGGGTTCTTGACGAGCAGGATCCGCAGCTCACGCCCGTCGAGGTGCACGGTCTCGGCGCGACCGAAGGCGGCCTTCGTCTGTTGCAGCCCGGCGACGATCTCGGGCAGGCCCACGTCGAGCGCCGTCGCGAGCGCGGCGGCGGCGAGCGCGTTGTAGACGTTGTAGAGGCCGGGCAGCGACAGTGAGACGTCGGCGGTGCCGGCGGGAGCCTGGAGGGTGAAACGGGCGGAGTTGACACCCAGGAGGTTGACGTGCCTCGCGAGCACCGTCGGTGTCGGACGCGACTGGCCGCAGCTTGCGCAGTGGTAGTGGCCGAGATGGCCGAGGTAGACGGCGTCGAACACGTACGGCGCTCCGCAGCGACGGCAGTGCTTCGCATCGGCTGCATGTGACATCCCTGCCAGTGCGAGCGAGTCGTCCTCGACGCCGAAATACACGACCGGTGCATCGCGCTCACGCCCGAGGTCGGCGAGCACCGGATCGTCGCCGTTGAGCACGAGCGTCGCCTGGCAGGCCGGTCCGGTGCGCACCGCGGCGGCCCAGCGCTCGGCGATCGTCTCCAGCTCGCCGTAGCGATCGAGCTGGTCGCGAAACAGGTTCCCGAGCAGGATCGCGCGCGGGTGCAGCTCGGCCGCGAGCGAGTCGAGCCACAGCTCGTCCACCTCGAACAGGCCGAGCTGCCCGTCGATCGATCCGCGCGGACGCGCGGCTGCGAGCAGCGTCGAGGCGATGCCCCCAGCCATGTTCGCTCCGGATCGGTTGTTGACGAGCGAAATGCCCGCGTGCTCCAGAATTCCGGCGAGCAGCGCACAGGTCGTCGTCTTCCCATTCGTCGCCGATACGAGCACGCTGCCCCGCGGCAGGCGCGCGCCGAGCTGTTCGATCGCCCCCGGATCGAGGCGCATCAGCACCTTACCCGGGGCGCTGGAGGCGCCACCGCCGCGCAGACGCGAGACCGCGCCGACGGCCCGCGCAAGCGCGAGCTTGGGTGCGAGCGTGCCCGCCATCAGCCGCCTGCCAGGGGCTTGCTCGACCCGGTCCCCGGCGCGGGCGCCGCACCGTTGACAGTAGTCGCCGTGATCGAGGAGACGAGCGCGGGGGATGAGGAAAACGCGGAGCTCGCCGCGGGGGCGTCCGCGGGTACGAGCACGGAGACGGCGCCGGCGATGGCGCGCACGCGCACCGGCAGCTCGCCGATCGGGTCTCCGTCGGCGTACATCGCGAAGGGCCTGTCGGCGGAGAGCTCGACTGTGGCGGCGCGGAACACGTGCACGGAGGGCAACTCGACGTGGGTGCCCTTGAAGACCCGTGGCAGGAGCTTTGTCAGGAACTCGCGCTTGCTGACGGTCTCGAGCACGACGACCTCGAGCAGGCCGTCGTCGAGCATTGCGCCCGGGGCGGCGCGCATGCCGCCCCCGTAGGTCTTCGAGTTGGCGGCGCCGACCGTGTAGGCAATGAAGCTCAGGCGTTCACCGGGAGGTTCGAGCTCGATCTCAAAGCGCGCCGGGCGCCAGGAAGCGAGCGCCCGCAGCGCCCCGTAGGCGTAGACGAGCCCCCCGAGCCAGGCGGGCGCGACGTTTGCGATGCGGTTGGCTTCGCTGTCAAAGCCGGCCGAGGCGATCCCGACAAACGCCTTGCCACCCACCTCGCCAAGGTCCATCGCGCGCGAAACCCCGTGCGCGATGACCGCGCACGCCGCGACTGGATCCCGGGGGATCCCGAGCACGCGCGCAAGATCGTTGCCGCGACCGCCGGGGAGCACCCCGAGGATAGCGCCGGGGAAGCCACGCAGCACGTCGGCGACGACCCCGATCAGGCCGTCGCCGCTGAGCACCACGACCGTCTCACCGGCGCGCGCGCCCTGCTCGGCCAGCTCGCGGGCGTGGTCGAGGTCGCGCGTTTCGACGCGCCGCACTTCCAGCCCCTGCCCGCGCAACGCCCGCTCGACATCCGGCGCGACGCGCCCGGCTTTGCCGCCCCCGGCCGAGGGGTTGACGATCAGACAGACGGGAGCGGGCACTGGGCCATCGTATTCGGGGCTGCGCGCTTCGGATGGGTGAGTCGGCCGAGCATCGGCTGGTCGAGCGCCCATGACATACGAGCAGCGATCCGCAGGGGGGATCTCATCTCGTCCATCCCTGCTCGCGCATGAACTCGATCACGAGCCCGGGACTGTCGGTGACGACATAGGCATCGATGATCGCGCCATCCATGTTGATCGTGATCGACAGCCCCGAGTCCACCTGTCGCACCTTCGAGATCGGCGCGACCGGGCGACCGCTGCCCATTCGCGGCTTCACGCGGCCTGTTGCGACGCTGTGCACAGCTTCGTTGTCAGCCAGACGGTCGAGCAGACGACGATAATCCTTGCGTGAGGAATGCTTGTGGTGCGTGCGTTTCGCCATCGGGACATCTTTACGCAGGCGATCACGCAAATCGGAGATGATGCGTCACGGCTCTTGTGATCGAACCGGCTGGACGAAGCGGCGTGGGATTTGATCTCCGGACCGGCCGCGATCAAAGCAGCTCGCCCGCAAGAGTGAGGCGGAGCGCGGGATATGTCTAACCGGCGCCCGCGGCCCTCTGCGCCCGGTCGCGCCGGCGCCGGCCGACGGCTGCGATCACGCCGAAGACGGCGAGCACGAGGAACAGCCCGAGCAGCACGCCCGGCGCGACCCCGATGCCGCCGAACGGCAGCGAGATCAGCTCGACGAGGCCCAGGCCGATCGCGAGCAGCACGATCACGAGCGCGATGATCAAGAGGATCCCGCGAATGCGCGCGAGGATCCCGGCCGAGGCGGGGGGGACGAGCAGTCCCATCGCGTGCAGCGCGAACATCTGCCGGCCACTCGGCGGGGTCTGGCCCATGCGCTCGACCGCGTCCTTCAGGTCGCCCGCACGGCGTTCGGCGAGCGCGAGCGAGGCGTCGGCCATGCGCCGGATCTGCATCCGCTCCTGCGGGCGGGCGGCGGCGATCGCGCGCTGGAAGTAGGCGCGCGCGGCGTCGGCGTCGAAGCGCTCGGATGCGCGCGCGCCGAGGATCGCCATCGCGGCGGACTTGTATTTGGTCTCGGCCTCGAGCTCCTCGTCGGAGCGCTGCTCGAGCGCCTGGATCGCGTTGACGGCGCCGCGCTGCTCAATCCTGACCTGGCGTTGCTTGGGGGGCATCGGTCGCTCATTCTACGGTCTGGCCAGGCGCGCGGCATGCGCGATGCAGGCGGTATGCTCGCGGCGTGTCGAGCCGACGCCTCGCCTCCCTCTCGGTCTGCGCGCTCCTCGTGCTGGCGCTCGCCGCACCGGCGGGCGCGTCTGCAGCGCTCGGCGGCGGCAGCTCCTTCAGCGAATTGACCGAAGGACAGACCGAAACCACGCCGACCCAGACGAGCACGACCACGACTGCGTTGACGACGAGCACCTCCAACTCGAAGGGCACGATCCTGATCGCCGGTGCGGCGGCGATCCTGCTGCTATGCGGGATCGCCTTCCTGATCGTGCGCGACGCGCGCAGCGTGGCGCCGGCGGGAGATGGTCTGCTCGGCAAGGGCGGCTCCGGTCACGACACGGCGGCGATGATGCGCAAGCGCCGCGCGAAAGCGAAGGCCGCGCGCCGGCAGCGCAAGCAGAACATCAAACGCGGCAGGTAACCGACCGCGGGCCCGACCGCGGGCCGGGCCTGGCAGGTAACCGACCGCGGGCCTGTAACCGACCGCGGGCCTCCAACACCGCCCGCGTGCCCCTCAGCGCATGCTCTTTACCCTCTTGGCGCGCGCGTGCGTGCGCACCCGAGCGGGTGGGGCGAGCGCCGGGGAGCCGTGGGGGCCGCGACGGGGAGAGCGGGGGAGGGGCATCCGGGGGTGTGGGTCGAGCGGCCCCGCCGGCAGCGTGGGGCTGCCACCGTCCTCATCGGAGGGATCGGAGGAGGCATCGGCGAGGTTGGGGACGATGGCCGCCTCGTCGTTGCGGAACGGCATCCACAGCATCAGCCCGATCAATGGGAGCTTGATGACCGCGAGCAGCACGAACAGCATCCACAGCGACATTGCCAACCGATGCTACTACGACGCTCGTGAGGATTGGGGCCCATCGTGAGGATTCGGGCCCACATTCGCCGGGTAGATGACTGGAGAGCCGTACGTCGGGCCGAGGCGGACGAAGCCACCGAGAGGGGAGTCTTGGAGGATGAGCGAGAGCGTCGAAACCGGAACGATCGAAACGAGGATCCCGCGACGACATTCACCGCCTGCTGCTGCGCGGTGTTCTTCTTCGCCTCCGCCGGCGCGAGCGCCGCCTATCTGACGGTTTCGGAGATCTTCCCGCTGGAGACACGCGCGCTGTGCATCGCCGTCTTCTACGCTCTCGGCACCGGGATCGGCGGGGTGGTCGGCCCGCAGGTCTTCAGTTCAACTGATCAACACCGGCAGCTACTACCAGGTGTTTTTCGCGCTCGGGCTGGGGGCGGTGATGATGATCCTTGGCGGGCTCGCCGAGCTGTTGTTCGGCATCAGGGCTGAGCGTTGGAGCCTCGAGAGCATCGCGCAACCGCTCAGCGTCGAGGACCGGGGTGCCACGAGCGGTAAGCCGCAAGCGCGGATCGCTGCGACCGCATGGAAACCGCGCGAATCCCCGGGACGGACACAGTTCATGAGATTGTGGATCGCTGGCTTTAAGCTGCCACGCACCGTTGGCACCGAGAGCGAAGACAGAGAAAGGCGGGGAAAGCCTCGTGGAGCTGGCGGAGGAGGTCAGCGGCTGTCGGCGTTGCCCACGCCTGGTGCAGTGGCGCGAGCAGGTCGCGCGCGAGCGCCGCGCCGCGTTCGCGCAGGAGCGGTACTGGGGCCGGCCGCTGCCCGGCTTCGGCGATCCTGCCGCGCGCCTGCTCGTTTACGGATTGGCGCCAGCCGCGCATGGGGCCAACCGCACCGGACGCATGTTCACGGGCGACCGCTCGGGGGACTTCCTGTTCGCGGCGCTGTTCCGCGCTGGCTTCGCCAACCAGCCGACATCCGTGGCCCGCGACGACGGCTTGCAATTGCGCGGCGCCTGGGTCAGCGCGGCCGTGCGCTGCGCGCCACCTGCGAACCGACCGACGCCTTTCGAGCGCGAGCAGTGCCTGCCGTGGAGCGTGCGCGAGCTGCGGCTCTTGCGCGATGTGCGCGCGATCCTCTGTCTGGGCGCCTTCGCCTGGGACGCGGCGCTACGTCTGATCGCCGCGAACGCCGATCCTCCGACGGCGCTGCCGCGACCGCGACCGGCGTTCGGTCATGCCGCCGAGCTCCGGTTAGGCACTCATACGCTGCTCGGCTGCTACCACCCGAGCCAGCAGAACACGTTCACGGGCAAGCTCACCGAGTCGATGATCGACGCGGTGTTGCTACGGGCACGAGCGCTGTCCGGAAACTCTTCCTCGGGGCGCTAGCCTTAGCGGGGTGCGCACCTACCTGGCGGATTCGACGAAAGTCCTGATTGCGGCCGCGGCGGTCACGGTGGTCGCGCTGATCGCCGTGGGCATGCTGGGAGTCGCCTCCGCGGAAGCCCCTACAGCGACCTCTCCGCCGCCCACCGTCAGCGTGCAGGGTGTAGCGACCGAGCCGATCGAACAGAGCGCGAGCTCCGCCACCGCTACGGCGGTCTACCGGCAGGCGATGGCCGCCGCGACCACCGATGGCCAGGCCAAGGCGCAGTTCCTGGCAAGCTCGGCCGGCGTGACGCTGGGGGCGGTCCAGAGCATCGTCGAAAACGGTGGCTACATCGGTTGCACAGGCGAAGAAGTGGAATATTCGGGAGAACAGCCCGATTTCGGATCGCCTGGCTTGGGAACGTCCGGTGGCGTTGTGAGCGTGCCACGCGTCGCCGGCGCGGCGACGCCCGTCGCGGGCAAGCCGGCCGTGAAACACGCCGGGCGAAAAAAGCACAAGAAGGCTCCTGTCGCGAAACGCGCGAGCGCCACCGGCTGCACGCTCAACGCTCAGGTCTCGCTCACCTACGCGATCAGCTGATCTCGTATGTCTCGCCGGCGCTGGGGTCGCGGCCCACAGTCGCCTTTCCATTTCAGGTTTACATAACATACATTATCGAGCGTTGATGGAGGATTGATGCTCACTTGTCTCTCGTATCTCTCTCTTATCGCTTGTCCACCTATCTGAGGAAACATCAGGATCAAGAAGAGAAGCGCCTGCCACGGAGCTTCCCCTAGAGTGACTGTCCTGGCGGAGACCGCCTAGAAAGCGGCCCGTCTGACACAGCTGGAGCACGATGCGCATGGCCACCAAGACCAACAAACGATCGCCCGCGCAAGCTGCCGACGGTCACGATCTGATCCGTGTGCACGGCGCGAGGGTTAACAACCTCAAGGACGTCAGCGTCGAGCTCCCCAAGCGCCGGCTGACGGCCTTCACGGGCGTGTCCGGCTCGGGCAAGAGCTCGCTTGTGTTCGGCACGATCGCCGCGGAGTCCCAGCGGCTGATCAACGAGACCTACAGCGCGTTCGTGCAGGGCTTCATGCCGACGTTGGCGCGGCCCGAGGTCGAAGTGCTCGAGGGGCTCACGACGGCGATCGTCGTCGATCAGGAGCGGATGGGCGCCGACGCTCGCTCCACCATCGGCACCGCCACCGACGCCGGCGCGATGCTGCGCATCCTCTTCAGCCGCCTCGGCAAGCCGCACATCGGCTCGCCCCAGGCGTTCTCTTTCAACGTCGCCTCGATCTCCGGCACCGGCGCGGTCACGTTTGAGTGCGCGGGTCGCACGACGAAAGAGAAGCGAAGCTTCAGCATCCTCGGCGGCATGTGCTCGCGCTGCGAGGGTCGCGGCTCGGTGAGCGACATCGACCTCTCCGCGCTGTACGACGAGAGCAGGTCGCTGCGCGAAGGCGCGCTGACGATCCCCGGCTACAGCATGGACGGCTGGTATGGCCGCATCTTCCTGGGCTGCGGCTTTTTCGACCCGGACAAGCCCATCAAGAAGTTCACCAGGAAGGAACTGGGCGACCTCCTCTACAAGGAGCCGACAAAGATCAAGGTTAACGGGGTCAACCTGACCTACGAGGGCCTGATCCCACGGATCCAGAAGTCGATGCTTTCCAAGGACTCAGAGGCGCTGCAGCCGCACGTCCGTGCGTTCGTGGAACGGGCAGTCACGTTCGCCATCTGTCCCGAATGCGACGGAACCAGGCTGAGCTCGGAGGCTCGGTCCTCGAAGATCAAGCAGATCAACATCGCCGACGCCTGCGCGATGCAGATCTCAGACCTCGCCGCGTGGGTGGGCAAGCTCGAGAACAAGCCGGTCGCGCCGCTGCTCGAGGCGTTGCGGGCGACCCTCGACTCGTTCGTGAAGATCGGGCTGGGCTACCTCTCGCTCGACCGAGCGTCGGGCACGCTATCGGGCGGCGAGGCGCAGCGCGTCAAGATGATCCGCCAGCTCGGGTCCTCGCTGACCGACGTCACCTATGTCTTCGACGAGCCGACGATCGGGCTGCACCCGCACGACATCGAGCGGATGAACGAGCTGCTGCTGCAGTTGCGCGACAAGGGCAACACCGTGCTCGTCGTCGAGCACAAGCCGGAGACGATCGCGATCGCCGACCACGTCGTCGACCTCGGCCCGAGGGCCGGGACCGACGGCGGCGAGGTGGTGTTCGAGGGGACCGTCGAGGGGTTACGTAAGAGCGACACGATCACCGGCCGTCACCTAGACGACCGGACCACCCTCAAGCAGGAGGTGCGCTCGCCGGACGGCGCGCTCGAGATCCGCGGCGCCAGCACCAACAACCTGCGGGACGTTGACGTTAACATCCCGCTCGGCGTGCTCGTCGTCATCACAGGCGTGGCGGGCTCGGGCAAGAGCTCGCTGATCGACGGCTCGATTGTCAAGTCCCACCCGCCCTGGGAGGGCATCGTCTCGATCGACCAGGCCGCGATCAAAGGCTCGCGGCGCAGCAACCCCGCGACCTACACCGGCCTGCTCGACCCGATTCGCAAGGCATTCGCGAAGGCCAACGGCGTGAAGCCCGCGCTGTTCAGCGCCAACTCCGAGGGCGCCTGCCCGAACTGCAACGGCGCCGGCGTGATCTACACCGACCTCGCGATGATGGCGGGCGTCGCCGTCCCCTGCGAGGTGTGCGAGGGCAAGCGCTTCCAGGCAGAGGTGCTCGAGTACAAGCTCGGCGACAAGGACATCAGCGAGGTGCTGGCGATGCCAGTGGTCGAGGCGGAGAAGTTCTTCGGCGCCGGCAAGGCGCAGACGCCGGCGGCGCACGAGATCCTCGACCGGCTCACCGAGGTCGGGCTCGGCTATCTCAGCCTCGGTCAGCCCCTCCCCACGCTCTCCGGCGGCGAGCGCCAGCGGCTCAAGCTGGCCACGCAGATGGTGGATAAAAATTCCCGCCCACCCGGGCGGCCTTCA
Source organism: uncultured Solirubrobacterales bacterium (assembly GCA_963774785.1). Classification (GTDB taxonomy): domain Bacteria; phylum Actinomycetota; class Thermoleophilia; order Solirubrobacterales; family Solirubrobacteraceae; genus Palsa-744. Next base: position 1,962,191 of record CAVZGH010000001.1, on the reverse strand, counting down.
ATCTTCATACTCGACGAGCCGACCACCGGCCTGCATCTGGCCGATGTACAACAGCTGCTCGACCTGCTCGATCGGCTCGTGGACTCCGGCAAGTCGGTGATTGTGATCGAGCACCACCAGGCGGTGATGGCGCACGCAGACTGGATCATCGACCTCGGCCCCGGCGCCGGCCACGACGGCGGGCGGATCGTGTTCGAGGGCACGCCCGCCGAGCTCGTCGCCGGGCGCTCGACCCTCACCGGCGAGCACCTCGCTGCCTACGTCGCCGCCTGACGAACCCGCCTGAAGAACCCGCGTGGGCGTCGCGCGGCATACCCGGCGCTTGACCGAACCGAGCTCGCGCGGGGCGCCGGGCCGAGCTCCTGATCCGTTCGACTCGACCCCATGAGATCGCGGCGGCGCTCTACGGCGCCGCGCTTCAGGAAGGCAGATGGAACGGAACCGTCGTTATGACGATCCCCTGGTAGGCGATCAGCGCGGCGCGCAGGCGGGCGGCGGTCCGGTTGTGCAGGATTCGCTGCCAGGCCTTTGCGACGACGATCTCCGGCACCACGAGCGTGAGCGTGACGTCGGGCCGCTGGCGGTGCAGCGCGGCGATGTAGTTGGCCAATGGCGCGACCGTGGCCCGATACGGAGAGACGACGATCTCCAGCGGCAGATGGTCGCCCCAGGCTTGCCACGAGCGCTGGAAGCGCTCGGCCTCCTCGGCGGTCGGGCTGACGTGCACCGCCAGCACCGGCTGTGCGAGCGAGGCGGCGTAGGCGAGCGCGTGTAGCGCGGCGAGATCGAGCACCGCGACCGGAACCACGGCGAAGCTGCGCACCTCGGACGGGTCATAGCGTTCCTGCGCCAGCCGCTCGGAGAAGCTCCGTGCTCGGCGCTGACGGCGTCACGCGGATCGCTCGCCCAGCGTGCTCGCCGGCGCCCGGGCGCGGCGTCAGCGCCTCGTGGGCGCGCTCGTAGTGTGCGTGCACGCGCCGACATCCCAGCATGATCAGCGGGACCAGAACCACGACAACCCAGGCGCCCTCGGTGATCTTCGTGACGGCGGCGATCAGCACGACCAGCCCCGAGAGCGTGGCGCCGAGCAGGTTCGTGGCAAGCGCCCCGCGCCAGCCCCGCTCGCGATCGCGCAACCAGTGCGCGACCATCCCGCTCTGGGCGAGCGTGAAGGCGAGGAACACGCCGATCGCGAACAGCGGGATCAAAGGTGCTGTACGACCGCCGAAGGCCGCGTAGATCATGGCCGCGGGAACGGCGAGCACGAGGATGCCGTTGCTGAAGGCCAGGCGATCGCCCATGCGCAGGAACTGGCGCGGAACGTAGCTGTCGCGGGCCATGAAGTACAGCAGCCGCGGAAAGCCGTTGAACGCGGAGTTGGCGGCGACCAGCAGCACGAGCGTCGTCGCCACCTGCACGAAGCCGTAGGGAATGCCACCCCCGACGCTGTCGTGCGCGATCTGCGAGAGCACCGTCTGGCTCCCGCTCGGCGCGGCGCCGTCGAAGTGCGCGACGAGTACCACGCCGACGAACATCGCGATCAGCAGCCCAATCATCACGGTCAGGGTCTGGCGGGCGTGTCGCGCCTGTGGCGGGCGGAAGACCGGGACCGCGTTTGAGATCACCTCGATCCCGGTCATCGCCGTCGCCCCGGAGGCGAACGCGCGCAGCAGCAGCAGCACCCCCACGGTCTCGGTCGCCCGTTGCGGCAATGCGGGCGCGGGCTGAAAGCCGTGGGAGCCGGCCTTGATCAGGCCGGCGATTACGACCAGCGCGATCGCAGCCACGAACAGGTAGGTGGGCGCCGCGAAGGCGGCGCCGGCGTCGCGCACTCCGCGCAGGTTGCCGGCCACCAGCAGCACGATCACGACCAAGCCGATCGCCACCCGCGCCGAGCCGAGCGAGGGAATCGCCGAGGTGACGGCTTCCACGCCGGAGGCGACCGATACCGCGACCGTGAGAATGTAATCGATGATCAGCCCGGCGCCCGCGAGCAGGCCCCATTGGCGGCCGAGGCTGTCGCTGGCGACGATGTAGGAGCCGCCGCCATGCGGATAGGCCCGGATCACCTGGCGGTAGCCGAGACCGACGGAGAGCATCAGCACCGCAAGCGCCGCGCCGAGCGGCAGCGAGAGCTTCAGCTCGGCCGAGCCGGCGAGCACGAGAATCGCCAGCATCGCTTCCGGCCCGTAGGCCACCGAGGAGAGCGCGTCGGGCGAGAGCACGGCGAGCGCAAGCAGACGACCCATACGCTCCTCGGCGATCGCCGTGCTGCGCAGCGCCGGGCCGATCAGCGCACGGCGTAGCGCGTAGGCCAGGCGACCCGACCCCGAGTCCCCCTCCCCCGCCGCGGGTGTCGCTTCGAGCTCGTCCTCTTCGGCGGTCTCCCGCGGCGCGCTGCGAATGTGCAGGAAGCGTCCCCCGGCGCGAGACCGCTGCGGATCGGCGAACTCGAGCCCGCGATCGACCGGCAGCGCGCGCTCCAGGGTCTGGCGCGCCGGCAGGCACTCGCTCCAGGCCGCGCCGATTTCGCCCAATGCGAACAGCGCGCGCTCGTCCAACTGCGGAAGCTCCGCGCTCGCGGTGACCGTCGCCTCGGGCGCCCCCTTTCCCGCCTCGCCCCCGGCTGCGTCGGGTTGCTGCTGAGCCGCTTCTCGATCCGGCCGCTCGATGGCTTCCATCCGGCCGAAGATAACGGGACCGAGACCGACCGTGAATGAGCGCGAGCGAGATTCCCACCGCCGCGCGCGGCCAGCGCCGGCCATCATGACTTCGCCGGCCCGCACCCACCTGCCCACCTGCGCATCTGGAATCGATGATGAACTTGCGTAGTCTCTGCCAGGACGCTCATGCACGCGATCGACGGCATCCACCACATCACCCTGATCACCGGCGATGCGCCCCGCAACGTCGACTTCTACGCGCGCGTACTCGGACTGCGGCTCGTCAAGAAGACCGTCAACCAGGATGACCCGAGCGTCTATCACCTCTTCTACTCAGACGAGCACGGTTCGCCCGGCGCCGACATTACCTTCTTCGAGTACCCGAGCGCGCAGCCGGGTCGCGCCGGCGCGGGGATGATCTCGTCGATCGTCCACCGCGTCGGCGGCGAGCAGGCGCTCGACTTCTGGAGCGGGCGCCTCGCCGGCGAGGGCGTCGAGGTGACCAGTGAGCCCGGCCGGCTGCGGTTCGCCGACCCCGAGGGCATGAACCACGAGCTCGCGGTCGATCAGAGCGACGACGCCGCGCTCACGGCGCGCTCGAACGAGGTTCCCGATGAGTTCGCGCTGCGGGGCTTCGACTCGGTCCATGCGCTCGTCGCCGAACCCGCTCGCAGCGAGGCGCTGCTGGGTGACGTGCTCGGCTTCTCTGAGTCGGCCGAGCACGTCTGGCAGGCGCGCGGCGAGCACCGCGGTGGGCGGATCTCCTTCGCGCAGAGCGACGAGCGCGGGATCCCCGGCGCCGGCACCGTGCACCACATCGCCTGGTCGGTCCTCGGCGCAGAGCAGGAGCAGTGGCGCGAGCGCCTGATCGCGGCGGGGGCCCACCCCACTCCGATCATCGACCGCTTCTACTTCGAGTCGGTCTACTTCCGCGAGCCCGGCGGCATCCTCTACGAGCTCGCGACGCTCGACGGCGCCGGCTTCGCGGCGGACGAAGCGCTCGAGACGCTCGGGCAGCGGCTCGCCCTGCCCCCGCGCTTCGAGCCCATGCGCGAGCAGATCGAGCCGCACCTCGAGCCGTTGCCGGACACCAGTCGCTGGCGCCCCGTGCGGTGACTCGGTCCGGTGGGATCGAGCTGGCGGGCCTGACCAAGTCCTTCGCCGGCCCCAAGGGGCCGGTGCGCGCGGTGCGTGGCATCGACGTGTCGATCGCCCCCGGCGAGACCGTCGCGCTGCTCGGACCCAACGGCGCGGGCAAGTCGACCACGATCGACATGATCCTCGGGCTGCTCGAGCCCGACAAAGGCACCGTGTCGGTGTTCGGTCGATCACCGGGTAAGGCGGTCGATCAGGGTGCCGTCGGTGCGATGCTGCAGACGGGCGCTTTGATCAAAGACCTGTCGGTGCGCGAGCTCGTCACGATGATCGCCTCGCTGTACCCGGCCCCATTGGAGGTCGAGGAGGCGCTCGAACTGACCGGCACGAGCGCCTTCGCCGACCAGCGGACCAACAAGCTGTCAGGCGGGCAGACCCAGCGTGCGCGCTGCGCGGTCGCCCTGGTGAGCAACCCCGAGCTGCTCGTCCTCGACGAGCCGACCGCGGCGATGGACGTCGAGGGACGACATTCGTTCTGGGCGACGATGCGTGCGTTTGCCGCGCGCGGGAAGACGATTCTGTTCGCGACCCACTACCTGGAGGAGGCCGATGCCTACGCCGACCGCGCCGTGCTGATGGCTCACGGTCGGATCGTCGCCGACGGGCCGACGAACGAGATCAAGGCGATGGTCGGCACGCGCACGATCCGGGCGACGCTCCCGGACGTGCAACCGGACACGCTCGCCACGCTCCCGGGCGTGAGCAGCGCGGAGCGCCGTGGCGAGCTCGCGACGTTGAGCTGCACCGACTCCGACGCGACAATCCGCGCGCTGCTCTCCGCTCATCCGGGCGCGCGCGACATCGAGATCACCGCCGCGGGCTTGGAGGAGGCGTTCCTCGAGCTGACCGGCGACGGCGCCGAGGACCTGTGAGCTCGCTCGTCTACACCCGCTACGAGCTGCTGCGGACGCTGCGTAACCGGCGCTTCTTCCTGCTCTCGCTCGGCTTCCCGCTGATCCTGTACTTCATGATCGTCAGTCCCAATCGCCACGTGCACAACTTCGACGGAAGCGGCATCTCCTTTGCGCTGTACTACATGGTTGGGCTCGCCTCGTTCGGGACGATGAGCGCGATGCTCTCCAGCGGCGCACGAATCGCCGCCGAGCGCGCGGTCGGCTGGAACCGGCAGCTACGGATCAGCCCGCTGTTGACGCGCAACTACTTTCGCGCGAAGGTAGTGACCGGGTACATGATGGCGCTGATCAGCCTGCTCGCGCTGTACCTCGCGGGCAGCTCGCTCGGCGTCAGGCTCGGCGCGAGCGAATGGCTCGAGATGACCGGGCTGATCCTCGTCGGCCTGATCCCCTTCGCCGCGCTCGGGATTCTGCTCGGGCACATGCTCACGCCCGACTCGATCGGCCCCGCGATGGGCGGCGGCATCTCGCTGCTCGCGCTGCTCGGAGGCACGTGGTTCCCGATCACAGGCGACGGCTTCCTGCACGACATCGTCCAGCTGATCCCCTCCTACTGGCTCGTGCAGGCCAGCCACGTCGCGATCGGCGGACACGCCTGGCCCGCGAAGGGCTGGATCGTGATGATCGCCTGGACGGTTGTCCTGAGCGCGCTCGCCGCACGCGCCTATCGACGCGACACCGGCCGCGTCTAGGCGCTCAGCCGGCGGCGGCGGCCGCTGCGCCGCTGCCACGCGGCTCGCTCGCCGGCATCGTCAGGCGCGCCGCGAGCGGCAACCCGAGCAGCGCTACCGCCCCCATTGCCAGGAAGGCGGCGAGCGGATGGTGGACGAGGACCTGCACGAGCAGTGCCACGACCAGGCCACCGAGGTTGCCGGCCATCCACACGATCGCGCCGGCCGTCCCCGCGGCGGCGCCGGCGAGCCGCTCGGCGGCCGTGAGGATGATCGGCAGCGCCGGCAACAGCACGATCCCGATCGCGACGATCGCAAGCGCCTGCACTCCCAGCCAGGGCGCCACGCCGAGAACCACGCAGCCGCCACAGCCGACGAGCACCGCGCCGCGCATGAAGCCGCGCTCGGAGTGCCTGCCGGCAACAAGCGGCGGCAGCACCGCGCACGCGACCGTACCGGCGAGGACCATCCCGACCAGCAGCGCGCCGGCGGTCTTTTCCGAGACCCCCGCGGGCGCCAGCAACGTCTGCAGCCAGGTCGCGAGCGCCACGAAGATCCCGAAGCCGACGAACACCAGGCCGCACAGCGTGCGCATCGTCGGCAGCGCCCACAGCGCGCGCGCCGCGCTGCCCTCGATCGCCGCGTGCTGGCCGATCCCGGACGATCGGTCGCTCTCCTGTCCCGGAGCGCGCAGCACGATCGCCAGGCCGATCGCCGGGATCACGGCGATCATCGCCTCGATCACCAGCAGCCGCTCGAGCTGCCCGTGCGCCCCGACCGTCGGTCCCAGCACCAGCGCGAGCAGCATCCCGACGAAGCTCCCCGCGGAGCCGACCGCGATCCCCGTCGCCCGCTGCTCGGCGGGCAGATACTCGCCGGCGAGCTTGCTGACGCCGCTCAGGACGACCGGCTGCGCGACCGCGACGAGCACCTGGCCGGCCATCGCCCACGCGAAGGTCTCGCCGCCGAGTCGTACAAGCCCACCGAGCGCGACGAGCGCCCCGCCGGCCGCCAGCGACGGGCGAAACCAGCGATCGAGCAGGATCCCCGCCGGGATCGCGAGCACCACGTACAGCAGCGGAAAGATCTCCGCGAGCCATCCCACCGCGCCGACCGAGACCCCATAGCGCCTGGCCGTTTCGGTCGTGATCGCAGCGTAGCTGAGCCACAGCACCTGCGTGGCCGCGCACACCAGGCTGTAGGCGACGATCACCCTCCAGCCACCCGTCTGCTTGGAGTTGTGGCTCATATCCGCATTCCGATTGCGCGTCCCAACGCGATCGCTCCCACGCCGGCGATCAGGCTGAGAAGAATATTCAACGTCGCTACGGCCGGTCGGCGATCCTCGGTCAGGCGCTCAGACTCGAGCATCCAGGTCGAGAAGGTGGTGTAGGAGCCGAGCGTCGCCGACCCGAGCAGGACGAGCGCATCGCCCTCGACGGCGAGGCCCGTTATCAGGCCCAGCAGCAGGGCGCCGCTGAGGTTGACGACGAACGTGCCGAGCGGAAAAGCGCCCGCGGCGCGCGCGCTGAGCAGCGCGACGATCAGGAACCGCGCGAGCGCGGCGGTCCCGCTGAGCAGCCCGACCCCGATCCAGATCCAGATGCTCATTGGGCAACCTCTCGGTGCTGGGCGCTCAGATAGTTCTCGCTTTCTTCCCGAGAGAGGGAGATCTTTCCCGACCGTCTCATGCCTCCTCCGGGCATACGTCGTCCCCGCGCTCGCTTCGCACCAGCTGCGTTCCGGCTCGAATCGCCAGGTATCCGGCGAGGACGCTCGCGAGCGCGTACCCCCCCGCGAGCGCGTAGTGATCATGCTGGAGCAGCACGAAGATCTCCAGCTGCATCGTCGAGAACGTGGTGTAGGTGCCGCAGAAGCCAGCGGTCCACAACGGGTGATGGAATCTCGATTCAGGCGGGCGCTCCCTGAACCAGGTCGCGATGCAGGCGAGCGTGAACGCGCCGGAGACGTTGATGGCGAAGATCGCCCACGGCCAGCCGGTCGCTGGGCTTGCGAAGGACCGGCTCAACCAGACTCGCAGGAGCCCGCCGGCGGCCCCGCCGAGAAAGATCGCCCACACCTCGTGTCTATGTATGTTCGGTACAGCTCTGGCGGGCATCTCTGTTCGGTACAGCTCTGGCGGGCATCTCTGCGGCTCCTCTCGCGTCGGCCTGGGTTTCGCGAAAGGAGCCATCAGCCCTTTTCGAGCGGGCGGTTCGGGAGGTGCGGACTCCCGCCAGAGCTCCATCTGGCGCATGGCAAGATATCGCAGACGGACCGCGAGCCCTGCAAGGCCCCGCTCGCTAGATTTCTCGAATGTCCAGCGAGATCCAGATCAGGGGCGAGATGATCAGGCTCGGCCAACTGCTCAAGCTGGCGGGCATCGTCGACAGCGGCAGCGAGGTCAAGCCGCTGCTCGCGGCCGGATCGGTGCTCGTCAACGGCGCTGTCGAGACGCGCCGGGGCCGGCAGTTGCATCCCGGCGACACGGTTCAGATCGGTACGCGCGAGCCGCTGTGCCTGACAGCGGCTTCCTGAGCGCGCCACCCCCCGCCGGTGGGCGATGCGGCTGTCGAGAGGCCTTTCGCGCCGGCCATCGCCACTGGCTGCTATCCATCGATTCGGTGGCGGGCGTCGTCTCGAATCGTCGATCGAGCGCATCCCCCTCGCGGCGCGAGGCCGAACATCCGCTTTAGAAAGCCTCGATAGCGGGTAAAGCGTCTATAGAGAGCGCTTCGGCTTCCGTCTTTTGGTCAACGGGTCGAACACCGTTCTGGCGGGTAAAACGAGTGGAGCCGACGGTCGGGCTTGTGCGGGATTGTGCTCCAAACGGCAGGTGGCGCCGTAGAGCGTGTCGAACGTGTGTTTTCGAACGTGTGTTTTCAGAGGTCTGAGTGGGTATACATAGAAAATCATTGACAACGCAACTATCGAGGAATATAATCCCGACTCCAAGCATCGGATTACGAAGGACAAGCCATGTCAGACGCCCGCATAACCACCATCACCCCAATCGACTCCCTCGCCGCGACGCGCGATGAGCGCGCCGCGCAAGCTCCTGCCTCCGGAGCGGGCGCCGTCGCGGAGCCTCACGCGAAGACCGAGCGACTTGACAACCCCACGCCCGAGACGACCGTGCCCGCAGCCGCGGAGAGCTTCATCCCCGAGGCGGTCGATCAGCTGCTCGCGCATTCGCGCCGCTATCCCCTGCTGACGCCCGCCCAGGAGATCGACCTCGCCCAGCGCATCGAGCGTGGCGACCTGCACGCCAAGGAACTGCTCGTCAACTCCAACCTGCGCCTGGTCGCCTCCAACGCGCGGCGCTACCAGAACCAGGGCCTGCCGCTCGCCGACCTCGTCCAGGAGGGCTTGCTCGGCCTGATCCGGGCGAGCGAGAAGTTCGACTGGCGCAAGGGCTTTCGCTTCTCCACCTACGCCACCCTCTGGATCCGTCAGGCGATCCAGCGCGGCCTGGAGAACTCGGGACGCACGATCCGCCTGCCCGTGCATGTCGCCCAGCGCTCGCGCAAGGTCGGGCGTGTCGAGCGCGAGCTGTCGGTGCGCCTCGGACGCGAGCCCACGGTCGAGGAGCTGGCCAAGGAGACGGGCCTCGAGATCGAGCAGGTCGAGGAGGTGCGCCACCAGCGCGCCGCGCTGGTCAGCCTCGACCAGCAGATCGGCGAGGACGGCGACACCGCGCTCGGAGACCTGCTGCCCTCCGATCAGGAGGCGCCGGAGGACACGGCCTGGGACAACGAGCGCGAGCGCATCGTCCACGAGGCGATCGAGCAGCTGCCCGAAACCGAGCGGACCGTGCTGACCTTGCGCTTCGGCACCGGGCCGGAGGAGCCTCAGACGCTGACCGCGATCGGCAAACGGCTCGGGTTCTCCGCCGAGCGCGCCTCCCAGCTGGAGCAGCGAGCGCTGAAGAAGCTCGCCGAGCTGCCGGAGCTGGTCGCGCTGCGCGAGGCCGCCTGATTTGTGACGACCGATGAGACTTCGACGTGCGGCGTCCTCGGTCGCTCGCGTGCTGGCCGAGCCCCTGCGTCCTTGCCCGTCTCGGTCCTCGACCGCCACAATAGCTTCCGTACGAATCGCTGACCTCAAATCGGGAGGAGTGGATGGACAAGTCAGTTTGGCAACGGACGGTGGACCTGACGATCGTCGTCGGCGAACGGATCCTCGCGCCGATCGAGCGATTCATCGGGAAGCGGTCACTGGTCGGCGACGCGACCTTCTTCACGAACGACCGCTTCCCCTGGATCGCAGAGATCGAGGCCAACTGGGAGACGATTCGCGAGGAGCTCGAACGCGTGCTCGAGGATCGCGAGGCGCTGCCCAACTTCCAGGACATCTCCAAGGACCAGATCGAGATCACCGACGACGACCGTTGGAAGACGTTCTTCCTCTACGGCTATGGCTTCGAAGCTAAGCTCGGCGTCGAGATGTGCCCCAGGACCGCGGAGCTGATGCGTCGGATCCCGGGGATGACGACGGCGATGTTCTCGATCCTCTCCCCGCGCAAGCACATCCTCGACCACCGCGGCCCCTACAAGGGCGTGCTGCGCTACCACCTCGGCCTGATCGTGCCGAAAGACGCCGAGGCCTGCCGGATCCGCGTCGGGGAGGATTTTCGCCACTGGGAGCAGGGTCAGAGCCTGATCTTCGATGACACATACAACCACGAGGTCTGGAACGAGACCGACGAGACGCGCGTCGTGCTGTTCGTCGACGTGCTCCGCCCCCTGCCCTCCCCCTGGGCGCAGATCAACCGCGCGATCGTCAAGGCGATCGGCTATTCGCCGTTCGTGCTCGACGCCAAACGCAACCAGGAGGCGTGGGAAGCGCGCTACCGGGCGCGCAAGCAGGACGCTGCGCCGGCCGTGCGCACGTAGGCGTAGCGTCCTCCTGTCGGGCTGGCCGGCACCAGTTGACGTCCTTGTTTACACATCACCGCTTCACATCTCCAGCCGAGGCGCCGATTTTTTCCAGGACGGTCGGTCATCAATCGTCTTCAGTGTGGATCGAGACGTCCAATACCTCGGGATGCTCGGCTCTGATCTTCTCCTCGAGCTCGTCCACACACGCGCGGGCCTCCGCACGCGAGCGCTCGGGGGCGAAATGCAGCGTGAGCATCGCCACGGGCCCGCGGGCGGCGCCGTCGGGGCCGAGCTCGATGTCGGGCTCGACGTGTACAACCACATCGCTGCCGGGCAGCGCCCGCTCGATCGCGTCCTCGATCGAGCTCGCCACCGCATGTCCGTGCGCGAGACCCGCGCCGGGCTCCATACCCACGACCACGTCGGCGAAGTGACGTCCCCCAACTTCGCGCATGCGCAGCCGACGCAGGTTGACCGGCTCCTCGATGCCGCCGATCGCGCGGCGTGCGATGCCCTCGGCCGCGCCTGAGGGTGCGCTGTCCATCAGCACCTGCACGCTGCTGCGCATCAGGCCCCCGGCGACCGCGAGCACCAGCGCGGCCACCAGCAGCGCCGCGATCGAGTCGGCCTCGGGATAGCCGGCGTGCACGAGCGCCAGACCGATCAGCACCGCCACCGAGCCGACCATGTCGAGCGTGAAGTGCAAGGCGTTCGCGTGCAGCGCCGCGCTCGCGTGGCGGTGGGCCGCGCGATGGGAGACGAGCGAGCGACTCGCGTCGATCACGATCACGACGGCGACGACCGCCAGCACGTACCACGAGGCTTCGGCATGGTGTTTACCGCCACCCGTCAGCCGGGCGATCGCCTCGACGGCGATCGCGATGCTCGCGACGACCAGGATCGCCCCCTCGGCCAGCGCCGAGAGGTGCTCGGCCTTGCCGTGGCCCCAGGGATGGTCGCGGTCCGCCGGGCGCCCCGCCACGCCGACGGCGAAGAACGTGAGCAGCGCCGCCGCCAGATCGGTCGCCGAGTGGATCGCCTCGGCGATCAGCCCGAGACTGTGCGCGAGCAGACCGACGATCAGCTTGATCGCTACCAGCATCCCCGCGGCGCCCACCGAGACGAGCGCCGTGCGCTGCTGGGCCGACAGCTTGCGGCGCATGATCAGATATTCGAGACGTTCAGACCGGTGCCCTGCAACATCGCGTTTGCCTTGGCGTTCAGGACCGTGAAGTCCCCCGTGAGGATCAGCACGCCGAGGACGATCATCACCGCGCCGCCGATCCCGATGATCACCGGGAAATGGCGCTTGACGATCGTCAGCGCGTTCGTCATCCGCTCGAACGCGAGCGCGATCAACAGGAACGGGATCGCCAGACCGGCGGAGTAGCAGGCGAGCAGCAGCGCCCCGTGCGCCGCCGAGCCCGAGATCGCCGCCTGGGTGAGGATCGCGCTGAGCGTGATGCTCGTGCAGGGGGTCCAGGCGATCGCAAACGCGGCGCCGGCCACGAGCGGACCGCCGCGACCGGCCAGGCGCAGCAGCGTCTCGGAGTGCCACTCGCGGTTGAACATGCCGATGAAGGGCGTGGTTAGAAAGACGAGGCCCATCAGCACGATCACGATGCCGCCGATCCGCTCGAGCTCGGCTTTGTGGTCGGTGAGCGCCGATCCGAGCGCCGTCGCGCTCAGGCCGAGCAGGATGAAGATCATCGAGAAGCTCGCGATGAACAGCAGGCTCGGGACGAGCACGCGGCGAGCGCTGACCCCTTCCTTCAGGTTGACGGGCGTGACCCCGATCACCGTCGATAGATAGCCGGGCACGAGCGGTAGCACGCAGGGCGAGAGAAACGACACGAGACCCGCGGCGAGCGCGATCGGAATGCCGACGCCCGTGGCCGAGTCGGATGCGGTGGCGAGGACCAGGTGGGCGTGGCTCATGACCAGGCTCGCGTCGCCGGCTCGGGCGAGGGCTCGGTCGAGGGCTCGGGGTCGATCTCGGCCACGGTATCGGTATCGACGTCGATACCGGCGTCGCTCGACAGCTCCGGGGGCTCCTCCTGATGCTCTTGCGCGCCGAGACGCGCGCGCAGCTCGGCGACTTCGCGCTCCAGGCGCGCCACGCGCCCCTCCAGACCGTCGACTGGCGCGATCGCGCCGGCGCCGGATGTCGTCGTGTAAGAGGAGACCCCGCTCGCGGGACCGGCGGGTGCGGGTCGTGTGGCGAGAGCAGCGCCATCGTTCCCCTCCTGCGCCTCCCGGTCCTCGAGCAGCTGCGCGTAGCGGTCCTCCTTCTGCCCGGGCCGGCGCTCCAGGCAGGCGATGAGCCCGCGCGCGATCAGGCGCTCCAGCGTCTCGTGGACGGCGGCGAGCTCGGCGAAGGAGTGCATGCGCTCGGTCCGTTGCTTGAGCTTCTCCCGGCGTCTGCGGGCCGCGCAGCATCAGCACCGACATCATCGCCTGCTCGTCGCCGCTCATTGGCAGCGCCTCCGCGAGTAGATGCCTGTACTTCGGAGCGCGGCTGCCGCGGCCGCTTGCAAGCCGCGTGAAGCCGCGGCGCTCGAGATGATGCAGCGCGTCGCGCAGGATCGCGTCGTCGTATGCCACGACGGGGTCGCGGTTGGTCAACTGGTTGCACGCCAGGCGCAGGCTGTTCAGTGTGAGCGGATAGATGTCAGGCGTCGTCAGCTGCTTTTCGAGCATGCAGCCGAGCACGCGCGTCTCCGAGGCGGACAGATTCATCGACTTAAGCCTACGACCCGGCGGCTAAAGTCTGCGCGGTGAGCAGTCAACCCTTCTCCCAGGGACACGGCGGAGGTGGTGATGGCGGAGGCGGAGGCGGTGGACGCCGCGCCCGTCAACCCGGCCCTCAGGCCGAGGACATCCCCGGCAAGCAGGGCGGGCGCCGGACGGTTGGACCCGAGGCGGGTGGGCCCCATGTTTCTCTGCGACGGATCGGACGGCTGTTCATCCCCTATCGACTCCGTCTGGGGCTGCTGCTGGGGCTGATCGTGTTCGGCTCGATTCTCAGCGTCGCCTCGCCGTTTCTGCTGCGCGAAGCGGTCGATGAAGGCATCATCGGGCACAACCTCACGCTGCTCACTTGGCTGGTCGCGGGAATGATCGCGCTGGCGATCATCAACGGCGTGATCGGAGTCGCGCAGACGTGGATCTCGAACGAGGTCGGCCAGCGCGTGATGCACGACCTGCGCGCCGCCGTCTATGCCCACCTGCAACGCATGTCGCTTGCGTTCTTCACGCGTACCCGCTCGGGCGAGGTGCAGGCGCGGATCGCCTACGACATCGGCGGGATCGACGATGTCGTCACCTCGACCGCCACCTCGACGGTCTCGACCGTTGCGACAGTCACCGCGACGATCGTGGCGATGTTCGCGCTCAGCTGGCAACTGACCGTGTTCTCGCTGATCCTGCTCCCGTTCTTCGTGTGGCTGACACGTCGGGTGGGCAACGAGCGCCGGCGTATCCAGTCCGTGCGCCAAAGCCGGCTGGCGGACATGTTGACGCTCGTCGAGGAGTCGCTGTCGGTCTCGGGCATCCTGCTCGGCAAAACGATGGGTCGCTCCTCCGAGCTCGTCAACAGATTCTCCTCAGAGTCCTCCGAACTGGCCGATCTGGAGGTGCGCGCGCGGATGGCGGGCCGCTGGCGGATGGCCTCGGTGCAGATGAGCTTCGCGATCATGCCCGCCGCCGTCTACTGGTTCTCCGGCTACTCGATCGTCCACGGCGAGGATGTGATCTCGATCGGCACGGTCGTGGCATTCACGACGCTGCAGACACGGCTGCTGTTCCCGATGCAGCAGTTGCTGTCGGTCGGACTGGAAGTGCAGACATCGCTGGCGCTGTTCGGACGCATCTTCGAGTACCTCGACCTGCCCGTCGACATCGAGGAGCGCCCAGATGCACGCACGCTGAGCGGCGTGCGCGGCGATGTGCGCCTGCAGGACGTCTCGTTTCGCTACGACCCCGACGTGCCCTGGACGCTCGAGCGCATCTCCGCGGAGATCCCGGCCGGCACGCGTACTGCGCTCGTCGGGGAGACCGGCTCGGGTAAGACCACGCTCGCGTATCTGGTTGCGCGCCTGTACGAGCCCCAGCACGGCTGCGTGTCGATCGACGGCGTCGATATCCGCGATCTGACCCAGCAGTCGCTCGCAGCCACGGTCGGGCTGGTCTCTCAGGAAACGTATCTCTTCCACGCCTCGATCCGCGAGAACCTGCGCTTCGCATGCCCTGAGGCCAGCGATGAGCAGATCGAAGACGCCGCCCGCGCGGCGCAGATCCACGAGCTGATCTCCGGGCTGCCCGAGGGCTATGACACGCCCGTGGGCGAGCGCGGCTACCGCTTCTCCGGCGGCGAGCAGCAGCGCATGGCGATTGCGCGCACGGTCTTGCGCAACCCGCCCGTGCTGATCCTCGACGAGGCCACCTCCGCGCTCGACACCGAAACGGAGCGCGCCGTCCAGTTGGCGTTGGACGAGCTCTCCCGAGGGCGCACGACGATCGCGATCGCCCATCGCCTCTCCACGATCCGCGACTCCGACCAGATCCTCGTGCTCGACTCCGGCCGGATCGTCGAGCGCGGCACCCACGAGGAGCTGCTCGAGCAGGGCGGGCGCTACGCGGCGCTGTTGAGCGGGGCCGAGGTCGGCGAGGACCGGATCGTGGGCTCGGGCGCAACGCTTGCGTGAGTCGACCGGGTGCCGCGGCCGTTGGAGGGTTGCTCGGTTCGAGCGGTGGCGAGTCAGGCCGTCGTGTCGATGTTCAGGCGCACGTAGTCGACGACGACCGGCTCGCCCAGCTCGGCCATGACCTCATCCATGAATGGCTCGCGCAATGGCTCGGGCAGATGCTGGACGTGCGGGCCGAGCACGATCGTGGACAGGAACTCGCGCGGGTGCTCGGGTTGGGTGGGCGCCGGTTGCAGCCAGCATCGCGCCTCGCTGAATCCGGCCGTCCGCAGTCTTGCTTCGGTGTCAACGGCGCCGGTGTAGTTCCATGGGGGCGTAAACGTCGCGAAGCGTTGGGCATAGGGCTCGCGCTCCATGACCGTGCCGGCACGCCCGCGCAGGATCGTGATGTTCCCCTTTCCCCCACATTGCGCCACCAGCCGACCACCCGGTCGCAGGACACCGTGCAGCTGGGCGAACAGCGCGTCGTGGTCGCCGACCCAGTGAAACGTGGCCGTCGAGAAGATTGCGTTGACGGGCTCGCCCAGCGCCGACCTCAGCTCCAACAGGTCGATCCGGCGAATGTCCGCATCGGGCCCGAGCCGCTCACGGGCCGCGGTGACCATCGACTCGGACACGTCCACGCCAATGACCCTGCCGCGGGGCACCCGCTCGATCAGTTGTTCTGTGAGGCGCCCCGAGCCGCAGCCGGCGTCTAGGACCGTCTCATCGCCGCGCAGCTCAAGCCGCTCGAGCACTGCCTGACCCAGCGCCTGCATCGGGCCGGATATACGGTCATAGCTCTGTCCGTCCCATGTGCGCACCTCTGGCATACGCGCGTACGCTATCACGGACGATGATTCTCGTCCTGGGAGCGCGGCCGTCCACCCCGCCGACCCTCCGTAGCGGGTTACGGCGGTGCGCAGATCAGCACGCTCGGTCAGCCAGCTCGAGCAGGGCTTTAGACAGTTGTCCCCCCTGCCACGCCAGCGGCGATTGACCAGCGTCCTCCACGATCAACCTCGCCCCCGATATCGCTTGCGCATAGCGTTCGCCGATCGCAAGCGGATGTCCGGGATCGGCCTCGTCCCGGGACGCGATCACGAGCGTCGGCGCCTGAATCGCAGCGAGCTCCTCGATCCGCTCGAACGGCCGCGAGCGCGGCACGACTTCGAGCGCGTCGGCCACCGCCGCGGGGTGCTCGTGCGCGGCGAGCCGCTGGCGGACAACCTGTTCGACAGTGCCTCGCCACTGCTCGGGCAGCGCGGAGAAGTCGTAGGCGTTGACGAAGCCCTCTACGCCGCGCTCGCGCAGGCCCTCCGCCAGCCCGTCCCACCCCGCAAGTGTCTCCGTGTCGGGCGGCCGATCGGGGTCGAACGATGGCGTGATCAGTCCCAATGCCAGGACCCGCGCCGGGGTGCGCAGGGCGAAGCGCAGAGCGACATGCGCGCCCATCGAGGCGCCGGCCAGGACCGCGCGCTCCAGGCCGAGCGCGTCGAGGACAGCCTCGAGGTCGCGGGCGAGCTCGTCGTAGCCGTAGGCGGTCCGATCGGGGCCCGGCGTCGAGCGTCCATGCCCGCGCGCGTCATAGGCGATCACGCGATAGCCGGAGCGCTCGAGCGTGCGCGAACCCATCACGACGTAGCGACGCGTCGCAGTGAGGCCGTGCAGCAGGACGATCGGCGTGCGCGAGCGACGGGCGGAATCCGAGCCAGCGCCCGCTTCGGCCTGCTCGCCGGCCAGCTCGACCCCGTCGCCGATGGCGACGCTGAGCTCCGTCCCGGCGCCGGGACGGTCAGGCATGTACGGCTGCGTGCGCGCGAACCAGCTCGGCCGAGCGCTCTGGCTGCTCCCAGAAGAACATGTGGCCGATGCCCTCGAGGATCTCCAGCTGCGAGCCGGGTATCAGCCCGGCGATCATGTGGCCGTTCTGGACAGGGAGCATCTCGTCGAGCGTGCCGTGGATGACCAGCGCCGGCAGCCGGAGCTGCGACAGCCGGGTCGAGGTGTCGTGCGCGGCGATCGCGCGCATCTGCGCCATGATCACCCCGATCGACACCGCTCGGCGCAGGCCGATCCCCAGGAAGCGCGCGTAGGCCTGTTCATTCACCGCGAAGGCCGGGGAGACGTTTGCCTCCCACGCGGCACGGACCGCCAGCTCGCGCACACCGGAAGACATCCCCTCGGCCAGCCTGCGCATGACCTCTTCGCTGGCCAGCGCGCTGCCCTCGCCACCACAGTATGTGCAGCCCAGTGCGAGCGTGCGGACCCGCTCGGGATGGGCCAGCGCAAGCTCCTGGGCGACCATTCCGCCCATCGAGATGCCCAGCACGTGGGCGGAGTCGAGCTCGAGGGCGGCGAGCAGGCCCGCGGCATCCTCGGCGAGCTGGAGGATCGTGAGCCGGCCCTGCTCTGCCAGACGGCTGCTCGCGCCGACGCCGCGGTGGTCGTACACGATCACGTCGAAGTCGCGGCGCAGATCCTCGAGGAAGCTGCGATCCCAGTGGTCGAACGTTCCGCTCATCCCCATGATCAGCAGCATTGGCGGACCCGCGCCAGCGCGCTCGTAACTGAGCTCATTCTCCCCGACGCGTGCGAGCCGCATCCCTCGATCCTATACCTGCAGCAGCACCAGCTGATCCGGGTGCCCGAGCTCCCCTCTGGCCGGCGCGAGCTCCGTGGGGGCGCCGTGGTTCAGCCCCGCGACGCGCACCCCGAGCAGCCGCACCGGCCGTGCGGGCGCGTACTCCTCGAGCAGACGCAGCGCCACCGCCGTTACCTGTCCGGCATCGCACGTCGGTGCGCTGAGAGTATGCGCGCGCGTGACCGTCGTGAAGTCGTCGAGACGGACCTTGATCCCGATCGTGCGCCCGCGACGCTCGTGTGCGGCGAGGCTCGCGCACAGCTCTGCGGCCATCGTGCGCAGCGACTCGCGCAGCCGCTCGGGATCGTGGACGTCGTGGTCGAAGGTCCGCTCACGCGACTCCGAGACGACCTTCCGCTCCGCGCCGACGACCCCGTCGTGTTCGAAGCGTGCGCGGCGTCCCAGCTCGAGGCCGAGGTTCGGGCCGAAGCGCTCGACGAGCACGCGCTCGGGCGCAGCGCCGACAGCGGCAAGCGTGTTCAGCCCCAGTGCCGCCAGGCGCGCGGCGGTCTTCGGTCCGATCCCGGGTACGAGCCCCGGCGGGGACTGTGCGAAGCGCGCGCATGCCTGCTCGCGCGTGAGCACCACGAAGCCCGCCGGCTTCTCGGCGTCGGATGCGACCTTCGCGACGAGCTTGTTCGGCCCGATGCCTACCGAGCAGATGAGCTGGGTGGCCGCCCTGATCTCCGCGAGCAGCCTTCGCATCGCCGCTCGCGGCGAGTACAGGCCGGTCAGGTCCAGATATGCCTCGTCGAGCCCCACAACCTCCACCCGCTCGACGTGTGCGCGCACAAGGTCCATCACCTGGCGGGAGATCTCCCTGTAGGTACGGAAGTCTGGCGCCAGCACGATCGCCTCCGGGCACAGCCGCCGCGCCCGCGCGGCGGGCATCGCCGATCCGATGCCGAAGCGCCTGGCCTCGTAGCTGGCTGTGGTAACCACCGCGCGCGGGCCGCTGCCCGCGACGATCACGGGCTTGCCCTTCAGCTCCGGATGACGGCATAGCTCGATCGAGACATAGAAGGCATCCAAATCCACCAGCGCCACGCTGAGTTCGGATGACTGTGCGGGCACAAGCTGAATCTAGCTGTGCGTCCGGCTAGCATGCGCACCGCAGGCGCGCCGGCGGCTCAGACAGGCACAGAGCTTTCTCGAAGTCGCCGAGCTCACAGCCGACGTGAACGACCTCTCGCTCGAATACGCAAGTATCGCCACACTATTCGAATTAACTATGCGCACCGTATGTTATCATTCAGTTCCGTATGGGAGTGCTTGTTCAGGTTCGAGATGTTCCGGAGGATGTGCATCGCACGTTGAAGGCGCGCGCGGCCGCTGCGGGCGTGTCGCTGTCCGAGTACGTGCGCAGCATGCTCGCGCGTTTCGCTGCGCGCCCCACGCCGGTTGAGCTGTCCGCGCGTATCGAAGCGCGCGGCGCCGTCGAGCTCGATGAGCCGAGCGAGATCGCCGTCCGCGCGATTCGCGACTTGGGCGAGTGACGGTTCTCGACACCTCGGGCGTCGTCGACTACCTGCTCGGCATCGGGGTCGCGGAGCAGGTGCAGGAGCTGATGAGCACAGAGGGTGAGCTGGCCGCGCCGGACATGCTCGTGTTCGAGGTGCTCGCCGTGCTGCGACGCGAGTCACACCGTGAAGCGATTGCCGATGACCGCGCCACCCAGGCTGTCGAAGATCTCGGCGACCTCTCGATCGAGCTGTTTCCCTCCCTTCCCCTACGCGAACGCGTGTGGGTACTGCGTCGTAACTTCACGGCGGCCGACGCGCTGTTCGTCACGCTCGCCGAAGACCTGGACGAGCCCTTCGCAACCAAGGACAACGCCCTTGCGCGGGAGATCACCAAGCACGCGACCGTCACCGTACTCAAGCTCGGCGACACCGTGCGAGGTCATCGATAGACACCCAGCTGCAAAAGCGTCCGCGTCCAGATGCGCGACTCTCAACTCAGCGGGGACCGCCTCGACGACCGACATCTCTCGAATCTAGCGCCGCGGGCGGCAGCAATACTCAGCGGAGAATCTCCACCGTCAGCACCCCAGGCACCAGCGACCTGCCGAGGATCGACTCGATGATCCCGCCAGCGAACCCGGCGATCCAGTAGCGGTCTCCGCCGACGCCGGCCTACCCTCGTCCTGCCTCGGGATCCTCGGAGCGGCCGTCAGCCCGCCGGTTTGCGCAGGTTGTCCTCTTTGCGGAACAGTCCCACCACGCCATCGTCGCCACCCTCGGGCACAGGCATGAATGGGTGGCGCGTCGCTACTCCGATCGTGTCGTTATCCGCGTAGATCACCACGTCGGGGCTGTTGGCGGTCGAGACCGCCAACACCAGCGCCGGCTCCTGCGAGCGGTTCTCGATCGTGTGCATGCCCTCGCGGCCGCGCGGACAGGCGACCACGTCGCCCTCGCGCAACTGCTCCTCTGACTCGAGCTTGCGCAGCGTCGGCGCGCCGCGCAGCACCACGAACAGCTCCTCGTTGCCATAGTGGGCGTGCAGGTCCATCCCGCTCGCGCCAGGCGCCAGCTCGTACACAGCGCCGCCCAGCTCGCGGGCGCCCGCCGGTCGTGCCACGAAGCTGCCGCGCAGCCCCGCCTCCGGGCGCTCCATCTGAAACTCGCCGTCGTACACGTTCGGTCGCGCCACGTCGTCTCTCTCTCCTTGGCTTTGGATGGCTTTGGACTCAGTGCCAGTAGTACCGCGCAGAGGTTACAACCGGCGCAGGAGCGTCGAGGACGAGCGTCAGGTGGTCAAACAGTCCCGCCGACGGCTTCACACGGGGGTCGATGCGGTGAGCTTCTCGGCCAGGATGGTGGCGACACGCGCACGGTGGCGCCCGGCGCCGCCGAGCAGCGCCGCGTCGAGCTGGGCGCGCTTGAACAGCCAGTGCACGTCAGCCTCCCAGGTGAAGCCGATGCCCCCATGCATCTGGATCGCGCTCGCGGTGACCTCCCGTCCGGCATCCGAGGCGGCCGCCTTGGCCATCGCCGCCGCCTCCGCGAGCCGCTCCGGGTCGGCGTCGGCAGTCCACGCCGCGAAGGCGGTCATCGAGCGCGCCTGCTCAGTTTCGAGCAGCATCTGCGCGCAGCGGTGCGAGACGGCCTGAAAGGAGCCGACCGGGACGCCAAACTGCTTGCGCTCCTTCACGTAGTTGACGGTCATCGCGAGCGCCCGCTCACACACCCCGACAAGCTCTGAGCTGACGGCCACCAGCGCACGACCCAGGCCGGCGCATCCCTCCGGCAGTGGCTCACCGCGCCCGTCAGGACCACCGCTCCCGGAGCCGGCGGGATCTGGCCGCACGCGCGCCGACGAGCGGGTCGGATCGATCGATTCGAACGGACCGATCTCGGCCTCCTCGGCGCCCAGCACCCGGGCCGCGCCGTCGCCTTCGATGAGCACGATCAGCTGTGCGTCCGCGCCAGCGATCACGAGCTCGGCCTCGCCGTCGCGCGCCATGCCGAGGGCGCCGATCGTCTCGCCCGAGGCAAGTCCCGGAAGCCAGCCCTCGCGCTGGGCGGGCGTGCCGCCGTGCGCGATCATGGCCGCAGCCATCACGCTCGGGAGGAACGGCACGGGCGCGAGCGAGCGGCCGAGCTCCTCGCAGAGGATCGCGAGCTCAATCAGGCCGAGCCCCCCGCCGCCATGCTCCTCGGGGATCGCGATCCCTGGCCAGCCCAGCTCGCACAGCTCGCGCCAGAGCTCGGTGTCCATGCGCGCCGCCTCCGCGTGTTCGCGGACCCGCTCCGGTTTCGCGCGTGTGCCGAGCAGCTCGCGCGCGGTGCGCTGGATCTCGCGCTGGTCGTCCGTCAGGCCGAAGTCCACCAGGCCGAACCTCCAGCGGAGCCCGCGGGGCGGAGCTCAATATCAATCATGTCGCCGCCTTCAGTCGAGGCAGGCCGAGCACACGCTCGGCGACGATGTTCTTGAGCACCTCCGTGGTGCCGCCCTCGATCGAATTGCCACGGGCGCGCAGCAGCTCGTAGCTCCAGCTCCCTCCAGCGGTCAGCGCCCGCGGGCCGATCACATCGACGGCCAGCTGCGTCAGGCGCTGGTTGGTATCCGACCACAGCCACTTCACGAGCGAGCCCTCCGGGCCGGGCTGACCGTAGCGCTCGACGTCGGTCAGGCCCTTCCAGGCGAGCAGCCGAATCGACTCGCAGCGCATGTGCAAACCCGCCAGCGTGTCCGCGAAGAGCGCGTCCTCGAGCAGACCCCGCTCTGCCGCGGCGGCAATCACGTCGTCGAGCAGCTGGCGCAGGCGCACCTGCAGCGCGAAGCCGAGCCCCGCGCGCTCGTTCATCAGCGTCGTCAACGCGACCTTCCAGCCGTTGCCGACACCTCCGACGACGTTCGCGTCGGGAATCCTTGCCTCCTCGATGAACAGCTCGTTGAACTCCGCCTCGCCGGTGATCTGGCGCAGCGGTCGCACCTGCACGGCATCCTGCTCCATGTCCATCAGGAAATAGGTCAGACTCTTGTGCTTGGCCGCCTCAGAGTCGGTGCGCGCTACGAGCATGCACCACTTCGAGTATTGCGCGCCGCTTGTCCACACCTTCTGCCCCGTCACGACCCACTCCTCGCCGTCCTTCACCGCACGCGTCTTCAGCGCGGCCAGATCCGAGCCGGCGTCGGGCTCGGAGAAGCCCTGGCACCAGATCTCCTCGGCCGAGAGGATCGGCGCGAGGTGGCGCTCCTTTTGCTCGTCTGTGCCCCACACCATCAGGGTCGGCCCGCCGAGCAGCAGCCCGAGCACATTGGCCGCCATCGGCACGCGCGCGCGGCCGAGCTCCTCGAAGTAGATCGCCGACTCCGTCAGCGTCGCGTCGCGACCGCCGTACTCCGCCGGCCACGATGGCGCCGCCCAGCCCCCGTCGTACAGGCGCCGCTGCCAGTCGCGCCGCCACGCATAGTGCGCCTCCTCCCCACCCTCGCGCGGCTCGGGCGCCGGCGGGTTCTCATTGAGCCAGCCGCGCAGATCATCGCGAAACGCGGTCTCTCGCTCGTTGAACGTCAGGTCCATCGGACTGCTCCGCTCGCGAACATGCGGCCGACGATAGCCACTATCGCAATGCGCCGGCTCGCTCGGTAGGGGATGATGCATGCATGTCCACCCCTCCCTCCGTGCGCAGCGTCAAGATCGGCGCCAACGAGCGTGGTGGCTGGACGACCGAACGTCCGCCTCGTGAGGGCGACGCGCCGCCGCGTCCGGTCGATGTCTCGGCGCGCTGTCGTGTGCTTGCCCCGTCCGATCGCCTGCGCTACTCGCCGGGCAGCCTCCTGTTGATTGTCTCCCCCGATGTCGCCGAGGCGGCCCGCCTCGTCGGGCGCGTCGTTGAGGAGCGCGGCACCGTGCTCTCGCTCGCGAAGGTGCGCGCGCTGCTGGCCGGGCGCGTCTCTGAGGAGGAGATCGAGGTGCGTGCGCGTGAGTTGCTCGACGCCGCCGTCGTCAAGCGCCTGGGCGAGCGACAGACGGTCGTGCTCACGCTCGAGAGCCTCGACGCCGCCGAGCGCGAGCGCTACGTGCGGCTCGCCCATGCCGCCAAGCGCCCGCGGCATTTGATCCTGCTG
This sequence comes from uncultured Solirubrobacterales bacterium, assembly GCA_963774785.1. Taxonomy (GTDB): domain Bacteria; phylum Actinomycetota; class Thermoleophilia; order Solirubrobacterales; family Solirubrobacteraceae; genus Palsa-744. Next base: position 1,938,999 of record CAVZGH010000001.1, on the reverse strand, counting down.
GAGGTCCCTCGCGATCTCGTCCCCGAGGAGCAGCGCGCCACGCTCAACGAGCTGCGCAAGGCACTCGACTCCGGTGAGGTCGGCCAGGAGGGCTTTCAAACGGCGCTGCGCCTCGGCGGTGGCGCGACGGCCGAGCTCAAGCGGATCGTCTTTCAGCCGCCGCCTCGCGAAGACTGAAGCGCCACACGGCTTCCTGTTAGTACTTCCCCCGTGTCGCCGTCGATCCGTGAGCGTGTCGCGCTGGCCGTCGCGTTCCTCGACGCGGTGCTGCGCTACTGGCTGACCGTCTTCCCGCGCGCCACCCGTGAGATCGGGCACTGGCAGCGCCGCGCCGCGCAGATCCCCGATCCGGCGTTGCGCCGGCTGGGGATCGACTCGTTGCGCGAGCGCTCGAACATTGAGGGAGCGGCCGCGTTCGCCGCGTTCGCTCCGCGTGCCCATCGCGGCGCGGTGGCGCGCGCGCTGGTCGCCTTCCAGGCCGCCTACAACTACGCCGACCTGCTCTCCGAGCAGCCGCACGAGGACGCGATCGCAAACGGGCGCCGTCTGCACGAAGCGCTGCCCGCCGCGCTCGCGGCGACGCCCGACCCGTGCGCGCCACAACTCGACTACTACGCGCTACACCCACAACACGACGACGGGGGCTATCTGCCCGAGCTGGTCGCGACCGCGCGCGCGGCGCTGAGCACGCTGCCTTCGTTCCCGGCCGTCGCCGGCTCGGCCCGGAGCGCGGCCGAGCGGATCGTCGTCTTTCAGAGCCTCAACGTCGGCGCCGCACAGGGCGATCACCTCGCGCTGGCGGAGTGGGCGCGCGAGCATACGCCAGCGGAATCCGAGCTCCAGTGGTGGGAGGTGGCCGCTGCGGCGGGCTCCTCGCTCGGCGTCCATGTGCTGATCGCGGCCGCGGCCGAGCAAGGGTTGCGCCCTACGGAGGTCGCCGCGCTCGATCGCGCCTACTTCCCTTGGATCGGCGCTCTGCACTCGCTGCTCGACAACCTCGTCGACCGCGAGGAGGACGTCAGGACCGATCAGCCGAGCCTCGTGGCCTACTACGCCTCGCCGGCGCAGGCAGCCGCGCGCATGCGGATGCTCGCGCTTGACTCCGTCCACCGCGCCCGGGCGCTGCCGCGGGGACGCCGGCACCTGTTGATCCTCGCCGCGATGGCCGGCAACTACCTCTCCAACCCGGAGGCCAACACGCCCGAGGTCAGGGAGGTAGCGCACAGCGTGCTCGAGGCCATTGGAGAGCTTGCCAAACCGACGCTGCTCGTCTTCCGGCTGAGGCGCCTGATCAGTTTGGGATAGGGTGGCCGTTTGAATCGGGGAGAGGGAAGTCGGGTCTTCTAGATGCTGGAGTTGCGCGATCTCGTGAAGCACTACCCCGCCGTGGGCGGGGATCCCGTGCGCGCCGTCAACGGCGTCTCGCTGTCGGTCGCCCCCGGCGAGATGGTCGCGCTGTACGGGCCGAGCGGTTCGGGCAAGACGACGCTCCTGTTGATGGTCGCGGCGCTGCTCGAGCCGACGAGCGGCTCGGTACTCGTCAACGGCCGCGACATCTCCTCCCTGTCCGAGCGTGAGGCCTCCAATTTCAGGCTCTCGGAGATGGGCTTCGTGCGCCAGAACTTTGACCTTCTGCCCGGGGTCACCGCGATCGACAATGCGGTGCTGAAGCTGCTCAAGCACACGCGCTGGCGCGAGGCTCACAGCCAGATCCAGCCGTTGCTGGAGCGCCTCGGCCTGGGCGCGCGGCTGAACCATCGCTCAGAGACGCTCTCGATGGGCGAGCGCCAGCGCGTGATGATCGCCCGTGCGCTCTCCAGCGAGCCGAAGCTGCTGCTCGCCGACGAGCCGACCGGCAGCCTCGATTCTCAACGCAGCCTCGAAGTGCTCGAGCTGCTGCGCGAGCTCTGCCGCGAGCGCGAGGTCGCGGTTGTGCTCGTCAGCCACGATCCGCAGGCCGCCGCCTACGCCGATCGCGTGCTCGCGCTGCGCGACGGCAAGCTCAGCGGCTATGACCCCGAGCAGGGCTTCGCCGCGGCTCCCGCAGGCTGAAAGGTTCGGCTCCCCGTACCCGCCCGGTGCCCGGCATGAGGTTCGCGAACGTCATCCACCTGTATCGCGTGCGGCTGCGCGCGCGGGCGCTGCAGGAGCTGTTCGCGATCGTCGGCATCGCCGCCGGTGTCGGGCTGCTGTTCGCCTCCCAGATCGCGAGCTCAAGCCTGTCGAGCTCGGTCGGCAAGCTCAACAGCGGAATCGTCGGGCGCGCCAGCCTGCAGATCACCGCGCGCGACCCGCATGGCTTCGAAGAACAAGTCCTGCAGCGGGTCCGCAACGTGAAGGGTGTGCGCCTGGCGGCCGGGCTGATCGAAGCGAGCGCGAACGCCGTCGGTCCGAAGGGCAGCGAGTCCGTGGAGCTCGTCGGCGCCGACTCGAGCCTCACGCAGCTCGGCGGCGCACTGGTCAAGCGCGCCGCGCTGACGCCCTTCGCCGGTCTCGGCGCAGTGGTGCTGCCGGCGCCGGTCGCACACAAGCTCGGCGTCACGAAGTTCGGCGAGATGGTCACCTTTCAGGTCGGCGGCCAGAGCTCCGAAGCGGCGCTCTTCGCGCAGCTACACGAAAAGCAGATCGGGGCGCTGATCGACAGCCCGATCGCGCTCGCACCGTTGGAATACGCGCAGGAACTGACGGGCCTGCAGGGTCGCCTGAACCGCATTCTCGTCGAGCCAGCCCCGGGCCGGGAAGCCGAGGTGCGGGCAGCCCTGGAGAGGCTCGCCGGCGGGCGGCTGGACGTGGAGTCCTCCGATCAGGACGAAAAGCTGTTCGCGAAAGCCGCGGCGGCAACCAACCAGTCGACCGCCCTGTTCGCGGTGATCAGCGCGCTCGTCGGGTTCCTCTTCGCCTTCAACGCGATGCTTCTCACGGTGCCCCAGCGCCGCCGGCTGATCGTCGATTTGCGCCGCGACGGCTATGCCCCCGGGGCCGTGATCGCGGTGCTCCTGTTCGACGCGGTCGTACTTGGCCTGATCGCCACCGCGTTCGGACTCCTGCTCGGCGATGAGCTCTCGATTCACCTCTTCCACTCAAACCCCGGCTACCTCTCATCGGCCTTCTCGCTCGCCTCCGAGCGCGTCGTCAGCGCTCAGAGCATCGCGATCGCGGCGGGCGGCGGGATGCTCGCCGCCTGTGTCGCCGTGCTCAGCCCTCTGCGCGACATCCTCTCGCGCGACCCGCTCGCAGCGACCGCGCTCCGGGAGAAGCTCCGGCGCAGGCTCGCAGAGCAGATGGCTGCCGCTCGTCGGCCTGGCCGCGCTCGCGCTGAGCGTCCTCATCCTGGTGCTCGCCCCCGCGGCGGCGATCGCGGGGATGGTCAGCCTGATCGTCGCACTGCTGTTGCTGTTGCCGATCCCCCTCAACGCGACGCTCGCGCTCGTCAGGCGCGCCGCCCCGGCCGTCACGAGCGTCGTTCCGCACATCGCCGTGATGGAGCTGCGCTCAGGGCGCTCGCGCGCCGTCGCGATTGCCGCCACGGGCGCGGTCGCGGTGTTCGGTGCGGTCTCGATCCAAGGCGCCCACGGCGATCTGCTGCAGGGCCTCGAGAACGCCGCGCGGGACACGAACGCCGCGACCGACGTGTGGGTCTCGGCGGCGGGCAGCTCGAACCTGCTGATGACCACGCCGTTCGCGCCGACCGAGCAGGGGAAGATCGAAAAGCTTCCCGGCGTGAAGTCGGTCGGGCTCTACCGCGGGGGACTGCTCGACGAAGGCGACCGGCGCATCTGGGTGATAGCGCCGCCGGCCGACTCCTCGCCGCTGGTGCCGCCGACGCAGCTGATCGAAGGCAACCTCGCCATGGCCGACGCACGGCTGCGCACAGGCGGCTGGGCGGTGGTCTCGCAGGCGATCGTCGAAGAACGCCACCTGCGCATCGGCCAGCCCTTCGTGCTCCACTCCCCCCGCCCCACAAGGCTGCGCCTGGCGGCCGTCAGCACGAACATCGGGTGGGCGCCGGGGGCGATCATCATCAGCGCCGAAGACTATGCGCGCGCCTGGGAAAGCGATGACGTGAGCGCGTTCAGCGTGCGCGTCGCTCCAGGGGACAGCCCACGGGGGAACGGGTCACTCAATCCGCCCGCGCGGGTGCGCGGGGAGATTCAGAGGGCGCTCGGCCCACACACGGGTCTGACGGTGCAGACCGCCGCACAACACGAAGCCAAGCTCGTCGAAATCACCCGCCAGGGACTCACCCGCCTGTCGCAGATCGCGACGCTGATCCTGATCGCCGCGATCCTCGCGATGGCGGCGGCGATGGGCGCGCTGATCTGGCAGCGCCGCCCGCGGCTTGCCAAGCTCAAGCTCGAGGGCTTCGCGCGGGTCGAACTGTGGCAGACGATCGTGCTCGAGAGCTTCCTCCTTGTAGGAGTTGGCTGCACGACCGGCGCGATCTTCGGGCTGCTCGGCCAGCAGCTGCTCGACCACGCGCTGAGCACCGTGATCAACTATCCGGTCGTCAGCTCGCTCGGCGTCGTCGGGGCGATCGTAAGCCTCGCACTCGTGACCGCGGCCGCCGTCGTGATCGTCGCCGCGCCCGGCTATCTCGCCGCCGACGTGCCGGCCGCGCTCGCGTTGCAGGACTGAGCGCGATTGGAGCTCGCCCACCCGGCCCCCGTGGGCGGGCAGCCCGCGGGGGCAGTATTGGTGGCGTCGGGCCGGCAAAGCCGGCCCTCCCTAGCACGGACGATGGGCGTTCTGGCGCACGCTCGATGGATGACGAGCGCTACTTGCGCCGGCGCGTCGGCGCCGGGCACGGCACGGCGCTTTTTGCGACCGTGCTCGTGCCGTCGGTGAAGCTGAAGGTCGCGGAGAACTGGAAGCCCCCCGGCGGGCAGTGCTGCGGCACCGAGACGCCCTGCGGATGGAACGCGATGGTTCTGCCGTGGGAGTGCCTGTAGTAGGTCAGGTGGCTCGGACCGATCGTCGACTGAACGCTGAGAATCGACACCGGCGGGCCGTTCGGCACGCTGGGGATCAGGGGCACCGCGGCGTTGAGGCTGCCGCCGAGCGTTTCCGAGCCGGAGACGAGTTCGCCCTGGAAGACGATCTGGGCATACACCGGCTCCTGTCCGTTCGCATAGAACAGCACGACGATGTTGCCGTTGTGCGGCGGCCCCATCAACGCTTGGATTTCCGGGATCTCGTGGCCCGCGCCCGTGCCGAACGGCACTTCCACCAGGGCGCTCCCGTACCCGAGGCGCGAGTTGGGCGAGCAGCCGGCCAGTCCACGCGCGAGCAGTTCGGCCGGCTGGCAGATCGCGAGGCCCAGCGTGGTCGTCACGTAGTCGATGCCAGGCGGCAGGTGCAGGCTGAGGCTCTTTAGCGGGGCGGGCAGTTCCCCGTCGGCGCCGGCGATCTGAAAGCCGAAGCCGATCGTCGTGCTGGCGCCGAGCTTGTCCGGCGAGAAGGAGGTATGCAGGGTCGCGGTCTCCGCCGCGCCGGCGCTCGCGGGCAGCGCACAACAGACCAGCAGCGCTGCCGTCACGGCTCTGATTCTGGACATTGAGCTTCCCCGCTCGCGATTGTTGCTCTGATTGCTCAGGTTGAACATCTTGCCGCTGAGGTGCACGGTCACGGCGCCGCTGAGACGCTGGATCGTGCCGCTGAAGCTCAGGCCCGAGCCGTGCGCGCCGGCGTAACCGCCGGAGCCGCGGTCAACCGACATCGTGCCGTTGAAGCTCGCGGTGGCGCCGTTGACGCGATAATCGGCCGACCCGGTCCCCGTGAGCGAGCCGCCGCTCGGGTAGATGTTCACTTCGGCGGTCACGCGATTGGGCGAGACGACGTCGAGGTGGATGTAGATCGTGCCCCTGATCGTCCCCGACGCAGAGCCTTGCTCGTTGAGCTTCAATCCGGAGTGGCTCGTTCGATGCAGCTGCCCCGACTCGCTCAGCGTGATCGTCCTCGCCGCGTGGGCGGATGGGGATCCAATCGATCCTGCCGCGCTGGAGATGCCCGTCCCGAGCGTGGCGAGGCCCGCGAGCGCACCGGCGGACATGATCCCCGCGGCCAGCGCAGCCCGCACGCGCGTGGACCTTCTCGAAATACCGCTACCAGCCTTGCGTGCCATCTGACAGGACCCCTCTCCTCTTACGGACTTCCAAGTGGAACAACCCAAACCGATCAATGACCCATACAGAGCGATTTGCCGCCTGAGAGCACATGTTAGTTCACCGGGCGCGGGGATGAGTCAGTTCTCGCGCCCGCTCTGGCTCGCGGCATGCTCGTAAGGCCGAGCCACGCCCCAAGACGAACCGCGAACCGCAGCGCGAGCCGCCGGCAGGCGGCTTCATAAATCCCTCCCCCAGCTTCGCTGTTCAAGGCCTGAGCGAAAGGGAACGTCCCGCGAACACGAGCATGCTCGCGAGGTGCGCTTCGACCGTCGCGAGACTGTGTTCGCCGGGGTAGACGGCGCCGTGGGCATCCGCGCCGGCTGCGCGCAGTGCGGCCGCGAACGGCGCGTCCTCGTCGGGATTGGCGATGTGGTCCTCTTCGCCGCCATAGATGAACGCGTGCAGGCCGAGCCGCCTGATGATCGGCCGGTCGGCGCGCAGGTCGCCTTCGAGGCCATTGAAGAAGCTCAACCAGCTCTCGACCACGCCGAAGCGGTACGGGTTGGTCAGGGCGGCGTTCATCGCGCCGTAGCCGCCCATCGAGTCGCCCACGATCGCGCGCGCGCCACGCTCGGCGAGCGTCGGAAGCGTGCGATCGACCAGCTGCTGCGTTTCGAGGATGTAGCTTTCATAGCGCGCCGTGCCCTCGTTGCGCCAGTTGTTCGAAACCGGGGCCGCCCTGGATCAGCACGGCGATCAGCGGTGGGATCGCGTGCCGTGCGATCAATCGGTCGAGCTCGCTCTGCAGCCCCACCTGCAGGAACGCCGTGTTCGATTGGTCGTTCCCCGTGAGCATGTACAGCACCGGATATCGGCTCGCGGTGCTTGCGTAGCCAGCGGGGAGGTAGACGAGGAACGAGCCTTCCCCGCCATCGCCGAGCGCCGCCGAGCGGTAGGTGGCGGAGTCGATCGAGCTGCCGGCCGCGTCCTGGCTGACCGGAGTCAGCGTCACCGGCGGCGGTCCCCCGGCTGGAGGCGCGAGCGAGTCGATCGCGGCGGTTGGGGCGGCGGGCGTCGCGGTGCGCACGCCGGCGAGAGGCTCGAGGCTGAGCGGACCGTGCAACACGAGCATCGCGCAGACCGCGGCGACGGCGCTCAGCAGCGCCCCGAGGCCAAAACGGCGGCGCGGGATCGCGCGCTGGGACTGCCATTCGCCGCCCGCGGCTCCGGCTCCGGCTCCGGCGCCTGCGGGGGCAAACGTCTGCAGGCGCGGCGGAAATGCCGGCACCCAGGATGGCGGCAGCGCTTCGAGCGCTTCCTCGCCGCCGTGGCCCGCGCGCTGGCCAGGCCAGCTCCAGTCGCCGAGGCTCTCCAGCCAGATCTGCGCTCGCGATGTCGTACTCATCCCCGTGTCATCCCAGTTGCGCTCGCCACGTCGTGTTCATCCCCGCTGACATTCGGCAGATTCAATGCCGCGCTCCACCGAAAGCCAACCCCTGCATGAAGGTTCCCATGCAAATCGCCCGCTCGCGGGAATCGCGGGCCTTAGCGGGAGCGCCTGGCCGCCGGTTCGAGGTGCTCAGCGCGTGCTCGACACCTTGCCCAACATGCCTCAACACCGGATTCAGCGCGTGCTCCAAACCTCCCCGACGCCGCCGAACCCGAGCGCCTGCTTCGTCGCTTCGGTCAGGTCGAATTCGCGGCCGGCCACGTACGGCCCGCGGTCGATCACCGCGACGTTGACCGTGCGTCCGTCGTAGCGGAGCGTCACCCGCGTGCCACACGGCAGCGTCTTGTTGGCGACGCCCATCGTCGCGCTCGTCAACTCGCCGCCGCACGCGAGCTGGCCGGCGCCGCCATACCACGAGGCCTCAGCAAGGCGGTAGACATTCAGGTCGCCGAGACGCCGGTGCACGGGCCGGTCTTCGGCGTCCCCCGCGAACCGCAGCCTGACCTGCTCGCTCGCGTTCGCGCGGGGTGTGTAGCGCAGCCGGAAGCGGCCGTTCGCGCCGGTGTGCGTGTGCGCCAGCGTCCGCCAGCCGTGCGCGCCGAACGCCTGCAACTGCACCTCCTGGTCCGCCACGCCGGCCGTGTGGCTCGTCTCCGCCGCTGCTGCCGTCCCCGCTGCTGTTGCTGTTCCTGTTGCTGCCGATGCCGATACAGGCGTTGACGCCAAAGCGGAGGTGGGGGCCGTGGCCGTGGTCGCATCGCCGGCCAGGGACCCCGAATTGGTGCCGGAAGCTCGAGCCGGCCGTGTGCGCCACGAGCCTGCCGGTGACGCTCGTCGTACTGCCCTCGAGCACGTTCAACTCTGCGTGCAACCCGCTCAGCGAGGTGCGGGCCAGCGGCTGCAGCGAGGGTGTCCCGTCGCTAGCTGCTGCGATCACTAGCGGCGCGAGAGTCGTGACGGGCTGCGCCAGGGTCGCGGGAACGTACATACTTGGAGGAACCTCCTTGTTTTCCGCCTACGGGGTTAGCTGTCGGGCTCACGGCCGGTATCGCACGCGAAACGGACGCGCGCCTCCCGGGCGTTACGGCCGCAGCAGCGGCCGATTCGCCCCATCCACGCCGCCTTCCCGCGGTGTGGCAGTGGGTCCCCCGTTCGCCTCCATCCACGGAGACGACTCGGCAGGGTCGAACAATCGTTCGTAGCTTAGGTGGTTTCTGCGGGGGTCATGTGTGATGGGGGACACACTTATCCCCTCGGGCCAAGTACGCCATTTAGGGACTTTCGGCGTCCCGATGCCGTGGCTAAAGTCCAGCTATGGAAGACAAGCCCGACCAGGAGCCGGAGCCGACTGAGACGCTCCCCAAGACCGGTCTTCGGGTCCCTGTGCCACGGCGCGAGGACGTGATGGCCGCGATCCGGAAGGTCAGCAAGCCGGACAAGGCCGACGAGGACGAGTCCTCAGATACCCCGTAGGTCGTCCAGCAGCGCTCCCGGCGGCACGTCCAAGCCGCGAGCAATGCGCAGGATGGTCGTCAGCCGGGGCTCCCGAGCGCCGCGCTCCAGGCGTCCGATGGCCGTCGAATGCACGTCTGTCCGGTGGGCAAGGTCGTCCTGAGACAGGCCGTGCTCTGCGCGTAGCTCCCGCAAACGCTGACCGAAGGCGACGCTCGCTCCGTGCGGGTCCTGATCCAGATGCTCCATGCCGTCCATGCTCGACGCTGGATGCCAAGCGGTCCAGAGCGACTTGGTAGGGAGCGCATTGGTCTGATTGAATCCAGATCATGAGACGATCCATCATCGGCCTCGTCCTGCTCGCGGCGCTCGCCATCTCGGGCTGCGGGAGCAGCGAACCCGAATGTCCGAGCGGCAGCGTCTACACGGAAGGTCCCCAGAAGGGCCAGTGCGCAAGCAAGCAGGCTGTCGAAAGCTCAGAAGCCCACGAAAAGCACGACGAAGAAGTCAAGAAGGAAGAGGGCGAAGTCGAATCCGTCATCAAGCACCGCGCGGCCGAAGAAACGGCCAACCAGATCGAAAGAGCCGCCGGATAGTCGGCTCTGTCTGCTCTAGATGGATCGAGTAGGTCGGGGCGAGAGAGCAATCCTTAGGCGCTCTCTCGCCCCAGGCTCCACCAGATGGCATAGCCATCCCTCTTGACTACCCGACGCAAGATTCGCGTCCTAGCATGTGGACCGCTACGCTGGCTCTGCTGCCCGCTCGATGAGCGTGTGGAACATCGAGCGGCGGTCGTGCCGGTGGTTGTAGCGCCACGTGAACTCGTTTAGGTAGCCCTGGAGCCAGCGGTGGCTCACGAGCTTGTAGTTGCCCCGGATGCCGGTCTTGAGGTTCCCGAAGAAGCCCTCGATGGTGTTCGTGTGGGTATCCCCGTTGACGTATTCGAGCGCCCCGTGCGAGATTCGGTTGTGCTCGGCGAAGTGCTTGTGTAGCTGGTTGTAGGCGGGCCACTCGTCCGTGAACACGATCGACTGCGCGTCCACCCATTCGATCGCCTGTTCTCTGAGCTTCGGCCCTCGACGGCCTGGCAGCACCGTGGCCTTCACACGCCCGCCGCGCTCTACCGCCGCGAACACCGTAGCCCTCCGGCGCTCGCGCAATTTCCCGGCCTCAGAGATGACTTCGCTGGTCGTGCGGCGGCGTGGGTCGGGGCCTCTGCGCTGGAACTTGCGCGGCTTGCCGTCCACGGAAGTCTCGTCGATCTCGACCTTGCCGGACAGCGGCTCGTCATCGTCCGCCATCAGCTTGTTGCGGATCAGGTTGAACATCCGCCATGCCGTCTTGTAAGTCACGCCAAGCTCGCGCTCCAGATGCTTCGCGGAGACGCCACAGCGGGTGCTGGTCATCAGGTGGATCGCGTAGAACCACAGATGCAGCGAGGTCGATGACCGATGGAAGATCGTCCCGGCCAGCGGGTAGAACTGGAAGCCACACGAGTCGCAGGCGTAGGACGGGCGAGACGTGACCCTGTGGAATCGCTGCTCCTGCTCGCACTTTGGACAGTCGGCGGTATGCCCGTCCGGAGCGTAGCGCTGACGCCAGAGCGTGTCCAGGCAAGCCGCATCGTCGGGGTAGTCCCGCATGAACTCCATGAAGGAGTATTGGGAAGTCGAGGCCGAGCCTCTGGTGGGATTGTTGCGGTCAGACATTGAGGCGTACAGAACAGGTATCTAAAGTTCGTATAGATGAAATCCAAGCATATGGATCGGACGGACTCTTGTGCGTAATGCCACAAGCTGCTATAATGGCCCCACCGAGGTTGCGCGCGGAGTTGTCATCCTCCCCTCGGTGGGGCTGCCGCAATTGCGACGAGGTCGTTCTATCACCCCGGAATTGGCTTGAATAGAGGCATTTCGTGGTGATAGAACGGCCAAATCGTGGCATGTACATCAGGCCGGGGATGCCGTCTGCGAGCCACGGGAAGGCCATCCGTAGCGGCGAAAGCCGCCGACGACCGGTTGAAACCGCTATTTCCCGGCCACGGGCCTGGGAGGGCTGCTCCCGCGCTTTCCTAAAGATTCCTAAATCTTTGGCTAGACCAGCTGGTCTTTACGGGGTTGGATGCCGCGCCTGAAGTCCCCGTATGGCGTACTTGGTCCGAGGGGATAAGTGTGATGGGGGACACACTCCGCGGTTAGCGGCGACCTGCGTGAAACCGTCCAAAATCGCCCGACGTTGACGTGGGAGACCGAAGCCGCGACAATCGACGAATGGCCAACCCCGACCGCCTATCCGCGCTGGACTCGACCTTCCTGCACCTGGAGGACGACTCGACCGCGCACATGCACGTCGCCTCGGTGATGGTGTTCGAGGGCAAGGCGCCGACGCCGCAGGAGCTCGTCGATCACATCCTCAGCCGCCTGCACCTCGTGCCGCGCTACCGTCAGCGCCTCGCGTATGTGCCGCTCGGGCAGGGCCGGCCGGTGTGGACCGACGACCCGCACTTCAACCCGCGCTACCACATCCGCCACACCGCGCTGCCGCGCCCGGCCGACGATGCCGCGCTGAAGCAGCTCGCCGGCAGGCTGTTCTCCCAGCGCCTGGATCGCTCCAAGCCGCTGTGGGAGATCTGGATGGTGCAGCGCATGGCCGGGGAACGCTTCGCCTTGATCGCGAAGACCCACCATGCGCTCGTAGACGGGATCTCCGGGGTCGACATCACGACCGTGCTGTTCGACACCTCCCCCGAGCCGATGCCCACGGGACGTCCCCCGGTCCCATGGACCGCGCGGCCGCTGCCGGGTCCGGCGAAGCTGCTCGGGGAGGCGCTCTTGGAGCGCACGACCGTGCCGGGAGAGATGGGCCGCGGCGCCCGTGCGCTGCTGCGCGCCCCGCGACGTGCTGTATCCCAACTGAAGGATGGCATCGCGAGCATCGGCGCGACGGCGCTCGCCGGCATCAACGCGCCCGCGCCGCCGAGTCCGTTCAACGTCGACATCGGCCCGCACCGCCGCTACACCTTCCACGATGGCGACCTCGCGCAGTTCAAGGCGATCAAGGACGCGCTCGGCGGCACGCTCAACGACGTCGTGCTCGCGTCGGTCAGCCTCGCGCTCGGCCGTTACCTACGCGCGCAGGGCGAAAACACCGAGGGCCTCGTGCTGAAGGCGATGGTGCCAGTCTCGGTGCGCGCGGACTCGGATCGGAAGTCCCGCCCACCCGCGCTCGGCAACCAGGTCGCCGCGATGTGGGCTCCGCTCCCGGTCGGCGTCGAGGATCCAGCGGAGTGCCTACGGCAGATCAGCGTCGAGATGAAGAACCTGAAGGAGTCCGGCCAGGCCGTCGGCGCGCAGGCGCTCGTCAACCTCGCCGGCTTCGCGCCGCCGACGATCCTCAGCCAGGCGGCGCGGCTGCAGGCGCGCCAGCGCTTCTTCAACCTCGTCGTCACGAACGTCCCCGGGCCGCAGTTCCCGCTCTACCTCCTCGGCCACCGGCTGCAGGTGCTCTACCCCGTCGTCCCGCTCGCCCGCCGTCAGGCGCTGGGGATCGCCGTGATGAGCTACGACGGCCACCTCGGCTTCGGCCTGCTCGCCGACTACGACGCGCTGCCCGGCCTCGAGGGGATCGTGCGCGACCTGCGCCTGGCGATCGCCTCGCTGGCGCGTGCGGCGGGCCTTCCTGCCAAGCGCTCGAAGGCTCGCGGCACAAGGCGCACCGGCGCCGCGCGGGCCAACGGCGCAAGGTCCTCCCGCAAAGCCGGGCCCGGGGTCGGGACCAAGGAATCTCTGGTCAACGGTCGCAAGACCGCGACGCGCAAGACCGCCACTGAAACCGGAACCAGCGACGCAAGGCCCGCGAGGCGCAAAGCAGCCCTCGCCACGTCAGCGACCAATGGCGCTTCCAAACCGCGGCGCCAGGCGGCCGCGAGCACCAACGGACGCGGCTCGCTGGACAAGCCTCCCGCCGTGCAGAGCTGACCGGATAGGGGCTCGTCCGAAGTGCGCCTGGCGCTCTGCCAGATGAACCCCACCGTGGGCGACATCGCCGGCAACGCGGCGCGTATTCGAACGGGTCTGGACGAAGCCCGCGACGCCGGCGCTGAGCTCGTGCTGTTCGGTGAGCTCGCCCTCACCGGCTACCCCCCCGAGGATCTGCTGCTGCGTGAGCATTTCCTCGCCGACGCCCGCGACGCGCTCACGGAGCTGGCGGGCGAAACGCACGGCGTGGTCGCGCTCGTCGGCTTCCCGGAGCACGCCGACGGACACCTCTACAACGCTGCGGCCGTGCTCGCCGACGGGACCGTCCAGGCGATCTACCGCAAGGTCCACCTCCCCAACTACGGAGTATTCGACGAGCGGCGCTACTTTCATCCCGGGAGCTCGGGCGCGACGATCGAGTTGGGAGGGCGGCTGGTTGGGTTGACCGTCTGCGAGGACCTCTGGCTGCCCGGCCCACCGGCATCACAGGAGGCCGCCGACGGCGCGCGCTTGATCGTGAACATCTCCGCCTCCCCCTACCACGCCGGCAAGGGCCTCGAACGGGAGCTGCTGTTTGGCCGGCGTGCGCGCGAAGACGGGGTTCCGGTCGCGTTCTGCGGGCTCGTCGGCGGTCAGGACGAGCTGCTGTTCGACGGTCACTCTTTTGTCGTCGAGCGCACCGGCGAGACGCTCGCCCGGGCGGCGCAGTTCGAGGAGGATCTGCTGCTGTGTGACATCGACCTCGACGCCCCCTGCGGTCCACCGCCGAGCGCCGACGATCCTCCCGTGAGGACATCGGAGCCAAAGGCGGGCGAGGCGAGCGCTCCCCTGGCTGTGCTTGCAAGCCCATCCCCCGCGCCGGTGCAGCTCGACGCGATCCCGCCACGTCTTGCCAAGCCAATCGCGCCCGAGGAGGCGGAGATCTACGCCGCGCTGATGCTCGGGCTGCGCGACTACGTCGAGAAGAATGGTTTCTCTCACGTCGTCCTTGGCCTCTCCGGTGGGATCGACTCAGCGCTCGTCGCCTGCCTGGCCGCTGACGCGCTCGGCGCCGAGCGCGTCAGCGCTGCGATCATGCCCTCCCCCTACTCCTCCGCCGCCACCCAGGATGACGCGCATGCGCTCGCGGTCGCACTCGGCGTCCGTACGCACGAGCTGCGCATCGAGCCCGTCATGGACGCCTACACGCGGACGCTCCAGAGTCAGCTCGCCGGACCCCCAGATGCGGATGGGGGTCCAGACCTCACCGAGGAGAACCTCCAGGCCCGGATCCGCGGCAACCTGCTGATGGCGCTCTCCAACGAGTTCGGATGGCTCGTGCTGACGACCGGTAACAAGTCGGAGATGTCGGTCGGTTACACGACTCTCTACGGAGATCTCGCCGGCGGCCTCGCCGTGATCAAGGACGTGCCGAAGACGCTCGTCTATCGCCTGTGCGCATGGCGCAACTCCGCCGGAGCAGCCACGGCCGCCATTGAGGCCACAGGTGGGCGTAAGCGCGCTCGCGCAAGCGCCCCGATCCCGCCGTCGATCATCGCGCGTGCGCCCACGGCAGAGCTCCGCCACGACCAGCGCGATGAGGACTCGCTGCCCCCCTACGAGCTGCTCGATCGCATCCTTGCGGGCTATATCGAGCTCGACAAGGGACGCGAGCAGCTGATCGCCGAAGGCCTGCCCGCGCAGGAGGTCGATCGCACGATCCGGCTCGTCGATCTCGCCGAGTACAAGCGCCGCCAGGCGCCTCCCGGCATCAAGGTCACCACGCGCGCCTTCGGCCGTGACCGGCGTATGCCGATCACCAACAGGTACAGCAGCCGTCCCATCCGATGATGCCCGGAGCCAATCTCTCACACAGAGGCAATCTCTCGCCCAAGCGCCCGCTCGCGCTCGGCCTCTGCACGCTCGCGCTCGGCCTCTGCACGCTCGCGCTCGGCGGCTGCGGCGACACCCTGCAGGACCAGCCGATCTCTCATACCACGCTCGAGGACCTGATCCTCGCGCCCCATCCCATCTACTGGCTGGGCGGCTCCTTCCGGGGCATGGCGATTACCGAAGCAGCCGAGGATCCCAGCGGCGCGTTCACGATCCAGTACGGCGACTGCGCGCAGGGCGGGCAGAACACCTGCCTCGCGCACCTGCGGGTGGTCACATCCCCCGACAACAGCTTCATCCCGGCCGGCTCTCAGCCACACCATGCGATCCGCCTCCGCGGCGTCACCGGCGTGGCCGCGCAGGCGGACGAGACGATCGAGCTGCCGGCGGCCGGTGTCGTCCTCGACATCTACGCCGACAGTCCCGCGCTTGCCCATACCGCCGCCGAGACGGCCGTACCGATCAACGATCCCGGCGCTCCCACAGCGCCGCTGCCAGCGCCGCTCCCAGATACCGGCTTCGGAGAACAGCCGCTGCCTGGCCAAACGCCGACGCTTCTGCGACCGCCAAATTAGAAATTGGCCCGCAATCGGCCTGAGATGCCGTCAGCGGGCTTTCTGACCCGTTTCTCAGCTCAGCTCAGCTCAGCTCGGCGGCGCGGCGGGGCGCACCGCGATCGTCATTCGCGTCACCGCGCACAGGTGACCGGCGTCGTCGCGAAAGCGTACGTCCCACACCCACGTCGTGCGGCCTCTGTGCAGACGCGTCGCGTGGGCATGCACCGAGCCCTCGGTGACCGGACGCAGGAAGCTCGTGTTGTTCGACAGGCCCATCGCGGCCTCGCCGCGCTCGAGCACCCCGAGGGCGGTCGCGAGCGAGGCCAGCGACTCGGCGATCGAGGCGTAGACGCCCCCGTGTAAAAGGCCCATCGGCTGCTTGAGCTCCTCGCGCAGCCGTACCCTGGCCCGGACCTCCCCCTCGGAGAGCTCCACAAGCTCCAGGCCGTACAGACGGTCGAACCCGACCCTGTGCTCGTTCAGCTGCTCTGCTGTCGGCGTGGTCATCCCGGCGCCACGATAGCCTACGCAACCTGCGCCCATGAGCCGACTAGACGACCTTCCCCCCGACCAGCGTGCGGTGCTGCAGCTGCTCGTCCGCCAGGGCAAGAGCCACGCCGAGATCGCGGAGATGCTCGGCATTTCCCAGGAGAGCGTCCGCGATCGCGCCGGCGCTGCGCTCGACGCGCTCGCGCGGCAGCCGGGCGAGTCGCGCGCGGGCGCTCGCGCACCGGCGCGCGACGGCGATGCGCAGGCGAGCGCCTCCCGCGGCGCCACTCGATCCTCCACGCCAGCGCCTCCGTCACCACCAGCGCCTCCATCGCCTCCCCCACCGCCCGCAGCGCAGTCGCGTCCAAGCTACAGAAGAGATGGCGGCTTCTCCGGGTCGCTGCCGAGCTCCAGGCGCGGCGGCGCGCTGCTGCTGGCGGCGCTCGTCGCGATCGTCATCGTCGCCGTGATCCTGATCACCAGCGGCGGCGGCTCGAACAACAAAGCGTCGAGCACGCAAAGCACCGGCGCCAGCACCGGCGCGAGCAACACCACGACGACCGCGAGCACCCCCTCGACCTCCACATCAAGTTCCCCCTCGACCTCCACATCAAGTTCCCCCTCGACCTCCACATCAAGTTCCCCCTCGACCTCCACATCGAGCACCTCCACGGCCTCGGGCAAGAAGCCCACGCTCGACAAGCAGATCGCGCTCACCTCGCCCGAACCGAACAGCAAGACCGTCGGCCTCGCCGAGGTCCTCTCTGAAGGCTCCAAGCGCGCCTTCTACATCGCGGCTGAACACCTGCCGCCATCGCGGGGCTTCTTCTATGCGGTCTGGCTCTACAACTCCCCGACGAGCTCCCTGGCGCTGGGCAAGATCCCGCCCGTCAGCTCCAACGGGCAGGCGCAGGGCGGCGCGCTGCTACCCGCTAACGCCGGCGAATTCCACGAGATGCTGCTCACGCGCGAGACCAACGAACACGCCACGAAACCGGGGCCGGTCGTGCTCAGCGGCGCGTTCAGCCTCGGCGGGCACTGATGATCTCCGAACTGCCACAGCTGCGTCAGCGCTCCAGATAACGCAGCACGACCCGTCCGAGCACGAGCACGTCACCGTCGCGCAGGTCCGCCTGCGTGACGCGCCGGCCGTTCACGAACGTGCCATTGGAGCTGCGATCGTCGAGGATGCGCGAACCGTTGCGGCGGTACACGAGAATCGCGTGGCGGCGAGAGACGGAGTCCTCGTCGAGGCGCAGATCCGCGGCGAGACCGCGGCCGATGTGCGTCACGCCCGGGCCGAGCGGGATCAGCAGCCGCTCGCCGGGACCCTGGACCTCGATGTAGCAGCCGGTCTCGCTGCTGGGGTGATCCAATCCCGATAGCTCATGCGGGTCGGCCGGCATCGCCTGACGGCGGACACGCTCATCGAGGCACGCGATCCCGTCGAAGAGCTGCTCGGTCATGCCCTCCGTGGGGACGAAAGCGGGACGGACTGGTGTCTGAATGGCCATACCGGTAGCTAACTGCAGAGTGCTCAGGCAAACCTCAAGGAAGGTGAAGAAATGTAGAAACCTTCGTCGCCCTCGAAGCTGCCGTCATTTGGCGGACATGACCGCTACTCTGAACGTGGTATGTGCGCAGGTTGTGCGATGGCAGCGGCGTCGTGCGCGACGGGCTTTCGCTCGTGGCTGCAGACCCACAGCTTCACGTGGCTGACGCCGCGCCGACTGCGCGGGCTGACGGTCGGCGCGATGTGCGCGGCGGGGCTCGTCGCGACGCTCGGCTTCAGTGGCTCGACGCCGAACCCCAACAACGCCCCGACCTCGAGCACCAACGCCCAGACCACACGGGCGAGCGCTCATGTGGCAGCGCCCGCCGGCACGGCGCCGGCCGCCCACCCGGCGGCCCACGCCGGCATCACAGCCGTGGCGCGCTGATCGATCAGCCTCCGGCGACCGCCGGGAGGATCGTCAACTCGGCGCCGTCGGGAACCGGCGTGGCGAGTCCGTCGAGGAAGCGGATGTCCTCGCCGGCGAGGTAGACGTTGACGAAGCGCCGCAGCGAGCCATCCTCGTTTGAGATGCGCTCGCGCAGCTCGCCGTAGCGCTCATAGAGGCCGTCCAGGGCCTCTGCCACGGTCGCGCCGGAGACCTCCGTCTCGGCGGTGCCCTCGGCGGCGGCGCGCAGCTGGGTGGGGATCTTCACGAGCACCGCCATCAGACCGCGACGGCCTCGGGCACCGTGTTCTCGAACGACTCCACGCTGGCGTCGATCTTGTATGTCTCGAAGGAATCGCGCACCGCGTCGAGCGTCTTCAGGCCGTCGCCGGTGATCACCAGCACGACGCGCTCGCCGGGGTCGATCTCACCGCGCGCGGCGAGCTTTGCCAGCACCGCCGTGGTGACGCCACCGGCGGTCTCGGTGAAGACACCGGTCGTTTCCGCCAGCAGTTTGATACCCGCCCGGATCTCCTCGTCTGAGACCGCGTCCACGCCGCCGCCCGTGCGCCGCGCGAGATCGAGCGCATACGGGCCGTCGGCGGGGTTACCGATCGCCAGCGACTTGGCGATCGTGTCCGGCTTGACTGGACGGCAGACCTCGTGGCCGTCGGCGTAGGCACGGGCCACGGGCGAGCAGCCCTCGGCCTGGGCGCCGTTCATGCGCGGCAGCCGGCGGTCGGTGGGGTGGGTGGTGTCCTCGATCAACCCGAGATCGCTCCATTCCTGGAAGCCCGCGGCGATTTTCGTGAACAGCGAGCCCGAGGCGACGGGCACCACGCAGCGGTCGGGTAGCTCCCAGCCGAGCTGCTCGGCGATCTCGAACGCCAACGTCTTTGAGCCCTCTGCGTAGTACGGGCGCAGGTTGATGTTCACGAACGCCCAGTCGCGCTCGGCGCACAGCTCGGTGCAGAGGCGGTTGACGTCGTCATAGCTGCCGTCCACGCCGACGAGCTTCGTCCCGTAGATGCCCGTCGCGAGGATCTTCTGCTCCTCGAGGTTCGCGGGGATGAACACGTAGGAATCCATGCCCAGGGCCGCACCGTGGGCGGCGACCGAGTTGGCCAGATTGCCCGTCGAGGCGCACGCGATCGTCTCGAAACCCAGCTCCCGCGCCCGCGTGACGGCGACGGAGACGACGCGGTCCTTGAATGAGTGGGTTGGGTTGGCGGCGTCGTTCTTGACCCACACCTCACGCAGGCCAAGGCGCTCGGCGAGACGGTCCGCGCGGATCAGCGGCGTGCATCCCGCCGGCAGGCCGGCGCGCGATGCGAGCCGGCCCGAGGGACCGGGAGGGCCGCCGGCGAGCGGCAGGAAGTCCGCGTAGCGCCAGATGTTCTGCGGGCCGCCCTGGATGCGGCGGCGCAGCTCGCCGACGTCGAGGCTGCGGCGACTGTGGTCATAGGCGACCTCCAGCGGACCGAAGCACTGCTCGCAAACATACAGCGCCTCCAGCGGGTACTGGGTCTTGCACTCCTTGCACTGCAGATGACTGACAGCCATGTGGGCTCCTTCGCTCTAGTCTTCGCCGTGTCACGTGTGGCGAAGAGCGCGAAGCCCGCCACACATCTCCTGGAATTGGCACCTTCCCGCCTGTGACTTTGACGGTGGTTGCCGGGGTTTCGTAGGGCCAGGCCCTCCACCCCTCTGGATGTGTCCAGCTATGTCTGCACGCGCAGTATAGCGAGCGCGCGGACGTTTGCAAGCGCCGCGTGGCGAGCAACCGGTGATCCGTCTAGCGAGAAATCGGTGACCCGGTAACGCTCCCAGCGACGCGGTGTAGGGCCTTGCGATGGGCTCTCCCGTGCACGAGCAGGACCGGCGGTTGACGGCGCTGCAGGACTTCGAGCCGTTGCAGGCCGCGAGCAAGCGACGCATGTTGATCATCGTCAATCCCTACGCGACGACGGTCTCCGACCGCCTGCGCCATCTCGTTGTCTACGCGCTGCAGGGTCGCTTCGAGGTCGACGCCGTCGACACCGAGGCCCGAGGTCACGCGACCGAGCTGTGCCGCGAGGCCGCGCAGGAGGGCTATGACGTGGTTGTCGCCTTCGGTGGCGACGGGACCGTCAACGAAGCCGCCAACGGGCTGATCGGCTCGCCCGCGCGGTGGTCGGACGCCAACCCCACCCCGCTGACATGCCTGCCGGGCGGCTCGGCGAACGTGTTCGGCAAGATGCTCGGCATCCCCGGCGAGCTCGTCGACGCGACCGAGCATCTGCTCGCGATGGCCGATGACTGGCGCCCGCGCAAGGTCGATCTCGGCGTCGTCAACGGCCGCTGCTTCACCTTCGCCTCGGGCCTCGGCGTCAACGCGAGCGTCGTCGAGCGGGTCGAACTCCAATCCTCGCCTGAAGGCGCGCCTCGGCGCCTACTACTTCACTTGGGCGGCGATCAGCACTTTCGCCCGCCGCTATCTCGTACGCCCACCGAGGATGGTCGCCGAGGCAGATGGGCAGCGACTCGAGGGCGTCACGACGATCGTGCAGAACGGGTCGCCCTTCACCTACTTCAACAACCGCCCGATCGAGGTCGCCGAGGGCGCCGCGCTGGACTCTGGCGCGCTCGCGGCCTCGGTCCTGCACCGTGCGCGACCGCTTGACATGCCCTCGATCGCGTGGCGCGCCTTCTCTGGGCGGGCGCGCATCGCCCGCCATCGCCAGGTCTCGAGCTTTCCCGCGCTGCGCGAGCTCATCGTGCGGAGCGCCGACGGGCGCCAGCTGCCGCTGCAGGTTGACGGCGACTTCATCGGTGAGGTCGAGGAGGCGCGCTATTCGATCCTGCCGCGGGCGCTCAACGTCGTCGGCTAACCGGCGGCTCCGGGGGTGACGCGGTAGGCGTCGAACACCGACTCGATGTTGCGCAGGCGCGTGATCGCACCCTTCAGCGTGTGCGTGTCGGCAACCTCGACGACGAAGCGGTTCTTGACCATCGGCGGCGTGGACAGGCAGCGCGCTTCGAGGATGTTCGCGCCGGACTCGGAGAACACTCGCGAGAGATCCTCGAGCAGGCGATGGCGATCCCACGCGTCGATCTGAATTTCGACGACGAACGCGGTCGTCTGGTCGCCCTCCCAGGAGACGCTCGTGAAGCGCTCTGGGTCCTTGCGCAAAAGCACGGAATTGGGGCAGTCCTCGCGGTGGATCGTGATCCCCCGGCCGAGCGAGATGTAGCCGACGATCTCATCCCCCGGCACCGGCCGGCAGCACTTCGCCAGGCGCAGCATCACATCCTCGACGCCGTCCACTCGAATTCCATACTGGCCTGAGGACTTCGTCGGTCGGCGCCGTGCGCGCCCCACCCTCAACAGGTCGGCGGCCGTCGCCTCGCCGTCGGCGGCCTCGCCCTGCTTCAGGCGCTGCATCACCTTGTTGACGACCACCTTCGGCGAGACCTTGGCGGCGCCGAGCGCGATGTAGAAGTCGTCGGCCTTGCGGTAGCCCATCTCGCGGATCACGTCCGCGAGCAGCGCCGAGCCGGTTATCTTCTGCGCCGGCAGGCCCTGCTTGCGCAGGTGCTCCTGCAGCAGATCGCGCCCGGTGTGCTCGGTGTCCTGGCGGGACTCCGCCTTGAACCAGGCCTTGATCTTGTTGCGCGCGCGCGTGGTCTTGACCATCGCCAGCCAGTCGCGCGAGGGACCGCGCTCGCGCTTGGCGGTGAGGATCTCGACGATGTCCCCGGAGTGCAGCTCGCAGTGCAGCGGCACGATCTTTCCGTTCACGCGCGCGCCCACGCAGCGGTGGCCAATCTCGGTGTGAACCTCGTAGGCGAAGTCCAGCGGGGTGGCGCCGGCCGCGAGCGACTTGACCTCGCCCTTGGGCGTGAACACGTAGACCTCGTCTTCGAACAGGTCGGTGCGCAGCGTCTCCATGAACTCTTGCGGGTCGAGCAGATCCTTCTGCCAGTCGAGCATCGAGCGCAGCCACTGCAGCTTCGCGTCCTCGCCGGAGCCCCCCGGCAGGGAGCCCCCACGCTCACCGGGATCCTGGCCGGGCTTGGTCTTGTACATCCAGTGGGCGGCCACCCCGAACTCCGCCATTTCGTGCATCTCCTGCGTGCGCAATTGGATCTCCAAGGGGCGACCCTCGGGACCGATGATCGTCGTGTGCAGCGACTGGTACATGTTGAACTTGGGCATCGCGATGAAGTCCTTGAAGCGTCCCGGCAGCGGCTTCCACAGCGAGTGGATCACGCCGACGGTGCCGTAGCAGTCCTTCACCGAGTCCACGATCACGCGCATCGCGGTGAGGTCGTAGATCTCGTTGAACTCGCGGCCCTTCTTCGTCATCTTCGAATAAATTGAATAAAAGTGCTTGGCGCGGCCGGCGATCCGCGCCTCGATCCCCATCGCCTGCAGTTCGCGCGCGAGGTACTCGCCGGCCTCCGCGACGTAGCGCTCGCGCTCGTCGCGCTGCTGGGCGACGAGGCCCTTGATCTCCTGGTACTTGCGCGGGTGCAGGGTCGCAAAGGCGAGGTCCTCGAGCTCCCACTTGATCGCGTGGATCCCCAGCCGGTGCGCGAGCGGCGCATAGATGTCGAGCGTCTCGCGCGCCTTCTCGAGCTGCTTCTGCTTGGGCATCGCGTCGATCGTGCGCATGTTGTGCAACCGATCGGCGAGCTTGATCAGGATCACCCGCACGTCGGTGGCCATCGCCACCATCATCTTGCGGTAGTTCTCCGCCTGCGCCTCGTCGCGCGACTGGAAGGCGATCCCGGTCAGCTTCGTCACGCCGTCGACGATCTGGGCGATCTCCTCGCCGAAGCGCGCGCGCACCTCCTCGATCGAGGCCGATGTGTCCTCGACCGTGTCGTGCAGCAAAGCCGCGCACAGCGTCTCGGTATCCAGCCGCATGCCGGCGCAGATGCGCGCGACACCGACGGGATGCACGATGAAGTCCTCCCCGGACTTGCGCCGCTGGTCGGCGTGATGCTCGCAGGCGAACACGAACGCATCGCGCACGCGGTCGCGGTCGATCTCGACCGCTGAGTCCTCGGCGTGCTCGGAGACGATCGCGAACAGGTCGTCGAGCAGCCGGCGCTCGAGCTCGTTCAGATCGAGACGCTCGGCGGAGCTCGGCACGACGGCCGCGTCGGGAGCAGGTGGCGGCTGCTCGAGCTGGGCGACGGGCGGGCTGGTGAATGAATCCTTCGCGATCGCCATGTTCTAAGGGTAGGGGACGGATCACCCGGATTGAAGGGATCGCCCGCGGGCCGATCGCGAGCTGCCTCAGCTCAGGCGAACAGCACGAGCTCCCCGTCCTCGACGGTCGCCGCCGGCGTCGCGACCGGCTGCTCGACGACGAGCTCTTCGCGAGCCCGCGCCTGACGGAGCACCAGACGGGGCTCTGAGACGCCGTTCCACTCGTTGATCTCGAGCGTGAACGTCGCTTCGGCCGGCTCGCCCTCGGCGACGGGCAGGCGGGAGCCGGTTCCGAAGGCCACCCCGCGCGCTCGCGCGGGGTGGCGGGCATCACCCGATTCGAGCGTGAAGCGCAGGTGCTTGCCTTCCCCCATCGGGCGCAAATCGCCGAACGAAACGTCACGCACGAGCAGCGACACTCCCGGGTTGCCGCGCCCGAACGGCGCCAGCGTGAGCAGCTCCTCGGCGAGCTCCATCCCCAGCTGATCGCACTCCACGATCGCGTCGACACGCTCCAACGGCGCCGTGTCCCGCGGGTCGAGCACCTCCTCGGCGTGCTCGTGAAACGCCTGCGCGAACTCTTCCAGACGCGCGCTTTCGATCTCCAGGCCCGCGGCGGCGCGGTGGCCGCCGAAGCGGCGCAGGTGTCCGCCGCAGGCAGTGAGGCCGCCGAGCAGGTCGAAGGCCTCGATGCTCCTACCGGAGCCCTTGCCGAGCTCGCCGTCGAGGGCGATCAGCACGACCGGGCGGTGGTGGCGCTCGGCCAGGCGCGAGGCGACGATCCCGATCACGCCCGCGTGCCAGTCCTCCCCCGCCAACACGTACGCAGCGCGCAGGTGGGCGGGATCCAATGCCGCGATCTGCGCTTCGGCTTCATAGCGGATGCGCGTCTCTACCTGCCGGCGATCGAGATTGGCGCGATTCAGCTCCTCGGCGACCCGCGCCGCGCGCAGCGGATCCTCGGTCAGGATCAGCTCCAGGCCCGCATCGGCGCGATAGAGGCGTCCGGCGGCGTTCAACCGGGGCGCGAGCGCAAAGGCAACCGAGCGCTCGGTCAGTTTGCCTGGATCCACCCGCGCGACGGACATCAGCGCGCGCAGCCCCGGCTTGGCGGTGCCCGCGAGCGCGCGCAGGCCGCGCCGCACGAGCGCGCGGTTCTCGCCGGTGAGCGAGACCACGTCGGCGATCGTCGCCAACGCCACCAGGTCGAGATCCTCCTCCAGAGCACGACTGGCGGCCGCGCCGGCGCCCTCGTGGCCCGCATCCGGCTCAGTGCCCGAGACGGCAATGGGTGAGGCGCGGGCGACGGGTGAGGCGCGGGCGATGAGCGAGGTGGCGGCGGCACGCTCGAGCGTGTGGGCGAACTTGTATGCGACGGCCGTGGCGCAGAGATCGGGGCACGGGTAGCCGCAGATCGCGGGGTGCACGATCGGGGCGTCGGGCAGTACGCCGTCGGCGCGCGGTGAGTGATGGTCGGTGACAACCACCTCCATTCCGAGCGCCTTTGCCTGCGCGACCTCCGCGACAGCGGTGATCGCGCAGTCGGCGGTCACGAGCAGGCGGGTACCCCGCTGGGCGAGCCGCTGGACCGTGGCCGGGTTCAGCCCGTAGCCGTCGCTCGCGCGGTCGGGCAGGTACCAGTTGACGTTCGCCCCCAGGCGCCGCAGCGAGCGCACGAGCACGGCCGTTGAGCAGATCCCGTCGACGTCGTAGTCGCCGTGGATCGTGATCCGGGTGCCGGCCGCCGCGTGTCGCAGGATCGGCTCGATCGCTTGCTCGATGCCGGCGAACTCAAGCGGCGAATGCTCCTCG
Source organism: uncultured Solirubrobacterales bacterium (assembly GCA_963774785.1). Classification (GTDB taxonomy): domain Bacteria; phylum Actinomycetota; class Thermoleophilia; order Solirubrobacterales; family Solirubrobacteraceae; genus Palsa-744. The sequence goes on along the minus strand of CAVZGH010000001.1, from coordinate 1,914,146 downwards.
TTGGCGGCAAGGAACGCACGTGCCCGTGCCGGCTCGGCCAGCCCGCGCCGCACGAGAATCTGCGCGAGCGGTTCGCTCAGGCAGAGCTCGCGTTGCAGCATCTGCACCTCGTCGGCAGGGCAGTCGGCGATCTCGAAGCGGGGCCTCTCCACTCAGCCAGGCTAAGGCCCAGTCAGGACAGAACCGCGCCGGGACACCGCGTGCCGTTCGGAAGCTCAGTTCGATCCAGAGCCGCTAGGGCCAAGCTGGCCGAAACGGGGATGCGAGCGAAGCGAGTGTCTCCCGGCTTCGGTAAGGACGCAGGGAGCGTGGCGTGCAAACGCACGCGAGCGACCGAGGACGCCCGCTGAGCGCCGTGCCCTAGCTGCTCTGGCGTTCGCGACGGATGCCCTCGAGGTACACGAGCGCGATCCCGATCAGCGCGCCCGGGACCGCATAGAGCACGACCGCGATGTCGGTCGCCTTCTGCCCGGGAATCTCCAACGCGGAGACTTTCAGGCCATAGATGATCAGCCCGACGACGATCGCGCCGACGAGCGAGCCGACGAACGCCCCCACGATCCCACCCCAGAAGCGGTCGGGGACGAAGATCGTGAAGTGCCAGATCGCGAGGCCCATCATCACCCAGCCGAGCATCCCCATCAGCGCGACCTCCCATGGCGTTTGTTTCGGGGGGATCGTTTCCTCCGCTCGCGACGCTTCGGCGTTTCCTTCAGCACCAGGTCCTCAGGAGTGAGATCGGCCGCGGGATCGCGCGTCTGCTCGGGCGCGGCCTCAGACGGGGTCTCAGACGCGGTCTCAGATGACGCCTGGACCTCCGGCTCGCGCGCGGGGCGCGGCGCGACCGCGGCGCGACCGCGCTGCTTCTGCCGAGACTGTTGGGTTTGCCTGGACTCGACGTCCACATCGAGGTCGCGTACGAGTTCCTGGAACTCGTCGCGGGAAATCTGCTCACCCGGCTCCTCGGGAGCGGTGATCCGCCCGCGCCGGTTGCGCCTGCGGGTATCGGTGGGCTCGACGTCAACCGGCTGTCCGCCGAGCGCGGTCGCATACGCGGGCACGCTGCCGAGTTCGCCAACGATCCGCGCGCGGCGCTGACGGTAGGAACCCTCGCGTTCCTTCCAGTGGGTCAGCACCGGCGAGGCGATGAAGATCGACGAGTAGGCGCCCGAGGCGATCCCGACCATCAGCGCGAACGCGAAGTTCTTCAGCGTTTCCCCGCCGAACAGCAACAGCGAGATCACCGGCAAGAGCGTGCAGAAGCTCGTCGCCAGCGAGCGCGTCAGCACCTCTGACATCGAGCGATTGACGATCTGCGAGAACGCCGCTCGGGGCATGCGTGGCACGTTCTCGCGCACGCGATCGAACACGATGATCGTGTCGTAGAGCGAATATCCCAAGATCGTCAGGAGCGCCGCGACCGTCGCGGTCGTGACTTCGCGACCGGTCAACGAGTAGACGCCTGCCGTGATCAAGAGATCGTGCATCAGCGCGATCAGCACCGGGATCGCGTACTTCCACTCGAAGCGCAGCGCGATGTAGGCGGAGATTACGAGCAGCGAGGCGATGATCGCGATCACCGCGCTGTTGGCGACGGTTTTGCCGAACGTCGGCCCGATCGAGGTCGAGGACCAGTGGGGCGTGCCCGATTCGCTCGCGCCGTTGCCGTACTTCGTGTCGAAGGCCGCCCTGATCTTCTTGACCTGTTCCGGGCGCAGCGTCTCGGTCGAGATCTGAAAGCCCTGCCCGCCGACGCTCTTTGACTTGAACTGCTGGACCTCAGCGTTGCCGTAGCCGTCGGCGCTCATCACTTCGGCGACCTGCTTCTCGCTGACGGGCTTGACGAACGCCGTCTGGATGCGCGTGCCCGACTTGAAGTCGATCCCGAAGTTCAGCCCCTTGCCGCCGATCGCGAGCGCGCCGATCAGCAGGATTGTGCCCGACAGCGAGAAGAACCACTTTGAGGCGCCCATGAAGTCGAACGTCCAGCCCTTCCCCCGTCGCGCCGCGCCGAGCGCGGACTTGTGGGAGACCAGCGGCGAGCGGCTCATCGCGCCGAGCGCGGCCTGCGTGGCGAGTACGGCGGTGAACAGCGTCAGCAGCGTGCCGATGCCGAGCGTGAAGGCGAAGCCCTTGACTTCAGCGGTCGCGAGCGCGAACAGGATGAAGGCCGTCATGAACGTGACCACGTTCGCGTCGACGATCGCCGCAAACCCACGTCTATAGCCGGTCGCGATGCCCGAGACGATCGAGCGCCCGCCGCGGACCTCCTCCTTGACGCGCTCAAAGATCACGATGTTCGCATCGGCGGCGATCCCGATCGTGAGGATCAGCCCTGCGATTCCCGGCAGTGTGAGCGTGATCGGGATCAGCTTGATCAGCGCGAAGAAGTAGATCGCGTAGATCACCAGGCCGCCGATCGCGATCGCGCCGAGCACGCGGTAGAAGAGCAGCAGGAACGCGCACACGACGGCGAAGCCGAGCAGCCCCGCGAGCAGGCCCTGGCTGAGCGCCTGTTTGCCGAGCGTCGCCGAGACCTGCGACTGGGAGATCAGGTTCAGCTTGATCGGCAGCGCGCCGGACTGCAGCTCGTCGGCGAGGTTTTCCGCCGAGGTCAGCGTAAACCCACCGGAGATCTCGGAGCCCTGTGAGGCATCGATCCCTTCCGGGTACTTCGTGTAGTCGATCGACGGCGCAGTGATCACCTGGCCGTCGAGCACGATCGCGAAGTGCTGCAAGGCCTGTTCCTTGGTCACCCCGGGCAGCTGTGCTTCCTGGCCGCGCTGGGCGATTTCCTTGGTGGTCTGCTGGAAGACGCTCTTGCCGTGGGAGTCAAAGCCGAAGTTCACGTCCGGCTGGCCCGATTCGCTTTCCGAGCTCTCCTGCGGGTTGGTGATGTCTTTGCCTTCCAGCACGGGATCATCGTTGAGCACGTACCAGCTGTTCGGCGATGACTGCGTGACCTTGCCGGCGGCGCTTTCGACCGGGCGCGCCTGCACGAGCACCGTTCCCGGGTTCACGCGCACGGCCTTCAACTGCGCGCCCTTCGGCGCTTTGAAGCCTTCGGAATAGAGGTTCGCTTTCGTTTCCTCAGGGCCGCGAAGAACCTTTTCCTTGCCCTTCTGTGTATCGAGCAGGTACCAGGTGCCGTAGATGCAGCCTTCCTTCTGTTCGGGCGTGCAGCCCGGGGTCAGCGTCGTGTCGTTCTTGCGGATGATCGCCGGGCGTTTGGCGGCACGCAGCACCGCCTGGTACTCGAGCAGGCCCGAGGTCGAGGAGGCGGCGTTCTCGCCGCCGGTCACGCTCGCTTCGCTCGGCGCCGGCTTGCCGTCGGGACCGATCACGTTCGGCTCCCAGTCATAGAAGTACAGCAGCGCGGTCTTGCCGACCTGCGCTTCGGCGCGGCCGGCGTTAGAGACGTTCGGGAGCGCCACATCGATTTCGTCGGAGCCGCTGCGCTGGATTTCCGGCTGGGCGACGCCGAGGCCGTCGAACGCGCTTGCGCATGATCGTGATCGCACGTTCCAGCGATTCGGTGTCCACTTTCGCGTGGGCGGTCGGCCGCGCCTGGTAGGTGGAGCTCGACGCCGCCCTTCAAGTCCAGGCCGAGACGCGTTTTCTTGGCCTTCACGACGCTGGGGATGCCGACGATCACGAGCAGCGAGGCGATCACCAGCCCGAGAACGATCAGCAGGACGAAGGTGTTGCGGCGGCGATCGGTCATCGGGAGGATCGGCGACGGGGGCGCTCGGCGCTCGGCGGGTGGCGGCTGCAGTCGATCATCGGCTCCGCCTCAGCCTACTTGTCGGGCGTCAGCACGAGCAACAGCCCGCCGTCATCGTCATACGCGGGGAACATGTCCGCCTTCGCGCTGGCCGCGACGTCGCGCTCGCCGGCGACCTGAACGGGCTTGTCGAGCGCGCGCACTCCCCACTCGAGCACGGTCGCGACCGGGTCATCGCCGTTTTGAAAGCTCAGACCCAGCACCTGCTCGACGCGCTGGCCGATCACCTCCTCCTCCTCGAGGCCCGTGAAGGCGAATGAGTTCTTTCCACAGCCGATCACCCGGCCCTCGCCGTCGCACACGAAGAAGGCCGCGTCCGGCGCCGGGTAGTAGTCGTCGAGCAGTTCGAACAGGAACGCGAAACCGCACTTCTCACAGCCCTTCGGCTGGCGCGTGAAGCCGATGTTGCGGTCGAGCTCGGTCGTGCGGTGACCGCAGTTCGGGCAGATGAAGGGGTGGGCCATTGCTCGACAGATTAGGGGAGCGAGGGGGTCTAGGTCGCGGGGTGACTCGAATGCGCTTCGTATCGACGTCGAGGGGATCCACGGGCGAGCAGGCTTACCCCGTGCTTTCCCCCGAGGGTCCTCGAGGGAGCCTGCTAAAAAAGCGCCGGGCCGGCCGCAGGGGTAGGCGACTCGGGAGCAGGTATGCCCAGATGCGCGAACGCGGCGGGCGTCGCGGCCCGTCCGCGCGGGGTCCGCTTGATTAGCCCTTGCATCAGCAGGTAAGGCTCGTAGACGTCCTCGATCGTGTCCTGCTCCTCCCCCACCGCCACCGCCAGCGTCGAAAGCCCGACCGGACCGCCGTCGAACTTCACGCAGATCGCGCGCAGGATCTCGCGGTCCAGGCGGTCGAGGCCGCGCTCGTCGACCTCCAGCAGCTCCAGCGCCGCCTGCGCGGCGGCGGCCGTCACGACGCCCTCCATGCGCACCTCGGCGAAGTCCCTGACCCGCTTCAGCAGCCGGTTCGCCACGCGCGGCGTGCCGCGGCTGCGTGCCGCGATCGCGGCCGCGCCGTCGTCCTCGAGGGCGATCTCGAGGATCCCGGCCGAGCGCGAGACGATGCTCGCGAGCTCCGCGATCGCATAGGGCTCCAGCCGCGCCTGGATGCCGAAGCGATCACGCAGCGGCGTCGTCAGAAGGCCGGTGCGCGTCGTGGCTCCCACGAGCGTGAACGGCGGCAGCTCGAGCGTGACCACGCGCGCGCCCGCGCCCTGGCCGACCGTGATCGGGAGCCGGTGATCCTCCATCGCCGGGTAGAAGGTCTCCTCGAGCGTGCGCGACAGGCGGTGGATCTCATCGACGAAGAACACGCTGCGCGGCTCGAGCGCGGTCAGGAACGCCGCGATGTCACCCTTGCGCTCGAGCGCCGGTCCGGCGGTCTGCACGAACGGCACTTCGAGCTCGGCCGCGACGATCTGCGCGAGCGAGGTCTTGCCGAGGCCCGGCGGCCCCGCCAGCAGCAGGTGGTCGAGCGCCTCCCCGCGCGCGCTCGCCGCCTCGATCGCGACGCCGAGCTGCTCGAGCAGCGTCCTCTGCCCGACGAAGTCCGTCAGGCGCCGGGGGCGCAGCGAGCGGTCGAGCTCGTCCTCCTCGACCAGGTAAGGGGTTTGGATGCGGGCGGCGGTCTCGGCGGTCATTGCGACACCGTAGCCCTCCAGGCGGCGCTCCCGGCAGGCGTCGGAGGCCAGGATCCGATGCCACGAGGAAGTCCCGCCCTCATGACGCGCGCGCCGTTCGCAACGCCTGCGCGAGCAGCTCCTCGGCGCTGTCTCCCTCCGCGCCGCGCAACAGCTCCTCGGCCTCGCCGGGCGCGTAGCCGAGCTCGATCAGCCCGTCGCGGGCAAGGGCCTTCGGCCCCTCTCCCCGGCGCGCGACGATCGGGCCGCTGGGAGCGGCGTCGCCGACCTTCTCGCGCAGCTCGACGATGATCCGCTCGGCGGTGCGCTTGCCGATCCCCGGCACCGCCTGGAAGCGGGCCGCGTCCTGGCCGGCGATCGCCGCCTGCAGCTCGCGCGGCGTGCCGCCGGAGAGCACCGCCAGCGCGACCTTCGGGCCGACCGCCTGGACCGAGAGCAGCAGCAGGAACAGGTCGCGCTCCTCCTCGGAGTGAAAGCCGTACAGCTGCAGCGCGTCGTCGCGCACGATCAGATGGGCGTGCAGCGTCGTCTGCTCGCCGGCAGCCGGGACGTGGCGGAGCGTCTCCGCGGAGACCGCCGCGCGGTAGCCGACGCCCCCGCAGAGGATCACGACGTGGTCGGTGCGGCGGAGGGCGACCTCGCCCTTGAGCATCCCGATCATCGCTTCGCTCCCCCGAACTTTGGCTTCAGGGCTGCGATCCCGGCATGATCTTCGCCGTGCGGGCGCGCGATTGAGGCTCGCGCGTTTGTGATCGCGGCGCTCGAGGTCCCGATCATCCCATGGCCCCCAGGAGCATCCGCGACAGCGGCGCGCAGTTTGCGTGGCAGATCGCGACCGCCAGCGCGTCGGCGGCGTGATCGGGCGCGGGCGGCGCCTGAAGCCCGAGCAGCGCCTGCACCATCCGCGCGACCTGCTCCTTCTCGGCACGGCCGTTGCCGCATACGGCGCCCTTCACCTGCTGCGGCGTGTAGCTCTCACATCGAACGCCCCGCTGCCCCGCGGCGAGCATCGTCACGCCCCGCGCCTGCCCCACCGCGAAGGCCGTTTTGACGTTCTGGCCGAAGTACAGCTGCTCGAGGGCCATCCCATCGGGGTCGTGCTCCACCAGGAGCGCATCGATCGCCGCGTAGATGTCGGCCAGCCTCCGCTCGACCGGCAGCGCGGCCCGCGTCTCGATCACGCCGCCGTCGAGCGCCACGAGCCTGCCGGCGGCGCTGCGCACCACGCCGTAGCCCGTGTTGGCAAGGCCGGGGTCGATACCGAGGACGATCACGGGTCCTGATTCTGCGCGTCGCCTCGGACGCCTGCCCGCGCTGCCCCGGGCGTGGCTCATGCACAGGCAGACCTACGCAATCCCGCAATGGGCGCAAACACTGACCAAGCTGGTCGCCGACCAACCCGAGATCCGATGTTCAGAGGTAGGTGACCTCAACGCCGAGCCGGTTGTACGTGCTCGCCGCGCGGCGATCGCAGCTGATCAGGCGGCAGCCGCAGTGGGCGGCGGTGGCCGCGACGATGCCGTCGTAGGTCGCGCCGCCGGAGATCGACAGTTCCGCGAAGCGCTCGAGCAGATCGCGCCGCTCGGCCTCTCCCAGCGCCATCCGCTTCCCGGGATAGTCCTCGCGGAGGTAGCGAGCGACCAGCTTCGGCTCCATTCGCAGCGGCTCGGGCAGGCGCGTCAACACCGAGTAGGTCTCGATCTCGACATGGGCGACGAGATCCCGAATATCGCCGAGCGCCCGGATCGCCGCCTCGTGGTGCTCGTTCCAGCTGGCGAACGCGGCGATCACGACACTGCTGTCGGGTGTCTGCCCGCCGCCGGCGCTCACCGGCGAGTCTGTTCCAGCGTCTCGCGCACCGTCGCCTGCGTCAGTACAGGCATCGCCCGGTCGGCGACCGCCACAAGTCGCCCCGCACGCTTCGTCAGGCGCACGGGCGTGGTGGGGTGCTCCACCTCGAGCCTGCCGTCCACGGCGCTGAGCTCCAACTTCTGCCCCGCTTTGAACCCAAGCTGCTCACGCAGCCCCTTGGGGACCACGATCCGCCCGGCGGCGTCGATGGTTGCAAGCATGGCAGAAGTCTACCATTCCGGGGCACTAAAAAGCCGGCGAGAATCCGGGCGGCCTTCGGGACCCGCCACGGATCTAACCCCAGAGCCGCCAGGGAGCTTCACCCGACGCCCACAGGTCATTGAGCGCGACCGCGTCCTTGTAGGTGTCCATGCACTCCCAGAACCCCTCATGTCGGTAGGCGCGCAACTCGCCGTCGGCGGCCAGCCGTTCGAGCGGCGCGCGCTCGAGCACGGAGTCGGACTCGAGGTAATTGAAGGCGTCATGCTGCATGCAGAAGAACCCCCCGTTGATCCAGTGCTCGGAGCGAGGCTTCTCGCGAAAGCCGAGCACGCGCCCTTCGGCGCCATCGAGCTCGGTGACGCCGAACTGGAGCTCGGGACGGACGACGGTCATGCTCGCCAGCGCGCCGTGATCTGAGTGAAACTCAAGCAGCGCGTCGAGGTCGATGTCGGCGACCCCGTCGGAGTAGGTCGCGCAGAAGCGCTCCTTCCCCGCGAGCCGCTCCTCCAGCAGCTTGATCCTGCCGCCCGTGGGTGTTTCGAGCCCAGTGTCCGCACATTCGACGCGCACGCCCTCAGGCCATGGGCAGTCGGCGGCAAAGCGCTCGATCAGCTCGCCCCTGTAGCCCGTCGCGAGAATGAACCGGCGGAACCCCTGCACCGCGTAGAGCTGGATCACGTGCCAGACGATCGGCCGGCCGCCGATCTCGACGAGCGGCTTGGGGATCTCCGCGGTGTGCTCCTGCAGGCGCGTGCCGCGCCCGCCGCAGAGGATCACGACGGGGGGCCGCAGGTTGTCGGCCCCCATCAACCGGCGACGCGCTCGAGCACGTCGGCGGGCACGTCGAAGTTGGCGTGCACCTCGTTCGACGTCGTCGAGCTCTTCGAGCGCGTCGGTGAGGGCCATCAGCTTGCGCGCCTGGCCCTCGTCGATCGGCACGAGGCTCGTCGGGCGGTAGGACATCTCGGCACTGTCGGTCTCGACACCCGCGGCGGTGAGCGCGGCGCTGACGGCGGAGAAGCTCGCGGGCTCGGCCAGCACCTCGAAGGCGCCGTCGTCGGTGACGATGTCCTCGGCGCCGGCCTCGACCGCGGCCATCAGGTCGTCTTCGGAGTAGCGCTCGGCGTCGACGATGATCGTGCCCTTCTTCTCGAACAGATACGCGACCGAGCCGGGCTCGCCGAGGTTGCCGCCGTGCTTGGAGAAGGCGTGGCGCACGTCGGCGCCGGTGCGGTTGCGGTTATCCGTCAGCGCCTCGACTAGCACCGCTACGCCCCCGGGGCCGTAGCCCTCATAGAGGACGGCTTCGATCGCCTCGGCCTCGCCCCCCTCCCCCGTGCCCTTTGCGATCGCGCGTTCGATGTTCTCCTTCGGCATGCTCGCTTCCTTCGCCTTGCGGATCGCGAGCTCGAGCGCCGGGTTGCCGACCGGGTCGCCGCCGCCGTCGCGCGCGGCGACCGTGACCGAGCGCGCGAGCTTCGTGAACTGCGCGCCGCGACGCGAGTCGACGATCGCCTTCTTGTGCTTGATGCTGGCCCACTTGGAATGTCCGGACATGTCCGCCAGTCTACGAACTGCGCGCACCCGTGCACATGGATCGGGGGATGCAGGACCCACTGAGACGCGCGCGCACGAAGCCCGAGGGTCCTCCGAGGGTCATCCGATCAAGGCCCCCAGGCAACCCATAGGATTGCGAGCCAATGACCCCCTCCCCCACACCCGACATCTTCAAGGCCTACGACATCCGCGGCCTGTACGGCGAGCAGATCGACGGCCTCCTCGCCGAGCGGATCGGCCGCGCGTTCGCGCACGTGCTCTCAGACCTCTCCGGCAAGCCCGTCACCGAGCTGCGCGTCGGCCTCGGGCACGACATGCGCCTCACCGCGCCCGAGCTGTCCGAGCGCTATCGCGCGGGACTCTTGGGCGAGGGCGCGAACGTGCTCGACGCCGGGCAGGTCGGCACCGAGATGCTCTACTACCTCGTCGGCTCGCGCGAGCTCGACGGCGGCCTGATGTGCACGGCCTCGCACAACCCGAAGGCCTATACAGGCGCGAAGCTCGTGCGCGAGGGCGCGATCGCGCTCTCCGGCGACAGCGGCATCCAGGACATCCGCCGCATGATCGAGTCTGGGTTGCCGGAGTCTTCCAGCGAAGGCTCGCTCGAGCAGGTCGACCTCTACGGGGAGTTCCACAAGGCGGTCCTCAAATTCATCGACCCATCGGCGATCAAGCCCTTGAAGGTGGTCGTCGACGGCGGCAACGGAATGGCCGGGCCCGTCGCCGGCCCGCTGCTCGAGGGGTTCGGCTTGGATCTGATCGAGACCTGCTGGACCCCGGACGGGAACTTCCCCGAGCACGAGCCCAACCCGCTGCTGCCGGAGAACCGCCAGTTCATCATCGACCGCGTGCTCTCGACCGGCGCCGACCTCGGGATCGCATGGGACGGCGACGCCGACCGCTGCTTCTTCATCGACGAGACCGGGCGCTTCGTCGACGGCGACTTCCTCACCGCGCTGCTCGCCGAGTCGCTGCTCGGCAAACGCTCGGACCCCACCCGCCGCGAGGCGATCCCCACCCGCCCCGAGGCGATCCCCACCCGCCCCGAGGCGATCCTCTACGACGTGCGCGCCTCGCGCGCGGTCGCGGACACGGTCGCGCGCGCCGGCGGCGTCGCGCACGTCAACCGTGTCGGGCACGCCTTCTTCAAGACGCGGATGCGCAAGGAGGGCTCGCTGTTCGGCGGAGAGGTCTCCGGTCACTACTACTTCCGCGACTTCTACTGCGCGGACTCGGGCACGATCCCGGCGCTGCTCGTACTCGAGCTGCTCTCGCGCAGCGGCTCCTCGATGTCGCGGCTGCTCGAGCCCTACCGCTCGAAGTACTTCATCTCCGGCGAGATCAACTCCGAGGTCTCCGACCAGGAGGCGAAGATGGCGGAGATCGCCGTGCGCTACGCCGACGCCGAGCAGAAACAGCTCGACGGCATCTCGATCGACTACCCCGACTGGCATTTCAACGTGCGCCCCTCGAACACCGAGCCACTGCTGCGACTGTGCCTGGAGTCGCTCGTCTCCGTGCAGGACATGGAAAAACGCCGCGATGAGGTCTTGGGTCTAATCCGCTCGTGAATCCCCGAGCCCGCATGGCGGCACGGGAGCGATCGTCCGGGATCGGCCGGCGTCCTCGGTCACCCGCGTGCGCAGCCCCCCCAGATGAGTAACCCGCCGCCTGAGCAGCGCGAGGGGTCTGAGCAGCGCGAGGAGACGACCCTGTTGGCGCGCGCGGCCGAGCAGGGCATCCATCGCCTCGCGATCCCGACCCCGTTCCAGGTCGGGCGCGTGAACGCGTACCTGATCGAGGACTCGCCGCTGACGTTGATCGACTCCGGCCCGAACTCGGGCAAGGCGCTGGACGAGCTCGAACAGGCGCTCGCCGCGCGCGGACACGCGATCGAGGAGATCGAGCTGCTCCTCATAACCCACCAGCACATCGACCACTTCGGCCTCGCCGCGATCCTCGCGCGGCGCTCCGGCGCCGAGGTCGCCGCGCTGCAGGGGCTCGCTCCCTACCTGGGCGACTTCCGCGAGGCGGCCGAGCTCGACGACCGCTTCGCCGAGCGGACGATGCTCCTGCACGGCATCCCCGTCGACGTCGTCACCGCGCTGCGCGCGGTCTCGGCGAGCTTTCGCGCGTGGGGCGCGGCCGTCGAGGTCACCCGGCCGCTGCGCGACGGCGAGGAGCTCGCGCTGCGCGACCGCACGCTGCGCGTGCTGCACCGTCCCGGCCACAGCCCCTCCGACACGGTATTGCACGACGAGGCAACCACGACGATGCTGGCCGCCGATCACCTGATCAAGCACATCTCCTCGAACCCCCTGATCGCGCGTCCGCTCGGCGCCGGCGCGGACTTCACCGGGCCGCGCCCGCGGGCGCTCGTTGACTACATCGCCTCGCTGCGGCGCACGCACGAGATGGAGCTGTCGCTCGTGCTGCCGGGACACGGCGAGCCGATCGATGACCATGCCGCCCTGATCGAGGCGCGCCTGCGCATGCACGAGCGCCGTGCCGCGAAGATCCACGGCCTGATCGCGGCCGCGCCGCGCACCGCGCACGAGATCGCGCTCGAGCTGTGGGGCAACATCGCGGTCACCCAGGCCTACCTGACGCTCTCGGAGGTGCTTGGCCACGTCGATCTGCTGCTCGCCGACGGACGCATCGTCGAACAGGAGTCCGGCGGCGTGGTGCGTTTCACCACGGCATAGATCGCCCTTCGATCCACCCTTATACGGACCGCAGAAGACAGGCCACGCCGGCGATTTACCGCTCGGTTTTGCGGGAACGCAATTGTCCGCTAGAGTTCAGATGTGAGTCGAGAGACGTTACTGTTTATGAGATGTCATTGGCAGTAGCTCAGGACGAGATCTGACGGGAGGAGGGCGATTGGCGCCGTGCAGAGCTTCACCGCGAACCCCCGCTTGAGCGTCTTCGAGCCCTATACCGACCTCGCCCGCGGCCACGAGGATCAGCTGACCCGCGCGGCGATGATCGTGCTGCGGCTCGTGCCGCTCGCGCGCGAGACGCTGCTGCGCGCGATCGGTGAGCGCTCGCTCAGCGAACTGCCCGACTGCACGGTCGATCTGCAGGCCCACCACCTCGTCGACCCCAGCGAGGAAGGCGCCTCGAACGGCAGGGTGCGACGCGCGCGGCTGGTGAGCGTGTTTCTGACGCCCGACTTCGAGCCGCCCCAGATCGAGACCGAGATCGTCGAAACCGATCGCGGGCAGCGCTTCGACGGCGTGCTGCGCTTCGACCCCGAGCTGGTCGTGCTGCTCGAGAGCAAGGTCTGCCGCCGCTGGGCACGGCGCAACGGGCACCGCGTCGCGGAGGTCAACTTCGGCGGCGTCGAGTTCGCGCAGCGGCGCACGTGCCTCTTGCGCTGGCACGATCTGCTCGAGTCGTGGTGGCGGCTGGTCGAGATCGGCGCGCTCTCCCCCGCCGAGCAGATGCTGATCGGTGACCTGCTCGGCTATGCCCAGCAGGACTTCTCCGAACTGCTCCCGTTCGGCAGCCTGCGTCGCGTCGGCGAAGATCCACTGCGCCGCCGCTGGCGCCTGCGCTCGCTGCTGCGCGAGGCGACCTCGATTCAGCCCGAGCGCGTCGGGCTCGTGCACGTGCGCCTCGACACGGGGGCGGGCTGCAAGGCGCTGCAGCGCGCGGCGCTGGAGATCGAGGGGGGCGCCCTCACACTGCACATGTGGCCGGGGGAGCTCAAGCCCCAAGCGCAGGCGCTGTACACCACCTCACACGCCGAGCGCCTGACGGGGCTCGACGAAGGAGCCCGGGGTGGTCCCTGGCGGGTTGTGCCCCAGCCGCTGCTGGGCTTTCGCAACGCCCCCAAGCGCGTATGTGTGTATCTCACCTGCACGCTCGACGCCGCCACCTACGCGCGGCGCTGGCAGGGCGAGGACTGGGCCCACGTCGGCGCCCACCATCGCGACGCGCTCGCCCCCGAGCTGTGGCCGTGGCTACTGGAGCGTGGCTACGCGTCGCAGGCGGACGAGGAGCGCCTGGAGCGCTTCATGCAGACGCTCGGACGCCGCGCGCTGCACCTGCGCCCCGCCCTACACGTCTCGCACACGTGGTCGTTCGCCGAAGCCGAGGCGCTCGACGCCGACGGCCTGCTCGTCGGCGAGATCCACGCGGCGATCAACCGCGTGCTCGGGGTGCTCGATGAGCCGCTCGTGCAAACGCTCGCCGAGTCGGGCTCAGACGAGCCGATCCCGCCGGCCGTGCCGGCGCCCGGCAAACACAGGCGGCGTACGTCGAAGAAACCCGGCGGGCGGACGCGAGCACCGGACAGGGCAAAGACCGCGACGACGAAACGAACTGTCGTCGCGAACCTCTGAATGAAAGATAAAGACGCCGGCAGGGTCGTTGCTCTTTAAAGACTGCGTGATACCATAGTTATACGCAATCTTCAACGGAAGGCATGCAACGGACGGCCTTTACGTTCCTGTCACGACGGCCTTTACGTTCCTGTCACGTTTTCATCGCACTTACGTTGCAATTGCGTCGCATTTCTGTCACAACCACGTCAAATCGCGCCGAGGAATAGCCGGTGAATCCGATCGTCGTCGGTCAGCTCGGCGTGAAACGCGACCGCGAGCTTGTTCTGCTCACGCGCGGCGACGGGATGGCCATCCACCTCGGCGAGGATCTCGACGCCGGGGCCGTGCTCGGCGATCCACGGCGCGCGGATGAACACCGCTCGCAGCGGCCGGCCCGGTGCGTCGGCAAGGCTCGCGGGATCAGCGTTGATGCAATGCATCTCGATGTCCACCTCGAAGCTCTGCAGCTGTCGCCCGAACGCGTTGCGCTTCGCGCGGATGTCCATCAGGCCGAGGTGGTCGCGGTCGAGCATTATCAGCCCCGCGCACGAGCCAAGGACGGGCACACCCGCGTGAACGATCTCCCGCAGCGGCTCGGCCAGCCCCTCGCGCTCGATCCCGAGCGTCATCGTCGTCGACTCTCCTCCTGGGATCAGGAGCCCTTCGAGGCCCTCCAGGTCGGCCGGCACCCGCACCTCGCGTACCTCTGCGCCCAACCCCCGCAGCATCCGCCCATGCGCCGCAAAATCGCCTTGCAGCGCCAGCACCCCAATCAGCGGCATTACTCGCTCACACTTGTCAAAAACGAACCTATAAGTCGGTCATCTGCCGGCTACCAGCCGCGCTGGGCGAGGAGCTGCGAGTCGTCCAGCTTCGCGCTCTCCAGGCTGACCATCGCCGGCCCCAGCCCGCGCGAGGCCGCGGCGACGCGCTCGGGGTCCTGCCAGTGCGTCGTCGCTTCGACGATCGCGCGCGCACGCGAAGGGGGGTCCTCGGACTTGAAGATGCCCGAGCCGACGAACACGCCCTCGGCGCCGAGCGCCATCATCAGCGCCGCGTCGGCCGGCGTCGCGATCCCGCCGGCGCAGAACAGCACGACCGGCAGCCGTCCCTCGCGGGCGATCTCGCGGACGAGCTCGAGCGGCGCGGCGAGCTCCTTGGCGGCGGTCGCGAGCTCGGCGTCGTCGAGCGTGCCCAACCGGCGGATCTCACCGTTGATCTTGCGCATGTGCCGGACCGCCTCGACGATGTCTCCCGTCCCGGCCTCGCCCTTCGAGCGGATCATCGCAGCGCCCTCGCCGATCCGGCGCAGCGCCTCGCCGAGGTTCGTCGCGCCGCACACGAACGGGACCTTGAACGCCCACTTGTCGATGTGGTTGGCCTCGTCCGCGGGCGTCAGCACCTCCGACTCGTCGACGTAGTCGACCTCCAGCGCCTGCAGCACCCGCGCCTCGAGGAAGTGCCCGATCCGCGCCTTCGCCATCACCGGGATCGTGACGACCTCCTGAATCCCTGCGATCATCTCCGGGTCGCTCATCCGCGCCACCCCCCCGTCGCGACGGATATCGGCGGGCACGCGCTCGAGCGCCATCACCGCGGCGGCGCCGGCGTCCTCGGCGACCTTCGCCTGCTCGGGCGTGACGACGTCCATGATCACGCCACCCTTCAGCATCTCCGCCAGGCCTGTCTTGACCCGGAATGTCGCCTCGTCGCGCATGGGAAGGAGGATAGCTTGCCGCCACAGAACGCAAACGACCCGCCAATGGCGGGCCGCTCACGAACCGAGGTTGCCGCCGAATTTACGGTGGCCCCGAACTCACATCTCAAAGTGTAGCGCCCCCGGCGGGAGTCGAACCCGCCAACCCCAATTCGTGAGCTCGGGGCCCGCTTCCGGCGGCGAGGGCGCATACACCGCCCGAGGGCGGCCCGAAAAGCGTGCGCACCGCTCCGAACGTCTCCCGTGATCGATGCTGTTCTGGGCGGTACATGTACCGCCCAGCCGGGGCCCACATGTGGGCCCCGGTGACGTGCCACATGTGGCACGTCTTTCCGAACGGCGCATGCGCCGTTCGGCGGGAGCGCGCATGCGCGCTCCCTGATCGGGCCGCATGCGGCCCGATCACCCAATCAGCCAAGCGAAGCTTTGATTCGATGGCTCGTCCCCGCAAGCCATCGCTAATCAGAGCGCAGCGCTACTTCAGGCGGAAGGCCTTGATGCGGTCGTCGTACTGCGCGGAATCCTGCGCGTAGACGCCGTAGGCCAGCGCCTGGATCATGCTCAGCAGGGCCGTGTGCGAGCGCACGTAGGCGGGCGAGTTCGACGAGTAGTAGAGCTTGATCTGGGCGAGCTTGGCGACCTCTGAGAGGGTCGCGTCGGTGATCGCCGCGGTGCGCGCCTTGCGGTGGCGGGCGAGCTTCATCGCGCGCACGACCAGCGGATGCGGGCGCCCGGCGGAGAGGCCGATCACGAGCGTGCCGCTGTCGATCCGCCCGAGACGGCTGAGCGCCTCCTGCGAGGGGCTCGCGACCACGTTGACGCGCAGATCCAGCAGCATCAGCAGGTGGCGGAGGTAGCTCGCGAAGAACGCCATCTGATCGGTGCCCGCGACGAGCACCTTCTCGGCCGAGACGATTGCCTCGATCAGCGCCTCGACGGAGCTGCGCGAGACCTTGCGCGCGGTCTCCTCGACGTTCAGGTGGTCGGCGGTGAGCGCGGCCTCGAACTCGTTCTGGTCGAGCGAGAACAGCGGCGTCGAGGATCCGGCCACGCCGGCGCCCGAACCGTTCTTCGGCTCGGTCTTCGTGTGCACGCGGCGGTATTCCTCGCGCGCGGCGGCCTGCAGCTCGGGGAAGCCCTCGAAGCCGAGCGCCTGCGAGAAGCGCACGACGGTCGAGCTCGACGTGTTCGCGCGGCGCGCGAGCTCCTCGGCGGTCTGGAAGGCGGCCTCGTCGAGGTGGTCGACGATGTACTGCGCGACGTCCTTCTGCGAGCGCGAGCACTCGTCGAAGCGCGCCTGGATGTACTTCGACAGGCTCTGATGATCGCTCGTGCCGACGATCGGGCCGGCCTTCGGGGGATCCTGGGTTGGTGTGCCAGAACGCTTCATCGGCGCTCTTGTTCGACGCCTCTGCCTCGCACTCCTCCCTCACACGTCCAAAGCGACCGAGACCGCCCCCTGCCCAGGAACGTCATTCGCAAGGAGCCCAGTGATCCGTTGCGTGGGCAACGAACGCAGATAGGCACACAATGGGAGACGAGATGCGAGTCGATACATCGGGCAGATGCGGGAGGTTGCGATGAAGATCGCGATCGTCGGCGCCGGCGTCTCCGGGCTGGTGGCCGCCCATCTGCTGGCGCGCGAGCACGAGGTCGTCCTCTACGAGGCCGGCTCCCGCGCGGGCGGACACACGAACACGATCCGCGTCGACACCGCGCACGAGACCCATCACATCGACACCGGCTTCATCGTGATGAACGACCGCAACTACCCCAACTTCACGCGGCTGCTGCACCAACTCGGGGTCGCAACGCAGGACACGAACATGAGCTTCTCGGTGAAGGGCGAGGAGGAGGACTTCGAATACGCGGGCACGCCGCGCGGGCTCTTCTGCCAGCCCAGCAACCTGCTGAACGTGCGCTTCCAGCGGATGATCGCCGACCTACTGCGCTTCAACCGCGAGCTGCGCCGTCTGCTCGGGCACGAACATCCGGCCCTGTCGGCCCGCGACCTACCTGGAGGCGACGGGCCGGCGCGCGGCGCCATGCGGGGAGGGCTCTCGCCGCACGACGGCGAGTCGCTGCAGGACTTCCTCGCCCGACACCGCTTCTCCGAGACCTTCGTCCGCCGGCTGATCGTCCCCCAGGTCTCCGCGGTGTGGTCGGCCGACCCGCGCCAGATCGCCTCGTTCCCCGTGCGCTTCCTCGCCGAGTTCTTCGCCAACCACGGGATGCTCGGCTTTCGCGACCGCCCGCGCTGGTCGACCGTCGTCGGCGGCTCGGCGCGTTACGTCGAGGCGCTCACGCGGCCGCTGCACGAGCGCATCCGGCTCGACTCGCCGGTCTGCTCGATCACCCGCGCCGAGGGCCACGTCGAGATCGTCGCCGAGGATCGCGGAGCCGGCGGCGGGCGCGGCGGGCGGTACACACAGTCCTACGACCAGGTCGTGATCGCCGCCCACTCCGACCAGGCGCTCGCGATGCTTGGCGACGCCTCAGAGCGCGAGCGCGAGGTGCTCGGCGCGATCCCCTACCAGCGCAACGAGGCCGTGCTGCACACCGACTCGACGCTGCTGCCGCGCCGGCGCTTCGCGCGGGCCGCCTGGAACTTCCACCTGCTGCGCGAGCCCAAGCCGCTGAGCACCGTCACCTACTACATGAACCACCTCCAGCGCCTGCGCGCCGACCGCGACTTCTGCGTCACGCTGAACCGCACGGAGGCGATCGACCCCGCGAAGATCATCCGCACGATCGACTACGCCCACCCCGTCTTCACCCCCGTGGGCATCGCCGCCCAGTCCCAGCACGGCGCGCTCGGGGGCTTCGCGAGGCGCACCCACTTCTGCGGCGCCTACTGGGGCTGGGGCTTTCACGAGGACGGCGTCGTCAGCGCTTTGCGCGCGTGCGAGCCGTTTGGGGTGACCTTGTGAGCCGGTATCGATTTCTTGTGAGCCGGTATCGATTTGGCGCCCGGCGATCGGCCTGTGCGCTTTGCCCGGACGGGGCACGGATGGCGCGGGTGTCATCGTGAACAGCTGTCTCTACGAGGGCTCTGTCCGTCACCGGCGGATGGGTGAGGTCAGGGACGAGCTTCGCTACCCGTTGTTCATGGCCTACCTGGACCTGGATGAGCTTCCCGCTTGCTTTGACGGCTCTTGGTCGTGGTCCGCGCGCCGGCCCACACTGGCCTGGTTTCGTCGCTCGGACTACCTCGGCGATCCCGATGTGCCCCTGCCCGATGCCGTCCATGAGCTGGTGAAGGAACGCACCGGGATGGATCTGAGAGGACCGGTTCGGCTGCTCACGCACCTGCGCTACTTCGGCAAGTCCTTCAACCCGGTCAGCTTCTACTACTGCTTTTCCGAAGACGGTTCCCAGGTGCTTGCTATCGTTGCGGATGTTACAAATACACCTTGGGGTGAGCGTCATTCCTACGTGATGAGAGTTGTGGATCTCTCAGATCACGGGACCATCAAGCTGATGCGAGCCAGGTTCGACAAGCAGCTCCATGTTTCGCCCCTGATGGGGATGGACCACACCTACGACTGGCGTTTGACCGAGCCCGGTGAGCAGCTGCTGGTGCACATCGAGTCCGACCGCGAGCAGACCAAGGTGTTCGACGCCACCCTCTCGTTGCATCGTCGTGAGATGACCCCGCGTGCGTTGCGATCGGTTCTGATCCGATACCCCCTGATCACATTGCGGATCCTGATCCGGATCTATTCCCATGCCCTTCGTCTGAGGTTGCGTGGAGCTAGATACTTTCCCCACCCGGGTAAGACCGGTGTACGGACATGAACCGCCTCGCCAGATCGATCGTCCTGCGACTGTTGCGCAGGATCCACGACGGTGAATTGACGATCGTCGAGAACGGAGAGCGCCTGACGTTCGGCGACACCTCTCCCCCGCGTCCGCTGCGGGTCACGGTCGAGGTTCGCTCGCCCCGCTTCTACCGCGCGCTGCTGCGCGGCAGCGTCGGGCTGTGCGAGTCCTACATGGACGGCCTCTGGGAGTGCCCCGACCTCGTCGCCCTCACCCGCATCGCGGCATTAAACGTGCGTGCGCTCGACAACCTGCGCCGTGCGCTCGCGCCCGTGCTGATCCCTGTTCAACGCTGGATGCGTTGGACGGCGCGCAACACGATCGGGCGCTCGCGCAAGCAGATCGCCGCCCATTACGACCTCGGCAACGAGCTGTTCGGGCTGTTCCTCGACCCGACGATGATGTACTCGTGCGCGATCTTCCCCTCGCCGCGGGCGACCCTCGAGGAGGCCTCGCTCGCGAAGCTCGAGCGGGTCTGCGCGAAGCTCGACCTCGGCCCCGGCGATCACGTGCTCGAGATCGGGGCCGGCTGGGGCGGGTTCGCGCTCTACGCGGCCGAGCACCATGGCTGCCGCGTGACGACGACGACGATCTCGCGCGAACAGCACGCCTACGCGACCGCGCGCGTGCGCGCGGCGGGGCTCGAGGACCGGGTGACCGTGCTGCTCGAGGACTACCGCGACCTGCGCGGCTGCTACGACAAGCTCGTCTCGATCGAGATGATCGAGGCCGTCGGCTGGCAGAACTTCCCGACCTACTTCCGCCGCTGCTCGGAGCTCTTGCGCGACGAGGGCGCGATGCTGTTGCAGGCGATCGTGATCGACGACCGCGCCTACCAGGTCGAGAAGGCCTCAAAGAGCTTCATCAACACCTACATCTTCCCGGGCGGATGCCTGCCCTCGCTGGAGCTGATCTCGCGCCAGCTCGCGCGCGTCACCGACCTGCGCCAGGTCCATCTCGAGGACATCACCGCTCACTATGCGACGACGCTCGCGCGCTGGCGCGAGCGCTTTCTCGCCGCCTCCACCTGCCTCGCCGACCTCGGCTACGACGAACGCTTCCGCCGGCTGTGGGAGCTCTATCTGTGCTACTGCGAGGGCGGCTTCCGCGAGCGCCGGATTCAGGATGTGCAGCTACTCTTGGCCAAGCCCGGCTATCGCGCGGAGCCCGCGCCGGTAGTGTCTCTCGCTGCATGAGGCGCACCCTCTACGAAGACCTCCACGAAGACTTCCGCGCGAGCTTCCGCACGTTCCTCGCGCGCGAGGTGCTCGGCGATGAGGGCCGCTATGGCGAATGGGAGCGTGATGGGATCGTTCCCCGTGAGGTCTTCGCGCTGGCCGGCCGCGGCGGCTTTCTCGGCATGGCCGTGCCCGAGCGCCTCGGCGGCGCCGGCGCCGCGGACTTCCGCTTCAACCTCGTGATCGGCGAGGAGACCCAGCGCGCCGGCGTCGGCGGCTTTGGGCTGGGGATCACGTTGCACAACGACATCTGCCTGCCCTACTTCCTCGCCTACTGCGACGATGCCCAGCGCGAGCGCTGGCTGCCGGGGATCGCCTCCGGCGAGCTGATCACCGCGCTGGCGATGACCGAGCCCGGGATCGGCTCGGACCTCGCGAACATGTCCACGCGCGCGCGGCGCGAGGGCGAGCACTACGTCGTCGACGGGGCGAAGACGTTCATCACGAACGGGATCAACGCCGACCTCGTGATCCTCGCCGTGAAGACCGGGGTGGGCGGGCATCAGGACAGACACCGCGGGATCAGCCTGCTCGTCGTCGAGCGCGGGACCGAGGGCTTCGAGCGCGGGCGCAACCTCGAGAAGCTCGGCCAGCATTCGCAGGACACCGCCGAGCTGTCGTTCGCCGACGCGCGCGTCCCCGTCGAGAACCTGCTCGGGCAGGAGGGCGAGGGCTTTCGCTACCTCGTCTCGAACCTCCCCCAGGAGCGCCTCTCGATCGCGGCGTCGGCCGTCGCGGCGGCGCAGGCGGCGCTCGGCTGGACGCTCGACTACGTGCGCGAGCGCCAGGCCTTCGGCCAGCCGATCGGGTCGTTTCAGAATTCGCGGTTCACGCTCGCCGAGGTGCGCACCGAAGTCGAGATCGCGCGCACCTATGTCGATCGCTGCACTGTCGCCCTCAATGACGGCGAGCTGGCTCCCGAGGACGCGGCGATGGCGAAGTGGTGGTGCACCGAGTTGCAGGGGCGCGTCGTCGACCGCTGCCTGCAGCTCCACGGCGGCTACGGCTACATGACCGAGTACCCGATCGCGCGCGCGTACGCGGACGCGCGCGTCACACGTATATACGGCGGGGCGAACGAGATCATGAAGGAGATCGTTGGTAGATCGATGGGCCTGTAGGACGCCGTGGACACGGCGCGGGCCTGTGTCCTCGGTCGCTCGCGTGCTGGCCGATCCCGGACGATCGGTACGCCACGCTCACTGCGTCCGCGCCCCGCTTGGTCCACGACGCCCTAGAGAAGGCTTCTGAGGCTTAGAAGGTCTTCGACAGTTCGACGAAATAGTCCAGCGAGCGGGGGTTGGCCAGCGAATCAACGCTCGCCGCCTGCGCGGGGGCGGTGCCCATCAGGATCTTCTTGACAGGGACCTCCAGAACCTTGCCGGACAATGTCCGCGGGACCTCCTCGATTTGGAGGATCTCATTGGGCACGTGACGGGGCGAGCAATCCTCGCGGATTCTTCGCTTGATCGTCTTTGTCAGGTCCTCATCCAGTTCGACGCCTTCGCTGAGAACGACGAACAGTCCCATCCACAATTCCTGTGGGTGGGCATCGGTTGTCCTCCCCCCACCCCGGGGAACGTTGACGACAAGCGAATCCAGCACCTCCCCCACGGTTGCGACGGCGCGGTAGATCTCGCTCGTGCCCATCCGCACGCCCTGGCGGTTGATCGTCGAATCCGAACGTCCGTAGATCACCGCCCCGCCGCGGGGCGTGATGCGAATCCAGTCGCCGTGACGCCAGACACCGGGGTACATCGAGAAGTAGCTCTCGCGCAGCCGCTCGCCCTCGGGGTCGTTCCAGAAGCAGATCGGCATCGAGGGCAGTGGCTCCGTGATCACAAGCTCGCCGACCTCGTCGACGAGGCTGCGCCCCCGCTCGTCCCAGGCCTGCACCGCGCAGCCGAGCGCGCGGCACTGCAGTTCGCCTTCGTACACGGGTAGCAGCGGACACCCGGCTACGAACGCGGTGCAGACGTCCGTGCCGCCGCTCGTCGAGAACAGCCAGACGTCGGGCTTGACGTGCTCGTAGACCCATCTGAAGCTCTCCGGCGCGAGCGGCGAGCCCGTCGATCCGATCGCGCGCAACCTGCTCAGGTCGCGGTCGCGGCCGGGCTCGATCCCCGCCTTCTCCATGCCTGCCAGCAGGCCGGCGCTGAGGCCCATGCAGGTGATCCCCGTGCGCTCTGCCAGGTCCCACAGCATCCCCAGATCCGGATACGCCGGGCTGCCGTCGTAGAGCACGATCGCGGCCTCCGAGTGCAGGCAGCCGACGAGGAAGTTCCACATCATCCAGCCGGTCGTCGTGAACCAGAACATCCTGTCGCCCTGACGAAGGTCCAGGTGCAGGCGCTTCTTCAGCTGCTCGAGCAGGATCCCGCCGTGGGAGTGCACGATCGCCTTCGGCAGGCCGGTCGTGCCGGAGGAGTAGAGCACCCACAGGGGATGGTCGAACGGAACCTGCTCGAACGTCAGCTCCGTTTCGAATCCCCCCTCCAACAGCTGCGCCCAGGTGTGCACCCCGGGAGGTTCGCCGGCTTGGGGGTCGGCCTCGATCCGGGTGTCGGCATCCTCCGCGGTGTTCACCTCGCCTCCTGCCTCCCCGTCCAAGCGCGCATCCGCATCGAGGTAGGCGAGCAGCACGACGTGTTCGACCGAGGGCAGCTCCGCGAGGATCCCGCGCACGACATCGAGGCGCGCGAAGTCCTTCCCTCCGTGCCGGTAGCCATCGACCGCGAGCAGCACCTTCGGCTCGATCTGGGCGAAGCGGTCGATCACGCTGCGCGCGCCGAACTCGGGCGCGGCGCTCGAGAAGATCGCGCCGATCGACACCGTCGCCAGGAACGCGATCAACGTCTCGGGGATGTTCGGCATGTAGGCAACGACGCGATCGCCACGGCCGACGCCGAGCGCGCGCAGACCGGCCGCGGCGCGGGCGACCTCGGCCGTGAGCTCGCCGCGCGTGAGCTGGCCGGGTGGATTCTGGTCCCGTAGCTCCGAGCGGTGCAGGATCGCCACCTCGCCGGGCTCTCGACCGGCCGATCGCATGCCCGGCGCCACCTCACCCGAAACGGACTCGGCATCTTCGCCGGGCGGCGGGGTGCATGGGCCCAACAAGAGGTTCTCCGCGTAGTTCAGCTCGGCCCCCTCGAACCAGCGCGTGCCCGGCATCTCATGCGAGGTCAGGACACGCGCGTAGGGCTTTGACGCGCGCACGCCGCAGAACTCCCAGATGCACGCCCAGAACTCCTCCAACTCGGAGACCGACCATTTCCACAGCTCGTCGTAACCTTCGAACGCGCGCCTGCGGCGTTCGCCGGCGAAGCGCATGAAGCGCGTCATCTCGGCGCGCTCGCGGTCCTCGGCCGTGGGCTCCCACAGCGGTACTTGCTCAGCGGCGCTGGACATGCGGGTATTCTCGCGGTTTGTGGAGATCCCTGGGTTACGTGCCGAGTTTCCCGTCCTCGAGCGGCTTGCCTATCTGAACGCCGGCACCGACGGGCCGCTGCCCGCGCGCGCGGTGCGGGCCGCCGCCGCGGAGCTCGAGCGCGAGGCCACCGAGGGACGCACGACCGCGCACTTCGAACGGCGGGCCGAGCTCGGCGACGAGCTGCGCGCGCTGTACGCCGCGGCGCTCGGCTGCGAGACGGTCGACCTCGCGCTGACGACCTCGACGAGCGAGGGGCTCGCGCAGGTGATCGGCGGCCTGGAGCTGGGCCCGGAGGATGAGATCGTGACGAGCGACGAGGAGCATCCGGGGCTGCTGGGCGCGCTGAGCGCCGCGCGGGAGCTGAAGGGCGTCTCGATCAAGGCGGTGGCGTTTGAGCGGGTCGCCGACGCGGTCGGCCCGCGAACACGATTGGTCGCCTGCTCGCACGTCGGTTGGATGAGTGGGAGCCTCGCGCCCAGGGAGCTCGCCGAGGTTGATGTCCCCGTGCTGCTCGACGGCGCCCAGGGAGTCGGCGCCGTCCCCGTCGATGTCGCCGCGCTCGGCTGCGACGCATATGCGGGCGCGGGGCAGAAGTGGCTGTGCGGCCCGGATGGGACGGGGATGCTGTACGTGAGCGCGGCGCTGCGCGAGCGGTTGCAGGTAACACGCCGCGGCTACGCGAACCTTGCGAACCCGAACGAGGGCCTGCGCGCGCGGCTGCACGACGACGCCCGCAGCCTGGACTCGCAGCTGCTGAGCGCCGAGACCCTCGCCTGCGCGCTCTCGTCGACGGCGCTGCTGGCCTCGACGGGCTGGGCGGCGGTGCACGAGCGCGCGCGAACGCTCGCCGCGCGGTTGGCGGAGCTGCTGGGAGAGCGCGGCATTGCGGTGGCCCCGCGCGGCGCGAGCACGCTCGTCTCCTTCGAGCTCGAGCGCGCCGACCCGGAAGCCGAGCGGGCGCGGCTCGCCGCGGGCGGCGTGGTGCTGCGCAACATCCCGGGCCGGCC
The DNA here is from genome assembly GCA_963774785.1 of uncultured Solirubrobacterales bacterium. GTDB lineage: Bacteria > Actinomycetota > Thermoleophilia > Solirubrobacterales > Solirubrobacteraceae > Palsa-744. The sequence goes on along the minus strand of CAVZGH010000001.1, from coordinate 1,889,548 downwards.
GTGGCTGCGCGCCTCCGTCGGCGCGTGGAACGACGAGGAAGACCTGGAGCGGTTGATCAGCGCCCTGCACGGATGATCGTTCTGCGCCGCCTCGCGCTCGCGGGGGTGCTCGCGCTGTCGGCCGTGCTGAACCTGAACAAGCTCTCCCAGAACGGCTACGCCAACATCTTCTACTCGGCGGGCGTGCGCTCGATGCTGCGCTCCTGGCACAACTTCCTGTTCGTCTCCTTCGACCCGGGTGGGCTGGTCACGGTCAACAAGCCACCGCTGGCGCTGTGGGTGCAGGCCGCGAGCGCGAAGCTGTTCGGCTTCTCCCCGCTCAGCCTGCTGCTGCCCGAGGCGATCATCGGCGTGCTCTCGGTGGCGGCGCTGTACTGGGTGATGAGCCGCCGCCTCGGCCCCTGGCCCGCGATCGCCGGCGCGCTCACGCTGGCGGTGTTTCCGTCGTTCGTCGCCGTCTCGCGCGAGAACGGCGTTGACCCGGTGCTGATCCTGCTGCTGATCCTCGCCTGCGGGGCGGCGCTACGCGCGTGCGAAACCGGGCGCTGGCGCACGCTCGTGTGGTGTGGCGTGCTCGTCGGGCTCGCCTTCAACACGAAGACGCTCGCCGCCTACCTCGTCGTCCCCGGGATCGCGCTCGCCTATCTCGTCTGCGCCCCCGGCCGCATCCCGCGGCGGATCGGCCAGCTCGCGGTCGCCGGCCTGGCGATGCTCGCCGTCTCCTTCGCGTGGATCGCCGTCGTCGAACTGACCCCCGCATCCCAGCGCCCCTACGTGGGCAGCTCGACGAACAACACCGAGCTCGGGCTGACGTTCGAATACAACGGCTTCGGGCGCGTCGAAGGCCAGGCCGGCGGCCCCGGCCAGGTGACCGTCCTCCCCGGCGCCTACGTCCCGCCCGCGCGTGAACGCGCGGTCGCCGAAAGGGCCGCCCACGCCCGTACCGGCGCCGATGCCGGCACGGAAGACCTCGGCACGACGGCGAGCGGCGCACATTTACCGACCCCGACGCTCGCACCGATCGTGACCAAGGGCCGGGAAAGGGAGCCGATTCCCTTCGGCGGCCCCCCGGGCCCCTTGCGTCTGTTCCACACCGGCCTCGGCGACCAGGCCGGCTGGATGCTCCCGTTCGCGTTCTTCGGCCTGCTCGCGCTGGCCCTCCTCCTGCTGTTCGATGGCCTGCGCCCTCGACGCCTCCACCGGCGGGCCTCAGCTCCCGCCAGCCCCCTCGATCTCAGGTCGGCCACCGATCTCGAGCCTGCCGCCGCGGCGCCCACCACCGCCGTCGATGCGGGATCTGAGCCGATCGAACGATGCGATCGGCGGCTGGCGGCGCTGTTCGTGCTCGGAGGTTGGTTCGCCGTCGAGGCGGCCGTGCTGAGCTTCTCGAAGGGGATCGTGCACCCCTACTACGTCTCCGGGCTCGCCCCCGGCACCGGCGCGATGGCGGGCGCCGGCGTGCTCGCGCTCGTCGCACTCGCGCGTGGTGGTCGCGGGCTCGAAGCGCGCCGGATCGCGAGCCTTGCGCTGATGAGCTGTGCGGTCGCCGCCACCGTCGTCGTGCAGATCGTGCTGCTGCACCGCGAGCACTACATGGAGTGGTTCATCCCCGTGCTCGCGATCGGCGCCGCGATCGGCGCCTGCGCGTTCTTCGCCCTGCGCCGCCTCGCGGTTCCCGCGCTGGCCTTCACCTTCCTACTGCTGCTCGTCGCGCCGACCGCCTACTCCGCCACGACCTGGCTCGCGCCGGCCGAGGGCACGTTCCCGGCCGCCGGCCCCCACCACGATCCCGGCGCCGGCGCCTACGGCGTCGACGCGCGCGACGAGGGCATCGACCGCGCGCTGGCCGACTACGTCAGCACGCACGACCCCGGCACGCGCTGGGCACTGTTGACCGTGGCCTCCGACACCGCCTCGCCGATGATGCTGTGGGGCCTCGATGCGGGCGCGCTCGGCGGCTACAGCGGCACCGACCCCGCGCTCGACGGTCCCGGCCTCGCGCGTCTGGTCGCCAACCGCGAAGCCCGCTACGTGCTGCTCGGCGGCGAGTATTCGCTGCGCGGCGGCAACCGCGCGACGCGCGCGGTCCTGCGCGCCTGCACGGAGCTCGCGCCGTCAGCCTGGAACAGCCCGGTCCCCTACCCGTACGGCCTCGCCCTGTTCGACTGCGCCGGGCACGAACGGGAGCTCAGAGCAGCGGGGTAAAGGCAGCCCAGGCGATGGTCGCCGCCTGAGAATCTCCGGTCTGGCTACGCGGCGACCAATAGATCGTGGTGGAAAGCGCGCGTGAACAGCTCGGTCTCGCGGCTGGCCGCCCAACGGGGCACCGCCGCCTCGCCGTCGGCGATCACGCGCAACTCGACCGCACCAACACCCGTGCCCTTGCCGTTGCCCGCATCGTCGCCATTGCCATTGCCGTTGGACCCGCCGTCGAGCAGTGAGATCTCGACGCCACGCACGAGCTGATCGCGCGAGCGCTCGAGGTCCTCGGCCAGCCGCAACAGGACGGCGCAGCGGTTCAGGCGCGCCATGTCCTGCTCGGCGAACAAGGCAGCGAGCGGTCCCGGGTCGGGCATGCCCTTGCGGTGATAGCGGGCGGCCTGGGCGATCGTCGCGACCTCGACCGGCGTGAAGCCCGGCAGGCCGCCGTTGAGGATCAGGTAGCGCGAGTGCTTGTGGTGGTCGTCGTAGTCGACCGACATGCCGATGTCGTGCAGCATGCAGGCCGCCCACAAGAGCTCACGCTCACGAATGTCGCCGCCGTGCAGACCGAGGCGCGCGAGCTCGTCGAACATGCCGAGCGCGAGCGTCGCGACATGACTGGTGTGCGCGGCGTCGACGTTGTAGCGGGTTGCAAGGTTCATCACGCTCGTGCGCCGCAGATCCTCGAACAGCGGCTGCTCCTGGCGGCTGAGCAGGCGCTCGAAGAACACCCCCTCGCGCAGCCCCGCCTCGGTCGCCTCCAGCCCGTCGAAGCCGCCGGCCTCGAGCACCCCCTGCACGACGACCGCCCCGGCGAGAATCAGATCGGCGCGCGCCGGCTTGATGCCGGGGATCGTGCTGCGCTCGGCGGCGGGCAGCGCCGCCAGGCGTTCGACCAGCTCGTCGAGCGCCCCGCGCTCGATCACCATTCCCTGCACGCCGTTCGACGGCAGCCCCGCGGCGCGCTGGGCGGCGGTGGCGAGGCTGCGCACCGTGCCCCCGAGACCGACCAGGCGCCGGCCGGTCTGCCGCAACCAGGAGGCCTGTGCGAGCTCGCCGGCCACGTGCTCGCGCAGCTCCTCCAACTGCTTGCGCTTGGCTGGACCGTTTGGGGGCAGGAAACGCTCGCTCATCCGTACCGCGCCCACGCGCCAGGACCCGGACTCACGTGCAAGCCTGTTGGCGACCCCGACGAGCTGCAGCGAGCCCCCGCCGAGGTCGAGCACGCAACCATCGGTAAGCGTCGTCGAGTTGACGGCCGCGAGGTATCCGTAGCGCGCCTCCTGCTCGCGGCTGAGCACGCGGATCGGCAGCCCGCCGATCAATTCCCGCGCGCGGGCGAGAAATGCCGCGGCATTCTCGGCATCCCGGATCGCGCTCGTCGCGACCGCGTCGACGGAGCCGTTCTCAAGCCCCGCGGCGCGGCAGAAGTGGGCGAATACGTCGAGCGTCGCGAGCGCCCGCCGCATCGGTCGCTGCCCCAGCCGGCCGCTCGCCGCCAGGCCCTCGCCGATCCGCACCGGCTCGTAGATCTCATCCGTACGCTTCCACCAGCCCTCGGCCGCCATGAACACGACTAGCCGGAACGAGTTGGAGCCAAGGTCGATCACGGCGAGGCGCTCCTGTGGCTGCATGTTCTGAGCGTATTGGCAGCATCGGAGGGCTCGGGAGGACTTGGGAGGCTCGAACGGGAGCAGCCCAGAGCGCCGCCAACGCGCGCGCCCCCGAGTCGCCACTGCGCTCGCCCTCACTACAGTCGGTTGGTGGCCAGAACCGTAAGCGCGGCAGCACCTCCGGGAGCCCGGCCGGCCGACCGCCGCCGCTACCCCGACCGCCACCGCTACCTGATCCTCGCGATCTGCTGTATGAGCCTGTTCATCGTCGGGCTCGACAACACGATCGTGAACGTCGCGCTGCCCTCGATCAGACGTGAACTGCACGCCTCGGTGCCGCAGCTGCAGTGGACGATCGACTCCTACACGCTGGTGCTCGCGAGCCTGCTGATGCTGTCGGGCTCGATGGCCGATCGCCTCGGCCGCGCGCGCATCTTCAAGGTCGGGCTGGTCCTGTTCACGCTCGGCTCGCTGCTCTGCAGCCTCGCGCCGAGCGTGCAACTGCTGATCGTCTTTCGCATGGTGCAGGCCGTCGGCGGCTCGATGCTCAACCCGGTCGCGATGTCGATCATCCGCAACACCTTCACCGACGCGCGCGAGCGCGCGCAGGCGATCGGCCTGTGGGCGGGCGTGATCGGCCTCAGCATGGCGATGGGCCCGGTGCTCGGCGGCGCGCTCGTCAACGCGGGCAGCTGGCGCTCGGTCTTCTGGGTCAACGTGCCGATCGGGCTGCTCGCGGCGGCGCTTACCTGGCGCTTCGTCCCCGAGTCAAAGGCGCCGCGTCCCCGGCGTGTGGATCCCGTCGGGCAGCTGCTCGTGATCGTGCTGCTCGCGAGCACGGTCTACGCGATCATCGAGGGGCCCTCCCACGGCTGGCTCTCGGGCGAGATCCTCGGCCTGTTCGCGCTCACCGCTGTCGCGGTCGGCGCGCTCGTCCACTACGAGCGCCGTCGCGTTGACCCCCTGATCGACGTGCGCTTCTTCGCGAGCGTGCCCTTCTCGGGCGCGACCCTGATCGCGATTGCCGCCTTCATCGCGCTCGGCGCCTTCCTCTTTCTGAACACGATCTACCTGCAGGACGCGCGCGGGCTATCGCCCTTTCACGCGGGCCTCTACACGTTGCCGATGGCGGCGATCACGGTCGTCGTCGGACCGCTGACCGGGCGCCTGGTCGGCGCGCGCGGAGCACGCCCGTCGCTCGTGCTCGGCGGCGGCGCGATCCTGCTCAGCGGTCTGATGCTGACGGGCCTGACCGAGACCACCTCGCCGCTGTGGCTGTTCTGCAGCTACGGAGTCTTCGGGATCGGCTTCGGCTCGGTCAACCCGCCGATCACAAACACCGCCGTCTCCGGGATGCCGCCGGCGCAGGCCGGCGTCGCCTCGGCCGTCGCCTCCACCAGCCGCCAGGTCGGCCTGTCGCTCGGGGTCGCGCTCGCCGGCGCGATCGCGGTCCTCGCCACGAGCGACTCGGCGGCGCTGGCGAGCGGCACCCACCCGGGCTGGTGGCTCGTCGCCGGCTGCGGGGCGCTGATCGTGGCGCTCGGCTTGCTCACGACGACGCGCTGGGCGCTGAACACGGCAACCGCGACCGCCGCGCGGCTGTGCGAAGACGAACCGCCGGCCGCGAGGCTCGGCGATACGGTCAGTCGGAGAGAAACTCCGTTAGCAGCTCGTTGACGCGCTCCGGCTCGTCGTGCTGGACCCAGTGCGTCGCCTCGGGCAGATGCACGACGCGCACGTCCTTCACCCAGCGCGCTTCCGGCTCGGCCAGCTCCGATCCGAGCGCGGTGTCGTGATCGCCCCAGATCACGAGCGTGGGCGCCTCGATCGGGCGCATCCGCGCACCGGCGCGGCGCGGCGATTGGCGTAACGCGGCGCGGTAGTAGCCGAGCATCGCGGTCAGGGCCCCGGGTTGAGACCACGCCTGCGCGTAGCGCTCGAGCACCTCGTCGCTGAACACCCGCGGCTTGCCGAGCTTCGAGCGGTCGGCGCGCATCGCGCGCTTGAGCATCGAGAAGCGATCGCGCCGCAACAGCCGCTCTGGAATCGAGGGCAGCTGGAAGAAGAACATGTACCAGCTCTTGCGCAGCTGTTTGGCGGTCTTCAGTCCCGCAAGCATCCGCGCCGGGTGCGGCACGTTGAGGATCGCCAGTCGCCGGACCGACTCGGGGTGCAGCGCCGCAACCCCATAGGCGACCGCGGCGCCCCAGTCGTGGCCGACGACGTCGGCGCGCTCGACACCGAAGTGCTCGATCAGACCGGCGATGTCGCCGGCAAGGAACTTCATGTCATAGGCGCGCCAGCCCGGCGGCTTGTCCGAGAGGTTGTAGCCGCGCATGTCCGGCGCCACCACGTGGAAGCCGGCGTCCGCGAGCGGCTGCAGCTGGCGGCGCCAGGAATACCAGAACTCCGGGAACCCGTGGAGCAGGACGACGAGCGGGCCCTCGCCCGCCTCGACGTAGTGCAGGCGAATACCGCTGTCGAGGACGGCCTCCCCGTGCGTGATCGCGTCCTCCATGGACGTCGGCTCGCTCATCGCCCGAGAGATCGTAGGCGCTGGATCGGATCGCCGCCTCCCGCCCTGCTCCTGCTCCTGGTCGTCGTCGCCCCTCGGCGCGCCAAGTTCTTGCGCGTTTCTTCAGCCCGCTTAGGGAGTCTTTCGAGAGATGCGCTTACCTGAGTGCTAGCGATGGCGTTTGGCAACCCAGACCTGACCCGCGGCCAGCTGCTGCGTCGCGCCGGGATCGGCGTGGCGGGGCTCACCCTCGCCGGTGGGCTCAGCGAGATCGTCGCGGCGGCCCTCGCGTCACCGGCCTCCGGGCCGCCTGGACCGCCGAAATGGCACAGCCGGGCGGATCTGCAAATTCCCGCCCTGACGGTCACCCGGCGCGAGCAGGGCATCTCTGACGACCCGATCTTCATCGCCCCCTACAACGCGCCGGTCGGCCAGGTCGGGGCTGTGATCGTCGAGAACACCGGCGAGCCGATCTGGGAGAACCCGCTCGCGGGGAAGGTCACGACGAACTTCCAGGTGCAGAGCTACCGCGGCAGCCCCGTGCTGACGTGGTGGGAGGGATTGATCGAATACGGCCACGGCGTCGGCGAATACGTGATCGCGGACTCGAGCTACCGCACGATTCGCCGGGTGCAGGCGGCCGCCGGGCTGCGTGGAGATCTGCACGAGTTCGTGATCACCCCGCGCGACACGGCGCTGTTGACGAGCTATGTGATCAGAAAAGCCGACCTCCGTGCCGTCGACGGACCGCGCGACGGCACGATCCAGGACGCGATCTTCCAGGAGATCGACCTCGCCACCGGCAGGCTGCTGCTCGAGTGGCACAGCCTCGATCACGTGCCGCTGGGAGATTCCTACGCGCCCGTGGAAGCGAACTGGGACTACTTCCACATCAACTCGGTCGATCTCGACGGCGACGGCAACCTGCTGATCTCCTCGCGCAGCATGCAGACCGTCTACAAGCTCGACCGTCGCGGCGCGATCCTGTGGCGTCTGGGCGGCAAGCACAGCGACTTCGAGATCGGCCCCGGCGCGGGCTTCGCCTGGCAGCACCACGCTCGTCGCCGTCCCGACGGAACGCTCACGATCTTCGACAACGGCGCGACCCCGGCCGTCGAGAAGCGTTCGCGCGGCCTGATCCTCGACCTCGACGAGCACGCGATGACCGCGAGCCTGGTGCATCAGTACACCCACCCGAAGATCCTCTCCGGCAGCCAGGGCAGCGTGCAACTGCTCCCAAATGGGAACGTGTTCATCGGCTGGGGAGAAGCGCCGCGCGTATCCGAGTTCGACCATGCCGGGCGCATGCTGTTCGACGCGGTGCTCGGCGAGAAGTACCAGTCCTACCGAGCCTTCCGCCTGCCCTGGACGGGCCTGCCCGCCGAAGCCCCAGCGCTCGCCACGGCTCGCGACGGTGAACAGTTGACGGTCTACGCCAGCTGGAACGGGGCGACCTGCGTCGAGAGCTGGCAGTTGCTCGCCGGCGCGCGGGCAGACGCCCTCTCCCCGATCGCCAGCACGCGCTCGCGGGGGTTCGAGAGCGCGCTGCGCACGGAAGCCGTCGCACCGGGTCGGTACGTGGCGGCCCAGGCGCTCGGCGCCGGCGGGGCGCCGCTCGGGCGCTCGCGCACGGTCGCGGTTTAAGAGCCGAACCGGGAGGGGCCAATGAGCCCCGCCCCGCCTGCTTCCAAGACGGCCTATTGGGACACGTCCTTCGGAGACGGATCTCAAGCTAAGCTCGCAACTCATGAGCGCTCGCAGTGACCGGGATCCCACCGCCTGGCCCGTGCTGGGCGCCGCCGAGCTCGCGGAAGTCGCCGAGTTCGGCGCCGAGCGGCAGGTGGCCGAGGGGGATCTGCTGTTCGCCGCGGGCGAGTCCTCCTATGACCTGTTCGTCGTGCTCGAGGGCGAGGTCGAAATCGTGGCCGTCTCCGGCCCGGCCGACGACGGCGCCGGGCACGAGCCGCTGTTCGTGTTCGGAGCGGGCAACTTCATCGGCGAGCTGAACCTGCTGACCGGCCAGCGCCGCTTCCTGACCGCGCGCGTCAGCCGGGCGGGCACGGTGCTCGTGATTCCCCAGCCGGCCTTCCGGCGGCTGATGAGCCTGCGCCCGGCCCTCGCGGGGGTGATCTTCAGCGCGCTGCTCGCCCGCCGCGAGCTGCTGCGCACCGGCGATGCCGCCCAGGCGATCAGGATCGTCGGCTCGCGCTATTCGCCGCAGGCGATGAGCCTGCGGGCGTTCGCCGAGCACTCGCGTCTGGCGCACACGTGGATCGACGTCGAGGAGGCCGAGGACATCGAGGCCCTGCTGGGAACGATGGACCTGCGCCCGCCGGACATGCCGGTCGTGATCACCCCCACCGAGATCCTGCGCCACGCGACGCCGGCGGTCTTCGCCGAACACCTCGGGCTGACCTACCGGCCGAAGCCCGGCTACATCTTCGACCTCGTCGTCGTCGGCAGCGGCCCCGCGGGCCTGGCGGCCGCCGTGTACGGCGCCTCGGAGGGTCTGCGCACCGTTTCGCTGGACGCCGTAGCGATCGGCGGCCAGGCCGGCGCGAGCTCGCGGATCGAGAACTACACCGGCTTTCCCAACGGCATCTCCGGCGGCGATTTGACAGCGCGCTCGGCGGTGCAGGCGATGCGTCTCGGGGCGCGGCTGAACTCCCCCTGCGAAGTCGCGGGCCTGCGCGCCGAGGCGGGGGGCTTCCACGTGGTCCTGCTGCGCGACGGCTCGGAGATCCCGACCCGCGCGGTGATCGTCGCCTCCGGCGCGCGCTACCGGCGGCTCGACGTCGAGGATCTCGAGCGCTTCGAGGGCGCCGGCGTCTACTACGCGGCGACCGATCTTGAGGCGCGCGTCTGCGACGGCCGGTCGGTGCTCGTGATCGGCGGCGGCAACTCCGCGGGGCAGGCCGCGATCCACCTCGGCGAGCACAACTGCAGCGTCACGATCGCGATTCGCCGCGAGGATCTCTCGCAGAGCATGTCGCACTACCTGATCGAGCGGATCGAGTCCGACCCGAGGATCGACCTCCTCACCGGCGTCGAGGTCAAGGGCCTGGCCGGGCGGGATCACCTGGAGGAGGCGACGCTCCAGCACCGCGCCAGCGGCGAGCGGCAGACGATCCCCTGCTCCGGGCTGTTCTGCTTCATCGGCGCCAGCCCCGCGACGGGCTGGCTCAGCGACGGCGTGCTGCTCGACCGCGACGGCTTCATCCTGACCGATCGCCAGCTCGTGGGGTCTTTGGCCGCGGGGACGCTGGCCGCGGGAACATCGGCGCCACTGCCGTTCGAGACGTCGGTGCCCGGCGTGTTCGCCGCCGGCGACGTCCGCCACGGCTCGATGAAGCGCGTGGCCGCCGCGGTCGGCGAGGGCTCGAGCGCCGTGCGCTCGGTGCACGAGCGGCTTGCCACGCAGAGTTGAGGAGGACCCTCAGCGCGAGGTGACGACGTAGCGCTCGGGCACGACGCGCTCGGTGCGCTTGGGCGGGCGCAGGTACTTGCGTTTCTGGCGGGGCGGGAGCTTTGGCCGCTTGTCCTCATGGACGTGCTCGTAGGGGACGATCGAGAGCAGGTGGCTGATCAGGTTCAGCCGCGCGGTGCGCTTGTCGTCGGCCTCGACCACATACCAGGGGCTGTGCTCGACGTCGGTGTAGGCGAACATCCGGTCCTTCGCTTCGGCGTAGTTGACCCAGCGCGCGCGGGCCTGCAGGTCGGTGGGGCTGAACTTCCAGCGCTTGCGCGGATCGGACAGCCGTTTCTCAAAGCGCCGCTCCTGCTCGTCGTCTGAGACCGACTGGTCTTCCCCCGGTTTGACGGAGAGTTGATGGCTTGAGTGGCCGGTCTGCGAAAGGATGGTGCTTATCGTGCCGAGGTCGCGTCCGCCGTATCCCGAGGAGTTTCGCCGTGAGGCGGTTGAGCTGGTCCGTGGTGGCCGGTCGGTGAAAGATGTCGCTGCGAGCCTGGGTTGCAGTGAGCAGGCGCTGCATGTGTGGGTCAAACGACGCCAGCTCGATTTGCATGAGCGCGATGACGGGCTGACGAGCGCAGAGCGGGAGGAGCTCCGGTTGCTGCGTCGGAAGGTCCGGCGTCTGGAAGAGGAGAAGGAGATCCTCAAGCGCGCCACGGCCCTTTTCGTGAGGGAGCCCGAGACCCGGTGAGTGTTTACCGGCACATCTCGGCGGAGAGGGCCCACGGCGCGAAGATCTCCCTCATGTGTCGGCTGCTCGGCGTCTCTGAATCCGGCTATCACGCTTGGGTGAGACGAGCGCCGAGCGACCGGGCGCTCAGCGACGCGTGGCTGCTCGAGAAGATCAAGCAAATCCACGCCGATAACCGGCAGGTCTACGGTTCTCCGCGGATCCACGCGGAGCTGCGGATGGCGCATGGCATCCAGGTATCACGCAAGCGTGTGGAGCGTCTCATGCGCCAGGCCGGGATCTCGGGTTTGGTGGCCAAGAAGCGGGGCCGCACGACAATCCGGGTGCCCGGCGTGCGGGTCGCTGACGATCTCGTCGAACGTCAGTTCACGCCGCCCGCACCGAACATCCTTTGGATCGCCGACGTGACTTATCTGCGGACGTGGGAGGGCTGGCTCTACCTCGCCGCCGTGCAGGACGCTTACAGTCGCAGGATCGTCGGCTGGCAGATGGCCGACCACATGCAGGCCGAGCTCGTCGTTGACGCGCTGAAGATGGCTATCAGCCGTCGCCGACCGTCACCCGGTCTGATTCATCATTCCGACCAGGGATCGCAATACGTCAGTCTCGCGTTCGGCCAGACAGCTGGCGATGCCGGGATCGCCCGGTCGATGGGATCCAAGGGCGACTGCTTCGATAACGCCGTCGCCGAGAGCTTCTTCGCCACGTTGAAGAAGGAGCTCGTGCACCGACACTCCTGGCCCACCCGCCGGGAGCTCACCAGCGAGGTCTTCGACTACATCGAGGGCTTCTACAACCGGCAGCGAAGACATTCCACACTCGGAATGCTCTCCCCCACCGACTACGAGAAGATCACACACACAAACAACAACGACTAGGCAAGCCCCTCAAGCGCAAACCCCTCCACGAAACCGGGGGAAGACCAGTGTTCGTCGAGACGATCCCGCGTTTGAGACTCTCCTTCAGGTCGTTCCTGGCATTGCTGGCCGCGCTGGCGGCGGGAAGCAACGTTGTTTTGACGTGCCGTCCGTGAGCGCGATCCCAGACCTTGCCCCAGTACGACGGGGAGCATGAACAAGGCTCGCCGGCCTCGATACGGCAGCCTGTCTTGTGGCGCGCGTAGACGCCCTGAAAGCGTGTCTTCGTGTCTCTCGGCACCCGGCTCACGATACCTTCCGCCCCCGATGGAGCGCATTGTCTGCAAGCCACTGATGGAGTCCAGCGAGCGGATAGAGCCGCAGCGAGCCTGAGTACACGACCGGGAGATCCTGCTTGACGTGGCGCTCGAAGTGATCGACCGACATGCCGAGCGCCACAGCCGCCTCCTGCTGGTTGAGGGCAAGGCACGGCACGTCGCGACGGGTACGCTTGCTCATCGGACCAGGGTCTCCTGGCTCGACGGACTTGAACGGTACGGCCCGTTTCGGTTGTTCGCTGCGCATACTGTTAATGACCGTGAGAGGCCCAAAACGGCCAGCGAGTTTCGGTAGTCGATGGCACTTCGATGGACAACGCGCTCACCCGGCTATAGAGCGAAGCTCCTCAGAGGCTCGCGTGACCATCGTCCCAGGCGACGTGCCAGCGCTAGCGTTTCGGGCTTCTACATCGCCGCAAAGGAGGAGTCTGGGCCGCCCGGACCAGGGTCCTGCTGTTCCTCAGATCCAGCAGCGGCGGGCGACTGCTCCGCTTCGCCGGCCAAGTAGAAGCGAGCGGCCGACCGTGTGATAACGGTGGCTCGACTGCACTTTACGATGCGAACGCCGCTGGGCTGCGCGCCAGCCCGTGCACTACGCTCGAGCAGATGCGGCTCCGGCGAACGACTCCCGAAGAATTGGCGCTCCTCGCTTATCGCACAGACCGGGACATGGCGCTCGATCACGAGCACTGCTTCTTGTGCGGGGTCTCCCTGAACGCCTCGAATCGCACTGTGGAGCATGTGTTCGCGAAGTGGCTACAACAGGACTTCAATCTCTGGAACCAACGCATGTTCCTTCGCAACGGAACGTCGATCCGCTATCGGCAGCTGACCATCCCAAGCTGCAAGGAGTGCAACGAGTTCTGGCTTGCGACGGTCGAGGATCAACTTGCACACGCCTTCCGTGAAGGCACCAAGGCCGTGCGTGCGCTAGACCAGACGCTCCTGTGCCTCTAGATGGCGAAGATCTACTATGGGCTTCAGTTCAAGGAGCTGGTGTTGCCCCGGAACCGGCGCGACCCAGAGGGCGCCACTATCGTTGACCGCGCCGCACTCGCACGACAATCCGAACTTCACCATGTCCTTCAGGCCACCCGCAGGCGAGTCCGATTTGGCCGCACACCTGGTTCGCCGCGAATCTTCTGCTCGCAGGTGCCCGCGAACGGCGAGGAGGGGTTCGACTACCGCGATCTACAAGCCGCGCCCTTTCTCGCTTTGCGGATTGGACCGACCATCGTGGTCTCGTCGCTCCTTGATTGGGGCATCATCAACCGTTTCAGTGATCCTTATCTCGATCTAGCCGACCAGCTTGACCTTCATCCGGCGCAGTTCCCGGAGGTTGCGGCCCATGCGGCGTATAGGGCGATGCGCTTCGGCGTTTGCTTCGCGTTGCTCACGATCCCAATGGGCGGTATCGACGTGATCGAGCCGGTAATCGTCGATGCGAAGCCAGCACCTCGCCGCCCGGCGATGCGATCGTTCGTGGCACGTGAGTTCACGGCGGTGTTTCACGAGTATACGAGCGTTGCATTTGACGATCTCTACAGTGCCGCTCACGACGGGGTCTTCTCGACGCTGCTCACGGAAGATGGACGTCTGCAGCAGATCGATCTGCGAGAAGTTCCCGCACGCGTACAGGTGGTACCGCCGAGCTTCGCCGCGAAGTACCGCGACGATCCGCGTGTGGTGAGCCTTGGCGCGATCGCCTAGCCTCGATTCGTCATCAAGGTGAAGTGCGCGTGGTTTTTGGATGAGATCGGGGAAGTGGCAGTCGCCGGGTGGTGGTGCGGGGTGCGCGGTGTGGGTTTCGCGCCGGTGCTGGTCGCCGGGCTCGCGTTTTTGGGCAGCATCGAGCGAGGACTCCGGCCTGGTGATACTCGGTTGGTAAGCGGGCTGGGCGGTCAGCCGTAGGCGGGAAGCGCCTGCAGGCGCTTGAACGCGCGGAGGATCGCGCTGGCCCAGGGCCAGTCGGCGGGAGGTGCAGTGTGGTGCGTCGGGCGTGGCGGGTGATTTGTCCGGCGACGTGCAGGATGCGGTAGCGCAGCCGCTTGGGTTCGCTGGTGGCGTGCTCGCCGTAGAGGGTCAGCTGTTGTGTCCAGACGAGGATGTCGTGGGCTGTCAGCGCGAGCTCGAACCACGCCGTATTTGCCTGGAAGAATTGGAACGGGAGGTGCCCGGCGCCGCAGGCCTTGAGTGTCTTGACGCGGTCCTCGACTTCGGCGTGCTGGCGGTGCAGAGCCTCGAGCGCGGCGACGTCCGGGCCGGGCTGGTCGGTGATGAAGCACTGGAAGCGATGGCCGTCCAGGTCGGTGAAGGTGAGCTGCGCGCCGGGGCGTGGACGCTCGCGGCGGCAGATCAGCCGGGTTCCCGTGGGCCAGGAATCCAGGTTCACCAGGCCAGTGAGCTCAGCGACCCATGCCCCATCTCGTGGCTTGCCGTCCTGGTTGGCCGCTGGCGTCCAAGCGCCCTCGGGGAGAGCGAGGATCTGCTCGCGCACGGTGTTGTTGATCGCGTAGCCCAGCGAGAAACAGATGCGGCACTCCCGGCACCCAAACGCGAAGGCGTGACTGGAGCCGGCGGAATCCGAGCGGGCGAGAATCTCACCGCCCAGGGCGCTCTCGGGTAGTTGCTCGAGCGCGAGTTCCAGCACGTTCAGGTGATCCTGCGCGTTGTTCGCGCCGGCGTTCCCCGGCCGCAAAACCCCGGCGAGGACCTCTCGGCCACAGGATGCGAGCAGCGGGTTGAAGCCGAACCCGCCCTTATAGTGCCCAGCCGCCAGTTCCTTCTCGGAAGGGATACTGATCGGAGTCGCGTCGAAATCGAGGATCACCCGGCTGGGTGCTGCCCCGGCCTTCCACGCCCGCTCGCGGGCGAGCGCGCGTGCCTGGCGGACCCGGTCGATCTCCGTGGGTCCGATCGAGAGCAGCACTCGCCTGGCCGTGGGCACAGACGCGACATTCCCAAACAACGAGGGCTGTCCCGCGAGCACCGCGAGATCCGAGACACACCGTCCGCCGTCGGCTGCCATGACCGACAGATCACAAAACCCTGCCCGGATCATGGGCAGAACGACGCTGACGAGTCCCGATCAGTGCCCCGCTCAGGCCGCCGGTCAGGCCAAGCCGCTGCGCCGTGAGCGCCAGCAGCGCGCTCCCCACGCGAGAGGACAAGCCCGTGCCGTCCGCGACCACATCTACCGTTCTAAACGACTCACTTCCGATCACCTTCAAGGTGAACCTCCTGAGCGGGTGGATTGCTGGCTTCGCAACCGCAATCCTCCCCGCCCAGGCGGACGTTTCAGCCGTTCGGCGACCCCACGTCCCGCACCGCTAGTGACGAATCCGGGCTAACCCGATAGCTCATTTCGTCTACCAATTCTGGGCCGCGGAATCGTAGCTGCCCCTGCGAATCGCAACTACTTCTGTCGGCCGACAGCCGTGTGTGACGTGACCTTGGCGTAGACAACAGCGTGACTGCCCGCGTAGCGCGGCTGCCGTGAGCAGCCATCAGCCGATGGCTGCTCACGTGCCTGGACCAGCCGACCGAAGTCTTTTTTCCCTATAGGCAAGTGGTAGATCGGCAAGAAGGAATATTATACCGCTCACAATCGGAATCCAAAAGTACCAGTGGCGTACGTCAAAGATCAGAGATATGCCGATCGCAAGAGTGCAGAGACGCGTTCCCGCCAGAAGCCACCTACGTACGTGCCCCAATGGCGCGCCTGACCGTGGGAACATGACTCGGCGCACAATCGATAGGATCCCACTACCCAATTTGTCTACAGGCGACATTCGCACTGACGCCACCTCCTAGTATTACCCTCGCTACTGCTGCAGGTATATCAGCCGCCGAAGCAACATCAAGCCCTACTCCAACTATCTCACACGCATTTTTCAATCCTTCGTTACGACTGGGTCTGCTGCGGCGGCGCCCGCAATCCTGACCGGTTTCGTTGCACTTAGAGTTGACGTTTTTATTTTTGTCGTTGGGCACGGAGTACGCGCATGGTCCGCTTGCGACTGATTCGCACAGTGGGGTAGCGGAGCCAGAGTGGGTCGCACCTTCACTGGTGGCTTCGCCGTCTAATGGCTGGTAGAGAACCCCTGATTCGACGTGGCGTTCTTCCTTGCCGCTTTCAGCTTCCGGCCTGTAGCTGGCGTATTCGTATTCTTCCCCTTCTTCTTCTTCATATTCTTCGTATTCTTCGTATTCTTCGTTACCAGCGGTCACCTGGTCCCAAGGCGGGTCCGCTTCGAAGGCTGCCATGATTGCGGCGTTGACCGGAAGCGGCATGACGGCTCCAGCTGCGATGCCGACGCCGCCGGCCAGCTGTTCGCCTTCGCCGATACCGACGGATGACAGTCCGCCGGAGGTCTCGTTTAGGCTCCACTCGCCGCTTGGGTCTGATTCATTTAAAGGATCCCCATGCGTATAGGCATACGCATCGGCCGATCCGCCTGGCTGCGGGTCGGGCTGCAGGAATCTCCCGAGTTGTGGCACGTAGGAACGGGCACCCATTTGCATTACGCCCGATGGTAGTTCTGTGGGGAACTCGCCAGCACCGAGCCACGCGTATTTGAGCGGTTCTGAAGTGGTGGGCACGCCGTACTCCGTCGTGTCTTGCGGCGAACCTTTTAGTCCCGTTGCTGTTTCGCTATCAGGCACTTCTCCAACGATATCACCGTGGAGGTTCGAGATCTGTATGACCGGTGTTTCCGTGTTGTACTGAACGGCTGCGAGGCTGCCTGCGATTCCCGAGATGTCGCGGGTCCATTCGCTTGAGGGGGGGTAGGACATCCACGATGGCATCGTGCCTGGCCCGTCGTAGTGGTCGACTGTATTCTTGGTTGCCTTGCCGGTCGCGACAGTCTCTCTCGTGCGTTTGGCGGGATCGAGTTGGTAGCCGATCGTCTGTCCGCCCTGTTCCTGGCTTGCGAGTTGTCCGTCTGCGTAGTAGGCGCTGGTGAGTTTGCTACCACCGGCGTCGGCAGCGGGAAGCGTCAGGATGTCGCCGAATGGATCGTAGGCGGTGCCGGTATCGATCAGCCTGTCTGCTGTGTCGTAGGTGTGGGTTTCGGTTTCGCCGCCTTCGGTGGCGCATTTGCCGCCGGTCGGCGCTCGTTTGGTGAAACTCGTGCGGTTTCCGTCGGCGTCATACGCGTAGATCCGCGTAGCGCATTCTTTGCCTACCGGGGTGTCCTGTACCTGAGTGAGCCTGCCGGTTTCATCATAGTTGTAGTTGTATGTGGATAAGCTGCTCGTCTGACTGAGCCATTGCCCATGAATGGAAGGGATAACGCTGTCGGTGTACCATTCGCATTTTTCCGTGCAGTGCGTGGTCTTTTTGTATACAAGGCCAATAGTTTCCCTAACCGAGTTTGCGGTAGTCGTCGCGCTCATTCCGTTTGGTAGTTCTTCGCTGACCAGATTTCCTTCGATATCATAGGTGGCTGCGAATTTTCCAGCGGTTGAGTCTGTTAGTTCTTTGATGGTGCCGGTCGTTGCGTTGTAAGCGTATGTTTGACTACCCTTGGCGTCGGTGACTTTTGTGAGACGTGCGTCCCCTTCTTTTTCGTATTCGTACGTGGTCGTACTGCCTTCAGCGTCAGTGTATGTGCCTAGTTGTCCGAGCGTGTTGTATTCGCTAGTGATTGTCTTTTCTTCGCTGCCTGTACCTGTGCTTTCCTTTTCCAGGGTGCCGTTTGTCGTATTGTATTTGTAGCTAACCTTCGGTAGCGCGGTCCCTGTCGAAGATGAGATTTCCTTGGTCAACGGCCGAGCAGCTGCGTCGTAGCTGTCGGTCTCGGTCCGTGTAGAGGCACCGCTGGTGCTCTTTGTGGTTTCGGGCTGATCCCAGATGTTGTAAGTGTAGGTGGTCACCGGCACTTCTGGCATCCCTGAGACTTCTGGCTGGTGTACTGGTTGGGTCTCGCAAGGAAGGTTGGCCCATTGGGGGTGGTTTTGACAGATCACGACGCTAGCTTCGGTGCTTGGTGTGTAGTAGATGACCTGGCTGTCGTGTGCGCCTTCAATGCCCGTCCCTGAACTTGGTTTGATCTTGCCGATCTTGCTAGTGCTGTAGTTGGCATACCACAGGTTCCCGTCCGGGCCCGAGGTCATCTCGTGTGGTCCGCTGCCTGCAGGTAAAGCGTATTCGGTGACCGTGCCTGACGTGGTGATCCTACCTATCTTGTTGCTTTCGCTGTCTGTGAACCAAAGGTTACCGTCAGTACCAGCTGCAATGCCGTTTGGCCCGCTGCCTGGGGGTAGAGCGTATTCGGTGATCGTGCCCGACGTGGTTATCTTCCCAATCTTGTTCGTGCCATTGTCCGCGAACCATAGGTTCCCGTCGGGGCCCGATGTGATCTCGTGGGGGCTGCTACCTGAAGGCAGGGCGTATTCAGTGATCGCGCCCGATGTGGTGATCTTCCCAATCTTGCCGCTGGTGGCGTCTGTGAACCATAAGTTCCCGTCGGGACCTGTAGTGATCTCGTGGGGATTGCTGCCTGCGGGTAGAGCGTATTCGGTGATCGTGCCCGACGTGGTTATCTTCCCCACCTTGCTTGTGCCATCGTTTACGAACCACAGATTCCCGTCGGGACCGGCGGTAATGCCGGACGGTTCGCTACCAGCGGGTAGAGCGTATTCGGTGATCGTGCCCGACGTGGTTATCTTCCCGATCTTGCTGGTCGCGTAGTCGATGAACCACACGTTGCCATCGGGGCCCGTAACAGGACCGCGGGGCTCGCTGCCTGATGGCAGCGAGTATTCTGTGATCGCGCCCGATGTGGTGATCTTCCCAACCTTGCTACTACCATAATCAGAAAACCACAGGTTCCCATCAGGACCCTTTGCGATACCCTGAGGATCACTGTTCGAAGGAAGAGCATATTCCGCGATCTGCCCGGCAGCTGTTGGCATCTGGGTTTCGATCTCCGCCCCCGTGGTTGGACTATACACTGTACTGTGAACTAGATTTAGGCCCCCAGGGGCGGTCGTTGTGGAAGTCGGCTGGTGCAACTTCCATCCAAGACCTTCCTGGCCGGAATAGGAGTCAGTGATCGTCCGCGGTTCCTTTTCTTCACCGTTTGCGAGCTTCGCCGCTTCCACAGTCTTGGTTACGAGGCGATACGGTCCGCCAGACGGGGCGCCTTCTTCGTTATAGGTGTACTTGACCTGCTTTCGTGCTTTGATCGCTTCTGTCGCTCCCTGCAGCTTGATTTCGTGTTCGGGGCCAAGGGTCCTTTCGAGCTCGGTGCCTTCGGCGTTATAGGTGCTTTTCGTATCGAGTTTTTCAGCGGCTTCGGACGGTTTGGCTTCTTTTAGGGCCAGTGCACGGTTATCTGCCGTCAGCGCACGCTTGACGTTGTTGTGGTTGTCGTATTCGGTTGTCGAGATCCCCCCGGTTGGGCTTGAGACGTTGACGGTCCGTTCGGAGCCGTCGAGGTAGTAGATGGTGGCGCGGGTGTATTCGCTAGCCGGCCAGCTCTGGAGCTTGTCTGGTGGGAAGATCGCAGTTCCTTCTACTGGCAAGTCTTCTTTCTGGCCCCATTTTTCTACTTCCGCTTTGGTCATGGTAGGCAGGCCCGTACCCGATAGAGGGATGTTATAATCCACTGTCCAGCCGGGAGCTGGAGATGTGTGTTCGCCTTCCACCTTCGTCGGATCAAGCGTGCCGATCTTGCTTGAGGAGCGCTCGGTGAACCAGAGGTTGCCGTCGGCGCCGGTTGTTATGTCCCATGCGCCGCTTGCACTCGTAGGTACCGGGTATTCGGTAACAGCGCCGCTGGTTGTGATCTTACCGATCTTATTTCCGCCATCCTCAGTGAACCACAGGTCACTGCCAGGCCCTGAGTTAATGCCAATCGGGGTACTGCCCGTAGGAAGTGAATATTCAGTGATCGTGCCTGCCGTGGTAATCTTCCCAATCTTGGAGGTTCCCTCGTCGGTGAACCACAGGTTGCCATCAGGGCCAGCAGTTATGTTATACGGCACACTCTCGGCTGGCAACGAGTATTCGGTAACGGTTCCCGAAGTCGTGATCTTGCCAATTTTGCTTCCGCTGGTCTGCGTAAACCATAGATTGCCGTCTGGGCCCGCAGTGATTTCACGTGGATTGCCCCCACCAGGGACAGTGTATTCAGTGATCGTGCCGCTTGTGGTGATCTTTCCAATCTTGTTGGCTGCACACTCGGTGAACCATAGAGCAGCTTCCCCGCCCGGCCCCGCCGCGATACCAAGAGGCTCGCTGCCAGACGTCGGGATCGTATACGTACTCACCGTACCCGACGTGGTGATCTTCCCAATCTTATTGGCACCGAACTCCGTAAACCATATATTTCCGTCTGAACCGGCGACGATGCCTGTGGGTTCGCTGCTAGCTGCTAACGAGTATTCCGTGGTAGACCCGGATGTCGTGGTCTTGCCTATTTTGGCAGTAGCGAGATCGGCGAACCACACGTTTTTGTCTGGTCCCAGTGCAAGCTCATACGGCTGACTATTTGCGGGCACTGCGTACTCGGTGATTTCTGCTGTTGATCCAACACCGCCACTAACGGCCGAGGCAGCCGTCACGGAGCCGCCAGCATTGGTGGCTGTTACGTGGGCTACCAATGTATGACCAATATCGCTGGTGACAGGTGTATAGCTCTGATTATTGGCGCCTGGAATAGCTACGCAGCTACCGCCGGTGCACCGCTCCCATTGATACCCATATGTGAGAGGGGCACCGGACCATTTTCCTTCCGAGACACTCAGCTTATTCCCCACTACTGCGGAGCCCGTGAGCTTTGGTTCTGTTGTATTAACCGGTAGCACGCCAGACCACGCACTCGTCGATACAGCTGGTCGCATGATCTTTAACAACCGACCGGTACTCGAATCGGCTGCTGTCGTGCCGTATGTGAAAACCCACGGCTGCTGCCCCGGCGAGGTTACAACTGTCACGTGTCCTTCCGAGTCGTAGCCGTAGATCGTCTTGAGCGGTGTGGAAAGCTGAGGATTCCACTCCGCTCGGAGTCTGCCCAATTTGTCGTAGACGTATTCCGCGACAGTAATTGGTGCGGCCATTTTTTTGGAGATCGGTTCGTAGGCGACGAACTTGACAGCCTTAAGGCGTCCTTTGTATTCGCCCCATTCGGTTTCGTTTTCGCCTATTTTTTCCTTTGTGGCTTCTGCATAGAAAAACTCCAGAGCTCGGCATCCAGTTACGAGTTCTTCTTTTTTAGTGAGCTTTTCTGAGCATTTAAGGCTGGAGGGATAGGGGGCAAGTACTCCGGTCGGCTCGATGATTCCCGCTGTCGTCTTAGTGAACAGATACGTCATAGAGTTAAGTCCACCAGCCCCTGTGGCCTGCACCACCCCGCTCGGTACAAATATCGGGGCTTCTTCTTCAGTACTACTTGCCTTAGTAAAGATCGTCGCGTCACCATTTCCGTCGGTAAGACGATATTCTGACGAACTCAATTTACTTAACGTGATCGTCTGATAGCTAGCGGGAGAGGTGTAGCCACTCCCGCTAGGGACAAACGTAACTTTGTTCCCAGATGCCGCCGTCGTCTGCACGCTTCCGTTGGGTAGCACCTGCAGGCTCTGCCACTCTCCGTCAGCAGGGGCGTCTGGCAAGCTCAATGCCCATTGTGGCCCTAGCGGACCGGCAGCGCCTTGCGAAAGCTCTCGAGAATCATACGCGCGGCTCAGCGTCAGGCTCCCACCAGCACCGGCAATGTTTATGTCCGAAGCGGTCAGCTTGTAGTCACCAGTCTTTAGATTGACAGCTCCAGGCCCGAGTGGTTGGTACGATGCTTCATTAACGGTAACGTGGATGGATTCTGAGGTACTTTCGTTACCGGCCCAATCCACCGCGGTAAGCGTGATAGTGTGCGCGCCAGCGCCAAACTTCTGCCCTTCCATCGTCCAGCTACTGCTGAGCGCGAAGCAACCAGATGAAGGCACACCGATTGGTTCAGAGCAGCTGGTTTTGACTTCATTGACTTTGCTGCCGTCAACATAAACCTTGATTGACTTTACACCGGACTGTGGAGCGCCTGTACTCCCGTCTTCAGCACCAAAATTCAACGTATAGTTCCCGCTGCCGATCACACCACCGTTTGCTTCCTTCAATGAGCCTGTAAAGGCTGTAAATGTTGGTGCGGTGTGGTCTACGTAGAGTTTAGGATCAGGCTGCTCTTCCCGAATGTTTCCAGCTGCGTCGTATGCATATACACCCAGCGTGTATGCGCCTGTAGCCAATTCATTGAGATGAGGAACGTATTCCGAGTTTACAGATTGCGGACAGCCAGTAAATCCATTTGCGCCACACGAGAATTCCTGGGCAAAGAATGGGTGACCTTCCGAGGTGTGTCCTGGCGGTATCTCGACTGATAGAGCCTGAACCCCGACTCCCTGATCTCCGGAGCTTATGTAGTCATTAGTTGGCCCGGCTTTCACCCATTGGGACGGAAGATTACGGAGCGTAGCTTCCGTCGGTGGCGTCGTATCGAGATAAACTAACGACGCGCCGCTCATTTCAACGTCTGTATAATAAACTTGGGGACTTGAGACAATCTCGTCGCTGATCGAGAAGTTTGTTCCAGAGTAGCTCTCATCACAGAGCGGCTGTTCTCCTCCATCGTGCCCACCTGCTCCTTGGGCACAAAACGCAGCCGGAATATCACCCTCCGGTTCATCTGTCTGAAGCGGGTCGGGACCATAGGCGCCGTATGTACCGTTAAAGCTATACACCGGATTATTGCCGTTGCTTTCATCGATACCGACTTCTAATGTGGTTTCTTCTGTACCTGTGTAGTGTCCGAGACCGGTTATATCCGCACGAGTAATCCCAGCTCCGCCAGGCGCACCGGCACCTGGTGCCCAAACATACCACTCGGCATAAGCTTCGTATGGTGAACCTGGATTCGCGTTTGCAAGCAGGAGGCTACTCCACTCTGACTCTCCGAAACACCCACAGTTAGACTGGGTTTTCCAGCCACTCCATAGATTTGATCCGTTGGTCGCACCGAAGTATCCAACAATGGTCGGATCTACGAGCACGGGGAAATCTATACTGCCGCTCAAGTCTACATGTGTAGTCAGTATATTTCCTGAAATAGTATACGTGACAGGGATCGAAACGCCATTCGCCTCGGTCGCCAAGGCTGGAGGGATCACAGCGAGTGCTTGGCCTTCCTTTACTATTTCAGCCCCACCCGGTACTTTCGTACTCAGCTGCAACGAAGCCCCTTCTGGAAGCGTAAACACAAGGCCATTTTCCTGTGAACTTAGCTGCGAGCGTAACTGCCACGAGGTGTCCACACCACTGGGCAACGGTTCAACCATAAAATCCGTGTCCTTCGCCGTACCTGGATAGATCACACGATTACCCACCACTTCAGCGGCTTCCGGCGACGACGCCTGCTCTGGAGCAATACCAACCCCGACCGGAAGAGAAACCCCACCTTCTGCGCTCTTAGAAATCGAGACCGACACCAAGGGATTTGCCGGCGTCCAGGACGTGCCATGTTCCTTGAGAGTGAGCGACACTGGCGCCAATTCTCCCGACCCCACGGCACTACGCAGCGGAATGCTCGATTCAAGCAACAAATGCTGCCCACTTGCCGATGTCTGCTGAGCACTATCTTCACCGACGTACTTTGTTATATGAGCACCTTCTTGACTCCCAGGTGGCGTCCATCGCGGCGTCTCGATACCAAACTTCTGCTCAGCCAATGCAATCGCTTCAGAGCCACTCAGGGCCCCGAACGCCGTACGCGAGCGTTCCCGTTCAGCCACGGCTTCCGGGTTGGCCAGCTTCGCTTCCCGCCCTTCTCGGATTTGCTGACCTTCATCTAGCTTCTGCGCCGCTGGCACCACCAATGCTGTCCCAAGCGATTCGGGGGAGCCGACCGAGTTGCCAGACGACGAGCCTGCTCCAGACGCTAGTGCGGGTAGACCCGAGAGACCCGTCACGCACCCCACAAGCCCCACCACGACCAACCGCACAGCCGCCCTCATGTCTACCCCCCGTAAGAGATTTGCCCGGTCTGATTGGCCGGATTTGGCGAACCTACCGCATGGACATTCTCCTGTCAAATAATTTGACACGGCCCAAGGATTTCATATTTGGTTGCCCCTGCCAGCGGCCGACTTAGGCCCGAACGCGCTGGCTTGAAGGGCTGAGATACGGTCAGCCGTGGCGATGAGGCCCGGACCGAGGGCGTCCACCATCTCCTTGAGCGAGGTCGCCGAGCTATGGGCGGTCAAGCTGACCGCCGCCACGACCGTGCCCTCCCCGTTGCACAGGGGTGCGGCGATCGCGTATAGATCCAGCGCGAACTCTTGGTCGTTGACCGCGATGCCCTCCCCACAGATCTTGTCGAGCTCCGCAAGGAGGGCGTCCTCGCTCGTGATCGTGTGGGGCCCGTGTTTGTCGAGTTGCATTTCGGCGGTCAGCGAGATCTGCTCGCTGTCGGGGAGTGTGCGAGCAGGAGCTTGCCCATCGCGGTGCAGTGCGCCGGCAGCTTGGATCCTGGGCCAAGTCCGAGGCAGATTTTGCTCTGCCCGCGGCGGAAACTGCGGACACGATCCACGTAGAGGACGTCTGTGCCCTCGAGAACGCCGAGACTCGTGGCGTAGGAGGTGCGCTGGCGCAGTTCCTCGAGGTAGGGGTGGGCATGCTCGCGCAGCCCGGTGGAGTTCAGCGCGGACATCCCGAGGTCGGTGACGCGCAGTCCCAGACGGTACTTGCGCGATGCGCCCTGCTCGAGGTAGCCGAGAGCGACGAGCGTTATCACGTAGCGGTGCGTGGTCGAGCGGCTCATTTCGAGGCCGTCGGCGATGTCGGCGATCCCGAGCACCGAACGCTCGGGTTTGAAGCAGCCGAGGATGGCCAGTCCGCGCTCCAGCGACTGCGAGTAGCGCGGCTCGCGTAAGCCAGCGTTCGGGCGCCGGTCGTGGCCGACCCTGGTGCGTCGCGGGCTCATGCGCAGACTCGTCCGCTTTCGCTGCCGCCCAGAGGAGCAGCTTCGCGGCGTGCTCGCGCGTGCTCCAGCCAGAGACGCAGTTCCTGTAGCCATCTGATCTTATCGTCCCATGATTCGGTCTCGCGTCGTAATGCGAGCTTCTCCCGATCGAGCTCGTCAACATGCCTACGTCGACTGCTCACCTCGACTTGGCACCAATGGAGCCGGGTCCGTGCGTTGCAGTCCTCCAGGCCGCTCATGCACGCGAGCAGCGCCGCGCGTACGACCTCGACCATCTCGGCGAGCCTGGCCGTTCCACCGAGCTCCATCTCTGCGGGAATGATCATCCGCCGAGGCGGCGAGAACACGGAGACCTTCAACCAGCGCTCAAAGTCATCGATCCCGGCCGCCGACGGCACGGGTGGCCTGTCCGCCTCCCGGGACCTGTCTGCCTCCCGGCGCCTGAAGGCTCGTGAGGCTCCGTCGATGACTTCCGCGGCGTTCCTGCCCCGTGTGTTCATTTCGCCAGCCTGTACTTGCGCGACGAGGTGTCCCTCTCAACGAGACCAACGCGTACGAGCGTAGCCAGGTACCGATGGGTGGTACTCGCGCTCAGGTTCAGCGCCCTGGCGAGCTCGACGACCCCGATGTAGCTTCCGTCTGAGGGCAGGGCAGCGATGATCAGCAGGCCGCGCATGAGCGAGGCAGACATGTCTTGGTCTTTGAGTAGCTCGGACTCGTGCGCGAGTATCTCCTGCCGGTCGATATGCCCAGATAGGAGGACGGACATGTTGCCGACTCCGGCAGCGCCGCGGACTACTTGGTCGATCTGGCTCGAGGTCAGGTTGATCGCGATGCCCTTGTGCTCGTGATCGGGATCTTGCCCCCCTTTTGTATTGCCGGCCATTGGGGCCATGATCCTGCCATAGCGAATCGTCGAAAAGCAAGAAACTCGTTTACTACTAGAGGAGTTTGTTTGTTGGACTTTTGGATATATTTTGACCGATCGAAGGATTTGGGCGACCCCAAGATTCATTCACCATGGTCGAAGGTTTCGATGTCTGAGAGCCTGCTAGCGCCGCCGTAGAATGACTCGCGATCCTTCGCTCGGCGTGACGATCACGCTGCGCCAGCGTGCGCGCTCGATCTGCTCGCTGGCGGGCTCGATGGTCCACTTGCCGAGTATTGTTCGTAGCACCGTCTCCATCTCCAGGGTGGCGAGATGCTGTCCCGGGCACCGCTTGCGCCCTCCTCCCCAAGGGAGCCACGTGAGGGGCGATGGTAGGGCTTGTAGGAAGCGCTCCGGGCGGAACTGGTGGGGTTCGGGGTAAAGATCGGGGTCGTGGTGCAGTAGGTAGATGCAGCCGAGTAGCTGTACCGGTGGAGGGTAGGTGTAGCGTCCGATCTCGATCGGCGCCACTACCTCGCGCGGGATCGTGAAGAGGAACACGGGGCGGTCGCGCAGCACCTCCTGGACCGTGGCCCTCAGATACGGCGTGTCCTCATCGCTTGCGAGCTGCTCGATAAGGCATTCCTGGATCGGATGGTTGTGGGCCAAGAGCTGCATGGCCCAGGCGAGCTCGGAGGCGGTTGTCTCGTGCCCGGCGAGGATCACCGAGAGCAGGTGGTCGCGGACCTGCTGGTCGGTTACAGCCGAGCCATCGGGGTTTGTCAACTTGCGTAGCCGGTCCAGAAGGTCGTCGCGGTCGCTGCCTTCCAGGCGTCTGCGCTTGATCAGCGAGAAGATCAGCTCGTCTGAGAGGTTGCGTTGCCTGAGGAACTCCCTCCAGGTTGCGTGCCATCCCGGTAGGTATCTGAGCCAGGACTCGCGCAGCACGAGGCTCGCCGTCGCGGAGAACACGATCAGTAGCCGCCGGTGGAGCTCATCGATCAAGATCTCCTCGCCCTCGAAGATGCTCGTCAGGATCACCCTGAGCGTCAGCGCGCGAAGACGCGGGTGAGCCGCAAAGATGGTGTCGGTCGGCCAGGATGAGACCCCGCGTTCAACGATCTCGTTGATCTCTATGGTGTGTTCCTGCAGCCGCTTGCGTCGGAAGGTTGGCATGACCGTCGCGCGGCCCCGCATGTGTCGCCCTTCCTCCTGGAGCATGAAGGAGCGCTCGCCGACAAGCGGGGAGATGACCGTCGCTCCGGCGCCGGGGTGAAGGACCATCGGGGACGCAGTTATTACTGTGCGGATGTCGGCGGGATTTGAGAGGAATACAAGTGGCGGCATCCCGACCGGATAGGCGGTGAAGCTGTCCCCGTGCCGTTCGCGACAATGCTCGAAATACGCGTGGGGCCAACGCTGGCAGGCAAATGTTTGTGCGAGCTTCGGCAGTGGCGGACTCGGCGGGAGCTCTCGTTTCGATCGAGCACGAAGTGAACCGGGGTTGGTGAGTTTCATTGGGTCTCCTTGTGTGTGGTTTATGTGGAGCGTTGGGCGTTGGAAATTCGCCAGAGGCGCAGGATTGGGAGCAGGAACCTGGAGAGCTGGCCGCCGGCGCGCAGGAGGCTCGCGGTCGGTGCGCGCAGCGCCCTGCTGCGGGCGCTGTCCTTGGAGAGGTACATCGCGACCATGCACGCGGCGATCAGGGTGTGCCGCTCGCTATTTCTGAGGGCGTGCGTCTCTTGCAGGCAGCGCCGTAGGATCTGGGCGATGCGTTCTGTGGCCTGTTCGGGCGTCTGGTAGTAGGCGACGTAGCAGTGATCGCCGTTGGCGAGGTCCTCTGCCTGGTCGACGAAGCTGTCGAGCATCGTCGCGAGCGCCGAGGTCCAGGGGAAGTAGGCGTGGTATGCGCGCTCGACGTCGGTGTCGCTGCAGGCCGGTTCCGCGGCGAGTGCGAACAGCGCGTAGATCGCGAGCCCGGCGCCGGCCGCTCCGGTCAGCTCAAACCACGTCACCTCCTGCTCACCGGGGTACTCGTGCCCGGCCCACGCTTCCAGGGCCGTTTGCCTGGCTGTCGGGTCGAGGTCGTGGTTGATCGCCTGCACTCCGGCGCGCGTTGCCTCGCGCACGAGTACAGGCCGCACGCGCTCAAACGAGGGCAGCTCTCGACAGCAGTGACGGCACGCCTCGACGAGCGAGCGGAGATAGCCGCCGTCGTTGTGCCACGGGTGCAGGCCGTAGTAGTCGGAGAGCGGCCGGGAAGGGTCGAGCGCGTCCGCGAGCGCGCGGTGCAGCTGCAGGCCGTTGGCCTGCCCGGCGCTGGCGCCGCTCTCGCTGACGCAGTCCAGGTAGTCCCACATCACCTGGTAGGTGACGAGCAACCGCAGCAGACGCTCGTCGCGGGCATCCGGGAGCGTCCAGAACAGCGCGGCGCCGTGGGTGTTGCCGCGCTTACGATCCAGCGCCTCCAGGGCATCCCGCCGGATCGCTGCGTCCGGTATCCCGACGGCGTGCGTCCGCCACCTGTCGAGCTCTCTGCTTGCCGTCGGTATGCCCCAGATCAGCTGTCGCGCTGCGCCCCGCAGCAGGGCGTGGAGCTGGCGAGGCGATAGCGGCGCCGGGTCAGTGGTGCTGTCAGAGCTTGCTGGTGCGCGCTTCTCAGTGCGCCGGACTGACAGTCCTCGGAGGCGCACACACCACGAAATAGCCCGGCAGGGAAACGACCGCGAGCGTCGCGACGCTCACCAACACGAAGCTCGCGAGCGCGACGAGGCTTTCCATATGGAGCGAGATCGGGAATCCCGTGACGCTCTCCAGCGCGTGGCTGACGAGCAGCTGACCGTAGAGCCCGAAGACGGCGCCGGTCAGACAGCCGGCGAGCAGCAGCAGCGCGCTGTCGTACAGCATCCATCGCCACAGCACGCTCGTGCGATAGCCGTGGCGCTTGATGAACGCGATCAGATCGCGGCGCTGCCAGATCATCGCGCTGACCGCGCCGGCGACCGCGAGGACCGCCGCGACCAGCACGAGCAGCGTGATCTGCGTAAGTCGCGACAGCCCCTGGCTGATCAGCGCGTAATGGCGTCGCTGGCGTTCAGGCGTCGTTTCGACCGTTAGCCCCGTTTCCGGCCCGAGCGCTCGCTGCACGTTGTTACGCACTGACGCGGCCGTGACACCGGGGTCTGCCTGGATCTCGTATGCGCTTGGTTCGCCGCTGTCCCACGCGTGCGCGTAGTCGTTGGAGCTCATGATCGCCGCACCTGGCGGCCAGCCGAGGTTCGTGCTCAGCGCGGCGAGACGCAACCTCACTGGTCGTGGTGCGGGAAGCGTGAAAGCCTGCCCGACGTGCAGGTGGTGTTCGGAGGCGAGCGCCTGCGAGAGAACCGCCCAGCCACCGTCGCGAATCCTGGCCGTGGCGAGCGGGAGATTGCCGCCGGCGATCTCGCTGAGGGGCAGCGGCGGCCCGGTATTCGCGGGCGGCGCGAGAATCCACAGCCGGCGACTGCCCCAGTTCAGGAAGCTGCCGCGGTATGCGCCGACGCTCGCGACGCCCGGCAGTCGCGCGAGGGAGCGTACATCGAGCGCCTTGAACGGGGTCGTTGTCAACAGCGAGGCTTCGCCGCCGGGCGCGACCCATACCTCGGCGCCAGCGTCTATCTCGCGGGCGGATGTATCCAGGCCGGCTTTGAGGTTGCGCTGCGCGCCGTCGACCGCGACGATCCCGAACACCGCCACCGCGGCGGTCGCGGCGATCGCCAACGAGCGAACCCGCGTCCTCGGCGTCCGCAGCTCCGTGACGGCGAGCAGGCTCGCGGCGCCACCCACGACGCGCTGAACACGCTCGAAGGACGCTACGAACACGTCGAGGATGAACGGCAGCAGGCAAGCGAGCGCGATCACAAGTGTGCCGACGCCGAGCACAGCGGCCTGCGGGCGGGCGAGCAAGATCACCGTCGTGATCGCAAAGCAGGGCAGGCCACCCGCCAGCCGCAGCACACTCCGGCCGCTGAACGTATCTTCGTGATGTTCGTGGGCCTGTCGTGAGTGGGCGAGGGTGTCTCGCAACGGCCAGAGCACCCCCACGATCGCCGCGAGCAGCCCCGCGCCGACGGCAAGCGCGACGCTCTGCCACGCCACGATCCTGTCGTCGCCGACGGGGAACGCGGACGCCAGGTATCCCGGCGTTGCGTGAAACGCGACGATCGAGAGCAGCTCCCCGAGCGCCAACCCGAGGATGCATGCCAACACGCCGAGCACCGCTGCGTCGAACAGCATGATCTGAAACAGCATCACGCTCGTCCCACCGTGTTTGCGCACATCCCCAATCAGCCTGCGCCGCGAAGGCACAGTGACCAGCATCGCGTTCAGCGCAAACAGAAAGCCGACAAGCGCGCTGATCGCGGAGAACAGCGCCTCGCCCTGATTCTCAGGAGCGGACGCCACCCCAAACAACGTCGAGTCGAAATTACCGGGCTCCAGATTGACTCCAGATGCAGCGGCCAGCCGGGCGAGCGCCATCCGTACCCGCGCCTGCTGACTGGGCACGGTCTCCACAAAGACTCGCGTGAGCTTGCGATGCATTCCGGAGAGCTGCTGCGCGTAGGCGACGCTCGAGATTGCCACAGGGCTATGGACCAAACCTCCGATGTCGCCTTCGCCAAGCGTCGCGCCAACAAGAGCCTGGACGACATTCCCGCCGACCTGCAATTTGACCCGCGCAATCGGTTCCACCCCGATCGCATGTGCGATCGGGGCCGGCAGCGCAATCGCCTTCACCCTGCCGAGCCCTACGGTAGAGAAACGCCGCACAGTGGACCATTGAAATGCTCAAATCGCGGGTCGATCCCGAGCAGATCCACAGAACGCTCGCCCGAGGACCCGATCACGTTCGCCTGCACCTCCAACACCGGCAACGCCGCACGCACGCCAGGAATAGCGCGCACCTCTTCCACCAGCCGCTCGCTCACCCCGGCCGGCCCCCTTGCCTCCAGCTGAAACCGCTGCGCTGAGCCAACGACCTGGTCAGTCAGCTGCGCCACCGAATGATTGAGGCTCGTGCTCGCGACCTGCGAAGCGAACAGCAACGCCACACCAATCGATATCCCAGCGACAGCGAATCCTTCCTGTACGAGCACGGCCCGCCCGGCCAGCCTCGCCCGGTAAAGGCTCACGATGTCGAGAAAGCTCATCCTCTCCACCATCACACCCCTTCCCGCAACGACCCCGGCGCGACCAGGAAACAGTCGGGACGGTACTCCCCAAGACGCCCGTCACGCAATTCGTACACGTGATCGGCAAACCCCGCAGCCAACGGATCATGCGTTGCCACCAGCACCGCCGCGCCACGCTCCACGCACAACGCTCGCAGCCTGCCCAACACCTCGCGGCTGTTATCGCTGTCGAGATTCTCAGTCGGCTCGTCCGCGAGAACGAGCTTCGGGTCAAGAGAAAGCGCCAACGCGATCAACACACGCTGACGCTCGCCCATCGAAAGCTCATAAGTCCGATGCTGCATCCGCTCACCGAGACCCAGCTCCCTCAGCAACGTTTCAACACCCGCGGTCCCACGCTTGCGGCCACGGGTCAGCAACAGCTTCAACGACGCGCTGTCGATTACCCGAGCACCGGAGATCAACTGGTCCGGCTGCCCGATGATCCCAAGCCGACGCAGGCGATAATCGTCTTCTTCATGGCGCGACATCCCACCAAGATCCCGGCCGTTGACAAGCACTTCGCCGCCGTCCGGCGGCAGGTCTCCCTCGACCATCCGCAACAGCGTCGTCTTACCAGAACCGCTCGGACCATACAGCGCCACGAACTCACCGGCCGCGACACGCATCGACGCCCCATCGACAGCGACGATCGGCTCACCACTACCAACCTGGTAGCGCTTCACCAGATCGCGAAGCTCAAGCACCTACGAACCCACGTCGCGCGAATCCCCACCCGGGCGGACAACACTGGGAAAATCGATGATCTCCGCGTCATCAACACCCGACTGGTCAGATACCACCACGAGCTCCCCATCGCACAGCGACGCGACACGATCGGCTATCAGCGCCATACCCAAATCTGAAACGCTCATCAACACCCCACAACCCATCTCCCCCACCAACGAACGCAGCAAGTCCCCGAATTCCCGCATCCGCTTACGTCCGAGAGCCTCGAGTAAATCGTCCATGACCAGCAGCCGCGGATGCCCAGCGATCCCAAGCGCAAGACCGGCGAGAACCGTCTCGTAATAGGAAAGGTCCTCCCACAACTGTCCCGCACAATCCGAGATCCCGACCCGCTCGAGCACCTGCCCTGCCAACATCTTCGCGTCCCGCCGTCCCCGCCCAACCATCAACGGCAACGCGATCGCGTCACAAACCCTCAACGTTGTTCCCGGACCCTCGCGGTCAGTCCATTTGATCTCGCGACCCAACAATCTCTTCCGCTTCTTGTCGGGTAATCCCGTCAACTCGCGTCCCCCGAACCACACTTCGCCCCGATCCGGGCTCTCCATCCCCACCGCCACCCGCAACAGCGTCGTCTTACCGCTATACCGAGACCCCTCGACGGCGACAATCTCCCCCGAACCGACCTCCAACGAGAGATCGGTCAGCACAGGCAGCGACCGACCCCCACGCACGAAGGACACGCTCACGTCGCGCAACGACAGCAGCTCACCCATCCGCCGCCCTCCGAGCCAGAGACCCGTCCGGAAACTCAGCACGGATGCCCTGAAGATCCTCCAGCAGACCCCGGAGCCGACGCATATCGCAACCCCATATCCTCGCCTCGTCAGCGAGTTTGACGCACAGCATCATCGCGTCATAATCCGCCGCACCACCCTCGCTCCGGTGACTGAGCGATTCAGCCTGAAGCAAACGCTTATGCGCGTCTGCATATTTCTGTTCGCGGTCCTCCAATTCCTCGCGTCTCGTCTCGATATACCTGGGAAGATCAGCAGGCGAAGAGAACGCAAGCTTTCCCTGCAACGAGTCACGTAACGTCCGCGGCGCCACAGACTCATGCTTCCACGCATGAAAGAACTCGACGCCGAGACTCGTCGGCTCATAACGATCCCGCGCCGACCTACCACCCCCCGAAACCAACCGCGCATGCCCCTTCCTGAGAAGCCCCTTCATACCATTGGATGGAGTCGACCGCGCCCAAAGCGCATCCGGGAACCGCTGCTCCAAACGAATCGCAATCCCACCCAAAGTGTCAGGCTGCTCAATCAACAGGCCCAAAATCGCCGTGCTCATCGACAGATCGCTCGTCCGAGTAGGCTGGTCGCTAGTTCGAGAAGACGGCATCCCGGCGAGATCCTAAACAAAACCGAGGCGGCAGCGACGCGTCGCCCCCTGGGCCGTCGCCGCAGAGTGCGGCTTACCAGATGGCGCGCTCGCCGAGCGCCTGCTGGATGCGAGCGTCGGTAACGAGCGGTAGCCCTGTGAGCAGTGCGGCCGCGGCGATTATGCGGTCAAACGGGTCGGGCACCTGCACTCGAGGGACCTCGCGCATCGCGCGATGACAGGCGAGATCGAGCGGGACGATCGAGAACCCTTGCTGCTCAACGATTTGCTCGGCGGCTTCGAGCGCGCTCTCGGGCAGGTGTTCGGAGTCGACCAGGTAGCGGAGGTCGAGGAACGATCCAATCGAGATATGCACGGCCTGCTCGGCGACCGCGTCGGCGACGTATCGAGCTGCCGTCGATGAGCGTCGGGGCAGCGTGCCGTCGAGCATCCACAGCAGGACGTGGGTGTCGATCAGGGCGCCGGCCACGTGCGGGCCGTCAGCGAGTCTTGCCCTGCAGCGCTGCCAGCCGGGCAGCCTTGATGTCGCCTATCTCGAGCGCGGGCAGAGTCCCGGCCAGAGCGCCGAACGGCTCGGGCCAATCGCACGCTCTATCGGCTTGGCTACGGTGAACCTCGACATCGGCGCCAATCTCCAGATCGAGCGCGTCATCCGCCGGGACCTCGACGAGGACCGCTCCGTTAGGACGCTTGTCAACCACCTTGGCCATCGCTGTTGATTCTACTCCGCCGCGACGCCGTCTGGTGGGCAACAGCTGGTACAAGGGCCCAGCCTGCGGACGGTCCGCTCATCTTGCTCGAGGCCGGCGGAAATGGGTTCCGCGTAGCCCGTAGACCTCGTGTGCGTGGTGGATGAGCGACGGCGAGCGGGCGAGGTTCATCGTAAACGTGCAGGGCTTGACGCCCTTCTCCTGCACCGCGATCCGCCGCAGATCCTCGAACGTCACGATCGGCCCGCCTCTCGTCGTAATCAACCTACCAGCGCGTTTTGTTGCCCCGAGAGTTGCCCCAAAGCCTGCTTTGTCCCCTCCGCCCCACCGGGCCCGACAACGAAAATGGCTTGGGCAAAGCAAATCTTGGGGATGGGCCCGCCAGGACTCGAACCTGGGACCAATCGATTATGAGTCGACTGCTCTAACCAACTGAGCTACGGGCCCGCTACCGATACGCAATCGGCGTGCAGACGCTACCAGCGTGTGGAATGCTCTCGCCGGACCAGGATCAGGACCAGGACCAGGACCAGGACCAAGACCAAGACAACCGGGGAGGCAGGAGATGCCAGAGCGCGCGGCGATCGTTACGGGAGCATCGAGCGGGATCGGGCTGGCGATCGCGAAGATGCTCGGCGAGGAAGGCTATGGGGTGACGATGGCGGCGCGGCGGGCGGACAAGCTCGAGGCGGCCGTCGCCGGGCTCACGGACGCGGGCCTCGATGTCAACGCGGTCGCGGCGAACGTCGCCGAGGAGGCCGAAGTTCAGAACGTCGTCGCCGCGCATCGCGAGCGCTACGGCCGGCTGAATGTGCTCGTCAACAACGCCGGCGTCGGTTTCGGGGCAACGGTCGGCGAGATCAAGACCAAGCACCTCGACATGCAGCTTCAGATCAACCTGCGCTCGATCGTGCTGTTCTACCGCGAATGCGTCCCGGATCTGCTCGCCGCGGCGGCCGAGCACAAGAGCGCGCTCGTCGTGAACACCTCCTCGATCACCGGCAAGTTCGGCCAGGGCTGGACCTCGGTGTACTCGGCGACCAAGCATGGGGTCGTCGGCTGGACCGAGGCGATGAACAAGGAACTCGCGCCACAGGGCATCAAGTCGACCGCGCTGTGCCCCGCGTTCGTCAACACGCCGATGACCGACTACGCCAAGGAGCACGTCCCCGCCGCGGAGATGATCCGCCCCGAGGACATCGCCGAGGCCGTGAGATACCTGCTGAGGGTCTCCCCCGCGTGCATCGTCCCGGAGATGATGTTCATCCGTCCCGGCGACGCCCTGTAGCGCCCTGTAGGGTGCAGGACGAGATGAAGCTCGGCGTCCACATCGGCTACTGGGGCCTCGGCCTGACCTCGCAGGACCAGCTCACAATCGTCCAGGAGGCGGAGCGCCTCGGTTACGACTCGG
Organism: uncultured Solirubrobacterales bacterium; assembly: GCA_963774785.1. Classification (GTDB taxonomy): domain Bacteria; phylum Actinomycetota; class Thermoleophilia; order Solirubrobacterales; family Solirubrobacteraceae; genus Palsa-744. The sequence goes on along the minus strand of CAVZGH010000001.1, from coordinate 1,854,587 downwards.
TCTGGGCGGCGGAGGCCTACGGCTCGGATACGGCGACGGTGCTCGGCTGGCTGGCGGGCCAGACCTCGAAGATCAGGCTCGGGGCGGGAATCTTCCAGATGCCGGGGCGCTCGGCCGCGATGACCGCGATGACGGCCGCGACGATCGACCAGCTCTCGAACGGGCGCATGATCCTCGGGATCGGCTCCTCCGGGCCGCAGGTGGCGGAGGGCTGGCACGGGCAGCGGTTCGGCAAGCAGCTGCAGCGCACGCGTGAGTACGTCGCGGTCATAAGGATGGCGCTCGCGCGCGAACGCGTCGAGTTCCACGGCGAGACGCTCGAGCTGCCGCTCCCCGACGGGCCGGGCAAGGCGCTGAAGCTGACGATCTCCCCAGTGCAGGAGCGAATTCCGATCTACCTCGCGGCGATCGGCCCGAAGAACACGACGCTCGCCGGTGAGATCGCCGACGGCTGGATCCCGACGCTGTTCAGCCCCGAGCACGTCTCCGAGCTGCGTCCGCTGCTCCAGGAGGGGGCCGCGCGCTCGGGAAAATCGCTCGCGGACTTCGACATCGCGCCGACCGTGCAGGTGTTCGTGACCGACGACATGCAGGCCGCGCGCGACGGGATGCGCCCGTTCATCGCCCTGTACGTCGGCGGGATGGGCTCGCGCAAACAGAACTTCTACAACCAGCTCGTCTGCCGCTACGGCTTCGAGGCCGAGGCGAAGACGATCCAGGACCTCTATCTCGAAGGCAAGCGCGAGGAGGCGATGGCCGCGATTCCCGACGCGCTGATCGACTCCGTCTCGCTGTGCGGGCCGCCGGATGTGGTGCGCGAGCGCCTTGCGATCTACCGCGACGCCGGTGTCGGCACGCTGGGCGTCACGCCGATCGCGTTCACCGCCACCGAGCGGTTGGAGCAGTTGCGGCTCGTGGCCGAGCTGGCCGCCCTTAGCCTCTGAATTCGATGTTCGCCGGCGCGATGTGAGGCGCTTTTTCCGGGAGACTGTCGCGCGTGCTTCCCCGTAGCAAGGCTCCTACAACCAGTCTCGGCGGCCCGTGTCGCCAGTGAGGCCTTCACTGAGGGTGCTGCTGGGCGCCTTCGGCGACCCGGGGCACGCCTTCCCGATCATCGCCTTGGGTAAGGCGCTCGCCGCGCGCGGGCACGAGGTGACGGTGCAGACGTGGGAGCGCTGGCGCGAGCCGATCGAGGCGGAGGGCCTGGCTTTCTCCCCCGCGCCGGAGTACCACGTGTTCCCGACCGGACCGGAGCCGCTCGATTTCTACGAGGCCGTCGTGCACGCCACGCGCGACACCCTTCCTCTGGTCGCCGAGCTCGAACCCGACGTCGTCGTCGCCGACATCCTCACGCTCGCGCCCGCGCTGGCGGCGGAGATCGAGGGCGTCCCCCAAGCGACGCTGATCCCCCACGTCTTCCCCGAGGGCGAGCCCGGCCTGCCGATCTACTCGCTCGGCGCGCGGCTGCCGCGCACGGCGGCCGGTCGCGCGTTCTGGCGCCGGGCGGGGCGACCGCTCGAGCACGGCCTGCAGCTCGGACGCGCCCAGCTCAACGACACCCGCGCGCGCGTCGGTCTGCCGCCCCTGGAGCACACCCACGGCGGCACCAGCCGCCAGCTTGCACTCATCGCCACGTTCCCCCAGCTCGAGTACCCGCGTGCCGCCTGGCCGTCGTATGCGCACGTCGTCGGCCCGCTGATGTGGGAGCCCCCGGCGGCGGACGTCGAGCTCCCGCCGGGCGATGAGCCGCTCGTGCTCGTCGCGCCCTCGACGGCGCAGGATCCGTCGCACCGGATGCTCCACGCCGCCCTGCGGGGACTGGCCGACGCGTCCGTGCGGGTGCTCGCGACCTGGAACCGCCGCCTACCCCCTCGTCCCCTGCCCGTGCCGGCGAACGCGAGGGTCGTGGACTGGGTCTCCTACGCGCGCACGATGCCCGAGTGCGACGTCGTCGTCTGCCACGCCGGCCACGGCACGCTCGTGCGCGCGCTCTCCTCCGGGTGCGCCGTGGTCGCCTGCCCGGCGGTGGGCGACATGAACGAGAACGCCGCGCGCGTCAACTGGGCCGGCGCCGGGGTGCGGGTGCCGCAGCGCTTCATCTCGCCGCGGCCGCTGCGGCTGGCGGTCGAACGGGCGCTCGCGGAGCCTTCGATTCGGGAGCGGGCGCGGGAGTTGGCGGCTTGGGCGAGCGCGCACGACGCGGGGAGCACAGCGGCGGTTCTGGTGGAGCGGTTGGCCGCGCGTGAATCAGTTGAGACAGTAGGACCTGCCGAACCGACAGGACGGGCATCTTCCGCGCCGGCTGCTGTCGCGCGCGGGGGTGCAGCGGAAGCCCTATGAACTACCCAGCAATGACCCAAAACAAGCTCCGGGGGTGGGACTCGAACCCACAACCTCTCGATTAACAGTCGAGCGCATCTGCCAGTTGAGCTACCCCGGATCGAGCTACCCCGGAAGGAGACCAGGGCTCGGAGCGGATTCTACGCGAGCTGAATCTTGCTGCGTCCGCCCGCCGGATCAAGTCTCCGCCCGTGACCTTCACACGAATGCCCGCCGCCGGCGAGCCTAGACTCGGCGGTCCGATGGCAGGCCCAGTCAAGACCGAGGCGGTCGTGCTGAGATCGATGCGCTACGGCGAGGCCGACCGCATCCTCCACGTCTACACGCCCCACCGCGGCAGGATCGGCGCGATCGCGAAGGGCGTCAGGCGCACGCGCAGCCGCTTCGGCGGCCGCCTGGAGCCGTTCTTCCGCCTGCGCATGGACCTCCACGAAGGCCGCGGCGAGCTGTTGACGGTCACGGGCGCGCAGACGGTTAACGCCTACCCGCGCCTGCGCGGCGACGCGCGCGCGCTGGACAGCGCCGCGCGCGCCTGCGACGCCGTCGGCCGCCTGTTCGAGACCGGCGAGCCGCACCCGGGGGTCTTCAACCTGCTCTGCCGGCACCTGGCGCTGCTTGACGAACAGAGCACTGCGATCAACCGACCCACCGGACCGGATCTCCCCGTCGGGCAACACTCCGTCGCCGGGGGAGGCTCAAGCGCGGCGACGGCCGGCAGCCCCACGAATGGCCGCGCCGGCGCGCTGGCGTTCCGCCTGAAGCTGCTGCTGGCGGCCGGCCTGGCCCCCCAGCTCAGCGCGTGCGCCTGCTGTGGCGAGCGCGAGCACCTGGTCGGCTTCTCCGGATCGGCCGGCGGCGTCGTCTGCGGCGCGTGCGAGGCGGCGTCGTTCCCGCTGGACCGGTCCGCCTACGAGTTCATGACCGAGGCGCTCGGCCGCTCGCTCGCGGAGATCCCCGCGGCGCCCGCACCGGCGCTCGGGCAGGTCGAGCGTGCGATCGCGGAGACGCTCGAGCACCACGCGCACGTGCGGCTGATGCCGGCCGCGGCCCGCGCGGCCTGAGCCCACCCGAGCGAGGCCACCCGTGAAACGCTCGTGAGCACCTTCGCCCCGACGGGCTCCCCGACGCAACGGCCATGCCTGTATCGTGGCCGCCATGGACGAGGGTCTGCCGATCGCCTACGAGCTGCTCGAGAAGGACGTGCCGGTGCTCACCGTCGACGGCGAGCAGATCGGGACCGTCCACCACGTCGTGGCGGCGCCCGAGAAGGACATCTTTCACGGGCTCGTGATCAGCACGCCGGGGCGCGGCCGGAGGTTCGTCGGGGCGGCCGATGTGGCCTCGCTTCACGAACGTGGTGTGGACCTGCGGATCGACTCGGCCGCAGCTGGAGCCCTGCCCGAGCCCGGCGGCGGCGCGCCGGTGTACGACGAGGACCCCGGGGAGATGAAGGGCTGGCACCATTGGCTGCACGAGGCCGGCCTGCGCGGCGACTGGAAACGCGAGCGCTGAGCGCTCTCCGCTGGACGCGCTCATCAAGCCTCGCGAGTCGCCCGCGATCGGCTCCCACAAGACCGAAGATCGCCGAGCCCGCTGCCACAATCGAGCGATGAGCCTCGCCAAGCCGACAGACACGGTCGCGAACGCGTTCGCCGAACGCCAAAGCGAGCTGGAGGAGCGCACGCTCTCACCGCTGGCGGCGCGCTCCTACCCCGCGCGCCGCGCCCGCGCGGAGGACGATTGCGCGCTGCGCACCCCGTTCCAGCGCGACCGCGACCGGATCGTGCACTGCAAGGCCTTCCGGCGCTTGAAGCACAAGACGCAGGTGTTCGTCGCACCCCAGGGTGACCACTACCGCACACGCCTGACGCACACGCTCGAGGTGACGACGATCTCGCGCACGGTCGCCCGCGCGCTGCGCCTGAACGAGGACCTCACTGAGGCGATCGGCCTCGGCCACGACCTCGGGCACCCGCCGTTCGGGCACATCGGCGAGGAGGTGCTCGACAGCTGCCTGAAAGAGCGGTTCGGTCTTGATTTTCGCCACTACGAGCACTCGCTGCGGGTGGTCGAGCGCTTGGAGCGTGACGGCGCGGGGCTGAACCTGACCGAGCAGGTGCGCGACGGGATCGCCCGCCACTCCAGCCGCGCGCCGCTGCCGGAGACGCTCGAGGGAAGGATCGTGCGGGTGATGGACCGCGTGGCCTACATCAACCACGACATCGATGACGCGGTGCGCGCGGGGCTGCTCAGGGAGGACGAGCTCCCGGCGCAGCCGATCGCCGTGCTGGGCACCAGCGGCTCGGCGCGGATCGACGCGCTCGTGCACGACATGGTCGAGCACTCCGAGCGCGCCGGGGACATCGTCCAGGGCGAGCGGGCCGGGGCGGCGATGCGCGAGCTGCGCGATTTCATGTTCGAGCGCGTCTACCTCGGCCCGGCCGTGCGCGCCGAGCACGCGCGGATCGCGGGGGTGCTGAGAACCCTGTTCGAGCATTACGTCGATCGACCAGAGCAACTGCCACCCGAGCAACTGCCGTCGGCGGACGGCGGGCATGGCGAGGACGATCTGGCCAGGCGCGTGACGGACTACCTCGCGGGGATGACGGATCGGTATTGCATCAACGCGTACACCGACCTCGAGGTGCCGAAAGCCTTCGCGCGATAGCGCCGCCGGCACCACGAAGTCCCTCGCGCCCGAAGCCCGGAGGGCCCGTCCGCGCCCTTACAGTCCCCGCCGGAGACGACGATCCTCGACGGACAAGCTAGCGTTCTCCGGAGATGGCGATCTACACCCGTGAGTCCAAGGATCGCGTGCGCGATGCGGTCGACTTCGTCGAGCTGGTCTCGGCGCGCACGGAGCTGCGCCGGGCCGGGCCGGCGCGGTATGAGGGCCTGTGCCCGTTTCACGAGGAGCGCAGCCCCTCGTTCGGAATCGACCCTCACAAGAAGGTCTACTACTGCTTCGGCTGCCAGGCCGCGGGCGATGTGTTCACATTCGTCCAGGAGACCGAGGGCGTCGACTTCAAAGGCGCGATCGAGCTGCTGGCGGACCGCTTCGGCGTCGAGCTCGAGCACGAGCAGGAGGACCCACGCGCGGCCGAGCGCCGCCGCCGCCGCGAGCGCCTGCTCGAGCTGCTCGCGCGGACCGCCGCCTACTACGAGCGGTGCCTGTGGGAGGCGCAGGAGGCACGCGCCGCGCGCGAGTATCTGGAGAGCCGGGGCCTGGGCGAGGAGATCCTGCGTGAGTTTCACGTCGGGTATTCGCCGAGCGCCTGGGACCGCGTGCTGCTGGCCTCGCGCCGGGGTGGTTTCACCGAGCAGGAGCTGTACACGACCGGGCTCGCCCAGCGCTCGAAGGAGAACGGCCGGCCCTACGACCGCTTTCGCGGGCGAATCATGTTCCCGCTCGCGGACGTGCGCGGCCGCGTGCTCGGCTTCGGCGCACGCGCGATGCGCGACGAGCAAAAACCGAAGTATCTGAACACCTCCGACAACGACCTCTACCACAAGGGTCAGCACCTCTACGGCGCGGACCTCGCGCGCGCCCATGCAGCGCGCGCCGGGCAGGCGATCCTCTGCGAGGGCTACACCGACGTGATCGCACTGCACCAGGCCGGCCTGCGCAACACGGTCGGGTCGATGGGCACCGCGCTGACCGCCGAGCAGGTCGGCGAGCTCGCGCGGATGGCCCAGACGGTGCTGCTGGCGCTCGACGCCGACAGCGCCGGGCAGGAGGCGATGCTGAAGGCCGCGAGCCTCGCGGCGAAGCGCAAGCTCGAGCTGCGCGTGGTGGAGCTCCCAGCGGGCACCGACCCCGCCGATCTCGTTCAACAGGAGGGAGCGCAGGCAATCGCGGCGGCGGTCGAGCGGGCGGTGCCGTTCGTGCGCTTCCGGGTCGAGCGGGTGCTCGCGACGGGTGAGGACGGCAGTCCCGAGGGCCGCGACCGGATGGTCGAGGAGCTGCGCCCGGTGTTCGCGATGCTCCCTCCGAGCGCCCTGCGCCTGGAGCTGACGCGGATGGTCTCGGGGCGCCTGGCGCTGCCGGAGAGCCTGATGGAGACGCTGCTGGCGCCTCAGGCACGACAGGCGAGACAGACGGACCGGCCGCCGCAGAGCGGGCGTCTCGCGGGTGGCCCGGCGGCGTCCCACCAGGCATCGCGTCCGCCCTCCTCCGCGCCGGCGTCCGCGAACGGCCTCTCGCGCCGGGAAGAGACCGAGCGGACGTTCCTGGCTCTGTGCATCGGCTCCCCCGAGGAGGGTGAGCAGGCGCTTGCGAGCCTCGATGTCGAGGAGCACTTCACCAGCGAGCTCTTGCGGCGGGCCGCCCGGCATTTGGGCGCCGGACACCTGCGCGAGCCGATGGCCGACCCGGACGGCCTCGAGGACGGGCTGGACGGCGATCCGCAGCTGAAGGCGCTGCTGGCAGAGTTGGTCGTGGAAGCGGGCCGCGAACCCGTGCAGCCGGCGATGCTCGACGTTCAGCGACTGCAGCTGGAGCTCGCGCGCGTGGACCGCCGTATCCAGCAGGCACGCGGCGAAGAGAGCGGCGACGTGAGCGAGCTGGCGCGGAGTCGCGGCGAGGTCAAGCGCGAGTTCGACCGCGCGCAGGAGCGGGCGCTGGAGCAGACGGTCTAGCTTGCTGTATGGACGGCCTAGCTTGCTATACTTTGTGAAGTAATGAGCAATGTCACCGTTTATACGACAGAGCCCTGCTCCTATTGCGCCCGCGCGAAGGGCCTCTTGAAGGCGCGCGGAATCGAGTTCTCCGAAGTGAACCTCGCGCGCGACCCTGAGGGCCGGGTGGAGCTCGCACAGCGGACCGGAATGATGACCTTCCCGCAGGTGATCATCGATGGCGAGCTCGTCGGTGGCTTCACCGAGATTCAGGCCGCCGCCGAGTCCGGGCGCCTCGATCGGATGGCCGCTGGTCCGGAGATGCTGGCAGGTTCGGGTACACAGGTGTCTCCCGGCCCGGCGCGGTGAGTGCCTGCCGGTTCGGCCGCCTGAGCACCTTCTGGCCGCCTGAACCGCCTCTCCCTCAGGCGCGAACGCGTTTGCGCCGCGGACGCGGCTGGCAGGTCTCGCACACGTAGGTACCGCGCCCGGCGACGACCATCTTCACGATCGTCGTCCCGCACGTCCCGCACGGCTCGCCCTCGCGGCGGTGCACGAGAAACTCATGCTGGAAGGATCCGCGCACCCCGTCGACGTGGCGGAAGTCGTCGATGCTCGCCCCGCGCGCGTCGATCCCGGCCTGCAGTGCGGCGATCGTCGTCTCGCGCAGGCGCTCGTACTGCTCGGTCGAGAGCTTGCCCGCGGGGCGCAGCGGGTGGATGCCGGCGCGGAACAGCGCCTCGTCGGCGTAGATGTTCCCCACCCCGGCGACGCGCCGCTGGTCGAGCAGGAACGCCTTCACCGGCGCCGTCCGCCCCCGCGCCTGGGCACGCAGGTGCTTGGCGGTGAACAGCTCATCCAGCGGCTCCAGGCCGAGGCGCGCGGCGAAGAACGCCTCCAGCGCCTGCTCGCCGAGCAACAGCTCGCCGGTGCCGAAGCGGCGCGGATCGACGATCGCAAGCCGCCCGCCCCGGCCGAGGTCGATCCGCACGCGGGTGTGCGGTGGCTCGGGGTCCGGGTTGTAGAGAACGGCGCCGGTCATGCGCAGGTGCTGGACGAGGTAGACCTCGCCGTCGAGCTCCCATGTGAGGTACTTCCCCCGTCTGGAGAGCCGCTGCACGCGCCGGCCCCGCAGCGCATCCGCCAGTTCGCTCGGCGCCAACGGCCGCGACCAGCGCCGGTCGAGGATCTCCACGCTTCGCAGCCGCCGGCCCTCGACGAGCGGCGCGAGCTGACGTCTGATCGTCTCTACCTCGGGCAGCTCGGGCATCGGTGCAGCAGCTTATGCGGCTGTCTCAGCGTTTGGCCCGTGGGTGCGCACGGAAGTAGACATCCTTCAACCCCTCCGCCGAGAGGTGCGTGTACACCTGTGTGGTCGCGAGATCGGAGTGACCGAGCATCTCCTGTAGGGAGCGCAGGTCGCAGCCGCCCGCGAGCAGGTGCGTGGCGAAGCTGTGGCGGAGCGTGTGCGGGCTCATCTTCTGCTCCAGGCTCGCGCCGCGGGCGTGGCCCTGGATGATCTTGTAGAGACCCTGACGCGTCAGGGCGCCGCCGCGGTGGTTGACCAGAAGCCACGTCTGCACCCTGTCGCCGACGAGCCTCGGACGCCCGCGCCGCTCGTAGGCGCGCAGCGCCGCGATCGCCTGGCGGCCGATCGGGACGAGTCGCTCCTTGGAACCCTTGCCCCGTGCGCGCAGCATGCCCTCGTCGAGGTTGACGTCGCTGGTCTCGAGGCCGATCGCCTCGGACGCGCGCAGGCCGCACGCGTACATGACCTCGAGCAGCGCGCGGTCGCGCAGCGCGAGCGGCTCTGTCCCTCGCGGCTGGCTCAGCAGCAACGCGACCTCCTCCCGCGAGAGCACCTTCGGCAGCCGCTGCGTCTTGGCGGGACCGCGCAGATCGGCGGTGGGATCGTACTCGATCAGGCCCTCGCGGCGCAGATGACGGTAGAACGAGCGCAGGCACGCGGCCTTGCGCTGCAGCGTCGCCGCCGCGACCGCCGGGCGCCCGTCCCGATCGGAGGCGAGCGCGGACAGGAAGGCCGCGAGGTCCCCGTGGCCGGCCGCCAGCGCGCCGACGCCGCGCCGGTCGAGGAGCTCCCCCGAACTGGAGCAGATCCGAGCGGTATGCGGCGAGCGTGTGCCTGGAGAGACCGCGCTCGAGCTCGAGATAGGCGAGGAAGTCCAGCGTCAGCCGCGCGAGCTCGGCGCTCGGCTGCAGCAGCTGTTGTGTCTGGCCAGGCGGCACTCCACCTTGCTTCGCCGATTCATCAGCGCGTCCCTGGCCGTGCAATCGAGCGTTCAGCCTCAGTCCCCTCCTCCCGATCCTCGCCGTGCTCTGCCTCGCGGGCGAGCTCGGCCAGCGTCGCGCCGGCGGCGAGCGCGGCCCCGAAGAACAGCGGATCCTCGATCAACCCGCGCCCCATTGTCTCCGCGGGCAGGCCCGCCGCTGCGTAGGCAGGCAGGTTGACGATCGCGCGCCGCCAGTCGTGGCGAGTGATCCGCGCCGGGCGCTCGACGTCGAGCTCCAGCGATCCAGTCGTCCGGACCGTGCGACCTCCTCCGTTGGGGAGCGCCCCGCCGAAGACCGCGCCGAGACCGGCGCGCAGGTCTGCTCCGACGGGCGAGCGCATCCCGGCGGGCAGGGCGACGGTGACCGGCTCGAGCAGCAGGTCGAGCACGGTCAGCGTGTGGTGGGAGATACCGCGGTGGCGCGCGCGCGGGTCCCCGGAGGACATCCGCGCGACCAACAGCGTCGGCGCGCCGAGCGCGAGCGCGGCATGCGCCGAGTCAAGCGCGGCCATGCCGCCGTGCCCGAGCGGCGAGCTCGAGCCGACGATCCCGGGACCGGGGCCGCAGATCGCCGCATCCCAGCCGAGCGTCCGCAGCCCGTGGTCGAGCGCGCCGATCGTGGTGATCGCCTCGCCCTCTCCCCCGAAGGCGGCGCCCGCGGTCAGGTGCCCGGCCAGCAGGCCCCGTTCGCGCAGCGATCGCACGGTCCGCGAGTGCCCCCCCGGCAGCGCGCCACCGACGGTCTGCACATACCCGAGACGGCTGTCCGGAAAGGCCCGCGCGAAGGCCCAGGCGACCGCCGCTAGCTGGCCGTGGAGTGCGAGCACCGCGACCGGTCTGCCCAGCATCCCGACCGTGAGGCCGGCGCCATCGTCGCGTTCCTCGATCGGCTCGACAGTGTGCTGAAGGCTCGTGTAGTTGAGCTTCATAACGTTCGCGCGGGAAGGACCCTGAGCTTCTTTGCCATCCAGGCCACGAGAGAGGTTGACGTGGACGATGTCAAAGCCACCCGAGCCCAGGCCGAGGTCGAGCGCCTCGGTGTTGACGATCACCTCATCGCCCGTCTGCGTCGGACCGATGAGCGCAACATCCGCAAGCGCCGGGCGAGAGTCGCCGTCCAGCTCGATCACCAGCTGCTGCTCGGGGCCACTCCCGGGGGAGCCGGCGTCGAGGACGATGGCGCGGCGCAGCTTCAGCATTGAGACCGGGACGCTATCGCGCGGCGGGACGTTCGCCGGCCGAGCTTCGATCGGTCGATGCCATGCCGCCGGGATGTGCGGCGAGCTCCTCCAGCTCCACCCACTCGACGATCACGTCCACATCGCACTCGCACTCGGGCGAGTTGGCGAGCTCGTGGGCGCGATCGATCAGCTTGGCCGCCACGGCCTGCCCCTGTTCCTCGTCGGCGACGTGGAAGGTGCTCTGTACGCGGAGCACGCGCTGCGCGCATGACTCCACGCCGTGCAGGCCGCCATCGATCGAGTGACCGGCACTCACGATCTATCGGTGAGCGTTGTCGCGGGATCGCTCATGTGACGGTGCGTGGCACCCCCGTCGCCATGCGTCTCGGCGCGCTCCAGCGCGGCGGCGACGAAGTCGCGGAACAACGGCGCCGGGCGCTCGGGGCGAGACTTGAACTCGGGATGGAACTGGGAGGCGACGAAGAAAGGATGATCCTCGATCTCGACGACCTCGACCAGGCGCTCGTCGGGGGAGGTGCCCGAGATGCACAGCCCGGCGCTCTGCAAGCGCTTGCGCAGCAGGTTGTTGACCTCGTAGCGGTGACGGTGGCGCTCGTAGATGACCGCCTCGCCGTAGATCTCTCGCGCGCGCGTGCCGTTGTGCAGCTTGATCGGATCGGCGCCCAGGCGCATCGTGCCGCCGAGATCGGCGACCTCCTTCTGCTCGGGCAGCAGATCGATCACCGGGAAAGGCGTCTCGAGGTCGAACTCGGTCGAGTTCGCGCCCTCCATGCCCGCGACGTGGCGCGCGATCTCGGCCACGGCGATCTGCATCCCCAGGCAGATGCCCAGGTATGGAATCCCCTGCTCACGGGCGACACGCGCGGCGGCGATCTTGCCCTCGATTCCCCGTCCGCCAAAGCCGCCGGGGATCAGGATGCCGTCGGCGCGGGCGAGCCGCTCGAGCGCCGATCCGCCGGTTCCCCTAACCCCGCTGCCCTCCTCAGGCTCACCGTCCTCCCCACGCTCGCTTTCCCGTTCACGCTCCCTGCCGTCCTCCCCAGGCACGCCGTCCTCCCCACGCTCGCTGTCGTCCTCTCGCCCCTCCCCGTCGCCGCTGGCGGCCATGCCCGCACCCTCCAGGCGCTCGGAGTCGATCCAGTCGATCTCGATCCTCCCGTCCTGTAGCGAGGCGGCGTGGCGCAGCGCTTCGCAGACCGACAGGTAGGCGTCCTCGAGCTGGATGTACTTGCCGACCAGTGCGATTCGCACCGTGCGGCTGCTGCGTCCGGCCCGCTCGATCGGCTCCTGCCAGCTGGAGAGGCTCGGGTGCGGGCGCCTGCAGACCGAAGTGCTCGAGGATGAAGTCATCGACGCCCTGCTCATGGAAGGTCAGCGGCACCTTGTAGATGTTGTCAACGTCGCAGGCCGAGACGATCGCTTCCGCGGGCAGGCTCGCGAACAGCGCGATCTTCTTGCGGATCTCCGTCGAGAGCAAGCCCTCCGAACGGCACATCAGCATGTCGGGCGCGATCCCGATGCGACGCAGCTCGTTGACCGAGTGCTGCGTCGGCTTGGTCTTCAGCTCGCCGGCGTGGCCGATGTAGGGAACGAGCGTGAGGTGAATGAACATGCAGCGCCGGCGTCCGACGTCGACGGGGAACTGGCGGATCGCCTCCAGGAACGGCAGCGACTCGATGTCGCCGACCGTGCCGCCGATCTCGGTGACGACGAAGTTGACGTCGGAGGACTCGGCGATCAGCGCGACGCGCTGCTTGATCTCGTCGGTGATGTGTGGCACGACTTGGACGGTCCCGCCGAGGTAGTCGCCGCGGCGCTCGCGCCGGATCACGGTGTCGTAGACCCCCCCGGCGGTAACGTTCGAGGCGCGGCTCGTGTTCGCGTCGGTGAAGCGCTCATAGTGGCCGAGGTCGAGGTCGGTCTCGGCGCCGTCCTCGGTCACGAACACCTCGCCGTGCTGATACGGCGACATCGTGCCCGGGTTGACGTTGATGTAGGGGTCGAACTTCTGCAGGCCGACGCTCAGCCCGCGCGAGACGAGCAGGCGCCCGATCGAGGCCGCCGCGATCCCCTTGCCGAGCGAGGAGACGACGCCACCGGTCACGAAGATGAACCGGGTCTTGGGGGGCGCGACGGCGTGGCGGTCGGAGGGGCGCGGGGTCATGAAGGCCTGCCGAGAGAGTCTAGTGCGCGCAACCCCGGTGTCCGTTCGATAAACCCGGAAATTGAGCGAAGCTCTCCGTAGAGGGTGATCGCCACGAGCAGTCCCAGTGCGACGAGCTGCCCGGCGCCCGACAGCGTCAGCACCAGCCACAGGCCGGCGAGCGCCCCGAGCAGGTTCGCGCCGGTATCGCCGAGCATCGCCCGCTCGCGCAGGTCATACAGCCCGGCCACGAGCGCCGGCGCGGCGAACAGCCCGAGCGACCACAGCGGGCGCGCGTCGAGCGAGCCGAGCGTGAGTCCGGCGCCGAGCAGCACGAACGCCTTGAGCGCACGCCCGGGACGCAGGTCGAGCAGGTTGAAGACGTTCGTGGCCAGCACGAGCACGCCGACCGCCAGCAGCCAGCGCGACTCCGAGAGGCTCTCGAAGCTCATCGCGAACAGCGCCAGACCGAGCGAGCCGGCGGCCTTGAGCGTCCCCGTCGAGAGCTCGCCGTGCAACGCGGCGCGGCCGTGGCCACGCCAGCCGCGTGGCGCGGGACGCGATGATGCATCGGCCGCACCGGACCTCTCGCCGCCGGGCATGTCCGGGCGAGGATCGCCGAGCGTGTCGTCGATCAGGCCCAGCGCCGCGACGCCGAGCGCGTAGAGCGCGATCGGCAGCACCTCGGGGTGAAACACCGCGGAGTCGGCGAATCGCTGCAGCAGCACGAGTGGGATCAGCGCGATCGAGGCAGCGGCGAGGATCAGCACGCCGAAGGGGAAGGCGAGCAGGCGCTCGCGATAGTTGGCGCGCATGTGAGCGCCCGCGGCGAGCGTGCGCAGCACCGCGGGCGCGAGCAGCACGGCAGCGACAAACGCGAGCAGGAACGGCAGGGCGTGCATGGGCGAAAACTAGCGGCGCAGACGGACGCTCACGGCAGGCCCGAGCCGCCGGCGACCGCCGGCAGCAGCGAGTTCGCGGTGGACTTCGTCCCGTAGGCGCCCTTGGAGCCCGCGAGCGCGTAGTCGAGCGCCGCCTGACCGGGGAGCGCGTCGAGGTCGTCGACGCTGGAGATGCCGAGGCTCTTGTACCAGGGAACCTGGGAGGGTTCGGTGTTGCTCAGCTCGACCCCCACGACCGGGACCCCGACGGCGCTCACGCCGGCCAGCAGACCCGACTCCAGAGCGACTGTCGCCTGCGTCTGTTCGGTGCTCATGCCGGCCGGTTCGGCGCGCATCACGACGAGCCCTTCGAGCTTGCCGAGCTGCCCGTCGAAGGCGCTGAGCAGGCTGCCCCGCACGCGGCTGAGCAGCTCGCGGCCGACCTGCGGGCCGCCGCTAACGAGCTGGCGGCCGGCGAGGCCGCCGAGCTTGTGCACCAGTTCAGGATCGCTCGCGAGCCCAGCGTAGATCGTCCCGCTGGCGCCCTGGGCAAGTCCGGTCAGATCGAGCGGCTCACGCACGGCCACGACCGTCGCCAGGTTGCCGCCCGCCTGGGTGACGGCGCTGCGCACGAGGCCGTTCACGCGGTTGGAGGAGCCGCCGAGGAACACCAGCCCGATGTTGCGCCCGGCGAGCAAGTTTTGGACGGCGAGCGGGTAGAGGCCGTTGGCGAAGGTTTCCTCCGCGCTCAGCTGGGTCTGCAGCGTCGCCGCGTGTTCCTGCGCGCCGTTCACTTCCGATTCGAGGTTGTGCACGATCCCGTTCTTGGCCGAGGAGACGAGGTTGGAGTCGCCGATCGCCACGCCGATCAGCACGCCGACCGCGAGCGCGAACAGCACGGCGGCAAGCGAGAGCGCGTGGTAGCGGTAGTCGAACATGCCGGCGGCCCTTCAGTCGGCCGGTGTGACATCGGCCAGCATCTGCAGCTTGAGCCAGAGCAGGTCGAGAACGTCGCGCAGCGCCGGTGTCAGCCAGATCACCGCGATCATCGCCAGCAGCCCGGCGGCGATCACGACCAGCAACGGGGTTAGGCCCGGGCGTGGGTGATACAGCCGGCTCACGCCCTTCGCGTCGACGAGGATCTCGCCGATCCGCAGGCGCGTGAGGAACGTCGAGGACATACCCTCGCGGTTGCGGTCGAGGAACTCGACGAGGTTGAACTGCGAGCCGACCGAGACAATCAGATCGGCGCCCTTCTCGGCGGCGATCAGCATCGCCACGTCCTGGCTCGTGCCGGGGGCCGGCACGAGCTTGAAGGGCAGGCCGAGACGCTCCAGGCGCTCGCGTCCCGGGGCGCGCCCGTCGGGATAGGCGTGCACGACGAGCTCGGCGCCGCCCTTCCTCGCCGAGGGCCCGACCGCGCCCGCGCCCCATCCACGGCGCCCGCGACGCGCGGCGCCGGCAGCCGTCATCAACGTCGCCTCCCCGGCGGAGTCCATGTCGCCGACGATCATGTCAGGACACAATCCCTCCTCGAGCAACGCATCGGCGCCACCGTCGACGGCGATCAGCACGGGGCGCAGATCGCGGATGAACGGTCGCAGAGCGCGCAGATCGCGCTGGTGACCGACGCCGCGGACGACCACGAGCGCGGCACGATCGCGAAAGTCGGTGCTGAAGCGCGGCATCTCGATTTTCCCCGAGAGCAGCTCGCGCTCCTCGCGCATGTGCTCGATCGTGTTGTGCGCGAAACGCTCGAGCGCCTCGCCGATCTCCTGGCGGCGCGCGTCGGTCTCGGCGCGCACACGGGCGAGGTCGAGCACTTCGCCGCGGGCCAGCACCTCGTCCCCGCGCGTCACCTCGCCGTCGCGCACGGTGATCGCCTCGCCGTCGGAGAGCTCCTCGAACAGCGAGTCGTCCGGCAGGTTGACGAGGTGGATGCCGGCCTCGACGAGCAGCTGCGGGCCGAGGTTCGGGTAGGCGCCGCTGGAGGAGGGCCGGCAGTTCAAGACCGCGCCGGCGTTCGCGGCGATCAGCTCCTCGGCCGAGACCCGATCGATGTCGCGATGGTCGATCAGCGCGATGTCGCCACGCGAGAGGTGCTTGACGAGCAGCTTCGTGCGCCGGCCGGGGCGCACCGGCCCGGTTACCGTGCGCCAGGGCGCGACATCGCCGCCGGGCAGGGGGCGTTGCCCCTGCGGTCGGGCAGCTAGATCCGCCGGCTGCCTGATAGCGGCCATTGCAGCCGAGGGTACCCCCTCAGGCTGCCTTGCGCAGGTCGCGCGCGTGCCGGCGCGCGGTGCTGTCGGTTGCATCGGCGCCGAGCATCCGCACGAGCTCGGAGACGACGTCGGGCTCTGCGAGCTGCAGGACCGAGGTGCGGGTGGGCTCGGCGGAGGTGTCCTTGACGATCGAGAAGTGGCGTGTCCCGAGCGAGGCGATCTGCGGCAGGTGGGTGATGCACAGCACCTGCCTGCCCGTGGCGAGATCGCGCAGCCGCTCACCGACGGCGCGTGCGGTGTGACCGCCGATGCCGGCGTTGACCTCGTCGAACACGAGCGTCGTCTGCGGCGATGACGCGTCGGCGGTACCGGCGCCGGCGCAGACGGTGGCGAGCGCGAGCATCACGCGCGAGAGCTCTCCGCCGGAGCCGATCTCGCGCAGCGGGCCGGCCGGCACGCCGGGGTTCGGCGCGATCAGGAGCTCGACCGCGTCGCCGCCGGCGGGCCCCGGCTCGCGCGGGGTGAGCGAGACCGTGAAGGTGGCATCCGCCATCGCCAGCGCCGCGAGCTGCTCGCGCACCCCGAGCTCCAGGCGTGGCGCGTGGCGCTCGCGCGCCTCGCGCAGCGCGGCGACGTGCTCCGCGAGCGCCGCCTGCGCATCTTCCAGTTGCGCCGCCACCTCCGCGAAAGCGACCTCGGCGCCGTTCAGCTGCTCGCGGCGCGCACGCGCGTCGGTGGCATGGTCGAGCACGGCGGCGAGCGTCCCGCCGTGCTTGCGCACGAGACGCTCGACGGCTGCGAGGCGCTCTTCGACCGCCTCGAGCGAACCGTCCTCGCCGGCGACCAGCTCGCAGTAGCCGCGCAGCTCGGTCGCGAGGTCCTGCGACTCGATCGCGAGCGCGCGCAACCGCTCGGCGAGCGCGTCGAGGCCCGGGTCGACGCCCGCGAGCGCCTCCAGGCCCGCGCCGGCGGCGGCGATCATCTGGGAGCCGCCGGGGCCGGCCACGCCGTCCTCGGGCGCGAGCGCGTCGGCCGCCGCGCCGGCGGCCATCCGCAGTGAGTCCAGGCGCCCCAGACGGGCGCGGGCGACCAGCAGCTCGTCGTACTCGTGCTGGTCGAGGCCGGCGGCGTCGATCTCCGCGAGCTCGTGTTCGATCAGGTCGAGCTCGCGCTCACGCGCGGCGGAGAGCTCGCGCAGCGCCTCGAGCTCCGTGGCGAGACGCCTGACCTGCGCGAAGGTCTGCGCGCAGGCGCGCAGACGCAGCGCGTGCTCGGGGCCGCAGATGGCGTCGAGGACCTCCAGCTGGGAGCTGGCGAGCGTCAGCTTGCGGTGCTCGTGCTGACCGTAGAAGGAGACCAGGCGTGAGCCCAGCTCGCGCAGCTCTGAAACGGTCGCGGTGCGTCCGTTGAGATAGGCACGCGTGCGCCCGTCGGCGCCGAGACGACGCGCGAGGACGATCTCCTCGGCGCCACCCGGTAGCCGCTCGGCGAGCTCCGCGGGGAGCACGTCGGGCAGATCGAAGACGCCCTCGACGTAGGCCTCGCTCGCGCCGGGGCGAACGAGCGAAGATCCCGCCCTCCCGGCGCGGGCGGCGCGGGCGGGGCGGACGGAGCCTCCCATCAAGAGGTCGAGCGCGTGGGCGAGCACCGTCTTGCCGGCGCCGGTCTCGCCGGTGAGCACGTTCAGGCCGGGCGCCAGGCGCAACTGCGCGCGCTCGATCAGCAGGAGGTTCTCGACGTTCAGCTCTTGGAGCACCCCGCAGGTGTACCAGCGGATGGGGACAGACCTGTTTGGGTGCGTAGAGCCGATCGGGAAGGAGAGCTCTCAGCCGCGCTGCTTGAGCGAACGCGGCCGATTGACGATGATGGGAGATATGCGGCCCAACAACTCGAACCTACGCGCGGACCCCTTTGCGGATGGCACGATCGACTGTCTGCCGGCGCCGGCCCTGGCCGCGCGCATGGAGGAGGAGATCAACCGCGCCGGGCGCCACGGCACGCCGTTGAGCTGCCTGCTGGTCGTGATCGAGAACCTCGACGAGCTGACACGGGCGCACGGCGGCGAGCTGTCCGAGCGAACGCTCCTCTACGTCAGCGAGGCGCTGCGGCACGAGCTGCGGCGCTTCGACCGGGTCGGCCGGCCGAGCGAGCACGAGCTCGCGGTGCTGCTGCCCGGCGCCGACGGGCCGCGCGGCGAGATCGTCGCCAGGCGCGCGCTGGAGCGCCTGCGCGCGATCAAGATCGAAGCCGGCGGGCAGCGCCGGCCGCTGCGCGTGTCGGTGGGAATTGCGGCGTGGCGGGAGGATCTCGACGGCGCCCAGCTGCTCGCCCAGACGAGGGCAGCCGCGCGCCGCGAGAACGGTCTGGAGACGATCCAGACATAATCCCGGCCAATGCTTTCGGGATCGGAGCTCTGGCTGCTGCGGCTGATGGCCGATCGCGGGCTCGCGCTGCTCGACGCCGGCACGCTGCTGATCGTGATCGAGGAGCGCGGGGAGCTGCGCGTGGCCGCGGCCAGCGGGCAGGAAACGGTGCGCCTGCGGATCGCGCCCGTGCAGGGCAGCGCGCTCGGCGATCTCTACCTGCAGGGCAGGTCGGTGTCGTTGGATCGCCCGCGCGGGCAGGAGGCGGCGTGGCTGCACGAACTCGGCTTGGAGGCGCGCGCCGCGCTGGTCGAGCCGCTGAGCATGGAGGGCTACGGCGGCGGGCTGGTGATCGCGCTGCGCCGCGACGGAGGGTTCCGCGGACCCGATCGCGAGGCGCTGAATGCGTTCGCGACGAGCATCGCGCAGCGGATGGCGGCGGAGCGCTCGGTCGAGATCAAGCGTCTGCGCTACGGCATGGAGGCGCGCGAGCGCGAGCGCACGCGCTGGGCGCGCGAGATCCATGACGAAACGATCCAGGGCCTCGGCGCGCTGCGCATGCGCCTGGCAAACGCGCGCGACCAGGACGAGCAGGAGGCGCTGAGCGCCGCGGTGCAGGACGTGCTCGAAGGGCTCGGCGATGAGATCGATGGGCTGCGCCACCTGATCACCGAGCTGCGCCCCGCGGCGCTCGACGACCTCGGGCTGGCGGCCGCGCTGGAGGCGCTTGCGCGCCGCGCGCAGGCGATCGACGGACTCGAGGTGCAGACCGAGATCGACCTCGGCCCCGAGCCCGAGCAAAATCGCCTCGACGCCGAGCTCGAGAGCACGATCTACCGCGTCGTCCAGGAGGCGCTCACGAACGTCAGCCGCCACGCGCAGGCGACGAGCGCGACGATCAGCATCGTCGAGCGCGACGGCGTCGTGCGCGCGTCGGTGACCGACGACGGGCGGGGCCTCCCCGAAGCCGACCGGCTGGGCCCGCGCGGCGACGGCCTGGAGGGCGGGTTCGGGATGTCGGGGATGCGCGAGCGCGCCGAGCTCGTAGGCGGCGAGCTCGAGCTCGTGCCCGCGCCGGGCAAAGGCACGGTCATGCGCCTGACGGTCCCGCTCGCGGGACGGCCCACCGCCGAGGAGCTGTCGGGCGCGGCCGCCGGCCGCTGAGGCTGTGAATCTCGTTCTCCCGCGCGGCTGGCGGCGGGCGCGCTACTCGACCAAGCCGAGGCGCCGCGCATACGCCGTGATCTCCGCGCGCGAGGAGAAGCCGAGCTTCTCGATCGCCCGTGCGCGGTAGGTCTTGACGGTGCGCTCGGCGACGTGCAGCTGCTCGGCGATCTGCGGATTGGTGAAGCCGTTGGCGATCAGCCGCACGACCTCGCGCTCGCGCTCCGAGAGCGCGACGCCGTCACTCTGGCTCTCATCGCCGGTGGCCATCAGGGCGCCGAGGCGGGGATGCAGGTAGTTGCCGCCGGCGACCGCCAGCCGGAAGGCCTGCAAGAGCTCGGCCGGCTCGGCCTCCTTGAGCACGTAGCTGCGCGCGCCGGCGCGCAGCGCCTGGCGGGCGTACTCGGGATCCTCGCGCATCGTCAGGATCGCCACGGCAAGCGTGGGATGGGCGACGAAGCACTGCGGCAGCGCGGCGAGGCTCGAGCCGCCCGGCATCGACAGATCGAGCGTCAGCAGGTCGGGCCGGTGCTCGCGGACCGCGCGGATCGTGGCGGGCACGTCACCGGCTTCGGCGACGACGCGGAACTCGCCCGCCTCGCGCTCGAGCACCATGCGGATGCCGTCGCGGACGACCCCGTGGTCGTCCGCGATGATCACGTCGATCGGCCGATCGACCCCTGGCGTTCCACCCTCCATGCGGCGCACAGTACCGCCTCGACCGGCGGGTCTGGCCATCCGGTGGCGCCCGCGGTTGACCCGCGCCGGATGGAACCCCTCAGGCCACGCCCGGGTGAGATTTCGCCGTCCGGGCGGGACGGACTCGCCGATCCCGACCTCCCGGGCGCACCTCGCGAGCGCTCGACGGCACCGGAAGGACTACACAGATCGACACCTTTGGGACGACACGATCAGCACCTTCCGCCTACAGACAAACGCCCCGTGGGGCCCCATCATGTCGGCTATGACGCCCAAGCTTCCACCCCATAGGTGCACCGCGACACTTCCAGCCCGCAAGGAGGCGGCGTGATCGCCCTCGGCATCGCCGCCACCTGGCTGACCCTGACGGCCGCGGGCTTCGCCGCGCTGTCGGCGCTCGGCCGCATCGAGCTGGGCGAGGACCGCGAAGCCGAGCGGACCTCACGCGAGGCCGGCGAGCTCGCGCCGAGCGAGGCATGGCCCGCGATGCCGGGGGTCTCGCCGCGATGAGCCCGGCGCAGACATCGATCAGACGGCGTGCGGCCGCACGCGCATCTGCCCGGCGGCGCTCGCGGTCGCGCGTCCCCACGTTGCGGCTGCTGCCCGATCCAAACCCAGCCCGCGCCTATCCGGCCGCCGAGCCTCGCGCGCTGGCGGAGCGCGAGCATGAGCACGGCGGCGAGCCACAGCCACCGGCGCTGCGCGTGATCGCGGGCCCAACGCGGATCCTGCTCGCCGGAGCGGACGGGCAGCGGCGCGCGGCGCTGCTCGAAGAGCTCAGCCGGACGCTGCCCGAGAGCACTGTGTTCGACCAGGCCGACGCGGTCTTCGAGGCGCTCGAGCACGCTCCGTCCACGCGCATGGCGTTCATTGCCGGCGACCTCGACGACGCCCCCGCGGAGTCGCTGATGCAGACGCTCGCCCACCGGCATCCCGAGCTGCCCGTGCTGATCGTCGATGACCCCGCCGAAGCGCGCGGACCGCGCGCCTCCTACAACGACGAGCTCCGCCTGCGACACGGATAGGGACCCGTCCCGTGGTCGGGGTGCGGTGGCACGCGATGACGGCCTCCGCGGGCGCCAGCCCGGTTCGTCGGGCGCACCCCGCGCGAGCGCTTGCAGGGCTCGATCCCGTCGCGGGCAACCGTTAGCGTGGCGGCGAGATGACCTCGACCCTGAGATCCCACCGCCTGCGCCGGATCGTCGGCGCCTACACCGTCAACCGGCTCGGCACCTGGTTTGGCTTCGTCGCGCTGTCGGTCGCCGTCTTCGACCACACGCGCAGCGCGCTCGCGGTCGCCGCCCTGCTGATCGCCGGGCAGGCGCTGCCCGCGTTCGCGGCGCCGGCACTGGCGGCGCGCGTCGAAGCCTCGCGACGTCGTGGGGTGTTGAGCGGGCTGTACCTGTTCGAGGGCGTCGTCACGGTCGGGCTGGCGGTGCTGCTGTGGCACTTCTGGCTGCCCGCGATCCTGCTGCTGGCGGCGCTCGACGGCACCGCGGCGCTGGCCGCGAGCGCACTGCTGCGCGCGGAGACCGCCCGGGCCGCGCGCGAGCAGGCCGCGCTCGAGTGGGACGCCGCCCGCGAGAAGGACGTGGAGGCCTTCACGCAGGCGGCCGAGCGGCAGGCGAACGCGACTCTCAACATCGCCTTCTCCGCGACGTTCATGCTCGGGCCGGCGATCGCCGGGGTGCTCGTCGCGGCCGCGGGCGCGCCCGCCGCGCTGTTCATCGACGCCGCCTCGTTCTTGATCTGCGGCGCGATGCTGCTCGACCTCTCGCCGCACGCCGAGGACGCCGCCGGCGCCACCGTGCTGCAGCGGCTGCGCGCCGCCTTGGACTACGTCAACGGGGTGCCCCTGCTGCGCGGGCTGCTGCTGGCGGAGATGGTCGCGCTGGTGTTCTTCGACTCCGCCGGGCCGATCGAGGTCGCCTACGCGAAGGTGACGCTGCACGCCGGGGACCGCGGCTACGGCCTGCTGCTCGGCGCCTGGGGCGTTGGTGTGGTCGTGGGGAGCCTCGTGTTCGCACGCTCGCCGAAGCGCGGGCTGGGCGCGATGCTCACCGGCGGCACGCTCGCGATGGGCCTCGCCTACATCGCGTTCTCCGTCGCTGGCTCGATCGAGGTCGCCTGCACCGCGGCGCTGCTCGGCGGAATCGGCAACGGCGTCGAGTGGGCTTCGGTGATCAGTATCGTCCAGCGGCTGACGCCACCGGCGCTGCAAGGCCGCCTGATGAGCGCCGTGGAGTCGATCGGCGCGCTGTCGCTCGCGCTTGGATTGACACTGGGCGGCGCGCTGGTCGCGCTGAGCTCGCCGCGCACGGCGTTTCTCGTCGTCGGGATCGGGGCGACGACGATGACGTTCGCGTTCTTGCGGCTCGCCCTGCGCGGGATCGATCGCGAGATGCCGGCCGATGCCTCGGCGAGGACCGCAGATAACGAGGATACGCCCGGGCCAACGACCGGACAGATGGGTGCGTCGGTGGAGATCGAGGGAGATCTCGACCAACCTCATGAGACGCCCCGGGACAGCACGCTCGCGCGAACCGGCTCCGGGATGTCCAATTCGGCTCTGCGGCACCTTAAGTCCGACACGGCTTCGGCCGTTAAGTACGACAGGGAATGACTTGATGCTCACCGCTCAGACAATCAGACGCGTTTACTGGTTCGTCGAGAGCCTCGTGCTGCTCGCGGCGCTTGCGACAGCCGTGCTGATCTCGCAGGCCCAGGAATGGAGCTCGCTCCTGCTCGTCGTCCTGTTGCTGTCGCTCTCACTGATCGGACAGCGACTGAGCGTGACCCTCCGCAACCAACAGGTGACCGCCGCCTTCCTCGCGTTGGTGTTGGCGATGAGCTTGCTTGGGCCTGTTCCAGCAATGTGCTTTGGGTTGATCGCGATGATCGTGACCTCCGCGTTGCGGCGACTGTCCCTGTCGGAGTGGCTCAACAACCTGACGAACTTCGCGGTCTTTCCCTTGATTGGCGGACTGATGATTAGGGGGCTGTTCGGGAACGTCCAAGACCCACATAACCACTTGGCTCAAAGCGCGACCTTTGGATTGGCTGTGTTCGCCGTCTTCATGGTCACCAACGCGCTCAACTTCATCATCATCGCCGTAGATAACCGTGTCGTCGAGGAGCGTCCACTAGGTGGCCAGATCCGCGAAGTCTTCATCCCACTGATGCCCGGCCAGATCGCCACCGGCGCCCTGGCGGCGATTCTGGCCGTCGCCTATTTGCAACTCGGTTTTTCGGTTCTGCTTGCCTCGGTCCTCTTGTTGTTGATCTTTCAATACCTCGCGATCGCATTGCTGCGCTCAGAGGACCGCGCCGACCAACTGGAGGCGCGCTCGATCCATCTCGCCTCCTTGCAGTTAGGCGTGCTGACGACGCTCGTCGAGACGCTCGCGCTGCGCGATCGGATGACGGCACGCCACGCGGCCGCCGTCGCCCGCTACGCGCGGGAGCTCGCCACCGAGCTGGGCCTCGACGAGGCCGAGCAGGACCTCGTCCACACCGCGGGCCTGCTGCACGACATCGGCAAGTTCGCGCTGCCCGACAGCATCCTCCACGCCGAGGTCCTGTCCGATCAGGACTGGGCGGTGATCCGCCGCCACCCACAGGACGGGGCGACGCTCGTGGGCCGGCTCGACGGCTACGGCCCGGTCGCCGACGCGATCCTCTACCACCACGAGCACGTCGACGGCAGCGGCTACCCCGCCGGGCTGATCGGCAGCGAGATCCCGCTCGCCTCGCGGATCATCGCGGTCTGCTCGACCTACGACACGCTGACCGCGCGCGAGACCTACCGCTCGCCGATGACCCCCCAGGACGCGATCGCCGAGCTGCGACGCGTGGCCGGGCGCCAGCTCGACGCCGAGCTCGTGGAGAGCTTCGTCGCGATGCTCGAACGCGACGGGCCGGTCACCTCGGTGCACGGCGACGACGCGAACTTCGAGACCGAGCTCGCCTTCGAGCGAAGGGCGCGTAAGTTCGCCCAGCCCGCGACGGGCGGTTGATCGAGACTGGTGCCGAAAGGCCGCCCTCAGCGCTCCAAAGCGCCCCTTAACGATCGAAAGCGCCGCGCAAGCTGCGCGACGCCCTCGAACACAGGTCACTTTTCTACCTGCCGAAAGTTCTAGTGGTTGTGGCCCATGAAAGATCTCCCTCGATTGCGGCCCCAAGGGCCATTGGTCGCTGGCGGGCCCGTTTGTCTCCATCCACAGAGCGCCGCTGCCTTTGAGTAGGTTCGAGGAGAATAGTAGCGAGATTGGCCGAAATGTCCAGTTTTTGCTCGACTTCTGCACGAATGCTTGCAGACGAAGGGATTCAGGGGCCTGGATCGCCGGCCGCGGCAGGGTTCTCGCGGCCTTGATCGACCAAACGTCCACAAAGCTTCGCCGCCCTCGACTTCTGCCCTCATCCGCCCGAAAGATGGAGCAAGCCGGCGCGTCCGTTCGGGCCTGTTCCCGACAGATCCGCTGACCCTCAACGGCCAGCCGGCGCTTCCCACCAACCGCTAACGACAAGGCGAGGACATGACCATCACGCCACTCCAGCCTCACTCAGACCGCCAGCTCGTGTTCACGAGCTCGCAGGCGGCGCGCTACGTCGGCGTCTCGCTGGCGACGATCCGCCGCTGGACCGACGCCGGCCACATCCACTGCTACCGGACGCCCGGCGGCCAGCGCCGCTTCTCGCGCGATCAGCTCGACCAGTTCGTGACCTCGATGCAGAACGCGGGCGAGACACACGAGCACCCGGCCGCCAAAGTCGCCTGAGACGCCGATGACCGGCGCCTCAGTGGCAGCGCCGAATCGAGTCAGCTCGCGAGGCGGCCGAACTTCTCGCGCAGGCGGCGGTAGAACGAGGAGCCCGGCAGCTGCGCGATCGTGCCGACCGCGTCGACGAAGCGCGCGTCGATCGCCCCGCCCGGTGGGATCTCGGTGGCCGGGCGCCCGTCGACGGCCACGTCGAGCGGCTCGCGCGAGCGGTTGTGGATCGTCAGGCGATCGCGGGGCGCGACCACGAGCGTGCGCGCCGCGAGCGAGTGCGGCGCGATGAACGAGACCACGAACCCCTCGACCCCCCACGCCATCACGGGGCCACCGTTGGCGAGGTTGTAGCCGGTTGAGCCGGCGGGGGTCGCCACGACGAGCCCGTCGCAGCGCACGCTCCCGACCTCCTCGCCGTCGAGCGCGTAGGCGATCTGGGCGATCCGCTCGCCGACCTTGCGATGGATCGCGACGTCGTTGAACGCCGTGCGGCGCGCGGCGCTTCCTGGGCCATCGCCGCCGGCGGTCTCCGTTCGCCCGCCCGACGCGTCCGCCTGCCCGCCCGCATCCGCGACCACAGTCCCCGGCGCGTCCTCCTCGCCTCGCGGTTCGCCCGCGGCGCTCCCCGACGCGTCGAGCACGATCCCCGGCAGCCCGCGCAGCTCGAAGTCGCCGGCGAGCGCGCGTGCGATCCCGTCCTCGATCTCATCGGGCTCGACGGTCGCGAGAAAGCCGATCTCGCCGAAGTTGATCGCGAACACCGGCACGCCGGTGCCCGCATAGCGCTGGAGCGCGCCGAGGATCGTCCCGTCGCCGCCGAGCACGACGCACAGCTCGACGTCGTCCTTCACCGGTGCATCCACCGTGAGCCCCGGGCCCGCATGCAGGTCGTGCTTGCGCGTCTCGATCTCGTCGAGGCGCAGCGTCACGCCCGCGACGGCCGCCGCCGACGCGAGCCGCGCGAGCGTCGCGCTCGTGTCCTCGGGACGGCGGTGCGTGAAGACGGTGATCTCTCTCATGGCTCCATCCTCGCATTACGCCATCCTGGACACGCAGGGCAAGTTGGGCAAGGACGCAGGGAGCGTGGCGTGCATGGTACGCGAGCGACCGAGGACGCCGATCCAACGCCGCCATGCGTGCCCAGGATCACGGCTCCACCTCGCGGGCCATCACCTCGATCTCCTGCATGTTCCCCGCCGCCCCCGCGCGCCCCGGCTCGCCCAGCCACAGAAACGTCTCCCGGTTGCCCTTCGGCCCCGCGAGCCCCGAGGTGAAGAACCCGAGCACGCTCGCGCCGAGCCCGTATGCCACCTCCCCCACGCCCACGAGCGCGCCACGCCGGTCGGCCGGGTTGCGGATCACGCCGCGCCCCTTGCTCGCGAGCGCGCGGCCGACCTCGAATTGGGGCTTGACCAGCGCGAGCACGTCGTAGCGCGTGGCCAGGCATGCGAGCACCGCCGGCAGGATCTTGGCGAGCGAGATGAACGAGACGTCGATCGTCACGAGATCGGGCGTGTACGGAAGCTGCTCGGGCGTGAGCGCGCGCGCGTTGACGCGCTCGAGCACGTGCACGCACGGATCGTTGCGCAGTCCCCAGTCGAGCTGGCCGTAGCCGACATCGACCGCGATCACGTCCGTCGCGCCGCGGCGCAGCAGGCAGTCGGTGAACCCGCCGGTCGAGGCGCCGACGTCGAGCGCGCGCCGGCCCGCGACCTCGATCCCGGTCGCGATGAGCGCGTTCTCGAGCTTCGTCCCGCCCCGCGAGACGAACATACGCTCGCCTCTGTGATCAAGATCACACATAGCAACCTCGCCGCTGGGCATCATGATGAACGACCCGAAGCACAGCAGCATCCCTCCTCCCCGAAACGGCCCGCCTCCCCTGCGGGCCGTTTCATTTAACGGCCTCCTCACGCACCAACCGTGGCGGAGTCGCGATCGAGGATCGCCGCCCTGACGCGCTCGGCGATGCGCTTGCCCGTGAACCCGACCTCCTCGTGCAGGAGCGCCGGCTTGCCGTGCGTGACGTAGCGATCGGGCAGGCCGACGCGCAAGATTCGGACCCCGCCCGCCCCCGTCGTGCCCGCCTCGTTGAGGGTCTCCCACACGGCCGTGCCGAAGCCGCCCGCCAGGACGCCCTCCTCGACCGTCACGAGCAGGTCGTGCTCGGCTGCGAGCTGGGCCATGAGGCCCGCGTCGATCGGCTTGGCGAAGCGCGCGTCGGCGACCGTCACCGAGATCTCCTCGCCGGCCAGCTCATCAGCGGCCTCCAGCGCCTTGCCGACACCGCTGCCGTAGCCGATCAGTGCGACCCGTCTGCCCGCGGGGGCGCCGGCGCCGGGTGGGTGGGGCTCGATCAAGATCTCCCCCGTGCCGATCTCGATCGTGCGCGGGCTGGCTGGCGGCTCCGCGCCGGGCCCCTCGCCGCGCGGGTAGCGCAGCGCGACCGGACCGTCGTCGTGAAGAAGTGCCGTGTGGAGCATGTCCACGAGCAGCGCCTCGTCGCGGGGGGCCATCAGGACGATGTTCGGCAGGCAGCGCAGGTATGCGATGTCGAAGGCGCCGTGGTGGGTCGGGCCGTCATCGCCGACCAGGCCGGCGCGATCGAGCGCGAACACGACGTTCAGCTTCTGCAGGCAGACGTCGTGGACGATCTGATCGTAGGCCCGCTGCAGGAACGTCGAGTAGATCGCCGCCACCGGCTTGACGCCCTGCAGGGCGAGGCCGGCCGCGAACAGGATCGCCTGCTGCTCGGCAATACCGACATCGAAGTAGCGATCGGGCAACGCCTTCTGGAGGAGGTTCAGCCCCGTGCCCGAGTTCATCGCGGCGGTGATCCCGACCACACGCGGGTCGCGTTCGCACTCGCGCACGAGCGCCTCGCCGAAGACCTGCGTGTATTGACGCCCGCCCACCCCGGCCGCCGTCCCCGTCGCGCCCGCCGCTGCCGTCGCGCCCGTCGCTGCCTCCCGCGCCTGAGACCCCGCCCGCACCTGTGCGCTCGCCCGCGCCTGACCGTTGTCGCCCGAGGCCGTGGCTGCCTGGGTCTGTGGGGCCGGGGCCGGGGCCGGGGAGACCGCGGAGGACGGGGCCGGCGGAGCTGTCTCGACGCCGTTGCGGATCGACTTCGGCTTGGCCGCGTGCCACTTCTCCATGCCCTCCAGGCCGCCCTCCTCGGCGGGGGCGAAGCCCTTGCCCTTGACCGTCGCCGCGTGCACGACGACCGGGCGTTCGGCCGCAAGCGCCTCGCGCAGCGCCTCGCGCAGCGCGCGCACGTCGTGGCCGTCGATCACGCCCATGTAGGCCCAGTCGAGCTCCTCCCACCACAGGCCCGGCGCCCAGAAGGCCTTGATCGACTCCTTCAGCTGCGGGCCGAGGCGCTCCAGCGCGGCGCCGATCCCCCCCGGCAGGCGCGTCAGCCCACCCTCGACGCCCTCGCGCGCGTGCCACAGCTTCGGGTTCAGGCGGACCCGGTTGAAGTATTTGGACATCGCCCCGACGTTCGGCGCGATCGACATGCCGTTGTCGTTCAGCACGACCACGATCGGCGTGCCGAGCCCGCCCGCCTGCCCGATCGCCTCGAACGCGACGCCCCCGGTCATCGCGCCGTCGCCGATCACCGCGACGACCTTGCCCGGCTCGCCCGCGCCCTGGCGCATGCCCTCCTTGATCCCGACCGCATAGCCGATCGAGGTCGAGGCGTGCCCGGCGCCCATAATGTCGTGCGGGGACTCCGCGATCGAGCAGAACGGCGCGAGCCCCTCGTACTGGCGGATCGTGCTCAGCTCGTCACGGCGCCCCGTGAGCACCTTGTGCGGGTAGGCCTGGTGGCCGACGTCCCAGAGGATCTTGTCTTTCGGGCTCTCGAGCACCGAGTGCAGCGCCACCGCCAGCTCGCAGGTGCCGAGGTTCGCACCGAAGTGCCCGCCGATCTCGCCGACCGTCTCGATGATGTGCTCTCTCACTTCCTGGGCCAGCCCGGCGAGCTGCTCCTCGGAGAGGCCGTGCAGGTCCTCTGGCCCCTCGATGCTCGCCAGCAGGTCCCCTGCGCGCTCGCGTCGGTCCTTGCCCTCGCGCGCCGGCAGACCGATCTTCGCGGCACGCGCATGGAACTCTTGCTTGTCTTTGCTCATGATCTGCGGATGTTGACGGGGTGAGGGGTACTCGGGTGGATTGTGCTCATGAGGTTCGTGTGTAGATGAAGTCCGTGATCTGCTCGAGCTCGCCGGTGGCGTTCGCCTGATCGAGGTGCGCGGCGGCCGCGGCGAGCGCCCGGCGCGCGGTCCCGTGGGACTCCGCCGCCAGCTCCCTGGCGCGCTCGATCCCGTACTCGCTCACATATGTCCGCTTTCCATGGCGCTCGTCGCTGCCCTGCGGCTTGCCGAGCGCGTCGTCGGTGCCCGTCACGTCGAGGATGTCGTTGACGATCTGGAACAACACGCCCAGCTCGGCGGCAAAACGGCGAAACTCAATTGTCGCAGGTCCATCCTCGATCCCGGCCAAGAACAGCACGCAGATGACCGCGGCGCCGATCAGGCGGCCCGTCTTCAGCTCGTGCAGCCGCCGCAGCGCCGCCGGTCCGCTCGGCGTCCCCGAGCTCACGTCGGCGTACTGCCCGCCGACCATCCCCCCCACGCCGGTCGCCGCCGCCAGCTCGGCGGCCGCCGCGAGCACGCGCTCGGGCGGCGCGCTGCGCTCGCTGAGCAGATGCCGGAAGGCCTCCGCGTAGAGCCCGTCGCCGGCGAGGATCGCGACGTCCTCCCCGAACTTCACGTGGCAGGTCGGCTGCCCGCGGCGCAGGGCGTCGTCGTCCATCGCCGGCAGGTCGTCGTGGATCAGCGAGTAGGTGTGGATCAGCTCGATCGCGCCCGCCAGCCCCAGCGCCTGCTCCTGCTCGAGGCCGACCGCGCGCGCGGTCGCGAGCGCGAGCACCGGGCGGATGCGCTTGCCGCCCGCCAGCAGCGAGTAGCGCATCGCCTCCTCTAGGCCGGCCGTGAGCGTCTCCTCGGAGAAGCGCATCGCCGCCAGGTGGCGCTCGATGAGCGCGCGCAGGTGCTCGGGGTAGGAGCTCTCGCGCCCGTTCTCGCCGGAATCGAGGCTATCGCTCGCTTCCTGCTCGACACCGCTCGGACCCGTGGCGTTCACCGCGCGCTCGGGTCGCCCTACAGCAGCGAGTCCTGGCCGGGCGCGGGCGCGAAGGCTTCCGCGTGCGCGAGCTGCTCGAGCTCCGCCGCCGCCCGCGTCGCCAGCGCAGCGCAGTCCTCGACCATCGTCGCGGCCGCGTCGGATGAGAGCTCGCCCGAGCGCAGCTGCTCGGCGGCGCGCTCCAGCCGCGCGATCAGGTCCTCCAATTGCTCTGCGCCACTCATGAGATCGCTTGATTCTCGCGCATCTCGCGCAGGACCGCGCCCAGCACCCCGTTCACGAACCCCGGCGCGTCCGAGCCACAGAACGTCTTCGCGCTCTCCAGCGCCTCCTCGATCGCGCCCTCCGCCGGGATCGGCTCATCCGCCGGCGCGACGTCGGGGTGCAGCATCTCGATCAAGGCCACGCGCATGATGCTGCGCTCCAGCGGCTGGATCCGCTGCACCGACCAGCCGTGCGCGTGGCGGTCGATCACGCCGTCGAGCTCCTCGGAGCGGTCGGCCGCGGCGTAGGCGAGCGCGCGCGCGAAGATCGACGCGTTCGGCCCGAGCGTCTCGAGCAGCGGGCGGCCGGTGAGATCGTGCTGATAGAGCGCCACGACCGCGGCCCTGCGCTGATCCGAGCGCCGCATCCCGCCTGCCCGCCCGCCGCTAGGCCCGCGAGACGTATTCGCCCGTGCGCGTGTCCACGCGGATCCGCTCGCCGACCTCGACGAACAGCGGCACCTGGATGCTCGCCCCGGTCTCGAGCGTCGCGGGCTTCGTGCCGCCGCCGGAGACGCTGTCGCCGCGCAGTCCCGGGTCGGCCTGCGTGACCTCGAGCTCGACCCCGCTCGGCAGCTGGATGTCGGCCGGCTCGTCATCGATGAACAGCACATCGACCTCGCTGCTCGGCTTGGTCCAGCGCAGCATCTCGCTGAGCGTGCTCTCCGCGACCGCGATCTGCTCGAAGGACTCCGTGTCCATGAAGTGAGCGTCGGTCCCGTCGGCATACAGGAACTGCATCCTGCGCGCCTCCGTCCGCACCGACCTGAACTTCTCCCCCGCCCGGAACGTCCTGTCGATCACGTTCCCATCCGAGGCCCTGCGCAGCTTCGTGCGCACGAACGCGCCACCCTTGCCCGGCTTGACGTGCTGGAACTCGAGGATCTTGAAGACGGTTCCGTCCACGTCGATGTGGTTGCCGTTCTTGAATTGATTGGTGCTCAGAGCCACATTGACTACCTTATTGATCTCTGGAGGTTCCAGGCCTGGTCTTGAACGTTTCGACGGGTAGATCCAAGTCAGTCGCCGTCTGGGCCGCAAGGGCCCCGGCTACATCTCGCCGACCGTGCAACGGGAGGCTATCGCGCGCTGGGCAGCGTACCGGGGCGTGGAGATCGTCGCCTGGCACGTTGACGAGGACGAGTCCGGAGGGACGCGGGAGCGCCCCGGCCTGCGCGAGGCGATCCAGCGCAGCGACCGATCACGGCGCGGCTCGTAGGTAACTGTCGGAGATTGCGTCAGAGCGCAGCAAGCGCCGGGGCAAGATCCTCCGCACTGGTCTCGACCGTCTCGGGCACCGTGACCGCCAGATGGCCATCGCGCTTCAGCAGGCGGCGAGCGCCGAGCACCGTGAGGCCGACAATCCGGTTAGTCCCCGGCGCGCAGCGCACGACATGCCCCTCCGCGGAGAATCTTCTCGCGCCACAGCGCGTCGTCAAGAACGACTCGGGCGCCCGCGGGATCGGGGTCTCGAATGTATCGGGCTGATCGTCCACACGCCGTGCAGCATGGCCGTCCGTCCGGATGCGATGCAAGACTCTATGTGGTTAGCGAACGCACCTGAGTTGGTCAGTGCTGATCACGGCTTCGGAGGGTAGCGGGCGGGGCCTGCTGGCGCTGCGTCACGCGCGCCTGTAGCGAAGGTAGACGACGCGGGAGCCAAATGTGCGTGTCTCGATCAGCTCGAGAGCGATCCTGTCCTCCAGGGTCGGGAAGTAGGGCGTGCCGCCGCCGAGTAGGACCGGGCTGACGAACAGCCGCCACTCATCGATCAGGCCCAGCTCCATACACGCGCGCGCGAGGCCGGCGCCGCCGACGGCGATGTCCTTTCCGGGCTGCGCCTTGAGCCTCGAGACCTCCTCCCCGACGCCGCCGGTGGCCAGCCTGGTGTTGCCGGCGACGCTCTCGAGCGTCCTTGAGAACACGACCTTCGGCAGGGCCTTCCAGGTCTGGGCGAACTCGACCTGATCCGCGGCCAGCGGACCCTCCTCGGCGGTCTCCCAGTAGAGCATCGTTTCGTAGAGCCGCCGTCCGCAGAGCTGCACGTCGATCTCCCGCACATGCTGGGTGTGGAACCGAAACAGCTCCTCGTCGGGCACCGACCAGTCGATCGCGCCATCGGGTCCGGCGATGTGGCCGTCCAGCGACATGGTCATCGAATAGATCAGCCTGCGCATCACGGTCCTCCTTCGGTGGCGTGGCGTCTTGTGAACGTCCGCCCACCCCCCCAAGGGATCGCGGTCATCCCGATCGGAGCGCTCGGGCCGTGAGGTCCGGTGCAACGTTCTCGTCGCAGCGTACCCGCTCCCGCTCGAGACGGAGACCCAGCTCCTGTAGCCATCCGATCTTCTCGCCCCACGATTCGGTCTCGCGCCGCAACGCGATCATCTCCCGATCGGGCTCGTCGTCGAGACGCCCATCGCGACGGTTCGCCTCGGTTTGGCGCCAGTGGCGCCGCTTGCGCGCGTTGCAGTCCTCCAGCCCCTCCAGACACGCCAGCAGCGCTTCGCGTACTGTGACAATCCTCTCGGGCAGGCAGCCTGGGTCGCCCGCCAGCAGCACGGGCATGTTGCCGGCGCCGGTGGCGTCGCGGGTGACATGGTCGATCTGACTTGGGGTGAACTCGATCGCGATGCCCGCACGCCTGTCCCGCTCATAGTCGCCGTTCCCGCGCTCGCCCCTACCACTGTCCTCGGGATCTGGCTCCTCTGCGGCGCGGAAAGTTTGATCTTTGTTGGTCACCTCGAATGATGCTGCCCAATTGAGCAGCATGTTGTCAAGACAATCGTTCTATTCTGACTGACAAGCGCTCTATTCCAAAAGCTTTGCTTCTAATCTAAAGAAAATCCTTCTAATCTGAAAAGGCTAGCTTGAAATGCCACGTCTATCCGTCCTTATCAGGGGTGAGCTGGTTAGAGGTTGACGTCTGCGCAGGACGACCTTTGCCCCGTCGTGCGGCGTGAGGATCACACTTCGCCAGCTCGGGTGCTCGATACGTGAGCTCGCGGGCAGCACTCGTCGGGTTGACAGCGCCTCTCGTAGCACCGTCTGGATCTCCAGGAGCGCGAGATGCCGGCCGGGACAGCGCTTGCGACCCGCCCCCCAGGGCAGCCAGGCACCCGCTGGAGGGCTCTCTCCGAGGAAGCGCTCGGGAAGAAACGTCTGGGGATCGGGGTACAGCCGCGGATCGTGGTGCATCAGATAGGTGCAGCCGAGCAGCTGGACCGGCGGACGATAGATCCAGTCGCCGATCTCGATCCGGCGTACGACCGCTCGCGGGGGAATGAACAGGAACGCCGGCCTGTGTCGCAGCGTCTCTTGGACCGTTGCGTCCATGTACTCATCCCCCGATCCGGCGTCGATCTCCTCGATCAGCCGGTCTTGGACGATCGGGTTGTGCGCCAGCAGCTGGAACGCCCAAGCGAGCGTCGCAGCCGTGGTCTCGTGCCCGGCGATGATCACGGACACGAGGTTGTCGCGCACTTGACGGTCCGACATCGGCGAGCCGTCGAGGTTGTACGCGGCGAGCAGCATGTCGAGTAGGTCGCCGCCGACGTCATGACCGTCGAGCAAACCGCCACGAACGGGATATTCGCGGCGCCGCCGTTCGATCAGCGCGAAGACGAGCGCGTTGACTGCATCGCGCCGGCGCACGAACCTGCGCCATGTGCCGCGCCACCCCGGCAGCTGACGCAGGCGCGGCTCCTGCAGAACGAAGCTCGCCATCACCGACAGCATGCCCAGCAGTCCCTCGTGCAGAGCCTCCAACCGATTGTCGTCACCGCTGCCCTCACCACCACCAGTGACGATCGTCAGCATCACCCTCATCGTCAACCTGTGCAGGTGCTTGGTGAGCGGGAAGGCCGTATCGAGCGGCCACGACGCGATCTCGGTCGCGGCGATCTCGGCGATCGTATCGGCGTACCCCTGTACCGTACGATCGCGAAACGCGGGCATCACCGTGTTGCGTCCGTGCCAGTGCTCATCTTCCTCGCGCACCGCAAAAGATTCCTCCCCGAACAGCGGCGCCATCACGGACCCAGCGGCCCCCGGGTGCAGGACATCCGCGGGCGCAGTCACGACGGACCGGATGTCCTGGGGGTCTGAAAGAAATACGAGCGGCGGCATGTTGACCGGGTAGAGGGTGAAGCGGTCGCCATAACGTACACGACACCATTCGAGCAACTCAAATGGCCGCCACCTGCAGGCTGGCGTCTGTAACATCGCCGGAAGCGGTACCGTGGGTGGAAGCTGGCGCCTGTCGGAGGGGATAAAAAATAGTGAATCGGTGAGCAGCACCTCGTCTCCTTTTATGATGTTGTTACGTGGGTGGTTTGGCATGGGGAGCGGTTTGGTTGAGTCACATGGAGCGCTGGGCATAGACGATCCGCCACAGCCGCAGGATTGGGAGCAGGACCTTCGTCAGGGAACCCCCCGCGTCTACAAGGTGCCGGGTTCTTGCACGCATAGCACTGGTATGTGCACTATCCTTGGACAGGTACATTGCGACCATGCAGGCCGCAATCAAGATGTGTCTCTCCCCGTTCCTGAGACCATCAGCCTCGTACAGGCAACGTCGTATTAACTGGTCTATACGTTGTGTGGCGCGCTCGGGCTGCCTGTAATACGCTACATAGCGGTGATCGCCATTGGCAGCGTCCTCCGCTTCGTTGACATAACTGTCAAGCATCGTCGCAATAGCCGATGTCCACGGGAAATATGCGTGGTAGATCCGAGCGACATCCGTCTCACTGCACACAGGTTCAGCCGCCAGGGCAAACAGCGCATAGATCGCGAGACCGGCGCCACCCGCCGCGGCCAGCTCAAACCACTCGACGTCATCGCCGGTTGAAAACTCGCGTGCGACCCACTTTCGAAGATCTCGCTCCCTGACCGCCGGATCGAGCTCGTGATTGATCGCCTGCACGTTCGCGCGCATGGCCTCGCGCGTAAGAACTG
The DNA here is from genome assembly GCA_963774785.1 of uncultured Solirubrobacterales bacterium. Taxonomy (GTDB): domain Bacteria; phylum Actinomycetota; class Thermoleophilia; order Solirubrobacterales; family Solirubrobacteraceae; genus Palsa-744. Next base: position 1,819,526 of record CAVZGH010000001.1, on the reverse strand, counting down.
GGTGAACCATCCGAAACGAAGGCAGTTCGCAGCAGCACTGACGGCACGTTTCGACGAGGGCGCGCAGGTAGCCGCCGTCCTCGCGCCAGGGATGACGACGGTAGTAGTCAGAAATCGGCCGGCTGGGGTCGATCGCGTTGACCAGCGCCAAGTGCAACTGCAGGCCATTCGCCTGTCCCGCGGTGGCACCGCGCTCGCTGAGACAGTCCAGGTAGTCCCACATGACCTGGTAGGTCACGAGCAGACGCAGCAGACAGGGGTCACGAGCGCGCGGCAAGGTCCAGAACAGCGCGGCACCGTGGGTGTTACCGCGCTTACGATCCAGCGCGCCCAGCGCGTCCTGACGGATCTGCTCGTCAGGTATCCCCACTGCGCGGATACGCCATCCACGAAGCTCACGCCCTGCCGCCGGCAGCCCCCAGAGCAGCTCGCGTGTCGCCGCACGAGCGAGAACGCCGAGCTGCCGCGGCGAGAGTGGCGCCGGGTTGGGAGCGCCGCCCAGGGTACCGGTCCCGCGCACTCCGGTCGGCAGAACCGAATCGTTTACCAAACCCGCATATTCTAGCCCGCTTTGTCTATGTTTGCGTCGAAATGATCACCACGATCGGATCAGCACAACCCGACCGTGGGTGCCGTCGGCCGTTGGATCGCGTGCGTCACCTGAGCGAGCTAATAGGCAGGACTGACGGCCCTGGGACGCACCCTCGCTACGAGATACCCGGGCAGGGCCGTGGCCGCGACCGTGAGGGCGGTGACCAGCGCGAAACTGGAGAGCGCAGCAAGCCATTGGACGTTGTACACGATCGGAAAACCTGTGGCACTCGCCAGAAAGTGGCTTCCCAGCAGTTGCGCGTAGACACCAAAAACCGCTCCGATCGAGGAACCCACCGCGAGCAGGATCGCGCTCTCACACAGCAGCCATCGCCACAACACACCCCGGCGGTATCCGTCCACCTTCATGAACGCGATCAGATCGCGGCGCTGCCACAGCATCGAGCCCATCGCGCCCGTCACGGCCAGCACCGCGGCAATCAGCACGAGCAGTCGGATCTGCGTCAGCCGCGAGAGTCCCTGAGCCTCGAGCTCGTAGTGACGCCGCTCGCGTTCGCCTGTGGTTTCGACCAGGAGCCCTGTTCCCGGGCCCAGCGCGCGCTGCACTCGGGAACGGATCATCGCGGCAGACGCTCCGGGGCTGGTCTGAATCTCATACGCGCTCGGGTAGCTGCTCCGCCATGCGCGCGCATAATCGGCGGCGTTCATAACGATCGTGCCCGGTGGCCAGCCTAGATTGGTGCTCAACGCAGCCACGCGCAGCCTGGTCGAGTGCGGTGAGGGCAGCACGAACGTCTGGCCCACGCGGAGATTGTGTTCGCCGGCCAGCGCTTGGGAGAGCACCGCCCAGCCACCCTGGCGGATTCTCATCGCGACCAGGGCGGGATTGCCGCCGATGAGTTGGCTGACCGGGATCGGCCGCGGCGTGCCGGCAGATGGCGCGAGAATCCACAGGCGTCGCTCGCCCCAGTCGAGGAAGCTGCCGCGGTACATACCGAGTGCGGCGACACCCGCCAGGCGAGCGATGGCGGCAACGTTGACCGGCTTGAAGGGAACCGTTGACAAAAGACTGGAGTCCCCGCTTGGCGTGACCCACACATCGGCGCTCGAGTCAATGCCGCGTATGGATGCATGGAGGCCGTTCGTGAGGTTCGTCTGAATACCCTGAAACTGGACCGCCCCGAACACCGCGACCGCCGCCGTCACCGCGATCGCCAGCGAGCGCACCCGGGTCTGGGGAGTCCGCAACCCCGTGACCGCGAGCACGGTCGCCGCTCCGTTGAGCGGGCGCTGTGCGTGAGCGAACACCCGTACGAGCCCATCGAAGAGAAACGGCAGCAGGCAGACGAGCGCGACGAGGAGCGTGATATTCCCAAAGAACGCGCCCTGGTTGTGGGCAGTCGAGACGACCGGCGTGACGGCGAGGCACACCAGTCCGACGGTCAGTCTGGCCATCACCCAACCCGCCTGGAAGCCTGCGGACCCGTCACCGGTCTGATCCCCGATCCGCAGGGGACGCATGAGGATCGCGCGCAGCGGCCAGAGCACCCCCACGATCGCGGCCGCCAGTCCGGCGCCAACGGCCAGCAGGACGCTCTGCCACGTCACGATCCGATCGTCTCCGACCGGGAATGCAAACGCCAGATAGCCGGGCGTGGTATGGAAAACGGCGACCGACAGAATGTCTCCGAGCACGAGACCCAGGACACAGGCCAACAGGCCGATCACGGCGGCGTCGAACAGCAGGATCTGGACGATCGCCAGACGCGTGGCGCCCTGCGGGCGGACCTCCTCGATCAGCCGCCGGCGCGAGGGCACGGTGATCAACATCGCGTTGAGCGCGAACATGAACCCCACCAACGCGCTGATCGCGGAGAACAGCGCCTCGCTTTTGCTCTCGGGCGCAACCGCCACCGCGAACAGTTTCGTATCGTAAGCGGCCGAATCGAGGTTCACGCCCGCCCTCGCGGCGAGTGTCGAGAGTGCGGCTTGCACCTCACGTTCGCGTCCCGGCTGGGCGCGAATGAAGATCCGTGTGACTCTTCCCCGCATGCCCGCCAACCGCTGGGCGTAACGGATGGGAACAAGCGCAACGGGACTGTGGATCAACCCACCGATTTCGCTTTCGCCCAGCGCCGCGCCGAGCAGCGTGATGACCACGCGAGCACCGATCTGGAGCTTGATCTGGACCAGCGCGCCCGCACCGATTTCGCCGGCGAGCGGCGCCGGCAGCGCGATCGCGTTCTGCACGGCGAGCTGCTGGGCGGAAAAATGTCGCAACAACGCTCCACCCACGCTCGCGAAGCGCGGATCGGCGCCGATCAGATCGACCGACCGTTCACCACCAGGCCCGATCACATTGGCCTGCTGCTCCAGGATCGGAAACGCCGTTTGGACGCCCTGCGCCCGCCGCACTCGTTCGAGCAGGCGTTCGTCAAAGCCATCCGGACCTCTCGCCTGCAGCTGAAACTGCGTGCGTCCGACGATCTGCTTATCGAGCGCCGTCACCGAGCTCGACAGGCTCGTGCTCGCCACCTGACTGGCGAACAGCAGTGCCACACCGACCGCGATCCCGAAGATCGCGAACCCCTCCTGCGCGAGCACCGCCCTCGCCCGCAGCCGCGCGCGGTACAGGAACAGGATGTTCGCGAAGCTCATCCTCCCCATTGCCCGCCTCGCCCCCTCATGCCGATGATCCCCTCGCAACAGCGCCGCCGGTCGTGGATCGGGACGGCCGCTCGGGATATCGATCTGGTGGTCGATCGGCACGGTCCTCCTCGAGGCGGCCATCGCGCAGCTCGCATACCCGACCGGCGAACTCCGCCGCCTGTGGATCGTGGGTTGCAAGCAGGACCGCCGCGCCCCGTTCTGAGCAGATCTCGCGCAGTAACCCGAGCACCTCCCTGGTACGCTGCGTATCCAGGTTTCCCGTCGGCTCATCCGCGAGCACGAGCTTGGGGTCGAGCGACAACGCCCGAGCGATCATCACGCGTTGCCGCTCGCCCATCGAGAGCTGCTCGGTGCGATGCCGCAGACGCTCCCCGAGACCCAACCGCTCCAGCAATGGCTCGACCGTGGCCTGGGCGGTGCGCTTGTTCGTCAACAACAGCTTCAGCGACGCGTTCTCGATCGCGCGCGCACCGGGGATCAGGTGCTGCGGCTGACCGACGACGCCCAACTGCCGCAGGCGATACTCCTCGCGCTCCCGCTCCGACATTCCAAACACGTCACGGCCTTCCACCAGCACAGTCCCGCTATCCGGCCGGCAGATACCCTCGATCAATTCCAGCAGCGTCGTCTTGCCCGATCCGCTGGGGCCGTACAGCGCCACGAGCTTCTCCCGCGGCAACCGTCAGCGAGACACCGTTGACGGCATCAACCGGCTCACCGCCACCGACGCGGTAGCTCTTACGCAGATCGCGTAGCTCAAGCACCCTGAGAGCGCATGCCGTTCGCACCACGGCGCTGACGCGCCTCGTCGTGGAGATCGATGACTTCGGCATCGGCACGGGCTTCGCCGGACATCAGCTTCAGCTTCCCGCGTTCAAAGCACCACACCCGTTCAGCGACCAGCGCCGCCTCGAAATCGGAGACGCTCATCAAGACTGCACATCCCAGATCTGCGACGAACGAAAGCAACAGCTCGCCCGCCTCACGCGTTTTGCTCATGCCGAACCCGTCGATCACGTCATCGACAATCATCAGTCGCGGTTCGCGCGCGATGCCACGGGCGAACCCAACCAGCACGCGCTCCCAATTGGAGAGATCGCCCCAGCGCAACCCCGCGCACTGCGCCGCCCCAACGCGCTCCAGCGCAGACATCGCAGCGTGCTCGGCGTCTCGCCGCCCGCGACGGTAACGCATCAGTGGCAACCGGTGCCCGGTCCACAGCGGCAGCGCGACATACTCGAGCATCTTGAGATCCAGGCCGGTGCCCTCGCGATGAATCCACGCAATCTCGTGCCTGAGCACCCGCGCGCGCTCGCTGTCCGAGCACCGCGTCAGCTCCACGTCCCCCAACCACACCTCCCCGCGATCGGGTCGCAGCAGACCGGCGGCGATCTGCAGCAGGGTCGTCTTGCCCTCATCGCGCGAGCCGAGCACGGCGCCGATCTCCCCCGCGCCCATCCGCAACGTCACATCGACCAGCACCGGCAGGTTCCGATCCCCACGTCGGTAGCTCTTGCACACCCCCGACATCACGAGCAGATCACCCACTCACCTCACCGTCCCGTCCTGTCCTCGAGCCGCTCATCTGGGCCTTCGAGCGTTTCGCGCAGACGCTTCAGGAGCGCTCCCCGGTCGCTCCACAGCTTCACGTCATACGTCATCACCCCGTACAGCAGCCTGCTCTCCCAGTCTCCGCTCTTGGGCGAGCCGAGCTCTCCACGCCGCCGCGCTCTGTCAAGACGCGCATTCGCGGCGTGGCTGGCCTCAAAGCAGGCTTCCTCCTGCTCGCGAATGGCCTCTATCACAACCTGCAGGTCGTGCTCGTCGGCGACGTACTCCAATTTCCCCCGCAGCGCGTCGCGCAGCGCCGGCGGCTCCTCCAGCAGGTCCTCGAACCACTCCCTGAACCAGCCGATCCCCTCGGGAGTCGCCTCATACAGATCCAACGACCGCGCCGAGCCCCCTACGGCCACGCGCACGTAGCCGCGTCCCGCGAGGCTGTTGATCGCCTCATAGGGCGCCGACGGCGACCAGCGCGCCGTCGGAAATCGCTCGGCCAGCCGCGACTTGACCCCGTTGATCGTGTCCGACCGCTGGATCACCAGGCCCATGATCGCCATCCCGGCCGAGAACTCCTCTTTCCGCAGTCGCGCCATGCCGGGCGATCCTATCCCAAGGTGAGGCATATGTAGGGTGGGCGGAACTTTGCCCAGGGTGGTTCGATCAGCGGCGAAAGACGCGCGTGAGCTTCCAACGCGAAGCCGGGCAGCAGGTCGCTGCGCAGCGAATCCCCCTCGCCGAGGACGTGGTCTTGGCCGGCGTCCACCGATCGTCCGGGATCGGCCAGCACCCGGGTGATCGTGCGAGCGTCGGGGTCCACGAGGTACAGCTCGTGTACACCCGAGCTCATGTACAACTCGCGCTTGACGCCTTCGTCGTTGGCCCGCGTGGACGGCGAGAGCACCTCCACGACGAGGTCGGGAACGCTCTCGATCGCACCCGCGGACACCGGCGGGCGCCGCTCGCCTCTCCACCAGGAGATGTCGGGCGCGGGGCGACTGCCATCGGGGAATGCGACGAACACATCCTGCAGCACGAGACCTTCGTCGCCTGTTTCCTCCTGCCAGCGACGCAGCGCAACGTACAGCTCTCCCCGTGCCGCGGACGAAGCGCCTCCCTCCGGCGACACTACGACGGCCTCGCCGACGATGAGCTCGATGTCCATCGACCAACCCGCGTTGAACTGCAACGCATCGAATTCCCAAGGCTCGACATGCGGATGAACGATGGTCGCCACCGTGCCGATGATAGATCACTCCACGGCTGGGGCACTCAGCCCGAGGCGAATGCGCGATCGACGGACACAGTGAGATCAGCCCAGCTCGCCGGGTCTGGGTAGAACTCCAGCCAGCGGCGTATGCCGCGGATAACGAGATCGAACTCACGGTGGTCGATGCCGTAGACGAGCATCACACCGGCATGGGAGCGATCCGCCTCGGCCCACTTACGCAGCATACCGGGAAAGTCGCTGACGTCGTTGGTGACGAGAATACGCTGCTCCTGGGCCGCAAGCGTCAACACCCGATCGTCGGCGAGCCCCTCGAGCGCCAACTCCTGATCGAGCGCGCGCACGTCATGGCCGTCCACACCCAGCGGGCTCCCGATGTTGCGGCCCGAGACGTGCGCGTCGAGTAGAAAGCGCAATTACGGCTATCGCGGAGGAAAGGTGCGGATGAAGGGATAGAGCTCGAGGAGCTCCTCGAAAGGCGGATGATTTCGCTCGATCATGGCCTCGATCTCCTCCGGAAAGCGCTTCGTATAGGCCTCGGCAAGGCGCAAATGCCTATCCGTTACGAGAGGATGATTCTCCCGCAGCGTCTCCTCATCGCCTTTGTAAGAGCGCATGAGCTCGATGACCTGCCACACATCCAAGCCGCTGCCGATCGCCCAAGCGCGGCGGGGGTTACCCTCACGGAAAGCGATGCCGGGAAACAGCCGCGCCTTGGCGGCCTCCTCGGCCAGCTCCTCGACGACGACGCTGCGCGAATGCCCCGAACGACGCACTTCGTCAGCGACGAGCAGATCCGCCTGCGCACCGAGCCTGATCGAGAAGGGCTGTGTCTTAGCGGGTCGAGCAGCCATCACTCTACAGTGTAGTAGATGTAGTTATCTCAAGCCCGATGCGCGACGGGCCGATTTCGAACATGTGCGCCGTCCGCTCGCATGGCTGACCTATGGGCCGGTTCGCCTCACGCTCCTGCTGGGGCTGCTCGCGCTGCTCGCCGTGTATGCGCTCGCGGCGAGGACCAGCGTCTTCGGTAGCACCGGCACGGCCGCGGGGGACGGCGCCGGTGCCGGGCTGGCCGCGGACTGCCCCTCCGAGAACGTCCCAGCCGTCGAGAACGTCAGCCGAGCGACGCTGCGCGGGCTCCGCGAAGACCTGCGCGGCGTGATGTTCGGCCGGGAACGCCGCCTCTACGAACAGGGCCTCGCGACTCCGCGCAGTGCGTGGTCGGACAGCGAACCGGGCAAGCACACGGAGCTGCCGGCCGGCGCGCGCGACTCCGGCGGATATGAGCTGCGCTGGTGGACCGCCGGCAGGGACGATGTGGTCGCCGACGTGTTCGTGTTCGCCGGGGCCGGCCAGGCGCGAGCGTTCTTCGAACGCGCCGCCAGCACTAGATGCCGCACGGCGAGCACGGCGCTCGCCGCCTCCTCTCCGCCGGGCGCGCGAGACCTCGCCTGGCGCAACCCGGACAACTTCGCGCAGGAGGACGTCTATCTGCAGCGCGGCCTCCGCGTCTATCGCGTCGCCGTCGTGCTCGCTCACGCGGGCGAGAACCCCACCGCCCAGAGCAGGAAGACCGGCTTCTCGCTCGTCAACGGGCTCGCGTGCGCGCTGCCCGAAGCCGCGTGCCATCCCCAGGACGACCAGGCGCTCGCTAAGCAGACGCTCTCCGAACAGCTGACGTTCTTGCGGCGCCTGCTGCCGGGGGCCGGAACGCAAGACGCGAGTCCGACCGGCGAAAGCGCCTGCGCAAACGGGCGCGCAGCCTCCGGTGGCGAGACAGGCTCGGCGTACTCCGAACCACTTCATTACAGCGGCAACGCTTTCACGGTGCGACTCGGGGTTCGTGTCTATGCCAGCGCCGCGACAGCCCGAGAGGCCCTGGCCCATTCCCGGCCGCGGGCGGCCCTGAGCTGCGCCTCGCGATTTCTCGTGTCGGTCCTGCATACGCGCCACTATCGCGTCGGCATCCCGCTACAGCGCCTTCTCCCCTCCGCCCCGGGCACGCTCGTAGGGGAGGTTGAAGCTCCCTTCGTCTACAAGCGCAAGCCATACACCTGGGTATTCGACGACGTGGCCGTTAGGCAGGGACGCCTGATTGACGGCCTCGACACGATTTCGTTGACGACCGAAGCTCGCTTCGACAAGCGTCTTGCCGGCCGGCTAGCGCGAATCGCCAGGAAGACACAGGAATAAACGACGCGGGCGGGGATGAGTAGCGTTCGCTCCGACGCATCAGCGTTTGTCATGCGCTTGTCATTCTTCTGCCTCGGGTAGCGTGGCGAAGCTCAGACATACCTGGCGGTAACTGCTCAAGCAAACCCGGCGCAGCGCCGATGCCGAACTATGAGATCTCGGGTGGGCGCGCTTGTACGCGAGAACGCGCTGTGCGCGTTCCTGGCGGGGGCTGCCACCGCAACGATGGCGTGGCTCGGGCTGTACGGCTTCGCTTGGAACGACTACGAAACCGAGGCGCGGCCATCATTCGACGCGCTCACGCAAGGACACGTGCTCGAATTTCTACGCCTCGCGCCCGCCTATGGTGGCTCGCTCGTGGAGCGGGCGCCGTTCGCGCTGCTGCCCGGGCTTTGGGGCGGCGGGCAGCTGGCGGTGTACCGAATGGTCGCGCTGCCGTGCCTGTTGGCTGCCGCAGTGCTTGGGGTCTGGCTCGTGTCACAGCTACGGAAAAGAGGATGCCCACCCACCCGATCGGTGCTGTGGCGAGCGGCAACTCTGGGGGTCTGCGTGGCCAACCCCCTCACCCTGCACGCGCTCGAAATCGGGCATCCGGAGGAGCTGCTGGGCGGTGCGCTGTGCATCGCCGCGGTGACGCTCGGGGCGCGTGAGCGTCCACTGTGGGCAGGTTTGGCGCTGGGGCTGGCGATCGCGAACAAGGAGTGGGCGCTGCTCGCGGTCGGACCGGTGCTGCTCGCGTTGGCGCCACCCGCCGGCGCGCGCAGCTGGAAGCCCGCGATCCTCTGCATGTGCTGCGCCGGCGCGGTCGCGACGCTCATTCTCGCGCCGCTCGCGCTCGTCGGCTCGAGCGGGTTTGTCGCCTCCACGCGCGGCGCCGCCGCGCCGCCCAGCTCGATCTTCCAGCCATGGCAGCTCTTCTGGTTCCTCGGACATCACGGGACGACCGTGCACGGCTTGTTCGGCGAAGTCAAGCATGGCTACCGCACCGCGCCGGGCTGGGTTGGAACTATCAGCCATCCGTTGATCGTCGCCATAGCGGTACCCCTCACCGCCCTGGCCTGGCGGCTCAGGCGGCGTGGTCGGTCCGACGCGCTACTGCTGCTTGCGCTGCTGCTGCTGTCGCGCTGCGTCCTCGACACGTGGGACACGGTGTATTACCCAATCCCCTTTCTGCTGGCGCTCGTCGCCTGGGAGAGCCTCAGCGAGCGCTACCGTCCCGGGGCGCTCGCGCTGGCAAGCACGGGGCTGATGTGGATCAGCTTCATCTGGCTTCCCCACCACGTCTCGCCGGATGCCCAGGCAGCCTTCTTCCTTGCATGGACCGTGCCACTGGGCTTGTGGCTTGCCCTGCGCCTATACATACCGGAGCTCACGCCCAGCCTCAACCAGCGCGAGAGATCGGGCCCCTTCCTCGCCTCTCAGAAGATCACGGTCAGCTCCTTGGAGAGCCGCGTCAGCACCTCCTGACCATCCGCGGTCACGACCGCCAGATCCTCGATCCGCACGCCGAACCGGCCGGGCAGGTAGACGCCCGGCTCGACCGTCACGACGTTGCCGGCCAGCAGCGGATCCTCGCTTGCCAGGCGTGAGAGGCGCGGACCCTCGTGGACCTCGAGCCCGACGCCGTGGCCGAGGCCGTGGCCGAAGTGCTCGCCCTCCCCCGCCGCCTCGATCGCCTCACGGGCGACCGCGTCGAGCTCTTTGCCGTTCAGGCCGGCCCTGACCGCGGCGAGCGCCCGTTCCTGGGCTGCGAGCACGAGCGCGTAGACCTCGCGAGCGCGCTCGGAGATCCGCTCGCCCGTCGCGTACGTGCGCGTGCAGTCCGAGCAGTAGCCCTCGTGCAGCGCGCCCCAGTCGATCGTGACGAGCACGTCCTTGCGGATCTCACGTGCGCGCGGGGAGGCATGTGGCAGCGCGCTGTGTGCGCCGGCGGCGACGATCGACGGAAAGCTCGGGCCCTCGGCGCCGAGACGGCGCATGCGCAGCTCCAGATCGATCGCGACGTCGCGCTCGCTGCGACCGACGATGCCCGCTTCGAGCGTTTCGCGCAGGGCCTCGTCGGCGAGCTGTGTCGCGGCGCGGATCCGCTCGATCTCACCGGCGTCCTTGACCGCCCGCAGCCGCTCGACCGCGCCGGCGCAGGGAACGAGATCCCACCCCGCGCTCACCTCCCCCAGCAGCTCCGCCAGGCACGCGTGCTGTTTGACGGTTAGGCTCGCGTCGTCGAAGCCCAGGCGCGCGCCCGCGGTGCTCGATGATGCGAGCACCTCGACGAGTCCCTCGAGCATCTCGCCCGCAACGATCTCGCGCTCGAACGTGTCCGGAACCTGCGCGGCCGACTGGGTCTTGTAGCGAAAGTCGGTGAGGAACCGGTGTGGGTTGGCCTCCTCGGCGTAGATCAGCGCCAGACCGTTCGTGCCGGTGAAGCCGGTCAGGTAGCGGACGTTGACGGGGGTGGCGACAAGCAGCACATCGACATCGCCCCCGCGCAGGTCCGCCACGAGGCGCTCCGCGCGCCCATCTACCGCGGGCTCGCCGTTCACGTGCTGTCTTCCCCAAGCTCCTCACGCAGACGACCGAGCGCGAGTCGATAACCCTCGGGTCCTTTGCCCGAGTACGTCGCGAGGCAGAGATCGCCGATCACCGACAGCCGCCGCCACGGCTCGCGCGACTGGACGTCGGAGAGATGCACCTCAACCGCGGGCAGCCCCGTCAGCTCGAGCGCGTCGTGGAGGGCGTAGGCGTAGTGCGTCCACGATCCCGGGTTGAGGATCACGCCCGCGACCTGGCCGCGCAGCGCGTGCAGGCGCTCAACGTACTCGGACTCGGCGTTCGTCTGAAAGAAGCTCGCTCTGAGCTCCAGCTCCGCCGCCCAGGCGCCAACCTGCACCTCCAGATCGGCGAGCGTGAGCGTGCCGTAGTGAAGCGGGTCCCGGGCGCCCAGCAGGTTGAGGTTGACCCCGTGCAGTACCTCTATACGATCGGGGACAGCCGTCATCTGAGGTAAGAGCCTAGTGCAGGCCGAGCGCGTCCGAGCACTTAAAACAACTCGGCGACGGCGGCGCGCAGGTCGGTGTCGGCGACCTCCTGGCCAGTCACCACGTCGCCCGGCGCCTTGACGAGCACGAACGGCACGTGCGCCCCGATGCGCTTCTTGTCGCGGGCGGTCGCCTCAACGATTTGCTCAACATCGACATCCGCTCCCGCGAGCGACACCGGCAGCCCGCGGGCGCGCAGCAGCTCGCGTACGTGCCCGCGCAGGTCGTCGAGCCCCGAGAGGCGCAACGTGGCGAGCAGCCCGAGACCGACGGCCTCGCCGTGGCGATAGCGCGTGTAGCCGGTGGTGGTCTCGATCGCGTGGCCGACGGTATGCCCGAGGTTCAGCGCCTGCCGGCGACCGCCGTCGCGCTCATCGGCCGCGACAACCGCGAGCTTCGTGCGCGCGCATTCGACGATCGTGCGCACGTCCACCTCGCCGCCCGTTGAGACCCGCTCCCACAGCGCGCCGCCGGCGATCAGGGCGGTCTTCAGCACCTCCACCCAGCCGGCCGCGAGCTCTGCCGGCGGGAGGGTGGCAAGCGTGTCCGGATCGACCAGCACAGCTGCCGGCTGGTGATAGGCGCCGACGTAGTTCTTCGCCGCGGGCAGGTCGACGCCGGTCTTGCCGCCGTAGGCGGAGTCGACCTGGGCGACGAGCGTCGTCGGCACCTGCACGACGGGCACGCCGCGCTGGTAGGTGGCCGCGCAGAAGCCGGCGAGGTCGCCGACGACGCCGCCGCCGAGCGCGACCACGTGGTCTGCGCGCGTCATGCCTGCATCCACGAGCTCGGTCCAGACCCGCTCGGCGCTCGCGAGCGTCTTGTGCCGCTCGCCGGGCGCGATCGCGATCGTGCGCGCCACCTCGCCCAGCCGGCTCCCGTACAGGGCCGCGACGGTCTCGTCGCTCACGCAGAACGGGCGCGAGGCCTTGCGGGCGAGCGGCCAGACAGCGTCGAGGCGGTCTTTGCTCAGCAGTCCGCGACCCACGAATACGGGATAGCCGCCCGAGGCGGACCTCGCCCACAGCAGCGTGGCGTCGGCGACCTCCTCATACAACGCCGCGCGCTCCGCGTGCAGCGCGAAGAACGCGTCGCGATCGCGGGCGAGCGGACGCCCGGCTCCTCTCGCCTGCTCACCCGTGTGGGCACGTTCCCAGGCGAGCGCGGGATCGACGTCGAGCAGCACCGCCACGTGATCGCCGAGCGCGCCGCGCACACGTTCCGAGAGGATGCTGCCGCCGCCGAGTGCGATCACGTCACGGCCGCCCGCCTTGCTCAACAGCTCGCACACGAGCTGCTCCTCGGCGGCCCTGAACGACTCCTCCCCGCGCAGCTCGAACTCGTGGGCGACCGGGTGTCCGAAACGCTCCTCCAACAGCTTGTCGCTGTCGTGCGGAACTCTCCCGAGCGCCGCGGCCAGCTCGACCGCGGCGGTCGACTTGCCCGCGCCCATGAAGCCGATCAGGACAAGCGCCCGCCCGTTCAGACGCTGCCCCGCTACCGGCGCCATCCGATCCGCTCCTCGTAGGCACGGACGGCCTGCAGCACGTCGTCGATGTGATCGCCGCCGAACTTTCGCCGGTAGGCGTCGGCGAGCACGAGCGCGACCATCGCCTCGCCGACGACGCCGGCGGCCGGGACCGTGCAGGAGTCCGTGCGCTCGCGCAGCGCCTGCGCCGGCTCGTGGGTGGAGGTGTCGACCGAGCGCAGCGGCTTCGTGAGCGTCGGCAGGGGCTTCATCGCGCCGCGCACGATCAGCGGCTCGCCCGTCGTCATCCCCCCCTCGAGCCCGCCGGAGCGGTTGGTCTCGCGATAGTAGCCGCGGGCCTCGGAGTAGAAGATCTCGTCATGGGCCTGCGAGCCCGGCACGCCCGCGACGGCGAAGCCGTCGCCGATCGCGGCGCCCTTGATCGCCTGGATCGAGCAGATCGCCATCGCCAGGCGCCCGTCGAGGCGCTCCTCCCAGGAGATGTGCGAGCCGAGCCCGGGAAGCAGCCCGAACGCCCGCACCTCGAACACGCCGCCGAGCGACTCGTTGGCCTTGCGCTGCGCGTCGATCTCGCGCACCATCGCCTTGCTCGCCTCGGCGTCGAGGCAGCGCACCGGCGAGCTGTCGACCTCCGCGAAGTCCGCCGCCGCGAGCGGCTCATCGCGGACCGGGGCGTGGACGGAGGCGATCTGGATCACGTGCGAGTGGACCTCGACGCCGAGCGCGCGCAGGAACGCCTTGCAGAGCGCCCCGCCGGCCACGCGCGCGGCGGTCTCGCGGGCGGAGGCGCGCTCGAGGATGTTGCGCACGTCTGACTGCTTGTACTTCTGCGTGCCGACGAGGTCGGCGTGGCCAGGGCGAGGCAGATGCACCTCGGCGGTCTCTGCGTCGACCGGCCAGGGGCTCATCCGCTGCACCCAGTTGGCGTAGTCGCGGTTTGCGATCTGCAGCGCGACCGGGCTGCCGAGCGTGCGCCCGTGGCGCACGCCGGCGGTGACCTCAGCCGCGTCGCGCTCGATCTTCATGCGTCCTCCCCGCCCGTGGCCGAGCTGGCGGCGCGCCATGTCGGCGTTGAGGTCATCGGGGCGCAGCGAAAGGCCCGCGGGCAGGCCCTCGACGATGCAGGTCAGGCCGGGGCCGTGCGACTCGCCGGCGGTTATCAGGCGGAGGGACATTGGGCCCTAGCTTATTTGCTGGGGATCACGGGACCCGTCTCCGCCAGGGCTCCACCCGTAGCGCGAGCGGTTCCAGGAGGTCGGCCGACTCAGCGCGAATGATGACGCGCGGCGACGTGTGCCTTCGCAGCAAACGCCGGATGGCCCGCGAACACGAAGCCGCCGCCCCACGGGGAGTAGCGCAGCTCCGCGAGCTTGGGCGCGCGGCGGGCGAGTTCGCGTGCCGCCTTCGCCTGGGCGCGGAAGGCGTCGCGCACGCGCGCCGTCGAGGCCGTGCTCGTGCTCTTGTCGATGCTGACGAGCTTCAGTTCGTAGGTCACGGTGCTGCCGCCGGCTTCGACGACTTCGAGCCGCTCTGACTGGCCGACCTGCAGATCGATCGCCTGGCACTGGGTCGCGCTCGGCTGGCAGACGCCGCTGCCGTGCAGGATCGCCGCGCCGGCAAGCCCGAACAGCGCTTCCTTGCCGGTGCGTAGCACGACACCGAGGAACACGAGCTGCGGGTTGGCCTTGTCCGGCAGCGGTTCGTCGAGCGCCATGTCGCTGTAGGTCTTCAACTGCGCGGGCTGGGCCGGCGCGCCTTCGGCCACGACCGGCACGACGCCGAGCTGCGCGGTCACGTGGTAGTGGACGTAGACCTTCGGCTTCGCCGGCGTCGTTTCCTTCGGCGCCGTCGGGGTCGTGCCGCCGGAGCTCGGCGCGGACGGCGTTGACCCGGCGGAGGGCGTCGTGGCGGCGCTGGAGGAGGAGCTCGTGCTCGACTTGGCGCTCGACGCCGTGCTCGCCGCCGCTTTCTTGGCTTCGGGCAAGGGCGTGAACGGGTCATGCGCGATCCCGTGATGCTGCTTGGACGTGCCTTCGGTCGTCTCTGCGATCGGCTGGTTGGGATTCGCCGGCGCCTGCGTGACGGCCACGTCGCCGATCGCGGCGGATGCGCCGGACGGCGCGGAGGCGGTGACCGGCGGGGGCGTGCTGGAGGAGCCGCCGCCGAGCACGGCGTAGCCCACGGCCGCGACGAACGCGACGGCGAGCGCGACGAGGAACGGCAGCATGCGCTTGCCGAGCAGGTCCTCCTTCAAACCAGCGAAGAAATCGCTTACGGCACTCATCGTGGCGCTCCGATCACGGCGGGGGTGGCCGGGCTCGACGCGGCCGAGCCCGAGGTCGTCTGCGCGCCCGTCGGCGACGTCGCCGTGGCCGTGGTCGTCGCCTGGCTCGCGGGGAGCACGTACGCGGTCGCTGTGATCGTGCCCGTTAGCTGGCTGCTGGACTTGCCGGAGCCGGAGGATGTTCCCGGGGCCAGCTGGACGCCCTGGATCGTGAGCAGGCGGCCGCTGACCCGCAGCGTGCCGGCGCTCGTGCGCACGGTGAAGTGGTTGAGCTGCTGAAAGAGGTCATAGAGGTCGAAGAAGCTGCCGTTGAACACGAACGTGAACGGCATCGCGGTGAAGCCGGCGGAGACCGCCGTGGCAGCCGCGCTCGAACTCGAGCTGGAGCCGGATCCACCCGCACCGCCGCCCGAGGTGATCGAGGTGAATTCGACGTTCTTCTCGTTCGTCGCCTGGGCGAGCTGGACGATCAGCGAGGGCACTTCCTGGCCGGTCGGCACGGCTTTGCCGAGGTTGACGAGCGAGGCGTACTCGGTCGGGTAGCTCGCCTCCGCGCCGCGGGCCGTGTTCACTTCGTTTTGAGCCGTCGACAGCTGAGATTCCGCTGTGCTGACTTCGGTGCCGAGCTTCGTTGCCTGTTCGCGCTCGGGGGCGACGACGAGCAGCCAGGCGGCGGCGACCACGGCCAGCGCGGAGATCACGACGATCACGATGCGATCTCTTCCGGTCATCGTGCCGCTCCCGTCGATGTCGTCGGTGTACCCGTCGAAGGTGTCAACGCGCTCGGCGTCGCGGCCGGCGTCGTGCTCGGGGAGCTGGTAGCGGACGCGGCCGGCAGCGGATCGAACGTGATCTGCATCGCGAACGTCGCGCCCGTGCAGCCACTGCTGCCACCGCTGCTGCTGCCGGTGCCCTTGGCGGCCTGCGTGGAGCTCTGCAGCGTGACTTCGCTGACCCCGTCGATCAGGCGCAACCGCGTGAGCGTCAGCGCGACCATCGCCTGGCTCGTCGCGCAGCCGGCGAGCGTGAAGGTCGGCACGCTGCCGGGCGGGGTGGCGGAGGTCGCCGCCCCCCCGCTCGAGCTCGACGAAGTCGCCGCGCCTGCGCTGCCCGCGGCCGCCGTTTTTGCGCCGGTCGCGGCCGCGGCTTTGCTGCTCGCGCCCGCCGCTGTGTCGGCGCCGGCCGAGCCGGAGCCGCTGCTGGAGCCGATCGTGCCCGACAGCGAGGTCAGCGAGACCTGCCCGGGGGGCAGCACGCGGCCCAGTTCATGGAAGGCGTGGGCCCAGTCGAAGCGCGAGTCGACGAGCTGGTCGACCGCCTGCACGCGCTGTTCGTGCATCGTCTTGAAGCTGACGTAGGGCGCGAGCTTGGCGGCCTGCGCCTGGGCGGCCTGCGCCTGGGCGTTCAGCGTCGCGATCTTGCCCGTCTGGCTGGAGATCTGGCGGCTCGCCTGCCCGTAGAGCAGCGCGAGGATCGCGAGCACGCCGAGCAGTCCGAGCACGACGAACGCGCTGCCCCCGGACTTGCCGGCGGAGACACCACCGCCGCCGCGCTCATCGGCCGGGATCAGGTTGAAGGCCCTCATTGGGGCGCCTCCTCGACGGCCAGGCCGGCGGCGATCGCGAGGCGATGCGCGGAGACCCCGCCACGGTCCTGCTCGTCCGAATAAACCGACTCGCGCTCGACCGGCACGCCGAGCTGCTCCTGCAGCGCCTCGGCGAAGCCGTCGAGATCGAGCGCCGCGCCGCTGAGCACGACGCGATCGACCTCGCCCCCGCCCTCCTGGGAGCGGTGGAAGTCGAGCGAGTTGCGCACCTCGCCGGCGATTTCGCGGATCCCGTTCTCGAGCACCGTGCGCACGTCGGCGTCAGCCGCGGGGAGGTTGACGATCGCCGTGGGCGCCTCGGCCGGCGGCTGTCCCACCGCCGCCATCTCGGCGTAGCTCATCTCACGCTCGCGCGCGTCCGCCTCCTCCGCGCTCTCGGCCGCGGTCGGCGCATCGGGATCGATGGCCCTCCCCGGCTCGGGCTCGGCTTCGGCTTCGGCGACGACCGACTGCGCCACCGGCTCGGGCTCCGGCCGGGAAGCCAGGTCGAATGCCGCGAGCAACTCGCGCGCTTCGACGAGCGGGATCGAGCGCCGCTCGGCGAGCTGGCTCGCCATCGCCTCGATGCCACCGCCGACGACGCGCGTGAAGCGGCACAGCGTCCCTTCGGCGATCGCCATGTTCGTCAACCCGTCGACGTTGAGATACAACACGCGGCCAGCGTGCTCGGGGTCGGGGCGGTAGAGCGAGCGGATCAGCGCGAAGGCAGAGAGGTCGATTCCCTCGGGCCGTAGACCGGCGTCGCGCACCGCGGCGAGCAGCCGCTGGATCATGTCGCGCTGGGCGGCGACGAGCACGACGCGCTGGCGCTGACCCTCGGGCGTGTCGACGATCCCGAGCGCGTGGAAGTCGAGCACCGCGTTCGAGAGCGGCATCGGCACCTGGTCCTGGGCCTGGAAGCGCACGGCGGCCTCGATCTCCTTGCGATCGTCGACCGGGGGCAGGTCGAGCGTGCGCAAAACCGTGCGCTGGTTGGCGACGCCGAGGCGCACGCGCTTGTCCAGACCTCCATCCTTGAACAGCTCGCGCAGCGTCTCGGCGAGCACGCCCTCGTC
This sequence comes from uncultured Solirubrobacterales bacterium, assembly GCA_963774785.1. Taxonomy (GTDB): domain Bacteria; phylum Actinomycetota; class Thermoleophilia; order Solirubrobacterales; family Solirubrobacteraceae; genus Palsa-744. The sequence goes on along the minus strand of CAVZGH010000001.1, from coordinate 1,801,848 downwards.
GAGCACCTCGCCCTCGCGCACGATGTCCGCCGGCAGCGGCGCTTCGGCCGCGTGCCTGACCGCGATCGCGCCGTTGACGTGCGCCTGCACGGCGGCAACGTGGCCAGGCTGGATGTCGAGGCCGACGACGTCCGCGCCGCCGCGACGGGGAAGCTTGAGGTTGAAGTTGAGGGAGGGAGCTTGCATCTGCGTGGTGAGGCTCGGGAGAAGAGCTGTGCTTCGGATACGGGGCGGATGGCCCGCACGGGGGGTATCGGCGCTGGGCGAGCCGCCCTTTAGTGGAGGAAGTTGTTGACGTACAGCTGGACGATGTCCTGGCCGACGAACACCGCGACGAGCGCGCCGAACGCGAGGAAGGGACCGAACGGGATCGCGGTCTTGCGGCCCTCCGCTGTGCCCTTGCGCGCGACGACGACGGCGCCGACCGTTACGCCCGTCAGCAGCGCGATCAGAATCGCCGGGGCGACTGCGCTGCCGAGGAACAGGCCCATCACGCCGGCGAGCTTGACGTCGCCCATGCCCATACCGCCGGGGTAGGCGAGCGCCGCGATCAGCAGGAAGCCACCGGCGGCGGCGCCGGCGATCAGGCGGGTGACCTCGCCCGACGGGTCGAGCGCGGTGCCGAGCACGAGCGCGAGCACGGCGCCGAGCGCGGTGATCTTGTTGGGGATGATCCGGTGTTCGAGGTCGATTACCGCCGCGGGGACGACGATCAGGATCAGCGCAATGCTCAAGGCGATGCTGGATACAGAGTCGTGGGCCAGCACGGCGCCGACGCATAGCGCGGCGGTGCCCGCCTCGACGAGCGGGTAGCGCGGCGAGATCGGCTCGCCGCAGCCGCGGCAGTGGCCGCGCAACAGCAGCCAGGAGAGGATCGGGATGTTGTCGTAAGGGCGCACTGACATGTCGCAGCCGGGACAGTGCGAGGCTGGCGAGACGACCGACTCGTGCCGGGGCAGGCGGTGGATCACGACGTTCAGGAACGAGCCGAAGATCGCGCCGAGGACTCCGGCGAACGTGATTGCCTCCATGGAGGCTTGATCGACCATTGCGGTGCGACGCTTGAGCCCGGAATGCAAGAGAGGCGACCCGAAGGCCGCCTCTCTGGGACTGCTCTGATCTTTGTCTTGAGACTAGCTCAAGATCGCGTTATTACCAGTTTGTGCTGCTTGAGGTGTGACCCGTACAACCTGTTTTGCTTACAGGGCTTTCGCAGAGATGTTCCACTACTCCGGAACCCAACTTCTTGACGGTGAACTTATCGCCGGTGTTCTGTGCCGTCACCGTGACTTCATAACCTTTGCCACCTTCGACTTCCGCTACACCAGTCAACTGGGCTTCATTGCTGCTAGTGGTGTTGATCGAAGGCTCAATCGCCTTCAGAGCGGCCTGACCGAGAGCGGTTGTAGAGCCCCATTTGTATTCACCGTTGTTTTCGGTCGAATATGTCTCAGCAGCTGTCTGCGCCGTCTGAGCCAGCGTCTTCGCCGACGAGTCGTATGCCTTGCTCTTCTGGCTGAGCAGCGCGGGGATCGCGATCGCGGCGAGGATGCCGATGATCAGGATCACGACCAGAAGTTCGATCAGGGTAAAACCACCCTCATCGCTGGTCCGCTGGCGTAGTGATTGCAACATGAATCCTCCTAGGATCCGATTTGGCGCCAGCCCCTGGTTCCATCGCCTCAAGTGGCGATACGTCCCCCTTGCGAGAGCCGCCGGCTTTGCTATGCACCCATTGGGAGTGCTTGCCTTGGCCTTGAAACTGGCTTTGTCAGACCCTCCATCGGCCAAGCTGAAGCGAAACTGAATAGCTGCGTAAGACATGGACGGATTGCCACATCTCTTGCAAGCTGCCTTTGCTGGCCCTCACGGGACCGCAGGTAGGTCGATCGCGCCTGGGGCTTACCGCGCGCCGGCGGCGCCGTCGAGCCACTTGGCCTGGGCGTCGATGCCAGTCTGGCGCTCGCCGGTGCCATCGCACCACGGACACGTGACCGACTTCTGATCGCCGCCGAGGCCGGAGATCACCTTGCCCGTTCCCCGGCAGGGCATACACTCCCGCGGCCCATGGGCCGCAGCCGCCACCTCGTCCTCGTCCGCCTCGTCAGCCATCGCCCGGCGAGGTTAGCGTTCCGCCGATGAAAAGGTCCGCCGGATGGCCCGCATGGGTCGCGCTCGCGCTGATCACGCTCGGCGCCGCGGCTCTGCGGCTGGTCCACATCGCCCAGGTCCCCCCGGACCCGTTCTACGACGCGGCGGTCCGCAGCATGGGGCTCTCATGGCACAACTTCTTCTTCGGCGCGTTCGAGCCCGGCGGCTCGGTCTCGATCGACAAGCCGCCCGTCGACCTGTGGCTGCAGGTCGCCTCGGTCAAGCTCGTCGGCTTCTCCAACACGTCTTTGAAGCTGCCCGAGGCGCTCGCCGGCACATTGGCCGTCCCGCTGCTGTTTCTCGCCGTGCGGCGCATGTGGAACACGCGCGCGGGGCTCGCCGCGGCGGTCGCGCAGGCGGTGCTGCCGATCGAGGTGATGACCTCGCGCACGCGACACGATGGACGGCGTGATGATGGCGCTGATCGTGCTCGCGCTGTACCTGATCGTGCGCGCGAACGAGCGCGGCTCGAGCGCGTGGCTCTTGGCCGGCGCGGCCGCGCTCGGGATCGCCTTCGACGTGAAGCTGCTCGAGTCGCTCGTCGCGCTCCCCGGCCTCGCGCTGCTCGCCTACCTCGGCCTGCCCGGCACGCGCAAACGGCGGCTGATGCAGCTGCTGGCCGCGAGCGCTGTGTACGTCGTCGTCGCGCTCGCGTGGCTGGGCGCGACGTTGCTGTTCCCCGCCCACGACCGCCCCTACGCGATCGGCTCGACCAACGGCAGCGCCTGGAACGCCGCGTTCGTGTTCAACGGCACCGACCGTCTCGCGGGCAAGTCGATCGAACCGCAGACCGAATACCAGCCCGGCCACCACTACCCGACCGCGACCCAGTCCGAGCGCGACCACATCCCGATCGTCCCCGCCTCCCTCACGCGCCTGTTCGCGCGGGTCGGCCCGCTCTCGGGACAGCGCCTCGGGCTCGAGCTGCTGCTCGCGCTGCTGCTCGGCGTGCCGGCGCTGATCTGCGGCGTGCTGCGCAGGCCCTCTGGATCCGATCCCCCATCCCCGGAAGTCGATGTGGCCGTGGCCGACGCGGACGACCCGCGGAGCTATCGGATGCGCCTTGCCGTGGCGGCCGGCCTCGGCCTGTGGCTGCTCACGGGCATCGTGCTGTTCAGCCACATGGCGCGACTGCACCCCCGCTACGTCGAGGGGCTCGTGCCGGCCGTCACCGCGACGCTCGGCATCGGCCTCGCCTGGGCAACTTCGTCCTCTGGACGCGCGCGCCTGATCGCGCTGATCATCGGCATGGCGGCGCTCGTCTACTACGGCGAGCGGATCCTGTACGGCCGGCCCGGCAGCTGGTGGCTCGCACTCGCGGGCGCGCTCGGCGCGGTCGTGTTCGCGGTGCTCGCGCGCGTGCGCGTGAACCCCTCCCCGCGCTCCTCGGCGCTGCTTGCGGGCGGCACGCTCGCGCTGGCGCTGCTCGCGCTCGTCGCAATTCCCGTCGAAGTCGACAAAACGTCGATCACCAATCGCGTCAGCGACGCCGGCTACATCGGCGCGCTCCCGGGCGGGCAGCAGCGCGCGCTCAGCTCCTACCTGATCGCCCATCAGGGCAACGCGCGCTACGAGCTTGCGTCCGAGTCGGCCACCGGGATCGGCTCGCTGATCGTGCAGGACGCACGCCCCGTCGTCGTGCTCACGACCTACGAAGCGCGTGTCTTCAAGACCGTCGCGCAGCTGAAGCGGCTGATCGCCGCAGGGGCTGTGCGCTACGCCTTCCTCAACAGCTACTGCGCCAAGTACTCGACGACGAACGCCGCCTGCTCGGAACCGGCGCGCTGGATCCGCGAACACGGCACCGACGTCTCGCTCCAGGCGGGCCTCGAACACCACAAGCTGCTCTATCTATTACCGGGGGCGAAGCCATGAACAAGCATGGCGGCGACGAACCGGCCTGCCCGTGTTGACGATAATGGATACCCCCATGGATGAGTTGGCAATCGGAGCCCGGGCCGCGGGGCGGTTCGCCTTCGACACGGAGTTCATGGGCGAGGGCCGCTACCGCACGCTGCTCTGCCTGATCCAGCTCGCCGTCCCCGACGCCGATCCCGCCAACCCCGAGCGGATCGTGCTGATCGACCCGCTCGAGCGGGATCTTGACGGCGCGCCGCTCGCCGCGATCCTCGCCGACCCCGCGGTCGAGGTGGTAGTCCACGCCGGGCGCCAGGACGTCGCGCTCGTGCGGCGGCGCTTCGCCACCGACGTTCGCAACGTGTTCGACACGCAGATCGCCGCCGGCTTCGCGGGCCTCGGCGCGCAGTCCTCCTACGACACGCTGCTCGCCGAGATCCTCGACGTGCGCCTGGCGAAGAGCGCGAGCTTCACGCGCTGGGACACGCGCCCGCTCTCCCCCGAGCAGGCCCAGTACGCGCGCGAGGACGTCGTCCACCTGCTCGCGCTCGCGGCCGAGCTCGAACGGCGCCTGCGCGCGCTCGGCCGCCTCGAGTGGGCGCGCGAGGAGTGCCGCTTCCTCGAGGACGTCTCCGACGAGCGCGACCTCGACACGGTGTTCGCGCGCCTGCCGCGAATCCGCGGCCTCGGCCCCGCCGCACAGACCGTCGCGCGCGAGCTCGTCGCCTGGCGCGAGCGCACGGCCGCCGCGGCAGACCGGCCCGTGCAGAGCATCCTCGGCGACGCCCCGCTCGTCGAGATCGCCAAGCGCAAACCGTCCTCGACACGCCAGCTCGAGCAGATCCGCGGTGTCAACGCCGCGAGCCTGCACCGCCGCGCCTCCGAGCTGCTCAACGCCGTGCACCGCGGCGGCGAACGCCCTCCGGAACCGCTGCCCCAGGAGGGGCGCCCGCCGCCGCCTGACCCAGCGGACGGTCCGCTGATCGCGCTCGCGGAGGCCTTCGTCCGCGCCCGCGCCCGCGAGGCCGGACTCGCCTATGAGCTGCTCGCCGCGCGCGCCGACCTGCAGGCGATCGTCGCCGCCCGTCGCGTCGGCGGGGTGGGCGCGATCGAGGCAAACGTGCGCACCCTGCGCGGCTGGCGCCGCGAGCTCGTCGGCTCAGAGCTGCTCGAACTGCTCGACGGTCGCGTGTCTCTTTCGGTCAAGAACGGTGAAATCAACACGGCAAACGACTGAAACGACTGAAACGTCGAGCCAGGCGTCGGCTATCCGCGTCGGAGAGGCTACGATTCGATGTGGTTATACACTTCGAACAATGGTAGATACATCGAGATCACGATGAACCCCACCAATGACCCGATCACGATGATCATGATCGGCTCCATGATCGAAGTCAGCGCCTTCACCGACGCGTTCGACGCGGTCCTCGTAGAACTCCGCGACCTTGTCGAGCATCGCGTCCAGGGCGCCGGTTTCCTCGCCGACGCCAACCATGTGCGTGACCATCATCGGAAAGATCGGCGCCTGCGCCAGCGGCGCCGCGATCGTGCCGCCCCGCTTGACCGAGTCGATCACGCCCGCCATCGCCTCTTCGACGGCGACGTTGCCGCCCGTGCGCCCCGTGATGTCGAGCGCCAGCAGCAGCGGAACGCCCGCGCTCGTCAGCGAGGCCAGCGTGCGCGACCAGCGCGCGACCGCCACCTCCTGCACGATCGTGCCGATCTTCATCGGGATGTGCAGCCTGAAGTGATCCCACTGCCTGCGCCCCCACGTCGTTTTCTTCCACTTGATGAACGCGAACACGAGCGCGCCGGTGACGAGGAACATCGCCCACCAGTAGCCCGTCACGACTTCGGACGCGAACACCGAGACCTTCGTGATCGCGGGCAGTTCGCCGCCAAATTCCTTGAAGACGTTGATGAACACGGGGATCAGGAACGCGCACAGCGCGAGCATGATCCCAACCGCGACGACGACCACGAGGATTGGGTAGACCATCGCCGATTTGATCTGGCGCTTCAGCGAGGCGTCCTTCTCGAGCTGGTCCGCCACCCGGATCAGCGAGCCCTCGAGCACACCGCCGGCCTCCCCGGCCTGCGTCATCGCCACGAACAGCGTGCTGAACACCTTCGGGTGGCGCGACATCGCGTCGCTCAGCGAGAGTCCCGCCTCGACGTCCTTGCGCACCGCGACGATCGTCTCCTTCAGCATTTTGCTCTCGGTCTGCTCCTCGAGCACGTACAGCGCCCTGAGGATGCTCATTCCCGAGGAGATCATCGTCGCGAGCTGGCGCGCGAACACCGCCAGCTCGGTCGCGTTGACGCTTTCGAAGAAGGTGATGTTGATCTCGCGCGAGGCGTGCTTGTCGGCGATGTCGAGCACGACCAGCCCGCGCGACTTCAGCTGGTCGGAGACCGCCTGCTTGGACTCGGCCTCGACCTCGCCCTTGGCCTTCACGCCGGCGAGGTCGATCGCCTTGAAGACGTACGTGCTCATTTGACCTGGTGTGCGTTAGAGGGGACCCGCCCTCCCGGGCCGGCGCTTCCCATGGTTGTTGACATCTGCGCGCTCATCCCGCCCTGCCTCCTACGCCGCCACCAGCGAGGTCGCGCCGAGCAGGCGCCCGAGCTCGTCCGGCGTAGCCGAGCGCGCTTCCGCGAGCTTCCGCGTGATCTTGCCCGCCCGCACCAGTTCCGCAAGCGAGGTGTCCATCGTCTGCATCCCCTGCGCGGAGCTCGTCTGCAGGACCGAGTAGATCTGATGGGTCTTGCCCTCGCGGATCAGGTTGCGCACGGCAGGGTTGGGCACGAGCACCTCGGTCGCCACGACGCGCCCGGCGCCGTCGGCGGTCGGCAGGAGCTGCTGGGTCATGATCCCCTGCAGCGCGACCGACAGCTGCACCCTGACCTGGCCCTGCTGGTGGGAGGGAAACACGTCGATGATGCGGTCGATCGTCTGCGCGGTGTCCTGCGTGTGCAGGGTCGCGAACACGAGATGGCCGGTCTCGGCCGCGGTCAATGCCGTGGAGATCGTCTCCAGGTCGCGCATCTCGCCGACGAGGATCACGTCGGGATCCTCACGCAGGGCGGCCGTCAGCGCCTCGGAGAAGCTGCGCGCGTCCGAGCCCAGCTCGCGCTGGTTGACGAGGCACTTCTTGTGCGCGTGCAAAAACTCGATCGGGTCCTCGATCGTCATGATGTGCTCCTCGCGCGTGCGGTTGATCTCGTCGATCATCGCCGCCAGGGAGGTCGACTTGCCCGAGCCGGTCGGGCCGGTGACGAGCACGAAGCCGCGCGGGCGGCGCGTGAACTCGTGCACCGCCGCGGGCAGGCCGAGATCGTCGATCGAGGTCAGCCCGTAGGGGATCAGACGGAAGGCCGCGCCGATCGCGCCGCGCTGGAAGTAGGCGTTGACGCGGAAGCGCGCGTGGCCGGGGATCGAGTAGGCGAAGTCCAGCTGCCAGTTCGTCTCCAATCGCTGGCGCTGATCGCCCGTGAGGATCGAGTAGACGATCTCGCGCGTGTCGGTGTCCGCGAGCACCGGGTAGTCCTCCAGCGGCGTCAGCCGCCCGCGCACGCGCACCGTCGGATGCGCGCCGGCGGTGAGGTGCAGGTCGGAGGCGCGGCGCTCGACGACCTCCATCAGGATCTCTGCGAAGTCGATGTCCATGCTCGCCCATCGACAGATCCCGCCCCGGCCATTAGCGCCTGCGGTGCAGCAGACACCAACTGGACGAAGGTTCGAGCGGCTAACCGGAGCCGATCACACGGGCGATCTCGGCGAGCGATGTCCGTCCCTGTCTGACCTTCTCCAGACCGTCGTCGCGCAGCCTTCTCATCCCCTGGCGGACGGCGACGTCGCGCATCTCCTCCGACGGGCGGCGTTCGAGCGCGAGCGATCTGATCTCCGAGGAGACGCTCATCACCTCATACAGCCCCAGCCGCCCGCGGTAGCCGCTGCCGGAGCAGCGCCGGCAGCCGACCGGCTCGTAGGCCTCGAGGTCGACCAGCGCCTTGTAGCCGTTCTCGCGCAACGCCTGCGCGGAGACGATCGTGCGCCGCTTGCAGTTCGGGCACAGCATCCGCGCGAGGCGCTGGGCGACCACGCAGTCCAGCGCCGAGGCGACGAGGAACGGCTCGATCCCCATCTCGATCAGCCGCGTCAGCGCCGAGGGCGCGTCGTTGGTGTGCAGCGTCGAGAGCACGAGGTGCCCGGTCAGCGCCGACTCGACCGCGATCCGCGCGGTCTCGGCGTCGCGGATCTCCCCGACCATGATCACGTCGGGGTCGGCGCGCACCATCGAGCGCAGCCCGGCGGCGAACGTCAGGCCGAATTTCGGCGCCACCTGCACCTGCGTGAGCCCATCCATTTCGTACTCGACGGGATCCTCGACGGTGATGATGTTCTTCTCCGGCGTGTTCAGCATCTGCAGCGCCGCGTACAGCGTCGTCGACTTGCCCGAGCCCGTCGGCCCCGTCACGAGCACCGCGCCGTGCGTCTCGTGGCAGGCCCGCTCGAAGCGCTCGCGGTCGGCGTCGGCGAACCCGAGCTTGTCGAGGCTCGTCACGACCGACTCCTTGTCGAGCACGCGCATCACGATCGCCTCGCCGTGCACGCTCGGCAGCGTCACCACGCGCAGGTCGATGTGGCGCCCGTTGACGGTCAGCCCGACGCGGCCGTCCTGGGGCAGGCGGCGCTCGGCGATGTTCATCTCCGCCATGATCTTCACGCGCGAGATCGCCCCGCCGGCCATCCGCCGGGGTACGGTCGTCGCGTCGTGCAGCACCCCGTCGACCCGGAAGCGCACGCGCAGCTCGCTTCCGTCCGGCGCCAGATGAATGTCCGAGGCGCCCTGCTCGACCGCCTGCGCGACGATCTGGTTGACGAGCTTGACGATCGGCGCGTCATCCGCTGTCTCGCGCAGGTCGACGACCTCGGCGGTTTCGCTCTGTTCCTGGGCTTCGATCTGGCCGTCCTGCTCGGAGACGACGTCTTCGAGACGGTCCAAGCGCGAGATCAGGTTCGCGATGTCCTCCGGCGGCGCGACCGCGACGCGCACCTCATAGCCGGTCATGATCGCGATGTCGTCCACCGCCAGCACGTTCGACGGATCGGCCATCGCGACCAGCAGCGTCGTCTTGTCAGCGAACGCCACCGGCACCGCCTGGTAGCGCTTGGCCGCGACGCTCGAGACGAGGTTCGCCGCGCTCATGTCGACCGAGAACACGCCGAGGTCGAGGTGGTCCAAGCCGTAGCGCTCCGCGAGCGCGCGCGTCAGCCCGTCCTGGGTCAGCGCGCCACTGTCGAGCAGCACCCGCTCGGGCATCGCGCCGGTCGCTCTGGAGGTCTCGATCGCGCTCTCCACGCGCTCGCGCGAGACCAGGCCGAGGTTGACGATCACATCCGTCAGAAAGCGCGGCGATGAACCCCGACGCGAGGGGCTCGTGATGCCGGTCCACTGCTCGGCCACCGGCGGGGAGTTGACCTCTACCGGCAGATCGAGCTCGACGGACAGGTTGACCTGCCCAGGTCGGTTGAGTCCTGTCGCACCGTCGATCGCGATCTCGGTGGCGTGGTCGAGCTCGACCGTGTGCTCGGGCGCTCGATCCTCGTCGGAGCCAATGCCGAAGATCGCATGGAGGTCGGGGCCGGTTTGCTGGGAGGCCTCACTCATGACAGGAGCGTGTCCACACTCGGGGGGAGGTCGGGAGGGGGTCCTGCCCCCCCTCCCGCTTTAGGAGCGGGCGGCGTGGCGCATGACATCCCGCGGGGCATCGCGGCCGGTCCACAGCTCGAGGCTGAGCGCTCCCTGCGCGACGAGGATCTCGAGCCCGTCGATGGTCCCCGCTCCGTGCGCCCGCGCGGCCGCGAGCAATGGGGTTTGATCTGAGCGATAGACAAAGTTGACGACATAGGGATACTCACCGACTTGATCGAACGTCAGCCCGAGTTGGTTGAGCCCCTCAGGCTCACTGGCCGACCGTTCTAGAGGGTGGCGTAGGCGGCCGGAGGCCGGCTGGCCGAAACGGGGACCGATTGGAAATCGGCCAGCGCCGAAGGCGCGTGTCTCCCGGCTTCGGTCGGGGCGGGCAGGTTCGGTTTCATTTCCGATCAGCCCGACCGACGTGCAGTTGATGAGCAGCTCGGCCGGCCCAGGCGCACTGACGGCGCGCGCGCCCAGCTCCTGCGCGAGCGTCGCGGCGCGCGCTGGCGTGCGGTTCCACACCGACACCTCGCGCGCACCGGCCGCGCGCAGCGCCCAGACCGCCGCGCGCGCGCTGCCGCCCGCTCCGAGCACGAGCACGCTCGGCTTGGCTGGGAGGCCGGCGAGCTGCCCGAGCGCCTCGAGCAGGCCGGGGGCGTCGGTGTTCTCCGCCGCGATCGTTCCATCGGGCGCAAACGTGAGCGTGTTCGCCGCGCCGATCTCGCGCGCCGCCTCGCTCGCCCGATCGGCCAGCTCGAGCGCCGCCCGCTTGTGGGGAATCGTCACGTTCGCGCCGGCGAAGCCCGCGGGTCCAAGCGCGCGGACGGTCTCCGCGAACAGCTCCGCCGGCACCGGCAGCGCCTGATAGCGCCAGCCCTCCATCCCGAGCGCTTTCAGCGCCGCGTTGTGCATGGCCGGCGAGCGGCTGTGCGCCACCGGCCAACCGAGGACTCCCAAACGGCGCGGCGTCATACGCCGGCCGGCCTTCGATCGGCGCGTGCGGCGCCGGCCCTCACCGCGGCGGAAGTCGTGCCGGGACCTACCGTCGTCATTTCTTCTTGCACACCGGGGGCTTGCCGCCGTTCTTCTTGACCGCGGCGTCGTAGGCCGCGGCGGCGACTTCGAATTGGGCGTAGGTCATCGAGAAGACCTGCTCGCCGCAGCCGTCGGCGCCGGCGACGTAGTACAGGTAGGGGATGTGCGCGGGGTGGGCGGCGGCTTCGATCGAGGCCATCCCGGGGTTGGAGATCGGCGTTGGCGGCAGGCCATGATGCAGACGTGTGTTGTAGGGAGAATCGATGTGCAGCTGCGCTTCGGTCAGTTCGCCGGTGTACGTCGCGGCCCCCCGCGCCTCCTCGACCGCGTAATAGATCGTCGCGTCGATCCCGAGCGGCATCCCGGCGTGCAGGCGGTTGTAGATCACGGCGGCGATCTTCGCCCGATCGCCCGGCACCTGCGCCTCGCGCTCGACCATCGAGGCGACCGTCAGCATTTGATAGGGCGTGACGTGCAGCTCTCGTGCGCGCCGTTCCTCCCCGACTCCAAAGCGTTCCTGGAAGGCGCTCAGCTGCTCGGCCACGAGCCGGCTCACCGGCGCCCCCGCAACCATGTCGTAGGTGGCCGGGAACAGGAAGCCTTCGAGATCCGGCGTGCCCTTCGGCGCCCCGTACGTCGCCGGGTTCAGCTGCGGCGAGCGCTCGGCCGCCTTCCTGTAGTCGCCGGTGAGACCATCCGCCTTCGCGATCTCGGCGATCTGCAGGCGGGTCTCCCCCTCCGGGATCACGACCTTCACGACGCGCACGGTCGCACTCGGCAGTGGCGGCGGCGTGGAGCTCCCGCAGCGCGCGCACGAGCACCACCGCGCCGAGTGCCACGACCAGCAAGGCGAGGACCGCCAGCGCGACGACGCCTGCCCGCGCCGGTCTCGGCACACCCCTCCGTTGATGTCGCACCTGCGTACGGCGCGCGCGCTCTTCCCGGTCTCGCTCGCGTTCCTCTTCGGTGCGTTCGCGGGGGGACTCTGATCGGTTGCCGCGGGCCAAGGCAGGGACCCTAACGCGATTCAGCGAGACCGGGCCGCCAACCAGCTCTCGAGCAGGTGCGCCGCCGCGCGTGAGTCCTCCTCCGCCTTCGACCCCGCCTCGTCGCGCTGGGCCATGCGCGTGGTGAAGCGCTCGTCGTGCAGCTCGACCGGCACCCCCTCCCCCAGGCGCCGCGAGAGCGTCTCGGCGAACGCACGGGTCTCGCGCGTCTGTTCGCTGTCCTCGCCGCTCAGCGACAGCGGCAGGCCGACGACGACGCGATCGACCTCGCGCGCGCGCACGAGTTGCTCGATCAGCCCCAGACCGCGCCGGGTTCCGGGCCGTGGCACGAGCTCGATCGGGGTCACGATCGTGCCCGTCGGATCGCTCAGCGCGCAGCCGCAGCGCGCGCTGCCGTAGTCGAGGGCGAGCACTCGCATCAGACCGGCACCCGCATCAACGGATCGCCCACGCGGCGGCTGGCGCCCCTGGAATGGATCGACGCGAAGCCGCCACCCGCCGTCAGCCCCGCAGCATCGAAGCGATCTCTGCCTGTGCGACCTCGATCGCCTCACCGAGCTTCTCCGGGTCGCGTCCGCCGGCTTGAGCCAGCGTGTCGCGGCCCCCACCGCCACCGCCGACGACAGCGGCCGCGGCCTTGACGATCGCACCGGCCTTCGCGCCGCGCGCGACGAGCTCGGGCGCGACGCTGACCAGCAGATGGGCGCGCCCGTCGACCGCCGTGCCGAGCACGATCGCCGCCCCCGCGAGCCTGCCCTTCAGGCGGTCGACCACATCCAGCAGTGCCTTCGCGTCGTGTACCTCGACGACCGCGGCGAGCACCGGCACACCGGCGATGTCCGCGGCGCGACCGGACAGCTTCTCGATGTTGACGGCGTCGCTCCCACCCGTGGCTGCGCCGCCTCCCTTGAGGGCCTGTTCGAGCTCCTTGCGCGCGTGCTCCCGCGCCCGCACCGCCTCGAGCGCCTGTCCCGGGGCCGTGCGCAGCGCCCGCGCGATCTCCCCCAGCAGCCGATCGTGCTCGCGCAGCAGCTCGACCGCCGCCGGGCCCGTGACCGCCTCGATCCGCCGCACGTTCGCGGCGCTGGAGGTCTCGCTGAGGATCCGGAACGGGCCGATCTCCGCCGTCGCGCGCACATGCGTGCCGCCGCACAGCTCGCGCGAGTACTCCCCAGCGCCGACCTGCACCATCCGCACGACCTCGCCGTACTTCTCGCCGAACAGCGCCATCGCCCCCAGCCGCTTGGCCTCGTCGAGCGTCGTCGTGATCGGGCGTACGGGATCGTTGCGGGCGATCCACGCGTTGACCTGATCCTCGACGTCGCGCAGCTGCACCGCGGACAGGCCCTGGCCGTGGCTGAAGTCGAAGCGCAGCTTGTCCGGGCCGACGTAGGAGCCGGCCTGGCGCACGTGCGCGCCCAGGCGGGCACGCAGCGCGGCCTGGAGCAGGTGGGTGGCGGTGTGGTTCGCCTCGGTCGCGTGCCTCGCGACGTGATCGACGCGCGCGAGCACGGGCTCGTCCGGGCGCAGCTCGCCGCGCTCCACGACGACCGCCAGCACCTGATCGTCGCCGAGCCTGAACACATCCTCCACGCGCGCGCGACAGTCCCCGTCCGCGCATTCGATCGTGCCCACGTCCGCGATCTGCCCGCCGCCGGCGGCGTAGAACGGGGATTCCGCAAGCTTCACCAGTGAGCGCGCCCCGTTCGCGCCGACGGCGGCGACCGTCGTCTGCTGCTCCTCGGTCTCATAGCCGGTGAACCTGCTCTTCGCCGCGGGGGTCTCCTCCGCAAACTGGCGGGCACGCTCGCGGGGACTCTGCTCTCCCGGCTCGCCGCCATCCCCAGCCGCGGACGCGCGGGCACGCGCGCGCTGGCCCTCCATCAGCTCCTCGAAAGCCTGCTCGTCGACGCCGAGACCCTCCTCAGCCAGCAGCTCCTTCGTTAGATCGAACGGGAACCCGAACGTGTCGTGCAGTTCAAAAGCGTCCTTCGCGTCGATGCTCTGTCTGCCGTCCTCTCGAGCCCGCGCGATCTGCGCGTTGAGGTTGGCCAGCCCCGTCTCGAGCGTGCGCCCGAAGGCCTCCTCCTCGGCGCCCAGCCACGTGTCGATCGCGTCCGCCTGCTCCCCCAGCTCCGGATAGGCAGCGCCCATCACGTCACGCACCCGCTCGCCGTAGCGCTTCAGGTAGCCGGGCTCGAGCTCAAGCGCGCGACCCTGCAGGATCGCGCGGCGCATCACCCGGCGCAGCACGTAGCCGCGATCCTCGTTGCTCGGCACGACGCCGTCGGCCACGAGGAACGTCATCGCACGCGCGTGGTCGGCGAGAATTCGCAGCGCGCGGTCGGTGGCGCGCCGCTCGCCGTAGCGCCTGCCCGACAGCTCCTCGCCGAGGTCGATCAGCGGCTGGAACTGGTCGGTTTCGAACACCGATTCCTTGCCCTGCAGGATCGCCGCCATGCGGTTCAGCCCGAGGCCCGTGTCGATGTTGTTCGCGGGCAGGCTCGTCAGGGTCGAGCTTCCCGTCGGCGTTGACCGACTGGTCGTACTGCGTGAATACGAGGTTCCAAAACTCGAGGAAGCGCTCGTTATCGCCGCCCGGCAGGTCGTCGGGGGCGCCGAACCCCAGCCCGCGGTCGAGGTACAGCTCCGAGCTCGGCCCGCACGGCCCCGTCGGTCCGGCCTGCCAGAAGTTCTCCTCGCGCGAGCACTCCACGATCCGCCCGCGCGGCACCCCGACCTCCTCCCAGAAGCCGATCGCCTCCACGTCGGGGCCGAGCCCCAGCGCGTCGTCGCCGGCGAACACCGTCACCCAGATGTCCTCTTCGGCGAGGCCGAACGCCCGCGAGAGCTCCCACGCGAACGCGATCGCCTCGCGCTTGAAGTAGTCGCCGAACGAGAAGTTCCCGAGCATCTCGAAGAACGTCAGGTGCCGCGTCGTGTTCCCGACGTTGTCGATGTCGACCGTCCGAAAGCACTTCTGACAGCTCGTCAGCCGCTTCGCCGGGGGTTCCTCCTGGCCGAGGAAATACGGCTTCAGGGGGTGCATGCCCGCGACCGTCAACAGCGCCGAGGGATCGTGCGCGGAGGGCACGAGCGAGGAGGAGGCCACGCGCACGTGCCCGCGCTCCTCGAAGAACGCCAGGTAGCGCTCGCGGATCTCGTCTGAGCTCATCGTCATCGTGCCGGTGATCTTAGGTCGATCCCCGCCCAGAGACGTGGGACGCCCCGCGTGCTATGCCGCAACGGTGCCGTGGCCGACGATCAGGTCACCGGAGTAGAGGCACGCGAACTGGCCGGGCGCCGTGCGCTCGGCGGGCTCGTCCAACACGACATCCGCCAGTTCGTGACGGCCGGGCTCGAGGTTCTCCGCCAGGCGACAAACGAAGCGGCGCCCATGGGCGCGCACGCGCACGCCGTCGACGTCGCTTGCGTAGCGGTGCAGCGTGAGATCGCATACCCGAACTCTGCTTGCGAGCAGCTCGTCACGCGGACCGACGGTGACGGTGTTTGAGCTCATATCGGTGGAGAGGACGTATAGAGGCCCACCCACTCCGCCACCGCCGATGCCGAGACCGTGGCGCTGACCGACCGTGTAGACATGGGCGCCCCGATGCTCGCCGAGCGTTGTTCCCCGCTGGTCAACGATCGGCCCCGGCCGGCGGCCAAGTGCCCCGTGCCGCTCCAGGAACTCGCTCTGGCGCGTGCCAGCCAAAAAGCACAGGTCCTGGGAGTCGCGCTTGCGTGCCACCGCGAGACCGGCTCGCTCGGCCACCGCGCGCACCTCATCCTTGTGCATGTCTCCGAGAGGGAAGCGCAGCCTCGACAGCGACCGCGGGTCCAGCGCCGAGAGTACGTAACTCTGGTCCTTGCCGATATCGGCCGCCGTCCTCAACACGGGACCATCCTCTACACGGGCGTAGTGGCCGGTGACAAGCGTCTCCGACCCCAGTCGCCGCGCCAGATCGAGCATCGCGTCGAGACGCACGTTGCCATTGCAACGAACACACGGGTTGGGCGTCAGACCTGCTGCATGATCCTCCAGCCACCCATCGACCACCCCCGCGCGGAACTCGGCGCGTAGGTCGATCGAGAAGTGGGGCATGCCGAGGCCGTGCGCCACCTCCCGCGCGCCGCGCACCGCCTGCGCCGAGCAACAGCTCGCCTCGCCGTCGTTCTCCGGGTCTGACCACAGCTCCAGCGTGACCCCGACCGCCCGCGCGCCCGCGCGCGTGACCAGCAGCGCCGCCACGGCGCTGTCGACGCCTCCGCTCATCGCAACGAGCGTACGGTCATCGTCCGGGCCCAGTACCGCGCTCGCGCGCACGGCGGCGCCGAGCGCGCGGTGCAGGGCGTCGGAGGCGAGCTCCGCCGCGTGGCGCTTGGCGGCGCTCAGCCCACCGAGCTCGCGCGCGATCTCCTCCGTTCCGATCCTCGCAGCGTCCAGCAGCGACGCGCCACGCACGAGTCCGACGGCGGCGCTGCCGGCCGCGATGCTCGCGCCGCAACCGCTCGCGTCGAAGCCGGCGTCAGCGATCCGCCCATCGGGGCTGTCGGGGTCGAGCGCGAGCGTGAGCCGGATCAGATCGCCGCAGGCGACGCCACCGGCCGCGCCCGTGTGGGCATCGGCGGCGGGCATGTGGCCGCGACCGAGCGGTGCTTCGAGATGCTGTGAGAACGCCTCCGGGCTGTGCACCCGAGCGAGTTTACGATTCCTGGCGGGCTTCGTCGATCGTCTGCTCGATCGCAAACGCGTCGGTGAGGCCATTGATCGTCGTCACCGCGCCCCGCTTGTTGATCACGAGCATCGTCGGCGTGCCGTAGACCTGGACGGTCTTCGTGAACGTGCCGAACGAGGCGACCTGTGCCGCGGAGGCGTAATGAACCGCGATCTTCTTTTCGAGTTCGAGCCCCGTCGCCAGGCGCAGCTTGGCCACCTGCGCCTTGTTGGGATGCACCGCGACCTCGTGGTGGGCGGCGAGCAGGATCTGCAGTTCCTCGTGGACGACATTGTCGTCGGCCCCCTTCGGGTTCCAGAACAGCACGACCGCGACTTCGCCCCGTTTGAGCTCGCTTTCGATCGCCGCCTGCCGGGGTGGGATTCCGCCAGTCGCGACCTTATGCGGCGCCGGGGCGACGACGTGCTTTGTCGTAACCGTCGCGCTCGCGCCGGCGGCACCACGCTTGGTGACGACCGTCGTGCTCGTACGGGCCGCGCCGTGCTTGGTCACGACCGTCTTGCTCGACGTGGTGACGCTGGCGCCCTGGCTCGAGCCTTCGGCCGATGAGCTCGCGGACTTCTCGGACGCCCGCTGCGAGGCGGCGACGGCTTCACGCGCGTGGGCGACCGCGCGCGTCATGCCTTCGATGTGTGTGCTACCGGGTGTGGGGTTCGCCGACGGGGTGGTGGAGGCCGGTGTGGGCGCGGGCGTGCTCGCCGCCGGCGTCGAACCGGAGCTCGAACCGTGCCCGCTGAGCGCGACGAACCACACGAGCGCGAACAGAAGCACCGCGCCGAGCGCGATCTGGTAGGGACGGGAAAGCTGTGCCATCGCTCCTCTTTCGGCATTTCTCCCCCAGGAGTTGAACCGCGCAAACCCCGCTGGACTCCACGTAGGTTTCCGCTGAGCCCCGGCGGCCGGTTCACGCAGGCCACCGTGGCCCGGTTCAGAGATCGCGCAGCGCGCGCAGGACGGCGTGCACGACGGTGTCCGTCGCGAGTGCCTGCTGACCGCCGCCCTGCATGTCCTTCAGCACCGTCTCGTCCCTCTCGACAATCGCGACGTAGCGCGCGCCGAGCGCGTTCGCCAGGCCCAGCTGACCCTTCAGCGAGCGTCCCGCGAGCTCCATCTGGGCCGTCAACCCAGCTGAGCGCGCGTCGCCGAGCACGCCGAACGCCGTCCGCCTGATCTCCCCGCCCTCGCCGCTCTCGCCGCCGTCGCCGAGCGCCACGAACAGGTCGAGCGGGCCCGCCGCGACCGGCGCCGGCTCGCCCGCGAGCAGGATCCGCTCGATCCCGGCCGCCCAGCCGATGCCGGGGGTGGTCGGGCCGTCAGCGGGCGAGCCCTTGATTTTCTCGACCAGACCGTCATAGCGGCCGCCGCCGCCGACGCCGCTCTGAGCTTCCGAGCGCGTCGGAGGTGAACTCGAAGACCGTCCGCGTGTAGTAATCCAGGCCGCGCACGAGCGTCGGGTTAACCTCGTAGGGAACCTCCGCGACGTCGAGCAGCTCGCGCACCTGCGCGAAATGCTCGGCGTCCTCGTTGTCGAGGTGGTCGAGCAGTCGTGGCGCGCTCGCCATCACGCGCCTGGTGCCCTCGTGGTCGGAGTCGAACGCGCGCAGCGGGTTCAGCTCGATTCGCGCACGCACCTCCCCGGAGAGGCTCGCCTCGTGCGCGCGCAGGTGTTTTTGCAACAGCTCGCGGTAGGCGCCCCGGCTCTCGCCGCTGCCGAGGCTCGCGAGCCGCAGCCGCACCTCGCGCACGCCCAGCTCTTCGAGCAGCGCCGCCAGCAGCACGATCGACTCGGCGTCCACCGCCGGGTCCTCTGAGCCGAGCGCCTCGGCGCCCACCTGCCAGAACTGCCGGTAGCGCCCCGCCTGGGCGCGCTCGTGGCGGAAGAAGCTCGACAGGTACCAGAGCTTGACCGGCTGCTTGCGCTTGTGCATGCCGTGCTCGACGTAGGCGCGGCAGATCGGGGCGGTCCCCTCGGGGCGCAGCGTCAGCGAGCGCCCGCCGCCGTCCTGCAAAGTGAACATCTCCTTCTGGACGATGTCCGTCGAGGCGCCAACGCCGCGCGCGAACAGCTCGGTGGCCTCCAGCACCGGCGTCTCGATCCGCTCGTACCCCGCTCCCTCGAGCAACCTCCGCGCGGCCTGCTCGAGGCTCGCGCGCACCCCGGCCTGCTCTCCGAGCACGTCGAACGTGCCGCGCGGGGCTTTGATCTGCTCGCCGCGGCTCAACTGTTGTTCCCCGCGCCGATCAACGCCCGGCGGCCGGGTCCGGCGACTGCGGCGAAGCCGGCGCGGAGGCCGCATCCGCGGCCGGACGCCGCCCCACGGGCACACGCAGCTCGGCGAGGAACGGGTTCGTGGCGAGCTCGCGGCCGAGCGTGGTCGTGCCCATGTGCCCCGGGTAGACGATCGTCTCCGCCGGGAATGCCCGCACGAGCGAGGCGATCGAGCGCTCCAGCACGTTCCAATCCCCACCCGGGAGATCCACGCGACCGACCGAGCCCTGAAAGAGCACGTCCCCAGACAGGAGCGCAGGTTGGGCGGGCGATCCGATCGCATACGTGACATGCCCCGGCGAGTGTCCGGGCGTGAACAGCACATCGATCTCGAGCCCCGCGAGGCTCAGCCGCTCACCGCCCGCGACCGTCTCGTCGGCCTCGTAGCTCTCGAACGGCCCGAAGCCCGGCGGCGTCCAGCTGGGGATGTCCGCGAGCACCGGGCGCTCGATCTCAGGGCAGTACACGGGTGCGCCCGTCGCATGGGCGACCGCGGCGACCGCGCCGATGTGGTCGAAGTGGCAGTGGGTGACGAGGATCGCCTCGATCTCCACGCCGAGCTCCCGCGCTGTCGCGAGCAGACGCTCGGCCTCCTCGCCCGGGTCGACGATCACCGCGCGCGCGGAGCCGGTGGCGGAGACGATGTAGGCGTTCTCCTGGATCGCCCCGACGGTGAGCATCCGCACGTCCAAACCAAAAAGAGGGGCCCGACCTAAGCCGGGTGACACGCGCCCTTGGCGCTGGCCGATTCCCGCTCGGTCCCCGTTTTGGCCAGCCGGCCTCCGGCCGTCCGCGCCACCCTCCAGAGCGCTCATCGCGTCGTGGCCTTCCCCCCGCTCTGGGCCGCTTTCTTGCGCATCCGTCGGTTGAACATCCACAGGTCGGTGTAGTAGCTGATCGGCACGTAGATCGCGAGCACGATCGGGAACAGCGCGATCGCCTCGTTGGCGTTCTTGATCAGGAACAGGCAGATCAGCAGCATCAGCACGGCCGCGACCATCGCCCGATAGAACGCGCCGAGCCACGTCGGCGGGCGATCCTGGCGGGCCAGCACCGGCTCCTTTTTTCCCGTCGCGCCGATGCCCTTGCCGCTTTTCTCAGCGGCTGTCGGCTTGCGCCCGGTGCGGCCGCGCGATTCGATCACACCGGCGGCGTTGCCGCGGTGCTTGGTCTGGCGCTTGCGCTTCGTTTGAGCCATCTGCCTAGCAGCCTAATGCGTTCTCGATCAGGTGGCGCTCCGGATCGAAGCCCGGCAGCGGAACATCCCTGGGGAAGCCCTCGAACGCGGCGCGCGGCGCGAGCCCGACCAGCTCCGCGCTCGCGATCTCGGCATGCCGCCCGACGGCCTGCACGACCTCCGCGAGCGCCAGCTCGAAGGGACGCTCGACGTTCATCGATACCTGCGCGACCGCGCCGCTCAGCGCCACCCCGATCGCGCGCAGGCCCGGCAGCCCCTCCGCGCCACCCTCGCGGACGAGGCCGGCGATCCGGCGAGCGTCCGCGAGGCTTGCCGGCGCCGCGAGCTGCAGGTTGAACGCGACCAGCGGCGCTCTCGCCGCGACCAGCGTGGCGCCGGCGCCGGGATGCGGGCGTGACGGACCGAAGTCCGGCCGCAGCTCGCCGGAGCCGATACGCTTCGCCAGCTGCGCCGGCCCGCCCCGGCGCAGCACTGCGCGCGTGCGGCCGTCCGCGAGCGCGCCGTAGAGGAAGACGGGCACGCCGAGCTCCGCGCCGATCCGGTCGGCCACGACGAGCGCCTCGGCGCAGGCGGCGCCGCGCGCGGCGCCCTCGAGATAGACGAGCGGCACGACGTCGATCGCGCCCACGTGCGGGTGCTGGCCGGCCTGCGATTGCTCGCCGCGAGGCGGGCGGGCGCTGATCACGGCGATCCGCCCGACCGCCGCCCGTGCGCCGCGCAGCAGGGCATCGCCGAGCGCGCCCGGCCGGCCGGCGAGCGTGAAGACCGTGCGGTGGTGGTCCGCGTCCGAATGCGTGTCGAGCAGGCGCACTTCGCCAGTCGGGCTCGCCGATTTCCGCGCGACCGCTTCAGCTGCCACAACATCGCCTCCCGCCACGGCGTTTCGAGCATGCCCGGAGGACTCTCCCGGGGACCCTCCCGCGAACGCCCGCTCGATCGCTTCGATCGCCGCGCGATCGCGGCCCTCAGAGACATTGGGCACAGCGAGGAGGGTCGGCGGGAGAGACGTCCTTTGCACAGCCTCAAAATACCGTCACATGGTGGTACGCTGCTTGAGTGGAAACGGTCCGGAATGTGGAACGCCGGCCTTGAGGAGGGGCGCCGGCTGGCGCAACGCAGCGCCGCTGGAGAGACCGCGCGCACAACGCGGTCGCGAGAGCTCACTGCCCATGTCGCGCTGCTTGACCTCGCACCTGACGCGATCTTCGCCCGTGACGCCGAGCGCCGGATCACGTTCTGGAACCGGGGAGCGCAGACCACGTACGGGTTCTCGCCCGAGCAAGCGCACGGGATGATGCCCAGCGATCTGCTGCGCACCGAGTACCCGATCCCGCTCGAGGAGATCGAGCGAATCGTCACCGAGACAGGCGGCTGGGAAGGCGACCTGGTGCAGCACACGAAGGACGACCGCCGGGTCGTGGTCGAGAGCCGGTGGGCGGCGCAGTACGACGGTGCCGGTCAACTGACGAGCATGCTGGAGGTCAACCGCGATATCACCGCGCGCCTGGCATCACAGACGGCGCTGCTCGAGCTCGCCCCCGACGCAATCGTCGGAATCGGTCGCGACAGTCTGATCGTGCTGGTCAACGCCCAGGTGGAGGTGCTGTTCGGATACGAGCGCGAGGAGCTGTTGGGACAGCCGGTGGAGATGCTTGTGCCCGAGCGCTTCCGCAAGGTTCACAGATCTCACAGGAAGGGATATTTCGCCGATCCGCGCACGAGGTCGATGGGCGCCGGGCTAGAGCTGTTTGCGCGGCGCCGGGACGGCAGCGAGTTCCCCGCCGAGATCAGCCTGTCGAGCATCGACGCCGATAGCGGGACGCTCGCGATTGCCGCGGTACGCGACGTGAGCGAGCGCGTCGTGGCGGCCCGTGAGCGCGAGCAGCTGGAGGCAGAGGCCGAACGCGAGCGACTCCAGAACCAGATGCACCAGGCTCAGCGACTGGAGAGCCTCGGCCAGCTCGCCGGCGGAATCGCGCACGACTTCAACAACCTGCTGGCGGTGATCATCAACTACGCGGCGTTCGTGGCGGATGACCTGAACGCCACCCCGATCACCGACAAGGACCGGCAGGAGATGCGCGCGGACGTCGAGCAGATCAGCCTCGCCGCCGAGAAAGCCGCGCACCTCACCCACCAACTGCTCGCGTTCGCACGCCGCGAGGTCGTCCAGCCGGAGGTCGTCGATGTCAACGACGTGGTCCGCGCCGTCGAGCAGCTGCTGCGCCGCACGCTCGGCGAGCACGTCGAGCTGCACAGCTCGCTGGCCGATGACCTGTGTCCAGTGCTCGTCGATCCAGGCCAGATGGAGCAGATCCTGGTCAACCTCGCGGTCAACGCCCGTGATGCGATGCCCGATGGAGGGGCGCTGCGAATCGACACCGCCAACATGGACATCGACGAGGACTACATCGCCTCGCGGCCCGAGCTCTCACCGGGGATGCACGTTCGCCTGCGTGTCAGCGACAGCGGCGTGGGCATGCCCGCCGAGACCGTCCAGCGCGCGTTCGATCCGTTTTACACAACCAAGCCTCCGGGCAAGGGGACCGGCCTGGGACTGGCGACCGTGTATGGGATCGTGCAGCAGGCCGGTGGACATGCGCAGATCTACTCTGAGCCCGGCGTCGGCACCACGTTTACTTTGCTGCTCCCGGCGACCGAGCAGATCGAGCGATCGAGCGAGCCAGAGACCGCATCCTCCGTCGAACGCGGCGAAGCGACGATCCTGCTCGTCGAGGACGAGCAGGCGCTGCGCGAGGTCACGCGCCGCATCCTGACCGGCGCGGGCCACGAGGTGATCGTCGCGGCCAATGGCCCTGAGGCGCTCGAGGTGGCCAGAGCGCACGCCGGACCGATCGACCTGGTGCTGAGCGACGTGATCATGCCGCAGATGCCCGGGCCACAACTGGTGAAGCGGCTGCTGCAGGAACGACCCTCCTTGCGAGTGTTGCTGATGTCCGGCTTCGCCCAGCCGATCCTCGACTCGGGCGGGCATCTGGACGAGGGCATGATTCTGATCGAGAAGCCCTTCTCCGGCCCGTCGCTCTTGGCGAAGATCGCCCAGATCCTCGAGCGGACGGAGTGATCGCAAATGCCCGAGCTGCTGATAGCCGACGACGAGCAGGCGCTGCGGCGCTGGGAGGAACGGGTCATGCGCGACCAGGGTTACACCTGTGACGGCGCCGGCGACGCGATCGCTGTACGCGAACAGTTGCGACAGGACTCCTACAAGCTCGCGCTGCTCGACGTCAACATGCCTGGCGAGTCCGGGATCGAGCTGCTCGCCCACATCCGTCGCGACCATCCCGAGGTGGCGGTGCTGATGGTCACCGGCGAGGACAGCACGGAGCTCGCGATGACGGCGATCGAGCTGGGCGCCTACGGCTATCTGATCAAGCCGGTCGCGGCCGGCGAGCTGCTGATCAACGTCGCCACGGCGCTGCACCGTCGCCGCCAGGAAGCTCGAGAACAGTCGCCTCGTGCAGAGCCTGCGGGCGACGGTGCAGGAGCGCAGCGGAGAGCTGGAGGAGGCGCTGCAGGATCTCGAGCTCTCCGAGACCCAGGTGTGGGTTTCCCAGGCCGAAACGATCTTCCGCCTCGCGCGGATGGTCGAGTTTCGCGACGAGGAGACCGGCCAGCACCTGCACCGGATGAGCTCCTACTGCGAGATCCTCGCGCGACAGATGGGCGTCTCCGAGCAGCACTGCGAGCTCGTGCGCCTCGCAAGCCAGCTGCACGACGTCGGCAAGGTCGCGGTGCCCGACAGCATCCTGCTCAAGCGCGGCAAGCTCACCCCCGAGGAGTTCGAGGTGATCAAGGGCCACGCCGAGACCGGCTACAAGATGCTCGCCGGCTCAGGTTCTGAGGTCGTGCGACTCGGCGCGCTGATCGCGCGCACCCACCACGAGCGCTGGGACGGCAGTGGCTATCCCCGCGGGCTCGCCGGCGAGGAGATTCCCCTGGAGGGCCGGATCGCCGCGGTAGCGGACGTGTTCGACGCCCTCACCAGCGATCGCGTATATCGCTCCGCGCTACCCGTCAAGTCGGCGCTGGCGATGATGAGCGAGGAGCGCGGCAAGCACTTCGACCCGGACCTGCTCGACGCGTTCCTCGCGGGACTCGGCGCGATCGAAGCGATCCGGCGCGCCTATGCCGACTGAGCGCACGCTCCGGGACGGCACAGGGCCCGCGCGACCGCGTCACCGAACTGCTCCAGCGTGAACGGCTTTTGCAGACAGGCCTCAAAGACGATTCCGGACTCGAGCAGCGCCGGCGGCGGCGCCTGCACGCTCGCGCAGATCAGCGGCAGCGACGGGGCGAGCAGGCGCGCCGCCTGGGCGAGCGCCGCGCCGAGCGGCGCCGCGGGCTCGATCACGAACAGATCCGCGCTTCGCAAGTCGCGCGGCGCCGCCACACGCGGAGCGAGCGGCTCGTGCCCCAGCCGCTCGACCATCCGTTCCAGCAACCGGCGGACGTCCTCGTGGGGCTCGCTGATCAGTATCCGTGCCATGCCTCGATGATCGGCGGCCCCGGCCTGATTCCGGGTGGCGTGCGGTATGAAAGGCGTATGAGCGAAATGGCCGATGAGACGATGAATCGATGAGCCGCCCCACGCCGATGAGCCGATGCGCGATGAGCCGATGAGCCGCCCCACACGCATCCTGCTCATCGATGACGACGCGATCACCCGCGAGCTTTTGCGCGGCGTGCTCGAGCGCGCCGGGCACGAGATCCGCGAGGCTGAGAACGGGCGCGCGGGGTTGCGCGAGCTCTATGCCACCACGCCCGACCTCGTGATCCTCGACGTCGAGATGCCCGAGCTCGACGGGTGGGCGACGCTCGAGCGTATCCGCGAGCTCTCCGAGGTGCCGGTGCTGATGCTGACCGCACGTCAGACCGAGCTCGAGCGCGTACGCGGCCTGCGCGGCGGCGCCGACGACTACCTCGTCAAGCCCTTCGGCCATCAGGAGCTGGCCGCGCGCGTGCAGGCGCTGATGCGCCGTGCGAGCTCGCGCGCCGCCGAGCCGCATCAGACATACGCCGACGCGCGCCTGTCGATCGACTTCGCCCAGCGCGCCGTCCGCTACGACCAGCGCGAGGTGCAGCTAACCCCGCTCGAGTTCAGGCTGCTGAGCGCGTTCTCGCGCAATCCCAACCAGGTGCTCAGCCGCGAGCAGCTGCTCGAGCTCGTGTGGGGCGACGCGCTCGGCGTCTCGCCCGAGCAGGTGAAGCTGTACGTCGGCTACCTGCGCCGCAAGCTCGACCCGCAGGCGCCGCGGACGACGCCGATCGAGACGGTGCGCGGCTTCGGCTACCGCTACCGGCGACCGTCTTAGAACGCCGGAAGCGGTGGTAGGCTTCTTTCCATTAAATGGACACAATCCGGTTTCGGAAGACGACCGACAGGGCCTCCGCCGATCGCGCTGGAGCCGCCGCCGACCGTGCGAGAGCCGCCGAAGAACGTGCCCAGGCAGCCCGCGACCGCATCGTGGCCGCCCGCGATCGCGCTCAGGCGGCACTGGACCGGCAGGCATCCGAGATCGACGAGCTCACCCACGTGCAGCGACGCGGCGCCGGGCTCGAGCGCCTGCAGCGGGAGATCGATCGCGCCCGCCGCGCCTCCGAAGGGCTGGTCGTCGCGTTCGTCGACGTCGATGGGCTGAAGCGGGTCAACGACAGCAAGGGGCACCTCGCGGGCGACGCCCTGCTCGTCGCCGTCGCCGACTCCCTGCAGGCCTGCCTGCGCTCCTACGACCTCGTGATGCGCTTCGGCGGCGACGAGTTCGTGTGCGCGCTGCCCCACACCAATGTCGAGCAGACGCGCCGGCGCTTCACCGAGGTGTCCAACACCCTCGCGGCCACCCCCGCGCACGGCTCGATCACCGTCGGCTTCGCGCAGCTCGCCGACGACGACTCACCCGAGGATCTGATCGAGCGCGCGGATGCCGACCTGCTGGCTCTTCGCGAACCCGGCTGAGAGTCAGCGCACCTTCGAGGAGATCTGCGAGCTCGCCCTGACGCTGTCGAGGAGCTCCTCGATCGCATCCGCCTCCAGCGGGCGCGAGAACAGGAAGCCCTGCCCGAGATCGCAATCTTCGTGCTGGAGCGCTCGCAGCTGCGAGCGCTCCTCGATACCCTCCGCGAGCGTCTGCAGGTGGAGCGTCTTGCCGAGCTGCACGAACGTGTGGATCAGCGCGGTCGACTGATCGGAGTCGGCGATGTCGTTGATGAACGAGCGGTCGATCTTCAGCGAGTCGGCGGGGAACTGGCGCAGATAGGCAAGCGAGCTGTATCCGGTTCCGAAGTCGTCGATCGCGATGCGCACGCCCAGCCCCTTGAGCGCTCGCAGGCGCTTCGCCGTGGCCGCAGGGTCGCGCATCAGCGCCGTCTCGGTGACCTCGAGCGTCAGCAGCGACGGTTCGAGATCGTTTGTATCCAGAACCTCGCGGACCTCCTCGATCAGGCCGTCAGCGTCGAGCTGGCGGGCGGAGACGTTCACCGACATCACGAGCTCGTGGCCCTGCCCGCGCCAGCTCGAGGCCTGACGGCAGGCCTCCTGCAGAACCCACTTGCCGATCGGCACGATCAGCCCGCTTTCCTCCGCGAGCGGGATGAACTCGTCCGGCGGGACGATGCCGCGCGTCGGGTGCCGCCAGCGGATCAGCGCCTCGACGCCGATCATCCGCTCCGAGCTGAGATCGAACAGGGGCTGATAGAGCAGGAACAGCTGGTCGTGCTCGAGCGCGTCGGCAAGATCCATCTGCAGCGTGAGGCGGTCCTCCGCGGCGGCCTGCATCTCGGACTCGAACAGCACGTAGCAATCCCTGTTGGCGGCCTTCGCCTCGTACAGCGCGAGATCGGCGTCGCGCAGCAGCTCGTCGGCGTTGCCGCGTTCGCCGACGGCGATGCCAATGCTCGCGGTCAGCGCCAGCGGCCGGCCGACCCCGTCGCCCAGCACATATGGCTGGCGCAGCACTTCCATGATCCGCTCCGCGACGAGCTCGGGGCCGGCGTCGAGGTCCGAGCCCTCGACCAGCACGACGAACTCGTCGCCGCCGAGGCGTGCCGCGGTGTCGCCCTCGCGGACGACGTCGTCGAGCCGGCCGGCGACGATCCGCAGCAGCTCGTCGCCGACGGCGTGCCCAAAGGTGTCGTTGACCTGCTTGAAGCCATCGATGTCGATGTACAGCGCGGCCACCGCGACGTGCTGGCGCCGAGCGCGGGAGAGCATCTGCTCGGCGCGGTCGAGCGCGAGCACGCGGTTGGGCAGGCCCGTGAGCGCGTCGTGCAGAGCCTGGTGGCGCAGCTCGCCGGTCTTCTCCTGCACCATCCCGAGGGCGTGCTCGCGCGAGCGTGTCAACACCAGTACCAGTGCGGATAGCAGCAGGCTGATGATCGCCCCGACAGCGAACAGCCCCCACCCCTGGCGCCCGGCCGACATCCCACCCGTGACCGCCGAGCCGTGCACGACCGCCCTCCACCTGCCGTCGATCTGCAGGGTGATTTCGTGGGTGAACGCGCCCGCTGAAGCCGCCGCCGTCCCGGCCTGGCCGATCAGCCTTTCGGGCTGGCCAGGATTGCGGTGATACAGGGCCAGGTTGAGCCCGCGGTGGCCGCCGAGCGCCTCGTGAATCAGGGTCGTGATGTCAAACGAGCTCCCGACCCATCCCGCGACCGCCGCGCGGCGCTGGGCGATCGTGTTCAGGGGAGCGCCGCGGTTGTAGAACGCGGCTTCGATGAACAGCGTGCTCACTCCCTGAATCGCAACCGGGTAAACCGAGTACTGGCCGCTGTCCGTGATCGACCGCGTCAGCTGCGCCTGGGAGATTCCCCCATCGGAGTATCCGCCAATCGGGGAGGCGGGATTGCACCAGTCCCCCTGCAACAGCGCTCCGACTTCCTTGGTGTATGGGGTCACGGTTGCCCCGGCCGAAAGCAGACAGTAGGTGGCTCGTCCGTTGGGTGCGAAAGGCACGATCGTTCCTCCGACGAACTTGCGAAACACGGGATCGGCGGCGCGTCGCGCCTGAAACGCGGCCAGTTCACGCGCCGGCACTACTTCCACGACCGTCGTCCCGAGCCCGCCGACCTGGCGCTGCTCGCCCTGCAGCTCGACGAACCATTCGTCAAAGCGCGTGGCGCTCATGTTCGGCTGCATCGTCATCACGCCGCGCAACGTCGTGACTAGATCGGCGTCGCGGCGCAGCAGCGTCTCGGCCGTCTCGCTGACGTCGGTGGCGTTGGTCTGGAACTGCTGCTTGTTGTGCGAGCGTACGCTCCCATGCCACAGCAGCGCTCCGCCCAATGAAAGCGCGAGGCCGACCACGAGGACTGCGCAGGCGACCAGCATCCAGCGCCTGCGGCCAATCCAGGCACGGAGCGGCCCCGGAGCGACCTTCGCCGGCGCCGCGCCGGCCTCCTGGGGTCCGCTGGCTGGCTCTGGAGTCGTCTCCCACGTTCCGGACATACCGAATGGGTCGGATTTCAACGCTTTCGAGCGGACCGTAGTCCGCCCCGGTCTGTATCCGCTATCCGAACCGATCTATTTACGACGTCTGTGCGTCGTCTGCGCCCGCGGGCCGACGGTGACGAGCGCGATGCTGTCGGGCGCGAGGGCGAGCGCGATCGTTCCGGTGCTGGCCGAGACGCTTTCCGCCGGCGTTCCATTGCTCCACGATCCGTTGGCCGTGACCGCGCGACCGCCGAGCAGCACGCCGCCGGTGGCGTTCTGCGCGGGCGCGGTCAGGCGCACGACGCGCCCCGCGCCGAGCCCGGCGCCGACGTTCAGCCGCAGCGCGAGCGGGCTCGCGCCGGCCGGTTCGTCGTCTACCAGCACGACCTTCAGCAGGTGGTCGGGCCCCGCGAACGCCGCCGCGACGAGGTTCGCCGAGCCTTCGCTGATCGTGCTCGGCAATGGACTGTCCCCCACCAGCGAGCTGGTCAAAAGCAGCGCGTACCAATCCGGCTGGGCGCGCAGGCTCCCGCTCGCGAGCGCCGCCGGATCGGGGGCGCACAGGGGCGTATAGCCGGCGCAGTTCGTCGGGTTGCCCTGCAGGTTGATGCCCGCCGCCCCGGCCGCCATCGCCTGCGTGATGTAGGCGCTCGCCCACAGCGCCGAGGCGAACGTGTCGCTGATCCCGGGCACTCCCCCGCAGGAGACGGAGTTGGTCTCGTCCATGCGGAACGGTATGCGGTAGGTGTCCGAAACGGAGACGTACGTGGCGAGCGACTGCGCCTCGCGTTCGCGGATCGCCGGGCTGAGCAGAGATTCGATCGAGGGCGCCGGGGTCTGCGCGCACCCGAGCGGGTAGTGATGTCCGGTCAGCAGAGCTGGTTTCTGCGAGAGCGCCTCCTCCTCGCCCCATTCTCCGAACGCGCCCGAGCCGGAGACGTCGGGGCCGGCGATCGGCACGCCCGGGGTGAGGGCCGCGATCGCTTCGCGGTATTCGCTCGCCTCTTCCTCGTAGCCCTGCGCGATCCAGGGCAGCTGCCGGAAGCCGTGGGCGCCGTAGGAGTCTGGCTCGTTGCCGATCTCGACCGCGGCCAGGTTCGCGCCGAGCGCGTGGTGGGCGGCGGCGACCTCGCGCGCGGCGGCGGCCGGTTCGTCGTGGGCCATCCCGACCGTCAGCAGCACCTTCCAGCGGCTGCGCCGGGCGAGCACGCCGAGCGCCTATCTGTTCTGGTCCGATCGTGCTCGATGCCCACGCCGGCCGCGGGGTGGATGCTTCACTCCAGGCGACGTTCTCATCGGCGGTGATTCCGCCGAAGCGCAGCACGCCGGGCCCCAGCGAGCGGAGCAGCCTGACGAGGTCGCCGCGCTCGGCGTACCGCGAGAGCTGACCGAGCGCCGCCGCCTCGAAGGACAGCCCCAGAAACCTCCTCGGCACCGGTGGACCGGGCGCGAACGGGTTGACCGTCACGGTGACCGGTAGCCCGAGCGCCGCGGCCGGCGTGCCCGCTTCAGTTGCGGCGAGCGCCGTGGAGACGCACAGGGCAAGCGTCGAACCCGCCGCGGCGAGAACACCCGACACGAGCGTTCTCCGCAGGCTCGCAGGCAGATGCACCCCCGCTACGTTAGACGGTCAGGCGGTCCTGCTGCTCGAGATAGGGCGCGAGGAACCTGGCGGCGATCTTGCTCGGCGGAGACCAGGTGGGGGTCTCTGAAACCTCCGAGCTGAACCCGTGCCCACCGGCGATGTGCGAGGTCAGGTACAGCGGCTTGCCGTCGGTCAGCAGCATCCCGTGAATCACGGGGCGAAACGGCTCCGCCGTCACCTCCGCACCGGCGCGTGCGGCGATCGACAGCGCCGCCGCGTCGGCCTGCTGCGAGCCGAGGCCGCCGTGCTTGATCGGGAAATCGATCGCGTCGCCGGCCGCGTAGACGTCCTCCACGTCCCGCACCCGGCCGTGGGGATCGACGCGGATGAAGCCGTGCTCGCCCAGCGGGATCCCGCGTACGGCAGGTCCGTAGAGCTCGGGCAGCGCGACCACACGGTTGACGTGCAGGCGCCGATCGCCAGGGTTGATCACGATCTCGCCGACGCTCGGCACCTCGGCGTAGGCCGAGTTGATCGTCTCGATCCGCGCTCGCCGCAGCCGCTGCTCGATCGCGTCGCTCGCCGTTGAGCCAAAGATCGCCAGCGGACTGTCCTCCGGGCTGACGATCGTCGTCGCGAGCTCGAGGTTCATGTCATAGGCGCGCCCGGCGGTCATCAGTGCCAGCTCGTACAGCGGCAGCGGCCACGCCATCCGCCCGGGTGAGAGGAACGCGACGCTATGAATGTAGCCACCCTCGATGTCCTGCAGCAACCCGTGAAGGGTCTCGTCCAGACGGCGGTCGTCGATCGTGATCGCGTGCTTGTAGCGGGGATGTAGACGAGCGCCGAGCGCCAGCACGAGCACGTCGTACTCGAGCGCCGCTCCGCCCTTGGTGTGCACGGTGTGCACATCGGGCTCGACCCAAGCCAGCTCGTCACTGCGGCAGCTCGCCGCCGGCGTCGCGCACGATCCGTGCGAGCGGGTAGCGGCGGGCGGCCGGGTAGGCGAAGGGCTCGCGTACTGTCATCGGGCGGTAGACGAGCTCCTCGTTAGGGGCGATCACGGTCGTCGCAATGTGCTCGGGCGCGAGTTGCGCCAGCGCCAGCGCCGTCTCCATCGCGACGATGCCGCCGCCGACGATCGTCACGCGGAGCTTGGAGTTGGAGAGGTCGTTGGGGCGGTCTGTGATCATGTCCCCAGCTTGCCTTCGCGTGGAGGGGGTGTCAGCCGCGTAAAACCGCCGTCGTGACCGGGAAAACTACGTAGCTGCCGGGCCCCAGGAGGTAAGGGCCTTCGGCCCTCACTGAGTAAATGCCAACTATTCGTATCTTCAAAATTTATTTCGTCACAACCAGCATAAAGCGCGCTGCTGGGTCTACCCTTCCAGAGGATGAAAGATCCATCTGAGGAACCTCGGATCCGCCGGCTGCTGGACGTCGGTCGCGGCTCGTGACCGAGCTCGATCTCGAAGTCGTCCTCGATCGGGTGCTGCAGACGGCGCGGGAGATCACCGGCGCCCGCTATGCCGCGCTGGGGATCCTGAACGAGCGGCGCACGGAGCTCGAGCAGTTCCTCACCTCCGGCGTGGCTGAGGAGACGCAGCGCGCGATCGGCGATCTGCCCCGTGGACGTGGTGTGCTCGGAGCGCTGATCGAGCATCCCCGGCCGCTGCGACTCACCGATGTCGGCCGGCATCACTCGAGCTACGGATTCCCCGCCGGCCATCCTGTGATGCGCAGCTTCCTCGGCGTGCCGATCCTGATTCGCGGGGTGGCGTGGGGCAACCTGTACCTGACCGAGAAGCAAGATGGCGAGTTCTCCGAGCAGGACGAGGAGGCCGCGGTGATCCTCGCCGACTGGGCCGCGATCGCGATCGACAACGCGCGCCTGTACGAGACCAGCGAGCGGCGCCGGCAGGAGGCCGAGCGGGCGATCCGTGGGCTGGAGGCGACTCGCGACGTGGCCGTCGCGATCGGCGGGGAGATCGCACTCGAGCACGTGCTCGAGCTGATCGTCAAGCGCGGGCGCGCGCTGGTCGGCGCGCGCAGCCTCGTGATCATGCTACGCGAGGGCCACGAGCTGGTCGTGCAGGCGAGCGCCGGTCACATCGAGGTTGTCCAGGGCGCACGGCTGCCGATCGCCGAGTCCACCTCCGGGCAGGTGCTCGAACGCCGCCGCGCCGAGCGCATCGCCGACGTCACCGCTCGCCTGCGGATCGCGCCGTCCGAGTTCGGCGTGGTCGATCCGTGCACGGCGCTGCTCGTGCCGATGGTCTATCGCGGCGACGGCCTCGGCGTGCTCGCGGCGTTCGACCGCGGCGAGCGGGGCAGCGTGTTCAGCGAGGACGACGAGCAGCTGCTGCGCACGTTCGCCGCCAGCGCCGCGACCGCGGTGGCGCTCGCCCAGAGCGTGCAGAGCGACCGGCTGCGCAGCTCCGTGGCCGCCGCGGACGCCGAGCGCCGGCGCTGGGCCAGAGAGCTCCACGACGAGACCCTGCAGGGCCTCGGCGGGCTGCGCGTGCTGCTCTCCTCCGCGCGGCGGCGCGAGGATCTCGGCCAGGTCCGGACGGCGATCGACGAGGGCGTTGAGCACATCGAGCGGGAGATCGCCAACCTGCGCGCGATCATCACCGAGCTGCGCCCGGCCGCGCTGGACGAGCTCGGCCTGCGCACCGCCCTGGAGGCGCTGCTGGACCGCCATCGCGAACAGAGCGGCTTCGAGATCGAGGTCACGCTCGAGCTGCCGCCCGACGCGCACGAGCAGGAGCGCCTGGACGAGGATCTCGAGACGGCCGTCTACCGGCTGGTGCAGGAGGCGCTCACAAACGTCGCCAAGCACGCGCGCGCGAGCCGGGTGCGAGTGAGCGTCGGCGCCACCGAGCGGGAGTTGTCGATCGAGGTTCAGGACGACGGCGCGGGCTTCGACCCCGAGCTCGTCGAGCGACGGCTTCGGGCTGGCGGGCATGCGCGAGCGCGTGGCGCTGGCGGGCGGCTCGCTCAGCATCGCTTCCGGACCCGGTGAGGCAGGCACCCTCCTGCGAGCATGCCTGCCGGTGCTCGATGAACGCCACCGAGAGCTGTCAAGCGCGGAGCAGGCCGCGTCTTAGCGCGTAGCGAACGAGCTCGGCGCGCGTGCTCAACTCGAGCTTGCTGTGAATGTGCGCGCGGTGCGTCTCGATCGTGCGCGGCGAGAGGCGCAGCTTGCGGGCGATCTCAACGCTCGTGTGCCCGAGCGCGATCAGCCGCAGGACCTCGACCTCGCGTGCTGTCAGGGCATCGTCGGTGAGCGAGCGGTGCAGGGCCTCCAGCCGCGCGGCGAGTAGCGGGCTGACGTACTCCTCGCCGCGCGCGGCCGCGCCGATCGCGCTCGGCAGCTCCTCGCTGGCGCGGTCCTTGACGACGAACCCGACCGCGCCGGCGGCCAACGCGCGCTGCGCGAACATCGCGTCCTCCTGCATCGTCATCACGACGATCTGAGTATCGGGCGCGCGCTCGCGCAGCCGACCGATCGTCTCGAGGCTCGAGCCGCCGGGCATGTTCAGGTCGAGCACCAGCACGTGCGGCCCGTGGCCGTACACATAGCGTGCGACGGCCGCCAGGTCCTCGGCTTCGGCGATCACCTCGACCCCACTCTCCTCGTCGAGCAGCAGCCGCAGGCTGCGGCGCATCCGCTCGTGATCGTCGGCGAGCACGACCTGGATCGGCCCGCCGGTGCTTGCGGTCTGGAGATCATCGGCTACGCCGCTGGTGCTCGTGGCGAGGCGCAGGTGTGAGGGCATCCCCGCACGCTAGCCCCCGGCCGGGGGCGCCGGCCACCGTGTAAATACGCCGATCCGGCGCGGTAAAGCACGGATGCTGCTCGCGCGCCGGCCATCCCGCGGCGGCCTCCGGGAAAACCACGGATGCCGCGAGGATGCGATCCTCAGATGCTGTCCTCGTGCAACCTCCAGCCCTGAATCCAACTCCGTCCCAGGATCGATCCGGCGCCGGCACCGACACCGGGCCGACCACCTTCGCCGTGCCCGCCCCCGGCGGCCCGGCGATCGAAACCCACGCGCTGAGAAAGCGCTACGGCCCAACCCTCGCCCTCGACTCTCTCGACTTGACGGTTCACCGCGGCGAGGTCTATGGCTACCTTGGCCCCAACGGCTCCGGCAAGACCACCACGATCCGCCTGTTGCTCGGGCTGCACCGGGCCAGCAGCGGGCGCGCCGAGATCTTTGGCATCGACGCCTGGGGCGATCCCGTCCAGGCGCACCGGCGCGTCGCCTATGTCGCCGGGGAGCCGTTCCTCTGGCCCGCGCTGACCAGCGCCGAGACCTTCGAGCTGCTGGCACGCCTGCATGGCGGCACCGACGTCGCCTATCGCGAAGAGCTGGTTGAGCGTTTCCAGCTGGAGCCAAACAAGAAGATCAGGGCGCTGTCGAAGGGCAACCGCCAGAAGGTGCAGCTGATCGCGGCGCTCGCCGCGCGCGCCGACCTATTGCTGCTGGACGAGCCGACGAGCGGGCTGGACCCACTGATGGAGGTGGTCTTCCGCGATTGCATCGAGGAGGCCCGCCAGCGCGGGCAGACGATCTTTCTCTCTTCGCACATCCTCAGCGAGGTCGAGGCGCTTTGCGACCGCGTCGGGATCCTCCGGGAAGGACGGCTCGTCGACGAGGGCACGCTCGAGCAGCTGCGCCACCTGTCCGCGCAGACCGTCGAGGTCACCTTCACTTCGGGCGCGCCCGAGATCGGGCCGCTGCCGGGTGTGCAAGCACAGAGCGCGGGACCAAACGCGCTGCGCTTCGAGGTGGCGGGCGACATCGGCCCGCTGATCGCGGCGCTAGCCGGGGCACAGGATGGGGATCATGCGATCACGACGCTGAGCAGCCGCGAGCCCTCGCTCGAGGAGATCTTCCTGCACCACTACGACGACTCCGAGCGCCGTGGCCAGCACTAGCGCCGTGGCGCCCGGCGCTGTCCGCGCTGTGCCCGTCAACGGCGGCTTGCAGCGCGCACGCGCGCTGGCGCGACGCGCGTTTCGAGACGCGCGTACACGTACCGTCGCCTTTGCCTATCTGTTCCTGATCTACGCCTACATCCAGCCCGCCGGCTTCGCTCACGCCTATCCCACGCTCGCCGACCGGCTCGCGTTCGCGCGCAGCTTCGCCGGCAACGATGCGCTGCGCTTGTTCTACGGCTATCCCTATGACCCGGTGACCGTCGGCGGCTACAGCGCTTGGCGCGTGGGCGGCACGCTCGCGATCGCCGCCGCGGTCTTCGGCATCTTCGCGGCCGTGCGCGCGCTGCGGGGCGAGGAGGACACCGGGCGCATGGAACTGGTGCTGGCGGGGGTGCTGAGGCGGCGCACGGCATATCTGGCGGCACTGAGCGCGATCGCCGCGGGCGTGCTGCTGCTGTGGCTGGCCGAGACGGCCGGTTTCGTCCTCGGGGGCCTGCCCACCGGCGGGTCGGCCTATCTGGCTCTGGCCACCGCATCGGTCATACCCGTGTACGTCGGCGTCGGCGCGCTCGTCAGCCAGCTTGCCCCCACGCGGCGCATGGCCCTGGAGCTCGGCAATGGGATCGTCGGCCTGTCGCTGCTATTGCGCGTCGTCGCGGACACCTCCAGTGGCGCGGGCTGGCTGCGCTGGCTGACGCCACTCGGCTGGGCCGAGGAGCTGCGACCGTTCGCCCCGAGTCAGCAGCCGCTCGTGCTGCTGCTACCGCTCGCGGCAACCGTCCTGCTGCTCACCGCGGCCGCAAAGATCTACGCCGGGCGCGACATCGGCACCGGTGTGCTTCCCGCGCGCGACAGCGCGCCGCCGCGCCTGCGGCTGCTCTCCTCGCCGCTCGCGCAGGGGCTGCGCTCCGAGCGAGGCACGATCCTCGCCTGGCTGCTCAGCGCCGGCGGCTTCGCCTTCATCCTCGGAGCCGTCTCCACGAGCATCTCCTCGGCCGATGTCTCCGCGAGCATGGAGCGCGAAATCGCCAAGCTCGGCGGTGGCGCGATCACCACTCCCACCGGGTACATGGCCTTCGTGTTCATCTTCTTCATCCTGATCGTGAGCCTGTTCGCCTGCGCACAGATCGCGGCCGCGCGTCACGAGGAGGCCGACGAGCGCCTGGAGACGCTGCTGGCGCTGCCGGTGAGCCACCGCGGCTGGCTCGGCGGGCGGCTCGCGCTGGCGGCCGGAGCCGCGCTCGCGCTGGCGCTGGCGGCGGGCTTCTTCAGTTGGGCGGGCGCGGCCTCGCAGGGCTCGGACATCTCGCTGGGACGGATGCTCGAGGCCGGCGCGAACTGCATGCCCGTCACGCTGCTGTTCCTCGGGGTCGCGGCCCTGCTGTTCGCGCTCGTGCCGCGCGCGAGCGGCGGGATCGCCTACGGGCTCGTCACGGTCGCGTTTCTGTGGCAGCTGACCGGCGCGCTGCTCAGCGCGCCGAAGTGGCTGCTGGAAGTAACCCCGTTCGCACACGTCGGCCTGGTGCCGGCGCAACCCTTTCGCCTCAGCGCCGCGATCGTCATGCTTGCGATCGCGGCGGCAACCGGACTCACCGCGATCTGGGCGTTCGCGCGACGCGACCTCACCGGGCAGTGAGGTTCGGGTGGACAATGAGCGTCCGGGCGCTCGGGGCGTAACGCGCGGCGAGCGCGGACGCCGGATGGAGCGCAGCGTAGCGGCGCCAGAAGCTCTTCAGAGAAGCGGCTGGCGATGCTGCTCGTCGGCGGTGCACAGCGAAACCGGGCCCTCGATGCCGGCGCGCAGCCTGCACAGCAGAACCGGCAGTTGCGCGGCACGCTCAGTGGAAGGGTGCAACAGCTCCGCTTCAAGCTCGCGGGCGGCCTCGGAGGCGTCGAGGAAGCCGAACATCCCGAGCGAGCCGGCAAGCATGTGCGCGGCGCGCTCGGCGTCGATTCTGAGGCCGGCGTCGAGGCGGCCCTCCGCGAGCGCCGCCGCAGCGCGCTCGATCACGCCGATCCGCTGCTCAACCCGTCCGCGCTGGTGCGTCCAGACCGAGCGCAACGCCTGCAGAGTCCACACATCCTCGCGCCCGGTGAACTCGCCGCGCAGGGTGTCGGCGCCGCGACCCGCGGACTCGCCTGACAGCTTGCCGGCGCCGTGACCGAAACCACGGCGGGAGCCGGCGAACGTCTCGGTGGGGCTCATCGTCCTGGTGGGACTCATCGTTGTCACCTCTACTGGCGCGGCTCGCACGAAGCGTGTTCGGATGGGGATCGACAGCCGCGGCGCGCAACGCGAGCGGGCATAACCGCAGATCCGCCAGCGGTGAAATACGGAGCCAGCGGCGCCGGTGCTCGCCGCATTTTCAACCGCAAGGCTTCCGAGGAGTGCTCAATCGACGCCGGCCGGCGTAGGCTGCGCTGACAGTGAACTTCGGGACCCTGGTCGTGATCGTGCTCGCCGGCCTCGGCGGACCCCTGCTCGGCCTCGCGGGACGGCGGTTCGTCCCCGTCGTGATCGGCGAGATCCTCGCCGGGATCCTCATCGGCCCGACCGTGCTGGGCGTGGTGAACCCGGCGAACGGCACGGTCGCGTTCCTCGGGGAAATCGGGTTCGCGATGCTGATGCTGACGGTCGGGATGCACCTGCCGCTGCGCGACAGACGCCTCGCCGTCTCGTTGCGCAGCGGCGCCGTGCTGGCGGGGATCGTCTGCGTGCTTGCGCTCCCCGCGGGACTGCTCGCGGCTGGGATCGCGGGCACCGGCCACGCGGCCGTCTATGTCGTGCTGCTCGCCTCAGGGTCCGCCGCGGTGCTGCTGCCGGCGCTGGAGGAGACCGGACTCGACGGCCCCGAGGTGATGGCGCTGATGGCGCAGGTGACGATCGCCGACCTGATCACGATCCTGTCGGTGCCGATCGTGCTCCAGCCCGGGCGCCTCGGCCATGCGCTGCTGGGCGGCGTGCTGGTGGCGGCGGCGGTGATCGCGCTGCTCGTCCTCGCGCGGGCGCTCGCCGCGCGCGGCTGGGTGCACCGCGTGCGCCGGCTCTCCAAGCAGCGCCACTGGGCGCTCGACCTGCGCCTGTCGCTGCTCGTCCTGTTCCTGCTCGCGTGGATCGCGCAGAGAGGCGGCACCAGCATCCTGATCGCAGGCTTCGGCGCGGGCGTGATGGTCGCGGTGATCGGCGGCCCGAAACGGCTCTCGACCCAGATGCGCGGTGTGGCCGAGGGGTTCTTCATCCCGCTGTACTTCGTCGTGCTCGGCGCGCAGCTGGACCTCGGTGGCCTGTTCGGCGATCCCTCGCTGCTCGCGCTCGCGGGCGCACTGGCGGCGCTGAACGTGCTGATCCACCTGCTCGCCACGGCGCTCACGCGCAGGCCTCCGGCGATGGGCCTGGTCGCGAGCGCGCAGCTCGGCGTCCCGGCCGCGGTCGCCTCGCTGGGCCTGGCCGAGCACGTGCTCTCGGCCCCGGTCGCGACCGCGATCGTCGCCGCCGCGCTCGTCA
This sequence comes from uncultured Solirubrobacterales bacterium, assembly GCA_963774785.1. Classification (GTDB taxonomy): domain Bacteria; phylum Actinomycetota; class Thermoleophilia; order Solirubrobacterales; family Solirubrobacteraceae; genus Palsa-744. The sequence continues at coordinate 1,763,397 of CAVZGH010000001.1, read as the reverse complement.
GCCTCGGCCTCTGCACGCTCGGCGTCGAGCGGCTGGTGCGCCGGCTCGCGCCGTCCGCGGCCTCGGACGAAGTGATTCAGGCATAGCAGGCGCCAGGCATAGCAGGCGCCAGGCGTAGCAGGCGCCAGGCGTAGCAGGCGCCAGGCGTAGCAGGTGGCGGTTCGCGGCTATCCGACTTGAGAGCTGAGCGTCTTGGCCGCGGTGATCTCGCGCACGCGTTGCTCGATCTCAAACCGCTGGGGGACTGCGACGTCGCCCCGCCCTTGGTAACCTCGCGATCCGGGTCCCGGACCCGAACCCGGACCCGAACGCGGTGCCCCGACCGAAACGCGAACTAACCCGCCAGCACTCTTCTGACCTGCCGCGCGATCTCGAGGTCCTCGCGCGCGACGATCACGAGTGTTGCCGTCGATGCGCCCGTGGCCGAGATATCAGCGTCCGGCGCCAGCTCCTCCGCGGCGTTGCGCTCTGGATCCAGGGCCAACCCGAGAAACCCAAGCCCCTCGACAGCCAGCCGGCGGACCGGCGCCGACCTCTCCCCCACTCCACCTGTGAACACAAGCGCATCGAGGCCGCCGAGCGCCGCCGCCATCGCCGCGACGGCGCCGCGGAGGCGGTGGATATAAACGTCCAGGGCCAGGCGTGCGGCCTGAGAGATGCTCGAATCGTCCCCCTCGCCGACCCGCTCGACGATCTCGCGCATGCCGGCCGTCCCAGACAGACCCAGCAGGCCCGAGCGATGCTCGAGCGCGTCGGCGAGCTCGGTGGCGGACAGACCCTCGCGCTCGAGCAGCCACAGCAGCAGCCCCGGGTTAACGCTGCCCGAGCGCGTCGCCATCACGAGGCCCTCCAGCGGCGTGAAGCCCATCGTCGTGTCGCGCGACTCGCCGCCGGCGATCGCACACAGCGATGCGCCCGCGCCGAGGTGGCAGCTGACGATCCGCGGTTCCGCCGGATCGCGCCCGAGCAGCTGCGGCGCGCGGCGCGCGACCCAGGCGTGGGAGAGGCCGTGAAAGCCGTAGCGGCGCAGATCCCAGCGCTCGCGCCACTCGGCCGGTAGCGCATACGTCGCGGCCGCCGCCGCGAGGGTCGCGTGGAAGGCCGTGTCGAAACACGCCACCGCGGGCAGGTCGGGCAGCGCCGCGCTGACCGCGTCGAGCGCTGCCAGTGACTTCGGCTGGTGCAGCGGAGCTAGGTCGGTCAGCTCGCGCAGCGCCGTCTCGACGTCCGCATCGATCCTCGCCGGCCCGCGAAAGCGCACACCCCCGTGCACGATGCGATGCCCGACCGCGTCCGCCTCGCCGAGACCGCCCTCGAGCGCGCCACGCAGGGCGTCGCCGCCGATCGAGCCCCCCGCGACGTGCAGCTCCCGCTCGGCGAGGACTGTCTCGTCGTCTGCCAGCAGCGCCAGCTTGAGGCTGCTCGAGCCCGCGTTGACCGTGAGGACGCGCATCGAATCATCCCCCGGCGCCGCGGCTTGCCGACGTCTCGGAGGCCGGCTCACCCGCGGGATCGCGCAACCCAGAGGTCGGAGCACCCGCGGGATCGGGCGAGCCCCCGGACGGCGCCGGTGGCCCGTCGGCCCCATCGCCGAACGGCCATGTCCAGTCGCGCAGCTCCACAGGATCGTCCCCGTGCGCGCGCGTATACGCGCGGTGGCGCAACCGCTCGTCGGACATGTGCTGGCGCAGGTGCGCGGCGCGCTCGCCCAAGCCGGGGACGCGGTCGATCACGTCCATGACGAGATGGAAGCGGTCGAGGTCGTTGAGCATGACCATGTCGAACGGAGTCGTGGTCGTGCCTTCCTCCTTGTAGCCGCGCACATGAATGTTGTGATGGTTGGTGCGGCGGTAGGTCAGGCGGTGGATCAGCATCGGATAGCCGTGGTAGGCGAAGATCACCGGCTGAGCGGCGGTGAACAGCGCGTCGAACTCCTCGTCCGGCAGGCCATGCGGATGCTCTGAGTCGGGCTCCAGGCGCATCAGGTCGACGACGTTCACGACCCTCACCTTCAACGCCGGCAGCTCGGCTCTGAGGATCGCGGCGGCGGCGACCGTCTCGAGCGTCGGGATATCGCCAGCGCACGCGAGCACGACGTCGGGCTCGGCGCCTTCGTCGCTGCAGGCCCAATCCCAGACGCCGATCCCGCGCGTGCAGTGCGCGATCGCCTCGTCCATCGTGAGGTAGTCGAGGGCGGGCTGCTTGCCGGCGACGATCACGTTGACGTAGTCGCGGCTGCGCAAGCAGTGATCCGCCACCGACAGCAGGCAGTTGGCGTCCGGGGGCAGGTAAACGCGCACGATCTCCGCGCGCTTGTTGACGACATGGTCGATGAACCCCGGATCCTGGTGGGAGAAGCCGTTGTGGTCCTGGCGCCAGACGTGCGAGGAGAGCAGGTAGTTCAACGACGCGATCGGCCGGCGCCAGGGAATGTCGCGGCTGACCTTCAGCCACTTGGCGTGCTGGTTGAACATCGAATCGACGATATGGATGAACGCCTCGTAACAGTTGAATAATCCATGCCGTCCGGTGAGCAGGTAGCCCTCCAGCCAGCCCTGGCAGAGGTGCTCGGAGAGGACCTCCATCACGCGCCCGTCGGGGGCGAGGTGATCGTCGGTCGGCAACGTCTCGGCCTCCCACACGCGGTCGGTCGTCTCGAACACCGCGTCCAACCGGTTGGACGCGGTCTCGTCGGGCCCCATGATCCGGAAGCTCTCTGGGTTGCGCCGGATCAGATCGCGCAGGAACCCGCCGAGCAGACGTGTGGCCTCGCTCGTGCTCACGCCCGGGCTGGGGACCTCGACCGAGTGCTCGCGGAAGTCGGGCATCTCCAGGTCGCGCAGCAACAGGCCGCCGTTTGCGTGCGGGTTTGCGCCCATGCGCCACTCGCCCGCGGGCGCGAGCGCCGCCAGCTCTGGACGCAGGGCGCCCTGCTCGTCGAACAGCTCCTCGGGCCGATACGAGCGCATCCACTCCTCCAGTTGCGCCAGGTGCTGGGGATTGCCGGCGAGGTCGGCCAGCGGAACCTGATGGGAGCGGAACGATCCCTCCGCCGGGAGGCCGTCGACGAGCTTCGGACCGGTCCAGCCCTTCGGCGTGCGCAGCACGATCATCGGCCAGCGCGGGCGGTCGGCCACGCTTGTCGGGTCGGTCGCGACGCGCGCGCGGCGCTGGATCTCCGTGATCTCCGCCGTGACCTCGTCAAGCGTGGCGGCCATCAGCTGGTGCATCTCCGTCGGGTCCGAACCCTCGACGAACCGGGGCGCGTAGCCATAGCCCCGCAGCAGCGAGCGCAGCTCCTCGTGCGGGATCCGCGCGAGCACCGTCGGGTTGGCGATCTTGTAGCCGTTCAGATGCAGCACCGGCAGCACCGCCCCGTCGCGCACCGGATCGAGGAACTTGTTCGAGTGCCAGCTCGCGGCCAGCGGTCCCGTCTCCGCCTCGCCGTCGCCGATCACGCAGCAGGCCAGCAGATCGGGGTTGTCGAACACGGCGCCGTGGGCGTGCAGCAGCGAATAGCCGAGCTTCGCCCCCCTCGTTGATCGAGCCGGGCGTCTCCGGCGCGACGTGACTGGGGATGCCACCAGGGAAGGAGAACTGGCGAAACAGGCGGCGCAGACCCTCCTCGTCGTGGCCGATGTGCGGGTAGACCTCGGTGTAGGTGCCCTCCAGATACGTGTTCGCCACCAGCCCGGGCCCGCCGTGACCAGGACCGGTGACGTAGACCATGTTCAGCTCTCGCGCGCGAATCACACGGTTCAGATGCGCGTAGATGAAGTTCAACCCGGGCGTCGTCCCCCAGTGGCCAAGCAACCGAGGCTTGACGTGCTCGATCGCAAGCGGCTCGCGCAGGAGCGGGTTCGCCAGCAGGTAGATCTGGCCGACCGACAGGTAGTTCGCCGCACGCCAGTAGGCGTGCAGTGTCTCGAGCTCTCGCGCCGAGAGCGGACCTGGTGAACCCTCCATATCAGCATTCCATCAAAGCAGTCGGTAACTTCCCACGTGTGAACGATCAGAATGAGCAGATCCGCATCGTCCTCGCCGACGACCACGCGGTCGTGCGCAGCGGGCTGCGGATGCTGCTCGACAGCGAGCCGGGCTTCGAGGTCGTGGCCGAGGCTAGCGACGTGGACAGCGCTAGGCGCTACGTGCGCGGCCACCACCCGGCGGTGCTCGTGCTCGACCTGAACATGCCGGGCGGCTCGAGTCTCGAGGCGATCCCGACGATCCGCGCGGAGTCGCCCGACACGCAGATCGTCGTGCTGACGATGCAGCAAGAGCCCGCCTTCGCGCGCGAGGCGCTCGGCGCGGGCGCGCTCGGCTACGTGCTCAAGGAGGCCGCCGACGACGAGCTTGTCGAAGCGGTGCGCCTCGCGGCGGCCGGGACGAGCTACCTGAACCCGCGACTCGGCGCTCGAATCGCATCCGAGCCGCCGCCCGGACCGCCCGACGACCTCTCCGAGCGCGAGGTCGATGTGCTGCGGCTGATCGCGTTGGGACATACAAACTCCGAGATCGCCGAGCAGCTGTTCCTATCGGTGCGCACGGTCGAGACCCACCGTTCGCACATCCAGCAGAAGCTGCGGCTGTCCTCACGCGCCGAGCTCGTTCGCTACGCGCTGGACCGCGGGCTGATCGACACCGGCGCCGAGAGCGGCGGCTGACCGGCCGCAGGCTCTCACGCGTTCGGACCTTGCCCCCGTTCGGACCTTGCCCCCGTTCGGACCTTGTCCCCGTTCGGACCTTGCCCCCGTTCGAACCCCAGCCCATCCGCACCCCACATCCGTTCGAGCCTTGCCCGTTCGAGCCTCACACCCGTTCGGACCTCACGCCCTCACATCCCTCACTACGCCGCCGCCGTCCTCGCCGCGAGCCCGGGTGTAGCACTCGTCGTGGTAGCACTCACCCGCCGCGCTCTGCGCGGCCGTGTCCGCTCGCGAGGTCCTGCACGCCCGCCCTTCGTGCAGCACGGTCATCGGCTCATACACGCCGATCACGTCTCCGCAGTGCCTGCATCTGGGGGCTAGATTCGACATCCGATACCGCTCCTACTCCGTGTTTGTACCCGTGCCCGTGGGAACTCGCAGCTGAACGTAGATCCAGCCTGCCAGCCACACATCGGGGGCTCTCCCCGAGAAGAACGTGTGTTTCTACGGATCGCGAGGACCCTGACGGTATGGAGCTCCGATCGCGTTCAGCGCCTTCAGTAGAAGGCCGCAGCCACTCCGCGGTCTGCCCGGATGGCAATCGTGTGAGCGCGGCATAGGTTTGGTCTGAGACCCGGCAAAGGAGAAGGAGATCTCGATGTTCAAGAACGTGCTCGTAGGAGTCAACGGCAGGCCCACCGGTCGTGACGCGATCGCGCTCGCCGCACGCCTCGCCGGCCCCGCCGGAAGGCTGACCCTCGCCCACGTGCATGGCGATGAGCTGCGCCTGCCCCATTCGCTCACGGTCGAGGCCGTCAGCGCGGCGCGCGAAGCCTCGGAACAGCTGCTCGAGCGCGAGCGCGCCGATGCGGGCGTGGAAGCGAAGCTGCTCAGCATCGCCTCGAGAAGCCCCGGCCGCGGCCTGCACCGCCAGGCCGAGGAGCAACAGGCCGACCTGCTCGTCGTCGGCTCCTGCAGTCGCGGCGCGTTCGGCCGCGCGATGCTCGGCGATGACACGCGCGCCGCGCTGAACGGCGCTCCCTGCGCGGTCGCCGTCGCCACTCGCGGCTACGGCGAACACGCGGCGCCGATCGCGAAGGTCGGCGTCGGGTATGACTGCACGCCCGAGAGCGAGGCGGCGCTGGCGACCGCGAAGGAGCTGGCGGCGCCGACCGGTGCCTCCGTGCACCCCCTGGAAGTCGTCTCGATCCCATCCGTCGGCTACACCGGCCTGATGCCCCCGGCGATCGGGGAGAGCATCGACGCGATGCTCCAGCAGGCCGATGCCCGCATGCGCAAGTTGCCCGACGTGCAGGGACGGGCCGTCTACGGCTTTGCCGGCGAGGAGCTTGCGGCCTTCGGCGAGGGGGTCGACATCCTCGTGATCGGCTCGCGCAGCTATGGGCCGGTGCGGCGCCTCGTGCTCGGCAGCACCTCCACGTATCTCGAGCGCCATGCGCGCTGCTCGCTACTCGTGCTCCCGCGGGGCGCCGCGACCGAAACCACCACCGCTGCTGGCGCCACAACCGCCACGACCACCGCGACCACCACCGCCCCCGCGGCGGCCGCGGCGGCGCCCGCCGCGGCTCAGCCGTAGGCCATGCTGCAAGAGGTCGCCGTCGGGCGATGGTCGCTGGATGCCTACCGGGACATCGTTCCGGAGCCTATTCTCGAGGGCCTGCGCGAACAGGCCCGGACGATCGACGGCGCGCGCATCCTGCACGTCAACGCGACACCGTACGGGGGCGGCGTATCGGAGCTGCTGCGCTCCTCTGTTCCGCTGCTGCGCGATCTCGGGTTGACAGTCGATTGGAAGGTGATCGGCGGCAGCCAGGAGTTCTACCGAGCGACCAAGACGCTGCACAATGCGCTGCAGGGCGCCTCGCAGACGTTGAGCGAGACCGAGCGCGAGGCATATCTGGACTGCGCCCGAGAGAACGCGCCAAACGTTGACGGCGGGTACGACTTCGTGATCGTCCACGACCCTCAGCCTGCGGCGCTGCGGAACCTGCACGGCCCGGGAGACGCCCGCTGGGTGTGGCGCTGTCACATCGACACCTCCGAGCCCAACCTCGACGCGTGGCGGTTCCTGCGGCCGTTCATCGCCGACTTCGACGCGGCCGTTTTCACGATGCCCGAGTTCGTCCCGCCCGACCTGCCCGTCGCGCGGGTGCGCACGATCGCGCCGGCGATCGATCCGCTCAGCCCGAAGAACCTCGACATCTCCGAGCGCACGGCTGGCCAGATCCTCGACTGGATCGGCATCGACCTGCCGGGGCGTCTGGTCACGCAGGTCTCGCGGTTCGATCCCTGGAAGGACCCGTTCGGCGTGATCGCCGCCTACCGGCTCGTGCGCGAGGAGATCCCGGACCTGCAGCTCGCGCTCGTCGGCTCGATGGCGCTCGACGACCCCGAGGGCTGGGAGGTGTATGGCCAGCTGACAGAGCACGCCGAGCGCGATCCGCTGATCCACATCTACACCAACCTCACCGGCGCCAGCAATGTCGAGGTCAACGCGTTCCAGCGCCTTTCCGACGTCGTCGTGCAGAAGTCGATCCGCGAGGGCTTTGGCCTGGTCGTCTCGGAGTCGCTGTGGAAGGGCACCCCGGTCGTCGCCGGACGCGCGGGCGGCATCCCGATGCAGATGCCGGCCGGGGTCGGCGGACTGCTGGTCGACTCGGTGCAGGAGTGCGCCACCGCGATGCTGACGCTGCTGAACGACCGCGAGCGCGCGACCGAGCTCGGCCGCTCGGGGCACGAGCACGTGCGCGAGCACTTCCTGCTGCCGCGCCTTCTGGGCGAGGAGCTCGCGCTGCTGGCAGAGCTGGGCTGAAGTCCCGATCCCGTGCGGCGCGCAACCGCGTAGAAACCCGCAATCCCTCCGGGGGCCTGGCCCGGATGCGTTCAGACCGGCGGGGGCATAGGTTTTGATCGACCCGCGAAAAGGAGATTGAAGATGTTCGAGAACGTACTCGTGGGGGTCGACGGCATGCCCGGTGGGCGCGACGCGATCACCCTCGCCACACAGCTGATCGACCCCCGGGGAACGCTCACCCTCGCCCACGTGCACCGCGGCGAGCTGACCGAGGAGCTCGAGGATGTCCGAGAGCTGCTCGAGCGCGAACGCGCCGAGGCCGCCGTACAGGCCGAGCTCGTCGACGTCGTCGCGGCCACGCCTGGCCGTGGGCTGCACCAGCGGGCCGAGCAGCGGGGCGCCGATCTGCTCGTGGTGGGATCCTCTCACCGCGGCGCCTTCGGGCGCGTGATGCTCGGCGACGATACACGCCTCGCGCTCAACGGCGCCCCCTGCGCGGTCGCGATCGCACCCCGTGGCTACCGCGAGCATCCGGCGCGGATCGAGCGGGTCGGCGTTGCCTACAACGCCTCGCCGGAGAGCGTCGCGGCGCTGGCCACCGCACGCGAGCTCGCCGCGCGCGGCGGCGCAAAGACGTGTGCGATGGAGGTCGTCTCGATCCCCTCGACCGCCTACGCGGGGATCGTCATGCCCTCGTTCGCGGACTACATCGAGCAGATCCTCGCCGAAGCCGCCGGCCGGCTGAAGCGGCTGCCGGACGTCGAGGGCCGCGCGGTGTACGGGCTCGCGGGCGAGGAGCTGGCGGCGTTCGGCGACCAGGTTGACGTGCTCGTGGTCGGCTCGCGCGGCTACGGGCCAGTGCGACGTCTCGTGCTCGGCAGCACCTCGGCCTACCTGCAGCGCCACGCGCGCTGCCCGCTGGTCGTGCTGCCCCGTGTCGCCGGTTCCGGCGAGACAACGATCGCCGACGCGACAGCCGGCGACGGCGTGCAGGCGGACGCGGGGCTTGCGCCCCATGCCGCGGTGTGAGCGAACTCTCCGAGCCTACGACGCGCGATGACTTCGCGAGAGTCCGCAACTCAGCTCGACACAGGCGCAAGACCGCTCGCGGGAGGCCGCGTGATCGACCGAACCCGGCCTGCCACATGACGCCGTCCAGCAACGGCTCGTGTGGGGAACCCCTGAGTCGCAGGCGCAGTTTCCCCCGATGATCGCCTGAAACCCGGCGGTCAGGATCCCGTCTGTGAGCGTGAGCGCTAACGAACGGAACGACCGCCAAACAGGCCAGCGGCTCCAAGCCGCACCCTCGACGGCGCTCACGCTCGCTGATAATCCGAGGCGGGCGGAGATGCTCGAGCGCCTGCTGGGACCCGAAGGCGCCCTCACGATCTACGGCCGGGAGCTCGCAAACATCAGGCAACGGGCGACCGCGCTCCGGCTCGAGAACCGCGCAATGCTCGAGCGGGTTCGGGCGCTGCAAACCCGCCCGCCACACTCCCCGGCACACTCGGTTTTACAAAAGGAGACCAAGCCGCAATGAGGCTCCTCCTCGACCTCCTCTCCCCGGCTCATCGCAAGGCAGAGCGAAAACAGCCCGTGCCCGCCGACGGCACGTACATGACCGACGGCGCCTCGCTCTTTCGCGTCGCCGGCACGCTCGTCGACCTCAACAACGACGCGCTCGTCGAGCTCGAGGACTGCCGCACGCTCGAGCTGATCCTGTTGCCCGCGGCGAGCACTGCCGGGCCCCGGCTGCGTCCTGTGGGGACGCCTGCAGTGCTGAGGCGATGACCGCTCTCGGCCTGAGGGAGGCGCAGGTGTTCCTCGACGGGTCATTGTGGCGTGCCGAGCGGGAGACGGTAGCTCCGGCGCTCATGGGCTCTTACGGCCAAAGGAAGAGGCGGTGTTGACGACGATCGAGCAACCGGGCAAACGCCGGACGAGCGCTGTCACCTCGGTCGAGGACCCACCGGTGTTCGTGCCTCGCGCGGTCCGCTTCCAGGATCGCCGCGACGCGGGGCGACGACTCGCCGCCCTGCTCGAGCCGTTTCGCGACGAGCGGCCAGTGATCGTCGGCATCCCGCGGGGTGGCGTTCCGGTCGCGGCGGAGGTCGCGCGTGCGCTCGACGCGCCGCTCGACGTGGCCGTCGTGCGCAAGATCGGCGCACCGGAAAACCCCGAGTTCGCAATCGGAGCGCTCGCCGAGGGCGGCGTGCGCGTGCTCAGCGAGCGGACGGTGCGGGCGCTCGGTCTCTCCGAGCCGCAATTGCGCGCCCTGATCGCGCGGGGCGAGGGCGAGCTCGCCGCGCGGCGCCTGCACTACCGCGGCGGACGCGAGCCTGCCTCCCTGGCCGGGCATACGGCGATCCTCGTCGACGATGGCCTCGCCACCGGCCATTCCGCGCTGGCCGCCGTGCGGTCGCTGCGCGAGCGCGACGCAAGTCGCGTGATCCTCGCCGTGCCGGTCGCAGCGCCGCAATCCGCCGAGGAGCTTCGCCGGCACGCGGACGAGGTGGTGTGCGTGGAGGAACCCGCCAAGCTCTGGGCGGTCGGCTTCTGGTACGAGGACTTCGGCCCGACGACCGACGAGGAGGTAGCGTCGCTGCTCGCCGAGTACGGTGAAACGCCCCCGGGGCCGGCCGGCGCGGAGGGGCCAGCAGGCGCCGAGGGGCCAGCAGGCGCGGAAAGGCCAGCAGGCGCCGAGGGGCCAGCAGGCGCGGAAAGGCCAGCAGGCGCCGAGGGGCCAGCCGGCGCGGAGGATCGACGCGCGCACATGCCCGGTGACTCAGCCCCGCGCGAGCGGCACGATCCGATCGCGCGGGAGATCATCATCCCCCTCGCCCCGCGACTGGCGCTGAGCGGCGAGCTCACGATCCCCTCGCGAGCGCGTGGCGTCGTGGCGTTTGCTCACGGGAGCGGATCGAGCCGCAACAGCCCCCGCAACCACTCCGTCGCGGACGCGTTGAACCACGCCGGGTTCGCGACGCTGCTGTTCGACCTGCTCACAACGAGCGAGGAGCTGCAATCGTGGCAACGTCTTCGACATCCCGTTGCTCGCCGGCCGGCTCCTCGCGGCAAGCGCCTGGCTGTCGGAGCAGGACGATCTCAGGGGTCTACCGCTCGGCTTCTTCGGCGCCAGCACGGGAGCGGCCGCCGCGCTGACGGCGGCCGGTGAGCTGGGCCGCCATGTGGGCGCCGTCATCTCGCGCGGTGGGCGTCCCGATCTCGCGCTGAACCTGGGTGCGGTGCGAGCGCCGACGCTGCTGATCGTCGGCGGGGCCGATCGGGAGGTGCTCGAGCTCAACCGTGAGGCCCAGCGGCAGCTTCGCTGCCCGAGCGCGGTCATGGTCGTGCCTGGCGCCACCCATCTCTTCGAGGAGCCCGGAGCGCTCGAGCAGGTCAGCCGTCTGGCGATCGACTGGCTCGAGCTTCACCTCACGGCAACGCACCTGGGCAAGACATACGACGTAGATCATTGACACCGCCATCGAGATACCCAAGCATTGGATACCGCCTCAGCATTGGATACCGCCCCAGCATTGGATACCGCCCCAGCATTGGATACGGGCTCGGCGCACGGGTGGAGAGAGCGAAGCCGGATTGCGGTGTTACACGGACGCGGCAGGAACACAGGTCGCCTAGCGTCTGGCTCAGACCGCGACAGGAGGATGAGAGGAGCACCGAGATGGACACGACGATGCGCGCATATCAGCTCGTTGCCTGGCAGCAGCCTCCGGAGCTGCGCGAGGTTCCGATCCCCGAGCCCGGCCCCGGCGAGGTTCTGCTCAAGGTCGCCGGCGCGGGCGCTTGCCACTCGGACCTGCACCTGATGGAATGGCCACCGGGCCAGATGCCGTTCGAGCCGCCGTTCACGCTGGGCCACGAGAACGCCGGTTGGGTGGAGCGCGTCGGCGCGGGGGTGGACGGTGTGCGGGTCGGCGAAGCGATGGCGGTATATGGGCCGTGGGGCTGCGGGAGCTGCCGCGCGTGCCGGCGCTCGAGTGAGAACTACTGCGAACGCCAGGCCGAGATCGTGACGATGGGCGGCGGCCTCGGCAGGGACGGCGGCATGGCCGAGTACATGCTCGTGCCCGCGGCGCGCCTGCTGATCCCGCTGGGGGAGCTCGACCCGCGCGAGGCGGCCCCGTTGAGCGACGCCGCGCTCACTCCCTATCACGCGATCAAGCGCTCCCTGGACAAGCTCTCGCCGGGCTCGAGCGCGGTGGTGATCGGCGTGGGTGGACTTGGTCACATGGCGGTGCAGATCCTGCACGCGATCTCCCCGGCGCGCATCGTGGCCGTGGACAGCGCGCCCGAGAAGCTCGCGCTCGCGGCCGAGGTCGGCGCCGAGGTGACGGTGCCCGCGGGGCCGGACGCGGCGGAGGCGATCCGCGAGGCCACCGGCGGGCGCGGCGCGGAGCTCGTGCTTGACTTCGTCGGCAACGACGACACGCTCGCGCTGGCGGCGCAGTGCGGGCGCTTCGAGGGGGATCTCGCGCTCGTCGGTCTCGCCGGTGGAAGCCTGCCGTTCTCGTTCTTCTCCCAGCCGTATGAGTGCTCGATCTCGACCACGTACTGGGGCAGCGCGATCGAGCTGATCGAGGTGCTCGAGCTGGCGCGGGCCGGCAGGATTCACGTTCATGTCGAGCGCCATCCCCTGGAGGAGGCGGCCGAGGTCTACGAGCGCCTGCGCCGAGGTGAGATCTCCGGGCGTGCCGTGATCTGCCCGCACGGATAGGGACAGCTCCCCGTAGTTCACCGAACCCGGACTGCGGCAAGCAACGGTCCCCAGCGCGACGGCGCTCGCCTAGCCTGAGAAATCCACGCCGCCGGGGATCCCCGCCCGACGAGCGTGTGTTTCACCTCCCACGGACGCGCCCCGCCAACCCACGCTCGCACCCCTTCCGCGTGTGGAGTGCGGGGGGGCGTTCGTGGGTCCCGTAACCCCCCAAGTCGCCCGATGTTTCGAGCTCGGATTTCTACGGAGAATCACCGCGGGAGCCACCGATGAACTGGACGCGCCCGACTTCTACGGTGTGAATCGATGACAGGCAAAAGCCTACGTATCGGACGCATCGCCGGGATCAGCGCAGTTGTGATCGCGGCTATCGCGCCGGCTGCCGCCGCCGGTGCGGCAACACCCGCTGCCCACTGGTGCCGGCAAGGAGACCCGCCACTATATGCCTCCGCAGATACGACGTGCGAACTTGCCGGCAACGTAATCGCGGACTACGTGAACGTTTGTCATGAGTCGCGCAACTGCCAGATACAAGTAAATTCGCCGACTTCGCGCATGCCCTACCTAATCACATGCAATCGCCGTGGCAAGCGCTATACGGGGACGGTCTACTGCCAAGGACCGGCGGGCACAGGCATCTGGACGCGCTTCTCGGCCCTCATCTAAACCCCAGCGGGGCGCGTCGGCTGGCGGATCGCCGCCGCCCACCCGGAGCGCGTCGCGGCGCTCGCCGCCTTCCGTCCTATTTGAGGTTCCTGAAACGAGCACGAGCGGGACGCCCCCAATGAACACAGCCAACGACAACACCGCCCGGAAAGGTCTTCGCGAATGGTGGGCATCTCCCCCGCGACCCGGCATGCAACGCCTGATCAATCCATGGGCATACCGCCACCTCCGCGCCTTTGCGGTCACGCGTATCGCCGGTGGCCTTCTCGCGGCCACCGCGGGCGTCATTTGCCTTGCGTACGCCGCCTACGGATGGGCAGCCTTCTTTCTGGCTGTTGGGGTGCTGAATCTCGCGGGTGGTTGCTGGTACATCACCATCGCTCGCTCTGCACCTCCCCGAGGCTGAGCCCGTGCCAATGCGTGCGATGCCTTCGCCTTCGTCTGCGCGATCACGCAGATGGGTTCTGACGAAACCCCATCCAAGCGCATCGGGCGAAGGGGTCCGAGAAGCGCGCCGTCGCCAGGAGATCAACCAGGCCAAGCTCTGCCTGACCGCGAACGTCGCCGTACGCTCGATCCATCGCGTGGAGAACGGTGAGCCGACAGTCCGCCTCGACGTGCTGGTGCAAATCCTCGGCGCGCTGTGCCTGGAGCTCGAGGTCCGCCGCCGGAGCGGCGGATGAGCCTTGGCGTCTACTGGGATCGCGCGGAGATCGGCAAACTGCGGCGCGTTGACGAGCGCTCGCGAGAGCGCTACTTTCAATACAGGACCCCGTCGAGCGCATCCTCGAGGTGATCGCCGCGCGCCCGCCGCGCGCCACGTGACTATGTGGAGATGTCGCTCAGAGGTGGAGCGACATTGCATACAAGTAGTAGTTGCGCTGTCACTCGACGCGCGTTCGCGGCGAGGTCCCGGCCGTGGGTGTCGATGTTGACTGCCGTGTTAAGAGCCTCCATGCAGGGGCTCCCGTCGCGCATCGGTAGTCCTCACGGAGACGAGCGCGCAGCTTTCCCCGATACGCGCCGACCTCGCACGGCATAGCTTGATGACTCATGACAGCCGAGCAGCACGAGGAGAACGTCCCATGAACAGGAGGAGCTTCAGATGAGCATCACCACTCGAGAGCTCCCCATCGAGAGATGGGTGGAGTACTTCGACGAGATCGCACCCAGCATCGAAGGGCTGCACGTCACGATCGAGGTGATGAGCGAGCAGTTGGGAGACCAGCTCGACGTCGAGCGACTGCCGCTGCAGTCGATCGGCTACGACCACAAGGACAACATGCTCGAGATCGCCGTGGGTGGCCGCGGAACACGCTATCCGGTCGTGCTGCGCCACTTCATCTCGAGCCCCCAGACGATCAGCGTCGAGGAGGCCGGTTCCCCGGCCCCGAGCGCGATCCTCGTAACGGACGCGGGCGGCGATCGCACGCTCATTCGCCTGTTCGAGCCTGCGACCCTCCAGACCTGAGACACATAAAATCTCGGGCTGATTCTCACCGTGAGGCGCCCAGTCCGCAATTCGTGCAAGCCGCAACTGGCGAGCGCCGGTTGCGGACTATTACCGGCCCGGTCGGGAGCTAAGCACCGATTTTTCACGCGGCTCGGGGGCTTAGGTTGCCGGTATCCAGTTTCACACATTTATCTGACACCAGGAGAGAGCCCGATGCCAGCAGAACGTCTACACCGTCACCTCCACCCGGCCGTGCGCCAGGCCGAGTCGGCCGATGGCGCAGGCCCCGGCCCCGGCCCCGGCCCCGACGCCGGCGGACGGGCACGAGGGCCGCGCGTCCTCGGCGCCAGCTCGATCGCCCTGATCAGCCTCGCGGCCGTGCTGACGCTGCGGAGCCTGCCGAGCGTCGCCGAGTACGGCTGGTCGAGCATCGCCTACTACCTGCTCGGCGCGCTGCTGTTCTTCTTCCCGCTCGCGCTCGTCGCGGCGGAGCTCGCGACCGGCTGGCCCCGGGCCGGCGGTCTGTATGCCTGGGTCAGGGAGGCGTTCAGCGACCGCTCGGGCTTTCTGGCGATCTGGTTTGAGTGGATCGAGAACGTCGTCTGGTTCCCGACCGTGCTCTCGTTCGTGGCGGCCGCGATCGCGTATGTGATCGAACCGAAGCTCGCGGACGAGAAAGTCTATTTGGTGATCGTCATGCTCGCCGTGTTCTGGGCGTTGACGCTCGCGAACTTCTTTGGCATGAAGTGGACGATGCGCCTGAACAACCCGGCGGTGATCATCGGCACCCTGATCCCGGCGGCGGTGTTGATGGGACTGGGCGTCTACTGGCTGGCCGCCGGCAAACACCTCGCGGTTCCGTTTCACACGAGCAAGCTGCTGCCGAACTTCAGCCACGTCACCAACCTCGTGTTCTTCGTCGGGGTGATCCTCGGCTATGCCGGCATCGAGATGGCTGGGTTTCACGCCAAGGAGACGCGCAACCCCAAACGCGACTACCCCCGCGCGCTGATCCTCTCGGCGCTGTTGATCGTCGGCATCTCGATCCTCGCGACGCTCGCGATCGCGTTCGTGATCCCGACCGCGAAATTGAGCCTCGTGGCGGGCATCCTCGAAGCCTTCGAATACTTCTTCGGCGCGATCGGCCTCGGCATCTGGGCGACGAAGGTGATGGCCGGGCTGGTCGCGATCGGCACGCTCGCGCTGATCAGCACCTGGCTGCTCGGACCCGCCAAGGGCCTCTACGCCGCCGAGCGCACGGGCGATCTGCCGCCCGAGCTTCACTATGTGAACAAGCGCCACGTCCCGGTCGCGCTGCTCGTCGCCCAGGGTGTGCTCGGGTCGATGTTCGCGCTGCTGTTCCTGTTCGCTCCGGGGATCAACACCAGCTACTGGATGCTGACCGCGCTGACGACCCAGATCCTGGTGCTGATGTACATCATGATCTTCGCCTCCGCGATCAAACTCCGCTACACCCAGCCCGATGCTCCCCGCCCCTACAAGGTCCCGGGCGGCAATCTCGGCATGTGGATCGTCGCCGGGGTCGGAATCGTGGGTTCGCTGTTCTCGTTCGGCCTCGGGTTCATCCCGCCGTCGGGCGTCAAGCACTGGCCGACGCCGATCTACGTCGCGGCGATGTTCGTGGCGATCATCGTCTGCTCGGCGCCGCCGTTCATCATCGAGAAGCTCAAGCAGCCCGGCTGGATCGAGGCGCACCCCGACACGGTGCTGCTCGACCTCGACGAGGGCAAGACGCAGGCGCAGATCGTGGATGAGGACAGGGACGGAGACGGGGACGGAGACAGGGACAGAGACAGGGACAGGGACGGAGACGCCGCGCGCCTGACGGCAGCCGGCGGCAGCATGGCGCTCGCCGCCGCCAGCCTCCAGCACGACCAGAAGGCCGGGGTGAGCTGAGGTGGATCTTCTCCAGCGCTTCCCCGTCCTGCTGCTCGACGACGAGCTCGGCGACGACACCGCGGCGGGGCGCGCGACCCGCGCTCTGGTCGATCACCTGCGTGCCGACGGCACGCAGGTGATCACCGCGGCCGACCTCGACGACGCCGCGCAGATACTCGCGAGCAACGCCACGCTCAGCGGGCTGCTCGTCGACTGGGACGTTCACCATGGCGCCAACGCCAACGCCAACGGCGCCGGCAAGCGCCGCGGGACGCTGATCGAGGCGGCCCGCGAACGCAACGCGAGCCTGCCGATCTTCGTCCTCGCCGACCGCTCCTCGATGGAGGAGCTCCGCCGGAGGTGGTGCGGGAGATCAACGGCTACGTGTGGAAGCTCGAGGATACGCCCTCGTTCGTCGCCGGGCGCGTCGAGGAGGCACGGCGCGAGTACCTCGCTCCATTACTGCCACCGTTCTTCGACGCGCTCGTGCGCTTCACCCAGGAGGCGCGCTACTCCTGGCACACGCCCGGGCACAGCGGCGGCACGGCGTTCCTGAAGACGCCCGTCGGCTCGGCCTTTCACGAGTTCTTCGGCGAAAACACGCTGCGCAGCGACCTGTCGGTGTCGGTCGCCGAGCTCGGCTCGCTGCTCGAGCACACCGGCCCGGTCGGCGAGGCCGAGGCGCAGGCCGCTCGGATCTTCGGCGCCGACCGCACCCTGTTCGTCACGAACGGCACCTCGACCGCCAACAAGATCGTCTTCCACGCGTGCGTGCGCCACGGCGACGTCGTGCTCGTCGACCGCAACTGCCACAAGTCGATCATGCACGCGATCGTGATGACGGGCGCGATCCCGGTGTATCTGCATCCGACGCGCAACGCGCAGGGCATCATCGGACCGATCCAGCCCGCGGAGCTGAGCGCCGAGGCGGTCCAGCGGAGCCTCGCCGCCAACCCGCTCGTGCCCGCGGGCGTGACCAGAGCGCGCTTGGCGGTCCTCACGAACTCGACCTACGACGGCCTCTGCTATGACGCCGACGGCGTCCTGGCGACGCTCGGAGAGAGCGCCGACCGGGTGCTGTTCGACGAGGCGTGGTTCGCCTACGCGCACTTTCACCCGCTCTATCGCTCCCGCCACGCGACCGGTGTGCCCCGCCGCCCCGGCGCGCCGGCGTCGTTTGCGACCCAGTCCACGCACAAGCTGCTGACCGCCTTCTCCCAGGCCTCGATGATCCACCTGCACGACGAGCAGGGCATCGTCGACCCCGCGGCGCTCGAGGAGGCGTTCATGATGCACACCTCGACCTCGCCGCAGTACGGGATCATCGCCTCGCTCGATGTCGCCGCACGGACGATGGACGGGCCGCAGGGAACGGCGCTGATCGATAACGCGATCGCCGAGGCGCTCGCCTTCCGCCGCGAGATCTCAGCGGCGGCAGCGGCATGCGCGCCCGGCGACTGGTGCTTTGACGTGTGGCAGCCGCCGGACGCCCTCGACGGCTCCGAGGACGAACAACGCGACCCGAGCCACTGGACGCTGCGCGACGGCGAGGACTGGCACGGCTACGGGCACGTCCAGGACGGGCACGCGCTGCTCGATCCGATCAAGGTCACGATCCTCACCCCGGGCATCGCCCCGACGGGCGCGCTGGAGGAGCACGGCGTGCCCGCGGCGCTCGTGTCGCGCTTTCTCGACGAGCGCGGCATCGTCGTCGAGAAGACCGGCTCCTACTCCTTCCTCGTGCTGTTCTCGCTCGGCATCACGCGCGGCAAGGCCGGCACGCTGCTCGCGGAGCTGTTCGAGCTCAAGCGCCTCTACGACCGCGACGCCCCGCTGCGCGAGGCGCTGCCAAGGCTCGTGGCCGAACACCCCGGCCGCTACGGCGAGATGAGCCTGCGAGCGCTGGGCGACGAGCTGCACGTCGCGATGCGCGAGAACGAGATGAACGAGTTGATCGACGAGATGTACGAGACGCTGCCCGAGCCCATCGTCACACCGTCCCGCGCCTACGAGCAGCTCGTCGCCGGCGCGATGGAGATGGTCCCGGTCGCCGAGCTCGCGGGACGGGTGAGCACCGCGATGGTCGTGCCCTACCCGCCCGGGATCCCCGTGATCATGCCCGGCGAGCGGTTTCCCGCGTCAGACAGCGCGCTCGTCGGCTACCTCGTCCTCAGCGAAAGCCTCTCGACGCGGTTCCCGGGCTTCGAAACCGAGATCCACGGCGTCGAGGTACAGCGGGACGGGAGCTATCGCGTCCCGTGCCTCGCCGAGCGATAGCGACTACTACTCGTTGACCGCGCGCTCGGCCGTCGGCAGCGCTTCCAGACGCTCATCTGGAATCGGCTTGCCGCTGAGCACGGACACGCCGTAGGTGCCCGCCGCGAGCCGCGCCTCGGCCCGCTCGACCGCCGCGAGCTGCTCTGAGAGATCCTCGGCGAAACCCTCGTCGAGCTTCCTTTTCGTAGAGCTCCTCCGAGCCCATCTCGCCCGGTTCGCCCTGCTCGTCCTCCGCCTGCGCGTCCTCCTCGGCGAGGGCGGCGATCGCCTGCTCGATCCGCAGGCGCTCCTGTGCTAGTAGCTGGCGTGCGCGCTCCGGGTCCATCGTCGGTGCAGACTAGCGCCGCGCGCGCCCGTGTGCATTATCGGCCGGCCGCGCGTCGATCGGCTTCAAGCCGGCCCGCGCTCCTGAACTGAACGGAGCCCGCGCGCAGGCGAGACGGCTCGGGCGCCACCATCTCCAGGTCAGCTCGCCCGGTAGTGCTCGATGTCCAGGTCAGCTCGCCCGGTAGTGCTCGCGCCAGATCAGCTTGTAGATCGGGATCCAGCGCGGGATGCGATTGATGCCCGGGATGAAGGGGATGCAGATGAAGGCGAGGCTCAGCAGGCCCATGATCAGGAGCACCTGGATGTCCGCGTTGGGGAAGCTCTTCATCGGTTCGACCTGATACCAGAGCGCATACAGCCACAGCCAGGGCTGGCCGGGGTAGCTGCCGGTCTCGTTCATCAGACCCCACTGCTCGCCGAGCAGGTGTTGTTGTTCGGCGCGTTCCGCGAGCAGGCCGCCGTCAGCCATGAACAGCAGCGGCTTGGTGTAGTCGGTCTGGAAGAACTGGCTGCTGGACACGAGGCCCCCTTCGAGGCCGCCGCTCTGGGCGAGCGCCTGGAGGCTGGCCATCATCGTTCCCACCGGCCCGGCGCCACTTGCCTTGACCGTCACGGTGCCTGTGTTCGTGTTGACCGAGACGGTGCTCGGGGGCGTCTTCTTTTCTTCGGTCGCCGTCGCGTATTCTTCGAGCGGCTTGGCGTAGGCCGCGGACCATTCCTGTTTCTGGGTCGCGGGCGCGGCCTTGTATTCGGTCAGCGCGGCACGCAGCGCCGGGTCGTTCGGGATCGTTTCCAGCGGTTTGACCACGTAGTCCTCGGCCGTGTCGATCGGATGGCTGACGCCGAGCCAGCGCTGGGGGTGCAGGAGCAGGAAGTGCTGCACGCTGCCCGAGCTGTGGTTATACGGGGGTCCGTATTCGGCGGTGCCGCTGGTCCCGTTGAGCTCCAGGGCCGCCGTCGTGGCAAAGTCGGCGGGAAGTTCGTGCGACCACTGAGCGATCGTCAACGGCCGGTCATCGGGCGAGGAGAACAGGACCGTCAGCAACACCGCCAGCAACGCGATCACGCCGACCGCGATGCACAGCTCTTTGACCAGGTCATACGGCGCGTAGGGGCCTTTCCAGGGCCGCGTCTCGTCCTTCGGGCGCAGAAAGCTCATGACTGCCCCCCGGTCGAAGTCTGGGAGGGGGACGGCGGCGAGGGCGGGAGCGAGCTGCCGGCGCCGGGACCGGGCGTTGCCGAGGCGAGCGCCGCTTTCCTCGAATCGATCTCAAACGGCGGCACGACCCCGTTGCGGCGCACGAGCAGGACATGCAGGCTCACGAGCGCCACGACCGCGATCGGCAGGAGCAGGATGTGGTAGCTGTACATCTGCCCGAAGTTCGTCAGGTTGAAGAACGCGCCGACGCCGACCGAGTTCATCGCGTCCTTGGCCTGTGTCGAGATCCACTGCGCGTCGAAGTTCTGCTGGGAGACGTAGCCGGTCAGGGCGCAGGGCACGGCGACGAGGAACACGATCGCGCCCGTGACCCACACGCGCGCGCGGCCTCCGCGCCAGGCGGCCATCCAGTACTTGCCCCACAGGTGCACGACCATCGCGAAGAAGAACAGCTCGACCGACCACATGTGGATGCTGTTGAAGAAGTGCCCCACCCCCGTCTCATGCCACCACGCCGGCCCCTTCAGCGCGAGGATGCAGCCGGATCCGATGATCACGATCAGCGAGGCGATGCTCGCCACGCCGAACACGTAGATCCAGGAGGCGACGTAGGTCGGCTGGCCATCGGGCAGCAGCCGCTCGGGCGGCAGCTCCCGCACGCCCCGTTCGCGGAGCTTGACCGTCCAAGACTTCGACGATGTCGCGTTCGGAGCATTCGCCGGCACGCCCGGAGCGCTCGACGACGCGCCCGGAGGAGTCGTCGGGGTGGCGCTCATGACGGGCCTCCACCGCGACGGGCGACGCGACGGGCGGCTTCACGTTTCGCGGAGCTCATGAGCCGCTCCCACCACGACGGGCGGCTTGCCGTCTCGCGGCGCCCGGGAACGGCAGCAGGATCGCGAGCACGAAGACGATCAGCATCAGCCCAATCACGACGACGTTCGCCAGCGACAGATGGATGAATTCCCAATCGACGGTATGCGCCGGGTGATTCAGGTTGAACACCGCTGCCTCAATCGCGCTCATGCTCCACCTCTCAAGATCGGAAGATGTTCGGACCCTATGCGCTGCCCCAGGTCCGCCGCGTCCGTAGAAACCCGCGTTCCGATCGGTAGATCACACGTGCGGGTCCTCATCGCACGCTGGGCGCCTATGCGCTGCAGAGACTCCCTGGACCGCTTCCGCGACTTTCGGTTCACCCCCAGCCGGAAGCGGACGCTAGGCTGCCAGAGTTCTCAGCGTCGCCCAGTGACGAGCGCTCGCGAAACCACAACGGAGATCGACATGAGCGAGACCGCGAAGCCAGCCGAGCCGGACTATCACCTGTTCCTCGATCCAGAGGAGGTGCGCGTGGCCGCCGTGGCGATCAACCTGCTGATCGCCGACGAGGCGCACGAGCCGGAGATTCGCAGGCTGGCGCGCGAGGTCCTCGCCGGCCTGCAGGGTTCGCCCAGCGAGGCGGGCAGGCTCACGGTTCCGTTGAGCGCCGAGCAGATGAAGATCACGCACACCGCCGTGAGCCTTCTGCTCGGCGACCTGCAGCGCGGACAGGCGGACGAGCGCGAGACCCTGCGCGCGATCCTCGAGAAGCTCCCGGACGAGCACACGATGCGCGCGATCGTGCTGGAGTAGCGACGAGAGACATCGGCGTCGAACGCGCGTGGTCAGACGGCGCGGCCCGGCGCGATCAGCGTCGAACGCGCGTGGTCAGACGACCCGGCCCGGTGCGATCAGCGACCCGGCGGTAGGACCAGGACCGAGCAGGGCGCGTCGTGCACGACGCGCCTGCTGACGCTTCCGAACGCCTGCAGGCCACTCACGCGCCGGCTGCCGAGCACTACCAGGGAGGCCTTGGTGACACTCGCCGCCTCCTCGATCACATCCCAGGCCTTGCCCGGTTCGATCCATGGCTCGCCGGTGTCCGGCAGCATCCCCTGCAGAACCCGAGCCTGCGCCTGAATCGCGCGCGGGTTGATCTTGGACTCGGCGCCGATCGCGTTCACGAGCGTCACCTTCGCGCCCTGACTCTGGCCGAGCCGGCCCGCGAGCCGCACGATCGGATCCGAGTCCGCCTTGCCGTCGCTGGCGACGAGGATCTCACGGGCCCGCGGCGCGCCCGCGAAGGACCGGCGAACCACGAGCATCGGGGTCTCCAGGCGGCTCAGCGCGGTGGCGGCCACGCCGCCGATCAGCATGTCGCCCAGCCACGAGACGGCGGGCGCTCCAATCGCAAACAGATCGTGCTCGGCCGCGCGCTCGAGGATGACATCGACCGGCGGGCTCCCGGGATCCACGACCGTGCTCGCCGGTACGCCGAGCCGCTTTGCGAGGCGCTCGGCGTTTGCGAGCACCAGCTCGGCGTGGGCGGGACTGAGCGCAGCCATCGTGTTGGCGCCCGATCCCTTCGGGGCCGTGACCGCGAGCAGCGTCAGATGACCGCCGGGGCCGGCCAGCGCCGCGGCCAGCTTGACGGCCGCCGTGCTCGTCCGCGTACCGTCCACGCCGCAGAGGATGTTTTCGAAAACGGGTGTGGAGCCCTCAGCCGGCACCGAATCCTCAGCTGTCGATCCGGTCTCCTGTTGTTTGCGCTGCGTGGATGTCTCGGTTTTGGTCAACACTTTTGATCCTCCGGGCATGTTGGCTCGCTGGATGTCTCGTTGAATCTCTGCTCGAGCAGCATCCTCGTACCGGTAGCGGGCGCTCGCATCCGAGGATCCCACCCGAGCGTGCTACGGGTTTCCCGCATTCGCCCGAGCTCGCATTCGCCCGGGCCGTATTCGCCCGGCCAACCTTCGCCCGGCCGTGTGCGCCCGGCCCGCAGTCGCCCGGGGCCCCGCGGTCGCCCGAGCCCGCGTCTGTCCGAGCCCACACTCGCCCGAGCTCGCCTTCGCCCGCGGAGACCCATACTGCGGTGAGCGCTCGATGTCCCCCTCTCCACCCACTCCGATCGACCCCGCCCGGCGGCCATGCGGCGATCCGGCGCTGCTGCGCGCGCTCGCCACGCCGGCGATGTACCCAGAAGCGCCGCGGGTTGACGTGCACGAGACCCACGCATCATGGGTGTTCGTGGCCGGCGAGCGCGCTTACAAGATCAAGAAGCCGCTGGCGCTTGGCTTCCTCGACTACAGCACGCTGGCGCTCCGACAGAGCGCTTGCCGCGAGGAGGTCCGGGTAAACCGGGAGCTCGCTCCGGGGATCTACCTCGGGGTTCTGGCGATCGTGAGGAGCGGCGATCGATTTCGCTTCCTCCCCGACGGGGCGGACGGCGCGGTGGAGTACGCCGTCGAGATGCAGAGCTTCAGCGAAGAGGACACGTTTGCCGGATTGATCGCCGCGGCCTCGCTCACCCAAGCGCATGTCGCGGCGGCGGCACGCCTGCTCGCGGACTTTCATCGCTCCGCGACCGTGGATGCGGATTGGGGTGTGGAGCGAATGCGCGCGCGCTGGCGGCGAAACGTGGAGGAGCTGCGAGACGCCGGCCCTCCGGCCGAGTGGAACGTGGATCTCGCCGCCAGCTTCGGCGAGGCGTTCATCACCGCGCACGTACCCGAGCTCCGCGGGCGGGCCGGGCTCAGCCTCGCGCGCGACGGCCACGGCGATCTGCGTTGCGAGCACGTGCTGGCCGGCCCCCCGGTGCGCGTGGTCAACCGGATCGAGTTCGACCCGCGGTTGCGCAGGGGCGACATCGCCTGCGACCTCGCGTTCCTGACGATGGATCTGGAGTCCCTCGGACAGCGGTGGGCGGCCCGCGAGCTCGTCGTCGCCTACCGCGCGGCGGGCATGGATCCCGGCGGGGAGACGCTGCGCTCCTTCTACGCCGCCCACTGGGCGCTCGTCCGCGCGAAGGTGGCGTTGATCACAGCCGCCGAGCGGGATCGCCCCGGCCGCCGGGAGCAGAGGCAGGTCGCCCAGCGACTATGGGAGCTCAGCGAGCAGCTCTGCTGGCGCGCGCGAGCGCCGCTCGCGATCGTGGTCTGCGGGCCCTCCGGGAGCGGCAAGTCGGTGCTGGCCGGTGAGCTCTCGCGACGCTCGCTGATGCCGGTCGTCTCCTCCGACGCGGTGCGCAAGCGCCTGGCGCACCTTGCGCCCTCACAACGGGCAAGACCCGAGCACTACAGCGCCGGCTTCACCCGCGCGACCTACGAGCAGCTCACGCGCGACGCGCTGCTCGCGCTCCGACGCCAGGGCGGCGTGATCGTCAACGCCACCTGCCGCTCGCGCGCCGATCGCGCGGTGCTGCTCGACGGCATCCGAGCGGCCGGAGCGGCGCTCTCGATCGTCCGCTGCGAGGTCCCGCTCGAGCTGGCCCTCGAGCGTGCCGCACGGCGGCTCGGCGATCCGCGGCGCGTGTCCGACGCCGACCCCCGGATCGCCGCAGAGCAGTTCCACAATTTCGACGAGCTCGACGAGCGGCCGGGGGCCGCCGTTCTGAGGCTCGATACGGCCCAGGCGCTGGGCACCCAGATCGCGCAGATCGCGCGCGCCGTGGACGACTCAAGCGGTCGCGAGCGCCGCTGAGCCGGGGCGCGACGCGTGACGGCGGACCAGGTAGCGGCGCAGCTCGTCGGCGCCCCAGACGATGAACGGGTAGGGCAGCAGGAACGCAAGATCACGCACCGGCAGCGAGGCGGTCCCGAGCAATGACTGCAGCGGCGGCGCGTAGATGAACACGGCGCCGAGCAACAGCTCCCCGGCGATCGCGAGCAGCAGGTAGCGGTTGCTGAAGACGCCGATCGACCACAGCGAGGCGCGTCTGGTTCTGACCGCGAAGGCGGTGCCGATCTGGCCGGCGATCATCCCCGCGAAGGTCATCGTCGTCGCCTCCAGATAGGCGCGGTGAAGCGGATCGCCGGCGGCGGTGGGGTCGCCGGGGCGCCATCCGGCGCGCGTCAGCACGTAGAAGAACCCGGCCAGTGAGAGGCCGGCGACGATCACGCCGAGGAACAGCCACGCGCGAACGAGCATCGGAGCCTGGATCACGCCCTCCGAGCGCGGCCGCGGGGGGCGCTCCATGCTGCCCGGCTCGATCGGGTCGCGTCCGAGCGCGAGCGAGGGCAGCGTCTCCGAGCCGACGTCGAAGGCGAGCAGCTGCAGGACGGTGAGCGGCAGCGGGATCGCCCCGCCGGCGAGCGCGAACACGAGAAACGGGACGATCTCGGGAGTGGCATGGGCGAAGATGTATTGGATGAACTTGCGCACGTTGTCATAGACCTGGCGTCCGGCTTCGATCGCCACGACGATCGTCGCGAAGTTGTCGTCGGTGAGCACCATCGTCGATGCCTCGCGGGCGACGTCGGTGCCCGAGCGGCCCATCGCAACCCCGATGTCGGCGCGCCGCAGGGCCGGCGCGTCGTTGACGCCGTCGCCGGTCATCGCGACGACGTGGCCTTCGTCGCGCAAAGCCTCGGCGATCTGCAGCTTCGTCTCCGGCGACGCGCGCGCGAAGATCACCTCGCGAGACGTGGCCAGGATCTCCCGCACCTCCTGCTCGTGCGTGTGATCGAACGCCTGGGCGTTGACCACGAGCGGATCCTCGCCGCCGATGCCGACCTGGCGCGCGATCGCCGCCGCCGTGAGCGGGTGATCGCCGGTGATGACCAGGATCCGGATGCCGGCGCGATGGCAGCTGGCGACCGCCGCCGGCACCTCCGCGCGAGGCGGATCGCGCATCGTGACCAGCCCGAGCAGGCAGAGCTCGCTCTCCGCCACCTCACGATCCGGTGGCTCGTCCCCCGCCGGCATCGCACGGCGTGCAAGCGCCAGCACGCGCAGGCCCTGGCTTGCGAAGCTCTCGATCCGCTCGTTCACCCGTTTCCGCTCTCCTGGCTCCAGCGTACGCTCCTCGCCGTCCGCTGAGAGCGCGCGCGTGCAGCGCGGCAGCACGGCCTCGGGCGCTCCCTTCGTGTGCAGCCAGCGGCAGTCCTCGCCGGAGTCCAGGGTCGACATCAGCTTGCGCTGCGGGTCGAAGTTGTACTGGCTGACGCGCGCGCGTTCGCGATCCTCGGCGTCGAGCTCTACACCGATCATCCGCGCGGCGGCCAGCAGCGCGAACTTCGTCGGATCGCCGACGTCGCGGCCGTCGGATTGCGGGCGCGCGTTGTTACAGGCGCTGGCTGCCTGCGCGAGCTCGAGCAGCGCCGCGTCCGCACTCGGCGCCGGCTGGCCGGAACTGGAGCTCGCGCCGAAGGCGGGGGTCATCCGGCCGCGGTCGGCGTCCAGCTCAAGCGAACCGCTGGTCGTCCAGGCGGCGACCGGGCTCATGCGGTTCTGGGTGAGGGTTCCAGTCTTATCGGTGCAGATCACGTCGGTGGAGCCGAGCGTCTCGACGGCGCTCAGGCGCTTGACCAGGGCGCCCCGACGGGCAAGGCCGCTCACGGCGACGGCAAGCGCCAGGGTGATCACCGGCAAGAGCCCCTCGGGCACATTGCCGGCGAGCAGGCCGACCGCGAACACGACGCTGTTCTGAAAGGAGAGGCCGGCGCCGAAGATCGCGACCGGAACGAACGCGACGGCCATCGCGATCGCGATCCCGGCGATCAGCCAGGCGACCCGGCGAACCTGGCGCTCGAGCGGGCTCGGCCGCACCTTGACGCGCTCCGACAGCGCCGCGATACGGCCGAGCTCGGTATGCATGCCGGTCGCGAATACGACTCCGCGCGCCTCTCCACCCGTCGCGCTGGTGCCGCTGAACAGGAGGTCCCGCGCCGCGATCCGGGGCACGGCGGGGTCGATCAGCTTGGCGGAGCGGAGCGCCGTGGCCGACTCGCCGGTGAGGGTGGAGAGATCGACCTCGACGGCGCCGGAGATCAGGCGCATGTCGGCGGCGATGCGATCGCCCTCCTGCACGACGACGACATCGCCGGGGACGAGGTTCGCGGCGAGCACCTCAGACGGAGCTCCGCCGCGCAGCACCGTGACCTGCTGGGGCAGAAACTGCGCGAGCGCCTCCACCGCGCGCTCTGCCTGCATCTCCTGCACGAACGCGAACAGCGCGTTGAGCGCGATCACGAGCAGCACCGCGATCGCGACGGTGTCGCTGCCGACCGCGAAGGACAGGGCCGCGGCGAGCCACAGCAGCAGCGCGAGCGGGTGCGTCAGCTGACGCGCCAGCTCTCCGGGCCACTGCGGTCCTCCGCGGCGGCGCAGCTCGTTGGGCCCGTACTGCAGCAGGCGACGGTGGGCCTCGGCGGCGGAGAGTCCGTGCGGCGAGCTGCGCAGGTCGCGCATGAGCAGATCGACGTGCTCTGTGGGTTCGATCTCTCCCGCGCCATCGACTCTCGCGCCGTCAACTCTCGCGCCGTCAACTCTCGCGCCGTCAACACCGGCGCTGCCGCCGCCCGCGCCATCGACGCCGGTAGGCGAGTGCTCTGCGCGTACCGCGGGCGATGCCATCACGGGCACGTTAGATCGCCGCACGAACCGAGTCATCGGGCATCGCCCACGAGCGCTGTAGGTAAAAAACCCGGACGGCTGTTCCCCCTGCGGACGAGCGGCTCGCTCGGTGGGGACTACTACTGAATCGAGCACGCGGCTTTTGCGGATGGCGCGCCATCCGCCACGTGTGATCTTGGAAGCCACCCCACCCGACACGAGCCACCCGAGGAGGAGCACCGATGAAGGCCGCGATCGTCCACAGCTTCGACCAGCCCCTCGCCCTCGAGGACGTACCGATCCCGGCGGCCGGCCCCGAACAGGTGCTGGTGCGCGTCGAGGCCTGCGGGCTGTGTCACACCGACATCCACGCCGCGCGCGGCGAGTGGCCGGTCAAGCCCAACCCACCCTTCATCCCCGGACACGAGGGCGTCGGCATCATCGAGCGCGTCGGCGTCGGCAACGCTCACGGCCTGCGAGAGGGCATGCGTGTGG
Source organism: uncultured Solirubrobacterales bacterium (assembly GCA_963774785.1). GTDB lineage: Bacteria > Actinomycetota > Thermoleophilia > Solirubrobacterales > Solirubrobacteraceae > Palsa-744. The sequence continues at coordinate 1,735,551 of CAVZGH010000001.1, read as the reverse complement.
CGCTGCCCTGGCTCGGCTACGCCTGTGGCGACTGTCGCTACTGCAATTCGGGCGCGGAGACGCTGTGCGAATCGCAAATCAACACCGGATACGGCATGAACGGGGGCTTTGCCGAGTACGCCGTCGGCTACGCCCGCCACGTCGTACGCGTCCCCGACGACGTCGACCCGCTCGACGCCGCGCCGTTGACTTGCGCGGGCGTCACGACCTACAAGGCGGTCAAGGTCTCCGGCGCCTCCTCCGCCGGGCTCGTCGCGGTCTTCGGCGCCGGCGGACTCGGGCACCTGGCGATCCAGTATGCGCGGACGACGGGTGCGGCGGTGCTCGCCGTCGACATCAACGAGGAGCGCCTGACGACCGCGCGCGAGCTGGGCGCCGAGCACGTCGTGCATGCGGGCGAACAGGATCCCGTCGCCGCGATCCAGGCGCTCGGCGGCGCCGATCAGGCAATCTCCACGGCGGTCAATCCCTCCGCCTTCGAGCAGGCGCTCGCCTCGCTAGCCCGCGGCGGCACGCTCGTCTGCGTCGGGCTGCCTGCCGAGAACGAGATGCGCCTACCGATCTTCCAGACGGTGCTCGGCGGGCTGACCGTGAAGGGCTCGATCGTGGGCACGCACCACGACCTCGAGGAGGTCTTCGAGCTGCATCGCCGCGGGCGCACGCAGGTGGAGCGCGTCGAGCGCAAGCTCGACGACGTCAACGACGCGATCGCCCAGGTGCTCGACGGCAGCGCGCCCGCCCCGCGGATGGTGTTCCGTATGACGGAAGACGTCCCGGCCGCGACGACCGACCGCTCGAGCGTCGCCGCCTCGGCCTGAGACCTGTAGATCCAGACGTCCACGGCGGTCGGCCGCTTCCACGGCGGTCAGCCGTGCCGCGGACTGGCCGACTCCACGCCCACTCGCTTCGCCCCGAGCCGGGGCGCCGGCGTTCCGAGAAGCTGCTTGACGTGGAATTCGGGTAACTGCGGGAAAACCCGGATATTTCCGGTGATAGCCCCGGACGCGCGGCCGTCCGATCGATCGGAGAATAGGTTCGCGAACCAGCATTCGAGTCCCACCGACCGACCCGATATCCGACCCTATAGTGCAATTGCAAGCACAGAAGGAGGAGCGTGCATCGTGAGCCAATCCCAGTCAATCCCACCCCTCCTGCGCAATCGAACGGCCGCCGTGTTCGGATTGGTGGCCATCGCGCTGCTGACTGCAGGCTGTGGATCATCTTCTACCAGCGGCTCCACCCGGGCCTCCACCGGGACCTCCCCCTCAAACGCCGCCCAGCCCACGATCTCGACCTCTACCTCCGGCGCCTCGGCGGCCAGCACGCAATCAACGACCACGACGACAGCCTCCACTTCGACGGCAGCCGCCGGCGTGGTGACGGGCGCCTCGGGCATGATCACCGCGACGCTCCACGCCGGCACGCACCATCCGAAGGTCAACCAGGCATGGCCGCTCAGCTTCACCGTCAGCGTCTCCGGCCATCCGGCGAACGCGAGCGTGAGCTACGAGTACCTGTTCGGCGGCCAGGTGGTCGCGCATCGCTCTCACTACACGTTCACCGGGCATTTCTCGGACGTGTTCCGGTGGCCCTCGACGGCGGTCGGCTATCCACTGACGTTCCGCGCCGTGATCGTCTCCGGCGCCAAGACGATCAACCTCGACTATCCCGTGCAGGTCTCCGCGTGAGAACGACCTCATCGCCACCAGGCAGCCAGAGGTTGCCCCACGGGCGCACGCCGGAGGCCGAGGTCTCCAAGTGAGTGCACGCGCCGGCGCGGGGGTGATCGTCGCGAAAGCCAGCAAGAGCTTCGGCAAGGTCGGCGCGTTGCGCGATCTCTCGCTGCGAGTCGAGCCGGGCGAGGCGATCGCAATCGCGGGGCGCTCGGGCTCCGGCAAGAGCACGCTGCTGAGCCTCGTCGGAGGCCTCGACCAGCCCGACAGCGGCGAGGTCCTGATCGACGGTGAGCAAATCTGGCGCAAGCGCCACCCGACCCGCGCGCGTCGCGAGGTCGTCGGCTTCATCTTCCAGCGCCATCTGCTGCTGGACACGCTCTCGGCGCGCGCGAACGTGGAAGTCCCGCTGATCGGGGCCGGCCTGCATCACTCCGAGCGACGCGCTCGCGCGCTTGGGCTGCTGGAGGAGGTCGGGCTCGCCGACCGCGCCGATCACCTCCCCCATGAGCTCTCCGGCGGCGAGCGCCAGCGCGTCGCCGCGGCGCGCGCGCTCGCCAACCGGCCACGCCTGCTGCTCGCCGACGAGCCGACCGGGGCACTCGACTCGCACACCTCCGAACGCGTCCTCGATCTGCTGTTCGGGCTGCGCGATCGTTTCGGCATGACGATGATCGTGGTCAGCTACGACCAGGCGATCGGTGCGCGCGCCGACCGCACCGTCACCCTGATCGACGGGCAGGTCCACGAGCAGGCGCGCGCGACGCAGGCGGCCGATCCAGTGCTCTGCGCCGAGTAGGAGCGCCAACGCATGCTCGCGATCATCACCACCAACCTGCTCCGCAGCCGGGCACGCACGGTGTTCACCGCCGGGGGCATCGCGGTCGGGGTGGCGACGATCGTCGCGCTGCTCTCGTTCACCCAGGGCCTGCGGGACACCGCCGACGAATTCATCCACCTCGGCGGCTCCGAGCTCGGGATCTTCCAGGCGAACGTCTCGGACCCGACCGCATCGATCCTGCCCGCTTCGCTCGTCGGACGCATCGAGGCGCAGCCCGACGTCACCCGCGCGACGCCGCTGCTGTTGATGATCGAAACGGTCGATGCCGCTCCCAGCGCAGTCGTGTTCGGCGCCGATCCAGGCGGCTTCTTCGCGCACAACCTCGTGATCGTCGCCGGCGGGCGCACGCGCGCGGGCACGAGCGAAATCCTGATCGGGGACCGCCTGGCCGAACAGCTGCATCTCGCCCCCGGCGGCACGCTCGTCGTCAAAGGCCGGCCTTACCGGGTCGCGGGCGTTTATCACTCGGGTGTGCTGTTCGAGGATTCCGGCGCGGTGCTCGCAATCGACCAGGCGCGTGCGCTGGCCGGCCGCTCCGGGGAGGAGACTGACATCGTCGTGCAACTCGCGGCGAACGCGCGCGCGTTGACCGCCGGCACGGCGATCGAACATGACTTTCCCGGCACGCAGGTGATCAGCGATCCCCAGCAGGCGCTGCGCGCGGGGGCCGACGGCACGCTGATCTCCAACGCGATCCTTGTGATCGTCGTGATTGCGCTGATCGTCGGCGCGATCAGCGTCGCGAACACGATGGCGATGTCGATCATGGAGCGCCAGGGCGAGCTCGCGCTGCTCAGCGTCGTCGGCTGGTCCCCGACGCGCGTCGCCTCGCTGATCTTCGGCGAAGGGATCGCCGTCAGCCTGCTCGGCGCCGCCGCCGGCCTCTTGATCGGGGTGATCGGCGGCGGCCTGCTCGTGCACGCGCTCGGCGTCGGCGCCTACGTCTCCCCCTCGGTCACCGCCTGGGGCCTGGGTCGCGCGCTGCTCGTCGGCGTCGCGATCGGCGTGCTCGGCGGGATCTATCCAGCGTGGCGGGTGACGCGCATGACCCCGTTGAGGGCGCTCGCGGGGACGTGATCGCCTCGCGCGGAGCGCCCGCCGGGACCGCGCGAGCGGACCCGGCGGAGATGACCGACATGACTGGCGCGAACGACATGACCACGAGAGCCGCACAAGCGTCAACAACATGATCGACCTGCACTGCCACATCCTGTCGGGGCTCGACGACGGCGCGCTCGATCTCGCGGACAGCCTTGCGATGGCGCGCCAAGCCGAGCTGGACGGGATCGCGGCGGTGTGCGCGACGCCCCACATACGTCACGACCACAACGTCAGGATCGAGGAGATCGCCGCGCGCGTTCGCTCGCTGCAGGCGCATCTGGACGCTGAGGCAATCGGCGTTCGGATCCTCCCCGGCGGGGAGCTCGCGCAAACACAGGCGGACGACCTGAGCGACGCAGAGCTGCGTGCGGTGGCGCTCGGCGGGGTTGACGGGTGGCGCGACGGGGCCGGAGGCTCACTCGGCGGGGCCGGAGGCTCAGGCCGAGGATGGATCCTGCTCGAGCCGGCGCCCGGACCGCTTGGAGATGGCCTGAACGAAATCGTTCAGCGACTCGCCGAGCGAGGATTCAGAACCATCATCGCCCATCCGGAGCGTCACGCCGGCGCCGACTTCACCGAGCGCCTAAGACGACTCACCGGCGAAGGCTGTCTGATCCAGTGGACAGCCGAGTTCATCGCCGAATCCGAGCCCGGAGGGTTCGTGATGGAGCTGGCACGGGAGGGACTGGTGGATCTGCTCTCGAGCGACGCTCATTCCTCGCGCGCCGGTCGTCCCGTGGCGCTGGCGGCGGGGTTCGCGCAGCTGGCCACGGTTCGCAGCCCAGCGCAGATCGCGTGGTCGGCCGAGGTCGCGCCGCGGGCGATCGTGCGCGGCGAGTCGGTTACGCCATGTCCGTGAGCGGCCCCAGGACGACGCTGTCGGTCAGCCGTTGGTGATATAGCGGGCGATGGATATACCGGCACTGGACTGCCGGCTTGCATACTTTTCTATCCACTCGGGTCAAATGTTGCCGCGATGGATTTGAGCCGGCCATACATCGTGATCTGCCCCACCTTGGATGGGCTGTCCTGGACGTGCTCGCCCACACGACCCGTCCGCTGACGGGCCGCGAGATCGCCCGCCTTGCGAGTCGAGGCTCAGAGCGGGGCGTGCGCCTCGTGCTTCATCGCCTGGTCGCTCAGGGGCTGGTGACGGCGCAGGAGGCCGGGTCTGCTTCTCTTTTTTTTGCACTGAACCGAGAACACGTCGCGGCGAGCATTGTCGAGGGTCTCATGCGACTGCGGACAGAGCTGATCGAACCTATACGCAGCGAGGTCGAAGGTTGGTCCAGCCGGCCGGTCCACGCCTCACTTTTCGAGATCACGCCCAAAGGGCTCAAGGCCGCTCTGCGCCGAGGGGAGCCCATCATCGCGTCGCTGCGCGAGACTTCCATCGTGCTCGCCGGCCCTGACATCGCCACGCTGCTCTCCGATCGCAGAAAGAGAATCATCGTGTGACCCTCGACATCCGGACCGAACGCAGAGATGCGGACGCCCGCAAGCGGCCACCCGGCTGGCCCATGCACGGAAGCCTTCGATGCAGCCGAGCTGATTGCAACCGACGTAACCGACGATGAGGCAAACGCCAGCGTCGCCGCCTCGCTGGCCGTCCGCGCCGGGATCGCCGCCTGCGAGGCAGCCTGCTGCGCCAGGCTTGGCCGCCGATCACGCTCACAAGACCATCACGACGCGGAGCGCCTTCTCGCGGAAATCGTTCCGAAGGGACGCGATGCCGCCAAGGATCTGCGACGCCTCCTCGACCTCAAGGACGCCGCGCAGTACGGCGTGATCCACGTGAGCGCGACCGAGCTGCGTCCCGCCCTGCGCCGGGCACGCGCACTCGTACTCTCGCAGCGAGCACCGTTACCGACGGCGGCGCGTAGCACCTCGCGGCGCCATTCGCCGCTCAGCTTGGCGACCCCGCCCCGGTGAGCCCCCTGTCTACGCTATTGACTCACTCGCGCCGTGGTCTCACGCCATGTCCGTGATCGACTCCAGGACGGCGCTGTCGGTCAGCCGTTCGACCACATCGCGTGAGGCGCTACCGAGCCCATGACGCAGGAAGTTGGCCGCCCCGGCGGCGGCGCCGATCACCAGCGCGCGCTCAAACGGCTCGCCCTGTGCCCATACGGCGGCGAGCGCGCCCAGCATCGCATCGCCGCACCCCTCGCGATATCCATGCGTCAGGCGCGGCGGGGTCAGCCACGACGCCCGTCCGTCCGCGGCGAGCACCAGCGCGGGCTGCTCGCCACGGGTGACGACCACCGCACCGGCGCCCTGCTCACGCAGCCGCTGTGCCGCGGCGAGCAGCTGTGCTGACTCGGACACGGGACCGGACACGTACTCGGCCAGCTCCCAATCGTTCAGTTTCACGAGATCCGGCTTCCCGTGCAGCGCGCTGTCCAGACGCGGCGAGGACAGATCGACCAGCACGCGGCAGCCGCCCGCGCGGGCGTCGGCGACCAAGTCGCCGTAGATCTCCAGCGGGAGCGCATTCCCCGGCATCGGGTTGGTGACCGTGAGCCAGCCGCAGGCGATCGCCTCCGCGCAGGTGATCGAGAACAGCTCGTCGAGCTCGTGCCGGGAGGGCGGATCGCTGAGCGTGCAGGTGAGCAGCCGGCGCTCGCCCGAGCGGCGATCGGTCACGTAACAGCCGCTCGATGACGCCGTCGGCACGAGGCGCCGCGCACCGCCGACTCGCTCCAGGAGCCCGCCCAGCAGCTCGCCGCTCTCCCCTCCCAGAAACCCGCACAGCACCGGCTCGGCGCCCATGCAGGCGACCATGCGCGCCACCCACACGCCCTGCCCGCCGGGGTGGAAGTGAACCTGCTCATGCCCGGATCCCTCCCCCTCACGCTCCAGGGTGACCGTAAGCAGCGGATGCGGCGCGAAGACGGCGATGCGGGGGCTCGGCTGCCCGGCGCCCGTCACGCCCGAGCGGGCCAATGCCCCCGGACCGCTCAACTCGGCTCCGGCTCCATCTCGATCGCCCCGCACGGGCACTCCTGCACACAGATCCCGCAGCCCTTGCAGTAGTCGAGGTCGAACGCATAGCCGTCTGCTTCGTCGACCTTCAGGACGGCGTTGTCGGGGCAGACGCCGTAGCAGTTGTCACACCCGAAGCAATTGCCGCAGGACAGGCAGCGGCGGGCCTCGAACAGGGCGTTGTCCTCGCCCAGACCCTGGACGACCTCGTCGAAGCTCGACTGCCGGCGGATCGCGTCCAGTTGTGGCGCAACGGTCTTCGGCGCGTCGGCGTAGTACCAGGTGTTCAGCATGTCGAAGCCCGCGAGCTCGATTCGATCTCCCGCCCACCCTGCACGAGCTCGACTGACCGCAGCCACGCGTCGATGTTGCGCGCGGCCTGCTTGCCGTGGCCGACGCCGACGGTGACGGTGCGCTCGGCGGGCACCATGTCCCCGCCGGCGAAGATGCCGGGGTGGCCGGTCATCATGTTCGCCGCGACCCGCACGACGCCGTCCTCGATCCGCAGGCCCGGGACGCCGTCCAGCAAAGAAAGATCGGCTTCCTGGCCGAGCGCGAGCACGAGCGAGTCGGCCTGCAGCTCCTCGGTCTCGCCGGTCGGCTGCGGAAAGCCGTCCTCATCGAGCTCCATCTTCTCGAGCACGAGCCTGCCCGCCTCAGCGTGCTTGATCGTCGAGAGCCACTTCATCATCACGCCCTCCTCGCGCGCTTCCTCGACCTCGAGGTCGTGCGCGGGCATGCGCTCGCGCGTGCGGCGGTAGACGACGATCGCCTCCTCGGCGCCCAGGCGCCTGGCGGTGCGCGCGGCGTCCATCGCCGTGTCGCCACCGCCGTAGACGACCACGCGCCGGCCCAGCAGAGGAGGCTCCTCCCCCTCCATGCTGCGCAGCAGAGTGACCGCGTCGAGGACGCGCGCGGCCTCGCCGGCGGGGATGTACGCGCGGCGGCCGATGTGTGCGCCGACCGCGAGGAACGCCGCGTCGAAATCGCCGTCGGGCCTCGTCGTGTCGTGCATCGCCTCGAGGATGTTCGTGACCTTGCGGTTGCACTCGAGGGTCACACCCAGGTCGAGGATCCGCTGCACCTCCGCGTCGAGCACCTCGCGCGGCAGGCGGTAGCGGGGGATGCCGAAGCGCATCATGCCGCCGGCCATCGGACCGGCGTCGCGGATCGTCACCGCGTGCCCGCGGCGCGCCAGGTGGTAGGCGGCGGACAGGCCCGACGGACCCGCGCCCACGACCAGCACGCGCTTGCCGGTGGGCTCGGCGTCGGCATCCACCCGCAGACGCCAACCCTGGCGGATCGCCTCGTCGCCGAGGAAGCGCTCGACGCCATGGATGCCGACCGCCTCGTCGAGCTGCGCACGATTGCAGGCGGTCTCGCACGGGTGGTAGCAGACGCGCCCCATCACCGCGGGCAGCGGGTTGTCCTTCACGAGCTCGCGCCACGCCGCCTCGTAGTCGCCGGACTCGGCGTGATAGAGCCACTGCTGAATGTTCTCGCCGGCCGGGCAGCCGTGGTTGCACGGCGGCATCCGGTGCACGTAGACGGGGCGCTCCTCGCGCCAGGAGCCGGTCTTGTTCGCGAGGCTCGAGCCGACGTCCAGCGTGATCGCAAACGGCTTGTCCATCAGACCAACCCAAACCGGCGGATGTTGCGGTCCGCGCCCGCCTGGATGCGGGCGATCACGTCCGTGCGCAGCTCGGGCTTGAACAGATGCGCGAACCGAGCCTGCGGGCGCAGGTACTCCTCGACCGGGACCTGGCGGCGGATCGGCGAGACCTCCGTGACCTCGCCGTCGCGTGCTTCGAAGACGGGGAAGATGCCCGACTCCTTGGCCAGGCGCGCGATCCTGATCGTGTCCCTCGAGGCGCTGCCCCAGCCGAGCGGGCAGGGGACGAACACGTGCAGGTAGCGCGCACCGCGGATCTCCATCGCGGTCTGCACCTTCGCCTCGAGGTCGCGCAGCTCGGCGACGGTCGCGGTCGCGACGTAGGGAATCTCGTGCGCCATCGCGATCAGCGGCGCGGACTTGCCCTGGCCGAAGACGTTGCCCGGCCGCGGACCGACGGCCTGCGTGGTGGCGGTGCGTGCGGCCGGCGGCGTCGAGCCCGAGCGCTGCACGCCGGTGTTCATGTACGCCTCGTTGTCGTAACAGATGTAAAGCACGTCGTCATTTCGCTCGAACATCCCCGACAGGCAGGCCATGCCGATGTCGACGGTGCCACCGTCTCCCCCCTGGCCGACCACGCGGATCTCCTCGCCGAGACCCTTCGCGCGCAGCGCCGCGGCGATCCCCGTCGAGACCGACGGCGCGTTGGCGAACAGCGAGTGGATCCAGGGGATCCTCCAGGAAGACTCGGGGTAGGGGGTCGAGAACACCTCCAGGCAGCCGGTCGCGTTCGCGGCGATCATCCGGCCCTTCGTCGCGCGCATCGCGGCGTCCAGGGCGTAGCGCGCGCCGAGCGCCTCGCCGCATCCCTGGCAGGCGCGGTGCCCGCAGGTGATCGAGTTCGTGCGCTGCTCGCCGGCCTGGACGGAACGCTGCGCGGGGTCGAGCAGGCGGTTGCCCACGGCGATGCTGCCGGTCTGGTAGAAGCGGATCTCCGGCGCGCTCATCTCACACCGGCCCCGCCGCCACCGTGCCGACGTCGCGCAGCATGTTCTCGGCATGCGGCCCCGACTCGCGCGAGGCTCCCATCCGGGCGAGCTCGCGGTTGACCAGATCCCAGTCCATGTCGAGGAACGTCAACGGCTCCAAGCGGTCGGCCCCGGCATCCGTGAACAGGCGGTGCAGCGAGGCTTTCGTGATCGGCCGACCGCCGAGCCCGGCGATCACCGTGTAGCCGTGCAGCTGGATGCCGGCGAGCGCCATGCGCACGTTGGCCGAGACGATCCCGCCGATCCCGACCGCGAGCGCCTTCTCGAGCACGACCACACGCGCGGCGTGGTCGACCGCCTCGCGCACCTGCGCCAGCGGAAACGGGCGGAATGACTTGATCGCGACGGCGCCGATCGCGACGCCCTGCTCGCGTAGCTCGTCGACGGTGTCCTTGATCGTGCCGAGCACCGAGCCGAGCGCGAGCACGATCGTCTCGGCGTCCTCGGCGCGGTAGCTGGAGATCAGCCCGCCGCTGTCGCGACCGAAGGCCTCCCGGAAGTCGGCGGCGATCTCGGGGATCAGCTCGAGTGCCCGCATCTGCTTGGCGTGCGCGAGGTACTTGACCTCCATGAACGCCTCCGGCCCGACCATCGCGCCGATCGAGACGGGCTCGTCGGGGTCGAGTACCTGGCGGGGCTGAAACGGCGGCAGGAAGGCGTCGACCTGCGCCTGGTCGGGAATCTCGACGCGCTCGACGGCGTGCGTGAGGATGAACCCGTCCATGCAGACCATCACCGGCGTCGATAGCTCCTCCGCGAGGCGAAACGCCTGGATGTGCAGATCGAGCGCCTCCTGGTTGGTCTCCGCGTAGAGCTGGATCCAGCCAGAATCGCGCTGGGACATCGAGTCGGAGTGATCGTTCCAGATGTTGATCGGCGCGCCGATCGCGCGGTTGGCGACGGTCATCACGATCGGCAGGCCGAGGCCGGAGGCGTTGTAGAGCGCCTCGCTCATGTACAAGAGACCCTGGCTCGCGGTCGCCGTGTACGCGCGGGCGCCGGTCGCGGATGCGCCGATCGAGGCGGACATCGCGGCGAGCTCCGACTCGACGTTGACGAACTCGCACGGCGCGAGCGCACCGCTCTTGACGAGCTGGGAGAGGTTCTCGACGATGTGCGTCTGCGGCGAGATCGGGTACGCGCAGATCACCTCTGGCCGGCACAGCGCGACGGCCTCGGCGACGGCGCGCGAGCCCTCAAGCTGGCGTGGCACCGCTCAGCTCCTTCAGCTCGCCGACGACCCAGTCGTGCGCTGCCCGAGCGGCGGCGACGTTGCCCTCCGCCACCGTTCCGCTGAAGCGCTCGCGGATCGCGCGCTCCACAGCCTCGAACGAGACTAGACCGGTGAGAAGGCTGGTGAGCGCGGCGAACCCGCCGAGCAGCGTGGCGTTGGCGACCGCCCGTCCGGTGTGCTCGCGCGCGAGCTCGGAAGCGGGCACGGTCAGAAGGCGCTCGTGGCGAAAGCCCTCGACGAACTCGCCGAGACCCAGCTCTTCGAAGCTCTTTCCGGTGTTGATGAGGATGAAGCCGTCGTCCTTCAGACCACCGAACACGTCCACCTGGTGCAGCAGCGTCGCGTCCTGCACGATCAGCGCGTCGGGCGCGACGACCGGTTCGCGCGTGCGGATCTCGTGGTCGTCGATCCGGCAGAACGAGACGACCGGCGCGCCCATCCGCTCCGAGCCGAAGCTCGGGAACGCCTGCGCGACGCGACCCTCGTCGAACGCCGCGAGCGCGAGCAGCTCGGCGGCCGTGACGACGCCCTGCCCGCCGCGACCGTGGATGCGCACCTCGAACACGCCAGCCTCGCCTAGTCCCTCGCCGCGTCGAGCAGCACGCGCCGCTCGGCCGCGGCGACGAGCGCACGCGTGCGCTCGATCACGTCGACGTTGACCGAGATCGCGTCGATCCCGGCGCGCACGAGCAGGTCCGCGTACTCGGGGTGCACCGACGGCGCCTGCCCGCAGATCGACGTGCGCAGCCCGAGCTCCCGCGCGCGGGGGATCAGCTCGCGCAGGTACGCCGTGACCGCCGGCGAGCGCTCGTCGAAGGTCTCAGCGAGCACCTCGTTGTCACGGTCGGCGCCGAGCAGCAGCTGCGTCAGGTCGTTCGAGCCGATCGAGATCCCGGTGATGCCGAGCGCCGCGTACTCGGCGAGGTTGAACAGCACCGAGGGCACCTCGGCCATCACCCACAGCTCGAAGCCCGGCCGCTGGAGCAGCCCCGACTCGGCGATCAGCTCGCGGCAGCGGCGCAGCTCGCGCGCCGTGCGCACGAACGGCAACATCACGTGCAGGTTCTGCTGGCCGGCATCCCACACGCGACGCAGCGCCTGCAGCTCGAGCGCGAAGACGTCGGGCTCGCGCGTGTAGCGCAGCGCGCCGCGGTAGCCGATCATCGGGTTTGACTCGTGCGGCTCGTACTCCTCGCCCCCGCGCAGCCCGGAGAACTCGTTCGTGCGGAAGTCGATCGTGCGGTAGGTCACGGGCCGCGGGGCGAAGCCGACCGCGAACGTGCTCAAGCCGTCGGCCATCTTCGCGACGAACTCCTCGCCGCGGCCCTCCTGCAGCAGCGTGCGCGGGTGATCGCCGGCGAGCGCCTCGAGCACCATCATCTCAGCGCGCAGCAGGCCGACACCGTCGACCGGCAGCACCTTGACGCGCTGCACCTGCGAGGGCTCTGACAGGTTGACGAGGATCTGTGTGCCGGTGACCGGCGGCGCCGCTGGTCCCGTGGCCCGCGTCGCAACAGCGCCCGCCTGCGCCGGCGAGGCCACCGGCTGCGGCGCGGGGGCGCCCTCGAGCACGACACCGCGGGTCGCGTCGACCGTGACGAGCTCGCCGTCGCGCAGCTTGCGCGTCGCTTCGCCGGTGCCGACGACGCACGGGATGCCGAGCTCGCGCGAGACGATCGCCGCGTGACAGGTCATGCCGCCCGAGTCGGTCACGATCGCCGCCGAGCGGCGCATCAGCGGCAGCCAGTCGGGCGCGGTCATGTGCGTGACGAGGACGTCACCGTCGCCGAGGTTCGCGGCGTCGTCGAGCGAGCCGAGCACGCGCGCGGCGCCACCGGCGACCCCGGGCGCGCCACCGAGACCGCGAAGCAGCACCGCCTGGGGCTCGGACGTGGGAGCGGCGGCGTCGGAGGGCTGCGGCTCGTCGTGCAGCGTCGTGATCGGCCGGCTCTGCAGCATCCACAGCAGGCCGTCGGGATCAAACGCCCACTCGGTGTCCTGCGGCGAACCGTAGTGAGACTCGATCCGGCGGCCGAGCGCCGCGACCGAGACGACCTCCTCGTCGGAGAGCACCGGCCGCACGGCCTCCTCCTCGGACAGCGTGCGCCGGAGCGTGCCACCGTCGGGCGCGTACTCGATCGCGAGCTCCTTGTGGTGCACTTCGCGGCGGCGGATCGCGAGCGTGCGCTTCTCGACGATGTAGCGATCGGGCGAGACCGAGCCGGAGACGACGGCCTCGCCGAGACCGAACGAGCCCTCGATCACGAGCTCGTCGCGCTGTCCGGTGGCGGGATTGACCGTGAACATCACGCCGGCGCGCGTCGAAGCGACCTGCAGCTGCACGACGACGGCGATGTCCATGTCGGCTTGCGCGAAGCCGTTGACCCGGCGGTAGTAGATCGTGCGCGCGCCGAACAGCGAGCGCCAGCAGCGGCGCACGGCGTCGATCACCGCATCGGCGCCGCGCACGTTGAGGAAGGTCTCGTTCATGCCGGCAAACGACGCCGCGGCGGTGTCCTCGGCGGTCGCCGAGGAGCGCACGGCGACGGGCGCGTCGCCGTCCTCGCCGACGAGCCGCGCATAGCTGGAGCGGATCTGCTCGGCGAGCGTGTCAGGCACGGGCGTGGTGTCGAACAGGGCACGCGCGGCCTCGGCCGCGGCCTGCAGCTTCACGGTGTCCTCGACGTCGAGCTCGTCGAGCAGCGCGGCGAGGCGCCCGCGCACGCCGGTCTCGGCACAGTACGCGGCATACGCCGGCGCGCCGATCACAAAGCCAGCGGGGACCGGCAGCCCGGCCGCGGTCAGCTCACCGAGGTTCGCGCCCTTGCCGCCGGCATAGGCGGTGTCCTCGCGGCACAGTCGCGCGAACGGGCGCACCGCGTCCGCAAACGGTTGGGCGGCCTGGGTCTCGGTGGCCTCTGTCTGGGTGGCCTCTGTCTGCGTGGCCTCTGTCTGGGTGGCCTCTGTCTGCGTGGCGCTCATCTGCACATCGCTCCTCGGCTCGACGTTCGCTGTCGCGCGGGTATTCGCTGTCGCGCGGGTATGAAGCTCAGTCAACCGCGCGGGCGCACCCGCCACCACGGTGCTGCCCACGGAAGCGCGTCAGTAGTTCTCACCACCCGCGGGCGTGCGCGGACGCTCTTGGTGGCAATCCGTAGTTCTCACCACCTAGACCGCGGGCTGAACACGCATGACTCGCCTGCGATTCGCGCGTAGCGTGACTGCTGCCTGGGGTGGATCTCAACCCGGCCCCCCAGGCAACTTCTTTCCAGCCAAACGCTCGACCCGACAGAACAGGACAGGAGATTCAAGATGCCAACTCGAGTCGCCATCAACGGTTTCGGCCGCGTCGGGCGGAGCGTGCTGCGGATCGCGCACGAGCGCGGTGACAAGCGCCGCGGTGACGCGCGCGGTGCGGATGCAGGTACAGAGATCGAGATCGTCGCGGTCAACGATCTCACCGACGTGGACACGCTCGCGCATCTGTTGCGCCACGACTCCGTCTACGGAGCGTTCCCCGGCGACGTCGAGTCTCTCGACGGCGATCTGCTCGTCGCCGGCCGCCCGATCAGGGCGCTCGCCGAGCCGGACGTCGCCAGGCTTCCCTGGCATGAGCTGGAAGTGGATGTAGTGATCGAGTCGACCGGTCACGCTCGCACGCGCCCGGCGGCGGCCGAGCACCTCGCCGCGGGCGCGCGTAAGGTGATCGTCTCCGCGCCCGGCAGGGGCTCCGAGCCGCTGGATGCGACGGTGGTGATCGGCGTGAACTTCGAGCAGGTCTACGACCCGGAGCGCCACCACATCATCTCGAACGCCTCGTGCACGACCAACTGCCTCGCTCCGATCGCGAAGGTGCTCCACGAGACGGTCGGCATCGCGCACGGTCAGATGAGCACGATCCACGCCTATACGGCCGATCAGAACCTGCTCGACGGCCCGCACAAGGATCTGCGGCGCGCGCGGGCCGCGGCGCTGAACCTCGTGCCGACCTCGACCGGCGCGGCGAGGGCGCTCGGCCTGGTGATCCCCGAGCTCGACGGGCGGCTCGGCGGGATCGCGATCCGTGTGCCAACACCGACCGGCTCGATCGTCGACCTGACGGTCGAGGCCGCACGGGCCACGAGCGCCGGGGAGATCAACGCCGCCTTCCGCGGCGCGGCCGAGTACGGCCCACTGACGGGCATCCTCTCCTATAGCGAGGAACCGATCGTCTCCAGCGACATCGTCGGCTCGCCCTACTCCTCGATCTTCGACTCGGAGCTGACGAGCGTGATGAACGGAACCCAGGTGAAGGTCATCGCCTGGTATGACAACGAGTGGGGCTACTCCTCGCGGCTCGTCGACCTCGCCGCGCGGGTCATGGCGCTGGTGCCAATAATGCCTGTGCCTGTGCCGGCGGCGGTGGCGACCGGGGCGACGGCGACAACGACGACGACAGCGTCCATATAGATCGATGCGAGTCATCTCCGAGCAGCAGTTGCGGGAGACCCTCGCTGCGCTCCCGGTGCTCGAGCCGCGGGTCGTCGCGAGCGGCAACCTCGCCACGCCGTGGGCGCTGCTCGACGCGCTCGAGCAGGCGGCGGAGCGCTACCGGCTGTTCATGCTCGCCGCGCAGGCGCCGCTGCCCGCGCGCGATGGGGTGATCCTCGAGACGCCGTTCGTCGGACCCGGGATGCGCGACGCCGGCGAGCGACTCGACTACCTGCCGATGCGCCTCTCGCTCGTGCCGAGGCTGTTCGCGACGATGCGCCCGCCCGACGTCGTGCTGCTGCACGCCTCGACCGCGCGCGCTGGGAGAGTCTCGCTCGGGATCGAGGTGAACATCCTCCCGGCCGCGATCGAAGCGGTCCGCGCGCGCGGCGGCCTGGTGATCGCGCAGCTGAACCGGCGCATGCCGTACACGTTCGGCGACGGGGAGCTCGATGAAGATCAGATCGATCTCGCGATCGAAGTCGAGCAGGACCTCCCTTCCCCCGCGCTCCATCCGGTACACGAGCACGCGGAGCAGATCGCTGAGCGCGTCGCTGGCCTCGTGCGAGACGGCTCGACGCTGCAGCTCGGCATCGGTCAGATCCCCGACGCGACGTTGCGCGCGCTGTGGGATAAGCGCGAGCTGGGGATCTGGTCGGAGATGATCAGCGACGGCGTGATGGAGCTCGAGCGCCGCTGGGTCCTCACATCGACACGTCCGATCGTGTGCTCGTTCCTGTTCGGCTCGCCCGAGCTGTATGAGTGGGTCGATCAGAACCCGCGGCTGAGGATGACCCGCACGGAGACTACGAACAACCCCTCGCGGATCGCCGCACAGGCGGGGATGGTCTCGATCAACACGGCGCTGCAGGTCGACCTCTCCGATCAGGCGGGTGCCAGCCACATCGGCGGACGCCTCTACTCGGGCTTCGGCGGCCAGCCCGACTTCGTCGAGGGCGCCCTCCACTCACCCGGCGGTCACGCGGTGATCGCGCTGCGCTCCTGGCATGACCCGTCAGAGAGCTCGACGATCGTCCCGCGCCTGACCGATCCGGTCACCTCCTTTCAGCACTCCGCGGTCGTGACCGAGCAGGGCTGCGCGCAGATCTTCGGCCGCAGCGCGCGGGCACAAGCCGAGCTGATGATCGAGCACGCCGCACACCCCGGCGCCCGCGAGGAGCTGCGCGAGACCCTCGGTGCGCCGGAAGCCGCGCACTGGACGATCGTTCGATGATCCACCACGAGCGTCAGCGGCCGATCTGTTCGTGCCGAGGATCGTCTTGTACGTGTATGCGCGAGAGCGTAAGATCGGGGTTGCGCGGGCTTGTTCCGCGAACCATCGCCAGGCACGTGCTCGAGGACCACGATGCTCAGCCGAGTAGACACCTCCAACCGTTCACAGTCGACCTCGCGGCCGTTTGCGATCTTCTGTCGCGAGCTCGACCGGCGTACGAGCGTGATCTCGATCGAGGGCGAGCTCGATCTCTTGACGGCGCCACGCTTGAAGTGGATGCTGACCGACGCGCTCGAGGCGGGTCACGAGGAGCTCGTCGTCAACCTTTCGCTCGCCACCTTCATCGACTCGACGGCGCTCGGCGTGCTTGTCGGTGTCAACCGAAGCCTCGGCGTCGATGCGCGGCTGGCGATCGTCTGCCAGCGGGGCGCGCTGCTGAAGATCTTTGAGTTTTCGGGGTTAGATGGGATGTTCATGATCTTCTCGACGGTCGACGAGGCGCTCGCGTATACCCGGGGGCACACCACCAAGGCCGGCTGATCGGGCGCGAGCGGCTGATGGTGATGAGCGACACCGCCCGACGCCCTTCACCCCTCCGCCGCCGGCGTCCAGCGGCGACCGTCCTCTTCGTCTGCTGTGCCCTTGCCTTGGCGTTCATCCCGGTTGCCGCGGCCAGACCGGGCTATGCGCGCCCGAACGCCAGCGCCGGTGTACCGAGCCCACCGGGCAGACTGAGCCCGCCGGGCACGCCGAACCAGCTGGGCACGCCGAGCCCCACAATCGCCCCGCCCGGGCCAGGTGACAGCGGACAACCGGGCCCCGGGTATGGGGATTCGCCGGGTCCGGGCTCAGATGGGCATTCGCAGCCGGGTCGCGACGAGCATCCAGGCGCCGAACACGGTGGAGGTCAACCGGGCACGGGCCGTGAAGGATATGAGCGCCCAGAACACCGGGGAGAACCGGGGCCAGGTCACGTGGGATCAGCCGGGCCGCCCCCTCGTCAGGGAGCACCGGGACGGCGACCGGAAAACACCGGCCATCCGGCCACGTCGCGCGGCCAGGCAACCTCGCCCCTCCCGATCCCACATCACGCGGCGACGACCACGGGCGCAACTCGCGCAACTCCTCATCCGAAGGCCTCGGCCGCCCCTGGCAAAGCCCCGGCTACGCCGCCCACGACCCGCGCCCACGTACCGAGCCTTTCGAGCGTCCCGATGCCGAGCATCGCGGGGGCCACGACGCCCGCAGCCGCTGCACCCGCGGCGACGACGCCCACGCCGACGACGTCCACCCCGGCGACGCCCACGCCGGCAGCGACGACAATGCCGCTCGCCGGGGCATCGTCGCACCGGGCGCCCACCGGGCGCCCACCGCACGCCGCGCGGGATCCTCGGCGCTTCCACGGCCGCGTCGCCGGCGGGCATAAAACCCCGGTCGCGTTCTCCCAGATCGCGGTCGCTGCCGGGGCCGGGGCCGGGGCGGCGATCCCGTTTACACCCGAGGACGCCGCGCGCGCGAAGCGGACTCAGCAAGCGGCGCAACGCCCCTCGGCGCCCAGCCGGCGCCCGTCGCCGATCGTCACGACGATCACCAGAATCGTCGGCGTGGTCCCCACACCCCTGTGGATCCTGATCGGAGCCCTATCCGGGATCGCGCTCGCGCTGGCGGTACGTTCACGCCTGGCCGCGTTGCGCGCCCGGCGGCTGGAGCGCCAACGTGGAGAGCTGCTCGAGGACGTCGGCCTGCTGCAGGCCGCGCTGCTGCCCGAGCCCCCCGCCCGGCTCGGTCCGGTGGGCACATCCACGGCCTACCGCCCGGCGGACGGTCCCGGAGCCGGGGGTGATTTCTACGATGTGTTCGCACTCGAAGACGGCCAGCTGGCGGTGATCGTCGGCGATGTCTCCGGACACGGACGCGCGGCCTTGCCCCATACGGCGCTCGTGCGCTTCACCCTGCGGGCGTACCTCGAGGCCGGCCTCTCGCCGCGCGCCGCCGTGCAAACGGCCGGAGCTGTGCTCGAACGCCAGCTCGGCGGATCGTTTGTCACCGTCGTGGCGGCCACATATCAGCCACGCGATCGCATCCTCACCTACGCGTGCGCCGGTCATCCGCCACCGGTCGTGCTCGGGCCACCGGTCGTGCTCGGCTCACGGTCGATCGCGCCGATCACCGTCAGCTCCGCGCCACCGCTCGGAGCCGGCGTGCGGACCGGGACTCGCCAGACCGTGGTGTCCGTGCCGGGCCGCTCGCAGGTCTGCTTCCACACCGACGGCGTCACCGAGGCAAGGATTATGGGAGGAGAGCTGTTCGGCTCCGAGCGGCTCACACGCACGCTCGCCGAGCTCGGGCCGCAGGTCACGGCAGCGGCGCTGCTCGACCGGGTGGCCGCGGAAACCGACGCGCGCCCCGACGACATGGCCGCGTGCCTGCTCAGCGTCGAGGGCGACGGCGAGGCGCCCGCGGTACTCGTCGAGGAGCTCGAGCTCGACCGCGAGCAGGCCACGAGCGATCGGACCGAGCGGTTCCTCCTTGCCTGCGGGGTGCAGCGCCGCGAGGCCGTCGAGCTGATGCGCTCTGCGTGCGCCGCCGCCGAGCACACCGGCGACGTCGTGCTCGAGTTGCGCCCCGGCGACGGGCGGCCGGAGATCGTGCTGGGACGCGACAACGTCGCGCTTCTACATGCATCCCACGCAAGACGGCAAGCGAATCTCACGGATCTCAGGGTGTCGCGGTGAACCCCGCGCCGGCGCTCGCCCCAGACGCGGCGATGGTATTGGGGATCGCATCCACGGCGATGCCGTTCGCTCGCACGCCCGAGGACGAGGTCGAGCGCTGGCTGCGGGTCCTGCGCCTGCATGGCGAAGTTGGGATCGCGCTGCAGGCGCTCGGAGTCAGCGAGGGATCCCTCCAGGCGCAGGGCGAGGGCGCCGATCGGGCGCGAACCGCTCCCGCGAGCGCCGACGGTCGCGACGTGGTCACACAGGTCGCCGAGGACGCCGTCCACATAGCCGGCCGCCGAGGCGCCACGGGGGTCGCGACGACCGATGTGCTGATGGCCGTGATGCACTTCTACGGCGCGGACTTCGATCGGGTGCTCCGGGCACACGGCACCGACCGCGACGAGGTGATCGAGCGACTCGGAGCCTTGGAGGAAGTAAAAGACCCCGGGCGAAAGGCCTGACGAACGACGACGCGCCGATTGGACCACGATGCGGTCGATTGAGCCAAGGCAACAGCGGTAGTACGCAACCGCTTTCCATCCTGCGAAGGCCGTGTTAGGTTGGGACGGTGCCCGATGAGCCTGTTGCGCAGTGGGAGGCCGCCCCAGGAGTGCTCGGTCCACGGACGCGCCATGTGCTGGAGCTCGAGTTCGGATCCAAGGCCGAGTTCGACGACCCCCGTTTGGAGTGGCGCAGGCTCTTCTCGGAGCTGCTCGGCACGTTCATGCTGGTGCTCGTCGCCGCCGGTGGGGGGCTTCTGCACGGCAAGGGCCAGATCAGCCTGGCCGCGGCCGTGGTCGCGCCGGGGCTCATGGTCATGGCGATCATCCTCTTCATGGGCGCCGTCTCCGGCGCCCATCTGAACCCCGTCGTATCGCTCGCGTTTGCACTGCGCGGGGACTTCCCGTGGAAGCGCCTTCCCGGGTATGTCCTCGTCCAGCTCCTCGGCGCGAGCATCGCCTGTCTGTTTCTCCGCGCGGTGTTCGGCAACGTCGAGCATCTCGGCGCCACCTTGCCGGGCCCGGGCTATGCGAACTGGCAGGCGCTGCTGATGGAGGTGGCCCTCACGGGAACGTTGGTGAGCGTAATCCTGGGGACCGCCTCCGCCGCCCAGAACGTCGGCGCGATCGCGGCGCTCGGCGTCGGCGGGTACATCGCGCTGGCGGGTCTGTGGTCCGCGCCCGTGAGCGGCACCTCGATGAACCCCGCGCGCTCCTTCGGCCCGGCCCTGGTAAGCGGGGACTTCAGCAGCTATTGGGTGTACGTCCTCGGTCCGGCCGCCGGTGCGCTGATCGCCGTCGGCAGCGCATTTATCTTGCGCGGAGCGGGTGGCGATTCGACCTCCCGCCGCGCTGGGTCCGGCAAGTTGGATGCGAGCGAACCCAGCGAGAGCAAGCGCTCTTCGTAAGAGATCGTCGATTGCGAGCAAGCCCTGATCGCCCGACATTCGGCTGATTGCCCCGAGTTCAGGAGGCGACGTTCCGGTACAGGCGGACCGCGATCGTGAAGAACACGAGCAGGATCCCGGCCGACCAGGCGAGCGACTGCCACACCCAGTGGTGGGTTGGTTCGCCCTGGAGCAGCGCGCGAACCGCGTTGATCGTGATGCTCACCGGCTGGTGGCGTGCGAAGGGCTGCAGCCAGCTCGGCATCGTGGCGACGGGGACGATCGCCGATGAGGCGAACACGAGGATGAAGAACGGCAGGATGCCGGCGACCTGAGCGGTTTCCGGGTCCTTCGTGAGCAGGCCGATGGTCGCGTAGATCCAGGAGAAGCAGTAGCCGAAGACGAGCACCAGCGCCAGCCCGGCGACGATCCCGCCCGCGCCGGCGTGGAAGCTGAATCCCACCAACAATCCCAAGCCGACCATCAACGCCAGCGAGAACACGCTGCGGCTGAGGTCGGCGAGCGTACGGCCGGCGAGGACCGCCGAGCGGGCCATCGGCAGGCTGCGGAAGCGATCGATGATGCCGCTGCCCAGATCGTCGGCCAGCCCGATCGCCGTCGCCATCCCCCCGATCATCACCGCCTCGATGAACACCGCCGGGACGATGTAGTTGACATAGCTGCCACCGGGAATGTGGATCGCGCCGCCCAGCACGTAACGGAAGAGCACGAGCAGCAGCGCCGGTTGCAGCGCGGAGATCACCAGCAGGCGGGGATTGCGGAGGATGCGCAGGAGATTGCGCCTGGCGACGCCCCCGGTATCGCGCGCGGCGCCCGCCGTCGGCCGGGGCACATGTTGTGCTGCGGGTCCGGTTTCCGGCTGTCTTGTCGATGCGACGTCGGGCACGTCGGGCGAGGTTCCGTCGGGATGCCCGCGCGCACGTCCGCCGTGGTGCCCGCGCGCGCGCCCGTCCTGGTGAACCTCAGCCGCGTTGCCACCACCGTCCTGGTCTACGTCAGCCGCATTGCCACCACCGTCCCGGTGAACCTCAGCCGCGTTGCCACCGCCGTCCCGGTGAACCTCAGCCACGTTGCCACCGCCGTTCAGCTGAACGTGGGCCGCGTTGCCGGTGAGCGACAGGAACACGTCGTCGAGCGACGGGTGTCGGATGCCGAGGTCATCGAGCGCGATGCCGTCTTGCTGCAGGCGTTGCCCGGCCGCGATCAGCACCTGGGTGGCGCCCTTCGTCGGCATGCTCACGATCCGCTGATCGGCATCGACGCGCGGGACGCCCCGCCCGAGATCGGCGATCAATGCAGCGGCTCGATCGAGCTCTCGACGCGCTCGACACGCGAGCCTCGAGCACGTCGCCGCCGAGACGGTCCTTGAGCTCGGCGGCGGTTCCCTGCGCGACCTCAATGCCCATGTCCATCACGACGATGCGATGCGCGAGGTGCTCGGCCTCCTCCATGTACTGGGTCGTCAGCAGCACGGTCGTGCCGTCCGCGACGAGCTCATCGACGAAGCTCCAAACGTCGTTGCGCGTGCGGGGGTCGAGACCGGTGGTCGGCTCGTCCAGGAACAACACCCGCGGACGGCCGATCAGGCTGGCCCCGACGTCGAGGCGACGGCGCATGCCGCCCGAGTAGGTCTTGACGAGCTGGTTGGCCGCATCGGTCAATGTGAAGCGCTCGAGCACATCCTGGGCGCGGCGACGGCGCTCGGGCTTGCTCAATTGGTAGAAGAGCCCCACGAGCTCGAGGTTCTCGCGGCCCGTGAGCAGCTCGTTGACGGCGGCGAACTGCCCGGTGAGACCGATCAGCGAGCGCAGTCTCGCGGCGTCCGCGACGACATCACAGCCGGCCACCGTGGCGCGTCCGCTGTCCGGTCGCAACAGCGTCGCCAGAATCCGCACGAGCGTCGTCTTGCCGGCCCCGTTGGGGCCGAGCAGCGCGAGCACCTTGCCCTCCTCCGCGACGAGGTCGAAGTCGGCGAGCGCCTGCGTGGACCCGAACCGCTTGCCGACTCCCTCGACCTCGATCATCGACACCGCCGGCCTCCGAGCATCCGGCTCACGCACCCGCGAGCGTCGAGCTGCACGGCCCGCGCGACGCCCTCGGCTCGTGCGACGCTCACGGCCCGCGCGACGCCCTCGGCTCGCGCGACGCCCTCGGCCCGCGCGACGCCCTCGGCCTCCACCACGGCGGGTGGGACGATGAGCACCGGGCAGGCGGCGGCGCGCACGACCGCGTCGCCGACGCTGCCGAGCATCACGCGACCCAGTGCGCCGCGTGCATGGGACCCCAGCACGAGCAGGCCGACCCGACGCGACCCGCGCAGGATCTCCTCCGCGGGCAGGCCTCTGCGAACTTCACTCGAGGCCTCGACATCGCCCGGCAGGGACGCGATCGCCGCGGCGACGGCGTCCTCGGTCAGCTTCACGCGGTTCTCGATCGTCGCGAGATAGGCCATCCCGGCCGCCGGGCCGAGGACGAAGGGAGTCGCCGTGCTGGCAATCGCGAGCACCCGCAAATGCGCGCTGCGCTCGGCGGCGAGCGCAGCGGCCAGACGCAGCGCTGCGCCGGCCTGCGCGCGATCGTCGTAGGCGACCGCGATCTCGCTCAGGTGTGGATCCTTCAACGACCGGCTCCATCCGTTCGGCGCCACCGCGACCGGGCACGGCGCTCCGTGCAGCGTCTCCTCGGTCACGCTCCCGACGAGCACGCGCCCGGCGGGTCCACGATGAGAGGAGCCGAGCACGAGCAGGTCCGCGTGCTGCTCTTCGGCCGTGCGCTGCAGCGCGATCGCCGCGCCGACACCGGCGACCGGCAGCCCGATGAGGGTGACGTGGCCGTCGAGCAGCCGCGCAGCCTCCTTCAGACACCGTTCGGCCTGCGCCCGGTCGAGTTGCGGCGCGGCCGGGTTGACCCGTGCGGAGAGCGCCTTCAGGCGATGCACGCAGCACACGACCAGCTCGCCGTCACGATCGGCGAGGGCGGCACCCAGCATCAGCGCGTCGCGCGCCTGCTCGCTGCCGTCGAATCCTACGATCACTCTGCCGAACACATCGTCCTCCAATCACCTTCCGCGGTCACTTGTTCTGGTCGTTCACTTGTTCTGGTCAATCATTCGCTCTGGTCAATCACTCGCTCTGGTGACTCACTCGCTCTGGTCGATCATTCGCCCTGGTGGCTCACTCGCTCTGAGAGCTAATGCGCGCTGTCGCCCACCCCCGCAAGGCTCCCACGCCCCGGCCCACGATCCATCGGGCGATCGCCGCCGAGCGACTGCGGAAAAACCACAGCCTCGATCGGCCGCGCGTCGTGGAGAATGAACCTTCAAGATCGAGCGAGGAGGCGAAGAAGAAGATGGCGCGTGTGGGATTGCTGACCGGCGGCGGCGACTGCCCCGGCCTGAACGCCGTGATCCGGGCCGCGGTCCGCCGCGGACTGGCGGACGGCGAGCGCGAGCACAGCTTCGTCGGCTTTCGCTACGGCTGGGCGGGGGTGCTGGAAGACGAGGCGGTCGAGTTGAACCTACAGAGCATCGCCGGCATCCTCCCGCGCGGCGGCACGATCCTCGGCACCTCGCGCACGGACCCGTTCGCGGGCGGACGCGACGGGCTCGGCGAGATTCGCGCGACGCTCGAGCGCCGCGGCGTCGACGCGATGATCCCGATCGGCGGCGAGGATACGCTCGGCGTGGCGCTGCGCTTGCACCGCGGGGGCGTCCCGATCGTGGGCGTGCCGAAGACGATCGACAACGACCTCGGCGGCACCGACGTGACGTTCGGGTTTCAGACCGCGGTGCAGATCGTGACCGACGCGATCGACCGGCTGCACACGACCGCGGAGTCGCACAACCGCGTGATCGTCGTCGAGGTGATGGGCCGGAACACCGGCTGGATCGCCACCCACGCCGGGATCGCGGGCGGCGCGGACGCGATCCTCGTGCCCGAGCGGCCGTTCGACATCGACGAGGTCTGCGCGCGCCTGCGCCGGCGCCACGAACGCGGGCGCAGCTTCTCGATCGTGGTCGTCGCCGAGGGCGCGAGGCCGCGCGAAGGCACGATCCAGACGCGCGGCGGCGAGGGCGGCGGCGAGGGCGAGGGCAAAGTCGACGCCTTCGGACACGCGCGCCTCGGCGGGATCGGCGTGACGCTGGAGGGAGAGATCGAGCGCCGCACGGGCTATGAGACGCGCGTGACGATCCTCGGCCACGTGCAGCGCGGCGGCACGCCGGTGGCGTATGACCGCGTGCTCGCGACGCGCTTCGGCGTGGCCGCGATGGACGCCGTCGCGCACGCGCGCTTCGGGACGATGGTTGGGCTGCGCGGCACGCAGATCGTCGAGGTCGAGCTGGAGGAGGCGTTGCGCGAACCGAAGCTGCTCGATCCGAGTCTCTATGAGACCGCTGAGCTGTTCTTTGGCTGAGAGGAAGATCTGAAAAAAGAGATGGATGGGCTCGCGCCGGAGTCCGGCCCGTCCCAGCGCCCCCCGCGCCGTGCCGAGCGCATGCTCGACCGATTCAGTTCGAGAGCAGTCGTTCGAGCTCGCCCGGAAGCGCAAGCGGATCGAACGGCTTGGCGATCACGCCCGTCGCGCCGAGCGCGTCCAGCCGTTCCCGTTCGGCGCGCTGCACCTTGGCGGTGAGGAACACGACGGGCGTGCTCGCCGCCAGCTCCTCCCGCTGGAGCCGGCGCCACGTGGCGGGGCCGTCGAGCCCGGGCATCATCACGTCCATCACGAGCACGTCGAAGCTCGCTCCCGAGGCGAGGATCCGCAGGGCCTCTTCGCCGCTGGCGGCCTCCTCAACGGACCAGCCGCCGATCCGTTCGAGGCTCATGCGGGCGATCGCACGGATGCCCTCGTCGTCCTCGACGAGCAGTAGACGAGGTGGGCTCATCGAAGCGCTCCCGCGGGCTCTGCCAGCGGCGCGGATTCGACCGTTGCGGTCTCGGGGCATGCGTCCGCCGGTGTGGGCATGCCGTTCTGCTCGGCACGCGCGACCGCCGGCGCGGGGGCGCCGTTCTTCGCGGTCGCTCGAGTCCCCAGCGCCGGTGCGTCCAGATCTGAACACGGAGCGTCCGTGTCCGTGTCCGCGAGGGGGAGCGTGAAACGGAAGGTGCTGCCGTGGCCCGCTGTGCTTTCGGCCCACAGATGGCCGCCATGACTCTCGACGATCCCGCGGGCGATCGCCAGGCCGAGGCCGCTGCCGCCCTTCTCGCGCGCGTCGGAGATGTTGACCTGGTTGAAGCGCTCGAAGATCGTCTCGAGCTGCTCGGCGGGGATGCCCCGGCCGCTGTCCACGACGGAGAACAGCGCACACCCTCCGCCCCGGCCGACCGTGATCGTGACGAGACCCCCCGGCCGTGAGAACTTGATCGCGTTGCCGAGCAGGTTGACGAGCGTCTGCGTGACGCGATCGGCGTCGGCGCTGACCGTCAGCTCCTCGATATCCGTGCACAGCGCCACGCCGGCCTGCTCGGCCGTGGTGCCGAGCGCCTGCACGGATTGGCGCACGAGCTCCCGCGCCGCGACGGGCCGGCGCTCCAGCGGGAGATGACCGGAGTCGATGCGTTCGATGTCGAGGATGTCGTTCACGAGCCGGATCAGCCGGTCGGTGCTCTCGACCGCCAGCGCCACCATGTTCTGCGCGTCCTGTGACAGCTCGCCGACGAGGCCGCCCGCGAGCAGGCCGAGCGAGCCGCGAATCGAGGTCAGCGGCGTGCGCAGCTCGTGGCCGGCGACCGACAGGAACTCGTCCTTGACGCGCTCGCTTCGGCGCAGCTCGGCCTGCACCTTGCGCAGCTCGCGCTGGGCCAGATACTGGCGGGCGGCCACCAGCGCGGTGAGGCCGATCACGATCAGCACGAGGCTGACATCGGGGAAGAAGGCGTGGCCAATGGTGGCGCCCAGCAGCACTCCGAAGCCGGCGGTCAGGCCGATGTAGGGCAGCCAGGGAGCGACCCGGTAGCGCTGCGCGGACTCCTCCTCATACGCGTGGCCCTTGGCGGACTCGCGCACACGCGCGTCGGGGTCCTGTGCTCGCACCGGACGCTGCGTGAGCGCGGCCAACGTCAGCGCGCAGTACTCGAGCACGTACAGCGTGTCCACCGGGCTCCCCGCGGTGTAGGTGTTGTGCAGCACCCCATACCCGTAGACGGTGTCGGCGATGACCGTCAGCAGCATCGCGGCGGCGATCCACAGCAGTGGCAGGCGCAGTGTCGCGGGGCTGCGGCGCAGCAGCACCACCGCCACCGCACCCAACAGCACGAGGTCGCAGAGCGGGTAGGCCATCGAGACGCTCTTCGCGGGCAGGTCTTCCCCCGTGGAGAGGACCGTTGGCCCGAGCACGAAATACCACACGAGCGCCCCGCCGCCGAGCACGATCGTCCAGCCGTCGAGCGACATGCGCAGGCGTGCCGCACGTGTCATGCGCGCAACCGGGATCGACAGCAGCGCGACCAGCAGCAGCGCGTAGAAGGCAAGGAAGAACGCGTCCGCGGGCGTGGGAAACGGCGGCCGGTTGTAGGCGATGTCATAGCCTGAGAGGATCACATCGGCAAGCAGCTCCACGAGGATCGCGGCGGCGATCAGCCGCCAGAACCTGCGCAGCCGGGGCACGGGCGCGCAGCGCCGCGATGCCCCCCAGGCAGCGGTGATCGCGATCAGGTCGAACAGCGGCAGAAACAGTTGGCCGAGCTGCTGGCGGCCGGGAAGCCAGTGAAACAACTGCCAGCTGAAATACGCCAGCAGCAGCGCACCGAGTGCGGCCGCGAGGTTTCGAGTGCGGGCGAGCTGCACCATTCCACTTCTCTCAACGACGCTCGACGTGGCAGGGGTGACAGTAGTTCGCCGTGGGGCGAACGTGGAAAACGCGCACCCCATCGACCAAGCACGTCTGGATCCAAGTGCGACTCTCTTGGGGTCGGCCCTGTGGAGACGGGCCCGCGAAGACGGGGCTGCGAAGACGGGCCCGCGAAGACGGGACTGCGGAGACGGGTTGCGGAGACGGGGCTGCCGAGAAGGCCTGCGGAGAAGCGGAGAAGGGCCTACCCGAAGCGCTCGCGCGCCAGGCGCCATCCTGAGGTGAGGAGCTCGACTCGCTCCTCGGGCCCGTCGTGGCGCACGACGCGCGCGTCGAAGCCTTCGCGAAAGACGTCAAGCATCGCGCGATTCTCGGCGAGCACCTCGGCCACGAAATGCGTGATCCCCTGCTCCTCGGCGATCGCCGCCAGGCGCTCGACGAGAATCGTGCCGAGGCCGCGGCCATGGAGGTGGTCGGCGACCTCGACCGCGACTTCCGCGTGCGTCGGGTCAGCGAGCGTCACATAGGTGGCGTGGCCGACGAGCATGCCGGTCTCGTCATGGGCGATCAGGCCGCAGTGTTCGGCGTCGGCGGCCGCCGCCAGACGCGCCGCGGAGCCGAGGTCCGCCGCGACGGTGAAGAACCGCAGGCGCCGCGCCTGCAGGCAGAGGCCATCGAGGAACGATCGCAGCTGTGGCTCGTCGCGAGCGCTCGCGCGGCGGATCGTCACCGCGGAGCCATCGCGCAACCTGACGAGCTCGGCCCGAGCCGAGGGGTTCGGGCGGGGCTCCATATCGGCAGCGACCCGGCTGGTGATCGTGCCCTGGTCGAGGAATGTCGGCGAGGCGCTTGTCACGGTTCCCAGAGGTTCCAAGACAGGGCATCCCCGGATATCCGGCATTCGCCGCCGGCTCGCGGCGGGAAACTACGCGGGGCGATTCACGGCTGCGGCGCGTCGCGGTGGCCGAGACTCACAGTGGCTGTGCGTCGCAATCGTCATTGCGCCCCGCTGGGCGCCGCTTTCATAGTGGCCCGGGTGGCTCACAGCGGCCGCGGCCGACTCACAGCGGCCAGTAGTGCCCGACGTGCGCGGCGGCGCGCGCGGTCAGAAGCGCCTCCGGCGCGGCCGAATTCGGCGGCTCGCTGCCACCGAGCGCCGCGAGCGTCTCGCGCACGCAGTCCGCCAGCGCGGCCGGTTCGTAGCCGCCCTCGAGCACCGCCCCGAGCGGCGCGCCGAGCGTTTCGGCGAAGTCGCGCATATGGCGGGCCATCTCACCGAAAGAGGAGGTCTCCAGGCGGCAGTTCGCGAGCGGATCCTCGCGGTGGGCGTCGAAGCCGGCCGAGATCAACACGAGCTGCGGTTCGAACGCGCGCGCGGCGGGCAGCACGATGTGCTCGAGCAGCGACAGCCACAGCTCCTCCTCCGAGCCGGCGGGGACGGGCAGGTTGATCGTGTAGCCCTCGCCGTCGCCTGACCCGGCGTCGCCGAGCGAACCCGTGCCCGGGTAGATCCCCGCCTGGTGGATGCTCGCGAACAGCACGTCCGAGCGCCGGCGAAACGCATCCGCGGTGCCGTTGCCGTGGTGGACGTCCCAGTCGAGCACGAACACCCGCTCCAGGCCCAGCTCGCGCAACGCGAGCTCGGCGGCGAGCGCGACGTTGTTGAACAGGCAGAAGCCCATCGCGCGGTCCGGCTCGGCGTGGTGGCCTGAGGGCCGCACGCCGCAGAAACCGACGCTCGCCTCATCCGCGAGCAGCGCCCGGGTCATCTCGCAGACGCCGCCGGCGGCGTGCATGGCGGCGCGGTAGGAGGCCTCGCCGACGAACGTGTCGCCGTCGATCGCGCCGCCGCCCGCGAGCGCGAGCCCCTCGATCAGCGCCACGTGCCGCGCGCTGTGGATCAGCTCCAGCCGCTCCCGCGAGGCCGGTGGCGCCGCGCGCCGCTCCCAGCCGAGCCAGTCGTGCGCGGCGAGCGTGCGCTCGATCGCCTCCAATCGCTCAGGCGTGTCCGGATGCTCGGGCATGTAGGCGCGCGGATCGTGCTCGAGGCAGGCGGGATCGCTGAAGTACAGCCCTATTTGATCTTTAGGCATTCCTGACAGTATGCGCCCGCCGCGATGAGCTGCGTTCGAACCAGCCTCCCTGGGGGGAATCTCGCCCGAACCGCCACGTCGCCCCTGGTGGATGGCGCGACGCGTGCTGGCGGCCGCCGTCGGGATCGTGCTTTTGACGGCGGGGGCTACGTATGTCATCGCGCGCAACGAGGTCGGCAAAGTCGTCGAAGCGCTCGGCCAGAACCGGACGGTCAAGCTCGCCCCGAAGGTGCTCGCGCCGACGAGCAAAGGCGAACCGGAGACGCTGCTTTTGGTCGGCAACGATGAACGCCCGGCCCCCAAGGACAACCCCTCGGGCGCGGTGCTGCCGCACTCCAACGAGATGCTGCTCGTGCGGATCGACCCGAGCAAGCCGACGATCTCGATGCTCTCGATCCCGCGCGAGCTGCGGGTCACGTTCACGGCGCCGAACGGGGAAGTGATCACGAACCGCATCAACTCCGCCTACACCTACGGCTTCGAGGACGGCGGCGGCACATCCGGCGGCGTCAAGTTGATGGTCGAAACGCTCGAGCACGTGCTCGGGATCCCCGTCATCAACCACGTGTTCGTCACGAACTTCTCGAAGTTCAAGCGCGCGGTTGACGAAATGGGCTGCGTCTACATGACCGTCAACAAGCGCTACTACCACGTCAACGAACCCGGTGGCGAACAGTACTTCGAAATCAACCTCCAGCCCGGCTACCAGCGTCTGTGCGGCAAACAGGCGCTCGAATTCGTCGCCAACCGCCACGAATCGACCTCGCTGATCCGCGATGCGCGCGACCAGCGGTTCCTACTCGAAGTGAAGGCCGAGTACGGCTCGACGCTCTTTGAAAGCCGCGAAAAGTTCGAGCACATCCTCGGCAAGGCGATGGAAACCGATCTGCACGGCGAAGAAGAAGTGCTGCAGCTGCTCGAGTTGCTCGTCGAATCGGCCGGCAAGCCCGTGCGCCAGGTGCCCTTCCACGTGACGCTGCTGCCGACCGTCGACACCGCCACCCCCGAACAGATCGCCGAAGCCGTGCACTCGTTCCTCGCCGGCACCTCCGCGATCCACAGGCACAGCCTCGACCAGGCCGTCAACGCCGCCCGCCCCCATCCCCACTCCCACGCCCACTCCCACGCCACCGGCCCGCCGGCGCTGTCGTTGACGCCGACCTCCGGCGAAGCGCTCGCGCAGGCGCGCGCGGCCGCGCCGCAACTGCCGTTCGCGCTCGAGTACCCGCGGGCGCGCGACGCGCTCGCGGACGCCGAACCGGACACGCTGCGGCTCTATCAGATCCGCGATCGGCGAGGCCGAGCGCACCCGATCTACGCGATCGTGATCGATCGCGGCGGCCTCGGCGAATACTACGACGTGCAGGGCAGCAACTGGACCGAATCGCCCCTGCTGAGCGACCCGAGCCAGACCGCCCAGATCGGCTCGCGCACGTATGACCTGTACTACGCCTCAGAACAGATCCGCACGATCGCCTGGCACGAAGGCGGCGCCGCCTACTGGATCCAGAACACCCTCACCAACAGCATCTCCCCGCGTGAGATGCTCGCGATCGCCGAGCAGACGCTGCCCGTGATCAGCCCCTCCCACGCGCCCGTGCCCGCGGCCGCGGTGACTCCGATCCCCTCCAACCTCAGGCTCCCCCCGCGCGCGTCGAGCGCCACGAGCTCCACGACGGCCAAGCTCGAGGCGGCGCTCGGCCTGCTCGGCCTGCTCGCCGTCGCCGGCCTGACGCTGTTCCTGCTCTGGCGCCAGCGCGAGCTGATCCACCTGCGCGAGCAGGTCGCCCGGGCGATCGCACTGGAAGAAGCGCGCCGCCGCGCAGGGTCGTAGTGGTCACGGTGGAGAGGCGCCGCCACGCACGCTCATGGCGTTCGCGCTGGAACATGCCCACCGCCGCGCAGGCTCGTAGCGTTTCGCACTGCCGGCCGGCCCGATCGGCGTGGCGCTCTCAGATCAGACACGGCAGCTGCTGCTGATCGGCGCGGTCGGCGGCGAGGCTATCGTCGGTGGCGGATCGCGCTTGCACCACGTCAACGTTTCCGCACGTTCGTCAACGACGCCGAGGAAGGAAAAGGCGATGCCGGCGGAGCGAACGGTGCAGCTGAACGGACGCCGCCCGGCCTGCGGTGGGCCGGACGGCGCACAGCGCACGCTCTGTAGGGGGCCCGTCAATTCCGCGCGCCGGATCCGGTTGCGCGCGTCGGCGGCGATCGCGCTCTGCAGCCCGGATCGCGCGGTCTCGCCGGGGAGCAGCGGCGCGGTGTGTGGGGCCTGATCCTGGGCGATCACGATCTCACTCACACGATTGATTTCCGCTTCGGGGGAGGCTTCCGAGGACGCGCCGCTGGTACGTACGACAGTCCGGATCGCGACGATCAGCAGCGCGAAGGCGAGCAGCGTCAGCAACCATCGCGCCCACAGCGGGGTGCCTCGCACGGTCCGCGCGAGGCCGCCAAGCGCGCTATGCGGCATGGCGCGCGGGGATGGTTGGTGGTGGGTGGGTCGTCATGCTCGGGTCCGGTTTCGCCTGAGCGATGATGATGTCAAAGGCCCTCCGCCGGGGGGCGACACCGGCGGGCCTATCGAACCTCAGGTCCAGCAACGCCCCGGTCGATCTCCCCAGCAACGCCCCGGTCGATCTCCCCAGCAACGCCCCGGTCGATCTCCCCAGCAACGCCCGGGTCGATCTCCCCAGCAACGCCCCGGTCGTTCCCCCACGCAACACCCGGTTCGGTCTCCCCACCACCGCCCAGGTCAATGTCCCCGTAGCTCGCTTCGTGCGCATCCACGGCGCTGCCAGGAAGCCGCGCGGAGTAGATCGAGCGCGCGCGCAGCAGCCGCGAGACGACCGTCGCCTCGACGACCGCGAGTAGCATCGGCACCATCAGACCGTCGACCTTGTGGGTCAGCTCGAGCAGCAGCACGACCGCGGCGAGCGGGGCCTGCATGCTCGCCGCAAGCACGGCGGCGCCGCCGATCACCGCGTAGCTGCCGAGCGGCGTCCCCGGCCACAGCGCCAGCCACCCGTCACCGAGCACGCCACCGAGCACCACGCCGAGCGTCAGCGTCGGGGTGAACAGCCCTCCGGGCGCGCCACTGCCCAGACAGCCCGCCGTCGCGAGCGGCTTGAGCACGATCAGGACGGCCATCACGCCGACCGCCAGGCGGCCGACGAGCGCGAGCTGCACGACGCCGCGGCCGTTGCCTAGGACCTGCGGGTAGGCGATCGCGACCAAACCCAGCGCGGTGAACACCACGATCGGCGCCGCGACCCGCCGCCAGCCGGACGGACGCAGTTCGTGAGCGCCTGTGATCAGGCGGATGTAGAGCACCGAGACGAGCCCCGCGATCGGACCGACGAGCAGCGCCCAGAAGATCTGCGATGCGTGCGCGTCGTAGGTCGGGACGAGGTAGGTGGGGCGCGAGCCGAGCGCGAGCCAGGCGACCGCGGTGGCAAGCAGGCTGGCTGTGAGAGCCGGCAGCACGAGCGGCAGGCTGAGCGTGCCGAGCAGCACCTCGAGCGCGAACAGCGCGCCGCCCAGCGGGACGTTGTAGACCGCCGCCATCCCGGCGCCCGCCCCCGACGCCACGAGCAGCCGGCGCTGCCAGATCGGGAGGCGTGCCCAGTCGCTCAGCCACGACGCGACCGCCGCGCCGACCTGCTGCGGCGCGGCCTCGCGCCCGAGCGAGGCGCCGAGGCCGACGATCACAATCGACTCGACCGCGCGCGCGAAGCTGCCGAGCAGCGGCATACGCCCGGCGCGCAGCCACAGCGCCCCCGGCACGTCTCCCCCACCCAACCGTGCGAGGCCGAGCGCGCCGACCCCCGCGATCACGCCGCCGCCGGCGAGCACGAGCACCCGGCGGGCGTCGGAGCTGCGTTCGACGCCTTCCAGGAAATGGCCGTGCTGATAGGACCACGCAAGGTGCTGGACGGCGCGCAGCAGCTCGATCAGCGCCGCACCGCCGACGCCGGCCGCCAGGCCGATCAGCGCCACCAGCATCCAAAAGCGCGGGCTGTAGCTGGCGACAATCCCGCGGCCGGGAACGTTCGGCTGCGCGGAGGAGGAAGAGAAGGTCAAAGCCATCCCCGCGGAGTCTGACGGGCGCGCCGGGAGACATGCGCGAATGTCCCCTCAGGTCCCGCGACCCACGCGGCTGGCGGCCCACCCCTCGAGTGCGTAGTCGTTCAGGAACCGGCGTTTCCAGAAGTAGCCGCGGTCCATCTCCGAGAGCTCCACTTGATCACATACTTCGGCCCAGTCGCTTGTTGATCGTCTCGATCTGATGCTCGACGATGCTCGCGGCCTCCATCTTGCTCAGCTCGTAAAGGTGCGCCCGCTCGTGCGCCCGGCGACCTGACTCTCTTTGAAGCGCTCGGCGGCCTCTCCGATGATCATCGCCTGCGTCACGCGCCCGGTGTTTGCGGCGCAACACGACCCCACAGGGAAATCCCCGGGAAATCCACCACTGCCGTGATACTCTGCAAACCGCCGTATTTGCAGGCCCTTCGCGATGCCGGAGGAGGGACTCGAACCCCCGACACGCGGATTATGATTCCGCTGCTCTAACCGACTGAGCTACTCCGGCGGGGGCACGCAGTCTAGCTTCAGGACATCGGCGATAACGACTCCCGAGGCGTTACCCTCTAACAAATGAGTGCGCATCGAGAAGAGTCTGGCTCTCCGGCGGCTCATCACAGGGGCGTCCGGCTAGCTGGCGCGCTGCTGGCGGCGGCCACCGTCGCCGTCGTGGCGGTCATCGCGCTGGCCGGCAGCGATCGTGCCTTCAACGGCCTGCTCGGCTCCCACCAGGCCAGCGCCGCGACACCCGTGACGCCCGCCGTGACGCCCGCCTCACCGGAGGCCCACACCACCCTGACGGCGCTCCCCGACCGCATCCGCCTGGACGGCACGACCCCGCTGTGGGTGAGGCTCTCGGGCACGCCCGCGCCAGGCTCTCCCCGCCCACGGGTAAACCCCACGGTTGCCGGGACGTGGAGCACGAACGGGGACTCCGAGTACTTCACGCCCGCCTCGACGCTCGAGCCGTGCACCGACTACGAGCTGACGATCCCGGCAGCGATCCAGGCCGGCGGGCAGACGCCGCTCGGTAAGACCAGGACGATCTCGCTGACGGTCGCATGTCCGCCCACCAAGGCGCTCCAGCAGGCGCTCGCGCGGCTGGGGTACCTGCCCTATACGTTCCACTCCCTCTATGGAGTCCACCTGCCCGGCGGCCGGGAGAGCAGAAGCACGGCCGCCCACCTCGCCTTTCACCCGGCGACGGGCGCGCTCGTCGCCAACTTCGGCGGCGTCCCGCCGCTTGCCTACGGCAGGCTCGACCCGACGACAGAGGGTGCGCTCACCGTGTTCGCGGCCGCCCATGGGATCGAATCCAGCGGCGAATCCTCCTCCGTCTCCAACGCCCGCATCTGGGAGAGCCTGCTCGCGGCCGAGACCGACGACCGGCGGAACCCGAGCCCCTACACGTTCGTGACGGTCTCGGAGTCCTCGCCGGAGACGCTCGAGGTGCACCGGGGCAGCCACGTCGTGCTCTC
Source organism: uncultured Solirubrobacterales bacterium (assembly GCA_963774785.1). Lineage (GTDB taxonomy): Bacteria > Actinomycetota > Thermoleophilia > Solirubrobacterales > Solirubrobacteraceae > Palsa-744. The sequence continues at coordinate 1,700,777 of CAVZGH010000001.1, read as the reverse complement.
CACGCCCGCCAACACCGGTGTCCCGGGCGCGGAAACTCCAACGGGCATCTTCCCGATCTTCGCGCGCGACGTATCGACGACGATGAGCGGGACCGACGTTGACGGCACCAAATACGACATTCCCGACGTGCCCTGGGTCAACTACTTCAACGGCGGTGACGCCGTCCATGGGTATGAACGGGGCTCCTACGGCTTCCCCCAATCGAACGGTTGCGTCGAGCTCCCGATCGAAACGGCCAGAACCGTCTTCGGGATGCTGGCGCTGGGCGACATCGTCTACATCACCGGCTGAAGACGACGTTTTGCCCGATGAGCCCCCGAACGACGACGCAGACCGCTTGAGCGCGAGCCGCTCAGACGCACATCCGCCGCTGCCGCGCGACAAACGCGGCTGGCACGTCTCCCCCGCCCCCGACGGGCGCGGCATGCCCGAGCAGGCGCCGACGGGCCCTCCGGCGCACCGGCGCCAGGGCTTTCTGTGGTTCGTGCTCGCGCTGCTCGCGCTCAACCTGCTGTCGGTCTTCTTCTTCCAGCAGACCACCAGCGAACCGCGGGTGACGGTGCCGTTCAGCCCTTACTTCCTCGAACAGGTCAAGGGCGACTCGGTCTACTCGATCTCCTCCAAGGGCGACACGATCCAGGGCGAGCTCAAGTCCAAGCAGCGCTATCCCGCAAGCGACACGAAGGCCACCCCGACGAAGCTGTTCGCGACCCAGATCCCGAGCTTCTGGAACGGCAGCCAGCTGTCCGGGCTGTTGCAGGAAAAGGGCGTGAAGATCAACGCCGAATCGACGACCACGAGCGAGTCGCTGCTGGAGGAGATCCTGCTCGGGTTCGGCCCGACGCTCCTGATCGTCGGCATCTTCATCCTGATCTTTCGCCGCGCCGCGAAGGGCGCCGGCGGCATGGGCGCGCTCGGCGCCTTCGGCCGTTCGCAGGCGCGCAGGGTCGATCCGGAAACGATCCGCGTCACCTTCAAGGACGTCGCCGGTATCGACGAGGCCAAGGCCGAGCTCTCGGAGATCGTCGACTTCCTGCGCAACCCCGAGCGCTATGGCAGCCTCGGCGGGCGCATGCCCCACGGCGTGCTGCTCTCCGGCGCCCCCGGCACCGGCAAGACGCTGCTCGCGCGCGCGGTCGCGGGCGAGGCGCACGCCGCGTTCTTCTCGATCTCCGCCTCGGAGTTCATCGAGGCGATCGTCGGCGTCGGCGCCTCGCGCGTGCGGGATCTGTTCGCCAAGGCCAAGGAGGCCGAGCCGGCGATCATCTTCATCGACGAGCTCGACGCGATCGGCCGCTCGCGCCAGGGCTCGGTCTCGGTCACGGGCGCCAACGACGAGCGCGAGCAGACCCTCGATCAGATCCTGACCGAAATCGACGGGTTCGACTCCTCCGAGGCCGTGATCGTGCTCGCGGCGACGAACCGCCCCGACATCCTCGACCCCGCGCTCCTGCGCGCGGGGCGCTTTGACCGGCGCGTGACCGTCCAGGCCCCCGATCGCAAGGGACGGGCGGAAATCCTCGCCGTGCACACCCGCTCGATCCCGCTCGACGACGGTGTCGACCTCGACGCGCTGGCCTCGAGCACCCCCGGCATGGTCGGCGCCGACCTCGCGAACCTCGCCAACGAGGCCGCGCTGCTGGCCGCGCGCCGCGGGCACGCGAAGGTGAAGATGGCCGACTTCACCGATTCGCTGGAGAAGATCATGCTCGGCTCCCCGCGCGGGATCCTGCTCTCGCCCTCCGACCGAGAGCGCACCGCCCACCACGAGTCCGGGCATGCGCTCGTCGGGATGCTGACACCGGGCGCGGACCCCGTCAGGAAGGTCTCGATCATCCCGCGCGGAATGGCGCTCGGGGTGACGCTCTCAACGCCCGACTCAGACCGCGTCTCCTACTCGCGCGAGGAGCTCGAGGCGAAGATCCGGGTCGCGCTCGGCGGGCGCGTGGCCGAGGAGGTGATCTACGGCACGATCACCTCCGGCGCCGAGTCCGACATCCAGCAGCTCACCGCGATCGCGCGCCAGATGGTCGGGCGCTGGGGGATGAGCGAGGCGGTCGGTCCGGTCACCGTGCTGCCGGCCGAGGGCGAAGGTCCGTTTCTGCCCGGCGCGAGCGAGACCTCCGAGTCGACTCAACGCCTCGTCGACGAAGAGGTGCGCAAGCTGGTCGAGCGCGCCCACGCCGAGGTCACGCAGCTGCTCCTGACCCATCGCGAACAGCTCGAAAGCCTCGCGCAGGCGCTGCTTGCGACCGAGACGCTCGACGCGCTCGACGCCTACGCGGCGGCCGGCGTGCCCGCGCACCGCGAAGCGGAGACCGCTCCCCCACCGCCGCCGCCCGCGGTCACGCTCAGCTGACTCAATCCCGCCGACCGTCACGAACGAGCAGCAGTGCCAGCGTCGGGCACGCGTCGGCCGCACGCTTTGCATGCGCGGTCAGCTCTGCCGGCAGTGGACGCTCGTCGAGGATCGGGTAGCCCCACTCGTCCAGGGCGATTCGCTCGGGCAAGAGCTCCGCGCACATGCCATGGGCCTCGCAGGCGATCGGGTTGACCTTCAGACGCAGGCCCGTGCTCATGCTCGCCTCACGCGGCCGCGGTCAGCGCGACGCGGCGGTCGGGCTGCTGGGGCGGCGAGATAGTTATTGGCAGGGGCAGTACGGGCGCGCTCGTGCAGGCGTCGCAGCGACCGTGCCTGGCGTGATCGGCGAGCTCCTCCGCGAACACCTCGAGGGCGCTGGAGATGAAGCGCACCGCGCCATCGGGGTGCCGGCACGCCCCGCGTCCGCTCGCCAGCGTGCACCAGCGCGCGATGCGCTCCCCCACCCCGGCCGTCGCAGCGCCGTGGGCGACCTCCTCGATCGCGCCGGCGATCGCGTCCAGACCGTTCACGCAGGGCCCGCACTGGCCGGCGCTCTGCGCGGCCAGCCAGCGCGTGACGCGCGCGGTCTCGGCGACCGGGCACGCCTGCTCTGGGAGCAGCACCACGACCCCCGCTCCGAGCGAGGCGCCACGCGTCGTGAGCTGCTCGTTGGCGAGCGCGAGCTCGGGGATCGCGGCGCCGTCGAGCCACGCGCCGCCGTAGCCGCCGAGCAGCACGGCGCGAATCGCTGAGGTGCAGCCGCCAGCGGCCTCGATCAGCGCGGGCAGCGACGCGCCGTGCTCGATCTCATAGACGCCGGGGTAGGCGACGGCGCCGGAGAGCGTCACGAGCGCCGAGCCCGGGTCGGCGGGCGTGCCGAGCGCGCGGAACCAGTGCGCCCCATGGCGTGCTATCAGCGCGAGCTGGGCGAGCGTCTCGGCGTTGCTGACGAGCGTCGGCCGCTTGCGCACGCCGCGCTGGAATGGCATCGGCGGCGTCAGCGTCGGCTTTGCCGGGCCGCCATTGCAAAGGTTCACGAGCGCCGACTCCTGACCGGAGACATAGCCCCGGGGGACGATCTGGATCGCGATCGCCAGCCCGTCGTCGCCGGCGCCGCCGGCGCGCTCGCGCTCGGAGAGCGCGCGGGCCGTGCTTCGCAGGGCGGCGGTTGCGGATTCCTCGACGCACACGATCAGCTCGTCCGCGCCGACGGCGCGCGCGGCGAGCACGCCGCCGTCGAGCACCATGTGGGGCAGGCTTTCGAGCAGCAGGCGGTCCTTGGCGCTCGCGGGCTCTCCCTCGGACGCGTTCGCGAGCACGATCGGCCGCTTGCCGAGCGGCGTGCGCCCGGCGGCCGCCGTAACCGCGCGCAGCTTTCGCACGAGCGGGAACGCGGCGCCGCCACGGCCGCGCAGGCCGGCCAGCTCGACGAGCTCGATCAGTGCGCCGGCGCCAGCGCCGCGGCGCTCGCGGCGCGTGCTGTAGGGAAGCTCGCCGTGGAGCGCCCGATGCTCGGCCAGACCGAGCGCACCGTGCTCAGGCATCCCGGCGAGCAGCCGGGGCAGGGCGATATCGCTGTCCGGACTCATTTCCTGGCGGCTCCCGCGAGTAACGACGTCGGCGTGCCCGAGCGCTGCGCCCATCCGTGGCCGAGCGGTCCGCCCGGCAGCCAGATCGCCAGGAACAGCGCAAAGCAGGCGGTCACGCCGAGCGCGGTCCCGCGCAGGCGCGCATGCGCCGGCCAGCCGCTGATCGCCCGGACGCCCACCGCGAGCGCGACGATCGCCAGGCAGGCGATGTTCAGGCCGAGCAGCCACGCGCTTTTCACGTCGCTGCCGGTTCCGAGCCCGTGCAGCAGCGCGATCGGCCAGCAGGCGTAGGCGAGCCAGTGGATGGCGCGCCAGGCGTCGTATCCGAGCCGCCGGCGCACGAGGCTCGTGAGCGTCACGGCGAGCAGCAGGTCGAAGGAGACCGCGCCGAGCCCGAGCCAGAACGGCCGGTAGCTGCCGGCGAACGGGACGAACGCGTCGATCAACGAGATCGGCGCGAAGCTGTCGAGCACCGCCGTGAGGATGTGCGCGAGCAGGAACGCGAGCGCGAGCAGCGAGACGTTGCGGTGCAGCGAGTCCACCACGAACCGCGGCCAGCGCGGGCTGCTGAAGCGGCTCACGCCGACGACGCCGAGCGCGAGGCTGCCCGTCAGCAGCAGCAACGCCACGGCGCCCGTCGAGCGCGTCAGGTACCAGTACGTCGTGCTGGTGCTGGTCGCGGCGAGCACGTTCATCGCGACTGCTGCCCTCCCTGCGCCGCCGGCCAATCGCCGACGATGCGCACGGCCCCGTCGTCGCCGACCAGGCGCGCGGGCAGTCCCGTCTGCTCCAACCACGCCGGGGCCTGCTCGGCGCGGATCAGCGCGGCGGTACTGGCGATGTTCGCGTCCAGGCACGTCTCGGCGGCGACGCTCACCGTACGCCAGCTGGGCGCGACGGGGGCGCCGGTCGCGGGGTCGATGATGTGATGCTGCGTCCGTCCTTCGTGGCGCCAGCGCCTGGCGGTCGTGCTGGAGGTCGCGACCCCGCCGCAGCTGATCGAGATCGTCTGTCCCTGCTCGCCCGGCACGCGGCGGTGGTCATCGGTGACGTAGATCTGCCAGCCCTCTGCGGGCGTGGCGCCGGCGGTCGCTATGTCGCCGCCGAGACCGATCAGGCTGCTCGCCCCGGTCACCGCGTGCACCGCGGCGGCGGCGCGGTCGGCCGCCCACGCTTTCGCGGTGGCGCCGAGGTCGAGACGGACACCGATGGGAAGGCGGATCGCGGCGCGCTCGCGGTCGAGCTCGATCGCGCGCCAGCCGGGGGTGATGCGTGCAGTGATTACCGGCTGCTCCTCGCCCTCCGGCTGCTCCTCGCCCGCAGGCTCTGGCTCTGGCTCGGGCTCTGGCTCGAGGGTGTCGAACGTCCCTGGCCTATCATCGAGCAGCGTCCAGTCGCGGTCGTAGCCGGCGAGGATCAGCGCGTTGCCGACCGTCGGGTCGACGTCTCCGTCGGTCAGCACGGCGGCTCGCAGCGCTACCTCGACCGCGTCGATCAACAGCGGGTCCACGCCCACGAACCGTCCCGCGCCGTTGTTAGCGCGCTGCAGGTCGGAGTCTGGGCGAAAGCGGCTGCAGGCCCGGTCGATCGCGCGCAGCTCTCGCTCGACGATCGCGCGCGCCGTGACGAGCGCGGCGGGCTCGTCCACGAGCAGAACCACGCTCGTGCCGAGTGCCTCCCAGTCGGCACGTGCGAGGGCGATGGTCTGCGCGCGAACATCGTTCCTCCGCGCGCGAGCCTCGGCCATCGAGGAGGTAGTAGTAGTAGTAGTAGTAGTAGTAGTAGTAGTGATTCTGCGGGGAGTGCTGACTGGCATCGCTTGCTCGCTCACGATCCGCCGGAGACAACCGTGCTCGATTCCGAGGCGGTTGAGCTCGATTCAGGGCTGGACGCGCTCGATTCCGTCGATGATGTTCCCGACGATGATGATGAAGCCGTGTTCGATTCCGAGGACGCTGACGGGGTCTGAGCTTCGGTCTGGGCTTCGGTCGCTTTCGCGGATTCCACGGGTGTCGTGGTCGTTTCCGCGGTCCTCGTCGCTTCCGCCGGCGTGGCCTGTTCGGTCGTGGCCGTCTGCGCCGGATCGGTTTCTGTCGATTGGGTCGCAGTCGTTGCCGCCTGCGGCGACTGCGCGGGCGCTTTGAGCGCTTTCGTGGAGTCCGTCGCGCTCGTCGCGTGCTTCGCCGCGCGGGCGCGGGCGCGGGCGTTGGCGGACTTGCCTTTCGTGTCCGCGCCTTTGGTCGCGGCGCTCGCTGTCCTGCCGGGGAAGGCCTGGGCGGCGAGCAGCGTGAAGATTCCCGTGAGCGTCGCCGAGCCGGCGAGCAGCCACCGGTTGCATTGCTTCAGCCGGCTCAGGGCGGCGTCTCGGGAGCGGCTGGTGGACGAGGTTTTCATGGGCATATATTCGACGCCCTAGCCTTCGATTCACTAAAGAGCTTGTTAGAGAGCTCTTATCCTGCTCCACACTCCCCACCAGGCCGGCGCCGACGAGGCGCAAACCTGCCTGCAACGCCTTTCCCAGGCGCCGCTCAGGGGTGATGAAAGCCGTGGAAGCCGTTCACCCAGGATCCGAACTCTGGAATCACGAGCACCGCCAGCACCAGGCCGGCGACGACCGCGCCCGCGAGCGACAGCACGCGCCCGTCCCTCCCGGGCTCGCGGCCCGGTAGGTCGGCGAGGCCCTGCTGAGAGGCCCCGTGGTAGTCGGCCCGCAGCGGAGCCGGCAGATCCGCCAGATGGCCGAGCACGTGCAGCCCCATGAAGGCGAGCCAGGCGAAGAAGCTGAGCTTATGGATCGGGAACAGCGTCGAGCGCGAGCTCGGTCCGGCGAACAGCAGGGCGACGCCGCTGCCGAACACGACCACGGTCGAGAGCACGACGAGCGGGGCGAGCAGGCGCATCGGCGTCGCGGGCGGGCCCTTGCGCCGGTAGGCGGGGTTTGACGTGTAGTAGCGGGCGAAACGGTATCCGGTGCTCGCCAGCTTCAGGAGCACTGGGCCGATCAGGAGCATCCCCAGGAACAGATGCAGCCACAGCAGTTGCCCGTTGCGCACGATCGTCACCCCGAGGGCGGCGAACAGCACGAGCAGCAGGACTCCGGTGGCGGCTGTCAGGCGCTCGTTTCCGTCGGTTCCACCACCAGTCAGGCGCTCGGTGCCTTCGTGTCGCTCACTCCGCGATCGTTTTCCCTCTCCGCCGAGCTCCGTGGCGGGGGCGCGCTGATCGATTGCCATTCAGGACAGTCTCCCCCGCCGGTTTAACGACGGGATAACCCGCTGATGAGAAAGCTCTTTTGTTTTTCTGCACCCGCGCGCGTGCGCGGTCGCACATCTATGCTCGGCGAATGATCCTGCTGATCGAGGACGAGCCTGGGATCGTCGACTTCGTCAAACGCGGCCTCGAAGCCGAGGGGTTCCCTGTGGAGGCCGCGCTCGACGGGATCGAGGGCGAGCGGCGCGCGCTGGGAGAGAGCTTCGACCTGATCGTGCTCGACCTGATGCTCCCCGGCCGCTCTGGCATGGAGATCCTCGAATCGCTGCGCCGGGCGAAGGCGACGGTGCCCGTGCTCGTGCTGACCGCTCGCGGCGAGGTCGAGGATCGCGTCGCCGGCCTGGACGCGGGCGCGATCGACTACCTCGTCAAGCCCTTCTCGCTGGCCGAGCTCGCGGCGCGGGTGCGCGCGCAGCTGCGCCTGGCGATGCAGAGCCCGGCGGCGTCGCTGTCCGTCGGCGATATCGAGGTGAACCTGATCGCCCGCGAGGTGCGTCGCGCCGGCGAGCCGGTACGGCTGTCGAGCACCGAGTTCGATCTGCTCGTTCACCTGCTTCGCAATCGCGGTCGCGTGCTGACTCGCGAGCAGATCCTCTCTTCCGTCTGGGGGTATCAGCACGATCCTCGCACCAATATCGTCAACGTCTACATCGGCTACCTCCGGCGCAAGCTCGCCACCCCGGATAACCCGGCGCCGATCGTGACCGTGCGCTCGGTCGGGTATCGCCTCGACGATGCAGGTTGAGAACCCCCCTTCCCGCGAGTCGCCTCGCCGGGACACGCGACCCTGGAAGCGCTTGCGCAACGGCGCCCTGCGCTGGCGGCTGACGGCCTGGGTCGCGGTCGTGATGCTGCTGTTCGCGGCCGTGATCTTCATCGCCGTCTATCGCGGGACCGGGACCGAACTGCGCCACCAGATCGATCACGAGCTGGCGGGTGACGCGAACGAGCTCGTCCACGAGCTGCAGCTCGTCGATCGTGCGGCTGCCAACGGCCATGCATCGCCCCACGAGCTCTCGGTGGCCGCCACCCGTTACGTGAACGCGCAGCCCTTCAGCGCGAGCTCGACGTTGCTGTTCGCGAGCGTTCCCGGCGCCGGCATCAGCACCAACCAGCCCGAGCTGCTCGGCCTGAGCGCCGCGGACAACGACGAGACCGCGACCGAACAGGCGCGGGAGAACCGCGTTGCGCTCGGCGTGCTGCATGCCCGCGAGGGGTTCTCCACCGTGCCCTTTCCCGACATCGGCGACCTGCGTCTGCTCAAGCGCCGCGTCGCGGTCGGTCGCGCCCCGGGTGTGACGATCGGCGTTGGCGAGCCGTTGCAGACGGTGCGCCGCGCCCAGCACGGGATCGCGCGCGCCTTCGTGCTCGCCGGCGCGCTCGCGCTCGCCGCGGCGTTGCTCGCGTCCTATCTCGTCGGCGCGCGCGTCTCGCGGCCGCTGCGGCGGATGGCCGCGATCGCCGCCCGCGTCGACGCGGGCGAGCTCGAGCCACGGATCCACGAGGCGGGCGGACCGGGGAACGAGGTGCGGGTGCTCGCCGACGCCTTCAACCACATGCTCGACCGGCTCTCCGCCGCGTTCGCCGGTCAGCGCGCGTTCGTGGCCGACGCCTCGCACGAGCTGCGCACCCCGCTGACGGTGATCCGCGGCCAGCTCGAAGTGCTCGGCGCGCAACCGGACCCCTCGCTCGAGGAGGTGCGGCGGGTCGAGCGCCTCGTACAGGCCGAGGTCGCGCGGATCACCCGCTTGGTCGACGATCTGCTGCTGCTCGCAAAGTCAGAAGAGCGCCAGTTCCTGCACTTTGCGCCGATCGAGCTGCGACCGTTCCTCGCGGACCTGTGGGACGGCATGAGCCTCACGGCCGAGCGCCGCTTCGAGCTTCTCGGAGATCCCCGCCGGCACGCTCCGCGCCGACCCCGACCGGCTCGCCCAGGCGCTGCGCAACCTCGCCCGCAACGCGATCGAGCACACCTCCGCGCCGCATGGCCTCGTGCGGCTGGACGTCGAGCGGATAGCGGCCGACCGGGTGCGCTTCGCCGTCTCCGACGACGGCCCGGGGATCGCCCCCGACCAGCGCGAGCGGGTCTTCGATCGCTTCCACCGCACCGACGCCGCACGCGACCGCGCCTCGGGAGGGACGGGGCTGGGGCTGGCGATCGTGCACGCGATCGTGATCGCCCATTCGGGACACATCCGCGCTGGTGAGCGGCCGGGAGGGGGCGCCCGGGTGGAGTTCGAGCTGCCCGGCTTTACCGCGGGCTTTAGTCGAGCTCCACGTCGAGGACCGGCAGCGGATTCGGATGTGGGGTGGGGTGCCGCCTCAGATCGGGCGCCGCATGCAGCTCGCCCTGGACATCGCGCCCGGTGAGGGCTACGTAGGCGACCAGGCCGATGAAGGCGATCAGAGCCAGGCCGCTGACGGCGCCATCGCCGAGACCCAGACCGGTGCTCGCCGAGGGCTTTGCGAACCAGTCCGCGAACGAGGCGCCGAGCGGGCGCGTGACGATGTAGGCAAACCAGAACGCGACGATCGGGTTCATGTTGAACCGCCACCAGCCGACCGCCGGGATCGAGATGATCGACGCGAACAGGATGATCGAGCCAAAGAAGCCGAGGTTCAGTGACATCGCGGTCAGGTCGCCCGCCGCGGTGCCGAGCGCGAACGTCGCGAGCACCGCCGCCCAGTAATAGCCCTCGCGGCGCCGGGTCGCAATCGTGTGGATCGAGAGCGTGCCCTCGCTGCGATACCACAGCCAGAACACGGCGGCCGTTACGAGCGCGAACAGCGGCGTGGTGACCGCGTAGGGGATGCTCGCGCCATCGTGGATGCCATCGGCGGCCATCGTGCCGAAGATCGCGACCATCATCACCGCGAACCAGTAGACCGGAGCGCGATATTCCCGCTGGCGCATCTGCAGCCAGAGCGCGAACGACAGACCGAAGATCCCGATCGCGCCGGCGATCGGCACGCTGTGTTGGCCGAGGAAGTCGGACATCGACTCGCCCATGCCGGTCGTGAGCAGCTTCAGTGCCCAGAAGATCGCGGTGATCTCGGGAACCTTCGTCAGGACTGTTCGGCTTTGACTTTCGGATGAGGACACGGGTCTACTCATCTCGCTCGCGATCGCTTTCACTTCGCTGCTCCAGGTCGAGGGTCGAGATCGAGGGGGCAAAAAAACGAAGCCATAGGGTCATCCAGCTCGGTTAAGGACGGTTAAGGATCGCGTGAATCCAGGTCCATGTACCGGATGCCTCATGTGGCGTCATTCCCCCACCGTCCTTGAGGCACGACCGCCGCCCCCGAGACGCAGTTCACCGCCCCCGAGACGCAGTTCACCGCCCCCGAGACGCAGTTCACCGCCCCCGAGACGCAGTTCACCGTTCCCCGAGACGCCGCCCACCGATTGGAGCGCCCATGCCCGTTCCCGCACACCGCCGAGAGGCTCAACTCGGCGTCGCGAGCAGGCTGGCCGCGAGCAGAGCGCCCACCAGCGCGAGCGGCGCGAGCACGACGCCGCGCCTGGTGAACGCCCACGCGCTCGCGCGCGCGCCGAGCTGACCCGAGACCTTCAGCCACAGATACGCCGACAGCGAACCTGTGACCGCGAGGTTGGGCCCGAGATTCAGGCCGAGCAGCAGCGCGCGGGGGTGCGCCAGCGGCCGCGCCGAGAGCAGCACGGCAGCGGGCAGGTTGTTGATCGCGACCGCCGCGCCGGCGCCGATTGCGGCGGTGCCCCAGCGGCCCGTGTGCGCGAGCAGCCGCGCGGGCTCCTCCCACGAGCGAGCAAGCGCGCCGAGCAGCACGCTCAGCGCGAACAGTCCGGCGAGCACCGCGGGACCGACCGCGCGCACGATCTCCGCCGGGCGGAGGCGGTTGCGCAGCACCTGGACGATGCTGGCGGCCAGTCCCACCCCGAGCACCGGCAGCGCGGGCTGGCGCAGCGACACCGTCAGCAGCGCCGCCGCAAGCGTGGCGGCGAGACCGAGGCCCGTCTCGCCGGCGCGCCGGCCCATGGTGATCCCGGCGCGCGAGGCCGGCGCCGGAATGAAGAATCGCGACGTCGGCCGCAGGCGTCGGCGGAACAGCAGCAGCAGTCCGAGCGCGGTCGTGAGCGTCGCGACGAGCGCCGGCACGAACATGCTCCGCGCGAACTCGGCCCCCGAGATCGGAGCGCGCGAGAGCACGAGCAGGTTCGTCAGGTTGGAGCCGAGCAGATACAGCGAGGAGGCGTTCGACATGAAGATCGCGCTGTACAGGAACGGCTCCTCGTCCAGGCCCCGGTGGCGGGCGGCGTAGACGAGGATCGGCGTCATGAAGACGACGCTTGTATCGAGGTTCAGCACCGCCGTGACCACCGCCACGAGCGCCATGCCCGCGATCAGCAGCACCGCGGGCGGTCCGGGCAGCCGCTCGAGCAGCGCCCCGGCCCAGGCGAACAGCCCGTCGCTGTGCGCGACCAGGCCGACGAGCAGCAGGCCCGTGACGAGCACGAAAGCCGGCCAGGCCTGACGCAGCGCGTCCTCGAAATGCATCGTCGCAGCCTGCCATGCTTCGCCGATGTCCGCACCCCGCAGCGACCCTCCCGAGCGCCGGCGCGCGCGCCGTGAAGCCTCGCGGCGCGCTGGCCGAAACGGAGACCGATCGGAGATCGGCCAGCACCACAGGCGCGTGTCTCCAGGCTTGGGTCGCCGCCGGCGCTATCAAGTCGCCGGCGCGCTCACCGCGCTGGTCGTGCTCGTGGCCGGCGTGGCGCTCGCCAACCTGATCGGCGGGTCTGGCGGCACGGGCTCGACGCCAAACGCGACGCCAAGCGCCGCGAGCAACGCGCACGCGATCGGCGGCGCCGCCGGCGGCGGAGGCTCCCAGCACGGCGCCGCACAGACGCATCCTTCCTCCTCCATGCACAGCACAGCCCCCGCCGGAGCGGGAACAGGAGTACCGGGAAGCGGGGCTGTGCCGATCCTGATGTACCACGTGATCGCCGCGCCGCCCACCGGCGCGCCGTTCCCCGGGCTGTACGTCGTGCCGAGCGAGTTCGCGGCGCAGATGGAAGCGCTCAAGGACGCAGGCTGGCACGCCGTCACGCTCGACCAGGTGCAGGCCTACTGGCAGCGCGGCGCCCCGCTGGGGCCCGGCAAGCCGGTCGTCGTGAGCTTCGACAACGGCTACCTCTCGCAGTACACCCAGGCGCTGCCGGTGCTGCGCCGGCTCGGCTGGGTCGGCGACGAGAACATCCAGCTCACCGGCCTGCCGCCCTCGCAGGGCGGGCTCAGCCAGCGTCAGGTCGAGGGCTTGGTCGCGGCCGGCTGGGAGCTCGACACGCAGGGCATCAGCCACGCCGACCTGATCGCGCTCGGCGCCGAAGAACTGCACGACCAGGTGGCGGTCGCACGGCGCACCGTCCAGCAGCGCTACGGCGTGCCGGTCAACTGGTTCTGCTACCCCTCCGGCCATTACAACTCAACTGTGATCGCCGCCGTGAAGGCCGCCGGCTACACCGGATCGACGACCGTCGTCCCCGGCTGGGCCAGACCCTCCGAAGACCGCTACCGGCTGCACCGCCTGCGCGTGCTCGGGGGCACCTCGCCGCAGGAGCTGCTCGCGGAGATCGCCTCGATCCGCGAAGACCCGCCGGCACCCGCGTCCTACAGCGGCTGAACATCGCTGAATGCTCGCTCGTTCCTCAGTGGCCTCATGGATGGGAAGGCGGTCACATGCGTGAGATCGGTGTCCGAGAGTTGAAACTGTCGCTGAGCCAGACGCTGCGAGCGCAAGCGATCGTCCTTGGCTGAGGCGCCGGCGGGGACGATGTCGGCCACCGGCCGGCCGCGGAGCGTCACGCGAACGTGTTGGCCGCGACCGACCGCAGCTTGGGCGCATCGCATCTCGCCGCCGCCCTCTCACTCCCCCAAAGACGACCCGCTCCTCGCCACCTGGGACCATCGCCTGCACACAGCCCCTGAGGCTGAGGGACTTGGGCTCATTCCAGAGGCACTTGACTGAGACCACCGGGAGACATGCGCACGCCGGGCGCGACCAGCACCTCGGGATGCGCTTCGGTGATCACGCGCCGGCGCAGCGCCGCCTCTGCAACCACACGCGGTGTCGATGCGACGAAGCGATAGACGATCAGGCCGTTCACGTCGTCGCGGCTTTGCAGGTGAAAGCCCGGCGCCGGCGGGCTGCCCGCCGAGGCCTTCAGCGGCGCGTAGCCGGTCTCGTCGATTTCTCTGACCCTCACCGTCGTTCCCTCGGCGAGGTTGCGCAGCGGCGGCAGGTAGTACTCGAGCGGCGCCGCGCCGAGCTCAACCGTCGTGATCACGCGTTCATCGGCGGATGCGCCGCGACGCAGGACCTTCGCCACCCCGCGCCAGTCCCCGCGCTGCAGACGCGGACTGAGGTTGACGTCGATCGTGATCGCCAGACCGGCCACGGCGATCATCGCCGCGAACGCGGTCCCGACGCGTCCCGCGCGGCGTGCGGTCACGACGACAGCGATCAGCGCACTGACGGGGATCATCGCCGCGACGAGATTGCGTGGCGCGAGGTAGTCGAGGCCGCAGGCGACGAGCAGGATCGGCAACAGCACCCCGCAGGCCGCGATCGCGAGCGCGATCAGCGCACCGCGCTCCTCGGCCGGCTCGAGCACGCTCCACAGGCCATAGCCGACACCGGCGAGGATTCCCAGCGCCACGAGCAGCTCGATCCCGTGCCCGAGCGGCGAGCCCGAGTAGCCCGTCAGGTAGTACTGCGGAATCGCTTCCAGACGGCTCGCGAGCGCCCATTCGCCGATCCACTGCGCGCCGTGGCCGCCCTGCGCGATGGCCAGCGGCAATAGCGCCAAGCCGACGAACACCACGGCGCCGCACGCGACCAAAGCCGGGAGACACGCGCCTCCAGGGCTGGCCGATCTCCGATCGGTCCCCGTTTTGGCCAGCGTTGCGCGTGCGCCTCCCCCGCCGAACGCCTGGCCCTCGCCGCCGCCCGTCCGCTCGTCTTCGCCCGGCGCCCTCCTTGCACCATCCGGTTCCACGCCCCGCGCCGGCGCCTCACGCCAAGGCCACGGCAGCCGGTCGGGGAAGATCAACATGACAATCATCGGCGTGAGCAGGAAGGCCGCGAAATAATGGCTCAGCAGCGCCAGCGAGGCGGCCAGCGCAAAGGCCGTCAGCCGCCGCGGCATCGGACTGTGCAGCGCGCGCAGAAAGCAGAGCATCGCGAGCGCGCTCGTGAACACGAACAGTCCATAGGCGCGCGCCTCCTGCGAGTACCACACGAACAGGGGGTTGACGGCGACGAACGCGGCCGTGGCGATCGCCGTCGCGCGGCGTGCGGTCAGCTCACGGCCGATCGCCCACGCGACCGGCACAGTCGCGATGCCGGCGAGCGCGGAGGGCAGCCGCAAGGCAACCTCTCCGGTCCCGAGAACGCGCGCGTCCGCCCACGCGATCACGTACCAGAGCGGCGGTGTGTTCTCGGTGTGGACGACAGAGCGCAGCGTCGCGCCGAGACTCGCGTGGAGCACGTGCACGGGCGTGAAGGCCTCGTCGTACCAGAAGCTCTGCAGGTCAAGCGTCGACAGGCGCAGTGCCGCCGCGAGCAGCGTGAGCGCCGCCAGCGGCCACCACGTAGCCAACGCTGGACGGCGCGCCGCGGTCTCGTGTGCGGCCGCGGGCGTTGCGACGGCCGCGTTCACCGGCCGGCTTCCGCGGGCGTGCCTTCGCTGCGTTGCGCCGGCAAGGCTCCCCGTTCGCCCGGCGCGCCTCCCCTCTGTTCCACCGGCGCGCCTTCGCCGTGTTCAGCCGGCGCGCCTTCGTCCCGTTCCGCCGGCGCGCCCTCGCCGTGTTCAGCCGGCGCACCTCCCCCCTGTTCCGCCGGCGCGCCTTCGCCGTGTTTCGCCGGCGCGCCTTCGTCCCGTTCGGCCGCATCGGTGGCGGCCGCGGCCCGGCCGCAGAACCGGGACGGCGTCGCCGTGCCGAAGCAGCCATAGCGGTAGATCGGCACGTCTTCGACTTTCGGCTTCAGATACCAGCCGCCGTGCGCGGCGCGGCGTCCGTCGAGGATCGGCCCGGTCATCAGCAGGCACAGCTGGATGCGTTCTTTCGGGGGCCCTGGGATCGTGTTGCCGCAGACGACATCGCGCGTGGTGTGGCCGTAGAGGTCCTGTTCGGTCGAGATGTTCTTGTAGTCGTGGCCGGTGTACTCCCGCCACGTGCGCAGATCCGCGATCAGGCGATGGTTGACGTGGGTCTGCTCGATCAGGTCGTTGACCGTCGCGATCGCGAGCAGCAGGCCGGCGAGGATCAGGAGCGTCACCTCGACCAGCCGGCGGCGGCCGCTCCCCTCCAGCTCGCGGTCGCGCGGGCGCAGCCACTCGGGCAGGAACTTCCAGCGGCCGTTGTCGATCTCGTCCGCCACCTGGATCTCGCTCGCACCGTCGATCTTGCCTGCCACGTCGCTCATCCCACAGGCACCAGTAGCGGAGCAAGCTGATGGACGATGTACAGCAACTGGATCGCGAGCGTCGCGGCGAGCAGGCGGCGGTCGCGCACGATCACGGCCAGTGGCAGCGACCAGAGCGTGTACCACGGCAGCAGCCAGGTGCTCGTTACCGAGATCGCGAGCAGCGTCCAGCCGGAGGCGGCGACCCAGTCATAGCCGCGCCAGGTGCGCCAGAGCAGGTAGAGGACGATCAGCACGAGCCCTCCCTTGAGCAGGTCGTGGTCGACCGGGAACACGCCGGGCTTGCCGACGAGGTGGGCGAGCTCGTTCGGGAAGCTGTCCGTTGAGACGAACGCCGCGTCGCGGTTGAGCGCGGCGACGAGGTCGATCCCGTGGATGCCGAACACCGCGTAACCGACCACGGCGGCGAGCACCACCGCGGCGAGCGCGCCGAGGATCGGGGCAAGCGAGCGCCGCGCGAGGATCATGAACGGCAAAAGCGCCGCGACGGTCGCCTTCACGAGCGTGCCCGCGATCACCGAGGCGGCCGCCGGGGCGTCGCGCCCGGCCAGCGAGAGGGCGACCGCGCCCATCATGAAGAGCGTCATGATCAGGTCGTTGTGCGCGCCGCCGAGGCCGTAGATCACCCACAGCGGGTTCGCGCCGACGACGAGCAGCGCGAGCACCGGGTCGAAGCCGCGGATCCGGGCGCAGCGCCAGGTCAGCGCGAGCGTGCCGGCGCTCGCGAGCAGCGCCTGCGCTTTCATCCCCCACAGCGCGCCCGTCACGCCGAGGGGCGCCAGCG
Source organism: uncultured Solirubrobacterales bacterium (assembly GCA_963774785.1). GTDB lineage: Bacteria > Actinomycetota > Thermoleophilia > Solirubrobacterales > Solirubrobacteraceae > Palsa-744. The sequence goes on along the minus strand of CAVZGH010000001.1, from coordinate 1,684,305 downwards.
GGTAGGAGAGCAATGTATAGAGCGGCCCATAGGCGGTCGCGACGCGCAGCCAGTCGTGGCCGACGTACTTGTAGATCGGGTCGCCCAGGATCGCGATCGGGCCGTGCGTGTAGGGGTCGATCCCGTGCTCGACGCCCATCCGCGCATAGGCTATGTAGCTGAAGACGTCGGTCGAGATCAGCACCGGGCCGACGAACACGATCAGCTGCAGCGCGGCCACGAGCCCGATCGCCCAGCGTTTTGAGACCCCCCGCGCGAGGGCGATCATCAGCGCGTAGGCGCCCGTGAACGCGAGCAGTGCGATCAGGAAGACGCGGTAGCCGAGGCGCTCCCCGATCCCCCCGAGCCAGCCGTAGATCTTCGGTTGGTCGGGCAGGAGCGCCGAGTGCCCGGCGGCCGCGTCGAGCACGATCTCGAGCGTCGCCGCGAGCAGCACGACCGTCGCCAGCACGAGCAGGGCGCGTGTCCAGCGCTCGGCCCGCGGATGCTCGCGCAGCCGCGCCGGCGACCAGGTGCGCCGGCCGGTACCGGCCGCTCCCGCTCCCGCCCCCGCTCCGGAGCCCGAGCCCGAGCCCGGCCGGGCAATGATGGGGGTGGGCGGGTGCGAATCCCCTACAGCGCTGTCCAAACCGTCTTCGTCTCCAGGTAGGCGTCGAGACCGTCGTGACCGTGCTCGCGACCGATGCCGGAGGCCTTGAAGCCACCGAACGGCGCCGACGGATCGACCACCCCCCAGGTGTTCACGTAGACCATGCCGGCGCGCAGCAGCGCGGCCAGGCGATGGGCGCTACCGAGATCGCGCGTCCAGACACCGGCCGCGAGCCCGTACTCGCTCGCGTTAGCACGCGCGGCGACCTCCTCGAGCGAGTCATACGGCGAGGCCACGAGCACCGGGCCAAAGATCTCCTCGCGAGCGATCCGCAATTCGTCGTCGGTCGTGCTGAACAGCGTCGGCGCGACGAAGTAGCCGCCGCTGTCCTCGAGCGCCGCGCCACCGCCTGCGAGCAGCTCGGCGCCCTCGGCTCGGCCCGATTCGATGTAGCCGAGCACGCGCTCGCGCTGCTCCGCCGAGACGACCGGGCCGAGCTGGCTCGAAGGGTCGAGGCCCGGACCGAGACGCGCCTGCTCGGCCTGCGCGGCCAGTCCGCTCATCACCTCGTCGAAGCGCTCGGCCGGGACGAACAGCCGCGAGCCGGCGTTGCAGGCCTGGCCGGAGTTGAAGTAGAGCGCCTGGTAGGAGCCCTTCACGGCGGCGTCGATGTCGGCGTCGGGGAGGATGATGTTCGGAGACTTGCCGCCGAGCTCGAGCGTCACACGCTTGAGCGCGCGCCCCGCCTTCGCGCCGATCTCGCGTCCGACGGCGGTCGAGCCGGTGAACGCGATCTTCTCGACGCCGGGGTGATCGACGAGCGCCGCGCCGGTCTCGCCGTCTCCCGTGAGCACGTTCAGAACGCCGGGCGGAAAGCCGGCCTCGAGCGCCAGCTCGCCGAGTCGCAGCGCGCTCAGCGGCGTCTGCTCCGCGGGCTTCAGCACGACCGTGCAGCCGGCCGCGAGCGCCGGGCCGAGCTTCCAGGCGGCCATCAGCAGGGGAAAGTTCCAGGGGATGATCTGCCCGCACACGCCGACCGCTTCGCGGCGCGTGTAGCAGTGCATGCCGGCGCCGGCGGCCACCGGCAGCACGGAGCCCTCGATCTTCGTCGGCCAGCCGGCGAAGTAGCGCAGGTGCGCGATCGCCCCGCCTACATCGACGTAGCGCGCGAGCCCGACCGGCTTGCCGTTGTCGAGGGACTCGATCTGTGCGAGCTCGTCGGCGTGCGCTTCGATCGCGTCGGCCAGCGCCCGCAGCAGCCCCTCGCGCCCGGCGGCGCCGATCGTGGCCCAGGGGCCCTCGGCGAAGGCCGCGCGGGCGGCCGCCACCGCGCGATCCACATCCTGCGCGCCGGCCTGGGGCACCTGTGCGATCTCGCGGCCCGTGGCGGGATCGAGCGTTGCGAACGTGCGCCCGTCGGCCGCCTCGGGGCGCTCGGCGCCGATCAGCAGGCGCTGGGGAGCCGAGACGAACGCGCGCGCGTTCTCACCAAGCGCGTCGGGAAGATTATTCATGGTTTCAACACGATCTTAAGCGCCTCGCGCCGGTCATATAGCGCGTAGGCCTCGACGGCGTCGTCGAGGGCCATGTGGTGGGTGACGAGCGGGGTCGGGTCGAGCAGGCCGGCGGACATCATCGAAAGCACGCGGTTGACGTGCGCGATCACGTTCGCGTGGCCGGCGCAGAGCTCGAGCGACTTGATCCAGAGCAGGCCCATGTGCAGCTCGCAGCGCTCGGCGTAGACGCCGGTCGCCTGCACGGTCCCGCACTTGCGCGTCAGGCGCAGCGCGAGATCGAGCGCCTCAGGATGCCCGACGGCGTCGATGCAGACGTCCACCCCACGCCCCTCCGTGGCCGCGCGCGCGGCGGCGCGCGGGTCTCCCTCGCTCAGGTGCACGGCCTCGGCGCCGAAGGACTCCGCCATCGCGAGGCGCTCGGCGACGGAGTTGACGGCGATCACGTGCGCCGCGCCGGAGGCCTTCGCGGCCTGCACCGCGCAGAGGCCGACCGGGCCGAGACCGAGCACGGCGGCGACGTCGCCGGCGCGCAGGCCGCTCGCGGCGACGGCGTGGTAGCCCGTGCCCATCACATCGCCGGCGAACAGGGCGACCTCGTCGCTCATCCCCTCCGGGACCCTGCGCAGCACGAGGTCGGCGTTCGGCACGAGCGCGCGCTCGGCCTGAGTGCCCTGGAGCGCGCCAAGTGCCGCGCCGTGGCCGAACGTGCGCGAGGAGTCGCACTTGTGAAAGGCCCCGCGGCGACAGAACCAGCAGCGCCCGCAAGCCGTCTGAAAGCACCCGAGCACGCGATCGCCGACGTGCACGTCGTGGACGTCTGGCCCGGCCTCGATCACCGTGCCGACGTACTCGTGCCCGATCGTGAAGCCTTGCTCGATCTGCACGCGGCCGTGGTAGATGTGCAGGTCCGACCCGCACACGCCCGTCGCCTCGATCCGCACGATCGCGTCGCCGGCGCCTGACAGCTCCGGCTCGGGAACCTCCTCAACGCGCACCTCGCCGGGAGCTTGAAAGGTGACCGCGCGCATACGAAGACGGGAGCCTAGATGAAAACCGAGTACATCATCACGATGTTCAGAGGCGCACATGTGCGCCTCTGCGCAGGGTCGCATGCGACCCTGCGTTCCGAGCAGTGCATGCACTGCTCGGCGGGGCGGCGCATGCGCCGCCCCGGACCATGGCGCATGCGCCATGGTCTCAAGACTCGTATTCTCAGGCGATGGCCGACTCCCCCTCGAAGGCGGTGCTGATCACGGGCTGTTCTTCGGGCATCGGCGAGGCGACCGCGCGCCGCCTCGCTGCGGGCGGCTGGACCGTGTACGCGAGCGCGCGCCGCCCGGAGTCGATCGAGCACCTGAAGGACGCCGGCTGCCGCACGCTCGCGCTCGACGTGACCGACGAGGGTTCGATGCGCGCCGCGGTCGCGGAGGTGGAGCGCGCCGAGGGCGCCGTCGGCGTGCTCGTCAACAACGCCGGCTACTCGCAGGGCGGCGCGATCGAGCAGGTCCCGCTGGAGGCCGCGCGGCGGCAGTTCGAGACCAACGTCTTCGGCCCGATCGCGCTGACCCAGCTCGTCCTGCCGGGCATGCGCGCGCAGCGCTGGGGCAAGATCGTGAACATCGGCTCGATGGGCGGGCGCCTGACGTTCCCCGGCGGCGGGCTCTACCACGCGACGAAGTACTCGCTCGAGGCGATCAGCGACGCGCTGCGCTTCGAGGTGAAGGGCTTCGGCGTCGACGTCGTGTTGATCGAGCCCGGCCTGATCGTCACCGAGTTCGCGGCCACAGCCGTCGCCAAGGCCGGTGAGGTCGCGGGCGCTGGCGCAGGATATGACGCGGAGGCCGACCGGCCCGGCGGGACCGCCGCAGACGGACCATACGCCGAGTTCGACACGAAGCTCGCGGCGCTCACGACCGGCGTCTACGAAGGTCCGATGCGCCGCCTCGGCGGCGGCCCGGACGCCGTCGCGAAGGCGATCGAGAAGGCGATCACCCGCCGCCGCGCGCCCACGCGCGTGCCCGTCACCCCCTCGGCGCGTCTCTCGATCCTGCAACGCAAGCTCACCCCGGATCGCGTCTGGGACGCGGCGATGCGGGTTCAGTTTCCGCGGCCGAAGTAGCGAGAGCCCCTAGAGAGCCCCTACACAACGTGCGGGATCGCCGGGTGCGGCCGGCCCACCTCGAACCCCTGCGCGTAATCGACGCCGAGGCTCGCGTAGCACCGCGACCGTCGCCGCGTCGCCGACGTACTCGGCGATCGTCCGCTTGCCCATCCCGCGGGCGAGACCGACGAGCGCCTGCACGACGAGCTGGTCGTTGGAGGAGGAGGGCAGGCCACGGATGAAGTCGCCGTCGATCTTCAGATACTCGAACGGCAGGTTCTTGAGGTACTGAAAGGAGCCGAACCCCGCCCCGAAGTCGTCGAGCGCGACCGCGCAGCCGAGCTCCCGCACGCCGACGCAGAAGTCGCGGGCGCGCGCCATGTCGGAGATCGCGGCGGTCTCCGTAACCTCGATCACGAGCCGCGCCGGGTCAACGCGCGCGTGCGCGAGGAGCCGTTCGATCTCGCCGAGCATCCCACCATCGGTGATCGACAGCGACGAGCAGTTGATCGCGATTCGCGTGTCGCGCTCGCCGTGCTCGCCGGCGAGCAGCTCGATCGCCTGCGCCAGCACCACGCGGTCGATCTCACGGATCAGCCCATAGCGCTCGGCCGCCGGCAGGAACCGGCCCGGCGCCACCAGCTGGCCACTGGGGTCGTCGGCGAGCCGCACGAGCGCCTCGTAGTGGGAGACCTCGCCGTCGCTCAGCGAGACGATCGGCTGGTAGTGCAGCACAAACGACCGCTCCCGCAGGGCACGGCGCAAGCGTGCCAGCCACGGACGCCGGTGCAGGCCCGCGGGCGAGGACATGCCGCCGGGCGGCGGCGATGACCGGCGCGCGGCGAGTGATGAAACCCGTCCCCGCACCGCGGGGTCGGCCAGCCCCGCGTAGCGATTGTGCGCCGGTGGGGTCGGCGTGCGCAGGAACAGGCGGGGTCTCGCCGCGATCGTGGTCGAAGTCAGCATGGGCTTGGATTTCGACGGCGTGCCCCCCTCCCCTGCGCAAACGTGCCCTTGTGCAGCTTCTCCCGCGAAAACGTCAGCAAACCTGCACAAACGTTGTTGTTGTTGCTGTTGGGTTGACCTTCCTCAACCACGGCGCGAATGACGGCGCGAATATGGCCGGCGCGCGCGATCGGAGACGAGCAGCAAAAGCGCGAGCAGCACGAAGTTCATCACCACGCTCGATCCTCCATACGCCACAAACGGGAGCGTCACCCCCGTCAGCGGGATCACGCGCGTGACGCCGCCGACGATCACGAACACCTGCATCGCGACGATGAACGACAGGCCGGTCGCGAGCAGCTTCGAAAAGGAATCCTTCGCGAGCATCGCCGTCTTCAGGCCGCGGGCGACGAACAGCAGGTAGACGATCAACAGGCCCGCGGCGCCGACGAGGCCGAGCTCGTCGGTGATCACCGCATAGATCATGTCGCTTTCCGGCACCGGCAGGATCGAGCGGTGCACGATCACGTGGTGCGACAGTTCGACCGGGTACTGCAACAGCGACTGGTCGAAGCCGGTCCCCAGCAGACCCCCGTCGGCCTGCGCGAACAGCGCCTGGGCGAGCTGGTAGCTGGTGCCGCCTTTGAACAGCGCCGGTTCGAGCGGATGTTCCCAGGCGAGCACGCGCGCGTGCACGTGTTCGACGTGACCAGCGACGAACCACGCGCCGAGGGCGAACAGAACGAGGCCGATCAGCGGGAACGAGAAGCGCCCGGTGGCGACGTATAGCAGCGCGAGGAACGCGCCGTAGAACATCAATGAGGTGCCGAGCTCGCCCGTCAACAGCAGCGTCCCCATCGCCGCGCCCCACACGACGAGCATCGGGCCGAACTGCTTCATCGGCGGGATCGTCAGGCCCAGCACGCGCCGCCCACCGGTGACGAGGATCTGGCGGTTGTCGCGCAGGTAGCTCGCGAGGAAGATCACGATCGCGACCTTCCCGAGCTCGGCCGGCTGGAAGGAGATGCCGCCGACGTGGATGTCGAGATAGGCGCCGTTGACCTGCTCGCCGATCACGGGCACCCGAGGCAAGAGGGTCAGGCCGATCCCAACCGCGGCGATCGTGTATCGATAGCGCTCGAGCACGCCCACCCCGCGGCGGCGCAGCGCGAAAATGCTCGCCGCGAACAGCGCCAGGCCGAGCACCATCCACTGCGCCTGCTGGCGCGCGAGCGTCGGGTTGATGCGATAGACCATCACGATTCCGACGCTCGCGAGCACCGCGCCGAGCGGGAACAGGTACGGGTCGGCGTCGGGCAGGCAGAAGCGGATCACGAGGTGCGCGGCGACGCACAGGCCGAGGAACAGCGCGCCGTAGGTCAGCGACGCGCCCGAGGCATGATTGAGCGTGAGGCTCGTCGCCGAGGCGCTCGCCGTGTCCTGCTGCTGGATGAAGATCGCGGTGAACCCCGCGGTCACCAGCAGCGCCGCGGGGATCAGTCCCAGCAGCTCGCGGTTTCTCGGGCTGAGCATCGTCGGTCGAGATTAGCCAGCCAAGCGGCGTGGGCGCTCCGGCGCGACGGCTACCCTTTCCCCAATGAACGACGACGAGCGCCCGCCCGCGCTGTGGCGAGGCATGTGGACGCGCTTCCTGATCGGGGGCGTGCTGATCGTCCTGCTCGCCGGCGGGGCGACCGCGACGGTCGCGCTGAACACCGCCAGCGGGCTCGCGCATGAGATCTTTCCCGCCGCCAACCAGATCACGGCCCCCAAAGGTCTCGTCACGCCCGAATATTCCGGCGGCCCCCAGACATTCCTGATCCTCGGCTCCGATCGCCGCGAAGGCTCGAAGGACTCCTACGACAAGGAAGACCCGCCGCACTCCGACACGATCCTGCTCGTGCGCTTCGACCCCGAACAGGGCCAGACCTCGGTGCTCTCGATCCCGCGTGATCTGATGGTCAACATCACAACGCCCAGCGGACGGGTCTACTCGGGCGAAAAGATCAACTCCGCCTACACGATCGGCAGCCGCGAAGGGGGCTCGAAGGGCGGGATCGTGCTCGCGGCCGAAACGATCAAGCGCGAAGTCTTCCCCGAACTGAAGCTCAACGGCATCGTTGACGTCAACTTCAAGGGCTTCATCCAGGTCGTCGACACGCTCGGCTGCGCCTACGTGAACGTCGACCACCACTACTACAACGAGAACATCGGCACGACCGAAACCGACTACACCTCGATCAACCTCCAGCCTGGCTACCAGAAGCTCTGCTACGAAAACGCGCTCGACTACGTCCGCTACCGCCACACCGACTCCGACTTCGTGCGCGTCGCGCGCCAGCAGGACTTCCTGCGCGACCTGCGCGAGCAGATCGACCCCGCGAACGAGATCGGCCAGCTCGACAATGTCGCCAAAGCCGTCGGCCACGCGATCACATCGACCTTCCATGCCTCCGCCGAAGAGCTGATCGAACTCTCCAAGCTGGTCGCCTTCTCCCAGTCAAAGCCCCTGCGCCAGGTCAAATTTCAGACCACGAACGTTGACGCCCAGATCAACGGCGGCGACTACGTCACCTCCAGCCCGGAACTGGAGCGCGCGACGCTCGAGGACTTCCTCCACGGCCACGAACGGCTCGACCTGCCCTCCTCACCGAAGCCGAGCTCCCACCATTCCAGCCACTCGAGTCACCATCACAGCAGTGGCGGCGCCGGCGGCTCCCCGCGGGCGATCGGGCTCTACCCGACCACCTCCGCCGGCAACACCGAAATGGTCGAGGCCGCGCCCAACATCCCCTTCCCCGTCCTCTATCCCACCCTCCAGACCGGCCCCGGCGAACAGCAGCAGGTGCGCGCCTACACGCTCAAAGACCAACAGGGCAAACCCCATCACGCCTATGTGATCGTCTGGCGGCAGAACCCGATCGGCGGCTACTACGACTTCGAGGGCTCCGACTGGCTGAACCCGCCGCTGTTCGGCCACGCCCGCACGCAGGTCTTAGGCGGCCGCACGTACGAGCTCGTCGACGATGGCGCCCACATCCACGTCGTCGGCTGGCGCTCCGGAAACGTCCTCTACTGGGTCACGAACACCTTGCTGGAGGAACTCTCCAACGCGCAGATGCTGGCGCTCGCCAAATCGGCCCAGCCTTTGCGCTGAGGCGTACTTGACTGCGGGCGCGCTCAGATCGACGAGGCCGCGCGCGCTTGATCCAGCGCAGCGTTCACAAGGGCGTCCGCATCAGCGTTCTGAGCCCGGGGAACCGTGCGGATCGACCAGCGCTCGAAGTCCTTCAACGCCGCGAGAGCCTCGCGGTGCAGGGCCTTCATCGCCTCGTGCTTGACCTTGTAGATGCCTCGGACCTGCTTGGCGATCAGCTCCGAGTCGCCGATCACCTCAATCTCGCTCGCGCCCAGCTCACGCGCATGCTCGAGCCCCAGCAGCAGCGCCCGGTACTCGGCGACATTGTTCGTGACCGAGCCGAGCAACTGGGCGTGCTCCCCCAGCACCTCGCCCGCGGGCGAGGTAATCACGCAGGCCGCCGCCGCGGGGCCGGGGTTGCCGCGCGCGCCGCCGTCGATATGGACGATCACCTTCATCGCTTCGCAGTATGCCGATCGCCTACGACGGGAGGCGTGCTTCGCCGAGACGGGAGGCGTGCTCCGCTGAGACGGAAGCGTGCTCCGCCTACACAGAAAGGAGGCGTGCTTCGAGGAAGGACGCGTGCTTCGAGAAAGGACGCGTGCTTCGCCGCGCGCTCAGGCGTGGGCGAGCGGGGGCAGATCCCCCGCGACGCGAGCCCTGCGGCGGTCGCGAATCACGCGGCGGGGAGCCTCGTCCGAGGACGGCGCCTTGGCGGCCGAGCGCCCACCGCGGGCGCGCCGATCGAACTCACGCCGATCGACGATAACGGTCACGTTGTCCTCGTCCCGGTAGTGATTGACGAGCTTCGGATAGAGCTCATCGGCGAGCGGCTTGGGTACGACGCAGTAGATCATCTACATCCCATCGTACTCCCCGTGCGCGAATAAGCAAGCGACCCGCCTGCATGAGCAAGCGCCCCCCGCGTGAAAAGCAAGCGCCCTGCGCGAATAAGCAAGCGCCGTGTCCCCGATAAAGGAGCAAGCCCTTACTTCGACGGCGGGCTCAGATCAGAGAGGCTTCAGATGGGAAATGTGCCCGCAGCGCGCCGTGCTCGTCGGCGACCGCGTTCACGAGCCGCTCCTCGTGCGGAAGCTCGCTCAGCTCGGTGCCCTGCGCGGTCACGATCGCCCCCGCGGTCTCGTCGCCGAGATCGACCTCGTAGCGGTACCAGCTGAGCTCCCACGCGACGACGATCGAAACCACGCCGCCGGCGTCCGCGAGCGGACGGACGCTGACGCTCGGCTCCCCCAGCGAGCGGGCGACGCCCGCGACCCGTCGTGGGTGCTCGCCGGCATTGAACACCTCGAGCGCCCGCGCGAGCGTCAGCTCGCCGGCGGTCGGAACGTGCTCATGCCCGGGCTCGGGCTCAGCGGGCGTGCCGGGGCTCGTCAATTCCTCGCTCGAGGGCGCGATCGCCGTTCCCAGCGCTGACGTGGCCATCGCGGCAGCAGGGTCTTCCGTGGCGAGGGGGATCGGCTCGAGAAAGTCGTATGACCCGGTCCGCCGGCCATCCTCGGTCATCGTCGGCGCCAGCCCGAGCCCGCCCCCCGCGAAATCCTCGACCGCGCGAGCTGTGCTCGACTCGCGTTGCGAGCGCAGGCGCTCGAACAGGCCGCGCCCGCGCCGCGCGCGGGCCGGCGGCAGGCTCACAGAATGGCGGTCGGCCTCGCGCAGCCAGCCCTCGTGCGCCGCACGCGGCGCACACAGCTCACACACGGTGCGCCGCTGCCCGCTCGCGAGGAACACATCGGGCAGCTCGCCGCGCAACAACCGCCGCCCGCACACGTCGCAGGCGACGTCGGGCTGAGATGTGACGATCGAGCGGGTAGCCATCAGCCCGGAGACTACCTGGCCCCGTCCGACCTCGCGCCCCGGCCGCGCGGAGCGGCCCGCGAGAGATCAGCTGTCGAAGGAGTCCTCTTGCATCCGCGAGCGCAGCCGCAGGACGGCCTTGGTGTGTAGCTGGGAGACGCGCGACTCGGTCACACCGAGCACCTCGCCGATCTCTCGCAGTGTCAGGTTCTCGTAGTAGTAGAGCGCGATCACGAGCTTCTCGCGCTCGGGCAGCTTCGCAATCGACTCGGCGATCCGGTCCTTCAGATCGCCGACGTCGAGGGCCTTCGCGGGGTCAGGCGCGGCGTGATCCTCGATCGTGTCCATCAGCGACACCTGGTCGCCGCTGGAGTCAGAGACGCTCCACAGCTCGTCGAGGGCGACCATCGAGGAGTGGGAGATCGCGAGCAACGATTCGTTCAGTTCCTCGACCGTGATTTTCAGCTCCGCCGCCATCTCCTTGTCGGTCGGGGCGCGCTGGAGGGTGTGCTCGAGCTTCGCATTCGCGCGCTCGACTTCGCGGGCGCGCGAACGGACGCTGCGCGGGACCCAGTCCATCGCGCGCAGCTCGTCGATGATCGCGCCCTTGATGCGCATGATCGCGTAGGTCTCGAACTTGATTTCGCGCGCGGGCTCGAAGCGCTCGATCGCGGAGATCAGCCCGACGAGCCCGTAGGAGATCAGGTCGGCCTCCTCGACGTGCGGAGGCAACCCGGCGGCGGTGCGCCCGGCTACGTACTTGACCAGCGGCGAGTAGGCGAGCACGAGCCGCTCGCGCGCACGACGATCGTCGTCGGTCTTATACCGCCGCCAGACTTCCCGCAGCTCGATCGCTTTGACATTCGTCTCCAGTGTCTTCTCCCCCCACTCAAGCCCGAGGGTGGCTGCGCGCATAGGCGCTTCTCAGCCTTGCTGACTCTACCCGAGTGTAAACCTGGGTAGTCGAGACGCTTGCGTGGCCGAGCAGCTCCTGGATGCTGCGCAGGTCCGCGCCACCGTCGAGCAGGTGCGTCGCGAAGCTGTGGCGCAGCGCGTGCGGGCTCGCTCCGCCCGGGATTTGAGCGCGCGCGGCCCACGTGCGCAGCCGCCGGCGCACATCGCTTGTGCCGAGCGGTTTGCCGGTCTTGCTCAGGAACAGCGGGCCGTTCTCCCGAGACGCGCACACGGCGCCCTGGGGCGGCGGTCCAACCCCGTCTTCCCGCTCCTGCCCGGGCCCCGATCGCGATGTTGTTCGCCCCGATCGCAAGTCCGCTGGGCTGATGAGCCCGCCGCGAGCCCGATCCAGATAGGCCCTCACCGCCGCCAGCGCGACCTCGCCGACCGGCACGTAACGGGTCTTGCGGCCCTTGCCCTCGACGCGCAGCTGCTCGGCGTCGTGGTCGACATCGGCGACGCGCAGCGACACGAGCTCCTCGGCGCGCAGCCCGCAGGAGTAGGCGAGCTCGAACAGCGCTCTGTCGCGCAGCGCCAGCTCCGCTCCTTTCCTATGCGAGGACCCATCTCCGCCGCCGGCCCCGATACCGTCCAGCAGCCCGGCGGCCTCCCGCTGCTTGAGTACGCGCGGCAGATAGGACGAGCGCCGCGGCGTGCCCACCAGATCGGCGGGGTTCTGGGCGATCAGGCCGTGCTCGCGCTGGCTGGCGAAGAGCGCGCGCAGCGCCGCAAGCTTGCGCGCGGTCGTACTGGCCGCGGACCCTCGCGCCGAGAGCGAGGCGACGTAGCGGCGCACCTCCCGCGGGCCGACGTCAGCGGGGCCGAGGCCCCGCGTGCCCGCCCAGCGCGCGAACTGGGTGAGATCGATCGAGTACGCGCGCCGCGTGCGCGCGGCGGCGTCGCGCCTGCGCAGGTCCTCGTCGAGCAGCGCCAGCGCATCGATCCAGGCCGGGATCTCCAGGGGAGTCGCCTCCTCGCCTCGATCTTCATGCGCAGCCATGGCGCCTACTTCGCCGCCCCGACCTCCATGCCCTGCCTGGACAGCAGCGGCTCGAGCAGCGCCTCCAGCTCGAACCAGTCCTGCGCACAGAGGACGTCCTCTTCTTCGCAGAGATCGCGGTTCCAGGGGTGGCGCAGCGTCGCCACGGCGATGCCGTGCTCCAGGGCGGCGGCGAGGTTCTGCGGCCCGTCGTCGATCAGCACGTCAACCTCGAGCTCGACGCAGCGCGAGACCTTGTCGTGGGAGCAGTGCAGATCGTCGAACGGCAACCCGATCCGCTGTAGCCACGCGGCGGTGGCGTCCCTGCGGTCGAGCGCGCGGTGGCTCGTGATGTGCACGAAGTGACCTTCGGAGTGCCAGCGGCGCACCGCCTGCACCGCGCCCGGATAGGGCGTGCCGGCGAGAATCCGCTCGTCGGTGTGGCTCTCCTCGATGCACAGCTCGAGCTGCTCGGGGCGCAGGCGGGTGATGCCCCAGGTGAATTGCTCCTCATAGGGCAGCTCGATGCCGAAGCGTCGCAGCGAAACCTCCGAGAGCACGTCCCAGTAATGGTGAAGCGTCGAATCGATGTCGATCGCAAGCCTCATAGATATGCAGATCCTCGGGTAGATTGAAAGGTCATGAACCCGACATCCACAGCATCTCCCTCTCCTCCCCGGCCGGACGATCAGACATTCTACGGCCCACGCGGGCGGTCCGCGTGGCTCGACGTCAACTGGCGCGAGCACCAGCGCTGGGTGCTCGTCGAAGGCGAGCCCGTCAACGTGATCGAGCTCGGCGCCGAGAGCTCGCGCGAGGGCGCGCTGCCGCTCGTGTTCGTGCACGGCCTGTCGGGATCCTGGCCGAACTGGCTCGAGCAGTTGCCGGTGCTCGCCGCGACCGGACGGCGCGTGATCGCGATGGACCTGCCCGGCTTCGGCCATTCGCCGATGCCCTCCTGGCCGATCTCGATCTCCTCCTACGCGCGGATGCTCGACCGGCTGCTCGGCGTACTCGGGATCGACGCGGCGGCGCTCGTCGGCAACTCGATGGGCGGCTTCATCTCCGCCGAGCTGGCGATCGCCTTTCCGGAGCGCGTCGAGCGCCTGGTGCTCGTCTCGGCTGCCGGCATCTCCACCTACGACCACCGCGACGCGCTGCGGGCGCTGCCGGTGCTGCGGCGCACGGAGCGAATCCTGACCGCCTACACGGCGTGGATGGCCTCCAAGTCCGACACCGTCGCGCGCCGTGCGCGCCTGCGCGAGGCGACCCTGAACGTGGTCACCCGCCATCCCTCCCGTCTGCCCGCGGCCCTGGCGGCGGAGCAGCTGCGGGGCTCGGGCAAGCCCGGCTTCATGCAGGCATTGGAGGCGAACCTCGACTACGACTTTCGCGAGCGCCTGCCGGAGATCGCATGTCCGACGCTGATCGTCTGGGGCGAGGACGATCGCCTGATCTCCGCGCGCGACGCGCAGGTCTTCGCGGAGTTGATCCCCAACTCGCGCGTCGTCGTGTACGCGGATACGGGGCACATGTCGATGCTCGAGCGCCCGGAGGCGTTCAACACGCTGCTGGAGGAGTTTCTGGACGAATAGCGCGGGATCAGCGCGGGATCGGCATTCTCAAACGGCCGGAAAGAGGCCGCTGTTGGGTTGGTAGGCTGTTCAGGGACGAGCCGGCCGTTTGAGAATGTCCGCCCCGCTTGGCTGATTGGATTGGTGGTTATAAGGGGCGGCAAGTGGCCGCGGACGCGTCGCGAATCAGCGGGCGACGGCGCCTTCGGCGGCGCTGCCGACGAGCTTGGCGTACTTCTGGATCGCTACGTCGATGTGCTCGTCCGCGCGCGGCGGGCGGGTGTAGGCGCTCACGCGCGCTGCGATCTCCTCGTCGGAGAGGGCCACGTCCAGGCGGCGCGTGTCGGCGTCGATCGTCAGTTCGTCGCCGTCTTGGATCGCCGCGATCGGGCCGCCGCGCACGGCCTCCGGGGCGACGTGGGCGACCATGAAGCCGTGCGTGGCGCCGGAGAAGCGGCCGTCGGTGATCAGCGCGACCTGCTCGCCGAGGCCCTCCCCCACGATCGCCGCGGTGACGGCGAGCATCTCGCGCATGCCGGGGCCGCCGGCGGGACCCTCGGCGCGGATCACGACGACGTCGCCGGCCTCGATCTCGTGGGCGAGCACGGCGGCCATTGCCGCCTCCTCGCCGTCGAACACGCGCGCCGGCCCCGAGTGTTTGCGTCGCTCGTGGCCGGAGAGCTTGACCACGCAGCCGTCGGGCGCGACGTTGCCGCGCAGGATCGCGAAGCCGCCGGTCGCTTTGATCGGGTCCGACAGCGGCCGCACGACCGGCTGACCGTCGGTCTCGAGCGCCTCAGCGGCGTGCTCGCCGATCGTCTTGCCCGTGACCGTGATCGCGTCGGAGTTGAGGATCCCCGCTTCCCGCAGGCGGCTCAGCACGAGCGGCACGCCGCCCGCTTCGTAGAGCTCCGTCGCGACGTACTGCCCGCCGGGCTGCAGGTCGCAGAGCAGCGGCGTGCGCTCGGAGATCGCCTCGAACTCGTCGATCCCCAGCGGCACCCCCATTTCACGCGCGACCGCCAGCAGATGCAGCACGCCGTTGGTCGAGCCGCCGCTGGTGGCGACCGCCGCGATCGCGTTCTGCAGCGCCGGCTTGGTGATCACCTCGCTCGGAAGCTGGCCCCGACGCAGGACGTCCATCGCCAGTTCGCCGACCTCCCTGGCCACCTCGAGCTTGCGACCGTCCTCGGCCGGGACCATCGCCGTACCCGCGGGTGAGATGCCGAGCGCCTCGAAGGCCATCGCCATCGTGTTCGCGGTGAACTGGCCGCCGCAGGCGCCGGCGCCGGGTGAGGCGGCCTGCTCGAGCTCGTGCAGCTGCGCCTCGGTGATCGTGCCGGCCGAGAACTGCCCGACCGCCTCGAACACCTGCTGGATCGTCACCTCCGCCCCTTCCCAGTGGCCGGGGCGGATCGAGCCGCCGTAGAGCATCAGCCCGGGGATGTTCAGCCGGGCGAGCGCCATCACGGTGCCGGGGATCGTCTTGTCGCAGCCGGAGATCGTCACGAGCGCATCGAACGCGTGCGCGCTCGCGACGAGCTCGATCGAGTCGGCGATCACCTCGCGCGAGACGAGCGACGCGCGCATCCCGGCCGTGCCCATCGTGATGCCGTCGGAGATCGCGATCGTATTCAGCTCCATCGGCGTGCCGCCGGCGGCGCGGATGCCCTCCTTGACCTTCGCCGCGAGCACGCGGTTGTTGAAGTTGCAGGGCATCGTCTCGATCCACGAGTGCGCGACGCCGACGATCGGCTTTGAGAGGTCCTCTGCCGAGTAGCCGATCCCGTGCAGATAGGCGCGCGCGGCGGCGCGCTCGGGGCCCTCGGTCAGGGCGCGGCTCTTGTGGCGTACGTCGAAGCTCACGCGTGCAGCGTATCGGCGCGATCCGCTTCTCGCGGATCGGAGCCGGCCGTGCCGCCGGCCACACGGGAATCGCCGCCGGCCGCGCCCGATCCGCAGGGATTGCCGTCGGCCCCGCCCGACCCACGCGAATCGGAACCGGCCGCGCCCGTCGCGCGCGGATCGCCGCCGGCCTCGCCCGATCCACGCGCTGGATGTGCTGGACGCGCCGCCCGCTCTCGCTCCCAACGGGCCAGGCGGGCCAGGTCGAGGCGCACGCGAACCGGATCGACCTGACGGCCGGGCAGGTGCATGTTCGCGTCGGCTATCAGGCGGCGCTCGTCGGCGGTGAGCGCCATCCACTTGGCAAGCACGTCATCGGAGTCCGGCAGCCGCGAGCTGCCGTAGGGGCGCGTGTGGTCGGGAAAGGCGACGCAGTACTCGTTCAGCAGCGCCCCTGTCTGGGGCACGTATGCGACGAGCGGCTTGTGGGGATAGATCAGGTAGGCGTAGCTGGCATGCCCGCCCATGCTGCGCTCGCCCTGCGCTCCCCACACACGCAGGAACCCGAGATCCCGATACATCGCCCAGTCGCGCCCGTCGATGCAGGAGCGCAGCAGTGCCCGCGCCCGCAGCTCGGCGCGGCGCTCGCGACCGGGGTCATAGCCAGCCGGCGAGGCCACGCTGCGGCGCAGGACCCACAGCCGGCGCCCGCGCTCGAGCTCGCGTTTGAGCGTCGGGCGCGCGAGCTCCCAGAGCAGCACCACGAGCAGGATCGCGGCTGTGCCCAGCCCCAGCGCCATCCGCGCTAGCGGTCCGTCTCGAGTGCGCCGCCGGCGGCGCGGGGGAAGAAGATCACACGCTCGGCCTCGCGCGGGACCTCGGCGAAGCTCTTCACCAGCTCGGCCTCGCGCCGAGCTCCCGGCAGGCCGGTCGGGACAGCCGCCCACATGCCGGCGTCGAGCTCGCGGCGAAACGCCTCGATCAGCTCGCGCTCCTGCTCGGGCACATCGATATCCCCCTCGGCGAGCACGATCTCACCATGACCGGGCTTCATGCGCAGCAGCTTCATCGTCGCTCGATTATGGCAAACGACGGCATCGGCGAAGCTCGGCTCGCAGGGGAGCTCAGGCCTCCTCACCCGGTCCCGCGGTCTCGCCGGCGCGGATGATCTCGCGCAGGCCGATGACGTCGACCGGACCGGGACCGGCGCCGAGCTCGCGCAGTCCGCCCGCGACGGCCTCTCCCGCCAGCGCGCGCGCCGCGCGCGCTGCCTCCAGTGTGGAGTGACCGAGCGCGAGGTGAGCGGCGAGCACCGAGGAGTGCGTGCAGCCGGAGCCGTGCGCCGCGCCGTCTGGGTGGCGCACGCCCTCGATCGCGATCAGCGACCCTCCCTTGTGGCGATCGTTACCGCGGGAGTCGATGAAAAGGTCTGCCGCGCGCGCTCGATGACCGCCGGTGAGCACCACGGCGCGGGGGCCGAGCGCCAGCACCGCGCGCGCTAGCGCCTCGGCTTCCTCCTGCTCGCCGCTGGCGTCGGGCAGTTCGCCGGCGAGCACGCGCGCCTCTGGCAGGTTCGGCGTGAGCACGGTCGCACGCGGCAGGATCTCCTGCACGAGCGCCCGCTGGGCCTCAGGGTCGAGCAGGCGCGCGCCCGACTCCGCGACCATCACCGGGTCGACGACGATGGGCGTCCCGGCGGGCAGCTCGTCCAGCGCGCCGGCAACCGCGAGCGTGACGGGCGCTGTGCCGAGCATTCCGACCTTGACCGCGTTGACGCGGATATCGGCGAGCACCGCACGCACCTGCGCGAGCACGATCTCCGGCGGGACCGCATGGATCGCCGTAACCCCGACGGTGTTCTGGGCGGTGATCGCGGTGATCGCGCTCGCACCATGCACGCCGCAGCGCGCGAACGCCTTCAGGTCGGCCTGGATGCCGGCGCCACCGCCGGAGTCCGAGCCGGCGATCGTGAGCGCGACCCTGGTGGCTGGGGATGATGCGGCGGGCTCGCCGGCGGCAACAGGCTCGCTCGAGGCGGGCTCGCCGGCGGCATCCTCGTGGACTGCACCATCGTGAACTGCACCATCGTGGGCTGCGACCTCGCCGGCGGCGCTCACGCCGAGCGTCGCGATTCGCGGAAGCTGCGCGGGGGAAAGATCGAGTAGCTGCCGATTGCCGTCACCATCAGGCGGCCGTCCTCGTGGCGGACCTCGCTGCGGAGCACCGCGATCGTGCGGTTGCGCCGGTCGAGCGTCGTGCGGCAGACGATCTCGCCCTCGGTCGCGGTCTGCAGATAGTTGATCGCGATGTTGATCGTCGCAATCCGCTCCTGCTCGGAGGTCTGCGCCCAGAGGGTCGAGCCCATGCAGTAGTTGACGAGCGCGTATGTGACGACGCCGGAGAGCAGCCCGCCGTTGTTGATCAGCTCGGGCCTGATCGTCAGGCGGACCGTCTCGGGGTCATCCCAGCGCAGACCCATGAAGCTGCTGACGCCGTCGAGCGAGCGAGACGTGGGGGTCGCCTCCCCGCCATCGGCGGATACCCCTGAAGATGCCGCGTCGGCTGGGGCTTGGAGGGAGCGATCGGGAGGAGCTGGATCTTCCACGCTAGGAGAGGCTACGCGACCGAGACGATGCCCAGCGGTGACGGCGAGGACCGGCCCGGCCACCCGAATTCCGGCCGGCAAGGCGCCAAAGCTTCGGCTATCGCATTCGACCATCACAATTTTCATACAACTTCGTCGCAAAGTTGGCACAGACAGGTGTCTTATGTCGCACTTTGCGATCTAGCGTGGTTGGGAGTGCCTTCCGATGACACCCAGCCCCCGCGCACCGCACCGCACGAGCCCCGCAACACCGATCGGCGCCCCGCGCTCGGCCGCCGCGGCGAGGAGCATGCGGTCGCCCACATGCACCGGCTCGGGTTCTCCCCGATCGGCCGCAACGAACGCACGCGCTACGGCGAGATCGACCTGATCGCCTTCGACGGGCGCACGCTCGTGTTCGCCGAGGTGAAGACCCGCTGCGTGAATCACCAGCGACAGGGGATCCGCCCCGACCAGCAGCCGCTGGTGTGGTTGCGCCCGCGCCAGCGCAACCGTCTGCGCCGGCTCGCCGCCGCCTGGCTGCAGGACGCGAAGCACATCCGCCCGAGCGCCCACACGATCCGCTTCGACGCGATCGGGGTGATCCTCGACACGAAGGACCGGCTCGTCAGCCTCGACCACATCGAGGGGGCGTGGTGAGGGCTGATCTCCGCGATATGGCCTGGTGTGCAGGGGAGGCCTTGTAGATGACCGCCAAAGGCGACTTCAGGAAGATCCGGCGCCTCCGGCGCCGCGCGGAAGATCAGGGGGGCGCGTGGAGAAGCGCAAGAAGCATTGGCTGTTCTTCCCTCCCGCCAAGAAGCCACCACGCAAAATGGCGAGCACACCATCTTCCTCGCGCTCACCGGCTAATTTCCTTGCTCAGATGAAGCAGAAAGGGTACGCAGCTCAGAGCGCGAGCTGCTGATACGCGAGCGACCGAAACGACATCCGGTGCAGCGGGGAGACCCCCAGCCGCAGGATCGCCTCGCGGTGCACGGGCGTCGAGTAGCCGACGTGTTCGGCGAAGCTCCACCCTGGATGCAGCGTGTCGGCGTGGCGCATGTAGCGGTCGCGCGTGACCTTCGCGACGATGGAGGCGGCGGCGATCGCGGCGCTGGTGGCGTCGCCGTTGACGACCGCGCGTTGGGGGCGCTCAAACGCCGGCACCGCGAACCCGTCGAGCAGGCACGCGACCTCGCCCGTGACGCCAGCGGTGACGCCGCGGATCGCGTCGCGCAACGCCGCGAGGTTCGTCTTGTGCAGGCCGCGCTCGTCGATCCCGCGCGCGCAGCGCGAGACGACCACCACCCGCGCGGCGCTGCGCAGGACCAGCGGGTAGAGCTCCTCGCGCGCCTCGTGGGTGTGCTGCTTGGAGTCGTTCAGCGCGCCGAGCGCACGCAACTCACGGGTGGTGAGCGCGTCGTAGTCGAACAGCACGCCGGCGGCCACGAGCGGTCCCGCGAGGCAGCCGCGGCCGGCCTCATCGGCGCCCGCGACGAGCGGGACGCCGAGCCGGCGGTCGAACGCGAACAGCCGCTGCCCGCTCGTGCCTTTGCGTCTGCGGCGTCGCGCGGCGCGGGTTTGCCTAGAAGACGCCGATCCGGTCGGGTGGCCAGTAGGTGGCGATGGCTTCGCCGATGATCCATCCGGTCGGGACGGGTCCCCAGAACCTGCTGTCGTCGGATTCGCCACGGTTGTCCCCCATCATGAACCAGTGTCCGGCGGGAATCGTGATCGGCGTCGGGAAGTTGCACTCGGGGCTCGATCCACACTCGCGGATGTAGGAGTCCTGCTCGCGCACGAAGGCGCTCTTGCCGGCCGCCTTGCGATAGACGTGGCCTTCCTTGATGTAGATCTGATCGCCCGGGCCCGCGACGACCCGCTTGATGAAGTTGACGCTCGACTCCACCGGTTCGGGCTGCGAGCAGGCGGCCCCCCCGAGCTTGACGATGTGCGGGGTTGGCCCGCACACCTCCTTCTGGGCTTCCTTCGGGGGATGGAACACCGCGATCTCACCGACGTGCGGTTCGCTGAAGTGGGTCCCGATTCGGTCAACCAGCACGCGCTGGCCGACCGCGAGCGTCGGTTCCATCGATCCGCTGGGGATTCGGTAGGGCTTGACGATGAACGCCTGGATGCCGAGCGCCAGGCCGACCGCGACCGCGATGATCACGACCAGCTCCACCAACGAGCTCTTCGTGATGCCGGCGAACCTGCTCATACGAACAACACCGACAGAACCGTCGCGCCCGACACCGGCTTCACGCCGGGGAGTCGCCGGCGGACACGCCTCCGGGCGTGTCCTCACCGGCGTCGGAGGGGACATCGGCAGCGGACTCGGGCGACGCCTGGGGCTCCTCCCCGGCAACGACCTGATCGTGCTCGTTCCCCCCCTGGACCTCGACCTCGCTCCCGGCATCATCCACCGGCGGCTTCTCCGCCTGTTCGGGGGCCGTGCCCTGCGCGGCGGCGTCCTCCACGGCGCCACCCTGCGCGACAGCGCCCTCAGCGGCAACGCCCTCGAGCACCGTCTCCTCGGCGGTCATTCCGTCCGCGTCGGTCGCGCCACCGTCCTGCGTGGACTGGGGATCGACCAGCAGCCCGGGCTCGACCGCCTGCTCGGGGCCGGTGTAGCGGCGCTCGCGCACCCGCGCGCGCTTGCCGACTCGATCCCGCAGGTAGTAGAGCTTTGCGCGGCGCACGTCGCCGCGGGCGGCCAGCTCGATGCGCTCGATCTTCGGGGAGTGCACCGGGAACATCCGCTCGACGCCGACTCCGAAAGACTGCTTGCGCACGGTGAAGGTCTCGCGCGCACCGTGCCCCTGGCGCTTGATCACGACCCCCTCAAAGATCTGCACGCGGCGCCGAGTGCCCTCGATCACCTGGAAATGGACCTTCACGCGGTCGCCCGGCGCGAAGTCGGGAACGCGGCGCAGTTGCGCGCGCTCGATGGTTTCGATGACGCTGCTCATGAGTAAAAAGGAGGTGGAAGGTCTGCGCTGTGATGGCCCGACGAAATGATCCCGCCCGGGGCATCCGGCCGACGCGGGGAGCAATGGTAGCGAACGGCTGCCCCGCGCCGTCGCACCTACCCATCAGACGTGAGCGACGGGGTCTGCTCATCCCCCGAGCGGCCGGAACGAGGCTCAGTCGCGACGCTCGCCTCGTTCGGCGCCGCCCGCCCCTCTACACCGTCGCCTCTTCGGTGCCCACTCAGCTGCCTTGGCCGCCGTCGGTCCCTTCGTGATCGCCTTCGCTGCCTTCGCCCTCGCTGGCGATGAGCTCGCCTCGTTCGGCGCTGCGCTCGCGCCGCCACGCCTCGATCCGCCCGTGGTGGCCTGACAGCAGCACCTCCGGCACGCGCCAGCCGCGGTACTCCGCGGGACGGGTGTAGTGGGGATACTCGGGGTTGCCGTCGAGCGCCGGGCTGAAGGACTCCTCGACCGCCGAGTCCTCGTGCCCGAGCGCGCCCGGCAGCCGCCGTAGGATCGCGTCGCACACGACCATCGCGGCGAGCTCGCCACCGGAGAGGACGTAGCTGCCGATCGAGATCTGCTCGCTCGCGAAGTGCTCGACGATCCGCTCGTCGAAGCCCTCGTAGCGACCGCACAGGAGCGTCAGCGTTGGCTCTGAGGCGAGCTCGGCGACGAGCGCGTCGTCGAGCTTTCGGCCCCCCGGCGTCAACGCGACCACGCGGCGCTGCTCGCGCAGCTCCACCGGGTCAACGCCGTAGCGCGCGCGCAGCGCGCGGTCCATCACATCGACGCGCAGCACCATCCCCGCCCCGCCACCGAACGGCGTGTCGTCGACCTGGCCGCCGCTCAGCTCTGTGTGCTCGCGGAAGTTCACGCACTCGAGGCTCGTGCCGGCCGCGAGCGCATTGCGGACGTGGCGCTGCTCGCGAAACCAGATGAACCACTCCGGGAACAGCGTGAAGACGTCGATCTCCATCACTGCTCCCCGCGCTCGACGGACTCAGATTGCCGCTCGATCCCGTCCGGCTCCGGCCGCTCTCCACGGCGGCCGGACTCCGATCGTTCCCCGTGCTCACCCCCCTCTGTCCGTCTCCCCCGCTCGTCCGGCCCAGGGGTGTCCTCGCCGAGGAAGGCCATGTCGATCTCGATGCACCGTTCCGCGACCGCCATGCGCCTGATCGCGTCTTTGACCATCGGCACGATCAATGACGCGCCGGGCGGATCGGGTGAGTGGGATCCGGTCGTCTCCCGCCGCACCTCCAGCGCCTCGCACGAGGGCAGCTCGATCATCCGCTGAACCGTTCCGATCAGGCGCTCGCCGTCGATGACCGTGCAGCCCTCCAGTTCATGCGCCCACCACTCCTCCTCGCCGAGCGCCGGGGCTTCGATCTGCTCGACCGTCAGCGTCATTCCGCGCAGCGCGTCGGCGTCCTCGCGACCCTCGACGCCCCCCAAGCGCACGATCGGGCGCCGGTCGGTGCCCGCGCGGCGCACGATCTCGGCGCGTCGTCCCGCGACTGTGACGCTCGTCCCGACCGTCAGGAGCCGCGGTCGCGGGCCGGTCACATAGAAGCTGCCGTCCAGGCCGTGTGCGCGTCCGACGCGACCGGCGGGCAGAGCGGGCGAAGTCCCCTCCCCCGGAACACCCTTCATCCCGTCAGCCCCGGACTTCTTCGTACCTCCTACCGAAACGTTCTTCGACCTCCCGGACACCGTCTTCCTCGTCCTCCCGGACACCGTCTTCTTCGACCTTTCGGACACCGTCTTCCTCGTCCTCCCGGACACCGTCCTCCTCGTCCTTTCGGACACCGTCTTCTTCGTCCTTTCAACCCCGGCGTTCGAACTGGCGCCTCTCCCCCCACCGCGCAAGGCGTCAATCGACGATGTCGAGCAGCACCCGCTGCCCCTCGCCCGTCGCGGCGGCTTTCACGACCGTCCGCAGCGCGTGCGCGGTGCGTCCGCCGCGGCCGATCACCTTGCCGTAGTCGCCCTCGGCGACGCACAGCTCGAGCACGACCGTGCCGTCGTCCTCCTCGAACTGCTCGACCGCGACGGCTTCGGGATCGTTGACGAGCCCTTCGGCGAGGTACTCGAGCAGTCGTTTCGGGTTCTCGCTGGCCATATCTGCCCGGGCCCGCTCGGCCGTCAACCGGTGGGGGTCTCGGTGATCCCCTGGATGCGCAGCAGCTTGCGCACAGTGTCCGACGGCTGCGCGCCGCGCGCCAGCCAGCTGCGCGCGCGCTCCTCGTCGATCACGATCGTCGACGGGTCGGTCTGCGCGTTGTAGTGGCCGATCGTCTCGATCACGCGACCGTCGCGCGGGGAGCGCTGGTCGGCGACGACGACGCGCCACATCGGGTCCTTCTTGCCGCCCACTCGCGTGAGCCTCAGCCTGACTGCCACATTTTCCTCTCGGGTCTTTTTCTTCGCAGAGCGAACAGAGCTTAGACGGTGGCGCGGTTTGGGGGCGACCCCGGGCGGCGCAGAGGCGCTCGTCTGGGCGAGATCCCCCTCGGCGCGCGTTGACGGCGCCGGTGGGATCTCAGCGCGCGTTGCGGATCAGCGCGCCGATGTCGGGCTGCTTGCCGCGCCCGACCTGTTTCATCACTTTGCGCATCTGGCCGAACTGCTTGACGAGGCGGTTGACCTGCTGCACGCTCGTGCCCGAGCCGCGCGCGATCCGCAGCCGCCGCGAACCCTTGATCAGCTCCGGCTTGCGGCGCTCCTCGGGGGTCATCGCGAGGATGATCGCCTGGATCCGGTCGAGCTCGCGTTCGTCGACTTTCATGTTCTGCAGCTGATGGCCGCCGAGGCCGGGGATCATCCCGAGCAGGCTCGTCAGGGGGCCCATTTTGCGGATCATCTTCAGCTGCGCGAGGAAGTCGTCGAGGCCGAGCTCGTTGCGCCGCAGCTTGCGCTCGAGCTCGGCCGCCTCCTGCTCGTCGAAGGAGCGCTCGGCCTGCTCGATCAGGCTCATCACGTCGCCCATGCCTAGGATTCGCTGGGCGATCCGGTCGGGGTGGAAGCGCTCGAACTGCTCGAGCTTCTCGCCGGTGGAGGCGAACAGGATCGGCTTGCCCGTGACCGCCTTCACCGACAGCGCGGCTCCCCCCCGCGCGTCACCGTCGAGCTTGCTCATCACGACGCCGTCGAACTGCACCGTCGCGGCGAAGCTCTCGGCGACGTTCACCGCATCCTGGCCGGTCATCGCGTTGACGACGAGCAGCACCTCGTCCGGTTGCACCGCGTCTCTGATCCGCACGAGCTCCGCCATCAGCTCCTCGTCGACGTGCAGCCGGCCGCTGGTGTTGACGATCAGCACGTCCTTGCCGTCCTCGCGTGCGCGCTGCAGCGCCCAGGTGGCGATCTCGACAGGGTCGTGATCTGTTCCCCGCTCGTAGACGGTCGCGCCCGCCTGCGTACCTACCTTCACGAGCTGCTCGACCGCCGCCGGCCGGTACACGTCGCAGGCGGCGAGCGCCACCGAGGAGGAATGCTCCTCGCGCAGATAGCGCGCGAGCTTCGCCGTCGCGGTCGTCTTGCCCGAGCCCTGCAGACCGGCCATCAGGATCACCGTCGGGGGTTTTGCGGAGAAGCTCAGGGGTGGTTGGGCATCGCCTCCCCCGCCGCCCTCCCCACCGTTCTCGCCCCCCATGCCGCCATCCCCGCCACGGGTGGGCGGACCTGCCATCAATTTCGTCAGCTCCTCGGCGACGATCTTCACGACCTGCTGACCCGGGTTGAGCTTCCCGACCACCTCCGCGTCCATGCAGCGCTCCTTCACCTGCGCGGTGAACTGGCGGACGACCTTGAAGTTGACGTCGGCCTCGAGCAGCGCGAGGCGGATCTCGCGCATCGCGCCGTCGATGTCCGCCTCGGTCAGCGTCCCATGGTTGCGAACATCGGCGAGCGTGCCCTGCAGCTTCTCCGCTAGTGAGTCGAACATTTGGCTCTAGAAGGTCGATTCAGGGGTCATGTGGGTCTCTCGGGATCCATTGTGAGTCGCGGCGTCGCGATCATCGCGTCTGGTCTCCTCAGCGTCCTGTTCAGGAGGTCAGGACCCGGGCTTCTCGCCGTCCTGCTTCTGCACGCCCCGCGTGAGCGCCGCGCCGATCCCACCGAAGGCCTCGGCGAACTCGCTCGGCACGACGAACACCTTGTTCGCATCGCCTTCCGCCAGTTGAGGAAGCATCTGCAGGTATTCGTAGCTGAGCAGCTCGCGGTTCGGTTTGCCCTCGTGGATCGCCGTGAAGACGGTGTCGATCGCCTTCGCTTCGCCCTCCGCGCGCAGGATCACGGCCTGGCGCTCGCCCTCGGCGTCGAGCACCGCCGCCTGCTGGGCGCCTTCGGCGGTGAGGACGGCCGACTGCTTGGCGCCCTCGGCCGTGAGGATCTGCGCCTGCTTTTCGCCTTCGGCGGTCAGGATCGCGGCGCGGCGGTCGCGCTCGGCGCGCATCTGCTTCTCCATCGCCGTCCTGATGTCCTGCGGCGGGTTGACCGACTTGATCTCGACGCGGTTGATCCTGATCCCCCACTTGCCCGTCGCCTCGTCGAGCACGACACGCAGCTCGGTGTTCACGTTCTCGCGCGCGGTCAACGTCGCCTCGAGCGTCAGCCCGCCAATCACATTACGCAGCGTCGTGACCGTCAGCTGCTCGATCGCCTGCAGCGGGTTGGCGATTTCGTATGTCGCCGATCGAGGATCGGTGATCGTGAAATACAGCACCGTCTCGATCCCGACGACGACGTTGTCTTCGGTGATCACCGACTGCGGCGCGAAGTTCACGACCTGCTCGCGCAGGTCCACGAGCGGCTTCACGCGGTCGATGAACGGCGTCACGATCGTCAGTCCCGGCTCGAGCGTGCGGCTGTAGCGCCCCAGCCGCTCGACCACGCCAGCGCGGGCCTGGGGGATCACGCGCACGGTGCGCGCGGCCGCGACGAGAAAGAACAGGACGACGATTGCAACGACTATCAGCAGGACCATTTTGTTTCCTTTGTTTGCCTTCTCGGGCTAGTGCATCACTAATGCTGTCGCGCCGCGTATTTCGATCACCTCGACGTGCTCGCCCGCGTCGATCACCTCGTCCTGGTCGTAGCTGCGCGCGGTCCACACCTCGCCACCATCGATCTTCACGCAGCCGACGCCCTCGTCGTTGGCGATTCGCTCGAGCACGACCGCGGGCTTGCCGACGAGCGCCGCCGCGCCGGTGCGAATCGACGGCGGCAGCCGCCGGTGGCGGCGGGCGATCGGCCGCAGCGTCCCAAACACGATCCCCGATCCGGCGAGGAACACGACCGCGGACAGCGGCGCGCCGACGCCGAGCAGCGCGACGATCGCCGCGAGCACGGCGCCAATCGCGAACGGCGCCAGGTAGAAGGCGCCCTGGTGCATCTCCCCCAGGCCCAGCAGACAGGCGACGACCGACCAGACGATCCAGATCTCCATGCCTCCAGGTTACCCCTCGCCAGGTTACCCCTCGCGGCGCACGCGACGACAGCGGGCTCAGGCGCGAATCGCGATCGGGCTGCGGCCGTGCCGATCTCCCCCGATCACTCCTCGGCGATCAGCGCGCGGGCGAAGTCCTCGGGGTCGAACGGCCGCAGGTCCTCGACCGCCTCGCCGACGCCGATCAGCTTCACGGGCAGCTCCAGCTCGCGCGCGATCGCCAGCGCGATCCCACCGCGGGCGGTGCCGTCAAGCTTCGTCAGCACGACCCCGGTCACGTCCGCGGTCGCAGCGAACAGCTTGGCCTGGCGCAAACCGTTCTGCCCGGTCGTCGCGTCGACGGTCAAAAGCGTCTCGTGCGGCGCGCCCTCGAGCTGGCGCCCGATCACCCTGCGCACCTTTCCGAGCTCGGCCATCAGGTCGTCCTGCGTGTGCAGCCGCCCGGCGGTGTCGACGATCACCACGTCGAAGCCCTCGGCCTGGCCCCGCGCGATCGCCTCGAACGCGACCGCGCCCGGGTCAGACCCGGCGGGGCCGGTCACGATCTCGCAGCCCGCACGCTGCGCCCAGCCTTCGAGCTGCTCGCTTGCCGCGGCCCGGAACGTGTCGGCGGCTCCCATCAGCACCGTCAGGCCGAGCTCGTTGCGCAGGTGCCAGGCCAGCTTGCCGATCGTCGTCGTCTTGCCCGTTCCGTTCACGCCGACCGCCATGATCACGGTCGGACGCCGGCGCACATCGATCCGGCCGTCGCCGACCCGCGCTGTCTGCGCCAGCAGCTCGATCAGCCGGCCGCTCAGCGCCTCGCCTCCGGTCAGCTCGCCCGCCGTCGCCTCAGCCTCGAGCGTCGCGACGACTGACGCGGTCGTGCTCGCGCCGACGTCGGCCATGATCAGCGCCTCCTCGAGCCGTTCCCAGGTGTGTTCGTCGAGCGTCCCCCACAACGTCGCCTGCAGCTCGCCGCCGAGCGCCTGCCGCGTCTTTGTGAGGTTCTCACGCAGACGGCGCAAGAGGCCGCGTTTTCGCTCCGCGCCCGCGGTGGGCTCGGCCTTGCCGTTCGCGACGGCCTCCCCGGTGATGAACAGATCGCTCCAGTCGCGCGCCACGGCCGCGCGACGATAGCAGCGCCCTCAGGCGACCTCCGGCGACCTCAGGCGACCGCGGGCCATCCTGGCCATCCAGCAGCCTCAGCCACTCGACCACAGGCACACCCTGGTGAGCCTGGGCGACCTCAGGCGACCTCGGCCACCTCGGCGGCGTTGGAGGGCTCCGCCTGGGCCTCCTCGGCCGCCGGCAGCTTGCGCGAGAGCACCTTCGAGACGCCGTCGCCGCCCATCGACACGCCGAACAGCCAGTCCGCGGCCTCCATCGTGCGCTTCTGGTGGGTGATCACGATGAACTGCGCGCGGTCGGAGTAGCGGCGCAGCAACGCGAGGAAGCGGTCGAGGTTGAGGTCGTCGAGCGCGGCCTCGACCTCGTCGAGGATGTAGAACGGGCAGGGCTTGGCGAGGAACACCGCGAACAGGAACGCGAGCGCGGTCATCGACTTCTCCCCGCCGGAGAGCAGCGACAGACGCTTGGCCGACTTCCCGGCCGGCGTGATCTCGATCTCGACGCCGAGCTGGCCGATCTCCGAGGAGTCCACCCCGTCATGCGCGTCGCGTTCGGCCTCGGCCTCAGCCTCGGCGGCCGCCTCCACGGCGTCCTCGCGCCCACGATCGGCGTCGTCGTTCGCGCCGCCCGCGCCACCGGCGCCGCCCTCGAGCCGCTGGCCGCCGAGCACCGGCCGCGGCGCCTGCTCGTCGCGCACGAGCTTCAGCCGGCCCGAGCCGCCGGGGAACACGTCGCCGGCGAGCGCCTCGAAGTTGCGCGCGGCGGCGGCGAAGGTCTCCGCGAAGGTCTCCTCGATCTGCTTGTCGGTTTCGCGAATCACGGCTTTCAGCTCGCGCAGCGCGGTCTCCAGGTCAGCGCGCCTGCGCTCGAGCTCCTCGACATGCGCGACGGCCTCCGCGTATTCCTCCTGCGCCAGCGGGTTGACCGGCCCTAGCTGCTCGCGCCGGCGACGCAGCCGCTCCACGCGCGCGGTCAGCGCCTCGGCCTGCTCGGGCTCGAGCGACTCGGCCTGCACGGCGCGCTCGTCGGCCGGCAGCTCCAGCAGGTCGGCCACCGCCTGCGCCTCCTCCGTGGCGTCCCGCGCCTGGTCGCGCAGCCGTTGCGCCGCGACCTCGGCTCCGGTCACGGCCTCGCCCGCGCTCCGCAGTTGCGTCTGGATCTCGGCCTCCTCGCCGGCGCACTCGCGCAGCTCGCCCGCCATCGCCTCGCCGGCCTCGCGATCGCTCGCGAGCTCGGCCTCGAGCGCCGCCACGCGTCCCTCGACCGCGGCGCCCAGGCCGTGCAACGTCTCCGCCAGACGCGCGGCCAGGGGCGCCAGCGCGACGTCCGCCGCGAGCTGTGCCCGCAGGCGCTCGATCCGGGCCAGCCGCTCGGCCCGTTCGCGCGCCACGCGTTCGGCCTGGCGGCGCTCGGCCGCAAGCTCGCCCTCGAGCTGCGCCTTCCTGACCGCGAGCGGGCCCTGCTGGGGGGCGGCCCTGCGCTGCTCGATCAGCCACTCCGTCCGGCGCTGCGCCTCGCTGCCCTCCGCGCGGGCGCGCTCGGCCTCGCGCAGCGCCGCTTCGGCGCCGGCGCGCGCATCCTCGGCGGCGCGCACCTGCACCAGCAACCGCTCGGTCTCGGCCTGTGCGGCCTGCTCGGCCTGCGCCGCCAGCTCACTCGCCGCGATCAGCCGGTCGCGTTCGTTGCGCCGCGCCAGCACGCGCTCCTCGCCGCCCTCGGTCAGCTGGCGCACCTCGCCCCAGGCGGCGAACCACACACGCCCCGCGCGGGTGGCGGCGATCCCGGAGAAGTCCCGCGGCAGATCCTCCAAGCGCTCGACGACCCAGGCGTCGGCGAGCAGGCGCCGCGCCAGGCTCATCACCTGCGCCGGCCCGCTCACGAGCTCCAGCAATCGCTCGGCCCCGGGGGCCGGTGGCTCATGCCGCCCCTCGCCATGATCGTCGCCGAGCGAGGAACCGTGCCGCTGCGCCCCATCTGCGCGCGCACCGCCCGGAGCGAGCTCGGCCAGCAGCGCGCTGCCACCGTCGGGGCCGGCACGATCGAGCAATGTCTGCGCCCCGACCACGTCCGCGACCAGCACCGCGCTCAAACGGCCGCCGAGCGCCGCCGCGAGCGCCAGCTCGTAGCCCTCGCGCACGCTGAGCTCCTCGCTTAGGGCCTTTACCGCACCCGTGCCCGCGCCCGCGCCCGCGGATGTGGAGGCGCCCGCCGTCGCATCGCTGCCGCCGCCGAGGGCCGCGTGGCTGCGCAGGAACTGGTTGGCCACGGCCAGCTCGCCGCCGACCCGGGCGGCCTCGCGGCGGCGGTCCTGCGCCTCGCGCTCGGCCGCCCGCAGGCTCCTCCGCGCATCCTCGGCCAGCTCGTCTGCCTCTGCGCGCGCGGCGCGCGCCCGCTCGAGCTCCTCATCCAGCTCCGCCACGCGCACGACCTCGCGCTCGCGCGCGGCCTGCAGATCCTCGACCTCGCGCTCGATCTCACGCTCGCGTTCGCGCTCGATCCGCGCCAGCTCGCCCTCGAGCGCCGCGATGCGCTGCTCGCTCGCGCCCTGGGGCGCTTCCTGGGCGGTCTCGCTCGGCGCCGGCTGGCCCAGCTCGGAGAGCTCGCGCTCGACGCGCTCGATCCGCCGCCTCAGTGCCTGCGCGCTCGCGCCCGCCTGCTCCTCGCGCAGGCCGAGCCGCTCGCGTGCGGAGCGCGCCTCGTAGACGCGTTTCGCCGCCGCGTCGTGGCGCTCGGCGCGCTCGGCCAGCGCCCGCTCGGCCTGCCCGCGGCGCGCCACCATGGCCTGCAGGCGCTCCTCGATCTGCGTGCGCGCCGCGCGCGCCTCGGCGACACTGGTCTCCGCCCCGGCGAGCTCTTCGCCGCTGGAGCGCAGCGCCTCGCGCGCGAGCTCCCAGCGCGCCTGCAACATCTGGCGCTCGAGACGCTCGTGCAGCTCGGCCGCCTCCGCCTGGCGCTTGAGTGGACGCAGGCGCGTGCGCGCCTCGCGCTCGACGTCGAGCGCGCGGTCGAGGTTCTCCTGGGTTTTCTCGAGCTTCAACTGCGCGCGGCGCCGGCGCTTGCGATGCTTGCCCAGGCCCGCGGCCTCCTCGATCAGCAGCCGTCGGTCGCGTGGCTTGGAGGTCACGATCGCCTCGACCCGTCCCTGCGAGACGACCGAGTGCGTCTCCTTGCCGAGGCCGGTGTCGGAGAGCACCTCGATCACGTCGGTCAGCCGGCAGCGCGCCCCGTTCAGGCGGTAGCCGCCCTCGCCGCCCCGGTCCAGACGCCTGAGGATCGAGATCTCGCTCACGGGCAGATCGACCGTGCCGTCGGAGTTGTCGAGCACGATCTCGACCTCCGCGGCGCTGCGCGCCTGCACGCCGCGGCCGCCGCCGAAGATCACGTCCTGCATCGACTGGCCCCTGATCGCGAGCGGCGACTGCTCGCCCATCGCCCACAGCACGGCGTCGGTCACGTTCGACTTGCCCGACCCGTTCGGCCCGACCACGACGCTCACGCCGGGCCCGAAGTCCAGGTGCGTGCGGTCGGGAAAGGACTTGAAGCCCTTCAGCGTCAGCGACTTCAGGCGCATCCTGAGCCCGCATGGCGGCGCCGGATCGGCGTCCTACCGATCGAAGATCGTCCAGCACACGACCGATCGTCCGGGATCGGCCAGCACGCCACGCGGTGTGGGCGGGCCATTTCAGACTGGGTGGGTGGGGCTTGATCTACCTGCGAACCCAGGATCATGTCTGCTCCTGCAGTCGCTCGATCGCCTCGCGCGCGGCCTCCTGCTCGGCGTGCTTCTTGCTGCGGCCGCTGCCCTCTCCCAGCGTCTCCGTGCCGATGTTCGCCGCGACCGTGAACGTGCGGTCGTGCGGCGGTCCGGCTTCGCCGGTAACAACGTAGCTCACCTCCGCCCCGCGCTGAGCCAGCAGCTCCTGAAGCGCCGACTTGAAGTCCAGCGGATGCTCGAGCGCCTGCTCGATCTCCGGTTCGAAGGCCTCGACGACCGCCGCCGCCGTGCGCTCGTAGCCGGCATTCAGATAGCAGGCGCCGATCACCGCCTCGATCACCGAGGCGAGCACCCGCTCGGTCTCGAGCATCGCCATCGTCGCGTTCGCCTCGACGCCCGCGGGGGCCGCCGCGCGCAGCCGCCGGGGCACCTCCAGGCGTTCGGCCACGATCCGGCAGGACGGCCCCGACACCGCCTGCGCGCGGATCTTCGTCAGGCGTCCCGCGCCGAAGCGCTCGGCCTCCAGGCGCGGATAGAGGTGCGTCGTCACGGCCAGGGCGAGCACGCTGTCGCCGAGGAACGCGAGGCGCGTGTAGGAGTCGCTCGAGCGCTCGCTCCAGGAGGCGTGCGTGAAGACCTGGCGCTCCAGCTCGTCGGGCAAGTCCTCCAGCAGTTCGTTGAGCAGTTTCATCGCAGATCGACCTCATCGAGCGTCAGCCGTCGGACTCGACGTGGGCATGCGCGAGGACGAAGTCGACCGCCTGGCCGACCGTCAGGATCTGCGCGGCCTGCTCGTCGGACATCTCGACGCCGTAGGTGTCCTCGAGCTCCTGCACGAGCGTGTACAGGTCGAGCGAGTCGGCCTCCAGATCGTCCTTGAACCGCGTCGCCTCCTCGATCGAGTCGGGATCGACGTCGAGCTCGTCGGCGAGGTGGGCTTGGATCAGGTCGAAGACCTGTTGGCGGGTCATCTCGATCATCTCGCCTGCGGCAGGCTAGCGCTCGACGCGGATACCGGCGCGCCGGCGCCCGCCCGCTCGCGCAGCGCACCCGCCGCTTCGAGCGCGAGCTGGGTCCTGCCGACGAGGTCCTGCTCGGCGCCGCGGCACGCGCGCTGGATCGCCTGCGCGAAGCCCCTGCGCGTGAAACGTCCGTGCGGCACCACCCCCAAGCTCCGCAGCCCCAGCAGGTAGGCGCCGCCCTGGCGCTCGGGGTCGAGCTCGTCGCGAACCTCGCGCAGCGCGGGCGCCAGCAGCGCTCCGCCCAGCTTCGCGCGCGGCGAGGCCATCGCCGCGTCGCGCACCGCGCCGAGCAATGTCTGTGAGACCCCCTCCATCAGCTTCAGCGCGATGTTCCCCGTCAGGCCGTCGGTCACGATCACGTCCGCCACGCCGCTCACGATGTCGCCGCCCTCGACGTTGCCGACGAACCGCAGCGCCTCGCCGCCGCTCGCCTTCGCCGCGAGCTCCTCGCCGGTCTCCACGATCAGCTCACCTCCGCGCGCGGCCTCCTCGCCGTTGGAGAGCAGCCCCACGCGCGGGCTCTGCACGCCGAGCACCATCTGCGCGAGCGCCGCGCCCATGAACGCGAACTGCACGAGGTGCTCGCGCCGCGCCTCGGCGTTCGCGCCGACGTCGAGCAGGACGACGGAACGACTGACGGAATCCCCGGGCAGGTGGGCGGTCGGTCGCGCGGGCTGGCGGGTGGGCGGGGATCCCGGAACAGGCAGCGGTAGCGCGAGCGCCGGGCGGTAGATGCCGCGCGCACGCTTGACGTTGAACAGCCCCGCCGCGAGCGCCGCGCCGGTGCCGCCCGCGCACACCAGCGCCTGCGCGCGGCCGTCGGCGACCGCGCGGGCGGCCTGCACGATCGAGGCCTCGGGCGTACTCCTTACCGCGCTGACGGGGTCGGCGCTCTTCGCGATCGAGACGGGCGCGTCGACGATCTCGACGCCGTCCGTCACACCGTCCGGCGGCAGCGCGCTCTCCGACAATTGCGCCGCCGGCCCGAACAGCAGCACCCGCGCGCCCTGCGCGGCGGCCAGCGCGGCGCCGGCGGCAACCTCGGCCGGGCCGAGATCGGCGCCGTTGCAATCGACCGCCACTACCGGCGTGGTCAACGGCCCCTACTCGTGGTCGTGATCGTGATCGTGATGCTCGTGGTCGTGCGCGCTCTGCGCCACGACCTCTTTGCCGGCGTAGGAGCCGCACACCGGGCAGACGCGGTGTGGCCGGCGCGGGCTGTGGCATTTCGGGCACGCGTTCACGGCGGGCGTGCCGATCTTGTGCTGCGCGCGGCGCTTGGCTGTACGGCTGTGGGATTGCTTTTTCTTGGGTACGGCCATCGGTCGAGTAGCCTACCAGCCTCGTAGTGGCCCAGCGTCGAGGCCCGCGTCGATTCCGCCCGGCTCGGAAGGGCTCTGGGCTCGCGCCCGCTGCCCTACTCGAGCTTCAGCTCACTCAGCTTCGCCCAGCGCGGATCCGGCTCCGGATCGTGCAGATGTTGCAGCCCCGCCCGCGCGGCCTCGTTCAAATCCGCGGCGCAGATCGGGCACAGCCCCGCGCAGTCCTCGCGGCAGAGCACCTTCGCGGGCATCGCGAGCGCGACGGCATCGTGCGCCCACGCCGCGACGTCCAGCCGCTCCTCGCGCACGTAGGGGCTCGCCAGCTCCTCGCCTTCTCCGGGCACGTCGACCTCCCGCGCCTGCACCTCGATCGCGGGAGCGGCCTGCTTCAGACAGCGCATGCACGGTCCGCTGATCGCGGCGGTCAGCGCCAGCTTGAGTGCGTATCCGCCGCCGGTCATCCGCGACACGTCGATCCGCACCGGCACGCTAGCGGGACCTACCTCATACCGCTCGCCGCCCAGCTCCAGAGCGCCAATCGGGACCTGCAGCTCGAGCCTGCGCCCCGCCCCGGGGCTGAGCTTCATGCTCGCCAGGTCGAGCTCGTACTCGCTTGCCCGCATGATCCTCAGATTAGCGACGCCTCGCCGGGCATCGAGACCCTGGGCGTCGAGACCGGCGCGAGCGGCAAAGACCCGGCCCCGCGAACCCCGCAAGGGGGACAGGCGCCGCGCTACTGCTTGCCGGTCTTCGCCTTGCTGCCGTACTTCTTCTCGGCCCTGGCCTTGCACTGAGCGCGCCTGTTCTTCGGCTTTGTCTTGCACTGCTCGAGCGCCTTTTTCAGCAACTTGGCCTGCGCGAGAGACTTTGATTCTTCCAGCTGCTTCTTCGTCGCGATTACTTCTTGCTGATCTTTCTCGGCTTCCGCGGTCGCTTCTTGCTGACGCTTTTTGATCGCGGCGATCTGGGCGTTCAATTCCGCTTCGTGCCTCTTCGCTTCTTCTGCCAGCTGATTGGCGTGTTCTTCGACTCCTTTAAGAACCGCTTCTTGCTTCTTCAGGGTTGCTTCCTGTTTTTTCAGGGTTTCTTCCTGCTTCAGAAGGGCTTCATCCTGCTTTTCGGCTTCTTCTTCATGCTGTTCAGCTTCGATGTCTTGTGTCGTTACGGCCTTTATCTCACCCGGTAGGTTCGAGTGGATCGTGAACGTCGATTCCACTCCGGTTGGCACAAATGGGTTGCCTTCCTTCTCCCCTGTCGGGAACGCGTAGAGCGGTTCACCTTTTTCGCCTTCATACTCATCGGGTGTCTGCACGCTGTTGGACTGGCTGAGCGTCGCCGTGAACGACGTCGCTTCTTGATTGACCGGATTCACGAGTGCAAGGAAGGACCCCCTTCCTTCGGCGGGCGTGCCTCCGCATTCAAATTTTATATAGGTGCCGCCGCCGGGATTCATAAGGATGCCGACCTCTTCCTTCGCCTGATCGATGTAGACGAGATCGCCCACGATCGGACCCGTTGTGATTTCTTCTGCGTTTGCGCCGGACTTGCACTTCGGACCTTCCGCAGAGCATCCTGTGAACTGATATTTGGAAACTGTCGAGCGTGGTCCCGTGATTTCGCCTTCGCCGTGGGAGGCAGTGCAGTGCACAAGCGTCTCGAAACCGGCCATTTGGGCCGACAGTTCTCCGCCTGTGGTCGTAAAGCTGACTTCCGACAGGCTGTGGCCCTGGACCACAAATTCAAGCACCGGCGAGGCCGCGCTCGCACCGGCGGGCACGAGCAGCAGGGCTATGACCGCGAGCAACGTGACCGCCCCAGACGAAGCCCTAGCTCGAAGTCTGCAACTCACGCTTGAGCACCTTACCAGTCGCGTTCCGCGGGAGCTCGTCGAGGAAGACGACGTCGCGCGGGACCTTGTAGCGGGCGAGGTTCTCCTTGACGTACTCCTTGACGGTGTCCTCGCTCAGCTGCGCGCCGCCCCGGGGGACGATGAACGCCTTCAACCGCTGGCCGAACTCCTCGTCGTCCACGCCGATCACGGCGGCCTCCTCGACCTGCGCGTGGTCGGCGAGCAGGTCCTCGACCTCGCGCGGGAACACGTTCTCGCCGCCGCTCACGATCATCTCGTCGTCGCGCCCGTCGACGAACAGGCGACCGGCGGCGTCGATGTGGCCCATGTCGCCGGTGCTCATCAGGCCATCGACGATCTCCTTGCCGCCGCCGCCGGTGTAGCCCTCGAAGACCATCTCGTTCGCCGCGAAGATCCGCCCGCGCTGGCCCCGCGGGACCTCGCGGCCAGCCTCGTCGAGCAGCTTTACGACCGTGCCCAGGGGCGGGCGGCCGGCGGTGCCGGGCGCGGCGCGCAGGTCCTCGGGCGTGGCGATCGTCGCCCACGCGACCTCGGTCGAGCCGTACAGGTTGTAGAGCACGTCCCCGAAGGCGTCCATCACGCGCGTCGCCAGCTCGCCCGGCAGGGCGGAGCCACTGGCGGCGATGATCCGCAGCGCGTGCGTGTCGTACTGACCGATCGTCTCCGGCGCGAGCTCGAGGATCCGCTGGAGCATCACCGGCACGACCGCGAGCGCAGTGGCGCGGTGTTCGGCGACCGCGCGCAGCGTCGCCTCCGGGTCGAAGCGCCGGCGCAGCACGATCGTCGAGGACAAGGGCAAGGCGAGCGTGAAGTGCCCGAAGCCCCACGAGTGGAACATCGGCGCGGCGATCACCGTCGTCTCGCGCGCACGCAGCGGGATCTTCGAGAACAGCGCCGCCAGCGGCTCGATCGAGTCGGGCTGCTTGCGGGCGGCGCCCTTCGGCGTGCCGGTCGTGCCGGAGGTGAGGATCACGACGCGGCCCGGTTCGCCAGGGGGAGTCAGATCGGCGGCGGCGCCGGCCGCGATCAGGTCCTCGAGCAGGGGATCGGGGGGCGCGCTGCCGGGCTCGGCCCAGGCGACGAAGCGCTTGCGTCCCTCGCCGCCGTCGCCGACGAGGTTGGCAAAGTCCGCGTCGTAGACGAGCCCCGCGGGGTTCTCGCGGCGCATCACGTCGGTGATCTGCGGGCCGGCGAACGCGGTGTTCAGATACAGCGCGCTCGCGCCGAGCTTCGAGCAGGCGACGGTCGCCTCGACGAAGCCGCGGTGGTTGCGGCACATGATCGCGACGCTGTCGCCCTCTCGGATCCCGGCGGCGCGCATCTCGCGCGCGAGCGCGTTCGTGCGCCGGTGCGCCTCTTCGAAGGTCAGCGTGCCGCGCTCGTCGATCAGCGCGGCCCGCCCAGGAAAGCGCGCGGCCGAGCCCGTGTAGGCGGCCGCCGGCGTCGGGCCCCAGCGGCGCAGCGCGGAGACCGACCTGACGGCGCGATCCGGCCTGACCGGGGTCAGGATGCCGGTGCCGAGGAAGACCTTGGCGACCTCGAGTCGATACTTCAGCGGCGAGCTCACGCGGGGCACCCTACCCAAATTGCCCGACTCACACGCATATCGCAAGGGCTTGCGGGTACGTGTTGGGGTTGTGCTGTTCCAGTCGGTGCATGCACCGACTGGCCGACCCGCGCATGCGCGGGTCGGGACGCCGCCACATGTGGCGGCGTCTTCCGACCGGTACATGTACCGGTCGGCCTGACCGCACATGTGCGGTCAGGGCCAATGCCGCATGCGGCATTGGCTTCCCCGGGAAGAGGAAGAACTTACGAGACTTCCGCCGGCTCGTCCTTGCCCTGCAAGCGCTCGCGGCCACGCTGGACGGCGGCCAGGATCTTGTCGAGGTTGACCTCGAGCGTGCTCAGGATCTCGTCCGCGTAGTCCTCGGCGCCCAGCCGGATCTCGCGCTCGCGCGTGCGGGCGTCCTCGACGATGTCCTCGGCGGCGCGCTCGGCCTGCTTGGTGACCTCCTCGTCGCCGACCAGCTTCTCCTGGCGCTCGCGCGCGTCCTTGACGATCCGCTCGGCCTCCTTCTTGGCCTCCGCGAGCATCTCCTGGCGCTCCTTGACGATCCAGCGCGCCTGCTTGATCTCCTCGGGGATCGTCGCGCGCATCTGGTCGAGGATGTCGTAGATCTCCTCCTTGTTGACCCTCACCTGATCGGTCATCGGCACCGATTTGGCGTTGTGCACGAGATCGTCGAGCTTGTCTATCAGTACGAGAACATCCATTGCGTCTCCAAGTTCGTCAGCGCTTCAGCTCTTCCTGCAACCTCACGGCGACCTCGCCGGGGACGAGATCGTCGATCCGGCCTCCAAACGTGGCGAGCTCCTTGACGCCGCTGGAGGAAAGGAAACTGTACTGCGGGCTGGCCATCAGGTAAACCGACTCGACCTCCGGGTCCTGGCGGCGGTTGAGCTGGTTCATCTCCAGCTCGTACTCGAAGTCGGAGATCGCGCGCAGCCCCTTCACGATCGCCTTCGCCCCGACGTGGCGCGCGAATTCGACGACGAGCGTCGAGAACGGCTCGGCCCTGACCCCGTCCAGATCCGCGATCGCGTGTTCGATGAAGGCCATCCGCTCCTCGATCCCGAACAGGGCTTTGCTCTTTCTGACCGAGCGGTTGACGACCCCGACGACGACTTCGTCATACAGCGCCGCGGCGCGGCGGATCACGTCGAGGTGCCCGTTCGTGATCGGGTCATACGAGCCCGGGCAGACGACGATCGACTTCTCCAGCGCGCTCATCGCCCGGGCCGCCCTCCTGCGGCCGCGGGTCCAGGCCCGGCGGTCGGGTCAAGCGTGCCGGTGGATTGTGATCGTCGTATCGCCATAGCGCCGTTCTCTCTCGATCTCCCCCCAGGACAGCTCCAGTGGCGCCCTGCGATCGCTCTCCACGACCACGCGCGCCTGCGCCGAGAGCAGCGGCGCAAGGGCCGGCGAGGCTCGCCCCCCATCGCGCCCGCCCGCCTGTAGGGAGGGTCGATCAGCACCAGATCGTACGTCTCCGCGCGCTCCCGTGCACTGCGCAGCGCCGCGAGCGCCTCCCCGCGACGCACCTCGGCCCGCTCCTCGCCCAGCCCGAGCGCGCTCAGATTGGCCCGCAGCGCCGCCAGCGCGGCCCCGTCGCGCTCGACGAAAACGGCGCGCGCGGCGCCCCGCGAGAGCGCCTCGATCCCCAGCGCGCCCGTCCCCGCGAACAGGTCGAGCACGCGCGCGTCCTCCTCCTCGCCGAGATCGCCGAGCATCGAGAAGATCGCCTCCCGCACCCTGTCGGATGTCGGCCTGGTCGTGGTCCTGCCCTTCGGCGCGACCAGCCGCCTGCCGCCGAAGCGCCCGGCGATCACCCTCACGCGGGAATCGGCTCCAGCGCCTGCTCGCCGAACGCCCGCGCGAGCGCCTCGCCCAGCAGCGCGTGCTCCGGGCTTCGCAGCTCCGGATCGCTCGCGAAGATCGCCCGCGCCCGCGCGCGGGCGCGCTCGAGCAGCTCGGCGTCGCGCGGCAGGCACGCCACCTCGAACTGGCTCAACCCCGACTGGCGCGTCCCCACCAGCTCACCCTCGTCGCGCAGCTCGAGGTCGATCTCCGCCAGCCGGAATCCATCGGCGTGCTCGACCATCGCGCGCAACCGCCGCGCCCCCGCCGGTCCGACGAGCAGACAGCTGGATCGGTGCTCGCCGCGGCCGACCCGGCCGCGCAGCTGGTGCAGCTGGGAGAGCCCGAAGCGCTCGGCGTTCTCGACCAGCATCACGGTCGCGTTCGCCACGTTGACGCCGACCTCGATCACCGTAGTCGCGACCAGCACGCTCGCCTGCCCCGAGGCGAAGCGCGCCATCGCCTCCTGCTTCTCGCGCGGGCGCATCTGCCCGTGCAGCAGCACCAGCTCGAACCCCGCCAGCTCGCCCTTCGCCAAGCGCTCGTACTCGGCCTTCGCCGTCTTCATCTCGGTCTCGGTCGTCGCGATGGCCTCCGTCGCGGGGGCCTCCATCGCGGGCGCCTCCGTCGCAATGGCCTCCGTCGCGATGGCCTCCGTCGCGGCCGGCGATCGGCGCTCCCCGGGCGGGGACGCCGCGCGCGCTCCCGCCGCCGCACCCACGGCCTGGCCGGCGCCACGCGACCTGGCCACCTCGATCGGCTCGACTTCCTCGACCAGCGGGCAGACCACGTAGGCCTGCCGGCCCGCCCGCAGCTGCTCGCGCAGCTGCTCATACGCCCGCGCCCGCGCGCGCTCGCCCGCGACGATCCGCGTCTCGATCGCCTGACGCCCGCGCGGCAGCTCGCGCAGGACGCTCACGTCGAGGTCGCCGTACTTCGCGAGCGCGAGCGTGCGCGGGATCGGCGTCGCGGTCATGTGCAGCACGTGCGGCGCGCGTCTCGCCGGCCGATCCTCGGTCGGGCCCTCGGCCGATCCCCCCGCCGGCTCGGTCTTTGCGCTCTGCTCGGCGCCCTCGCCACCCGGCATCGCGATCGACCGCTTCTCCTCCAGCGCCGCGCGCTGGCGCACGCCGAAGCGGTGCTGCTCGTCGACCACCGCGACCGCCAGCGCACGAAAGCGGACGTCGGGCTCGATCAGCGCGTGCGTGCCGACCACCAATCCCAGCTCGCCGCTGGCGAGCTTGCCCAGCGTGTCCGCGCGCCGCTTGCCGCTTGTCGTGCCGGTCAGCAGCGCGGTACTCATGAGAACCCCACCCACCCCGCCGCCGAGCAGCCGCTGGAGCGTCGCGAAGTGCTGTTCGGCGAGCGTCTCCGTCGGCGCCATCAGCGCGGCCTGCATGCCCTGCTCGACCGCGCGCAGCATCGCGTAGAGCGCCACCACGGTCTTGCCGCTGCCGACCTCGCCCATCAACAGCCGCTGCATCGGGCGCACGCTCGCGAGCTCCACCCCGATCGTCGCGACCGCGCGCTCCTGATCGCCGGTCAGCGCGAACGGCAGCCCCTCGCGCAGCCAGCGCGCGCTCAATCCCTCCGGCGGCCCCTCGTGCCCCTGCTGCAGCGCGTACGCCATAGCGCTCGACCCCCGCCGCGCGCGGCGGCGCAAAAACAGGAGCTGCGCCAGCAGCAGCTCCTCGAACGCGAGCCGTTCGCGGCCACGCTCGCGCTCGGCGGCGTCGCGCGGAAAGTGCATCGCGGCTAGCGCCGCGCCCCGGTCGGCCAGCCCCTCGCCGATCCGCGTGGCGGCTCCCAGGACCTCGGGCACATCCCGCAGCGCGGCCCGCGCGCCCCGCACAAGGGCGAGGATCTGCGTCGAGCTCACGCCCTCGCGCGCCGGATAGTGCGCGATCTCGCCGGCGGTGGCAACGTCCATCACACCGGAGCCGGGGCCTGCGCCAGAGCCTGGGCCTGCGCCGGAGCCTGGACCTGCGCCGGAGCCTGCGCCTGGAACTGGGCCAGAGCCTGGGCCTGCACCGGAGCCTGGACCTGGGCCAGGGCCGGAGCCTGCGCCGGGATCAGGATCGGGGATCGCGTCGGTGCCGAGCGCGTGGTGGGCGACGTTGAAGGTTCCGCGCTCGGTCGCCTTGCCGTGCAGGATCAGCCGCGTCCCCGGCGGGTAGCGCTGCGCCAGCCACGGCTGGTTGAAGAAGGTCGCGCGCATGCTCCCGGTCGCATCGAATACGGTCGCTTCGACGAGCGGCTTCATCCCCCGCCTGCGCACCGCGCGCGCGGCGATCCTGCGAACCTGCACCGCGACCGTCGCCGACTCGCCCGTCTTCAGCGCCGCCACCGTCCGCGCCTCGCGGCTGTCCCGCGGCAGGTGCTCGAGCAGCGCGCCGACGCTCGTCAGTCCCAGCGCCCGCA
Source organism: uncultured Solirubrobacterales bacterium (assembly GCA_963774785.1). Classification (GTDB taxonomy): domain Bacteria; phylum Actinomycetota; class Thermoleophilia; order Solirubrobacterales; family Solirubrobacteraceae; genus Palsa-744. The sequence continues at coordinate 1,642,955 of CAVZGH010000001.1, read as the reverse complement.
GGCCGTCGGCGAGCTTGCCCTCAGTTGGAACCTCGAGCGGATCTTCCAGACGCGAAGGCCGCGGCCAGCGCAGCGGTGCGCCCAGCAGCTCTTCGCGGCTCAGGCGGTCCGCCGACGCGAACGCGCGAGGCCCCTCCCGATCGCCCGGAGCGCCCCGATCGCCGCACGCGGCGGCCGCTGCGAGGTCTGGCCCCCGATCGGTCGTGGGGTTGCGCTCGGAGCCAGTCCTTGCTGTCGCTGCCGGGGACATCTGCTGCCCATCATGCACCGCTCGGCGGCGTCACTCCGCGGCCAGCAGCCACCAATAGGCGGGCTGGCCGCCGTCGTGCAGCTCGAGCTCGACCCCGCCGTCCACCAGGCGGGCAATCTCCGCGGCCACGAGCGGCGCGTCGCGCCCGGCGAGCACGCTGATCAACTCCGCGTCGTCGGCGAGCCTCTCGAGCACGGCCCGTAAAGTAGCCTCGGGCTCGCCCCAGGCGACCACCTCGTCGGCCACGAACCCGACCGCCTCGCCGCGTCCGAAGCGTCCCTGCGCGTCGTCGCGCGCCGCCTGTGCGACCGCCCCCGTACGCAGATGGGAGAGCGCCTCGTTCAGCGCCCGCGCGTTCTCCTCGACGGTGCGATCGGCCTCGAGCGCGACGGCGGCGGCGAGACCGGCCTGCTGGCTGGTGGCGTGGGCGACCAGGACCTGCTTGTCCGAGAGCTCCGCCGCGTGCTCGGCGGCCATGATCACGTTCGCCGAGTTCGGCAGCACCACGACCTCCTCGGCCTGCACCTCGTGGATCGCCGCGAGCAGATCGTAGGTCGAGGGGTTGAGCGTCGGACCGCCGTCGATCGTGTGCACGCCGAGCGCCTCGAACATTGCCTGCAGGCCATCGCCGCTGACGACCGCCACCGCGCCGCAGCGCACGCGCGGGCCGTCGGCCGCTGAGGACCGTCCGGCGGCAGGAGCAGGCGCGGCCAGCGAGCTTCCCGTCAGAGCTGCCGTCGGTCCCGGCGGGGTCCGCGCCGGAGATGCCGCTGCCGAGCCGCTCGTCGCGCTCGCTGACCTGCAGGTGCATGTCCGCGACATCCAGATGAGAAACCTCGCCCGCCTGCGCAAACACGGCCGTCGCGCGCTCGGGCTCGTCGGTGTGCACGTGCACCTTCAGCGTCGTCGCGTCGCCGACCACGAGCACCGAGTCGCCCAGCTCCTCCAACGGCGCGATGAAGCGCCCCGGGCTCAGGCCGGTGCCGGTGACGGCGAAGTTCGTGCAGAAGCGATAAGTGCTCGAGTGGTGCTCGGGGTGGCTGATGCGCGCCGGCGCGTAGTGGTCGAGCTCGGGCGGCTCGTCCCCGCGCAGCGCCGCGACCACGCCCGCGAAGATGATCGTCAGCCCGTAGCCGCCGGCGTCGACCACCCCGGCGTCGCGCAGCGCGGCCAGCAGCTCGGGGCCACGCTTGACCGATTCCTGTCCCGTCGTGACGGCACGCTCGAGCGCCGCGGCGATCGCGGCGTCCTGCTGCCCCGGCGCCGCGTCGGGATCCAGGCGCTGGCCCTCGGCGCCGTGCGCGAGGTCGGTGACGATCTGGTGGGCCATCTCGCGCGCGACCGTCAGGATCGTGCCCTCAGCCGGTTCGCGCACCGAGGAGTAGGCGCGGTCGGCCGCGTTCGCAAGCGCCGCGCCGATCAGCGTGGCGTCGATCAGCTCGCCGGGGCGGCTGACGAGCTCCTCGGCGGCGCCGCGAATCAGCTGGGAGAGGATCACGCCGGAGTTGCCGCGCGCGCCCAGCAGCGCCGCGCGCGCGACCGACTGCACGATCTCCTCGCGCCCGATCTCGTCGATCGTGCGCTCCTCGTTGCTCCCCTGTAGACGGTCGAGCTCGTCGAGCACCGCACGCAGCGTCAGCGCCATGTTGTCGCCGGTATCCCCGTCGGCGACGGGGAACACATTGAGGTCGTTCACCTCCTCGCGCCGCGATTCCAGGTGCGCCAGCGCTCCCGCGACAGCGGCGCGAAAGCGGACCAGGTTCGTATCGGTCACGCCCACACCTCTATCACCTCATCCGGGCGGCACCCGCCCACTTGCAGCAAGAATGGCCTAGGCGGCCTTTGTGACCTTGCCCGCTTTCAGACAACGGGTGCAGACGTACACGCGCCGCGGCGCCTTGCCGACGAGGATCCGTACCTTCTGGAGGTTCGGGTCGAAGCGCCGCTTGGTCGCGACCATCGAGTGACTGCGACTCTGGCCAAACGCCGGACCCTTCCCGCAGCTGTGACACACCTTTGCCATGCGCGGCAGTCTAGAGCCTTTTCGAGATAGGAGGCGTCGGCGCCCTCAGGCGCCTCGAGCCGGCCGTCGAGGCCGGGACGCACGCGGACCCTCAGCGACCTGCGAGCTCGCGCCGCAGCGCCACCATCCGCAGCACCGCCTCGGCGGCATGGGCGCCCTGGTCGCGCTTACCGCCGCCGGTGCGCGCGAGCGCCTGCTCCATCGTCGCGCAGGTCAGCACTCCGAACGCGCACGGCACGCCGGTCTCGAGCTGCACCTGCATCACCCCGCGCGCGGTCTCCGCGCAGACGAAGTCGTAGTGGTCGGTCTCGCCCCTGATCACCGCTCCGAGGCACGCGACCCCCGCGAAACGTCCCGACTCGGCCGCGTACTTCGCGGCCAGCGGCAGCTCGTAGGCGCCCGGCACGTCGAACACCTCGAGATCATCGTCGCCGCCATGGCCGGCCCGCGCGAACGCGCCCCGCGCGCCGCGCTCCAGGCGCTCGGCGAGATCGCCGTAGAAGCGACCGACGGCGATCGCGTAGCGCTCGCGCTTTGCGCCCTCTGCCGGGCCGCCGCTCTGCACGCGCGCGGTGACGGCCTCGCGCGCGGCCTCGCGCGCCGTCCGCGCGATGGCTTGGGCTTCGGCGAACCGCTCGCTCACCAGTCGAGCCCTTCCTCGGCGGCGTCGCGTTCGCGCTCGGCCTGCAGCAGCTCCGCGTCGAGGTTGAGACCCTGGTGGTGCAATGTATGCCCCATCCGCCGGGCCTTCGTGCGCATGTACTCCTCGTTGTGCGGGTTCGGCGCGTGCTCGATCGGCACCTGGGCTGAGACCGACAGGCCGTAGCCCTCAAGGCCCTTGATCTTCTTCGGGTTGTTCGTGAGGATGCGAATCGAGGAGAGGCCGAGGTTGACGAGGATCTGCGCGCCGATACCGTAGTCGCGCAGATCGGCCGGCAGGCCGAGCTGGAGGTTGGCGTTGACGGTGTCCAGTCCGTCCTCCTGCAGGCGGTATGCCTTCAACTTGTTCAGCAGGCCGATCCCGCGGCCCTCCTGCGCGAGATACAGCAGCACGCCCTCTCCCTCGGCCTCGATCATCGCGAGCGCCGACTCCAGCTGCTCGCCGCAGTCGCATCGCAGCGAGTGGAAGACATCGCCGGTGAGGCACTCCGAGTGCACGCGCACGAGCACGTCGTCGCGCCCGGCCACATCGCCCTTGACGAGCGCGACGTGGTGCTTCTCGTCGAGCAGCGAGCGGTAGCCGACGACCTCGAACTCGCCGAACGCCGTCGGCAGGCGCGCCGCCGCGACCCGTTCGACGAGCTTGTCGTGCTGGCGGCGGTAGGCGATCAGATCGGCGATCGTGATCATCTTCAGCCCGTGCCGTGCGCAGTAGCCGGCGAGATCGCCGACCCGCGCCATCGTGCCGTCGTCGTTCATCACCTCGCAGATCACCCCCGATGGGTTCAGACCGGCCAACCGCGCGAGGTCGACCGCCGCCTCGGTCTGCCCGGTGCGCTCGAGCACGCCGCCGGAGCGCGCCTTCAGGGGGAAGATGTGCCCGGGCTGGACGAGATCGCGGGGATGGCTAGCGGGATCGATCGCCACCTGGATCGTGCGCGCGCGATCGTGCGCGGAGATCCCCGTCGTGACGCCTTCGCGCGCCTCGATCGAGACCGTGAACGGCGTCTCGAACGACGATTCGTTCTTCGCCGCCATCAGCTCCAGTCCCAGCTCCTCGCAACGCTCCGGCGTCAACGACAGGCAGATCAGCCCGCGACCCTCCTTCGCCATGAAGTTGATCGCCTCCGGCGTCGCGAACTGCGCCGCGAGCGTCAGATCGCCCTCGTTCTCGCGATTCTCGTCGTCGCACACGACGATCATGCGGCCCGCCCGGATCTCCTCGAGCGCCTCCTCGATCGTCGCGAAGGGGGTGGTCGTCTTCGACTGACTCATACGGTTTCCATTCCTTGATGCCTATCCCGCCGATATGGGCATGTAGGTGAATGAAGACCCGCCCGCCCAGGACGCAGTGAGCGACGTGTGCTGCACGCGTGCTGGCCGATCTTTGATCGGTAGGACGCCAATCCAGCGCCGCCATACATGTTCATATCCTGGCCTCCAATAGACGCTCCACATGCTTCGCCAGCACATCCGCCTCCAGGTTGACCTTATCTCCGACCGCCAGCCGGCCCAGGTTCGTCCGTTGCAGCGTCTCCGGGATCAGCGACACCTCGAAGCCGGGCGGGTGGGACTCGATCAGCGCGCTCACGGTCAGGCTGACGCCGTTCACGGCGACCGATCCCTTCTCGACCAGGTACCGCGCGATGCCCGGCCCGCGCACACCGGCGGCTTCGCCCTCCTCGATGCTGAGCACGCGCGCGAAGCCCTGCTCCTCGATCGCACCGATCGTGCCCACACCGTCAACGTGGCCCTGCACGACGTGACCGCCCAACCGGTCGGCCGCGCGCAGCGCCAGCTCGAGGTTCACCCGCGCGCCAACTTTCAACCCCCCCAGAGCCGAGCGGTCGAGCGTCTCGCGCATCGCCTGCGCCGTGAAGCCGCCGTCGCCGATCTCGGTCGCGGTCAAACAGACGCCGTTAACGGCGATCGAGTCGCCCTCGCTCAGCTCCTGCGCTAGTCGCGTGGCGATCTGCAGCGTCGCGCCGTCGCGATCCTCGTGCAGCGAGCTCACCTCTCCAAGATCGGCGATCAGGCCCGTGAACATGACTCATTTACCACTCGCGCAGGCGCGCGGAGATCAGCAGATCCTCGCCGACGCGCTCGCAGCCAAAGGTGAGGGCGCGCAGCGCCTCGGAGATCCGCTCGACGCCCTTTCCCTCCAGGGGATCGCGCGCCGCGCTGCCGCCCAGCAGGAGCGGCGCGAGGAACAGGCGAATCTCGTCGATCTCGCCCGCGTCGAGGAACGCGCCGGCGAGGTGCGGGCCGCCCTCGAGCAGGACCGCGGTCACGCCGAGCGCGCCCAGCTGCTCCAGGCCCGAGCGCACCCGCGCGGGCTCGTTCTCACCGGTCGCCAGCAGCACCTGCACGCCGGCCGCCTCGAGCGCGTCGGTGTCCGCCCGCGCGGCCGCGCGGGAGACCACGACCGTGAGCGGAATCTCCGCTGCCGCCGCGACGAGCTGGGAGGTCGGCGGGAGCCGGGCGAGCGAATCGAAGACCACGCGCCGCGGCTGGGGCGGCAGGTCGGCGTCCAGTCCCTCGGGGCGCGCGGTCAGCCGCGGGTCGTCCGCGAGCGCTGTGCCGATGCCGACGACCACCGCGTCGACCGAGGCGCGCCAGCGGTGAGCGAGCTCGCGGCTGTCCTCGCCGCTGATCCACTGGGAGTCACCGGTGCGCGTCGCAACCTTCCCGTCGAGCGTCATCGCGGACTTGAACAGCACCCACGGCCGTCCGACCCGCGCGTGCTTGCGAAAGGCTTGGTTCAGCAGCCGCGCCCGCGCGGCGAGCTGCTCGTCGGCGAGCAGCACCTCCACGCCCTCGTCGCGCAGGATGCCCAGGCCGCGCCCCGAGGCCTTCTCGGTGGGGTCGTCGGAGGCGACGATCACGCGCTTGATGCCAGCGTGCAGGATCGCATCGGTGCAGGGCGGCGTCTTGCCCTCGTGACAGCACGGCTCCAGCGACACGTACAGCGTCGCGCCGCTCAGATCCGCCACACCGCAGGCCTCGATCGCGTTGACCTCCGCATGCACCCCACCGAACCGTTCGTGCCAGCCCTCGCCCAGCACCTCGCCGTCGCGGGCGACGACCGCGCCCACGACGGGGTTGGGCTTGACCGCGCCCAAGCCGTTGCCGGCGAGCTCGATCGCGCGTTCCAGGTGCGCCCGGTCGGTGTCGGTGCAGGTGGTCATTCGCACTCAGGATATCCGTGGCGGTTCTCCGGCATTTTCCCACGGGGTTCTCCCGACGTTTCCAACGGGCGCTTCCCACGGGGTTTCCCGATAGTCCCAACGGGCGCTTGCCGCGCATTCTCTCCCCAAGAGCCACCTGGCGCTCCCGAGGGCATCGCGGCGTTTTCAAGGCGTGCCCCCACAACGCCCGCCATGCAGCCGGTAGACGATCATTTCCGGCCCCGGCCGGCGGTAGGCGAGGGGGTAGTAGTCGAAGCTCCAGTCGAAATCGAATCCCACCCGATCGCGGCCGTGCGTGTAGGGCGAGGCGCGATAGACGACTTCGCCCTGCCTGGCGAGCGCCGCGTAGTAGGCGATCGCCAGCGGCACCGCCTGCGGGTCCGCAAAAGCGCGGCCGGACTGGGTCGAGCCGCTCACCACCCAGCAGTAGCCGTTCCGCTCGTAGTAGCCGATCAGCGATGGGGCCAGCGTCCGCACGTAGTCCTCGATCCCGACTTTGCGGGGCCGGCTCGATTCCGGTTCGAGCGCGCCGGCGGCCGAGATCCGCGAGAACAGCGAGGCGTACTTCGGCCAGCGGTATGGGTTGCCGGCGGTCGAGGTTCCGGAGATCGCTTCGCGCGCCCATTCGTCGGGGGCGACGGGCTCGACGACGATCGGCGCGCCCTTCGGCACGTGCGCGACCAACCACGCGCGCGTCAGGTTGCGCGTATCGGCACGCGAGAGCACCAGGCCGGAGTGCACGCTGTAGATCAGACCCTGCGCCAGCAATGCCATGACGAGCAGCGCTGCCACGCCGATGCGGAGCCCGATTGGCGCGCGACCATTGCCCATGCCTGGCGCGCGGCCCACGCCCATCTCTGACCCGTTGTCCGCATCCGTGCTTCCAGCCGGCATTCGCTCCGCCCGCGCACGTAACCGCCCGCCCACGAGGCAAACGATCCGATCGACGGCCAGCAGCGCGAAGAACGCCGCGAGCAGGCAGAGGATCGGGAAGATCGGCAAAAGCCAGCGCCCGAAGTAGCGACCCTCCAGGCCCATCAGCAACAGGAACAAGAGCGGCGCCGGCACCAGCATCGCGCCCAGCCACCGCTCCCTGCGCCAGACCGCGAGCATCCCGCCGAGCGCCGCCAGCGCCGGCACCCACCCGAGACCCCACGTGAGCGTCCACAGGTAGTAGAGCAAACCGCCCTCTCGTGGGGCGCCGAGCTTGCCCTGGGCTTCGGCGGAGAGCCTCGACTGGTGCACGAGTTCGGTGTGGAAATCTCCGTAATCGAGTACCGCATAGGGGTTCGCAACGAGAAAGGCGAGCAGCGCGGCGAAGCCCGCGAACACGAGGCCGATCGCCGCGCGACGGCCGACGACGTACGCGCGCGTGTCGGCCTCGACGTTCAGGTAGCGCGCCGTCGCGGCCGCCAGCAGCGGCAGAAGAGCGATCCCGGCTGTGTACTTGCTCGCGCAGGCGACGCCCAGCCCGACGCCGGCGAGCAGGTAGTCGCGGCGGCGGCCTTTCCTCAGGACACCTGCGCTGCCCAGCAGCGAGAGCGTCAGCGGAAACAGCGTCGGCACGTCGTTGAGCGCGAGGTGCGCGTAGAAGACCGGCAGGAACGCGACGGCCTCGATCGCCGCCGCGAGCAGGCCAGCGGCGCGGCCGAAGAGGCGCGCGCCGGTCCCGTACAGCAGCCACAGCGACCCCGTGCCGAGCAGCGCGACGGCCACGCGGGCGAGGGTGTAGACGCCTGCCGGGTGCAGTTCGAGCGCCCGCACCGCTCCATCGGGGCTTCCGTACCAAAGCCGGAACAGAAAGTGCAGCAGGTACGTGAACGCGGGCGGGTTGGCGAAGTAGTGCGGGTTGAGCGTGCTCCCGCGGAACATTTCGACCGCGTGCGCCACGAAGTGCTGCGCCTCATCGGTGTTGTACGGGTAGGGCAGGCCCTGGCGCACGCCCCACAGGCGCAGACCAAGGCCGGCGAGCAGCACCACCGCCAGGCCCGACCAGGCCCAGCGGCGCGACAGCTGCGGTCCCCAACCCCTGCCCGCACCCGCACCCGCACCCGCACCCGCACCCGTACCCGCGCCGGCGCCCGCACCCGCGCCCGCACCCGCACCCGCGCCGGGGCCCGCGCCCGCCGGTTCGCCGTGCGTGCCCGTCGAGGACTCAGCAGTTGCCATAGACGGCGTAATAGCGACTCGTGTAGATCCGTTTGAAGCCGGCGAGCGGGACCTGGTCGCGTGGATCATCGCCGACGTTGACGATCGCCTCGAAGAACACCGCGCTGCCGAGTGGGTAGACCGCGACGCTGCCTTTGCGGATGCGGTTCTCGAGCGTCGCCGAGCCTTTCTCGGCGTCGGCGCGCGCCTCGCTGCGGGCGACGATGTCGTGCTGTCCGGTGCTGTCGAGGATCCAGCGGGCGTCGGGGATCAGCTTGTTGTCGGGCAGCGACAGCAGCGGGCAGCGCTTCAGTTCGGCCTTCACCGCTGGGTCGGCGAGCGCGCCCGCGAGACCCTTGTGGAAGTCCTCGTGATAGGCGAGCGTCGTGCGCAGGCTCGAGAGGCTCAGCGTGGTCGCGGCGGCGTACGCTCCGTAGAGCACCAGCGCGGCGGCCGCGACCATCCACGCGCGGCGCAGCTTCGATCCCCGTTCCAGCATCGACCAGCCGCCGATCGCCACCGCGCAGAAGATCAGCGCCAGCGACGCCGCGCCCATCAGGTAGCGGTCGATCACCGACGCGCCGACGGCGCCCTCGGCGACGAACACTCCCACTAGCACGGCGAGCGCCGCCAGTGGCGTGAGCACGCGCCGCGGCGCCAACCACAGCGCCAGCGGCGCGCCCACGAGGATCCCGAGCATCACCGGCAGCTTGTCGATCCGCACCCCGAACGTCCACACCGATGCGATCACGCCCGAGAGCCCCTGCGAGCGGCCGAGTTCTTCGGCCAGACCGGACGTTGACTGCAGCGAGTACAGCGGATTGCCCGTCACGACGGCATCCACGCACACCCACACGACCGGGGCGATCAGGGCGAGGCCGAGGTAGAGCAGGCGGCGGCTGTCGATCGCCGGGCTCTCGCCCACCGCTGGGCTCTCGCCCGATGCGCGCGCCCGCGGCCAGGCGCACCACAGCCAGTAGACGCCGCTCAGCACCCACGCGTCGGGGCGCAACAGCCCGGCGGCGGCGAGCAGCACGAACACGACCGTTCCGCGGCGCGGCTTTTCGACCTCCAGCGCCACCGCCCATACGATCAGCGCCACGTAGGAGAGGTCGAGGTAGCCCTGCGCCGCGAGGTTCTCGTCGTAGAAGCGGCTCAGCATCAAGAGCGCCGCGAACATCCCGACGACCGGACCGAAGCACAGACGCGCCAGCCGGTAGACGCCGGCGACGAGCGCCACGAACGAGGCGATCGAGCCGAACACCATCAAGCGCGCGCCACCCTGGCCGAAGATCGAGCAGAACATTCCGAAGGCGATCGCCAGCGGGTGCTCGGTCGGGCCACGATAGACCCGGAAGTCGGGCAGGTGCAGGTGCAGCAGGTCGCGACCCCAGAGCAGCGCGTAGAAGGAGTCGTAGGTGGGATATGTCGGAAACGCGAAGTACCCGAACAGCGCGAGCGCGCAGAGCCCCGCGAACGCGAGCTTTGCCCACGTCGATGCGTCCACCGCGCGTAGCCGCTGCAGCGGCGTCGAGTCCTGCCGCGACTTGCTTAGCGTGGCGCTGACCATGGGCCGCAGAGCCTATCCGGGAGGGAGCGCGACCCTATCCACACGACCCCACGGGGTAGGCTTTATGCGGGAGGGGAACAGGTCCCCCTCCCGACCACCACCCCCTTCAAAAACCATACCCCCCTTTCTCATGAAGCTCATCATCCAGATCCCGTGTTACAACGAGGCCGAGCAGCTGCCGCGCACGCTCGCGGAGCTGCCCGAGCAGGTCGAGGGCTTCGAGACGATCGAGCGGCTGATCATCGATGACGGCTCGACCGACGAGACGATCGCCGTCGCGCGAGCGCACGGCGTCGACCACATCGTGCGCCTGACGAACAACAAGGGACTGGCCGCCGGTTTCCAGGCGGGGCTCGACGCCTGTCTGAAGCTGGGCGCCGACGTGATCGTGAACACCGACGCCGACAACCAGTACTACGGGCCCCACATCTCGCGCCTGGTGGCGCCGATCCTTGCCGGGCGCGCCGACATGGTCGTCGGCGACCGCGAGGTGACCGGCATCGAGCACTTCTCGCCGCTGAAGAAGACGTTGCAAAGGCTCGGCTCGTGGGTCGTGCGACAGGCATCCTCGACGAAGGTGCCGGACACTACCTCGGGCTTTCGCGCCTACAACCGCGAGGCCGCGATCCAACTGCTCGTCGTCTCGAAGTTCACCTACACGCTCGAGACGATCATCCAGGCGGGCAAGCAGCTGGTCGCAATCGACCACGTCCCGGTGCGCACCAACCCGAAGACGCGCGAGTCGCGCCTGTTCCCCTCGATGGGCGCCTACGTGCGGCGCAATGCGGTCTCGATCTTCCGGATCTATGCCCAGTACGAGCCGCTGCGCGTGTTCTGGAGCCTGTCCGCCCTGATGGGGGTGGTCGCGCTCGCGGTCTGGATCCGCTTCGTCGTCGCCTACGCCGACGGCAGCGGCAAGGGCCACGTGCAGTCGCTGATCCTCGGCGCTGTGCTGTTCATCGCGGCCGTCGTGCTGTGGGCGCTGGGCGTGATCGGCGATCTGCTCGCCGCGCAGCGCGTGATGACGCAGAAGACCTTCGAGCGCGTGCGCCGGATCGAGCTCGAGCTCGGGGTCGCACCCTCCCACTACGAGCCGGGCCTCCCACCGGGGGCCTCGAACGGGATCGAGAACCCAGACCGGGACAAGACCCCAGACCCGACGCCAGATCCGACGCCAGATCCGCGCGTTCCGGCAGTCGGGAAGCCGGAAGAGCACGAGGCGGTGCGGCTGTGAGCGGCGCCGTGACGGTCTCAGAGGAAGGGATCGTCACCGGGAACACCTACGACAAGTACGGCTCCACCAACCCGGTCGTGCGGCGCCTGATGAGCGCCTTCGAGCGCACGCTCGACGAGCTCTTCGCGCAGGCCGACCCCAGCTCAGTGCTCGACGTCGGCTGCGGCGAGGGCGTGCTTGTGCACAAGTGGGCCCAGCGGCTGGGCGAGGGTCGGCGCGTGGTCGGGATCGACCTCGAGGAGGAGTCGATCCAGGCCGGCTGGGCACAGCGCGAGGCGCCCAACCTCGAGTACCAGGTGATGCACGCCGAGAACCTGCCGTTCGCCGAGAACGAGTTCGACCTGGCGAGCGCGATCGAGGTGCTCGAGCACGTCCCCGACCCCGAGCACACGCTCGCCGAGATGGCACGCTGCGCCGAGCGCCATCTGCTCGTCTCGGTTCCCCGCGAGCCGCTCTGGCGCGGGCTGAACATGGCGCGCGGCGCCTACTGGCGGGATCTAGGGAACACGCCCGGGCACCTGAACCACTGGTCGCGGCGCGCGTTCGTCGGGCTGCTCTCGCGCCACGGCGTCGTCACCGAGGTCCGCTCGCCGTTCCCCTGGACGATGCTGCTCGTCCGGCTCTAGGGCCCGTGTCGCGAGCATCCAGCCCCGGCACTCCGCCGCTCCCAGGCAAGACCAAGCGACACGACATCGGCTCGGCGGACCCCGCCCGCGGTGGTGACTGCGGTGACGGCGACGGCGGCGGCAACGGCGGCGACGGCGGCGGGCCACGCGCCCGCAGCTACGGCCGCGGCGCGCGGATCCTGTCGATCGGGATCGCCTCCACAGGTCTTCTGACGTTCGCATTCTTCTCGATCGCGAGTCACGTGCTCGGCGAAGAATCGGCTCAGCGCCTGGACGTGCTGTGGTCGGTGATGTTCGTCGTGATCTCCGTGATCTACCGACCGATCGAACAGCTGCTCTCGCGCACGATCGCCGAACGCCGCGCGCGCGGGCAGACGCACCATCCGCTGGGCATCCCGATCGCGATCCAGGCCGGCTTCGCGTTGATCTTCCTGGCGGTCGCGCTTGCTTTGCACGGCCCGCTCGTCCACAAAGCCTTCGACGGCTACAGCGCGCTCTACGACGTGCTGATCGTCGGCACGCTCGCCTACGCGGCGAGCTACTTCGCGCGGGGCTGGCTGGCTGGGCACGAGTACTTCGCCCTGTTCGGCGGGCTGGTGCTGATGGAGTCCTTCTCGCGGATCTGCTTCGTGATCGCCGCGGCGCTGGGAATCACGAGCGGCCAGACGGCGGTCGCGCTGGGGATCGCGGCGGCACCGCTGGTCTCGCTGGTGGTCGTGCCGCTGGCCTTTGCGCGACGGGGCGGCAGCGAGGCGTTCGTGCACGTCCACGCCGGCGCCTCACCGGACGCGTCGATTGAGCGATCGATGCCCGCGCCCAACACACCCCACGGAGCGATCGGGGAGACCGCAGCAGCGCTGACGGACGCGCCGATCACGGTTGACGAGGCAGTTGCGGCCCTCGCCGGGCCGGGCACCGAGGGCGTGCAGGAGGCCGCCGCGCACGGCGACCTCTCGCTACGGCGGGGGACCGGTTTTGCCGGCTCGGTGTCGGGCATCATGCTCTCCGAGCAGACGATCCTGAACGCGGCGGTGCTGACCGTCGCGGCGACCTCTCCCGACAAGGCGCTCGCGGGGATCGTGTTCAACGTGCTGCTGATCGCCCGCGCGCCCCTGCAGCTGTTCCAGGCGATCCAGACCTCGCTGCTGCCCCACCTGACGGGCCTCGAGGTGACCGACGGCCATGAGGCCTTCGCCCGCGCGATCCGCGTCACGATCCGCGCGATCGCGGCGTTCGCCGCGGCGGTCGCACTCGGCCTGCTGGTCGTCGGCCCGTTCGCGATGAGCCATCTGTTCGGGCAGCACTTCACGTACAACCGCTTCGGGCTCGCGTTGATCGGGTTGGGAATGGGCCTGCATCTGACCTCGGGCGCGCTCAACCAGGCCGCCCTGGCACGCGACCGCGCGCGCGCGGCCGTCTGCTGCTGGGGGCTAGCCGCGGTGTTGTTCCTCGCATGGATGCTCACGCCGGCCGTCAGCGAACAGCTGCTGCGCACCGAGATCGGCTATGCGGGCGCGACCGCGCTGCTGGCGCTCACGCTGGCGATGCTCTACTGGCGCGGCGGACCGATCGGCGGCTCGTCCCCGCCCCGTACGAACGCAGGCCCTGCTCAGCCGGCCGCAACCGAGCGCGCGATCGCCAAGTAGGCGTCCCCGGGGTCCGACGCGCCGAAGATCGCCGATCCGGCGACGAACACGCTCGCGCCCGCCTCCCGGCAGCGGGGCGCGGTCTCGGAGTTGACGCCCCCGTTGACCTCGACGGCCACATCGGCGCCGACGATCGCGCGGACCCGCTCGATCTTCTGCGGCGAGTGCGCGATGAACGGCTGCCCGCCCCAGCCGGGGTTGACGGTCATGCAGAGCGCCATGTCCAGCAGCGCGACGACCTCGGCGAGCGCGCCGACGGGGGTCGCGGGGTTGATCGCCAGGCCGACGCCGGCGCCGCCCTCGCGAATCAGGTCGGCGGTGTAGGCGACGTGCGGGGTGGCCTCGGCGTGGAACGTGATCGAGTCCGCGCCGGCATCGACGAAATCCGCGATGTGGCGCTCGGGTCGCTCGATCATCAGGTGCACGTCGAGCATCGCGCCGGCCTTGCCGCACTGCTCGCGCAGCGCCGCGACCACGAGCGGGCCGACGGTGATCGGCGGCACGAAGTGCCCGTCCATCACATCGACGTGGATCACCCGCGCACCGGCGTCGAGCACCTCGCCGACCTGCTCGCGCAGCCGCGCGAAGTCAGCGGAGAGGATCGACGGCGCCACGCGCACGCTTTTCAACAGAACGTGACTCATATCGGTTGCAGCATCGAATCGCCGCAGCTGTTGCACTTGACCAAAGCCGTCGAGGACATTCGCACGATCGTCGAGTGCTCGCCGCAGTTCGGGCACACGGAGGTCAGCTCGAAGCGGTGCAGGCAGTAGACGCAGCGGTAGCGCCCCGGCATGTTCGTCGGGCGCAGCCAGGGCTCGCCGCAGTTGGGGCACTGCGGCCCGAGATCGACCGGCGCGTTGCTTCCTCCAGGCTCGCCCGCCATCACCGCACCAGCTCAATCCCGCCGCAGCCGGGCGATGAAAAAGCCGGCGGTGTGGTCGCGATGCGGCAGCGTGGTCACGGCCTCAACGCCTGAGAAGTCGTGGTGGGCATCGAGGAAAGCGGCGATTTGACTCTCGTTCTCGGTCGCGGAGATCGTGCATGTAGAGTAGACCAGCACGCCGCCCGGACGGACCGCCGCCGCCCCGGCCGCGAGGATCGCGGCCTGGATCTGTGTCATCTCGCGCACGTGCTCCGGTTCTACCCGCCAGCGCAGATCGGCCCGCGCCTGCAGCGTTCCCAGCCCGGAGCACGGCGGATCGACGAGCACGCGGTCGAACGCCGCCCCCTCCGGGCGCGCCGCGGCGGCGTCGGCGACCTCGACGCGCACGTTCGCGGCTCCCAGTCGCTGCGCGGTGCGCGCGAGCATGCCGGCGCGGCGCGCGTTGCGCTCGACCGCCACGACCTCGCCCTCGCCTCCCATCAGCGCGGCCAGATGCGTGCTCTTACCGCCGGGCGCCGCGCACAGGTCGAGCACGCGCTCGCCTGGACGCGGAGCGAGCATCCGCGCCACCATCATCGCCGCGCGCGACTGCGCGAGAAACGCCCCCGCGCGCCATGCGGGCGAGTCGTGCGCGTCGAACGGGCCCTCCAGCACCAGCGCCTCCGGCAGATCGGGATCGGTGTGCGTCGCCACCGGCAGCTCGCCCGCGAGCGTCGCCGCATCGGTGAGCAGCGTGTTCGCGCGCAGCGCCACCTCGCCCGGCTCGTTGTCGCTCGCCATCAGCGCACGCGCGTCCTCGGCCCCCAGCTGCTCCCACCACAGGCGCGCGATCCACTCGGGGTGGGAGTGCTTGACCGCCGCGCTCGCCGGCGTCTCGTCGTCGAGCTCCACCAGCAGCGCGGCGCCCTCGCGCGCGCCGCGTCGCAGCACCGCGTTGACCAGTCCGTGGCCGCCGCGCGCGCCGCCCTTCGCCAGCTCGACCCCGTCCGCCACGACGGCATGGTCGGGTGCGCCGCCGAGGTACAGCAGCTCATACAGCCCCAGCCGCAGCGCCGCCAGCAACCGAGCGTCCAGTCGCGCCACGGGGCGCTCGGCGAGGCGCTCGATCAGGAAGTCGAGCGTGCCCTTGCGCTGCACCGCCCCGTAGGCGAGGCGCATCGCGAGCGCGCGGTCGCGCGCGTCGAGCTCCTTCGCCTGTCCGTGCAGCGCGCGGTCGGCGTAGGCGCCATCCTCGAACACGCGCCGCAGCACCGTGTATGCGCAGCGACGCGCGGGGGCGACGCGCATGCTCGGGGTGGGTGCGCTCATCGCGGCGGCGGCGCTCATCGCCGCGGAAGCGTCTGGCCGTGGCCGCGCAGGTAGGCGTCCGCGTTCATCGCGCGCCCCCCCGGGGGCTGCACTTCGAGCAGCTCGAGCGGGCGATCGCGGGCGCCGTACAGCAACCGGGTGGGCGGGCTGCCAACGGCCGCCAGCGTGCCCGGTGCGAGCGTTGGCGTTCCGCCTTCTCCGTCCGATCCCCCCACCGTCACTCCCGCCGCCCCCCCTGCCGGTACTCCCGCGGACGGCTCACTCGCCCCTCCGCTCGGTTCGTTACCCGACGACGGTTCGCCAGGCGCTCCCCCACTCGCCACGCGTGCGCGAAGCACCCCCAGCAGCTGTCCTTCCGCGAACGCGACGCGCGCGCCGATGTGCGGGTGCAGCGCCCGCACGACGCGCTCCAGCTCGGCCGCTGGACGGGACGGGTCGAGCAGGCGGTCCGCGGGAGCGATCTTCTCCGCGTAGGTAGCGCCCGCCTCGTCCTGCTCGACGAACGCGGGGGGCGTGCCCGCCGCGACCAGATCGAGTGCACGCACGAGCAGCTCGCCGCCGGCGCTCTGCAGGCGCGCCGCGAGCGAGCCATAGGTGTCTTCGGGGGCGATCGGCTCGGCTGCGGTCAGGCACACGGGCCCGCTGTCGAGCCCGGCGGTCAGGCGCATGATCGACACGCCGGTGCGCTCGTCGCCGGCGATGATCGCGCGCTCGATCGGTGCGGCCCCCCGCCAGCGGGGCAGCAGCGAGGGGTGCACGTTCAGTAGCTCGTGCGCGGACAGCAAGGGCTCCTTGATCAGCGCGCCGAAGGCGCACACGACGACCGCATCCGGCCGCGCGCGCGCGATCCGCTCCACGACCGGCGGCTCGTTCACGCGCTCGGGCTGATCGAGCGCGATCCCCAGCGCGCGAGCGCGTTCGGCGACCGGCGGCGCGACCAGCCGGCGCCCACGGCCACTGGGTCGAGCGGGACGAGTGAGCGCGAGCGCCGGGCGATGATCGCTCGCGGCCAGCCGCTCGAGCACGGCCGCGGCGAACTCGGAGCTGCCGAGGAAGACCGTGCGCAAGATCCGATACCGCGCCGTGAGCCGCCGGGCTAGGCGGGGCTCGCGCCCGGGTAGACTCCCGCTGTCACGCGATCCTCGCCGCTCCCCCGATTCTCGTCGGCGGCCCGCTCCCCGCCGGCACCCCCGTCCTCGCCGGCGTGCCCGCCCGCACCGGCACCCCCGTCCTCGCCGGTGACCCCGTCCTTGCCGGTGACCATGTCCTCGCCGGTGACCTTGTCCTCGCCGGTGACCCCGTCCTCGCCGGTGCGAGTGGCGCCGCCGGGCGCGTCCGCCGCCCGCTGCGCCTCGCGCATCGCGCGCATCGCATCCTTGCGCTCCTCGCGCGGGATCCGATCGATCATGAGAATCCCGTCGAGATGATCCATCTCGTGCTGGATCACGCGCGCGGTCAGCCCGCTGCCGTGTATTTTCAGCTCGGTGCCGTAGCCGTCACGCGCACGTACGCGCACTTCGGCGGGGCGCTCGACCTCGACGTGTACGAAGGGGATGCTCAGACAGCCCTCGCTCGCGGTCTCGGTCTCAACGCTGCACCACTCGAGGACGGGGTTGACGAGCACCGTCAGTGGATCGTCGGGGTCGGCGCGGTAGACGAGCACGCGATGCAGCACTCCGATCTGAGTCGCGGCCAAGCCAATCCCAAGCGCCTCCCCCATCAGCTCACCCATCCGCTCGATCTCGGCGCGCAGCGCCTCATCGAAGCGATCGACCGGCAGCGCGCTCGCGCGCAGGACCGGATCGCCGAGCTTGCGCACGTGACGCAGCGCCGCATCGCGGCGCGCACGCGTCTCCGGATCGAGCTCCTTGGGGCGCTCCTCGCCCTCGCGATCGAGATCCTCCCCCGCCTCTGTCAGCTCATCTGTCTCGGCCATTGCGTCTTTGAGTTTATTGCGGGTTGACGTCCACGCTGAAGCTCACGCCCGCGTGCTCGCCAGCCGATCTCCAATCGGTCGCCGCGACCCGCCGCACCGCCTCGCCGACCGCGTGTACGGCGGAACGGCGCTCGACGGCCTTCACCACGAGGACCCGGCGCTCGCGTCCCCGTAGGCGAAAGAGATCGGCGGGCCCCAGCACGCTCGCGTCGGGTCCGGGGGGCATGATCCGCAGGCGCTCGCGCAGCGCGTCCGCCGCCGCGCGCGCCGGGGCCGAATCGACGGATGAGCAGACGATCCTGATCAGGTGCGAGAAGGGCGGGTAGCGCAGCGCCTCGCGGCGTTCCAGCTCACCGGCGAGGAAGCCGTCTGAGTCGTGACGCGCGGCGTGCTCGATCGCACGCGCGTCGGGGGCGATGCTCTGCACCAGCACGCGGCCTTCGCCCCCGCGCCCGACCCGGCCGGCGAGCTGTGCGATCAGCGCGAACGTGCGCTCCTCCGCGCGGAAGTCGGGAAAGCGCAGGGTAGCGTCGGCGTCGAGGACCACGCCGAGCGTCACGTCGCGGAAGTCGTGTCCCTTGGCGACCATCTGGGTGCCGATCAACACCCCCGACCGAGCCGCCTCGAAGCGGCGCAGAATCTCCTCCACCCCTTCCTTCTCAGCACCGGCTCCGGCGATGTCGGCGTCGAGCCGGAAGATCGGGAAGCCACCGTCGTCGAGCATCGCCGCGAGCTCGTGCTGCACACGCTCGGTGCCCGCGCCGTGGCGCGCCACGGCGGTCGAGCCGCAGTCGCCGCAGCGTGCCGGCGCCGGCTCGCGATGGCCGCAGTGGTGGCAGGTCACACGGCCCTCCGCGCGGTGCAGCACGAGTGCGACGTCGCAGTCCGGGCAGCTCCACACCCGTCCGCAGGAGCGACAGGAGAGGAAGTTCGACCAGCCGCGGCGGTTGAGCAGCACCATCGCCTTCGCGCCCGCGCTGCGCACCTCGGCGAGCGCGCGGGCGGTGAGCGGGTGCAAGCCCTGGCTCTCGCCGCGCATGTCGAGCACCTGGACCTCCGGTAGCGGGCGTCCGTCGACGCGTCCCGGCAGGCGCAGCGGCCGCGGCGCCGCGAGGGCGCTCTCTGGTCGCGGGGTGGCGCTGCCCAGCAGCAGCAGCGCCCCGCAGCGCCGGGCGCGCTCGGCGGCGACGTCGCGGGCGTCGTAGCGAGGGTCGCCCTCGTGCTTGTAGGAGGCGTCGTGCTCCTCGTTGACGACGATCAGTCCGAGATCCTCGATCGGCGCGAACACGGCGGAGCGAGGGCCTACGCAGACCCGCGCCTCCTCCGTGCGCAGCCGCCGCCACTCCTCGTAGCGCTCGGCCGGTCGCAACTGCGAGTGCAGCACCGCGACCGTGTCGCCGAAGCGTTCGACGAAGCGACCGACGATCTGCGGTGTCAGCGCGATCTCCGGGACCAGCACGATCGCGCCGCGCCCCTGCTCGAGCGCGACCGCGGCGGCGCGCAGGTAGATCTCGGTCTTGCCCGAGCCGGTTACCCCGTGCAGCAGGTGGCGCGAGGCAGATCGCCGCGCTACGGGCCCCGCTTCGCGCGCGGTGAGCGCTCCGGTGAGCGTCTCGAGCACCTCAGACTGCTCGGCGGTCAACCGCGGCGGCGCCGGGCTGCGCGCGCCGACGGGGAGATGCACGCGGCGAGTCACCGCCCGGCGTTTGCGCCCGCTCAGACGCCGGGCGGCGCCGGGCGGCAGCACCAGCGAGAGCGCGCGCGAGATCGTCGAGCAGTACTCCGCGGCGATCCACTCGGCCAGCGCCACCAGATCGCCGGGGACGCCGAGATCGAGCGCGCGCAGGGGTTCGAGCAGCTTCTGCTCGGCTATCTCGCTGCTGTCAGCCAGCCCGACGACGACGCCGAGCACCTCGCGGCGTCCGAAGGGCACGACCAGCATCGAGCCGACCTCCACGGCCCCGCCGCGCAGCTCATCCGGCAACCGGTAGTCGAACGGCCCGCGCAATGCACGCGCGGTGGTCATCGGCTCGACCTGGGCGATGGCGGACATCGCCCTTCACACTAGGTCAGAGACCGGCGGCCGAGCGCAGCGCCGCGGCCTTGTCGGTGCGCTCCCACGTGAAGTCGTGGTCGTCGCGGCCGAAGTGCCCGTAGGCGGCGGTCTTCTGGTAGATCGGGCGGTGCAGTTTGAGCTCCTCGCGGAAGGCGCCGGGGCGCAGGTCGAAGTGCTCGTTGACCAGGCGTGCGATCTCGCCGCGGCCGATCCGCTCGGTGCCGAAGGTCTCGACCATCACCGACACGGGGTGCGCGACGCCGATCGCGTAGGCGACCTGCACCTCGGCGCGCTCGGCGAGAGAAGCGGCGACGATGTTCTTGGCGACCCAGCGCGCGGCGTAGGCGGCGGAGCGGTCGACCTTCGAGGGGTCCTTGCCGCTGAACGCGCCGCCGCCGTGGCGGGCCATCCCTCCATACGTGTTGACGATGATCTTGCGCCCGGTCAGCCCGCAGTCGCCCATCGGACCGCCGATCACGAACCGCCCGGTGGGGTTGACGAGGAAGTTCTTGGCGAGCTTGCTCTCCTCGTATAGCCCGCTCGGCAGCACCGGCCGCAGCACGTGCTCGAGCAGATCGGGCTTGATCAGCGCCTCGGCGTCGATCCCGTCGGCGTGCTGGGTGGAGATCAGGATCTTCTCGACCTCGACCGGCTTGCCGTCCCGGTAGCGGACCGTCACCTGTGTCTTGCCGTCGGGGCGCAGGTACGGCAGCACCTCGCCCTTGCGCACCTCCGCCAAGCGCTTGGCGAGCTTGTGCGCGAGCGCGATCGGCAGCGGCATCAGCTCCTCGGTCTCGCGCGTGGCGTAGCCGAACATCATGCCCTGGTCACCGGCGCCGGCGACGTCGAGCACGTCCTCGTCGGCCGGGTCGTGGCGCGTCTCATACGCGGCGTCGACGCCCTGGGCGATGTCCGGTGACTGTTTGTCGATCGCGTTGATCACCGCGCAGGTGTCGCAGTCGAAGCCGTAGGAGGCGTCGTCATAGCCGATCCGGCGGACCGTCTCGCGCGCGATCTCCTGGATGTCCACGTACGTGTCGGTCGAGATCTCGCCGGAGACGACGATCAGGCCGGTGTTGACGAGCGTCTCGCAGGCGACGCGACCGTAGGGATCGTCCGTGAGCACGGCGTCGAGCACGCCGTCGGAGATCTGGTCGGCGATCTTGTCCGGGTGGCCCTCGGTGACCGACTCGGAGGTGAACAGGTACTCGTTGTCAGGAAGCTGGGTCATGGGTTCGGGAATCGCTCCAGGGGTCGCAGGCGAGAGGGGAGAAAAGTCGATAGAGAATAGGTGAGTTAGGAGACCGAGGAGTTTTCGGCCCGCGCGCGTTCAGATGCGTCCTCACGAGACCGGCGTGCCGGCGCATCCCGGCCGCGCTGGCCGCGCTGGCCGCGCTCGACAAAGTCGATCACGAGCGGAACCCCGTCCATGCCGTAGCGCGCGCGCAGGCGGTTCTCGACGAAATAGGCGTAGTCGCGCGTGACCCGCGCGCGCGAGTTGACCTGGATCGCAAAGCGCGGCGGGCGCTCGCCGATCTGGGCCATGTAGATCAGCTTCAGGCGGTGCTGTGATGAGCCGCGGCGGGTTCCCACGGGGGGCTGGCGCGCCTGGACGGTCTCAGCGAGGAAGCGGTTGAGCTCGGCCGTCGGGATGCGGCTGGACATGCGATCGCCGAGCGCGAGCGCCTCGGTCAACAGGCGATCGACGTGGCGGCCGGTGAGCGCGCTCGCGGTCAATACGCGCGGACGCAGGCGCAGCTTTTCGGCCACGCGGGCGCGCTCGTGGTCGAGATCGTCCTCGGAGCCTGCGCGAACGTCCCACTTGTTCAGCACGATCGCCGTCGCACAGCCGGCCTTCATCGCGAGCTCGGCGATCCGCAGATCCTGCGCGGTGACGCCTTCGCGCGCGTCGCACACGACCAGCGCCACGTCGGCGCGCTCGGCGGCGCGCTGGGAGCGCAGCGCCGTGTAGTACTCGACCGAGTCGGCGACCTTCGACTGACGGCGCATGCCGGCGGTGTTGACGAGGACCAGCCGGCGCTCGCCCACGAGCAGCGGCATGTCGATCGCATCGCGCGTGGTGCCGGCAACGTCGGAGACGATCACGCGCTCCTCGCCGAGGAAGCGGTTGACGAGCGAGGACTTGCCGACGTTCGGGCGGCCGATGATCGCCAGGCGCACCGTATCCGGGTCGGGCTCGTCTTCTGCCTCGGGCAGCAGCTCGACGATCCGGTCGAGCAGGTCGCCGGTGCCGAGACCCTGGGCGGCCGAGACGGGGATCGGGGCGCCGAGACCGAGGCGATGAAACTCCGAAGTCAGCGGCATATCGGCGACTCCGTCGCACTTGTTCGCCGCCACGATCAGCGGCAGCTCCGAACGGCGCAGCAAATCCGCCATCTCCTCGTCGCCGGGCCGCGCGCCGGCGCGGGAATCGACCACGAGCACCGCCACCTGCGCGTCCGCGAGCCCGGCGCGGGCCTGATCTCGAATCGACCCGGCCAACGGATCTTCGTCCTGGAAGTCCACCCCGCCCGTGTCGATCAGCATGAAACGCCGTCCATTCCACTCGCACTCGAGCTCCTTGCGGTCGCGCGTGATCCCCGGCCGCTCGTGCACGACCGCCTCGCGCGTGCCCGTCAGGCGGTTGATCAGCGAGGACTTCCCCACGTTCGGATAGCCGACGACGGCGACCTTCAGCATCGGCTCAGTATGACCGGGCCGCGTCGAGACACCCGTTCGGACTGGCGCGGGCGAGGCGATCGACCGCGACGAGGTCTCGCGAAAGCCGGTACCTGGAGCCCGGGTCAGGACGAAGGCGAGGCCGCGCCGGCGAGCGCCGCGATCCGCTCGACCACCTCCACGACCGTCAGCCCGCTCGTGTCGAGCACGACCGCCCCCGGGGCGGCCGCGAGCGGGCTGTGCTCGCGCGTGGTGTCGCGCTCGTCGCGCAGCGCCTGCTCGGCGAGCACCGTCTGGGAATCGGCGCCGAGCTCGGCGGCGCGACGGCGCGCGCGCTCCGCGGGGGATGCGGTGAGGAACACCTTCAGCTCGGCGTCGGGCGCGACGACCGTGCCGATGTCGCGCCCCTCGGCGACCCAGTCGCCGGCGGCGATCAGCGCGCGCTGGGATGACACGAGCGCGGCGCGCACCCCCGGGTCGGCGGCCACGCGCGAGGCTGCCTCGGAAACCGCGGGCGTGCGGATTGCCGCGCTCACGTCGCGCCCGTCGAGCAGGATGCGCTCGCCCAACTCGATCCCCGCTGCGCGTGCCAGCGCCGCCGGCTCCTCACCGGGCGCGTCGAGCGACAGCAGCGCCACGCAGCGGTACATCGCGCCGCTGTCCAGGTAGGTGTACCCGAGCCGCTGCGCAAGCGCGCGGGCGACGGTCGACTTGCCGGCCCCGGCGGGACCGTCGATCGCGATCAGCATCAGGACGCTCCGACAGCCGCGATGTCTGTGTGCCGGAAATCCTCGCCCTTGAAGAGAAGCGGCTCACCACTTGCCGCGGACAGCGCATACGCGAAGCAGTCGCCGAAGTTCAGACCGGCGGGATGGCGTCCCTTACCGAACCGCCGCCAGGCCGATCGTGCGAGCTCGACTTGATCGGCATCGACGGGCACGATCTGGACATCGGCGCGGTACACGAGCAGGTCGAGCTCGCGACCCGCTTGCGCTCCCCTACGAGCCTCGGTGACAAGGGCACACTCCAAGACGTTGCCGGCCGACATCAGCCGACGAGGGTCGCGCTCGATCGAGCGCGTGAACGCCTGTCGCTCGGGCTCATCGAAGAGAATCGCAAGGACGGCCGAGCTGTCTAGCACCATCAGCTTGGCAGCCCATCGGTGCCGTAGCCGAGGATCTCCTCCTCCGGCCGCTCGTCGAGCACCGGCAGAGAGGCGCATCGTAGGGCGATCTCATCCAGCTCCTCGGCGAGGCTCCTAGGGCGGCGGGCCGCACGAAGGCGCTCCAAGCGCTCCTTCACGGCAGTGGTAACAGCCTGCGTGATCGTCTCACCGGTGGTCTGCGCAAGCGCCCGCGCAAGCGTGTCCGCCTCGGGATCCTTGATATTCAGCGTCATGGAAGAAGGATGATAGCAAGGAAGATTCTTCCTAAGAGGGCCGCTTTTTCTCGTTCGATACGCGATGTGCGGGTCGGAACGATCTACCCGAGCGCCGCCAGATCCGCGACGAACCCCGGGTAGGAGACCGCGGCGGCCTCCATGCCGAGCACTTCGACACCCTCGCGGGAGGCGAGCCCGGCGACGGCGCCGAGCATCGCGAGGCGGTGGTCGCCGCGGGCGTCGATCACGCCGCCGCGCAGACCGCCCGCGCCGGCGCCCCGCACCGCGAGACCGTCGTCGGTCGCCTCGATCTCGGCGCCGAGGCCGCGCAGGCCTTCGACCACGCCGGCGATCCGGTCGGACTCCTTCAGGCGCAGCTCCTGCGCGCCGCGCACGACCGTCTCGCCCTCCGCGAAGCAGCCGAGCAGCGCGACAAGCGGCAGCTCGTCGATCGCGAGCGGCACCTCCTCGGCCTCCACGACAGTGCCCTCGAGCGCGCCATGGGCGACGTCGAGGTCGCTGACGGGCTCCTCTGCGGCGAGCTCGCCCGACTCGTCCTCGAGGTCGCCGAGCACGATCCCCTGCATTCGGCGGAGGATTCGCAGGAAGCCGGTACGCGTCCAGTTGACGCCGACGTCCCCGATCAGCAGGCGCGAGTGAGGGACGAGCACCCCGGCGGCGACCATGAATGCCGCCGAGCTGCAGATCGCCCGGGACCCGCACGCGCTCGAGCACGAGCTCGTCGGCGTTCACGACGGTCACGTGGCGGCCGTTGCGGTGGATGTTGACCCCGGCACGCAGGAGCATCCGCTCGGTGTGGTCGCGGCTGCGCGCGGGCTCGCCGACCGTCGTGGCGCCGTCCGCGGCGAGCGCCGCCAGCAGCACGCACGACTTGACCTGCGCGCTCGCGACCGGCAGCTCGTAGGAGATGCAGCGCAGCCGCGCGCCACGGACCTCCAGCGGCGGGAAGCGTCCACTCGTGGCCTTCAGCTCCGCGCCCATCAGCCGCAGCGGCTCGGCTACGCGGTTGACCGGGCGGCGGCGGATCGACTCGTCGCCGTCGAGCGTAAACGAACGTCCCTCCTGCGCGGCCAGCCAGCCCGGCAGCAGGCGCAGCAGCGTGCCGGCGTTACCCACGTCGATCGGCCCGTCCGGCTCGCGCGCCTCGCGCAGGCCCGTACCGCGCACCACGACCTCGCCGTCGCCCGCGCGCACCTCCACGAGCGCGCCGAGCGCGCGCACCGCCTGGAGCGTGGAGTCGGTGTCGGCGGCGTGCAGGTAGTTCTCGATCCGCACCGGCTCCGAGGCCATCGCACCGAGCAGGGCGGCGCGATGGGACAGCGACTTGTCCGCGGGCGCGGTCAGCTTTCCCTGCAGGCCGTCCGAGGGCTCGAAGCGCAGATTCATGGGCGACAGTATGACCGTGCCGCGCAGGCTTCAGGCCCGCGCGACGGGGAAGCCGAGGCCGGCGATCAGCTCGTGCGCGCGCTCGGCGTGGAACTCACCGCCCACCCACAGCGCAATCACGCCCTGGCGGTTGTCCTCGGAGGGCGAGAGCGCCATGTCGAGGATGTTCACGCCCGCGCCGCCGAGCGCCAGCGCCAGCTCGGCGATCACGCCCGGGCGGTTGGGAACGGAGGCGCGCAGCTCGACGACCTCATCGCCACCGACCCCGCCCACAAGCCCCGCGCCGAGCAGCGCTTCGCGGTCCTCGTGCGCACGGTCGTTCCAGGCCGACAGTGCCCCCGCGTCGCCGCCCTCGAGGATCGCACGCAGCGCGCCCAGCCGTGCCGTGATCCCGTCGATGCCCGCGATCAAAGCATCCCTGTTGGACATGTAGATGTCGGTCCAGATCGAGGTGTTCGCGCCGGCGACGCGCGTGGCGTCGCGAAAGCTCGGACCGACCGCCGGCAGGCGCTGCTCGTCCTCTCCCCCGAGCACGCTCACGGCCTGCGCGACGAGCAGGTTCGCGAGCACGTGCGGCAGATGCGAGACGGATGCCATCAGGCGGTCGTGCGTGTCGGCGTCGATCGCGGTGGGCTGGGCGCCGAAGCCCGCGAGCAGGCGGTGCAACCGCTCGTAGAGCACGCCGGCGGTGCTGCCGCGCGCGGGCGTCAGGTACCAGACGGCGCCCTCGAACAGATCGGCGCGCGCGTGCTCGACGCCCGCCGTCTCGGCCCCGGCGAGGGGATGTCCGCCGATGAAGCGCTCGTCCTCCCGGCCGGCCTCGGCGACGGTGCGCTTGGTCGAGCCGGCATCGGTGACGACGGTGTCCGCGCCCGCATGCGCGAGCGCCGCGCGCACGGTCTCCACGAGCGCGCCGACCGGCGCGGCCACGAACACCACGTCCGCGCCGTCGACGGCGCCGGCGATGTCCGTTGCCTGGGCGTCGATCGCACCGAGTTGGAGTGCCAGCGCGTGTACACGTGCGTCGGGGTCATAGCCGCACACATACGCGTCCGCCCGCTCGCGCGCGGCCAGGCCGATCGAGCCGCCGATCAGCCCTACCCCGAGGACGGCTACCTTCACGGCCGGGTCCGCCTCACGCCCAGGCCCGAGAACCCATCAGACGGCGCTGAGCGCCTTCCCGGCCAGCGCCGCGGCGCGCTCGACCGCGAGGGCATACTCGGCGAAGCCGTCGGCGCGCAGCGCCTGCGGTCCGTCGCAGATCGCCTCGTCGGGGTTGGGATGGACCTCGACGATGATGCCATCGGCGCCGACGGCCGCGGCCGCCAGCGAGAGCGGCAACACGAGCTCGCGCCGCCCGGCGGCGTGGCTGGGGTCGACGATCACCGGCAGGTGCGAGAGCTCCTTGAGCACGGGGACGGCCATCAGGTCGAGCGTGAAGCGATAGGCGGTCTCGAACGTGCGGATCCCGCGCTCGCAGAGCATCACGTTGGGGTTGCCTTCCTTGAGGATGTACTCGGCCGCCATCAAAAGCTCGTCGAGCGTCGAGGAGAGCCCGCGCTTGAGCAGCGCCGGGCGCCCCGAGCGGCCGATCTCGGCGAGCAGTGGGTAGTTCTGCATGTTGCGCGCGCCGATCTGGATCACGTCAGCAACCTCGAGCACCGGTTCGAGATCGCCGATGTCCATCAGCTCGGTCACGATCGGCAGGCCGGTCTCGGCCTTCGCCTCGGCGAGGAGCTTCAACCCCTCGACGCCGAGACCCTGGAAGGCGTAGGGAGAGGTGCGCGGCTTGTAGGCGCCCCCGCGCAGGAGCGTCGCGCCGGCGTCGCGGACGACGCGCGCGGTCGTGAGGGTCTGCTCACGCGACTCGACCGTGCAGGGGCCGGCGATCAGCGCAAAGTTATCGCCGCCGACCTTGCGTCCACCGATCTCCAGGACCGTGCGCTCGCCGTGGGTGATCTGCGAGGAGGCGAGCTTGTAGGGCTTGAGGATCGGCACGACGCGGTCGACACCGGGCTGGCCCTCGAGACCGAGCCCCTCGACAGAAACATCCTGCTCGACGTCCCCGATCGCGCCGATCACGGTCACGCGCGCGCCACGGGAGCGATGGGCGAGCGCGCCGGCTCGCTCGATCTTGGCTACGACCGCGTCGATCTCCTCGGCGCTCGCGGTCTCTTTCATGACGATCATCATCGATTCATCCTTTCTACTGCACCTGGAAGCTTATGTCTTGGCCGCGTGAGAGGGGCGCGAAACGGGCGGGCGGGGCACCGATTGGAGGGGCACTCGGTCCTGAAACAGGACCCAAGGCGGCCAGGGAAACCCGCTCACGGACGGGTGCGGCCGAAGCGCCTAGCTAAATCGCCAGGTGCGCAGGGACGACCACGAATACGCGCGGGAGTGAAGCTGGGATGCGGGCGCGGACGTGGCCATCTGAAGGAAGTTGTAGCAGGTTGAGGGTCGTTTTGGGAGACTGTCGCGCACAGTAACCCGTAGAAAGGCTTGTATCACCGGTCAGCCGGCGCAGTTCCGCAAGAGGCCTACAACACCTCGGCAAGTGCCTCGAGGAAGCGCTCGTTTTCCTCGGGCGTGCCGTAGGTGACGCGCAGCGCGCCCGCGCGACCGAGCGCGCCGCCCGCGCGCACGAGCACGCCGCGTTCTTGCAGACCGCGCATCACCTCGGCCTCCTCGCGCTCCTCGCCGAGCGAGAACCAGCAGAAGTTGGCCTGGGAGATCGCGGGGTCGAGGCCGAGTGCGCGCAGCCGCTCGTCAACCGACAGGCGCTCGGCGATCGTGCGGGTGACGCGTTCGGTGACGGCGTCCTGGTGGGCGAGCGCCTCGACCGCGGCGGCCTGGGCGAGCGCGTTGCAGAAGAACGGCTGGCGGACCTGGTCGACCGCGCGCGGCAGGTCCTCCGAGCCGCACAGCGCGAAGCCGACGCGCAGCCCGCAGAGGCCGTAGACCTTCGAGAAGGTGCGCAGCAGCACGAGGTTCGGGTGGCGGTCGAGCAGCGTGAGCGAGGCATCGGGGTCATCGAGCAGGTTGAACTCGCAGTAGGCCTCGTCGATCACGACGCACACGTGCGGAGGAACCGCGGCGACGAACGCAGCGATGTCTGACAGCGGCAGCGCGGTGGAGGTGGGGTTGTTGGGGTTGCAGACGATCGCCAGGCGCGTCGCGACCGTGATCTCGCGGAGCATCGCGTCGAGGTCGTGGCGATCCTCGGCGTCGAGTGGAACCTGTAGCGCGCGCGCGCCGGAGGCGGCGGCGAGGTGCGGGTAGATCGAGAACGAGGGCCACGCGTAGACGAGCTCTGAGCCGGGCTCGAGCAGCGCCTCGCCAGCGGCGAGCAGGACGTCGCAGGAGCCGTTGCCGATCGCGATCCGCGACGCCGGCACGCCGTAGCGGTCAGAGAGGCGCGCGCGGAGGGCCGCGTTGGTCGGGTCGGGGTAGCGGTTGAGCGAGGAGAGTGCGTGCTCGATCGCCGCGCGCACCTCCGCGAGCGGCGGGTAGGGCGACTCGTTGCTCGCGAGCCGCACGAGCGGCTCCTGCTGCGCATAGCCACCGGCCACCGGATAGACCGGGATGCGGGCGATTCGCTCTGTGAACTCGAGGGTCATGCGGTGCCTATTGTGCCGCGCGCAGGGTCGGGATGCCTGACCGTGGCGGAACTGTGCCGGCTGACCGGCGATGGGGGCCGTACTGCGGCCCACTGTGCGCGACGGTCTCCCAAAAAAATCGCCTGAAGGGCCCGCGACGCCGGCCCTACTGCGCCGATTGCAGATCCTCGCGCAGCGCGCTCGCGGCGCCGAGGTAAACATGCCGGGACTCGTGGGCCTCGTCGGCGTAGTAATGGATCAGCACGCGGATCACGCGCGGGAGCGCGCGCGGGACGGGGATCTCGCGCGCGCAGAGCAGCGGCACGCGGTCGAAGCCGAGCGCGCGGGCGGCGACGGCGGGGAACTCGGCGTTGAGGTCGTTGGTGGCGGTGAAGATGCAGCTGACGACGTGCTCGGGCGCGAGCGCGTTGCGCTCCATCAGCGCCTGCATCAGCTCCGAGGTCGCGTCGAGGATGTACTTGGCGTCGTTGCGATCGACGCTGATGGCGCCACGCAGGGCGAAAAGGCGTTCGGGCATCCGGGCGATTGTAAGCGGGAGGGGGGCGGCCCCCCTCCCGACCACCCCCCGCCATGGATGTACCGGCGCCCGATCGTGTCAGTCCTCCCGCGCGGCCGTGCCTGAGACGGGATCGTACGTATACTTTTTAAACTGCGTCTCACCATAGTTACACGCAGTTCGTTTGGTTGCGCAGAGCCTCGATTTCGCTCTCGCGCAGCCGTCTGTGGGCCCCCGGCGCGAGGCCGTCGAGCCGCAGCGGACCGAAGGCGACGCGCTCGAGCGCGAGCACCGGGCGGTCGAGCGCCTCGCACATGCGCCGCACCTGGCGATTGCGGCCTTCGTGGATCGTCAGCTCGATCGTGTCGCCCGCGAGCCGGCGCACGCGCGCGGGGGCCGTGGGGCCATCGTCGAGCTCGACACCACGGCGTAGCGCCCGCAGCACGCCATCGCCGATGGAGCCACCACCCAGCTTCGCGCGGTAGGTCTTCTCGACTTCGAAGCGCGGGTGCGTCAGCCGGTTGGCGAGCTCGCCGTCGTTCGTCAGCAGGATCAGGCCGCTCGAGTCGGCGTCCAGGCGCCCGACCGGGTACAGCCGCAGGCCTGCGGCGGGGACGAGCTCGACGACCGTCGGGCGGCCGCCGGGGTCGCGCGCGGTCGAGACGACGCCAAGCGGCTTGTGCAGCACGTAGACGACGCGCGCCTGCGACCCCTCCAGCGCGCGCCCGTCAACCGTCACGCGATCGCGCTCACCGACGTCGCGTGCGGGGTCGCGCACGATCTCCCCGTCGACGCGCACGCGCCCGTCGGCGATCACGGTCTCCGCGGCACGTCGCGAGGCGACGCCCGCGTGGGCGAGGTACTTGGCTAGGCGCATCGGCCCATGTCCTCCGGGGGGTTCGCCGGGAGCATCCCGATAGAGAAGCGCATCGGCTGCCACCATAGGGGCGATGGATCTCACGCTCCTCGACGAGATGCTCGCCGCACACGGCGAGCCTTCCTTTCGCGCCTCCCAGATCTGGGCGTGGGCGGCGAAGGGCGTCGACGGCTACGAGCAGATGACCAACCTGCCGGCGAGGCTGCGCGAGCCGCTCACGCGCGAGCTGCCGTTCTCGAGCCTCACCCTCGCCGAGCAGGCCCACGCGAGCGACGGCACGGTCAAGGCGCTCTTCCAGACCGCCGACGGCCGGCCGCTGGAGGCGGTGCTGATGCGCTACCGCGACAAGCGGCGCTCGATCTGCGTCTCCTCGCAGTCGGGCTGCCCGCTGACGTGCACGTTCTGCGCGACCGGACAGATGAAGTTCGCGCGCAACCTCACCGCCTCGGAGATCCTCGACCAGGCGCTTCACTTCCGCCGAATCGAGGCGATCGACCACTGCGTCTTCATGGGTATGGGCGAGCCGATGCTCAACCTCGACAACGTGCTCGCGGCCTGCGAGCGCCTACCCGAGATCGGCATCACCCATCGGCGCACGGCGATCTCGACCGTCGGCTGGATCCCCGGAATCGAACGACTCGCCGAGCAGCCGATGCCATTGCGCCTGGCGCTCTCGTTGCACGCGGCCGACGAGGCGCTGCGTTCGGAGCTGATGCCCGTCAACGACCGCTACCCGTTGAAGGACGTGCTCGACGCCTGCCGCGCGTTCTACGAGCGCAAGCATCGCCGCATCTTCGTCGAGTACGTGATGCTCGCCGGCGTCAACGATCGCTACCAGCAGGCGCTCTCGCTGGCTCGCGCGCTGTCCGGACCACGCGAGAGTGGGGCGGGCGGGGATTCAATTTTCAAGGTCAACCTGATCCCCTACAACCCGACCGACGTGGGTGGGCGGGCTCCGTATCAGGGCTCCTCGCGCGAGTCGATCGCGGCCTTTCGCGCGGCGCTCGAATCCCGCGACATCCCCGTGACGGTGCGTCTCACGCGCGGGCGCGAGATCGACGCGGCATGTGGACAACTCGCCGCGCGGACTGCCTGAGGGTTACTCCGCCGGGGCGCCACCACCGGCGCGCGCCTCGCCTGCCCGCAGCAATCGCTCGCGCAGCGTCGCCTGCTCCTCCGGGGTCGGATCCCAGCGGGCGACATCGGGCAGATCGTCGAGCGTGCGCAGGCCGAACAGCTTCAGGAACTGCGTGCCCGTGCGGTAGAGCACCGCGCCGAACTGCGAGCGCCCGCCCTCCTCGATCAACCCGCGCTCGAGCAGGGTCGCGGTCGCGGAGTCGGCGCTGACACCGCGGATGCGGGTGATCTCCGGCCGCGAGATCGGCTGCAGGTAGGCGACGATCGCGAGCGTCTCCGCCTGTGCGGGGCTGAGCGTCGCGACGCGTTTACGGCTGAACAGGCGCCGCGCGGCATCCTCGGCGACGGGGTCGCTCGCCAGCGTCCAGCCGCCTCCCAGCTCGCGCAGCGTGATCCCGCGCCGGCCCTCGGCGTACTGCTCGGCGAGCTCCGCCAGCGCGGCCCGCACCTCCACCGCGCCGGCCTGCGCCGCTTCAGCGAGCTCGGCCTCGCTCAGCGGATCGGGCGCGAGGAACAGCAGCGCCTCGAGCGTGCGCTCCAGCGGAGGGCTCGGCTGCGAGGCCTCCGCGGTCTCTTGCCCGGCGCCGCCCGCCAGCGTGCCCCCTGCCTCGCGGGAAGCATCCCGCTCGCCGGACGGGCTCCCCTCGGGGGAAGCATCCCGCTCGCCGGACGAGCTCCCCTCGGGGGTCGGATCCCGCTCCGGCTCGGTCACGTCGCTCGCCTCGATTGTCCCGCTCGCGCTCACACTGATGACGCAATGCTATCGGCGTACCGCTTGGGTGGGTGGGCTCCGATCGAGCGCGCGGCGCGGACCGCGATCTCGCCGAAGCTCTCCTGCTGATCCCAATCGGCCTCGCCGCGCTTGTAAAGCTCCAGCAGCGCGAACAGCGTGACCGCGACCGTCATCCGGTCGGCCCCCCGCACGGCCTCGTCGAAGCTGAAGCGCCCGCGCCGCAGCAGCCCGCGCAGGTGCGCGAGGCGCTCGGCGACCGTGATCCGCGGCGTGCCGATGTGGCGCAGGCTGATCGCCGGCGGCGTTCTCAGCAGCCGGCCGAGCGCCGCGCCGAGGATCTCCGGGCTCTCCGAGCCGTCGCTCGGCTGGGTGATTGTCTTGCGCAGGCTCGCCGGCAGTGGGACTTCACGGAAGCGCACGCCTTCCTCGCGCGCCAGCAGCTCGCCGAGGTGCCCCGCGGCGGCGCGGTAGCGCCGCGCCACCAGCATCCGCTCGAGCAGCTCCTCCGCCGCCTGTGCGGGCTCGATGTCGAGCAGCTCCTCCTCGTCCTCGCCCGCGAGCATCAGCCGCGACTTCAGCTCCAGCAGCGCGGCGATCAGGACGATGAACTCGGTCGCCGTCTCCAGGTCGAGCTCTCCCTGCGCCTCGAGATGATCGAGATACGCGAGCACGACCTCGGCCAGCTGCAGCTCGAGCAGGTCGACCTCTTCGCGCAGGATCAGCGTCAGCAGCAGATCGAACGGGCCGCTGAACAGGTCGAGGTCCAGCTCGAGCGTGGCGACGGTCATTCGCCCACCGTAGCGGTCGGGGCGGGCGTGATCCGATCGCCACACCGTCCCGCCCGCGCGGCCCGACGCGCCGGCGTCTCCTCGATGGCCGTCGCCGGAAGGTGAAGCCAGTCGATCACGACCGGGTGGGTGGGAACCGGCTCGGCGCGCCGACGCCCATCCGCTCGCGCACGTCCGCCAGCGTCTCCCCCGCGATCGCCCGCGCGCGCTCGGCTCCGTCGGCGAGGATCGCCTCGAGGTTGGCCTCGTCAGAGCGCAGCTCCGCGTAGCGCTCGCGCACGGGCGCCAGGTAGTCGATCACCGCGGCCGCGACCGCCGCCTTCAACTCGCCGTAGCCGCGCGCGCGCTCCATCTCCGCCTCGACCTGCTCCGGCGTGCTCGCGCGCGCGACGGCGAGGATTTCGATCAGGTTGGAGACGCCCGGCTTGTCCTTCGCTCTGCGAATCTCGCTGCCGGAGTCGGTGACAGCGCGCTTGAGCTTCTTCTCGATCGCCGCCGGCTCGTCGGTCACGTAGACGGTGCCCTCGAGCGAGCCGGTCGTCGTCAACATCTTGTGGGTCGGGTGCTGCAGATCCATGATCCGCGCGCCGACCGCCGGGATCCGGTGCTCGGGCACGACGAGCGTCTCGCCGAAGCGCGCGTTGAAGCGCTGGGCGACGTCGCGCATCAGCTCGACGTGCTGGCGCTGATCGTCGCCGACCGGCACCTCCTGGGCGCGGTAGGCAAGCACGTCGGATGCCATCAGCACCGGATAGAAGAACAGCCCGGCGGTCGCGAGCTCGCGCGCCGCGCCGGCCTTCTCCTTGAACTGCGTCATCCGCGTCAGCTCCCCGTAGGAGGTGACGCTCGACAGCAGCCACGTCAGCTCGGTGTGCTCGCGCACGTCGCTCTGGCGAAACAGCACGCAGCGCCCCGGGTCGAGGCCGGCGGCGAGCATCACCGCGAGCAGGTCGTACAGTCCGGCCCGCAGCTCGGCCGGGTCGTAGGCCACCGTCAGCGCGTGCAGGTCGACGATGCAGTAGATCGCCTCCCCGCGATCCTGCCCGGCCACGTACTGCGTGATCGCGCCGATGTAGTTGCCGAGATGCTTCGTGCCCGTCGGCTGGATGCCGGAGAAGATGCGCATGCGCGGGGAGGCTAACGGAGGGACTCGTCTGTGGACGCCACGGGCATCGCCGGCCGCCGCCCCCACCGCGACAGGGTGTCAACCAAACTCAGGAAGCGTCTGACCGATCACGGGCTTCTTGGCGGCACCAACCTCGTCGAGGCGTCTGACCGGCGTCGTATACGGCGCGTTCTGGGCGATCTCCGGGCCCTGCTCGACGGCCTCGCGCAGGATCTCGGCGATCGCGTCGGCGAACGCGTCGAGCGTCTCCTTCGTCTCGGTCTCGGTCGGCTCGACCATCAGCGCCTCATCGACGAGCAGCGGGAAGTAGACCGTCGGCGGGTGGAAGCCGTGGTCGAGCAGGCGCTTGGCGAGGTCGAGCGTCTTCAGGCCGAGCGTCTTCTTCATCGGACCGCCGCTCAGCACGAGCTCGTGCATGCAGAGCTCGCCGTAGGCCAGCGGCAGGTGGTCCCCGACCGTGCGCCCATTCGCGACGGGCTTTCGACGCAGCCGCGCGAGCAGGTAGTTGGCGTTCAGCACCGCCGTCTCCGAGGCGTCCTTCAGCCCGTCGCCACCGAGCGAGCAGATGTAGGCGTAGGAGCGCACGAAGCAGCCGTAGTTGCCCTGAAACCCCCGCAGCCGGCCGATCGACTGGTCGATGTCGAAGTCGAGGTCAAAGACAGGCGACCCTGTAGCGCCAGCGCCAGCGCCATCGCCATCGCCAGCGCCATCGCCGTGGCCATCGCCATCGCCGTGGCCGTTACGAGCGAGAGCGTCGCCGCCGGCGCCGGCGCCGGGCGCGCCATCCTCCCGTCGCACGACGAGCGGGCGCGGCAGGAACGGGGCGACGCGGTCGGACACGGCGATCGGGCCCGAGCCGGGGCCACCACCACCGTGGGGCTGGGTGAAGGACTTGTGCAGGTTGAAGTGGACGATGTCGAAGCCCATGTCGCCGGGCCGCGAGAGGCCCATTACCGCGTTCAGGTTCGCGCCGTCGTAGTAGAGCGTCGCGCCGACGCCGTGGACGATCCGGGCGATCTCCTCGATGTTCCGGTCGAACAGGCCGAGCGTGTTCGGGTTGGTCAGCATCAGGCAGGCCACATCCGTGTCGGCCTTCGCGCGCAGGTCGTCGAGGTTGACGCCGCCGTCGGGGTTCGTCGAGACCTTCACGACCTCCAACCCCGCCATCGTCACGGTCGCGGGATTCGTCCCGTGCGAGGTGTCGGGCGTCAGCACCTTGTGGCGCTGCTCTCCCCTGTCCTCGTGGTAGGCGCGCGTCAAGAGCACGCCCGCGAGCTCGCCGTGGGAGCCGGCCGAGGGCTGCAGCGAGACGTGCGGCAGGCCGGAGATCTCCGCGAGCGCCTGCTGCAGGTTCCACATCAGCTCGAGCGCGCCCTGCGCGCGCTCCGGATCCTGCAGCGGGTGCAGCCGCGCGTGCCCCGGCAGCGCGGCGACGCGCTCGTGCAGGCGCGGGTTGTGCTTCATCGTGCACGAGCCGAGCGGATAGAAGCCCGAGTCGAGGTCGAAGTTGCGCTTCGACAGCCCTACGTAGTGGCGCACGATCTCAGGCTCTGAGACCTCCGGCAGGCGCGGGGGCTGTTTGCGGCGGAAGCGCTCGGGTAGCGCCTCGACGCCGACTTGGGGCACCTCGCGCTCCGGGCACACGAACGCGCGCCGGCCCGGCGCGCCCTTCTCGAAGATCGTTCGCGCGCGTTCGCGCTGCTGTGGTGTCGCGCCGGCGGCGGAGTTCGGAATGCCGTGGCGGAGAGGATGCCCGTCGATGCTCGGATCGGCATGCAGATGGTTCTCGTCGATCCCGCTCACGCGATCGCCGCCTGTCCGGTGCCCGTGCCGGCGCCATTCGCCACGCCGCTCGCAGCGCCATCGCGCGAATCGACGTCGTTTTCGCCGCCACCGCCCGACTCAGCCGCCACCGCCGCTCCCAGCACCTCCGCGAGACGGTCGATGTCCCCGCGCGAGCGCTGCTCGGTGATCGCCACGAGCAATCCGCCACGATCCTCCTCGCGGCCCGTGATCTTCTCGAGGTCGACGCCGGGGTTGACGCCCCGCGCGGCGCAGCGGCGCCTGACCTCGGCAACGTCGGCGTCGAGTCGCAGCGCGAGCTCGCGGATCACGGGCTGGGTGTGCAGTGGTTCCACGCCGTCGAGCGCGCCGAGCGTCTCGCGCGCGTAGTGCGTGCGCGCCAGCAATAGCTCGCCGAGCTCGACGATCCCGCGGCGGCCTAGCCACGCCAGGTAGACGACGCCGCCGAGCGCGTTCAGCGCCTGCGCGGTGCAGATGTTCGAGGTCGCCTTCTCGCGGCGGATGTGCTGCTCGCGGGTCTGCAACGTCAGCACGAACCCGCGGCGGCCATCCACGTCGGTGGTTTCCCCCGCGATCCGCCCGGGCATCCTGCGCAGGTACTCCTCGCGGGCGGCGAAGAACCCGAATGAGGGCCCGCCGAAGTCCAGGCGATTGCCGAGCGGCTGGCCCTCGCCGACGGCCACGTCGACGCCGCACTCGCCCGGCGGCGCGAGGATCCCGAGCGTGATCGGATCGACCTGCGCGATCACGACCGGCGGCTTGGCCGCGCGCCTGCGACCCGTGCCCGTCTCGCCGCCGGGAGCGGCGATGCCCGCAGGCGTCGCATCGTTGTTCGCACTGTTCGCGTTCGCGTCGCCTATGTTCGCCTCGCCTACGTCCGCGTCGCCTACGTCCGCGCCCGCGCGCGAGGGCGAGGAGGACTTCGCCGCGGCGCTCAGCGCGGCCGCGTCCTCGACGGCCCCGTAGAAGTTCGGCTGGGCGAAGATCGCCGCGCTGCACTGCCCGTCGCCGGCAACGTCGCCGCCGCCGTGGATCGCCGCCGCCCATGCATCGGGGTCGGTTACGCCGCCGCGAAGCGGGACCTCGACGACCTCCATCCCGTAGCCGTGCGCGTGCGTGCGCAGCGTTTCGATCGAGTGCGGGTGCAGCCCGGCGCTGATGACGTAGCGCTTGCCGCCGTTGTGGAGCTTCGCCAGGTAGCCCGCCGCGGCGACCGCGGAGGGACCCTCGTAGACGGAGGCGTTCGCGACCGGCAGCGCGGTCAGCTCGGAGATCGCGGTCTGGTACTCGAACATCACCTGCAGCCCCCCCTGGGAGATCTCCGGC
This sequence comes from uncultured Solirubrobacterales bacterium, assembly GCA_963774785.1. Classification (GTDB taxonomy): domain Bacteria; phylum Actinomycetota; class Thermoleophilia; order Solirubrobacterales; family Solirubrobacteraceae; genus Palsa-744. The sequence goes on along the minus strand of CAVZGH010000001.1, from coordinate 1,606,052 downwards.
TGGTAGGGGGTGTAGGGGGTGAGGAACTCCGAGCGCTCCATCAGCATGTCGATCAGCGCCGGCACGTAGTGGTCGTACATCCCGGCGCCGAGGAAGCTCAGCTCGTCTTCGGCGGAGACGTTCCTGTGCGCGAGCTCGCGCAGGTGCGCGTAGACGTCCTGCTCGGGCCTGCCGTCGGGGAGCTCGAGCGGCCGGCGCAGGCGCACGCCCTCGGGGATCTGGCGCTCGAACAGCGCCTCTACCGAGGGCACGCCGATCGCCTCGAGCATCGCGTCGAGGTCTGCGGGTGTGATGGAGGTGTAGCGGCTCACAGCCAAACGAGAGGGTCAGGTCCCCGGCTGACGGGGCGGGTGGGCACCCGATCGTCGATCGGCGTCGGGCCGGCAGAGGCGGCCCTCGTGGCAAAGATGAGCTCCTGTAGGTCACTCCGAGAGACTAGCCACCCAAGGTGGCCGAGTAGGCATCGGCATCCAGCAGCGCCTCGCGCTCGGCCGGGTCGGCGATCCGAATCTTCACGAGCCAGCCCTCGCCGTAGGGATCCTCGTTGATCGGGCCCGGATCGCTCGCGAGCTCCTCGTTGACCTCGACGATCTCCCCCGAGAGCGGCGCGAGCACGTCGGAGACGGCCTTCACCGACTCGACCTCCGCGTAGGGCTCGTCCTTTGCGAGCGTCGTCCCGACGGCGGGCGCCTCGAAGAAGACGACCTCGCCGAGCGCGTCCTGCGCGTACCAGGTGATGCCGAGCGTCGCCGTCTCGCCGTCGATTCGCGCCCAGTCGTGTTCGGGGTGGTAGAGCAGGTCCTGCGGGTAGTTCGCCTCGGCCATTACGTGCCCTTTCGGTAGAGCGGCTTCTCCTTCACGACAGCCGGGCGGATCTTGCCACGAACGTCGATTTCCAGGCGTGTCCCGACGGCGGCGCGCGCGGCGGGGACATACGCCATCCCGATGCCGACGCCGAGGCTCGGCGAGAGCGTGCCACTGGTCACCTCGCCGCCGCCCACGATCGCGTTGCCATGGCGCGCGATCCCGGGGCCCTCGATCATGAACGCGATCAGCTTTTCGGGACGCCTATCCGGCTCGCCGGCCCCGTCCCCCGGCCCGTCCACACCCGAGGAGCCGCCCGTCGCGCCCGTCGCGCTCGTCGCGCCCAGCTCGCCCTTCACGCCCGACGCGGCCGCGCGCGCGGCGCGCACGGCCTCCGCGCCGACGAAGCCGGTGTCCTCCTTGCAGGCCCAGCCGAGCCCCGCTTCGATCGGGCCGCGCGCGATCGTCAGGTCGTTGCCGTAGAGGTGGTAACAGGCCTCCAGGCGCAGCGTGTCGCGCGCGCCCAGCCCGGTCGGGACGGCGCCGCGCCGCAGAAGCTCGTCCCACAAGTTGGGGGCCTCGCGGGGCGAGGCGAGCAGCTCGACGCCGTCCTCACCAGTGTAACCAGTTCCACATACCAAGACCCGCGCCCCGGCCAACTGCCGCGTCGCCGTCGTCATCCGCGCGGGCAGTGGGGCATCGGAGATCGCCTGCACGAGCTCGCGTGCGCGCGGGCCCTGGACGGCCAGCATCGCGTAGTCGTCGATCCGGTCGGTCACCTCGACCTCGCCCGTGCCCGCGGACCCCCCCACGCTGTCGCCTGCAACCTCCCCGCCGCCGTCGCCCACGGACTCCCCCGCGCTCGCGGACTCCCCCACGCCACCGCCGAAGTCCTCCGCGTGCCGCCGAAACCAGGCGAGGTCGCGCTCGTGGTTGGCGGCGTTCGTGACCGTCAGGTACCGGTTCGTCTCAAGTCGGTAGGTGAAGAGATCGTCGAGCACGCCCCCGTCCTCGCGGCACAACACGGAATATTGCGCCCCCCCGACAGGGATCTTCGAGACGTCGTTCGAGAGCAGCCTCTGCAACAGCGCCTCCGCCCCGGGTCCGGCGGTTTCGATCTCGCCCATGTGCGACACGTCGAATACGCCGACGTTCTCGCGCACCGCCATGTGCTCCTGGCGAACGCCGTCATATTGGATCGGCATCTCCCAGCCGGCGAACTGGACGATCTTCGCGCCCAAACCGACGTGGCGGTCGAACAGGGCGGTGCGTCGCGGGGCCGGTGGCACCGCCCGCAGGCTATCGAAGGCGGGACGAGCTCTCTAGCGCAGGAACGGCGGAACGTCGATGTCGTCGTCGGAGATCTCCAGCGACGAGCGCTGGCGATCGTCGATCCGCGGGTTGCGGTCCGGGCGGCCCGCGCGTCCCTCGCGGCGGGCGCTCGTGCGCAGGCCGCCGACGCGATGGTCGAAGCCCGTGCCGATCACGGTCACGCGGACCTCGTCGCCCATCGCCTCGTCGATCACCGCGCCGAAGATGATGTTCGCGTTCGCGTCGGCGGCGTTCTGGATGATCTCGGCGGCGTCGTTGACCTCGAACAAACCGAGATCCTTGCCGCCGGTGATGTTCAGCAGGATCCCCGTGGCGCCGTTGACGGACTCTTCGAGCAGTGGTGAGGAGATCGCGACCTTTGCGGCCTCGGCCGCGCGGTTCTCGCCGCCCGCGGTGCCGATCCCCATCAGCGCCGAGCCGGCATCGTGCATGATCGTGCGCACGTCTGCGAAATCGAGGTTGATCAAGCCCGGGATCGTGATCAGGTCGGTGATCCCCTGGATGCCCTGGCGCAGGACGTCGTCGGCCTCTTTGAACGCGTCGAGCATCGACGTGCGCCGCTCGACGACCGCCAGGAGCTTCTCGTTCGGGATCACGATCAGCGTGTTGACGACCTCGCGCAGGCGCTCGATCCCCTCGCTCGCCTGCCGCGAGCGCTGGGAGCCCTCGAAGTCGAACGGGCGCGTGACGACGCCGACCGTCAGCGCGCCGATCTCGTTCTTCGCGATCTCCGCGATCACCGGCGCCGCGCCGGTCCCCGTGCCACCGCCCTCGCCCGCGGTCACGAACACCATGTCAGCGCCCTTCAGCGCCTCCTTGATGTCGTCGCGCGACTCCGACGCCGCCGCCAGCCCGACGTCGGGGTTGGCGCCCGCGCCGAGGCCCTTCGTCGAGGTGTGGCCGACGTTCAGCTTCACGTCGGCATCGCACATCGCCAGCGCCTGCGCATCGGTGTTGGCGGCGATGAACTCCACGCCGCGCAGCCCCGCGTCCACCATCCGGCTGACCGCGTTCGTGCCGCCACCGCCGACGCCCACGACCTTGATCACCGCCAAGTAGCTACCGCCGCCGCTCTCCATGAGTTCTATCCGAAGCCTTCAGTAGTTGTTAAGGGTTCGGCAGCCTACCTCATCCGAACCGCCAGGATCAGCACGTTATGCAGGGATCTTCGCCCTGTCAACGCCACCCGCCAATCTCGCAAGTTTCGTTGCAGATCGCCGAACTCTCTACTTGTACCCGAGAATTGCTCTTCCGTTGCTATCAGTCTCAAGTTGAGCCTTAGCCTTCACTTTCGCCTTTGTGCACGCGCGTTAATCTTCACTTTCGCGGTTGTGCAAGCGCGTCAAGGAAGTCCTCCCCGGACGGCCGGCGCCTCGCGGCGACGGATTCCGATTCGCCCGCTCACCCCGATTCTTCGCTTCCAGCGCTCGATTCCGCTTCGCCCGTGGCGGCGCCGGCGCCAGCGCCGGTGGACGCACCGGCGGACGTGGTTGCCGTTTCGGAGGAGGACGAGGAGGCCGCGCCCGGTTCGGAGGAGCCAGGTTCGGAGGAGCCCGGTTCGGAGGAGCCCGCGGCGGGCGCGGTGGTTGAGGTCGCCGCCCCCGCCCCGGCCGGCGCCGCCCCGGCCGGCGCCGTAGCCGCGGCGGCCGATCCGCCGCTCGTGCCTTCGGTCAATTTCGCGGCGAGCGCCGCGACGGTCGATTCCGGCGTGCTCGCAGCCGCGCCGGTCGATCCGCTCGCGCCGGTCGGTCCCGTCGATCCACCCGCGCCGCTCGCACCAACCGAGCCGGCCGCACTGGCCGAGCCCGCGGCTTCGAGCGCGCTCGCGGAGGCGAAGCCCGCGGCCGGGCGTTCGGGCACGCGCACATCGATGTAGGTTGCGCCCGCCGAGCTCCCCTCGGCGAGCACGCGCGCGAGCGACAGCCACTTCGCGTGCGGCCGCGTCGCGTCGCCGAAGTAGACGAGCAGGCCGTCGCGCATCGCCACCGTCAGGCCCTCGCCCGTGGACCCGGTGAAGACGCGCGCGTCGAAGCGCATCAGTGGCGCGGGCTCGGCGCCGAGGATCGTCAGCTCGGCGAGCAGTGTCTGGCCCTGGACGTGTCCGCCCACCGCCGGCGCCAGTCCCTGCGGGTCGCTGAGCGCGGGCAGCGAGCCCGCGATCAGGCCGGGCCCGAGCACGACGCCATCGGCGGCGACCGCGGTGCGCTGGCCGCCGATCGTCAGCGCCGCGACCGGCGGCTGCTCGGTGACCTCGATCCGCAGGCCATGGGGAAAGCCAGGGACCGCGTGGATCGCACGCACGACGGGGTATGCCGCGACGGCGGCCCGTAGCGCGGCCGTGTTCACGTCGAGCGTGCTCATGTGGCTTGCGGCTTCGTCGAGCGCCGCCTCGATCGCGCGCGCCTGGGGGCCGTGCACACCGCTCACCTTCACGTGCTCGACCGCGGTGAACGAGGACTTCCGCGCCAGCAGCCAACCGCCGGCGAGCAGTGGGATCGTCACGAGCGCCGCGAGCAGCGCGATCCGCAGGCGGCGATGACGCGCGATCGCCCGGAGAGAGCCCCGCGCGAAACCGGCCGCCGCTTCGAACGGGCGCCACAGGATGTCGAGTGACCCAGCCGAGGAGGGAAAGCGCGCGGCGACGGAGCGTTCCATTCGATCGGTCTTCGACCCCGGTGGGCAAACCCCTACTGCGCAAGGAAGTCTTGTTTCCGGGTATGGACAGCGCTGCGATGCCAGACGCTAGTACAGCGATTGATATTGCTGTCTTATGGAGGGGCCTCGAGCTCGCTCGGGCCCTTCTATATAGTGCCCGGAGTGACCTCCTAAACGAGGCTACTCAGCGCTACGGATGCCCGGCGCCGACGGGGCTCGATCAGCCCAGGGAAAGCGCACGTCGCCGAGCGTCTGCACCTCGGGCTCGAGCTCTATGCCGAAGCGCTCCTTGACGCGGCGCCGGCCCTCGGCCATCACCGCGATCACGTCAGCGGTCGTCGCGGAGCCGGTGTTCTCGATGAAGTTCGCGTGCTTCTCGGCGAAGCGCGCGCCGCCGATCGCGAGGCCGTTGCAGCCGGCCTCGGACAGCAGCAGGCCCGCGGAGCGGCCCGCGGCGGCGCCCCCGGCGCCGCCCCCTGCACCCCCGGCGCCACCCCCGGCGCGGCCTCCGGCGCCGCCCGCGGCGCGCGCATCGTCGGAGTCGGGATTCTTGAAGGTCGAGCCGAACGTCTTGATCCCCTGCGGCTGGGCGGCGTGGCGGCGCTCGCGCATCTCGGCGAGCGTGGCCTTGACGGTCGCCGTCCGCGCCGGCGTGAGCAGGAACGAGGCGCGCGCGACGATCTCCCCGGCGCGCAGGCCCGAGCGGCGGTAGCCGAAGCCCAGCTCCGCGGGCGCGCGGCGCTGGCTTCCGGTGGCGGTCACGAGCTCGACCCACTCGAGCGCCCGCGCGAGCTCGCCTCCGTAGGCGTTTGCGTTCATCCGCACCGCGCCGCCGACGGTGCCGGGGATGTTCACGCCGAACTCGATCCCTGACAGCCCCGCCTGCGCCGCGCGCGCGGCGACGGACGGCAGCCGCGCGCCGGCGCCGCAGAGGATCCGCTCGCCCTCGTGCTTGATCAGCGCGAGCTTGCGGTCGAGCTTCACGACCAGGCCGCGCACGCCCTCGTCGGCGATCAGCAGGTTCGAGCCGGAGCCGACGACGTGCACGGGCACGTCGATCCGCGCGGCCCACGCGAGCAGCTCCCTCAGCTGCGCGATCGAGCCGGCGCGGGCGAAGTACTCGGCCGCGCCGCCGGTCCTGACCGTCGCCATCCGGTCGAGCGGGTGGTCACGCTGCACGATCGACGGGGTCGTCGCCGGTGAATTTCTGGAGGGATACACTATGGTATTGGCTGGAAGATAAAGGTCGCGGGGAGGTTGTTGTACTTTGCAGACTGCGTGACACTATGGTGATACGCAATCGGGAGCGGCGGCCGGCATGGTTCGCGCCAACGGCGAGACCTGGTCATCGCACGAGCCTGCGTCCGAGCTCGTCGATGTCGCCGGCGCCCATCAGCAGACATATATCGCCGTCCCCGAGAGCTCCCGGCAGAATCGACTCGGCCTCCGCGAAGCCCGGCAGCCAGTACACCGGCTTCCCCGCGGCGGCGTCGGCCACCGCCTCGGCGATCAGCAGCCCGCTCACCCCCGGATGATCCTCCGCGCGCTCGCGCGCGGGGTAGACGTCGAGCACCGCGACCACGTCCGCGAGCGCGAGCGCCGCGCCGAACTCGCGGGCGAGCAGCGCCGTGCGCGAGAACAGGTGTGGCTGGAACACGGCCACCAGCCGTCCGCGCGCGTCGAGCGTGCGTGCCGCCCGCAGCGTCGCCGCGACCTCGGTCGGGTGGTGGGCGTAGTCGTCGTACACGCTCGCGCCGCTCGCCGTCTCGCCGACCAACTGAAAGCGCCGGCCGGCGCCCGCGAAGGCGGCGAGGCCCGCGATCGCGCTCTGCGCGTCGGCGCCGGCGAGCCGCGCGGCCTCCAGCGCGGCGGTCGCGTTCAGCGCGTTGTGCATACCCGGCACGCCCAGCCTCACCTCGTGTCCGCACCACTGGAAACGAGAACCCCCGGCGGCGAGCGTCGCGTCGGAGACGTCGTAGGAGATCAGCTCCACCCCCGCATCTGCGCCTGCCCGGCCTTCCTGCGCCGGCGAGCGAACGACGTCTCCTCGATCCTCGACCGCGGGATCTTCACGATCGCGACCGTCGGGCACGGACGGCACCAGCGCGGCGAGCTCGGGACGGTCCCACACGACGATCGCCTTCGCCGCGCGGGCGAGAAACTCGCGGAACGCCCGCTCGAGCTCGGCCAGCGTGCCGAAGCTCGCGTGGTGGTCAAGCTCGACGTTCGTCAGCACGGCGATCTCCACGCTCAGGCTCAGCATCGAGCGGTCGGACTCGTCGGCCTCGACCACCAGCCACTCGCCCTTCCCCCACTCCGCGTTCGCCAGCCCGCCGCCCACCGGCGCACCGACCAGCCAGCCAGGCTGCAGGCCGGCGGCGCGCAGCGCGTGCACGATCATCGACGCGGTCGTCGTCTTGCCGTGCGTACCGGCCACCGCGATCGTGCGCCTCAGCGCGGTCAGCTCGCCGAGCAGCTCGGCGCGCGGGCGCTCGGCCAGGCCGCGTTCGCGCGCGGCCCGTCGCTCGGGGTTATCGGCCGGCACCGCGCTCGAATAGATCAGCTCCACGTCCTCTCCCCCGGGCACGTTCGCGGCGTCGTGGCCGATCCTCGCCTCCAGCACGCCGTCCGCCTGCAGGCGCTCCGCGTACGGCGAGCGCGCGCCGTCGGAGCCCGTCACCCGCGCGCCGAGCGCGTGCGCGGCGCGCGCGTAGCCGCTCATCCCAGCGCCGCCGACGCCGACGAAGTGCAACCGCCGGCCTTCCCACGGACCGCCTGCCGCGCTCACGTGCACCACCTCGCGACACCCACGCGGGCGCACACCCCGCACGCGGACACCCTCGTCCGGGTCCGGTTCGCGCTCTTTACCATCGCGCGATGGTTCCTGCGGCCGCGCTGCTCGCCCACGACGCTCACCTCGCGGCCGCCTTCAGCAGCTCCTCCGCGATGTCCCTCGCGGCGTCCGGTCGCGCCAGCCCGAGCGAGGCGTGCGCCATCCGCGCGAGACGATCGCGATCGCCGAGCAGCTCCGCCACGGCCGCCGACAGCCGCGTCGCGTCGAGCGCTCCGTCGGGGATCGTCACCGCGGCGCCCGCGCGCTCCATCCAGCGCGCGTTCTCGGTCTGGTGGTCGGCCGCGGCGTGCGGGTAGGGCACGAGGATCGCGGGCGTGCCGCTCGCGGCGATCTCGAACACCGAGCCCCCCGCGCGCGCGACGACCAGGTCGGCCGCCGCCAGGGCGTCGCCAAATGCCTCGAGATCGAGATACTCGCGCAGGTCGTACCCCTCCGGCAGATCTCGCGCCGACAGCTCGGGGTAGTCGCGGCGGCCGGCGACGTGCAGCACGTCGAACGCCTGGCTCGTCGTGGGCAGGCCCCTGGCCGGCACGCCGATCGCGGGTGCGCCGGCGGCCGCGCCGTGCGCCGCAGCGACCGGGGTCGGCGATCCGCCCGATGACCTCGCCGATGTGGAGGTGGCGGTCGTGGCCACGCCGGACGCGCCCGCGAACGCCTCGACCGCGGCCATGTTGAGCGACCGCGCACCCAGCGACCCACCGAACACGAGCACGCAGTCCCGCTGCGCGTCCAGGCCGAGGCGCTCCCGCGCGCGCGCCCGATCGGTCTGCGCCGGCGGCGCCGGGCGTCCCGTCACGCGATAGCGCGCGCCGTCGCGCCCTGTGAGCGGGAACGCCAGGCACACGCGCCGCGCTCCCCGCGCGAGCACGCGGTTGGTGATGCCCAGGTGGCTGTCGGCCTCGGTGAGCACGAGTGGGATCCGCAGCCTCACCGCGGCCAGGCCGACCGGCCCGGCGACGTAGCCGCCCCCGCCCATCACCGCGTCCGGCTCGAGCTCCCGCAACAGAGAGCGCGCGCGCTCGTACGCGCGCGCGGCTCGCCACAGCGCGCGCGCGGCGCGCAGCGGGTTGGTCCTGCTCATGCCTTCGACCGCGATCCGCCTCAGCTCGAAGCCGGCCGCCGGCACGAGCTCGGCCTCGGCGCGGTCGCCACCGATGAACTCGACCCGCGCGCCCTCAGCCCGCAGCGCGCCGGCCACCGCGAGCGCCGGCACCACGTGCCCGGCGGTCCCGCCCGCGGCGATCACGATCTTCGGCGCTCTGTTGCTGTTGTTGCTGCTGCTGGTCACGGTCACGGTCCCATCGTGCCGGTTCGCGACCCCTCGCGTCGGCTGAGCCCCCGCGTTCCGCGCGCACACCGCTCCCTGCAATCCCGGCGGGGGCCATTCCCGAGGAGGCCGTTCGAGCCGATGCCCTCCGCGATGGACCGGCCTGGGTTGCGCCTCGCCCGCGCGCCGGAGCTACCGCCCGCACGTGGGCGCTGCCGCCGGAGGCGACGTTCATCAGCAGGCCCATCGAGGCGAGCATCACGATCAGGCTGCTCGACCCGTAGGAGACGAACGGCAGCGGCACCCCCGTCAGCGGCGCGAGGCCGAGCACCGCGAACACGTTCAGAAGCGCCTGCGAGACGATCAGCGCGGTCACGCCGACCGCGATCAGCGCGCTGTAGAGGCTGCGCGCGCCCTTCGCCGCGCGCAGGCCCGCGTAGGCGATCAGCCCGTACAGAAACAGCAGTCCGCAGACGCCGACGACGCCCAGCTCCTCGCCGATCACCGCGAGGATGAAGTCGGTCGGCGCCTCGGGCAGGTAGAAGATCTTCTGCACCGACTGCCCCGGCCCGGCCCCGAACAGCCCGCCCGAGCCGATCGCGATCTGGCCCTGCACCGCCTGGAAGCCGCTGCCCGAGGCGTGCGCCCAGGGATCGATGAACGAGGTCAGCCGCGCGCGCTCGTACGGGCGCGCGAGCGCGTACAGGAACACCAGCCCGAGCGTCACGCCGGCGATGATCGCAAGGTTGCGCGTCGGGATTCCCGCCGCGATCAACAGCGCGCAGGTCGTGAACGCGATCACCATCGCCGTGCCGAGGTCGGGTTGCGTGACGACCAGCAGGCAGGCGCCACCGACGACGAACAGCAGCGGTTTCATCAAGTCTCGCAGGTCGTTCACGCGCCCCGGGCGCTTTGCGAGCAGCGTCGCCGCGTACAGCACGAGCGCGAGCTTCATCAGCTCTGAGGGCTGGAATTGCAGCCGGCTGGGCCCGATCCAGCGCCGCGCGCCGTTCACGCTCACGCCAAGATGGGGCACGTGCGTGGCGAGCACGAGCACGAACGAGACCGCCAGCAGGGGGCCGGTGATCGCCTGGACTTTCTTCACGCCGTCGCGCGCCAGCACGCGCATCAGCACGAGCCCGACCGCCCCGTACAGCACGTACTTGATCAGGTACCCGGCGCCGTCGCCTTCGCCCTGCAAGAGGCTCGTCGCCGAGGTCGCGCTGTAGACCATCACCGCGCCGAACGCCAGCAGGCACATTGTCGCGGTCAACAGGATCCGCTGCTCGAGCGGCTGGCTCGCCTGCGCGGATCTGCCCTGCTCGCCGGCGCGCGCGGCCCGTTTGCCTTCCCTATATCTCCTCCCCAGCAGGGATACGCGCTGTGCGGCTGAGGCCATCCCAGCCCTCTTCGACGTCTCCCCCGCGAAGCCTTCTCTGAGCCCCAACGGACTTTGCCCAGGCGCTCACCGCCCGTGGAGACCACTCCCGGATGACCTTGCCGGAGCGGCCGTGCCTACCCTCCCGCGAGCTCCCGAAAGCGCTCCCCGCGCGCTTCGTAGTCGGGGAACTGGTCGAAGCTCGCACAGGCCGGCGAGAGCAGCACGACATCGCCCGGCCGCGCCGCCGCGCGCGCGGCGGCGACTGCACGCTCCAGGTTTCCACATTCGTGCACCGGCGACGGCTCGCCTGGCGGCGCCGAACGGCCCGGCGGCACTGACCCGCCCGGTGAGGCTGAGCCGTGCGGCGACGCCCCGATCGACACCGTATCTTTGCCATCCAGGGCCGCGGCGATCAGGGGCGCGTCCTCCCCGATCAGGTACACCGCCTTGCAGCGCACTCCGACCGGCCCGCGCAGCGCTGCGAAGTTCTGGCCCTTGCCCTGACCGCCGAGGATCAGGTGGATCGTTCCGGGGGCGTACGCGTCGAGCGCGACTAGCGTGCTCGCGACGTTCGTTGCCTTCGAGTCGTTCACCCAGCTCACGCCGCTCCTCACCGCGACCTCCTCCAGGCGGTGCTTCACACCGGCGAATCCGCGCAGCCCCGCGCGCACGGCATCGATGTCGATCCCCCGCGCGAGACAGACGGCCGCGGCCGCCATCGCGTTCTGCACGTTGTGGCGCCCCGGCAGGCGGATCTCATCGACTCCCAGCAGCGCGCGCTCCTGCCACCACAGCTCGCCGGCGCTCAGCGACAGCGCGGCCCCAGCCCCCTCTCCGAAGCACACGCGCCTGGCACAGCCGCCGAGGTCCTCGACGCCGAGGCCGGCGCCGAACCCGAGTGGCGCGACCGCGACATCGTCGTTGCCCTGGCGCGCGAAGATCTTCAACTTCGCATCGCGATAGGCCTCCAGCGTGCCGTGCCTGTCGAGGTGATCGGGGGTGATGTTCAGCAGCACCGCCGCCTCCGGCGCGAGCTCCAGCGTGTCCTCGAGCTGGAACGACGAGACCTCGCAGACGATCGTCGCGCGCGCGTCCACTCCTCCGGCCGGGCCGCCGGACGCAAGCCCGCTGACCGCGGCGCCGACATTTCCCGCGACCGCGACCGGCAGGCCCGCCTCGCGGTGTATATGCCCGATCAGCTCGACCGTCGTCGTCTTCCCGTTCGTGCCCGTCACCGCCACGAACTCGTTGCTTACCAGCCGCCAGCCGAGCTCTAGCTCGCCCAGCACCGGCAGCCCGCCTGTACGCGCGGCGGCGATCACCGGCGCCTGCGCCGGCACGCCGGGGCTCTTCACGACCGCCCTCGCTCTCTCCAGCAGCGCCACCCCGTCCACACCCAGGTGCAGCTCCACGCCCGCCTGCGTGAGCGCCTCCAGCCCCTCAGGCGTTCCCGAGTCCAGCCCGATCACCTGCTCCCCTAGGCCCCGCAGGGCCAGCGTCGCCGCCACCCCCGAGCGCGCCAGCCCGACGACGAGCCAGGGACCTTCAGGGAGCCCCGGCCGCGGCTTCACCCGCCCCTGCTCTGCCTGTAGATCGTGAACGCGATCGCACAGCAGATCGAGGCGACGATCCAGAAGCGCAGGATGATCTTCGTCTCCGACCATGCCTTCAGCTCGAAGTGGTGGTGGATCGGGGCCATCAGGAACACGCGTTTGCGCATCGTCTGGAACGAGATCACCTGGATCACGACCGACAGCGCCTCGATCACGAAGATCCCGCCGAGCAATATCAGCAGCACCTCGGTCTTCGTCATCACCGCCAGGCCCGCGATCGCGCCACCCAGCCCGAGCGAGCCGGTGTCGCCCATGAAGATCGTCGCCGGGAACGCGTTGAACCACAGAAAGCCGATGCACGCCCCCACCAGGCAGCCCGCGAGCATCGCCATGTCGAGGTCCGCGCCGGTGATGAACGTGATCCCGATATACGCGAGCAGCACGATCGCCGCGCAGCCTGCGGCCAGGCCGTCGAGCCCGTCGGTCAGGTTCACCGCGCTGGTCGTGCCCGCGACGACGAAGTAGATCAGCACCGGATAGAAGATCCCGAGGTCGATCTGGTAGTCGACGAATCGCAGCCTCAGCGTCGGCGCGAGGTGCGCCTCCTGTTCGGCGACATACCACAGGCCGATCGAGATCGCGATCGTCACCGCAAGCTTCGTCCGCGCGCGCAACCCGAGCGAACGGCGCCTGACGAGCTTCGTGTAGTCGTCGGCGAAGCCCAGCAGCGCGCACGCGATCGCGACCGCGAAGATGCCGATCGAGCGCCATTCGTAGTCGCTCAAGATCAAGAAAGGCACCGCGACCGAGAGGAAGATCAAGACGCCGCCCATCGTCGGCGTGCCGGCCTTGATCTGATGGCCTTGCGGGCCGTCCTCGCGGATCTGCTGGCCGAACTCGCGCTTTCTCAAGAACTCGATGAACTTCGGGCTGAGAAAGATGCAGATCAGCAGCGCCGCCGTCCCCCCGATCAGGATCCTTCCCATTCAGCGCCTCCGCGCCATGTCAGGAGAGTCGCGCGGCTCATTTTTCGCGCCCGTTTTCGCGCCCGCGCGCACGAAGCCCAAACCCGATCCCAATCCCAATCCCCGACCCGCCCCGCTGGTGGCGGGCGCCGTGCCACCGCCCTGCAGGATCTGCGCCACGCGCTCCAGACCCACGCCGCGCGAGCCCTTCACGAGCACCGTATCGCCCTCGCGCAGCAATCCTTGCAGCAGTTCGCCGGCCGCCTGCGCGTCGGGCACCGCGTGCGCCTCGCCGGCGAACTCCTCCGTCATCGCGGCTGCCTGCGGGCCGACCGTCACGAGCACGTTGACGCCGCGCGCGCTCGCGCTCGCGCCGACCTCGCGGTGCAGCGCCGGCCCTCTCTCGGCGCCGAGCTCGAGCATGTCGCCGAGCACCGCCAGGCGGCGCGCCGGGGCGTGTCCCGCCATGGGCCCTTCGGCGGTCTCCGTCAAGTCCTCGATCGCGGCGCGCATCGACATCGGGTTGGCGTTGTAGCAGTCGTTGATCAATGTGATCCTCCTAGGCAGCGCGATCCGCTCGCCGCGCAGCGCCGAGAACCGCACCTCGAGATTGCCCTCGGGGGTGATCCCAAGCGCGCGCGCGGCGGCGACGGCGGCAAGCAGGTTGGCGAGGTTGTGGCGCTGCCCGAACGACGGGCGCAGCGTCATCCGCTCCCCCCCGTGACGAATCACGACCTCTCCGGACATGGACCCCCCGTGCCCCCGCTCCCCATGCGCGACCTCGCCGGGCTCCACCTCCCCAGATCGTCCGGGTTCCTCCAAGGCGACATCCCCGCCCGCGCCAAACATGAGCGTGCGCACGTCCGCGCGCAGGTGCTGCTGTAGCAGGGGCTCGCCGGCGGGCAGCACGACCGTCGCGCCGCGCGCGATTCCCGCAATCAGCTCGGCCTTCGCGGCCGCGATCGCCTCGATCGATCCCAGCAGCTCCAGGTGCACGGGGCCGACGTTCACGATCACGCCGACGTCGGGCTCGGCGATCTCCGTCAATTCCGCGATCTGCCCCGGCCCGCGCATCGCCATCTCCAGCACCAGCATCTCGGTGTCGGGCGGCGCGCTCAGCAGCGACAGCGGCAGGCCGATCTCGGTGTTCAGGTTCTCGGCGCTCGCCGCGGTCCTTCGCTGGGCGCTCAGCATGGCCGCGAGGATGTCCTTCGTCGAGGTCTTCCCCGTCGAGCCGGTGATCGCGACGACCTTCGCGCCGCGTGCGCCGAGCTCGCGCCGCCAGGCGTTGGCGAGCGCCTGCAGCCCCTTCAGCGGGTCGCTGTGTACGAGCACCGCGCCGCCCGGCCCCGTCAGGGTCCTTGCCAGCGCCCCCGCGGCGTGCTCCTCTGCGACCAGCACGCCCCATGCGCCCGACTCCAACGCCTGGGCCGCGTAAGCGCCACCGTCGTGGTGCTCTCCTCGCAAACCGACGAACAGCTCGCCGCGCACGCCCGCGCGCGAATCGATGCTCGCCGCCCGCGGCCCGGGGGCCGGACCGGCGCCGCGCGCGGAGCCAGCCTGCGCATCCCCCTGCGCCGGCGAGGGCTCTGCGAGCAGCCGCGCACCGGCGGCCTGCGCGATGCGTGCCGCGTCCCACTCCCTCATCTGCGCGCCCCCATCGGCGTCTGCGCCCGCGTTGGCGTCTGCGCTCCCGCCGGCGTCTTCGCACCCGCGCCGTCTGCGTCCCCGCTACTCCCACCCTCCCCGCCCGCGCCGGGGCTGGAGGGCTCGCCCGGGAGCCGTGCGCGCAGCGCCTCGCGTGCGACCTGCACGTCGTCGAACGGCAACTTGCGCCCGTCCGCGAATTCCTGGCCCTGCTCATGGCCCTTGCCGGCGATCACCACGACGTCGCCCGGTGTCGCGCTTGCGATCGCCCGGAAGATCGCCGCGCGCCGCTCGGAGATCGAGGAGATCGGACTCGCGCCCTCCGGCTGGGGTGCGTCCTCGGCGCCCGCGAGGATCTCCGCGATGATCGCCTCCGGCCGCTCCGAGCGTGGGTTGTCCGAGGTGACGATCGCGACATCCGCGAGCCGCGCCGCGATCTCGCCCATCAGCGGGCGCTTGCCGCGGTCGCGGTCGCCGCCGGCGCCGAACACGCAGATCACGCGTCCCGTGCCCCCGGGCTCGCCCGGGACACGCCCGCCCGCGCCGGGGGCGCCACCTGCGCCCGTGAGCTCGCGGGCGGCGCCGAGCACGTTCTCGAGCGAGTCGGGCGTATGGGCATAGTCGACCAGCACCGCAAAGTCCTGTCCCTCGTCGACGGCCTCGAAGCGCCCCGGCACGCGCACGCCGCGCTCGAGCGCTCCCACCAGCACGTCCAGCTCACCCCCCAGCGCATGCGCCGCGGCGAGCGCGCCGAGCGCGTTCGCGACGTTGAAGCGCCCCGGCATCGGCAACGCGACCTCGCGCGTGCCCGCGGGCGTACGTAAAGCGAAACGGCATCCCTGAAAATCGCAGCGCACGTCCGTCGCGCTGTAATCGGCGGAAGGCCGACCCCGATCCCTGGCCTCGCCGTCCGCGTCCCCGCCCCGACCCCCCGCACTGCCGTCGGGCTCCACCGCAAACGTGACCAGCGCCCCCTCGATCTCCCCCGCCAGCCGCCGGCCGTAAGGATCGCCGACGTTCACGACGCTCACGCCGCTCACGCCGGGATCGGCTTCGAACAGCCGGCGCTTGGCCCGGTAGTAGTCCTCCATGTCCTCGTGAAAATCGAGGTGATCCTGCGTGAGGTTCGTGAAGATCGCCGCGGCGAAGTGGACGGCGTCGGCGCGGCCCAGCTCTAGCGCGTGCGAGGAGACCTCGATCGCGCAGGCCCCGTCGCCTGAGTCGAGCATCGCGCGGAAATCCGCCTGCAGGTCGATCGCCTCGGGCGTCGTGCGTCCGGCCGGCCGCTGCACCCCGCCGATCACCGACTTGACCGTCCCCAGCAGGCCGCAGCTCGCGCCCGGATCGGCCGCCTCCAGCAGCGCCTGCAGGATGAACGCGGTCGTCGTCTTCCCGTTCGTCCCAGTCACGCCCACGACCCTCAGCTCGGCGCTCGGGTCTCCGTAGAAGCGGACCGCCGCCGTGCCCATCGCGGCGCGCGCGGATCCCACCAGCACTTCGGGCACGCCGAGCCCGAGCGGGCGCTCGACGACGAGCGCCGCGGCCCCGCGCGCGAGCGCCTGCGCGGCGTAGTCGTGACCGTCGTTCTGAAAGCCTTTCACGCAGAAGAACAGACTTCCCGGCGCGACCGCGCGACTGTCGTAGGCGAGACCCGTGATCTCGACCGCCCCGATGGCCTCGCCCGCGACCTCGCCCGAAGCGCCCTGAATCACGCCCTCACCGGTGGCGATCACCTCGTCGAGCCTCATCGGCACCTACCCCGCGGCAGCACCCACACAGTCTAGTTTCTGGCTCCGGCGTACCGAGGATACCGGCCCGGCACGCCTCGCCATACGCTCAACGCTATGGCACGCTAGACATCGCTTGGGATGAAATACGCGAGCTTCCGCGTCCGCGTCGATCTGCTCGAACGGCTCCGCCGGCGATGTACCGGCGCCCACCCGCACGACGCCGGCGCGTTCGAGGGCGGGGCGGCGTGGCGCGCGCATCAGGCGGGCGATCTTCGGCGAGACCATGCGGGCGCGCGGCAGCACGGGTCGGACCGGGAGGCGCACGACGTTCGCCGCCGGCTTCTGGACGGCCGCCGGCTCCTGGACTGCCTGCTGCTTCTGGACGGCAGCCGGCTCCTGGACGGCCTGCGGCTTCACGGGCGCGGGAGCGGTGGTGGGCGGCTCGACCGCGATATCCGGGGCCGCGGGCTCGGCGTCCAGTGCCTCTGGCGGCTCCGGGTCGGCGGCCGGCTCGACGCGTGGCTCCGGACGCGCTGCCGGCCCCGGATTCGCGAGCGCCTCTGGGGCGGCGCCGGCCGGCGTGTCGAGCGCGTTGAGCTCGGCTTGGAGTCGATCGTGCTCCTCGACGGCGCCGCGCAGGCCGCTCAGGCGCTCGTCCAGTTCGCGCTGGATATTTGTCAGCAGGTCCATGGTCATCACGCTGCCTCTCTTTCGAGCTCGCTGGGACTGGCCGATTCCGCACCCCGCGCGGCGGCGATCCCGCTCGCGGCGTAGACGGCCCGTTCGATCTCCGCGGCGAGGTCGGGGTGCTCGCGCAGGAACGTTCCGGCCTGCTCGCGGCCCTGGCCGAGGCGTTGACCGTCGTGGGAGTAGTGCGCGCCGGACTTGCCGATGATGCCGTAGCGGACGCCGAGGTCCAGCAGGCAGCCCGCCGTGGCGATGCCCTTGCCGTATTCGATCTCGAACTCGGCCTGGCGGAACGGCGCCGCGACCTTGTTCTTCACCACCTTCACCCGCACCCGGTTGCCAACGGCCACCCCGTCGCCATCCCTCAACGTCTGAATACGACGAATATCGAGGCGCTGCGAGGCATAGAACTTCAATGCGCGCCCGCCCGGCTGGGTCTCCGCAGAGCCATAGCTCACGCCGACCTTTTCCCGGATCTGGTTCGTCAAGAGGCACAGCGTCTGCGTGCGGTTCAGCGCGCCCGCGAGCTTGCGCATCGCCAGCGACATCATCCGCGCCTGGCCGCCGACCGTCGTGTCACTCATCTGCCCTTCCAGCTCCCTGCGCGGCGTCAGCGCCGCGACCGAGTCGATCGCGACCACATCGACCGCGCCCGAGCGCACGAGCACGTCCGCGATCTCCAGCGCCTGCTCGCCATAGTCGGGCTGGGATACGAGCAACTCATCGATGTCAACGCCGATCTCCCGCGCGTACAGCGGGTCCATCGCGTGCTCGGCGTCGATGAACGCGCACACGCCCCCCAGTGCCTGGGCCTGCGCGAGCACGTGGTAGGCGAGCGTCGTCTTGCCCGAAGACTCCGGGCCGTAGACCTCGACGATCCTCCCCCGCGGCACGCCACCGATCCCGAGCGCCAAGTCGAGCGACAGCGCGCCCGTTGGGATCGCTTCGCAACGCACCTGCGCGCCGGGGTCGCCCATCCGCATCAGCGTGCCCTTCCCAAACTCCCGCTCGAGATGTCCGAGCGCGCTGTGCAGGGCAAGCTCGCGGGCCGCCGCGGCGTCGTCAGGGGCCACCGCGGCACTCTTGCGGGCCACCGCGGCACTCTTGCGGGCCACCGCGGCGCCCTCGCGGGCCACAACGCCACGATCGCGCCCGGCGGCGACAGACAAAGCAGACATCGTGATCCTCCAGTCGGTCAAGAAACATCGGGCCGGAGAAGGTAGGCCGCGCTTGGGACGAAATCCGTTGAACGGGCAACCCGATGGTCCCTAAAGGCCCGCAAACACTGGGCCAAAGCCCGAAAAACTTTTACGCCGACTGCACCGTCACGACATGATCGAGCAGATCCCCCGCGCGATCTCCCCCGCCTCGACAGATCGCACACGACACGCCGTCACCACCACGATCGGCGCCTACGCAATACACCACCTTGCCCCCGAGCTGTTCGACGGCTATACCGGCACCGAACAGCATGGCTACCCGCGCGTCGTACACGTCCAGCGTCGTGTCGGTGTCGCGCTTTGACAATTTTGACGCGGTCAGGAAGAACACGTCGTTCCCGTTTTCGCTCGCGTCGAGAAAGGCCGATTCTTCGGGGGATTCGCCGGAGGACACGAGCCCCAAACAACCCCCGTCCTGCGGGAAGTAGCCCTCGCCACCCGCCTGGCAGGACCCCACGCCACGCCCGTACCCAGATTTTCAGAGGACGTGACCCCGCGCGGCGAGGGCGGGCGTGGCGGTGAATAGGAGAGCCAGAAAGGTAAGTGAGATTAAAGCTACGCCATGTTGGCTTATGGTTTTACACCGGCTTGTGAGCTTGCCGGCAGCTGGGGGTGGTTGGACTCGGGTTGGAGTGGTTGGGAGGTCTTGAGACTACACCTAGCACGTCGTAACTTTCGTGATACAATGGGCCGATGGCTACCAAGTCCGCACCATTCAGCATGCGCCTCTCCAGGCGGATGGAGGCGCTGATCGACCGTGAGGCCAAGCGCACCGGGCGCAGCAAGGGAGCGATCGTGGAGGCGTTGGCCGACGAGGCTTTGCGTATGCGCCTGTTCCCGGGGATCGGGTTCATGGGCAGGGACTGGGACAGGCGAGCATGGGTGATGGGGACGGGGCTCGACGTGTGGCAGGTCGTCGATATCCACAAGGACGTCGGCTCGGTGGAGCAGATGACCGAAGGTTGGTCCATCAACGAGCGCCAGATCCAGCTTGCGCTGGACTATTACAAGATGTTTCCCGAAGAGATCGACGCCATAATCGCCGATAACAAGCGACCGATAGAGCAGCTGGAAGAGGAATACCCCTCGATTGCAGTGCTTCGAATTCCCGTCTGAGCAAGCGCTAGACAGTTCGTGAGGCTTCTCCTCGACGCACACATATCGGCGCAACGCGTCGCCGTGGCGCTCCGTGAGGCAGGTCACGACGTCCGTGCCGTCGCCGAGGAGCGCAAGTTGGACGGCACTCCTGACGAAGAGCTGTTGGTGCTGGCAAGGAAAGAGGAACGCGTGCTGGTCACGTTCGATGTCCACGATTTCCCTGTGATCGTGCGTAGCTGGGCTGAGGCCGGGCGCACACACGCGGGCTGCGCGATCATCGTCGGTGTCAACCACGGCGAGTTTGGCGCGATCATCGAGATCGTCGCCCGCACGATGAGTGACCGTCCCCGTCAGGATGACTGGAGAGATCTCATGCTGTTCCTCTCCAGAGCACCTCGCGACTGACGCCTCTTAGAAACTGTCCGAGAAGTCTTCAGGCGTGGAGTAGGCGGTGGCGGCGTCGGTACCAGAGCAGGCCGCTGGCGAGTTGGATGAGCCCGAGATAGTTGGTGGGGTTCTTGTCGTAGCGGATCAGCAGGGCGCGGCACTTTTGTAGCCACGCGGTCGTGCGCTCGACGACCCATCGGCGTGCGGGGTGGGTCTTCTTGCCCCAGCCGTCCTTCTTCTCCTCGCCGATGCGGCGGATGTGCGGCACGTACCCGCCAGCGGCGCACGCGGCCTGCCCGGTTGGGTTGTCATACCCCTTGTCCAGGCAGAGGTTCTGCACGATCATCGCGGGGTCAGGGCGCGGGATCACGACCGCGTCTATCGTCTCGGCTAAGAGCTTGGTGTCGTGCGTGTTTGCGCCGTCGATGACGGCGGCGAGCGGCCCGCCTTCCTGGTCGACGAGGACGCTCTTCTTGGTACCCATCTTCGCTCTATCAGTGGGGTTCGGGCCACGCTTCGCGCCGTCGAACCGTGACTTGCCCATCACCCCGTCGGCGGCCTGCCACTCCCAATGCACGGCCCCGAGCTCCTCGCACTCCCTGACTAGATACGCCCAGATTTCCTCCAGGAACCCGTCGGCGGCAAACCGTTGAAACCAGCCGTGAACGGTCGACGGGCGCCCGAACCGTTCCGGCAGACGACGCCACTGGCAACCCGAGCGCAGGCGGTGGATGATTCCATCGAGCACGAGCCGCAGGTCGGCCCTCGGACGGCCGGTCCGGGCCGGCGGATAGAAGCAGTCGAGCATCGGCTCGACCTCCTCCCAGAGATCATCCGGGAGCTCCCAGATCGTCGGCAGTGGGCGAGCAGGGGTAGTCTCAGCAGCCGGCAAGGCACGCTCCTTTTAGCGAGGGTTGACGTGCCTTGCCGCTTCAATCAAGCACTACATAATCCTGCCCCACAGGACTTCTCGGACGATTACTTAGAGCTCTTCTTGCCACGAGGCTTTTCTTCACCCGCACGCACTTCTTGCGCTTGTTCAGCGCCTTCCCCTTACCGCACCTCACCGGCGCTTTCTTGACCACCGTTTTGGTCGTCGTGCCCCCCGGCGCGGGCGGAGCCAGCAAATTCCCCACCCCATTCGACGTCAACGAGCTCGGGGTCAACGATTCGGGCGGGGTCATGGGGCTCTGGCACGCGTCGCCCTGGCATTCCACGGGCTTTGATTCCGGCGGTTCGATCCCCCCGACCCGCGCGTCGTACGCGTCCAGCGTCGTGCCCGTGTCGCGCTTTGACAACCGCGAGGCGGTCAGGAAGAACACGTCGTTGAGTGACCCGACGCGCCGCCGCTCATGCTCGTCATCGCGACGTCCAATCGCCGTGAGTGGGTGCTAGACTTGGCGCGTGGCGCATGCGCTTAAAGTCCCAAGAAAGGCCCCCGCCAAGAAGTCTCCGACCAAGCTCGCGGCACAGCGGCGTCGCGCGGCGGCTGAACGCATGAGGGGAATGCTTGGTCACGATCCGACTCGCTCCTATACAGATGAGCTGATCGCCGAGCGGCGAAGGGAAGCCCGCGCCGAAGCACAGGCCGAGCAGCAGGCCACCCGCACCAAACAGCGCAGCGCCAGACGCTGAACCGGCGTTCGTGCTCGACGCTTCGGCGTTGATGGCCGTCCTTCGCGACGAGGAGGGCGCATCGGTCGCAATCGAGGCGATCGCAGACGGAGCGGCAATCAGCATCATCAACTGGGCTGAGGTGCTATCCAAGGCCGCGGTCGACGGAGACGACCCAAAGCAGGTAGCCGAGCGCATGCAGCAAACCGAGTTCGCCGACGCAGACCTACGAATCGAACCGGTCACCGAGGCCGACTGCATCGAGATCGCAAAGCTACGACCCCAAACGACCGCGCAAGGGCTCTCCCTCGCAGATCGTGCCTGCCTCGCGCTGGCCGCACGCCTCAAAGTGCCCGCGCTGACAACAGACTCCATCTGGGCACAAGCCGAAGTCCCCGCCAAAGTCAAACTCATACGCTGAGTCACAACCAGGCTCACTTCCGCCCTTTCCGAGCCTTACCCTTACCCTTCGCCTTCACGCGCACGCAATCGCGCGAGGACCCCAAGTGAACCTAACGGCGTCGTGTCAGTGTCGCGCTTTGACAATTTTGACGCGGTCAGGAAGAACACATCGTTACCGTTTTCGCTCGCGTCGAGAAAGGCCGATTCTTCGGGGGATTCACCGGAGGACACGAGCCCCAAACAACCACCGTCCTGCGGGAAATAGCCCTCGCCACCCGCCTGGCAGGACCCCACGCCACGCCCGTACCCAGATTTTCAGAGGACGTGACCCCGCGCGGCGAGGGCGGGCGTGGCGGTGAATAGGAGAGCCAGAAAGGTAAGTGAGATTAAAGCTACGCCATGTTGGCTTATGGTTTTACACCGGCTTGTGAGCTTGCCGGCAGCTGGGGGGCTGAGGCTGGGCGCACACGCGCGGGCTGCGCGATCATCGTCGGTGTCGACCACGGCGAGCTCGGCGCGATCATCGAGATCGTCGCCCGCACGATGAGTGACCGTCCCCGTCAGGATGACTGGAGAGATCCCATGCTGTTCCTCTCCAGAGCACCTCACGACTGACGCCCTCCACCGACGCCGCATCGCTTCCCGCGATCCCCCGGGCCGGCCCTCCACACGCGCACACCACACCCTCGATCGATTCCAGCAGGCGAGACCCTAACGCATGATCTGGGCCTGGACCGCGTCGCCCTACGCGCACATGAACCCGCCAGTGAGTCGCGCTAAAATTCACCGATGGCAACGAATGAGCACACCGATCATGAGCTGGTGGTGGCCCCGGACGGGAGCATTCCCGCCGCCCAGCTGAAACGCCTTGGTGTCGGCCCTGGCGCGCATCTTCGTGTGGTGCAGACGCCTGCGAGCAGACTGGGCGGCAGTTTCGCTGGATCGCTGCCCGACCTCGCAGAGGTTACCTGGGAGGACTTCCAGCGCGCCAGCAAACTCGCTCGCGAAGACGTCGGTTCGGCGTGAGGGTCCTCGCCGACTCGCACGCCATCCTTTGGCAATCGCAACGCTCGCCGGAACTGTCGGTCCTCGCCGCAGACGCGTTGCTCGAGGCGGAAGAAACCGACGGCGTGGTCGTGTCCGTCGCCAGCCTGGTCGACCTGTGGTACGTCACGCAGACGACCAAAGGCATCAGCGACACCGAACTGCGCAGCCTGCGTGAGCAGATCAACTCCTCTCCCGAGCTCAGCCTGCACTCGATCGACGAGAACATCGTCGACGCGACCACCGCGATCCCCCGCGACGTGCTCGCCGACCCGTGGGACCGCTTCATCGTCGCGACCGCCAAAGTGCTCGAAGTGCCGCTCGTCACCAGGGACGCCGCGATCCGCGACAGCATGTTCGTATCCACCATCTGGTGAGATACCGTAAACCCATCGAGCAAGTCGCGAGCGGCTGCTCGACGTGATCGCAGTGCTGGCGACCATCTGCTACCGCCGAAACTTCCGCCGCGCCCTGCGTTCGCATGCCCTCTTCTTGGCCTTGGACCTGTCCCGCCGGCACTGCTTCAACGCCTTCGCCAACTTCTGCCCCCGCGTCTCGGGTTTTTTCTTGACAACCGGTTTCGGAGCGGGCCCCGGCGCGGGCGGGGTAAGCAGGTTCCCCACCCCGTTCGACGTCAACGAGCTAGGCGTCAACGATTCGGGCGGCGTCACGGGGCTCTGGCACGCGTCGCCCTGGCATTCCACGGGCTTTGATTCTTCAGATGGGACGCCCCCGACCCGCGCGTCGTACACGTCCAGCGTCGTGTCCGTATCGCGCTTTGACAACCGCGAGGCGGTCAGGAAGAACACGTCGTTCCCGTTTTCACTCGCGTCGAGAAAAGCGGATTCTTCGGGGGATTCGCCGGAGGACACGAGCCCCAGGCAGCCCCCGTCCTGCGGGAAATAGCCCTCCCCACCCACCTGGCAGGACCCCACGCCAACGGGCTCATACTCGTACACATCCTCCTGCCCGTTGGTGTCGCCCGGCACGAGGTTGTCGCTGCTGTTGAAGAACATACGACCATCTTCGTCCAGGTAGCGCGACTGGTAGGACGCTTGGTCCACACGGAACGGGGTCCAGCCCGGCACGTTCGCGGCCAACCACGTTTCTTCTTTCCACATTCCAACATCGAGCAGACCTTTTACGAGGCGCTTGCCTTCGACGCCGTTGGGGCGCTCCCCGGTGGGGTTGCACGACACGCACACGAGGCTCTTGCTGGTCGAGTTGTAGAGGTAGACCTCCTCGTCGGGTTTGCCGCTGTGTACGTCGCGGTTGTCATACCCGGTCAGCGAGCGGTCGGACATGAACGCGAGCCATTCGCCGTTGCCCGTCACACGACCGACATGATCCGCCAGACTGGGCGCTTCGCCTCCATCGGCCGTACCCCAATCGGCCGCGTCTTCGCCGGAGAGCACCGCCACGAGTTCGATCTTCCCGTCGTGCCAGTCGTACAGGTTGCACTCCTGTTTGGAGGGCGAGCCACCTCGTTCGCAGTCGCCTTTGACCGCGTTTTCGGCGAGGATGCCGTTGGCGGCGAAGTAGATCGTGCTCGTGTCGTTGGAAGCGCCGATCACCTCGCCGAGCACGCCCGCGTTTTCGCCGCCGGCGGTCTTCGGAGTGAGGTCGCTCAGCACACACTTCGGACCCGCTTCTTCGACGACGACTTTGCACTCGTACAGATCCCCAAGATGTTCGCTCTCTTTTTCGCCGGCGTCGCTCGTCAACGCCTGCGTATCGGTGAAGAACACCCTAGACCCGTCCGTGGTCGCGAACTGAAAGATCGGTTCCACCTTCCCTTCACCGGATGCTCCTCCCTGCTTGGCGTTAACCTGCGCGCTGCGACCCGACGCACGATCCCACACAAACAGGTGATAACCCCCAAAGACTTCAGACCACACGACCCGCGACCCGTCTTCAGACACCGCGCCACGCAACGACTCGCTCTCCGACCCCGGGGAGGTACCAAGCGTCGGTTCCTCGTCTCCTTTGACGCCAATCGGCGTGCCCGATCCCAGCACGCTCACGACAGACAACTGGCCGGCATCCCACTCGTACAATGCGCCCGGCGGCACCTTCTTGCCTCCGCCGGTTTCTTCGACCAAAACCGTTTTGCCGCCGGCCTGCATCACGACCGCGCTGAGGTTCGCGTTCGCGCCCTTAAACCACGGACCACAGATCACGTTCGAAACCCGTGTCGCACCCCTGTTCTTCACCAAACGGCTTACCGGTGAACACGTCGGCGTGTTCTTCGACCGCCCTCGCACACGGCGGGCCGCCTTCGACACAACCGCTCACCAACGGCCGCACACCGGGACGCTGCGCGCACGAGCCGGACAGACCGACCAGGTACGGCGAGTCTTCCGAGGCTTCGGGGGAGATCAGCGGCGAGAAGCGCCCGAACGGCTGCGCCACGCCCGTACCGAGATCTTCGGAGAACGCGACATATTCTTCACCTCCCCCGATCGGGGGACCGGTCACGTATTCGTGGGGCAGGCCGAGATCGCACGATTCCCACCCCGCGCCCGTACGCCGCGAGAGGACCTGCTCCTCGTTGGACACGCCCACCGGGTCGGCTTCCGTGGCGGCGGTGGCCTCATACGCGATCGCGCCGCCATCCGCGGAGGCCTGCACGACACCGGTTTCATAGATCGGCATCAGCTTCGCGCCGTGCTTGTCCGGCGGAGAGACAAGTTCCCAACCGCGCCCGTCGAGCAACCCACCCGGAAACGAGGGCTGCGTGGAGAACACCAGTTCTTCCCTACCGACAATCTCTTCGCCGTTTTTCTGAGAATTGTGCGCGCCCAGACGATAGTGATAGCGCGTGTTCGCAGCCAGCCCGCTCAACACCGCGCTGACGGTCGTCAGTTCATAGCTCGCGGGAACGCTGCCGCTAACGCTGTGCCCGTATGGTGCGCCCTTGCACGAACCTACCGCGGGACACGGACCGTATTCGAACGTAAACGTCGTCGCCGGTTCGCCCGGTTCGCTACGGGGATTGAGCACACCAGACACCTTCGCGCCTTCGGTGCTCACTTCGGAGGTGAAACCGGAACCCGGTTCGATCGACGGCGGCCCCGGCAGTTCGGGCACGTACACATCGACCACACCCTGAGCGGCGCCGGCCACGAACACATCGCTGGCGGTGCTCGACAGACAATCCGTGGCCACGCCCGCGCCATCGCCACCGGGCACGACCAACGATTCAAGCGCTTCCCCCGAGCCGCCGAACCGCCCCAGGGTCATCCCCCCCGCGGCCTCTTCGCCCTCGTCCACGTACACATCGCCACTGCAGGCTTCGCCGCCCAGACCCGCGACTTCCCCGGAAACCACGTCCCCGTTCACCAACTTGCCTTCCAGATTCCACGCGCTCACAAACCGGGAGCCGAGGGTTTGGTACAGAAACACGCGCCCCCCGGCGACCGCCAAGCCTGGCCGGACGAATCCGATCGAGGATGCCGCAGTGAACCTCACAGGCGGCCCCGGCGCCGGCACCAGCGCATTCTGCTCGGCGTCGGTCAACCGGTAGACGCCCTCCTCGGTTGCTTCCACCGCTGCTCGGGTATTCGTGGCGATCACGACGTCACCGTCGGCTTCCACCGCCACGCCGCGCAACCCCTTCGCTGACAGATTGGATTCTTCGATCCCGAGCGTCTTCGCGGTGATCTGCCCCACATACTGACCTGACGCCGTGTACTTGTTGACCACGTTGTGCCCTGAATCGAGCACGTACACATCCCCGTTCGACGGATATTCTTCCCTACACGTCTTCGGTTTCGACGTTTCCGTCAACACCGGATGGTGCTCCTTGCACGAGTTGTTGACCGCGACCGCTTCGGGTTCGTCGAATTGTCCCGTCTTTTCTTCGTCCGGCAACCCGCCGTCGCCGGCTTCCTTGCCTTCTTCAACCGCGAGTTTCCCGCTGCCGTTGATTTCCCCTTCCACTTTCCCCGTCGCCGCGTCAAACCACTGCACACGATCGTTGCCGCGATCCGCGACGTACACCATCCCAGTGGCTTCGTTGACCGCCACCCCGACCGGTTCCTTCAGCTGGCCGGGGCCCGAGCCCGGCGAGCCGATCTTCTGCGGAGAGAGGACATGCCCCCGCGCGGCCAGAGCACAGGCAGGACCGAGCATCAGCGTGGCGCAGAGCGCGACAAAGGTCGCCACGATGACGAGGGTGTGGCGCGAGCGGTTCATGCGCGTGCCTTGCTGGTGCTGGGGTGGATTGGTGCTTGAGCAATCACGAAGGATTGCCGGCGGTGCGGTAGACTGCCCGTATGGATGACTTCTTCTCGGTGCCGCTCGGGTATGTCGGGCCGGGCGAGGGAGAGAGCGGCAGCTCCATCTCGCCCATACCGCCCGACGCCTACGACCACCCGGGTAAGTGGCTCCTCTTGGGCAAAGGCAAAGTCCTCGCCATCAGAGATACCCGCGAGGCGCTGGAAAAAGAGTTCGGAAATCGCCGTACGGGCGTGACGCGCTTCCACGTGCCGACCACGACCATCTTCGCCCGCTGAGGCGAAGGTCTCTTGGAGTCCCGCAGCTTCACCCTGAGCTACTGAAGTCAAGGCCCGCCTCACCGGCGCCCCTTCTTGCGCCTCGACTTCTTCCCCCTCACCCGCACGCACTTATGACGCTTGTTCAGCGCCTTCCCCTTACCGCACCTCACCGGCGCTTTCTTGACAACCGTTTTGGTCGTCGTGCCCCCGGGCGCCGGCGGAGCCAGCAAATTCCCCACCCCATTCGAAGTCAACGAGCTAGGCGTCAACGATTCGGGCGGAGCAACGGGGCTCTGGCATGCGTCGCCCTGGCATTCCACGGGCTTTGATTCTTCAGACGGGACGCCCCCGACCCGCGCGTCGTACACGTCCAGCGTCGTGTCGGTGTCGCGCTTTGACAATTTTGACGCGGTCAGGAAGAACACGTCGTTGCCGTTTTCGCTCGCGTCGAGGAAAGCGGATTCTTCAGGGGATTCGCCCGAGGACACGAGCCCCAGACAGCCCCCGTCCTGCGGGAAATAGCCCTCCCCACCCGCCTGACAGGACCCCACGCCGACGGGCTCGTACTCGTACACGTCCTCCTGCCCGTTGGTGTCGCCTGGGACGAGGTTGTCGCTGCTGTTGAAGAACATACGGCCGTCTTCGTCCAGGTAGCGGGACTGGTACGACGCCTGCCCGCTACGGAACGGGGTCCAGCCCGGCACGTTCGCGGCCAACCACACATTTTTTTTCCACACGAAGGCACCGCCGGTCAGGTGATAATCGATCTGCCCGTATTCGACGCCGTTGGGGCGCTCCCCGGTGGGGTTGCACGACACGCACACGAGACCCTTGCTCATCGAGTTGTAGAGGTAGACCTCCTCGTCGGGTCTGCCGCTGTGTACGTCACGGTTGTCATACCCCGTCAACGAGCGGTCGGACATGAACGCCAACCATTCGCCGCCGCCCGTCACACGACCCACGTGATGCGCCAGACTGGGCGCTTCGCCTCCATCGTTCGTACCCCAATCGGCCGCGTCTTCACCGGATAGCACCGCGACCAGTTCGATCGTGCCGTCGTGCCACTCGTACAGGTTGCACTTCTGTTCGGACGGCGTGCCACCCTCTTGGCAGTTTCCTTTCACCGCCGTTTCGCCGGTGGCATCGGTGTTTTCGGCGAGCGCGCCGTTGGCGACGAAATAGATCGTGCTCGCGTCGTTGGAAGCGCCGATCAACTCGCCGAGCACGCCCGCGTTTTCGCCCCCGGCCGTCTTCGGGGTGAGATCGCTCAACACGCACTTCGGCCCCGCTTCTTCGACGACGACCTCACACTCGTACAGATCGCCGTGTCCTACCACTTCTTTGCCGGCGTCTTCGGTCAACGTCTGCGAGTCGGTGAAGAACACCTTCGACCCGTCCGCGGTCGCGAACTGGAAGATCGGTTCGACCTTGCCTTCGCCCTTACCGCTCTGCACCACGTCTGCCTGCGCGCTGCGACCCGTCGCACGATCCCACACAAACAAGTGATGATTACCACCCTTTTCGGACCACACGACCCGCGACCCGTCTTCAGAGACCGCGCCACGCAACGACTCGATCGGCTGACCCGTTCCCAGCGTCAGTTCGTCGCCTTCTTTGGCGCCGATCGGCGTGCCAGATCCCAGCACGCTCACGACAGACAACTGACCGGCATCCCACTCGTACAATGCGCCCGGCGGCACCTTCTTGCCTTCGCTGGTTTCTTGCACCAATGCGGGAAGAATCGCGGGGGCTGTGAGCTTGTTATTACCGATCACGACCGCGCTGAGGTTCGCGTTGGCGCCCTCATACCACGGACCACAGATGGGAACCACCCCCGTGTCGCATTCGTGTTCTTCACCGAACGGCTTACCGGTGAGCACGTCGGCGTGTTCTTCGACCGTCTTCGCGCACGGCGGGCCGCCTTCGACACACCCGCTGACCAACGGCCTGACAGCGGGACGCTGCGCGCACGAGCCGGACAGACCGACCAGGTACGGCGTGTCTTCGGAGGCTTCGGGAGAATCCAGCGGAGAGAAGCGCCCGAACGGCTGCGCCACGCCCGTACCCAGATCTTCGGAGAACGCGACGTATTCTTCACCTTCCCCGATCGGGGGACCGGTCACGTATTCGTGGGGCAACCCGAGATCGCACGATTCCCACCCCGCGCCCGTACGCCGCGAGAGGACCTGCTCCTCGTTGGAATCGCTCACGGCCCCCGCTTCGGTCGCCGCGGTGGCCTCATACGTAAGCGCGGTCCCGTCCGCGGAGGCCTGCACAACACCTTCCTGGTAGATCGGCATCAGCTTCGCGCCGTGCTTGTCGGGCGGAGAGACCAGTTCCCAGCCGCGCCCATCCAGCAAGCCCCCCGGGAACGGGGGCTGCGTGGAGAACACCAGTTCTTCTTTGCTGTAGACCTCTTCGCCGTTTTTCTGAGAATTGTGCGCGCCCAAGCGGTAGTGATAGCGCGTGTCCGCGGACAGCCCGCCCAACATCGCGCTTACGGGCGTCGGTTCATAGCTCGCGAGAACGCTGCCGCTAACACTGTGCCCGTACGCCGCGCCCTTGCACGAACCTTCCGCGGGACACGGACCGTATTCAAACATAAACGTCGTCGCCGGTTCGCCCGGTTCGCTACGGGGATTGACAACACCAGACACCTTCGCGCCTTCGGTGCTCGCTTCGGAGGCAAAACCAGAACCAGGTTCGATCGACGGCGGCCCCGGCAATTCAGGCACATACACATCGACCACACCCTGCGCAAAATCCGCCACAAACACATCGCTCGCCGTCCCCGACAAACAATCGACCGCGACACCCGTACCGCCACCACCGGGCACGCTCAAAGATTCAACCAGCCCCCCGGTCCCCCCGAACCGGCCAACAATCAGCCCATCATATTCGGCTTCATGATCCTCATCCACATACAAGTTCCCCGAACAAGATTCGCCGGCCAAACCGGCAACCGATGCATATCCTTCATACACCGGCGGCACCTCTTTTGCCGCTTCCCCTTCACCAACCAACCCTCCGGCCAGCAACTTCCCATCCAAACCCCACGACGTCACCAGCCTGACCCCACCAGGCTGTTGAGACAAAAACACACGCCCACCAGCAACACCCAAACCTTGCAACACCAGTCCCGATTCCGCAGCCTTCGTCAACCCCACCGGCACACCAGGCGTCGGCAACAACAAATTGTGCACGGCATTCGACAACCGGTGCACACCCGCCTCTTCAGTTTCCACCGCGTACACAGTGTTCACGGCAACAACCACATCGCCATCAGATTCCACCGCCAAGCCGTGCAAACCCTTAGCCGCGAGATCTGCTCGTTCAACGCCGAGCGCCTTTGGGGTGATCTGCCCCACATATTGACCCGACGCCGTGTACTTGTCGATCACGTTATGTCCCGAGTCCACCACGTACACATCCCCGTTCGACGGGTATTCTTCCTTACACGTCTTCGGCGTTAACGTTTCCGTCAACACCGGATGGTGGTCCTTGCACGAGTTGTCGACCGCGACCGCTTCGGGTTCGTCGAATTCCCCCGTGGGTTCTTCATCGGCATTTTTGCCGTGCCCCGCCTCGATACATTCGTGCAGTTCGTTGCATTCGTTCAACAACGTCCCGCTGCCGTTGATTTCCCCTTCAACTTTCCCCGTCGCCGCGTCGAACCACTGCACGCGGTCGTTACCGCGATCCGCGACGTACACCATCCCAGTGGCTTCGTTGACCGCCACCCCGACCGGTTCCTTCAGCTGGCCCGGTTCGGTGCCCGGCGTGCCAAATGCATGCGAAAACACATGACCACGCGCGGCCCATGCCGAGCCCGCAGTTAGGGCAAGAAAGCAGGTCAGAGAGACGAGCAGGACGACGCGTCGAGTAACAGCAGGCATGACCTACCGCCCCTTCTTGCCGCTCTTGTATCCCTTCTTATGCTTTTTCTTCGCCTTGGTTTTCTTTACGGCGGCCTTGGGGCATTCTGTCACCTGAACAGGGGTGTTGACCTCGATCGTGTTGTAACCGCTCTGAGAGACCATTTCGGTGGGCATCGACAGGCTCGCGGCCTTCGACACTTTGACCTTGCGGGTGACGGTCTTCTTGCGAACGTGCCCATGAACCTTGACCTTGACCTTGACCCTCTTCTTCACGGTGGTCGTGGTGGTGGGCGCGCAGAGGTTGCCGACGCCGGTGAGGGCGGAGTAGGGCCCGTTGTGCAGTTCGACTTCGGCCGTGGAGAACGGCACGTCGGGGAGGGTGTTGAGGGTGGAGGAGGTGATGCCCTGTTTGCTGATGTAGGTCTGCGCCACGAGGATCACCTTCACGCCATCGCCCTGCAACACGATCTCAAGGCTCGGGAACGCTTCCCCACCATGAGATACGAAGTACATCGGCCCTTCCACGGGGACAGGGAGTAGGGGTGTGTGCGCCCGCATGAACCCGATCGAGGAAGCCGGCGGGCACCCTGCTGGGTTGGCTTCGAACTGCGCGGCGGTACACGCCTTCTGCAGCGTCGTCAGGCGAGAGGGTAGCTGTACTGGGAGTTCGATTTTGAACTTCTTGATGTCTGCCTGTTCGCCCTGGGTGTCCGGTTTTGAGACCGTCAGCTTGAACGTCGTGCCATCGGCTTTGCTGACCTTCCCCGACACCGACGCGGTGACCTTCGGTTCGAACTTCAACGCCGCGCAGTTCACCGCCTGAAACGAGGAGGATACCGTCGCGCTCGCGCCTTCGGCGGCGTTCAGCGTGCTCGACAGGCCGCCTTTTTCACAGCTCGTCGGGTTGAACGTGAAGTGTTCGCGGTCAATGTAGACTTTGATGTCACGCACGTGCGTGACGATCCCGTCGAGGATCGTCGGAATCGATTCCGAATTGGACGGGCTGACGCTGACCTGCGCGGTGTACGGGTCGATGTTCAACCCGAACCGCAACACGACCGTGCCCAGGTCGAACGGTCCGACTTTCGCGCTCGTGACGCTGACGAGCGAGAACGGCGCGCACCCCGATTCCCCGGGGGTACACGATCCGTGACCGTTGAACGGCCCGGCGAAGTACACCTTCCCGGGGACGTAGGCCAATACCTGCCCGACGCCGGTGCCGACCTCCGTGTGCCCGATTTCGCTGCCCGGCGGGCACGAGGGATGCTGTTCCTCTTCTTCCCCGCTCTTGTGCCGCGCCGCCACGATGTCCGCTTCCGGGCACTGTTCGACACCGGCGATCCTGCCCGACAGACCCGGCGGCATCACCGTCGAGAATTTCGAGATCTCCTGTTCGCCATCCGTCCTGCTCAGATCGACGTACATCTCGCTGTACGCGCCCGCGTTGTTGTTGAGCATCCCCGCGGTGATCCCCGGGTTAAACGGCGGCGCGCCACCCGCGGGACACGCCCCGTCGTCGGTCAGCGTGAACGAGGAGCTGTCCTCCAGCACGCTCAACGGTTCAGACCACGGCGCCAGCAGCGCCTGGGTGGTGTATGACCCGCACAGCGCCGGGGTGATCAGCGGCGCCTGCGCGCCTTCACGGAAATGGAAGTTGAAATGATCGAACGGCAGCTGCGGGTTTTCCTGGAACGTCGTGATCAACTGCCCCAACCCATGACATTCCACATCCCCGACCTTCTGGCCCACTGCTTCGCACGGCGTGACCTTGCCCGCGAGCTTGACCAGCACGCCCGTTTCGGGATTCTTCGCGACGATGTACAGCGCCACGAGCGAACCGAACGGGTTTTCGTGCGGCTGCGCGATGAACACGTTACCGTCGATCTGCTGCGAGAGCAACGGCGTTTCGATCGACACCGTGCCGAGCTTGGATTCATCCGGACACCCCGCCCCCGGCGCCGAGGTCAGTGTCTCGCGTTCATAGTCCTGTGGCGTGCACCCCGCCAGACCGACACCGGCGGAGGGATCGATCGTCAACCCTTCGGGCAACACGACCGTCGTTTCCCTAAGCTCGGACTGCGCGATGCCTTCGGTGCTGGTCAACCCTTCGTTGGCGAAGTTGATGTTGAAGTTCAACCCCGACGCGGAGGCCGTGAACGTCGTCGTCGGCGAGGCTTCAATCGTTGGCGCGAACGGGACGCTGTTGCACCCGGTCAACGTCACCATCGGATCGGTCGTGGGCACCACCTGCTTTTCGCTCACGTGATTCCACTCGTCGATTTCGGTGCTGGCCTGCAACTGTTCACCGCAATTGGTCGGCAACGTCAGGAACGCGGGGGGATGCGTCGGCGCTTCCGGCGCCGTACACGGACCCTGCCCGCCATTGCTTTCCAGCGATTCCTCCAGACACGACCAGCCGCGCGACCGGTTGTGTACGGGGCTCGCGGGATTGCCCCAGAACGTGGTGCGCACGCTCAGCAGCGACGCGGTCTGCTGAATGTTGTAGGAGCCGATCGTGATCGCGTACTTTTCGCCCGTACGCACTTCCGTGTCGAGCAGGATCGGGACGTTGCCCTCGGGGATGAAGAATCCGAACCGCGCGGGCTCGCCCTCATACGGTTCGACGTTGAAGATCGGGACCGTGAAAGTGGTCGTGCCGATCTGCCCGCCGACGAACAGCGTCACCGCGGCGACACCGACCGCGCTTTCAGCCGGACACGTGTTGTCCTCGTTGGCGTTGTCCAGGAACTGCGCGGCGGTACACCGCGCGATCGGCGTGGGGTTGCCGACCAGGCCCGGCGGCAGCTTCGTCACGATGTCCTTCGACAAGCCCGCCGGGAACACGTGCGGCTTAAATTCGAAATCGCTCGTTCCCACATTCGTGTCCGCTTCCTGGCGCAGCACGAACGACCCGGTGATCTGGAAGGGATGCGAGCCGGCCCGCGTGTCCGGTTCCCCGCCTTCTTCTTCGGGCAACAGGTTCCATTCTTCAAACCCGAACGGCGTCGTTTCGCTGCTGACGTGCAGCGTCCGCGAGATCGTCTTCGGCGCCGTTTCGCCACCGCTGATGGTCGCGCTGTTGACCAGTTCTTCGGTTTCAGCGCCCGGCTGCACTTCGACCGCGATCCGCATTTCGATTTCCTTGTACGGCACGATGCCACGTTCGTCCACGCACGTCGGTTTCGCCAGATCCGGTTCGCATTCGACCTTCGCCGGTTTATTGCCGAGCGGTTCGCCGGCCGCGACCGCGATCGCCTTCAAACCCTTCGGCAACACGTCGCTGATCACGATCGGCTGCAACGCCCCGTTCACGCTCGCGTCACCATAATTCTCCGCCGTCACCACGACCTCGCCCTTACCCGGCACGATTTTCCCTTCCACTTCTTTGGCCGGCGGCAGGTACGACGGACGAGCATTCGTCGTCATACCCCACCACGCCTCGTTAGCAAACGCACCCGAAGCGAACACGCTCGAACACAGCAGGCACGCGACCACAACGGCCAGACCACAAACTGCCTTCACGCCACCATACGGAGATAGCCTCATCGTCCCCTCCTCCTCGTCTTGGTTTTCCCGGCTATCGCTCCGTATTTGGCGCGAGCCTTCCCTTCACAGATCTTCCGCCGAGCCTTCGCCCGGTCTTTACGACACCCCTTCAACGCCTTGCCAAGCTTCTGCTGCCGGGTTTCGGGTTTGGGCTTTGGCGTACCCGCACCAGCCCCCGGCACCGGCGAAGCAAGCAGGTTCCCCACCCCATTCGACGTCAACGAGCTAGGCGTCAACGATTCGGGCGGAGTCACAGGGCTCTGACACGCATCCCCCTGGCATTCCACGGGCTTTGATTCTTCAGATGGGACGCCCCCGACCCGCGCGTCGTACACGTCCAGCGTCGTGTCGGTATCGCGCTTTGACAATTTTGACGCGGTCAGGAAGAACACGTCGTTGCCGTTTTCGCTCGCGTCGAGGAAGGCCGATTCTTCGGGGGATTCGCCGGAGGACACGAGCCCCAGACAGCCCCCGTCCTGCGGGAAGTAGCCCTCCCCACCCACTTGGCAGGACCCCACGCCGGCGGGCTCGTACTCATACACGTCCTCCTGCCCGTTGGTGTCGCCCGGCACGAGGTTGTCGCTGCTGTTGAAGAACATACGACCGTCTTCGTCCAGGTAGCGGGACTGATATGCCGCCTGGCCGACACGGAACGGGGTCCAGCCCGGCACGTTCGCGGCCAACCACACTTCTTCTTTCCACACATTATCCCCGCCGACCAAGTGGTGGTTTGCGACATACTTGGATTCGACGCCGTTGGGGCGCTCCCCCGTCGGGTTGCACGACACGCACACGAGACCCTTGCTGGTGGAGTTGTAGAGGTAGACCTCCTCGTCGGGTCTGCCGCTGTGTACGTCGCGGTTGTCATACCCCGTCAACGAGCGGTCGGACATGAACGTCAACCATTCGCCGCCGCCCGTCACACGACCCACGTGGTGCGCCAGACTGGGCGCTTCTCCCCCATCCTGTGTACCCCAATCGGCCGCGTCTTCACCGGAGAGCACCGCGACCAGCTCGACCGTGCCGTCGTGCCACTCGTACAGGTTGCACCTCTGTTCGGACGCAGCGCCACCCCCTTCGCAGTCCCCTTTGACCGCGTTTTCGGCGAGGATGCCGTTGGCGACGAAATAGATCGTGCTCGCGTCACTGGAGGCGCCGATCAGCTCGCCCAACACAGCCGCGCTTTCGCCGGTTTTTGTCTTTGGCGTGAGATCGCTCAACACGCACTTCGGCCCCGCTTCTTCGACGAGAACTTCACACTCGTACAGATCGCCGTGTCCTACCGCTACTTTGCCGGAGTCTTCGGTCAACATCTGCGAGTCAGTGAAGAACACCTTCGACCCGTCCGCGGTCGCGAACTGGAAGATCGGTTCGACTTTGCCTTCGCCCTTACCGCCCTGGACCACGTCGGCCTGGGCGCTGCGACCCGTCGCACGATCCCACACAAACAGATGATGATTACCGCCCTTTTCGGACCACACGACCCGCGAACCGTCTTCAGAGACCGCGCCACGCAACGACTCAACAAAGCTTTGAAAGGACGTTCCCAGCGTCAGTTCCTCGCCTTCTTTGGCGCCGATCGGCGTGCCAGATCCCAGCACGCTCACGACAGACAACTGGCCACCATCCCACTCGTACAGGGCGCCCGGCGGCACCTTCTTACCTTCGCTGGTTTCTTCTACCAACGCGGGAAGCATCGCGGGGCCAGTGAGCTTGTTATTACCGATCACGACCGCGCTGAGGTTCGCGTTCGCGCCCTCAAACCACGGACCACAGATCGGAACCACCCCCGTATCGCATTCGTGTTCTTCACCGAACGGCTTACCGGTGAGCACGTCGGCGTGTTCTTCGACCGTCCTCGCGCACGGCGGCCCGCCTTCGACACAACCGCTGACCAACGGCCTGACATCAGGACGCTGCGCGCACGAGCCGGAGAGACCGACCATGTACGGCGAGTCTTCGGAGGCTTCGGGGGAGATCAGCGGCGAGAAGCGCCCGAACGGCTGCGCCACACCCGTACCCAGATCTTCGGAGAACGCGACGTATTCTTCACCTGAGCCGATCGGGGGGCCGGTCACGTATTCGTGGGGCAGGCCGAGATCGCAGGATTCCCACCCCGCGCTCGTGCGCCGCGAGAGGACCTGCTCCTCGTTGGAATCGCTCACGGCACCCGTTTCGGTGGCCGCGGTCGCCTCATACGTAAGCGCGCTCCCGTCCGCGGAGGCCTGCACGACACCCGATTCGTAGATCGGCATCAGCTTCGCGCCGTGCTTATCGGGAGGAGAGACCAGTTCCCAACCGCGCCCGTCCAGCAAGCCCCCCGGGAACGAGGGCTGCGTGGAGAACACCAGTTCTTCTTTGCCGTAGACCTGTTCGCCGTTTTTCTGGGAATTGTGCGCGCTCAAACGGTAGTGATAGCGCATGTCCGCGGACAGCCCGCCCAACACCGCGCTGACGGGCGTCGGTTCATAGCTCGCCGGCACACTCCCACTGACGCTGTGCCCGTACGCCGCGCCCTTGCACGACCCTTCCGCGGGACACGGACCGTATTCAAACGTGTACGTCGTGGCGGGTTCGCCCGGTTCACTGCGGGGATTGAGCGCACCAGACACCTTCGCGCCTTCGGTGCTCGCTTCAGAGGCAAAACCAGAACCCGGTTCGATCGACGGCGGCCCCGGCAATTCAGGCACGTACACATCGACCACACCCTGCGCGAAATCCGCCACAAATACGTTGCTCGCCGTCCCGGACAGGCAATCGACCGCGACACCCGTACCGCCACCACCGGGGACACTCAAAGATTCAATCGACCCCCCGGTCCCCCCGAACCGGCCAACAATCAGTCCATCATATTCGGCGTCATTATCCTCATCCACATACAAGTTCCCCGAACAAGATTCACTGGCCAAACCGGCAACCGATGCATATCCTTCATACACCGGCGGCACCTCTATTTTTGCTTCCCCTTCACCGACCAGGCCACCGGCCAGCAACTTCCCATCCAAACCCCACGACGTCACAAGATCGGCCCCACCACGCTGCTGAAACAAGAACACACGCCCACCAGCAACAGCCAAACCATGCTCCACCACTCCTGATTCCGCGGCCTTCGTCAACCCCACCGGCACACCCGGCGTCGGCAACAACACATTGTGTACGGCATTCGACA
Source organism: uncultured Solirubrobacterales bacterium (assembly GCA_963774785.1). GTDB lineage: Bacteria > Actinomycetota > Thermoleophilia > Solirubrobacterales > Solirubrobacteraceae > Palsa-744. The sequence continues at coordinate 1,568,320 of CAVZGH010000001.1, read as the reverse complement.
ACCGGTAAACACCAGCCTCGGTGGCTTCTTTGGTCTGGATCGTGTTCACGCTCACCATCACATCGCCGTCAGATTCCACCGCCAACCCGTAAAAACCCTTCGCCGCAAGGTCTGCTCGTTCAACGCCGAGCGCCTTTGGGGTGATCTGCCCCACATACTGACCCGACGCCGTGTACTTATCGATCACGTCGTGCCCCGAGTCCACCACGTACACATCCCCGTTCGACGGGTATTCTTCTTTACACGTCTTCGGTTTCGACGTTTCAGTCAACACCGGATGGTGGTCCTTGCACGAGTTGTCGACCGCGACCGCTTCGGGTTCGTCAAATTGCCCCGTCTTTTCTTCGTCCGGCAACCCGCCGTCGCCGGCTTCCTTGCCTTCTTCAACCGCGAGTTTCCCGCTGCCGTCGATTTCCCCTTCAACTTTCCCCGTCGCCGCATCGAACCACTGCACACGATCGTTACCGCGATCGGCGACATACACCATCCCAGTGGCTTCGTTGACCGCCACCCCGACCGGTTCCTTCAGCTGGCCCGGACCCGAGCCCGGCGTGCCGATCTTTTGAGCGGAAAGGACATGACCACGCGCGGCGAGGGCGCCGGCGGGACCGAGCGCAGCCGCGGCCATCAGCGTCGCCGCGAGGGCGACACACCAACGAACCAATCTGACTGCGCTCGGCCTACCGCTCATTTTTGCCTACTTTCTCGCTCTAGCCGGTGACTGGAGGTTTAGGCCACGGGCGCCGTGACGGCCCAGGAGCCGAACGCGCGGGCTTCTTCGCCAGTTACGACGGCCTTCATCCTCGCGCCGGTCTTGCTGACGGTGCCTTCTTCTGTCGTCGGCGTCATCAAGCGGATCGCGGTCGAGTCCAGGCGTAGGTTGACCGCTTCTTCTGAGCCTTCGTAGACGCAGAGGTTGCCCGGTTCGGCCGTCGGTTCGGCCGCCGAGCCTTTGCACACGGTCTGCGAGAGTTCTTTTTCTTCCTTGATTTCCTTGCCGCTGGAGTTGATGTAGTGCGCGCTACCTGCCGGCAGCGCCGCGGCGAGCGGGATCGGGAACGACGCGATCACGGCCTGCATTTCTTCCTGCGGGCCTTTCAAGGCACCGCCGTCGATCTCCCACGCCCCCGTCTCGGTCGCGCCTTCGGGCAGCGCTTCGGCTTCGCCCGCGTTTTTGCCGGGATGAATCGCCCCGGGCGCGCCTTCCTTGCCGTTACAGGCGTAGGTCTTCACACCGCCGACTTCGAACTTGCTACCGCCTTTACCGCCACTGCTACCGGTGCAGTGACCTTCGATCGCGCTGGAGGATTCGCTCGCTTTCACGCTTTCGCCGTTGGTACCGTTCGTGCCATTGGTCCCATTGCTGCCGGCAGCGCCGTTTTCGCCTTTCGCGCCGGCGGAGCCGGCGGGACCCGTGGGGCCTGTTTCGCCTTTCGCGCCAGGCGTACCAGCAGGCCCTTGCTTGCCTTCGGGGCCGCGTGGGCCGGGCTTGCCGGCTGGGGTCTTGGCTTTCTTCTTGGCCTTGGCTACATACGCGGTCGCGTGCGAGGCGTTGCCGGCGCTGTTGCCACCGCCGTTGCCGCTGCCACCCGAGGCGGCGTACGCGCCGCCGGTGATCGCGAAGACCAAGGCCGCGAGAGCCAGGATCGTCGCGGGGTTAATATGCTTTTTTAGTCGGTTCATGATTTAGCTATCTCCCCTCCTGAGGGACTTGTTTGACTGTTGTTCCCCAAGCGGGGTGGTGCTGCTTGCTTGCTGCAAGGTTGTGTTGGGCGGGTGGGGTCATGCCGCGGCCCGCTTTCCGTGGTCGCGGGCGTGCTCGTGGATGTTCCGCTCGAGCTTTTGCCCGGCGGGCGTCAGGCGCCATTCGTTCGGGGCGCCCTGGCCCTGCCCGCGGCCGGTGTTCTGCACGAGGCCGTTGCGCTGCAGGCGCGCGAGCAGCTTTGAGACCTGGCCCTGGTCGTTGATCTGGGCGTGGCGGGCGACATCGAGGTTCGAGAGGCCGGGCGTCTGCGCGATCGCCTCGAGCACGAGCGCGGTGCGGTAGGTCATCCGCGGCGCCGGACCCGCCGCCGGGGCCGGGTCGAGCGGGAGGCACTTGCCGCCCCGTTTGCTGCCCGCCGCCGGGACCGCCAACGCCGCGGGCTCGGGCTCGACGGGCGCGGGGCGGTCGCGTTCCTCCCGCGCGGCCCCAGACCCCAGGTAAGGAAGCACGATCAGCCCCATCAGCTCCCCCAGCAAGTCACTCACCGGGCCACCAGACGCCATCTCTTCCCGTGACCTGCCGGCAGCTCGCCTTCCCGAAGCCGCCAGACGCGTGCTCAAGATCGAAACGACCGCGCCCACGACACCCTCCGCCACCAACGGCGAGCACTCCGCGTCGGGATCGCTCTGCCGCCCGCCCGCGGCGATCACATCCGCGACCCGCGCGAGCAGCCCCTCACGGTAGGCAGCGATCTGACCTTCCCCGCGCACGGACTCAACGACACAGAACCGCGCCAACACCGGCTCCCGGTCAAAGAACCGCAACACCGTCCATAACCCCAGGCGCACGCGCTCGCGCCACGGCAAACCATCCAAGTCGGCTTCCTGCAGCTCGGCCGTGAGCTGCCGCTCGATGTCCCGCAGCACCGCGAGCAGGCACTGCTCACGATCCATGAACAGCTCGTAGAACGTGCGCCGCGAGATCCTCGCGCGCGCGGTGATGTGCGCGACCGTGACCGCCGTGTAGCCGTGCTCCTCGACGGCCTTCGCGGCTGCCCGCAGTATCCGCACCCGCTGAAGCTCAGCGATATCCAGCGAGCCGACGGGCGCACCCCGCCCCCCGGCCAAGCGGGACAGCACATCCTCACGGCCGATAAGCCCCGCCCCGGCGGTCCGGCCATGAGAACGCCCGGATCTCGCGCCGCTTACCCCTCGACCCCCTGGGCGCCCAGCCCCCGCGGAGGACGACTTCTTGCCCCCGTCACCGCCCGGACCAGCACCCGCAGCAGAGGGACCCGTACGCAGGAACTCCGCGCCCGCCGCGGTCAGCCACCACGCCTTCGTATACCCACCACGGCTCCCACCCCTGTTCTCAACCAAACCACGCTCCGCAAGACGCGCAAGCAAACGCGAGATCTGCGGCGCGCTCGCGCCCGCCACCGCAGCGACCTGACGGTTATTCGCACCACCACACCCACCAACCGCCGCGAGCACAGCACACGTGCGCTCCGTCAACCGCACCGGCGCGACACGCCGCGCATCACGCGAGCGACCCCGCTCCACGACACCCGCAAAAGGCTCAGGAAGCACAGGAAGCCCCGGCACCGGACGCGCAAGCTCGCACGCCGAGGCCTCCCGACCACGGTAAGGCAACACAACCGCCGCCATCACCGGACCAACAAGCTCCATCAACGACCCAGGTCGCTCCGCCAGCAGCCCCGCGTGGATCACGCTGAACGCCGCACCCGCGACAGACGCCGCGACCAGCGGCGGCAAACCGGCGGGCGCCCGCGGACTCTCGCGGCCCTCGTCGATGAATCGCGCGACACGATCCAGCACCTCCGCGCGACGCGCCAGCACCCGCGGACCCGCGCCCAACGCCTCGACAAACACGATCCTCGCGAGCACCGGATCACGCTCCAAGCAACCCAACAACACGACCAGCGCCCCACGAACACGCCCAACCCACTCCCCCTCCCCCGCCCACGCCGCGGCGAGAACCACGGCGAGCTCATCGACCGCACGATCGAACACACCGAGAAAACAATCTTCGCCATCGGCGAACAGGTCATAAAACGTCTTCGAGGACATCCCCGCCCGCGCCGACACACGCGTCGCGCACAAACGCTTCAAACCCTCCTCCGCGACGACCCCCACAGCCGCATCCAACAACCGCGTCTGCTGCACCCGCGGCAAAAACACCCCACCACCCCGCGGCCCCGACCCATCCACACCGCGCACCGGCACACGCCCATCCCGCACCGGCACACGCCCATCCCCTACAGCGGGCAACGCCATCAGCGCCCACCCCCGAACAGCGGCGCGGCGAACGGCAGACACCCGGACGTGCGAAAACCGCGCTCAAAGGCGCGGCGAAACCCGCCTAGAAGATCAGTGCTTGCGCCGTTCTCGGCGCTATGAAGCCAACGCTGGAGAGAGAGAGAGAGAGAGAGAGATGTGGCAGCGCTGCTGCCGCATCTACATACGACCCCCACAGGGGCGCAGCGATCCCTCATCACGTCTGTCTCATGCGACCTCACGCGTGCTCCATTCCCCGACATTCGACTCGACCCGGCTCCCTCTCCAAAGAACCCGCTTGCGCTGAACGCCGGCAACAGATACCCGACCCCAACCCGATCCTATGTACGCCCCCGCAACCCAACCCCTGGAAACCGAAGCCCAACAAACGTAACTCCCCACGCGAAAGATGTCAAGCGGCAACCAACCAACTGACACCAAGCGCCAGAACCACGGCCCCGGAGACCCGGCGTCATTGGTGGGACAAAACCCCGACGCCACGCACAGGCAGGACCCGCACGCCCGGCGACTCCTGATGCTCGCGCGGGCGGCCGACGAGTGGGTTCACGACGACATCCATCGAGTCAGCCCCATTGGTAGCCTGGAATCCGTTTGTGCTGTATGCCTCAAACAGAAACCCGCCTACTTGCAGCCACTTCGTGAGGGTGAGCGAGGGGACTCGAACCCCCGACCGCCTGGACCACAAGCCACGTGTCGGCGAGGGAGACCCCGACATCCACTTCCTCGAGCCCGAGGAGGTCGAGGCACTGCTGCGCGGAGTCCCCGACAACGATCTCGGGCGGGTCGAGCGACGCATGTATCTCGCGGCGACGATGACCGGGATGCGCCAGGGAGAGCTGCTGGCGCTGCGCTGGCGCGATATCGACTGGCCCGCTCGACGGGTGCGTATCCGGCGCAACTTCGTGCGGGGCGAGTTCGGCACGCCGAAGTCCAAGCGCTCCTCGCGCAGCATCCCGCTCGCGGACCGGCTGGCCGGCGAACTGGACCGCCTGTACCAGGAGACCCCCTATCGGCACGACGACGACCTCGTGTTCGCACACCCCCACACCGGCAAGCCGATCGACGGCAGCGTTCGCCCCGGATCCGGATGCGCTCACGGCCCAGGAGCCTATGGCGGCGGGCGACGGCAAATGACGCGCCAAGAGCCGCCGCCTGGATACAAGATCGAGTTCTTTCGCGGCGCTGACGGCTCCGAACCGGCACGCCGCTTCATCGATTCGCTGAGCAAGGATAAGCGCGACGCGCTTGTGGCAGCACTCAGGCAGATCCTTGCCCGTCATGGCCTCGATGTCTGTCGATCGGAGTGGGGTAAGCAACTCGGCAGCGGGCTCGCCGAGTTCCGCATCAGACATGATCAGCGCGAGGTACTTGCGCGTGAGGGCATCACCGAGCCCGACCTCCCTGAGTCCTCCCCGGAGAAGATCCTCCTACGCGTGTTCTTTCACGCGCATGGCAAGCGCTTGGTCCTGCTGCTCAGCGGCTACGACAAGGGGACACGCCCGAATCCTCGACACCAGCAACGAGAGATCGAGCGAGCGCGAACGCATCTGAAGGAATGGCAAGCCCAACAGTCGCGCGAGCGACGCTCGCGGCGGGGAGGCTCGGAGAGGCACCGTGGAGGCCGTTGACGATGCATGTGATATATGCCATACTGTCGCCATGGGTATGAGCCTCGACGATTACATTGATGAATTGCGCGAGCGTTACAGCGATGAGGAGCGTGCCCACCTCGACGCCGAGATGCGCCGCTTCGGCCTCGCCGGACAGCTGCTCTCGCTGCGTTTGGACGCGGGCGTAACGCAAAAGCAGCTCGCCGAAGCCTCGGGGATCTCCCAGGCCGACATCAGCCGCTACGAGCGGGGCCTCGGCAACCCCACCCGCGCGACGATCGACGCACTCGCGGTGGCACTCGGCGCGCACCTGGAGCTTGTGCGCAACGCAGAGCCTCTCCAGGCCATCACCGCCTGACACGAGCTCGCAACGAGGCGCCGGCCCGCCCAGCTATCTTCGACGAAGTCCGTTGGTCATTGGCATCGACCGCGTTTCTGCCAGCCACTCCTTCAGGTCGTCGGGGTTGAAGCGGACGTAGTGACCGAGGCGGTGGTGAGGGATGCGGCCTTCGCGAGCCTGAGCCAGCAGCCATGTCGGAGGGACGCCGAGCTTCCCGCTGGCGGCCTTGGCGTCGATCAGCGCGAACGGCGGGCTATCAGCGTGGACGGCGCGGTGCTGGTCTGAGCTGCGGCGTTGCAGGCGCGCGCCCAGCGCCCCGCCGGTGGTGGACTCTGGGGTCGGGCGTTGGGAGCGAGGTTGGTTGGGAGTGTCTTCAACGCGCGCATCGATGCCTCCAATCGTTGTCTGGGGTCGTGTTTCTCCCAGCGTGTCTCGGACGCTCGTTGCAGCAGCGCTCGTCGGGAGGGCCGGGCGTACCTTTGACGCCCTCGATTTTGAGGGCGGTGATCTTGATTCCGTCGGCCCGACCCAACCGACGATGAGCGCAGCCGCTGCTGGGGAGCATGGTGCGTTACGCCGACAAAGGACCAGCGCAATCTCGGGTTCTCGGCCGCTTACCCTTACCGGTAGCTCGCATCGACGGTTTGATCAGATGTTAGGGTCGGCCCAGTGACTGCTCGGGTTGACTACGAACAATACGGGCGTACATACGCCCAGCATCGCCGCGCGGACCCGCAGATCGCCGCGCGTATCCACGCGGCGCTCGGCAACGCGCGCACGGTATTGAATGTCGGTGCTGGCGCAGGATCTTACGAGCCATCCGATCGCTGGGTGCTCGCCGTCGAGCCGAGCGCGACGATGCGTGCCCAGCGCCCCGTCGAAGCGGCGCCGGCGATCGACGCTCGCGCGGAGGCGCTGCCCTTCGACGATGGCTCGGTCGATGCGGCAATGGCATGCGTGACGATCCATCACTGGGAGCCGCCCGAGGCGGGCCTGGTCGAGTTGCGCCGGGTGGCGCGCGGGCCGGTTGTGGTGTTCACGTTCGAGCTCGACTGCCTGCCGGCATGGCAACTGGAGCTCCTGCGCGAGGGTGTTGAGAAGGAGCGTCCGAGGTTTCCCGCGATCGACGACATCGCGGCCGCCCTGGGCGGGCGCACACGCGTGGAGCGAATCCCGACACCCGGCGACTGCACAGATGGGTTCTTCGAGGCGTTCTGGCGGCGGCCCGAGGCGCTCCTCGACCCGGAGGTCCGCGGCGCTCAGTCGGTGTGGGCGCTGCTCGAGCCGGGCGTGGAACAGCGCATCATCGAGCGCCTCACGACAGCGCTTGACTCCGGCCGATGGGACGCAGAACACGGCCACCTGCGCCAGCAGCTTGAGCTCCAAGGCGCCCTGCGCCTCGTGATCTCAGAGACCCCCTGACGCGCGGGCGAGCGAAGCCGAGCGGAAGCAGACGTTCTCAGAAACAGGATCAGCCCAGCACCGAAGATCGGTATAGTTTGGGTACCACATTGGTACCCTGACCCTACTCAGGTAGGTAGCCGCAAATCAAAACCACTCGATTTGCAGCCACTTCGTGAGGGTGAGCGAGGGGACTCGAACCCCCGACCGCCTGGACCACAACCAGGAGCTCTACCAGCTGAGCTACGCCCACCACGAGCGTCCCGGAGTTTAGCGTCGCATCAGCCCTCCTCGGCATCGAGCGAGCGCAGCGTCGCTTCGGCCAGCGCCAGCGCCGCGCTCGGCGCGAGCTCCGGACGGCGCGCGGCGGTCAGCCGCCAGCTCGCGAGCAGCGCCGCGGGGTCGGCCCCGAGCAACGCGAGCAGGTGCGCGTCGGCGTTCGCCCCCGGCGCGCCCACGGCGCCCGGCCCGCCCGCGCCGCCCTGGGCGGCGCCGCCGCCGGTGGCGGCAGCGACAGCCGCGACCCGCGCGTCCGCACGCGCACGCTCGAGCACGCGCTCGGTCACGTCCTCGCCGTGGCGCTGCGCGTTGCGCCAGCCGCGGCCCATCGCCAGCTCCTCGACCGCGAGCCGTGGCCCCTCGAGCACCGTCAGCCGCGCCTGGTGCGGGTTCCATTTGCGTTCGCCGAGCTCGATCCACCGCTCTTCGACCCACGCGACCACGATCGCGTCCAGCAGCTCCCGCTCGCTCAGGTTGAAGCGGCACATGTTGTGCGGGAACTGCCGCAGCTCGACGTGGAACACGCCTCACAGGCTCCCACGTCGCCGCGGCAACCGCCGCCCCCAGAGCGCCTCGCGCAGGCGAAACAGCCCCATCGCAAGCGTCGCGCGCTCGCCGAGCACCGCGAGCACCCTCGTCCGAGTGCGCGCGTCGGCGGGCGAGAAGGCGGCCGGTTGGGCGAGGTAGAAGCTCGTCATCGCCGCGAGGATCTGTTCGTGGCATGCCCCGTTCGGGAGCATGCCGACCGCGCGTACCGCCCCTTCCGCGACCGCCCCCAGGCGCTCGGCCTGCTCCGCCCGCGAGGGGTAGTGGTCGACGAGGCTATGGCGTCCGGCCCGCGCGTCGCCGGCGCGGTCGACGAGGCTGTCGAGCAGCACGTGCAGCGCGCCGACCCAGGGGAAGTAGGCCCGTTCGAGGCTCGCGACCTGGGCCGCGCCGGGGTTCGGCGCGGCCGCGCGGGCGATCAGCGCGAACACCAGCAGCGAGGAGGCCGCGCCGGCCGCGATCTCCCACCACTCCAGAGCGCCGTCCGCGGACGTGGGCGTGGGCGTGGGCGTGTGCGTGGCGCACCACTCGACGAGCGCCTGTTTGGAGTCTCTCCGGCCGACATCCCCGTGGGTGAGGCTCTGGAAGTTGACCATCCGCGCGGCCGCCTCGTGGGCGCTCGCCGCCACCGCCGCGTACCCCGGCAGCGCCCCGAGCGCATCCGCGCAGGCGGCGACGAGCTCGGAGAGATAGCCGCCATCCCCGCGCCAGGGGCTGTAGGCGTAGTAGCAGTCGGCGCCTCTGGCGCGGTCGATGCCGGCGATCGGCTCGGCGCGGAGGGGACGAGCGGCGCGGGCGGCGCCAGCAGCGTGGTCAGGATGGGTCGGGCGATCGACGATGGGGTCGGCGTGGACCGGCTGGCCGGGGCGACGCTCGAATGGATTGAGCGCGTCGAGCAGCGCCAGGTGCAGCTGCCGGCCGTTGGCGGCCGGGTCGGAGCTCGGCTGCTCGGCGAGCGTGTCCGCGTAGTCGTAGATCGCCTGGAAAGCAGTGAGCGCTCGCACCACGCGCGCACGCTCGGCGCACGGCGCCAGCACCGCGAACGCGGCGGCGCCTTCGAGGTTGCCCCGCTCCTCGCGCAGCGTCTCGAGCGCGAGCCGGCGCAGCCCCGGGTCGGGGATCGCGCCGGCGCGCTCGCGCCAGTGGCGGACCTCGCGCAGGACGCGCGGGTAGACGCTCAGCCAGTAGCGCGCGGCGGCGGCGGCGAACGCCGGCGCGAGCGCCGCTCGACGCCTCACACCCGTCCGCACGCCAGCCCCCGGCTCGACGCCCGTCACACCCGTCCGCACGCCGGCCCCCGGCTCGACGCCCGTCACGCCCACACTCACGCCCGTCATCCGGCTAGGCAAGGCGCGCACGCATCACTCGGACGGCCTCGGGGTTGGAGTCGATTAGCACGTACCGCCGACCCAGCCGTGCGGCGACCGCGCCGAGCGTGCCGCTGCCCGCGAAGAAGTCCAGGCACCAGTCGCCCTCGCGCGTGGAGGCCTGGACCATGCGGCGCACGATCCCCTCCGGCTTCTGCGTCGGGTAGCCGGTCTTCTCGTGCCCGGAGGTCGGCACGATCGTGTGCCACCACACATCCGTCGGCAGCTTGCCGCGCGCGGCCTTCTCCGCGGTCACGAGCCCCGGCGCCATGTACGGCTCGCGGTTGACCTCCGTGGAGTCGAAGTGGTAGCGCGCGGGATCCTTCACGTAGACGAGGATCGTGTCGTGCTTCTTCGGCCAGTTGCGCTTCGCGCGCGCGCCGTAGTCGTAGGCCCAGACGATCTCGTTGAGGAAGCACTCCCGTCCGAAGATCTCGTCGAGCAACAGCTTGCAGTAGTGGGACTCGCGCACGTCGATGTGGAAGTACAGGGTCCCGGTGTCCTTCAGCAGGCGATGGGCCTGCTCCAGGCGGGGCCGCAGGAAGGCGAGGTAGTCGTCGAAGGAGTCGCGGTAGGAGGAGCGCTCGAGCAGGCTTGTCCGGTAGCGGCGGCCGTTGAAGCCCGTGCGGTCGCCGTGCTCGTCCGGCACGGTCCGCAACGTCTGGCGGCGCTGCTCCTTGCCGGTGTTGAACGGCGGGTCGATGTAGATCAGCTGGAACGATCCGTCCGCGAAGCGCGGCAGCAGCTCGAGATTGTCGCCGAGCAGGATCTCGTCCTCGGCCGGGGGGATCGGCGTGGGTGGCACCGAGCCTGGCGGCGGCATCGACCTGGACGGCACTGAATCGGCCGGCGGCATCGGCTTGGGTGGCACTGAGAGCAAGGCTACGCGCTCGCTCGCCGCCGGTTCAACTCCCCGGCTCGCTCGGCTTGCCGGCGATCGCGTCGGAGAGCCGCAGGCGACGGCGCTTGACGCGCGCGAAGCGCGCCTGCGAGCGCGCGAGCTTGGACGAGCCCGGCTGATAGCGCCGGCGCGCCCACGGCGATCCGGGGGCGGCGAGGCGGATCGCGCCGACGAGCGAGGCGAACGGCACGAACACGCCCGTCAGGCCGAGGATCGGCTTGCCCTTGAGGATCGCGAGCACGCACAGCAGGAGATCGACCGCGACGACGAGCGCGATCGTGGCGATCGCCCCGGACTGATCGGCCAGTTCGAACGGGGCGAAGCCGAGCACGATCAGCCCGCCGAGCAGCGCCGCAACGACGACCGCGTCCAGCGAGGCGCGGCCCTGCTCGGCCCAGTAGACGTCCTCGAGGTGGATCCACAGCGCGAACTCGTCGAGCGTCAGCCCGGCGCCGATCCCGAACAGCGCCGCGAGCACGTCGAGCGCGACGCCGGTCGGCCCGAGCGCGAAGTCGAGAAAGCCCGAGAACAGCACGAGCACGATCCCCCACACGAGGTGGTGCAGGTGCAGCCCGCTGTCGGTCGTCACGCTGCCCGGCCACCAGCTCACGTGCGGGCTGCGCATCAACCGCGCGCTCGTGCGGATGAACAGGAACGCGGCGAGAAACGCGCCCAGCAGGATGAAGCCGGCGCGCTGGGCCGGTTCGTCGAGGAAGTGCTGGGAGATTTCGAAGTGCAGGCCCATCGAGGTCCCCGCATAGCTTGCCAGGGCTGTCCGCCGGCTCACTCCACGAGGCTTTCGTCGGTGTGGCTCGCGACGACCGGTTGGGCATCTCTCGGATCGTGACCGGCCGGAATTGCGATTCGTGACAGTCCGTGTGGCGGCTCGCGACCGCTGGCGAGTGCGCCTACCCCTCCCCGGCCATCGCCACGAGCCCGTGCATGAAGATCTCGAACATCCGCCCGTAGAGCGCGCGATCGAGCTCGGGATCGATGATTTGATCGAGCAGGAAGCCGTCGGCCATGAAGAACGTCATCGCGGCTACCTCCGCCGGCGGGACCGGCGGCGTGACGCCAAAGTCCTTGGCCCAGCGCGTGAACACCGCCGCCATGCGCTCGCGCAGATCGCGCTGGCGGGCGGCGAACTCGGCGCGGAAGGCGTCGTGGCGGGCGGCGTGGGTGGCGAGCTCCTGGTAGAGGCGGCGCCATTCGGGGTCGGCGTCGATGTGCTCGAGGAAGTCCTCGGCCGCTTTGCGGGCCTCCTCGGCGGGATCCTCCTCGCCGGCGAGCACCGCGTCGAGGCGCGCGAGCTCGGTCGCGAAGTGCTCGTCGAGCATCGTCAGGAACAGATCCTCCTTGCTCGCGAAGTGCGCGTAGAACGCGCCCTTCGTATACCCGGCCTCGGCGGCGATCCGGTCGATCGAGGCGCCCTGCATGCCGAGCGCGCAGATCGTCCGCGAGGCCGCGCGCAAGAGCGCCGCCCGGGTCTCCTCGCTCCGTTCCGCACGGGTTGGGCCGCTCGTCCCGCGCCGGCCGGCGCGGGAAGCGGTGGCGATGGCGCTCAAGCCGGAACCGCCTCGCCGGCGACAGCACCCCTCGCCTCACCCTCTACCTGAAGGTCAGCATCGCCCCCGACGTGCGCCACCGGGCAGCCGGCGGGAGGAGCCGAGGAGACGGGCGGGCGCCCGACGAGCACCTCCGCGTCGTGGCGCGGGGTCTCGGTGATCGCGCGGCGGTAGTTGCGCTCGTCGCCCGGACGCGACGGCGCGAGCGTGCGCCGCAACACGAGCTCGCGCAGCACGACCTCCATCTCGAACTGCGCGAACGCGGCGCCGAGGCAGCGGCGGATGCCGCCGCCGAACGGGATCCACGTGTACGTGCCCGGCGCGCTGCCACCCTCGGCCTCGATGAAGCGCTCGGGGCGGAACTCGGCCGGTTCGGGGTAGATCTCGGGACGGCGGTGGACGAGGTGGATCGCGGGCACGATCGAGGCGCCCGCGGGCAGCACGCGCCCGCCGAGCTCCATCGGCTCCTGGAGCTTGCGCAGCACGATCGAGATCACCGGGCGCAGGCGCAGCGTCTCCTGGATCGTCGCCTGCAGGTAGGTGTCCTCGCCCGCGCGCACCTCCTCGGTCAGGCGCTCCATCCGCGAAGGATGGCGGCAGAGCCGCTCGACCGCCCAGGAGAGCGCGTTGGCGGTCGTCTCGTGGCCGGCGACCAGCAATGTCAGCAGCTCGTCGCGCAGCTCGGAGTCGCTCATCGGCGAGCCGTCCTCGTGCGTGGCCTGCAGCAACAGCGACATGATGTCGTCGCGCTCAGCCAGGTCGGCGGCGCCGCGGCGCTCGGCGATCTCCGCGTAGATCGGGGCGTTGACGCGCTCGAGCTCGCGCCGGAAGGCGGGCACGCGGCCGATCCGGTCTGCTCCGAGCACGAGCATCGCGATGCCCTTGCGCGGATCGGTGATCGTGTCGAGCAGCCCGCGCAGCTCGCGGCGCATCTGCACCATGCGCGGGCCCTCGGCGACGCCGAACACCGCGCGCAGGACGATCTCGAGCGTCATCGCCTGCATGCGCGGGCGCAGCGGGTAGGGCTCGCCCAGCGGCCAGCGCTCGATCTCCCGCGCGGCGACGTCGGCCATCAGCGCGCCGTAGCGCTGCATGCGCTCGCCGTGAAACGCGGGCAGCATCAGCTTGCGCTGGCGCAGGTGCGGCGCGTCGTCGAGCAGCAGCACCGAGTCGGGGCCGAGCACGGGCAGCAGGATCCGGTTCGCCTCGCCCGCGTGCAACAGGCGCGGGTCGCCGGTGAAGACCTGCTTGATCGTGTCCGGGTCCGAGGTCAGCACCCACGTGCCTTCGTTGGCGATCTTCAGCGTGAACATGTCGCCGAACCGCGCCCGGCACTGCTCCATCAGCCACTGCGCGCTGCGGTACCAGAGCACCGACTGCACGGCGCGCGGCATCCGCGGTCCGGGGGGCAGGCCTGTCAGTGTGTCTGTGGCGTCGGCGCCGGCGCCGGCGTTGGACTCGGTTCTCATCGGCTCTCCCTGTGGGCAGTTCGCATACCGAGCGGTATCCCATCACATACCGGACGGGATGTCAAACCGATCGTCGGGCGCTGTGCTCCCTACGCGGCTTTGGGGACGCTCGCCGAAACGGGACAGAGAAATGCCACGCCGGGGAGTGCAATGCCGATCCTCTGGGGCGCCTGCCCGGCAAGCACGAGGTCCTACACGCAGAATTTGCTGAGCGTCTTTACCGAGGCCGCCGCCGAGGTCGCGCTCCACGAGCGGTAGACGGCGCTGACGCGGTAGTAGTACGTCGTCGAGCTCGCCAGCGCGCCGCTCTTGTCGGTGTATGACGTTTCGGCGATCGGGACGCTCGCGACCGCGGTGTACGGGCCGGCGCTCGCGCTCGCGCGTTCGACGGTGTAGGAGGTCGCGTAGGTCGAGCTGGTCGCCGACCAGCCGATTTCGATTTCGGGGCTCTTGTTCGTGCGGCAGTTGACCTGGGCGGCGCTCACACCTTTGGGCGCGGCGAGCGTCGAGGTCGCGATCGTCTGCGGCCCGCCCGCGGCGGCGTGCGTGAACACCGCCAGCGCCGCCTGTGCACTCGCGAGCATCACGATCGCCAGGAGCGCGAGGATCGCCGCGGAGATGTGTGTCCGCCCGGGGCGCATCACGGTCAGGAGGGCCGGCCCTCGGATCGGGTCTGGGCAACCAGACGTGGCCGTCCGGCTTCTGTGCGCGGGGCACGCCGCCTGTCCCGAGCCTGTCCGACGGACTTCGCCTCCCCGCCGCCGGAGCCCCAGATCTCGGCGAGCATCAGCAGCGCCAGCAGCAACGGGGCGAGCATGATCGCGGCCATCCGCAGCGTTCCTCCGCGGAGCAGGTTGACGAGGTAGCCGAGGTGGGGCACGACTGCGCTCAGCCGCCACGCGGTGCTGCCGTCGAGCTTCGCCGTCCACGGGTCGGGCCAGTTGTTCGCGTCGCCCTGCGTCTGGATCGTCGGGTGCGCGCCGCCTTGCAGGATCTTCACGACGCGGTGGGTCTCGACCTGGCGGACCCCGGTCGGGACCTGGTAGGAGATCACCTGCCCGACGCGCACGGCGCTGACCGGCTCGGGCGTCACGATCACCATGTCCCCCGGCGCGAAGGTCGGGCGCATCGAGCCCGACAGCACCGTCACCGGACGGTAGAGCCCCAGCCGGGGCAGGACGCCGAGCGCGAGGAAGAGAACGAGCGCCAGCGCGAGCAGCACGCGCTGGCCCCACACCCACACGGCGCGGACGGGGTGTGCGTTCCGTGCCACCGTCCGCGCCGTCCGTGCCTGCCGAGAAGGCTGCGCGGAGGGCTCCGGCCAGGAGCCCTCCGCGGGAATCATCGTCAGCCTTGCCATCGTGGCGTCCCCCGACTACTTCGATCCGGCGACACGCTGGGTGCCGACGAAGTTGTAGGAGATCGTCGATGTCAGGCCCTGCATCGTGTTCGGCGCGGCCGCCGGCAGCGTCAGCGTCACGCGCAGGTGGTCGGTGGAGCCCGTCGTCAGCGACGCGAGCCCGGTGAGGGGCAGGTTCGACCCGATCACCGCGCGCGATGTGAGCGCCGTCGTGGTCGTGCCGCTGCACGTGTACGTGTAGGCCGGCGCGGTGCCCGCCTCAGTCCACGGGACCGAGCATTTTTCGATCGTCATCTGCAGCCCGTTCGTCGCTTCGGTGTCCAGCAGCGAGCTCGGCGAGGCGGTCGTCGTGAGCACGATCCCGGACAGGTTGTCCGCGCTCGCGCCGCCGTTGTTGACCAGATCGACCGAACGCTGGATCGTGTCGCCGGGGACCACGTTCGACGCGCCGACCGTCAGCCGGTTCGTCGATGCTCCCGTGTTCCCGAGCGCGATCGAGACCGTGCCCGAGGAGATCGTGTGACTGGCCGAGGTCGAGCTCGTGAACGTCGCGAACGTGCCCAGCCCCGCCATCGCCGCCGCGGCGCCGACGACGGCGACGGAGCCCAACAGCCTCTTCATAGTGCTTTTGTTCATCGTTCCCATCCTTTGTGTTTGGAGACCTTGTGCCGGCAAGGTCCCGCAAGCCGGTAGGGAACGGGGAGTCGTTCGGTATGAGAACGGTAGGAACGATCGAGGGCTCCGTGGGAGCCCACACGACCGGCGATGCCCCCGGCTGGATTCGAACCAGCGACCTGCGGATTAGAAGTCCGCTGCTCTATCCAGCTGAGCTACGGGGGCCGATTCAGGCTCCGTCAGAATAGAGCCGCGAAGCGAAGCACAGAGCCGCGATCAACCACCTCGGCCAAGCGGGGCTACAGGGACGAGGCCCTTGAATCGTCGCACGCCGGGGACATCAAGTAGACGCGCGAAGACGGGACCCGGGGCATCGAGAGGGCGCAAAGACGGACGCAAAGACGGGCGCAAAGACGGACACGAAGACAGGCGCAAAGACGGGCGCAAAGACGGACACGAAGACGGGCGCGAAGACGGGATTTAAGACGGTCTTGAGCAAAAACGTGTAGAAAGGGGCCTATGAGTCCGGGAACGGAGGATGAGGAGGAGGATCTCACGCGCAAGCAGCGCCGTGAGCAGGCGCGCAGCGAGCGCAAGGCGCTCGAGCAGGCCGAGGCAGACCGCGCGAAACGGCGCGCGCGGCTGACACAGCTCGGGATCGTCGTCGCGATCGTCGTCGTCGTGATCGTCGGGATCGCGATCGCGACCGGTGGCGGCGGCAGCAAAAAGCCCCCACCGGTCGGCTCGCACGAATCGAACGCGACCGTCGCGGAAGTCAAGACGCTGATCGACGGGATCCCCCAGAGCGGAAACACGCTCGGGGACCCGAACGCACCGGTCACGCTCAGGTACTTCGGCGACCTCGAGTGCCCGATCTGCAAGGAGTTCACGCTCGAGGTGCTGCCAACGCTGATCCCGAAGTACGTGCGCACGGGCAAGCTGAAGATCGAATACCACTCGCTGGAGACCGCCACGCGCGAACCGGAAGTCTTCAAAGAGCAGCAGGTCGCGGCCTACGCCGCCGGCAAGCAGAACCTCGCCTGGTACTTCATCGAGACCTTCTACCACGAGCAGGGAGAAGAGGACTCGGGCTACGTCAACGAAAAATACCTACAGGGGATCGCCGGGCAGGTCCCCGGCCTGAACCTCGCCGACTGGACCTCGGCGCGCGGCGAATCGACGTACGCGAACGAGGTCGAAACCGACGCGCAGGCCGCCAGCCAGGCCGGCTTCACGGGCACGCCCTCGTTCATGCTCGGCAAGACCGGGGGCACTATCGAAAAGTTCGAACCGGGCACGTTCACCGAAGCGGCGCCCTACGAAGCGGCGATCGAAAAGCTGCTCAAAGGCTAGCCCGGCCGGCTCGTGAGGATCGGCCAGCGATGACCTCGAACGCCAGCCCAAGAAGGACACAGACCCCACCCGCCCGGTCATGAGCTCGAGCGTGCTGCGCAAGGCGATGATCGTAATCACGGCCCTCGGCCTCTGCCTCGCCGCCTACCTCACCTACGTCCACTACTCCGGCGCCCCGCCGCTGTGCAGCACGACGCACAACACCTGCCTGAAAGTGCAGACCTCGCGGTACGCGGAGCTCGCCGGCGTGCCGGTCGCGCTGATCGGGCTGCTCGGCTACATCGCGATCCTCGGCTCGCTTTTCCTCCCCGACGGCGAACGCGCGCGCTTTGCGACGGCGGCGCTCGTCCTCGGCGGCTTCGGCTTCAGCCTCTACCTGACCTACCGCGAGCTGTTCACGCTGCACGAGGTCTGCGAGGAGTGCGTCACGAGCGCCGTGTTCATGACCGTGCTCGCCTGCCTGTCGGTATGGCGCTTCTTGCGCGGGGACGATCCTCGCGCCGCGGGGGATACCTCGCCGAACCAGGACGGCACGCCCGGCGAGCGGCTGCCCGCTCCGCTGCGGGCAAACCCGTAGTAGATCCGTCCAGCCACCGCCGGGCCGCCCGAGCAAGGGCCGAGCCGCGCCGAGTGATGAGCAGGACCATGCGCGCGCACCCAACGACGACGAGCTCACGGCCCCCACCGAGGCGGTGGAGGAGGTCCACGGCGCGACGGTCACCTACCCTCCGCTCACCGACGGGGCTCCGCTCGCCGACGAGGCCCGGATCGGACGCCTGTTCGAGATGACCAGCGACCTGCTCGCCTCGATCTCGCTGGACGGCTACTTCACGCTCCTGAACCCCGCCTGGGAGCAGCTGCTCGGCTGGTCGATCGAGGAGCTGAAAGCCCACCCGATGCACGAGCTCGTCCACCCCGACGACCTCGAGCAGACGCTCGCGCTGACGCTCACCGGCCACCACCGCCCCGCGCAGTTCGTGAACTTCACCAACCGCTACCGCCACCGCGACGGCTCCTGGCGCTGGCTGCTGTGGAGCGCGCGCTGCGACGGCGAGGCCTGGTACGCCGCCGCAAAGGACGTCACCGACCGCATGTGGCTCGAGCGCCAGGCGCTGCACGACCCGCTCACGAAGCTCCCCAACCGCCTGCTCCTGATGGACCGCGCGCGCCAGGCGGTCGCGCGGTTGCGCCGCTCGGGCGGGCCGATCGCCCTCCTCTTCATCGACCTCGACCGCTTCAAGGCGATCAACGACAACCTCGGCCACGCCGTCGGCGACCACCTGCTGATCTCCGTCTCCGAGCGCCTCGCGGAGATGCTCCGCGACTCCGACACGGTCGCGCGGCTCGGCGGCGACGAGTTCGTGATCCTCGCCGAGGACCTCGAGTCAGACGCCGAGGCGCTCGCGGTCGCCGAGCGCGTGCTGCACGCGCTGGAGGAGCCGTTCCTCGTCGGCTCCGCGGAGGTCTCGATGCTCGCCTCCGTCGGCGTCTCGATCACGCACGACCCCGACGCCGAGCCCGAGGATCTGCTGCGCGAGGCCGACGTCGCGATGTACCGGGCGAAGGGCTCAGGCGGGCACAACCTCGAGCTGTTCAACGAGGACCTGCGCCGCGAGGCCTCGGCGCGGCTCGAGCTCGAGGACCGCCTCGACCACGCCCTCCCCCGCCACGAGCTGCTGCTCGAATACCAGCCACTCTGCCACTCGGCGGCGGGCGGCCGGTCGGCTGCGAGGCGCTCGTGCGCTGGCACCCCCACGGCTCGGACCCCGGCGAGCCGCTCGCGCCCGCGAGCTTCCTCTCGCTCGCCGAAGAAGGCGATCTGATCGTGCAGATCGGCGACTGGGTGCTCCACGCCGCCTGCGCGCAGGCGGCGGCCTGGCGGCGCGACGGGCTCGAGATCCCCATCTCGGTCAACATCTCCGCGCGCGAGCTGTTCGGCTCCGACCTCGCCGAACGCGTGCAGGAGGCGCTGCTCTACCACCGGCTGCCCGGCGGTGCGCTGTGCCTCGACGTCAGCGAGGAGGTCGTGCTGCGCGACCCGGCCCGCGCGCGCGCGGCGCTGAACGAGGTCCGCCGCCTCGGGGTCGCGGTCGCGCTCGACAACTTCGGCGCGCGCCGCTCGACGCTCAGCCTGCCGGGCAGCCTGCCCCTGACGATGCTCAAGCTCGACCGCACGCTCGTCCAGGGCTTCGAGCGCGACAAGGACCGCCGCGCGATGGTCGTCGCCGCGCTCGCGCTCGCCCGCGAGAGCGGCCTGACCGCCGTCGCGGTCGGGATCGAGACCGCCCGCCAGCTCGCGCTCGCCCGCGAGCTCGAGCTGCTCGGTCGGCCAGGGCTTTCTCCTGCACCGACCCGAAGCGCCCGAGCGGCTGCGCCTCAGAGAGCCGCTCGGGGCGGTAAGGTCGGCGCCACCATGGCGCCCGATCGTGCGACTGCGCGGCACCACCCGCCACTAGGCGGGGCGGGCCCGAGCGAAGATCGCTACGGCGCCGCGCACGCCCCCGCGCGAGACGCGGGCGCCAGCGACGGGGCCACCGGCGGAGCCGCGGCCGAGGGCGGCCCGGCCGCACCGGGCCCGACCGAGCGCTTCAAGCGCGCGGCCGCCGAGGCCGCGGCGGCGATCGTGCAAGACGGGATGCGCGTCGGGCTGGGCACGGGATCGACGGTCGCCCACCTGCTGCCGGCGCTCGCCGCGCGGGGCCTGCGCGACCTGCGCTGCGCGGCCACCTCGCCGGCGACCGAACGGGCGGCGCGGGCGCTCGGGTTGGTGGTCGAAGACCTCGACGCGCTCGGTGAGCTCGACCTCGCGATCGACGGCGCCGACCAGGTCGACCCGGCCGGCTGGCTCGTCAAGGGCGGCGGGGCCGCCCAGACCCGCGAGAAGATCGTCGCCGCGGCGGCGCATCGTTTCGTCGTGATCGTCTCCGCCGAGAAGGCGGTCGCGACGCTGCGCCCGCCGGTGCCGCTGGAGGTTCTGCATTTCGGCGCCGGGCGCACGCTCGCAGAGGTCGGCGAGGCGCGGCTGCGAGGAGGGCTCGAGAGCCCCGATGGCAACCTGATCGCCGACTACTTCGGACCGGTCGACGACCCGGCCGCGCTCGCGGCTCGGCTGAGCGCGACCCCTGGCGTGGTCGAGCACGGGCTGTTCGCGCCGGAGATGGTCAGCTGCGTGTTGATCGCGGGCGCCGGTGGCGTCGAGCGCCGCGCGGGCGTCAAGCGGGACGCTGGCACCGCCTCCTCGGGCCCTGGGTGAGCAAGACGGACAGCCCGCGAAGGACGAGCGGGGACCGGCCGGCCGCCTGAATCGCCGTCAGGGAATCGCGGGCGAGGCGGTCAGCGGCCGCAGCTCCTCCTCGGGCTCGACCGTATGGCGCTCGAGCACGCCGTCCTCGCCGACCACGTAGGCGCCCATCCGCGCAAGCGGCGGCGAGTAGACGTGCAGCGTGACCGCCGGGTCGACACCCGCGTGGCGCACGCGGTGGATGTCGGCGGCAGAGAAGTGAAAGCTCTGGGAGGGCCCGAAAACACGATCGCGTGTCGGCCCGTCGATCGCGAGGCGCTCCTCGCGCACGCACCCACCGACGACGGCGACCGCGCCCGCGGAGACGTCGTGGTCGTGAAAGCCCGTGTCGTGGTCGTCCATCCAGCAGATCAGCCACGCCGTCAGGTGCTCGTCGGAGTGCAGCTCCTCGTAGACGCGCTGGGTGTGGTCGTGGTGGACGCGTCCGATCCACAGCTCCGGGCGATCGGCGAGCTCCGCGACGAACGCCTGCAGCTCGGGGGCGGTCAGGTCCCGGTCGCGCGGGCGGGGTACGGAGGCGAGAGGGGTTCTCATCGGAGAGCCTCCTCCCGCGCGACCGGGACGTTTGGGGGGCTTTGCACGGCGGCGCCGGCCACTTCGGACGCGCGGCCGCGATCGTATGTGGCGCCGGGCCGCGTCGCGCCGAAGGCGCGCGCGGTGGCGTCGGCGAGCAGCTCCCAGTCGAGCGCGCCCAGCTCGTGCGGCGGCGCCGGCTCGACGACCGGGCGATCGGAGCCGTAGAGGAGCTGGCCCGGGCCACCGATCGCGTCTGCAAGCGCCCCGATCGCGCGCGGCCCGTAGGAGGAGGTGTCGTAGAAGACCAGCGGGTCGTGCGCGCGGTCACGCTCGCGCGAGGACGGTCCCCCGCGCGCGGCCAGGCGCTCGGAGTGCAGCGGCGCGAGGCCGGCGAGCATCGCGAACACGACCCGCAGCTCGGGATGCTCGGCTCGCCCGGCGGCGAGGAACGCGAGGAAGGCCGCGTGCATGCCGGCGAGATAGTGCGTCAGCGCGGGCCACCAGAGCGGGTCGGCGAGCGAGGGGGAGCCGGCGCTGGATATCGCGCCCGGTCCCGCGCTGTAGCCGTTGCCGAAGGGGAGACCGCCGAGACCTGAGCCGAGACCAGGGTCGAAACCAGAGCCGAAGCCGGGGCCGGGGCCGGGGCCGGGGTGGACGAACAGCGGCGCGCCGCGTTGCTCCAGGCGCGCGAGCACCGGGCGCAGGCGCGCGAGCCGATCGACGCCGGCGAGCGCGCCCGCGGGGAGCGAGAGGCCGACGCAGCCACGCTCGAGCACACGGTTGACGTCGTCGGGGTCGGGACGGTCGAGCGCGAGCGCGCCCCACACGCCGAAGGGCTCGCCGAGCGCGAGCGCGCCCTCGTGGTAGGCGTCGAGCAGTCCCAGCGCCTGCGCGCGCGGGAGCGACTCGATCCCGAGCGGGCTCGAAAGGCAGAGCAGCGCGCGGTCGAGGCCGTCGCGGCGCACGAGCTCGGCGCGGCGCGCGGGGGCCTCGCAGGCGAGGTCGATCACGTAGGGCCGCTCGCCCGCGAGGTACAGCACGCTCAGCCCGTGCTCGTCGCGCACGAACGGGAGCTCACGGCGCTGGGCGAGCGCTTGCACGAGCGGCTCGGTCCAGAGATGTTGGTGGATATCGGTCTTCATCGGTGCCCTGTCTCGCTTATCGACGCATTCTACAGAATCTTGATTGATTTTGTGGACTTTA
This sequence comes from uncultured Solirubrobacterales bacterium, assembly GCA_963774785.1. GTDB lineage: Bacteria > Actinomycetota > Thermoleophilia > Solirubrobacterales > Solirubrobacteraceae > Palsa-744. The sequence continues at coordinate 1,546,471 of CAVZGH010000001.1, read as the reverse complement.
GCAGATCGTTCATTTGTCGAAATACGTACGTAGCCCGGATAGGCGTCCGTAATTACGCCCGATCAGGTCCCCCCGGCTTCCCCGAGAGCACATCCGCGCAGCTCGGTGACCACGAGACAGATATGCCAGACGACGAGACAACCCAACCCTCCCCCGGCCGGCAACCCGGCGCGGCTCCCGAGCAGACCGCTCCCGAGCAGGCCGCTCCCGAGCAGGCCACTCCCGAGCAGGCCACTCCCGAGCAGGCCACTCCCGAGCAGGCGACCGAGCCCGCGCAGGCGATCCCCGCGCAGACGGGCGAGCCCAACGGGGCCGCCGAGCAGGCGACCGAGGCCGAGGCCGAGGCCGAGACGGCCGCTCGCGACACGACCGGCACACGTGGCAGGGGCGCATGGGCCGCGGTGGCGGCGTTGTGCGTCGTGCTCGGCGCGATCGCCTCGGTGCTCGGCGCGCGCGCGGTCGCGAACAACGACACGAGCTCGACGCGGGCGGCGTTCGCGCAGAGCTCGAAGGCGATCGGGACGACGGTCAAGCTCGCGATCCAGCGCCAGGAAGAGCTGACGGTCGCCGCCGCGACCTACTTCGCCGCCAACCCGAAGGCCACGCCCGCGGAATTCGGGCGGTGGGTGGCGTGGGCGCGCACGCAGCGCCGCTATCCCGAGCTCGACGCGCTCGGCCTGCTGCCGGCGCCGCCGGCGCCCAGCAAGGCTTCGGCGACGGCAGGCGAGATCGCTGGGGCATCCGACGCGACCTCCGTGGCGTCCGACAAGGCCTCCTCGACTGCCGGGCAGACCTCTGCGACGCCCACCCCGGCCTCCACCACGCCCGCGAAAGCCTCCACCCCAACGATCCACGTCTCCCCCGCGCAGCTGCTGAGCCGCGACACCGGGCTGAGCGCCTACCGGCGGATCTCGGCAGGCGGCAGGCCGGCGCTGGCGATCCAGACGCCCGTGTACAGGGGGAACGTGACCCCGCACACCGTCTACGGCCGCACGGCCGCGTCGGTCGGGTGGCTGCGCACGGTGCTCGTGCCCGGCGCGATGCTGGGGCAGGTGCTCGCGGGCCACCCGGGCTACGCGCTGGCGCTGAGCTACCGGAACGGAACCTCGAACCTCGTTTACTCGAGCGGCGCCCCGCGGTCCGGAGCGCAGAGCGCGAGCAGCGATCTGCACGACGGCTGGACGGTCACGAGCTTCGGCCCGGCGGCCGACACGAGCGTGTTCGACAACGGCGACGCGCTCGCGGTCTTGATCGGCGGGATCCTGCTGAGCGTGCTGCTCGGCCTGCTCGTGGACGTGCTCGGTGCCGCCCGCATGCGGGCGCCGGCATCGCCGGATACGAACGCGGGGGCCGCGGCGGAGACCGCCGAGCCCGACATGCCGGCCGGCGGGAACGCGCCGCAGCCCGACAGGTACCTGTACGAGCCCGTGACGGGGCTGCCGAACCGCGAGCTGACGCTCGACCGCGCCGAGCGGATGGTCGCCCGCGCCGGGCGCGACTCGGGGATGCTCGCGGGGGCGCTGTTCGTCGACATCGACCAGCTGAGGGAGGTCAACGAGAAGCTCGGAAAGGCCGCCGGGGATCAGCTGCTGAAGATCGTCGGGGAACGGCTCGAGGACGTGGTTCGCGCGGGCGATACGGTGGGCCGCCTCGACGGCGACGAATTCGTCGTGCTGGTCGAATCGGCCGCCCGCGGCGTGCGCCTGGACTCGCTCGCGCAGCGGATGATCGAGGCGCTGCACAAACCGATCGAGCTCGACAATTTCGGCCCGAGCTTCGTGCTGACCGCGAGCATCGGCGTCGCCTTCGGCCGCTACGCGACGCCGGATGACCTGCTGCGCGACGCGCACGTCGCGCTGGCCTCGGCGAAGGCCGCCGGCAAGGACCGTTACACGCTGTTCAACGCGAACATGCGCACCGTGATCGAGGGCCGCGCGGTGCTCGAGGCCGAGCTCAACACGGCGCTCTCAGAGCGCCAGTTCTTCCTGCTGTATGAGCCGATCTACGACCTGCGCACGCGCCGCGTCGCCGGCCTGGAGGCGCAGATCCGCTGGCGGCACCCGACGCAGGGCGTGCTCGCGCCCGACGCCTTCATCCCGCTGGCCGAGGAAACGGGGCTGATCGTTCCGATCGGCCGCTTCATGCTCGAATCGGCCTGCACCCGCGCCGCCGCCTGGGACGTGGCCGGCCACCGCGTCGGCGTGTCCGTGAAGGTCTCCGCGCACCAGCTGAACCGCGACGGCTTCGCCACGGACGTGCAGCGCGCGCTGCAGCAGTCGGGGATCGAGCCGTCGCTGCTGACGCTCCAGATCAACGAGACCGCGGTGATGCGCGACCTGCCCGCGGCCGCCGCGCGCCTGGAAGAGCTGAAGGCGCTGGGCGTGAGCGTCGCGATCGACGACTTCGGCGGCAGCGGCTACGCCCACCACGCCGACCTGCGCCAGCTCGGCCTCGACACCCTGCGCGTCGACCGCGGCTCGCTGGCGGCCTCCGAGGAGGAGAGCTACCGCACCTGGCTGCTCGAGGCGATCATGCTAGTCGGGCGCGAGTTGCGGCTGACGGTCGTGGCGACCGGGATCGAGACGCACGAGCAGATGGCGACGCTGCAGACGCTGGGTTGCACGATGGCCCAGGGCGCGCTGCTGGGGAAGGCCGTGCCGGCGGATGGCGTCGGCCCCCTGTTCGACGTGGAGCTCCCCGTGGCGGCCGGCGCGACCGGGGCCGGCGTCATCGACCCGAGCATGCCCCGGGATTTGGCCCTGTAGAGCCAACGGGGACCGGGGAAATTGAACCTCGCGCCGCGTGGCCAAACCGGCGGCGGTTACTAGCGCATGGGGCGGCCTGTTGCCCTACGGCCGGGTATCTATCAGCCTCACACCGGCTCACGCCAGGCTCACCGGACCACCCGATCTCCCGCCCGGTTCGAACGAACCGAGGTCAGATGGAATCCGAGAGACGTTGACGCGACCGGCGGGAAACGCATCGATCAGCAGCCCAACCCACCGCTCGGCGGCACTACTCAAAGACGCCGGCGTCGTTCATCGTTGCCGCGAATTCATCCAACCGGCGCTTGCCTTCCTTGCGCCTACCGGCAAGCTCAACGACGGCGCGCGAGGGAATCACCCTGTGCGACGAACCCGGCTTACGCGTGAACGGCAACATGCCCGCGTCGAGCAGCCGCGTCATGTGCTGACGCGAAATGCCCAGAAAGTCCGCGGCCTGCTGCGGCGACATCGTCTCCGACTCCCCCACGATCGACACCGACACCGAACCATCCTCGAGGTCCATCTCCTCCAGCGCGCGCCTGACCCCATCGAGAATGTCCTCCCGCTGCGTAGCCGGGTCGAAATGAAGAGTCTTCGGCATCGTCCGACCAGCATAGCACATAACTGCCCTAACTGCACATGAGCGCGTCAGGCCGCGCACACGGCGCCCGATAGCGCCTACTTCTTCTTCCCGCGTCTGCCGCCCCTCTTGTGCTTCTTGGCGGGCTTCTTCTTCGCCGCCTTTGCCTTCGGGCATTCAGTCACCGCGACGTGCGTGGTCGTGTAGATCGGGGCGCCGTTCTGCCCGACGATTTCCGTCGGCATCGACAGGCTGGTGGCCTTCGCCTGCTTGACCTTGCGCGTGACCTTCTTGGTGCGCACGTGTCCGTGGACCTTGACCTTGACCTTCACGCGCTTCTTCACGGTCGTGGTCGTGGTGGGGGCGCAGAGGTTGCCGACGCCGGTCAGCGCGGAGAAGGGCCCGTTGTGCAGGCTGACTTCGGCCGATTCGAACGGGACGTCGGGTAGCGTGCTGAACGTCGAGCTCGTGATCCCGGATTTGGAGATGTATGTCTGTCCGATCAGCAGGACGGTGACGCCGTCGCCCTGCAATACGATCTCCAGGCTCGGGAACGCTTCGCCGCCGTGGCTGACGAAGTACATCGGGCCTTCCACCGGGACCGGGAGCAGCGAGGTGTGTACTTTCATGAACCCGATCGCGGACGCCACGGGGCACCCCGCCGGGTTGGCTTCGAACTGCGCGCTCGTACACGCCTTCTGCAGCGTGGTCAGCCTGGACGGGAGTTGTACGGGCAGTTCGATTTTGAACTTCTTGATGTCGGCCTGTTCGCCCTGACCCTGGGGTTTGCTGACGTTCAGCTTGAAGCTCGTGCCGTTCGTTTTCGTGACCTTCCCCGACACCGACGCGGTGACCTTCGGTTCGAATTTCAGGCTCGCGCAGTTCGTCGCCTGGTAGGCTGATTCCACCGTCGCGCTGGCGCCTTCGTGGGCGCTCAGCGTGCTCGCGATGTGCGCCTTTTCACAGCTCGTCGGGTTGATCGTGAAGTTGGGACGATCGATATACACTTTGATGTCCCTGACGTGCGTGACGATCCCGTCGATGATCGTCGGGATTTTTTCCGAAGAGGACGGGTTCACGCTGACCTGCGCGGTCTTCGGGTCGATGTTCAACCCGAAGCGCAGCACGACCGTGCCGAGGTCGAACGGACCGACTTTCGCCGAGGTGATGCTGACGATCGAGAACGGCGCGCCCTTGAACGGGCCCGCGAGATAGATCTTCCCCGGCACGTAAGCCAATACCTGTCCGACGCCGGTGCCTACCTGCGTATGCCCGATCTGGCTGGCGGCGGGACACGAGGGGTTCTGTTCCTCTTCAGCGCCGCTCTTGTGTCGTGCCGCTTCGATGTCCTGTTCTGAGCAGTAGGGAATCCCGGTCAAGATGCCGGACATCCCCGCCGGCAGCACGGTCGAGAATTCTGAGATCTCCTGTTCGGGGTCCGTCCGGCTCAAATCGACGTACAGCTCGCTGAACGAGCCCGCGTTGTTGTTGAGCATCCCCGCGGTAATCCCCGGTTTGAACGGTGGCGCGCCGCCCGTGGGGCAGTTGCCGTTGAGCGTGAACGACGAGCTGACGGGCAGGATTTCCGTGGGCGCCGACCACGGCGCGAGCAACGCCTGTGTCCTGAAGCCCTGAGCCGGGCACGTCGCCGGTGTGATCAGCGGCGCCTGGGCGCCTTCGCGGAAATGGAAGTTGAAGTGGTCGAACGGCAACTGTGGGTTTTCTTTGAACGTCGTCGTCAACTGCCCGGTTTCCGGGTTCGGCGAGACCTTGCCCGCGAGATCGACGAACACCCCCGTTTCGGGATTGTGCGCGACGATGTACAGCGCCACGAGCGTGCCGTTGGGATGCCCGTTTTCGGGTTCTCCGAACGGGTTTTCATACGGTTGCGCGATGAACACGTTGCCTTCGATTTTCTGCGCCAGCAGCGGCGTTTCGATCGTGACCGTGCCGAGCTTGGCTTCGTTGGGACAGCCCTTGCCCGCTTCGCGTTCTTCACCGCTCCTGACACCCAGCGGCTTCTTCCCGCTCTGTTGTTCTTCGAAGAACGTCTGTTCTTCACCGTACTGCGCCAGCGTACAACCCTTCAGCCCGATGCCCGCGGACGGGTCGATCGTCAACCCTTCGGGCAGCACGACCGTCGTTTCCTTCAGCTCGGACTGGGTATCCGCTTCGGTGCTGGTCAAACCTTCGTTGGCGAAGTTCACGTTGAAGTTCAAGCCCGAGGGCGAGGCCGTGAACGTGGTCGTCGGCGACGCTTCGATCGTCGGGGAGAACGAAATACTGTTACACCCATCCAGCTGCGCCATCGGATCGGTCGTGAAAACGGGATTGGCGTGTTTACTCAATTCTTCTTCGGGACTGTTCCACGCGTCGATTTCGCTGCTGGAGCTGCATCTGTTCTTCACAATCCGCCGGCAACGTCAGGAACGCCGGCGCACGCGAGGGTTCGGGATTCGTACACGGCGGTTCCTCACCCGGATGAAAATCGTGTTTCGATTCATAAAGACAGGACCAGCCACGCGACTGATCGTGCGCGGGACTCGCGGGATTACCCCAGAAAGTCGTGCGCACGCTCAACAGCGCAGCCTCCTGCGTGATGTTCCGCGAACCGATCGTGATCGCGTACTTTTCGTTCGGGCGCACTTCCGTGTCGAGGATCACCGGCGTGTTGCCTTCCGGCACGAAGAACCCAAACCGCGCCGGCTCGCCCGCATACGGTTCCATGTTGAAGATCGGCACCGCGAACGTATCCGTACCGACACCGCTCAGCACGTTCAACGTCACCGACGCGACACCCACGGCGCTGGCGGCGGGACACGCGTTATGCGTACCGCTGACGAAATGCAGGAACTGTCCCAGCGTACACCGCGCGATCGGCGTCGGATCGCCAACCAAACCGGGCGGCAGCTTCGTAATGATGTCCTTCGCGTTATCCACCGGATACACTTCGGGCTTCACAGTGGTCTGCACCGCGCCCGGGGGCTCAGAATCCACGCCCTGATGAAACACGAACGACCCCGTGACCTGAAACGGGTGCGACCCGGCCTGCATATCCAGACCCCCACCTTCCTCTTCGGGCAACAGGCTCCATTCTTCAAGGCCAAACGACGGCGCCCTACCGCTGACGTGCAGAGGACGTTCAAGCGTCCTCGTGGCCGCGCCCCCGCCTTCGATCACCGCATGGTTGATCAGCTCGCCTTCGCCCACACCGGGCTTCACCCTCACAGCGATACGCATTTCGATTTCGCTGTACGGACCCACGCTCTGTTCATCGGTACACGTCGGATACGGCGTCGAGCTGCACCGGCGCGCATTCAACCCGCGCGGGTTTATTGCCAAACGGTTCGTCCGCGACCACATCGGTGGCTTGCAAACCTTCAGGCAACTGATCCACCACGGTGATCGGATGCCGCGTGCCATCAGCACTCCCATCACCATAATTCTCGGCCGTGACCACCACCTCACCCACGCCTCCAGGCGGCAGATTCGACGGACGAGCGTTCATGCTCAACCCCCACCACGGCTCGCTCGCAAACGAGCTCGACACACCCACGGCAAGGCACAACACCAACACAACCAGGCTGACAATGCCGGTCTGCCATCTTCTAGATACCGACATTACTCAGCCCCTCCTCTTCGCTTTGTGAGTCCGCGCCCCGAATACGGCGCGCGCTTTCTTTTCACACGTCTTGCGTTTCGTCCTACCGCGATCCTTACGGCACACCTTCAACGCCTTCTGAAGCTTCTGCTGCCCGGTTTCGGGTTTGGGCTTCGGCTTACCACTGCCCGGAGCGGGCGGCGTGAGCATATTCCCCGGCCCCGAGAACGTCAGCGAGCTCGGCGTCAAGGATTCCGGCGGTGTTACCGGGCTTTGGCAGGCGTCGCCCTGGCATTCCACGGGTTTTGATTCTTCGGGTTCGGTCCCGCCGACGCGGGCGTCGTAGATGTCCAGGCTCGTGTCGGTGTCGCGCTTTGACAGTTTCGAGCTGGTGATGAAGAACACGTCGTTCCCGTTTTCCGAGGCGTCGAGGAACCCCGATTCTTCACTGGATTCACCGGAGGACACCAACCCGAGACAACCCTGGTCCTGCGCCACGTAGCCCGGACCGCCCTCCCAGCAGGTGCCGACGTTCGCGGGCTCGTACTCATACACATCCTCGGTGCCGTTCGTATCGCGCGGGACAAGACCGTCGCTCGAGTCAAAGAACATACGGCCCGACCCATCCAGATACCGGGGCTGATACTGCCCTTCTCCTAGACGCATCGGCATCCACGCCGGCACGCTCGCCGCCAACCACGTCAACTTGGGCCACACCTTAACGCCGCCCGCCAGGCCTTCATCCAGCGTTCTCGTGGAGTGGTTACTGCCGTATTCGACGCCGTTGGGCCGCTCGCCGGTGGGGTTGCACGACACGCACACGAGGCTCTTATCCACGGAGTCATAGAGATACACCTCCTCGTCGAGGTCGCCGCTGTGAAGATCGCGGTTGTCATACCCCGTCAGCGAACGATCGGACATGAACGCGAGCCATTCGCCCCGATCACCGCTCACACGCCCGGTGATCCGTCCCTGCTCGCTGTGTTCTGCGCCCCAGTCGCCGACGTCTTCACCGGAGATCACCGCGACCAGTTCGACCGTGCCTTCGTGCCACTCGTAAAGGTTGCACTCGGCTTCCCTGCTGGGCGCTCCCGTGCAGGTGCCTTTGACCGCCCGCTGGCCGGAGGGGTCGGTGTTTGAGGAGAGCACGCCGTCGGCGACGAAATAGATCGTGCTCGCGTCACCGGAGTACCCGATCGCCTCGCCGATCATATCCGCGCTTTCGCCCGCTTCGGTCCTCGGCGTGAGGTCGCGCAACACGCACGCCGGTTTCGATTCTTCGCCTTCGCCTTCGACCACTACTTCACACTCATACAGATCGGGCACTCCTTTTTCGCCGGCGTTCGCGGTCAGACGCTCGGTATCGGTGAAGAACACCTTCGACCCATCGGCGGTCATGAACTGCAACACCGGCTGCACGAGCCCTTCCCCGCCCGTGACGCCAGTTTCGTGCTGGACAGTGTCAACCTGCACGCTCTTACCCGACGCGCGATCCCACACATACAAATGCTCGAGACCACTGCGTTCTGACCACACGACCCGCGCACCATCGGCGGAGATCGCGCCACGCAACGAACTACCGTAGTACTGCTGCGACCCCAGAGCCCCTCCGCCCACGACCTGGCCCGACGGCTGCACGCTGACCGGGTACACGTGCCCACCGGCCCACTCATACAACGCTTCCCTCGGCAATTCTTTGCCGAGCGGCGGGCGCGACATCACCACGACCGCCGACAGCGATTCGTTTGCTCCCTGCGGTTCCGCATCACAAAACGCAGCGCCCTGTTCGATGCACAAGTAGGGTTCTTCGGCGACTTCGACACCCGGTTCGACGTCTTCGTGCGCCTTGACCACCGGTTCGCAGGCTTCGCCTTCGGCGGGGCAACCGGACAGCAACGCGCGATACGCTGGTTTGGCCGCGCAGGACCCCGACAGATCGGCGAGCAGCGGGCTGACTTCACGCGCGCCCGGCGCCAATCCCGGCACAACCGGACCGAACGGTCGCGCCAAACCCGCTTGAAGATCGGGCGAGAACGCCAGATACTCCTCACCCACACCGACAGACGCTCCGGTCGCGCGCTCGTTCGGCAACCCGACATCACACGAAGACCACCCGGTTTCACCGCGCCGCGCCAACACCTGCGTACTGTTCGTGTTACCCGCCGGATGGGCTTCGGTGGGGGCGGAGGCCAGGAACGTCAAAGCGCCGCCATCGCCCGACGCCTGGATCACCCCCGTTTCCTTCACTGGTTCGAGTTCCGCACCAAACTTATCCGGCGGCGAGACCAATTCCCACCCACGACCGTCCAGCAAACCACCGGGAAACACCGACTGCGTCACAAACGACAGTTCTTCACCCACGCTCGCCGGCTTACCCGAGGATTCAAGATTCTTCCCATTACGCGCGCTCACGCGATAGTAGTAACGCGTATCCGCCGACAATCCCCGCACGGTCGCGCTCACACTCGCCGGTTCATAGCTCGCCGGCACGCTGCCCGTCACGCGCCGCGGATAACCCCCACCACACGCCCCTTCAAGCGGACACGGCCCGTATTCAAACACGTAAATTGTCGCATCTTCACCAGGATTACTGCGCGGATTGACGCTGGCCGACAGCTTCGCGCCGTCATCGCTCACTTCAGAGGCAAAACCACCACCCGGTTCGACTTCCGGCGGCTGCGGCGGCGTCTTTTCATACACATCGATCTTACCCGCACCGAGATTCGCTGCAAACAACCCTTCCGAAGCGCAATCGGGCGCCACACCATAACCTTCAGGACGATAATCTTCAACGGTGATCCCGCCGGGCACCGGCAGCGATTCGACCGGCCCACCCGACCCTTCGAGATGCGTGCCTTCAAACCGCTCGATCGCCGTACCCGTATCAACATACGCATCGCCGGTACACGCCTCACCGGCAAGACCACCAATACCATCGCCAACCGGGCTCCCGTAAAGCGGCGGCACAAACCTGCCTTTCCCATTTTCTTCGATAAACCCACCGGCGAGCAAGCTCCCTTCCAAGCCCCACACAGTCACACTATTAGCCCCCTCATTCACAAACACACGACCACCGGCCACACCCAAGCCGGGGTCCACAAACCCCTTACCATGGGTACCCGTGGACCCCGTCGGATCGCCGGGCGACGGCAACACGTCATTGCGTTCCGCGTTGGACACTCGATACACACCTTCCTTCGCCGCCTCCGCTTCCGGCAAGTTAACACTTACAAGCACATCTCCGTCGGCTTCGACCGATACACCAAGTAAACCTTCTCCGGTAGCCTGGACGGGCCGTAATTCTATCCCCAGCGTTTTCTGGTTGATCTGCCCCACATATTCACCCGTAGCCGTGTACTTGTCGACGACTTTGTGCCCCGCATCGATCACGTACACGTCGCCGTTTGAAGGGTATTCTTCTTCACAAGTCTTGGGCGTTGACGTTTTCGTCAGCTTCGGTTTGTGCTGCTCGCAGGAGTTATCGACCGCGATCAGCGTCGGCCCCGAGAATTCGCCCGTCGGTTCTTCACCGGGCTGCCCGCCACCACCGGCCGGCTTGCCTTCGAATTCTTCGCCTTTGACGTTCTTCAGTTTGCCCGAACCGTTGAATTCCCCGACGGTCTGCCCGTTGTTGGGGTCGAACATCTGCACACGGTTATTCCCTTTTTCCGCGACGTACACAACTTCCGTGGCTTCGTTGACCGCGACGCCATCAGGTTCTTTCAGCTGCCCCGGACCCGAGCCCGGGGACCCGAATTCACGCGCGAACACGTGCCCACGGACGGCGAGAGCCAAACCGGGACCGAGCGCGGCAATGGCCATCAGCGTCGCTGCCGTGACGATACACCAACGAACCAACCTCGCCGCGCTCGGCCTACCGGTCATCTCTACCTTCTTTCCTTGCTCGTAATCAGGACGTTTACGGGGCCGTTACCGCCCAGGTGCCACGTGCGACGGCTTCTTCGCCGGAGACGTGCACTTTCGCGAAGGCGCCGGTGGCTCCGACCGAGCCTTCTGGCGGTGAGGCGATGCTCGGGTCCGTTATGTAGCCGGACAGAATTTGCGTCTGGAGTTCCTGGGCCGCATACACGCAGAGGTTCCCGGGTTCCGCCGTTGGTTTTTCCGCGGTGCCCTTGCACTCTGCTGATGTGACTTCTACAACTTCTTCTAGTACTTCATTGAAGAAGACTTCCTTGTTGCTCTTGTTGATGTAGTGTGCACCCCCCGGTATATATGTCGTTCCTGACACTTTTGAGCCGGGAAGGCCAGCCGACAGCGGTACCGGGAACGACGCGACCGCGAATTCAAGGAACCCGGACTTCGTTTCCCCGCTGGAGATGGCCCACGCGCCGGTCTCGGTGGCTTTCGAGGGCAGCGTTTCGGCCGAGCCCACGGGATTGCCGGGATGGATCACGCCGTTTTCGCCTTTCGCGCCTTTAGGGCCGGGGGGGCCTTCTTTACCCGTTTCGCCTTTTTCACCATTGCTGCCGTTAGCGCCGTTTTCGCCTTTCGCTCCAGCGCCCCCGGCGGGACCCGTGGCGCCGGCGGGACCAGCGGGGCCAGCGGGGCCTGTCGCTCCAGCGGGCCCAGCGGGACCGCGTGGGCCGGGCTTGCCGGCCGGGGTTTTGCTTTTCTTCTTGGCCTTGGCGATATAGGCCGTGGCGTGGGAGGCCGAACCGGCGCTGTTACCGCCGCCGTTGCCGCCACTGCTGCCTGCGGCGTACGCGCCGCCGGTGATCGCGAAGACCAAGGCCGCGAGAGCCAGGATCGTCGCTGGGTTAATATGCTTTTTGATTCGGTTCATGTGTTTCTATCTCCCCTCCTGAGGGATTGGTTTTTCTTGACTGATCCCCACAGTGGGGTGGTTCTGCTGCTCTTCGTTGCAAGGTCGTGTTGGGGCGGGTGGGGTCATGCCGCGGCCCGCTTTCCGTGGCTGCCGGCGTGCTCGCGGATGTCGCGCTCGAGCTTTTGCCCGGCCGGGGTGAGGCGCCATTCGTTTGGGGCGCCCTGGCCCTGGCCGCGGCCGGTGTTCTGCACGAGGCCGTTGCGCTGCAGGCGCGCGAGCAGCTTTGAGATCTGGCCCTGGTCGGTGATCTGGGCGTGGCGGGCCACACCGAGGTTCGAGAGGCCGGGCGCCTGCGCGATCGCCTCGAGCACGAGCGCCGTGCGGTAGGTCATCCGCAACCGCGAGCCCGGCGCAGGGGCGGCCTCGAGCGCGAGCTGGCGCCCACCCCGCCTGCCGCCCGCCTTCCCCCCAGCCAAGCGGGGCCGCACGTTCCCGGCTGAGGGATTAGATCCCATGGACCGGCCGGGGGCACGTCCGGATCCCACGCCGCCCAGAAGCTCCGCGCCACTCGCCGTTAACCACCACGACTTCGCGGGCTCGCCGCGGCCACCACCCCGGTTCTCGAGGAGCCCATGCTCCCGCAAACGCGCCAAGAGCCGCGAGATCTGCGGCTCGCTCGCGCCCGCGTCGGCGGCGACCTGACGGTTATTAGCGCCCGGCCGCTCACCAACCGCGGCAAGGACAGCACACGTCCGCTCCGTCAACCTCACAGGCGCGATCGGCTGCGCATCTCGGCGTCCTCGCGCGCTCGTGTGCAGAGCACACGTCGCTTGCTGCGTCCTTGATCTACTTGCCCCTCGCGCCTGTGAACCGGCCAAGTCACCCTCGAAATCCCCGGGCGGCGCAGCGAGAGGGCGACCCCCGGGGCGCTCCACGGGCTCCGGAAGCTCCGGGACTCCACGCGCGAGCTCCCGCGCGGCGCACTCACCACCACGATAAGGAAGCACGACCGTCGCCATCACCGGACCCACAAGCTCCATCAACGAACCGGGGCGCTGCTCCAACAACCGCGCATGCACGATGCTGAACGCCGCACCCACAACACCCATCCCCGTCAACCCCGGCAACGCCCCAGCCAACGACGAACCCACACGACCCTCATCGACAAACCCAGCAACCCGATCCATCACCTCCGCACGACGCCCAAGCACCCGCGGACCACCACCCAACGCCTCCACGAACACCACCCGCGCAAGCGCCGCATCACGCTCCAAGCAACCCAGCAACACAACCAGCGCCCCACGAACACGCGCAACCCACTCATCCTCACCCACACACACCGGCACCGCACCCACCCACACCGGCGCAACCGCCGCCGCCAACTCCCCCACCGCACGGTCAAAAACCCCAAGAAAGCAATCTTCACTATCAGCAAACAGCTCATAGAACGTCCTCGTCGACACCCCCGCCCGCGCCGACACACGCGCCGCACTCAACCGCCGCAAACCCCCACCCGCAACAACCGCAACCGCCGCGTCGAGCAGCCTTGTCTGCTGCACGCGCGGCAGGTACACCCCGCCACCCCGCGGACCCCGAACCCCACGCCGGATCGCCACACGACCTGCTTGCCCCTCGCCGCCCTTGGCGCCGTTCGAGGCCATCAGCGCCCACCCCCAGCCAAGCAGGGAAAGCGCCGCGACCCCCGGTTTGGGACAGCACCGCGGCGCCCGGGTCCGGCCGGCGCCACCGCCCTCGCGCGTGAAAGAAGAGGACGCGGAGAACGCCAAATGCCGCGCCTCCAGGCGCGGCGAGAACCCGCTAGATCGTCAGTGCTTGAGCCGTTTTCGGCCTCAGAAGCCCAATTGCTGAGAGAGAGAGAGAGAGAGAGAGAGAGATGTGTCAGCGACGCTGACGCATCTAACAACGCCCCTCATCCGAGCGCAGCGACCCCCCATCACGTCTGTCTCAAACGAACTCACGCGTACCCCATTCCCCGACATTCGATTCGACCCGGCTCCCTCTCCAAAGAACCCGTTTGCGCTGAATGCCGGCAACAAGCCTCCGACCCCAACCCGATCCTATGTTCGCCCGGCAACCCGACCTGGGAAACCGATGCCCCTCTAACGTATCTCCCCGTGCGAAGGATGTCAAGTGATAACCGACACCACTGACACAAACACCAAAAAAGGGCTCTGGAACGCCAAAGCACAGCCTTGGCTCGCGTGCAAGCTCCTCCACTACCCCGGCGCCGTAGCGACGAGAGCGAGTGCGCTCAGGTGGCCGCGACGACGACCGTAGCTCCCAGACCACAGCGGATCCATGCGGATCGATGCGGACGCCGCCGGCCGCCACATCACCCCGCGATCGGCCCTGCAAAGCCAAAAAACCCCGGAATCCGGGTCAGGCCTGAAGCGGGGGACCGAGGAGTCGAACCTCGCGTTGCGGTTTTGGAGACCGCCGTGTTACCGATACACCAGTCCCCCGGGGCGCTTCCGGGTGCGACCATGTTTTCGCTGTGGAAGCGGGTCCGAGTCTAGCTTCCGGCGGCCCGGCGCCACGGGTCGAGCAGATCGATGCCGGCGCCCTCGAAGTCGCTTGTGTTGCGCGTGGCGAGCGTGGCGCCCAGCTTGCGGCAGATCGCCGCAATCTGCGCGTCGTCGGCGCTGATCGGACGGCCGGCCCGCTCGGGCGGGGAAACATACGCTCGCGCGCGGGGAGACATACGCTCGCGCGCGGGTGCCGGGTCGGTCGAAAGGAGACACAGACCGATTGTGTGCTCCGCGATGCCCACCTTCCCCGACAGGGAGCGCACGCGCCTCCCGGCGGAGAGCGTGGCGGCCCCGGACGTGGCGGCCCGGGGCATGGCGAGACGGGGCATGGCGAGACGGGGCATGGCGAGACGGGGCATGGCGGCGCTCGTCAACGCGGGCGCGAGGCTGGCTTCACGCTGATCGAACTGATCGTCGTGATGGCGCTCACGACCGTCGTGCTCGGGGCGATGCTGACCCTGCTCTATGACAGCCAGCAGGTCCAGGCGGGCGACGCCGAATGGGCGCAGGTGATGCAGGAAGGGCGGACGGGGCTGTCGCGGATGACGCGCGAACTGCGCCAGGCGTCGAAGCTCGAAAAGGGGGAAGCCAACACGGTCGTCTTCCACGCGACGATCGGCGGCAAGCCCTGGGAAATCAAGTACGAATGCGGCGTCGCCCAGACGGCGAGCCTCACGACCTGCGTGCGCTACGCGGCCGAAGAAGGGAAGGGCCTGCCGAGCCAGGGCCTCACGATCGTGCGCGACGTCGTCAAAGGGACCGAAGCCTTCTGCTACGCGCAGGGCGCCCGCGAATGCGTCCACGCGCCGACCACGACCGAACTGGCGAAGGTCACCGCCGTGACGCTGAAGGTCGCGCTGCCCGCCTCAGGGACCCTGAAACAGGCCGACTACAGAGCCGATGAACACAAGACGGTCGTGCTCGAAAACGCCGCATACATCCGCAACCTGTACCTCGAAGGCTGAGATGCGCGCGCGCCTACAAGCCGAGGACGGCCTGACGCTGATCGAGCTGCTCGTCACGATCCTCGTGCTGACGGTCGGCATCGTCGGGCTGCTCTCCGCGTTCTCCAGCGCGCGCAAGCTGACGTTCCTATCCGAACGCCGCACCTCGGCGGCGCACCGCGCGCAGCTCGAGATCGAGCGGCTGCAGACGCTCACCTACGCGGAACTGGCGATGCACGAAGCGCCGTCCCACTCGGCCAGCACCGGGAGTCCCGACTACTACGTCAAGGAAGGCGGCGGCGAATACCAATACGGCGAAAAAGCGACGGAAGCCGAGCCGCTGGTGAGCCCCGGTGGTGCGATCTACGCCACACCCAGCGGCAGGAAATGCTCAGAAACGGTGGGGGCCTGCGAATGGGGAGAAGGAAACCTCACGGGATACGTCTACGACTTCGTCACATGGCACCAAGACACAAACGCCAAATGCACGAAAGCAGAAAGCTACAAGCGGCTCACGGTCGTCGTCACCGTCAAGGTACCGAGCGCAAGCCGAGAAGTCGCGCCGACTCGCGTCTCCACTTTGGTCGTCAATCCCAAAGAGACCAAGACCGAATTTGGAGGCTGCTGATGCGCGCGCGCCACCTCGCCGACGAAGGCGGATTCGCCCTGATCGTCGCGATGTTCGTGCTCCTGATCGTCAGCGTGCTCGTCGCCGCGGCGATCGCCGTCGCCTCGCAGACCTCGACCTCGACGACGCGCGACACCGCCACGAAGGCCGCGCTCGAGGCCGCCGAAGCGGGACTGCAGGTCGCGGCGTTCCGGCTGAGCAAGCTCGAACCGGTCGAAACCGCGTGCGTCACCGCGACGGCCACGGCCTTCCCGACGCTCCCGGCGACCGGAGAACACAGCTACTGCGAAGGCTCCGGCCCGGAACCGCTCGGCAACGGCGCGACGTTCCAGTACTGGACCTCGAAGAAGCTCACCGCGGGCTCGTGCGCCGGCAGGGCGATCCCGACAGAACCGGCCGGCGTGACCCAGCGCTGCATCACCTCCGAAGGGGTCGCGGGCGGCGTCAAACCCGGCACCCGCCTGCAGACGCTCGTCCGCTCCGCGGGCGGGGAACCCCTGTTCACCGTCAAAGGCATCCTCGGGACCGAAGAAGTCCTGCTGGAAGGCAACGTGACGGCCACCGGAATCGTCGCGAGCAACGGAAAGATCATCGGCAAGGGCAGCGCCACGTTCGAAAAGGGCTTTGAAATCTGCCCTCCGAACGGCACGTTCACTCCGAAAGTCGGCTCCGAACGCAACGCCTCGGGGGTGGCGGTCGGCAACGTCCGCGGGGGCTACGTCGGCGATCCGCCGCTGGAAAAAGAACGGAGCCTGACCGAATGCCAGCTCACGGCGAAGCTCCCGGCCGCGCACGCGACGGCGACGAGCAACGAAGACAGCCGCATCGTCACCGGCGAAGACCCCAATTCCGGGGAAGCAAAAGGCCTCGCGTACAACCCCGCCAGATACGAACTGGAAGTCGGCGCCGAAGCCAACCTCACGCTAAAGGGCTCCAAATACTACCTCTGCAAGCTCACGGTCACGAGCAACGGCAAGCTCAAAATCGCCCCCGGCGCGAAAGTCGAAATCTTCATCGGTTCCCACACCGAAAACTCAGCCTGCCCGAAGGAACCGAAAGAAATCAAGAATGGGAAGGAAGCCAAGCCAATCTTTGAAATCGCGGGCGCGGCCGCGCTCGAAAACCCCAACAGCTCGGCCAACCTGCTCGTCGAGATGGCCGGCGAAGGCCCGCTCGAAATCGGCGCGAGCGGCGCGCTGAAGGCAAGCATCCTCGCCCCCGAAGGCGAAGTCGTCACGACCGGCGCCGGCACGTTCACGGGCGCGATCGCCGCCCGGCGGGTGCGCCTCACCGCGAGTTCCTTCATCTACAGCGTCGAATCCGAAAGCGTCACGGCCGGCGGGACGAGCGGCGGGTCCTACCCGCGGCAGAGCTGGGAGCAGTGTTCGGCAGGGGTCGGCGCGAGCGAAGGGTGCTGAGGGGACGCCTTCCGAGGGCCGGCGTGGCGATCTGAGGGCCGGCTCGGGCCTCGCCCGGTCTTCCGTGGGCGTCCCCCTGAGATCCTGGAGCAGACCCCGGACCCCTTCTCAGCGCCCCTTCTCAGCATGCCCCGGGCAGCACTTTGAGCCCGCCCCGGGGCATAAGCACGTAGTAGACGCCGCACAAAATCCTCAAGTCCAGCGGGCTGCTTGCCGAAGCCTTGGGTGGATCCACCACCCATGTGCTTGTGATGATTGATACTTTCTTGCCACGGAAGACGGGCCGGCTTGCCTCGGAGGCGGGGGATACGCTGATTGAGGTGATCATCAGCGCGCTGCTGACCGGGCTGATCGTGGTCGCCGTCTTCACAGGCTTCAACGAGACGAACAAAGTCTCGCAAGACGAGCGCGCGCACAACCAGGCATCTGTGCTCGCCGCCCAATCGCAAGAGCAGCTACGCAGTGATCCTGCGACCACGCTCAACGCCCTAGCCTCCACCCCGCACGAATACACACAGACGGTCGGAGGCACGACCTACAAAATCAAGCAGTCGGCCCAGTTCGTCAATGGCTCCGCGGAAGTCGCAACCTGCAACAATTCCAAAAACGAAAGCGAAGCGACGAAGTATCTGGAGGTCACATCCTCGGTCGACTGGCATGCGCTGGAAGCGGTCAACCGCTCGCCTGTGACCCAGTCGAGCATCATCACACCTCCAGACGGCTCGGGCCTGGAAGTCGATATCACCAACCTAAAAGGATCCCCCGAAGAAGGCGTATCGAACGTCACAGTCTTTTCGGGCGGAGTGGAAACGAAAACCGGCGAAAAGGGATGTGTCATCTACTCGGGCATCCCAGCAACCAGCGCGAACGTGGAAGCCTATCGGCTTGGGTTTGTGACACCGAGCGGGGAACACAAAATCGTCGCAAATGAAGTCTCGATCGCACCAAACATCACCACTCACTACCACAACTACCTCGGTGAAGGCGGACAAATCAAGGCCAAATTCGAATGGAAAGGCGGCTCAGCCGAAGGCGACACGTTTGTAGCCTTCAATTCCAAAATGGGCGTCACCCCGGAATTTGAATTGGGGGACGTCAAATTATCTTATAACACCGAAGGTAAGTACGAACCGGTGACCGGCAGCATAAACGGCTCCAAACCCGAAGGCTACTCCCACGAAGCCGGGACAGCGATCGATTCGCCCTATTATGAACATGGCGACCTTTTCCCATTCACGACTGCGTGGACAGTCTACGCAGGGGACTGTACGGCAAATAATCCCGCTAACTTCAGCTCGATCGTGAAACCCGGCGAAGCAATCGTTCAAGCTGGTCATGAAATGCCAGCAAAAGTGCCGACATCCTACGATACGCTTAATCTCTATAAATCGAGCGGCGTAAAGGAAACGACTGCCCAGGAAGTTAAGATTACAAATCTAAGCTGCTCCACCCAGAGCACCCAGCAAATCGCTAATAATGCCATTAAATCTAATTACGTACACCTCCAACCAACCAGTTCCGAAGGGCACCTCACGGTACCATATCAGCCATTTGGCAAGTTCGAAATCTGCCTTGCTTACAACAATAATTCAATCCATGACGTCTATACGGAGACGTATGAAAATATTTCAGAAACAGG
Organism: uncultured Solirubrobacterales bacterium; assembly: GCA_963774785.1. Lineage (GTDB taxonomy): Bacteria > Actinomycetota > Thermoleophilia > Solirubrobacterales > Solirubrobacteraceae > Palsa-744. The sequence goes on along the minus strand of CAVZGH010000001.1, from coordinate 1,527,561 downwards.
GAAGACATTTGAAAATATAGTTGCTAGCGGTACCGGCAGCACAAGTGTTGGTTGGACAAAAACACCCGGCGCCACTACGGTTAAATGTTGAGCTATCACTCCGACATCAATTCTCCACTTGTGAGTGACGAGAGCGGCTTTACGCTGATCGAGCTGCTCGTATCCATGATCACCGCCGCTGTGGTGAGCGGCGCTCTCCTCTCGATCCTAAATATCTCGCTCGGTCAGACGACCTTAATCTCGGACAAGGTTCAGGCCAACCAGCTTGGACGCACCGCTATGACCAGGATCGTCGATGAGCTGCACTCGTCCTGTCTTTCGCCTGGCTTCTCGCCGATTCAGGCAAATAGTAGCGGAACCGAACTTATCTTCAAGAATGCCTATAGTAAAGAAGCGATAATCCTCAATGCCAAAGAATCAGAAGCAAAAACCGGTGGTGCTGGCACGGGCATCTTCGAGCATCAGATCGTCTACAACTCGACGTCCAAAACGCTGACAGACTTTATATACAAGAGCACAAGCGGCGAAGGAGCGGAAGCAAAATTCCCGGCACTTGACTACTCATCTACCACCCACGAAGCCGCAAACGCCATTCCCACAAAGGGTGTACTACTCGTAAGCAATGTCACCCAAACCGGTACCACTCCGATCTTTCAGTACTACAAGTACGCAGAAGAATCGAACAGCAGCTCGAGTACACCCGAGGGCACGTTGACCCGTCTGGAACCTCCCCTCTTAGCCCCGGAAGCGGAAGAAGCGGCTTCCGTTCTGATCAGCTTCAGGGTAGCGCCTGTCGATGGTAAGGCCGAACACGACCAGTACATCGACCTAAGCAATCAGGCCACCCTCGCGTTCAGCGCTCCGAACGCGGAAACCCCGATCAAAGATTCGCCATGCGAATGACCACACTCCACAGGCTACTCCACCATACACACTCAGAGAACGGGGTCACAATGGTAATCGCGATGGGGGTGATGCTTGTAACGAGCCTTCTGCTCGCTGCGACCTTCGTGGCGGCCAGAAACGACATCAGCCTCTCCCACACGGACACGACGCAGAAGGAGGCATACTACGCCGCGCTCGCAGGAGTCCAAGAGTTCGAGTATCAGATGCAGATCAACCCGAACTACTGGCAGACCTGTGGAGAACAGGCGAATAAACTGCCGCAGGAATCCGGTTCGTCCTACAAGGTCAAAATCTTACCGGCGACAGGACAATCTGAATGCAACAAATCTAAGCCGTTTGAATCAGTGATTGAATCTACCGGCTCTGCTGCGAATACATTTCGCATCGAATCGATCGGCTCCGCCGGTAAAAGCCCGGAAGAGCATCACACGATCATCGCGACGTTCAAAGTTACCGGCTTCCTCAATTTCATCTACTACACAAACCATGAGGATGAGGACCCTTCTCTTTATAGCGCACCCTCAGGATGCGCGCTTCCCAACACGTACTATCCCGAAACTGAGAGCGACGGGTGTCAGAGGATCGAATTCGCGACCGGAGATGCGATCAACGGGCCAGTGCACACCAACGACGCGGCCTGCGTCGGCGGCTCTGCATCGTTTGGACGCAGCGGCCACACTCCACCAGACGTGGTCGAATTCTATCGCGGCTTGAACTCTAAGTGCTCAGGATTCGGCAAATATAATACGGCCACAAAAAGCTACGTCAAAGGCGAACTACTGACACCGCCCTCGAGCGACGCCAGTTTGGCGACATACGCAAATGCAGAAGATAAGTTCTCGGGCGTCACCGTCCTTACCCTCAACGGAGCTTCGAATGAAATTGAAGTGACTAACGCAGAATTCAACGGCGGCCTACCAAAGAAAATCCCCTGGCCCAGCAATGGGCTCATCTGGGTCAAACAGGCCAGTGGATCGTGTAACTATACCTATGCCCCAATTGGCTCAGACGGCAAACAAGAGGCTGAAAGCGAGACGAACTGTGGCAACGTCTACGTCAGCGGAACCTACAGCAAGTCGTTGACGATTGGCTCATCCGACGATGTGATCGTCAAGGGACCACTTTACCCCGAAGGGAACCTGGGCGGCGAACCGACGGGAACCGCGACGGTGGGGCTGATCGCGAACAACTTCGTGCGCGTCTACCATCCGATCAAAGAAACGTATGAAGGCGGTAGTCCCGAACTCGAAACTGTGCATAGCGACCTCGAAACCGAAAAACACCAGGAAGTCGTCAAGATCGAAGGCCAGGGCACGTACGCCAAGGAACTCGAAATCGAAGTCAAAAGCCATGGGAAGCTTCGAATTCGAAATCCTGGTGCACCGCGCCGGCAAAAACTTGGAAACCATAGGTCCATTCAAAGAAGCGGAAAAGCTCCTGAAAGTGGCCTCATCTAATGTGGCTTTTGAAGAAGGCGCGCACTATGCCGAAGGCAAAGCGGAAAAGATTAAAGCCGCGAGTGGCTACACTCCGCTGAGTCGCCAAGGGGTTATCAAGATTACACCCAAGAGCGGGTATCTTGCCAAAGAACTGCAGATCAAGGTCAAAGAATACACCGAAACAGGCGTCGAATATGACGAAGTGACCCTGCTGAACGCCAACTCGGTACCCTTGGAAACGATTAAAAAAGTCAAGGAAGCCAAGGAACTAACCGCGCATACCTCTTCTTCATATGTGAAATACGAAGCAGGAAGCAAATACTTTCAGGGTGAAAAAGAAAAACTCAAAGAAACCGAACCAAAGTGGCTCGACGAAAAATGTAACGAAAACGGCAACAACGAAATCGAGCAGTTCCGGACTACTGCCAGAGAATGCGAATATACTATGAGCCCGCAAGAATGCGACGCTCCGACCTTGAACAAAGCCCAAGACACGGTTCACGAATGGGGCTCGCTGGAAAACCTCTGGCTCTATGCTGCGATCCTCTCAACGACCCACTCGTTTGTGGTCGACAACTTTAACTGCGAAAAAAGCCTCGGTTACCTGCACCTCTACGGTGCATTGGCCCAAAACTATCGTGGCATCGTGGGAACGGGCACCGGCAATACCGGCTACCTCAAGGACTATAAATATGACCAGCGCCTCGCCGTCGACGAGCCCCCCTACTTCCTCAGCCCGCTCAACGCCGGCTGGAAAGTCGCGCGCGAGACCTCGCCCACGGGCGGGTAGTCGTCCACCCCACCCCCTCGGCCGAGCGGGGCAAGCACAAGATGCGGGTCGGCGCCCTTCGCGGCACGCAGCTTGTGCTTGTTCCGCGATGCGGGCGAAGGGACTCGAACCCCCAAGGGCCTTCCGGCCCACTGGCTCCTAAGGCCAGCGTGTTTACCAATTCCACCACGCCCGCTCGGGTCGTCCCCAGCCGGTGGCGCACACGGGGACCGTCCTAGATTGTATGGTTTACCACGATGGCTTCTGCGATTCGGGAACGGGAGGAGGCGGATCGCCGCGCGCGCGGCGTGATCGTCACGCACCCCAACCGCGACAAGGCGGTCGTTCAGGGCACGCGCGTCGTCGTGATCCTGCTGCTGCTCGCGACGATCGCGCTGCTGCTGATCAACACGATCGGCGGCTGGTCGGTGCTCCAGGGAGCGCTGCCCGTCCAGCTCGGCTTCATCGTCGTCTACCTCCTGATGGTCTACAACGCCGCCCGCTGGAGCCGGGGCGTGCTGCCGCTCGCCGCCGCGCTCGGCGTGCTGCTGATCATCTTCGCGCTCGTCGCCGCGCCCTCCTGGTTCGAACGCAACGAAGCGGGCTTCGCGCAGCCGCTGCTCAACCCCGGGCTGATCGGGGTCGTCACTTTGCTGATCATCCCCGTGCAGATGCTTCTGGTCGCATTCTCCCTGCGCGGCTTCAACCAGGGGTGGAACGTCGAGGTCGAGCGGCGCGATCCCTCCGCGGGCGGCGGTCCAGCGGGCTCGGGGCTCGGAGCTGGCCCAGGCGCCGATGCCGGCGACTATCGCGACGCGCCGCCGTTCCCGGCCTGAGATCCGGGAAGGGCTACCGACGTGTCGCTGTCCTATATTGATCGCCCCACCCTGCGGCGGTGGCGAAACTGGCAAACGCGATGCTCTCAAAAGGCATTGTCCTTACGGACTTGTGGGTTCGAGTCCCACCCGCCGCACTCCGATGCGCCGATCCAACGCTGAGTATGCCGAGGTCACCAATCTGATCGATCGAGGGCTGAACGACAGCCAGATAGCCCGCGCGAGCGGTATTCCTCGGAGCACCGTTCGCGACTGGCGCTGTGGCCACACGACGCGACGGCGCGCCAACTCTCGGCAAGCTTGTCTCCGCTGTGGGGCTCCAGAGCACGACTTCAGCTCACTTCCCCGCCAGAGCTACGCATACCTCTTGGGCATGTACCTGGGGGACGGAGACGTTTCCCAATACCCTCGCACGCAGCGCCTGAGGATCTCGTTGGATATGAGATGGCCGGGCATCATCGCGTCGTGCGCAGAAGCCATGAAGGCAGTCTTTCCCGAGAATCGAGTCGCGCATCTACGCCCTAACCCGCAGAGCCGCTGCGCCGTTGTCAGCGTCTACTCGAACCAGGTTGCCTGCCTCTTTCCGCAGCACGACGCAGGACCCAAGCATCTCCGCCCAATCGAGTTGTCGGATTGGCAAGCCGAACTTGTCAGAGAGGAGCCCCAGCAGTTCATCCGCGGCCTGATCCACTCCGATGGCTGCCGCTTCGCGATTCCGTCGCGCGCCTGGATCAGTTCGTCGGACCGAAGAGCTGAGCGCCCCGCCCGGGCGGTCGAGCCTCGACGCCCGGTTCTTCCCGCTCGTTCGACTACGCCGGGCCTCCAACTAGGTCCAGCAACTGCCCCGCGATCGTGCTCGGCGCGGCCAGGATGCCGTACGGCAAGTCCTCGTGCTCAGGTAGATCCAGTACCTCCAGGCCGGCGCGTTCGCAGATCAGCGCGCCGGCGGCGATGTCCCAGGGCTTGACCGTCCGCTCGAAGTAGGCGTCGAACCTGCCCGCCGCGGTCCAGGCGAGGTCGAGCGCGGCGCTGCCCAGGCGGCGTATGTCGCGCACCTTCGGGATCGTGCGTGCCAGCACCTTTGCCTGCGCCTTTCGCACTTTCGCGTCGTATGCCAGGCCGGTGGCAACCATCGCCGTCGCCAAGTCCCCACGCTCGGTGCCACGCAACTCAAGAGCCGCGTCCCCGGGCCCGCTCATGCCCGCGCCGCCGTCGCGCGTCGCCGTGAACAGCTCCGCCCTGTTCGGGTCGTACACAGCGCCCGCGAGCGTCGTTCCCGTCCCGTCGCGCACCGCCACGCTCACGCACCACTGCGGGATCCCGAACAGGAAGTTCACGGTCCCGTCGAGCGGGTCCACGACCCAGTCGAGGCCGCTCGTGCCCTGTTCCGAGCCGCCCTCCTCGCCCACGAAACCATCGTCGGGACGACGTTCGGCAAGGAGCGCCTTGATCGCGCGCTCCGACGCCAGATCCGCCTCGCTCACGAGGTCGGTCGGCGTGCTCTTGCTCGTCACCTCACGCTCGTGTCCCGCGCGCACGCGCTCCAGCAGCAGGCCCCCCGCCATCCTTGCGGCCTCGACCGCGACCTCTAACAGCTCTGCCTGCGTCTCCCCCGCGCGGCGCCCGCCGTCTCCGTCCCCGCTCACGAGAACGCGGGCGGGCGGTCCTGCGTCCACGGGCGCTCGGCCTCGATCTGGGCCGCGAGCGCGACGAGCGTCGCCTCGTCGTTCGGCTTCGCGATGAACTGCACGGCGCGCGGCAGGCCGTCTGAGTCGAAGCCCGCCGGCACCGAGCAGGCGGGCTGGCCGGTCTGATTCCAGCACGCCGCGTACGCGACCGTCGCCGAGGCCGCGAGCGTCGTCGGCAGCCAGCTCTTGCCCTCCTGCGCGCCGATCTTCGGCGGGGGCGCCGGGGTCACCGGGGTCAGCAGCACGTCGTGGTCGGCGAGCGGCTCGTTCAGCTTCGCGGCGTACCGCTCCTTGCGCCCGAGCGCCCAGTCGAGCGCTCCCTTCGGCAGCATGCTCCCGATCTTCGCCAGCGTGCGGATCCGTCGTTCCAGGCGCTCCGGGTGCGCGAACGTCTGAGCCTCCTCGTTCAGGCTCCACAGATAGATCGCCGTGAACTCCGGCGAGGTCGCGAGCGGGCCGTGGTCGACCACGCGCTCGTTGACCTCGTGGCCGAGGTCGCGCAGCAGCGCCGCGGTCTGCTCGAGCGCCTGCTTGTTCTCCGCGTGCAGCTTCGTCAGCGGCGAGGGCGGCAGCTTCGTCGCGAGCGCGATCCGCAATGGGCGGGCCCGGCCGAGCGCCTCCAGGAACGAAGTGGGCGGCACGACCGGCGCGCCGGGGTCGGGCGGGCCATCGGCGATCGCGTCATACAGCAGCGCCGTGTCGCGCACCGAGCGCGCCAGCACGCCGTTCACGACCGCGCCGTGCCAGGCGTCGAGGTGCGGCGCCAGCGGCACGCGGCCGTGTTGCGTCTTCAGCCCGAACAGCCCGCAGTACGCCGCGGGAAAGCGGATCGAACCGCCGCCGTCGCCCGCGAGCGCCGCGCCGACGAGGCCGGCGGCGACCGCCGCCGCGCTGCCGCCGCTGGAGCCGCCCGGGCTGTGGCCGAGCTCCCACGGGTTGCGCGTCACGCCCCACGTCGGCGACTCCGTCCACGGGAACGCGCCCAGCTCGGGCATGTGCGTCTTGCCGATCACGATCGCGCCCGCCGCGCGCATCCTTCGCACGATCTCCGAGTCGGCCTGCGCGGGCTCGCCGTACGCGCTCGTGCCGAACGTCGTGAGCTCGCCGGCGACGTCGAATTCGTCCTTCACCGCGATCGGCACGCCGAGCAGCGGACGCTCCGCCGTGGAGCTCCCGGCCTTGCGGCGCGCGTCGGCCTGGTCGGCCTCCATTCGCGCGCGTTCGGCGAACACGATCCTGAAGGCGTTCAAGGCCTGGTCGTAGCGCTCGATCCGCTCCAGGTAGAGGTCCACGAGCTCGCGGGAAGTCACCTCGCCCGCGGCGATCAGCTCCGCCTGCTTGGCGATCCCGGCGTAGGCGAGGTCGGTCGCGTCCATCGGCCCTCAATCTAGACGAAAGAAAAAATCGACACAGCCGGCGCGGGTCTGTTTAGGATGAGGCGCGTGTCCTACCCGGTCAGCTTCGAAGCCGACTACGTCGAGCGCCGCAAGCGGCTCACGACGTTCTTCCGGTTGATCCTGGCGATTCCGCTGGAGATCTGGGCGTTCTTCTACGGCATCGTCGCCTGGCTGGCGATGGTGGTCGCCTGGTTCGCAATCGTCATCACCGGCCAGTACCCGCGCGGCCTCTACGACTTCGTCGCCGGCTACACACGCTTCGCCACGAGGATACTCGCCTACACATATCTGCTGTGCGATCCCTACCCGCCCTTCGGAGGCGCCGACGACCGCGTCTACCCCGTGCGGATGGAGTTCGAGCGGCTCGACCACTACAGCCGCCTGAAGACCCTGTTCCGCATCATCCTCGCGATCCCGATCGTGATCGTCCGCTACATAATCGGCCTGCTCTTGGAGATCGGCGCGTTCGCAGCCTGGTTCGTGATCCTCTTCACCGGCAAGATGCCGCGCGGCCTCTACGACCTGATGGTCTTCGCGAACTCCTACACCGCGCGCTCAGACGCGTACATCTATCTGCTGACCGAGACCTACCCGCCATTCCAGGACGAGCAGACCCGGGCGGCGGGCATCCCCACGCCGCCAGACGCCCCGCCGGAGCCTGCGTATCCGTCGTCCTCCCCATAGACAGACGCCGGTTCCACCCCTGGCGTTTAGACCGGTGTAACGGGATTGCGCTTCGCCGGCCAATCGCGCTGCTTCGATTGCGCGTGCGCGAAGCGGCGGACGAGCTCCCCGCGCAGGTCCCCCGGCTCGATCACCGCGTCGATCACGAGCTCCGAGGCGAGATGCAGGATGTCGATGTCCGCGGCGTACTCCGCGCGCAGCTCCTCCGTCTTCGCCGCGCGTTCGGTCTCGTCCTCGATCGCCTGCAGCTGGTTGTAGAACACGGCGTTGATCGCCGCCTGCGGACCCATCACCGCGATCGAGGCGCTCGGCAACGCGAGGCACTGGTCCGGCTCGAACGCGGGGCCGGCCATCGCATACAGCCCCGCGCCGTAGGCCTTGCGCACGACGACCGAGATCTTCGGGACCGTCGCTTCGGAGACGGCGCTGATCATCTTCGCGCCGTGTCTGATGATGCCTTCGCGCTCGACCTGCGTGCCGATCATGAAGCCGGGCACGTCGGCGAGGAACAGCAAAGGGACGTTGAACGCGTTGCACGTCCAGATGAAGCGCGCGGCCTTGTCGGCCGAGTCGCCGAACAGCACGCCGCCCTTGTGCTTCGGCTGGTTGGCGACGATCCCGACCGCCTGGCCCTCCAGGCGCGCGTAGCCGACGACGAGCTCCTTCGCCCAGCGCGGGTGGATCTCCAGGAACGAATCCCCGTCGACGAGCGCTTCCATCAGGGCCTTGATGTCGAAGGGCTTGTTCTCATCCTCGGGGATCAGCTCGTCGAGCGGGATCTCTGTGACGGGCTCGACCGGGCTCGCCGTCGGTGGGGAGGCCTGCCAGTTGGTCGGCATATACCCCAAATACCGCTTGGCAAGTGCGATCCCGTCCTCGTCGCTCTTCACGAGCTGGTGCCCGCAACCGGAAACGCCCGTGTGCATCTTCGCACCGCCCATCTCCTCGAGGGTGACCCGCTCGCCGATCACCATCTCCGCCATCCGTGGCGAGCCCAGGTACATCGAGGCGTTGCCTTCGCGCATGATCACGATGTCGCAGAAGGCGGGGATGTAGGCCCCGCCGGCGGCGCTCGGGCCGAACAGCACGCATACCTGCGGGACCAACCCCGAGAGCTTGACCTGGTTGTGAAAGATCCTGCCCGCGCCGCGGCGGCCCGGGAACATCTGCACCTGCTCGGTGATCCGCGCCCCGGCCGAGTCGACGAGATACACCATCGGGATCCGCAGGCTCAGCGCGCGCTCCTGGATGCGCAGGATCTTCTCGACCGTCTTCGGCCCCCACGAGCCGGCCTTGACCGTCGGGTCGTTCGCCATCAGCGCCACCGGCCGGCCGGCGACCGTGCCTACGCCCGTCACGACACCGTCGGCGCCAAGGCCGTCGTCGTGCCAGTTCGCTAGCAGCGCCTCCTCCGCGAACGAGCCCTCGTCGAGCAGCAGCGCGACGCGCTCGCGCACGGGGAGCTTGCCCTGCTCGGCCGCCTTCTCGTGGTGGCGCCCCGGGCCGCCCGCGAGCGCGCGTCCTCTCGCCGCGTCCAGGTCGGGCAAGCGAACCCTCAGATCCCGGGGTTCTCGGCCGGCGCCTCGCCGGAGTAGTCGTAGAAGCCGATCCCCGACTTGCGCCCGAACCAACCCGCGCTCAGCATCTTGCGCAAAACGGGCGGCTGGGCGAAGCGCCGCTCGCGGAACTCGTCGAACAGCACATCGCAGATCGAGCCGAGCGTGTCCAACCCGACGAAGTCGGCCAACGTCAGCGGCCCCATCGGGTGCCCGGCGCCGGCCTTCATCGCCTCGTCGATCTCGCCGACCGAGCCGACCCCTTCTTCATAGGCGCGCATCGCGTCGAGCATGTACGGCACGAGCAGCCGGTTGACGATGAAGCCCGCGCGGTCCTTCGTCGGGATCGCGAGCTTGCCCTCGGACTTCGCGAACTCGAGCGCGGTCGCGAAGGCGGCGTCGGTCGTCGTTACGCAGCGGACGACCTCGACGAGCTTCATCACCTGCGCGGGGTTGAAGTAGTGCAGGCCCACGAACTGCCCGGGCCGGCCGGTCGCGGCGGCCTGGTCGATCACCGACAGCGAGGACGTGTTCGTCGCGAACACCGCGTCCGCCTTGACGATCCCGTCGAGCTCGCGCCACATCTCGAGCTTCAGCGGCAGGCTCTCGGTGATCGCCTCGATCACCAGATCGCAATCGGCCAGCGCCCCGTAGTCGGTCGTGCCCTCGATCCGCCCGCGCACCGCGTCGGCGTCCTCCTGACTCAACTTCCCCTTCTCGACCGCGCGCGCGAGCTGCTTCTCGATCTTGCCGACGCCCTTCGCGAGCGTCGCCTCGTCGACCTCGCGCAGCACGACCTCATAGCCTGCCTGCGCGGCCACCTGCGCGATCCCATGCCCCATCAGCCCGGCCCCGAGCACACCCACTTTTCCGATTGTCGCCATCGCTCCCTTTGTGATCGAAGTTTTTTGGTTGGGAGGCCGTCGCGCACAGCCACCGTAGAACGGTCCGCGTCGCCGGCCAGCCCGCAAGTTGGTCGAGCCGCAGCCTATTACGCGTGCGCTCGCCGCACCCAGCCGGCCCCGGTCTTCGGCGAGCACGTCGGATCGTAGCGCCGGCTCCGAACGGCACGGTCGCGCGGGCGGCGCGCCGCCCGCGATAGCCTGCAAACCATGCCGGCAGATGAGAGCTTCGACCTCTCCGCCGCGGGCCTGCGCGCCGACGGCGCCGACCTGCGGATCTCGGTCGAGGTGCTCGCCGCCAAGCTCGAGTCCTCGCTCCCGGGCCACACGCGGGTCGAGCGCCGCGGCGGCGGCCTGCTCGGCCGCGGCGAGAAGCGCGTGCGTCAGATCCAGGTCGACCTCGGCTCCGCCGGCGGGACGCGCTACGAGCTCTCGATCGACGGCGACCGCGTCGAGGGCTTCCGCGAGCGCAAATCGGGCGGGATCGCGATCAAGCGCGAGCCGCTGGACCCCGACGCGTGGATCGCAGCGCTCACGGATGAGCTGCGGGCCGAGGCCGAGCGCAGCGCCGAGGCGCGCGCGGCGCTGGAAGGGCTCGTGCGCTGAGATGGCCGGCGAAGGCGAACCGGTCGAGGACGCCGCCCAGGAGCGCGAGCAGGAGGAATCGCTCGCGCGGATCGAGGCGGGCGGGATCCCGATCGCGGCCGAGCGGCGCCTGCGCGAGCTGCGCGGGACCCGTGAGGAGGGCGGTGGCCAGGGCAAGGACGGCGGCCGCGGCGTCTCGTTCACGTCCGACCTGTCCGTCAGCGGCTTCGCGCTCTGCCACCAGCTCGGCCTGACGCCGCTCTCGCAGGTGATGGGCAGCTCGATCTACCAGATGGGCTACCAGTCCGCCTGGGGCCAGATGCAGGGCGGCTACGACCCCTTTGGCGGCGGCGCGATGATCGAGCTCGACACGCTCTCGCAGGCGCTCAACGAGGTGCGCGAACGGGCGCTTCACCGCCTCGCAGAGGAGGCCCGTCAGATCGGCGCCGACGCGGTCGTCGGCGTGGAAACGCGCGCGGGCGAATCGGAGCTCGGCGCGGGCGGCGGGCAGCTCGCGCTCGAGCACATGGTGCTCGGCACCGCGGTGCGGCGTGGCAAGGCCGGCAGCGACCGATCGTCCGGCGCCGGGCAGCCCGTAAGCACGGCCTCCGGGAGCGGCCTGCCGGTGATGACCGAGCTGTCGGTCGCCGACTACGCGCTGCTGCTGCGCGCCGGGATCGAGCCGGCCGGGATCGTCGCCTGGAGCTCGGTCTTCTTCTCCAGCTACGCCTACCGCGGGATGCTCGGCGGCCCGGGCGGCGGCGCGGGCATGATGAGCTCGATGCAACCCTACGAGCTGAGCGAATTCACGCAGGCGCTCTACAACGCGCGCGAGCGCACGATGGGCCAGATCAACCGCCAGGCCGCCGCGCTCGGCGCCGCCGGCGTCGTCGGCGTGCGGATCGGCCACACGATCCGGCCGCACACGCTCAGCAGCGGCATGGGCGGCGGCTTCGGCGCGAGCGAGCTGCGCGGGATGATGGTCACGTTCAACGCGGTCGGCACCGCGATCAGCCAGCACGACCACGCCGAGATCCAAGCCCCCAAACCCGTCGTCGACCTATTCGCCTAACAAGGAGCAGGAGATCATGACCGAGGAGCGCGAGACCGCATACGACCCATCCTCCCTCGAGGGCGTCCCCGAGGCCGGCCGCGCGCGCCTTGCGCAGAACCGCGCCGGGCTGTTCACCTCGGATCTGTCGGTCAACGAGTTCCTGCTCGTCAAGCAGGCCGGCTTCGAGCCGCTCGGCCTCGTCGTCGGCAGCTCGATCTACCACATCGGGATCCAGATGGCCGGCTGGAAGAAATCGCAGGAGATGACCGTCCTCTCCGAAGCGATGTACGGCGCGCGCCAGCTCGCGATGACGCGCATGGAGGAGGAGGCCGACCAGCTCGGGGCCGACGGCGTCGTCGGCGTGCGCCTGGACATCGGCCGCTACGAGTGGGGCCAGGACATGGCCGAGTTCATCGCGATCGGCACCGCGGTCAAGCACCGCGACGGCGTCCTGCACCGCGCGCCCTCGGGGCGGCCGTTCACGAGCGATCTCTCCGGCCAGGACTTCTGGACTTTGCTGAGCACTGGGCATCGTCCGGTCGGGATGGTGATGGGCAGCTGCGTCTACCACGTCGCCCACCGCGGGATGCTCCAGTCGATGGCCCAGACCGGGCGCAACGTCGAGCTTCTCGAACTTCACCCAGGCCCTCTATGACGCGCGCGAGCTCGCGATGGAGCGGATGCAGTCCGAGGCCCAGGAAATCGGGGCCGAGGGGATCGTCGGCGTCGCCCTCGAGGAGAAGTCCCACGGCTGGGGCTCGCACACGATCGAGTTCTTCGCCGTCGGCACCGCGATCGTCCCGCGCGAGGGCCACGACGAGGATGGGATCCAGGCGCCTACGACCGTCCTCGACCTGAGCTGATTCGAGACCACGAGCGGAAGGACACCCACATGAGCCTCATCACCACCGAAGACCGCGGGGCTGTGCGCCACGTCGTGCTCAACCGCCCCGAGAAGCGCAACGCGATGAACCAGGCGCTGCTCGTCGAGCTTGCCGATGCGCTGCGCGCGGCCGCGAGCGACGCCGCCGTGCACTGCGTCGTGCTGCGCGGCGAGGGCGCCGTCTTCTCCGCCGGCGTCGACCTCGGCGAGCTGATGTCCTTCGCCGGCGACCCCTCCGTGCTCAGGCCGTTCCGCAACGTGTTCCTCGACTGCGCGAACCTCTGCGAACAGATGCCCAAGCCCGTCGTCTGCCAGATCCACCGCGCGTGCTTCGGCGGCGCCCTGGAGGTCGCGCTCGGCTGCGACCTGCGGATCGCCTCCGACGATGCCCAGCTCGGCCTGCCCGAGGTCAAGTTCGGGATCATCCCCGATGTCGGCGGCTCCTCGCGCCTGCCCGCGGTCGTCGGGCTCGGCCGCGCGAAGGAGCTGATCCTCACCGCCGCCACGATCGAGGCCGCCGAGGCGCACCGCATCGGGCTCGTCAACCGCGTCGTGCCGGCGGGCGAGCTGGAGACGGCGACGCAGGCTCTGGTCGACGAGCTGCTCGTCAATTCGCCCGTCGCCGTCGGCCGCGCCAAGCGCGTGATCGACGCCTCCGCCCGCCCGGCGCTCGCGACGACGCTGGAGATGGAGGTCGCGGTTCAGGAGTACTGCGTCGCGGCGATGCGCGAGGCGGCGCGCGAGAGCGAGCAGGCAGCGGCGTCCGAGCAGCCCGTCGTTGGATGATCTGGCGCCGACCGTTCCTCAAAAAGCGCAAGGCTCAGGCCGGCATCCCGCACGAGCCGTCGCGGCCGTCGTGGAGGAGCAAAAAGGCCGTCGGCAAGTTCCTCGTGGACCTCTTCGAGGCCTTCATGAATTCCTAGACCCAACCCCGAGACCACTCGACCGGCCCGGCCACGAGCGTGTGGCTGCCCAGCGGCCGCCCGAGGATCTCGCGCACGCGCGCGGCGCAGGCGAGCAGCGCGGGCAGGTCGATCCCGGTCGCGATCCCCATCTCCTCGAGCATCGACACCAGATCCTCGGTGGCGATGTTCCCGGTCGCGCCCGCCGGCACCGGACAGCCGCCGAGCTCGCCAAAGCTCGACTCGAAGCTGTCGATCCCCGCCCGCAGCGCGGCGAGCACGTTCGCGAGACCCTGCCCGCGCGTGTTGTGGAAGTGCGCGGTCAGCTGCGCCTCCTGCAGCTCGTCGCGCCACAGCGCGAACAGCTCTCCCACCTGGCGCGGGTTGGCCATCCCCGTCGTGTCGCCGAAGCCGATCTCCCGCGCGCCGGCCGCGTGCAACCGTCGCGCGATCTCGAGCACGCGCGCGGGCGCGACGTGGCCCTCGTAGGGGCAGCCGAACGAGGTCGAGATCACGCCCTCGCAGCGCAGGCCCGCCTCGCGCGCGCGCGTCAACACGACCTCGAGCCCGGCGAGCGACTCCTCGACCGAGCGGTTGACGTTCTTGCGGTTGTGCGTCTCCGAGGCCGACAGAAACACGTTGATCTCGTCGAACGCCTGCCTGCCGTTTCCGGCGCCGCCCGCACGACTCGCTTCCAGCAGCGCGAGCGCGTTCTCCAGGCCGCGCTCGTTCGGCACGAGCACGCTGACCGCCACATCCTCGGGCACGTCGATCCGCGCGAGCACCTCCGCCGCGTCGGCGAGCTGCGGGATCACGTCCGCGCGTACGAAGCTCGTCACCTCGAGCCGTTTGCAGCCCGTGCGCGCGAGCGCGTTGATCAGCTCGACCTTCTGGGTCGTCGGGATGGTCTCCGGCTCGTTCTGAAAGCCGTCGCGGGGACCGACCTCCCTGATCCACACGGTCTCCGGCAGATCACCCATCGCAGCGGGTACCCGAGCGTGAGAGATTTTCATGCGGACCCCCACACGGGGTCCGAAGGGCGCGCCGGGCGATCATCGCCGGCGTCTCACCACATCGACAACCCACCGGAGACGTTCAGCGTCTGGCCGGTGACGTAGGAGGCGTCCTCGCTCGCGAGGAAGGCGATCGCGGCGGCGACCTCCTCGGGCTCGCCCGCGCGTCCCATCACGGTCGCGTTGACCATCCCCTTTTGCAGGCGCTCACCGATCTCGCCCAGCATCCGCGGCGCGGAGTCGAACAGCGGCGTCTCGATCGGCCCCGGCGCGACCGCGTTGCAGCGCACGCGGTAGCGCGCCGACTCGCGGGCGATCGCCTTCGTGAAGCCGATCACGCCGGCCTTCGCGGCCGAGTACACGACCGAGCCCTGCGAGCCGACTCGGCCGGCCTCGCTGGCGACGTTCACGATCGCGCCCGCCCGGCGCTCCTGCATCCCCGGCAGCACCGCGTGTGTGACCGCGAGCACGCCACGAAGATTGACGGCGAGCACGAAGTCCCAGAGCTCCTCGTCGGAGTTGACGAAGAACGAGAAGCGGTCGGTGCCAGCGTTATTCACGAGCACGTCGATCGCGCCGAGCGCGTCCTGCACGGCGGCGACCCCAGCACCGACCGAGCCGGTGTCGGTCACGTCGAGCGCGCACGCGAACCCGTCGAGCTCGCCCGCCACCGCCTGCGCGCCATCCGCGTCGATGTCGCCGATCGCGACCCTCGCGCCCTCCGCGGCCAGGCGTCGGGCGGTCGCCGCGCCGATCCCCGACGCGCCGCCGGTGACGAGCGCGGTCTTTCCCTCGAGCCTCAGCATCTTCTGGGACAGCCTAGCCCTCCTGGCAGTTTCACTCGTGGCGGAACATCCCGCGGTGACCGGCGACACGGACCTCGATGCGGATCACGAGCGTCGCCGTCTCCCGTGAGGAGTCATTCCGGACTCATATACTCAGCCGCCGTGTCCCCCGCCGCGAACGATCCGGTCGCCATCGTCGGAGCCTCGGGCGCGCTGGGGTTCGGGCTGGCCGTGCGCCTCGCCCGTGCCGGGACGCCGATCGCGATCGGCTCGCGCGAGGCCGGCCGCGCCGAGGAGGCCGCCGAGCGCGCGCTGGCGATCGTGCCGGGCGGCGCCTTCACCGGATACGACAACGCCGGCGCGGTGCGCGCCGCGAACACCGTGATCCTGTCGGTGCCGTTCCGCAACCAGTCCGAGACGCTCGCCAACCTGCGGGACGCGCTCGGGCCCGGCCAGCTGCTGATCGACGCGACCGTGCCGCTCGCGGCCGCCGTCAGCGGCAAGGCGACACGGATGCTCGGCGTGTGGCAGGGCTCGGCCGCCCAGCAGGCCGCCGAGATGGCGCCCGAGGGCGTGCGCGTGGTCTCCGCGCTGCACACCGTCAGCGCCGCCTCGCTCGCCGACCTCGAGCACCCGCTCGAGCAGGACGTGCTGCTGTGCGGCGACGTGCGCGCGGACAAGCGCGACGCGGCGCTCTTGATCGAGCGGATCGCCGGCCTGCGCTGCGTTGACTGCGGCAAGCTCGAGATGGCGCGGATCACCGAGTCGTTGACGGCGCTGCTGATCGCGGTCAACTCGCGCTACAAGGCCCACGCCGGGATTCGCCTGGCGGGACTCCCCGACGTACCCTGGGAGTGATGAACGCAGATATCGTCGTCCTCGCCGGCGGCACCGGCGGCGCGAAGCTCGCGCGGGGCATGCTCGACGCCGTCGAGGATCCCGCTCGGCTCGCGGTGATCGCGAACACGGGCGACGACATCGAGATCTATGGCGCGCATGTCTCGCCCGACCCCGACCTCGTCTCCTTCTGGCTGGCCGACCGGATCGACGCGCGCGGCTGGGGGCTGCACGAGGACTCCTTCGCGGTGATGGACGCGCTGCGCGCGCTCGGCCACGACGTGTGGTTCAACCTCGGCGACCGCGACCTCGCGTGGTGCCTGGAGCGAGTCCGGCTGCGCGACGAGGACGGCCTGGGACCGACGGCCGCGCTCGCGCGCCTGAACGGGGCGATCGGCCTGCGCGCGCGGGTGCTGCCGATGAGCGATGACCCGGTGCGCACATGGATTCGCACGCCCGCCGGCTGGCAGGCGTTTCAGGAGTACATGATCCGCGGGCGCGCCGCGGGCATCGTCGAGGGCCTCGAGTTCCGCGGCGCCGAGCAGGCGCGAGCGAGCGCGGAGACGCTTGCGGCGATCGAAGGCGCACGCGCGATCGTGATCGGACCCTCAAATCCGCTCGCGTCGATCGCCCCGATCCTCGCCGTCCCCGGTATCCGCGAGGCGTTGCTCGCCGCACCCGCCCCGGTCGTCGCGGTCAGCCCGATCGTCGGCGGCGAGGTCCTGAAGGGACCGACGGCCGCGTTCATGGCGTTCGCCGCGCTGGAGTGCAGCGCCGACGGGGTCGCCGACTTCTACGGCGAGCTGCTCGACGGGATCGTGGCGGACGAGAACGTCGCCCGCCTGCCGGCGCTGCGGACCGACACGCGCATGGACGACGCCGCCGCCCGCGCGCGCGTGGCCAAGCAGGTGCTCGACTTTGCCACCGCGCTCACCGAGTAACCCCCTCTACGACACGTCGGTCGCCAACGTCGTGTTCTCGCGCCAGGCGTCGAGCGCGGTGAGCGCTCCGTCGATCACGCGCCCGACGAACGTCTCGCGGTCGTTCGCGTGCGGCAGCGGCTCGCTGGGCACGGGGACTTCCAAGAACTCACACAGCGGCTCCCAGCCTTCTGAGACCTCCCACACGAGCAGGCGCTCGGACGGGATCGCGCGCTTCACGCTCTCGTTGTAGGCGAGCATCTGCCGCTTCATTTCCTGCTCTCCCCATCCGTTTGCGAATGGTGAATGCCCGTCCCAGAGCATCCGGTCCACCAGTTCCAGGTAGCGCTTCCAGCGCGGATCGATTTCGCGGCGTGCCTTCGAGAGGTGGCCGAGCAGCGTGTCGCCGTGACAGAAGCTGCCGATCGTCTCGCGATAGCTCGGCTCCCACGTGTCGGGGTTGCGGACGCTGAGCAGAACCTTGGCCTCCGGATGGCGCTCGGCGAGCCGGCCGTAGACGAAGCCACCCGGCCAGTCAACCGTGGACTCGTAGCCGTCGAAGATCTCGCCCAGCAGATCCTCGCCGTCGAGTGCCCGGTGCCACAGCTCGACCTGATCGAGGTCCGCGATGATGTTGACCCAGTGGTAGCAGGGACCCAGGCCGAGCTGCTCCAGCGCCACCTTCTGCGTCAGCGTGCCCGTACGCGGCAGGCCGGCTCCTATTACCCTCATGCTCGTCGCTCCTTCGTGGTCTGGGTTTTTGAGGATGCTAACCGGGTTCCGGACGGCGCCGCAAACGCGACAGATCACCGGCACACCACGTGAAAAAGTCCATAAGGACAGCGCACCTTTGCCGGTCCTGATGGTCTTTCCAGCTAGGGTCAGGCTAGACTTTATGGTTTACATGGGTCAGGCCAAGCCATGGATCGCAGCTCCGACGGACCAGCTCGACTCACTCAAATACCCACCCCGACAGTCAGGAAGTTCCGACCGTGCCCGATACGCTAGCCGACCGGAGCTCGACCGCGGAGTTGCGGGGTAGCCTTATCCCGTCTCGCCGCACCGGCCCGCGGATCGCCGGGATCTCCGTCTCCCACTCCGAGAGCACCTATTCGCAGGAGCAGGTGCTCGAGCGGCTGGGACTGAAGGGGGATGAGTTCGCCGAGCGCATCTTCGCGCGCAGCGGGGTCAAGCGCCGCCACCTGGACCTCAGCGAGGATTTCGTGGGAAAAACGTTGCAGGGACGCGCCCAGCAGATCGAGCAGGACCTGCTGCGTCACTCGATCCACGCCGTTGACGCGCTCGAGCTCGACCCGCTGGAGATCGGCACGGTCGTGCAGCTCGAGCCTGTACTCGCTCGGCTGTCCCACGCTCGCCCAGCGCATCGTCGACCACTACGGGATGGATCCGGCGACCGACAAGTACCACATCAGCGGCGTGGGCTGCGCGAGCGGCGTGCCGCTGATGCGCCTGGCGATCCAGACGATGCGCGAGCAGCCCGGCAGGGACGCGCTCGTCGTCGCGGCGGAGAGCATGAGCGGCATCCTCACGCCCGCCAAACCCGATGACCCGCGGGCCAAGACGGTGGGCTCGGCGCTGTTCGGCGACGGCTGCGCCGCGGCCGTGCTCTCCGGCGACCCCAGCGCGGACGGCCCCATCATCCTCGACTCGCAGGTCCATCAGATCGCGGGCACGCTCGACGCCGTCCGTCTGGATCTGACGGCCGAGGACAGCTACCTGCACCTCGCCCGCGACCTTCCGGACATCGGCGGGGCGGCCCTCCCGGCGCTCATCGCCGGATTCCTGCACCGCAATCAGCTCGAGCATTCGGACGTAGATCACTGGATGGCCCATCCCGGCGGCAGGCGGATCGTCGAGAACGTGCAGAGCGCGCTGGGGCTCTCGGAGGAGGATCTCGCCACGAGCTGGGGCGCGCTGGCCGAGCACGGCAACGTCGGTACGCCCTCGATCTTCTACGTGCTCGCCGACACGATCGCGCGACGCGAGCCGGCGCCGGGCGAGCGCGGAATGATGGTCACGATCGGCCCCGGGGTGACCCTGGGGTTGATGTTGCTCGGCTGGTAGGTCGCCCTCTCGCCACTATCGTCTGCGGGCAGATGCGCACCGCCGCGATCCTGCCCGTGAAGCACTTCGCCCAGGCCAAGCGCCGTCTCGGCGAGAGCGTCGCCGCCGAGCTGCGCGACGACCTGGCGCGGGCGATGGTCGGCGACGTGCTCCAGGCGCTCAGCGAAACCGCCTCGATCGAGCGCACGATCGTCGTGACGCGCGAGGATTCTGTCGGCGCCGCGGCGCGCGAGATCGGGTCACTGATCGTCGAGGACACTGCCGAGGCTAGCCAGAGCGCGGCGGTCGCCGTCGGCGTCGTGCGTGCGCTGGCGGATGGGTTCGAGCGCGTGCTGTGCGTTCCCGGCGACTGCCCGGCGCTCGACCCGGCTGAGCTCGATGCGCTGCTGGGCGGTTCCGCGTGTGAGGTCGTGATCGTCCCCGACCGCCATGGCACCGGCACCAACGGGCTGCTGCTCGCGCCGCCGGATGTCATCGACCCAAGCTTCGGCCCCGACAGCCGCGAGCGCCACACCGCCCTCGCGCTCGCCGCCGGGATCGCCGCGCGCATCGAGCAGCCTCCGTCACTCCTGCTGGACATCGACACTGGCGAGGATCTCGCGGTCCTGCGAGATCGCCTCTCCGGCGAGCACATCCGCGCTTCGCGTACGCGTGCGGCGCTTGGCCTTCCCGCAAGCCCACCCCGCCAGTCCGCGAACCGGGCCGCGAACCGGACCGCGTTCTCCGCCACGACCGCCGTCTGACCTGGGCACGCGCGCTCGATGTCCGGCCTTTCCGCCCTCTCCAAGACGACGCGCACCTGACCGGCGCGCGCTCGATGTCAAGCCTTTCCGTCCAGAGCCTTCCAGGCCTCCCCGAGATCCGCGCCGGGGACGACCTCGCGGGGCTGATCGTCCAGGCTCTGCACGCCGAGCACCCTTCCGCAACCCCGCTGCACAACGGCCAGATCGTCGCGATCGCCCACAAGGCCGTCTCCAAGGCCGAGGGCGCGGTGGTCGAGCTCGCGACCGTGACGCCTGGGGAGCGCGCGCTGGCGCTGGCGGCCGAGCAGGGCAAGGACGCGCGCGCGGTGCAGGTCGTGATCGACCAGTCCGCGGAGATCCTCCGCGCGGAGAACGGCGTGCTGATCTGCCGCACCCACCACGGCTTCGTCTGCGCCAACGCCGGCGTCGACGCGTCCAATGCGGCGAGCGATGGCTATGCCGAGGGCGGGGCCGGGACTGAGAGCGGAGCCGGGACCGGGACTGGAGCCGGGATCGGGACTGGAGTCGAGGCCGGGGCCGGGACTGGAGTCGAGGCCGGGGCCGAGGCCGGGACCGAGGTCGGGGAGACGCTGATCGTGCTGCCCCGCGACCCGGACTCTTCCGCCCGCGCGCTGCGCGCGCGCCTGCGCGAGCTCACGGGGGCCTCGCCCGCGGTGCTGATCACCGACAGCTTCGGCCGCGCCTGGCGCCACGGGCAGTGCGACGTCGCGCTCGGCTGCGCGGGGATGACGCCGCTGGAGGACTGGCGCGGGCGCACCGACTCGGTCGGCCTCGAGCTGCGCGCGACCTGGATCGCCGTGGCCGACGCCGCCGCCGCGACCGCGGACCTCGCCCGTGCGAAGGACTCGCGCGAGCCGGTCGTGCTGATCGACGGCCTCGGGCGGTTTGTCACCGCGGAGGACGGGCCGGGCGCGGCATCGCTGTTGCGGCCGCGGGACGAGGACCTGTTCCGCTGAGCTTCCCCTATCGGGTGGTGCCGGGGCTCTCCGGCGGTCTCGCGTTCTCTCGTTCTCTTTCGGCTTCGAACGCGCGCGCCTACGCGGGCGCGCGCGCCCGCGCGCGTTCCGAGCCTTTTCGATTCGAGACTTCGCGCTCGCCCCCCTGCCTTGTTGGGTTGTAGGGCTCGGCGGGTCGGGCAGGGCTTTTGCCCCGCTTACCGAGACCTCAGCCGGCGACGGCGACCGGCAGCTCATAGCGGCGGCGGAGCTCGTACAGCGTCGTGCGCTCGGCCGCCGGCCGGCCGGCCTCGTGCGCGGCGGCGATGAGCTGCTCGGGATCGAGGCGGGTGCCGTGGTAGGAGCCCGCGAGGCGACTGATCGACTCCTCCATGAGCGTGCCCCCCAGGTCGTTCACGCCCCAGCGCAGCGACTCGGTCGCGGCCTCGAGACCCATCTTCACCCAGCTGGCCTGGAGGCTCGGCACGGTGCGCCCGAGTGCGAGGCGGAAGACGGCGGTGTGCTTGAGATTCTCCTCGCGCGAGATCTCCTGCACGCCGTGCGTGCGCCCCAGCAAAGTCTGGAAGGGGATGAACGAGAGCGGCACGAACTCGGTGATGCCCCCCGTGCGTTCCTGCAGCTCGCGCACGACCCGCATGTGCTCCGCGAGCTCCCACGGCTCCTCGATGTGGCCGAACATCACGGTCGCGGTCGAGCGCAACCCCGCCCGGTGGGAGGCTTCGACGATCTCGACCCAGCGGGCCACGGGCAGCTTGTTCGGGGAGATTCGCTCGCGCACGCCGTCGTGGAGCACCTCCGCGGCGGTGCCGGGCGTCGAGCCGAGGCCCGCGTCTTTCAGCTGGACGAACACCTCCGACGGCGGCAGACCGGATATGTCGCACATATGCGCGATCTCCATCGGGCTGTAGGCATGCAGGTGCAGGTCTGTGCCGGCCTCCCGCGCGGTCTCCTTTGCGAACCTCAACCAGCCGAGGTAGTCCTCGAGGCTCCAATCGGGATGGATGCCCGACTGGATGCACAGCTCGGTGGCGCCGTACTCGACCGCCTCAGTCACCCGCCGCGCGAGCTCCTCGTGGTTGTACTGATAAGCGTCGGGCGAGCGCTTGCCCTGGCCGAAGCCGCAGAACGCGCAGCCGACCGTGCAGACGTTCGAGACGTTGATGTTGCGGTTGACGACGAACGTCACGGTCTCTCCCGCCAGCTCCTCGCGCAGCTCGTCAGCCGCCTCGCGCAGCTCCTCGATCGCCTCCGGGCGGGTCTCGGCGAACAGCGCCGTCAGCTCATCGGGGCTGAGCGCGACCCCGTCGCGGCCCTTCGCGATCGCGCCCGCGACCAGCTCCGGACGGATCGGCGGGACACCGCTCGCGGCCGGGTCGGTGCGGCCGGACCCGCGCCGCGGGATGAAGCTCCAGTACTTGACCTTGATCGTGTCCATCACCGCCGGCGCGATCCAATCCTGATCGATGTATTCCGGATACACGCACAACCGCTCGGTCAGCGCGACGCCGTCTTTCTGCAGCTGCTTGCGCACCTGGTGCGGCGAGGGGAAGGGATGCTCGGGGGAGATGTGATCGCCGTTCGCGCTCAAGCCCCCGAGGTCGGTCGCGCCGGCCTGGACGAGCTCGCCCCACCAGTCAGCGAGGTTCGGCGGGACCTGGATGCCGACACCGGGCATCAGCCGGCGGGTCTCTGAGATCAGACGCTTCATGGCATCGATGCTCACCGCGCAGGCCCAGGCGGGAAGCGGCAGTTCCGGCCGCGCGCGCACGGCGGCCAGGCCGCCGCCTGAATCGGAGTCGCCGTCGACACCGGTACGCCAGTACTCGCGCGCGGCCCTGTCGGCGATCTCGGCCGGCTCTTCCCCGTAATAGCTCTGGTGGGGGACGAAGTTCTGCAGGATCACCTCCTGGAGGTGGCCATATTCGCCGTGAACCGCGGCCAGCGCCTCCAGCGCCTCGATCCGCTCGTCCTCCGTCTCGCCGATCCCGACGAGGATGCCGCTCGTGAAGGGGATCCGCAGCTCGCCGGCGGCGCGAATCGTCTCCATGCGACGCGCCGGATGCTTCGTCGGCGAGCCCGCGTGGACGGTCTGCATCAGCCGCTCGGACACCGACTCGAGCATCAGCCCCTGCGAGGCCGTCACCTCGCGCAGGCGCCCCAGATCCTCGCGGGAGAGCACGCCGAGATTCGTGTGCGGCAGCAACCCGCGCTCGAGCGCCCGTTCGCACGTCCAGACGACGTACGCGGTGAAGTCTTCGTGGCCGTACTCCTCCAGTTTCGCGACCACATCGGCGTTGACCTCGGGGTGCTCGCCGGTGAGCACGAGCAGCTCCTTGACCTGGCGCTTGACCGCGCCGTCGAGGATCCCGATGACCTCCTCGGGCGCGTACAGGTGCGCCTTGTGCGTGGCGAACGCGCAGTACTTGCAGTAGCAGCGGCACGTCCGCGACAGCGAGAGCGTCAGGTTGCGGCTGAACGTGACTCTGCGACGCATGCCGTGAGTCTATGACGTCAAATCATGTTGTCCTCCGGGCGCATGCGCCCGGAGGCCTGACGGTGCATGCACCGTCAGGAGGGACCCGCACATGTGCGGGTCCCGGGAGGGCCGCATGCGGTCCTCCCCGCCTTCGCTACCCTCGTGGCTCGCCGGCGTTCTGCGAGCGCCACTTTTGACCAGAACAGGACAGGAGCGACATGACCGAGAGCATCAGCGAGAGCGAGAACCCGGCGATCCCGAGCCCGACTCCCGAGGTGCCCAATCCGAGGACGAACCGCGACTGGTGGCCCAACCAGCTCGACCTGAGCGTGCTGCACCGCCACTCGTCCCTGTCGGACCCGATGGGTGAGGGCTTCGACTACGCGAAGGAGTTCGCGACCCTCGACCTCGACGCGCTGAAGTGCGATCTCGTCGCGCTGATGACGAGCTCGCAGGAGTGGTGGCCGGCGGACTACGGCCACTACGGACCGCTGTTCATCCGCATGAGCTGGCACGCCGCCGGCACCTACCGGATCGCCGACGGTCGCGGTGGCGGCGGCCAGGGCGCGCAGCGCTTCGCGCCGCTGAACAGCTGGCCCGACAACGCGAGCCTCGACAAGGCGCGCCGGCTGCTGTGGCCGATCAAGCGGAAGTACGGCCGCAAGATCTCCTGGGCGGACCTGCTCGTCTACGCCGGCAACGTCGCGATGGAGTCGATGGGCTTCCAGACGTTCGGCTTCGGCTTCGGACGCGAGGACATCTGGGAGGCCGAGGAGATCTTCTGGGGCTCAGAGGACACATGGCTCGGAGACGAGCGCTACGGCGACGGGCGCAAGCTCAAGGGGCCGCTCGGCGCCGTGCAGATGGGCTTGATCTACGTCAACCCGGAGGGCCCGAACGGCGACCCCGACCCGCTGGCGGCGGCCCACGACATCCGCGAGACGTTCGCGCGCATGGCGATGAACGACGAGGAGACGGTCGCGCTGATCGTCGGCGGACACACATTCGGGAAGACCCACGGCGCTGTGGACCCGAGCAAGATCGGCCCCGAGCCGGAGGCCGCTCCCCTGGAGCAGCAGGGCCTCGGCTGGAAGAACAGCGTCGGCGCCGGCAACGGCGCGCAGACGCTCACCAGCGGCCTCGAGGGCGCGTGGACGAAGGAGCCGGCGAAGTGGGACAACGGCTTCCTGGAGAACCTCTTCGAGTACGACTGGGAGCTGACCACGAGCCCCGCCGGGGCGAAGCAGTGGACGCCCAAGGACGCCGGGGCGCAGGGCACCGTGCCGGACGCGCACGACCCCGCAAGGCGCCACGCGCCGATCATGCTCACGACCGACCTGGCGCTGAAGCTCGACCCGATCTACGGGCCGATCGCGAAGCGCTTCTACGAGAACCCCGACCAGCTCGCCGACGCCTTCGCCAAGGCCTGGTACAAGCTCCTGCACCGCGACATGGGGCCGGTCTCTCGCTATCTCGGCCCGTGGATCCCGGCGACACAGATCTGGCAGGACCCCGTGCCGGCGGCCGATCGCGAGCCGATCGGCGACGGCGAGATCGCCGTGCTCAAGGAGAGCATTCTCGCCTCGGGCCTATCGATCGCGCGGCTCGTCGCGACCGCCTGGGCCGCGGCTGCCTCGTTTCGCGGCACCGACAAGCGCGGCGGCGCCAACGGCGCGCGGATCCGCCTCGCGCCGCAGAAGGACTGGGAGGTCAACGAGCCGGCCGAGCTTGCCTCGGCGCTCGCGACGCTGGAGCAGGTCCAACGGGACTTCAACGGGTCGGGTGGCAAGCACGTCTCGCTGGCCGACGTGATCGTGCTCGGCGGCTGCGCGGCGGTCGAGGAGGCAGCCAGGAACGCCGGTCACGAGGTCACGGTCCCCTTCACCCCAGGACGTACCGACGCCTCCCAGGAGCAGACCGACGCGGAGTCCTTCGCCGTGCTCGAGCCGACCGTCAACGGGTTCCGCAACTACGCCCGCTCAGGCGAGGCGCTTCCACTCGAGCACGGCCTGCTGGAGCGTGCCTACATGCTGAGGCTGACCGCTCCCGAGATGACCGTGCTGATCGGCGGCCTGCGCGTGCTCGGCGCGAACTTCGCGCAGTCCGAGCGGGGCGTCTTCACCGACAGCCGCGAGAGCCTCACCAACGACTTCTTCGCGAACCTGCTCGACATGGGCACCGTCTGGAAGCCGGCGGGCGAGAACGTCTACGAGGGACAAGATCGAGGGACCGGCGAGGTCAGGTGGACGGCCACTTCGGTCAACCTCGTCTTCGGCTCGCACTCGGAGCTGCGGGCGCTGTCGGAGGTCTACGCGAGCGATGACGCCGGCGAGAAGTTCGCCCGTGACTTCGTCGCCGCCTGGGACAAGGTCATGAACCTCGACCGTTTCGACCTCCCCTGACCGAGCGTCGAGCGTTCCCCCACGCCGTGGCAAGGCGCCCCCGGTGATCCGGAGTCCCAGTCCGGAGACCGAGAGTCCCGGGCGTGGGCTAGCGCGGATCCTCGGCGAGCTTGTCGATCGGGCGCTCGCCCGGCTCGTACTGGGGGTCGAGCACGAGCAGCTTGTAGCCGATCGCCGCCACCAGGCCGCCGATCGCGGGCGCCAACAGGTAGACGACGAAGAACGAGCCGAAGCCTTTGTCGAAGTGCCCGGCGACGATCGCTGGGCCGAGCGCGCGCGCCGGGTTGAGGCTGCCGCCCGTCAGCGGGGCGGTCACGAGCACGCCGAAGCCGAGCGTCGTGCCGATCACGAACGCCGCCCAGTCGCGCGTCGCGCGCTCGTTCACGGCCACGCCCATCACCGCCCACACGAGCGCGAACGCGCCCGCCAGCTCGGCGAGCGCGCCGAGCAGCGTCTTGCCGCCCAGCAGCGGGCTGACCGAGGGGTTGCCGAGGCTCGGGGTCTGACCGAGTTCGCTCAGGATCACTTTGCACAGCGCGGCGGCGGCGATCGCGCCGATCACCTGCATCACCACGTACACGCCCGCGTCGCTGGGCTTGATCTTGCGCACCGCCAGCAGACCGGCCGTGACGGCGGGGTTGAAGTGCCCGCCGGAGGTCCCCCCGAGCGTCTGGATCAGCATCATCAGCACGAACGCGTGCAGCAGGCCGATCGTCACAAATTCGGGCGTGCCGATGCCTTTGCGCGCGTACACGCTCGCGATCAGCGCGATGAACAGCACGAGCATGAAAGTCCCCACCAGCTCGGCTACGTAGGCGGGCAGACCACGCTCCTCCATGCGTTCCCTATTCTCCGCCTCGATGGCTTCTCCTGCCCGCGTCTTCCTCGCCCGCCACGGCCAGACCGCCTACAACCACGAGGGCCGCTTCCAGGGCCAGCAGGCCGTGCCGCTCGACGACACCGGCCGCGCGCAGGCAGGCGTTCTGGCCGAGCGTGCAGCCGGCTACAGGTTCGCCGCGCTGTGGTGCAGCCCGCTGCTGCGCGCGCGCGAAACGGCGGAGATCGTGTCCG
This sequence comes from uncultured Solirubrobacterales bacterium, assembly GCA_963774785.1. GTDB lineage: Bacteria > Actinomycetota > Thermoleophilia > Solirubrobacterales > Solirubrobacteraceae > Palsa-744. Next base: position 1,500,651 of record CAVZGH010000001.1, on the reverse strand, counting down.
CGAGGCTTGGGCTCGAGCTACGGGAGGACGCGCGGCTGATGGAGACCGACGCGGGCGACTGGACCGACCGCACCTTCGCCGACGTGCAGTCAGAAGCGCCCGGACTCTTCGAGCTGTTCTTCACCGGCGATCCCTCCTTCGCGTTCCCCGGCGGCGAGTCCTTCGCCGCACAGGAGATCCGCGTCGATGCGGCACTGCGCGACGTAGAAGCGGGGGCTTTGCCGGCGCTCGTCGTCTGTCACGGGATGGTCATCCGCGCGGCGCTCTCGGCCCGTGGCGGGGAATGGCTGCCGAACGGCCAGCGCGTTCAGAACGGAGCGATCGTGCCGCTCGACCCCGTCGCCGCGGCCGAGCAGGCAGCCGATGCCGGGGATGACAGCGCGACGGTGGCGAGCTAGCTCGAGATCAATTCTCTGACGATCTGGGCACCTTCGCGAGCCATGCGCGAACGAGGAACGACCCGCGCAAAATTGGCCCGTTCGGCAAGCTTGCGTGTCTGAACATCCACATGGGAATGAACTCCAAGGAGGAGCGTGCCAACAAGCGCATCTCCACCTTCGAGCTCGCGCACGAACGCCAGCCCATCGAAATCTGGGTTAGCCAGGTTGACGACCATAACGGCCGGCACGGGAATCCTCGCCAAGCTCCTTACGGCCTTGTCAGTTTCGCCTACCAGCTCAGCCTCGTAGCCAGCCGCACTGAGAGCACCCTGCACCTGCGACCCGAACAGCAGGTCCGGTATCAAGACCAGCACGCGCGCCATAGAAAACGCCTACAGCGCGCGCAGGCGGCGGAAGTCTTCGCGCACGGACTGCGGGCGGCCCCAGCCCTGCGTGACCTCGGCCCGTCCCGCGCGCACCTCGCGCACGACCAGCTCGGCCTCGATCCCGGCGTCGTCGAGCAGGGCGAGCGTGCCGTGGACGGTCGGCGCCGAGGCGGCGTGACCAAAGCGATGTGCGACGAGCAGCCGCCAGTGCCAGTCGTGGTGGGAGTAGGGCTGCGCGTTGCAGGTCGTCAGGTAGACGGCCGCTTCGACGTAGCGCGACTCGTCCGCGAGCCGCAGGTCGAGCTCGAGGTCGGTCCAATCGTCGGGGAGCGAGTTGACGATCGCCTGGAATGTCTCCGCGAGGGCCATCGCTCAGAAGCCTACCGGGCCGATCGTCCGTGCCCGAATTTGCACGGGCACGCGCGCGACGCGCGCGCTGGGGCGAGGCTCGTCGGCCGCACCGAGCGTGGCTATCCTCGAACCAGTGGCCACCGTTGACACCACCCGCCTCGAGGCCGAGTATCGGGCGCTGACCGAGAGCTGCGGTCTACTCGATCGCTCCGAACGAGGGAAGCTCGCGCTGAGCGGCTCTGGCGCAAAGGAGTTCCTCGCCGGGCAGACTACCAACGACATCGAGGCGCTCACGCCCGGAACGGGCTGCTACGCCGCGTTCCTCACGCCGAAGGGCAAGATGCTCGGCGACCTGCGCGTGCTCGACCTCGGCGACGAACTATTCCTCGATACCGAGCGCATCGCCCTGCAAGCCTTGTTCGACATGATCCGGCGCTTCAAGATCGGCTACGACGTAGATCTGCACAAGCGCACGGTCGAGCGAGGCATACTGTCGCTGATCGGACCCGAGGCGACCCGCCTAGCAGGCGCGGAGACGCTCGCGGCCGTCGAGCACGCCAACGCGGCGGTCGAGATCGAGGGCATTGCGGCGATCGCGGCGCGAACCGATACCGGCACAGACCTCGGCCTTGGCATCGACCTCGTCTGCGACGCGGCCGACACAGAGCAGCTGGCCAAGACGCTGCGCGAGCGCGGCGCCACGCCGGTCTCGGAAGAAGCCGCCGAGATCCTGCGCGTCGAGCACGGTCGACCGCGCTACGGAACAGACCTCGACGAGACCGTCATCCCCCAGGAGGCCGGCCTGAACGAGCGCGCGGTCAGCTTCACGAAGGGCTGCTACGTCGGCCAGGAGACCGTCGCGCGCCTGCACTACCGGGGCAAGCCCAACCGCCACCTGCGCGGCCTGCGCCTGTCGGAGCCCGCCGAGCCGGGCGCCGAGCTGCGTTTGAAGGAGCGTGTCGTGGGCCATCTCACGAGCGCCGTCGTCTCCCCCACACACGGTCCGATCGGCCTGGCGCTCGTGCGCCGCGAGGCCGAGCCGGGAGCGATCGTCTCCGTCGGCGAACATGGAGCCGAGGCCGAGGTGGTCGAGCTGCCGTTCAGGGCAACCGGCGCCGATCTCGCTGTGTGAGTCTCGGTCGGCGCTGGTAGGCTCTGAAAGGTATGCGAACGCTGGTTCTGGACCCTCCGACAGCCGGGCTGGACCCACTGCTCGAGCGCAGGCGCCGCTCCGGTCTTGATCGCCTCGATGAGATCTGGGAGGGTGTTCTGCACATGGTCCCCGCTCCCAACTATGCGCATGGCGATCTCGAAAGCCAACTCCACGCAATTCTCCGGCCGCTTGCCCAGCGAGCGGGGCTGAGCATGATCGGCCAGAGCAACCTCGGCGAGGGCGAACACGACTTTCGCGTCCCTGACAGCGCCCTGCATCGGCCTGGCGCCTCCGGGGTTTGGCATCCGACCGCCCCCCTCGTCATAGAGATCGTCTCCCCAAATGACGAGAGCTGGGAGAAGCTCCCCTTCTATGCCGCACACGACGTCGATGAGGTACTGATCCTCGACCCAGGGGAGCGCACGGTCAGCTGGCTCGGGCTCGAGGACGGGGAGTACGAGCCGATCGAGCGCAGCGGCCTGATCGATCTGGGAGTGCGGGAACTGACCGAGCAGCTCGACTGGCCCGCCGTTGACAGCCTGTGATGGCCCACGAAGTCCGCCGTCAGTCCGCCGTTTGAAGTCCTCCGTCTGACCTGGCTGTCGAGATGCAAGATCGCATCCGGGCGCCCCCGATCGGCCCCGGCGGTCCTCGCGGCGCCCGCCCCGGATAGGATTAGCATCGTTACCCCGATCCCGACACGCGAGGTCTAAATCACCGTGGCAATCGATCTGCAACAAGTCTCCGAGGTTCTCGTCGAACCCGGCGAGCTACCCAGGACGATGGCCGCCTGGGTGATCCGTGAGGAGCGCTTCGGCGAACCGAGGGACGCCTTCCAGCTCGAGGAGATCGAGGTGCCCGAGCCGGGCGCGTTCGAGGTGATCGTGCGCGTGATGGCCGCCGGCGTCAACTACAACAACGTGTGGGCGGCGCTCGGCGAGCCCGTGTCGGTGATGCGCTACGGCGACCACCCCGAGTTCGGCCACCACATCGGCGGCTCGGACGCCTCGGGGATCGTGTGGAAGGTCGGCGCGGGCGTGACGCGCTGGAAGGTCGGCGACGAGGTCGTCGTGCACTGCAACCAGGCCTCCTACGAGGATCCCGAGGTACACGGCCTCGACCCGATGGCCGCGCCCTCGCAGAAGATCTGGGGCTATGAGACGACCTGGGGCTCGTTCGCCCAGTTCACGAAGGTCCAAGCCCAGCAGCTCTTGCCCAAGCCGAAGGCGCTCACCTGGGAGGAGTCGGCCTCCTACGGCCTCGTCTACTTCACCGCCTACCGCATGCTGCTCACCCGCTGTCAGATGCAGGCGGGCGCGAACGTCCTGATCTGGGGCGCGGCCGGCGGCCTCGGCGTGTTCGCCACGCAGCTGTGCGCGGCGGCCGGCGCCAACTGCGTCGGCGTCGTCTCCTCGGAGGAGAAGGGCGAGCTGGTCAAGCGCCTCGGCGCCGTCGACTACATCAACCGCGACGAGTTCGCGGGGATGATGCGCAGGGGCGGGGAGTCCGAGGAGGAGGAGGCCGCGCGCTTCAAGGTCTCCCGCGCGTTCGCCAAGCGCGTCAAGGAGATCCTCGGCGACGCGCCCGACATCGTCTTCGAGCACGTCGGCAAAGCGACCTTCCCGACGTCCGTGTTCACCGCCAAGACGTTCGGCAAAATCGTGATCTGCGCCGGCACCACCGGCATCGACCTGGACTTCAACGTCGCCTACCTGTGGATGCGCCAGAAGGAGATCCTCGGCTCGCACTTCGCCAACGCGTATGAGTGCACGAAGGCCAATGAGCTGATCGAGTCGGGCCAGATCCGGCCGGTGCTGTGGCGCACGCTCGGCTTCGAGGGCGTGGCCGAAGCCCACCAGCTGATGCTCGAAAACAAGCACCTCGGCAAGATCTCGATCCTCGTTGGCGCGACCGAGGAGGGCCAGGGCAAGACCGCCGATGGCCCCGGTGCGATCCACGCGGAGGTGGGCGCCTGATGTCCGATAGCCGGCGCCATACCGAGTCCTCCCTCACTCGTGTGCCAAGCACATGTCGCTCGGTGCGTCCTTCTCTGGCTTGGTTCTCGAACATCAGGGGGCCACTGATACAACGAGAGGTAGGTGCCTGAGATGGCCGGCACGGTGATCATTCCCTGGTACGCGACGGGCTTCCGCCACAACGACTTCGAGGTCGCTGTGAACGAGGTCGCCGCGACGGCGCTGCGCTACGGCGCGAGCTCCTACGCGGTCTACCGCGCGCGCGATGATCGCTACAAGTTTCAGCAGTTCGCCGCCTTCGAGGACAAGCTCGACTGGGAGCGCTACTGGGCCGGCCCGGAGATGACCGACTTCCGCGTCGTTCACTCCAGCTGGTATCAGATCCCGGTGCTCTACGGCTGGTGGGACCTGACCGCCGGCGGCGCGCTCGTCACGCCGGCGACGCCCAACGGGCACGGCAACGGCGCGGGCAACGGATCCCCTCGCCCCCTCGAGAGCGCCTAACCTAACCTAGCCTAACCCTGCTCCAGCGGGGCCATCGTCAGTCCCGCGCCCTTCAGCTGCTCCCAGTAGTGCTCCGCGGTCTCCTGCTGGCCGCTGAACACGATCGCCTGACCCGAGCTGTGGATCACCTGCGCGAGCTCGTGCCCGCGCGCGAGGCTCGTCGCGGGGATGTAGCGCGCGAGCGTGCGGGCGACGTGGTCGAAGGTGTTGTGGTCGTCGTTGCGGACGATCACCCGCCAGGAGTCCCCCAGGCCGCTTCCCGGCGATCCGATTTGCGGCAGCTCGGTCGTTTGGCCCGTCATCACGCCTCAGAATAATGCCCCGGCCGTACAATTGGGAGCATGAGCGGCGATATTGGGAGCATGAGCGGCGATCAACCCTTGGGCGGTCCCCCTCGTTTGGAGCGGCCCGACCGGCCCTGGATGATGCGCACTTACGCCGGGCACTCGACGGCGAAGGCCTCGAACGAGCTCTACCGGGGCAACCTCGCGAAGGGGCAGACGGGGCTGTCCGTCGCCTTCGACCTGCCGACCCAGACCGGCTATGACCCCGACGACGAGCTCGCCCGCGGCGAGGTTGGCAAGGTCGGCGTGCCGGTCGTCCATCGCGGCGACATGGCGACGCTGATGGACGGGATCCCGCTCGGTGAGATGAACACCTCGATGACGATCAACGCGACCGCCGCCTGGCTCTTGGCGCTGTACATCGTCGCCGCCGAGGAGCAAGACCCGCCCACCGATCAATCCCAGCTCCAGGGCACGACCCAGAACGACATCATCAAGGAGTTCCTCGCGCGCGGCACCTACGCCTTCCCGCCCGCGCCCTCGATGCGGCTGATCGCCGACATGATCGCCTACACCGTCGAGCACGTCCCCAAGTGGAACCCGATCAACATCTGCTCCTACCACCTGCAGGAGGCCGGCGCGACGCCCGTGCAGGAGATCGCCTACGCGATGTCCAACGCGATCGCGGTGCTCGATGCGGTGCGCGCGCGGCTCAATGCCTCGGCCGACGGATCCAGCGAACCTCAGTCTCAGGAGTCCGATGGATCTGGCACGACCAATGCGCCTGCGGCGCCCGGCAGTTCCAACGACGAGCTGATGGGCCAGGTGTTCGGGCGGATCTCGTTCTTCGTCAACGCCGGCGTGCGCTTCATCGAGGAGCACGCGAAGCTGCGCGCGATGTCGATCCTCTGGGAGGAGCTCGGCCGCGAGCGCTATGGCGTGACCGACCCCCGGCACCTGCGCTTTCGCTACGGCGTCCAGGTCAACTCGCTCGGCCTCACCGAGGCCCAGCCCGAGAACAACATCCAGCGGATCGTCCTCGAGACGCTCGCCGTAACGCTCGGCCGCGACGCTCGCGCGCGCGCGATTCAACTCCCCGCCTGGAACGAGGCGCTCGGCCTGCCCCGCCCCTGGGATCAGCAGTGGTCGCTGCGGATCCAGCAGGTGATGGCCTACGAGACCGATCTTCTGGAGTACCCCGACATCTTCGCGGGCTCGCACGTGATGGACGGCCTCGTCGCCGAGCTGCTCGACGGCGCGCGCGCCGAGATCGCCGTCGTCGCCGAGCACGGCGGCGCCGTCGAGGCGGTCCCCTACATGAAGGGCGCGCTCGTCGACTCCCACCGCCGGAGGATCCACCGGATCGAGACCGGCGAGCAGACCGTCGTCGGGCAGAACCGCTTCACCGAGACGGCGGTATCGCCGCTGACCGACGATGCCGAGGGCGGAATTCTCGTCGTCGACCCGGCCGTCGAGGCCGAGCAGATCGAGGCCGTGCGGCGCTGGCGTTCCGAACGCGACCAGTCCACGGTCGACGCGGCGCTCGCGGATCTTGCCCGGGTCGCAGCCGATGAGAGCTCGCAAGAGAACCTGATGATCCCGACGATCGCCGCCGCGCGCGCGGGCGCCACGACGGGCGAGTGGGCGCGAACCTTGCGCGAGGTGTTCGGCTCCTACCGCGCCCCCACCGGCGTCGGCGAGGCCAGCGGACACGAAACGCCGGACGCCGAGCTGAGCGAGTTGCGCGCGGAGGTCTCGCGGCTGCAGGAGCGCCTCGGCCGCCGCCCGAAGATCCTCGTCGGCAAGCCCGGCCTCGACGGGCATTCCAACGGCGCCGAGCAGATCGCCGTGCGCGCGCGCGACGCCGGCATGGACGTCGTCTATGAAGGGATCCGCCTGACCCCTGCCCAGATCGCCGCCTCGGCGCTGCAGGAGGGCGTGCACGTGATCGGGCTCTCGATTCTCTCCGGCTCCCACCGCGAGCTGATTCCAGCGGTGATCGACGCGCTGCGCGAGGCCGGTGTCACGGCGCCCGTGGTCGTCGGCGGGATCATCCCCGACCAGGACGTCGCGCCCCTGAAGGAGGCCGGTGTGGCCTGCGTGTACACGCCGAAGGACTTCGACCTGACGCAGATCATGCGCGACATCGTCGGATTGGTCGGTGAGCACGATGGCAGCGGCGACGGCGCCAACGCCGCGCCCGCCGGCAACGGAGCCGCCCCGCCCAACGGCAACGGCTCCGCCGTCGAAAGCGCCGTCGCCCCCTACGGCAGCGGCGCCGGCTCCGGCAGCTCGGCCCACGTGGCGTGAGCGCAGACGGGGCGGCGCTCGGCGCACGGCTGCGCGAGCGCGACCTGAGCGCGGCGCCCGCGGCGCTCAACCTGCTGGAGAGCGCCACCGCCGAGGACCGTGAACAGGCCGCGGCATTGCTGCGCGAGGTCTCGCCGCGGGCGCTCGGCGTCGAGGCGCCGGGGCATGTGATCGGGATTACCGGACCCCCGGGCGCGGGCAAGTTGACGCTGCTCTCAGCCTTGCTGCACGCCTGGCGGGCGGGCAGCCACGATGAGTCCGGCGGCGATGGCAACCGGGGCCTGACGGTCGCGATGCTGGCCGTCAACCCAAGCTCGCGCCGCTCCGGCGGCGCGCTGCTCGGCGATCGCGCGCGGATCGAGCTCGACGCGGCCGATCGTGGCGTCCTGATCCGCTCGACCGCCGCCGGCGAGCGCCTCGGTGGCCTGGCCTGGCCCACGCGCGCGGCCGCCCACGCGCTCGCGGCGGCGTTCGACGTGGTCGTGATCGAGACCGTCGGCGTCGGGCAGGCCGAGACCGAGATCGTCGACGTCGCCGACACCGTCGCCGTCGTCGTGCAGCCTGGCGGCGGCGACGCGCTGCAGTTTCTGAAGTCGGGGATCATGGAGATCCCCGACCTGCTCGTCGTCACGAAGGCCGACCTCGGCCAGCTGGCGGTGCGCACCCGCCGCGATCTCAGCGCCTCGCTGCGCTCGCTCGGTGCGCGCTCGACGCCCGTGCTCGCGGTCTCCTCGCTGCCGCCCGCCACGGGCATCGACGAGCTGGTTGCGGCGTTCGCCGCGCACCGCGCCGGCCTCGACCTCGCCGCACGACGGCTGCGGGCACGGCGGACGGGGGCACTGGCGGACTTCGTCGCCGAGCACGGCGCGCGCGGCCTGCGCGCGCTCGGCGGCCGCCAGGCGGCGCTCGAGCTGCTGGGCGCGCAGGATCCTGGCCTCGACGTGCCCGCGCTCGTGGCGATCCTGGAGCAGAGCGGCGGCGGCGATGCCTAGCGTGGCGCGTGACCTGTTGACGATCCTCGGCGCGTTCGTGCTCGCGACCCTGCTCGCGGAGGCGCTCGGCGCGAGCAACCTCGGCACGGCGCTCGCGTTCGGGCAGATGGCGCTGGCGGCGACGACCGTTTACGTGCTCCTCCGGCGCTGAGACGCGCCTGCGGTCGTGCCGGCCCCAGGCGGGTCTTGCCGGCCCCAGGCGGGTCTTGCCGGTCCCAGGGTCGTGCCGGCCCCAGGCGGGTCTTCAGTCCTCGTCCTCGCCGATACTCGGGGATGAGTCGCGCGCTGGCGGGAAGGACTGACGTCCCCCGGACGTCATAGGGCTTGAGCACCCATGCTGATCCTGATCCTCTTCGCCATCCTCGCCGGCGCCGGCACCGCGCTGTCACCCTGCGTGCTGCCGGTGCTGCCCGCGCTGCTCGCCTCCGGCGGCGTCGGGGGGCGGCGGCGCCCGTTGGGTGTCGTGCTCGGGCTGACCGTCACGTTCACGGTCACGATTGTCGGGATCGCGAAGGTCGTCGGCGGCGTCGGGCTCGGCTCCGATCCGCTGCGCGACCTCGCCGTGATCGTGCTGCTCGCCGCCGGCATCGTGCTGCTCGTGCCGGCGGTCGGCGACCGCCTGGAGGCGCGGCTCTCGCGCGTGGCGGCGCTGGGAGTGCGTGGGGCTCGCAAGGGTGGCGCCGGGGCAGGCGGTAGCCGCGGAGAAGGCGAGGGCCCGATCGACGGCGACGGCTTTCGCTCGGGGCTGCTCGTCGGCGCCGCGCTCGGCTTCGTCTACACGCCCTGCGCCGGGCCGATCCTCGCGGCCGTGATCTCCGTGAGCGCCGCCAGCGGGCGCACCGTCGCGGTCGCGATCGCCTACTCGCTGGGCTCGGCCGTCGTCCTGCTCGGGTTGACGCTCGGCGGCCGGGCGCTGTTCGACCGCGTGCGCCGCGCCGGTCGCGGGCCGGCGTTGCAGCGAGCGCTCGGCGCGATCATGATCCTCACGGCGCTCGCGATCGTCACGGAACTCGACGTCCGCTTCGACCAGCAGGTCGCCGAACGGATCCCCGATGTCAACCTCACCGCGAGCCTCGAGAAATCCCACGCGGTCGAAAGCCGCCTGCACGAGCTCACAGGCCACGAAGCCAAGTTCAAGCCGAGCGCCACCGCCACGCCGACCGCCGCGCACAACGCCAGCCGCGCGAGCCTGCTCGCGATCGCCGCAGGCCTCAAAGACGTCGGCACCGCGCCGGAATTCACCGACACCGAGGACTGGTTCAACACGCCTGGCGATCGGCCGCTCTCGCTCGCCGGGCTGCGCGGGCGCGTCGTGCTCGTCGACTTCTGGACGTACACCTGCATCAACTGCATCCGCACTTTGCCCTACCTGAAGGCCTGGGACGCGACCTACCGGGGCCAGGGCCTGACGATCGTCGGCGTCGAGACGCCGGAGTTCTCCTTCGAGCGCGACGCCTCGAACGTCGCGGCCGCGATCTCGCAGTTCGGGCTCGAGTACCCCGTCGTCCAGGACAACGAAATGGGCACGTGGAACGCCTACGGCAACGAGTACTGGCCGGCCGACTACCTGATCGACGCGCGCGGCCAGGTCCGCTACGCGACCTTCGGCGAGGGCGACTACTCCCGCACCGAAACCGCGATCCGCGCTTTGCTCGCCGAAGCCGGCCACGAAGTCACCGCCGGACATGCTCACCCGGCCGACGTGATCGTGCCCTCGCAGGAAGCCACGCCGGAGACCTATCTCGGAACCGCGCGCGGGCAGGGCTGGGTGACGGGCCCGGTTGCCGGCGTACACGACTACGGCGCCGGGCATCCGGGGCCGCTGGAAGTCAACGACTTCGCGTTCTCCGGCACCTGGCACACGGCCGCCCAGCCGGTCACCGCCGTCGCCAACGCCGGTATCGACGTCGAGTTCGAGGCCAAGCACGTCTACCTGGTGCTGAGCTCCGCCGGGAACCTCGCCCGTCATGTGCAGGTGCTGCTCGACGGCCGGCCGATCTCCGCCGCTGAGGCCGGATCCGACGTGCACAATGGTCTCGTCACCGTGCAGGGCGAGCGCCTTTACACGCTCGTCTCGCTGCCCCACGACGAACGCCACCGCCTGTCGCTGCGCTTCGCGCCGGGGGTCACGGGATATGCGTTCACGTTTGGATAGTCGCGCCTCGCCGCCCCACGCCCAATCGAGAACCCGGACATGACGTTTTTGTCATGGGCGCATGACGTCAACGTCATACGTGCGTATGTGCGGGACAACCGCTCAGCCGGCGGACGCCCCCGTCACACGCCTACAATGAACCCCATGGATGGTCCGATGGCCGAGACGAGCGCGCGTAGCTGGCTGCGCTGCTACCGCTGCTGGTCGCAGGATCTGGAGGTCCAGGTTCACTACGAGGGGATCCACAAGATCGATCCCGACACCGGCGAGCGCTCGGACGTGGTCGATGAGCTCCAGGAGGCCGTCGTGCAGTGCCTCGACTGCATGCACGATCAGCCCCACCTCGGCTTTGCCAACGGGCGCGTCGAGCCGATCGAGGATCGCTGGGAACGGATGATCGCGGGGACTCCGTGGGTCGCCTCCTGCACCGTCGCGGTCGACTCCGAAGACGTCGAGACGTGCTCGGGTCCGGAGGCCGGCGACTCGCTCTCCTACGCGGCCTTCGGCGACCACGGCGTGCGCGAGTTCTTCACCCACGTGCGCTTCCACAAGCACGAGGACGACAACTCGATCATCGTCCACCTGCTCGTCGAGCTCTACGCGCGCTCCTTGGAGGAGGCCACCGATGTGCTCGAGTCCTCCGCCCGCGGCCAGCTCACGATCACCTCGCTCGCCGAGGAGTCACGGCCCCCGGCGGCCGCTGGCGAGTCGCACGGCCTGCACGACTAGGTCGTTTCCATAGCCAGCCGACTAGGTCGTTTCCATACCCAGCCGGGGTGCAGTTCATCAGTTCAGCCGAGACGAGACTCCAGCGCATCGAGCTGCTTGTGCAGCTCCGCCGGCAGGTTCTCGAACTGCGCGAGATATGCGCGGAACTGCGGGAGCTGGGCCTTCCACTCGGCGACATCGACGCGCAACAACTCGGCCATGTCCTCGCTCGACACGTCCAGGCCGGCGGTGTCGATGCCCTCGCCGTTGACCGGCGGGATCAGGCCGATCGGCGTCTCGTTCGCCGCGCCATGCCCCGCGCAGCGCGCGAAGACCCACGACAGCACGCGCGAGTTCTCGCCGAAGCCCGGCCACAGAAAGCGCCCGCCCTCGTCCTTGCGGAACCAGTTCACGTAGAAGATCTTCGGCAGCTTGCCCGGGCGGGTGAGATCAGATTTCCCGATCTCGAGCCAGTGCGCGAAGTAGTCGGCCATGTTGTAGCCGCAGAACGGCAGCATCGCGAACGGGTCAAACCGCAGTTCCCCGACCGTGCCGGCCGCGGCGGCGGTCTTCTCCGAGGACATCGTCGCGCCGAGGAACACGCCGTGCTCCCAGTCCAGCGCCTCGGTCACGAGCGGCACGACCGTCGAGCGCCGGCCGCCGAACAGCATCGCGTCGATCGGCACGCCCGCCGGGTCCTCCCACTCCGGCGCGATCGCGGGGTCCTGCGCGGCCGGGGTCGTGAAGCGCGCGTTCGGGTGCGCCGAGGGGGTGCTCGACTCCGGCGTCCAGTCGTGGCCGTGCCAGTCGATCAGGTGCGCGGGCGGCTCCTTCGTCAGCCCCTCCCACCACACGTCGCCGTCATCGGTCTTCGCGCAGTTCGTGAAGATCGAGTTCTTCTCGATCGTCCGGATCGCGTTCGGGTTCGTCTCCTCACCCGTCCCCGGCGCGACGCCGAAGAAGCCGTACTCGGGGTTGATCGCGTACAGGCGACCGTCCTCGCCGAACTTCATCCAGGCGATGTCGTCGCCGATCGTCTCGACCGTCCAGCCCTCGAGCGTCGGGATCAGCATCGCGAGGTTCGTCTTCCCGCACGCTGACGGGAACGCGCCGGTGATGTACTTGACCTCGCCCTCGGGGGAGGTCAGCTTCAAGATCAGCATGTGCTCGGCCATCCAGCCCTCGTCGCGCGCCATCACCGAGGCGATCCGCAGCGCGAAGCACTTCTTGCCGAGCAACGCGTTGCCGCCATAGCCAGATCCGTAAGAAGTGATCTCGCGCGTGTCGGGGAAGTGGACGATGTACTTGTTGTCGGCGTTGCACGGCCACGGCACGTCCTCGATGCCGTCATCGAGCGGCATACCGACCGAATGCAGGCAGGGGACGAACTCGCCGTCGTCGCCGAGCGCGTCCAGCGCGCCCTGGCCCATCCGCGTCATGATCCGCATGCTCACCGCGACATACGTCGAATCGGTCAGCTGCACGCCGATATAGCTGTGGTCGGAGCCCAGCGGGCCCATCGAGAACGGCACGACGTACATCGTCCGCCCGTGCATGCAGCCCGCGAACAGCTCGTTCAGCTGCTCGCGCATCTCCGCGGGGTCGCGCCAGTTGTTCGTCGGCCCGGCCTCCTCCTCGGTCGCCGAGCAGATGTAGGTCCGGTCCTCGACCCTCGCCACGTCGCCCGGGTCCGACAGCGCCAGGTAAGAGTTCGGGCGCTTGGCCTCTGACAGCTTCTCGAACGTGCCGGCCGCCACGAGCTCGCCGCACAGCCGCTCGTACTCCTCCGCCGAGCCATCGCACCAGACGATCTGATCGGGTTCTGTAAGCGACGCAACCTCGTTAACCCAAGCTAGAAGAGACTCGTTTTTGGTTTGAGGAGTGGGGGTAGCGGTGGTTTCCATGACCTGAGGGTACCTGACCTACTCCGTGCCGGGATTCTTGCGCGGCACGAGCACCAGGCGCTTGAACTCGGCGACGAGCACCCCATCCTGGTTGAAGACGCGCGTGTGCACCTTGACGGTGCCCCTGTCCGGCTTCGACTTCGACTCCTTCTTCTCGAGCACCTCGCTCTCGACGAACAGCGTGTCGCCGTGGAACACGGGCGCGGGGTGCTTGAGCTCTTCGGTCGCGAGGTTCGCGATCGCCTTGCCGCTCACGTCGCTCACGGACATGCCCAACGCCAGCGAGTAGACGAGCGGGCCGACGACGACGTTGCGGCCCTGCTGGGATTTCGCCGCGTAGACGTCGTTCAGGTGCAGCGGGTGATGGTTCATCGTGATCAAGCAGAACAGGTGGTCGTCGGACTCCGTCACGGTCTTCGCGGGCCAGTGCTTGTACACGGCGCCGACCTCGAACTCCTCCAAGTAACGGCCGTACGGGTGGGCGCCGCTCGCCTCGCGGGCGGCCTGCTCGGTCTCGATCTCGCTCATATCTCTCTCTCGGTCTCCTTGCCGGGTCTCGCCCCGGCTCTGGGTCTTGGGTGCGGCGCGAACTCTAGACGCTCGCCGTCTCCATGCCCCTCGGTGCCTGCTCGCGTCCTGACCGGTGATACGGACCCGTCTCAGCGGATGTTCGCGCGACGGTCTCCCAGAAGGGCATCCCTCCCCCGGCTGGTTCGACGTGTACCGTTTGCCCTCAGCCAACCCCAGGAGACACGCCTTGCGCAACCCCCGCGACTTCTTTCAGCCCCTCGCGATCGACGCCCCCGAGCCCGCGCGGGAGATCCCGTTCAAGCCGTCCCGGATGATCCACTTCCTCGACTTCTCCAACGAGAAGATGGTCGCGAAGGTGCCCGACATCGCGCCGACGGTTAACATCCTGCTCGGCAACCTCGAGGACGCGGTCCCGCTCGACCGCAAGCTCGCCGCGCGCGCCGGTCTGATCAAGGTCGGCAAGGAGATCGACCTCGGCGACACGGCGCTGTGGACGCGCGTCAACGAGCTCGCCTCCCCCTACGTGCTCGACGACCTGACCGAGATCGTCGGCGAGATCGGGGACAAGATCGAGGTGATCATGGTCCCGAAGGTCGAGGGCGCCCAGGACATCCATTACATCGATCGCCTGCTCGCCCAACTGGAGGCCAAAGCCGGCCTGCAGCGCCCGATCCTCGTGCACGCGATCCTCGAGACCGCCCAGGGCGTGGCCAACCTCGAGGAGATCGCCTGCGCCTCCCCGCGCATCCAGGGAATGTCCTTCGGCCCCGCTGACCTCGCCGCCTCGCGGCGGATGAAGACCACGCGCGTCGGCGGTGGGCACCCCGGCTACCGCACGATCGCCGACCCCGATCCCGACGATCCGGACGCCCCCCGCGCGAGCTACCAGCAGGACCCCTGGCACTACTCGATCGCGCGCATGGTCGATGCCTGCACGTCCGTCGGCGCGCTGCCCTTCTACGGGCCCTACGGCGACATCCGCGACCTCGAGGGCTGCGAGACGCAGTTCCGCGCCTCCTTCCTGCTCGGCTGCGTCGGCGCCTGGTCGCTGCACCCCGCCCAGATCGCGATCGCGAAGCGGGTCTACTCGCCCGATCCCGACGAGGTCGCGTTTGCGAAAAAGGTGATCGCCGCGATCCCCGATGGGCGCGGCGTGCACATGATCGACGGCAAGATGCAGGACGACGCCACCTGGAAGCAATGCAAGGTGATGGTCAACCTCGCGGAGATGCTCGCGCGGAAGGATCCGGAGCTGGCGCAGGCGTACGGGCTGGGCGGAGTGGGCGGCGAGGCGGCCGCGGCGTAGAGCGCGGCAGCCCGATGCAATCTAACCCGGCGGGTCCACCAGCGGATTGCGCACGCGCAGTCGCGGATACCAGCTGAAGTCCCCGTCGCTGCTCCACAGCTCGGACACACCCGCCGCCAGACAGACCGCCGCGATACGGGCGTCGTGGACCTTGCGACCCTGCGGGCGAGCTGCGCCGATCAACGACCGCAACAGATCCCAGTGACCGGGCGGCTCGGCGAGCAGCCGTGCCCCGGGCGTGGCGATCCAGGCGTCCAGCGCGGCAAGCGCGGCGTCGACCTGAGGCTCTCGCCAGTGGCGGCCGTCGGTGAGCACCGAGTAGAACTCGCCGACGACGATCCACGGCAGCCCCCACGCGGGTTCGCTCACGAGCCGATCCATCGCGGCGAGCGCCCGCTCGTGCAAGGGCGAGGACTCGTCACACGCGTATACGAGAACGTTCGTGTCGACGGCGATCAAACTCGATCGCTCATGTCGTAGACGGAGTCGAGGATGGCGTCCCAGTCGTAGGCCTCGACGCCGGGCAGCGGCTCCAACCGGCAGGTGACCGGTTTGAAGGGTGGACGGGTTGAGGCCTCCGGCTCGCTCAGAACCGTTCTCAGGCCCCGTTCGACGAGCTCCCGAAGCGTCGTCTGGTCGCGACGCGCGCGCCCCTTCGCTTCCATCAGCAGACCTGTAGCAATATCTATGGTTGTCTTCACCCATATAACCATATCACCCTTTCTTGGATCCTGTCTCGGTGGATAGATGAAGCAGTGGCGGGTGTACCGCGCGTCATCGACAAGGCGCCTCCATATAGGGTTCCGACGCCCATGCCCAAACGGGACACATCACGATGAGGTTCTTCGAGTTCGAGGCGCGCGAGATCGTCAAGCGCGCCGGCATCCCCGTCACCGACTACGGCTTCACGACCGACCCAGCGCAGGCGGCGCAGATCGCGCGCCGGATCGACGGGCCGACCGTGATCAAGTCCCAGGTCCTCTCGGGCGGGCGCATGAAGGCCGGCGGGGTCAAGTTCGCTGACACGCCCGAGGAAGCCGAGTCCTACGCGAAGGACATCCTGGCGCTGGAGATCGGCGGCCACATGCCGCGCGGGGTCCTGGTCAACCCCAAGGCGGAGGTCGCGCAGGAGTACTACGCGGGCGTCGTCTGGGACGGCACGGCGAAGAAGCCGCTGATGCTGTTCAGCGACATGGGCGGCATCGACATCGAGCAGGTCGCCGAGGAGCACCCCGACCACGTCGGCCGCGGCCACTTCTCGACACTCGAGCCCTTCTCCGACTTCCAGGCCAAGCAGGTCATCGCCGCCGCCGGCGTCACCGGCAGGGCCCTGCAACGCGCCACGCCCGTGCTCGCGCGTCTCGCGCGGCTGTTCCTCGAGAACGACATGACGCTCGCCGAGATCAATCCTCTCGCGGAGCTCGAGGACGGCTCGTTCGTCGCGCTCGACGCGCACATGGAGATGGAGAACGAGGGCATGCCGCGCCAGAAGGGCCTAATCAAGGCGCTGGGAATCGGCGCGGACGAGGGCACCCGCGAGGACCACACGCCGACCCCGTTCGAAGAGGCCGTCAAGGCGATCGACGCGGCCGACCACCGCGGCGTGATCCAGGGCAAGGACACGGGCTTTGTTGGCAACATCGGCCTCGTGATCGGCGCGGGCGGCGGCTCGCTGACGCTGACCGACGCGGTGCGCCAGCAGGGCGGGCGGCCCGCCAACTACTCGGAGATCGGCGGCAACCCGTCCGTCGCCAAGGCCTGCGGCCTGGCCAAGCAGGTTCTGGAGAAAGACGGCGTCGAGAAGATCGCGGTGATGATGTCGATCGTCTCGAACACGCGCGTCGACATCGTCGCGCGCGGCGTGATCAAGGCCTGCCTCGAGCTCGGCCGGGACCCCGGCGAGACGATCGCGATCTTCCGCATCCCCGGCGCCTGGGAGGAGGAGGGCTTCAAGATCCTCGACCGCTACGGGATCGAGTACTGCGATCGATCGGTGTCGCTGTGGGAGGCCGCCGGGCGCGCGGTCGCGAAGATCCAAGGAGCCGCGGCCTAGCCATGAGCATCCTCATCGATCAGGACACGACGTTCATCATCCAGGGCATCACCGGACGCGAGGCCGTCAACCTCACGCGCGAGTGCCTCGACTACGGCTCGAAGATCGTCGGCGGCGTCACCCCCGGGCGCAAGGGCCGCGAGGTCCACGGCGTGCCGGTGTTCGACACGGTGCAGCAGGTCGTCGAGCACAACGGCGGCGTCGTGCCCGACGGATCGGTCGTCACCGTCCCCCCCGCGGGCACGCGCGACGCCGTCTTCGAGGCGCTGCACGCCGGGATTAAGACGATCGTGATCGTCACCGAGCGGATTCCGCGCCGCGATGTCGCGATGATGGTCGAGCTGGCCGACGCCAAGGGCGCGCGGATCATCGGCCCCAACTGCCTCGGCGTGATCGTCCCGGGCGTCGCCAAGATGGGCGGCATCGGCGGCCCGGCGCGCAACGCCGAAGTGGCCTATCAGCCAGGCGCCGTCGGCGTGATGAGTCGCAGCGGCGGCATGACCACGGAGATCTCCTCCACCCTGACGGCCGCGGGACTCGGGGTCTCGACGGCAGTCTCGATCGGCGGCGACGCGATCATCGGCTCGACCTACGCTGAGCTGATGCCGTACTTCGAGGCCGACTCTCAAACCGAGGCGATCGTGATCTACACCGAGCCCGGCGGGCGCATGGAGGCACAGCTGGCGCAGTGGGTCAAGGACAACAACTCGCGCCTGCCGATCGTCGCGTTCATGGCGGGCAAGTTCATGGACGACGAGGAGATGCAGGGCATGTCGTTCGGGCACGCGGGCACGATCGTCGAGGGCAAGGAGGACTCGGCGACCGAGAAGATCGCCCGCCTGGAGGCGGCCGGGATCCCGGTCGTGCAGCGGATCGACGAGATCCCCGACCTGGTCAAGGCCAAGCTCGCCGAGCAGGCCGGGCCGAGCCCGGCCGGTCAAGGACGCCCGGAGGGCGGCCAACATCATCAAGACGTGGGGCCGGATGCCCCACGGGGGTGACCACAACATGAGGCGGGACGGAATCTTCATCGCGGTCGAGGTTGACGACGGGGCCGCCGCCGACACCGAGCTGGCGCGGCGCCTGACCGAGGCCTGTCCGGTCGACATCTTCGCCCAGCAGCCCGACGGGAGCCTGGAGATCGTCGAGCAGAACCTCGACGAGTGCGTGCTCTGCCGGCTGTGCATCGACGCATCGCCGGAGAATGCGGTGAAGATCGTCAAGCTCTACGACGACTCCGCCGTCCTGGCCTAACATTCTCGGCTGCCCCGTCGGGTAAGCTGGCTATCGAGCCGATGAACGAAAACTTCTCGCTGATCGTGATGTGCCTCTGCCTGCTGGCGTCTTTGGCGTTCCTGGCACAGCAGCTAAGCGCCTATCACTGAGGTTTGGGCTACTCCTCGTGCTTGCGCGCGGGGCGTAGGTTCTGGCGTTCCTGCTGGCGTTCGACGACGTTGCGGATCAACTTCAAGATCTGATCGGGGCCAGAGGCCTTCGCCTGGCCGTACGTGAAGGCCTCGATCCAATCGGGCACCTTCGCCTCGTGGGCCATCACGTTGAAGAACGGGCGCTGCATTTCCACGCGCACGCGCGCGTCGTCGGGCGGCGTCTTCGTGACCTTCACGCCCGGCATCTGGAGGCGGAAGTGCTGCACGTCGCCGCGCCCGCGCAGCTCGACCGCGACGACGAGCTTCATCGGCTCGAGCGCGGGCACCTCCTCGAGGAAGCGCTTGACCGCGAGCTCGATCAGGCTCTTCGCGTCCTCGCTCATCGGATCGACGCTCGATCCCGGGTTGACGGGGGGTCTTGGGCGAGCATCAGATCTTGTGCCGTTGCAGGAGCTTCTTGCCGATCACCATGCGCTGAATCTCCGAGGTCCCCTCGCCGATCAAGAGCAGCGGAGCGTCACGGTAGAGGCGCTCGATCTCGTACTCCTTCGAGTAGCCGTAGCCGCCGTGGATGCGGAAGGACTCCTCGACGCAGAAACGCCCCGCCTCGGACGCGAACAGCTTGGCCATCCCCGCCTCGAGGTCCGAGCGCTCGCCGGCGTCCTTCAGGCGCGCGGCGCGCAGGGTCAGCAGGCGCGCCGCGTTGACCTGGGTGGCCATGTCGGCGAGCTTGAACTGGATCGCCTGGTGCTCGGCGATCGGCTTGCCGAAGGTCTTGCGCTCCTGCGAGTAGCGCAGCGCGAGCTCGAGCGCGCGCTGGGCGATGCCGACGCCGCGCGCGGCGACGTTCACGCGGCCGACCTCGAGCGCGTCCATCATCTGCGAGAAGCCCCTGTTCAGGCCGGCGGACTCGCCGCCGAGGATGTTCTCGGCCGGGCAGCGGTAGCCGTCGAACACGAGCTCGGTCGACTCGACGCCCTTGTAGCCCATCTTGCGCAGCTGCGGCGGGACCGTGAGACCCGCGTAGTCGCCGGTGTTCTCGTGGACGCCGCCGACCTTCTCGGCGATGAAGCAGGTCATCCCCTTGTGCGCCTTCTCGGCCTCGGGATCTGTCCGAACGAGCACGAACACGAGGTCCGAGCGCAGCCCGTTCGTGACCCACATCTTCTGCCCGTTGATCTCGTAGGAGCCGTCATCGCCCTTCGACGCGCGCGTTTTGATCGCCTGCACGTCCGAGCCGAGCTCGGGCTCCGACAGCGAGAAGGCGGCGCGAATCTCGCCCGTGGCCATCCGCGGCAGGTAGTTCTGCTTCTGCTCCTCGGAGCCGAACTTCATCAGCAGGTAGGAGCCGATGAAGTGCGTGTTGATCACGCCCGAGATCGAGATCCAGCCGCGCGAGAGCTCCTCGACGATCATCGCGTAGGTCGTCAGATCGAGCCCCATGCCGCCGTACTCCTCGGGGATCGTCACCCCGAACAGGCCGAGCTCCTTCATCTGCTCGACGATCTCCTGCGGGAACTCGTCCTCGTGGTCGAAGTGCTCGGCGTTCGGCAGGATCTGCTCGTCGGCGAACTGGCGCACCATCTCGGTGATCGCCTGCTGCTCGTCGGTCTTCTCGGTGTACGGCGTCGTTGCTACGGCCATGGTCGGCAACACTCCAGGGTCGGGGTCTGCCTTCAGGATACCTGGGCGGCGCGGCCTGACAGACTCCCGAGGCCGATGACGCGCGCGCGAGGACGACGATTTTTCTGGGAAACAAGATCACTGGATTCCCGTCTAGAGCTCCGTTCGGCCGGTTCCATCGCGGGCATGACGAGTCGGAGGACTGAACGACCATGAACTTCGCCCGCGACGTGCTCGAGCGGATGCCCCCGGATCGCCTCGCGTTGCTGGAGCTGGCGCGCGACGGCAGCCGGCGCGAGTGGACGTTCGCCGAGGTGAGCGCACGCAGCGCCGCGCTGGCGGGGACGCTGCGCTCGCGCGGGATCGGCCCGGGCGACGTCGTGATGACATTGATCGGCAACCGTCCGGAGTGGGTCTTCACGATGTGCGCCTGTTTCCGAATCGGCGCGGTCGTCTTGCCCTGCACCGAGCAGCTGCGGGCGAAAGATCTGCGCCTGCGCCTGGCCGTCGCCAGGCCCCAGTTGATCGTCGCCGACGAGCGCAACCGCGCGGAGCTGGAATCGGCGCTACGGAAGGGCGATGCAACATACTCGGGGGACGTCGCACGCGCGGGTGATGAACTACCCCGCACGAGTACACACGCGGGCGATGCCAGGGCGCACACGAACCTCGACGCGGACGCGACCCCCGTGCTGTTCGTGCCCGACGAGGCGCTGTTCGAGTCCGACCCCGCCCCCGCGGTCGAGCTCGCGCCGACGGACCCATGCCTGATCACGTTCACGAGCGGCACCTCCGGCGAGCCGAAGGCGGTGCTGCACGGGCAGCGCTACCTCGACGGCCAACGCCTGCAGGCCGCACACTGGCTGGGCGCGCGGGCCGGCGAGCTCGTGTGGTGCACGGCCGCCTCGGGCTGGTCGAAGAGCGCGCGCAACGTGTTCATCGCGCCCTGGATCACGGGCGCGAGCGCGCTGCTGCACGACGCGCGCTTCGACCCCGCCGAGCGACTGGATTTGCTGGAGCGCGAGCGCGTGAACGTGCTCTGCATGGCGCCGACCGAGTACCGCGTGATCGCCGCCCGCGCCACGTTGGGCGCGCTGCCGGACCTGCGCGCGATGGTCGCCGCAGGGGAGGCCCTCAACCCGGAGGTGCTCCACGCCTGGCGCGAGGCGACCGGCCTGGAGATCCGCGACGGCTACGGCCAGACCGAGACGGGGCAGCTGACGGGGATGCCTCTGGGCGAACCGGCGCGGCCGGGCTCGATGGGACGCGCGCTGCCGGGGGTGGAGCTGTCGGTTCGCGATGGCGAGCTGGTAGCGAATCCAGCGACCGTGCCAACCTTCTTCCTTGGGTATCTCGGCGAGGATCGTCCGAGTGGAGATTGGCGCACCGGCGATCGCGTCAGCGAAGACGCGGACGGCTACCTCTGGTTCGAGGGCCGCTCCGACGACGTGATCGTCTCCGCCGGCTACCGGATCGGGCCGTTCGAGGTCGAGTCCGCGCTCGTCGCGCACCCGGCCGTGGCCGAGGCCGCCGCCGTATCGGCGCCCGACCCCGAACGCGGCGCGGTCGTGCGCGCGGTCGTCGTGCTGCGCGACGGCTATGCCCCCTCCTCCAAGCTCGCGAAGGAGCTCCAGGAGCACGTCAAGCGCGAGACCGCCCCCTACAAGTACCCGCGGATCGTCGACTTCGCGGACGAGCTGCCGAAGACTTCGAGCGGCAAGATCAAGCGCGCCGAGCTCCGGGAGCGGTGGAGCTCGGCGGCACGCACGCTCGCGTTCATTCCGCGCGTCGCGGTGCAGCGAGCGAGCCATCTCGCTCACCACACCAGCGTCCGCGTGACGCGTCCGCACCGCGGCTCGCATGTTGGAAGCGCCTCGCGCGCCACTCATGCCGGCTGCCCCACCGGCTCGAGCGCCCCGACGAGCTCGGAGCTCATGCGCTCCGCTTCGACGTCGTCGACCTCCTGCGCCACGGTGCTCGCCGGTGGGCGCAGGATCAGGAAGGCGGCGAGGATCCCGAGCCCGACACAGCTCGCGGCGACGATGTAGGCGAGGTGGTAGCCGCCGGTGAGCGCGCTCGGCAGCGCGTTCCCGGCCGCCGCCAGCGTCTTCGTGTGGTCGGCCGCGACCGTCCCGAGCGCCGCCAGGCCGATCGCGCCGAACAGTTGCACGGAGACGTTGATGATTCCCGAGGCCAGGCCCGCGTCCTGCGCCGGCGCGTCGGCCATCCCCATCGTCAGAAGCGGCAGGAACGAGGCGCCGGCGCCGATCCCGATCAGCAGGAACGCGCCGAACAGGCCGGGGAAGTAGCTCGCGTGCACGCCCGCGCTCGCCAGCAGCACGAGGCCGGCGGCGATCGCCGCGAGACCCGCCGCGAGCGTCCGCAGCGCGCCGAAGCGGCCGACCGCGAGCGCCGAGATCCCCATCGAGAAGGCGGCGATCGCGATCGTCAACGGCATGAACGCGAGGCCCGTGTCGATCGCGTCGTACCCCAACACCCGCTCCAGGTACAGCGCGCCGAGGAAGAAGGCCGAGAACATCCCCGTCACGAGCAGCCCGCGCACGAGGCTCGAGCCCATCAGCATCCGCAGACGCAGGATCCGCAGCGGCATGATCGGGTTGGAGATCCGCGACTCCCACCAGAAAAACGCGCCGAGCAACGCCAGCGCGGCGCCGCCGACGCCGAGCGTGCGCGCCGAGAGCAGGCCGTATTCGGTCGACTTGACGATCGCGAACGCGCCGAGCATCGTCGCGAGCGTGATCAGCACCGAGCCGGCGACGTTGACGCCACCGGCGAGGCCGATGCCGCGGTTCTCGACGATCAGCGCCGAGCCGAGCACGAACGCGATCACGCCGATCGGGACGTTGACGAAGAAGATCCAGTGCCAGCTCAGCGACTGCGTCAGCGCACCGCCGGCGAGCAGCCCGATCGAGCCGCCGCCCGCCGAGACGAACGCGTACATGCCCATCGCCTTGGCCTGCTCGGCGCGCGCGGGGAACTCGGTGACGATGATCGCGAGAATCACCGCCGAGGCGACGGCGCCGCCGATCCCCTGCACGAAGCGCCCGGCGATCAGCATTCCCTGGCTCGTGGAGGCGCCGCAGAAGATCGAGGCCGCGGTGAACAGGACGAGACCGGCGAGGAAGACTTTCTTGCGCCCGACGAGATCGCCCATCCGTCCGGCGAGCAGGAGGAAGCCGCCGAAGGTGATCAGGTAGGCGTCGATCACCCACGTGAGGTTGCCCTGGGAGAAGTGCAGGTCGCGCTGGATCGAGGGCAGCGCGACGTTCACGATCGTCGCGTCGAGCACCATCATCAGCTGGCCGAGGCACAGCACCGCGAGCGCGATCCAGCGGCGGCGCTCGCTGCGGCGCGTGCCCTGCGCGGAGGAAGGGTTGACGGCGGAGCCATCGGTCTCGATCTGGTCTACGGTGGGACTGAGCTCGGTTGTGGCGCTCATGTGTGTGCTCCCTTCGGTCGTGGCGTGGGACACACCATAGCAATGATCATCCTTGTTTCAAGGATGATCTACATAAAATTTATGATCGTTGCTAAAGTGATAACAAATGCAAACTGGTGTAAAATCACGCGCGATGGATGCTGAGAGGGCATGTGCTCCGGGCTCGATGGTGTTGCTCACCCGGCTGGCCAAGCAGGTCTACAGGCGCAGCAGCGACGAGCTGTTGGGGATGCAGTTACGTCATCTCGTCGCGCTCAGCTACGTGCGCGACCACGACGCCTGTCCCCAGCACGAGCTGGCCGAGGC
The DNA here is from genome assembly GCA_963774785.1 of uncultured Solirubrobacterales bacterium. GTDB lineage: Bacteria > Actinomycetota > Thermoleophilia > Solirubrobacterales > Solirubrobacteraceae > Palsa-744. Next base: position 1,476,881 of record CAVZGH010000001.1, on the reverse strand, counting down.
GTTCTGCATGGACGCCAACAACGTCGTGCTGCTGCTCAACGAGCTCGAGCAGCTGGGCTACGCCACGCGCCTGCGCGACCCCGACGACCGCCGCCGCCACGTTGTCCAGCTCACCCCCGCGGGCGCCGAGGCGTTGAGCCGCGCCGAGCGCGCCCAGGAAGCGATCGAGGACGACGTCCTGCGGGCGCTCGATGGCGAGGAGCGCGCGACCCTCTGGCAGCTGTTGACGCGCGCGCTCTACGGCGCCGAGCCGGCCGCGGACGAGGCCTACAGCGCGACGACCGCGTCGATCTCGACCTGAGCGCCCTTCGGCAGCGCCGCCACGCCGACCGTCACGCGCGCAGGGGGATCATCGTCCGCGAAGAAGCTCGCGTACACCTCGTTTACCTCGGCGAAGGCCGCCAGGTCGGTCATGTGGATCGTCAGCCGCACCGCGTCCCGCAGCGTCGTTCCAGCCGCCTCGCAGACGGCGCCGAGGTTCTCCAGGCAGCGCCGCGCCTGCTCCGCCGGCGTCTTCCCCACGAGCTCGCCGGTCGCCGGGTCGAGCGGAATCTGGCCCGAGCAGAACAGCAGCCCGGCGGCCGCGACCGCGTGGCTGTAGGGACCGATCGCGGCGGGGGCGCCGGGGACGGAAATTGTCTGGCGGGTGTCGGTCATTGTCTGGCGGGTGTCGATCATTGTCTGGCGGGTGTCGATCATCGGCGGTCGGCGCGGGCGACTTCGGGTGGCCGGGATGGCGAAGCTCTTACAAAAAAGATCTTGAACGCGCGCGCGTACGCACACGCGCGCGTTCAACGACCAAAGAGATAAGCACATCCCCCGGCAGGCGTTCCGGACCGCGAACGACGCGCCTCCAGGTCAGGGCCGATAGATTCCGGGAAATGCGACTCTTTCGACTCGCCTTCCCGCTGCTGGCGGTGTGCGTCTGCGCGCTGGCCACTGCCGCCCAAGCAACGGCTCAGATTGCGTTCGCGCCGTGCGGCGACAGCAACGACTTCGCCTGCGGCCATCTGACGGTCCCGCTCGACCCGAGCGGTCAGACGGCGGGGACGATCACGCTCGCGATCCGCCGCCACCGCGCCCCCGTCGGCGAAGCCAAGACCGCGATCGTCGCGCTCGCGGGCGGCCCCGGGCAGGCGGCGCTGCCGTTCGCCGAACAGTTCGCGCAGGTGCTCGGGCCGATCGCCTCCACGCGTGACCTGATCGCATTCGACCAGCGCGGCATCGGCCTCTCCGGGCCGCTCTCCTGCCACCGCTTCGAACTCAACACGAACGCACCCCCGGGTCCCACGATCGCCGAATGCGCAGCGCAGCTCGGGCCGACGCGCGGCTTCTACGCGACGGCCGACACCGTCGCCGACATCGAGGCGCTGCGCGTCGCGGGCGGCTACGAAAAGCTCGTCCTCTACGGGACCTCCTACGGGACGAAGGTCGCCGAGGAGTACGCGCAGGCCTATCCGAGCCACGTCGAAGCGCTCGTGCTCGACTCCGTCGTGCCGCCAAACGGCCCCGAACCGCTCAACCGCGCCACGTTCGCGGCAATCCCCCGGATCCTGCGCCAGCTGTGCGCCGCGCGCGCCTGCGCGGGCATCACCCCCAACCCCGTCGCCGACCTCACGCGGCTAATACGACGGCTGGCGCGGGGGCCGCTGCGGGGGCGCGCGATCGACGGCCGCGGCGTCGCGCACACCGTGCCGATCAGCTCCAATGGCCTGCTCGGGACGCTCGTCGAGGGCGACCTGGCGCCGATCCTGCGCAGCGAATTCCCCGCGGCCGTGCGCTCTGCCGTGAATGGCGACACGGCGCCACTGGCGCGTCTGGAGGCACGTGCGGAAAGCGGCGAAGACAGCGAAGCGGGAAGCCCGAGCGAGAGCTTTGACAACCCGCTCTACTACGCGACGAGCTGCGAAGACGAGCCGTTCCCGTGGAAGCGCTCGTCCTCCCCGGCACAGCGACTCGCCGAAGCGCAGGCCAAGATCAGAGCGCTGCCCGCGAGCCAGATCGCGCCGTTCACCGCGGCGAACGTGCTTGACCTGAGCGACATCCCGGCATGCGCCTTCTGGCCGTACACGACGCCCGCGCCGGCGCTCGACGAAGCGCCGTTCCCGAGCGTCCCGACACTGATCCTGAGTGGCGCCGACGATCTGCGCACGCCGACCGCGAACGCGCGCGAAGTGGCGGCGAAGATCCCCGGATCGAACCTGCTCGTCGTGCCGAACACCGGGCACTCGGTGCTCGGCTCCGACCCCACGCACTGCGCGAGCAACGCGCTCCAGGCGCTGTTCGCGGGCAAGCCGATCGAGCCCTGCAAGGCGACGCCACCACCCCCGCCGCTGCGCCTGACGCCGCTGGCGCCGACCCGCCTCGCCGAGATTCCCCCCGCCCGCGGCAACCGCGGCCTGCCCGGCCGCACGCTCGCGGCGGTGCTGCTGACGCTCGGCGACTTCGATCGTCAGCTCGAGCTCCAGCTGAGCAGCCTCCAGGGCGAAGGCGCCGGGTCGCCGTCGCTGCGCACCGGCGGCCTGCGCGCGGGCTGGGCGGGGCTCACGACCGGCGCGCTGACCTTCCACGCTTACTCCTACGTGCCGGGCGTGACGATCTCCGGCAGGCTCGCCTCGGGGACGGACACGTTGCGGATCGGCGGTGGGGCGGCCGCGCACGGCACACTGCGCCTCGGACCACACACGACGATCGCCGGGGTGCTGGGCGGCAGGCGCGTGAAGCTCCAGAGCGCGGGCCCGCAGGCGGTGGGCGCGCAAATGGCGCTGCTCGCCCGCGACGCCCGCTAACGTCTGGACGATGCCCCGGCGCGCGCCGACACTCAAGCTGGCGGCGGCCCTCGCACTGTGCCTCTCTGTCCTATCTGGCGCCGCCTCCGCGAGCGCGCAGCTGAGCTTCGTCCCCTGTGTCGGCGCGGGGACCACCGGCTTTGAGTGCACGACGGTGCCGGTCCCGGTCAGCCGCACAGGTCTCGCCGCCGGCACGCTCTCGCTGAGCCTCGAGCGCCTCGATCCAAATCCCACCCACCCCACGCCGAGCAAGACCGCCGTGATCGCGCTCGCGGGCGGGCCCGGCCAGGCGGCGCTGCCGCTCGGCGAATTCATCGCTAAGGCGCTCGCCCCGGCGCTCGGCACGCGTGACCTGCTCGTCTTCGACCAGCGCGGCACGGGCACCTCGGACCCGCTCACCTGTGGCGCCCTGAGTAGCTTCGGCGCCAACGGCAGCGTGAGCCAGGCCTTCGAACGTTGCGCGCTTGAAATCGGACCCGCGCGCGGCGGCTACACCACGCAGGAATCGATCGAAGACATCGAGGCGATCCGCCAGGCGGCGGGCTACGAAAAGCTCGTCCTGTACGGCACCTCCTACGGGACGAAGGTCGCCGAGGAGTACGCCGAACGCTACCCGCAGCACGTCGAAGCGCTCCTGCTCGACTCGGTCGTGCCGCCGACCGGGCCGGAACCGTTCTCGATCCCCACCTTCCAGGCGATCTCCTCGGTGCTCGGCGAGCTGTGCTCGAACGACGCCTGCGCGGGCATCACGACCAACCCCGTCGCCGACCTCGCGAGCCTGGCGGCGCGGCTGCGCAAGCGTCCGCTCAGCGGCTCGGTGTACGACGGCTCGGGCCACCGCCGCGATGCCACGCTCGACGAGTCCGGCCTGCTCGGGATCCTCGAGGCCGGCGACCTGAACCCCGCCCTGCGCGCGCTGCTGCCGGCCGCGGTGCGCTCGGCCCTGAACAACTATCCCGATCCCCTGCTGCGTCTGGAGGAGCTCGCGGAGGGCTTGATCCCGAACCTGCCGGCCGGCCACCCGGTCGAAGAATCGACCGAGATCGACGAAGCGCTGAACGTGACCACCACCTGCGAGGAGATGCCCTTCCCCTGGCAGCGCTCCGCGCCGGCGGCCACCCGGCTCGCGGAAGCGACCGGCGCCCTGAAGGCGCTGCCGAGCAGCGACTTCTACCCGTTCGACGCCGCCACGGCGTTCACCGACAGCCTGATCTCCGCCTGCGCGAGCTGGCCGGACGCATCCCCCGCCAGCTACGTGCCGGGCAACCTGCCGAACGTGCCGACGCTGATCCTCTCGGGCGCCCAGGATCTGCGCACGCCGACCTCCAACGCGCAACAGATCGCGGCGAGGATTCCCGACGCGCAACTGCTGGTCGTGCCCTACACCGGCCATTCGGTGATCGGCAGCGACTTCGGCGACTGCGCCTCGCTCGCGCTCGCGGCGTTCTTTGCCGGCGGGGAGGCTGGGCATCCTGTCCTGCCGTGTGCGCCGGGCGCCAACCCGTTCGCGCCGACGCCGCTGACCCCGACGAAGCTCGCCTACGTGCACCCGGTGCCGGGGCTGAGCGGCAGGCCGAGCCTGACGCTCACCGCCGTGCTCGACACGATCGTCGACCTCAACCGCCAGGTGGTCGGCGCCACGCTGCAGGCCGACGCGCAGCTCCCCAGCGGCTCGAGCTTCGGCGGTCTGCGCGGCGGCTACGCGAAGTTGAGCAGCACGAGGCTCGCGCTGACGCGCTTCACGTTCATCCCCGGCGTCGAACTGAGCGGCACGTTCCCGGTCAGCAAAGGCCAGCTGCAGACGGCGACACTGCGCGTCACGGGATCGAGCGCCGCGAACGGCATCGTGCGTGTCGGCTCGGGCAAGGTCGTCACGGGCACCCTCGGCGGCAGGCGCTTCGATGTGAACGTCGCCAAGGTCAAGCTCTCGCGGGCAGGTGAGGGCCGGGACGCGAGCGAAGCCGAATGGTCGGCGACGCCGCTGTCCTTCCCGCTGCCGAAGCTCTCGCGGCTACGCTGAGCGCGTGCCCAACGCGCTGGCGGACGAGAGCTCCCCCTATCTGCGCCAGCACGCGCACAACCCCGTCGACTGGCTGCCCTGGGGCCCGGTCGCGCTCGCCCGCGCCCGCGAGCGGGACAGGCCGCTGCTCGTCTCGATCGGCTACTCCTCCTGCCACTGGTGCCATGTGATGGAGCGCGAGTCCTTCGAGGATGAGCGCACGGCCACGCTGATGAACGAGCTGTTCGTGTGCGTGAAGGTCGACCGCGAGGAGCGCCCGGACGTTGACGCGCTGTACATGGAGGCCGTGCAGTCGATGACCGGCCGCGGCGGCTGGCCGTTGAACGTGTTCCTCACCCCCGAGCAGCTGCCGTTCTACGGCGGCACCTACTTCCCGCCCGAGCCCCGTCACGGGATGCCGGCCTGGACGCAGGTGCTGCAGGCGATCGGCGAGGCGTGGTCGGAGCGACGCGAGGAGCTGCGCGCGGGCGGCGAGAGCCTGCGCGAACGGCTGGCCGGCGGCGCCGGGCTGAGACCCGCGAATACGGCGCAAGACCCGTTGGCGCAGGAAGCGCCGAGCGCAGGGCAGGGTCCTCGGTCGGCGGAGGACACTTCGACGCAAGAGGCGCTGCAGCGGGCAATCGCCGGGCTGAGGGATGCCTACGACGCCCGCAACGGAGGATTTGGAAGCCCACCGACCTTCGCCCCGAAGTTCCCGCAGGCATCGGTCCTGGAGCTGTTGTTGCTGCGAGGCGAGCACAAGATGGCGCTGGACACCCTGCGCGCGATGGCCCGCGGCGGCATCTACGACCAGCTCGCAGGTGGGTTCCATCGCTACTCGGTCGATGCCTCCTGGACGGTGCCGCACTTCGAGAAGATGCTCTACGACAACGCGCTGCTCGCCCGCGCCTACCTGCACGGGTATCAGAGCTCCGGCGAGCCCCGCTTGGAGGAGGTCTGCCGTGCCACCCTCGACTGGGCGCTGCGCGAGATGCGCGGAGGAGAGGGCGGCTTCTACTCGGCGCTCGACGCCGACTCGGAGGGCGTCGAGGGGCGCTTCTACGTGTGGACTCTCGCCGAGCTGCACGACGCGCTCGGCGAGGACGCGGAGGCGGCGATCGCGTGGTTCGGCGCTACCGAGGAGGGGAACTTCGTGGATCCTCATCATCCCGCTCCGGGACTGAACGTGCTCGAGGATCGCGGCCAACGCCCGGACGAGGCCAGCCGGGCGCGCATCCGCGCCCGGCTGCTGGAGGTGCGCGAACGCCGCACTCGTCCTGGGCTCGACGACAAGCGCCTGACCTCGTGGAACGCTTTGATGATCGCCGCGCTCGCCGATGCAGGGACGACCTTTGAGGAGGCGGACGGGCGTCGGTATCTCGACGCCGCCGTCGCCTGCGCGGAGTTCGTCCTGCGCGACCTGCGCGACCAGGATGGACGCTTGCTGCGCACATATAACGACGGCGCCGCGAAGATCGACGCCTACCTCGAGGACCATGCATACCTGCTGGAGGCGCTGATCGTGCTGTTCGAAACCAGCTGCGACGAGCGCTGGTTCAACGAGGCGACGGTGCTCGCGGACACGCTGATCGCGCGCTTCGCCGACCCCGAGCACGGCGGCTTCTACTCGACCGCCGCGGATGCCGGCGAACCGTTGATCGCGCGGCGCAAGGACCTGGAGGACTCGCCGATCCCAGCCGGACAGTCGAGCGCGGCGATGGGCCTGCTGCGCCTGTCCCAGCTGACCGGCAACGCCGAGTACGAACGCCAAGCGCTGGGTGTGCTGAGCCTGTTGCAGGACATCGCCCCGCGCCATCCGACCTCGTTCGGGCACCTGCTCCAGGTGCTCCACTGGCGCCTCTCCCCCGCGCGCCCGATCGCGTGTGCGGTGCCTCGTTAGGACACCCAGCGTCGCCTCGTTAGGGTCCTACAGGATCGAGAGGTAGCGGTCCAGCTCCCACTGCGTGACGTGCACGCGGTAGTCGTCCCACTCCTGGCGCTTGATCTCGACGTAGCGGTTAAACATGTGCTCGCCGAGCGTGCGCAACACCAGCTCGGACTCGGCGGTCAACTCGATCGCTTCGCCGAGGCTCTCCGGCAGCTGCTCGACGCCGAGACGGCGACGCTCCTCGCCTGACAAATGGTAGAGGTTCTTCTCCATCGGCTCCGGCAGCTCGTAGCCCTTCTCGATCCCCTCCAGCCCCGCCTGCAACAGCACCGCGAATGTCAGGTACGGGTTGCAGGCCGGGTCGGGACAGCGCAGCTCCATGCGCGTCGCCTGCTCGCGCCCCGGGTGATACAGCGGCACGCGCACCAGCGCCGAGCGGTTGCGCCGCGACCACGCGACGTAGACCGGCGCCTCAAAACCGGGAACGAGGCGCTTGTAGGAGTTGACCCACTGCGCGAAGATCGAGCAGATCTCGCGCGCGTGCTTGAGCTGACCAGCGATGAAGGCCTTGCCGACGTCCGACAGGAAGTACTGGTCGTCGGGGTCGTAGAACGCGTTCTTGCCGCCCGCGAACAGCGACTGGTGGGTGTGCATCCCCGAGCCGTTCTCGCCGAACAGCGGCTTCGGCATGAAGGTCGCGTGCCAGCCGTACTTCATCGCGTACTCCTTCACGGTGATCCGATAGGTCATGCAGTCGTCGGCCATCTTCATCACATCCGCGTAGCGCATGTCGATCTCGTGCTGTGACGGGCCGACCTCGTGGTGGGTGTACTCGACGTGGATGCCCAGCTGCTCCATCGCGAGCACCGTCTCGCGGCGCACGTCCGAGCCGGCGTCGAGCGTCGTCAGGTCGAAGTAGCCCCCTCTGTCGAGCACCTCAGTTGACTGCGCGTCCTTGAACAGGAAGTACTCGAGCTCGGGCCCGACGTTGAACGTGTCGAAGCCCATCCCCTTCGCGCGCTCCATCGCGCGCCGCAGCACGTGCCTGGGATCGCCCTCATACGGCGTTTTCTCGGGCGTGACGACGTCGCAGAACATCCTTCCCACGCCCTGCTCCTCCGGGCGCCAGGGCAGCACCGCGAACGTGCTCGGGTCGGGCATCGCGATCATGTCGGACTCCTCGATCGCGTTGAAGCCCGTGATCGAGCTGCCGTCGAAGCCCATCCCCGCCTCGAACGCATCGTCGAGCTCGGCCGCGTTGATCGAGAACGACTTCAGCTGGCCGAGCACGTCGGTGAACCAGAAGCGGATGAAGCGGATATCGTGCTCGGCGACGAGCGTCTTCACGTCCTCCGCGGTCTGCGCCCGCTCCTCTTTCGGCTGCGTCGCCATCGTCGCTGACCTTAGTCGATGGTTCCTCTGGGCGGTATCGACGGTTGGCCAAAGCTGGGGTGGCCGCTGGCCGGCATTAGCAGACCCGCGATCGGTGTCAGCACGTCACGCGGGGTGGGCGGGCCTCCGATCTCGCCCCGCTCGACCCCCGACCGCCTCGCGCTAATGACCGGCGACGGCTGCGACGAACGCCGCAACCTCTTCCGCTTCCTTGCCCACGTACAGGTCGGCCGGCATGTTGCCGAGGCCGATCGCGCGGCCTTCGAGGATCGCGCTCAGGACGAGCGCCTTGCGCGCCGCCGGGGTCGAGACTTCCTCGCCGACGCGCACGTCGAGGTTCGGGCCGATCCGGCCGACCGACTTGACCGCGGACAGCGTATGGCAGACGGTGCAGGTATGAGAGAACAGTTCCCGGCCTTTCACCTCTTCGGCGTTCAGGTGCACCCCGCCGGGCGCCTCGCTTCCCTTGTCGTTGGCGTTGTGCGCGAGCACGAACCCGGGCACGATCAGGCCGAAGGCGAACGCCACGACGACGGCGAGCGTGATCAGGCGCTGGCTGGCCTTCGATTCGGCCGGTGGCGGTGTCGGGGAGGGGCTGTCGGAGCTCGATGTAGGCGGGGACAATATCGTCTGCCGCGGCCTGACGTTCCCAAGCCGCCCGCCGCGCGATCGTTCCTCCCTGGGACGCCCAACCGGTCCTGGGCCGCTCCCTGGGCCGCTCGATGAGAGCCCTCTCACCTTTAGGTTGGCCCAAGGTGCGGCGCTACCCTGGATATCGGAACGTCGATGGCTTATCTACTTCGCAGACTTCCCCTCTCGCGCCTGTTGCTTCTCTGCGGGCTGGTCGTCGTGATCGGCATCTCGATCACGGCGATCGCGTTCGCGCTCGGCACGGGCCCGACGCCGCCGCCGAAGCCACTCCCGGACGCGGTTCACGACGCCCTCGCCGGGGCCAGCGGGAGTCAAATCGAAGGCGTCAGCGCGAACATCCAGCTGACCGACCACCTGCTCGAAGGCGCCAACCTCGCAAGCGGCGGTGACGGCGGTGCCAGCGCCGCCGGCCAGCTCCTCTCGAGCCCGCTGATCACGGGCGCTTCCGGACGGATGTGGGTATCGAAGGATGGCCACGTGCGCCTGGAACTGCAGTCCGAAAAGGGCGACACCCAAGTGCTCTACGACGGGCACACCGCCACGATCTACGACGCCTCCTCGAACACGCTCTACCGATTCACGCCGCCCGCCCACGAAGCCGGCGCCAGCGGCCCAGGCAACGCCAGCGGCTCAGGCAACCCCAGCGGCTCGGGCAACCCCAGCGATTCGGGCAACCCCAGCGGCTCAGGCAGCCCCAGCGGCTCAGGCAACCCCAGCGGCCCAGGCAGCCCCAGCGATTCAGGCACGAGCGACCACGAACCTCCGACCGTCGCGAAGATCGAAGAAGCGATCTCCCATCTCAGCCAGCACGCGAACGTCTCCGGCGCGACCCCGACCGACATCGCCGGGCAGCCCGCCTACACGGTGCGCGTCTCGCCGAAGGAAACCGGCAGCCTGATCGGCGCCGGCGAGCTCTCCTGGGACGCCACCAACGGCGTCCCCCTGCGTGCCGCGATCTACTCCTCGACGAGCTCCTCGCCGGCGCTCGAACTGGCAGCCACCTCGATCTCCTACGGGCCCGTCGCGGCATCGGTGTTCGAATTCACGCCGCCCGCGAACGCAAAGGTCGAAGAAATCGTGCTGCCCAAGGAAGACTCCAAGCCCACCGGTTCCTCGACCCAGCGGCACAGCGGCGACCATCCCCACGTCACGACAGTGGGCGAAGGCATCACGTCGGTCGCGGTTCTCGAAGGCAAATCCAAGGAAGGCGCCGCGGCCAAGCGGACGTCCGCGAGCGCCGAAGAAGGCCTGCAGAAGGTCGAGATCAATGGCGTCGAAGCCTTCGAGCTGCCCACCGAGCTCGGCACGCTGCTGAGCTTCGAGCGCTCCGGCGTGCGCTACCTCCTCGCCGGCGCGGTCGGCCCCGCGGCCGTCGAAGCGGTCGCCAAGGGCCTGTAGGCGTGGCCGGGGAGGCGCCTCCCCGAGAGGCGATTACCGGCGAGACGTCGTCGCCTGGAGACCCGCCCGTTCGACAAGGCGCCGCCTCCTCCTCGGGCGAGAATGACGGAGGAAGCCCCACCCGTGAGGGCACGCGGCCTGGTCAAGCGTTACAAGGAGGTCTTGGCGGTCGACCACATCGACCTGAACGTCAACGTCGGCGACGTCTACGGGTTCCTCGGGCCGAACGGCGCCGGTAAGACGACGACGCTGCGAATGGCGCTCGGGCTGATCATGCCCACCGAGGGCACGGTCGAGCTGTTCGGGCGCGATCCGCTGCGCGTCGGCGCGCGAGCGTTGGAGGGCGTCGCGGGGTTCGTCGAGGCGCCGCGCTTCTACCCCTACCTTCCCGCGCGCAAGAACCTCGAGCTGCTCGCCGCGCTCGACGGAGGCGACGCCGCAGAGCGGATCGACGAGGTGCTCGAGATCGTCGAGCTGAGCCCGCGCGCCGGACATCGCGTCGGCGGCTTCTCCCACGGGATGCGCCAGCGACTCGGGATCGCCGCGGCGCTGCTGCGCCGCCCCCGCCTGTTGATCCTCGACGAGCCCGCGACCGGCCTCGACCCCGCCGGCATGCGCGACATGCGTACCCTGATCCGCCGCCTCGCGGACGAAGGGATCACGGTGCTCCTCTCCAGCCACCAATTGCCGGAGGTGCAGGAACTGTGCGACCGCGTGGCGATCGTTGACCGCGGCCGCGTCGTCTACGAGGGAGCGCTCGCGGATCTGCGCCGCCAGGGGGGCGCCGGATATCGACTGCGCACGACCGACGACGCGCGGGCGATCGAGATCGCCCGCGCCCAGCATGGCGTCGAGCACGCCACCATCGGCGAGCACGGTCTCGTCTTCCAGGCCACTGAGCAGGACGTCGCCCCGCTGTCGCTCGCGCTGGGCCAGGCGGGCGTCGGGATCCTCGCGCTCACGCCTGAGCTGGCGACGCTCGAGGACCTCTTCTTCCGGTTGACCGAGGGCGCCGACGACGCGCCAGATCGTGCGGCGAGCGATCCCGGCAACGGCGTCCTGTCCCGGAGTCCGCTGGGAGCGGCTGCGACGGGCGCGGCCGCGACGGTGCGAGCGCTTGAGGAAACCCGATGAGCAGCGCGGCCGTCGGCGCTCCTCCGTCCGTGACACCGCCGAGTGTCGCACGCGCACGGCGCCCCTCGACGCTGACCGCCTACCGCTGGGAGCTGCGCAAGCTCGTCTCCCAGAAGCGCACCTACCTGGGCCTCGCGCTGGCCGTGATCCTGCCTTTGATCTTCGTGCTCGTCCAGAACCTGCATGCGCATCGCGGCCACGACCAGGGCAACATCTTCGCCTCGCACATCACCCAATCGGGGCTCGCGACGCCCGTGCTGATGCTGCTGTTCCTGTCGGTCTTCATGCTCCCCCTGATCGCCGCCCTGGTCGCGGGCGACATCGTCGCGGCCGAGGACGGCAACGGAACGCTGAAGACGATCCTCACGCGCTCGGTCGACCGCGGCCAGGTGTTCGCCGCGAAGGCGCTCGCGGCGATGACCTACGCGACGCTCGCGGTCTTTCTCTCCGCGGCGGTCGCGACGATCGCCGGCGTCGCCTCGTGGGGCTTCAACGACGTCGTCACCTTCTCCGGCACCGTCGTCTCGGCGCCGGAAGGCCTGCTGCTCGTGTTCGCCGCCAACGCCGTCTACATGATCCCGCTGCTGGCGATCGTCGCGATTGGGGTGCTGCTCTCCACCACGACCCGCAACAGCGCGGCGGCGGTGGTCGGCACGGTGGGCATCACGATCCTGCTGTTCATCGTCGCCCAGATTCCCGGCCTCGAAGGCATCAAGCCCTACCTGCTGACCGAACAGTACGAGAACTGGCACGGTCTCCTGCGAACCCCCACCGACTGGACCCCGATCGCCCACTCGGCCTGGGTCTGCGCGCTGTACGCGGTCCCGGCTTTGGTTGCGGGGTATCTCGTGTTTCTGCGACGGGACGTGGCTGGGGGCTGAGACTCAGCTCAGCCAACCTCGGCGGGCAGCTCGATCGCCGCGAGCTCGACCTCGCCCATCAGCCGCCGCGCCTCGCGCGGGTCGACCAGGCCGGCGCCCAGCCTGACGGTTGACTCCGCCCCGCAGGCGACCCCGAAGCGCAGGCACTGGTCGGGCGGACGACCCTCATAGCGGGCGGCGATGTAGCCGGCCAGGAAGGCATCGCCGGAACCGCGTTTGGCGATCGAGTCGCGCGGCTGCACGCTCACGCGCCGCAGGACCGGCTGGCCGTCGACGAGCACCTGGGCGAAGCACCCGTCGGGAAGCGTCATGATCGCCTCGGCGGGGCCGAGCGCGGCGATCTCGCGCACCCCCAGCGAGCGTTCCTCCTCGCTTGAGAACTCGTGGCCGACGAGCTCCTCGGCCTCGCTGACGTTCGGCGAGACGACATCGGGCTCGGCCCGTACCGCCTGGCGCAGAGGATCGCCGTCGGTGTCGATCACGGTCGTCACGCCGGTGCGCTGCAGCTCGCGGATCAGCACCGCGTAGATGTCGGCCTCCAGGCCGCGCGGGAGCGAGCCGGCGAACACGACGATCGCGGCGCCGCGCGCGAGGTAGAGCAGCTTGTCGCGGAACAGCTCGACCTCGTGCTGGGAGACCGCCGGACCGCGTTCGTTGATCTCGGTCTGCTGCCCGGTCGTCGGATCGAGCACCGAGGTGTTCGTGCGCGACTCCTCGCGGATCCGCACGAAGTCGTTGAGGATCGCCTCCTCGGTCAGCTGCTCGACGATGTGCGTGCCCGTGATGCCGCCCGCGAAGCCGGTCGCGATCACCGGCTGGCCGAGCGTCTTCAGCGTGCGGGCGATGTTCACGCCCTTGCCGCCGGCCATCGTGCGCTGCTCGACGGTGCGATGACGGCGCCCCAGGCGGAAGTTCGGCACCGAGAGCGACTTATCGATCGCCGCGTTCAGCGTGACCGTGATGATCATTGCGGTTCAGGGTACCCCAAACCAACAATGTGAACTCGTAAAGGTCGAGGCGGCACAGACACCAGGGCGGTGAGAGACCCCAAGCATGGCAAGGACACTGAGACCGTGGCGTGCGCGTGGCGCGCGTATCAGCACGCGAGCTGGCCGATCCCGGACGATCGGTGAGGAGACGGCCAGGCGCCGGTCATCGCCCGCCCACGGTCCAGGCCGTCTCGCGCAGGCGCTCTGCCTCGGCCCGAGCGGCCGTGGCGGGGTCCCCGCCGGTCGCCAGATACGCGCCCGCGATGCTCCGCGAGGCCGATACCAGGCCGCCGGCCGGCCCCGGCGCGAAGGCGGGCGCCAGGTCCTCCACCCGGCCGCCCTGCGCGCCGACGCCCGGCAGCAGGAACATCGCGTGTGGCATCAGCTCGCGCGCGCGCGAGAGATGTGCGGGCTGGGTCGCCCCGACGACGGCGCCGACGTCGCTCAGGCCCGACTCGCCGACGCCGTCCCGACCGAGCTCCTCGACGATCGCGGCCAGACGCTCCCAGACCGTCCCACTGCCGTCCGCCAGCTCGAGGTCCTCGACGTCCGCGGCGCCCGGGTTTGAGGTTCGCACGAGCGCAAACACGCCGGCCCCCGCGGCCCGCGCGGCCGTGACGAACGGCGCGAGCGCGTCCATGCCCATCAGCGGGTTGACCGTCGCCATGTCCGCGCCGAGCCCCGCGACCGCTCCGAACGGCGTCTCGGCGCCGGCGAACAGCGCTTCGCCGTAGGCCCGCGCGGTCACGTCGATGTCGCCGCGCTTGCCGTCGGCGATCACGAGCAGGCCTCTCGCGTGCGCGTGCTCGATCACCGCCGCGAGCGCGCTCCAACCGGGGGCGCCGAGGCGCTCGAAGCAGGCCAACTGGGGCTTCGTCGCCACGCATGCCTCGGCGGTCGCGTCGATCAGCGCCCGGCAGTGGGCCAGGACCGCGCGCGCGGCGCGCGGCGCGGAGGCCTCCCGGGTGGAGGAGACGCCGAGGGATGCGCCCGCGCCGGGCTGGCCGGCGGAGTCCCCTTCGGATCTCGCATCGATAGACGGCTCGCCCGCGGACGCATCCCCGCCGGGCTCACCCGCGACCGGCCACAGCGCGCTCGGATCCGGGTCGAGGCCGAGCACGATCTGCGAGCGGCGCGCCTGCACGCGCGCCGCGAGGGTGTCTCCGAAGCTCGCGGGCAGGCTCAGCGGGCCTTCACCGCGCTCTTCAGCCCGCTGCCGGCGGTGAAGCGCGGCACGCGGGAGGCGGGAATCTGGATGCGCTCGCCCGTGCGCGGGTTGACCCCCTGGCGCGCGCCACGCTCACCGACGTGGAACTTGCCGAACCCCGACACCGTCACCTCGCTGCCCCTGCGCAGCGCGTCCTCGACGGTGGCCAGCACCGCATCCACCGCCCGCGCCGCATCCTGCTTGGTCAAATCGGCGCGGTCCGCCACCTGGTTGACCAACTCGGACTTCGTCACTTCGTCCTCCTCGCTCGTAAGACAGTTCCATCGACGCTAACACCGCGCGCGGACATTCGCCTCCGCCCACGCATCCGACACAATCACGGGATGACCTTCGAACGTGTCGCCTGGAGCCTGACCGTGCTCGTCGCGCTGATCACGGCGCTGCTGCTGCTGCTCTCGGGCTACAACGGCTATGCCGGGCTCGGCCTCGCGGTCGCGATCGCGGCCGCGATCAACCTGCTGTGACGCGCGTTGTCGCGTTGGCGCCGTCCGGTCCGCCAAACGCGCGGCGACGAACCCGCCCGCGACGATGTCGCGCTCAGTGCGCTCGGTCGCGCTCCGCCAGCCACTCCAGCAGCGCGCGCGCCGCGCGGCCGCGGTGGCTGATCGCGTCCTTCTGCTCGTCGCTCAGCTCGGCCATCGTTGGGGCGGATGGGCCCACATCCCGAGGCGGCGGACGATCCGCCGCTGAGCCCGCTCCCGATCGGCCCACGCCCAGTGGGATCTCATCCGGCACGAACGCCGGGTCGTAGCCGAACCCGCCCGCGCCGCGCGGCTCGACGGCGAGCGTGCCCGTGCAGCGACCCTCGAACACGCGCTCGACGCCGGCGCGGGGATCGATGTAGACAAGCGCGCACACGTACGCCAGATCGCTGCCCGCCGGCGCCTCGCGCAGGAGCTTCGCGAGGTTCTCCGCGTCGCTGGCATGCTCGCCGGCGTAGCGGGCCGAGCGCACGCCCGGTGCGCCGCCGAGCGCCTGTGCCTCGATCCCGGAGTCGTCGGCGATCGTGACCGCGCCGGTGGCGCGGGCGGCCGCGCGGGCCTTGCCGAGCGCGTTCTCGACGAACGTCTCGCCGTCCTCCGGGGAGCTCAGCTCGGGCGCCAGGACCTCGACCTCGTAGCCGGCGAGCAGGCGCGCAAGCTCGCGGCGCTTGTGCTCGTTGTGGGTGGCCAGCAGGAGCTTGCTCACAACGCTCAGAGGTAGGTGACCTCGACGCCGAGCCGGTCATATGCGATCGCCGCGCGGCGATCGCAGCTGATCAGGGCGCAACCGTGAACGGCGGCTGTGGCCGTGACGATGCCGTCGTAGATCGCGCCGCCGGCGATCGACAGCCGCGCGAAACGCTCCACCAATCCGCGCCGCTCAGCCTCTCCCAGCGCCATCCGGCAGAAGCCTACCATTGACAACAAACCGCGCGAAGTCTACGCGGCTCTCTAGCATCTCGTGTCTGGATACCAACCGACCGTTAGGAGATCGAGATGGCCAGTCCGCCCGGGCCGATCACCGGTGTCGATTTCGTCACCGTTCCCACCAACGACTTCGAGGCCGCCGTCGAGTTCTACGGGACGACGCTCGGCCTTCCCTGCTCGGTCAAGCTGCCCGAGCGCCACTACGCGGAGTTCGAGGCCGGACCGCTGACCCTCAGCGTCGTCGTGGCCGAGAACTTCCCCTTCGGCTACCACCCCAACGTCAACCCGATAGCGCTGCACGTCGAGGATATGCAGGCAGCGCGTGAACAGCTGACCGCACAGGGCATCGAGCTCCAGGGCGATACGTTCGACACCGGCGTCTGCCACATGTCGTTCTTTTTCGATCCCGACGGGAACGCGCTGATGCTGCACCACCGCTACGCCCCAAGGGCTACCGAGGGCTAGAGACTCTCGGTAGCGGTCTGGCCGACTACCGCGATCGTCTCGCTCCGGTGCTGTCTTTGCGAGCTGGGCTGTCGTTGCCGCCTGCCTCCAGGGGAGCGAAACCAACGAGCATTGGGTTAGCTACACGCTAACCAATGATTAAACCGCTATCCTTTGGTAAGTGTAGGCTACCCGCGGATCCTTCAGCCTGGTCAACCCATGCCAAATCGCCACCCAGCTCGCGCCAGCCTCAGAGCAGGAACCTTCGTCACCGCGATCAGCGGTCCCGACGGCTACGCGACGTTCGTCCCGAGTCCGCTGCCGCCGAACCCCCCGCTCGAGATCCCGCCGCATCTACAGTCCCGGCTCGACCGCGCAAATCAAGCGCTCGGACGCCTGGACGGCGTGACTCTGCTGCTCCCCGATCCCGACCAGTTTCTCTACACCTATATCCGCAAGGAGGCCGTTCTCTCCTCACAGATCGAGGGTACCCAGTCCTCGCTCTCGGACCTGCTCCTGTTCGAGAATGACGCGACTCCAGGCGTGCCCGAGGCAGACGCTCACGAAACCCTGAACTACATCGATGCGATGAACCACGGCCTGGATCGTATGGAGCGCAACGAGCTGCCGCTCAGCTTGCGTTTGCTGCGTGAGCTTCACGCTCGGCTGCTCGCCGGCACCCGCGGAGGGGACAAGGCTCCCGGAGAGTTTCGGAGCACCCAGAACTGGATCGGGGGATCGCGTCCCGGCAACGCCCGCTATGTGCCTCCGGCGCCACACGAAGTGCTCCCCGCAATGGGATCTCTCGAGCGCTTTCTACACGACGATCCCGTCGAAACGCCGATCCTGATCAAGGCTGCGCTGGCTCATGCGCAGTTCGAGACGATCCACCCCTTTCTCGACGGCAACGGGCGCGTCGGACGGCTGCTGATTACGTTGCTGCTCTGCGGCCAGGGCGTACTGTCGAAACCGCTGCTGTATCTGAGCCTCTACCTCAAGCGAAATCGCGACACCTACTACGAACACCTTCAGCGCATCCGCACCGACGGAGCATGGGAGGAGTGGCTCGAGTTCTTCCTGGACGGCGTCATCGAAGTCGCGGACTCGGCGACGGACACGACCAAGCGCATCATCCAGATGGTCGAGCGCGACCGCCAGAAGCTCAACAAGCTCGGACGGGGCTCGTCAACCGCCTTGCGGATTCATGAGTTCGTCGTGCGCTACGTAGTGCTCGGCATTCCGCGAACAGCCACGGTTCTCAACCTCAGCGAACCCACGGTCAGCAATGGCGTGCACCGACTGGAAGACGCCGGCATCCTCCGCGAGGCAACCGGCCGCCGCCGCGGTCGGCTCTTCGTCTACGACGAGTATCTTCAGTTGCTCAACGAGGGAACAACCGAACCGGCGCAGTAAGCACGGATGAGCACGATGCGCGCAATCCTTCGCCAAGGGTACCGCGATCGAAGACCTCAGCCGCCTCAGCCGCCGGTGCAGGATCGGATTCTCAGCCGGACGACTGTCTAATTTTGGAAGGTCTGCAGCACCCTCGGCGGGAGCGAGGTCCGTACGGCCAGGCCGCGCCCCACAGAACGGCCATACCCTCGCCCACGCCATGCCGGCCGAACGGATATCGATCCCGCCGAGGGCTCCCACCACGCCCGGGCCCAAGCGCACCCTGCCACCGCGCTACTCGCCCGGCAAAGCGCTACGCCCCCGCGATCGCCTGCTCCTGAGCCGCCTTCAACCGCTCGATCCCATCGCCCGCGAGCGCCAACAGCTCGTCCAAGTGCGCGCGCGAGAGCGGCGTGCGCTCGGCCGTGGCCTGCACCTCGATCAGTCCCCCCTCGCCTGTCATCACGACGTTCGCGTTGACCTCCGCGGTCGAGTCCTCGGCGTAGTCGAGATCGAGCAGCGCAACCCCTGAGACGATCCCGCAGGAGACCGCCGCGACCGAGCCGGTCAGCGGCGAGCCCTCGAGCTTGCCGCCATCCCGCAACCGCGCGCAGGCGAGCGCCAGCGCGACGTAGGCGCCGGTGATCGAGGCGCAGCGCGTGCCCCCGTCGGCCTGCAGCACGTCGCAGTCGAGATAGATCGTGCGTTCGCCGAGCTGGGACAGGTCGATCGCGCCGCGCAGCGAGCGCCCGATCAGACGCTGGATCTCGACCGTGCGCCCGTCCTGGCGCCCGCGCGTGGCATCGCGCTGCTTGCGCTCGCCGGTGGAAGCTGGCAGCATTCCGTACTCGGCCGTCAGCCAGCCACGGCCCTTGCCGACCATCCAGCGCGGGACGCTCTCCTGCGCGGAGGCCGTGCAGATCACGCGCGTCTCCCCGGCCGAGATCAACGCCGACCCGGTCGCGGTGCGCATGAAGCCGGGCTCGATCTCGATCGGCCGCAAGTCGCCCGGCCCGCGTCCGTAGCTGCGCTCAATCGCGCTCACGGACCAACCTCTCTCAATTGTCGCCCAGCACCGGCAACCCCCTCAACCCCTGCTGCCCATCGTTGCACGGCTACCCTCCGTTGTTGTTGTCTTTCGCCATCGCCTCGACCGCCGCGAATGAATCTCACACCGTCACCTCGACGGCCGCCAGCTCGACGCGCTCGACCGGGCCGAGCGGCATCTGCAGGAAACGCGTCCCCGCCTGCTCGAAGGCCTCCGTATCGCCGGTGCAGAGGAAGCGGTACTCGCCCTCGCCCGCCCGCGGGTTCTGCAAGTCGCGCGTGCTCAGCGCGTGCTCGACCTGACGCGCGAGCGCGGCGCCGGAGCTCACGAGCGCGACTCCCGGCCCGAGCATCCGTTGGAGCATCGGCTGGATCAGGGGGTAGTGGGTGCAGCCGAGGATCACGGTGTTGACGTCAGCCCGCTTCAGCGGCGCGCAGACCTCGCGCACGGTCTGCACGGCGCGCTCGTCGAACTGCTCGCCGGCCTGGATGATCGAGGCCAGCGTCGGGCACTCGACGGCGTGGAGGGTCACATGCGGATCGATCGCTTGGACCGCCTCCTCGTAAGCGCGGCTGGCGACCGTCGTCGGCGTCGCCAGCAGCCCGATCCGACCGCTGCGCGTGGCAGCGACCGCTCGAAACGCCTCCGGGCGCACGACGCCGAGCACCTCGATCCCCAGCGTCCTCTCCATCATCCGCGCGCGCAGCGCCGGCAGCGCGGCCGCGGTCGCGGAGTTGCAGGCGACGACCAGCAGCTTCGCACCCCGCCCGGCGAGCTCCTCCGTGACCTCCGCGGAGAACCGTGTCAGCTCCGCGGGCGTGCGTTCGCCATAGGGAAAGCGCGCGGTATCGCCCAGGTAGAGGAAGTCCTCGCGCGGGAGCCTGACGAGCAGCTCGTGCAGCACGGTCAGCCCGCCGACGCCGGAGTCGAACACGCCGATCGGCCGCGCGCGCGGATCGCTGCGGGATCGCTCGGCTGCGGTCGCGGGCGCGCTCGACATGCGGCCCATCATCCCAGAGCCCGGCCCGCCACGGCCGGAAGAAGCCCATCATCCCAGAGCCCGGCCCGCTACGGTCGGAAGAAGCCCATCATCCCAGAGCTCGGAGCGCTACGGTCGGAGGATCGTGCGCGCGCTCGTGCTCTCCAACATGAAGCCCGACGCCGCGCACCCCGAGCGCGGCACGTTCGTCCGCGACCAGGTCGCTGACCTGCGGGGCCTGCGCCAACCCGACCTCGAGATCGAGCTGTACGAGTTTCCCCCCGGCGCGCGCGCGCTCGCCCAGGCGGCCCGCGACCTGCGCGGCCGCTACGGCCCCCCCTCGACGTTCAGCCGCCGTCCCGCGCGCGAGCCGTTCGAGATCGTGCACGCGCACTACGGGCTCACCGCCTGGCCGGCGTTCGCGGTTCCCGCACGGGTGCGCGCGCTGACGATCCACGGCAATGACATGCGCCATCCGCGCACGCGGATGATCACCGCCGCCGCGCTCGGGCGGATCGACCTGCTGGCCGCGGTATCGAGCTCGCTCGCGCAAGAACTGCCGAGCGCCCGCGCGCGCGCCCGGGCGCAGGTGCTGCCGTGCGGCGTCGATCTCGAGCGCTTCCACCCGATCCCCCGCGCGCAGGCCCGCGCCGAGCTGGGGCTCGATCCCGAGCGACCGTATCTGCTGTTCGCGGCCGATCCGGCGCGCGCGATCAAGCGTTACGACCTGGCGCTCGAGCTCGCGCGCGCGGTCGAGGTCGAGCTGCTCGTTCTCGGCGGCGTCGATCCGAAGCGCGCGCCGCTGTGGTTCAACGCCGCGAACGCGGTCCTGATGCCCTCCGGGCACGAGGGCTTCGGCCTGGCGGTGCTCGAGGCGCTCGCCTGCGACATACCGGTGCTCGCCACCCCCGTCGGCATCCATCCCGAGGCGCTGCGCGGGGTCGCGGGAGCGCTGTGCGCGCCGTTTGCGCTGGAGAGGTGGCGCGCGGCGCTCGAACCGCACCTGGGGAGCGCGGGCGAGTCGCGGATCGAGGGACGCGCCCACGCCGAGCCGTTCTCCGGCCCGCGCCTGGCCGAGCACGTCGCCGCCGCCTGGCGCGCGGCCCTCCGCGACGCCGGATAGCATTGGTGGGTCGATGGAGGATGCTCGAGCAACCAGCCCGGCGACGGAGGTGCGAACGCCCACGGAGGCGGAGGTGCAGACGCCCGGGAGCGAGGACGCACCCAGCGGGTCTCCCGGGTTCAGCGAGCGCGGGCGCATGCGCCGCCGCGCGCGCTTCCTGCGCAAGGCGCGCGAGCTCGCCTATCGCGATCTCGGCGGATTGGTCTACAACCTCCACCGCTTCGGCCAGCGCAACGACGCGCTCGTGCTCGCCAAGCTCTCGACGCTCGGCCAGATCGATGCCGAGCTGCGCACCCTCGAAGGCGCGCTAGCCGAACACCAGCCGGTGACCGTCCTGCGCGACGCCGGCATCGCCGCCTGCCCGCGCTGCGCGGCGATCCACGGCAGCGAGGACCGCTTCTGCCCCAACTGCGGGCTCGCGATGGACCGCCGGGCCGAGCGCCCGGTCGCCGGAGCGCCCGCGGGCGCCGCCCCCGCGCCGGCCCCACCCACCGCACCCGGGCCCGCAGTCCTTTCCGCATCTGCACCGTCCACCGCCCAGGCCCCTGCATCCCCATTCGCGCCCGCGCCCGCGCCGGCGCCGGCCCCATCCCCGGCTCGAGCCACAGCCCCCACCCCCGCGACCGCCAAACCCACCGACCCGCCGCCGCGCGCCCCGAACCCCGCTGCGACGGGCTCGCCACCGCCGACACCTTCCGCGCCGGGCGACTACACGACGATCGATCGGCCCGCGCCCTCGCGCTCGCCTCAGACGCCTGCGCCCGCATCGCCACCACCGGCGCCCGCCCCGGACGCCCCGGGCGCATCGGACGCCCCGCCCACCCCGGACAGCCCGGGCATGCCAGGCGAGCCAACCGACCAAGACCAGCCCACCGTGATCGTCCGTCCTCCCGGCGCCGGCGCGTGAGCGTCGCCACTCCCCCCGCGGGCGGCGGGTCAGGCGGGTACGGGGCGGGCGGGTACCCAGTCCCCACCACGGCGCCGCCGGTGGCGGACCAGGTGTGCCCTCTCTGCGGCGCCCCGCTCGCGCCCGAGCAGGAGTGGTGCCTGCGCTGCGGCGCCGCCGCGCGCACGCGGCTGGCCGCCTCACCGGCCTGGAAGGGGCCGGTGATCGCGCTCGCCGTGGTGATCGCGCTCGCGCTCGGGGTGCTCGCCGCCGCGCTCGTCAAGCTCGCCGGTGGATCCTCCGGGAGCTCGACGACAGCGCCGCCCACGACGATCACGGTGACGCGGCCCGCGACGACCCCCACCACGCTCGTCCCCACCACGACGACGGCCACGGTCCCCGGGACGAGCGCGCCGAGCACCGCCCTCTCCACCACGACCCCCACGACAGGCGCCGCGGGCGCGACGAGCACAACTCCCCGCAGCGGCGCCTCCGGCACATCGACCGCCACCAAAGCCACGACGACGCCCGGTCTTTCGTCCACCCCCACCACCGCCACCGCCACCCCGCCGGCCAGAACAGTCCCGAAAGCCACGACAACGCCCGCAAAAACCACACCGGCGAGCGAAACACCGCCGACCTCGAACCCCCTCGTCGCCCCGGAATCGCCGAAAAAGTGAGCTCCGCCGCGGACGGTCCGGTCATCGAGACCGACATCGCCGTGGTGGGCGCCGGCGCCGCCGGGCTCTACGCGGCGCTCTGCGCGGCGCGCGAGGGCGCGCGCGTCGTCCTGATCTCGGCTACGCCGCTGGCTCAGACGGCCTCCTACTGGGCGCAGGGCGGGCTCGCCGCGGCGCTCGCCGCCGACGACAGCTTCGAGCTGCACCTCGCCGACACCGAACGTGCGGGGCGCGCGCTCGTCCGGCGCTCGGCGGCCGAGATCCTCGTGCGCGAGGCGCCCGCACGGGTGGCCGACCTACAGGCACTCGGCGTGCGCTTCGACGGCGACCGCTCAGGGGCGCTCGCGCTCGGCCTGGAGGGCGGGCACTCGGTCAGGCGTGTAGTCCACGCCGGTGGCTCGGCGACCGGCCGGCGCGTCGTGCGCCAGCTCTCGGCGCTCGTCGCCGCGGAACCCGCGATCGCCGTGTTCGAGGGCGCGCGGGCGCGAGCGCTGTGGACCGATCGCGACCCCCGAGACGAGACTCCGCCGACCCTCGAGACGGAACCCCGGCCGACCCCCAAGATCAAGACCCGGCCGACCACCAAGATGAGAACCCCGCCGGCCCCCAAGACGAGAACCCCGCCGGCCCCCGCTGTCGCGGCCTGATCTGCGACGACGGGCGGATCGTGTCCGCGCGCGCGGTCGTGCTCGGCACCGGCGGCGCCGCGGCGCTGTGGGCACGCACGACCAACCCGCCCGGCTCGCAGGGATTCGGCCTGCTGCTCGCGCACTCAGCCGGCGCGGCGCTGGCGGACCTCGAGCTGCTCCAATTCCACCCCACCGCGGTGTTTGGACTCGCCGGACGGGAAGGATTTCTGATCACCGAGGCGATCAGGGGCGAGGGCGCGACCCTGCACGACGCCGCCGGCGAGCGCTTCGTCGACGAGCTCGCCCCTCGCGACGAGGTCGCGCGCGCGATCGCGCTGCGCCTGCGCGAGACCGGCGAGCGCGCGGTCGGCCTGGACATGCGCGCGATCGACCCCGCCCACTTCCCGAACGTCGTCGCCGCGCTGCGCGAGGCGGGCCTCGATCCGACGCGCGAGCTCGTCCCGGTCGCTCCGGCTGCGCACTACATGATGGGCGGGATCGTCGCCGACCTCGATTCCCGTTCGACGCTGCCCGGGCTGTATGCCGTCGGCGAGTCCTCCTGCACGGGCCTGCACGGCGCCAACCGCCTCGCCTCGAACTCGCTGAGCGAGTGCTTCGTCTTCGCCCGCCGCGCCGTCCTGCACGCCCTCTCCACGCCGGCGCCGGCGCCAGCGACGGCGAAGAAGCCCACGGCCTCGCCGGCCGAGCTCGAGGCGCTGCGGTCGCTGCCCCCACCGCCGCTCGCCGGCCAGGCCACGCGCGAGGCGCTGTGGCGCGACGCCGGCATCGTCCGCTGCGCCGCGGGGCTGGAGCGCCTGCTCGACGATCCCCATCCGCTGGCACGGCTGCTCGCGCGCGGCGCGCTCGCGCGGGCGGAGAGTCGCGGCGCGCATCAGCGCTCGGATCGTCCATCGCTCGATCCCGCCCTCGACCGCCGCCACTTCGTCATGAACGGGAACTGGGACGGGAGCGGGAACGGGGACGGGAACTGGGACGGGAGCGGGCACGCGGACGGGGACGCCGACGGGCACGCGGACGGGGACTGGCAGACCTGGGATTGACGCTCCTCCAGATCACACCCGCCCGGGACGGCAGCCACCCCACCGGCGGACCCAACCACGCACGCCGATCCCAGGCCCCAGAGGGGCCTTCATAAATGTATTTAAATCTTTGGCCGCCCAAGCGAAACCTCGCTCCTTTCTTCCCGATCGTGTGTTTTCGCTCATGGAACGTCTTTTTACGGCCGGTGGGCAAGACGCCAGAGAAGCCGGCTCATCGAGAAAAAAGAGGGTGAGGGGTAATCGCCATGTATCAGTTCAGCAGGGCCATCTATCGGGAGCTCTCGCCCCATCTGCTGGCGCCCAGGCCGGACGCCGCCGCGAACGCCAACCAGGAGCACCTCTTGCAGGCCTGCGAGGCGGTCGTCGAGCGGATGGCCGTCGAACGTCTCTACTTCGCGCGGCCCGAGCGCACGCTGTTCTGCGACATCCGCACGCTGTTCCCGATGAGCGAGCAGGGCCACGTGCACCGCGTCGTCGCCCGCTACATCGCGCTCGCCCAGCAGTTCCTGATCGAGAACCCCCTCGCTGGCTACGCCTCGATCAAGGGCGAGGAGCCGCAGTGCCGCGCGACGACCCGCAAAGGCGCCGCCTGCCAGCGCGTGCCGCTGCCGCACAACGGCTACTGCCCGTCGCACCAGCACCTCGCGGACACCGAGGACCGGGAGCTCGCGGCGGCCTGAAATAGGGCTTTTTTGGGGCGCATCCACGCGGGTGAGCTACGTCCCGTGCGTGCTTGCGCGGGGCCTCCCTGCCCCGCATAGAAGCCATGTTTCGTGCAGGAGGAGCGCGGGAAGAGGACAATGCGGAGATGTCCAGCGCAGACACACGGGAGCGCATCGGCTTCCTCGGCCTCGGGATCATGGGCTCGCGGATGGCCGCGCGAATCGCCGAGGCCGGCTTTCCGCTGACCGTCTGGACGCACACGCCGGGGAAGGCCGCCGCGTGGGTGGCAGAACAAGGCTCGGGGTCGGTCGTCGCGGCCGATACACCCGCCGAGGTCGCGCGCGCGAGCGAGATCGTCGTGAGCATGGTCGTCAACGGCGCGCAGGTCGAATCGGTGCTGCTCGGCGAGGGCGGCGTGGTCGAGGCCACGGGGACGGACGCCACGGGGACAGACGCCGCCGGGACAGACGCCACGGGGACAGACGTCGCGGGGGCAGACGCCACGGGGACGGACGCCGCGGGGACAGAGCCGGGGCTGCTGTGCGTTGACATGTTGACGATCGCGCCCGCGGACAGCCGCCGGATCGCGGCAGGCCTGGCGGAGCGCGGCGTGCGGATGCTCGACGCGCCCGTGACCGGCTCATCGCCGCGCGCGCAGGCGGGCACGCTCACGATCATGGCCGGCGGCGAGGCCGCGGACTTCGCCCGCGCGCGTCCGATCTTTGAGGCGATGGGCGAGGTGATCGTGCACGTCGGCGAGCTCGGGCAGGGCGAGATGTTGAAGCTGATCAACAACTCGCTCGGCGCCGCCAACGCGGCCGCTTTGGCCGAGGCGCTGCTCGTGGCGCGGGCGACGGGTGTCGATCTCGACGCGTTCGTGCAGGTCACCTCCGCGGGTTCGGGCGCGTCGGCGCAGCTGACGTTGAAGTCGAGCCCGATGCGCGAGCACGACTACGAGACCCTGTTCAAGACCGAGCACATGCTTAAGGACGTGCGCCTGTGTCTCGAGGAAGCCCAGGCGGCAGGCGTCCCGTTTCCGGCTGCCGCGCACGCGCGCGATCTGCTCACGGCCACGCTCGGCCGCGGCCACGGCGCGGATGACTATGCGGCGATGATCGAGGCCGCGGAGGGGTTCGCGGGGCGGCGCCTGTAGGGGCCTGCGGGGACGACCGAGCCGCCGATTCGGACCCCGAACCCCCCAATAGCGTCGATCGGACCCCGATTACGGACCGCAGCGTCGGTCCGCGGCGACTAGAATCTGTGTTTCCGCCCAAAAAACCCCTGCATTTGCAGGGAATTTGGGATTTCCGCCAGGGTTTCGTATCTTTAAGGGGTCGGGCTCATCGTTCGGTCGCTTCGGACGGGGTGTTCAGGGTCCGAGGTTTATCGAGACTTTCTTTCCTTTTCCTGCCTCTTTCGTCTTTCCCATGCCAATTGCTTTCAAAGAATGGGCGGTCACCGTCCGCGCTCTCGCCGAAGGCGAGCAGCTGCTCACGCTCCGCAAGGGCGGCATCCGCGAGCCCGGCAAGCCCTTCCGGCTCGCCCACGAGCGCTTCTTCCTGTACCCCACCTTCGACCAGGAGCCGGGCGAGTTCGTGCGCGAATCCCACCAGCCCGAGCTGCGTCGCGCGCTCGAGGAGGGCGTCTGGAGCGACGGCGAGCCGCCGCTGCACGCGTTTGCGACCGGCGGCATCCAGCAGCCCGACCGCGTCCGTATCCGCGCCTGGGCCGAAGTCGCCGGGCACTTCACGATCGCCGACCCGCGCTGCGTCGATGCGCTCTCCCCGTTCTACGTGTGGACGACCGACTACGCCGAGAAGCGCCTCGGCTGGCGCCGCCACCAGCCCCTGCACGTCCTGCTGCTGCGCACCTACCGGATCCCGCGGCCGGTGACGGTGAAGGTCAAGGACGAGTACTCCGCCGCCCACGCGTGGGTCGAGCTGCAGCGCGAGCTCCCGTTCGAGGGCACCCCCGTGCTGTCAGACGCCGAGTTCGAGCGCGCGAGCGAAGAGATCGCCGAGATCACGCGCAGCGCCGGCCAGCCGGTTCTGGCCTAGAGACCGCCCTCCCAGGCGAGCGCTTCCCTGGCTGCTTCGGCGCCGGACTCGGGGACGAGGATGTCCCGCCGGCCGGCGACCAGGAAGTCCGGGACATCGGCGCCCGCGGCCCGGCGCTGCATGCTGGGGATTCCCTCCTCGAGCAACAATCCTTGGATCATCTCCGCCTCGGCGCCGTTCTGCGCGCCGGCGACCTTCACGAGCCTTCCTTCGCTGTACTGAGGCTTGATCTTGCGCGCGTGGCGCTGACGCTCGCTCAACACCGGCTCGGCGCCGCCCCTGGCGGCCGTCTGCACGAGCGGCATCCCGCAGCGCTCGCAGAAGCGCTCGCTCGACGGGTGCTCCTGTCGACACGATGGGCAGTGCAGGAGACCGTCGGCGTTGGGGTGGGCGTCGGCGTCGGCGTCCATCAAGCCACCTCCAGCGCTACCTCCCGCACCCGGCCATCCTCGATCAGGTAGGAGCGCACCTCCGGCGCCTCGCCGTCGGACAAGCCCACGATGATCCACTCGACCCCGGGCCAGTTCGCGGCGAAGGAGATGTCGGTCTGGGAGGGGTAGGGAGCGCTGCGCACGTGCGAGTGGTAGATCGCGCCGAGCTCGAGGTCGCGCGCGTCGATCGCGTTGTAGAGCGAGAGCAGTTCGGCGGGATCGATCTCGAACTTCAACGGGCTTCCGTGCACGTTGACCGCGCGGTGCACCTCGACCGCGCTCACCACGCGCCCCGGGGGGTCCGCGCCCTCGGCCCCGGCGTCGACCGCGACCGCGACGACCCCACAGACCTCGTTCTTCGGGTCCTCCAGCGCGTGCGCGAGGACCGCGTCGAGCAGGTCGGGGGCGATCTTCATGTCAGGCCCGTCGCGCGGACAG
Source organism: uncultured Solirubrobacterales bacterium (assembly GCA_963774785.1). GTDB lineage: Bacteria > Actinomycetota > Thermoleophilia > Solirubrobacterales > Solirubrobacteraceae > Palsa-744. Next base: position 1,449,292 of record CAVZGH010000001.1, on the reverse strand, counting down.
GAGATCGAGGCCTACCACCAGACGGTGGAGTCGAGGTTCTCGACCTCGTCGACCGGCAGCGTGTAGATCCCGCTCGAGAGGTACTTCCAGCCGTCGTCGCAGACGACGAACACGACATTGCCCTCGTCGAGCTCGCCCGCGATCCGCACGGCGATGCTGGCGATCGCGCCGCTGGAGACGCCCGCGAACAGGCCCTCCTCGTCGAGCAGCTTGCGCGTCCAGACGATCGCGTCGTGGTTGGTCACGAAGATCTTGCGGTCGAGCAGCGAGATGTCGATGATCGGCGGGATGAAGCCGTCGTCGAGCGAGCGCAGGCCCTGGACCGGCTCGCCCTGCATCGGCTCGGCGGCGACGATCTTGACGGCGTCGCCGAAGGTCTCCTTCAGCCGCCGCCCGTTGCCCATCAGCGTGCCGCCGGTGCCGAGGCCGGCGACGAACGCGCTGACTTCGTCGAGCTCCTCGAGGATCTCGAGCGCCGTGCCGTTGTAGTGGGCGTTCGGGTTAGCTGGGTTGCCGTACTGGTAGGGCATGTATACGGAGGAGTCTTCGGAGGCCATCTGGAGGGCCTTTTCGACCGCCCCGTTGGAGCCGAGCGAGCCCTCGGAGTAGACGATCTCAGCGCCGTACATCTTCAGCAGCTGCGTGCGCTCGGGCGTGACGTTCTCCGGCATCACGACCTTCAGCTTGTAGCCCTTCAACCGGCAGATCATCGCGAGCGAGATGCCGGTGTTGCCGGAGGTCGGTTCGAGGATCGTCCGCCCGGGCGCGATCGCGCCTTTCTCCTCGGCGTCCTCGATCAGCGCCTTCGCGACGCGGTCCTTGACCGAGCCGGTCGGGTTGCGCGACTCGAGCTTCGCCCAGATCCTCACGCCGGGCTTCGGCGACAGGCGCGGCAGCTCGACCAGAGGCGTGTTGCCGATCGACTGCACGAGATCCCCGTAGCGCCCCCCGCAGGGCTTGTTCTTCAGCGGCTGGACGGCCATTACTTCACGGAATATAGCGACCCTCGCCAGCGCCTCGTGCAATCACTAGGATGTTGGCGGGACATGGAGGAGAACTTCGACTTCGACTGGCTCGTGATCGGCTCCGGCTTCGGCGGCAGCGTCTCGGCGCTGCGCCTCTCCGAGAAGGGCCATCGCGTCGGCGTGCTCGAGTGCGGGCGGCGCTTCGCCGACGATGAGCTGCCGAGCTCGACAGCCGATCTGAAGCGCTACTTCTGGCGGCCGTTCCTCGGCATGAAGGGGATCTTCCGGCTGACGACCTTCCGCGACGTCTCGGTCGTCTCCGGCTGTGGCGTCGGCGGCGGCAGCCTCGGCTACGCGAACACGCTGTACGTCCCCCCGAAGCAGTTCTTCGAGGACCGCCAGTGGGCGGAGATGAACGACTGGGAGTCGGCGCTCGCGCCCCACTACGCCGAAGCGCAGCGGATGCTCGGCGTCGTGCAAACCCCGACCGACGATCCCGCCGATCAGTTGCTGCGCGAGCTCGGCGAGGAGCTCGGCGTTGGCGACACCTACAAGAAGACGCCCGTCGGCGTCTTCTTCGGCGGCCCGGAGGGCGCCGGGAAGACCGTTCCCGACCCGTTCTTCGGCGGCGAGGGCCCCGCGCGGACCGGCTGCCGAGAATGCGGGCGCTGCATGGTCGGCTGCCCGCATGGGTCGAAGAACACGCTCGTCAAGAACTACCTCTACCTCGCCGAGAAGCGCGGCGCGAAGGTGATGGCCGAACGCACGGTGATCGACGTCCGCCCGCTCGGCGACGGCTCCGGGAAAGACGGCTACGAGGTCGAATCGGTCCGCTCCGGCGCGTGGCTGCGCAAGGAACGCCGGGTTCAGCGCGCGCGCGGCGTGGTCGTCTCGGCCGGGCCGCTCGGCACGAACAAGCTGCTGCAGCGCTGCCGCCTGAACGGATCGCTGGGACGGATCTCCGCGCGCCTCGGTGAGCTGGTCAGGACGAACAGCGAGTCGATCCTCACGGTCACCGTCCCCGAGGACTACCCCGACGATCTGATTAAGCGCGTCGCGATCACCTCCTCGATCTACCCCGACCCGAACACCCACATCGAGACCGTCACCTACGGCGACGACGGCGACTCGATGCACCGCCTCTATACGCTGCTCGTCGGCGACGGCACGCGCCTGACGCGCCCGCTGAAGCTGCTCGCGCAGATCGTGCTGCACCCCAGGCGCCTCGCGCGGGTGCTGTTCCCGAAGCACTGGTCGCGGCGCACGATCATCGTGCTCGTGATGCAGACGCTCGACAACGCGATCGCGCTGCGCCCGCGCAAGGGACCGTTCGGGACGCTGTGGCTGAAGACCGAGCAGGACCCGGAGCGACCGATCCCGACGTTCATCCCGGTCGCCAACGAAGCCGCGGAATGGCTCGCCAAGCGCACCGGCGGGATCGCCCAGAGCTCGGTCACGGAGGCGCTCTTCAACATCCCCACGACCGCCCACATCCTCGGCGGCGCGGTGATCGCGCCCGACCCCGCCCGCGGCGTGCTCGATGCCCGCCAGCGCGTCTACGGCTACGAGAACCTGCTCGTCTGCGACGGCTCGGCGATCCCCGCGAACGTCGGCGTCAACCCGTCTCTGACGATCACCGCGCTCGCGGAGCACGCGATCAGCCACATCCCGGCGGCGGGCGTGCCCGATACTTCGCGGCCGGCTGTGGTTGACAGCGAGCCAGCCGCCGCGGCCCTGTAGCGACGCGCGACCAGCGCGGCCCAGGTCGCGAGGATCACGACGCCCGGTAAGGGGATCCCTACGCCCGACCCCTACGCCCGGTAGGGAAAGATCACCTTGTGGTCGCAGCCGACGAGCTTCCACGGCCGGTTCTGCGGCAGGTAGCGCATCACGAGCGTCTTCAGGCCGGGGCCGTTGCAGTAGACGGTGCCGTGGCCGTAGACGAGCGCGACGTGGTCGTTGCCGGCGCCGGTCCAGATCGTGTTTTCGCCGTGGCTCGCGTAGATCCAGTCTTCGCCCGCGCCGCCGTGCAGGAAGTCGCGCTGGCTCGTCGGCTGTTCGCCCGGGTGCGAATCGCCCCAGATCACGTCGCCTTCGTTGCCGGCGTAGATCGTGTCGTCGCCACCGCCGCCGAGCAGCATGTTGTGGACGCCGTCGAGGCCGCGCATTACGCCGCTTTCGTTGTTCGGATGCCCCTCGTGGTGGCCGATCTGCGGCCAGCCTTCGTGGTTGGCCTCGGCGAATGCGGTCCCGGCACAGGCAAGCAGAGCGCAACTGAAGGCTGCGAGCAGCTGGGCCGGCCTTCGTGTCTGGCGTGAAGATTCCATCTGGCAGACAACCTATCGGCATGTCGTCCTGGAATTGATACCGAGCCCCGGGCGGTTTGGACAATTAGCTCCGGCTAGGCGCCGCCGGCCATCGCAGGCAGGATGACCAACGTATCGGTCTCCCCCACCGCGGTATCCAATCCGTCCAACACCCTCACATCCTCATCGTTCAAGTACACGTTCACGTACCTGTTCAGCGCGCCGTCGGCCCCGAACAGCTGGTCCTGGGTGGCCGGATGGTTGGCCGCGAGATCGCGGAGCACCTCGCCGATGTTCGCGCCGGAGGCCTCGACCTGCTTCTCGTTGCCGACGCTCGCGCGGAGCACCGGCGGGATCTTGATCGTCGCCATCGTGAGCGCAGCCTACCCGGCCGCCGCGCAGAATGCCTCGTAATCTGGGAACACGCCGAGCTCCTCGTCGGAGATCTCCTCCGGCGGGCGCGAGCAGATCGGGCAGTCGGGGTCGCGGTGGACCTTCACCTCGGTGAGCGTCGCGCCGAGCGCGTCGTACAGGAGCAGGCGCCCGATCGCGGGCTCGCCGATCGAGAGGATCAGCTTGATCACCTCGGTCGCCTGCAGCAGGCCCATCGTGCCGGGCAGCACGCCGAGTACCCCGTTGGCGCCGCAGGAGGGCGCGAGCTCGGCCGGGGGCGGCTCGCGGAACAGGCAGCGGTAGCAGGGGCCGTCGTACGGTTTGAAGACGGAGAGCTGGCCGTCGAAGCCGAGGATCGAGGCGGAGACGACGGGGATCTTCAGGCGCACGGTCGCGTCGTTGAGCAGATATCGCGTCGGGAAGTTGTCGACCCCGTCGACGATCACATCGTAGCCCTGGATGATCTCGACGATGTTCGACGCATCGATCCGCGTCTCATACTTGACGACGCGAACGTCGGGGTTGAGCGCGTGGATCGACTCCTCGGCCGAATCGACCTTGGAGATGCCGACCCGCTGCGTGGAGTGGATCACCTGGCGCTGGAGGTTGGAGAGGTCGACGACGTCGTCGTCGACGATCCCGAGCGTGCCGACACCGGCCGCCGCGAGATAGAGCGCGGTCGGCGAGCCGAGCCCGCCGGCGCCGAGCAGCAGGACCTTCGCGTCGAGCAGCTTCTGCTGGCCCTCGGCGCCGATCTCGGGGATCAGGGTGTGGCGCGAGTAGCGCTCGCGCTGCTCGGGGGTGAGGGTGCGGGGGACCTGGACCTCGTAGCCGCGGTCCTTCCACAGCGTGATCCCACCCGTCATCGACGACACGTTCGTGTAGCCGAGGTCCTCCTTCAGCGTGCGTGCGGCGTACGCGGAGCGGTTGCCGGAGGCGCAGTACAGGATCACGTGCGCGTCGCGATCGGGCACGACGCCCTCGATCCGCGACTCGAGGTACCCGCGCGGGATGTGCTTGGCGCCGGGCAGATGGCCGGCGGCGACCTCGTCGGTCTCGCGCACGTCGATCACGGCGACGCCCTCGTCGATCAGCTCGTTGACCTCTGCCGGGTCGACCTCGTCGATCTGGGACTTGACTTGGCGTAGAAGCTCGGCGCTGCTCTGCTGGCTGCTCATCTTGAAACTCCTAAATCAGGGGCGGGATTCATGGAGACTTCACAAAGTATAGCGCCCGAGCGGAGTGAGCAGGGGGACGAGCCCACAGTGTCCGAGGCTACAAGCGCGCTGTCCGAGGCAGTGCTGGGCGGGGATTGGGAGCGCTTTCGATACCAGCTCCTCCCCGATGCACGGGGGTCGGATGGGATTCTCAGGAGACCAACAGATACGAGAACCCGACGGCGCTGGGGCTCGACGTGCGCGAGCCCTTGTACGTCGCCTTCGCGCGCCACTGCCCGACTGCGGGTGGCGTGAACGGGACGCTCGCCGCGCCTTCGCTGGCGTAGGCGGTGGACTGCCGGTAGAACTGCCAGCCGAAGACGGGGTCGAAGCGTTCGATCTCGACCACCACCGGCCCCGACGCCGCGGGCGAGACCTTGATGTCGATGCCGAGGCCTTCGCCCGGCGCGGCCTTCGATGAGGAGAAGGAGAGCGAGGTCGAGGTGATCGTGCGCGACTCGCGTACGAGCGTGAAGTTGCCGGCGCTGCCGTTGCGGACGGATACGACCGCGTAGTAGGTGCCGGGCTGCAACTGGTGCTGGAGCGTCTGCGAGCCGGAGCCTTCGCACTGGCATTCGATCACGTCGCCGCTGCGGTTGCGCAGCTGGAGCTTGAATTCGGCGGAGCCGGGCGCCGTCAGCTCGAGCGTGAGGTTGGAATGGCTCGTGACTTCCATGCGGTACAGGCGCAGCACGCGCGAGCTGCGTCCGCTGAGGTAGCCATGCGCGTGGGCGTAGTTGCCGAGCGCCAGGCCGGGCGCCGTTTCGGCGGGACCTGCGGGCGCGATCTGCAGGTGGAAGCGCTGGACGCCGCGAAAGGATTGGCGCGGGGTGATGTCGAGGCTGTAGCGCCCGCCCTGACCGGGCCCGGGGGTGAACAGCCTGTAGCCGCCGCAGTCGATCCGCAGCAGCGCGGAGCCGGAGCCCGATTCTTCTTCTTCGCCTCCGAAGGAACGGGTCCCGGGCGCAAACAGCGCGCCGCTGACGCACGCGTGCGAGGTCTCGTTGGCGAGGCTGATCAGGTAGCTGACGCCCGCGTGCATCGTGAACGCGTAGGCCGCGTTGATGTTCTGGATGCGATCGACCCGCCCGTTGACCCCGCCGGCCGGCAGTGGCGCGCCAGGGGGCCTGAGAGCGGGCGTCGGGAGGAAGACTTCGAGCGAGAAGCTCGCGAGCTGCGAGCCTCGACAGCGCGGCGATGCGAATCAGGTAGAGACCGTTCTTCGAGGCCTTGAACGAGAGCGAGGCCTTGCCGTGGCCTTCGGTCTGCTGACAGCCGACCGAATCGAGCTGCGAGCGCACCGCGTGGTAGACGTCGATCGTGGCGTCGAGCTCCCCGCCGGCCGCCAGGTCGAGCGCGATCCGCTCCGCGCCGGAGGCGCGCAGGCTGTACCAGACGGAGGCGGACGTAGGCACGCCGCACGAGGATTGGCTCTCCCCCTGTTCGAGCGTGGCGCCGACCGTCGTGCCGTTGATCGATGCGGGCAAGTTGTGGATGACCTGCGCGTTGGCGCGTTCGTCGTTGGACGGTGCGGGGACGGCCGGGGCGGGCGCGGCCGCCAGCGTGAGCCTCCCCAGCGCCGAGGCGTCCGCCGGGCCATCCGCCGGGCCATCCGCCGCCGGCGTGCGCGTCGACAGGGACGGGGTGGGGGCTGTAGCCGCGAAAGCAGACCCAGCCGCCGCCGCGGTTGCGAGCGCGACGGCGCACGCGAGAGCGATCGCTCTCCTGGACCTTGCTCTCCGGGGCATTCGATCGATTCGCATGATGACTACTAGGTACGCCGCCGGACGTGAGATTTCCTGCCTCGGCGGTGCGCAGAAGGGTTATCCGTGACGTCGCTCGTGCCCCTCACGTCTACGACGGACCTGAGATCGTTCAGCGTCCGCGGTTTACCATGCCCGCATGGAGCCTCCGTCATTCTCCACGCACGCGTGACATGGATCCCATGCGTGACATGAATCCCATGCGTCCCGCACGCGCGGGGGAGCGCGGAATCCGGACCGCCGAGGCCGGAGAGCTGAGCGCCGCCCCGGCCCGCGTCGCGGGCATCGTCGAGGCCGCGGAGCGCGCCGCGCGGGAGCTGCGCGAGCAGGCCGAGCAGCGCGGGCGCGAGCGCATCGCCGAGGCCGACCGCGCGGCGGAGCACCGCGTCCAGGCGGCCGAGGAGGAGGCCCAGGAGATCCTCCACGCCGCCCGCGCCCAGGCCGAGGCCGCGCGGAACGAGGCCCTGGCCGCGGTCGGGGCCCTGCACGGGGAGGCGGATGAGCGGGTGCGCGAAGCGGAGCGCCTGCGCGGCGAGGCCGTTCGGGAGGCCGCCCGCCTTCGGGACGATGCGCGGCAGGCCGCTGAGCAGGTTCGAGACGAAGCGCATGCCGAGGTCGAGCGGCTGCTTGCGGACGGTCGGGCCGAGGTCGAGCGGCTACTGACCGACGGTCGGGCCGAGGTCGAGCGGATGCTCGCCCGCGCGCGGGAGGAATCGGAGCGGATCTCAAGCGGCGGTCAGGTCGAGACCGAGCGCGCACTTGCGGAGGCCCACGCCGAGGCGGCGGAGGTTCTAGCGAAGGCGCACGAGCAGACCGAGCGGCAACTCGCCGCCGGCGGCGAGGATCTCACCCGGCTGCGCGCCACCGCCGAGGAGCAGGCCAAGGAGGTCCGCGCGAAGGCCCGCGCCGACGCCCGCGAGATCGTCTCCGAGGCGCACGTCGCCGCGCGCGAGGTTCTGCGCGAAGGGACCGACCTCTCCCGCAACCTGCGCGAGCTCTCGGTCTCCCTGCACAACAACGCCGAGCGTCTGATCCGTGACGTGCGCCTGGCCCACGGCGGCCTGACCGCCCGCCTCGACCAGGCCGGTCCAGGTGCCTCCCCCCGCCGCGATGACGACCTTCCGCGCCTTGGCCGCATTCGCCGTGACGATGACCGAGGCGACGATCTCGACGTGCCGGAGTTCATCCCGCCGGGGTGAGCGAGACTTCACTCGCGGGCCAGGGACCGCGAGCCGAGGCGGTACGATTACCAGCCTCGGGGCTATAGCTCAGCTGGGAGAGCGCCGCCATGGCATGGCGGAGGTCGAGGGTTCGAGCCCCTCTAGCTCCATCGACCCGACTCGATGCGAACCGGGCTGTGGTTCGCATCGAGCCCTGTCAGCTCCTTTGGCACCCAACGGAAAGGCGAAATGCCCGCCCCGATGTCACCGAATAGGTCGAGTCTCTGGCACGTGCACCGTGAACTCGAGGACCTCGAGTCCGAGGACGTGTTGGAAGCCATGGTCCCGGGTCGCGAGAGCGAATCCGTGTTGTTTGCACAGCGCCGCGATCCAGATGTCGTTTTGCTGTATCGCAACGCCCGCTTGCCGGAGCTGGGTTGCGATCTCGCCGAAGACACGTGTGCTCTGGCGGTCGAGCTCGAGCACACGAACACGTGGTGTGGCGAGGAAGCGTTCGAGCGTGGCGGCGTTCTGCTGCAGCTTGGTTCCGTTCATGAAGCCGAACCGAAGCTCTCCGAGCACGATCATCGGTAGGCCGACGGCGTCGGCTGTGCATGCTTCCTCGGCCAGCTGCCGGTTGCCTTCGCCGAGGGCCTTGTAGGCGTTCGTGTCTAGTGCGAGCTTCAAGCGGTGGACTCGACCGGAAGCGCATCGAGCCATGCTTGCGCGTCGGCTTCGTCGCCAGCCCCAGCGGGCATGAGCCCGATGAACCAGTCGAGGTCGTCGTGCTCGCTGGCGAATGGCAGCTTCGCGTCCTCGAGCGTCTGCACGACCACGGCGTTGAGGGTCCTGCCGGTCTCGCTCGCCTCGCGGCGAAGCTCGGCATCGAGGGCCGGCGACACGCGACGTATCGTATACTGGATTCCCGGCATGCCTGCATTATAGGCATAATCTGCCTGCGATCTGAAGGCTGGTACGCCGGGCGCCGCGCGCTCGACATCAACCGCATGGTTCCCCTCTGACTCTCCCGACATCTGACTGGGACCCCATCGGAGCAGGTGCCGCAACATAGCTGTACGCGACCAGGGTAAGCCACGAGCAGCGGTCCATAACCAGAGCGACATGCAGCCCCCCAGCCGCGACGGGGTGGCCCCGCCACCTGCCGTGCCCGTGGTAACGCCGCGCGCCTACGTCCGTAGATAGCGTACAGCGGCTCCTATCCTCCAGGGCGGAGCCGCGACGCGACCACCACTATCGAGAAGGCTGCCGCTGTCACGAGCACGACCATTGTGCCACCTCCTGGGCGCCGGTCGGGCAGCCATTCCCGACAGTCTCCACTCGGGAACCTTACGGCAGCTCTCAACGCAGGACGCACGCAAGATGAAAGCTGGTCTGCTTACCCTTTGCCACCACCAATCGTGCTTTGCCGCATTGCTCAGGCTTTGGGTTGACAGTCGGAGGTCCGATTTCCGCGCTCACGCTGTAGCGACCGGTCGGCACCCACAACGCGAGTTTTGTATTTGTGAATATCATCTCCTTTAGAGAGGTGGTATCCGCTTCCGAAGTGATCGTGACCAAGACTATCGCCTGCACCGGTATGGCAGTCCGATGCGGACGTTGCTGCCCCGGCGGTAGTGATGCACTTACCTTGACTTCTCCGGCGAGATCGACTGGTAGCACCTGCGAGGCCGATACTCTCGTTACACCCACGGTACCCAGCAGGATGGTTATGCCTATCAGAACGATTAGCTTCTTCATGGATTAATTTCCTTTCAGCATCCCGGTACCGCAACCGCAACTGAGCCCCAGGTATAGCCTGGCGAGGGCACATTTGTACAAATCGGTTTGTTTGGCGTGACCCGATAAGCGTGATTATAGGCTCCCGACCATGACTCATGCCAGCTCCAATTATTCACTGCTCCCAGCCAACGATTTGACCGTTATTGTCAGCCCCACTGGCGGTAGTGGTTGCAAACTCCATGCCGGCTTCCAGATCAGTCGATGAGGTTGGAAACCCGGACCAACAGAAATCTGGTTTATTGTCCCACGCCCAAGCATAACGCCAATCACCGTTAGCGCCATAAGGCTCGTCAATATATAGACCTACCCAGTAATTCCAGGGCTCAGTAGTACCGGGATATTCATATTCCCAATAGTCATGGCCATATTCCCGAGCAACAAAGTGTATAGCGTGGTCTCGCCAAATGGGTGGCCGATCGATAGGCCGCCCTCCTCCCACCTTTCGCCCGGCTTCGGCGCCGTGCAGAAGCCTTCAGCAATCCAGGTCGCGCGCCTGCCGTAGGGGCACTCCTCGGGCGGTTCGGTGAACTCGACGGAGCGAAGGTGACGGCCACCGACGCATTGTCGAACAGGCGGCTCGGAGATCGAGCGCGCCCAAGGCAGGCCTCCAATGGCCGGGCGCCGCCCCGATCAGATCGCGTCGAGCTCGTCGAGACGCGCGCCGGCGAGGTTGACCCGTCCCCCACGAAATGGCACGCCCTCGGCTTCGAGCAGACGCCGCTGGCGATCCCCCTTCGCAAGCGATCCGTCGGCGCGGACGACACGATGCCAGGGCACGTCGTCCGCACCGGAGCAGCTCAGCACATGGCCCGCCAGACGCGGCGCGCCCGGCGAAACATCACCGTATGTCCTGACATAGCCCGGTGGAATCGCGCGCACCCGCCGCAGGATCGCGGCTCGCGCGTCAGCGCTCGTCATTCTCCTCGGCACCCTCGCGCTCGGGCTCATGCCGGCCGCCGGCGAGCCCATCCTCGCCTATGTCGAAATCCAGATGGCCGCCGCCAGACCGATCCTCCTCATCATCATCGGGCTCGTGCCGGTAGCCTTCGCGCGCATTCTCCTCATCGTCCGGCTCGTGCTCCTCGCCAGCGAGCAGGTAGATGAACGTGATCACGCAAGCGCCCGCGACCGTCTCCAGCGAGAGGCCGATCACCGACAGGGCCGTGCCATCGGGAAGCGAGACCAACGGCACGCCGACCACGAAGCAGACCAGGCCGACAATCACAAGCAGGCGGTTGCGCCTGCTCCTCCGCTCGACATCAGCCGCATGGTTCCCCTCTGACTCTCCCGACATCTGACTGGACCCCATCAGAGCAGGTGCCGCAGCCGCCAGCCGAGCGACGGAGCCCCGACGGCATGGGTCGATACGGCGCTCCCCGCACCGGCGCTCGCGCCGCTGACGACCACCGTCGCCATCGCCTCGCCGGCTTGCAGGCTCCTCATCGCCGGGCGCGCGAGCACGGCGACCGGCAGATCCAGACCGCCCCAGCCGAGCACGTGCAACGGGACGGCGGTCGTGGCTGTCGTCGCCCGCCCATCGACGGAGCTTGCGCTCAGCACCTGCGTCCCGGCGGGCAGCGCCGTCTCCACGCGCAGGGCCGCCGCGGCCGAATCCCCGAGGCGCCGGGCGCTCACGAGCGCCGATTCGATCAACGCGCCGGCTCTTTGGCCGAGCACGACGCCGAGCACCATCAGCCGCCGGCCCCCGACCACGACTCGCTTGGCGAACACCAGGCAACCGCCGGCCGCGTGATCGGAGCCGGTCTTCACGCCAACGTACCCATCTATCCCGGCGAGACCGTTGTAGTTGGCAACGCGCCCCACCCCGGGCAGCACGACCGCGGGCTCAGCGACGATCGCCGCGAACGCCGGGATCCGCATCGCGGCGCGGGCGAGCTTCAGCTGGTCGGCCGCGGTCGAGACCGTTTCGTCGTTATAGCCGCTTGGGTCTGTGTATCTGGTCGAGCGCATCCCCAGCGCCCTCGCGGTCGCATTCATGCGCGCCACGAACGCCGCCGTCCCGCCCGCGTCATGCCGCGCCAGCAGCGCGGCGATGTTGTTCGCCGAGGGCAGCAGCAGCGCCTCCAGCGCCTGGCGCTCGGTCAGCCGCTCTCCCGCCCGCACGCTCAGGGTCGACTCGTCGAGCGCCACCCGCTCCCCCTCTTCGGTCGCCTCCGCCGGCGTGATCCTCACCACGAACCCCTGACCGCCGGGCGCCAGCGGGTGCTCGAGCAGGGTCAGGTACGCCGTCATCACCTTCGCCACGCTCGCGATCGGCGCCGGCGTCGAGGACCCGGAGGTCCCGAAGCTGCCGACCCCCTCGACCTCGACGGCCGCCTGGCCTTCGCGCGGCCACCCGATCGCGGGCGCGCTCCCGGGAAGGCGGACGTATGCGGGCAGGGTCCGGTGAACGACGAGCGGGGGCACGGCCTCGGTGGCGGCCCTCCAGACGGTCACGACCACGACCAGAGCGACCAGCAGCGCTCCAAACGCCCACGTGCGAGAGCGTGAGCGAGAGCGCCGACCGGATTGGTGATGATCGGATTGGTGTCTCAGCCTCGACCGGGTCGCGCTCGCCACAGCCGCGAGACGCTAGCGCAGGCACAGGCGCCCAGGCACCCAGGCGCCGGGCGCCCCGGGTATCCGGGCCCGCTATCCGGGCCGGGCGCGCCCGGAGGTCGAACATCTGAGCCCGGCGCCAGGCGACCGCCGGGGGCGCCGCGCGGCTTGACAGCCGCGTGCGGGCAAGCGAGGATGCGCGCTCAGTGGACGTGCAATTCGAGCGGGGGATGGACGGGCGATGACCGGCGTGCTCTACGGGCTCGCGCGGTTCTGCGTTGCGCGCCGCTTCGTCGTGCTCGGCGTCTGGCTCGTGGCCGCGATCGCGCTGATCGTCGTCTCCCACCGCCTGGGCGAAAACACCAGCGAAAACCTCTCGCTGCCGGGCACCGACTCCCAGCGCGCGACCGACACGCTCGCCAAGTCCTTCCCCGACCAGGCCAACGGGACGAGCCCGATTGTCCTGCACGCCCCCAGCGGCAAGCTGACAGAAGCGAGGTACGCAAAGGCCGTCGATCAGGCCGCCGAAGACGTGGCGAAGGCCCCGCACGTCGCGTCGGTCGTCAACCCGCTCACACCACAGGGCGCCTCCGCCCTGAGCAAGGATCAGAGCACCGGCTACCTGTCGGTCACGCTCGCGGTCAGCCCCGGCGAACTGTCGGTCTCAGAAGCGCATCAGATCGTCGACGCCGCCAACCCCGCCAAGGCCGCGGGCCTGGAGGTGGAGACGGGAGGTCAGCTCGGCCAGAAGATCTCCAAGCCCTCCACCGAGATCAGCGAGCTGATCGGGATCGTCGCGGCGATGGTGATCCTCACGTTCGCGTTCGGGACGGTCGTCTCGATGCTGCTGCCGATCCTCAACGCGATCCTCGCGCTGCTCACCTCGCTGGCGATCATCCGCCTGCTCGGCCACGTGCTCACGGTCCCCTCCGTCGCGCCGACGCTGGCCACGATGATCGGGCTGGGCGTCGGCATCGACTACGCGCTGTTCATCGTCACGCGCCACTTCCGCGGGCTCTCCGAGGGTCTCAATCTCGACGAGTCGATCGCGCGCGCGGCCTCGACCTCGGGCGGGGCGGTGTTCTTCGCGGGCGGGACCGTCACGATCGCGCTCGTCTCGCTCGCCGTCGCCAACATTCCACTGGTCACGACGATGGGCCTGATGGCGGCGATCGCCGTCGTCGTCGCCGTGTTCGCGGCGCTCACGCTGTTGCCGGCCGCGCTCGCGATCACCGGCCCGCACATCAACTCGCTGCGCGTCCGCCCGCCCCATCGCGACCTGCGTCCCGAGGCCGAGACCCAGCAGGGCCTGTGGGCGAAATGGGCGAACGACATCGCCAAGCATCCTCTACTCGCCGGCCTCGCCGCGCTCGCGATCCTGCTCCCGCTCACGATCCCGCTGCTGTCGCTCAACCTCGGACAGCAGGACACCGCCGCGCTGTCCACCTCGACGACCGCGCGCAAAGCCTACGATCTCTTGACCGAGCACTTCGGGGCAGGGGTCAACGGGCCGCTGCTCGTCGCGGTCTCGCTCGGATCCCCGGCGCAGGCGCCGTCATCGAGCAGTGCCCAGAAGCCTTCGGGGTCGAGCACGTCGGGCAGCTCGACGAGCTCGGGATCGGACCCACGCGCCAGCGACCCGCGCCTGCAGACGCTCCAGCACGACATCGCCTCGACCTCCGGGGTCGCGGCGATCACACCGGTCCAGATCGACAAGGCGGGGACGACCGCCTACTTCAACGCGATCGCCACGACCGGGCCCGCCGAGAAAGACACCGAAGAACTGGTTCAGCGGCTGCGCTCGACCACGATTCCGAAGGCCGAGTCCGGCACCGATATGCGCGCCGACGTCGGCGGCTCGACCGCCGGATATGTCGATCTCGCCTCGCGTATCTCCGAAAAGCTGCCCCTACAGATCCTTGTCGTGATCGCGCTCAGCTTCCTGTTGTTGATCCTCGCCTTCCGCACGCTCGTGATCCCGGCGCAGGCGGCGATCATGAACCTGCTCTCGATCGGCGCCTCCTATGGCGTGCTGACTGCGATCTTCCAGTACGGCTGGCTCAGCGGCCTGATCGGCCTCGACGGGCCGGTTCCCGTCGTCTCCTACGTGCCGCTGTTCATGTTCGCGGTCCTCTTCGGGCTCTCGATGGACTACGAGGTGTTCCTCGTCAGCCAGATCGAGGAGCACGTCCACGCCGGCCAGGACAACCAGACCTCGGTCGTCTCCGGCCTGGTCACGAGCGCGCGCGTGATCACCTCGGCCGCCTTCATCATGGTGTTCGTGTTCGGCAGCTTCGTCCTCAACGGCGATCCCACGATCAAGCAGTTCGGCGTCGGGCTCGCGGTCGCCGTGATCCTCGACGCGACCGTCGTGCGCTGCCTGCTCGTGCCCGCGCTGATGCTTTTGATGGTGAAGGTCAACTGGTGGATGCCGCGCTGGCTCGACCGGATCGTCCCCCACATGAGCATCGAGGGCGCCGAGTTCTTCCTCGCGCGCGATGAACTGCCGCCGGCGACCGAGACGCCCGGTGCGGCGGCGACCGGCGCGGGCTCCCCGGAGCTGTAGCTAAGGTGGAGTCAGTCATCTTCGGGAGGAGGGAAGCGACCGTGTTGCGCCCAGCCAGATTCGCCGGCCCCCGCGCCGTGCTCGTGCCGCTGCTGCTGCTCGCCTCGTTCGGGGTGAGCTCCTGCCTCGCCGCCGCCACGGCGAGCGCTGCCAGCGCGAGCGGCGCGACGTCAACGCTGACAGCGACGCCAACGCTCGCGCCGGGTCCCAGCCTCGAAGCGGCCGCCAACCCCTTCGGCCTGCCGCGCGTGGTGAGCTTCAAGGTCAAACCGGCCACCGGCGTCACGGTCACGCTGGGGTGCGCCGGCACCAGCACACAACCCTGCACGGGCACGATCTTCGCGACGACCGCCGAGGCGCTCCATGGCAACAAGGTCGTGGCCGTCGTCTCCTCCGCCGCGGCCGCAAAGCGCGCCAAGGGCAGGCACCGAGCGATCAGGATCGCCCAGTCGTCCTTCTCGCTGGCCGGCGGCCAGACGGCGACGATCCAGCTGAAGCTCAACGCGACCGGGTTGAAGTTGTTGCGGCGCTTCCACACGATCTCCGCCTACGTGCTCGCCGGCGAGGTTCTTCCCCAGGGCAAATTCATCTTCCTCGTTCGCGAAGTCCTGTTCAAAACACCCGTCAAGCACAAGTAAGCGGCCATCATTCGGAGCGCGTCAGGCCGCATCGCGCCGCACGTGCTCCCAGCCGCCACGGCACGGGCGCAGGGTCGCACGCTCGCTCGCGGCGCCGACGTGGATGCCCATTTCGAGGGATGCCTATTTCGAGGAGACCTCCGCGATCGGCTCGCGCGGGAGCTGGTGGCGGACCCGGTCGCGCACATCGGCGTAGCGCAGCGCCTCATACGCGATCAGCGACGCCAGCACCGCGGCGAGGAGCGCGAGCGTCGCCAGCGCCGGCAGCGCCGCGCCGGCCGGCAGCAGGGCGAGCAGCACGAGCGCGCACACCAGGCGGCGCACGCTGAGGCTGTGCATGTTCCGCAGCCTGAACGCGACCTGCCCGAGCAGATACAGCGCCGCGCCACCGAGCAGCGCGGTCGCCGCGACCAGCTTCAGCGGATCGTCGACATGCTCGATCGTCAGCCTGATCCCGACCGCGATCAGGGCGATGCCGGCGATCATCGGGAAGTGGAGATACGAATAGGAGTCGCGCGCGATCTCGTTGCGCTCGCGTCCCGGCGGCGCTTTCGCCAGGCGCCGGCCGGAGACGATCGCTCCGACGTCGAAGTACGCCCACCACAGCGCCGCGGCGATCACGACCCCGAGCACGGCCGCGACGACGACGCCCACCCCGAGCACGGCTTTCGCGCCGACGCCGATCGCGACGATCGACTCGCCCAATGCGATGATCAGAATCGCGCCGTGGCGCTCGGCGAAATGGCCGGGCACGAGCTTCCAGCCGTCGGCGCCGAACAGGAACGGCCCGCCGGCGTCGAGCACCAGCGCCAGCCCCCACAGCCCGACCTGCAGCGCGCCGTCGGTGAACGCCGCCACGAACAGCAGCCCGACGGCGATCGCCGTGCTCGCGGCCAGGCCGAGCACCGAGCTGCGCAAGTCGGGGTCCTCACGGCTGGCGAGCATGAACAGCACGATGTGCGCCGCGCGCACGGCTCCGTAGGCGAACGCGAACAGCAGCGCCTCGGCCCCGAACGCGCCCGGCACGCACAGCGCCGCGACGAGGAACGCGGCCATCGCCGCGAACATCACCAGCCGCACCGACCCCTCCTCAGGATCGACGACGCTCGTCAGCCACGCATACCCGACCCACGACCACCACAGCATGCCGAGCACGAGCAGGCCCTTCAGCATCCCTTCCCACGTCGGCGTGCGCACGATCAACGTCGTGCACTGCGTCAGCGCGAGCACGAACACGAGGTCGAAGAACAGCTCCAGCGGCGTCACCTGCTCGCCGTCGCGCAGCACCGCTCGCAGGCGCGGCTGGTGGCTTGAGTCCGGGGCGCCGCTCACCGTGCCATCTTCGCAACTCGCCCGCTCACCGCGAAGTCGGCGCGCCGAGCGATCGGGAGCGGGCGCCCACGAATGCTGGCTACCCCTCCTCGCCCACCGCCACCCGTGCGGGGGCCTCGCCCCAGAGCTGCTCGAGGCGGTAGAACGCGCGCGTCTGCGGCGTGAAGATGTGCACGACGACGTCGAGATAGTCCATCAGGATCCAGTCCCGCTTGGCCAGGCCCTCGACGCGACGCGGCTGCAGCCCGTGCTCGCGCTTGCAACCCTCGAGGATGCCGTCGTGGATCGCCTTCGTCTGACGTTCGGTGTTGCCCGAGCAGACGAGGAAGTAGTCGGTGTATCCGAGCACCTCTCTGAGGTCGAGCTCGACGATCTCGCCGGCCTTCTTCTCCGCGGCATACCTCGCGATCTCGCCGAGCAATGCCTCGGGCTTCATCTCGCCGCCACCTTTGACCCATACAAACCGTGCTCAGCGATGTACTCCGCGACCGCGGGCTCGACGAGACCTTCGATCGACTCGCCGGTCGCCACGCGCTCGCGCACCTGCGACGAGGAGACCTCGATCCTCGGCATACCCAGAAACCTCACCCTCGCCCCCAGCGGGGCGAGCGCACGGAGCACGTCCTCACGGACGATGTCCTCGCGCTCGGCGACCGCCAGTCCGGCAAGCTCGATCAGCGCGCGCGGCTCGCGCCACGCCGGCAGCGTGCACGCCATATCGGCTCCGACGATGAACGTCAGCTCTGCCTCCGGGTCGCTCGCATGTATCGCTCTCAAGGTATCCACCGTATAGGACGGCCCGCCGCGCTCGATCTCCAGGGCACAGGCCTCCAGCCCTGCCTGCTCCTCCAGGCCCGCCTCCCCCTCCGCGCAGACCGCCAGCCGACACATCTCCAGGCGCCGCGCGGGGCCCGGGTCTTCCTCGTCGCCCTTGTGCGGGGCGCTGTGCGCGGGCATCAGCAGCACTCGCGCCAAGCCCAGCTCTGCTTGTGCGTGCCTGGCGAGAGCCAGGTGTCCGCGGTGGGGCGGGTTGAACGTCCCACCGAGAATGCCGATCGTGTTGGGGTCGCCCCCGTCCCCATCCCCGTCCCCGGGCCTCGACGCCGACCTCGGCGCCGACTCCTCCTCCGCCGCCTGCCGGTGGCGCGGCGCGGGCCGCTCAGACGCGGACGTGTCCGTCACCTTCGATCAGATACTTGAACGTGCACAGCTCCCGCAACCCGATCGGGCCCCTCGCGTGCAGCTTCTGCGTCGAGTTCCCGATCTCCGCGCCCATCCCGAACTCGCCCCCGTCGGTGAATCGCGTCGAGGCGTTCACGTACACGCAGGCCGCGTCCACGCCCAGCTGAAACGCCCGCGCGCTCTCCGTATCGCTCGTCACGATCGCCTCCGAATGCCCGCTCCCGTAGCGGCCGATGTGCTCGATCGCCTCCTCGGTCGATGCCACGACCCTCACGGCCAGCGTCAGCGCCAGGTACTCGGTGGCCCAGTCCTCCTCGGTCGCGGCCGTGATGCTCGCTTGCGACTCCCCGGCAGCGCCGTCGGCCACCCCGCCACGAGCCCCGGCCGGGTCGACCCCGACAGACCTACCGACCGCGCCTGAGCCGCCTGTGCCACCATCCACCAGCTCCAGCGTGCGCCCATCGCCGCGCAGCTCCACGCCCGCGTCCCCGAGCGCGCGCGCGATGCGCGGCACGAATTCCGCGGCGATCTGCTCGTGGATCAGCAGCGTCTCCGCGGCGTTGCACACGCCGGGGCGCTGCGTCTTCGCGTTCATCACGATCGCCTCGGCCTCGTCAAGGTCGGCGCCGGCGTCCACATACACATGGCAATTGCCCGACGCGGCGTAGATCACGGGCACCGTCGCGACCTCCTCGAGCGCCGCCTTCAGACCCTCTCCCCCGCGCGGGATGATCAGGTCGACCGTCCCCTTCTGCGTCGCCAGCTCCGCCAGCTCCTCGCGGCCGCCGCCCGCCACGAGGCTCACGCAGCCCTCCGGCAGGCCGCCCGCGACCGCGGCCTCGCCCGCGATCCGCGCGAGCGCGGCGTTCGAGTGTAGCGCCGAAGAAGACCCCCGCAAGACGATCGCGTTGCCCGACTTCAGGCACAGCGCGGCGGCGTCGATCGTCACGTTCGGGCGCGCCTCGTACACGACCGCGACCACCCCCAGCGGGACCCGCACCTTGCGCACGTCGAGGCCGTTCTCCAGGCGGTGCCCGTCGATCACCTCGCCGACCGGGTCGCCGAGCGCCACGATCTGCCTGACCGCCTTCGCGATTCCCACGATCCGCGCCTCGTCCAGCAGCAGCCGGTCGAGCAGCGCCTCGCCCAGCTCCGCCTCTTGCCCGGCCTGCATGTCGCGCGCGTTCGCCTCGAGGATCTCGTCCCTGCGCTCTTCCAGGGCCGCCGCGATCTCTTCGAGCGCCGTGTTCTTCGTCGCGGTGTCCGCGCGCGCGAGCGCTTTGGCCGCGCGCTTTGCCTGCGCGCAGATCTCCGCGACCGTGCTCGTGACCGTTGCCATCGTCTAAGGGTACGACAGGCCGGTCGGGCGGCGTTTGCTTCGCTCGGCTCGTCCTACTCCCGCGATGACCGGCGACGCAGACCGGTCTGCGGTAGACCACCGTGGCGGTCTCCCAAAAAGTCGTTCCGTTCCGTGTCGTTCCGTTCCGTTCCCGCTACCCGACCACCAGATAGTCGCGGTGCACGGCCTCGTCGGTCGCGTGCGGCAGGATCCCCCGCACGGCCTCCGTTTTCAGCCCGATCGCGCGCCGCAGCTCCTGCGCGGAGTAGTTGCAGATCCCCTTCGCGATCGTTCCCGCGCCCGCGCCCGCGCCCGCACCAGCACCTGCACCCGCCTCCGCCTCCGCCTCCGCGGCGATCTCGACCGCGTCGCCCGCGTCAAACTCCCCCTCTACGCTCACCACGCCGACCGGGAGCAGGCTCGCGTTGCCCTCGCGCAGCGCCCGCGCGGCGCCCGCGTCGATCACGAGCGTGCCGTGCGCCGGCTTCGCGTACTTCAGCCACAGCTTGAACGAGCTGTGGCCGCTCGCGCGCGGCGCGAATCGCGTCCCCTCCCGTCCTCCGCCCAGCACCGTCTCCAGGGCCCCCGCGCGCAGACCGTTGCAGATCACCGTCGCCACGCCCGCCGCGGTCGCCATGTCGGCGGCGACGACCTTCGAGCGCATTCCCCCCGAGCCCAGCGCCGAGGTCGTGTGGCCGATCTCGAGCTTCTTCAGGGCGTCGAAGTCGCGCACCTCCTCGACCAGGCTCGCCGCGGGGTCGATGCGCGGATCGGCGCCGTAGAGGCCGTCGGTGTTCGTCAGCAGCACCAGCAAGTCCGCGCCCACTAGCATCGCCACCTGCGCCGCCAGAAAGTCGTTGTCGCCGAAAGAGATCTCGTCGGTCGCGGTCGTGTCGTTCTCGTTCACCACCGCCACCGCGCGCCAGTCCAGCAGCTTCCTCAACGTCTGTCTTGCGTTCAAATAGTGCGTGCGCGCGCTCAGATCGCCGATCGTCAGCAGCACCTGCGCGCTCGTCACCCCCCTTTCGCGCAGCAGCTCGTCGTAGACCCTGTACAGGCCGCCCTGACCCACGGCGCTCGCTGCCTGCAGCTCGTCGATCGCCGCCGGGCGCTCGTTCAGGCCGAGCACGCGCATCCCCCGCGCGATCGCGCCGCTGGAGACGAGCACCACCTCCTCGCCGGCTTCCTGTATCGCGGCGACCGCGTCGCAGATCCGCGCGAGCGTCCCGCCGCGCAACTCGCCGTCGTCCTCGGCGACGATGCTCGAGCCGAGCTTGATTACCGTGCGTCGCATTTTCGTTGGATGGAGCTTATGTGGGGTGCGCTCACACCGTATGTGGGGCGGGCTCACACCGGCGCGTCCGGGTCGAGCTCGAACGTGACCCCGCCGACCTCCAGCTCGTCGCCCGGCTCGAACCCCTCCGCCTCCAGCGCGCCGAGCACGCCGATCCGCCGCAGCCGTTCCTCCAGGTAGGCCATCGCGTCCTCGTTCTCGACGTCGTAGCGTTGCAGCAGCCGTTCGATGCCCCTGCCCCTCACCGCGAACGCCCCCTCCCCCGTCCGCTCGACCTCGAAGCCCCTCCCCGCGTTCGGGCGGAACACCATGTACTCGGCCAGGTCCCCCTCCGCGTCTGCCAAGCCCGCGATGCGGTCGTTCGAGGTCTGCGTGCCGGACGAAGCGCCCGTGCCGCCCGGCACGTGCGTGGCACCGGAGGTGTGAGTGCCCCCCGGCGCGGGCGCGCTGCCCGAAACGACGCCCCTGTCGCCCTCGCCTGCGGCACCCGACACATCGCGCGGCGTCACGCGCCGCGCGAGCTCACCCGCCAGCTCCTTGAGCCCCGCGCCCGTGGCACTCGAGGTCACGATCACCGGGACTTCCGCTCCGAGCCGGCCTTCCCACTCCGCTCGTGCCGCGGCCGCGCGCTGCTCGGTCACCAGATCACCCTTCGACAGCGCCAGCACGCGCGGCAAGCGCGCCAGCCGCTCGTCGTGTGCGGCCAGCTCGCGCTCGATCGTCGCGTGGTTCTGCACGGCGTCCTCGGCGTCCACGCCGTTTGAGATCTCCGGCGCGATGTCGAGCACGTGCACGAGCAGGCGCGTGCGCTCGACGTGCGCGAGGAAGTCGTGCCCGAGTCCCGCGCCCTCGCTCGCCCCCTCGATCAGCCCCGGAATGTCGGCCACCACGAGCTGGCGCTCGCCGTCGTCGAGCACGCCCAGCACCGGGCTGAGCGTCGTGAAAGGGTAGTTCGCGACCTTCGGCGCGGCCCTTGTCAGCCGCGCGAGCAGCGATGACTTGCCGGCGTTCGGCAGCCCCACCAGACCGACGTCCGCCAGCAGCCTCAATTTCAGCTCCAGCCAGCCCTCCTCCCCCGGCAGGCCGCGCTCGGCAAAGCGCGGCGCCTGGCGCGTCGGTGTCGCGAAGCGCTTGTTGCCCTTGCCGCCGCCGCCGCCCTTCGCGACCACCGCGCGCTGGCCGTCTCTCATCAGCTCCCAGCGGCGTCCCTCGAGGTCGCCCTCCTCCCCGGCCGGCCCATCGCATCCGATCGCCTCGGTGCCCGGCGGCACCCTGATCGTCAGCGTCTCGCCGTCGGAGCCGTGGCGTTGCGAGCCTTCCCCGTGGCCGCCCTGCCCGGCACGGTAGACCGCCTTGCGCCGGAAGCTCTGCAGGTCGCGCAGCGAGTCATCGCAGAGCAGCACCACGTCTCCGCCGCGGCCGCCGTCGCCGCCGTCGGGGCCGCCGCGTGGCACGTGCGCCTCGCGTCTGAAGCTCGTCGAGCCGTTCCCGCCGGCGCCCGCCTGCAGGTGGATTCTCGCGTGGTCGTGGAGCATCTTTTGGTCATCCTGACAGCCTTCGTCGCCAAGGCTTGCTCCGCGATCGGGCTCGGCGACCACCTCGCCCTACCGCCAGGTCTCCAGGACCGAGCGGGCCAAAGATGAGGAGGCGGAGACCTATGTTCTACTTTGGAGAGTGCGTTTTACTATGGTTATACGCACCCTTCAAAGTGAGACATCGACCAGGGGCCGTTCGGCCGCTGCGTACGCAAACCCAGATCAACCCCCAGATCAACAGATCAACCCCTCAACGCACGCGCGAAGTAAAAGCCAGCCGCCGCAGCGCCCCCCGCGACCGCCGCTGTCCCGGCGACGCCCGCCGCGGGCAGATCGTTGCGCGCGGCGCCCGTCGCCAGCAGGTTGACCGTGTCGACGATCGCGCAGGTGGCCTGCCAGCGCGGACCGACTTCGGGATGGTCGAGCGTGTGCAGCGCGATCATTCCGAGCACCATATCCCGCACGCCGATCGAGCGAACCAGGGCCTGCACCGCCGGCCGCTCGGCGTACTCGCCCAGCCAGCCGTTCCCGAGCCGTTCCGGCGCGAGCAGCAGCGCCGCGCCGAACGCGGCCCGCCCGAGCGCCAGCGCGTGGGCGCCGCTGCGCGCACTCACCTGCCCGCCCTCCGGCTGCCGGCGCGGCTACTCACCGACGCACCGCGGTCGCCGTGGCCGAACGCCAACGCGCGGACACCACCGGGCGCGCTCTCCGACCGGTCGATCACTCGCCGGAGAGGACGCTGACGACGCGCCCGCGACGGCCGGTCGAGAACCGCACCGTTCCCGCGGCGCGCGCGTAGAGCGTGTCGTCCTTGCCGATGCCGACGCCCTCGCCCGGCTTGAATTTGGTGCCGCGCTGGCGCACGATGATCTCACCGCCGCTGACCGTCTCGCCGGCGAACGTCTTCACGCCGAGGCGCTGCGCGTTCGATTCGCGCCCGTTGCGGCTGGAGCCGAGCCCCTTCTTATGAGCCATTCTCTGTCGTCTCCTTCGCGGCTGGCTTGGACGGTTTCGTCGCGGGCTTGGCGGCTGGCGCGGGCTTGGCCGTGGCTCTGGCGGAGCCCGCTTTCGCGCCGGCGCCGATCGAGATGTCCGTGACCTCGATCCGGGTCAGCTCCTGGCGGTGGCCGGTGCGGCGCTTGTAGCCGCGCTTGGGCTTGAACTTGAAGACCCTGAGCTTCTCACCGCGCTCGTGCGCGAGCACCTTCGCGGTGACCTTCACCTGCTTCAACCCGTCAGCGTCGAATACCGCATCCTCGGAGCGATACAGGATCGGCTCGAGCGCGACGGCGCCGCCCTCGTCGACCGCGAGGCGCTCGACGAGCAGGGTCTGGCCCCGCTCGACGCGGTACTGCTTGCCACCTGTCTTCACGATTGCGTACATGGTTTCCCTGGTCTGTGGTCTGATCGATCCCGATCGATGATCCACCTAGTCGCTGCTCGACTGCGCCTTGGCAGCCGAACGGCGCCGCCCGCCCCTGCGGCCACGACGCCGAGGCTTGGATTGTACATCCTCGCCACCTTCGGCCTGCCCCTCGCCGGCCTCGGCCTGCCCCAGCTCATCGGCGGCATCCTGCGTGGACTCGTCCGCGGCCTCGTACGGAGTCTCCTCGGCGACGCTCACGGCGGGCTCGCGCACGGCGGGCTTGGGGGCGCTTCGCCGGGGCGGCCTCGGTTTGGCGGTCGGCGGCGGGACCCGGGGCTTGGGGCGCACGACCTCGCCGGACTCATCGAGCAGCAGCGCGCTCGCGGCGGTGCGCCCGACCTGGTCGATCCGCACCATCCGCTTTTCGCCGACGCACGGCGCCGCGCCCGCGATCGAGATGATGTAGCCGTCGATTTTCGCGACCGCGTCATCGACGTCGTACATGTGCGGCTCGACGATCTCGACGAGCACCTCGTCGCCCTGGCGAAACGGCAGTGCCCGCTCCTCGACCTCCGCGCGCGTGCCTTGGAAGGTGATCGCGAAGTGTTCGAGCGTCAGCCCCTCAGAGCCCTCGAACAGGAACGACTTGCCCGTCTCGGCCTCGAGCGCGTGCAGCACGCGCGAGCCATGTCCGGTGAACTCCGCGGTCACGCGCGGGTTGATCTGCACGAGGAAGGCCTCGACATCCGGGTTTTCGGTCGCGATGTCGCGCAGGCGGCGCTCGAACTCGATCGCGTAGGTCTCCTCGGAGCGGATCACGCCCTCGCCCTCGCAGGTCGGGCACGGCCGGCTCATGATCTCGCGCACGCCCTCGGTCACGTTCTGGCGGGTCATCTCGACCAGGCCGAGCTTTGAGATCTCGGCCGTGAACGTCTTCGTGCGATCCTCGTCGAGCGTCTTTCTGAGCGTCTTCATCACGGCGTCGCGGTTGCGCGCGCGCGCCATGTCGATGAAGTCGATCACGATGATCCCGCCGATGTCGCGCAGGCGCAGCTGGTTGACGACCTCCTCGGCGGCCTCGAGGTTGGTCTTCGTGATCGTGTCCTCCAGCGCCGCGCCCTTGCCGCGGCCGATGAACGATCCCGAGTTGACGTCGATCACCGTCAGCGCCTCGGCGTAGTCGATGATCAGATAGCCGCCGCTGGGCAGATCGACGCGCCGCGAGAGCACGCCATCGATCGCCTTCTCGACGCCGTAGGCCTCGAACAGCGGCTCCTTGCGCTCCCACAGCTCGACGCGCTGAACCAGCTCGGGGGCGGTGCGGGTGAAGAACGAGACCAGGCGCTGGTACTGCAGCTCGTCGTCGACGATCGCGCGCTCGAAGTGCGCGGAGAAGATGTCGCGCACGACCCGCACCGACAGGTCGGCCTCCTGGAAGACGAGCCCCGGCGCGACCGTATCCTGCACGCGTTTGCCGAGCACCTCGTGGAGCTTGTGCAGGTACTTCAGCTCGCGTTCGAAGTCCGCGCGCTTGGCGCCGTGCGCGGCGGTCCTCACGATCACCCCGCCCGCGCCCAGATCGAGCCCCGTGGTCTGCTTGCGCAGGCGGTCGCGCTCGCGGTCCTCCAGGCGGCGCGAGACGCCGATTCCCTCGCCGGTGGGGGCGTAGACCATGTAGCGACCGGCGATCGTCAACTCCATCGACAGCCGCGCGCCCTTCGTCTTCAGTGGATCCTTGACGACCTGCACGACGATCTCCTGGCCCGGGCGCAGCAGGTCTGAGATCTTGCGCCCGCTGCCGCCGCTCCCCCGCCCCCGCCTGGGCGCCTCGACGCCGGGCAGCACGATCTCGTTGACGTGCAGGAACCCGTTCTTCTCCAGGCCGATGTCGACGAACGCGGCCTCCAGACCGGGCAGCACGTTGTCGACCTTGCCCTTGTAGATGTTGCCGACGATCGAGCGCCCGCCGCGACGCTCGAGATACAGCTCAGCTATGCGATAACCGGGCTCCGGAGCGCCACTCGGGCGTTTGCGCGATTTGGAGGTTGCCGCGGATGAATTGGCGGCGGCCGCGGAGGATTTGGAGGCGGCCGCGGAGGATTTGGAGGTGGTCGCGGACGATTTGGAGGCGGCCGCGGAGCGTGAGGCGCCGGGCGTTCCGGAGGCCTCCAGAAGCGCCACGCGCGTCTCCGCGCGATCGACGCTGACGAGCACTTGCTTTTTCAATGTAGATCAGTCTTTCGGTATAGATGCCGGCCGGATCCCGCGCGGGCGATGGCCGCAGGAGGATCCTCGGCGGCGCATCCACAGCTGGCGATCGGGAGTCAGAAACTGTCCGAAAACCCGCTGGGGACGCCTCAAGGGCTACCTGCTGACGATCTGGCGAGCTTTCGGACAGTTTCTCAATGGCGGACATGGTGTGTGTGTCTAGTAGATCGGCACGCGGCCCTTCAGCGCAGCCGAAGCGCGCGCCTGAACATAAATTGATTGCAGCAGGCCCACCGCCAACAGGGTGGTGATCACCGACGAGCCGCCATAGCTCATGAGCGGCAGCGTGACGCCGGTAATGGGCATGATCCCAATGGTCATCCCCACGTTGACGAACACCTGAAACATCAGCATAGCCGCTACACCCCCCGCCACGAGCGAGCCGAACAGATCCTTGGACATCGTCAGGATCCGCAACGTGCGCCAGATCAGCAGCGCGTACAGACACAGCACGAGCCCGGCGCCGAGGAAGCCGTACTGCTCGCCGACGGCGGCGAACACGAAGTCCGTGTCGTCCTCGGGTAGGTAGTCGCCGGTGAGCTGTGTGGAGCCGGTCGAGCCCCGGCCGGTCTTCTGCCCCGATCCGATCGCGATCTTCGACTGGGCAAGCTGGTAGCGGGGATCCGGTTCGCCGGTCTTCGATTCCTTTTCCTTGATTTCCTCGAAGTTCGAAGATGGGTTCAGGAACGCCGTCAGCCGTTCGACCTGATACGGCTTGAGCACGTGCACGCCGGCGGCGGGCGCCGCCACCAGCACGATCGCGACGGATACGCACACGAGCGCAAGCAGCCCAGCCAGCTGCTGCCACGGCGTCCCCGCGACCAGCAGCATCACGAACGCGACCGCCATGTACACCATCCCCGAGCCGAGGTCCGGCTGGGCGATCACGAGCATCGCCGGCACCAGCGCCGCGAGCATCACGCGCGCGGTCGTGTCGCGCTCGCGCAGGCGCCGCGCGCGGTCGACGATCAACGACGCCAGCGCCAGGATCAAGAGCACCTTGCCGAGCTCGGAGGCCTGAAATGAGAAGAACGGCAGGCTGATCGCGCGCGTGGAGCCTTTGGTTTCGTGACCGGCCCCGAGGACGGCGAGGATGCTGAGGATCAGCAGCGCGTAGATGCCGTATTTCAGCTGGCGCAGGCGCGCGTAGTCGACCCGGGCGAGCACGACCATCAGGACCAGGCCGATCGCCAGATAGACCACCTGACGGACGACGTAATAGTTGGGATCCCCCGCGATCGCTTCGCGCGTGGCGGCCCCGAGCGTCAGCGCCGAGGCGATGCCGAGGCCCACCACCGCCAGCGTCAGCAAGGGGTCGAGCGGGAGCGCGAACCGCCGGCCGGAGCCTCGAGCGCCGCCGCGCGACGCGGTCTGCTCGATGCGCTCGGGCGCTTTGATCGGGCTGGTCAGGGGCGCGGGCATGGCTGCTGGATCAGAACGTTTTCGAGGTGCCCACGACGAACTTCTCGGGCGCGCCGAACCACTTGGAGGCGATCAGCCGGGCGATCGGCGCGGCGGTTTCCGCGCCAAAGCCCCCTTCTTCGACGGTCACGGCAATCACGATCGGGCGCTGAGGATCGTTGATGAAGCACATGTACCAGGACTGTTCCACATGCCCCTGCCGTTCGGCGGTACCGGTCTTGCCGTAGACGGGGTGCTGTGACTGGTTCCAGCCGGCCCACACGTCCGCGGAGGTGCCGCCCGGTTGGCTGGCGGCCTCATGGATACCTTCCATCACGTCGCTCAGGTCGGAGTCGTTGAGGTGCACGTGGCGTTTCGGCGGGAAGTTCTGGCTCAGGCTCTGCACCAGCCCCCCGTTGGATTCGTCGATCTGGCGGCCGAGGTGGGGCGTGACGACCTCACCTTCGCCCCCGTGCAGATAGGCGTTGGCGAGCGTCGAGTAGGCCACCGCCATCTGCAACGGGTCGGTCTGCAGGCTGCCCTGGCCGACCGCGAGGTCCATGTTGTAGCCGACCGTCCAGGGCTCGCCCGGTTCGGCGACGATCTGGCAGCGGTGGCCGCGGTGTTCGCGCGTGCAGTTGGCTTCTTCCTTGTTCTGTTCGACCAACCACTGCCGGCTGGGGATCGTCCCCGTGAGCTCGCTCGGCAGATCGATCCCCGTCTTCTCGCCGATCCCCAGTTCGCGCGCCTTGTTCTGGATCACGTCGCCGTGGCTGTTGGCGAGCTCGCCGACGGTGAAGAAGTAGGTGTCGGAGGAGACCTTCAAGGCTTCGACGAGCCCGACCGCGCCGTAGTCGGTGTGGCCGGAGTTGCAGAACAGCTCACCGCCGCCGCCGGCCGCTTCGATGCAGGAGCCTCCCCCGAGCGCCTCGCTCGGGTCGATCACGCCCGCTTCCAGCGCCGCCATCGCGGTGATCGGCTTGAACGTCGAGCCCGTCGGATAGGCGCCGTTGACTGCCCGGTTGACCAGGCGCGAGGGCGTTTCTTCGCCGCTGCTCTTGCCCTCCAGCGCCCTGTATTCCCCTTCGGTCAGCGGCTTGGCGAACTTGTTCGGATCGAAGCTCGGGTAGGAGCCGATCGCGAGCACTTCCCCGTTGAGCGGGTCGAGCGCTGTGAACGCTCCGGCGATCGCCGGTTTGCCGCCGGCGCGGGCGTTTTCGATGCCCTCCAGCAGCGCCTTTTCCCCCTCGCGCTGCAGGCCGAGGTCGAGCGTCGTGCCGAGGCTGTAGCCGGCCTTGGGAGGTTCTGTCTGCAGGCGTGTCGGCTCGGGGTAGCCGGCCGAATTGACCTGCACGCGCCGCACGCCCTCGCGCCCGCGCAGATACCGGTCATAGAAGTACTCGAGCCCTTCCTGGCCGACCACTGTCCCCTGCTGTACGCCCCTGAAAGCCGGTTTCTTGAGCTCTTCTTCGTTGACCTGGCCGACATAGCCGAGCACCTGGGCCGCCATCTCCCCGTACGGATAGGAGCGGATCGAGATCGGCTGCTGGGTGACGCCGGGGAATTCGCTCTGGCGCTCGGCGAGCTCGGTCAGCACCCCCCGGCCCGCGGCCGTCTTGATCGTGACGGGAGCATATGGCAGCGCCGTACGGCCCTTGATCACGAGCGCCTGGATGTGGGCGGCGCTCATCCCCAACAGCGCGCCCAGGCGCCGGTACACGGTCAGCCGGGGCTGGCCCGCGGGCGGCAGCGCCGAGGGCACGATCTGCACGGCGTTGGTCACCGTGCTGGCGGCGATCGGCTTGCCTTCGCGATCGAGGATCTGGCCCCGGGGCGCGGGGATCGGCAGATCGCGCGAGCTGTTCGCGGCGGCCTGCTGGACGTACTGTTCGCCGGTCAGCACCTGCAGGTACCAGAGCCGGAAGAAGATCACGCCGAACAACACCAGCGCGATCCCGCCGAGGATCGCCACGCGCAGCGCCATCTGCGGAGATATGGGAACCCCACCCGCGCCACCCCCCCGCCCCCGGCGCGAGCCGGAGGAGGAGGATCCGCCATCCGTGACCTCGCCTCCTGGGCGAAAGGGCTCGATCGCGCTCATCGGCTCGTCAGGGCCTCGATAGCGGGCTCAGCCCACCGGTCGTGTAAGCGCGGCGCCGGCGGCGGCGGGGATCGGGCGGCAGGCCCCCGATCAGGCAGCGCCGCACGAGGATCCACATCGGGACCGCGACGATCGTGTCGAGCAGGATCCCGAAGACGATCTGGCGCAGCAGCTCGAGGCTGACGGGCGCGTCGACGCCGAGCATGAACTCCATCAGCGAGTAGCCCACGAGCGACACGGCCGTGGCGGCGGCCCCGACCAGCAGCGGCGTGAGCGCCGCCTGCGGGTCGCGCAGCTCGCGCAGGCGCCCGCACCAGAAGCCGACGAGCGTGAAGATCAGCGAGGTCAGCCCGAGCGTCTGCACGAGCGCGAGGTTGACGAGCAGGCCGACCGCGAAGCCCGTCGCGGCGCCGATCGTCGAGCCGCACAGCAGGCCGACGAAGGCCACGAGCAAGGGGGAGAGATCGATCGCGACGCCGAACACCGGCACCTCCGAGACGACGCCGATCTGAAAGAACACGACGACGATCGCGAGCACGGCGATCCGCGTGAGCAACGATCCCGAGAGCGTCATCCGCCGCCGGTGCTCGTCGATGCCGAGGTCAGGGGATTGCTTTCGCCTTCGCCGCTGCCGCTGCCGCTGGCCGTGCCGCTGGCGGTGCTGTTCTGCCCAATGCTGGGAAAGCCCGACTGGAGGCTGACCAGCCGCGCCGCCTTGCTGTTCTGCGTGTATGTCAGCACCTGCACGACGTTGAGGTTGTGCAGGTCGGCCAGCGGATGCACGTTGACGGACTTGAACCCACTTTCTTCGCCTTCGGAGCTCACCTGCCCGATCGGGATCCCGGGCGGGTACAGCGAGTCGTCGGGGCTTTCGACCGTGCCGGAGGTGACGACGTTTTCACCGCGGTTGACGACCGTTCCCCCGGGCAGGTACTGGAGCACGAGATCGTTCGGTTCGCCGACCTTCGGCTGGATCACGCCGGTCGCGTTCGTGCCGTTGATTCGCGCGGAGACGCCGACTTCTGAGTCGGTGATCAGGTCAACCACGGCGCCGTCGGGGGCCGCCTGCGCGACCTTGCCGACGAGTCCTTCTTCATTGACGACCGGATCGTTTTTGCGCACCCCCGAGGAGGTGCCCTTGTCGATCCAGATCGTCGAGTACCACAGGTTCGGCGACTTGCCGACGACGGTGGCGGTGACTGGGCGGTAGCTGTCGAGGCTGAGCTGGTCGAGGTGGTAGAGGCCCAGCAGTTCGTGGTAGCCGTGCTGATCGGCGCGCTCGGCGATCACTTCCTTGCGCAGTTTGTCGTTCTGCTTGCGCACTTCCGCGAGCTGTTCTTTGGCGTGCAGCGTGTCGCCGAACCAGCTGAACAGGTCGCGCACGGGCTTCAGCGCCTTGTTCGCGCCCTCCTGGATCGGCGAGACGATCGTCAGAAAGCCGCGCTGCACGGAGTGCAGCCCCCCTTCGGAGGACTCGCCGAAGTAGGCGGTGAGCAGTATCAGGGAGAGCACGACGAGCAGCGCGAGCACCGCACGTTGACGCCGGACCGTCTTGTCATACACGAATCAGGGCCTTCCGGAGCGTTCATCAGACAGGGTAACTCGCGACCGCCGGATGAGGGCGCCGGCCTCAACGCCGGCGCCGGTTGCCGTTGCTGTTGCGCGAGCGGCGATTGGAGCGGTGAATCGCCTCGAACTCCTCCAGCGAGCGCCCCGAGCCGACCGCGACGCAGGTCAGGGGCGACTCCGCGAGGTGCGCGGGCATCTGCGTCTCGTCGCGCAGGCGCTCGTCCAGACGCTGCAGCAGCGCGCCGCCGCCGGCGAGCATGATGCCGCGGTCCATGATGTCCGAGGCGAGCTCCGGCGGGGTGCGGTCGAGCGTCTCCTTGACGGCTTCGATGATCTGGTTCAGTGGCTCTTCGAGCGCCTGGCGGATCTCCTCGCTGGTCAGCACGACGGTCTTCGGCAGCCCGGAGACCATGTCGCGCCCGCGGATCTCTGCCTGCAACTCCTCCTCCATCGGGCAGGCCGAGCCGATCTCGAGCTTCAGCTCCTCCGCGGTCTGCTGGCCGATCATCAGCTTGTACTCGCGCTTTGCGTAGTTGATGATCGCCTCGTCCATCTCGTCGCCGCCGACGCGGATCGACTGCGAAACGACGATCCCGCCGAGCGAGATCACGGCGACCTCGGAGGTGCCGCCGCCGATGTCGACGACCATCGACCCGGTCGGCTCGCCGACCGGCAGGCCGGCGCCGATCGCGGCCGCCATCGGCTCCTCGATCAGGTAGGCGGTGCGGGCGCCCGCGGACAGACAGGCCTCCTCGACCGCGCGCTTCTCCACGCCGGTCACGCCCGAGGGCACGCACACCACCACGCGCGGGTGCGCCCAGCGATTCTGGTGAACCTTCTGGATGAAGTGCCTGAGCATCTCCTCGGTCACGTCGAAGTCCGCGATCACGCCGTCCTTCAGCGGGCGGATCGCCTGGATCGTGCCGGGCGTACGGCCGAGCATCCGCTTGGCCTCGATCCCGACCGCGTGCACTTCCCCGGTGCGCGAATCGATCGCGACGACGCTCGGCTCGGACAGCACGATCCCGCGACCGCGCACGTACACGAGCGTGTTCGCCGTGCCGAGATCGACCGCCATGTCGCGGCCGCCGAATCCAGTCAAGTAGCTGAAGATGCCCATATTTAGAGATTGGACACGCTTGGATTCGGGGTGCGGACACCATCCGGCGCCACGCCTCGTGGGCGGCGCGCATCCGGCCGTACCCGCTGGGCAGTGTAGCGAACGCCGTCGGAGCGCCGATAGGGTTGCCAGCTTATTTGCAGGCGAAAAGAAGCTCGGGGCAGATCTCGAGCAGCGCCGCGAGCGGCAGGCCGACGACGTTCTCATAGTCGCCCTCCACTTCCCTGACGAGCGCCGCGCCGACGCCCTGGATCGCGTAGCCGCCCGCGCGCCCGCGCCACTCGCCTTGCGCTATATACCAGTCGAGCGTCGCCTCGTCGAGCTCGCGAAAGGTGACCGCCGTCCGCACGACCGCCGTGCGCTCGCCGGCTGGACATTGGCTGAGCGCATCGACGGCCGGACGCCGGCCGGCCACATCGCCGCCGCCACCCAACAGCGCCAGGCCGCTGAACACCTCGTGCGTGGCGCCGCCCAGTGCCCGCAGCGTCGCGCGTGCATCGCGCTCGTCGCGCGGCTTGCCATAGATCGTGCCGTCGAGCGCGACCAGCGTGTCGCAGCCCAGCACCAGCTCTGTTGCGGCGCCGCCGCCGGCCTGGACGCCGCCGCCGGCCTGGACGCCGGCGTCAGCCATGCCATCTGTCCCGCCGCCGGCGCCAGCCTGTCGGGCCGCGCGCGCCTTGCGCAGCGCGTTCTCGAGCGCCACCTCCGCGGGATCCCCCCGGTCGAGCTCCTCGACATCTGTCGGACACACCGTGAACGCGACCCCCAACCGCTCGAGGATCGCCCGCCGCTGCGGCGAGCCGGAGGCGAGGATCAGACGAGGAGACAGTTCGGTGGACGTCAAATCAGCTGGCTCCTCGATAAGTGGTTCGCGCCCCCTACACAAGCGTTTGTCGCAAATGGGGGGTGGTCGAGAGGGGGCCTTCCCCCCTTCCGCTACGCCTAGCCTCCTTCCGCTACGCCTGCCCCTCCCGCTACTACTACAACAACTCCGGAAAGAACAGCGCCGCCTCGCGCGCGGCGGATTCCGGGGAGTCCGAGCCGTGCACCATGTTCCGGCCCATCTCGACCGCGAAGTCGCCGCGGATCGAGCCGGTCGCCGCCTCGAGCGGATCGGTCGCGCCGATCACCTGCCGCGCGGCCTTCACCGCGTTCTCACCCTCTAGGACCATCGCGACGATCGGCCCGGAGGTGATGAACTCGACGAGCTCGCCGAAGAAGGGGCGCTCGGCGTGCTCGGCGTAGTGCTGCTCGGCCAGCTCGCGGGTAACCGTGAGTCCGCGCAGGGCGACGATCTGAAGCCCCTTGCGCTCGAATCTGGCGAGGATCTCGCCGGTCAACCCCCGGGCGAAGGCGTCGGGCTTTACGAGGATCAGCGTACGGTCCATGGTCTTTTTTCCTCCGGTCGGTGGTGGTCGTTTGAAAGAGCGAGCGCGTCAGTTCATAAGGCGAGGCGAGGCGCGGGGGCGGCGAGGAGCGACCGGGGCGCGACGGTCAGGAGGTCGGTCGCGGACGGCTGGCCCGTCCGCTCGTGCGCGGTTTGGCGACCGGCTCGGCGGCCGGAGGGGTGGCGGATCTGGCGCTCGCGCGGATCGCCTCGGCCTCTTCCGCGAGCGACGTCGAGGACGCGCCTGTGTCCTCGGCCATCGCCACCGTGGCCGTCCCCGTGGACAGCGATCGCTCGCTCTCGCCCACTGCGACCGCCTCGCTCTCGGCGGTGGCGCGCCGACGGCGCGCGCGGCGCGGCGGCGCGGCGGCGCCGGGGACCTCGGTCTCGCAGTAGGGGCAGATCGTCCACGCCTGGTCGAGCGGGCGCTGACAGCTCACGCAGCGCTCCTTGAGCTTGCGCAGGCAGCTCGGACAGCGGACGAAGTCACGCTCGATCCGGTAGTCGCAGTGCGGGCAGAGCCCATGGTCGAGGTCGTGCAGTCGCGCCTCCGCGGCCTGCATCTCCAGCTCGCGCTCGCGTACGTCCTCGAGGTACTCGGGCGGGCGCAGGACCATGTAGATGACGGTGCCGACGAACGGAAACAGCGAGGCCGCCGTCGCGCAGCCGACGAGCATCGGGTCGTAGATGCGCCGGCGCGCGTCGGCGTAGGTCCAGTAGATCAGCGCGAAGTAGAGGACGACGACGAACAGGATCAGCAAATCGATCGCCAGGTTCAGGCCGGTGCTTTCGATCCCGAAATAGGCGAGCGTCATCGCGCATCACCCGCGAGTGCCCGCATCGTCCTTGGCCGACGGGCTGGGCCGTCGCCCGGAGAGATCGTCTGTTGCGCGGACATCGGGCCTCCGAGTTTAGAGAAACAGGCGGCCAAATCCATAGCCAGCCGCGAAGAACACGAGGATCACGAGCGCGACGATCAGCGCTACGAAGCCGATCATCGTCAGGACCGAGGGTCCGTCGTCGTTCATCTCAGCGGCCTCCGCGCTCGCCTGCGTGCAGATCGGGCACCGTCGAGACCTCCCGCGCGAGTCCGCCCCCGGCGGCGCCGCGCAGGTGGGCGAGGAGATCACCGACGAGGTAGACAGAACCAGTCGCTAGCACCGCCGCGCCCTCGCCGCGCTCGCGCGCCCAGCGCTGCGCCTGCGCTAGCGCGCGCGCCGGTTCGGGCTCACAAACCACTGTGTCGAAGCCAAGTTGGCGTGCCAGCGACTGCAGCGCGGCGGGCGGCAGGGCACGAGCACTCGGGGGCGCGGTGAACCACGCGCGCTCGCAGTGCTCGAGCAGCGCACCGAGCATGCTCGCGGCGTCCTTGTCCTCGAGCACGCCGAGCACGAGCCCGAGCGGCCGGGGTGGGCGGGGTGCGCGGGTATCCAACATTCCGGGCAGCGCCTGCACCAGCGCGCGGGTCGCGTCGGGGTTGTGCGCGCCGTCGAGCACCGTCAGCGGGTCCTCGCTGAGGATCTGCAAGCGGCCTTGCACGACCGTCTCGGCGGCCGCCGCGCGGATCGCGTCCTCGCGCGGCGCGATGCCGAGCTCGCGCAGATAGACCTCCGCGGCCGTGCGCGCGAGCGCGAAATTGCGCTGCTGGAACGGGCCGTTCGCGGCGAGCTCGATCTCGGCGGGGAGACCGGCAAGATCCTCAGTGTCGAGCGCTCGGAGCTCGAACCGCGCGTCACTCGCGGGCGAGCGCTCCACCGACGAGCAAGCCGAGGGCGGGGACCCGGCCGGCGAGCGATCGGCGTGCACGATCCGCGCGTCCTGCTCTCGCGCCACCCGCTCGGCAACCGCCAGCGCCTCCGGCGCGAGAACGCCGCCCAGCACGAGTGTCGTGCCGGGCCGCAGTACCGCGAGCTTCTCCTCGGCGATGTCCCGCACGGTCGGACCCAGCCAGCGGGTGTGCTCGAGCCCGACGTTCGTGAGCACGGTCACGCGCGAGTCGATCACGCTGGTCGCGTCGTAGCGCCCGCCGAGACCGGCCTCGACGACCGCGACCTGGATCTCGCGCTCGGCCATCGCCCACAGGGCGGCGGCGGTCAAGAGCTCGAACTGGGTCACGTGGTCGTCGCCTGAGAGCGTGTGGTTGACGTGCTCGGCGGCCCACGCGGCGCGGGAGATCGCGGCGGCGAGCTCCTCGCCGTCGAGGTCGCGCTCGCCGATCTGGACGCGCTCGGTATAGGAGATCAGGTGCGGCGAGGTGTAGGCGCCGGTGCGCAGCCCGTGGCGCTCGAGAATCGCTGCGATCATCCGCGTGGTCGAGGTCTTGCCGTTCGTGCCGAGGACGTGGATCGTGGCGAAGCGCCGCTCGGGCGAGCCGAGCGCGGTCATCATGCGCCGCATCCGGTCGAGGCCGAAGCGCATCCCGAACAGCTCGAGCGAACGCAGATGACGCTCGGCTTCCTCGCTGCCCCAGGCTTTCGACGGGGGAATGCTCGGTGGAGGTTTCATGCGATGGACGCGCGCGCCCGTGGTGGGGTGAGTGGGTCCTATGCCACTCAGGCGTCGGCGTGCTTGCGCAGGTAGTCGATGAACACGGGCCGCAGCGCCTCCCCGAGCGCGCCGTCGCCGCTGTGGACCGCATCGGAGATCAGGCCTTTGGAGGACTCGATGTCGTAGTCGGCCTCGCCCGCGTCGCCGCTGGCCAGCTCGGCGGCGGGGATCATCTCCAGCAACGACCACAGGAATTTGACGTCGAGGTGCTTCTCCGCGCGGTGCACCGCGCGGTCGTGCAGCTCGTGCGTGGAGAGCTGGTCGAGGTCGTCGGCCATCTGCTGCTCAGCGGCGCTTGCGACGGCGCCGCGCGCGGGTCAACAGCACCAACTCGCGCGCCGTGCGCTTCGGGTGGAGCTTGCCGAGAAGCTTCTTCAGCTCCTTGCGCTCCTTCGCCGAGAGGTTGCTCAATCGGCCGCGTGACTCGCGCGTGAGCTCGGTCAGGCGCGCGCGATCCTTCTCCGACAGCGCGCGCCAGCGCTTGCCGAGCACGACGCCGATCTGCAAGAGCAGCGCCCACGGCAGATCTTTGACGCGCCGCAGCTTGGACTTCTGCCCCCGCTCGGCCTGCTTGCTCGATTTGCGCACAGCGCGATGGTAGCGGTCGGGGCGCTCGCTAGCGGTCGAGGACGCCCGGCGCGGCTACGCCGACTCCTCGTGCAGTTGCTCGTCGGCCTCTTCGTCCTCGGGCGCGGCTTCGGTGACGAGCGTCGGCGTGAGCCCCTTCTCGACGGTCTCCTTCGTGACGACGCACTTCTTGACGTCGCGCCGCGAGGGCAGCTCGAACTGGACCTCGAGCAGGATTTCCTCGATGATCGAGCGCAGCCCGCGCGCCCCGGTTTCGCGTTCCAGGCCCTTCTCGGCGACCGCCGTCAGAGAGTCCTCGGAGAAGACGAGCTCGATCCCGTCGAAGGAGAAGAAGCGCTGGAACTGCTTGACGAGCGCGTTGCGCGGCTCGGTGAGGATCGAGACCAGGTCATCGCGCGTGAGCTGGTGCACGGCCGAGACGACCGGCAGGCGGCCGATGAACTCGGGGATCAGTCCGTACTCGATCAGGTCCTCGGGCAGGCAGTGCTCGAACACTTCGCCGGTGTCGCGCTCGGCCTTCGCCTCGATCGCCGCGCCAAAACCAACCCCTTTGTTGCCGATCCGGTGCTCGATCACCTTGTCGAGGTTCGCGAACGCGCCGCCGCAGATGAACAGCACGTTCGTCGTGTCGATCGTGAGGAACTCCTGGTGGGGGTGCTTGCGCCCCCCCTGCGGCGGCACCGAGGCCTGGGTGCCCTCGAGAATCTTTAACAGCGCCTGCTGGACGCCCTCGCCGGAGACGTCGCGCGTGATCGACGGGTTGTCGGCCTTGCGCGCGATCTTGTTAACCTCGTCGATGTAGATGATCCCCGTCTCGGCCTTCTTGACGTCGTAGTCGGCGGCCTGGATCAGCTTCAGGAGGATGTTCTCGACGTCCTCGCCGACGTAGCCGGCCTCGGTCAGGGCGGTCGCATCGGCGATCGCGAAGGGCACGTTGAGGATCCGCGCGAGCGTCTGCGCGAGCAGCGTCTTGCCGCAGCCGGTCGGCCCGAGCAAGAGGATGTTCGACTTCTGCAGCTCGATCTCCTCGGTTTCGCCGGTGCTCATCATCTGCACGCGCTTGTAGTGGTTGTAGACCGCGACCGAGAGCGTGCGCTTGGAGGGATCCTGCCCGACGACGTACTCGTCGAGCACGTCGTAGATCTCGCGCGGCTTGGGCAGGTGTTCGAGATCGAACGCGGGCGGGGCGGCGAGCTCCTCGTCAATGATCTCGTTGCAGAGATCGATGCACTCGTCGCAGATGTAGACGCCGGGGCCGGCGATCAGCTTCTTGACCTGCCGCTGAGACTTACCGCAGAAGCTGCATAGGAGCTGCTCGTTTGAATCTGTCGGTCTGGCCATTCTGTTTCTCTCCCCGCCGTGGCGTCATGCCGGCCGATCTCGAATGATCGGTAGATGCCTCTTGAAGCTAGATCAATGCTCCGAGATCACACGGTCGATGATCCCGTACTCCTTCGCCTCCTCCGAGCTCATGAAGTAGTCGCGCTCGGTGTCTTTACTAACGTCCGCGAGCTTCTTTTTCGTGTGCTTGGCGATGATCTCGTCCAAGCGCTGGCGCACGTCGATGATCTCCTTCGCGTGGATCTCGATGTCGGTCGCCTGACCTTGGAAGCTCGATGAGACCTGGTGGATCAGGATCTTCGCGTTCGGCAGCGCCATCCGCTTGCCGGCGGCGCCGCCCGCGAGCAGCAGGGCGCCCATCGACATCGCGATCCCGACGCAGATCGTCTGCACGTCGGGCTTGATGAACTGCATCGTGTCGTAGATCGCGAGACCCGCATACACCGATCCCCCGGGCGAGTTGATGTAGAGCGAGACGTCCTTGTCGGGATCCTCTGACTCCAGGTGCAGGAGCTGAGCGACGATCAGGTTGGCGATCTGGTCGTCGACGGGCGTGCCGAGGAAGATGATCCGCTCGTTCAGCAGCCGGCTGTAGATGTCGAACGCGCGCTCGCCTCGCGAGGTCTGCTCAACCACCATTGGGACAAGTGGGCTCATGGTCCTCGCTTTGTTTCGCTTACCTTGCTCGATTCCTTCTGCAAAGAACCCTAGCGTCCCGCGTCGGACGATCCGGCACCAGCCGATCCGCGTCCGTCACTCAACGGTCGGGTGTCCAGAGGCCTGCCGGCTCCGCGGCGGGCTCGCCGGGCTTCTCCGCCGCCTCACGCGCGGGTGTCCACAGCTGCTCGCGAGCCGCGGCCTGCTCGACCGAGATCGGCTTGGCGCGCTCCGCCACCCACTCGACCGCCTTGCGCGCGGCGAGGTCCTCGCGCACGTCCTCCAGGC
This sequence comes from uncultured Solirubrobacterales bacterium, assembly GCA_963774785.1. Classification (GTDB taxonomy): domain Bacteria; phylum Actinomycetota; class Thermoleophilia; order Solirubrobacterales; family Solirubrobacteraceae; genus Palsa-744. The sequence continues at coordinate 1,410,610 of CAVZGH010000001.1, read as the reverse complement.
GCCCCGCGCGGCGCAGGTCCTCGAGCAGCTTCTCCGGCTCGATGCCCTCGCGCTCGGCGGTCGGGCCCAGCGCGACGAGCACCTCCTCGTCTGAGGGCGCGATCGCCTCGGCGGCGACGATCGCCGTCACGACCGCCTCGCGGCGCAGCGCCTGCTCAGCGTCGGGCAGCATCTCGGCGAGGATCGCCGACTCCTCGCGCCCGGTGATCTGCAGGTAGGCCTCGCGCGAGATCCCGCTGTGGGAGAGCGAGTGCAGCATCCGCTCCCACATCTCCTTCGCGCGCGCCTGCGCCAGCGCCGATGTGACCGGCACCGTCGCCCGCGCGACGGCGGCGTCGAGCGCGGCCCCACGGAACTCGTCCTCGATCTTCTGCTCCTCGGCCTCGAGCAGGCGACTTTCGATGTCGGCGCGCAGCTCCGCGATGCTGTCGAAGCCGGCGTCGATCGCGAAGTCCTCGTCGAGCTCCGGCAGGCGCTTGAGCTTGACCTCCTTGACGGCGATCTCGAACGAGGCGTCGCGCCCGGCGAGGTGCTCGGCCCCATAGTCGGCGGGGAACGTGAGCTCGATCGTGCGCGTCTCGCCCGCGGTGGCGCCGAGCAGGCCCTCCTCGAAGCCGGGGATCAGGTTGCCGCCGCCGAGCTCGATCAGCTGGTCGCGACCCTCGCCGCCATCGAACGGCTCGGCGGCCTGATCGAGTTGGCTCCCACCGCGGCCGGCGGGACCTTCATCCGAGCCCGTGTCCGGGCCGGCGGGACCTTCATCCGAGCCCGCGTCCGGGCCGGAGGGACCTTCATCCGAGCCCGTGTCCGGGCCGGAGGGACCTTCATCCGCATCCGCGTCCGGGCCGGCGGGACCTTCATCCGAGCCCGTGTCCGGGCCGGCGGGACCTTCATCCGCACCATCGCCCGAGGCGGCGTCCTCGGACGGCAGATAGCCGACGTAGTTGACGACGACGAAATCGCCCTGCGCGGCCTCGCGCTCGACCGTCTCCAGCCGGGCGAGGCGCTCGCGCATCTCCTCGACCTGCTCGCTCACCAGCTCCTCGGCCACGGCCGGCTCGCGGCGCGGGACCTCCAGGCCGTCGTAGTCGCCGAGCTCGGCCTTGGGCAGCACGCCGATCTCGATCGAGAACTCGAGCGCCTGACCCTGTGGCGGCAGGTCGCCGAGATCGACATGCGGATCACCGACGGGCACGATGCCGGCGGTCTCGATCGCATCCGAGTACCAGCGCGAGAGCGAGTCGCGGACGGCTTCCTCGAGCACCGCCTCGCGTCCGAGGCGCTGCAAGACCAGCGGCGCAGGCACCTTGCCCTTGCGAAAGCCGGGCAGTTTCAGCTCGCGCCCCAGCTTGCGCGCGCGCTCCTCGACGCGTCCCTCGACCTCCTCGGGCAGCACCTGCACCTGCACGCGCACGCGCGACTCGGGCAGCTCGGTGACGGTCGTCTTGAGGGTGCTCGGCACGTCGGCCACGATACCGTGCCGCCCCGTGCCGACAGCTCCCGCGCACCGCACACCCCAACTGACGCGCCTGGAGACGTGGCTGTGGACCGGCCCCGTCGGCCACTTCGCCGGGGGCGCGCTCGACTTTGCACAGGCGCTCGCGCGGTATCTGATCGCGCTGGCCGATCGGAGATCTCGTCGATCTCCGATCGGTCGTGGGCGAACGGTTCGCTGACCGGCTGCTGGCTGGCTCACCCGGCTGCCGGCCGGCTGACTGACGCCTGCCGCCTGCCTGACTGGGCTCGGGCTACGCGCTCAGCGCGACCGGCCGGCCGAACGTGAGCGAGGTGCCGCGGGGTGTGACGAGCACCGGACAGGTGGCGATCTCGACGAGGTGGGAGGCCGAGGAGCTGATCGAGACGCGGCCGGGCGTGGCGTCCTTGCGCGAGTCGATCACGAGCAGGTCGGTCGACTCGTCGGCGACCGGCACGACCTCCGCGCCGAGCGCGCCGGCCAGCGCCTGCGCGGTCGCCTGCGCGCTGCCGTCGCCACCGGCCTCGCCGACCGCGACGATCCGCTGCACTCCGCCGGCGCCGGCGTCCGCAAACCCGACAGGCGCGATCGCGACCGCGACCGGACCGCCTTCGAGCAGTCGCTCGGCCGAGTTGCCGATCGAGACGTGCCCGCGGGCGGTGTGGGAGTCCGAGCAGAACACGATCGCCTCGGCGCCGATCTGTGCGGCCAGGCCGGCGAGGCCATCGGGCGTGGAGCGGTTGGTCACGGTGTGGGCGCCGGCGAGCTGGCCGACGAACAGCGCGGTGCCGCGCGCGAGCAGCTCGTTCGCCTCCTGGTCGTCGACGAGCTCGGCGCTGTGGCGCACGTAGCCGAGGTGGACATCGGCGCCTGCGCGGGCGAGCAGCGAGCCGTAGGCGATCGCGTCGTTCTCATTGGCGGTGCCGTCGTAGGAAACGATGATGCTGGTCATGACGTTGCTCCTTTTCTCTGCTTGGAAGATGTTTGGAAGACCCGTCTTGCGAAGTTCTTTCGTCCATCCTGACACGTCTCTGCCATCAGCTCCAATAATTCTTGTAATGGTTATTATAAGATCTACTTATGCTGAATGTCCCCAGGCTGAAGATCCTCGACGAGGTCGCCCGGCGCGGCTCGCTGTCGGCCGCGGCGGACGCGCTCGACTACACGCAGTCGGCGGTCTCCCAGCAGATCGCCGCGCTCGAGGCCGAAGCCGGGATGGCGCTCCTGCAGCGCCACCCGCGCGGGGTCAGCCTGACCGCGGCGGGGCAGACGCTCGTGGGTCACGCCGAGGGGATCCTCGCGCGACTCGACTCCGCCGAGGCGGCGCTCGGCGCGATCGCCGGCCTGCGCGGGGGCCGGCTGCGAATGGCCTCGTTCCCGACCGCGGGGGCGACACTGATGCCGCTGGCGATCGCGAGCTTCCGCGCGCGCCATCCCGAGGTCGAGCTGACGCTCGCCGAGGGCGAGCCGGAGCAGATCGCGCCGCGGCTGCGCGCCGGTGAGATCGACCTCGCGCTGCTGTTCGAGTTCGGCGCGCCGCCGGCCGCGGACGAGCTCACGCGCGTGGAGCTGCGCGAGGACCCGCTCTATCTCGCGCTCCCCCGCGAGCACGCGCTGGCACAGAGACGCCGGCTGCGCCTGGAGGACCTGCGCGAGGAAGCCTGGGTGCAGACCGCGAGCGCGAGCGCCTGCGCGCGCGAGGTCGTACGCAGCTGCCACGCGGCCGGGTTCGAGCCGAACGTGGCGTTCGAAAGCGACGACTACCAGACCGTCCAGGGCCTAGTCGCGGCGGGGGTCGGCGTCGCGCTGATCCCCGAGCTGGCGCTGAACCCGGTCATGCGCGAGGACATCGCGATCCGCGCGCTCTCCCCCCGCCCGCCGGCGCGTCAGGTGGTCGCGGCGACGCCGGTCGGCGCGCGCCTGCAGCCGGCGACCCCGGCGATGCTCGTCGCGCTCGAAGAGGCCGCGGGGCGGTATCAGGCGTTAACCCCGCCAGAGGCAGCGTAGAGGAGGGTCGAAAGACCTTTTCTTGAAAGGGGCCGCCTCCCGGCGGCCACGCCAGCGATGCGTGGTGGCAAAACAGCGGGCGTGAGCTCTTTACCGGGTCAGTTGTGTCCTGTTCGTGTTGCCTGCCTGCCGCGATCAGCGCGCCGGGTTGGCCAGGTACGCCTGGTTGACGAGCCGGCCGAGCGTTTCGTAGCCGAGCGGCGAGGGGTGGATGTCGCCATCGTCGGCGCTGCCGCCGGGGTCGAGCGGGTTGCACATTTCCGTGAACGTGCAGATCGACTGCTGCTCCTGGGAGGGCGTCCTGCCGCGGTTGAACACCGGGAACGGGTTCGCGAACGTGACGTTCGCGAAGTGCGACAGGATGTCCGCTTCGACCGCCGCGTTCAGGCCCTGCTGCAGCGCGTCGCTGCCGGGCAGCACGAGCGCGTCCGGGTTGTAGAAGCCGAGCAGCACGATCGGTCCGGTGTAGTGCCCGCCTCCCGGCGCGGTCGAGTCGAGCACGCCGAGGATGTCGGCGATGTTCGCGACGATGTGCGGGGCGGTGACTTTTTCCGAGGTCACGGCGATGCAGGCCACCCCAGCGGCTGCCGGCGAGGCGCCGTATTTGCTTTTGCCGGTGCTGGTGAATTCTTCGGTGACTTCGTCTTCGCACTGCTTGATCGCGGCGAGCTCGTCGTTGGAGCCGATGTTCAGCGTGATCGCCTTCACCGGGTGCGCGGGGTGGCCTTCTTTGAGGATGGAGAGCGCGTCTTCGAGCTGGGAGATCGACTGGCCGGAGACGCTCAGCGAGTTGTGCAGCGGCAGGCCGTCGACGTTGTTGTACGCGCACGGGTGCCAGTCGCCGAGGCCCTGTGGGTCGTGGCCGGCCGGTTCGGTCGAGACCTTCCCGCCGAGCGCGGGGTTTTCGCCGATCAGCCCGTTCGAGGTCTCTCCCGGGCAGGCGTCGTTGACGAGCGTCAGGCCGCGGCCGGCCTCCCAGGGGCGCGCGAGATCCTGGGCGAAGTCGTTCGTGAACCCTTCTTCGAAGTACGAGGGCGACTCGTTCGGCGTGTTTTCGTTGAAGACCTGCTCGGAGTAGCCGAAACTGATCGAGTCGCCGAGCGCCAGGTAGGTGCTGACGGTGCGGTTGTTGCCGGGGTTCGGCCCCCCGGAGCCCGGACCGCCGCCGCCGTAGCCAGAGCCGGAGCCCGATCCCGATCCGCCATAGCCGCCGCCCGAGCCCGAGCCGGCGCTGTGCCCGCCGCCTGAGCCCGATCCGCCATAGCCGCCGCCTGAGCTCGAGCCGGCGCTGTGCCCGCCGTTGGAGCGTCCGCCGGCGCGGTGACCATGATGGGCCGCGCGCGTCCCGTGGCGGTGCCCCTTGCTGGCGCCGGCGACCGGCGGCGCGAACGCGAACGCGAACGCCGCCAGCGCGACCAGCGCAAGAATCGGCGTGAACGCGTGAAGAACCCTCCGTGGTGAAGCGATCATCGTCTCCTCCTCCTGCGCGCCTGACCCGGCGGCATCGATCACATCTGGCCCGGCCAAAGCGAGACGGGCCTCGCACGAAGCTACTACCCAAATGGTTTTATGTCAAACCGGGTTTTTGTCCGAGCGTCAAGTTCCGCCGCCTCTTCCTCGCACACCGCCCCGTTCCCGTCCGAGCCTCGTGTCATTTTTGCTGGCCGTGCTCGTCCAACCAGAGAACTGCCACGAAAGGCGATGAGATCGTGTTGCTGCTGCTCCTCGGAATCCTGCTCGGCCTGATCCTCGGCGCCGCCGGCGCGGCGCTTGCGATCAGGCCCAACCGCGAGCGCCTGCGCGACGAACTGAAGTCGGTCTCGGCCGACGTGCTCACCCAGACCGGCGACTCGCTCGCGCAGCGTCTGACCGAGGCGCGGCGCGTCGAGGAGGAGCGCGCCGCCGGAGAGATGGCGCTGCGCTCGGAGGAGCTCAAGCGGATGGTCGGACCGGTGCACGAGAAGCTGACGAAGGTCGAGAGCGAGCTCTCCCGGCTGGAGCGCGAGCGCCGTGACGGCCAGGTCAAGCTGTCGGAGATGGTGCGCGCGCTGACCCAGGGCACGGACACGCTGCGCCGCGAGACCGGCGAGCTCGTCTCCGCGCTGAAGCGCCCGGAGACGCGCGGCTCGTGGGGTGAGATCCAGCTGCGCCGCGTGGTCGAGCTGGCGGGCATGGTCGCCCACTGCGACTTCATCGAGCAGGCGACGGTCCACACCGAGGACGGCCGGCTGCGACCGGACATGCTCGTGCGGCTGCCGGGCGGGAAGCTGATCGTGGTCGACTCGAAGGTGCCGCTCGACGCCTACCTGGCCGCGCTCGAGTCCTCCGCGGAGAACGCCGCCGAGCAGCAGGCCCGCCACGCCCGCCAGACGCGCGAACACATCACAAAGCTCGCCTCGAAGGGCTACCAGGAGCAGTTCGACTCCACCCCGGAACTGGTCGTGATGTTTGTGCCCTCCGACGGCATCTACCAAGCCGCGCTCGCGGCCGACCCGGCGCTGATCGAGTACGGCGTCGCCCAGCGGGTGCTGATGGCCACGCCGACGACGCTGATCGGGCTGCTGCGGGCCGTGCACTACGGCTGGGGCCAGGAGCAGATCGCCGAGTCGGCGCGCGAGATCGCGGGCTCCGCACGCGAGCTGCACCGCCGGATGGGCAAGTTCGCCGAGCACCTCGCGAAGGTCGGCCGCCAGCTCGGCTCGGCCGTGAACGCCTACAACGACACCGTCGGCTCGTTCGACCACCGGGTGATCCCGCAGCTGCGCGGGATCGAAGCGGCGGGCATCTCCCCCGAGCGGGAGATCGCCGCGCCGGCCGCGATCGAGCCCAGCCCGCGCCCGGTCACCGCGCGACTGGAGACGGCGTCCGACCGAGCTCCCATTCCGGCGCTCGCCGAGACCGCCCCCCCGGTGGCAGCAGCCACACCGATCGCGGCGCGGCGGCTGAGCCACGAGGCGCAGGCGACCGACGACCCTGCCAAGCACACGCCGGCCGCGCCCACGGTTACGCCCCGGGCCGCCTCAGGGGCTCGGTAGGGCTCCGCGCGCACGGAGCTGCTCCTCCCCGCCCGCCCGCTGTCGCCTCGTCCGGCTCGCTCGACTCGCCCGGCGCATGAGCGCGACGCCGACGAGCGCGAGCGCGATCGGCACGGTCGCCGGCAGCTCGTCGAGGAAGAAGAACAGCAGGTCGAAGACACCCGCCAGCAGCGCCGCGAGCGCGGCGCCGCGCAGCTGCCAGCGCCGCCCGGCGGCCACCGCGAGCAGCGCGCCGAGCAGCGCCGCGACGAACAGGTCGCCATAGCCCATCACCGCGGTGCCAAAGGTGGCGCTCTGCAGCTGCGGCAGGCCGGCCGCTGGCCGCGCGGCGTTGAGCGCGTCGTTCGGGCGCTGGAGCAGGTCGGAGACGACGAGCGTAGTGTCCGCGACCGCCATCGCGACGATCCCCGCGGCCAGCCAGCGCGGCGGTGTGACCGTCGCGAGCAGCACACCGAGCGCGACACAGCTGAGCATCGACAGCGCGAGCGCGGCGGCCTGCCCCGCCAGGCCGGTGCGGTCGGCCCAGGCGAGGGCGAACAGTGGCAGCACCAGCAGCGCCCGCGCGGGGCGCGGCGGGTGCGCGTTCCAGGCCAGCCAGCCGAGCGCGAGCGCCGCCAGCAGCGGCACCGCGACCAGCGCGAGATACGTCAGGCCCTGCGCGCTCGCCTGTTCGGCCGCGCGCGCGACGAACACGAAGCCGACGATCGAGAGGGGCGGGATCAGCGCCCAGCGGCGCCCGCGCAGCCCTCGCAGCACGCCCAACCCACCCGCGCCCGGCAGCGCGACCGACGCGCCCTGGACGAGCGAGAGCAGCCCAATCGAGATCCAGAAGGGGAGCACTCCGTCAACATAGATCCTCGCCTCCGGTCAACATAGATCCCCACCCGCGGGCGAGATAAGCTGCGCGGCCCTTACCGGATACTTCTATGACGATCGAGGACCCTCAGCGACCGCACGACCACAGTCGGTTTCGCCGCCGTCGCGCGATCGCCGGCGTCGCGCTGCTGGCGCTCCTCGCGCTGCTGATCACGGCGGTCAGCTCGGGTGGTGGTGGCCGCCGCGACGGTAGCGGCGGCGGCAGCAGCAGCAGCAGCGGCCACGACGCCGCCGCCTCCGATCCCGCCTCGCGCCCGGTGAGCACCGCACACCTGACGCCCGCGCAGCGCGAAGCGCAGACCCACGAAGCCGAAGAAAGCGCGATCGACAACGTGCTCTCCTACACCCCGGCGGTGACCAGCGGCGCCGGCAAGGGCCACGAGCTCGCGCTCACCTTCGACGACGGCCCCGGCCCCTACACCCAGCAGCTCGTCGGCGTGCTCAACAGCCTGCACGTGCACGCGACGTTCTTTGCGATCGGCGAGGAGGAGCGCTACTTCTCAGAAGGCACGAAGCTCGAGCTGCGCTCCGGCGACGTCGTCGGCGACCACACCGAGACACACCCGATGATGGCCTCGCTCTCCGCGCACGACCAGCGCGAAGAGCTCGTCGAACAGATCGCCCGCATCGAACTGCTCGGCGGCCCGCGACCGCGTCTGTTCCGTCCCCCCTACGGCTCCTTCAACGCGACCACCTTCCACATTCTCCATCAGCTGCACCTGCTGATGGTGCTGTGGTCGACCGACACGAGCGACTACACGCTGCCGGGCGTCTCCGCGATCGTGAACAGCGCACTCGCGGGCGCGCATCCGGGCGCGATCATCCTGATGCACGACGCCGGTGGCGACCGCTCGGAGACGATTGCGGCGCTGCCGGCGATCGTCCGTGGACTGCGTAAGAAAGGCCTCGAACCCGTGACGATTCCTCGTCTGATGCTCGACGATCCACCGCCGCACGGGCGGCCGCTGCCCACCAGTTTGGCTGGCGATTAGCGCAGAACCCTGGCTTTGTCTCGACCGGTCCGAGATCAAATCCCCCAGCCGGAGGGGTGCGCGGGCTGATCGGTAGAGACAAACAAAGACAGGACCTACTTGGCTGTTGGGGTGCTAATGCCCGAGCTGCACGGTCTTCACAACCAGCAGCAGGACCGCCACGACGAGATAGCCGCGCAGCAGCAGCATCCCGGCCTTGCGCCCCGGCGACCACACGGGGCGCTCGAGCAGCGCGAGCGGTGGCATCGTCCACGTGTGGCGCTTGTCCTTCGAGATCTCCGCGACCGCGTCGATCCCCTCGCGAGCGGGCGCGCGACGGCTTGAGCACAGCGCGTAGACCCCAGCCGCGACGAGGGTCAGACCGAGCACTATCGTCAACTCGACGAACAGGTGGGTGACGTTGATCGCAGGGAACATCGTGCTTGCCATCAGGATCAGCGAGAGCTCCACGAGCGCGCCCACGATCAGCGCCGCGACCGCGTTCAGCCAGGGGGCGTTCACCCACGGGCCGAGCACCTCGCGGTCGTTGCAGAGCAGCAGCAGGAACACGGTCGCGCTCGGCAGCAGCACCCCGGCCAGCGCCTGCACCGAGGTCGTGATCAGGCCGAGCGGCGCGCCGGGGATCAGCACGATGCCGGCGGCGGCCATCACCATCAGCGTGAAGCTCGCGTAGAAGAGCTTCGCGTCGAGCGGCCCGCGGTTGAGCGAGTGGCTCGCGCCGAACACGTCGCCGAACGCGTAGGAGGTCGCGAGCGTCACCGCCGCCGCGCCGATCAGCGAGGCGTTCAGCAGCACGATCGCGAAGATCGTGCCCGCGGCCGATCCCAGCTGCTGGCCCAGCTGCGTGGCGACCGTGCCGGCATTGAGAAAGTGGCCGAAGTCCGGTGTGCCGCCGAAGGCGAACGCGGTCACGCAGATCAGCGCGCCCGCGCCGATCACGACGACGAACGCCCCGATCACCGTGTCCGCGCGCTCGTAGTTGATCCAGCGCGGCGTGATCCGCTTGTCGATGATGTTCGACTGCTGAAAGAACAGCTGCCACGGTGCGACGGTCGTGCCGACGATCGCGATGATCAGCAGCATGGCCGTCGAGCTCGCGCCGCCCTCGATGTCCGGGGTGACCACGTGCCGGGCGACTTCGACGACGTGGGGATGCGCGAGCACGAGCAGCGGGATCACGAGGAAGTTGGCGACGACGAACACGTACATGAAGCGCTCCCAGCTGCGAAAGCTGCCGGTCGAGGTGATCGCGATCAGCGCCGCCGCAGCGAGTGGCACCGCCACGTACTTGCTCACGCCGAAGTAGCCGAGCGCGAGGCTCACGCCGATGAACTCCGTCACGATCGTCAGGAAGTTGAGGATGAACAGGTCGCCGACCGAGAACCAGCCCCAGAAGCGCCCGAAGCGCTCGTTGATCAGGCGCGCGTGTCCCACTCCCGTGACGGCGCCCAGGCGAATCACCATCTCCTGGTTGACGACCAGCACGGGTATCAGCAGCAGCAGCACCCACAAGAGGCTCGTGCCGTAGTTCTGGCCGGCCTGCGCATAGGTCGAGACACCGCCCGCGTCGTTGTCGCCGACCATCACGATCAGGCCCGGTCCCATGATCGCGAGCAACGCCATCGCCCGCGAGCGCCACCCGTGACGCTCGCCGGAGTCGTGCATCCTGATCGTCCCCAGCGCCCCGCGGATGTCGCCGATGTGGGCCTCGTCGAGGACCGGAGGCACGCCCTCGGGCCGCCGCGGCGGCGGCGCGCTCAGCGTCATCTCCTGGTCTGTATCCGGGCGCTCAGACATTGGCCCGGACTCTAGTGACGCTGTGGCCCTAGTCGCGCACGAGCCCGAAGCGCCGCCGCCACCCGCTCGGCAGCGTCAGCTCCAGCACATCGTTGACGGTAACGACGCCGACGACGTGCTCCTGCTCGTTGACGACCGCGAGCATCACGAGGTTGTAGTCGGTCATCGTGCGTGCGACCTCGGGCAGGTCGGCGTCGGTTCGCACCGACACCGGCTCGTGCTCGGCGAGGCTCGCGAGCGTGCTCTGCGCGCCGGCGCGCAGCACCGTGACCACGGCCAGCGAGCCGGACAGCTTGCCCTCGGCGTCGCTCAACAGGATCGTTGTCAGCGTTTCCGGCGCGATCGCGCTCGCGCGCACCCGCTCCAGCGCCGCGGCCGCGGTCTCACCCTCAGCGAGGCTGATGAACTCCGGGCTCATCAGGCCGCCGGCGGTCGAGGGGTTGTAGCCGAGCAGCCCTTCGATCTGCAGCCGCTGCGCCGGTGGCAGCAGCGCGAGGATCCGTGCGCGGCGCTCCTGCTCGATCTCGACGATCAGATCGGCGGCGTCATCGGCGGCCATCCGTGCGATCACCGCCGCCACCTGCGCGTCGGGGCGCTCCCGGATGAACTCCAGCTGGTGATGCTCGTCGAGCTCCTCGAAGACGTCGGCCTCGAGCTCGCGGTCCTGTCCGACGGCCTCGATCAGCTCCTCGCCCTCGTCGTGAGAGGCCGCCTCGACCAGATCGGCGATCTCCGCCGGATGCAGGTTGGCGAGCTTGCGGTGGGAGAAGCGCAAGCGCGCGGTCGGGACGTGCCCGACGAACGGCTCCAGGTCGGTCCAGTCGAGAAACGGCCGATCGGCGACCTTACCCTTCAGCGCTCGCGGCAGTAACCGTCGCAACTGCGCGCGCGTGTTGGGGTTGACGCCGACCACCCGCCACCAGCCGTCGATGCATGCGAGCTCGATCTCGTGCGCGGTGACGAGGCTCGGCGGATCGGCCTCGACGTTGACGAGCTTGCGCCCGAGCACGTCCTGTCCGAGCAGCACCTCGCCGGCACGGCGCTCGAAGCGGCCGAGGCTGAGCTTCTCCCCCGACAACCGCACCGCCCCGGGCTCGAGCGTCGCGATCCGGTCGGTCGGCACGAACAGATCGCGCCCTCCGATCCGCGCCTTCAGGCCGGTGACCGGCGGGTAGCCGCCGTCGGCCAGCCGCACGATCAGGTCCTCGACGCGACCCAGCCGCTCCCCGGCTCGGTCGAGCAGCGGGCTGCGCAGGATCGTCGATAGGTGCACCGTCGGCTGCGTTGGCAAAGCGCTCATAACGTTACGCCTCCCGGCGGAGGATCGTGTCGGGCCTCTCCCCGCGCAGGGTCACCACTCCCGAGCGCAGCGTCGCGCCCGCGCCCTTCACGGCGCAGGGTCACAATTCCAAGCGCAGCGTCGCGCCCGCCCACTCACCGCGCGGGATCACGACTCCGACTCCCGGTGCAGCAGCAGCGAGGCGCCGATCGCACCGCCGAGATCGCCGAGCGCCGCGATGTGCACGTGCGGGGGTTGGGCATCGTTGAACAGGTGCGGCTGCATCGCCTCCGCGATCCGCTCGGCGTATGGGTGGCCGAGCCTTACGCCGAGCCCCCCGCCGACGATCACGCCCTCGACGTCGAGCACGTTCACGACCGAGGCGATGCCGGCGCCGAGCGCCCGCACGGCGCGGTCGAGGGTGTGGATCGCGAGCTTGTCGCCGTGCTCGAGCGCACGCGCCCAGATGCCGCTCGTCAGGCGCGTGCGATCGCGTTCCTTCATCAGCTTGAACAGGTCGGTCTTGCGACCTTTCTCGACCTGCTTTGAGACGTGCTCTTCCATCGCCTTGCGGCCCGCATAGGCCTCCATGCAGCCGATCCGCCCACAGGTGCAGCGCGCCCCGTCGATCTCCACGACCACGTGACCGATCTCCCCGGCCCCGCCCCGTCCGGTCCAGGGCCTGCCGTCGAGGATCAGCCCGCCTCCGACCCCAGTGCCCCAGAAGACCCCCAACAGCGAGTTGTAGAGACGGCCGGCGCCGAGCTTGAACTCAGCATCGGTGGCGACCTGCACATCGTTGCCGATCTTCACCTTGCAGCCGAGTGCTTCTTCGAGCGTCTTCGCCAGGGGAAAGCTGCCTTCCCAGCCGGGCAGGTTGCGCGCGCTGGTGACGTTGCCCCCCTCGATCACGCCAGGCGAGCCGATGCCGATGCCGGCGAGGTCCTCGGTCGCAAGCTCGGCCGCCTTGGCGGCGTCGCGCATCGCCGTCTCGATCTCGAGCGCCACGTCCTCCGGCCCCCCGCTCGTCGGGGTGGGCCGGCGCGCGGAGCCGAGCACGCTGTGATCCGCGTCGAGCACCGCCGTCTGGATCTTCGTGCCCCCGAGGTCGATTCCGCCATAGCTCGCCATCGCGGCGGATCATCGCAGACGGTCCACCCGGCCAGATCCGCGTGGATCCGGATTCGGTGGTATCGGGACGTACGAGCAGAGGATTGTCGGTATCGCAATATACGAGCACAGGATTCAGAGGAAATCGGGCGAATTTAGGCCCTCTTGCAGGGTTTCTTCAATCGCTCTTACGAGCTCGGTGGATGATCGGCGAACACACATGACCGAACGCACCAGCGCATCCTGGCTCGTCTACGTACTGGGAGCTCTCTGCGCCGGTGCGATCCTCGCCGCCGTCCTCGTCGTCGGCCCCGCGGCGGGCAACCAGGCGACCGTCACCCGCACCGCCAAGGCAGTTGACGGCGTCGTCCAGTTCGACGGTCTCGGGCAGCGGCAACCTCGCGGCCGCCAACCAGCTGAACCTCGGTTTCAAGACGAGCGGTACGGTCACGAACATCTACATCAAACAGGGCCAGCAGGTCGCCGAGGGGCAGTTGCTGGCGACGCTCGACCCGCAGAGCGCCGAAGTGACGCTCGAACAGGCGCGGGCCAGCCTCCAGTCGGCGATCGCCAACCTCGCCCAGGAGGAAGAAAACAACGGGGAAACCTCTACCGGCGGTTCATCCTCCGGCTCATCCAGGGAAACCCAGACCAGCTCGCCTAAGGAAACCAAGCCGAAAGAGAGCGCCGCCACGCGCGAAGCCAACATCGCGTCGGCCCGTGCGAACGTCAGCAGCGACCGGCTGACCGTGCAGAGCGACGAACAGGCCGTCGAGAACACCAAGCTCTACGCCCCCGAGGACGGCACGATCGTCTCGCTGACCGGACAGGTCGGGGAAACCGTCTCTGGCACGGGAACGACCAAAGCATCGGCCGGGTCCTCCACAAGCGGCTCGGGGTCGGGCGCAGGCGCCGGCGCGTCGGGCGGCGCCTCCGCGCTGGGCGGCGCGGGCGGCTCCTCGAGCGCCGCCTCCAAATCATCGTCCTCCGCTTCCTCCTCCAGCTCCTCGGGCTCTTCCAGCTCGGCGTTCGCGGTCCTCAGCGACCTCTCCTCGATGCAGCTGGTCGTACCGCTGAGCGAATCTGAAATCAGCAACGTCAAGGCCGGCCAGCCGGCGACGGTCACCGTCGAAGCCCTCGGCGGAGCCAAACTGGCGGCGCACGTCAGCGAAGTCGCGCTGCTCTCCTCCAGCAGTAGCGGCGCGGTCAGCTACGACGTCACCTTCCAGCTCGATCAGATGGAAGCGGGGCTGAGAATTGGGATGAGCGCGACCGCAGAAGTCGTCGTCAAGCAGGCCGAAGGCGTGAACGTCCCGACCAGCGCGATCACCGCCGACTCGGTGGCCGTCGAGCACAACGGCAAGCAGGAACGCCGCCGCGTCACCACCGGCCTGGCCGGGAACACCTCCACGATCGTCCTCGCCGGCCTGCAGGCCGGCGAAACCGTCGTCCTGCCCGCGGCGAGAACCTCGAGCTCGGGCGCCAGCCTCACCTCCAGACTCGGTGCCCGTGCGGGGACCGGCGGTCTCGGCGGCGCGATCGGCGCCGGTGGTGGGGGCTTTGCCGGTGGAGGCGGCGGGGCCTTCTTCAGAGGCGGCGGATGAGACCAGGCCCGGTGAGCTCGGCGCCCGTCATCGACCTGCGGGACGTCAGTAAGACGTTCAGGATGGGCGAGATCGCCGTGCACGCGTTGCGGGGGGTGACGCTCCAGATCGAGCGCGGCGACTTCGTGGCGATCATGGGCAGCTCGGGCAGCGGCAAGAGCACGCTGATGAATATCCTCGGCTGCCTCGACACACCCTCCAGCGGGCGGTATCTGCTCGACGGCGTGGACGTCAGCCGGCTGGACGACGATGATCTGTCCGACCTGCGCAACCGCAAGCTCGGCTTCGTCTTTCAGAGCTTCAATCTCGTCCCCCGCACGAGCGCGATCGCCAACGTCGAACTGCCGCTGGCCTATGCGGGTCTCGACCGCGCCGAACGCCGTCGCCGGGCGGAGCGGGCGCTTGGCTCGATGGACATGCTCGACCGGCTGCGCCACCTGCCCTCCGAGCTTCTCCGGCGGCCAGCAGCAGCGCGTCGCGGTCGCCCGCGCGATCGTCACCAACCCGTCGCTGATCCTCGCCGACGAGCCGACCGGAAACCTCGACTCACGCTCCACCGCGGACGTCCTGGAGATCTTCGCGCGGCTGAACGAAGAAGGCCGAACCGTGATGCTGATCACCCACGAGCCCGAGATCGCAGGCGAAGCCGAGCGCGTGATCACGTTGAGCGATGGCCGGATCGCGCGCGATGAGGAGCGGCTGGCGGCATGATCGGCGTCGAGACACTGCGCATCGCGTGGAGCGGGATCACCGCCAACAAGCTCCGTTCGGGGCTGACGATCCTCGGCATGACGATCGGGGTCGCCTCGGTGATCGTGCTGATCGCCGTCGGCAACGGCTCCTCCAAGGCCGTGCAATCGCGCATCCAGAGCCTCGGCACCAACGTTCTCGTCGTACAGGCCAGCGGTGGCGGCTTTCGTGGCGGCGCCCGGGCGAGCAGCGCCACGACGAGCGTCTCGCTGACCAAAGCCGATGCCGAAGCGCTCCAGAACCCCGGCCTCGCTCCGGACGTCAAGAGCGCCTCCCCCGTCGTCGACGCCCCCGACGTGAAGCTTGTCTACGGCAGCTCGAGCTTTGAACCGTCTTCATTCGTGGGCAGCACGCCCTCGTATCTGCCCGCCCACAGCTACAGGATCGCCGAAGGCGCCTCGTTCACCTCCGAAGATGTGGCCAAGCACCGCCGCGTGGCCGTGGTCGGCCAGGAAGTCGTGCAGGAACTGTTCGCCGGCGTCAGCCCGGTGGGCGAGAACATGAAGGTCAACGGCTCGAACTACGAAGTCCTCGGCGTGCTCGCCAAAAAGGGGACCAACGGCGCCACCAACGAGGACGATGTCGTGATGGCCCCGATCACCACCGTGCAGGACTCGCTCACAGGCGTCGGGCCGATCGACTCGATCACCGTGCAGGCGTCCTCCGAATCCTCGCTCGACGCCGCCGAAGCCGAGGTCACCCAGATCCTCGAGGAACGCCACAAGATCAAGAACACCGCCGAACCGGGCTTCAGCGTGCTCAACCAGGGAGCGCTGCTCGAAACCTCCAGCTCCACCTCGAGCGTGTTCACGACGCTGCTCGGCGAGGTGGCCGCGATCTCGCTGCTGGTCGGCGGGATCGGCGTGATGAACATCATGCTCGTCTCCGTCACCGAGCGCACCCGCGAGATCGGCATCCGCAAGGCGATCGGAGCGCGCCGTTCGGACATCCTCACCCAGTTTCTGACCGAGGCCGTGCTCGTGTCGGTGTTCGGCGGCATCTGCGGAGTGCTCGTCGGCGTGCTCGGCAGCCAGTTCGAAATCGCCGGTGTGCATCCGGAAATCGCGACGTACTCGATCTTCCTCGCCTTCGGCGCCGCCGTGGCCTCCGGCCTGTTCTTCGGCACCTATCCCGCGGCTCGCGCCGCCCGCCTGCGACCGATCGAAGCGCTGCGCTTTGAGTGAGCCGTCCTCCCCCCACCAGGAGCCCGCGATGCCCCCCGAAGACCCCGCCGCATCTCCCGTAGAGCCCGCCATGCCACCCGCGGGACCCGCCATGCCAACCACGGAGCCCGCCATGCCAACCACGAAGCCCGCGATGCCCCCCGCGAAGCCCACCATGCCCCCCGCGAAGCCCACGATCGGCGACGCCCCCGCTCAGGAGACCGCGGAGGAGCGGGACGAATGGCTCGAGGAGCCCGAGGAACTGCCCCATCGCCCCCGGCGGCGACTGCTCGGGACGGGCGGGAATCCGGTCTTGCTCGCGCTGCTCGGCGTGCTGCTCCTCGCGTGCGGGTTCATCGGCGGGGTGCTCGTCGAGAAGGGCCAGACCTCGGAGAGCTCATCCGCGACCTCGGGCTCCGGAGCGGCGGCCGGTCTCGCCTCGCGCTTTCGCGCCCTGCGCGAAGGCGCCTCGAACACGAGCTCGGGCTCGGGCTCGGGCTCCACAGCCACGGGCCGATCGCCTGACTCGACCAGCGGCTTCACCCGTCCAACCGTCGGCACGGTGGCATACCTCGACGGCAGCACGCTGTACGTGACCGACTCCGAAGGCAACACCGTCAAGGTGAGCACCTCACCCGGGACGACCGTGAACAAGTCCGTGAAATCGACCGTCCACGACATCCATCCTGGCGAAACCGTCACCGTCATCGGTTCCACCGGCTCAAATGGAGCGGTCAACGCCGAATCGCTCAGCGTTAGCTCGTCTGGGAGCGGCTTGGCGAGCCTGTTCGGCGGTGGTGGTGGCGGCGGCGGGCGCGGCGGCGGCGCCAGGGGCAGCTCGAGCGGCACGAGCGGATCCAGCGGCGCGAACGGCGAACCCGCACTGTTCGGCGGTGGCGGATGACACGGATGTCCCTGGCCGCTCTGGGTGGGTGGATAACGCGCGCCCCGCCACTCTGGGTGGCGGATAGCGCGCACGCCCGCCGCTCGACGCGCTTAAGGCAGCAGTTATGGCGGCGTGCTTATCTTGCCCGATCGGCTCTCGCGCCAAGCCGTTCGCCCCACCTGACAGCCGATCATCGACAAAGGAGCTTCATGCATCACATTCACGTCAACAGACGCAAACCCGCGACGGTGGCAGTGAGCCTCTTGGTTCTGCTGCTCGTCTCGCTGGGGTTGGCGGCCTGCGGCAGCTCGTCGAGCAGCTCGTCCTCGACCACGGCGACGACGAGCGCCAGCACGGGGACGGGAAGTGTCGCCGGAGGACCCGGCGCCGGGCGCTTCGCGGCGGTGCGCGCGTGCCTGCAGAAAGAAGGCATCACGCTGCCGAAACGGACTCCCGGCCAGAGACGTCCCTACGGGGGAGCCGGCGGCTTTCTCGGCGGCGGCGGCAACGGGACGGGTGGGCCAGCCGGGTCGGGCGGTCCTCGCTTGCCGGCCGGCGTCACCCGCGCCAAGTACGAAGCCGCGTTGAAGAAGTGCGGCGGTGGCAGCGGACACTTCGCCCGCACCCGCTTCGACAACCCCACCTTCAAGGCGGCGCTCGCGAAGTTCGCGACCTGCATGCGCCAGAACGGCGTCAATGTCCCCGCCCCGAACACCTCCGGCAACGGCCCTGTGTTCGATACGAAAGGCATCGACACGAGCAGCGCCCAGTTCAGAGCGGCCGAGGCAAAGTGCCAGAGCGACCTGCGCGGGGCCTTCCAGCGCGGACCCGGCGCCGGCGGTGGAGCTCCCCGGTGTCAACGGGGCGCCCGCCGGAGCGGCACCCCCCAGCAGCGGCGAAGCCCCCGGCGGCGCAGCCGGCCCGCCGCCGGCTGGGTAGCGGCCGACTGAAGCTCTCTCCCGGGCCGCGGCCACCGCGCGGCCCGGGGAGGAGGTCACGTAACAGGGCAGGAGGTCCCGTAACCGCCAGTCCGCCAACGCTGAGGATCAGCGTGGCAGCTTCCTGATCTGGATGTTCTCGGCTTCGGCGGCGCGGATCAGGGGTCCATCGGCCGTGGCGAGCGCGTCGGACTCCCCTGTCGCCGCGAGCAGGATGCAGTCCGCGAGCGAAAGCGGAGCGCGGGTTCGGTGGTAGCGCCGTGCGCGGACGTCGGCAGCGTCGCGGGCGATCCGCTCATCGATCGGTATCAGCTTCATCCGCTCCCCGACGAGCGGCGTCGTCACTTCCTCGAGGCGCTCGGATGCAATCCCCTGGACGCGCTGGAGAACATCGAGCGCCTCGGCCAGGTTGACCGCCGTGATCGCCGCCTCGTTGCTGCGCAGCAGCGCCTCCACCTGATCCGCCGCCGGCTCTTCCGCCAGCAGTGCGATCAGCGCAAAGGCGTCCAGCAAGACGCTCATTTGGCCGCGCGCCGGCGCTCGGCCACCGCCTCGGACTCCCGTGCCGCCTTGCGCAACTGCACGCTGCTCATCGACAGCTCTCCGGCCAGAGCGCCACGGGCCGCGGCGATCGGATCGTCGGGGGCGGGCCTGAGCACAACCCGATCCCCGAGATCCTCAAGCGCCAACGTCGAGGTGCCCCACCGGTGACGGATCCCTGAGGGGATCGATATCTGCCCCCCGCGCGTTATCTTGACCGTCTTCATGATCATGAAATTTATCATGACTCACGAGGCCGCATCTGGCTACAGATCATTCTCATCGCCCACGACCTCACCGCCTGGATGAAGCGACTGCTGCTCACCAGCAACCTCGCGCGCTACCAGCCCAGGCGGCTGCGCTACCGAATCCTTCATGTCGCCGGACGCCTCTCCTCCGACCCCGCGCCGCAACACTCAGGCTGCAGCCAGCCTGGGCTATGCCGCCGGCTTGGGGTTATTCCGGGCTCGGGCTATTCGCCGGAGCCGGTGGCGCTGCTCGAACCCAGGCCACGGTTGTTCGGCGCGGCCTGGGGATCGCGGATCGCCGCGGAGGTTGGCTTGGCGGCCAATTTCGGCGCCGGGATCGCGCCGACGCGGGCGAGCAGTTCGTTCCACTGCGTCAAGCTCAGGCTGCCGCCGTTTGCCCCAGACGGTGAGAGCGCCGCCTTGGCCGCGGCGGCGGCGCGAGCCTTCGACCCCTTGGAAGCCGCCTGCGGCGTCGGCGCGAGCGCCCCGGCGGCGGGCTGGAAGTCGATCCGGATCGCGTTCGGATGCGCCGTCGTGGCGAGCGTGTTCGCGGCCGCTGGGTACTTCATCAGGCTGACGATCCGGTGCGGTACGTATTCGCCCTGGAGCGTCAGCAGCGTGCGGATCGTGCTGTCGGTGATCGTGCCGGCGCCCTCGTGACCGGCGATCGGGATGCCGTTGATCGCGGAGATCTCGACCGCACCGCCGGTTTCGGTGTTGACTCCGCGAGCGTCCGCGGCGGACGGCTTGGGTCCACGGTGCAGCGCTTGCACGGTCGGCTTCAGACCGCTGCGCGAGAGGAAGGCCAGCACCGCCAGCACACGCCGGTTGACCGCTCCCACGGATACCTCGTGACGCGCGCGAGCGTCGAGGTCGATCCCGGGATCGGACAGCACCGCCAGCTCGAGCTGGCTCTTGGAGAGCAGGAACACGTCGCTCGCGGTGGCGCCGAGCAGGGCGCTCTGCGCCTTTGCCCCCTGCGGATGCAGCGCCTCGTCGAGCTCCTTCCAGTTCGCGAGCACCGGCCGCGGATCGATCGACCCGGAGTCCCCCGCGGGCTGCACCGCGAAGCGCAGATGCCCGTCTTTCGCCCCCTTCGGCACGAGCACGCGGCCGAGCACCGTGCCCTCGGCGACGAGCGAGCCGCGTCGCAACGGAAGGCCCTTACCGGAGCCCTTCGCCGGCGTCGTCGTGGTGACGCGCGCGGCGGCGGCGAGCGCGTCGGGGTTGCCGGGGTGGGCGAACAGCCGCACCTTGCCGGTCGCGGCGGGAACCGATTCGGCCGTGCCCGCCGGGGTCGAGTCCTGCGAGCTCGCCGTCTGGGCGTGCGAGCGCTTGACGTGCAACGTCAGGGGCGTGTCGGCCGCCGAGCCGACCTTCGCGCCAGCGGTCCCGCCCGCCGCGGCAGTGGCGCCGCCGGCGCCGTCCGCGCCGGCCACCCGCTGCTTCGCAGCCGCCATCAGCGCCGCGGAGGGCACCTTCGGCAGGCGGTAGCGCGGCGCGATGCTGCCGAGGCCCGCGTATGTGAAGACGTCGCCGTAGATGTCGCGCAAGATCACATACTTGCCGAGCCGGTGTGAGTGTCCGAGACCGAGCACGCGGCCGTCCTGCACCGCCACCACGGAGGCGTTCGCCGCGCTCAGCAGTTCCACGAACTGCGGCGTCGCCGTCGCCGTGCCGGCGCTCCCGTCTGCCATGGTGGCAGCCGCGGTGGGCGCGGGAGCCGGTGTCGATCCCGGCGTCGAGCCGTTCGTCTCCGACCCACTCGCCGCGGGCGCGGGTGCCGCCGTCGAGCCCGGCGTCGCGGTCGCCGCCGCCGCACGGGGTGCGGTCTTTGCGGCGCCGGCGATGGCCTTCGCGTTCGCGGTCGCGCTCGATGGCGAGGGGAGCAGCGGCCCCCAGGCGACCTGCTTGCCGGTCACGGGCAGACGCGCGTCGACGAGGCCCGTCAGCGTCGCGATCACGGGCCTGGGGTAGCTGGAGATCAGCTTCGCGCGCAGCAGCACCGATTCGGCATAGGCGTCGGAGTGGTTGTAGGCGAGGATCGCGCCGCGCAGGTTGCTCGAGGCCCCGGCGGCGTGCAGGTAGCGCGCCGCGGCAAAGATCGCGTCGACCGGGTTGTACGGGTCGGCGTAGCCAGCGTCCAGGGCGTCCACGCCGTACTGCAGCCAGGTCGAGGGCTCGAACTGCATCCAGCCCTCCGCGCCGGCGCTCGAGACCGAGAGGTCCGAGCCGTAGTCGGTCTCGACTTCGTTGATCGCGGCGAGGATCTGCCACGGCACCCCGTACTGGATCGCGGCCGCCTGGTAGATCGGCAGCAGGAACAGCGGGATCCGGTAGAACCCGAGCGCCTGCGCCGACGCCGCCGAGCTGGCGAGCTCCGCCGCGAGCGCCCCGGCCTGGGCGGCGATCAGCTGCGGGGAGGGCGCGACGCCGTTGGGACCTGAGGCCGTCGTCGGGCCCTTGGCTTCATTGCCAGCCGGCTGACTGGCGGTCGTCGGCTGGGCCTGCGTGGCTGTGGTCGTCAGGTTGGGGTTGGCTTTCTTGCTCGGGGTCGTTTTCTGCCGGTGTTGCACCACCACCGTCGGGACTTCCACGACGGGCGCCGCCGGGGTGGTTGCGGTCGGCTGTGAGGTGGTCGGCTGGATGCCGGCGGGTTGGGTGCTCGCCGGCTGCGTGCTCGTAGGCTGCGTGGCGCTCGGCGCGGAGGAGCCGGTCGTCGAAGTGCTCGTCGGTGTGCTCGTCGTTTCGGCGGCGCCCGCCACGGGGGTGGTGCTCGCCGGGGTGGTGCTCGTGGCGCCTTCGCCACCTGCAGCCGAGCCCACGGGCGCATCGGCCGCCAGCGCCCCACCGGCTAGTGGTCCTCCCAGCCCAGCGACGGTCAGCCCGCTTCCCGCGAGCGCGGACAGCATCGCCCGCGACACCCAGCCGCGCGCGCGCGTCATCGACCGTCCGGTTCGATCTTGGTCATTGTGCGTTCCCATATCCGTGATCGGCGCAGCTGGCCCACGCTTGGGAGGCACGCCCATTGAGAGTCATATCGGCAGGCAATCAAAAACCCGTAAAGGATTCGTAATCACGTCCTCAAATCGCCCAGGAAACCTGCATTCGCTGCCTTTTCGGGGGCATCAACGATCCTCCTGCTCGTCATCGACGATAAGCTGTGGCACGTGGAAACGATCCTATCCATCCTCCAGGTCGCGATCTCGGTGATCGTGATCTTCCTCGTGCTGATGCACTCCGGCAAGGATTCTGGCCTGTCCGGGGCCTTCGGCGTCGGCAGCGGCCAGGGACCGCTCGGCGGGGGCTCGATGGTCGAGCGCAATCTCAACCGCTGGACGGTCTTCTTCGCGGTCCTCTTCCTGCTCAACGCGATCGTCCTGCTCAAGCGCCCCTGGGCGTAGAGGCGCGGTTCGTACACGCATCCTAGGGGTTCGTACACGCGTCCAAGGCGTACAAGCGTCCTAGGAATTGGGCTTACCCTCAACCCCTCAACCTCGAGCTAAGCCTCACCCTCCCTCGAGCTCCTCCTCCTCATCCTCCTCATCGAGCGCGTCGAGCCGGTCGAGGATCTCCACGGCCTCCGCGCGTAGAGCGCCATCGGTGGCCGCGAAGTCCTGACGAGAGAGCTTTCCCGTGCGGTAGTCGAGCTCGGCGTCGCGGATCTCGCGGTACTTCGCCTCGCGCGCCGCCTCGAGCTCGGCGCGGCTCTCCCCCGATGTGGGGGACTGTTGCTGCGGTGATCCCAACGCGGGCTCCTGCGATCGCCGGTCAGCGCGCAACGGCGCACTGACGACGAGGACCACCACCAGGAGCAGAGCCAGCGCAATGATTGCGATCAGGAATTCCACGCGTATCCCCCGTTACAAGCCCAGCACCGTTACAAGCCCAGCAGGCTCAGGCGCGCGCCAGGCCGCGCTCGGCCCGAGCACGCGAGCGCGCGCCGACACGGCGACGGACAACGCTCGGCGCCGGCCAGATCGCGATCAGCGCACCGCCGACGACGATCAGGCCGCCGATCCAGATCCACATCACCAACGGCGAGACGATCAGATGGAACTGGGCCTGGGGCGGGCTCTTTACGTAGGCGGCGGCCAGCGCCGCGATCGCCACCATCCCCTCGCCGGGATGGATGTAGGGAAGCGTCCTGTTGCCGATCGTGACGATCCGCTTCAGCTGCGGCGTTTCGATGTTCGGCGCGATCGCCGTCCAGACGTCGCGCGTGACGCCGGCGTTCAGCGCCACGTGGCTGACCGGCTGGCCCCCGATCAGATGCCCGACCGAGCCCTGCGTCGGTTCTTCGGAGGCGTAGAAGCCCTCGCTCGGATACAGCGTCGTCACGTGCCGGCCGTTCTTGCTCACGTCGAGCACCGCGCCGAGGCTGAGCGTCGCGCCGGTGCGCGCCGTGTCGGGACCGAGCGTCACGCCCGGCTCGGCGCGGATGATCGCGCTCAGTTCGCGCCCTCCCTGCGTGCTCGCGGAGTCGTAGTCGGGTGTCACGCTCGCGGTCGGGCGCACGTATTTGATCGTGTAGGCGCCCACGCGCGAGGACTGCCCGGGCGAGAGACCGAGCTCGGACTCGTGCTGGAACGAGGAGGAGGCGGCGACCCCGACGAACAGGACCGCGATCCCGACATGGACGATGTAGCCGCCGTAGCGGCGGCGGTTGCGCCGCACGAGCGCCACCAATGCGGTCGGGGGCGCCTCGCCGGCCATCGCCGAGCGTGCGCGCATCCCGCGGAAGAACTCCTGGCCGATGCTGCCGAGGACGAACGCGGCGCAGCAGAACATCGCGAGCGCGCCGGGCTTGCCTGTGAGGGTGGGTGGGCCTTTAACCAAAAGCAGCACCCCGAGCGTCGCGAGCACGACGGAGAGCGGCACGAGGAAGTTGCGCCGGGCGTTCGCGAGCGTCGCGCGGCGCCAGGCGATCACCGGCCCGATCCCGCTGAGCAGCACGAGGATCAGCGCCAGCGGCACCGTGTAGCGGTCGAACCAGGGCGGCCCGACGGAGGATTCCTGGCCGGTCAGCGCCTCGGAGATCAGCGGGAAGTAGGTTCCCCAGAAGATCACGAAGCAGAGCGCGACGAGCACGATGTTGTTGGCGAGAAAGGCCGACTCGCGCGAGAGCAGCGAGTCGAGGCGGTGCTCAGTCCGCAGCATCTCCCGGCGCGTCACGACGAGGTAGATCGAGGCGGCGATCAGCACCGCGATCAGCACCACGAACGGGACGCCCAGGGTCTGCCCGCCGAAGGCGTGGATCGAGTCGAGAACCCCGCTGCGCACGAGGAACGTGCCCATGATCGCGAGCGTCCCCGTGGCGAGCACGAGCGAGACGTTCCACACCTTCAGCATCCCCCGCTTCTCCTGGATCATCAGCGAGTGCAGGAACGCCGTGCCGGTCAGCCACGGCATCAGCGAGGCGTTCTCGACCGCGTCCCACCCCCAGTAGCCACCCCAGCCCAGCTCCGAGTAGGACCAGCGCGCGCCGAGCAGGATCCCGACGCCGAGAAAGAGCCAGGCGCCGAAGGCGAAACGGCGGATCACCCTGATCCACTCCGCGTTGACCCGTCGCGCCAGCAGCGCCCCCATGCCGAAGGCCAGCGGGATCGTGCAGAGCGTGTAGCCCGAGTAGAGCATCGGGGGATGGATCATCATCGTCGGGAAGCGCAGCAGCGGGTCGAGGCCGACGCCTTCGCTCGGGGCGGGGCTGGTGGTGGCGAACGGCTGCGCGTAGAACACCATCAGCGCGATGAAGAACCCGCCGAAGCCGAGCATGATCGCGGTCGCGTAGGCGGCCACATCGCGGATGCGCCGGCGCGTGAGAAACAGCGCGAGGCTCGACCACAGCGACATCAGCCACGCCCACAACAGCAGCGAGCCTTCCTGCGAGGACCACACCGCGGCGGCCTTGTAGAAGGTCGGCGTCGTGCGGCTCGAGGTGTCGGCGACCGTGTTGAAGGCGAAGTCGTTGTGCAGAAACGCGATCTCCAGCACCGCGAACGCGACGGTCAGGACGCCCGCCAGCGCGTAGACCGAGCGCCGGCCCGATTCAGCCCACCGCCAGCGGCCCGTGCGCACGCCGTAGATCGAGGCGCCGATCCCGTAGACGCACACGCAGAGCGCCAGCAGCAGGCAGATGCGGCCGAGCAGCGCCATCAGCGCGGGCGCTCGCTAATGACGATCGGAGGCTTGACCGGCGCGCGCCGCACTCAGGAGGTCTGCTTCTCGGAGGCCGGCGTTTCCTTGTACTTCGAGGGACACTTCGTGATCAGCGAATTGCGTTCTCCGACGTACTCGGAGCCCTGCTTCTCGACGGTCACGATCACCTCGCGCCCTTCTCTGAAGGGGTCGGGCACGGTGCCCGTGTAGGCGACCGGCACCGTGGCGCCCGCGGCGCCACCCGCGCGGTCGGCGACGCTGAAGTTGAGCACGTCGCCATCGCGCGAGACCGAGTGCGCGAGCACCGTGCCGGTCAGCTCATAGCTGCGGCCCGGCTGGGCCTCGTGCACGAGCTGGCTGGGGCTGAGCGCCGGGGAGGCGGCGCTGAAGCTCGTGTAGATCAGCGCGCTCGCCAGCACCACGGCCGCGCTCAACGCGACCAGGAGCCGCACCGTTCGCTTGCGGGCGGGATTCATCTCCTCCAGTATCTCAAACCTGATTGCACGCCGCGTGGGTGAGGTCGGGCTCGCAAGCGATCCCCGCGCCCCTCGGCGCCGGGATTTGCCGGCATCGCCACACACCTCCCCCTTTCACCGCGCTCGGGGCGGCTCGACACCGGCCATCCGGCCAGGAAAACTTGCTCCGAGAGCGAAACATTCACCCGTCGGCCGAGTTTCTATTGATACAAGACCATGAGCCCGCGCGTCCTCCTGCACCCCCTCGCCGACCGGCAATCGCGCCGATCTCGACCCACGCGCCGGGTGCTGGCGGCGCACAGAGCCAAGGTCCGGCCTGACTCCACCGCGGAGCCGGCGATTAGCCGCGAGCGCCGCGACATCGCCGTCGAGCGCGTGCGTTCGGCCGGAGGCCCGCTGGACGAGGCCTCCTACACCTGCCAGTGCGGCTACCTGTTCGCGGCCCCGGTCACGACGACCGTCGCCTGCCCGCACTGCGGGACCGATCAGGCCTGGTAGCGCTCAGCCGTAGATATCCCGATCAAGCGTCTGCACGCTGGAGCCGTCCGCTCCTCCTGCCGCCTGTGTCGCGGGCTCCTCAAGCAGGTACTGAATCAGCGGATCGGAAATCTCGAGCCAGTGGTACCGACCCTCATCAAGATAGATCTGTATACGACGCATGACGATATACAGCGTACAAGCGCACGCAATCCCCTACCTCGAGCAAGCCCCCGTCCATGCCCTCGGCGGGGCGTGATCCATGCGGCCAAGGCCGCGCCCTCCCCCACGCTCCGCCCCCTCCATCAACGCCATGCCGGCCGCAGGGAGCACGAACCCGACGAGGGCCCGCCAACAGGGCCCACCTCTCGGGGCCCATAGAAAACGAGCGCCCGAGAGGATCGAACCTCCAACCGTCGGCCCGCAGGACCGACCCAGAACCGGAGCTCGACGCTACTTGATGTGCATCCCCGAGATCGCCCGCGAGATCACGAGCTGCTGGATCTCGGCGGTGCCCTCGAAGATGTCGTAGATCTTCGCGTCGCGGTGCCAGCGCTCGACCGGGAACTCACGCGTATACCCATTACCACCGAGGATCTGGATCGCGCGCTCGGTAGCCCACACGGCGACCTCGCCGGCCTTGAGCTTGGACATCGAGCCCTCGGCGTTCTCGAAGGGCACCTGGTTGCGGCCCATCCAGGAGGCGCGCCAGACGAGCAGGCGGGCGGCGTCGATCTCGAGCTTCATGCGGGCGAGCGTGAACGCAATCGACTGGTTCTCGATGATCTTGCGCCCGAACTGCTCGCGCTCCTTCGCGTACTCGAGCGCGTACTCGTACGCCGCCCGCGCGATCCCGAGAGCCTGCGCGCCGACGGTCGGGCGCGAGGCCTCGAAGGTCTGCATCGCGGCCTGGGACTTCGCTTTCTTGCCCTCGCGCACGCGGGCGATGCGCTCGTCGAGCTTTTCCTTGCCGCCGAGCACATGCCCGGCCGGGATGCGGCAGTCGTCGAGAAACACATCGGCCGTGTGCGAGGCGCGCAGACCGTGCTTGGAGACCTTCGTGCCCTGGGTGATGCCCTTGGCTTCTGACATCGGCACGACGAACGCGGCGTGGCCTTTGGAGCCGAGCTCACGATCGACCGAGGCGATCACGACGTGGACGTCGGAGATCCCGCCGTTCGTCGCCCAGGCCTTCTGGCCGTTGAGCACCCACTCGCCGGCGGACTCGTCGAACTTCGCGACGGTGCGCACGCCGGAGACGTCCGAGCCGGCGTTCGGCTCCGAGGCGCAGAAGGCCGCGACCTTGAGATCGTTGACCGTGCCGAAGCAGCGCGGGATCCATTCGCCGATCTGCTCGCCCGAGCCCTGTCCGAAGATCGCGGCGACGGCCAGCGAGGTGCCCATGATCGACATGCCGATTCCGGCGTCGCCCCAGAACAGCTCCTCGTTGACGATCGGCAGGCCGAGCCCGGTGGGGTCGGCGAAGAACTGGGCGATCCCTTCGAAGCCGTACAGGCCGATCTTCGCGGCCTCCTGGATGATCGGCCACGGCGTCTGCTCCTTCTCGTCCCATTCGTGCGCGGCGGGGCGCATCACGTCGGCGGCAAAGCCGTGCACCCAATCGCGGATGTCCTTCTGATCCTGGCTGAGCTGCAACGAGAAGGTCACATCCTGGCCGGCGGCGCCGGTGATCGCATCCACGGCGGCCTCGGCTGCCTCGGTGTTGGCCTCGGGTGTGGCGACGGGTGTGGCTGACATCTGGGTGGATCTCCTTTTGGGCGGTCGTCGGCGCGGCGCGGCGGGAGTACCAGGCGCCGGAATCGGTCTCCGAAGGGTACCCCACAGATGCGCCCCTGTGGCGGCCATTGGCGATTCCCACCTATTCCGCGAATCTCTACCGGGTTTCTGGTGTTAGTCTAGGGGTCTCATCTTCCATGTTCTCGATGCAGAAAGTGGTCATGCCGACACCCACCCCCGCCGTTACCCGCCGCCCTCGCCGCCGCGCCGTCGTGGCCTCCCTGCTGGTCGTGCTCGCCGCCGCGCTCGGCCTCGCCGCCTGCGGCTCGTCCTCGTCGAGCTCCGGCTCGGGTGGGAAGAGCCTCGCGCTCGTCGCGTATTCGACCCCGCAGGGCGCCTACGAAAAGCTGATCCCGGCGTTCCAGGCGACCGGTGAAGGCAAAGGCGTGAGCTTCAGTCAGTCGTATGGCCCCTCCGGCGAACAGAGCCGCGCGGTCGTCAACGGCCTGCACGCGGACGTTGTCAACTTCTCGCTCGAACCCGATGTCGAAAAGCTCGTCAAGGCGGGGCTCGTGTCGCCGAGCTGGAACCAGAACGCGACGCACGGTTTCGTGACAAGCTCGGTCGCGGTGATCATCGTGAGGAAGGGCAACCCGAAGCACATCACGGGGTGGAACGACCTGATCAAGCCGGGCGTAGGCGTGATCACGCCGAACCCGTTCACGTCGGGGAGCGCGCGCTGGAACATCATGGCCGCGTACGGCGCGCAGCTGAAGGAAGGCAAGACGCCGGCGCAGGCGCAGGAATATTTGAAGGAGCTGTTCAAGAACGTCGTCAGCCAGGACAGCTCGGCGAGAAACGCGCTGCAGACGTTCCTCGCCGGCCGCGGCGATGCCTTGATCGACTACGAGGACGAGGCGATCGCGGACGAGAAGAAGGGCGCGGCGATCGAATACGTGATCCCGCCCGCGACGATCCTGATCCAGAACCCGATCGCGGTGCTGAGCGCCGGCAACACGACGGAGGCGCAGAGGTTCGTCAACTACCTGCTGTCGCCCGCCGGCCAGCAGATCTGGGTCGAAAAGGGCTATCGCCCGGTGATCTCGGGGGTGCCGGGCGCGGACAAGTTCCCGACGCCGAAGAGCCTGTTCACGATCGAAAGCCTCGGTGGCTGGAAGACGGTGACGAAGCAGTTCTTCGAACCGGAAACGGGCATCGTCACGAAGATCGAGCAGTCACTTGGCGTTTCTACGGCCAAATAGCCTCGCGGGGCTGCTCGGCCGCGGCCTTTTGGGCGTCTACCTGTCGGTGCTCGTGCTGCTGCCGGTCGCGGCGCTCTTGGCGCAGTCGGCACACGGCGGCACGGCGGCTTTCTGGCGCGAGGTCTCAAATCCGCAGGCGCTCGCGGCGATCAAGCTGACGCTCGCGGTCTCGGCGATCGTCGTGCTGACGAACGCGATCTTCGGAACATTGATCGCGTGGGTGCTCGTGCGCGACGAGTTTCCAGGCAAGAAGATCGTGAACGCCCTGATCGACCTGCCGTTCGCGCTGCCGACGATCGTGATCGGACTCGTGCTGCTCGCGCTGTACGGCAACGGCAGCCCACTCGGGATCGACGTCGCCTTCACGCGCGCCTCGATCGCGCTGGCATTGCTGTTCGTGACGCTGCCGTTCGTCGTGCGCTCGGTGCAACCGGTGCTGATCGAGCTCGACCGCTCGATGGAGGAAGCCGCCGCCTCGCTCGGCGCCGGCCCGGTGACCGTGCTGCGCCGGATCGTGCTGCCGGCCCTGACCCCGGCGATCGTCTCGGGGATCGCGCTGAGCTTCGCACGCGCGGTCGGCGAGTTCGGCTCGCTCGTGCTGATCACGGGCAACCTGCCGTTCAAGACCGAAGTCGGCTCGGTCTACATCTTCGGCCAGATCCAGGACGAAAACCTGCCTGCGGCGGCCGCCGTGTCGGTCGTGCTGCTGGCCGCGGCGCTGCTTGTGTTGGGCAGTCTCTCGGTCGTATCGAAATGGAGGTCGAAGCATGTCCTCTAGGACATGCGAGGGGAGATCGAGGTCTGGGAATGCCTGATTCTGGATCTGTGGGCGCGCATCCTGGCGGGCATGTGCTCCGTCCAGAGCGGGGTTCCGCGGGGCATCCCGCCCCGCGCACCGGCGCAACTGCCGACAGCGCTGCCCGGACGAGACGGCTGGCGCTGCGGACGATCGCCCTCGGCTACCTCGCACTGCTGCTCGCGGCCCCGGTCGTGATGATCTTTTACAGAACCTTCGAACACGGCCTCGAGCCGGTGTGGAAGGCGATCAACGAACCGAACGCCGTGCACGCGTTCTGGCTGTCGCTGGAGATCGTCGCGATCGCGGTGCCCCTGAACACGATCTTCGGCGTCGGCGTGGCGCTGCTCATTGAGCGCGGCTCCTTCAGGGGCAAGGTCCTGCTGGGGATGCTGATCGATCTGCCGTTCGCGATCTCCCCGGTCGTCGTCGGGCTCGCGCTCGTGCTCGTGTACGGGAAAACGGGCTGGTTCGGCAACTGGCTGATCGGACACGGCATCCAGATCATCTTCTCGGTGCCGGGCATGGTGATCGCGACCGCGATCGTGTCGCTGCCGTTCGTCGCACGCGAGACCACGCCGGTGCTGCGCGAGCTCGGAACCGACGCCGAGCAGGCGGCGTTGACGCTCGGCGCGAACGGCTGGCAGACGTTCTGGCGGATCACGCTGCCCGCGATCCGCTGGGGAGTCGTGTACGGCGTCGTCTTGACGACCGCAAGAGCGCTCGGCGAGTTCGGCGCCGTCAGCGTCGTGTCCGGGCGGATCGAGGGCCAGACGCAGACGCTGCCGCTGTACGTGCAGGACCAGTTCGAGAACTTCAACGCGACCGGCGCCTATACGGCCGCGGTCGTGCTCGCGCTGCTGGCGCTGGCTACCCTCGTGTTGATGAACCTGCTGACGCGGCGCACCCGCCGCGGGACGGCCGTCTAGCGATGGCGATCGAGGCCCTCAACGTTGACAAGCGCTTCGGCGATTTCACGGCGCTCGACGACGTGTGCATCCGCGTCGAGGACGGCTCGCTGACCGCGCTGCTGGGACCCAGCGGCAGCGGCAAGTTGACGCTGCTGCGCGTGATCGCCGGTCTCGAGGTCCCCGACGGCGGCCGCGTCGTGATCGACGCGCGCGAGGTTACCAACACCCCCGCGCGCGAGCGCGGCGTCGGCTTCGTCTTTCAGCACTACGCGCCGTTCAAGCACATGACCGTGCACGACAACGTCGCCTTCGGTCTGTCCGTGCGCAAACGGCCGAAGGCGGAGATCCGCCCGCGTGTGCAGGAGCTGCTCGGGCTCGTCCGCCTCGACGGCCTCGCCGACCGCTACCCCTCGCAGCTCTCCGGCGGCCAGCTCCAGCGGATGGCGCTCGCCCGCGCGCTCGCGGTGCAGCCGAAGGTGCTGTTGCTGGACGAGCCGTTCGGCGCGCTCGATGCCCAGGTCAGGGCCGAGCTGCGCGAGTGGCTGCGACGGCTGCACGAGGAAATCCACGTGACGACGATCTTCGTGACGCACGACCAGGAGGAGGCGATGGAGGTCGCCGAGCAGATCGTCGTGATGAACAAAGGCAAGATCGAGCAGGCGGGCACCCCGCACGAGCTGTACGAGAGCCCGCGGAACGAGTTCGTGATGTCGTTCATCGGCCCCGTCAACAAACTCGGCGACTCGTTCCTGCGCCCCCACGACATCCAGATCCTCGCGGAGTCAGACGGCAACGGCAGCGGCATCGAGGCGCTCATCCGCCGCGTCGTCCACCTCGGCTTCGAGGTCCGCGTCGAGCTGACGTTGCCCGACGGCCGCGACATCTGGGCCCAGGTGACCCGCGAGACCGCCGAGCAGCTCGAGCTCAAAGAGGGCCAGATCCTCGCGGTGCGTCTGCCTCCCCCGCGCGTGTTCGCCGCCTGACCCGACCCCTCAGCGAGTGTGCCAGGCTTCCTCTTCCTTCGTTAGGGCGAGGACATCCTTCGGCAGCTTTCCCGAGGCGACGTCGGCAACCGTCACGTGCTCGAGCACTTTGCGCAGGTTCGCGCGCAGGGCGACCCAGACCTGCTGGAGGGACTCGGCGGAGTCGCGGTATTCGATCTCCTCCGGGCGCTGCCCGCGGATGCCGACCAGCGGACCCTCGACCGCGCGGATGATCTGCGCGAGGTTGACCTCGTCGGCCGGGTGCGCGAGCCAGTAGCCGCCCTCGGGGCCACGCTGCGAGCGCACGATCCCGGCCGAGCGCAGCTGCGTGAGGATGTTCTCGAGGAAGGACACCGGGATGTCCTGGGCCTGCGCCAGCTGATCGACCTTCCGCGGCGATTCCTGGCTGCCGGAGGCCAGCTCGATCGCGGCCCTGACGGCGTAGTCGGCCTTCGCTGTTACATGCATTCGCCCATTCTCTAGGAAACGGCGGTCGTATGCCTCGGGCCGTCGCGCCCCCTCAGGCCGGAGCGTGCCAACCGCCCCCGGACGACCCCGCCCTGGACGACCCCGCCCCGGACGACCCCGCCCCGGACGAGCAGCGGCGAGCCGGCGCGGAGCTTGCCGGGGCCCTACGCCGCCGAAAGCCGCACGGGCAACGTCTTCAGCTGGTTGATGAACAGCGATTGCACGAACGCCGGCTTGCCCGCGAGCTCGATGTGCGGATAGCGCTTGAGCGTCTCCTCGAACAGGATCCGTAGCTCCAGCCGCGCGAGCGCGGTGCCGAGGCAGAAGTGCCGCCCGCCGGCGCCGAACGCCTGGTGCTCCTCTTCGCGGCGCAGGTCGAAGCGTTCTGAGTTGACGTGGCGGGACTCGTCGCGATTGGAGGAGGCGTACCACATCACGACCTTCTCGCCCTCCTTGATCTGCTGCCCGTGCAACTCAGTGTCGCAGGTCGCCGTACGGCGGAAGTGGGCGAAGGCCGGGAACATCCGCAGCGACTCCTCGACCGCATTCGGGATCAACGACGGATCGTCGAGCAGCAGTTGCATCTGCTCGGGATCTTCCATCAAGGCCCGCATGCCGCTGCAGTAGGTCGCCTTCGTCGAGTCGTTGCCGGCGGCCATCAGCAGGAAGAAGCCCATCACGATCTCGTGTTCCTCGAGCTTCTCCCCGTCGATCTCGGCGTGCACGAGCACGCTCGTCAGGTCGTCGGTCGGGTGCTGGAGGCGAGCGGCGATCAGCTTGCGGCAACGCTCGAAGATCTCCGGCACGTCTTTCTCGACGGCCCCCTCGAAGCCGTTCGGGTTGAGATCGGGGTCGGCGGCGCCGAGCGTCGAGTTCATCAGTTTCGCCCAGACCGCGTCGTCGGCCTCGTCGATCCCCATGAAGCTCCCGATCACCCGCGCGACCACCGGCTGGGCGACGTCGCTGACCAGATCGCACGTCTCGCGGGCGGGCGGGCCCTCCAATCTGTCGAGCACCCTCACGGCGATCGCCCTGATCGCGTCCTCGTGGGCGGCGATCCGCTTCGGCGTGAAGCCCGCCTGGAACAGCGCCTTCAGGCGGTCGTGCTTGGGCGGGTCCATGCCGATGAACATCGCCTGCGCGAGCTCCAGCGGAAAGCCCGCGGCGGCGACCAGCACCCCGCCGCGTTCGGAGGAGTAGGTCTGCCAGTCGCGGCTGACCGTGTGCACGTCCTCGGCAGTCGTCACCGACCAGAACCCCGGCTCCTCGGGAAATAGTTCGAAGCTCTCGGTCCAGTGGATCGGGCACTTTTCGCGCATCTCCTTGAACGCCGCCTGCGGCGGACCGTCCACCCAGAGCCCTTCCTCCGTCAGTTCAACGTCTTTGATGTCGCGCTCAACCGTCGCCATTCGCCTGACCTCCGTCCGGTTCGCCGTCGCGGTATGCCCTGATGCTACTGGCTGGCTGGCCAAGATGGGGCCGTGTAGTGGCTGACTGGCCTGGATAGGCGCGGGAAATGCGACGAAAGCGTGGCCACGATGCGCAGGAGATGTGTCGGGGCGATGGGGTGTTCTTAGCTTTTTGGATCGCGTGACACCATAGTTACACGCAGTTCAAAAGAGGAGTGGGTCCCTCACGGTCTTTATCTTCGCCGTCATGCGGTCTTTATCTTCGCCGTCATGTCTTCAGGCTCGGGGGGAAGCGGCGGACGGGGGTCGAACCCGCGACCTCAAGCTTGGGAAGCTTGCGCTCTACCAACTGAGCTACCACCGCATGGGCAGCGAATATTACGCCCCCGCGTCGGTGCCCCCCACCATCTCGCCGCGAATGGCTGGGCTCTACCCTTGGGGATCGTGAGCCGCCGCCTGTTGCCGATCTTCGCCTCGATCCTCGGCGCCTGCCTGGTCGGGCTGCTGATCTACGGCATCTCCCACCAGGCGGCCAGCCGCACGCTCGACGAAGCGGTGCACCAGGGCAAGCAACCGCTCGCGCCTGACGCCGGCCATTCCCTGCCCGGGCTCTCCGGCGTCCACACCGCGTCGCTGGCGTCGTTCGGCGGTAAGGTCGTCATCCTGAACTTCTGGGCCTCGTGGTGCCCACCCTGCCAGGAAGAGGCGCCCCTGCTCGAGCGCGCTCAGCGCCAGCTGGAACGCCACGACGCGACCGTGCTCGGCGTGACATATCTCGACGCCTCGCCCGACTCCGAACGCTTCGTCCGCCAGTACCACCTCACATATCCCAACCTGCGCGACACGACCGGCGACTTCGCCCAGTCCTACGGCACCGACCAGCTCCCGGAGAGCTTCGTGATCGACCGCCGGGGGCACATCGTCGCGATCTCCCGCGGCGCGATCGACCAGGCCTTCCTCAACCGCGCGATCGCGCTCGCGGAGCGCTCGTGAGCGCTCGTGAAAGGGCGTCGAAACCGACAGCGAGCGTTACCGTGGGACGCATGAGCCGGCGCGACCAACTCGGCGTGCCCCCCTTCGCACGGCCCACCGCCCCCCGCCCTCGAATACGCCGCGCGATCGCTTCGATGGTCGCCGCCGTGCTGCTGCTGCTCTGCCTGCTTTCAACCGTCGCACTCGGGACCGGCGCCACGAACATCGAGAGGACGGTCATCATCCGTACCTCGCTGCCGGCGATCGAGCGCCAGGTGATGTGCGTCACCTGCAAAATCCCGCTCCAGGTCGCCGAGTCGCCGCAGGCCGATCGCGAGCGGGAATTCATCCAGGGCCTGATCGACGAAGGCCAGGACGAAGCGCAGATCAAGCGCGCGCTCGTCGCCCAGTATGGGCCCACGGTGCTCGCGCTGCCGAGCGCGCACGGCTTCGACCTGACCGTCTACCTCGTCCCGCTCGCGGTGTTCCTGGCGCTGCTCGCCACGCTCGCCGTGCTGCTGCCCCGCTGGCGCCGGCACGCCCGTGCGCAGGCCGGCGGCGCGCCCGCGGCGCCGCCGCTCGACCCCGCCGCGGCCGCCCGCCTGGACGCCGACCTGGCGCGGTTCGATTAGCACAACACAACGCCCGGCCACCGGGGAGGAGCTGCGGCCGCCCTACATCTCCGCCGGCGCGCTCACCCCGAGCAGATCCAGGCAGCGGGCGATCGTACGCTGCGTCGCCACCGACAGCCCGAGCCGCAGCGACTCGACCGCCTCGGGCTCGGCGCCGAGGACGCGACAGTCGCGATAGAAGGCCGTGAAGTCCTGGGCGAGCGCCAGCACGTAGACCGCGATCCGGTGCGGGGCGCGCCGCTCGACCGCCTCCCTCACCTCCCCGGGGAACGCCAGCAGCTGCTCGATCAGCGCGCGCTCGGACGCGTGCAACGGCGGCAGACCGCGGTCCCCATCGGTCCCAGCGGCCCCGCCTGACGCACCGGCCGGCACGTTCGCATCGCCGACGATCGCAGCATCCAAGCCACCGGCGATCAGCGCAAGCGCCTCGCGCACGCGCTCATTCCCCGCCTTCGCGAGCACCGCGGCGATCCGCGCGTGCGCATATTGCACGTAGTAGACGGGGTTCTCGTTCGACTGCTCGCGGGCGAGATCGAGGTCGAGGTTGACGGTCGTCTCGTGCGAGCGCGCCAGCAGATACCAGCGCGCGGCGTTGACGCCGATCTCGGTCAGGAGATCGTCGAGCGTGACGAATTCCCCGGCCCGCTTGGACATCTGCGCGCGCGCTCCCCCGCGCATCAGATGGACGAGCTGCATGATCAGCAGATCCAGGTGCTCGGGGTCGCCGCCGAGCGCCTCGTAGGCGGCCTTCATCCGTCCCACGTAGCCGTGGTGGTCGGCCCCCCACACGTCGATCTGACGGTCGAAGCCACGCTCGCGCTTGTCCTGGTGGTAGGCGATGTCCGAGGCGAAGTAGGTGTGCTCTCCGTTCGAGCGCACGAGCACGCGATCCTTGTCATCGCCGTAGTCGGTCGTGCGCAGCCACAGCGCCCCCTCCTTGCGATAGGTGTGCCCCGCCTGCTCGAGGATCGCCAGCGTGTGGGCCACCGGGCTGGGATCGCCTTCGTGCAGCCTGCTCTCGTAGGTCCACAAATCGAAGCTCACGCGGAACTCGCTCAACGAGGCGGCGATCTGCTCGATCATCACCGCCACCGCGGCCCGTCCCAGCTCGGCCGGCTCCATCTCGGCCGCGCCCGTGAGGTGCGCGGCGAGCCGCTCGACGTACTCGCCGTGATAGCCCTCCTCGGAGACCTCGCCGCCTCGCGCCAGCGAGCGGATCGACTCCCCGAGCTTGCGTACCTGCGAGCCGGCGTCGTTGACGTAGAACTCGCGCGTGACGTCGTGACCGTGCAGGTCCAGCAGCCGCGCGAGCGCGTCGCCGTAGGCGGCGTTGCGGGCGTGCCCCACGTGCATCGGGCCGGTCGGGTTGGCGGAGACGAACTCGACCACGATCCGCTCGGCCGGGTCGGCGCCGCCGGCCCCGAACGCCTCCCCGGCGGCGAGCATCTCGGCGAGCGCACCGGCAAGCCAGGAGTCGGCGAGGAAGAGGTTCAGAAAGCCCGGCCCCGCCACCTCGAAGCGCGCGAGGCTCGCGCCGAGGCGCTGCGCAAGCGCCCCGCCGAGACGCTCCGCGACCTCGCGCGGCGGCGCGCCCACGTTCGGCGCCAGCAGCAGCGCGGCGTTCGTCGAGTAGTCGCCGAAGTCCGCGCGCGGTGGGCGCTCCAGCACGATCCCGCCGCGCGCTCCGAACTTCTCCGGCGGCTGGTCCGCCAGCTCGCCGGCGGCCGCCAGCACAGTCTCGCGCAGACCCTCGAGCGATATCGAGGCGCTGTTCATGAGGCGTCCCCCAACGACTTGTTCATCGATCCATGCTCACCGGTTGCGATACTAGCTGCGTGAACGATCAAGACCCCGGCGCAGAGCGCCACATAAATAGCGGGATCGGAGCCCACTCACCCGGCCCCCCTCCCGACCTTCCCCCCTTGCACGCCAAGGAGGCCTAGCCCGTGAACGATCAGGATCCAGGCGCAGAGCGCCACATCAACATCCACCTGTCCCCCGAGATCATGGGGGGCGTATACGCGAACTTCGCCAACGTCAGCCACTCCGACTACGAGTTCACCGTCACCTTCGCGCGCGTTGACCACGAGGTCGAGTCCGAGGAGGTCCCGGGCGTCGTCGTCTCCCGTGTCAACATCTCCCCGCGCTTCATGCGCGAGCTGATCGACGCGATGGAGGACAACTACTCCAAGTGGCGCACCCGCGAGGGCATCAAGAACCTGCCCGAGTACGGCGGCGCGGAGGCGGGCTCAGAGGAGGAGTAGGGCGCCGCGACCACGAACAGCATCAGCGATGAAGGTCGCGGTGATTTCAGACATCCATGGCAATCGACAGGCGTTCGAGGCGGTGCTCGAGGCGGTCGCCGCGAGCGATGCGTCGGAGCTGTGGTGCCTCGGCGACCTCGTCGGCTACGGCGCTGACCCCGACATCTGTGTGGAGCTCGCGCGCGAGCACGTCGCCGTGTGTCTCGCCGGCAACCACGACCTCGCCGTCGTGGGTGAGATCCCGCTCGACGAGTTCTCCCGCGGGGCGAGCCTCGCCGCGCAGTGGACGCGAGAGGTGATCGCGCCCGAGAACCTCGCGTTCCTCGCCGAGCTGCGCCCCGCGGGACACGAGGCCCAGATCGGCCTCTACCACGCCAGCCCGCGCGATCCCGTCTGGGAGTACGTGCTCTCGGCGCTGCTCGCCGAGCTGTGCCTCGATCGCCAGCCGGACCGCATCTGCCTGATCGGGCATTCGCACGTCGCGCTCTCGTTCGTGCGCCGCGAGGGCGAGCTCGCGACCGGCGAGCCCCGGCGCGAGGGCGCGCGGCTCGACCTGTCCGCCGGGGAATGGCTGCTGAACCCCGGCAGCGTCGGACAGCCTCGCGACGGCGACCCACGCGCCTCCTGGCTGCTGCTCGACCTCGACGGAGAGAGCGCCTGCTTCAGGCGCACCGACTACGACGTCGCCGGCGCCGCGAGCGCAATCCGCGCCGCGCGCCTACCGGACTCGCTCGCCGAGCGCCTGGAGTACGGTCAATGACTATGAAGCCGACCGTCAAGCGAGCCAACCCGCATCTTCGGCTGCGCGTGCCGCTGGCCGGGTTGCTCGGCGTGAGCGCCGCCCTGCTCGTCGCCTGCGGCAGCTCCGGCAAGGGCCTGATCCCGTCCGCCAGCGCCGGGCCGCTGCAGAGCGACTTCGAAGCCGTCGCACAGGCCGCGGAGAGCGGCGAAGGGAACTGCACCGCGACCGAAGCCGCGATCGAGAAAACCGAATCGGACTTCGCGGCGCTGCCGTCGACGGTCAACGCGGGCCTGCGCAAAACGCTCAACGTCGGGATCGCGAACCTACGGCGCCGGGCGCTCGCGCTATGCGCACAGCCACTTTCGCAGACGACATCGACGACAAAGACGAGCACCGGCACCACCACCCCCACGACCACCACGAGCACCCAGACGACGCCCACGACGACCACCGCCCACACCGAAACGACGCCCACGACGCCGACGCAGACGACGCCGACCGCCACCACGCCCGGTGGCGGCACACCGGCCCCCGGTAATGAAAGCGCCCCGGGCGCCTCCAGTGGACCGGGCGGGGGAACCGGCATCGGTGGTGAAAGCGGCAGCGCGGGCGCGGGCACGCCGGGGGCGGGTGCAGGCGCGGGCGGCCCCCAGGAAAGCGCGAAATGAGCGAGACGAGGATCGCGGGGCGCTACCGCCTTGAGGGCCGGCTCGGCTTCGGCGGGATGTCCACCGTGCATCTTGCGCTCGACCTGCGTCTGGAGCGCCAGGTCGCGGTCAAGCTGCTCGCCGAGCACCTCGCCGACGACCCCACCTTCGTATCCCGCTTCCAGCGCGAGGCACAGGCCGCGGCGCGCCTCGTGCACCCGAACATCGTGCAGATCTTCGACTCGGGGCTCGACGAGGCCTCGGGCCGGCATTTCATCGTGATGGAGTACATCGAGGGCCAGTCCTGCGCCGAAATCCTGCGCGACGACGGCTGGGTCGAGGTTGACGAGGCCGTCTCGATCATCGAGCAAGCCTGCGAGGGTCTCGACTACGCGCACCGCCACGGCGTCGTCCATCGCGACGTCAAGCCCGGCAACCTGCTGCGCGCGCGCGAGGGCGAGGTCAAGCTCGCCGACTTCGGCATCGCCAAGGCGACCGAGCAGTCCTCGATCACGCAGGTCGGATCCGTGCTCGGCACCGCCGCCTACCTGGCGCCCGAGCAGGCGCGCGGCGAGGAGGCCGGGCCGCCGGCCGACCTGTATGCGCTCGGGGTTGTCGCCTACCAGCTGATCTCCGGGCGCCTGCCCTACGAGGCCACCTCGCTGACCGAGCTCGCGCTCAAGCAGCAGCGCGAGGAGCCGCCGACGCTCGACACGCTCGTCGCCGCCGTCGGGCCCGAGCTGGCCGACGCGGTCGCGATCGCGCTCGCGCTCGACCCCCGCGACCGCTACCAGACCGCGCGCGAGATGGGGCGCGCGATCGAGGAGGGCGCGCGCGGCATCTCACCTGGCGAACCGGTCGAGGGCGCCGCTCGCGGCGGTGGGCCGGCGACCGCTGCAACGAGCCTCCTGGCGACGGCCGGGGCCCGCGGGGCCGAGGGCGGGGGCCGTGGTGGCGGAGCCGCGGGCGGGGGGGGCGGCGCGGGCGCCGTCACTCCCCGACGGCCGCGACCCGGGCCGTCACGCCAGGCCGCGCCGATCGTTGCGGCGAGTGGCGCCTCCGCGAGCTCGCCCGCCGGGCGCCGGCGCGGACGTCTGCTGCCGGCGATCTTCGTGCTGCTCGCGCTCGTCGTCGTGATCGTCGCCGTCGTCATCGCCACCGCCCCGGCGCCGACGAAGGTCGTGCTGCGCAATGTCGTCTACAACGACGTCCAGCAGGCGTCTTCGGCGCTCAAACAGCTGGTCTCGGAAAACACCAAATAAGAAGGCAAAAGGCCCTGCTTATGCAGGGCCCTCGCCTGGGCAACCGTCACTCGTTGGCTCAGATTAGCTCGTTTAAAGGCGAAAGGCCCGCTTGCGCGGGCCCCTCGGTAAAGCAACTGCCCTTTCGGGCTGGACACCCGTCAAGTGCCCAGCAGGCTAGCAACCTCAACCGTCACCTTCAACTATGGGCTCCGGCGGCCGGACTCGAACCGGCACCTGACACTTGACGGGTGTCCGTGCTGCCCTTACACCACACCGGAATACCACCGGTGAAGTTACGGGCATGAAACTGCTCTGTGGAGGCGTCCGGTTCTGGTCGTAGCTTCGGCTGATCGGGACGGGGGCTTTCTGGAGCAGATGAAAGGGCAGGCCGTGTTTTGAGTATGGGCTGAGAGCCCGTGAAGTTATGTGGCCGCCCCTGCGACTGGCCCGGTTGCGCTGCGAGCGCGAATCCGTAGTTGTCGTTTGCCCTGTGGCTGCTCCATCTGTTGTCAACCCAGGCTCATAGGAGGAATACAGATGCGTCAGGTAGCACTCGATGTTCACCAGGGCTTCTGCGAGGTCGCGATCCGCGAGGACGGCAAGACACGCTCGGCTGGTCGTGTCGAGACCGGCCGCGACACGCTCGAGCTGTTTGCGCAAAGTCTCAGCCCGACTGACGAGGTGGTGATGGAGGCGACGGGCCCGGCGATGGAGATCGCCAGGATCATCGAACCCCATGTCGCGCGGGTGGTGGTCGCCAACGCTCAGGATGTGCGGGCGATCTCTCACGCGCGGGTGAAGTCCGACCGTTTCGACGCGCGCACGCTCGCGGAGCTACTGTCGGCTGGGATGCTCGAGCCGGTGTGGGTTCCCGACGCGGTTACCTCTGGTCTGCGGCGCCGGGTCGCGCGGCGTGCCGCGCTCGTGCGCCAGCGCACCCGCGCGAAGAACGAGATCCACGCCACACTCGCGCGTTGCCTGCTCGGACGCTCACCAGTCAGTGACCTGTTCGGCAAGGCAGGGCGCGCCTGGCTTTCAGAACAGGAACTGGGCACCGAGGAGGAAGAGACGGTCGCGGGCTGTCTGCGCCAGATCGACTTCCTGGACGGCGAGGTCGCCCAGATCGACCGCAAACTGTCCGAGTGGGCGGTCAGCTCCGATGAGACCCGCAGGCTGATGAGCATTCCCGGTGTCGGCGCCGGCGTGGCCGTCACGCTGATGGCCGCGATCGGTGATATCTCCCGCTTTTCCTCACCGCGAGCGCTCGTCGCATATCTCGGCCTGGACCCCAAGGTGCGCCAGTCCGGCGATCAGCCAGCCCGCCACGGACGGATCTCAAAGCGCGGCAACGCCCAAGCACGCTCGGTACTGGTCGAGGCCGCGTGGATCGCGGTCCGTCAGCCCGGACCGCTGCACGCCTTCGGTAAACGCATCCGCGCGCGCAAGGGCTCACAGGTCGCGGCCGTGGCCGTAGCCCGCAAGATCGCCTGCCTTGCCTGGGAGCTGCTCACCAAGGGCGAGGACTACGCCTACGCGCAGCCTTCAGGCATCCGTCGCAAGCTGCGTAACCTACAGCTCGCCGCCGGAGAGGCACGACTCCCGACACGCCACGGCGGGCAGCGGGTCTCCGCGAGCCCGGCCGAGCGAGAAGCCGAGCGCGAGCTCGTGGCACACGCCGAGACCGCCTACCGACGGCTGATCGCTGACTGGAAGGCAACAGGACCAACGAAGACGGGCGCCGGCGCGACACTGGGCACGCATCTAAAAAGCCGACAGAGCGGCAAGCAACGCGGCAGGCACAAGCCCAAACGCCTGCGCTTTAGCTCGTCGTCACCGACGCCCAACACAAACTCTTGCACGATCCCATGCAACGCGCCCCGTGATTTGACATTCATCCGTACTCAGCGCTTGGAACGGAATCCGTGAACGCGCCATTCCCGGGCCACGCTTTCCAAGTCCCCATCGAGGATTCCGCCCCGCAAATCTTTCATCAGCCGCGCCAGGAAAGCGAGGTTGTGCATGCTCAGCAGCCGCGCTCCCGTGAGCTCGCCGGCGCGCACCAGATAGCTGAGATAGGCACGCGTCAGCCCATCGGCGCAGGCTGGGCACTCGCAGCCATCCAGCAGCGGCTCCTCCGACTCCCGCCAGCGGGCCTTCTTCAGATCCACGCGCCAGCGGTTCTCCGGGTCGGGGACGAGCGCGGTGCCGTGCCGGCCGAGGCGGGTCGGCATCGCGCAGTCGAAAGTGTCGATCCCCAGATCGACGCCTCTGATCAGGTCGTCGACCTCGCCGATCCCGAGCAGGTGCCGCGGCTTGTGCTCGTGCTCGCCTCCGAGCTCGCGCGTGGCGTAGCCGACGACCTCGTACATCTGCGCCTTCTCCGCGCCGAGCGAGCCGCCGATCGCGATTCCGTCGCAGGCGCTCGCGGCGACCGTCTGCGTCGAACTCGCGGCGCAGGTCCTCGTAGACGCCGCCCTGGACGATCCCGTACACCAACTGATCGGACGACCCATGCTCGGCGTGCCAGCCCAGGCAGCGCTCCAGCCAGCGGTGCGTGCGCTCGGTCGAGCGCTGCGTGTATTCGCGGTCGACGTTGAACGGCGTGCACTCGTCGAACACCAGCGCCAGGTCCGAGCCGAGCGCCGACTGCGTCGCCATCGAGCCCTCCGGCGAGAGGAAACGCTCGCGGCCGTCCGTGTAGGAGCGAAAGCGCACCCCGTCCTCCTCGATCGCGAGGATCGCCCCCTCGCGCGCGCCCGCGCCGGGCTGCGCGCCGAGGCCCTCGGGCCCATCCCCGCCGCTTCGGCGAAGCGCCCCAGCGTCGCTCTCGCCGACTTCACCGCGACGCGCGCCGGCGCCCCTGCGCGGCGAGCGCGAGGACTTGATCTCCTCAGCGACCGTCCCGTGCCCCATCGAGAACACCTGAAAGCCCCCGGAGTCGGTCACGATCGGTCCGTCCCAGCCCATGAACCTGCCCATCCCGCCGAAGCGCTCGATCAGCTCCGGACCGGGATTCAGCAATAGATGGAAGGTGTTCCCGAGCACCATCTCGTACCCCAGCGCCGCCACCTCCGCCGGTAGCAACCCCTTCACCGTCGCCTTCGTCGCGAGCGGCACGAAGGCCGGTGTGCGAACATCGCCGTGCGCGGTCGCGAGCACTCCCGCGCGGGCGCCTGAGGCCTCGTCGCGCGCCTCGATCGTGAAAGCAGCCATCGCTGCGGCATCCTAAGGGTCTTCCCCACAGTCCCCGAGACCTCTTCTCCCTTCCCGCCTCCTCCCAATGCTCGCGGCCATCGTCAACGTCACCCACCTCGTCGAAGTCTCCGGCTACCCGCTGCTGTTCGTGCTCGTGATGGCCGAGTCCTCCGGGGTGCCGATCCCGGGCGAGACGGCGCTGATCACCGCCGCCGTGCTCGCCTCTGGAGGCAAGCTCAAAATCGAGCTCGTGATCCCGCTCGCCGCTCTCGCGGCGATCGTCGGCGACAACATCGGCTACTTGATCGGGCGCAAGGGCGGGCGCTGGCTGCTCGAACGCCCCGGTCGCTTCCAGGCCCAGCGCCGGGAGGTGCTCGAGACGGGCGAGCCGTTCTTCGAACGCCATGGCCCCAAGGCGGTGTTCTTCGGCCGCTTCATCCTTGGCCTGCGCGTCTGGGCCTCATGGCTGGCCGGCGCCACGCGCATGCGCTGGCGCTCGTTCTTCTTCTGGAACGCGCTCGGCGGGATCTGCTGGGCGACGGCGATCGGTCTGCTCGCCTACATCCTCGGCCACTCCGCCGGCAAAGCGATCGAGGCGTTTGGCATCTACGGGCTCGTCGCCGTCGTGCTCGCGATCGTTAGCACCTACCTGATGCACCGTCGCCACCGCCGGCGCCATCCCCGCGCGGGCACCGGCGCCGCGCCACCCGCCCCGCCCGAGGCTCCGTCGCCCGCCGCATCGGGCGACTCCGAAACGCCTGCGCCATGAGAGACGACCCGAGAGGTCGTTCAGCTCAGGAGGTCAT
Source organism: uncultured Solirubrobacterales bacterium (assembly GCA_963774785.1). Classification (GTDB taxonomy): domain Bacteria; phylum Actinomycetota; class Thermoleophilia; order Solirubrobacterales; family Solirubrobacteraceae; genus Palsa-744. The sequence continues at coordinate 1,366,731 of CAVZGH010000001.1, read as the reverse complement.
TCAGCCCGTATGAGAGCGAGCTCCCGGGCGGAGGAACGACTCAGCAGCCGTTGCCGTTGCCGCCGTCAGCGTGCCCATTGCCACACGGCGCGATTCGGTCCCAAAGATCCGCCAGCGCGCTCAGCTCGCTCTCGGAGAAGCGCGAAAAGAAGTGCTCCCTGACGACCGCCAGGTGGGTGCCGCGCGCTTCCGCCAGCCGCTCGCGTCCCAGCTCGGTCAGGCAGGCATAGGAGCCGCGCGCGTCGTGATCGCACGAGCAGCGCTCCAGCAGCTCGTCGCGCTCCAGCCGATCGACCAAGCGCGTGAGCCCGCTGCGCGAGAGCTGCGCGCGTTCGGCGAGGTCGCACATCCGCATCCGACCGCCGCTCGCATCCTGCAGATGCTGCAGCACCTCGTAGGAGGTCATCGGCAGCCCGTGCGCCTGCTCGAGCTCCGCGTCGAGGCGCTTAGCCAGACACGCGTGCGCACGCAACAGGCCACGCCAGGCCCGCACCTCTCCCTCGCTCAGTGACTGCTCCCCAGAAGGGATCTTGACGGCGGTCGCGGTCAACATGATGGCAGTTGTCACAAGAGGCCCTACTACCCCGAAGATAGCAGCGTTGGAGCCATTTTCCAGGCCTACGAAGCCCGCGTCGTCCGCCAGGCCCACCACATCATCAGCGGCTGCAGCGGGAGTCTCGCGTACAGCGCCCAGGCCGGAATCTTCTCGAACTTACTCGGGTTGCGAGCCATGTGGACATTCGCCGGAAACACAGCCGCGAGCAGCGCGATCAGGCCCAGGCCCGCCAGCCGGCGCGTCCGCGGTAGCAGCACCCCCACCCCGCCCGCCACCTCGGCCACACCGCTGACCCGCACGAGCATCTCCGGATCGCCCAGGCCGGGCGGCACGATCCGCTTGTAGACGCCCGGGATCACGAAATGGTTCACGCCGGCGCCGATGAAGAACGCCGCGAGCGCCTTCCGCGCTCCCTTCCGCGCTCCCTGTTTTTCTCCGCCCAAATCTCGATCGCTCATCACGCCTCGTTCCTCCCTACGCACGTCCGCTCCAACGGCCGGCAGGCCGCCCCATCCAAGAAAGATCTCATCGCTCCTCGATCAACGAGCTGCCGGTCATCTCCGGCGGCTGCGGTATATCCAGCAACTCCAGCACCGTCGGCGCGACGTCAGCGAGGATTCCTCCGCCCGCCCGCAGCGCCAGCCCCGGCACGGTCACGATCAACGGCACCGGGTTCAGCGAATGCGCCGTGTTCGGGCTGCCGTCGGGCTCGAGCATGTGGTCGGCATTTCCGTGGTCGGCCGTCACGACACATGCGCCGCCGCGCTCGTGCACCGCCGCGACGACCTCCCCGAGACACCCATCGACCGTCTCGATCGCCGCCACCGCGGCCTCGATCACGCCCGTGTGACCGACCATGTCGGCGTTCGCGAAGTTGATGACGCCAAATCGAAACCCACCGTCCGCCCCGTTCTCACCACGCCAAGCTCCCACGAACAGCTCAGCCGCGCGCGCGGCTGACATCTCCGGCGCGTGGTCATATGTCGGCACGTCTCGGGGCGAAGGCGCCAGCTCGCGCTGTTCGCCGGGTTGCGATGTCTCCAGGCCACCATTGAAGAAGTAGGTCACGTGCGCGTACTTCTCGGTCTCCGCGACGTGCAGCTGGCGCGCCCCGGTGGCGGCGATCGCCGAGGCGAGCGTGATCGAGGGACGCTCGGGCTTGAACGCAACCGGATAGTCCCAATCTTCCTCGTACTCGGCCAGCGTCACGTACCGCCCCACCGGTTCGGCGCCGCCCCGCCCGGTCCAGCCCGGCAGCGCCTCCTCCGCCCCGGCCCTCTCTGCCCCAGTCTCCCCCCCGTCACGGTCTCCTCCGTCACGGTCGCCCTCGTCGTGATCTTCCCCGTCACGGTCTCTCCCGTCTCCCCGAACCCAGGCTCGGCCAGGGCACGAGTGATCTGACGCATGCGATCGGGGCGGAAATTGAACGCGATCACGCTGTCGCCGGGTCGGATCGCGGTATTCGCGCCAACGAGGGTCGGATCGATGAACTCATCTGTCTCCCCCCGCTCATACGCGGCCCGCACGGCCTCCTCGCCGCTTGCGGCGGAGTGTGGCGCCCGCGCGTGGACGAGCAGATCGTACGCGCGCTGGGTGCGATCCCAGCGCCGGTCGCGGTCCATCGCCCAGTAGCGGCCGACGACAGAACCAACGCGCGCGCCCTCGGTCGCGTCCAGCTGAGCCAGATAACCGGACCCGGCGTGGGGCAGCGTGTCGCGTCCGTCGGTGAACGCGTGCACGATCACGTCTTTCTGCGCGCCGGCGCTCGCCGCCGGGTGCTCGCGCGCGCACGCGATCAAGGCCAGCAGGTGCTCCAGCGAGGAGTGCACGCCGCCATCGGACACCAGCCCGATCAGGTGCACGCGCTCGACGTCCTCCAGCGCACCCCGCAGGACCGGGTTGGCCGCGAACGAGCCGTCGGCGATCGCGTCATCGATCCGCACGAGATCCTGGCGCACGACCGAGCCGGCGCCGAGATTCAGGTGCCCGACCTCGCTGTTTCCCATCTGCCCGTTCGGCAGCCCCACCGCCTGCCCACAGGCGGCGAGCGTCGTATGCGGATAGGTCTCCCACAATTCGTCGAACACCGGCGTGCGCGCCAGCGAGACGGCGTTGCCGGGGCCGGGCTCGGCGAGCCCCCAGCCGTCGAGCACGATCAGGCAGACGCTCGGCGCCGGCAGGGCCTCTGGGCCGGCGGGCGGGATCATCGAGCCTCGTACCCGACGCCCGGGTCGATACCCGTGCCTAGGTCCATACCAGTTCCCAATCCATACCCCTGCCTACCAGACCGACGCTCATGCCTATTCCCATGCGACCACCACGATCACGTGTTTCACGCGGCGTCCACGATCGCGGCAAACGACTCTGCCTCGAGCGACGCCCCGCCGACGAGCGCGCCGTCAACGTCCGGGAGCGCGAGCAGCTCGGCGGCGTTCTCGGGCTTGACCGAACCGCCGTAGAGGATCCGCACCCGCTCCGCCACCTGCTTGTCGCGGTCGCCGACCAACGCTCGCACGAACGCGACCGCCTCCTGCGCCTGCTCGGGGCTGGCCACGCGACCGGTGCCGATCGCCCAGAGCGGCTCGTACGCGATCGTCACCTCGACCAGGCGCTCGTCGGAGATGCCGGCGAGCCCGTCGCGTACCTGCTGGCGCAGCTTGCGCTGGGTTTCGTCGTTGTCGCGCTCTTCCTCGGTCTCCCCCACGCAGAGAATCGGTCTCAGCCCGGCATCGAGCGCCGCCGGCACCTTCAGCGCCAGCGCACGATCGGTCTCGCCGAAGAGCTCCCTGCGCTCGGAGTGGCCGAGCACCACCCCCTGCACGCCGACGTCGCCCAGCATCACCGGCGAGATCTCGCCCGTGTATGCGCCCTCGGGCTCGTGGTGCATGTTCTGGGCATAGACCTCCACGCGCGAGCCCCTGGCGCTGTCAACCATCGCCCGCAGATCCGTGAACGGCACGCAGATCGCCACCTCGACGCTCTCCACCGCGGAGAGAAGCGGCAGCAGCGCCTGGATGTAGTCCTCGGCCTGCGCCTCTGTCTTGTACATCTTCCAGTTGCCCGCGATCAGCGGCGTGCGGTCCGCGACTGACATCATTGGGCCACCCCGACGCCTTCCAGCGCCTGCACCCCCGGCAGCTTGGCACCCTCCACCAGCTCCAGCGTCGCGCCCCCGCCCGTGGAGAGATGGTCAACCGCGTGCTCCAGCCCGAACTGCGCCAGCGCCGCCGCCGAGTCCCCACCGCCGACGACGGTCAGCCCCGGGGCGCTCGCCACAGCCTCGGCCACCGCGTGCGTGCCCGCCGCGAATGGCTCGAGCTCGAACGCGCCCATCGGGCCGTTCCAGAAGACCGTGCCGGCGCTCGCGATCACGGCCGCGTAGCGCGCGATCGTCTTGGGCCCGATGTCCAGGCCCATCCAGCCTTCCGGCACCTCCACCCCGTCGAGCACCCGGTGCTCGGCATCGGCCCCGAGGCTCCTGCCGATCACGAGGTCGTTCGGCACCAGCAGACGCGCGCGCCCGAGCTGCGGATCGTGCGTATCGCTGGCCCGCGCGAGCGCACTGCGCGCGTGCTCGACGTCTTCCTCTCCGCACAGCGAGGTACCCACCGCGTGCCCCTGCGCGCAGAGAAACGGGAAGCACATCGCGCCGCCGATCATCACGACGTCGGCCACCGCGAGGAAGCGCTCGATCACCTTGATCTTGTCCGCCACCTTCGCGCCGCCGACGATCGCCACGAACGGGTGCTCGGGATGCTCGAGAATCCCCGTCAGCGTCTTGACCTCGCGCTCGAGCAGCCGGCCGGCCGCGCTCGGCAGCAGGTGCGTGACACCCTCGTTGCTCGCGTGCGCACGGTGCGCCACGCCGAAGGCGTCGTTGACGTAGAGATCGGCGAGCGCCGCCAGTTCCCTGGCGAGCTCGGGATCGTTGCGCGTCTCGCCCGGCTCGAAGCGCACGTTCTCGAGCACCAGGATGTCCCCGTCGCGGAGGTCTTCGGCCAGCTCCGTGACCTCCTCCCCCACAACCGCGGGCGCCAGCGTCACCCGCGCGCCGGTCAGCTCGCGCAAGCGGTCGGCCACCGGCGCCATCGACAGCTCCGGCACGGGTTTGCCCTCCGGCCGGCCGAGGTGGGAGACCAGCACGAGCCTCGCGCCGCCCGCGCGCAGCTCTTCGATCGTCGCCAGCGCCGCCGCGATGCGCGTGTCGTCGCTCACGAGCGGGACGCCGCCGGCCTGCGCCTGATCGTCTCCGCCGACGGCCAGCGGGACGTTGAAATCGACCCTGACGAGCACCCGCTTGCCGTGCACGTCGAGGTCGTCGAGGCTCCTCATCGACAGCCCCCGGCACGCCGCGGGACTCCGGCGGCGCCGATCTGCACCTCACGACGACGCGACTCCCATCCCCCTCCGCTCGGCCCCCAGGCGGCCTGCGCGAGGATCACAGCACCCTCTGCACTAGGTTGACGAGGCGGTTCGAGTAGCCCCACTCGTTGTCATACCAGGCGACGACCTTCAGCATCGTGCCGTCGATCACGGCCGTCAGCTGCGAGTCGACGATCGAGGAGAACGGCGAGGAGACGATGTCGCTGGAGACGATCGGATCCTCGGTGTAGGCCATGATGCCCCGCAGCGGCCCGCTCTCGGAGGCCGCTTTCAAGGCGGAATTGATCTCCTCGACGGATGTCTCGCGCTCGCACTCGACCGTCAGATCGACAACCGAGCCGGTCGGCACGGGGGCGCGCACGGCAAAGCCGTTGAGCTTGCCCTGCAGCGCGGGGATCACCAGCCCGATCGCCTTCGCCGCCCCGGTCGAGGCGGGAATCAGGTTGATCGCGGCTGCGCGCGCGCGGCGCAGGTCTTTGTGGGGCAGGTCCTGCAGGCGCTGGTCGGCCGTGTAGGCGTGGATCGTCGTCATCAGACCGTGCTCGATGCCGACGGTGTCGTTCACGACCTTCGCGACCGGGCCGAGGCAGTTGGTCGTGCAGGAGGCGTTGGAGATCACGTCGTGGGCGTCGCGGTCGTAGACCTCGTCGAAGTTCACGCCGAGCACGACGGTCGCATCGGGATCGCTCGCCGGCGCGGAGATCACCACCTTCTTCGCCCCGCCGGCGAGGTGCTTGGCGGCACTCGCGCGGTCGGTGAACAGGCCAGTGGACTCGATCACCACCTCGACCCCCAGATCCCCCCACGACAGCGCGCTTGGATCGCGCTCGGCGAGCACCTTCAGCTCACGCCCGTCAACCTCGATCGCGCCCTCGCGGACGTCCACGGTCCCCGGGTAGGGCCCGAGGATCGAGTCGTACTTGAGCAGGTGCGCGAGCGTCTTCGCGTCGGTCAGGTCGTTGACCGCCACCCACTCGATCGCGTCTGCGCCACTGCCCTCCAAGACCCGCGCCTGGGCGGCGCGGAACGCGTTCCGGCCGATCCGACCGAACCCGTTGATTCCCACCCGTACCGACATTCTCCACGGCCTCCGTGAGCGAAAAATGAACAATGCCGGGCCTCAGGAATACCGCCCGATGGCCCGGCCGTGCTCCGTGAAGGCTATCAGCGAGGCCCGTTTTTCAGCCCTGAGGCCCCAATTTTGGACCCAGGTGCGGCACTTTTGTGACGATCTGTGCACCGGCTAGGAGCCCGCGGGCGCCACCACGTTCGCTCCCGCGCATGCCCTCGGGCGCCACCACGTTCGCTCCCGCGTACTTCCTCGGACGCCACCACGTTTGCTCCCGCGTACGTCCTCAAGACTCGCGCGAGCGCTTGTCGATGTCGCGATGGACGAGCGCCACCTCGAGGTCCTCGTGGTCGCGATAGCGCTCGGCGAGATGCCGCGCGATCGCGACCGAGCGATGACGGCCGCCGGTGCAGCCGATCGCGATCACCAGGTGCGCCTTGCCCTCGGCGACGTACTGGGGGAGAAGAAAGTCGAGTAGCGGGTGCAGCCGCTCGTACAGCTCCTCCAGGCGGCCGTCGCGTGCGACGTACTCGACGACGCGCGCGTCATCGCCGGTCAGCTCGCGCAACTCAGGCACATAGTGCGGGTTGGGCAGGAAGCGCACGTCGAGCGCGACGTCCTCCTCGCGCGGAGGTCCGTGCTTGAAGCCGAAGCTCATGAACGTCACGGCCAGCTTGCCGCCGCGCTGGCGGGGCAGGAACTCGTCGGCGATCTTCCCGCGCAGCATCGACGCGGACATGCCGGTCGTGTCGATCACGAGGTCCGCGCGGCCGCGCAGCGGCTCCAGCAGCGCGCGCTCGGCGGCGATGCCCGCGGAGACGCTGCCCTCGGGCGCGAGCGGGTGGCGCCGGCGGGTCTCCTTGTAGCGCGTCACGAGCGTCTGCTCGGCCGCTTCCAGGAACAGCACGTGGTGCTCGACGCCGAGCGCGTCGAGGTCGTCGACGACGGCGCGCAGCGCCTCGAAGTAGACGCCCCCGCGGACGTCGGACACGACCGCCGCGCGCTCGACCTTCGAGCCCTCGTGCATGAACAGCTCGACCAGCGAGCGGATCATCTCCGGGGGGAGATTGTCAACACAGAAGTAGCCCGCGTCCTCGAACACGTTCATCGCGGTCGACTTGCCCGCGCCGGAGAAGCCCGTGATCACAACGACGTCCTTCAGGCGTGACTCGTTCGCGGCCATCGTCGTCATTGTGACCGAAGCCCCAGCGGTAGGAGCCACGCCCTGAGCCGGTCGAGGAGCAAGCGAAACCCCGGGACTCAGCCGGCGCGATGGAGATGTCCATGCAGCTCCCGCGCAACCTTCGCGGGCAGGCCGGGCACCGCTTGGAGCTCCTCGCGCGTGGCCGCGACGACCGCGTCGGGCGAGCCGAAGTGGGCGAGCAGCGCGCGCTTGCGCGCGGGGCCGACGCCGGGGAGCTCGTCGAGCAGCGAGCTCGACATCGCGCGGTCGCGCCGCGAGCGGTGGTGGGTGATCGCGAAGCGGTGCGCCTCGTCGCGTACGCGCTGCAAGAGCTGCAGCTCGGGCGTCGAGTGGTCGAGCACCAGCGGGGCCGCTGGCCGAACGGCGGCCCCGTCGGCCGTCGTTCGGTCGGGGACGAACACCTCCTCGATCCGCTTGGCGAGCGAGATGACGGCGACGCCGCGCTCGCGAAAGCCGCGCAGCGGGCCGAGGCCGGCCGCGAGCTGGCCCTTGCCGCCGTCGATCACGATGAGGTTCGGGAGCGCCGCGAAGCTCGCGTTGTACTCGGGGTCGTGCGGGGAGATGTCGGCCTGGCGCTCCCACTGGGCGAGGCGCCGACCGAGCACCTCCGCCATCGCCGCATAGTCGTCGGAGGCACCCTCCTCCAACGTCCTGATCTTGAAACGTCGGTAGTCGGACTTCTTTGGCGCGCCGCCCTCGAACACGACCATCGAGGCGACCGTCTGCGTGCCGCCGAGGTGGGAGATGTCGAAGCACTCGATCCTGATCGGCGGCACGTCGAGCCCGAGCGCCAGCTGCAACCCCTCGAGCGCCTCGACACGGCTGGAGCGGCGGCGCTCGGCACGCAGGCGCTCCTCGTCGAGCGCCAGCCGCGCGTTGCGCTCGGCCAGCTCGAGGATCCGGCGCTTCTCGCCGCGCTCGGCCCCGCGCAGCTCGACCGGCCCGCCGCGCCGCTGGGCGAGCGCCTCTGCGAGCGCCCCGGCGGCACCGTCGGCGACGAGCTCACGCTGCACGACCAACAGCGGCGGGATCGAGATGTGCGAGGCGTAGAACTGGAGCAGGAACTCCTCCGCGACCTCCGTCACGTCTCGCTCGGTCTCGTTCGACAGATAGAACGACTGGCGGTCGGAGAGCACCCCGTCGCGCACCTGAAAGACCTGCGCGTTGGCCTCGCGACCGTCAACCGCGACCGCGACCGCGTCGAGCGTGCCGACCGACTCGTTCGCGACGCGGCGGCGCTCCAGCAGCGCGTGCACCGCACGCAGCCGGTTGCGCTCGAGCGTCGCCTGCTCGAACTCCTCTGCCGCCGCGGCGGCGTGCATGCGCTGCTCGAGATCGCGCTCGATCGTGCGATAACGGCCGGACAGGAAGTCGATCACGCCGTCGATGCTCCTGCGGTAGTCCTCCCTGGAGACATATCCCACGCAGGGCGCCTCGCAGCGCTTGATGTAGTAGTCCAGGCACGGACTGCCGCTGCGCCGTCCCGGCTCGGGGCCGGTGCAGGAGCGGAACATGAACACCTTCGCGAGCACCTCGAGCGTGCTCCGCACGCGCTTGGCGCTCGAGTACGGACCGAAGTACGCCCGGCCTGGACGGTGACGCTCGCGGGTGAAGTAGACGCGCGGGTAGTCCTCATCGAGCGAGATCGCGATGAACGGGTAGGACTTGTCGTCGCGCAGTCGGATGTTGAAGCGCGGCCGGTACTGCTTGATGAAGCCCTGCTCGGCGAGCAGCGCCTCTGCCTCGCTGCCGACGACCACGCACTCGATTCGCTCCGTGCTCGCAACCATCTCCTCGTGGCCGGGAGATCCAGTCCCCCGCCCACCCTGCGCCTTGGCGAAGTGCGAGGCGACGCGCTTGCGGATCGACTTCGCCTTGCCGACGTAGATCACGCGGCCTTTTGCGTCGCGGAACAGGTACACGCCAGGCTGGTCGGGCAGCGCGCGGCGCTGGTCGGCGATGCTCGCCTTCCGGTCTGTCGTTCCGCTCGCGTCGGACGCGCTCCAACCGTCCGGAGCCTCGGTCGTCGATGTCTCGGTGGCCATCAAACCGAGGATACGAGGCGCACTCCGCCCGGCACGGCGCCCGGCCCGAGGCGCCCGGCCGCGGGGGCCCGGCTCAATACGCGCGCCAGTTGCGATAGACCTCGAGCAGCGTGTACAAAATGAAACCCGCGAGCGCGAACCAGACGAGCTCGCCAAGACCCGTCTGCCACATCCGCGGGCGGGCCATGTAGGCGAACATCGCGCCCGCGATCCCTCCATAGAGCAGCCCGCGATGACGGTCGCCGAGGCCGTGCAGGGCGACGCGGTATTCGCGGTAGGCCCTCAGGCCGAGGTAGCCGATACCGACTCCGAAGGCGACCCAGAGCACGCTTTCGAACGTGTTCGCCGCGCGGCCGCCGCCGGGGATGAAGTAGACCGCGGCGGCGATCAGCGCAATGATTGCCACGTTGCGGGCCGTTTTCAGGCTGTCCATCTCGAGCAGTTTAGGTCAGTCCACCAGCGCCTCCAAGCGCGTGTAGGCCTCCTCGACCGCGCGCCGTGCGGCGGTGTGACGGGCCTCGGACTTGGCCGACTCGTACTGCGTCGCCCACGCCGCCGGGTCGGCGAGCTCGTCCTCCAGCGCGCGCATCGCGGCCTCGGCCTGCTCGACCGCGCGCTCGGCCTGCTCTTGGGCGGTCAGGCGGTTCTTCGACGGTCCCTTCGGCTTGGACTTTCCCTTGAGCTTGGCCGGCGTCTCGATAGGAACCTTCGCGTGCGCCGTGGCCGCAGGACGTGGGTTCACGACGGTGTCATCGCCGGATGAACCATTGGTTGAGCCCACGATCGCCCCGTTCGCGCTCCCGGCCACCGCTCGCCGCTCTTCCCTCACGCGCACATACTCCGGCCAGCCACCCTCGTAGCTGCGCAGGGCTCGGTTCTCGACTGCGACGGTGCGCGTGCCGACCGCGTCCAGCAGAGCGCGATCGTGGGAGACGAGCAGGATCGCTCCCGGGAAGGAGCGCAGCGCGTCCTCGAGCGCCTCGCGCGACTCGATGTCGAGGTGGTTCGTCGGCTCGTCGAGGATCAGCACGTTTGGCGTCTTCGCGGCGCCGACGAGCACCGCCAGGGACAGCCGCCGGCGCTCGCCGCCGGAGAGGCCGTCGAGCGGCTTCTCCGCTTCCTCGCCGGAGAACAGGAAGCGTCCGAGCAGCGCCCGCGCCTTGTTCGGCGCGAGACCCGTCGCGCGCGCCGCCGCCTCGAGCACCGTTTGACCGGGATGGCCGCCCGCGCCGAGCTCCTCGGCGTGCTGGGAGAGGTAGCCGAGCGTGACGTTATGCCCGGTGCTCATCCGACCGCCCGCCAGCGGGCGCCGGCCGGCGAGCGTTTCGATCAGCGTCGTCTTGCCTGTCCCGTTCGGCCCCACGAGCGAGACGTGCTCGCCACGCTCCAACCACAGCTCAGCGTGCTCGAGCAGGGTTATCGGCCCTGCACCCTCGTTGCGGCGTCCCCCTGTACCGATGCCGTCTTTGCCGGCCGGGCGGCCCTGTCCGTCTCTACCCCCGCCACCGCCTCCGACCTCGACACACCCGTCGAGCAGCTCGAAGATCACCCGCCCCGAGCGCTCCGGCGCGGAGAACTCGAACTCCAGGCCCTTCTCATCGCGCGGGTCCCTTTCGATCCGCTCGATCTTCGAGAGCTTCTTCACCCGCGACTGCGCCTGGCGGGCCTTCGTCGCCTTCGCGCGGAAGCGCTCGATGAAGCGCTCCATCCGTTCAATCTCGGCCTTTTGCTTGTCGATCGCCTTGCCGAGCGCCAGCTCGCGGGCGGCCTGCTCGCGGCGCCACTGGTGCCAGGTGCCGGAGAAGAAGCGCGAGCGGGTGGGTGGGCCTCCATACAACTCCAGGACAGCGGTGCCGACGGCCTCCAGGAACCAGCGGTCGTGCGCGACCAGCACGATCGCCGCGTCGAGCCCGACGAGCGTCTGCTCGAGCCACTCCAGCGACTCGATGTCGAGATGGTTCGTCGGCTCGTCGAGCAGCAGCACGTCAGCGGAGGTGGCGAGCGCGCGGGCGAGCGCCGCGCGCGTGAGCTGACCGCCGGAGAACGTGTCCAGGCCGCGGTCGAGGTCCTCCTCGCGGAAGCCCAGGCCACGCGCCATCGCGGTCGCGCGGTCGCGCCACAGATAGCCACCATGCGCCTCCAGCTGGGCCTGCGCGCGCGAGTAGCGGGCGAGCAGCGCCTCATCGGTCTCCCCCGCGCCCATGCGCCGCTCGAGCTCGGCGAGCTCTCCCTCGATCGCGAGCTCCTCGACGCAACCCGACAGCACATACTCGCGCAGGGGCCTTGCGCGCTCGCGCGGGGGGCGCTGGTCGTGGAGCATGATCCGCGCGCCCTTCGCGAGGCTCAGCTCGCCGCGGTCGATCGACTCCTCGCCCGCGAGCATCCGCAGGAGCGTCGTCTTGCCGGCGCCGTTGCGCCCGGCGATCGTCATGCGCGTGCGGCGCTCGAGCTTGAACGAGACCCCGCGCAGGAGCGGCTTCCCGGCCATGTCCTTGTGCAGGTCGGATGCGATCAGTACGGCCATCGGCTGCTGATGGTAGGTGTCCGGCGGAGAACCCACGGGAAGTCCGCCGGGACAGCGTTCCGTGCCCGCGCTCCGATACCATCCAGCGCGCGATGCGTCGCCTGCTGACCACCTTCACCTCCGCGATCCTGTTGCTGCTCGTGCTCGCGCCGGCGGCGCTGGCCGAAACCGAAAACGACGGTCGCGGCTTCTACGGCGCTACGAACGACAAAGTCGTGACGAACACCGGCTTCATCGTGATCATCTTCTTCGTCGTGTTCGTGTTCGTGATGAGCATGCTTCAGAAACATCTGGACAAGCGCAAGGAAGCAAGGAAAGCCGCCCAGAAGTCGCGCGCGGGCAACGCCCAGTGGCGCGGCGGCTGGTAGTAGCGGTCCGATGGCCGGCGCTGAACTTTGTCCTCGATCGCTCGCGTACTCAAGCACCCCACGCTCACTGCGTCCGCGTCCAGCTTGACCCTCGAACCGCTGCGCGCCCTGGCATACCAACGGTGAACCAACAATGAGCGGCGCCCCCGGCCCCGTCCGCTACGAGCGCATCGGCGCGGCGGCGCTCCTCACGATCGACCGCCAGGAGCGCAGGAACGCCGTCGACGGCCCCACCGCGGTTGAGCTGCACGAGGCCTACACACGCTTCGAGGCCGACGAGGAGGCGCGCGTGATGGTGCTGACGGGCGCCGGCGGGACGGCCTTCTGCGCGGGCGCCGACCTGAAGGCGACGGAGACGTTCGCCGGCCGCCTGATGGCGCCCGAGGGCCCGATGGGCTTCACGCGGTTGACGCCGACCAAGCCGACGATCGCCGCGATCTCGGGCTACTGCCTCGCGGGCGGCCTGGAGCTGGCGCTGTGGTGCGACCTGCGAATCGCGACCGCGGGCTCGACGCTCGGCTACCCCGAGCGCCGCTGGGGGGTGCCGCTGATCGACGGCGGCACCCAGCGGCTGCCGCGAATCGTCGGCCTCGGTCGCGCGCTCGATCTGATCCTCACCGGCCGGATGATCGACGCCGAGGAGGCGCTCGCGATCGGTCTGCTGACCGAGATCGTCGCGCCGGGCACGCACCTGACCCGTGCGCTGGAGCTCGCGGAGGGGCTCGCGCGCTTTCCACAGGAGACGATGCTCGCCGACCGCCGCGCCGCGATCGAGGGGCTTGGAATGACGCTCGCCGAGGGACTCGCGCTGGAGGCAAAGGCGGGGCCGGAGGTGTTCGCGGCGGGTCAACGCGGTGCACAGCGCTTCGCGGCCGGCGAGGGTCGCGGCGGAGCCGGTGCGGGCGCGTAGGGTCGAGCGGCACAGGAAGCGCGCGGACCCCGCCATCTGCGCGCCACCAGCACCTGCAAACCCCATCCGCCGGGCGAGGGCCGCCGCCAGCGCCGGCCAAGAAACACCAGCACCTATATCCTCGTAGCGACGATGGCCTATTTCGTAACAGGAGCGACCGGCTTCATCGGGCGCCGCCTCGTCGAGCTGCTGCTCGAAAAGCGCCAGGGAAAGATCTACGTGCTCGTGCGCGCGGGCTCGACGGGCCGGCTCGACGACCTCGTCGAGCGCTGGGGCGCGCTGCTCGGGGTGGCGGCCGCCAAGCGCATCCAGCCGGTGCTCGGCGATCTGCGCCGGCCGCTCTTGGGCGTGGAGGCCGAGCAGACCGCAGAGCTGCGCGGCAAGATCCAGCACTTCTTCCACCTCGCCGCGATCTACGACATGACCGCGCCGGCCGAGCAGAACACGGCGACGAACGTCGGCGGCACGACGCACGCGGTCGAGCTCGCTCGAGCGCTGGAGGTCAAGCGCCTGCACCACGTCTCCTCGATCGCGGTCGCGGGCGAGTACCGGGGGCGCTTCGGCGAGGAGATGTTCGACGAGGGGCAACGACTGCCCTCGCCATATCACCGCACGAAGTTCGAGTCCGAGCGGATCGTCCGCGAGCAGCCCTACGTGCCCTGGCGCGTGTACCGGCCGGGGGTAGTCGTCGGCGACTCGAGGACTGGCGAGATGGACAAGGTCGACGGGCCGTACTACTTCTTCAAGGCGATCCAGCGCACGCGCCGGCTGATCCCCGAGTGGGTGCCGCTGGTGGGGCTCGACCTCGGCAGGACGAACGTCGTCCCGGTCGACTGGGTCGCGGGCGCGCTCGACCACATCGCGCACGAGCCCGATCTCGATGGCCGCGCCTTCCACCTGACCGACCCGCGAGGCCAGAAAGTCGACGAGCTGTACAACGAGCTCGCGACGGCCGCGCATGCGCCGAAGGTCGCCGTCAGCGTCAACAAACGCCTGACCGACGTGATGCCGAAGTGGCCGCTGAAGCTGGCGCTGGCGCTGCCGCCGCTGCACCAGGCGCAGAGCATCACGCTGCGCGAGCTCGGCATCCCCGAGGAGGTGCTCGAGCACATGGAGCTGAAGCCACGGTTCGATACGCGCGAGACCGCCCGGGCGCTGCAGGGCTCGACGCTGGAGAGCCCGCCGCCGCTGCACGACTACGCGCCGCGACTGTGGGACTACTGGGAGCGCGAGATGGACATCGGTGCCACGCGCGGGCGCTCGCTGCAGGAGGCGCTCGAGGGCAAGCACGTGCTGATCACGGGAGCCTCCTCGGGGATCGGCTGGGCGACCGCGCTGAAAGTCGCGGCCGCCGGCGGGGTGCCGCTGCTGGTCGCGCGCAACGTCGAGAAGCTCGAGGAGCTGCGCGCGGAGATCGTCGCGGGCGGCGGCACGGCGTACGTGTACGCGGCGGACCTGTCGGACATGGAGTCGGTCGAACGGCTGCTCGAGCGCGTGCTCGCCGACCACCGCAACGTCGACATGCTCGTGAACAACGCGGGGCGCTCGATCAGGCGCTCGATCGCGCTCAGCTACGACCGCTTTCACGACTTCGAACGGACGATGCAGCTGAACTACTTCGGCGCGGTCAAGCTGATCATCGGCCTGATGGGCCACATGCGCGAGCGCGGGTCCGGCCACATCGTGAACATCTCCTCGATCGGCGTCCAGACCAACCCGCCGCGCTTCTCCGCCTATGTCGCCTCGAAGGCGGCGCTCGACGCGTTCACGCGGGTCGTCTCCAGCGAGGTGATCGGCGACGGGGTGACGTTCACGACGATCCACATGCCGCTCGTGCGCACGCCGATGATCGCGCCGACGAAGATGTACGACGCGTTCCCAGCGATCACCCCGGAGGAGGCGGGCGACATGATCTGCGAGGCGCTGCGCACGCGCCCCAAGCACATGGGCACACGGCTGGGCACGTTCGGCGAAGTCGCCTACACGCTCGCCCCGCGCGCGGTCGACCAGTTGCTGCACCTCGCCTACCGCGTGTTCCCCGACTCGGCCGCGTCGAAGGGTCACAAGGACACCGAGGAGCGCGCCTCGTTCGAGCAGATCGCGATGGCGACGCTGACGAGGGGCGTGCACTGGTAGCCGACGCGAGCCCCGCGATCGAAGTGCGGGGCCTGGAGAAGCGCTACGGCGAGCATGAGGCCGTACGCGGGATCGACATCGAGGTGCGGCGTGGCGAGGTGTTTGGCCTGCTCGGCCCGAACGGCGCCGGCAAGACGACGACGGTCGAGATCCTCGAGGGGTACCGCGCCCGCACCGGCGGCGAGGTCTCGGTGCTGGGGTACGACCCGGCACGGAGGCAGATCGAGCTGAGAAGACGGATCGGGATCGTGCTGCAGAGCGGCGGCATCTACAGCCACGTGACCCCGCGCGAGGCGCTGGCGCACTGGGCGAGCTTCTACCCGCGACCGCGGGACGTCGAGGAGGTACTGCTGTTGACGGGCTTGCAGGAGAAGGCCGACGCGCGCGCGCGAACCCTTTCCGGCGGGCAGTTGCGACGCCTGGACTTCGCGCTCGCGCTCGTCGGCGACCCCGAGCTGATCTTCCTCGACGAGCCGACCACGGGCTTCGACCCCGCCGCGCGACGCGACGCGTGGGAGACGGTGAGGCAGTTGCGCGAAGGCGGCAAGACGATCCTGCTGACGACTCACTACCTCGATGAGGCGCAGGCGCTCGCGGACAGGGTGGCGATCGTCAAGGATGGGCGTGTGCTCGCGGTCGGACCCCCACGGGAATTGGCGCCCCCCGCATCCCGCACCCCCCAGCCCGGCACCCGCCAGCCCGGAGCCCGCCAGCCCGGAGCCCGCCAGCCCGACACCCGACAGCCTGGAGCCCACACACCCGGTGCAGCTCAATACACAATCGCGTACAGGGACGCGAACGGGAACAGGGTCGAGCGCCAGACCGAGGATCCGACAAGCCTGCTGCACGAGCTCACGAGCGCCGCGCTGGAGCGCGGCGAGCGCCTGCAGGAGCTGAGCGTCGGCCGCCCGACGCTCGAGGACGTCTACCTGGAGCTGACCGCGGATGAGTGACGCGATGACCCTCGCCTGGCGCCAGTATCGCCTCGAGCGGAGGATGTTCTGGCGCAACCCGAGCGCGGCGTTCTTCAACTTCGTGCTCCCCCTCCTGTTCCTCGTCGGCGGTGGCGCGATCCTGAGCGGCAACCAGGACGACCTGAACAAGCTAGTGCCTGCGATCGCGGGGATGAGCGTGATGTCGACGACGTTCACCGCGCTCGCCTACAACATCGTGTTCCTGCGCGAGCGCGGCGTGCTCAAGCGGATCCGCGGCACGCCATTGCCGGCGGGCTCCTACTTCGGCGGCGTGGCGATGAACGCGATCACGAACACGGCCCTGCAGATCGCGATCGTCGTGCTCGCCGGGCGGATCTTCTTCGGGATCGGCTGGCCCGTGCACTGGGGCGAGCTGGTCGTGTTCGTGCTCGTCGGCGTCGTCTGCTTCGCCGCGCTCGGCGTTGCGTTCGCGCACGCGATCCCGAACTTCGAGTTGACCGCCGCGTACGTCAACGCTGTGTTCCTGCCGGTCGTGTTCGTCTCCTTCTACGCGTTCGACACCGCCGGCGCCCCCGCGTTCGTACGCGGCGTCGCCGACGTGCTGCCCTTGAAGCCTCTGATCGAAGGGCTGAGCGGGGCGATCGTGACCGGCTCGAGCCTTCAGGGCAACCTCGGCGCGCTCGCGGTGATCGCCGGCTGGGGCGCTGTCGGCGTGTGGCTGGCGGTGCGCGGGTTCTCCTGGGAGGGGCGCCGTGGATAGGCCGCGCGCCGCGTCTCGCGAGAGTGCCGCCGCGGATAGGCTATGCCGGAACCCGAGCGGTGGTGTCGTGCGGACACCGATCGGCCGACGCGGTAGCGACGAGAGGACGGGCGCAGATGCAGCAACTTGCCGAGGACGTGTACCAACTGAAGGGCTGGCCGAAGAACGCGATCAACGTCTACCTCCTCGGCGACGTGCTCGTCGACGCGGCAACGCGCCAGGCAGAGAAGCGGATCATGCGCCAGATCGCGGGACGGACCGTGACCGCCCACGCGCTCACACACGTCCATCCCGACCACCAGGGCTCGAGCCACGCGGTCTGCGAGAAGCTCGGTATCCCGCTCTGGTGCGGCCAGGGAGACGTCCCCGCGATGGAGGTTCCCGGCAGCGTGATCGCACATGGTGCGCCGCGCTTGATCAAGCGCCTGCAGGAACGCTTCTGGGTCGGCCCTCCCCACCCCGTCGCCCGCACGCTCAGCGAGGGCGATGAGGTCGCCGGCTTCACCGTGCTCGAGACGCCGGGTCACACGCCCGGCCACCTCTCCTACTGGCGCGAGCGCGATCGCGCGCTGATCGTCGGCGACGTGCTCGTGAACATGAACTTCACCACCGGCGTCACCGGCCTGCACGAGCCGCTCGCGTTCGCGACCCCCGACCCTGCGCGCAACCGCGCCTCGGCGCGCCGGTTGGCCGAGCTACGTCCGGCGCTTGCGTGCTTCGGGCACGGGCCTCCGCTACGCGACCCCGGCAAGCTGGCGGAGTTTGTCGCCGGCCTGCCGACCACCTGACCGCTGACGCCGTGCCCTGAAGGCCGCCGCAAATAGCATTCCGCGCGATGACCGACAGCATCTTCATCCCCATCGGGGAGGGACGATTTGAGCCGACAGAGCACGCGCGCGGACCGTGGGATCCGCGCGCGCTGCACGGCGGCGCCCCAGCGGCGCTGATCGCACGGGCGTTCGAGCGCATGGAGCCGGGCGCGGAGCTGTCGATCGCGCGGCTGGGTTTCGAGTTCCTGCGGCCAGTCCCGCCCGCGCCGCTGACCCTGACGACGCGGATCGTGCGTAAGGGCCGGCGCGTGCAGGAGCTCGCGGCCGAGCTCACCGCCGCCTCCGGCGATGGCGGCTCAGGCCGGGGAACCGGCGAGGATGGGGAGAGCTCGGACGAGGGCCGCGAGGAGCTTGTCTGCCGGGCGAGCGCGCTGCGACTGCAACCCGTCCCCGATGGCCTGCCCTCGAGCGGCCAGGCGCCGTCCGCGGCGATGCCCGGCCCCGAGCACGGCACCGCCGTCGAGTACGCCCTGAACGGAGCCGCGGGAACGAGCCTGGCGACGAGCGGCATGGAGATGAGCTGGCTCAACGACCCCTGGGGTCAGGGACCGGGGAAAGTGTGGATGCGCCTGCGCCATCCCCTGCTCCCGGACGAGCAGACGACGCCATTGGTGCGGGCGGTCGCGACGGCGGACTTCGGCAACGGCGTCAGCGCGGAGCTGCCGTTCGAGGACTACCTGTTCATCAACGCCGACCTCACGATCCACCTCTGGCGCCAGCCACGGGACGAGTGGATCGGGCTCGACGCGCAGACACTCCTACAGACCGGCGGCACGGGCGTCGCCGAGAGCGTCCTCCACGACGAGCACGGCGCGGTCGGTCGGGCCTTTCAGACGCTGGTCGTGCAACAGCGCTGAATCGCCGCGATCGCTCCGCACGCTCTCGGCGCGACCGCTCTCTACGGCCAATCGATTTTGTCGGCCAGCTCAGCCGGGCCAAGGTCGATCAGGGCGCTGCGCTCGATCGGGAGGTACTCGCCGTCGCTGAGGCCAAGCCAATGCACGGCGCGCTCGACGGGGTCAAGAATCAATACCTCGTCGACCTCGTGGGCGGCGTAGTGCGGAAGCTTCAGCCAGGTCTCGTCGCCGGGCGAAACGATCTCGACCACGAGCGGCGCAGTGTGCTCCCACGTTCCCCAGCTTCGCGCACTGTGCAGACCCCCGTCGGGGACGCGGAAATTATCTACGGAGTCACCGAGGTTGAACTCGTGCATCGTCGGGAACAATCCCGCAGCGCGTGCCGGAGCACCGAGTATCTCCGCCAGCTGCTGGGCGAGGTCCGCATGTTTGTCATTCGGAGCGGGAACCATGTGTAGAACGCCATCCCATACCTCGTCGAGTCGATCCAGTCCTGAGATCCGTCGACGCTCCTTGAGAGCATCGAGCTCGTATGCGTATGGGTCGAGCACTACCGTGGCCATCGGAGAAAGCGTAGCAACGGCCTTCGGGGACATGCCCACGAGCGCGGTAGCCGCGCAATTCAGCCGGTCAAGCCAGGGAACGGCTCGGTCAGATCGCCCAACGCGTGATCGGGCTTCGCCGCGCGCATTTCGTCCAGGTCGTATTTGCCTGTCGCGACGCCGATCGAGACGACGCCGGCGCCCTCCGCGGCGGAGATGTCCAGCGGGGTATCCCCTACGACCGCGACCTGGCGTGGATCGAGCGAGTGGCCGAGCAGGCGCTCGCCACGGGCGATCGCGGTGCGGGTGAGCTCGACGCGGTCCTCGGAATCCGAGCCGTAGCCGCCGACGAGGAAGAAGTGGTTCAGGCGGGCGCGGCCGAGCTTTGCGTGCGCGCCGGCCTCGAGCGCGCCCGTCGTCACGCCGAGCAGTACACCCGCCTTGTGCAGCCGGGGCAGCAGCTCTTCGACCCCCGGCAGCACGCGGTAGCCATCGGAGGAGGTGACGTAGTCGGGCAGCACCGACAGATAGGCGGCCATCAGCCGCGCAAGCTCCTCGCCTGAAGGCTCATGGCCCATCGCCTCGGTGAACGTCTTGCGCGCGACCACGGGGTCGGTCATGCCGGCGCTCGAGTACTTGCCGATGTCCACACCCGGCTTGCCGAACGCGTGCTCGAACGCCCACGTCCAGCTGCGCGCGCCGGCGCCGCCGGTGTCGATCAGCGTGCCGTCGATGTCGAACAGGATCAGCTGCAGTGGCGCCATCGCGTCATTCTCGCGCGCGGCGCGCTCACATGCCTGCTCGAGGCGATTCGTCATCATTCCACCAGGTAGTTGTATGCACAAACAACTGCTAGGCTGAGGCCTGTGTTCCAGGAGCTTCTCTCCCGGTGCGCCCAAACCCCAAACCCAACCCACTCCGATACTGAAGAAAGAAGGTCTCCATGCCCACCGAGTCCGTCATAGCCGCCACCTCCACACCCACACCCACACCCACACCCACAACGCCCACACCCACCCTCACCCCCCTGCCGACCGGGACCTGGCAGGTTGACAAAGTCCATTCAAGCGTCGAGTTCCAGGTCAAACACCTCGGGATCGCGACCGTCAAGGGACTCTTCAAAGAGTTCGAGGGCACCCTCGAGGTCGGCCCCGACGGCGCCGTCGCCTACGGCACCGTCAAGACCGCGAGCGTCAACACGCGCGAGCCCCAGCGCGACGAGCACCTGCGCTCGGCGGACTTCTTCGAGGTCGACTCCTACCCCGAGATCGGCTTCCGCTCGACCGCGATCACTCCCACTGGCGAGGACGAGCTCGAGATCGTCGGCGAGCTCTCGATCCACGGCGTCACGCGCTCGGTCACGCTGCAGGCCACGCTCGAGGGCATCGAGCCCGAGGATCACCAGGGCAACACACGGGTCGGCATCTCCGCGAGCACCCAGATCAATCGCTCGGACTTCGAGATGCGCTTCAACGCCGCGCTCGGCTCCGGCAACGTCGTCGTCAGCGACAAGGTCAAGATCCTCGTCGAGGTGTCGGCCGTCAAGGCCTGATCGGTCGGTCCGCGGCTCCACAACGGGTCCGCGGCTCGGCTCGAGCGAGGCCGCTGGGTGACCTCAGGCCGCCAGGAGGTCGCCCAGCGCCTCGTCCACCGCCGTGAGCGTGTCGGCGCTGAGCACGATCCCGGCGGCCGATGCGTTGGCGTGCACCTGCTCGGGCCTGCTGGCGCCGACGATCGCCGAGGCCACGTTGGGCTCGCGCAGCACCCACGCGAGCGCCAGCTGCGCCATCGTCAGACCCGCCCCCTCTGCGACCGGACGCAGGCGCTCGACCGCTTCGAGCACGCGCGGCTCGGTCAGCCACCCGATGAAGTCGCTCATGCTCTCGCTCGCCGCGCGCGAATCCTTCGGCGGCGGCTTGCCCGGGCTGTACTTACCCGTGAGCACGCCCTGCGCAAGCGGGGACCAGACGATCTGCGAGATGCCCTCCCGTGCGCACAGCGGGATCACCTCCGCCTCGGGGCCGCGCCACAGGATCGAGTACTGCGGCTGGCTGGAGACCCACCTGGACACATCCGGCAGCGCGAGCGAGGCTTCGATCTTCTCGACGGGCCACTCGCTGAAGCCGATGTGGCGCGCCTTGCCCGCCTGGACGACTTCCGTCAGCGCCGTCATCGTCTCCTCCAAGGGTGTGTCCTCGTCGTAACGGTGGCACTGATAGAGGTCGACGTAGTCCGTTTTCAGGCGCTCGAGCGAGGCGTCGATCTGCTTGTGGATCTGCGCCGCCGAGAGCCCACGGTCGGCCGGCGACATTTCGAAGTAGACCTTCGTCGCGAGCACGTAGTCGGAGCGCTCGTAGCCGGCGAGCACCTCACCCAGCAACGTCTCCGACGCGCCTTTCCCATACACGTTCGCGGTGTCGATGAAGTTGATCCCCGCGTCGAACGCCGCCCGCACGCACGCCTCTGACTGCTCCCGGGCGACCCCGCCCGAGTACGTCAACCAGGAGCCGAGGCTGATCTCGGAGACCTCGATCCCGCTGGAGCCGAGCTGGCGGAAGTTCATACGGCCCGAGCTTAGCCGCTGCGCCGCCAATACCGCGACGTCGATTGCTCACCGGTGCCGACGGGCGGCCGCGGGACCACGTAGTAGCCTCGAAGTCGAGGATGCCGACGAGCCTGCCCCCGATCGATCCAGCGCTGCGCATCGGCGCTGTGGAGCTCGCGGTGAGCGACCTGTCGCGCAGCGCCGACTTCTACGAGCGGGTGCTCGGGCTGCCCCTGATCTCGAGAGCCGAGGACAGCGCGCTGCTCGGGCCCGACCGCGAACGTCCGTTGCTCGCCCTCACCGCGCTCGCCGCCCCCACGCCTGTCCCGCCACGGAGCACCGGCCTGTTCCACGTCGCCTGGCTGCACCCCTCGCGCGCTGCGCTCGCGGAGACCGTGCGGCGCGTCGCCGGCGAGCGCTGGCCGCTCGATGGCGCCTCCGATCACGGCGTCTCCGAGGCGCTCTATCTCAGCGATCCCGACGGGCTCGGCATCGAGATCTACGTCGATCGCCCGCGCGAGCTGTGGGGCAGGCCGGCGGACGGACGGGGCGTGAAGATGGTCACGCTGCCGCTCGACCTCGACGATCTGCTGGCCACGAGCGCCGAGGCAAGTGCCGCGATGGGGGCGCAGACCACGATCGGGCACGTGCACCTGAAGGTCGCGGACGTGCCCCGCGCGGTCGCCTTCTACCGCGACGCGCTCGGGCTCGACGAGCAGGCACGACTGCCCTCCGCGGGCTTTCTCTCCGCCGGCGGCTATCACCACCACATCGGCCTCAACTCCTGGCAGAGCCAGGGCGGGCGGCCCGCTCCCGACAGCGCGCCGGGACTGCGCCGGATTGACGTCGAGCTGAGCGATGCCGAGGCGCTGAACGCGCTGGAGCGAAGATTGGTCGAGGCTGGGAGCGAAGCAGTTAGAGAAGACGCTGGGTCTGTGGGAGACGCTGCGTCTGTGCGCGCAAACGAGAGTCGTCTCGCCCTGCGCGACCCGGACGGGCACACGCTCGTGTTCGAGGATCGATCGGCACGTCCCTAGTCGACGCCGTCTCCCGGCAGACATCCCGCCCTACGCAGCAACCAGCAAATCTGCCATGTCCTCGGCGCTGCGGATCTCAACCGTCTCCGGCAATGTGACGGTGAGACTACCCTCGTGCTCGAGGATGAAGCGCGGACTGAATAACGTCAATGCGACGATTCGCTCGGTGCCCATCGCATAGTGGATCGCGTGACCCTCTGGCGTGTCCTCGGCCTCACTCGACTCGGACTCGCCAACACGTAAATAGAGGATGTCGAGCTCGGCATCGTAATCCGCGTAGTCAAAGACGATCGAGCCAAGCCTCAGGTTGACGGGTTCCATTGTGGCGGATCCTTTCGATATCCATGCGCAGTGATGATCAGCGCCGGGACCTGCTCATAGCTTACGACCACCCGCAGCCATTTGCTGGGGCCGATGTCTTTGCAAAGCAATGCAACCGATCTGGACGTGCGTCGAGCGCGACGTGATCTGGCGCGGCGACGGCTCGCAACACCTTTTCCAAGAAGACACCGATCTCCTCGTGCGTGCATAGGATCTTGTCGTGCCAGATGCGTGCGAGCAGCACGACATGCCTCCCCTCGGGGTCACGTGTCTCGCGGAGAGTTTTGTCGTTTCCGTCCACGCCAAAACATGATCCTCAGCGCCTGGGACGGTTCGCTCGATCGACGGCTACCGCCGCCGCCCCTGCGCGAAGCTCTGCACCGGCGGGGCGACGGCGCGCATGCTCGAACCGACCTCGACGCCATCTCCCTCGCGCTCCCCGTCGCCGGTCGCATGCACGTCCGTGCCCTCGGCAACGGCGGCGGGCAGGTGGCCGGGCAGCCGGCGCACGCGCGCCGAGACCGCCGCGCGCTCCTCGTCTTCCAGCGCGCCTTCGACGAAGCGCTCGAGCGGCGCCAGCTCGCGCACGATCACGTTGACGATCGGCGGGATCCGCTCGCGCTCGCCGATCGGCCCCTTCCCCGACCGACCGCTCTCTCCCAACCGATCACCCTCTCCAGGACGATCGCCATCCCCCAACCGACCACTCCCACCGGCGCGCTCGAGGGGCAAACGCACCACCCGATCCCGATCCTCGCCCGCCCGCTCCAAGCGCCCGCGCGCGAACAGCAGCGGCTCGGCGCGCGCGAGATGGCGGTGGCGCTCGTATACAGCGCGGGGCACGATCAGGTTGATCGTGCCGAGCTCGTCCTCGAACAGCAGAAACATCGTGCCCTTGGCGGTGCCCGGCCGCTGGCGGGCGATCACCAGCCCGGCGACGTTCACCGCACGGCCGCTCGGCAGGCGCGCGAGCTCGGCGCTCCTCGTGAGCCCGGCCCGGCGTAGGCGCGGGCGCAGCGCGGCCATCACGTGGTCTGCGACCGTCACCCCGCTCGTTGCATAGTCGGCGATCAGCCGCTGCCAGCGACTGAGCGGACGCAGCCGGGGCGCCGCCGCCGGCTCCAGCGGCAGGGCGAGCTGCGTGTCATCGCCGACAGCCTGGCCGGTGGCCACCAAACCCAGATGCCACAGCGCCTCGCGACGGCGCGCCTGCACCCCCTGAGACGGCTCGACGAGGCTGTCGCACGCACCCGCCCAGGCGAGCTGTTCCAAGGTGGCGCGACGAGCCCCGACCCGGGCGGCGAGCTCGCCGAGGCTCGCAAAGCGACCGCCGCGCTCGCGCTCGGCCACGAGCGTCCGCACCTCGACGGCGCGCACGTCCTTGATGTAGCCGAGGCCCAGCCTCACGCCGAGCCGAGACTCCCCCGCTCCGATCTCCTCCACCGAGCACTCGACCTGCGAGGCGTTCACGTCGAGCCCCAGCACGGGAATCGGCTCCTTCCGATTTGCGGCCTCGTGCACCAGAGCGTCGGGTGCGTAGAAGCCCATCGGCTGCTCGTTCAGCAGCGCGCAGAGGAACTCGGGGCCGTAGTGGACGCGCAGCCACGTCGACTGGTAGGCGAGCAGGCCGAAGGCGGCCCCGTGCGCCTTCGGAAAGCCGAAGCCGGAGAAGCCCGCGACCATCTCCCACACCTGCTGCGCCGTCTGCGGATCGGCGCCGACGTGGCGCTGGGCGCCCGCGACGAAGCGCCCGCGGAATGACTGGAGCAGCTCGTGCGAGCGCTTGCGGCTCATCACCCGGCGCAGGCCATCGGCCTCGCGCGGGGAGAACCCTGCGAAGGCCTGGGCGACCTCCATCACCTGATCCTGGAAGATCACCGTGCCGAGCGTGCTCTCGAGGACCGGCTCGAGCGCCGGATGCTCATAGTGGATCTCATACGCGGGGTCCTCGCGCAGACGCCGGCGGCGCTCGATGTAGGGGTTGATCGCGCCGCCCTGGATCGGCCCCGGCCGCACGATCGCGACCTGCACGGTCAGGTCGTCCAGATCCTGCGGGAGCGTGCGCCGCAGCGACTGCATCTGCGCGCGGCTCTCGATCTGGAAGACGCCGACCGTGTCGGCCTTGCGGATCGCCCGGAAGGTCTCGCGATCGTCGAACGGGATCCGCGAGAGGTCGATCCGCTGCAAGCGCGTGCGCGCGATCAGATCGACGCAGCGCTCGACCGCCGAGAGCATCCCCAGCCCGAGCAGGTCGATCTTCAGAAAGCCGGCGTCCGCGCAGGAGTCCTTGTCCCACTGCACCATCCGCCGCCCCGCCATCGCCGCCGGCACGACCGGGCAGCAGTCGATCAGCGGCCGCGTCGCGACGACCATCCCGCCCGAGTGCTGGGAGAGGTGGCGTGGCAGCCGCTGAGCCTCCGCGACCAGGCGCGCGAGCCACGCCCAGCGCTCCGAGCCCGAGGGCAGCTCGTGCTCCGCGGCGCCGGGGTGGGCGGGTCCGTACCCATCGGCCGAGCGTGCGACGCGCTCGATCTCGCCGGCGGGCAGGCCGAGCACCTTGCCCAGCTCGCGGATCGCCCCGCGCGCGCGGAAGGTCGGGAAGGCCGCCACCAGCGCCGCGCGCTCTGCGCCGAAGCGCTCGTGCACGCGCGGGATCAGCACCTCGCGAATGTCACGAGGAAAGTCGAGGTCGATGTCGGGCAGGCTCTCGAGGCCAGTGTGCAGGAAGCGCCCGAGCAGCAGCCGGTTGCGAATCGGGTCGATGTGCGAGAGGCCCGTCAGGTAGCAGACGATCGAGGAGACCGAGGAGCCGCGCCCGCGGCCGGGCGCGAGCAGCGAGCGCGGGGATGCATCAGCCTCGCCTCCCCCTCCCCCGTCCCCTCCACCGTCCCGGCCTCGGACCTCCGCGGCCACCTCGCGCGCGAGCTCGAGCATCTCGTGGTGCAGCAGGAAGAAACCGGCGAGGCCGAGCGCGTCGATCACGTGCAGCTCCTCATGCAGACGCCCCTCAGCCTCGACCCGCTCACCCGGCCGGCACTGCCCGGGTCCGTAGCGATCCTCCAGGCGCGTCTGGCACAGCTCGATCAGACGCCGCATCGACGTCGGATCCTCAGCCCCCGGGTAGCGGTAGCCGAGGTCGCTGCGCAGGTCGAAGGTCAACTGCTCGGCCAGGTGCAGCGTCTCCCGCACCGCCTCGGGATGGTCGGCGAAGCGACTGGCCATCGCCCACGGTGTGCTCAGCACGTGGCTGTGGTTTCCGCGCCGGCGCGGCTCGGAGGCCTCGAGCGTGGAGTGCAGGCGCAGCGCCACGAACGCGTCCTGCAGCTCCGCGCGCGAGCGGGCGTGGGCGTGCACATTGCCCGTGGCCACGCACGCCACCCCCAGGCGCCGGGCGAGCGCGACCAGCGCCCGGTTGCGCGCGCGGTCGTGACGGGCGTAGGGACGCTGCAGCTCGACCCGCAGACCCTCAGGGCCAAAGGCGTCGAGCAGCACCCGCGCGGTCGGCTCGTCGTGCACCCCGCGTGCGGAGCAGCCGGTCAGGCAGACGAGGCCCTCTGCGTGCTCCAGCACGGTCTCCAAACCGACCGACGGCTCGCCTCGCTCGCGTCCCTCGCGCGTGTGCGCGTGCGCGCGGGTGATGATCCGGCAGAGATTGGCCCAGCCCCGCGCATCGCGGACCAGGAGCGTCAGGTGACGGCCGTCGGCCAGGTCGACCTCCGCCCCGTGGATCGCGCGCACTCCACTGTCGCCGGCCGCTTGGGCGAGCTCCATCGAGCCCGACACCGAGTTGTGGTCGGTCAGTCCCAGTGCTGCGTGGCCGAGCTCCGCCGTCCGTTGGACGAGCTCATCCGGCAGCGAGACGCCGTCGAGGAACGAGAAGGCGGAGTGGCAATGCAGCTCCACGTAGGGCGGGGTGCCAGGCATCTCACCTCCCTCCCGCCCCAATGCGACGCCGGCGGCTCGCCCGCGCAGATCTGATCGCCGCCCGCGTCCCGATCGCCGCCCGCATCGCGATCACGCCGCCCACAGCCCGATCGCCGCCCGCATCGCGATCACCCCGCCTGCGTGAACCAGCCACCGGCACACAGGTCGTGGAAGACGACGAGGTTGCGCCCGCGCGCGTCGACCAGCTCCCAGTAGCGGCGGCGCAGCGGCCGCTCGGTCCACCAGCGGTCTTCCACCAGCCAGGACTCGCGCACCGCCTCGATCGCCCGGCCGCCGACCGTCAGGGGCGTCCCCTCGGCGCCGGCGCGCACACGCACGGGACGGGGCAGGTTCAGCGCCCGGCTCGCGCTCATCCCGGGAAGGGGGTCATGACCACGCGCCGCTCGGGCACGCGCGAGTCCTCGTCAACGCACAGCGCGCGCAGCGCCGCTTCGGGCCCGGCAACCGTGCGAACCTGGGAGACGGCCTCGCGCAGGCACGCAAGCCGCGCCGCGCGCGCGGACCGCAGCAGCGTGCCCTGCTCGCCATCGGGCGGCCCGAAACGCTCGACGGCCAGACGCAGCACGTCCGCGGGCGCGGGCAGCAGCGCCAGCCGCAGCGACAGAGCCAAGCGCATGCGCCGCGCATCCGAGAGCGCCTGACGAAACACCACCCGCTCCTGCCAGGTCCCGCCCTCGATGAGCCGCGCCGACAGCGACGCCGCGCGCAACGTGCGACCGCGGCGCTCGGGCCGCGCCAGCAGCCGGTCGACGAGCACGCCCAGCACCCGTTCCAGCGCCGGGCCGGAGCCTGGCTCGCCCAGCTCGAGCGTCTCCACCAGGCGCTCCTCGACCCTGCGCGTGCGCAGCGGCGTATCCCCGCCGTCGACCAGACGGTGCGCGAGCACGCCCGCCGCGCCGAAGCGATCGGCGAGCGCGTCGGGACGGCCGGGACTCAACCCACGCAGCTCGCCCAGGGTGCGCACGCCCAGACGCCGCAGGGGCTCCACCAGCGCCGCGGTCTCCGCGCGGAAGCGCAGCAGCTCAACCGGCTGCGCGGCGAGGTAGCGCCGGGTGTCCTGCTCCTCCACGACGACCGCCCGGCGCGAATTGGCGTCGAGCGCCGTCGCCAGCGCGCAGAAGCGCGTCGGACCGGCGCCCACCCGCACCGCGCGACCGACGCCGACCGTGGCTCTCCCGGCCGCGCGGACCGCCGCGCGCGCCGCGGCAATCACCCCACCGACGTCGCCATGCAATCCGCGCAGCCCGTCGGCCGCGAAGTAGGCCAGCCCCGGCCGGTCCAGCTCGACCGCCGCGCCGATGCCTTCCAGCGAGCGCGCCACCGCCTCCCACGCGCGCGCGACCCCGAGCGGATCGGCTGCCACGAGGCCAAGCTCGGGACAGCGCACGAGCGCCTCGCCAAGCGCCATCCCGGCCTGCACCCCGAACGCCTCCGCCGCGCCCGAGACCTCCCCCACGCGCGCCTCTCCTCCGGGCAACGGCGCGATCGCCAGCGCGCGTCCGGCCAGCCCCTGCTGGGCGATCTCCGCTCGGCCCCCGGCGGCGATCGCGAGCTCGAAACGAGGCAGGAAGACGCAAACGATCATACGAACACATGTTCGCATACCGCAAGGCGCCTGTCCACGCAGAGCGCTCCAAGTGCACTCGGCGGGCGAGATTCGGGCGGCCAAGGCCGCGCCCACCCCGGCATCCGCGCCCTCCCCAAACGTCAAGCCGGCCGCACGGAGCTCGATCCGACGAGGGCCGACCACCCGCGCCAGCGCCCAGCCCGACCCGACCTCAGTCCATCGTCAGCGGCCCCTCCGCCGACCCGCTGAGGAACTGCCGCACGAACGCATTGTCAGAGGAGAACATGCGCTCGGCATCGCCCGCTTCGACGATCCGCCCGCGCCAGAGCAGGGCGATGTACTCGCCGATCTGCCGCGCGCTAGCGATGTTGTGGGTGACGACGATGTAGGTGCCGCCGTGGATCTTGTGCATCTCCTGGATCAGGTCACAGAGCAGCGCGGTGCGCACAGGGTCGAGGCCCGAGTCGGGCTCGTCGAAGATCACGATGTCGGGCTCCATCACGAGCGCGCGCGCGAACCCGGCGCGCTTGCGCATCCCGCCGGAGAGCTGGTTGGGCATGTCGTCGAGCGCGTCCGAGAGCCCCACGTCCGCCAGGCGCTGGCGGACGATCTCGGAGATCTTCGCCTCCGAGTAGTCGGTGTGCTGGCGCAGCGGGAAGGCGACGTTGTCGTACACCGGCATCGACCCGAACAGCGCCCCGTCCTGGAACAGCACGCCGACCCTGCGCCGCAGGGTGAGCAGCTCCGGCATCGTCAGGCTCGGCACCGACTGCCCGCGCACGATGACGTCGCCGGAATCGGGGAACATCAACCCGATCAGGTGCTTGATCAGCACGCTCTTGCCTGTCCCCGATGGACCCAGGACGACGGTGATCGTCTCGTCGGGGATCGCGACGTTCAGCCCGTTCAGCACGGGAATCCCGCCGAGGCGCTTGTGCACGTCCAGGCAGCGGATCGACCAGTGCTCGTCATCCGGGTCGCCCGTGAGGTCGAGCTCGTTGGAGTGGTACTCGAACTCCTCCGCCTCCGTCGCGAGCGTGGCCCGGTCCTCCCCGTCCAGATCCCCCTCGCCCTCAGGGGCGCCATCGGCAATCTCCATGCCGCCCATACTAATCGGCGGCGCGACACCGATCAACGTGGTATCTGAATACGACTTCGCCCGCGCCCTTGACATTCTCCCGCCGACCCGTCACAGTATCTGCGTCAGAATCAGTTTATAATAAGGGAGCAGGAGCGGGAGAGGGGCGAAACCGGCGGGCTGTGAGGGCCCGATCTGAGCGTCGTGGGTCTCCTACGGAGGGCAAAGGGAGGCAGGACAGGATGTTCGACCACAGACAGCTCGCCGCCGCACTGGAGTCCGTCTCCAGCATGCCGACCGAACCGATCGCCCCGGAGACGGATGGGGACACGCCCGCCGGCCGGGCATACGGAATCGCCCGTTACAGCGACCCGCGCCGCCGGATCTTCGACGCGATGATCGAGACGGTCGCGCAGCGCGGCTATGACCGCACGACGATCGAGAGCGTGACGAGCGCCGCGCAGGTCCCGGCGCCGGTCTTCGACGAGCATTTCGAGAACAAGCGGGACTGCTTTCTGTGCTCGCTCGAGAAGCTGTTCGGCCGCATCGAACAGGTCCTGCTCGCGCGCCTGCGCTGGCCGGCTCCCTGGCCCGAGCGGATCCAGCAGGGCCTGCGGGCGCTGCTCGTCGAGCTCGCCGAGCATCCCGACAGCGCGCGCGTGGCGCTGGTCGAGTGCCTCAGCGCCGGCGAGGAGTCGGTCGCGCGCCTGCGCGCGGCGCTGGCGCAACTGGCCGCGGTGCTCGACGAAGGGCGCGCCTACGCCGCCGAGCACCGGGAGGAGACCGGGATCGCCTACCTTCCGCCACGGATAATCTCCACGGCGATCGTCGGCGGGATCGCCACGATCGTACATCGCCAGGTGCTGGAAGGGCGCACCGCCGAGCTGCCGCTGCTGCTCGGCGAGTTGCTCTACTTCGCGCTGCTGCCCTACCTCGGGCACGACGGCGCGCTGCATGCCGCCGGGCTGGACGTAACCGCCTGAGCGGCGCGCCCTGAGCCTCCCCGTTTCCACCGTAGACGGGACGGCGCGCTGTGCGCAGCCTGGTTGGACGTGGCCGCCTGAGCGGCGGCGCGCCGCCTGGGGCGCCTATTTCCCGCTGTAGACGACGTGCGGGAACTGACTGCTCTGCCCGTTGAACGTGAACGGGCTCTGCTGCAGGCAGGGCGGCGCGGGGACCGAGTTGGTGGCGCTTTCGGGCGCGTTGGCGACGTGCAGTTCGATCAGCTGTTCGATGATGCCCTGCGTGACGGTCGCGTTGGGCGGGCCGGTCACCGACGGCGCCGAGCTCGCGCACGCGCTCGAGCTGAATACGGGCAGTCCGCTTGCGAGCGTGGTGAGCACGCCCGGCTTGAAGTACGGGTTGCCGCGGTCGGTGCCGATCCGCTGGGAGTAGGCGGCGAGACCCTGCGGCGTGACCACCTGCATCGAGCGCAGGTAGTGCTCCGCCGGGCCAGCCCCGCCCGTGTTGGAGTTGGAGGTGTGAGCGCCGGCGGCGGCGGTGACGTTGGCGAACAGCGCCTGCAGCTCGGGCACGTATTCGCCGACGTACTGCAGAAACGGATCGAAGTTGTGCAGCACGGGGCTGGTGTTTTCAAGAATTGGGACGGTCAGGTTGAGCTCCTTGGCGACGTCCGGCAGGCCGAGCTTCGCGGCCTTCGTCAGCGGACCGAGCGCGGTCAGGAAGGTGTTGAAGGCGGGCGCGAAGCTGATCGTCTGCTGCGAGAGCTTGTTGAGCTGGCGCTGGGAGGCCTGGAACTGGACGAGGAACGGGCTCGAGGCCGCGGCGAACTTGTCGAGTTCCTTGAAGGCTACGGTCGAGCTGTGCTCGAACGCCGGCAGTTCGCGGAATGCCTGGGCGAACGCCTGGCTGCCCGCGGCCGCGGCGTGGAAGGTGTGTTCGCTGTTGACGATCAGTTCTTCGAGCTCGTGGTCGCGCCCGGCGAGCGCGTTGAAGACGACGCCGGTGTTGTGCACCAGCGCGGTCACGGCCCCTTCCTGGGAGGCCAGCAACGTGACCAGCTTGTTGGCGTTTTCGACGAACGGTTCGAGCTCGGCGAAGCCGGAGTTGATCTGTTCGCCCTGCCCGGCGATCCCCAGCGCGACCGACTGCTGCCATTCCTGGAAGGCGCGACGCGTCCGTGGATTGAGCGCGGAGAGGATGTCGTCGAGCGTCACCGATGGTTCGACCTGGCTCTGGGCGAGCCTGCCGCCGTCGGCCAGGTAGGGGGCATCGTTGCCCTGCGGGATCAGCTGTACGTAGGTCTCGCCCAGCAGCGTCTTCTGGCGCAGGATCGCGTGCATGTTCGAGCGCAGCGGCGCGTAGCGGCTTTCGATTTCGAGCGTCGCGTCGGTGAGGCCTTCCTTGCCGAGCTTGACCGAGACCACATGGCCGACGTTGACGCCGGAGATCCGCACGTCGGACTGTTCGGCGAGCGCGAGCGCGCGGGGGAAGGCGACGACCATGCGGTAGCCCTTCGCCTTCAGCGGCAGCGACCCGCCGAAGGCCTCCCACAGGAACAGCAGCAGCCCGAAGCAGCTCAACACGAACAGCACGATCACGATGATGTTGCCCAGGGTCGGGGCGCGCTTCTGCATCGCTCAGCCACCTCCCCCGACGCCGGCGGCGCTGCTCGCAGACCGCTTGGCGCTGTTGTGGGCCTGGCCGAACGTGCTGCCGCCGAGCCCTGCGCCGAGCAGGCCGGTCGCGCTCGTGGAGCCGGTGTGCCCGTCGCGCGCGGCGCTCGCGGCGGCTTTCGTGGTCGACCCCGCGGCACACTCAGCCCCGGTGGGCGGGTTGAGCAGGCCGAGCAGCAGCCGCGCCGTCGGGTTGACTTCGGAGACGCCTTTGAGGATCGGCACGACTTCGCAGTTGAAGTAGGCGAGCGTCTGGCCGAGCGGGCCGTGCGCGTCGGCGGTGGAGACCGCGCTGTTGAAGTTGTGGTTGGCCCAGTCGATGAAGAACAGGAACCCGCCGCGGTTGGTGCCGGGGTTGTAGGCGAACTCGTTGAAGAGTTCGTTCAGCACCGCGAAGCCGCTCGCGAGCTTCGGGAACGCTTCGCTCAGTTCCTTCGTCGCCGGCCCGATCTCGTTGATCACCGGCAGGATCTGGCGCGCGAACGGGCGGATCTGGTTCTTGAAGATCGGCGTGGTCTTGATCGCGAGCTCCCGGGTGGCGATCTCGGCGGGCGCGGTCGCCTTCGCGAATGGCTGCAGCTGATTGACGGTGGGACCGACCAAGTTCAGGGCCGTCGCCAGCTTGCCGAGACCCTGTTCGGTCTTCTTGAGCGTGCTCGGCAGCAGCCCGATCGTGCTTTCGACGCTACGGTCCTCTTCGGCGAACGTTTTGAAGACCGCGTTGGATGAGTCGACCAGCTCCGCGAGCTGCTTGTCCTTGCCGCCGACCGCTTCCAGCAGCAGCCGGAAGTTGTGGATCGAGGTGGCGATCTCTTCGTGGCGGACGGCGAGCTGCGAGGAGATCTCCTGGAAGTCGCGCGCGGTCGGGTCGAAGCGCTTGAGCGCGGCCGACAGCGGCTGGCCGTTGTCCTTCAGGCCTTCGCCGGCGCCGGCCAGCAGCTCCCGCAGGTAGGCGCGCGATTCCGCGTCGAGCGCGCCGATGAATTCTTCGAAGTTGCCGTCGGGCGCGGTCTGCGATAGCGGAACCGTCGCGCCGCTTTCGAGCACGCCGCTCGAGGCCGTCCCCGGGTTGACCTCGACGGTCTCGTCCTTCAGCTGGGTCTTCGGGCGCAGCAGCATCGTCGCGTTCCTGTAGATGCGGTTCTGCGCGTATTTCGGGGTCAGGTGCATCGTCACGACCGCGACCCCGCCGTGCAGGTCGACGCTCGCGATTTCGCCGATCTTCGCGCCGGCGATCGTGACCGCCTGGCCCTGCCCCGGCGCCACGGCCTGCGCGGTCTGGAACTGCCCCTTCAGCGTGAAATAGCTTTTCCCGAGCACGGGCACCCAGGACGGCAGCTTGAGGTTCTGGTGGGAGAGGATGTAGCCCCCGACGAACGCCGCGAACACGATCATCGCGACCACCGCGAGGAACGCCGAGCGGTAGCGGCGGATCTGATCGCGGACATCGAGCCCGCCCTCGTGGGCCTCTTTGGGAGTATTCGTCGGGCTCATCCGCCTGCTCCATCCGCCGGGCCCGATGAGAGCGGCCCGTTGAAGTTCGGCACCGCCTGGGTGTAGCAGGGCACCAGCGGCCTGTACGGCGGCTCTTCGGCGGGGAAGGCCGGGCGCGTGCCTTCGGGGGCCAGCGGCGCGCGGGCGATCAGCGACTGGCCTTTGACGGAGGTGTTGGTGATCCCCGTCGCCGCCGAGCGGAACGTGTCGCCGCCGCCGCCGACGAGGAAGCGCGTCATCGCGCCGTTGCCGTCGAAGCTCTGGCCGAGGCCCGCGAGGCCGGTCAGCGTGGAGAAGAATTCTTTGTAGTTTTCGACGCCCGAGGTGTTCGGCCCGTCCTGCAGCTTCGTGTTCGCGGCCGGGTAGAAGACTTTCGTCAGGCACTTGCTGAAGGCTTCGGTCTGCTTGAAGAAGGGGGGCTGTTCGCTGAACAGCTTGGCGAGCGCCGGGGTGGCCGTGACCAGGCCCTTGGCGACGCCCCCGAGCTCGCTCGGCGCGAGCGAGGCCTGCACCTGCGCGAACCACGGCAAGGCCGCGGCGATCGTCGAGGGCAGCAGCTTGGTGCCGGGGATCAGATCGAGCGCGAACGCGCGCAGCGAGGGCAGCGTCGTGTCGAGCGCCGTCAGGGCATGGTCGGTGTTGCGCAGCGCGCTCGGCAGCACCGCGACCGCGGCGGCGAGGTTCGTCGACTGGTTCGCGAAGGAGCGGAAGAAGATGTTGAAGTTGCCGACCAGTTCGCTCAGGTCCTGTTCGTGTACGTTCAGCGCCGCGGTGACTTTGCCGATGCTCGCGACCAGCCGGGAGAGGTCGTCGGCCTCGGTGCCGCTGGTCGCCTGGCCGACGATCGCGGAGCCGCGCAGGGCCGAAGGCGAGCGATGAATGGCCTTGTTGAGCGCCTGCGCGGCGTTCAGGCCGTAGACGTCGGGGTCCTGTTCGGCGTTTTCGGCGGCGGTCGGCTTGCGCGTCAGCGCGTCGCCGTAGCCGGCGAGGAAGTTCTGCAGGTTCGTGCGGGTGTCGGTGTTGAGCGCGTCGAGGACCTGATCGAGCTGGACTGGGTTGGAGGTCTGCGTGATCGGGATCGTCGCCCCCGAGGAGAGCGTCGGCGCCGACGGGCTGCCCGGCTGCAGTTCGACGAACCAGTTGCCTTCGAGGAAGATCCGCGGGCGGATCTTCATCGTCGCGTCGGAGTGGATCGGCAGGCCCCGGCTTTCGATTTCCATGCTCACCAGCCCGGCTTTGCCCTCGCGCTTCAGTCCGGTGACCTTACCGACGTCGACCCCCGCGATCCGCACGGGCGCCTTCGATTTGATGTTGAGGGCCGACGCGAACACCGCGTTCAGGCGGTAGCCGTGTTTGAACGGGATGTGCTTGGTGAAGCCGAAGTAGACGGCGATCGCGAGGATCACGAGGAATATGACCCCGACGCGCAGCGGGTTGTAGCGCTGCATCTCGACGACCGACAGTTCGTCGCGGCGACGCCGCAGGCGTGGGCGTCTCATGCCTTGGTCCCCTGCTTCTTCGTCTGCTGCTGCTTCTTGGCCTGATCCTTCTTCGCCTTTTCCTTGTTGGCCTTCTGCTTGGCCGCCTTTTCCTTGGCCGCCTTTTCCTGCGGGGTTTCGAGCCCCAGCGCCTTCAGCGTGGCCGCCGGGTACGGTTCCCCGTAGAGGTTCTGTTCGCGGGTCGTCGCTTCGTGGGTCGTGCCGGTGTTGCCGGACACGTGGCCGATCACGGTCTGGCCGACCGCGTAGGTCTCATTTCCGGCTTCGCACTCCTTCGGCTGGCCGGGCCCGGCGACGTTCGGGTAGGGGTTGTAGTGCAGGTGGTTGTCGTTGATCGGGGGACCGACTTCGCCGGCTTTGCCGAAGACCCCGGGGGCGTGATCGATCGAGGGCCCGTTGGCGGGCGCCGAGGCGGGGAAGCCCTCGGCGTTCGGTCCGCCCGGCGAGAGCAGCGGCATCACGCGCGCCAGCGAGCCGACGCCGATGTTCTCGGAGAACAGGCTCGCGACGTTGCGAAACGCGAGCGTCAGGTAGTTGCAGGTGGTCTGCTCGGGGGCGAGCCCCGCGAGGATCGGGTTGCCGAGCGTCGTCGTGCGCGTCAGATCTTCAAGGCCGAGCGTGACGACGGGGTTCTGCGCGAACGCCTGGAACGCCTTCGCGGCTTCGTTCAGCGCAGCGTTCAGCGCGGTCGCGGCGCGCAGGTTGACCGCGCCGACTTCGATCGCGTGGCCGAGCGGCTCCGCGGAGACGCGCAGCGCGCTCGCGGTCGGGCGCAACAGGTGCATGAACTCGGTGCTCAATTCCAGCCAGGGCGCCTCGTAGGCGAACGAGTAGGTCGCCTGTCGCAACGCTTCCGGGCCGCCCACGATCGCCCGTTCGAGCGAGGGAGCGACGCCCGCGAAGGCGGTGAAGAACGTGTCCAGGTCGCTGAACACGTTCGCGTTGGCCTGCGCCACCGGCGCGGTTTGCGAGGCCACCCGGTCGAGCGCGATCCACAGCTCGTGCAGGCCGGTCTTCGGCGCGGCGAGGTTGGCCAGCACGGGAGTCGCGTTCGTGACAAGCGGGCGCAGCGTCGCGATCGTGTTGTTCAGACCGAGTCCGCGCTCGGCGACGCCGTCGCCGAAGTTGATCGTGTTCTGCTGGATCGCGGTCCGCGTCTTCTGGTCGAACATGTTGAAGAGCTCGTTGATGTTCAACCGGTTCGCGCGTCTGCGAGACCGGAATCGTCGATTCCGCCTTCAACGTCCGCGAGGAGGATCCCTTTTCGAGTTCGAGGTACTTCAGCCCGACCGCCGAGACCGACTGCACGATCGCCTTCGTGTCGGCGGGCAGCGGCTGCACTTTCTTTTCGAGCTTCAGGTCGGCGATCGCCGTCACGCGCCCGGTGGCCGGGTTCTCGTAGGGGCTGAGCGAGCTGACGATGCCAACGCGCGTGCCCGCGATCCGCACCTGGTTGGTCGACTGCAGCCCCGAGGTTTCTGGCAGTTCGACTTTGATGTCGTACGTCGGCACGAACGGCAGCCCGTTGTTGGCGTTGTAGGAGAGGAACACGGCGACGACGACGATCAGCGTCGTGATCGCGCCGATCAAGAGCGGGCTGCCCGCCAGGGAGTTGCCGCGACGCGGGTTCATCTAGGGCGTCTCCGATGGGTCGCAGCTGAACAGCGCGCTGTCGATGAACGGCGACGAGCCGTCGGCCGCCGGCTGGGTCCCCGCGCCGGGGCAGCGGCGCAGCTGACGGGAGATCAGGCCCTGCAGGCCCTGTTGCGGGGTGACCGGGGTGAGGGTGTTGTTGGCGCCGAGCGAGAAGTCGTTGAACAGCGGCGCGACACGCGCGTAGTGGCCGTTGGCGTCGTAGTAGCCGCTGCCGGCGCCAAAGTCGCGGGCGAAGCCGACGAAATCGGGGCTGTAGGGGCCGAACGGGGCGGTGATCGGCACCGATTCCTTCAGCGCGGTGACGTTCGCCGGGGAGCTCGTCGAGAGCACCTTCGCGAGCTCCGGCAGGACGTTGATCGCGTCGGTCAGGTCGTTGTTCGGACCGGGCTTATCGATCGCCTGGCTGAAGTTGCCGACGACCGGCGTGGCCGTCTTCAGCAGCGAGTCCAGCCGCGCGAAGAACAGCGGCAGTTCCTTCGTGTTCGGCTTTGCAATTTCGACCAGCTGGGTGAGGGCTTTGAACGTGGACGGCTCCTCGGCGAACGCCTTGTTGCCGGCCTGCAGCGTGAGCGGCAGCTGATGCAGCGCCGCGATCAGTTGCGTCTGCTTCGAGCCCACCGCCTGGAAGGTCTTGTTCGCGTGCTCGACCCATTCGCTCAGCTGTTCGCCGTGGTCGCCGATTGTCGTCAGCGCCTTGGCCGATTCGACGACGAAGTCCGTGAACGTCTTCTGATCCTGGGTGAGCTCGCCGAAGAGGTGCGCGCCCGCCGCGAGCGCCGGGCCGAAGTACTTGACGCTCAGCCTGAAGTCGGGGTTCGTCCCGGCGTACTGTTCGGCCGAGCCCTGGAGCACCTCCTGCAGCGCCTTGCGCGTCTGCGGGTTGAAGGTGTTGAAGAGCTGGTCGAGGTCGACGACGCCCTGCGTCGCGCTCGTCGGCAGCGTCGCCCCCGCGGGCAGAGCCGGCCTGTTGTTGGGACCGGGGCTGAGCGCGATGTAGCGGTTGGCGACGCTCGTCAGCGACGGCACCCGCACCTGGGCGGTCGTGCCTTCGTGCAGCGGCGTCAGCGACGATTCGACGTTGATCGTGATCAAAGCCTTGTTTTCCTTGGTCAGGACGATGTCCTTGATGCTCCCGACGGCCACGCCGCCGACCTGCACCTGATCGCCGCGCACGAGCTGGTTGGCTTCGGCGAACAGCAGCTTGTATTCGGTTCCGCCGCCGCCGGCGAGCAGCAGGTAGAGAATCACCAGCAGCACCAGCACGAGCGCGCCCGCCGCCAGTGGCCGGGCGCGGCTGGGCGCGGAGACGCGTGGGGAGCGGGGACCCGGCGCTGGATCCCGCGGCGGGGGGGGCGGCGAGGCGGCGGGCGGCCGCGGAGGGCTGGCGGTCGCCATCAGCCTTCTCCGCCTTGCTGAGCGCCGCTGGAGCCCGTCGAGGGCGTGGATGGGACGCCGCTGGATGGAGCGCTGCCTGCCTGAGCGCCGCTGGAGCCGGCGCCGGGGTTATCGGGGATCGCCGCCGAGGAGGGGCCGCTCGCGACCTTCGGATCGGGGATCTCGCCCAGGCGCGCGATCAGCTGGACCCACTGCCGCGGCGCGAGGCCCGAGTCGAAGGCGCCCGCCGCGCGGGCCCTGCCGGGCGCCACACCGCCCTGCAGCGGCGCGAACTCGACGCGGATCGCGTTGCCCTTGCCCGGCGCGGCGACCGTGTTGGCGATGTCCGGATAGCTCCGCGGACTCGAGATCTCGCTCGGCTTCATCGTGCCCTGCAGCGTCGCCAGCTTGTGGATCGTGATCGCGGCGATTGAATTGGGGCCCTGACCGCCGGCGATCGGGATGCCGTTGACGGCCGTGATCGCGACCGTATCGCCGGCCTCCGTCTCGGCGGCGTTGGCGGCGTCGGCGGGGGCCACATGGCTGCAGCGCAGCGAGGACACGGTCGGGTGCAGGCCGGAGACCGACAGGAAGCTCGAGCGTCGCGAGCACGCGCCGATCGAGGAGTCCGGTCTGAACGTCCCGGCGCCCGCATATGGGGAGGTGGATGCCGGGATCGCTCAGCACCTGCTGCTCGAGCTGCTCCTTGGTCTCCAGCAGCACCTGCCCGACCGTCGGCGAGCTCCCGAGGAACGGGTTCTCGCCCTTGGCGCGGAAGACCGAGGTGTTTTCGAGCTGCACCCAGCCGTCGAGCACGGGCTTCGGGTCGATCAGCGGCGCGCCCACGCCGGCGGGACGGATCTGGAAGAGCATGTGCGGTTCACCCGCGGCGCTCGTGCCGGGCCCGATGTGCCCGAGGACGGTCCCGGCGAGCACCTGCACGCCGACGCTCAAGGGGTGCAGGTAGACCTCGTCGTTGCCGGCGCGGAACTTCCGTGGGGCCTTCGCCGGCGCGGCGGGTACGGCCGGGGTCGAGGCCGCCGGCGGCTTCGGCGGCGCCAGCGGGGGCGCTTCCAGCGTCGCCGCCGCGCCGAGCGCCAGCAGGGAGACGGTGCCGCCTTCGGACAGCGGCGAGCGGGGCTGCGCGCCTGCGCTGGCCGGGCCGCTCGGGGCCGGTTCGCTCGAGGAGCCCGAGGCCGCGATCCGCGCGCTGAGGGCGCTGTGCTCGTGCGGCTCGAGCACCGGGTAGAGCGTCGCCACGCTGCCGAGCTCGGCGTAGGTGTAGGTGTTGCCATAGGCGTCGCGCAGGGTCACGTAGCGGCCCAGCGACGGCGTAACGCCCACCCCCGTGATTTCCCCGTCCTGGACGGCGATCACCGGCGCGCCCTGCTGGGAGTAGATCGTCGTGCCGACGAGCGTCTTCGGCGTGCCGGCGGTGGAGCCCGCGCCCGCGGCGGTGCCGGAGGTCGCGGGCGCGGTCGCGAAGCCGTCGCTGTAGTGCGAGGGCGCGTGCACCGGGAAGCGCGCTTCGGTCAACCCCGTGACCGCGCCGAGCAGCTGCGCGGGGGTGCCGCCGAGCAGCTGGGCGCGCAGCATCACCGATTCGACGTACGCCTGCGAGTGGTTGTAGGAGAAGACCGCACCGCGGATGTTCTGCTCGCCCCCGGCCGCCTTCAGGTAACGCGCGGCCGTGAAGATCGCGTCGGCCGGGTTGTAGGGGTCCTTGAAGCCGTCGCCGTTGGCGTCTACCCCGTACTGCGCCCACTCCGCGGGCAGGAACTGCATCCAGCCCTCCGCGCCGGCGCTGGAGACGCTCAGGTCGCGGCCGTAGTCGGTCTCGACCTCGTTGATCGCGGCGAGCACCTGCCAGGGGATCCCGTAGGCGGTGCCGGCGGCCTGATAGATCGGCAGCAGGAAGGGCGGCACCTGGAAGCTTTCGATGAAGAAGCTCGACACGCCCGCGATCGGCGATCCGAGCGTCGGTGGCAGCGGCGGCGTCAGGAATCGGAACGCACCCACCCCGGGCGCGCTGTGCTTGCTTGGCGCCGCCGTCGTCGTAGCACGTCCGCTCGTCTTGGTTTCGGTTTGCTCGGCCGCACCGCCGGAGCCGGCCTTTGAGTTCGGCTGCGCCCGGGTGGATTTCTTGCCGGGAGTGATCCTCTGCGGACGTTGCGCCCGCACCTGCGGCGTCGCTTCGGGCGGCGCGGTCGAATCTGGCGATGCGGGTGCGGGGGCAGATTCGGTAGTCGTCGGCGTCGGCGTCGTTTCGACCGCGGGCGTCGTCGCCGTCGAGGGAGGCTGTGAAGAGACCGGTTCGCTGGCGCCCGCCGCCGCTGGCGTCAGCGCGAGCACGCCCAGGGTGGGGAGCAGCAGGCGGATCGCGGGACGGATGAGCGTTTGCGTGGTCATTCGATCAGTTGCCGAGCAGGTAGTTGAGCAACATCCCGCTCGCGCTCGAGCTTTCGGTCGCGGGCGAGTAGTAGGTCGTGCCCGCGCTGGCGCCACCGACCGGCTGAACGGCGGGCGTGGACTCGGCTTCGGAGCTGAGCGCCGCGAGCGCGCTGTTAGCCGAGGAGAGCGATGGGACCGAGCCGGGGTATTTCGCGATCGCCTCGGCCGGGGTGGCGCCATTGAGCACCGCGAGCGTGCGGTCCATCACGAGGCTCGTCGAGTTGCCGGCGGCGCTCGCGGCGCTCGCGGCGGCGGAGCTCGTGGAGGCCGCCGAGCCTTCGCCCTTGACGAAGTTGGCGCTGCAGCCCCCCTGGGGGGTCACCTTGTAGCCGACGCAGTTCTTGCCGACGATCTCGGCGCGCAGGAAGTGCCCGAGCGAGTCGTATCCGTTGAGGCTGCCACCGCCGAGGAACGCAAAGTCGAGGAAGCGCTCGAGCCCGCCGGTGTCGCGCAGGCTCGTGAGCAGTTCGGCGAGGTTGCCGGCGAACGGCTTGGCCGCGCTGCCGAACGCCTTGACCTGGTCGAGCAGCGGCTGCGTGGAGGCGATCGCCGGGCCGGATGTCTGGGCCGTGCGGCCGAGGCTCGTGAAGAACGCGGTCGAGCTGTTCGCGAACGCCGGCAGGTTCGTGAAGGCCTTGTTGATTCCGGGGGCCGCGACCGCGAGGTCGGTGAACGCCGGGGTCGTCTGGTCGGCGAGCCGGCCGAGTCGTTCCGCCTCCGGGCCGAGCTGGCGCAGGAACGGCGGGAAGTCCTTGAGGTTCTGGGCGAGCGCGCCGCGGTGCTCGGCGGTGGCGCGCTGGACTGTGTTGGTCTGCACGATGAAGTCGGCGACGCGTTCGCGCACGGCGGCGAACGGCGCCAGCGCCTTGTCGGAGTCGACCGCGAGCTTCGCGAGCGTCTTGTTCTCGCTCGCGAAGATCGCGAGCACCTTGTCGAGTTCGCGCAACGCCGGGTCGGCGCGTTTGACGACCACGTTGAGGTCGCTGCCGCGGCCCGCGAGCCCGGCGCCGAGCTCGTTGATGATGATCGTGAAGCGTTCGGCCTCGGGCCGGCGCGTGATGTCGTTGAGCAGGTTGACGTTGACGGGGCTGGAGGTGTTCTGCACCGGCAGCAGATACTCGCCCGCGCCTTCCTGCCCGCTCGGGATCTGCTTCAGCGGCGGCGGCAGCGGGGCGCCGGCGGCGCGCGCCTGCGTCGGCAGGCAGTTGACGAACTTCTCGCCGAGCAGCGCCTCCGGTTCGATCGTGCAGCTCGCGTCTGAGCGAAAGCTCTGGAAGCCGGGGTTTTCGATCTTCAGGACGACCGCCGCCTGCGCCTGCGGGGTCGGCGTGACCGAGCCGACCGTCCCGACCTTGACGCCGTCGATCTTCACGTTCTCACCGGGGATCGCGTTGCCGGCGTCGTCGAAGATCGCGCGCACCGTGTAGGTACCGCCCGAGCCCCCCGCCGAGGTGGCGAGCAGCACGACCACGACGAGCGCGGCCACGCCGAGCGCACCGGCGAAACCGGCCGCCCCTCTCCTCCACCCTGCGGTCTGCGTCCTCAACCCGATCCTCTTCCTTGCGGTTCCACTACACGAAAGGGCGGCCCATCGTAGTCGATGGGCCGCCCGTCTCGCTTACGCTCCGGCCGAGATCATGTCTACTTCGACATCAACTCGCCGCCATCCTCTCGATTACTTCTTCGGGCAGGGCGCCTTGTATTCGGCGGTCGCGGTCGCGCCGCCGAGGAACGTCATTTCCGCCTTCAGCGGGAAGCCGCCCGTCGGGCACTTCTTCGGCAGCATGCCGTAGTAGACCGTCTGCTTGCCCTTCTTGTAGGCGGAGCCAACCACCACGTTGATCTGTTTGGCCGACGCGTCGAGCGCACCCGGGACCGATTCGATCAGCGGCACTTCGCCGACGAACTTCGGGCCGAAGGGCGGGGACGAGTTGGTGATGCTGCCTTTCGACAGGATTTCGATCGAGACCGGCGACGTGCCGTCCACGAAGAACTCCAGACCCCCGCCGGGAGCGAAGAACGGCTGCACCGAGACCGTCTCGCCGACGCGTTCGGTGCCGAAGCTGACGACGCCGCTCGCGGAGCCCTTCGGGCCGGCCGTAGATTTCTTCGGGCAGGCGCTGGGACCCTTTTCCTTGATTATGTTTTCAGCACAGGTGGCGAAGCCCTGCGGATGCAGCTTCACGCCGCTCGGGAAGAACACGGTTACCCCGGTGAGCGGCGGTGGAAAGCCACCGTATTCGGTCCCGGAGATCGTGAATTCCGTCTGCACGGCGGCGCCTGCGCCCAGGATGTTGCCCGTATGCGGGAAGCCCGGGATCGGCACGGCCTTCGCTTTGAACGTGATCGTCGGCGCTGCCGACGCGGTGGCCGAGAGGCCGAGTACAGCCAGGCCGAGCACGGCCAGACAGGTGGAAATTCTGCGCATCATCTCTCTCCTCGTATTCGATGGACAGATCCGCCTCGATCCGGGTAGCTCCGGAGCCATCTCGGTCCGGCGTTTCGAGATCCCCGGCCGACTGCGACCGAAGAACAATGGCGATCTCTAAGAGAACCTTATCCGGCCCGGCCAACGGCTTCAAGCCCGAACCGTCGCGCGGGCCGGTGCTTGCAGTGTGAACAACCGCTCGGCTTGGCCGAACCGGCAGACGAACGCGCCGGCGGTTGGGCGAGCGATCTGCGTCTCAGGCGCTCGCCCATGGCCCGACCACAGCCGACCACGCCCGAACGCGATCCGAATCGGTCCGCATACGACAATCTCCCCCCAAACCCTCATGTTCATCCAGAGGGTTAGATATTAGGCCAGATCCAGCTCCTCGCCGGCGAAACGCACGCCGACCGGCTCGAGGATCACCTGCCGCGGCCCCTCCTCGACACGCCCCGCCACGAGCGCGCTCAGGCCGAGGCGCTCGGCAATCGCCACGATCTCCTCCCCCGCCCCCGGCGCGCAGTAGAGCGCATAGCCGGAGCCCATGTTGAACGTCGAGTACGCCGCGTGCGCGTCCAGCCGTGCC
Organism: uncultured Solirubrobacterales bacterium; assembly: GCA_963774785.1. GTDB lineage: Bacteria > Actinomycetota > Thermoleophilia > Solirubrobacterales > Solirubrobacteraceae > Palsa-744. The sequence continues at coordinate 1,322,995 of CAVZGH010000001.1, read as the reverse complement.
TGCTCGACGAGGAAGCTCAGCACCGCGGGCACCGGCGGCAGGCGCTCGATCCGGTAGGTCAGCGCCCGCGGCGGTCGCATCAGCTTCAAGAGGCCGTGCCCGGTGATGTGGCTGATGTATCGCAGCGGCAGCCCCTCCTCCAAGAGCGCCGCGACCAGCCCGACGTACATCACCGAGGGCTCGAGCAGGGCCTCGCCCAGCGTGGTGGTGCCGGTGGTGCTGGTCGTGCCGGTCGTGCCGGCGCCCGCGGCGCCAGGGTCTGCGCCCGCGGCGCCGGCCACACTGGCGGCGCCGGGGTCAGGCGCAGCGCGATCGGCCGCCAGCTCCGTCGCGTAGAGCTCGGTCGCGTAGCCGTCGGGCAGCCGCCCCGCGAGCAGGCGCGCCAGCGAGGCGCCGTTGGCGTGCAGCCCGCTCGAGGCGACGAGCACGATCTCATCGCCCGGCTCGAGCTCCTCGCCGAGCAGCGCCCGGCGTCCCTCCGGCACGGCGCCGACGGCGGCGCCCGCCAGCTCGATCTCGCGCCCGTCGAGCAGCCCCGGCAGCGTCGGCGACTCCCCGCCCCCCCACGTGCAACCGGCGTTGACGCACGCCCGCCGCCAGCCCTCGATCAGCGCCGCGCCGCGCTCGCCCTCGCGGTACCACTCCGAGGCGCCGGTCGCGAAGTACGCGTTCACGACCAGCGGCAGCGCACCAACGCAGCAGAGGTCGTTGAGGATCGCCGCGACCGTGTCGTAGGCGACATCGCCGAAGCGGTTGATCCCCTGCCCTTCGAGCACCTGGCGCGCGATCACCGACTTCGTGCCGAGCCCCTCGACGACGAACGCGAGCGTGCGCCCGTCGAGCTCGAACACAAACGCGGGCTCGCCCCGGGAGGCGTCGAGCGCGTGGCCACCCCGGCCCTCGAGCAGCGCGGAGGTCGACAGCGCCCCTGCAATCGCCAGCCGCTTGCCGGCGTCGAGCGTCTCGTAATCCACGCCCGCCGCGCGATAGCCAGTGGCGCCTCGCGGCGGCTCGGACCCGGTCATAACCGGACCCTACCTACTACCGGAGAGCCCCCGCCTTCAGCACGAGCGCCCGGCCCAACCATCACTCCGTCTCAGCCAAGCAGGTCCGGATCCCGGCCCGATCCTCGGTTGGTTCAAATCCCTCTACGATGAGCAAGCCCTGTATGGGATCGGGCCGGGACTTCCGGATCCTGCGCTATTTGGTGGAGAGGGTGATGTTTGTCGTCGGCTCTTTCTGAGCCTGCAAACCGGAGTACTGCGCAAGGAATTTGGCGACTTCGTGCGCTTCGGTGCCGAGCACGATGTTCTCGGGCATGATCGCGCCCGAGAAGCCCCCGTTGTGGATCGCGTACATGACCTGTTCGTAGTCCTCCTTGCGGAAGTTGAAGTTCGGCCCGTTCGTCTTCACACGGTTCTTGATGCTCGTCGCCGAGCCCTCCGCACCGACCGTCGCGAGCGTGTGGCAGCCCGAGCAGTGGTCGCGGAAGATCACAGCCCCCCGGTAGTAGGGGCTGCTCTTCGCGACCGAGATTTCCTGAGAGCCGCAGGCGCTCAGGACGACGCTCGTGGCAATGAGCATGGCTGTGGCGGCGATCAACCTCATATGGCGATCGGGAATATATAGCTACGCGAGGCTACAAGTCTCGCCTCTCGGCCAAGCAGGTCCGGCACCCTCCCGGCTGAGGGGTCTGATCCGATCCACGATCGCCGCCCGCGAAGCGGGTTTTGCGATCGGGACGAAACCTCCGGATCCTGCGCCTCTCAGAACCCGTGCGCGGTGCCCGCCGCGCGCAGCTCGAGGAACACGACGACAAGCGCCGAGAGCGCCATCACGCCCAGCTCGCGCCGGACGATCTCCGCGACGACCGCGCGCTGCTCCTGCTCCGGGAGCTCGCCGACCGCGCGCGCGTCCGCGAGGCCGCGCCGGTCGAGGATCGTCTGCGCGGAGATCACCCGCAGCTGCTCGGCCACGAACGCGACCGCAAGCGGCAGCAGCGCATAGAGATAGAAGAGGCGTTCGCTGGAATAGCTGCCCGCGACCGCGAGCGCGCCGACCGCCAGCGCGTAGATCACGGCCGCGCCCTGACCGGCGCGCAGCAACATCCAGAAGGCACGGCTGGCCTCGCAGCGATACCAGCACCAGGCGCCGAGCAGGCCGGGGAGCGCGTTGAGCGCGGCGACCACGAGCGCGCCCACCACGACGGCTTGGGTCACAGCGCGGGCGTCCGGTCCCGCGCGAACGCCGCGCCCAGCCGGCCGCCCATCCGAGAGCCACGGATCCGGACCCCGGCCCACCCCGCCGATATCGCGCCAATTGACACCAAGTAACACTCTGACACAAGCGGTGATATAACAGCCTCGGTGCTGCGCAGCTATCTCCCGGCGATCGTCTTTCTGGTGCTCGGCGGCGCCGTCGGTGGCGCGTTCGCGGTGCTCAACTCGGTGCTCGGCCCGCGCCGGCAGACCCCGCACAAGCAGGACCCCTACGAGTGCGGCCTACCGTCCGAGGTCAAGCAGGGAATGCGCTTTGGGATCAGCTTCTACCTGATCGCGATGCTGTTCATCCTGTTCGACATCGAGGTCGTCTTCCTCTATCCGATCGCCGTCGAGCTGCGCGCCTACGGCGGCTACGCGCTCGCCGAGACGGTCACGTTCATCGTGCTGCTGTTCGTCGCGTTCGCCTACGTCTGGCGGCGGGGGGCTTTGGCATGGAAGTGAAACGGGAGCCGCTCGGCGCCCATGGGTCCCGCGCCAAGACCTCCGATCCCGGCTCCTCGCGCGGCAACGTGCCCGCTCCCGGCAAGGCGCCCGGTCCCGGCGCCGGCCCGCACCTGCGCGTGGAGTCGCTCAACCCCAGCCAGCTGCTGCGCGGCGCGGACCTCGAGGGCGCCAACCACCCCGCCCACCTGGAGGGCACCGAGCTCGAACGCTACGTCGAGGAACGGATGCTCACGACGACGCTCGAGGAGGCGGTCGCGTGGGCGCGCTCGAACGCGTTCTTCCCGCTCGCCTTCGGCCTCGCCTGCTGCGCGATGGAGCAGTTCCACGCCGCCGGCCCGCGCATGGACATCGGGCGCTTCGGCTTCGAAGCGTTCCGCGCCTCGCCGCGCCAGGCCGACCTGATCATCCTCGCGGGACGCGTCTCGATCAAGATGGCGCCGATCATCCGCCGCCTCTACGACCAGATGCTCGAGCCGAAGTGGGCGATCTCGATGGGCGCCTGCTGCAGCTCGATGGGCGTCTTCAACAACTACGCGCTCGTGCCGGCCGACAAGTTCATGCCGATCGACGTCCACGTCCCCGGCTGCCCGCCGCGGCCCGAGTCGCTGATGCACGGCGTCCTGAAGCTGCGCAAGATGATCCAGGACGATCCCGACATGGGCTGGCGCGATCGCTACGCCGCGCGCGGCACCGAGGAGGTCGTCGAAGCGGGAGAGGGTCAGGCCCCCCTCCCAACCGCCCCCCGGGGTGCAGCCGCTCCCCTGGCGGAGACGACTCCGGCTGAATCGGCGCGATCGGGGCAGGACGCCCTTCCGGACACCCCCGATGGAATGACCGACGCTCCCGCAGACGCCGATGCCTGACGCGACCGGCTTGGAGCTGATCGCCCATGAGCTGGGCGACGCCGTCGTCGAGACGGTCTACTTTCGCGAGCGCGCCACGCTGCGGATCGAGCCCTCCAGCATTCGCGCTACGCTCCAGCACCTGCGCGGCAAAGGCTATGCCTTCCTGGCGAGCGTGCACGGCGTCAACTACTACCCCGAGGAGCCGCGGCTCGGCGTCCACTACGAGCTGCTCGACATGCCGAACGTCAACCGCATCACGGTCACGCTGCGCGTGCCCTTGGACGCGCCGACGGTGGACTCGGTCACCGACGAATGGCCGACGGCCAACCATCAGGAGCGCGAGATCTACGACATGTTCGGCGTCGTCTTCGACGGCCACCCGGACCTGCGGCGGATCCTGATGCCCGAGGACTACGAGGGCCACCCGCAGCGGCGCGACTTCCCGGTCGGCGGCGAACCGGTGATCTTCACCTACGACGAGGCGACGTGGCTGGAGTCGCGCGCGTGAGCCCGGCGCCGACCGAGAAGCTCCACGCCCCCCGAGCGGGGCCCTGCCGCCGGCGCCGCGACCGAGAGCGGCACTGGGATCGCGACGGCGGAGTCGGGGCCGGTGCTGTCTGACTACCGCCGTCGCGAGCAGTCGATCACGCTCTCCCCGCTGGAGGGCGGCAGCGAAGCGACGGACGAGCTGCTGACGCTCAACTTCGGCCCCCACCATCCAGCGACCCATGGCGTGCTGCGCCTGCTCGTAACGCTCGAGGCCGAGGTCGTGCGCGACGTCAAACCGATCATCGGCTACGTCCACACGGGGATCGAGAAGACCGCCGAGGACAAGTCCTACTGGAAGGTGATCCCCGTGATCGAGCGGATGGACTACCTGGCGTATTACTTCAACGCGATGGCCTACGTCGGCGCCGTCGAGCGGCTGCTCGAAGTCGAGGTTCCCACGCGCGCGCAGTACCTGCGCGTGATCCACCTCGAGCTCAACCGCATCGCCTCGCACCTGATCTGGCTCGGCACGAGCGCGCTCGACCTCGGCTCGACCTCGATCTTCCTCTACTGCCTGCGCGAGCGCGAGCTGATCCTCGACCTGTTCGAGATGTCCTCCGGCGCGCGCATGCACACCCGCTACTTCCAGGTCGGCGGCGTCGCCGAGGACATCCCCCCGGGCTTCGAGGCCAAGCTGCGCGAGTTCCTCGCCGTGATGCCGGGACGCGCCGACGAGTACGGGGCGATCCTCAACGCCAACGAGATCCTGCTGCAGCGCCTGCGCGGCACCTGCCCTTTGGACGCCGAGACGCTGCTCTCGCTGGGCGTGACCGGGCCCCTGCTGCGCGCCGCCGGCAACCCCTGGGACCTGCGCAAGGCCGCCCCCTACAGCTCCTACGATCACTTCGACTTCAAGATCCCCGTCGGCACGGTCGGCGACAACTACGACCGCTACGCCGTGCGCCTCGCGGAGATCTACGAGTCGGTGAAGATCATCGCCCAGGCGCTCGAAGGACTGCCGGAGGGGCCTTGGATCACCGGCGATCGCAAGGTCGCGCTGCCCCCGCGCCACGAGCTCGCGACCTCGATGGAGGCCCTGATCCACCACTTCAAGCTCGTCACCGAGGGCTTTCGCGTGCCGCCCGGCGAGATCTACCACCCGATCGAGTCGCCCCGCGGCGAGCTCGCCTGCTACGTGCGCTCCGACGGCTCCTCCAAGCCCGCGCGCGTGCACATGCGCGACCCCTCCTTCGTCAACCTCCAGGCGCTCGCGCCGATGTCCCGGGGCAGCTACATCGCGGACATGATCGCCACCACGGCGATGCTCGACCCGATTTTGGGGGGGATCGACCGGTGAGCCCGGGCGAGATCGATCGATCGATTGGCCTGCGAACGCGCGCCTACGCGTACGCGCGCGCTCGCACGCGCGTTCGGAGAGGTTTTGAAACGCGAATCATCACCGGGAGCGACGACAGATGAGCGCGCGCCAGAGCGTGCCGATCGACAAGGGCGTCCCGCGCTACGCCCGCGGCTCGCGCGTGCCCGGCTGGGACGCGCCCGCCGACCTGACGAAGGACCCCGCGACGATCCCAGATCCGGCAACGACGCCGGTGCCCGCCGGGCTGCGTGCGGAGATCGAAGCGCACATGGCGCTCTACCCGGAGACGCGCTCGGCCTCGCTGCCGGCGCTCGAGGCCGCGCAGCGCGTGCACGGCTGGTGCTCGCCCGAGGCGATCGAGCAGGTCGCGTGCGTGATGCGCCTCACGCCCGCCGATCTGGCGGCCGTGGCGACCTTCTACGACATGCTCGAGACCGAGCCCGTCGGGCGCCACAGCGTCTATGTCTGCACGAACATCTCCTGCTCGCTCTGCGGCGCCGACGCGCTGCTCGCCGCGGTCGAGGACGCCGTCGCCGCCGCGCCGGATGGCGAGGCGCTGTTCAACGTGCGCTCGTTCGAGTGCCTCGGCGCCTGCGACATCGCGCCGATGGCCTCCGTCGACGGCGTCTACGTCGGCCCGCTCTCGATCGAGGACGTGCCGGCGCTGCTCGACGACGTGCGCGCCGGTCGTCCGGTGCTGCCGGAGAAGCAGCTCGCGCGCAAACTGGTCGCCGATCCGTATGCCAACACGCAAGATTTTCCGCTGCACGAGTCCGAGCACACAGCACGCGCGGGGACGGCCGAGGCTGTGCGCACGCCGTCAAAGGACACGGGCGCGGAGTCCTCGCCTGGCGAGCGCGGCCCAGACCCCGTCGACTCCGAGGGAGGCGTGTGACGATGGCAGCGAGCGCCACGTTGGGCGGGGAGCCAATCCTCCTCTTCAAGGACATCGACGAGCCCGGGCTGAACACGCTTGGGGTCTATGAAGCGCGCGGCGGTTACGAGTCGCTGCGCAAGGCCCTGCAGATGACGCCCGAGGAGGTGCTCGCCCAGCTTGAAGCCTCCGGCCTGCGCGGGCGCGGGGGCGCGGGATTCGCGATGGGCAAGAAGGTCTCGTTCCTGCCGAAGGGCACGATCGACAAGTACCTCGTCTGCAACGCCGACGAGTCCGAGCCGGGCACGTTCAAGGACCGCGAACTGATGCAGAAGAGCCCGCACATGTTGCTGGAGGGGATCGTGATCGCCTCCTACGCGGCCGGCACGAACCGCTCGTTCATATACATCCGTGGCGAGTACGTTCTCCAGGCCGAGATGCTCGACGCGGCCCTGCGCGAAGCCCGCGAGGTCGGCTACATCGGCGATCGGATCCTCGGCTCCGAGCACTCTCTCTCGCTCGTCGTGCACCGCGGCGCGGGCGCCTACATCTGCGGCGAGGAGACCGGCCTGCTCGACTCCTTGGAGGGCAAGCGCGGCAACCCGCGCCTGAAGCCGCCGTTCCCGGCCGTACAGGGCCTCTACCAGGGACCGACGCTGATCAACAACGTCGAGACGCTCGCCACGGTCCCGACGATCATGCGGCTCGGCGGCGCCGAGTACGCTCGGCTCGGCGTCGAGACCTCGACCGGCACGAAGCTCGTCTCGATCTCCGGCCAGGTGCAGCGCCCCGGCAACTACGAGATCGAGCTCGGCACACCCTCGCGCGAGATCATCTACGGACTGGCCGGCGGGCCCCCGGCGGGGCGCGCTGTCAAGTGCTGGTTCCCCGGCGGCTCCTCCGCGCCCGTGCTCACGGCCGAGGACCTCGACGTGCCCTACGACTTCGACTCGCTCGCCGCGGCCGGCTCGATGCTCGGCTCCGGCGCGATCATCGTCGTCGATGACTCCACGCCGATCGTCAACGTCGCGATGAAGCTCGCTCGGTTCTACCGGCACGAGTCCTGCGGCAAGTGCACCCCCTGCCGCGAGGGCACGAACTGGACCGTCAAGATGCTCGAGCGGATCGACTCCGGCGAGGCCACGCCGATGGACCTCGACATCATGGCCTCCGTCCAGGAGCACATCATCGGCAACTGCCTGTGCGTTCTCGGCGACGCGATGGCGATGCCGATCGGCTCGATGATCGCCAAGTTCCGGCCCGAGTTCGAGGCCCACATCGAGGCCGCCCGCGCGCGCAACTACGGCGAGCTCGCGAGCGCCGCGGATTCCACCGATTCGGCCGTCGCCTCCGAGCTGGCGCTCGCGGCCCAGGGGGCGCTCGATGCCTAGGCCCGAACCGAAGACGATCACGTTCACGATCGACGGCCTCGAGGTGCAGGCGCCCGAAAACGCGATGCTCGTCAACGCGGCCAAAGGCGGCGACGTCGAGATCCCGGTCTTCTGCTACGAGCCCAAGCTCGGCAACCCGGTCGGCGCCTGCCGCATGTGCCTCGTCGAAATCGAGGGGATCCCGAAGCTCCAGACCGGCTGCTCGACCCCTGTCAAGGACGGCATGGTCGTGCACACCCAGTCAGAGCGCGTCAAGACCGCCCAGCAGGCGGTCGTCGAGTTCCTCCTCATCAACCATCCGCTCGATTGCCCCGTCTGCGACAAGGGCGGCGAGTGTCCCCTGCAGGACATCACCTTCGGCTGGGGCCCCGGCCGCTCGCGCTTCATCGAGCCCAAGCGCCACTTCGTCAAGCCCCTGGAGCTCTCTCCCACGATCGCGATCGACCGCGAGCGCTGCATCCTCTGCTACCGCTGCGCGCGCTTCTCCCAGGAGATCTCCGAAGACCACCAGCTCGTGCTGCTCGAGCGCGGCGCGCACTCCTACATCTCGACCTTCGACGGGCATCCTTACGTCGCGCCGTTCTCCGGCAACATCGTCGAGCTCTGCCCGGTCGGGGCGCTCACCTCGCGCCCCTACCGCTTCCGCGCGCGCCCGTGGGACATCGAGGACGCCGGCACGGTCTGCACGCTCTGTCCTTCACAGTGCAACGTCACGCTGACCGTGCGCGACGACCGCGTGCTGCGCGTGCTCTCCCGTCAGAATCCCGAGGTAGACGACGGCTGGCTGTGTGACCGCGGCCGCTTCGCCTACCCCGCGCTCGGCGGCGAGGCGCCGGAGGTCGGCCCGCGCGTCACCGAGCCCCTGCTGCGCGACGGCGGCGAGCTGCGCCCCGTCTCCTGGGAGCGAGCGTTGGAGGAGGCGGCAGCACGCCTCTCGCGCGCGGGCGAGCGCGCCGCGGCGCTCGCCGGCGGCGGCACGACCAACGAGGAAGGCCAGCGTCTGAGCCACCTGATGCGCGCGGCAGTCGGCTCGCCACACCTGGACTCGCGTCCCGCCGGCAGGCTCGCGCTCGAGCTGCACCGCGCGCTCGCCGAGCCGGCCCTGCAGGCGCGGGTCCCCGATCTGGAGTTCGCCCACGCCGTGCTGGTGCTCGACTGCGACCCGATCGCCGACGCGGCGATCCTCGATCTGCGGCTGCGCAAGGGGGTTCGCCGCCACGGGATGAAGCTCGTGCATGCGGACCGCGAGCAGCTGCTCGACGCGGCCAAGCGCGACGAGCTGCTCGACGCGCTGGGCGCCGCAGCGCCGCGCCAGGATGGCGTGGCCAACGAGATCGTCGTGCTGTGGCACGAGCGCCTGGCCGCCGGCGCCGACGGCGAGCGGGCCGTGCGCGCCTTGCTCGAGGTGGCCGCGACGCTGAACCTCGCCGAGATCGACGGCGCCGGGCTGCTCGAAATCCCCGCCCACGCCAATGGCCGCGGCCTGCGCGAGGCGGGCGTGCTCCCCAACGCCGGACCGGAGCTCGGCGAGACCGACGAGGACGGGCTCGACGCGCCGGAGATCGCCGCGGCGTTCGCGCAAGGCGAGCTGACCTGCCTGTACCTGCTCGGGGTGGATCCGCCCGCGAGTGGCGGGCCCGGGAGCATCATCGCCCACGCGACCTTCCTCACCGACGCGCTGCGCGAGCAGGCCGACATCATATTCCCGGCGGAGGCGTATCCGGAACAGGAAGGCGCCGTCACGCACCCGGACGGGCGCGTCCAGCGCGTGCGCCGCGCCGTCGGCCATCTCGGCGACACGCGCGACCAACGCCAGGTCCTGGACGACCTGATCGGCCGGATCGAAAGCCGCATCGGAGCGGCGGTGCCCTCATGACGCTCGCGATCGTCGGCTACTACGAAGAATGGTGGGTCCAGATCCTCAAGGCGATCGTGATCTTCGCGGTCGGCCTGCAGCTCGTGCCGGTCGTGCTGCTCGCCGAGCGCAAGCTGCTCGGGCGCTTCCAGGCGCGCTACGGACCGAACCGCGTCGGCCCCTACGGAGCGCTGCAGCCGCTCGCGGACATCCTCAAGCTGCTCACCAAGGAGCAGTTCCGCCCGAGCACCTCGATCGGCTTCCTGTTCGTCCTCGCACCTTTGATCTCGATCCTCACGGCGGTCGCCGCGTTTGCGATCATCCCCTTCGGCAACGTCCAGCACATCTTTGGCGAACGCGTCGGGCTGTACGGGATCGACGTCTCGATCGGCCCCCTCTACGTGTTCGCGTTCGGCGGGATCGCGTTCTACGGGATCATGCTCGGCGGCTGGTCCTCGGGCTCGAAGTACTCGTTCCTCGGCGCGATGCGCGCGGCCGCGCAGCTGATCTCCTACGAGGTCTCCCAGGGCCTCGCGCTCGTCGGCGTGATCTTCACCGCGCAGACGCTCTCGCTGACCGGGATCGTCGAAGCCCAGAAAGGCATGTGGTACATCGTGCCCCAGTTCTTCGGCTTCCTGATCTTCTTGACCGCGAGCTTCGCCGAGACCAACCGCGCGCCCTTCGATCTCACCGAGGCCGACGCCGAGCTCGTCGGCGGCTACAACACCGAGTTCGGCGGCGGTCGCTTCGCCTCCTACTACTTCGCCGAGTACCTCAACGTGCTCGTCGTCTCCGGGATCGTCACGACCGTGTTCCTCGGCGGCTGGCTCTTGCCGTTCGGGATCCATCCCCCCGGCTGGGTCAACCCGATCGTCGTGCTCGCCAAGATGGGGCTCGTCACGTTCCTCTTCATCTGGGTTCGTGCAACCCTTCCCCGCCTGCGCTACGACCAGCTGATGAGCTTCGGCTGGAAGGTCCTCCTGCCGCTGGCGACGCTCAACGCGCTCGTCACGGCCGTGCTCGTCGTGGTGACGCACTGATGATGACGATGAGAAACCCGATCCAAGCCCCGAGGACCACCCTCCAGCCGCCTGCCGGACACACACTTTGATGACAGACCCAACACCCACACAGCCCACGTCAACACAGCCGACCACCACGGACCCGGCGACGACGGCAACGCTGAACGTCGCGAGCTGGAGCCCCGGGGAGGACGTGATCCAGGTCCAGCGCACCCCCGCGCCGGGCGCGGCGCGCGCCACCTGGCGCACGTTCCGCGAGACCGCGCGCGGGATGATGACGACCTTCGGGCGCCTCACCGAAAAGGGCGTCACGGTCGAGTACCCGGAGGAGAAGACGCCCGTCTACCCGCGCTTTCGCGGCCGCCACAAGCTGCACCGCTTCGAGGACACTGGCCTGGAGAAGTGCGTCGGCTGCTCGCTCTGCGCGGCCGCCTGCCCCGCGGATTGCATTCGTGTGGTCGCCGCCGAGAACACCCCGGAGAACCGCGTCTCCGCCGGCGAGCGCTACGCGGCGGTGTACGAGATCAACCTCTCCCGCTGCATCTTCTGCGGCTACTGCGAGATCGCCTGCCCGTTCGACGCGATCACGATGGGCCACGACTACGAGCTCTCCGACTACGACCGCTCGGACCTGATCTTCACCAAGGAGATGCTGCTCGCCGAGCCTTTGGAGCGCACGCCCCTGAGGAACGAGGGCGAGTGATCGTGGGCGGGAAGAGGTCGCGGTGCAATATGGGTGTGGGTAGTCGATGCCGGGCCACGGGCGCCGCCAACCGGCGAGGAAGCACGGCCGGCTAGATGTCAGCGATCCTGTTCTTCATCGCCGGCATCGGCACGATCGCGGGCGCCGTCGGCGTCGTCGTGTTGCGCGACCCCTTCTACAGCGTGCTCGCGCTCGTCGGGCATCTGATCTCGCTCGCGGTGCTGTTCCTGCTGCTGCGCGCGGAATTCGTCGCCGCCGCGCAGGTCGTCGTATACGCGGGCGCGGTGATGGTGCTGTACGTGTTCGTCGTCGCCTACGTCGGCGGCAGCACCGCTGACGCGTTCGACGAGCCGCTGCTCGGGCCGGGCGGGATTGGCGGGCGCCGCTCGACGGCCTCGAGCCTGCGCCTCGGCGGGGCGATCGCTGGCGGGGCTTTGCTGATCGAGCTCCTGATCGCGCTGCTCGGCACCGGCCTGAAGGCGATCGGCGGCTACGGCGCCTCCTACGCGCCGGGGCCGCGCACGTTCGGCACACCCGCCTACATCGGCAACCTGCTGCTCACGCGCTTCCTGCTCGCGTTCGAGGCGGCCTCGTTCCTCTTGCTGATCGCCGCCGTCGGCGCCGTCGTGCTCGCGGGGCGGCGGGGCGGCCTCGAGGGTGACGATACGGAGCGCCGGCTCACGCCGCTCGACCTGATCCGTCCGCAGGGCACGGGCACCACCGCCGAGGGCGTCGGCAGCGGCGCCGGCGCGAGGCATTCGGCGTGAGCATCGCCTGGTATCTCGCCGTCTCGGCGATCGTCTTCTCGCTCGGCGTCGTCGGCGTGATCACGCGGCGCAACCCGCTCGTCGTGCTGCTCTGCCTCGAGCTGATGCTCAACGGCGCCAACCTCTCCCTCGTCGCGTTCGCGCGCATGTGGGGCAACGGCGACGGGCAGATCCTCGCGCTGATCGTGATGACCGTCGCCGCCTGCGAGGTCTGCATCGGGCTCGGCATGATCGTCGCGATCTATCGACGGCGGCTGCCTGTGGATGTTGACGAGCTCAGGGAGCTGCAGGGATGAGTCGGCGTTGTCGTTTGGAGAGGCACACCCAATGAGCGCCACGACCTACGGCTGGCTCGTGCTGGCCTTCCCTCTGCTCGGGACGCTTGTGATCGGGTTCGGCTACCGCGGAATGGGATCCCGCCCACCCGGGCGGGGCTCGATCATCGCGGGCGTGATCGGCACGGCCGCGATCGGGCTGGCGTTCCTCGCCGCGCTCGGTGCGCTGATCGCGCTGCAGGGCCATTCGGCCAGCCACCGCGAGCTCGAATCCTCGCTCTGGAAGTACGCCTCGACGGTCGGGATCGACGCGCGGCTGTCGATCCTCGTCAACCCGCTGTCGGTGTTCATGATCCTGATCGTCACGGGGATCTCGACGATGATCCACCTGTACTCGATCTCCTACCTCGAAGAAGATCGCGGGTTCGCAAGGTACTTCGCCTACCTGAACTTCTTCGTCTTCTCGATGCTCCTGCTCGTGCTCGCGGGCAACTTCCTGCTCTTGATCATCGGTTGGGCGTTCGTCGGCGCCGCCTCCTACCTGTTGATCTCCTTCTGGTACCGGCGCTCGACCGCGACGAAAGCGGGGATCAAGGCGTTCGTGATCAACGTCGTCGGCGACGTCGGGCTCGTGCTCGGCACGTACTTCATCTTCAAGCACACCGGCACGCTCAACTTCCTCGCGACGTTCAAGGCCGCCCCGCACGTGTTCGCGAAGGGCGAAGCGGACATCGTCGCCGGCTGTCTCTTGCTGCTCGTCGGCGCGATCGCGAAGTCGGCGCAGATCCCGCTGCACACCTGGTTGCCCGACGCGATGGAGGGCCCGACCCCCGTCAGCGCGCTGATCCACGCGGCGACGATGGTCACCGCCGGCGTGTACCTGATCGCGCGCATGCACGTGCTGTTCGAACTCGCCCCCGCCGCGCAGGACACGGGCGCGGTGATCGGCGCCGCGACGCTGTTGATCGCGGGCACGATCGCGGTCACGCAGACCGACATCAAGCGCGTGATCGCGTACTCGACGATGTCGCAGATCGGCTACATGATCATGGGCGTCTCGGTCGGCGCCTACGCGGCCGGGATGTTCCACCTGATGACCCACGCGTTCTTCAAGGCGCTGCTGTTCATGGGCGCCGGCTCGATCATCGGCGCGATGGGCGGGGCGCAGTCGCTGCAGAAGATGGGCGGCTTTCGCAAGGCGCTCCCGTTCACGTTCATCTGCTTCGTGATCGGCGGCCTCGCTCTGTCGGGGATCCCGCCGTTCTCGGGCTTCTTCTCCAAGGACGACATCCTGCTCGTGACGGCGGAGCGCGGCGGCTGGCACTGGGCGCTCTATGTCATTGGCTACCTCGGCGCGTTCCTGACGGCGATCTACACGTTCCGGATGATCTTCCGCGCCTTCTACGGCGACCCCGTCGCGGAGGCCCGAGAGCTCGAAGCCGGCCACCTGCACCACGCGGAGGTCCCGACGAACCCCGCGAACGGCGAGGTCGAGGACACCGACGTCGGCTTCCCCGGACCCCACCACACGATCGCCGAGCGGGCTCTGCCGATGAAGGTCGCGATGACCGTGCTCGCGATCGGCGCGACCGGCGCCGGGCTCGTGCAGGTGCCGGGGGTCAACGACGTGATCGTCAACTTCCTGCGGCCGACGTTCGCGGGCTCGCCGCTGTATGAACCGCACACGAAGGACGGCCTGCTGATCTTCGGCATGGTGCTCGGCACCGTCCTCGGCCTCACGGGCATCGCGATCGCCTACCGCATCTGGGTCAAGCAGCCGAGCATCGCCGTTACGGCCCGCGCGCGGTTTGGGGCGCTGTATGAGCTGTTCGTGAACAAGTGGTACTTCGACGAGCTGATCGACTACGCGATCGTGCGCCCCGCGGCCGCGGCGGGGAACTTCGGGAAGAACACGTTCGAGCGAGTGTTCGTCCAGGACACGATGATCGGGGGCACGACCGGGCTCGTGCGCGCTGGCTCTGCCGCGGTGCGCGCCGTGCAGAACGGCTTCCTGCGCTACTACGCCGCGCTGCTCGTGATCGGCGTCGCAGGCGTTGGCTTCTACTTCCTCCTACAGGCCTGATCTCCGGGAAACCCCGACCGACGACATGCCCCCTCTTTCAATCCTGATCTGGCTGCCCGCCCTGTGCGGCGTGCTCGGCGCGATCGTTCCCTCGATCCTGAGCCGCAGTCATGCCACAGGAACGAGCGCCAAGACAGCGGAGACCGGCGCCACGAGACCGGACGAGATCGGCGCGTCCGGCGGCGGCTGGAGCACCCCCGGCATCCTCGCGCTGATCGGAGCGGTCGTCGCCCTCGGCCTCTCGATCGGCTACATCGCCGACTTCCACAGCGGCGGACCGGCGCTGCAGCACGTTACCGACGTCGTCTGGATCTCCACGCTGGGCATCCACTACAAGCTCGGCGTCAGCGGCCTGAACGTGTTCCTGATCGGGTTGACGACGCTGCTGTTCGCCGCCGCCGTCTTGGCGTCCAATTTCCGCTCGTGGGAGCGTCCGAAGCTCTTCTACTTCCACTTCATGCTCGCCGAGTCCGCCGTGCTCGGCGCGTTCCTGGCGCAGGACCTGGCGCTGTTCGTCGCCTTCTTCGACCTGATGCTGATCCCCTTCTACTTCCTGCTTGGGATGTGGGGAACCACCGCGTCCCCCACCCACCCGGATCGCCCAGACCGCACCAAAGCGACGATCAAGCTCGTGATCTACACGCTCGTCGGCTCGCTCTTGATGCTCGCCGCCGCGATCGCGACCGGCGTGCTGGCCTCAGAACAGAGCGGCGGGCACATCACGTTCGTGCTCACATCGCTGCAGGGGCTGCCGCTGAGCAAGGGCTCGCAGGAGTGGATCTTCCTGTTCTTCGCCGCCGCCTTCCTCGTGAAGATGCCCGCGTTCCCGCTGCACGGCTGGATGCCCGATGGGTACCGGGCGATGCCGATCGAGGTGCTGATGGTCTTCAGCGGCGTGCTCTCGAAGGTCGGCGCGTACGGCTTCCTCGCGATCGTGCTGCCGCTGTTCCCGCAGGCCGCGGCGCACTTCCAGGTGCTGATGCTGCTGATCGCGCTCGCCTCGATCGTCTACGGCTCGGCGCTCGCCTTCTCCCAGACCGACGCGCGCCTGATCGCCGGGTATTCATCGGTCGCGCAGCTCGGCTTCATCACGCTTGGGATCTTCGCGCTGAACCCCCAGGGCGCCCAGGGCGCGCTGCTGCAGATGGTCAACCACGGGCTCGTCGTCGCGCCGCTGTTCTTCATCATTCTCTTGCTCTCGCGCCGCGCGGGCGGCTCCGAGGACATCCGCGAGATGGGCGGGATCGCGTTCCGCGCGCCTGTGCTCGCGTCGCTGTTCCTGATCGTCGCGCTCGCCACGCTCGCGATCCCGGGCTCGTCGAACTTCGTCGGCGAGTTCCTGATCCTGCTCGGCGTCTTCAAAGCGAAGCTCGCGATCGCCGCGATCGCCTTCTCCGGCGTCGTGATGGCGAGCGTCTACGCGCTGCGCCTGTTCATCCGCGCGATGCACAACCGCGTCGGTCCGAAGGTCGAGTCCCGTGACATCACGCTGCGCGACGGCCTCGTGCTCGTGCCGCTCGTCGCGGTGATCCTGTTCCTCGCGCTCTACCCACAGTTCGCACTGCATCGCAGCGAAGGGTCGGTCAAGAGCGCGGTGGCCAGCGCACATGCCGCGCTCGAGCCGTCGCCCGCGACGCTCGCGGGAGGTCTCACACCCTCCGTAACACCCGGCTCGTCTGAAGGCGCAACGCAGACCGAGACCGTGAGCAGCGAAGCCAGCCAGAAGTCCGGCGAACCCGTGGCGAGAAGCGAAGGGTATGTGAAATGACCGCCGGCCTCGCCACCCTCGCCACCGCCACCCTGAAAGGCCCGCACGTCAACTTCGCCGGGCTCTCCCCCCTGATCGCGCTGCTCGGCGGCGCCGTGGTCGTCCTGCTCGTCGGCCTGCTCGGCCAGAGAGCCGCGCGCGAGCACGCGGTACCCACGCTAAGCCTCGCGGCGCTCGCCGCCTCGCTCGGCCTGACGATCTGGCAGTGGGGCGAACAGAAGTCGATCCTCGCCGGGGCGATGCGGATCGACGCGCTGTCGCTCGTGCTGAACATCGTCCTGATCGCCGGCGGCGCGGCGACGGTGCTGCTCGCGTGGCGCTCGCGCGCGGCCGAAAGCACGGCGCACGGAGAGTGGCACGCGCTGCTGCTGACCTCGATCGGGGGCATGTTCCTGCTCGCGAGCGCCCAGAACACGGTGCTCGTGTTCCTCGGGCTGGAGCTCCTGTCGATCCCGCTGTACGTGCTCTGCGCGACGGGGATGGCCAGACGCGGCCAGCACGAGGAGCGCTCGTTGGAGTCGGGCTTGAAGTACCTGATCATCGGCTCCGTCGGCTCGGCGACGCTGCTCTACGGCCTCGCGCTGATCTACGGCGCGACCGGCGCGACCGACTTCTCACGCGTAGACTCCGCGCTCTCGACCGGCAACCTCGCGACCGACCCGCTGACGCTGACGGGGATCGCGCTGTGCGTGGCGGGCCTCTGCTTCAAGGCCTCGGTCGCGCCCTTCCACCAGTGGACGCCGGACGTCTACGAGGGCGCGCCGACGCCTGTGACGGCGTTCATGGCGGTCGCCACGAAGGTCGCCGCGCTGGGCGTGTTCCTGCGGCTGTTCGACGTCGCGTTCGTGAACGCCCAGACCAGCTGGGCTCCCGCCGTGGCGGTGCTCGCGACGATCACGATCCTCGTCGGCAACGTCGGCGCGCTCGGGCAGTCCTCGCTGAAGCGGATGCTCGCCTACTCCTCGGTCGCGCAGGCCGGCTACATGCTCGCGGGCGTCGTCGTCGCGAGCAAGCTCGGCGTGCAGGCGACGGTCTTCTACCTCGCGATCTACGTCGCGATGAACATGGCCTCGTTCGCCGTGATCGTCGCGCGCGAGCGCGAAACGACCTTCGGCGACTCGATCGACGCGGTCGCGGGGCTCGGCCGCGAGCGACCGTGGCTGGCCTGGCCGATGACGATCTCGATGCTCGCCCTCGCGGGGATACCGGCGACGGCGGGCTTCATCGGTAAGTTCTACCTGATCGACGCGGCCGTCTCCGGCGGCTACGCGTGGCTCGGTGTGGCGATCGTCGTCGGCTCGATGATCTCGCTCGGCTACTACCTGCCGGTGATCGCCGCGATCTGGATGCGCGAGGCGCCGGCGAGTGCGGGCGCCGGTGCAGGAGCAGGCGCCGGCGCGGGCGCGGGCGACGGCGCCGGGCATGCCGCCGGGTCCTCGCCGCAGCCTCCCACCCCCGGGCCCGGCGGGCTGCCGGCGCTGGCGGGCGGCTCTCCCGAGCTGGATGTGAAGCCCGTGGTCGCCCCGCTCGCGACCCGCCCGCAGCCCGAGGTCGTGTTCGTCGCCGTGCTCGCCGCGGCCGTGACGCTGTTCTTCGGCATCATTCCGCAGCCGCTGTTCAACCTCGTCGCACACGCCGGCGGCGCGCTCGGCGGGCTGTTCTGAGTCTCAAACACGGGCCTCGTCATGGCCACGGGAGTTCAAGCTCTCGGGCCACAGTGCTGAGCTTCATCGCGAGGCGGCGCGGATCGTCGGGAAAAGGTTGGAAATTGTGGGCGCGATAGAAGCTCGCGGCAGTCTCGTCGATCGCATCTACGACGACGAGCTTGCCGCCGGCGGCTCGAGCAGCCGTCACGATCTTGGTGAGCGCGTAGATGAGCAACTCATCGCCAAGTCCTTGGCCTTGAAAGCGACGATCCAAGGCGAGCTTCGCAAGCAGGATCGCGGGGATCGTGCGGGGTGCTCCGCGGCCGATCCTGCGTGGCGCCTCCTCACGAGTAAGGGTGTGCGGGGCAATGGCAAAGTAGCCGACGAGTACGTCGGAACCAGCCTCTACCAGTAGGTATGTGCGCGTGCCCTGGCGCGTCGCCTGGTGCGCATGCAGACTGAGCCACTGATCGAGGTCGGGCTGGCCACAGGTGAAGGTGCCTAAATCGTGACCATCGGTCAGCGACTCTACGCGGTGGCTCACGCCGCCAAGATCCGCTTACGCTGGCGCGCTTTCCGAACTGCTCGCGCTAGCCCAGGCGCCTCATCCGGCTCATCCAGCGACGCCACGAGTCGATCGAAGTAAGCGGCAGAGACAACCGTCGAGGTGTGCTCAGCGACAAGGGCCTCGGCACGCTGCACAGCCGCAGTCACCACAAATGAGGAAACGGACTCGCTCGCCAGCTTTGCGGCACGCTCAATCTCCACTCGCTGGGCTGAGGTCAGACGCGCCTCCAGACGGTCTGTCTTTACGGCCATAGTGACGATCCCTTCGATTGGCTACGTACAATTGTACGGCAATCAAGAGAATATCAAGCGCGAAGCGCGCTCGACGAGATTGTCAAACTTCACTGCAAGGCCCTCGTACTACAAAGCCCTTGTAGTACAAGGGCCGCGTACCTTAGATCCTGAACGACCCTACGGTCCGAGCACGCCCTCCGCGGCCGCTTCGGCATCGGTCAACTGGCGCTCGACCAGATCCAGCCCCGCCTCCCAGAAGCCCGGGTCGGCGAGGTCGATCCCGACGATCTGACCGAGCTCCTCGGGGCTTTTCGAGCCCCCCGCGGCGAGCATCTCCAGGTAGCGGGGCACGAGCTTCGGGCCCTCTTGCTCGTAACGCTGGTAGACCGAGAGCGCGAGCAGCTGGCCGTAGGCGTAGGCGTAGACGTAACCGGGCGAGCCGATGAAGTGCGGGACGTAGGACCACCACGAGCGGTAGCCGTCGGTCAGCTCGACCGAGTCGCCGAGCAGCTCTTGCTGGCTCTCGGCCCACAGCTCGCCGAAGCGCTCGACCGACAGCTCGCCGCGCTCGCGCCGCTCGGTGTGGACGAGATCCTCGAAGCGGTTCATCGCGACCTGGCGGAAGACCGTCGCGATCGTGTCCTCGAGGTTGCTCGCGAGCAGCGCCAGACGCGAGGCCGGCGAGGTGTCCTCGGCGAGCAGCCGTCCGAACACGACCGTCTCGGCGAACACCGAGGCGGTCTCGGCGAGCGTCAGCGGCGTGCCCTGGTGGAAGACGCCCTGGCGGGCGGCGAGCGCGAAGTGCACTCCGTGACCGAGCTCGTGCGCGAGCGTCAGCACGTCGCGCCGGCGCGAGGTGTAGTTGAGCAGCACGTAGGGATGCACGGCGGGGACGACCGAGGCGCAGAAGGCGCCGCCGCGCTTGGCGGGCCGCACGGGCGCGTCGATGTAGCGTCCATCGAAGAAACCTTTGGCCAGATCGCCGAGCTCGGGCGAGAAGGAGGAGTAGCAGTCGAGCACGATCTCGCGCGCCTGCGCGAACGGGTAGGTCACCTCGTCCTCGCTGACCGCCGCCATCCGGTCGTAGTCGGCCAGCTTCTCGAGGCCGAGCAGCCGCGCCTTCAGCCGGTACCAGCGCCGCGCGATCTCATAGCGTCCTCTGACCGCATCGATCAGCGCCTGGACCGATTCGTCGGAGGCCTCGTTCGAAAGGTTGCGCGCGGCCAGCCAGCTCGGGTAGCGGCGCAGGCGATCATCGGTCGCCTTGTCGGCGAGCAGCGTGTTGAACAGAAACGCGCGCGTGCGCAGCCCCGGCGCGAGCGCCGCACTGACCGCCTCGGCGGCGCCGCGCCGGACATCGCGATCGGCATCCATCAGCTTGCTCAGCGCCACGTCGAGGGCGATCCGCGTTGCGTGCGCGGCGGACCGCCCCGTCGCCGGCTTGCCTGCCTCCGGCCCACCTAAGCCCGACGTCGGCTCGCCCGACCCCGGCTCCGAGCCGCCGGCCCCCGGCAGCTCGACCTCGATCGCCGAAGTCAGCTCCTCGAACAGGCGCGACCAGGCGCTCGCGCCGGTCAGCGCCTTCTCGGCGAGGATCTTCTCCTCGGGCTCTGTGAGCAGGTGCTCGCGGTAGCGGCGCGCGGTACGCAGATAATGGCGGCAGAAATCGAGGTGCTCGCCCGCCAGCAGCTCCTCGGCGCGCTCGTCGCTCAGCGCGGCCCACTCGAGCTCGAAGAACAGCAGCGTGGTCGCGATCTGCGTCTCGCCCTCCTGCACCTTCTGCAGCAGCGCGCCGTTCTCAGGGGCGGCCGTGTCGGTGGAGAAGCGCAGCACGGCGTAGGAGCCGGCACGGCCGACGAGCTCGTAGATCTCCGCGAGCTCCGCCATCGCCTCCGCGAGGCCCGCGCCGTCGAGCCCGTCGAGCCTGCCCGCGTAGCGCTCGGCGAATGCCTGCGAACGTGTCAGCGCCTGCGCCATCCTGCTCTGCACGCCCCCCTCGCCCTCGCCGTCGACGAGCGGCTCGAGATCCCAGGCGGTCTGCTCGAGCTCGGGGTCGGCGGTCGTCGTGGCCATGCACGGCAGCTTATCCGCCACGACCCGCCGCCCGAGGATGCCGTTCCCCTACTCGTACTGCAGCGCCTCCAGCACGTTCAGACGGGCCGCGCGCCGGGCGGGGAAGATCGCCGCGAGGATGCCGGCGAGGATCGCGGCGATCACGAACACGACGAGCGTGCCCACCGGGATCGTGAAGGTGGGGTATTCGATCGCCTGCCCGACCATGATCGCGAGCACGATCCCAAGCGGAATCCCGAGCGCGGCGCCGATCAGGGCTGTGACGATGCTCTCGCGACGGATCATCCGGCGCAGCTGGCGGCGGCTCATGCCGACGGCGCGCAGCATGCCGAGCTCGCGCGTGCGCTCGAAGACGGTCAGCACGAGCGTGTTGACGATCCCGAACAGGCTGATGATGATCGACAGCGAGAGCAGCACGTAGAGCAGGTTCAGCAGCGTGTCGATCCCCTGCTCCTGGCTCGACTTGAACTGGCTCTCGGTCTGGATCTTCGCGTCCGGGAAGCCCGCCAGCGCGCGCTGCAGCCTCACGGTGTTGGCGGCTGTGACGCCCCCGGCGATGTTCACGAACGTGTAGACGTTCTGCGGGTTTTCGTATTCGGCGTCGAAGCGCCGCGTGGAGATCGTGACGTCGCCGTAGGGCGAGCCGCCCTTGGGGGGTGCGTAGATGCCGCGCAGCTGCAGGTGCATGACCCGCCCGGCGGGGGTCTCCACGGCGATCGGCGAGCCGACGTGCAGGTGCAGTTCTTTGGCGTAGTCCTTCGAGACGAAGGCTCCGCTCTGACCCAATTCGGCCGGCACGGCGGGGGAGCCCTGCTGCCACTTGACGTCGATCACCCTGCTGATGTCCGGCGAGACGCCGCTGACGTTGATTTTCCCGCCGAACGCCCGGCCCACTCCGGCGCGCACGCCCGATACCACCTGCACCCCGGGGACGCCGCTGAGCGCCTGCGCCGAGGCGATCGAGACGGGCGAAAAGTTGTTGGTTGCCGTGAGCGCGTAGTCGGCCTTGAAGATCTGGTTCACGGAGCTTCTCGAAGGTCGCCTTCAACCCGGTCGCGAGCACCGAGACGAGCGTCACGAGCGCGAGGCCGATCATCAGCGCCGAGGCGGTCGAGGCGGTCCGCGTGGGGTTGCGCATCGCGTTCGCGCGGGCGAGCTTGCCGGCGGCGCCGCCGATCCTCGTCGCGGGCCAGCCGAGCACGGAGGCCAGCGGCGGCACGAGCACCTTTGCGAGCATCGCCACGCCCACGAACAGGCCCGCCGCACCGAGGCCGATCGCGAGCAGTCGTGTTCCCGTCGAGAGCCCACCGACGAACAGGCCGACGAGCATCAGCGCGATCGCGACGACGATCGTCAAGAGCGCGGCGAGGGTGCCGAAGCGTGCGAACCGCGAGGGCGGCAGCAGCGCGCCCTCGCGCACCGCGGCGATCGGCTGCACGTGCGTGGCGCGTAACGCGGGGCGCAGCGCCGCGAGCGCGGTGATCAGCACGCCGACCACGAGCGAGACGACGATCGTGCGCGTCGCGAAGATGGTGCTCGCCTGCGGCAGGTCGATGCCGAAGGAGACGAACAGCGAGTTCAGGCCCTTCGCGAGACCGAGGCCGAGGAACAGCCCGATCACCGATGCGAGCAACCCGATCACGAGGGCTTCGAGCAGCACCGAGCGCAGCACCTGGCGACGGGTCGCCCCAAGCGTGCGCAGCGTCGCCAGTTCGCGCGTGCGCTGAGCGATCGTGATCGAGAGCGTGTTCGCGATCACGAATGCACCGACGAACAGCGCGACGCCGGCGAACGCGAGCAGGAAGTCCTGGATGATGCTGAGGAACCCGTTGGTGTTGCTCGTCGCGTGTTCGGCTTCCGCTTCGCCCGTGCGCGCCTGCGCGCTCGCCGGCAGGATCGCGCGGACTTCGCGCACGACCTGCGCCGGCGTGTATCCGGGCCGGTCAGCGATCGAGATCGAGTCGAGCTTGCCCACCTTGCCGAATAGCTGCTGGGCTACGGAGAAGTCGAAGATCGCCATCGTCGCGCCGCCGAGCGAGGACACGCCGCCGATCTTGGCGATGCCGGCGATTCGCATCCGCTGCTCGGCGCCGCGCGCGATCACGCCGATCGTCTCGCCCACGGCGTAGTGCTTGGTTTCGGCCGTGTTCGCATCGATCGCGACTTCGCCGGACCCCGCGGGCCACGTGCCGGCGACGAGCTGGAGCGGGTTGAAGCGCTGGTTGCCGTGGGCGTGCACGCTGAACGCGAGACCGGGGGCGCCCCCGCTCGATATCACCTTGCCGCCCCGCCCCACCAACTGGGCCGTGTCGGAGACGCCGCCCTGCGCTTCCTTGACCCCGGGGAGGCCGCGCACGGTCGCGAGCAACGATTCGGGGATCGAGGGCGTCGTCCTCGCGCCACCGCCGCCCTGTTCGCCGCCGCCGATCGCGCTCTTGCCGGTGACGACGACGTCGGTGTGCTTGTAGACCTGGGTGAATACAGTCCCAAACGCGGATTTGATCGTGTCGGTGAGGATGTACGTGCCGCTGATCATCGCCACGCCGAGCACGATCGCCAGGGCGGTCAGCGCCGCGCGCAGCTTGCGCCGCGCGAGGCCTTTGAGCGCAACCGCGATCACGCGCGCAGACCTCCCGTCATCTGAGCGCCGTTCGCCGCACCGCACACCACGATGCTCACGCCGACCTCACGCCGACAGTTCGCCCATCACGACCAGCACCTCGGCGGCGCTCGCGCCGCTCAGTTCCTTCACGATCAGCCCATCGGCGATGAACAGGATGCGATCGGCGATCGCGGCCGCGCGCGGATCGTGGGTTACCATCACCGTCGTCTGTCCGTAGGCATCGACCGAGG
The DNA here is from genome assembly GCA_963774785.1 of uncultured Solirubrobacterales bacterium. Taxonomy (GTDB): domain Bacteria; phylum Actinomycetota; class Thermoleophilia; order Solirubrobacterales; family Solirubrobacteraceae; genus Palsa-744. The sequence goes on along the minus strand of CAVZGH010000001.1, from coordinate 1,299,446 downwards.
CGCGCATCAGCTCGAGGATCTCCCCGCCGGTCTTGGAATCGAGATTGCCCGTCGGCTCGTCGGCGAGCAGGATCGTCGGCCGCGTGATCAGCGCGCGGGCGATCGCCACGCGCTGCTGCTCACCCCCGGACAGCTCGGCCGGGCGGTGGTCGCGTCGCTTCTGCAGGCCGACCTTCGTGACGAGCTCGTCGAGCCACGCCCGATCCGGGCGCTCCCCGGCGATCGAGAGCGGCAGCAGGATGTTCTCCTGCGCATCGAGCATCGGCAGCAGGTTGAAGAACTGGAAGATGAAGCCGATGTGCTCGCGGCGCAGTCGCGTCAGCGCGCTGTCGCCGAGCGCGCCGAGCGGGGTGCCGGCGATCGTGACCGTGCCCGACGTCGGCTGGTCCAGGCCCGCCAGCAGATGCATCAGCGTGGACTTGCCCGAGCCCGACGGCCCCATCACGGCGACGAGCTCCCCCGCGCGCACCTCGACGTCCACACCGCGCAGCGCGTCCACGGCGGTCTCGCCCTCTCCGTAGCGGCGTGTCAGCGCGCGCGCCACCACGGGCGCTCCGGGGGGCGCCATCGAAGCAGCTCTCTCCCCGACTGTCGCCATATGGCTCCCAGCCTACCCGATGCGCCAGCGCGGTAAGCATCGCCCGCGGCGACCAGTAGCATCGTCCGCCCGATGCACGAGACCACCCCCAGCGTCTACCTGATCGCCCGCCCCGCGCTCGACCTCGATGGGCTGCGTGGCTACCTGCGGGACGTCGGCGGCGAGTCCTGGCTGCAGCTGCGCACGGGCGACGGCGTTGAGCAGCTGAACAGCGGCGAGATGCTCGTCGAGTTCGGCGGACGGGCCTGCTATCGCAGCTGGGAGCCGGGCCTGAACCCCAACGTAACCCGCATCCGTACCGACACGCGCGAGTACTTCGCGAACATCCTGCGCTCCGGGCACGGCAGCGTGTTGGAGCACGCCAACTATTCTTTCGCTATTCGAAATTGTTCGAGAGTATTCACCCACGAGCTTGTCAGGCATCGCGCGGGCTCGGCCTTCAGCCAGGAGAGCCTGCGCTACGTGCGCCTCGCGGACATCGGCTTCCGCGTACCGCCGGCGCTGGAGCCCGTGCGTGAGCAGGTCCTCTCGATCGTCGAGCGGCTGGAGGAGTTTCAGGTCTCCGCCGCCGAGCAGCTCGGGATCGACGCCGAGGGCGTGCCCTTCCACGTCAAGAAGGAGGTCACCTCCGCCCTGCGCCGCCTCGCGCCGATCGGACTCTCCACCGACATCATGTGGACCGCGAACGCGCGCACGCTGCGCCACGTGATCGAGATGCGCACCGCCGCGGGCGCCGAGGAGGAGCTGCGCACCGTGTTCGACACCGTTGCGCGCCTCATGCAGGCCGAGGCGCCGAACCTGTTCCAGGATTTCGTCCGCCAGGACGACGGTTCATGGGTCCCCGAGCACCGCAAGGTCTGAGCGCCGGCCCGAGCGACAGGGAATGAAGAGCGATCGTCCGGGATCGCCCAGCGCCGCCCGGCGCCTTCCCGATCAGGCGTCCATCGTGCGCGTGCGCCAGGCGCCGAGCGCGAGGAACACGGCGACCCAGACGACGACCACGAGCAGGGCGGTGCCCTCGCTCATCGTGACGCTCGCGCCGTGACCGCCTTCGCCGACGTGGACGGGGCTGAAGTGCGCGATCGCCTGGCTGAGAATCGCCCTGCGCGAGCTGCCCAGGGAGCTGATGCTGGCGATCAACGGGCTGGCGACCACCTGCCAGGCGATCATCACGATGATCGCCGCGGGCTTGGAGGTCGTGAGCGACGCGAGACCGACCGCGATCACGCACAGCACGCCGGTGCCGAGCAGCGCGAAGCCGAGGCCGTTGAGGATCAGGGCGCCGCCGGGCGTGGGCAGGTTCGAGGCGAATATCAGGCTGCCGGCGAGCAGCAGCACGAAGGCGCCGATTATCACGATCCAGCAGACGGCGAGCGCGGCCGGTACGCGCGAGGCGAACAGCGCCAGCCGCGAGCGGCCGGTGACGACCAGGTCGCGGAAGACGCCCGCGGAAGCGTCGCCGGTGCCGGCCTCGACGCCGATCAGGATCGCCGCCAGCGGCCCAAAGAACAGGGTGACCACGCGCAGGCCGTCGCTGAAGTTTTTCACGCCGCCGGCGGGTCCATAGCCTTCGAGCCCGTGCGGTCCGTATTTGAGCGGTTCGGAGGCGTGCTGGATCGCCGATACCAGAAAGAAGATCAGGATCGGCGCGACCGCCAGCACCAGCGCCCAGATCATGATCCCGCGCTTGCGTCGCAGCTTGAGGAAGTCCGCGCCGAACATCTGCGCGGCGACCGTGAGCGACGAGCCGCTCTGATCTGAAGGACCACCGGGAGGGACGCTCGCGGCGGGCGCGGTGGGCGCGACGGCGCTCATGCCCGCACCCGCTCGCCCTCGGCGACTCCGGCCGACGCGTCATCGTCGCCCGCGGCCGGAGCATCCAACCGCGACGTGACCTCCAGGAAGCGCTGCTCGAGGCTGTGGCGGACGGGCTCCAGGCGCGTCACGCCAATACCCGCGCGCACGAGCGTCGCGTTGACCTCGGCGGCCGTCCGCGGCTCGCCCGTGAGCGCCACGCGCAGCCCCTCGTCGGAGCGATGCGCATCGCTGACGAGCGCGCTGGCGCCGAGCGTGCGCAACGCCAGCTCGACGTCGTCGACGCCGAGGATCAGCTCGTTGCGCACGCCGCCGCCCTGCGCGAGCTCGGCGATCGAACCCTGCACGATCACCTTGCCGCGATCGACGATCGCGGCCGCATCGCAGGTCTTTTCGACCTCGTCGAGCAGGTGCGATGAGATGAACACGGTCCTGCCCTCCTGCTCGACCATCGCGCGAATCATTTCGCGGAACTCCTGGATACCGCCGGGATCGAGCCCGTTCGTGGGCTCGTCGAGGATCAGCAGCAGCGGGTCGGCGAGCAGGCAGCGCGCGACCCCGAGCCGCTGGCGCATGCCCATCGAGTAGCTCTTGACCTTGTTCGCGGCGCGGTCGGCCAGCCCGACGCGCGCCAGCGCGGGCTCGATCCGCGCGTGCGTCTCAGGGCCGCGAACGGCCGCGACGATACGCAGGTTCTCCCGGCCCGTCAGATTCGGATGAAAGCGCGGCTCCTCCACGATCGCGCCGACTCGTCGCAGCGCCTGCGCTCCCTGGTGGGGCACGGGATACCCGAGCACCTCCATCGTCCCGGCGTTCGCGTGCGTGAGCCCGAGCAGCGTGCGGATGATCGTCGTCTTGCCCGCGCCGTTTGGCCCGAGAAAGCCGAACGCGGTCCCTCGCGGGACACGCAGGTCGATGCCGTCGAGCGCCGTGCGTGCGCCGAAGCGCTTGGTCAGGCCGGTCGTCTCGATCGCAAGCTCCACGCCGCGCAGCCTCCCAGACACACCTAAAGATTCGATTAGAGTCCCGCTCTCTGCAACGCGACGACCGGGGGACGCGAATGACCGAGCTGGCGAGATACGAGCTGAACGACGAGCGCATCGCGACGATCACGATGGATGACGGGAAGGTCAACGCGTTCTCGATCCCGATGCTCCAGGCCGTCCACGCCGCCCTCGACCGGGCCGAGCAAGACGGCGCGATCGTGATCCTGACCGGCCGCGAGGGCTACTTCTCCGCGGGCTTCGACCTGAAGGTCTTCGCCGGCGGCGACGTCGGGCAGGTGATCGAGATGCTCACGCTCGGCGCCACGCTCGCCGAGCGGATCCTGGGGTTCGAGCGACCGGTGATCACCGCCTGCCCCGGGCATACCGTCGCCGCCGGGGCGTTCATGGCGCTCGCGGCGGACATGCGAATCGGGACCGACGGTCCCTACAGGATCGGCCTGAACGAGGTGAAGATCGGGCTGACCGTCCCCTGGTTCGTGATCGAGCTCGCCCGCCAGCGCCTGAACCCGGCCCACTTCAACCGCGCGGTCGTCAGCGCCACGATCTACGGGCCCACTGAGGCGGTCACGGCGGGCTTCCTCGACGAGGTCGTCGCGGCCGACGAGCTGCGCGCGGCAAGCCTCGCCGCCGCAGCGACCCTGGCCGAGCTCAACCCCCAGGCGCACGCGGCCACGAAGCTGCGCGCTCGCGGGGACTCGCTGAAGGCGATCCGCAGGGCGATCGAGACCGAGCTCACCCTCGAGGGCCTCGGCGGCGCACAACCGCCCGCCTGACCGAGCTCAATTTTCGCTCGCCTGCAGCTCCTTCACGCGCTCCTCGAGCTGGCCCATCACCGCGGGGTCGCGCAGCGTCGTCACGTCGCCCAGCGCGCGGCCCTCGGCGATGTCGCGCAGGAGGCGGCGCATGATCTTGCCCGAGCGGGTCTTCGGCAGGTCGTCGGCCCAGATGATCCGCTTCGGGCGCGCGAACTTGCCGATCCGCGCGGCGACCGTTTCCCGAATCCCCTCGACGGTCGCCTCGTCGCCCTCGAGCTCGCCCTGCAGCGTCACGAACGCGACGATCGCCTGACCGGAGTCCTCGTCGTGCTGGCCGATCACCGCGGCCTCCGCCACGTCGGGATGGGCGACGATCGCGGACTCGACCTCGGCCGTGGAGAGGCGGTGGCCGGAGACGTTGACGACGTCGTCGATCCGCCCGATCACCCACAGGTAGCCGTCCCTGTCCCGGCGCGCGGCGTCGCCGACGAGGTAGGTCTCACGCCCGAACCGAGAGAAGTAGGTCTCGATGAAGCGCTCGTCCTCCCGGTAGAGCGTGCGCAGCATCGACGGCCACGGCCGCGTCAGGACGAGCAGGCCCTGGCCCTCCCGCACGACCTCTCCGGTGGACTCGTCGCGCACCTCGGCCTCGATCCCCGGGAACGGCTGGGTGGCCGAGCCGGGCTTCGTGGCGGTGATGCCGGGCAGCGGCGTGATCAGGATCGCGCCCGTCTCGGTCTGCCACCAGGTGTCGACGATCGGGCAGCGCTCGCCCCCGATCACCTTGTGGTACCACAGCCACGCCTTCGGGTTGATCGGCTCTCCCACCGAGCCGAGCAGGCGCAGGGAGGAGAGGTCGTGCTCGCCGGGCCACTGCGCGCCCCACTTGATGCAGGCGCGGATCGCGGTCGGCGCGCAGTACAGGATCGTGACGCCGTAGCGCTCGACGATCTCCCACCAGATGCCCTTGTCGGGGTAGTCCGGCGCGCCCTCCCACATCACCGAGGTCGCGCCGTTGCAGAGCGGCCCGTAGACGATGTAGGAGTGGCCCGTCACCCAGCCGACATCGGCCGCGCACCAGTAGACGTCCTCCTCTGCCTTCAGGTCGAACACGTAGCGATGGGTGGCCGAGACCCCCGTGAGATAGCCGCCGGTCGTGTGCAGGATCCCCTTCGGCTTGGCGGTCGAGCCGGAGGTGTAGAGGATGTAGAGAGGATGCTCGGCGTCGAGCTCCTCCGCCGGGCACTCCGGGTCGGCCGCCGCGCAGATCTCGTCGTAGTAGACGTCGCGGCCGTACTTCATCTCGCAGTCCACGCCCTTGCTGCGCACGACGACGATCTTCTGCAGCGTCTCCAGGTCGCCCATCACCTCGTCGACGCGCTCCTTGACCGGCGCGAGCTTGCCCTTGCGTGCGGCGCCGTCGACGGTGATCAGGACCTTGGCCTCGGAGAACTCCATCCGCTCGCGCACGGCCTCCGCGGAGAAGCCGCCGAAGACGACGTTGTGCGGCGCGCCGATCCGCGCGCAGGCGAGCATCGCGACGACGACCTCGGGGATCATCGGCAGGTAGATCCCGACCACGTCGCCGGGCTTGACACCGAGATCCTTCAGCGCGCTGGCGAAGCGCTTGACCTCCGCGAGCAGATCGGCGTAGGTCAGGTCGCGCTCGGAGCCGTCCTCCCCGCGCCAGTGAAACGCGACGCGCTCGCCGCGGCCCTCCTGCACGTGCCGGTCGAGGCAGTTGTAGGAGACGTTCAGCTTGCCGCCGGTGAACCATTTGTAGAACGGCGGATCGTCGTCGTCGAGCACCCTGTCCCACTTCCGGAACCAGTGCAGCCGCTCGGCCTGCTCGACCCACCAGGCCTGCGGGTCGCGAGCCGCCTGCTCATAGACCGCGGGGTCTTTCAGCAGCGCCTGCTCGCGAAACTCCGCGGGCGGGTCGAACGTCTCGACATCGAGCAGGCCCGCGAGCTCGCGGTCGAGCGCCTCGCCGGTGGACGACTCCGATCCAATCGCCATTGCCGAACCCTAACGTCCGCTCAACGGGAACACGGGCAGGACCGTGCGGCCGAAGGTCGAGTTCGTGACCGCGGCGAACGACGCGTACCAGGCCGCGGCCGCGGTCGCCAGGCCGAGGTAGCCGCCCCAGTGGGTGACGCTTTCGTGCGCCCCGGAGGCGCCGATCGCCAGCAGCACGAACGTGATGCTCAGCAGCACGAACACGAGCAGCACCGCCCCGCTCACGCGCAGCGCGGCAACGGTCATGTAGGCCGTGAAGATCGCCCACGCCCACAGGTAGACACCGACCGCGTGCCCCGCGTTGCCGGTGATGTCCTTCGCGTAGAAGGCGTTCAGCGCCCAGAAGGAGATCCAGAAGGCGCCGAACGAGCAGAAAGCGACCGCGCCGAAGGTATTACCTGTCCGGAACTCCCAGATACCTGCGATCAACTGCACGAGCCCGCCATAGGCCAGGGCCAAGCCGAGCACGACCGGCAGCCCCTTGGCGTCGACGAGGTTCGAGTTGAACATCGAGAGCACGAACGTTGTCATCGCGAACGCTCCGAGCCCCAGCGGCCCTGGATCGGCCGGCGACCACCCACTCGCCCGCTCGCCCTCGCCCCGTGTCGGATCCTGTCCTCGCGCCACGTCCTGGCGCTGGATTGTCGCTGCCTCCATCGGAAGTCCCTCCTCACGCCACCTATGCCCGGTGGCATAGACGATTGCTGCTTTCCCTCTGTTATTCCCGATTCCCGGGAATGTCAATCACCTGCGCGCCCCGCGCTTGCGCCGGCGCTTGCCCGAGGAGGAGGTGGAGGAGGAGGATGCGTTGACGCCAGCCAAGGCCGGTGCGGAGTCGGCGCCGCCACCGGCCCCGGCGCCCGCGAGCGCCGCGTCCCCGCCGAGATCTCGCGCGGCGCGCTGATCCGCGCGCGAGGGCCACGGGCGGGCTTCGCCCGTGCTCCAGGCCGGCGGGTCGCCGCCCGGCCAGCGCTCGGCGCAGAGCAGGCCCATCGTCACCAGCCAGAACGCGGGCACGAGCTCGAGCGTGGCGCCGCCGATCGGCAGGAAGATCAAGACACCGGTGATGATGCCGAGCACGCCCACCCAGCGGACGAGCAGGCCGACGCGCATCGCGCCGAGCATCGTCATGATCATCCCGGCCGCCAGCGCGAACCCGGCCAGCAGGTCGAGATAGTCGCTGATCACGTTCGCCGGACCCGTCGTGAGGGCGCGTTCGACCGCGTGGCCGGAGAAGTCGTGGCCGACGACGAAGTGGTGGGTGAGCAGCGCGCTGAGAACCTGGTGGGCGATGCTCACCAGCGCGACCGCGACACCGCCGAACAGCACCAGCGGGCGGGCTCCACGCCAGGTCTCGGGACGGCGAAAGCGCGTAGCGTTGACGAGCAGCAGCAGCACGAGCGTGAGGCCGGCGATCGCGATCCCGGCGAGCACGCTGCCCGCGATCAGCGGCAGGGAGTGATCGCTGATGAATTTGACCTCGGCCGCGCGCGGGCTGACGGCCGGGCTGGCGACGCCCGAGAGCGCCGGTTCGATGCCCTGCAGCAGGCCCACGGTGGGGGCGCCCTTGAGCGTCTCGGAGATCGTGATCCCGCTCAGCAGATAGAGGAACCCGCAGGCGAACGCCGGCACGCTGAGGCGGCGGCGCCACTCTCCCTCGCGGGCGAGCTGCGCGGTGATCTCGTCTTTGCTCGGCATCGGCAGGGCAGTCTACGTACTCCCCCCATGCATCGCTACGATGAGCACCATGGAGAGCGGCGGCCTTGGAGATCTGTTCGGTGATCCCGAGGAGCTGCAGCGGCGCATGGCCGAGCTCGCCGAGCAGATGCAGGGCAACCAGCGGCTCGCGTGGGCCGACAACGCGATCAAGCTGGCGGTCGACATGACCGTCGCCGCCGTCGAGCGCGTCAACCTGCAGGGCAACGCCGAGGCCCAGGCGGAGCAGATCCGCACGGTGATGGCGCGCGTGTTTCCCGAGGCCGTCGCGCTCGTGCGCGAGGCGCGCGAGGGGCTTCAGTAGCGCGACGGCAGGCTGGGCCGCGCGCGCGGGTCCGGAGGGGCGTCCGGGGGCTCGTCGTACGGAGTGCCATCGTCCTCCAGCGGAACCCCGGCGCGCTCGGCGGCACGCTCGGCATCGCGCGAGGCGCGACCGGCGTGGATCACCTCCCCGAAGGAGCGGAAGCGGAAGATGAAGACGACCGCGCCGAGCCCGACGAGCGCGGTGAAGACGGCGATCGCGAGCTGCTGGCCGACCGAGTAGGCCGCGACCACGGCGGTCGGGGCGGAGCTCGCGAAGACCTTCACGAGCAGCGCCTGCTGCACACCGGCGCCGCCCGGCGTGAACGGCACCGCCCCCGCGACCTGGTTGACGCCGAACACGAGCAGCACGTTCGTGACCGAGCCGCCGACTCCGAACGCGTCGAGCATCAGCCAGAAGGCGGCCGCCCGGCAGAGCCAGCCGAGCGCCTGCAGGGAGGCGACCTCGCGCAGGTAGCGGGGCCGGTCGGAGAGGATCGTCATGCCCTGGCGCACGCGCGCCCAGAACGCGCGCGCGCGTACGGACAGCATCGCGAAGGCGACCAGCGCGAGGATCGCGAGCGCGGTGATCAGGAACAGCGTGAAGCGCCAGTGCGCCGCCAGGTAGGAGATGTCGAAGGAGTCGAGCTTGGAGAAGTCCGGTGGCTTCGGGAACACGCCCCGCGTGAACGCGAAGATCAGCACGAACACGCCGACGGTCACGTCGAACACCGCCTCGACGAAGAACGCCGCCGCGACCGTCGGGTAGCTCGACCCGGGGACCGACGAGCGCGCGAGGAACAGCTTGATGATGTCCCCGCCGCGCGCCGGGACGACGTTGTTGAAGCCGACCGCCGCGAAGTACGCGCCCCAGATTCGCCGCCATTTGATCACCGAGGCTGGGTAGGCCGCGCGCAGGCTGTTGAAGAACGCGCGCGAGCGCAGCGTCAGGTTCAGGCCGAAGAACAGCAGCCCGAGCAGCAGCGCGCCCCAGTGCACCGCCTCCAGATCGGCGAAGAACTGGCCGACCGCGGAGAAGAACGAGCTGAGGCTCTGGCCGATCGAGGTCGCGGCGAGCAGCTGAGGCACGAGCTGGGGCACAGCCTCAAGCGTACGGGCCCATGCGACTGTTGGGCTCGCCTTCCAGATCGAGCCTTCCTTTGGCCCCAGCTGGAGCCCTATGCCTCCATCTTTCACGTACCGGCGACCGTGCACATCGCCCGCTAACGCAGCGCTCCGTTGCCGCGCCGTCGCTTCACGTGCAACTCCGATGGCGTCGCGTGAGCGGTTCATGAATCTGACTTCCTGGGGTTGGTGAACGCTAAAATCCGGGCCATGACGGTCAAGGAGCGCCTGCACGAGCTGGTTGATGAGCTTTCCGAAGAGGAGGCCGCGCGCGCTCTCGAGCAGATCAAGCAAGAGTCGCCGCGCTCGAGCCCGTCACCGAGGACCCTCGGTATCGCGCTTTGACAGCTGCGCCTGGGTGAGGAAGAACACGTCGTTCGTCTCCCACGGACGCCGCCAGCTCGAAAAACACCTGACAGAACACGGCTGGCGATGGCACCCACAGACACCGCAGCTGCACCCTGTTGTCAGCAGCGCGGCGGATGCTGATACGCCGCCCCCGCCCCCGCCCGCGCTTACGCTCACGTTTCGTAATACTGAGGCCCATCGACCCACCCGAATAGCGACACGTCGCTATTTCGCGGACTATGGTCTGTTTTTCGGCACGCTCGACCCCTGCAACGCTATGAAACCGACGGAGTGCCGCTGGAGCAGTTGCGCTCCTGCGACACCGAAGGCAGAGACGGCACCTCCCTCCCGGGCTGCCTCAAGGTCTACCTACCGGCCGCTCCTCAATTCCTCCGCGCCTACCGCTCAGCTAGAATGTCTCCCATGGACGAGCCCCTGAACCTGACCATCGTCTATGAACCCGGTGAGGATGGTTGGATCGTCGTCTCGATACCCGAGGTCCCCGGTGTCCTCAGCCAGGGACGGACCCACAAGGAAGCAAGAGACAACGTCCTCGACGCGCTCCGGCTCATGCTCTCCCCCGAGCCCGGCGAGACCGCCGAGACAGAGGACGATCGCGAACGAGAATCGCTGCAGCTGCTCATCGCTGCATGAAACGACGCGACCTGGAACGCCATGTCCGCAAGCACGGCGCCCACAAAATCGACGAGGGCGGCAACCACACTCGCTGGGTAGGCCCCGGCGGCGAACGCTCAGCGATACCGCGCCACCGTGAACTCGACTACGGACTGGCCCGCAGCATTTGCAAGCAACTCGGCGTACCGCCGCCGACGGGATCGCGGTAGCGGCCAGAACCCTGCGCCTACCGGGCGCCGAAGAAACAGGCCCCCCGCTGAGCGAAGCCCTAGCAGCACGCGAGACCCACGACGACGAGCAACTAGAAGAATCGCTGCTGGGCAGCCTGACAGAAGACATCGAGATCAACGAGCGGGGACTGGCCGACAAGGACTGGCTGCGCCAACGGCGCGCGTCCCACTGACACCAAACGTCGGGCAGCGTCTCCCGGCTGGAGGGCCGCAGCGAGATCTACCTTTCCACCCTGCGCTCCTACATCGAAGCGCTCGGCGGACACCTGGAGATCGCCGCCGTCTTCGGCGAAGACCGCATCCCCGTGACCGTCGGCGAGAGCAAAAAGTAACGAACCGGCAAGACTCATCGCTTGGTCCGATGACGCCGCTCGGGCTTGGGCTTACGCACGCACTTGTTGCGCTTATCCCGCACCTTCCCCTTGGCGCACTTAACCGCTTTCTTCTTGACAACCGTTTTGGTCGTCGTGCCCCCCGGCGCCGGCGGAGTGAGCAAATTCCCCACCCCATTCGAAGTAAGCGAGCTAGGGGTCAACGATTCCGGTGGGCTGACCGGGGCCTGGCAGGCGTCGCCTTCGCATTCCACGGGCTTTGCTTCTTCGTGTTCGATCCCGCCGACACGGGCGTCGTAGACGTCCAGCGCGGTGTCGGTGTCGCGCTTTGACAGTTTTGACTGGGTGAGGAAGAACACGTCGTTCCCGTTTTCGGAGGCGTCGAGGAAGGCGGATTCTTCGGGGGATTCCCCGGAGGACACCAGACCGAGGCAGCCTCTCTCCGCGGAAATGTAGGACGGCGCTTCGCTCGTGCACGTCCCGACGCCCGCGGGCTCGTACTCATACACGTCCTCCTGTTCGTTGGTGTCCCGCGGCACCAGGCCGTCGCTGGAGTTGAAGAACATACGGCCGTCTTCGTCCAGATACCGGGACTGGTACTGGGCGTGGCCGGTGCTGAACCCAGTCCAGACAGGCAGGGTCGCGGCCAGCCACACATGTTCTGCCCATATGCCAGAGTTCTGAGCGACCAGGCTGAGCCCGCCGAAATGACTGTATTCGAAGCCGTGGGGGCGCTCGCCGGTGGGGTTGCACGACACACATACGAGGTTTCCGCTCGCCGAGTTGTAGAGGTAGGCCTCCTCGTCGGGCCTGCCGCTGTGCACGTCGTGGTTGTCATACCCGGTCAACGAGCGGTCGGACATGAACGCGAGCCATTCCCCGCTGGGCGTGACACGCCCCACGAGGGCGCCCACATAGCCTTGTGGTACCGCCCCTCCCCACTCCGCTATGTCTTCGCCGGAGAGCACCGCGACCAGTTCGATCGCGCCGTCGTGCCACTCGTACAGGTTGCACTCTTCCTGCGCCGGTATGCCGCCGGTTTGGCAACTGCCCTTGACCGCCATCCGACCGGTGACGTCGGTGTTTTTCGAGAGGATGCCATTGGAGACGAAGTAGATCGTGCTCGCGTCGCCGGAGGCCCCGAGCACCTGACCGAGCACGTTCGCGCTTTCGCCCGCTTCGCTCTTCGGAGTCAAATCATGCAGCGCGCACCTCGGGCCGGTTGCTTCTTCGAGCACTTCGCACTCATACAGGTCGCCGCGCCCCTGGTCTTCTTTGCCGGCGTTCGCGGTCAGGCGCTCGGGATCGGTGAAGAACACCTTCGACCCATCGGCGGTCGCGAACTGGAACACCGGTTCGACTTTCCCTTCGCCCGCTTTGACACCAACTTCTTTCTGCACCGCATCGACCTGCACGCTGCGTTCGGACGCGCGATCCCACACAAACAAATGATGGTTGCCGACCACTTCGGACCACACGACCCGCGACCCGTCTTCAGAGACCGCGCCACGCAACGACTCAACCGCGCTCCCAGAGGACGTTCCCAGCGTCAACCCATTGATAGAGCCCCCACCGGCGCCGCCGATCGGCTTACCCGATGCCAGCACGCTGACGACGTGCAGTTCTCCCCCGTACCACTCATACAACGCGTTCGCGGGAACGGTTTCCCCACCGGCCCGTTCGACCAGCACGGTCTTCGGGCCCGCCCGCACCACGACCGCGCTGAGACTCGCGTTCGAGCCTTCGAACAACGGACCGCAAATCGGGGTGCTGACAGTCACACATTCCTGTTCTTCGCCGAACGCCTTACCGGTGTGCACATCGGCGTGTTCTTCCACCGGTCCGGCGCACGGCGGACCCCCTTCCACACACCCACTGACCAACGGCCGATAGGCCGGACGCTGCCCGCACGACCCCCCCAAACCCGCGAGATACGGCGTGTCTTCGGAAGCTTCGGGCGAGATCAGACCGGAGAACCGCCCCGCCTCCTGCGCCACACCCATATCGAGACCGCTGTCGAACGCGTCGTATTCCGTGACGCCCAGCAAGGGACCGGTCGTGTATTCGTGCGGCAAACCGATATCGCACGATTCCCAACCCGCGGACGACCGCCGCGAGAGCACCTGCTCGTTGGTGGCCTCACCCGCCGGCCTCGCTTCGGTGGCGGCCGAAGCGAGATACGTAAGCGCGCTCCCATCGGCCGCGGCCTGCACGACACCCACCCCGTTGGGCAACAACTGCGCGCCGAACTTATCCGGCGGGGAGACCAATTCCCACCCACGCCCATCCAACAACCCACCCGCAAACGACGGCTGCGTCGAGAACACCAGTTCTTCCCTGCCGACGATTTCTTCACCGTTTTTCTGGGAATTGTGCGCGCGGACACGATAATGGTAACGGGTACCGGCCGCCAGACCGCTCACGGTCGCGCTCACGCCCGTCGCTTCATAACTGGCGGGCAGACTGCCTTCGACACTCTGCCCGTATGCCGCGTTTTCACACGACCATTCGGCTGGACACGGCCCGTATTCAAACTTATATGTGGTCGCCGGTTCACCCGGTTCGCTGCGGGGATTGATCGTAAACGACAGCTTCGCGCCTTCGGTGCTCACTTCAGAGACAAACCCGCTCTTTTCTTCGATCGACGGCGGCCCCGGCAATTCCGGCACAAACACATCCACCACACCGGACACATAATTTGCCACGAACACGTCGCTGCCCGAATTGGCCAAACAGTCAGCCGCGACGCCCGTACCATCGCCACCGGGAATGCTCAAAGATTCGACCGACCCGCCGGTCCCATAAAGCCGTCCCAACACCGAACCTTCTTCTTCACCCGCCAGAAGCCCAAACCCATCCACATACACATCCCCCGTACACGCTTCGGCGGCCAAACCAGCCTTGGCGACACCGCCTTCATAAAACGGTGGCACATACCGCGACGTTTCCCCTTCACGAATACTCCCACCCGCGATCAACGACCCATCCAAACCCCACTCGGTCACATCCCGCTCAGCCAAGACCTGCGACACGAATACCCGTCCACCGACCGCAGCCAAACCCCGCCGCATATATCCGGACCCTGTCGTCAGGGTGAATCCGACCGGATTTCCGGGCGAGGACAACAACATATTCGTCACCGCACCAGACAACCGGTACACACCTTCCTGCGCCGCATGTTCAGTTTGCACCCCCACCAGCACGTCGCCGTCGGCTTCGACCGCGACCCCTTCCACCGGGTGATGTTCCGGCGTCGTCAGCGTGATCCCGCCAAGCGTCTTCGCCGTGATCTGCCCCAAGTATTCCCCGCCCGCGGTGTACTTGTTGACCACGTTGTGCCCCGAGTCGATCACGTACACATCCCCGTTGGACGGGTATTCCTCCTTACAAGTCTTCGGCTGCGAGACTTCGGTCAAGTGGTGCAGCTTGCACGAATTATCGACCGCGACCGCTTCCGGTTCCAGAAACGTCCCCGTCTTTTCTTCGTCGGCCAGCCCGCCGCCACCGGCTTCCTTGCCTTCAAATTCTTCGCCTTTGGCGTTTTTCAATTTCCCACTGCCGTTGATTTCCCCTTCGACCTGACCCGTCGCCGCATCGAACCACTGCACGCGATCGTTGCCCTTGTCCGCGACATACACCATCCCAGTCGCTTCGTTGACGGCCAACCCGACGGGTTCCTTGAGCTGCCCCGGCCCCGAGCCCGGCGAGCCGATCTTCTGCGAGGAGAGAATATGCCCGCGCTCGGCCCACGCCGAGCCGGCGCCCAGACCGAGTACGCCGACACAAACGCACAGGACGACCAGGACGACGCGTCGAGTAACAGCAGGCATAACCCTACCGCCCCTTCTTACCGTGTCTCTTCCCCTGCTTGTGTTTCTTGGCCTTGGGTTTAGAGGCGGCCTTGGCCTTGGGGCATTCTGTTACCTGCACGGGTGTGTTGACCTCGATCGTGTTGTACCCGCTCTGCGAGACCATTTCGGTCGGCATCGACAGGCTCGTGGCCTTCGTCTGCTTGACCTTGCGGGTGACGGTCTTCTTGCGAGTGTGCCCGTGGACCTTGACCCTGACCGTGACGCGCTTCTTCACGGTCGTGGTGGTCGTGGGGGCGCAGAGGTTGCCGACGCCGGTGAGGGCGCTGTAGGGGCCGTTGTGCAGTTCGACTTCGGCCGTTGAGAAGGGCACGTCGGGGATCGTGTTGAGGGTGCTGGAGGTGATCCCGGCTTTGCTGATGTAGGTCTGCGCGACGAGGATCACTTTCACGCCGTCGCCCTGCAGCACGATCTCAAGGCTGGGGAAGGCTTCGCCGCCGTGGGAGACGAAGTACATCGGGCCTTCCACGGGGACGGGGAGCAGGGGCGTGTGCGCCCGCATGAAGCCGATGTCCGAGGCGGGCGGGCACCCGGCGGGGTTGGCTTCGAACTGCGCGGCGGTGCACGCCTTCTGCAGGGTCGTCAGACGGGAGGGGAGCTGGACGGGGAGCTCGATTTTGAACTTCTTGATGTCTGCCTGTTCGCCCTGTACCGCGGGTTTTGAGACGGTCAGCTTGAAGGTCGTGCCGTTCTGTTTGCTGACCTTCCCCGACACCGACGCGGTGACCTTTGGTTCGAACTTCAGCGCGGCGCAGTTGACCGACTGGAACGAGGATTCCGCGGTCGCGACCCCGCCTTCGGCGGCGTTCAGCGTGCTCGACAGGGCGCCTTTTTCACAGCTCGTCGGGTTGAACGTGAAGTGTTCACGGGAAATGTAGACTTTGATGTCGCGCACGTGGGTGACGATCCCATCAAGGATCGTCGGGATCGATTCGGAATTGGACGGTTCGACGCTGACCTGCGCGGTGTAGGGGTCGATATTCAGCCCGAAGCGCAGCACGACCGTGCCGAGGTCGAACGGCCCGACTTTCGCCGATGTGACCGAGACGATCGAGAACGGCGCGCAACCCGATTCTCCCGGAGTACACGCCCCCTGACCGTTGAACGGTCCCGCGAAGTACACCTTCCCCGGCACGTAGGCGAGCACCTGCCCGACTCCCGTGCCGACCTCCGTGTGCCCGATTTCACTGCCCTGCGGACACGAGGGGTGCTGTTCCTCTTCTTCGCCGGTCTTGTGCCGCGCCGCCACGATGTCCGCTTCCGGGCACTGTTCGACGCCGGCGATCCTGCCCGACAGACCCGGCGGCATCACCGTCGAGAATTTCGAGATCTCCTGTTCGCCATCGGTACGGGAGAGATCGACGTACATCTCGCTGTATTCCCCGGCGTTGTTGTTGAGCATCCCCGCGACGATCCCGGGATGGAACGGGATCCCCGCCGGGCAGGAGCCCTGGTCTGTCAGCGTGAACGACGAGCTGCCCTGCAGCACGCTCAGCGGTTGCGACCACGGCGTCAGCAACGCGTCGGTCGTGTAGGACCCGCACAGCGGCGGGGTGATCAGCGGCGCCTGCGCGCCTTCGCGGAAGTGGAAGTTGAAGTGCGAGATCGGGGTCTGCGGGATGTTTTCGAACGTCGTCGTCAACTGTCCCGGCGCTTCGCACGCTTTCCCCGCGATCACTTCGCCCGCGTGTTCGCAGGGCGTTACCCTGCCCGCGAGCTTGACGAAGACCCCGGTTTCGGGGTTCCTGATCAAGAGGTACAGGGCGACGAGCGAGCCGAACGGGTTTTCATACGGCTGCGCGATGTAGATGTTGCCGTCGAGCTTCTGCGTGAGCAGCGGCGTTTCGGCTTCGACCGTACCCAGCTTCGCTTCGTCCGGACAGCCCTTGCCTTCGCGCTTTTCCTGTTCGGACTTGGCCTGCAGTTCTTCTTCTTCGTACTGTTTGGCCCTGCACCCCGCCAGGCCCACGCCCGCGGAGGGGTCGATCGTCAACCCCGCGGGCAGCACCACGGTCGTGTCCCTGGTGGTGGACTGCGCGCGGCCTTCGGTGCTGGTCAGGCCTTCGTCGGCGAAGTTCAGGTCGAAGTTCAACCCCGACGGGGACGCCGTGAACGTCGTCGTCGGCGAGGCTTCGATCGTGGGCGCGAACACCAGGCGGTTGCACCCCACCAGCCTCGTCATCGGTTCGGTCGTCGGCACCGTCTGGATTTCTTCGGCGTGATTCCACTCGTCGATTTCGGTGCTCGCCTGCAGCTGTTCTTCGCAGTTGGTCGGCATCGTCAGGAACGCCGGCGGATGCGGCGGCGCTTCAAAGACCGCACACGGAACACTGGTCTCCCCTTTGGACTGACCCAGACAGCCCCAGCCGCGGGACTCGTCGTGCACCGGGCTCTCCGGACTGCCCCAGAAGGTGGTGCGCACGCTCAACAGCCCCGCCTCCTGCTGGATGTTGGTCGAGCCGACCGTGATCGCGTACTTTTCGTTCGTGCGCAGGCTCGTGTCGAGCACGATCGGCACGTTGCCTTCGGGGATGAAGAAGCCAAAGCGCGCGGGCTCGCCCACCTTCGGTTCCAGGTTGAAGATCGGCACCGCGAACGTGACGGTGCCGAAGGACCCGACCAGCAACGTCACCGACGCGACGCCCACCGCGCTGTCCGCCGGACACGCGTTGTCGTTGTCAACGTTCTTGAGGAACTGCGCGAGCGTGCAGCGCGCGATCGGCGTGGGATCGCCGACCAGACCCGGCGGCAGCTTCGTGACGATGTCCTTCGCCAACCCCGCCGGCAACACGTGCGGAAACGTCGGCTCCCCGGGCGTCGGTTCGTCGGCCAGCTGGCGCAACACGAACGCGCCCGTTACCTGAAACGGGTGCGAACCCGCCTGGGTATCCGGCGCCCCGCCTTCTTCTTCGGGCAACAGGTTCCATTCTTCCAACCCGAACGGGACCTGCGCTTCGGGATCGCCGGTCGTGTGCACCGTCCGCGCGATGCTGTTGCCCGGCGCTTCGCCACCGCTCACCGTCGCGTGGTTGACCAGTTCTTCGCCTTCCGCGCCCGGCAGCACTTCCACCGAGATGCGCATTTCGATTTCCCCATACGGCGGGATGCCGTTTTCATCCCTGCACGTCGGCTGCGCCAGATCGGCTTCACAGGCGAGCGCGATGAACTTGTTGCCGCGCGGTTCGTCGGCCACGACCTTCGTCGCCCGCAAACCCTTGGGCAGCTCATCGGTCATGTAGATCGTCTGCGCCCCACCGTTGGCGTTGGCGTCGCCATAGTTCTCGGCCGTCACCACGACCTCGCCCCTGCCGTTGACCCCACCCGGACCCTTCAACGGCAAATACGACGGCCGCGCGCCCTCGGACATACCCCACCACGGCTCGGCCGCCAGCGCGCCGGAAACGCCCACCGTCAAACACAACAGCCCAACCACGACAACGACCAGGCCGCCGATGCCGGCACGCCACCTCAACAGAACCGACATCATCCAACCCTCCCCTTCGTAGCTTTACGCGACACCGCGCCATAACGCTTGCGCGCGGACTTTTCGCAGATCTTCCTTCGAGCCTTCCCCCGGTCTTTACGACACCCCTTCAACGCCTTCTTCAACTTCTGCTGCCGCGTTTCGGGTTTCTTCTTGACAACCGTTTTGGTCGTCGTGCCCCCCGGAGCCGGCGGAGCCAGCAGGTTCCCCACCCCATTCGAAGTGAGCGAGCTCGGGGTCAACGATTCCGGTGGGTTGACCGGGGCCTGGCAGGCGTCGCCTTCGCATTCCACCGGTTTCGATTCTGGCGGTTCGATCCCGCCGACGCGGGCGTCGTAGACGTCAAGCGCGGTGTCGGTGTCGCGCTTTGAGAGCTT
The DNA here is from genome assembly GCA_963774785.1 of uncultured Solirubrobacterales bacterium. Classification (GTDB taxonomy): domain Bacteria; phylum Actinomycetota; class Thermoleophilia; order Solirubrobacterales; family Solirubrobacteraceae; genus Palsa-744. The sequence goes on along the minus strand of CAVZGH010000001.1, from coordinate 1,280,835 downwards.
TGACTGGGTGAGGAAGAACACGTCGTTGCCGTTTTCGGAGGCGTCGAGGAAGGCGGATTCTTCGGGGGATTCCCCGGAGGACACCAGGCCGAGGCAGCCTCCCTCCGCGGCGATGTAGGACGGCGCTTCGCTGGTGCAGGAGCCGACGCCCGCGGGCTCGTACTCGTACACGTCCTCCTGTTCGTTGGTGTCCCGCGGCACCAGGCCGTCGCTGGAGTTGAAGAACATACGGCCGTCTTCGTCCAGATACCGCGACTGGTACTGGGCCTGGCTGCGGGTGAACCCGGTCCAGACAGGCAGGGTCGCGGCCAGCCATGTTGTCCTCGATCCCCATATGCTGGTGTTCTGGGTGGCGAGGCTGAGCCCGCCGAAATGACTGTATTCGAAGCCGTTGGGGCGCTCGCCGGTGGGGTTGCACGAGACGCACACGAGGTTGTGAGTGTTCGAGTTGTAGAGGTAGGCCTCCTCGTCGGGCCTGCCGCTGTGCACGTCGTGGTTGTCATACCCCGTAAGCGAACGGTCGGACATGAACGCGAGCCATTCCCCGCTGGGCGTGACACGCCCCACGAGGTGGGCCAGGTTCGCTTCTCGTCCCACCCCGCCCCACTCGGCTGTATCTTCGCCGGAGAGCACCGCGACCAATTCGGTCGTTCCTTCGTGCCACTCATACAGGTTGCACTCCTGCGCGGAAGCCGAGCCGCCCGTTTCGCAACTGCCCTTGACCGCCGTCTGACCGCCGGCATCGGTGTTTTTCGAGAGGATGCCGTCGGCGACGAAGTAGATCGTGCCCGCGTCGCCGGAGGCCCCGAGCGCCTGACCGAGCACGTTTGCGCTTTCACCCGCTTCGCTCTGCGGGGTCAAATCATGCAGCGCGCACTTCGGCGGGCCCGTGCCTTCTTCGAGCACTTCGCACTCATACAGATCGCCGCGCCCCTGGTCTTCTTTGCCGGCGTTCGCGGTCAGGCGCTCGGGATCGGTGAAGAACACCTTCGACCCATCGCCGGTCGCGAACTGAAACACCGGTTCGACTTTCCCTTCACCGGCTTTGACACCGGCTTCTTTCTGGACCGTATCGACCTGGACGCTGCGTTCGGACGCGCGATCCCACACAAACAAATGATGGTTGCCGACCACTTCGGACCACACGACCCGCGACCCGTCTTCAGAGACCGCGCCACGCAACGACCCAACATCACTGGAATAGGACGTTCCCAGCGTCAACCCGTTGACGAAGCCGCCACCGGCGCCGCCGATCGGCTTACCAGAGGGCAGCACGCTGACGACGTGCAGTTCTCCCCCGTACCACTCATACAACGCGTTCGCGGGAACGGTTTCCCCACCGGCCCGTTCGACCAGCACTGTCTTCGGGCCCGCCCGCACAACGACGGCGCTGAGACTCGCGTTCGAGCCTTCGAACAACGGGCCGCAAATCGGGCTGCTGACAGTCACACATTCCTGTTCTTCCCCGAACGGCTTACCGGTGTGCACATCGGCGTGTTCTTCCACCAGTCCGGCGCACGGCGGACCCCCTTCCACACACCCACTGACCAACGGCCGATAGGCAGGACGCTGCCCGCACAACCCCGGCAAGCCAGCGAGATACGGCGTGTCTTCGGAAGCTTCGGGGGAGACCAGCCCGGAGAACCGCCCCGCCTCCTGCGCCACACCCATATCGAGACCGCTGTCGAACGCGTCATATTCCGTGACGCCCAGCAACGGACCGGTCGTGTATTCGTGCGGCAAACCGATATCGCACGATTCCCAACCCGCAGACGACCGCCGCGAGAGCACCTGCTCGTTGGTGGCCTCACCCGCCGGCCTCGCTTCCGTGGCGGCCGAAGCGAGATACGTAAGCGCGCTGCCATCGGCCGCGGCCTGCACGACACCCACCCCGTCGGGCAACAACTGCGCGCCGAACTTATCCGGCGGGGAGACCAGTTCCCACCCACGCCCATCCAACAACCCACCCGCGAACGACGGCTGCGTCGAGAACACCAGTTCTTCCCTGCCGACGATTTCTTCGCCGTTTTTCTGGGAATTGTGCGCGCGGACACGATAATGGTAACGGGTACCGGCCGCCAGGCCGCTCACGGTGACGCTCACGCCCGTCGCTTCATAACTGGCGGGCAGACTGCCTTCGACACTCTGCCCGTATGCCGCGTTTTCACACGACCCTTCGGCGGGACACGGACCGTATTCGAACCTGTACGTCGTCGCCGGTTCACCCGGTTCGCTGCGGGGATTGATCGTAAACGACAGCTTCGCGCCTTCGGTGCTCACTTCAGAGACAAACCCACTCTTTTCTTCGATCGACGGCGGCCCCGGCAATTCCGGCACAAACACATCGACCACACCGGACACCAAACCCGCCACGAACACATCGCTGCCCGAATTGGCCAAACAATCCACCGCGACACCCTGCCCATCGCCACCGGGGATGCTCAAAGATTCGACCGACCCGCCGGTCCCATAAAACCGCCCCAACACCAACCCTGCCTGTTCTTCACCCTCATCCACATACACATTCCCCGTACACGCTTCAGCGGCCAAACCAGCGCGCGCCACCGACCCCACAAACAATTCACCAAGAAATTCCCCACCCAAACCCCACACCGACACATCACGATGCGCCAGTGTCTTCGACACAAACACGCGCCCCCCGACCGCAGCCAAACCCTCCCTGTCGAGCCCTGATTCACCAGTAAATGTGAACGGTATCGCCGGCCCGCCCGGTGCCAACAACGCATTGGCCACACCATCGGAGAGGCGGTATACACCTTCTTCCGCATGACCCACCGCCAGGTTATACGTGCTGACCACCACATCGCCGTCCAGTTCGACAGCCACTCCCACGAGACCACCTACACTGTCAAGCGACACGACCCCGAGCGTCTTCGCGGTGATCTGTCCGACGTATTCCCCGCCCGCGGTGTACTTGTTGACCACGTTGTGCCCCGAGTCGATCACGTACACATCCCCGTTGGAAGGGTATTCCTCCTTGCAAGTCTTCGGCTGCGAGACTTCGGTCAAGTGGTGCAGCTTGCACGAATTATCGACCGCGACCGCTTCCGGTTCCAGAAACGTCCCCGTCTTTTCTTCGTCGGTCAGCCCGCCGCTACCGGCTTCCTTGCCTTCAAATTCTTCGCCTTTGGCGTTTTTCAATTTCCCGCTGCCGTTGATTTCCCCTTCGACCTGCCCCGTCGCCGCATCGAACCACTGCACGCGATTATTGCCCCTGTCCGCGACATAAACCATCCCAGTCGCTTCGTTGACGGCCAACCCGACGGGTTCCTTGAGCTGCCCCGGCCCCGAGCCCGGCGAGCCGATCGTCTGCGAGGAGAGAATATGCCCGCGCTCGGCAAGGGCGGGGCTTGTGGCAACGCCTGCCACACAAGCGAATACCACGACGGCGGAGACGCAAAGACGCAGCTGACCTACGGTGAGCCTGATGCTGGTCATCGCAATCTCCATCCGTCGTGGGTTCGCATTCTCGCTTTACCGGCTGGACCGCTATTCGGCGGTTACGGCCCAGGCGCCGAAGCCGAACGGTGCTTGTGATTCTTCGCCTTTTGCATCATGCTCCGTGAATTCAGCGAGCCTGACACCGGCTGTACCGGCGCTCGCTTCTTCGGCTTCCGCATGCGGCGCAGAGAGCAGGTTCGATTCGAGCTTTAGTTCTGCTTCTCCGGTTTCGTCGGTGAGTGTTTCTCTGCCCTGGTAGACACAGAAATTGCCCGCTTCAGCTTCCGGTTTTTCCGCCGAACCGGGGCATGCCGTCTGTGGAAGTTCTTTGCCTCCCTTCACTTCCATGCCGCTGAAGTTGATGTAGTGCGCGTGCCCTTCGGTCAGAGGAGCCGCAAGCGGTATCGGAAATGAGGCGATCTGGGCAACACGGAGTGTTAGAAAGGTCGTACCTTTTTTAGTGATCTTTATTCCTTCCACCGCCCACGTGCCTGTCTCGGTCGCACCGGAGGGCAGGGTTTTGGTGAACCCGGTCGTGCCGTTTTTGCCGTTGCAGACAGGAGTTTCCGGGCTCGCCGATTTCACGACGACACCACCGTTTTCGCAGCCGTGTTTGTTGCCCGAGAACGATTCCGTGCTCGCGCTCGTGCCGTTCGTGCCGGGCGTGCCGTTCGTGCCATTGCCACCAGCCGCGCCGTTTTCGCCTTTGGCTCCGGCGGGACCCGTGGCACCGGCAGGTCCGGCGGGACCGGTCGCTCCAGCTGGCCCGGCGGGGCCGCGTGGGCCGGGCTTGCCGGCCGGGGTTTTGCTTTTCTTCTTGGCCTTGGCGACATATGCCGTGGCGTGGGAGGCACTGCCGGCGCTGTTGCCGCCACCGTTGCCTCCGTTGCCGCTGCCACCCGAGGCGGCGTACGCGCCGCCGGTGATCGCGAAGACCAAGGCCGCGAGAGCCAGGATCGTCGCTGGGTTAATATGCTTTTTGATTCGGTTCATGATTTAGCTATCTCCCCTCCTGAGGGACTTGTTTGACTTGTTGTTCCCCAAGCGGGGTTGGTTCTGCTGCTCTTTGCTGCAAGGGTTGTGTGGGGCGTGGCGTCATGCCGCGGCCCGCTTTCCGTGGTCGAGGGCGTGCTCGCGGATGTCGCGCTCGAGCTTTTGCCCGGCGGGTGTCAGGCGCCATTCGTTCGGGGCGCCCTGGCCCTGCCCGCGGCCGGTGTTCTGCACGAGGCCGTTGCGCTGCAGGCGCGCGAGCAGCTTCGAGACCTGGCCCTGGTCGTTGATCTGGGCGTGGCGGGCGACGCCGAGGTTCGAGATCCCCGGCGTCTGCGCGATCGCCTCCAGCACGAGCGCGGTGCGGTAGGTCATCCGCGGCCGCGTGCCCGCCGCCGGGGCGGTGTCGAGCGCGAGATATTTCCCACCCTTTTTAGAGCCCGGCGCCGGGACCGGCAACGCCGCGCGCTCGGGCTCGACGGGCACGGGGCGAGCGCGTTCCTCCCGCGCGGCCCGCGGCCCCAGATATGGCAGCACGATCAGCCCCATCAGCTCCCCCAGCAAGTCACTCACGGGGCCGCCAGGCGCCATCTCTTTCCGTGACCTGCCGGCAGCTCGCCTTCCCGTAGCCGCCAGACGCGTGCTCAAGATCGAAACGACCGCGCCCACGACACCCTCCGCCACCAGCGGGGAGCACTCCGCGTCGGGATCGCTCTCCCGCCCGCCCGCGGCGATCGCACCCGCGACCCGCGCGAGCAGCTCTTGACGGTAGGCAGCGATCTGACCTTCGCCGCGCGCGGACTCGACGACACAGAACCGCGCGAGCACCGGCTCCCGGTCAAAGAACCGCAACACCGTCCATAACCCCAAGCGGATGCGCTCGCGCCACGGCAAACCCTCCAAGTCCGCCACCCGCAGCTCGCCCGCGAGCTGCCGCTCGATGTCCCGCAGCACCGCGAGCAGGCACTGCTCACGATCGACGAACAGCTCATAGAACGTGCGCCGCGAGATCCTCGCGCGCGCGGCGATATGCGCGACCGTGACCGCGCCGTAGCCGTGCTCGTCGACCGCCGCGGCCGCGGCACGCAACAACCGCACCCGCCGATACTCAGCCGTCCCGGCTGAGGGACTCGATCCTTGGGGACCCGATCCTTGGGGACCCGATCCTTGGAGACTCGATCCTTGGGGACCCGATCCTTGGGGACTCGACCTCTTGGGCCGGCCGGGCGCACGCCCCGATCCCGCGCCGCCCGTCCGCAAGAACTCCGCGCCGCTTGCGGTCAACCACCACGCCTTGCGCAGGCTCGCCTTCCCGCCACCGCGGTTCTCGACCAACCCATGCTCCTGCAGGCGCGCGAGCAGCCGCGAGACCTGCGGCTCGTTATCGACACCCGCGGCCGCGGCGACCTGACGGTTATTCGCGCCCGGACGCTCACCGACCACGGCAAGGACAGAGCACGTCCGCCGCGTCGGCTTCGGGAACGGCGAACCGGCGCCGGCGCCCCCGCGAGGACCCGCGGGCCCAAAAGGCTCAGCCGGCTCCACGAGCTCGGGCAGCGCAGGCAGCGCGGGCACCGGACGCGCGAGCTCGCGCGCGGAGCACTCACCGCCGCGGTAGGGCAACACGACCGTCGCCATTACCGGACCAACAAGCTCCATTAGAGATTCGGAGTGCGCATCGAGTAGCCGTGCGTGCACGATGCTGAACGCCGCGCCCGCGACGGACGGCGCGACCAGCGCCGGCAAACCGGCGGGCGCACCCGCGCGACCCTCATCGATCAGCCCGGCGAGATGGTCGAGCACCTCCGCGCGACGCGCGAGCACCCGCGGCCCCGCGGCCAACGCCTCGACGAACACGACCCGCGCCAGCGCCGGGTCGCGCTCCAGGCTCGCCAGCAACACAATCAGCGCAGACCGCATACGCGCTACCCACTCCCCGTCCCCCGCCCACGCCGCGGCGGCGAGCGCCGCCAGCTCCCCGACCGCGCGATCGAAGACCGCGAGAAAACAGTCTTCCCTGTCGGCGAACAAGTCATAAAACGTCTTGCTCGACATCCCCGCCCGCGCGGACACACGCGCCACCGACAAACGACTCAAACCCTCCTCCGCGACGACCGCAACAGCCGCGTCCAACAGCCGCGTCTGCTGCACCCGCGGCAAAAACACCCCACCACCCCGCGGACCCAGCACCCCGCGCCGCACCGGCACACGCCCACCCCCAACAGCGGGCAACGCCATCAACGCCCACCCCCCAACAGCGGCACAGCGAACAGCACACACCCAGACGTGCAAAAACCACGCCCAAAGGCGCGGCGAAACCCGCCTAAAAGACCAGCGCTTGCGCCGTCCCCAGCGCTATAAAGCCAACGCTGGAGAGAGAGAGAGAGAGAGAGAGAGATGTGTCAGCGACGCTGACGCATCTAACAACGCCCCCCATCCGGGCGCAGCGATCCCCCATCACGTCTGTCCCCATCGAACTCACGCGTACCCCATTCCCCAACATTCCGTTTCGACCCGGCTCCCTCTCCAAAAGAACCCGCTATGCGCTGAACGCCGGCAACAGATACCCGACCCCAACCCGATCCTATGTACGCCCCCGCAACCCCTTGGGAAAACGGCGACCATGAGAACGTAACTCGCCGTACACAAAATGTCAAGCGAGAACCGTCACGACTGACATGAAGGCGAGAAAAGGGCTCTGGGAAGGCCAACCGCGGCCTCAGCGCTCGTACACGCCGACGACGTTCGAGCTGCCCGACAGGAACGGGAAGTCCGCTTCGTGAGGCACGTAGACACGGAAGCGATAGGCGATCGGGCCGGGGAACTTGAAGCGATAGCTCGCGTGGAAGCGGCCCCGCGCGCCGGTGCTGATCGTGCGGAATTCGATCCATTCCCCACCCGAGCTCGCCTCCAGCACGAGCTGCTTACCGCCCGGCGGCAACGGCCCGCCATGCAGCGTGCCCGTGAAGTGGATCGTGTCCCCGGCGCTCGTCACGCGCGGCGCGATCCGCAACGCGACGCCCGCATGAACACGCAACGTCAAGGTCGCCGTCGCGACCGGGATCGTGTCGTTGACATGGCTGCGGTAGACAAAACGCACCGTGCTCGAAGCGACCCCCCTCGGCAACGTCAGCGACCACGCGCCCGTCGGGCCGGTGCGCACCCCCACGATGGCCGCGGCCCGCGCGCCCTCCTCGGTATCGGTCGCGCTGACGTCAAGCAGCGCACCAGAGATCGCCAGGCCCGTGGAGGTCGTCAGGCGCCCGCTGACACGGTCGCGCTGCCCGTAGCGGCTCCTGCGCAGCGTCTTGCTCGTGCCCATCCAGCGCGCGGTCAGCCTCGCCTGGTCGGAGGCGTTCGCGCCGTTCGCGGCGCCGCGCAACGCCAGCGGACTGCCGGGGCCGATCGGACCGCTTGCGGGGGTCGCGGCCGCGGGAGGGCCGGCGGTCGTGATCGTGCCGTCATAGGCCACCGCCCGATCGCCCGCGACGTCGGTGACGAGCACCTGCAGATGGTGCTGCCCCGCTGGGATCGCGGCCGTGTCCACGGTCAGGCTCACGTTCTCCGTCTCCGGGCACGGCTGCGGCGCGGCGAACGCCATCGTCGCGCTCGAGGGCGGTGCGAGGTCCACGCACAGCCCCCCGTTGGTGTCCGGGACCTCTCCCACGAGCTGCCGGCCATCGACGAGCACGCTCGCGCTATAGACCCCGCCACCCCCGTCCGAGGCGGTGAAGTTGACCGTCTCCGACTCCGTGAGCGTGCCGCCCGCGAGCAGCGAACCGGTCACGTCCGCGACCGTCGGAACGGTCGCGTCCAGCAACGTGAAGCTACCCGCGCTCACGAGCGCCTGCGCCTCCGGACCCCCGGCACTGGAGCCAGGGCATTCATAGTTGAGATCCTGCCCCGGATCGCAGCTCACATCGACCGTCACCGAATCGACACCGCTCAGTTCGCTCTCGCTCACCGTCTGTTCCTGCCGGCCATAGCCGAGGTTGCGGTAGTCGTAGTTGGGGTCGCCCTCCCCCGTGTGGTTCACCCACACCTGCCCAAACCCATTCGCGCACTGTCCACTCTGCACCCCGCACGGCCCGCCATACGCATCCAGGCTCAAGCCATAGCCAAGAATCGTCAACCCCGCCGGGACCGAGTACGTCATCGTGTCGCCGTTGACCTTGCCGTAGTTCGCGGTCGGATCGGGACCCATCGACAGGCCAAACGCGCCCTGCCCGCCGCCGGCGCAGCTGTCGCCATAGGTGATGTAGCCGCCGGTCGGCGCGCCGACGCTCCAACCCCGCGTACCGACCACACCCCCACCCGCGTCATGACACGACAACGCCGTGAACGTCCCCGCCCGCGCCGGCGACGGCGCCAGGCAGATACCCAAGAGCAGAAACAGCGCGAGCCACGCGCCTCCGCGCCACCGAACCGCCATCATCATCATCGCCATTCCGCTGCGCATCATTCTCCTTCCTTCCTACCTACCCACGCGCCCACTCCCTATAACCGACGAGCGGCGCCCAACGGGACACCGCGCCGAGGGCCGCCCACGCGCAGGCAGCTTCGAGAAGAAGAGCTCATCATCGGATCGGCGCCCGGTCGTACGCCGTACCCGCGTCCACTCGACCACAAAACGACCATATCTCAAAGATTGGCCTGCTCGGCGGGCCAGGCATCCGGCATGCGGCGCGTGAAGCTGGCGAGGCTGGAGCAGTGACCGGGACCGTCCCGGTCGACACCAACGTCTTCACTCAGGTGCTTCCAAGCGCCTTCAGCACCAGCTCGTCGTGCTCGGCCGGCTTGACCTTTCGCAGGACCTCGGCGACCTTCCCGTCGGCGTCGATCACGAACGTCGTGCGCTCGTTGCCGAAGTACTTTTTCCCGTACATCGACTTCTCCGCCCAGACGCCGTAGGACTCTGCCACAGCGTGATCCTCATCGGCAAGCAGGGGGAAGTTCAGGTCGTACTTCTCGTGGAACTTCTTGACCTTCTTGACTGGGTCCGGCGAGATCCCTAGCACCGTCGCGCCGATCTTGGCGTAGTCGGCTCGATGGTCTCGCACACCGCACGCTTGGGTCGTACAGCCGGGGGTATCGGCCTTGGGGTAGAAGTAGACGACGACGGGCTGGCCACGGAGGTCGGAGAGCTTGACGGGGTTGCCGTCCTGGTCGGGCAGCTCGAAGTCGGGGGCCCTGTCTCCTGGTTCGATCACGCGTTGGATCCTAGTGCTCCCAGGCGCAACTCGGGCTATAAGGCCAGATGCAGGCGCAGCGCCTCATCGAGTGGGGTCATCAGCCGATCGGGCAGTCGGCCAATCGGCTCGCCGATCCGCTCGACGTCGAGCGATCTGACCTGCTCGGCCTGGGCCTTGGAATCCTGGGACAGGCCACCGGCTCCAGCCGGTAGAGGCACCTGAAACGGATAGACGCGCTCAACGTTCGAGGTGACGGGCACGACCGTGAGCACTCCGCGTCCCAGCCTCGCCGCGGCGCTGTTGGCAGCATCGTTGCTCACGATGACGGCCGGCCGTCGCTTGTCCGCCTCGGCCCCGCGCACAGGTTCCAGATCCACCATACGTACCTCGCCTCGCTGCATCACACCCCATCGCCGACGACCGCATTCCAGGTACTGCCTTCTCCGGTCGCGTCCCACTCTGCCCAAGCGTCGCCGTACGCCTCCCGCAGTCCCCCGAGACGAAGTGCCCGAATGGCCTGGCGTACCACCGCTGAGCGAGAGGTATATGCATGGGCGCGAGCGTACTCGTCAAGGAACGCTACGTCTTCGCCCGGGAGGCTCACACTCATTTTCATACCAATGATCCTACCATCGTTCCGACCGCTTGGAGCTACTTCAACAGCTTCGACAGCCGCCTGTCCTTCAACGTCCGCCCCTCGGTCTGGCAGACCGGGCAGTAGGCGATCACGTAGCTCTCGAAGTGGACCGACTCGAGCGTCGTCCCGCAGCGCGGGCACGACTCGCCCTCGTGGCGGTGCACCAGCAAAGGCATCGGCAGCTTGTCGGGAATCGGGAGCGTGACGAGCGCCTCGTAGTGATCGATCGCGCGCGCGATCGTTCCCACGATCGCCTCCCGCAGCATGGCCAGCTCGTCCGCGTCCAGGTCGGCGCCGCGCTTGTACGGCGAGAGCCGAGCCTCCCAGAGGATCTCATCGACCCACGAGCGTCCGATCCCGGCGATCGTGCGCTGGTCGCGCAGGAGCGCGTGCAGCGGCCGCGGCGCGTCCAGGATCTCGCCCAGGTTCGCCGGCGGGTCCGGCCAGGCTTCGGGGCCGAGCGTCGCGAGCGCGGGATCCTCGTCGAGCTCATCGGCGCGCAGCAGCTTCACCCAGGCGGCCTGCTTGGAGCCGAACTCGCGCAGGCGCAGCTCCCATTCGCCGGGCGCGCGAGCCGCCCGCTTGCCGTCGTCGTTCGATCCCCCAGCAAGCCCGGTCAGCGCCGCCGCGGCGGGACGCACACGCACCAGCAATCGCGAGGTGCGATCGCGCGCGCCCGCGTGCTTGTCGTACAGCTGCAGCCGGCCGGCGGACATCAGGTGGATCAGCAGGACCAGCGGCTCGGCCGACCCGGTGATCTTCACGACGAACTGCTTGCCCCGTCGTTGGACACCGGTGATCTTCTGCCCCGCGAGGATCGAGAGCGGCGGGTCGAATGTCTTCAGCGCGTTGATCCCCGGCGCGAGCGCCGACTCGATCTCGGCGCCCGCGAGCGCACGGTCGAGCAGGCGCGCCGTGATCTCGACCTCGGGCAGCTCGGGCATGGATCATTCATCGTACGGCGCGGGCAGAGGCGATCACCCGATTGAGGCGCCCGACCGCGCCGGCCATCCCAAGCGTTGGATAGCGTTGCCGGGAGATGACCACGGCAATCGCACCTGACGACATCGTCGAGACCTTCGCCCGGGCCGAGGGCAACGACCGCCCGCCGCTGCTCGTGCTCGAGCCGCTGGCCGGCTTTCTCGACGAGCACGGGATCGGCGTGGGCGGGGAGATCGCGGCGAGCCCGATCGGCGAGGGGCACTCGAACGTCACCTACCTGATCGAGCGCGCCGAGGCCGAGGTCGTGCTGCGCCGTCCCCCTCGCGGGCCGCTGCCTCCGAGCGCGCACGACGTCCTGCGCGAGGCGCGCCTGCTCACCGCGCTCGCACCGACGCCCGCACGCGTGCCGGCGGTGCTCGCGGTCTGCGACGACCTCGACGTGATCGGCTGCCCGTTCTACGTGATGGAGCGGATCCCCGGCGAGGTGATCGTCTCGAGCGTGCCCGCGGCGCTCGACTCGCCGGCGCAGCGCCGGCGGATCGGCGAGCAGCTGATCGAGGCGCTCGTCGAGATCCATGCGGTCGACTGGCAGGCGGCCGGGCTGGAGGGCTTCGGCAAGCCGACCGGCTACCTCGAGCGCCAGCTGCGCCGCTTCGGTGGGCTGTGGGAGATCAACAAGACCCGTGAGATCCCCGCGGTCGAGCGCGTCGGCGCGTGGCTGGCCGAGCATCTGCCGAACCCCAGCCCGCCGACGCGAGCGACGATCGTGCACGGTGACTACCGCCTCGGCAACACGATCTTCGCCGCCGGCGCGCCCGCGCGCCTTGCGAGCGTGCTCGACTGGGAGATGGCGACGATCGGCGATCCGCTCGCGGACCTCGGCTACCTGTGCATGATGTGGACCGAGGGCGGCGACCCGAAGGGCGGGATGCGCGAGTACCTCGGCGGGGTCACGCGCCGTGAGGGCTTTCCGACGCGGGCGGAACTGATCGATCTCTACGAGCAGCGCTCCGGGCGCTCGATGGGAGACATCCGCTGGTACACGACCTTGGCCCTGTGGAAGTCGGTCGTGTTCATGGAGGGCAACTACAAGCGCGCCGTCGCCGGCGCGACCGACGACCCCTACCTGAAGCAGTTCGGCGAGGGCGTCGTCGAGCTCGCGAAGCAGGCCGAGGGGGTCGCATTGGGAAATGACTGACGGCCCTGTGAAAAACGGCACCAACCAGAAGGACGGCCCCGCGCCGCGCACCGGGCTCCTGATCGACTGGGGCGGGGTGCTGACGACGAACCTGTTCGCCTCCTTCCACGCCTACTGCCTGAGCGTCGAGCTCGATCCCGAGGTCCTCGCGGGGCGTTTTCGCAAGGACCCCGAGGCGCGCGAGCTGCTGATCGCGCTGGAGCAGGGCGAGATCGACGAGTCGGCCTTCGAGCGGCACTTCGCGAAGCTGCTCGGAATCGCGCCCGACGGGCTGATCGACGGGCTGTTCACCGAGGTCGCGCCCGACGTGGAGATGCTCGACGCCGTGCGCCGCGCCCACGCCGCCGGGATCCGCACGGGGCTCGTGTCGAACTCGTGGGGCGTGCACCGCTATCCGCACGAGCTGTTCGACGAACTGTTCGATGGCATCGTGATCTCCGCGCGGGAGGGAATCCGCAAGCCCTCGCGGCGCATGTACGAGCTCGGCGCCGAGCGCGCGGGTGCGCCGGCGGAGGACTGCGTCTACGTTGACGACCTGCCGTTCAACCTCACGCCGGCGCAGGAGCTGGGGATGGCGACCGTCCACCACACGAGCTCCGACACGACGATCCCAGAGCTCGAGCGTCTGCTTGGGCTTCCCCTACGGGACTAGTCTCTTTTCCCGCGGCCGTACAGGAGCTTGAACGCTCCCGCGAGGAACTTCGAAGTGCGCGCCTTATAGGGAAACATCGTCAGGTCCTTCTTGCGCGCGAGCGCGCGCGGGGTGATCAGCAGAGCCTGCTGGGAGCAGTACTTGCGGATCCCGCCCGCGCCATGGCGCGAACCGAGACCCGAGGCCTTCGCGCCGCCCATCGGCAGCTCCATCGCGAAGTAGTTGACAATCGCGTCGTTCACGCACACCGCGCCCGCGTCCAGGCGGCGCGCGACCGCTTCGGCGTGGGCGGTGTCGCGCCCGAAGACCGAGCCGGCGAGACCGTAGACGGAGTCGTTGGCCAGGCGCACTGCCTCCTCCTCGTCGGCGACCTTCATGATCGGGAGCGTCGGCCCGAAGGTCTCCTCGGTCATGCACTTCATCGTGTGGTCGACGTTGACCAGGACCGTCGGCTCGAAGAAGTCACCGCCGCTGCCCGCACCTGTGCCCGCGCCCGCACCTATGCCCGCGCCCGCACCTGTGCCCGCGCCCGCACCTGTGCCCGCGCCCATGCCCGTGCCGCGCTTGCCGCCGACGAGCACGCGTGCGCCCTTCGCGACGGCGTCCTGGACGTGGTCTTCGATCACATCCAGCTGCGGCGGGAAGGTGACGGCGCCGACGTTGACGCTGCCGGGGGCGCCGGAGCGGCCCTGGCGCAGCGCGCGCACCTTCTCGGTGACCTTCGCGACGAACTCGTCGTAGACGGGCGCCTCGACGTAGGCGCGCTCGATCGAGATGCACGTCTGCCCGGCGTTCATCATCGCGCCCCACACGGCGGTGTTCGCGGCGCGCTCCAGATCGGCGTCGCGCAGCACGACCATCGGATCCTTGCCGCCGAGCTCGAGCGAGGCGGGGATCAGCCGCCGCGCGGCGGCTTCGGCGACCTTGCGCCCGGTCCGCGTCGAGCCCGTGAACATGATCATGTTGACCTGCTCGATCAGGGCGGCGCCGGTCGGTCCGCGGCCGGTCGCGATCTGCAGCACGTCCGCGGGCAGCCCGCTCTCGCGCAGCCCCTCCGCGAGCAGCATCGAGGTCAGCGGCGTGACCTCGGAGGGCTTCAGGATCACGCTGTTGCCGGCCGCGAGCGCGGGGATGCAGTCGCCGAAGGAGTTGATCAGCGGGTAGTTCCACGGCCCGATCACGCCGATCAGCCCGAGCGGGCGGTGGCGCAGGACGAGCTTCTTGCCCTTGACCGCGACCGCCGCCGAGCTCACGCGCTCGTCTTCGAGAAACTTCTCGGCGTTCTTCGCCCAGAAGCCGAACGCGCCGCCGCCGTAGGCGATCTCCGCCAGGCGCGCGTCCTCGTAGGTCTTGCCCGTCTCCGAGACGATCGTCTCGGTCACGCGGTCGGCGTTGTCCATCAGCCACTTCTGCATCCTCCGCAGGACCGCCGCGCGCCCCTCGAATCCGTACGCGTCCCAGCCGATCTGCGCGGCGCGCCCGCGCTTCGCCAGCTCCGCCACCGCGGCGGCGTCGAGATCGGGGACGCTCCCGATCCGCTCGCCCGTGCCCGGGTTGATCACGGGAATCTCCGCGCCGGCGGGCTCCTCGTTGTGAACCGCGCCGTTGGAGGTCGCGGGTGCCTGCTGCTCGACGGTCGCCATCTTCTATCTCCCCTGCTCGTTTCTCGCTCGTACGAACAGGCTACTCCGACGAAGGCGCTCTTACGAGATCGCGACCGTGACGATCCCGACCGGGTCGGTCGGGCGGTCGCCGCCGTCGGTGCTGACGCCGTCGAGCTTCTCGACCACGTCCATCCCGCCGGTGACCTCGCCGAAGACCGTGTGCTTGCCATCGAGCCACGGGCACGAGTCGGCGGTGACGATGAAGAACTGCGAGCCGTTCGTGTTTGGGCCGGCGTTCGCCATCGCGAGCGCGCCGCGGACGACCTTGTGCGAGTTGAACTCGTCCTCGAACGTATACCCCGGGCCGCCGGTGCCGGTCCCCTGGGGGCAGCCGCCCTGGATCATGAAGTCCTTGATGATGCGGTGGAACGTCAGGCCGTCGTAGAAGCCGTCGCCGGCGAGCTTTGTAAAGTTCGCGACCGTCTTCGGCGCGTCCTCGTCGAACAGCTCAAACGTGATCGTGCCTTCGGTCGTCTGCATCGTGGCGGTGGACATTCGTCTCCTCTGTCGGTCGGGCGGGGGTCTGCGGGCCACGATAGCGAGCCCGGCCTCGCGGCCATGCTCGCCTAGCGCGCGACGCGCTCGAGGCTCAACGTCTGAGTCTGGCTGGATCCGATCTGCGTACCGTCGAGCGCCTCGATCACGCGCTCGGCCTCGCCCTCGGGGACCGAGAGGAAGGAGAAGCGGTCGAGCACCATCACGTCGCGCACGGCCTCCCCGTCGAGACCGGCCTTCGCCGTCACAGCGCCGACGATGTCCGCCACGCGCAGACCCGCGGCGCGGCCGCCGCCGAGCACGAGCTTCGCGTAGTCCTCCTGTTTGCGCTCGGCGGGACGCTTCACGCCCGGCTTGGAATGGCGGCGCGGGCGCTCTTTGACCGGCGTCGGCGCGCCCTTTGCACCCGGCTCCCAGGCGGCGATCGACATGCCGATGTGCTTCTCGATCGCCTCCAGCTCGCGCTTCTGTCTGGCCTCGACGAACGTGATCGCGCGGCCCGAGCGCCCCACGCGCCCGGTACGCCCAATCCTGTGGACGTATGTATCCGGTGACGTCGGCACGTCGTAGTTGATCACGTGCGTCACGGTCGAGATGTCAAGCCCCCGCGCGGCGACGTCGGTCGCGACCAGGATCGGCACGCGCCCGCCCTTGAACGCGAGCATCACGCCGTCGCGCGACCCTTGCGACATGTCGCCGTGCAGCGCCCTCACGTTCATCCCGCGGTCGCGCAGGATCTTGAACAGCTGGTCGCAGCGGATCTTCGTCCTGACGAACACGATCGCCTGGTCGGGCCGCTCGGCCCTCAGCACCTCCACGAGCTTGTCGGCCTTCTCCCGCGTCTCCACCGGCAGCTGGAACTGGGCGACGGTGTCGATCGTCAGCGTCGCCGCCTTGACCTGGATCGTCACCGGGTCGTACAGGTAGCGGTCCGCGAGCGCCCTGATCGGCGGCGGCATCGTGGCGCTGAACAGCGCCGTCTGGCGGCCTGAGGGCGTCAGCGAGAGGATCTTCTCGACGTCCTCGAGAAAGCCCAGGTCGAGCATCTCGTCGGCCTCGTCGAGCACCACGAAGCGACAGTCGTGCAGCACCAGCGAATGGCGGCTGATCAGGTCGAGCACGCGCCCGACGGTGCCCACCACGACGTGCCCGCCGGCGCGCAGCTGCGCCTGCTGGGTGCGGATCGGGGCGCCACCGAAGACCGCCACCACGTCGATCCCCTTGTGCGCGCCGTAGGTGCGCAGCGCCTGCGTGACCTGGATGCAGAGCTCGCGCGTCGGCGTCAGCACCAGCGCCTGTACCTCGGAGAGCTCGGGATCGATGTACTCGGCGATCGGCAGCCCGAACGCCGCCGTCTTGCCGGTCCCCGTCTGCGCCTGGCCGATCACATCGCGGCCTTCGAGCACCGACGGGATCGCCTGCTCCTGGATCGGGCTCGGCGACTCGTAGCCCACGTCGCGCAGGGCCTTCAGGGTGGACTCGGACAGACCGAGCTCGGCGAACGTCTTCGGCATCTTCTCGGTCATGAGCTTACGGACTTCCGTCCTCCTGCCCCGTGACCCCGTTGTATACAGTCCCCCGCCGATGTCGATCACCGTTGTCGGATCAATCGCCTACGACGCCGTCAAGACGCCCTTCGGGGAGCGCGAGCGGATGCTCGGCGGCGCCGCCGTGCACTTCGCGCTCGCCGCCTCGTTCTTCGATCGCGTCCACGTCGTCGGCCCCGTCGGCGACGATTTCGACGAGGCCGAGCTGCAGGTAATGCGCGACCGCGACATCGACGTCTCAGACGTCGAGCGCGTCGCCGGCGGGAAGACCTTCTTCTGGCGCGGCGAGTACGGCTGGGATCTGAACTCGCGCGAGACGCTCGACACGCAGCTCGGCGTGTTCGAGGGCTTTGCGCCAAAGCTCTCCGAGACCTCCCGCGCCAGCGACGTGCTGTTCCTCGCGAACATCCAGCCGGACCTCCAGCTCGAGGTCCGCTCCCAGCTCCCGGGCGCTAAGTTCGTCGCGCTCGACTCGATGAACCTGTGGATCGACATCGCACGCGACTCGCTCGTGCGTGCGATCGAGTCGGTTGACTGCGTGATCCTCAACGACGCCGAGCTGCGCCAGCTGACGGGCAAGCCCAACCTCTTCTCCGCCGCCCGCGAGGTGCTTTCATGGCGCACGCCCACAGCCGGCGGGACGCGCGAGGCAGGCGGGACCGGCGAGACCGACGAGACGAGCGGGGTGGGCGGACCTCAAATCATCGTCGCCAAGCAGGGCGAGTACGGCGCCGCGCTGGTGACGAACGACGGCTTCTTCTCGCTGCCCGCCTACCCCCTGGAGAGCGTCATCGACCCGACCGGCGCCGGCGACACCTTCGCCGGCGGGTTCGTCGGCTACATCGCGGCGCACCTCGGCGACGATCGCGGCGCGGGCGGGGGGCGGGACCGACTCTCCGACGAGTTGCTGCGCGCGGCGATGGCCCACGGCACAGCGCTCGCCTCGTTCAACGTCGAGGAGCTCGGGACCGAGCGCGTCGTCCGCCTCACCGACGATGAGATCGCCGCGCGTGTGCGAGAGCTGCGCGAGATCACGAGCTTCAGCGGCGCCCCCGCGATCGGGTAGGCGCGTCACCGGGAACAGGGAACAGGGAACCTGCCGGGAACAGGGAACCTGCCCCTCCACCGCCGATGCGCGGGGAAAAACGCTGAGAGGGAGGCCGCCCGAAATCGAAAGCGGCCTCCCTCTGTGAAGCGCCCTACGGGTGGGGGTCCCGGAGGCTTGTCGTTGCGAGTGCGGGTGCGGTGCGGGCGGCGGCGCCTCAGACGATGAAGCCCGTGCCTTTCACCGCGGTCAGCACCTGCGCGGCGCTGAGCGGCGTGTCGAACGGGCCGTTCGGGGCGATTTCCTTGCCCGCGGGCGCGGAGCCTTCGTTGAGCAGGCCGATCACGCTCGCATGACGCGCCTCGATCGTGAGGATCGAGATCGCGGCCTTTACGTAGGCCGCCGACTTGATGTTCAGCGCCTGGCCGGAGTACGCGTGAACGCCCGTGTTCTCGAGCACCTGAGCGGTCTTCATGAACATTTCCGGGCTCGTGTTGGCGCCTTTGAAGTCGAACGTCGGTTCCTTCGCGGCCTTTGCCCCGAGCGCCTTCTTCAGGAACGCCACGTGCGCGTTCTCGTCCTTCGTGACCGTCGCCAGGAACGCCGAGACCTGCGGAGCGAGCGACATCTTCGCGGCGGTCGCGCCGTTGTAGAACGCCGCCTCGAGGTACTCCAGCGTGAGCGCGTAGTTGAGGATGCCGATGTCGCCCTCGCCGAAGCTCTTCGGAGGCCGGCCGCCGCCCGCCGCGAGCGCGCTTGGGGCGAGCGTCCCGAGCAGCGCGCCGCCGCTGAGCGCCGCGCCGCCGGCGATCGCGGACTTGCGCAGGAACGAGGCGCGCGTGTCGCCCTCGGGCAGCCCGTCGAGCGCCGCTTCACGGGCCTCGGCGACGGCGCCGTCGGGGTTGATCTCTTGCAGGTTGATCGAATCGCTCATGATGGTTTCTCCCAGGTCATCTGCGGATTGTTGGATGAGCGGCTCGGAGTCCAACTCGCCCAATGACTTACTGCCGACCTATTCGCAGGGCAGCCGCGAGCGGATCAACGCCGGACGAGTCCTCGGGTCCGCTCCCCGCGATCCCCGCCTGCTCGCCCCGCAATCCGCGCCCGGCCTGCCGATCGCGCAGCTGTCGTTCATGACGCTCGACGCGCCCGCCCTGCGACCCTATGGCCACGAGGACCTCGGCAGCCACTATCAGGGCCAGGTCGAGGCGACCGAGAGCCGCTACGGGGCCCACGCATAAAACGTCAATAAACGGCCCCCGCCGAGCCTGGGATCGCGCATAATCGGGTAGAACCCATTCGATAGGAGACAGCCCCATGAGCACCCCGGAGACACAAGCGCAGGGACAGGGATCGCCGGCGGAGAACGGCGCCGGGTCGCGGGCGACGCTCAGCGTGACCGACAACCGCACGGGTGCGACCTACGAGCTGCCGATCGAGGACGGCACCGTGCGCGCGAGCGATCTGCGCCAGATCAAGGTCGATCCCGACGAATTCGGGATGATGTCCTACGACCCGGCGTTCATGAACACGGCGTCGTGTCGCAGCTCGATCACCTACATCGACGGCGACGCCGGCATCCTCCAGCATCGCGGCTACCCGATCGAGCAGCTGTGCGAGCACTCGACCTACCTCGAGGTCGCCTACCTGCTGATCAACGGCCGGCTGCCCGACAAGGCCGAGCTCGAAGGCTGGGTCGACGAGATCACGATCCACACGTTCGTGCACGAGAACGTCAAGGACTTCATGCAGGGCTTCCGCTACGACGCCAACCCGATGGGCATGCTCGTCGCCTCGGTCGGCGCGCTCTCGACCTTCTATCCAGACGCCAACAAGATCAGAGACGAGCGCGTGCGCGCGATCCAGATCATCCGCCTGCTCGCGAAGATGCCGACGCTCGCCGCGTTCGCGTTCCGCCACAACATGGGCCAGCCCTACGTCTACCCCGACAACGAGCTCTCCTACGCGGGCAACTTCCTGGGGATGATGTACAAAATGACCGAGCTCAAATACAGGCCCGATCCGCGTCTGGAGCGCGCGCTGGACGTGCTCTTCATCCTCCACGCCGACCACGAACAGAACGCCTCGACGAGCGCCGTACGGGCGATCGGCTCGACCCAGGTCGACCCCTACTCGGCCGTCGCCGGCGGGGTCGCGGCGCTGTACGGCCCGCTGCACGGCGGCGCCAACGAGGCGGCGCTGCGGATGCTCGCGCGGATCGAGAAGGTCGAGAACATCCCCGCCTTCCTGCAGGGCGTCAAGGCCGGCGAGGAGCGCCTGATGGGCTTCGGCCACCGCGTCTACAAGAACTACGACCCGCGCGCGCGGATCATCCGCAAATACCTCGACGACGTGTTCGAGGTGCGCGGCAAGAGCCCACTGCTCGACGTCGCCACCGAGCTCGAGAAGCAGGCGATGGACGACGAATACTTCACGCAGCGCAAGCTCTACCCGAACGTCAACTTCTACTCCGGCCTGATCTACGAGGCGCTGGGCCTGCCGGTGGCGATGTTCCCGGTGATGTTCGCGATCGGGCGCACCTCCGGCTGGATCGCGCAGTGGAAAGAGATGGTCGAAGACCCCGAGCAGAAGATCGCCCGGCCACGGCAGATCTACACCGGTGAGGCCGAGCGGGACTACGTGCCGATCGACGAGCGGGGCTAGAGCACCAGCGTCGCACCGTTGCGACTGAGCCACGCACGCTCCTCGCGGTAGCTGGGCCAGTGGCGCTCGACGAGCGCCCAGAAGCGGGGCGAGTGGTCGAGGATCAGCAGGTGGCAGACCTCGTGCCAGACGACGTATTCGAGCACCCGCTCGGGCGCGAGCAGCAGCCGCCAGTTGAAGCTCATGTGCCCGCCGGCCGAGCACGAGCCCCAGCGCGTGCGCTGTCCACGGATGCTCAGGCCGTCGTAGGTCGCGCCCGCGAGCGCGCTCGCGCGGTCCAGGCGCGGGGCGATCTCCGCGCGCGCGGCGCGGCGATAGAAGCGCTCGATCGCGGGGCGGGCGTCGGCGTCGCCGGCGGGGACCAGTAGGCGCTCGCCGCGACGGTGCGCGCGCGTGCGGCCGGGCTCGGGGACCAGCTCCAGCGTGGTTCCCAGGTAGGGCACAGTCCCGGCGCGCTCGGCGATCCGCGCGAGCACCTCCTGCGCGTCGGACAGGCGGCGCTCGATCCAGGGGCGCAGCTCGCTGACGGCGGCCGCGGCCGCGCGCTCCGGCGCGCGCTCCGGCAGCACAACTTCGACGCCGGTGTGGGCGTGGACGTTGACGCGCACGCGCCGCGCGCGGGCGGAGCGACGGACGGTGTAGGGGATCTCCTCGGTCACGGGCGCGGGGCTGGTCATCGCACGGTGAGGGTACGCGCCGCGCCGGGCGCCTACCAGGCTGTACGGTCGCCTATACGGTCGCCGACGGCTCGCCGCGGGAGCTCGAAGAGCTCGGCAGAGGGATCGTCGAGACCGCGGAGACCGCCTTCTCCCACGGTTTCGCCAGCCGCAGCGCGCTGACGATCGCGCGCGTGGCCGGCGAACGGTTGAGCGTGATGAAGTGGATCCCGGGGACCCCGGCGCCCAACAGCTCGGCGCACTGCAGCGTGGCGTAGGCCACTCCGAAGTCCAGCACCGCCTCGGAGTCCTCCGCGCGGGCGTGCAGCTCCCTGCGCAGACCGTCGGGGATCGACGCCTTGCACAGCTTGGCCATGCGCTCGACCTGCCCAACCTGGGTGATCGGCATGATCCCGGGGATGATCGGCACGTCCACGCCGGCCGCGCGCGCGCGGTCGACGAAGTCGAAGTACAGGGCGTTGTCGAAGAACAGCTGGGTGATCAGGAAGTCGACGCCGGCGGCGACCTTCTCGGCCAGGTGTTCCAGGTCCTCCTCGGGGCTGACGGCATGGATGTGCGTCTCCGGGAAGCAGGCCCCGCCGATCGCAAACGAATAGTCGGCGGCGATCAGTTCCACGAGTTCGCGTGAGTACTCGAGGCCTCCCTCGGTCTTGCGCCAATCCTCCTGTCCGGCCGGCGGGTCGCCGCGCAACGCGAGCACGTTTTCGATGCCGGCGCCCCGCATCTCATCGAGCGTGGCGCGCAGTTCGGGCACGGTGGCGCCCACGCACGTGAAGTGGGCCATCGCCTCCAGCCCATACTGCTCCTTGATGCGCTTGACGATCTCGATCGTTTTGCCTCTGGTCGTGCCGCCCGCTCCGTAGGTGACCGACACGAACGACGGCTCCAGCTGGCGCAGCTCGGCGAGCGCGTCGTGCAGGTTCTTCTCCCCCACCTCGGTCTTGGGGGGAAAGAACTCGAACGAGAACGTGGGGGTGGGCGGGTCCTGGTTCGCGAGGATCTGGTCGATGCGCATCGTTTGATCGTATGCGACAGGCCTCTCCAAGCCGCTCCGAACGCCCCGGCAGCACTCGCGCTCGCGACGGGCGACAGTCTCCCGGCGCCGGCTGGATCGCGCAGCCCAGCGCCCACCGCAGCCCAGCGCCTACGCGTTCGCCGCCGCGGCCCAGCGCTCGGGCTCTCCGGGGATCCGCCGCGCGGCGCCGGTGAGCTCCAGGTGCAGCAGCATCGCGAGCGTCTCGGTCAGCAGCCACTGCGCGGTCATCGGCGTGAGATGGTCTCCGTAGACGCGCGGCAGGATCTCGAACGCGGTCAGCGGCTCGCCCGCCTCGGCCTCGCCCTCCCGCACGACCGCCGCGATCTTCGCGAGGTGCTCGGCGACGAGCTCGCGGTTGCCCTCGATGTGGGCCTGCACGTCGGTGAACGTGCGCCCGTGGCCGGCCAGGCACAGGCGCGCGTCAAGCGCCGCGACGACGTCGAGCGAGCGCAGGAATTCGCCGACGGGGTCAGGTGAGTAGCCGAGGTCGAAGAACGGGAAGACGCGCCCGAGCAGGTGATCGCCGGAGATCAGGAGGCGCCGCTCGGGCTGGAACAGGCAGACGTGCGAGGGCGCGTGGCCGGGCGTCTCGTGCACTGTCCACGCGCCGAGGTCGGTCTCGACGAGAACGCCCGGCACCAGCTCACGGTCGGGCTCGATCACCGCCGCGATCCCCGATTCGCGCTCGCCGCGCTCGGCCGCGTAGCGGCGCAACGGCTCCTCGGGCACGCCGCTCTGGCGCGCGACCTCGAGGCGGCGTTCGAGCGCCCCCTCCGGATCCTCGGCGAAGAGCTTCATGTGCGCGTGGTTCGGGTGCATCCACAGCTCGCAGCCGGCGCGACGCACGATCGTGGCGGCCTGGCCGTAGTGGTCGGCGTGGGCGTGCGTGCAGATGAGGAGGCGCACGTCCTCGATGCGCAGCCCGCACATCTGCATCGCCCGTTCCAGCTGCGCCTCCGAGCCGGGCTGGTGCATGCCGGTGTCGAACAGCACAACCCCGTCGCCGGCCGCGACCGCCCACGCGTTGCAGTGCGGCACGCCGGGCCAGGGCAGCGGCAGGCGCAGGCGAAAGACCCCGGGCAACACGCGTTCGCCCCGGCCCAGCTCGGGCTTGCCAGCCGATCTTTGAGCAGTCGATCGTTGATCGATCGACTGCGGATCGGTTGCCTCGGCCATCGGGCGAGAGACTAGACTACGAAACGTCCGCAGCATCGCCAAAGGGAGCAGTGAGATGGCCGAGGAGGAGAGCGCCGGCGAGGCCGCCGCGAAGGTGCAGGAGGTCGCGGCGAACGTGCGCCAGGCCTCGAAACGGCGCAAACGGGCCACCGGGAGCGAGGCCGAGACGGTCGCGCGGCGGTATTTCGAGACGATCGGCGCGCACGACGTCGAGGGGGCCGTGGCGATGTGGGCGCCGGACGGGCGCGAGGATGTGCGCGGGCAGGGCGTGTTCCTCGGCCACGAGGGCCTGCGCCAGTTCATCGGCGAACTGGTCGGGGCGATCCCCGACCTGCGCGTGGAGATCGTCTCGACGACGAGCGAGGGCGAGCGCTGCGCGCTGCAGTGGCGCTTCCGCGGGACGTTCGCGGGACCGAGCTCGTTCGGTGGGCTCGAGCCCACCGGCCACCCGATCGAGCTGGAAGGCTGCGACCTGCTGACGGTACGCGACGGGCTGATCCAGGCCAACGACGTGTTCAACGACACGATGGCGGTGCCCCGCCAGCTCGGGATGATGCCGCCGCTCAATTCGAGCGCCGAGCAACGGATGCTGGGCGCCTTCAACCTCAAGACGCGGCTCACGCAGAGCCTCGGCGCGGGCGAGGCAGAGCTGATCGCGACCGGCGTGTGGCTCGTGCAGGGGCAGCCCGGGCGCTGCAACGTGTACCTGATCGAGAACCCCGGCGAGGAGGCCGGCGTGACGCTCTATGACGCGGGCGCGCGCACGATGACGCGCGCGGTGGCCACGGCCGGCGCGAAGCTCGGCGGGATCACGCGAGTCGTGCTCGGCCACGGCCACACCGACCACCGCGGCACGGCCCCCGCGCTCGGCGTGCCGGTGCTGTGCCACCCCGACGAGGTGCAGGACGCCGAGGGCAGCGGCGGCTGGCGCTACTGGCCGGCCGACCTAGCGGGGCTGCCGCAGGGCTCTAAACAGGTCCAGAAACTGCTCCACCGCTATGTCTGGGACGGCGGGCCGGTGCAGATCGCGGGCACCGTCAGCGAGGCCGCGGGCGACGAGGTCGCGGGCTTTCGCGTGATCGACCTGCCCGGCCACGCCCCCGGCCTGATCGCGCTGTGGCGCGAGTCCGACCGGCTGGCGCTCGTCAGCGACCTGATCTACACGCTCGACATGTTCGGCCGCGACTGCCCGGCGAAACTGCCGGAGGCGACGTACAACTACGACATCGAGCAGGCGCGCGCGAGCATCCGCAGGCTCGCCGAGCTGGAGCCGGCCGTGGTGTGGGCGGGGCACGCCAAGCCGGTCACGGGCGACGTGCGCGGGCAGCTCCTGGCCGCCGCCGACCGATAGGACCGGGGCCGGTATGACGATGATCCTCCAACATCCCTGAAGTCCCGTGGGTAAGCGCAACCGCCGCCGGGCCGCGGAGCGCCGCGATCACCGCACCGACAAGCTCGTCGCTCCGAACAGCGACTACACCGACGCGGAGGGATCCGTGCTGACGCTGCGCGGCGTGCTCAGCCCCGCGGCGCGGCGTGAGTACGCGCGGGTGCTCGCGGGCGAGGACGACCGGCCGGCGGCGACCCGCGAGGACGCTTGGCAGCGGGCGGTCGAGCTGCTGTTCGAGCGCCTCGCCGTGCGCTGGTGCATCGCGGAGGCGCCGATCGAGCGCCAGCGCGAGCTCTGCGGCGCTTTCGCGCGGCCTCGCCGGAGGAGCGCGCGTGGATCAGGACGGTGCTGCGCGAGCACTGCGCAGAGCACTTCCCCGACGTCCAGGCTCCCTGAGCGGCCGAGGCCGCCTATTCGCCCAGCGCCTTGCGCACCGCCGGAGCGTTCGCGGTTTTGATCGTGCCGTTCATGATCGCCTCGCTGTGCTCCGCCGCGACCGGCAGGCCGAGCTCGGCGTTGACGGCCGGATCGACCACAGCGGACAGGGTCCCGCCACAGCCCGTGACGGGCGGCGCCGGGAAGGGAACGCTGACGAGCGTGTCCGCGGAGAGCGTGACGAGGTTGTAGTCGTCCTCGAACTTGGCGTGACCCGGTTTGCCGGCGACCTGCCCTTGAGCGGAGGAGCCGTGGGTCGTGCCGGTCGTGAGCGAGATCACGACCGGGTGGGCGTTCGAGCCGACGTAGCAGCCGGCGCCGAGGAACGGGCTGCTCAGCTTGACCTTCACCGGCAGCGCCAGCCCGATCCCCTTCGCTTCGACGAGGTTCTGCGTGCTCACCCCGATCGCGCGCGCGGATGTGGCGAGCTCGGTCGTCGCCGTCACCGCCGATTCTCCGCGGGCGATCAGCCGATCGAACCGTTCCCGCAGGGCCGCCGGCAGGACCGCCGGAGCGAGAAGCGCGCGCAGCCCTCCCGGAATCGGCTGGGGCGCCACCGACAGGGTCCTGCCGCCGGTCGCTTCGATGAACCGCTGCCGTCCGCCCGCTTCGCCCTCGTGGATGCCGCCCTGCACGGTGATCGTCCGCGTGATCGGGATCGTCCGTCTCCCGATCTCGAGCTCGCCGCTTTCGGTCCGCGCGAAGATGCACAGATCAGTCGCGCGATCTCGCAGGGGGCAGGCGGCAAACGCGGCGTAATCGCCGCCCGAGCGACGGGCCAGGAGCAGCGCGAGGACCAGCACGATCGGCAGCAGCGCCACTCCCGCCAGGATGTACCTGCGCCTGACCGAAAAAGAGGGGCCCGACCGAAGCCGGGGGACACGCGCCTTCGGCGCTGGCCGATTCGGGGATGCGAGCGGAGCGAGCGTCTCCCTGGTCGGTCCCCGTTTCGGCCGGCCGGCCTCCGGCCGGATGCGCCACCCGCTAGGCACGAACCCGTTTGCGCTTCGGCGGCCCGCGCGTCGAGGGCCCGCGCCGCGGGGGCTCCTGACGCGGGCGGGTGGGTGGGCATCCGCCGATCTCGATCCTGACGGTGCGTTTGAGCTGGGCGCCGTTCTGGCCGGTGATCGCGATCGGCATCCGCAGCGCCTGCCTGCACAGGCCGCCCTTCGCCCCAGCCGGAAGACGGGCCGCGAGGATCGAGTGCGGGCCCTCCGGGAGCACGAGGTCGAGCGTGCTGATCGGCACGTCGGGGAGCGCGCGGAAGGCGCTCGAGGTGATGCCCCCGCGGATGTTCGTCTGGCCTTCGAGCTCGACCCGCACGCCGTCTCCCTGGAGCACGAGCACGAGCGCCGGGTAGGAGGCGACGCCGTGGGAGACGAGGTAGGCCGGTCCGGCGAGCGGGCCCGCGAGCAGCGGCGTGAGGATCGTCGCCGTGCCCACGATCGAGGCGGGCGGGCAGGCCGCGGGGTCGGCCGCGAAGACCCTCGCGAGGCAGGCTTGCTGGAGCGTCGTCAGCCGCGAGGGCAGCTGCTTGGGGAGATCGACCTTGACCTTGGCGATGTCGGCCTGGCCGGGGCCGGAGACGAGCTTGACGTGCAGGTAGGCGCCGCCGGCTCTGCTCGTGCGCGCGTGCGTCAGGGCGGTGAGCCGCGGCGCGAACGGCAGGCTCGCGCAGTCGGCGGCCTGGTACGGGCTCGACACCGACGCCACCGTGCCCGACGCCGAGACGACCGTGGCGGCGACGGCTCGCGGCGTGCAGCCGGTGGGATTGAGCACGAAACCGAGCCGGTCGATCGCGAGCGCGAGCGTGCGCACGTCGAGCGGGACCCCGTCCTCGATGCTCGGAATCCCGCCCACCGCGATCGTCATCTGGGCGGTGCGCGGATCGACCGAAACGCTCGCGCGCACGACGACCGTGCCGAGGTCGAACGGACCGGCGAGCGCCGGGACGACGATGCTCAACCCGAATGGCGCGCCGGCGGGATTGACGCCCGCTTGACCCGGAGGGGGAGGACCTGTCAAATAAATCCCGCTCGCCTGCCGGCCGGGCTCGGGGAGGTAGAGGGGGTCTGGCCCAGGACCGGCGCCGACGGTCACCGCGCCGATCTGCGAGGCCGGCGGGCAATCGCCGAGCGATGCCTGCGGTTCGGGGCAGAGGGGTACGCCGCCGAGCGCGCCCGTGAGGCCCGGGGGCAGCGTGACGGAGAAGGCGCCGAAGCGCTGTTCCCCGTCCTGGCGGGAGAGCAGGAGCGTGAACGCGCTCGGGGCGCCCGCCAGGTTGTTGAGCGTGCCGGCCGTGAAGGAGGGGCTGAAGCGCCCGCCCGGGCACGCGGAGCCGCCGGGCCCGGAGTTGACTTCGATGTTCGAGCTCTGCGCGACCGCGGGCGTGCCGCTCCAGGGCACGAGCGTTGACTGGACCGTGTAGGCGCCGCACGCGGCCGGGGTGACGAGCAGCCCCCGCGCGCCGCCGGCAAGGCCGAGCCGCATTTCGCCGATCGGCAGTTGCGGGAGGTCCGCGAACCTGACCGTCAGCTGGCCCGTGCTCGGGCTCGCTTCGACCTCGCCGGCGAGCTTCAGCAGCAGGCCGTCGCCGGCGGCGACGAGGTAGAGCTGGAGCAGCGGTTCGGAGGCATGCCCGAGCGAGCCGAAGACCGGTTCGTCCGCGGAGGGCTGCGCGAGGTAGAGCGAGCCTTCGAGCGGGTCTGCCAACAGCGGCGTGGAGATCCTGGCCGTGCCGACCGTCGCCGCTTCGGGACAGGCCGGCGCCTGTGCATCGTTCAGTTCGATCTGAGCGGGCGTGCAGGCTTCGCGCCCGCCGACAGCGGACGGTGAGATCGCGAACCCGGCGGGCAGCGTCGTGACCACTTCCCGCGGGTCCGCGCCGGCGACGCCGTTGACGTTTTCTTCTTGCGAAAGCTTCAGATCGACGTCGAGCCCGCTCGGCGATTCGGCGCGAGCGACTTCCGGTTCGGCAGTACTGACGGTCAGTTTCGGGCTGAAGTTGAGGCTCGCGCATCCGGTCAGCGGCGGCGAGGACGCGCTCGCGGTCCGCCAGCGCGGGTCGCCGAGGTTCGGTGTTCCATCCGGGTTCAACCCGCCAGGTTCCTGCCAGGAGTCCGTGCTGATGGTCGTGATCAGCGGTTCGCCGGTGCACGAGGTCGGCAGGGTCAGGAATGGAGCGCTGGTCCTTTCCACAGGACAGCTGCCGTGAATCCCTGTTTCTTTGAACATCTGTTTCGCTGTATCGTCGGCGCACAAACCCCGTTCTTCGTCGTGGCTCGCGGCGGATGGATCACCCCACAGGGTCAGTTCAATGCCGTAAATCGGGTGCTCGTCAGAGATTTCGGAGATATCCGCCGACATGCCGTAATCAGCGCCGGTGTGCACCCCGCCCCCAACGTGCATGATCAGCCCGATTCCCGCAGCATTGAAGCCCAGCTCGGCCGGCGCGCCCGCCGAGGGCACCATGTTGTAAACCGGTTCGTCGAGAATTTCGACGCCGTCCAGATAGACAGAGAAGACCCCTACAGCAGCGGCGTTTGGACAGCTATCCGGACCCTCTCGGCTCTCCAGCTCGGCCTCGGTACACATCGTCTCGGTCGCACGAGGATTGACGATCAACCCCGCCGGCAGATTGATTTCGATGTCCTTTGGATCGCCATAGGTGCGAATCCGTGGAGGTTGTCCTGCTTCTTTTTCCGTCACGACGTGGTCGAACGCGATCGCCGTCGTCATCGCGTATGGGTGCGAGCCGGCCTGGGTGGCGAGATCACCTTCCGCGTTACTCACAATCGAGCTTGCAAAGCTTTCCACCCCAAAGGTATCGCTCGCCCACGCAGGCGTAGCAAGCACAAACGCCACCACCGTCGCCAGCGATGCCACCAGCAGCCCGGTCACAAGGTCCTTCCGGCACCAGCGGACAATCATCGTCCGTGACGTTTCCGTACTGGTCTATTTACATGTACAGCCTTCGTCGCCCGTTTACCGTTTTGCTTTCTTGCACCACGTTTGCCGTAACGTTTCTTTGCCCGCGCTTCGCAGCCACTTCGCATCTTCCTCAGCTGCCCCCTACACACCTTCAGCGCACGCGCGAGCTGCTGCGCTCGCGTCAGCGGCATAGGCTTGGCAGCCGTTTGCGGCGGAGTAGCGGCAGACCCCACAAACGTGGTGCTCGAGGGTAGAGCGAAAACGGGCGCGGGAGTTGCAGGCCCGAGGCACACTTCGCCGCTGCATCCTGTCTCATCTACCGGATTCTGATCGACGATCCCACCTTCAACACGCGCATCATAAACATCATAGTTTTCATCTCGGTCTTGAACCACGAGCGACTGGCGAGTGAAGAAGAAAACATCGTCGCCGTCGGTGCTCGCATCGCCGAAGTAGGAGGGCTGGGAGCTTTGGCCCGTGGAGATCAGATACAGGCAGCCGCCGGAGCTCGCGCTGAAGGTCTGGCTCGACTGCGTACAGCCATCAGCTCCGCCTTCCCCTTCCCGCTCCCACTCGTACACATCGGTCTGCCCGTTCGTGTCTCCAGGCACGAGTGCTTCCTGCGTCTGGAAGAAGACGCGGCTGCCGTCTGCGGAGAGGTTGCGCGTCAGGAAGGCGTTACGCGGTTCGCCGCCGCCGGACAGCGGGTTTCCCGCGAGATATGCTTCGGCGGCAGCCGGCGCACCGCTTGGATTGCACGATACGCATGTGAGTCTCCCGCTTGTCGCGTCATACAGATACAGCTCGCCTTGTCCGGCGTTGTCGTAGGCGGTCAATCGCTCCTGCGATGTGAAAAGCACCACCTGTCCGTCGGGAGTGACTCGTGAGCTCTTCTCTCCGGTGGCAGGCGCAAAATTGAGATTTTCTCGGTAGAAGCCACGCCAGTTGTACTCGTCGTATAAATCTTCCGTGCTCAGGCGTGCGATAAAGACCGTTTCGCCAGCATCCCACTTATACAGATTGCCCGCGCCCACTTCCGCCTTTTCTTTGTTGGCATTTTCGTTGCCGGCCAATACACCTGCGGCGACGAAGTATGCATAGGAGCCATTTTCGGTTGCGATCCCAAGCGTCCCGAGCACGCCCGCTTCGCCGCCCGTGAGCGGTTCACGTGCTTCGGCAAGAGCTTCCGCTTCGAGTTTTTTGCTTTCCTCGAACTTATCGACGTCGAATCGGTACAGCTCTTCGCCTTCGGTGTAGAAGACGATCGCGCCATCCGCGGTCGCAGCCCGCCAGTACGCCGGTTCGGTCCCCGCAGAAACCGGGATCGTCCTCCCAACTTCCGGTTCGCGCATGTAGATCCGCCCGGTGCCGACGTCGCTGAAAAAGATACGGGAGCCGTCTGCGGAGATCGTGTCCTGCGTGTAGAACCCGCCTGTCGCGCCGCCCGTATGTCTACCGAGCGCGGGGCCACCGGGGCCGGCAACCGAGCCATCAATTGGCGCTTCACCGTTTGGCAAGACGCCGACCAGGCTCAGTTCTTGGCCTGGCGGGCTGCTCGCGCTCCACTCGTAGAGATACGGAGCGCTTGTTTCGTCGCGCACCCCCGGCACGAGTTCGTTAGCTGTGTCTTCGAAGATGATGCGTGAATCGTTGTCCGTGGCGTCTGCAAATCTGGCGACGCCCGGCGCAAGCAGCCGAAAAGAGCCGGCGGCGTCGTCGCGGAGATAGGAGTATCCACCGGGCGCCGTGCCCCCTTCGAGACCGGGTTCCGTGTTTACGATCGCCTCTGAAAGGTCTTCGGTCAGGCTCAGCACGTATGCGATGCCCTGCTGGGGCAGAGACCGGGGAATGGTCGGTGGCACAAGCCCCTGGGTCGACCACTCGCCATCGGCGCGAGTACTGAGATAAAGCGGGATGCTCGTCGCGCTCAACACGCCGGGGAACGGCGCATCGGAGAAAAACGTGGCCCCATCGCCGGACGGCGAGCTCTGCACGACGTCGGCTCCCCCGAGCGCGTCGGTGAAGTTCTTGTCGAACGGGCGAGACCTGCTCGTATGCGCGGCAGTCCGGGAGCTTCAACGCGTAGCTCTCCTGCCCGCGGAGCTGTTCGTTGGGGCACCCTTCCGCCCGAGCAGACGCGACGATCGTCCCAGCCCCGAAGCTGGCACAGACAAATGTCAGCAGCAGCAGTAGCAGTGACGCCCGGTCGGCGCTGCCGACCCGCAACGACAGGCTTCCTCCCCCGGCCCCAAACACCGAGCAAGCCTACACAAAGTCCAGCGATCCTACGCCGCCTCGCCCCAAGAACTGCTAAGGGGCGGGATTCTCCCGCCCCTTAGATACGAGTGCAGCTACCTCATACCGGGGCGCTTAGGTTTCTTTGACGCTCCAGTTTTTCCCTGACGTCAGTTTGACGGTTGCTTCGCTCGCTATTTCAGCTTTTCCGCCCACTTCGAGGCTGCTGCCTGCATATTTACATATGAGCTTATGGGTGGCCGCTTCCGCTTCCGCCTGGGTGTTGCTTGAATCAACTTCACATCGCTGCGATCCGGTCACTTCGAAGGTCTTAGGTCTTCCGACTGGAGCGATGACACAAGACGATGTTTTACCTTCTATTTCGATACCGGCAAAGATACCAGTTTTCGATTCGAGCTTATCTTCCACTCGACCCCCGGTCATCACAAGTTCGCCCTTGAGCAGCGTCGTTTCGATTTCCCCTTCGTCCAGGGCACTGAGCTTGCAATTTGTCGGCGCGACCATTTCACATTCTTCAAAGACTATCGTGGCCGTGGACTTGCCCACAGTGCCGGCGGCCCCACCTTCGATGGTCCCTTTGGATTTCTCTTTTTTGCACTTGATTTCCGACGATACGGATGCGATCGTGGCTTTGAGCGTAGCTCCCCCGCTGCTCGTGCTTTCGGTTTTTTCCGAGGCGCTCACCAGCGGCACCCCCGCAACGCAATAGGACGGTGTCCCCGGCGCTGTGCAGCTACTCGGCGGCGGCGGTTCCGCCCCCGAGCTCGACACGACGACGCCCACGGCGACCGCCGCCACCAGCAGGCCCAGCAAGATCAACCTAGTACGGGACATCAGCAACCAGCCTCCATCCGCCCCAGCCACCGCCGGAGCGCTTGTCGTTTGTGGGCGTCGACCCCCGTCGCGCGGCACGCTCAGCGGGCGAGTTCAATAGGTTCCGGCACAGCATCGCGCACACCATACAGCACCGGGCCCGATCTCGCTACGGATTTCTCGAAAGATCCCCTCGCCCCCGCCCGCTCCCCCTCCCGCACGTATTCCGTCAGACGCGCGCGCGAGACCCCGCTTCGCCGCCTTCTATAACTTGCGGGCATGCGCCGCACGAAGATCGTCGCCACGATCGGCCCCGCCTCGCGCGAGCCCGCGACCCTCCTGCGGATGGTCCAGGCGGGGATGGACGTCGCGCGGCTGAACTACTCGCACGGCACGCTCGACGAGCACGCCGAGACCGTCCGCCGCGTGCGCGACGCCGCGGGGCGCGCCGGGCGCCCGGTCGCGATCCTGCAGGACCTGCCCGGCCCGAAGCTGCGGATCGGGCCGCTGCGCGACGACGTCGTCGAGCTCAAGCCCGGCGACCGCGTCACGTTCTCCTGCGGGACGGGCGGGGTTCCGGTCAACGGCGAGGAGCGCCTCGGCGACGCCGCGCACATGAGCATCACCTGGCCCGGGCTCGCCGACGCGCTCGAGCCGCAGGCCGTGATCTACCTCGCCGACGGCTCCGTGCGCCTGCGCGTGCAGGAGGTGCGCGCGGCCGCGGCCGAGGTCGAAGCGGAGGTCGAGGTCGGCGGCGCCGTCGCCTCGCGCCAGGGGCTGAACATCCCCGGGCCGACCGTCGGGCTGCCGTCGGTGCCGGAGGAGGACCTCGAGCTGCTGCGCCATGGCGAGTCGATCGGCGTCAACATGGTCGCTCTGTCGTTCGTGCGCAGCCCCGAGGACGTCCAGCTCGTGCGCGAACACACGCGCCTGCCGCTGATCGCGAAGATGGAGAAGCCCGAGGCGGTCGAGCGCGCCGAGGAGATCATGCACGCGGCCGACTGCGTGATGGTCGCGCGCGGCGACCTCGGCATCGAGCTGCCGATCGAGCAGGTCCCGCTCGCGCAGAAGAAGCTGCTCAAACTGGCCGGCTGGATGGCGCGCCCGTCGATCACCGCGACGCAGATGCTCGACTCGATGGTCGTCTCCTCGCGCCCGACGCGCGCGGAGGTCGCCGACGTCGCCAACGCGATCCTCGACGGCACCGACGCGGTGATGCTCTCGCAGGAGACCGCGATCGGCGCCTACCCCGTCGGCGCGGTCGAAATGATGGCGGCGGTCGCCGTCCAGGCCGAGTCGATCGCGCCGTATGAGGACTGGAACAACTCGCGCGTGCGCCGCACCGACGCCGACACCGCCTACACGGTCGCGCACAACCTCTGCCTGGCCGCGCGCGAGCTGAAGCTCGACGCGCTGATCGTGCCGACGCTCTCCGGGCGCTCCGCGCGGCTGGTCTCCGCGCACCGTCCCACGGTCCCGATCTACGCGCTCTCGCCGGGCAAAGAGACAGTCCGGCGCTGCGGGTTGATGTGGGGCGTGCAGGCGGCCTCGATGCGCCGCCACGAGACGACCGAGGCCTTGATCGCCGACGCCGCGCGGCGCGTCGTCGAGCTCGGCTGGTGCACGCGCGGCCAGCGCGTCGGCATCACCGCCGGCCTGCCCTCCGGACGCCCGGGCACGACGAGCCTCGTCCAGATCCAGGTAGTCTGAAAATGTGAACGAGCAATCGAGCACACCGGCTCGGCAGGGCCTCGTGCTCGCCGCTTTGATCCTCGTCGCCTCGGTCGCCAACCTCAACCTCGCGGTCGCGAACACGGCGCTGCCCGACATCGGCAAGGGCCTCGGCGCCTCGCAGACCGCGCTCGATCTGATCGCGGTCGGCTACTCGCTCGGGCTGGCGGCCTCCGTGCTCTACCTCGGCGCGCTCGGCGACCGCTACGGGCGCAAGCTGATGCTCGTGCTCGGCACGTTCCTCGCGATCCCCGCCTCGATCCTCGCCGCGACCGCCTCGAGCGCCGGCATCCTCATCGGCGCGCGGATCTTCGGCGGCCTCGCGGCCGGAATGGCCTTCCCGACGACGCTCGCGCTCGTCACCGCGCTGTGGTCAGGACCGGCGCGCACGAAGGCGATCGCGCTGTGGTCGAGCATCGGCGCTTCGATGTCCGCGCTCGGCCCTTTGCTCTCGGGCGCGCTGCTCGAGCACCACGCCTGGGGCTCGGTCTTCCTGATCACGGTTCCGCTCGCGGCCGTCGCCGTCGTGCTCGCGATCCTGCTGATACCGGCGCACGTCAACGAGACCACCAACCCGGTCGATAACCCCGGCGGGATCCTCTCGATCGTCGCGATCGCCGCGCTCGTGCTCGCGATCAACTTCGCGCCCGTCCCCGGCAAGGGCAGGGTCGCGATCGCGCTGGGCCTGCTCGCGCTCGTCGCGCTCGCGTTCTTCTACGCGCGCCAGCGGCGCACGCGCTTCCCGCTGTTCGACCTCCGGGTCGCGGCGCGACGGATCTTCTGGGTCGCGGCGCTCGGCGGGATCGTCGTGTTCGGCTCCCTGATGGGCGCGATCTTCGTCGGCCAGCAGTTCCTGCAGAACGTGCTCAACTACTCGACGCTCGGCGCCGGCGCCTCGATCCTGCCGGCGGCGGTGCTGATGGTGCTGATCGCGCCCCATTCGGCGAAACTGGTCGAGTCGCGCGGGGCGCGCTTCACGCTGCTCGTCGGCTACCTCTTCTGCCTGCTCGGCTTCATCGCGATGCTCGCCCTCTGGGAAACCGGCATCCCCTACTGGAAGGTCGCGCTCGCCTACGGCCTGATCGGGATCGGCGTCGGCTTCGCCGGCACCCCCGCGTCGCGCTCGCTGACCGGCTCGGTCCCGGTCAAGCGCGCGGGCATGGCCTCGGGCACGGCCGACCTGCAGCGCGACCTCGGCGGCGCGATCATCCAGTCGATCATGGGCGCTCTGCTCACGGCCGGCTTTGCGACCGCGGTCTCCAAGGCGATCGCGGCCGCGCCGAACAAAGCGCTGATCACGAGCTCGGTCCAGAACACCCTGACCAAGTCCTTCTCGAGCGCCGAAGCCGTCGCCAAGCAGTACCCGCACTACTCCAGCGCGATCATCGCGGGCGCGCGCTCCTCGTTCGTCTCCGGCTCGGACTGGTCCTACGTCGCCGGGATCGTCGCGATCGCGTTCGGCGCCTTGCTGATCTTCTTCATGTTCCCGGGCAAGCTCGACGAGGAACGGCTGCTCGCCGCCTACCACGCTCAGGACACGACACCGACACCGCGGTAGAACTCGGCCTCTTCGCGACCCAAATCCGTCACCGGCTCGTCGCCGTAGATCCACTCGCGCGCGATCCGGTTCCAATTCGCCTTCGCGTGCAGCTGGCTGAGGACGGCGAGCGTCAACACCTCCAGGCGGCGGCCGAACAGGTGGTCGGGGGGCAGCGTCTCGTGGCGCATCGTCGCGAAGTGCCTCGAGCGGGGGTCGCTCATCTGGATCAGCACGTCGCTGGCGATCTCGGGGTCGAGCTCGATCTCGCGGTCCTGCGTGTACCACCAGGTCATGTCGTCGACCATCGCCATCGCCTTCTCCTCGGTGTAGTACTTCGGGTCGCCGACCCAACCGCCCGCGTACATGTGCTGGACGAGCTCGCCCGCGCGGCGCTCGATCGCCAGGCGCTGGGCCTGCAGCTCGAACTCCGCCGCCTCCGCGGCGATCGTCTTGAACAGCCCGAAGTCGAGGAACGCCATGCGCCCGTCCTCCAGCAGGATGCAGTTGCCCGGGTGCGGATCGCCCGAGAACTGGCGGTGGCGGTACATGCACTCGAAGTAGAACCGAAAGACGATCTCGCCGATCCGGTCGCGCTCTGCCTGAGGCAGACGTTTCATCTCCTCGAAGCCCCTGCCCTGCACGAAGTCGCTGACGATCACGCGTTCGCGCGAGAGCTCGCCGACGACCGCCGGCACGACGATGAACGGGTGGCCGTCGTAGATCCGCGCGATCCTGCGCTGGTTCTGGGCCTCGAGCTGATAGTCGAGCTCCTCCTCCATGCGCTCTCTGATCTCCCCCGCGAGCGCCTTCACGTCCATGCCCGGCGCGATCCGCTTCATCAGCCGCATGATCATGCCGAGGTTCTGCATGTCCGCGCGCACCGCCCCCGCCACGCCCGGGTACTGAACCTTCACGGCGACCTCGCGGCCGTTCTCGCTGAGCGTCGCCCTGTAGACCTGGCCGATCGAGGCGGCCGCGATCGGCTCCTCTTCGAAGTCGTCGAAGATCTCGTCGATCGGCGCTTCGAGGTCCTCCTCGATCACCTTCCTCATCTGCTTGAACGAGACCGTCGGCGCCGCGTCGCGCAGCTTCGCCAGCTCGCGCTGAAACTCCTCGCGGTGCTCCTCCGGCACGAGCCCCACATCGACAAAGCTCATCATCTGGCCGAGCTTCATCGCGGCGCCCTTCATCGTCCCCAGCGCCGCCACGATCTGCTTCGCGGTCTCCAGTTGCCGGCGGCCCATCGCCTCCTCCGAGGCCTTCCCGCCGCGGGTCGTGTTCGCCGCGCGCGTCCCGAACTGCTTCACGGCCTCGCTCGCGGCGAGCTTGCCGACGGTGGCCGTCCTGCGCACGCGCGAAGTAGGGATCTTCTTCTGGTTGGTTTCGCGCGGCGGCATTCCCCCATGTTAAGGCCCCGGGCGCCGACGCCCGCGAGGCTCCATCTCCGACGCCCGCGAGGCTCCATCTCAAACCGGCTGGCGGCAACGCCCCGTGCATCGCCTCACGCCACGGAGCACGGTTCTGGGTCAGGTCGTGGACCGCACCTGCGACCCCGGCACGATGTCGTCTTTCCCATCCTCCCAGCGCACCCAGGCCTTCTTGCCGCCGTCGTAATCCTCGCCGAGCAGGATCAAAGTCGCCGGCTCGCCCAGCGCCTCGCAGCGGTCTTTGCCCTCGGGGTCGAGGCCGCGCCAGATGCGGATGAAGCCGTTGTGCTCCCACTCGCGCGCGACGGTCGTCGGATCGGCGTGGCCGGGGTGGATGACCGTGCTCGGTGGCAGCTCCATCAGCGTGCCCATGATCGAGTCGCGCAGGTCGTCGTAGGTCGTGTGGCCGGGCGCGCGCACGCCGCCGACCGAGCCCTTGAACAGCGTGTCGCCGGTGAACACCGCCGCCTCGCCGCCGGCCCAACCACCGGGTGCGGCTCCGGACCCGGCTGCCGGTGAGCGCTCCCCCACGAGCAGCGACAGCATCCCCGCCGTGTGCCCGGGCGTGTGCAGCGGCCGTACCTCCAGCGCGCCGAATCTCAGCGTCTCGCCGGCCTCCATCGTCGATGCTGTGCCGATCCCGTCCGGCAGCAGCTCGAGCTCCAGCGGGTCGATCAGCACTCTCAGGCCCGGCCAGCGCTCGCGCAGCTTGGATACCTCGCTGACGTGGTCGAAGTGGTGATGGGTCAGCAGCACGTGCGTCGGCTCCAACCCGAGCCGGTCCGCCGTCGCGATCAAGGGCTCGACCGGGCCGCCGGCGTCGACGAAGAACGCCGGCCCGCCCTGGCCGTCGGCGACGAGGTAGGTGTTCGAGAGGAACTGCTGGTGGGTCGCGTGCTCGACGATCATGCGCGCATCCTCTCACGAAGGCCTCCTCCGCGGCCGGCACCGTGCGGGTCGCCCCGCAGCCTGCCCGGGCGCCATGTCGATCGGTACGCTTTCGCGCACAGTCAATCGGCACGGGCGACTGCCAGACAATCCGCCCAACCCAATCCGACATGCCCCTGATCCACACCTGCTACCGCATCACCGACATCGACCGCTCGGTCGCGTTCTACAACGCGCTCGGCTTCGAGGAGATCGGGCGGATCCCGATTCGCGACGAGGCCGTCAACGTGTTCATGAACCAACCTGGGGACGGCAACATGCCGCGGCTGGAGCTGACGTACAACTTCGGCGTCTCCTCGTATGAGATCGGCACCGGCTACGGTCACATCGCGATCACCGCCGAGGACCTCGACGCGACGCTCGCGCGGCTGGCCGAGCAGGGGATCGAGCCGGAGAAGCCGCCCTACTCGGTCCGCGAGGGCGGGGCACGGCTGTGTTTCGTGAAAGACCCCGACGGTTACAGAGTCGAGTTGTTGGAGATGTAGAGACGCCGGCTCGGCTGCAACGATCGGGGGGCCATGCCGTCCACGCAGAAGGAATGGATCAAGCGACTCCAGCAGCACGACTGGACACTGGAGCGTGGCGGCAAGCACCAGGTCAAGATGACCAAGCCGGGACATCGGCCGATCACGCTTCCGGAGAACAAGCGCCGCGCCTACTCAAAGGGCTTCGAGGCGCAGCTGCGACGCGAGGCCGGCCTTCAAGAGACGTGAGCATGACCCGATATCCTTAATGAAGAGCACGATGCCCATGCCACAACAATTGCACCTCAACGTCCGACTCGAGGATGGATCTCTGTGGGCAACTGTGGAGGAGTATCCAGGCGTCTTTGCCACAGGCGACAATCTGGATGAGCTCCGGGAGAGTCTGCAGGAAGGCATCGCGCTCGTTCTGGCCGACCCCGGTGAGGACCCGCCGACGGTGACGCTGGCCCCATTGCATCCCGAGCCTGTCACTACGACGGCAAGCTCCGAGCTTGTCTATGCCTGAAGAAGTGCCATGACCCTTGCCGCTGAGGGACGATGAGTTGCAAACCGACCACTACCTCGACGGCTATCGAATCGAACTGATCGAGCAGTAGGCACTGTTTCCGATCATCCAGTCTTGTGCTACAATATGACGCACAATGGCGTTGGTACAACGTGCACAGTCGGTTTCCGCTCCTAAGCCTAAGAAACTGCCCAACCCCGAGGCCTCTCCTCAGCGGTCGCCGAAACGCAAGCTGAGCGGTTCGCGGACAAAGGCCGAGACCGTCGGGGTTCGCGAACTACGTCAGAACTTGAGCAAGTATCTGACGCGGGTCAAGCAAGGCGAGACCCTCACAGTCACAGAGCGGGGGCGCGAGGTCGCACGACTCGTGCCGTCTGGCCCCGATGTCAACCCCTACTACCTGAAGCTCGCGGAGAAGTACGGCGCGACGATCCCCAAGGGGGACCTGGTAGAGACCATCAACCGTCTACAGGCCGAAGGGCGCCTTGGCTCAGGAGCACCCGCCGGGACGGTGGACGCCATCCTCGCCGAGGGTCGCGACTGGCGCTTCTGACGGTGCTCTCGGTCTACGTTGACACAAGCGCGCTGGGACGCGTCCTGCTCGACACTTCCGAGGCACCGTCCATCCAGCGCGATCTAGGACGCTTCGACCAGCGCGTCGCCAGCCGTCTGCTGCGCATCGAGATCCACCGTGTCGCTTTGCGAGAGTCTCTGCTCGACGCTGTGGACCCGATGCTGGCCGATATCTCATTGATCCCTCTGGACGAGGAGATCCTCACCACCGCTGAGACCGTCCGCCCAACCACGGTCGCCACCCTCGACGCGATCCATCTGGCCACCGCCGTTCGCCTGGCCGGCCAAGGCGAGCTCGACGCGCTCATGACCTACGACAAGCAGCTGGCAGCCGGCGCCCGAGAACACGGCATCACGGTTCTGTCTCCCAGCTGATGACGGACACTGGCGCGGCCTGCTCACGAGCTCCTACGAAAGCACCCGTCCCCTGAATTTGCTCAACCCCAGCGTGAGGAACACCGCGCAGAAGCCGAGCAGCACCGGGTAGACGACGTACAGGTGCATGTGCGCGGCGTGTGTAAGGCCGGCGCGCAGGCCCTCGTTGATGTAGACGAGCGGGTTGACGAGCACGACGATCTGCAGCCAGTGGATGCCGGCGACCTGCACGGGCGCGAGCCGTGTCCACTGGTAGTAGGTGCCGCCGAGGAACGTCAGCGGCAGCACGACGAAGCCGAACATCAGGCCGAGGTTGCGCGCCTCGAAGGCGGTGCCGAGCAGCAGGCCGAGCGAGCTCATCGTGACGCACGCGAGCGGCAGCAGCGTGATCACGATCGGCCAGTGGACCGAGAGGTGCGCGTGCACGCCGGGCGCGTGGATCACCGCGGCGATCGGGAACACGATCAGCGCCGCGAGCAGACCCTGCATCGCGCCCGAGAGCACCTTTGCGGCCGCGACCAACCAGATCGGGCAGGGCGCCTGCACGCGATCCTCGATCTCGCGCGTGTATCCGAACTCCTGGGCCATGACCATCGCGACGGCCTGGATGCCCTGGAACATGATCGAGATC
Organism: uncultured Solirubrobacterales bacterium; assembly: GCA_963774785.1. Taxonomy (GTDB): domain Bacteria; phylum Actinomycetota; class Thermoleophilia; order Solirubrobacterales; family Solirubrobacteraceae; genus Palsa-744. The sequence continues at coordinate 1,240,419 of CAVZGH010000001.1, read as the reverse complement.
CCGACGACCCCCGGCACGAGCACGGTCGCGAACGCAGACTCCGCGATCTTGCCACCTCCCCCACCGACCCCCTGGCCGATCGTCGGGAACACATACAGAAACACGAACACGAGCAGGAACGGCTGGATGATCGTGCGGATCACGAACTCGAGCGAGTGCTTCCTGAGCACCGTCAGGTCGCGCAGCACGAGCGCCAGCAGCGCGGTGCGGCTCGCGGCCATCGTCGAGCGCGACGGCTCGATCGTTATCCGGCCGGGCGCGGGCGCCGCTGAGACGGACACGGCGGGTGTCGTGGCGGGAGTTGGGGCCGGACCGGCGGTCGCGGCCATCAGTCGCGCAGCTCCTTGCCCGTGAGGCTGATGAACACGGTCTCGAGGCTCGGCTCGGCGATCGACAGGTCGGCCAGCTCGAAGCCCGCCTCCTCGGTCGCGCTGACCAGGCGCGGCACGAGCCGCTCGGCCTCTTTCGCGTGGAGCTCGACGCCGCCCTCGATCACGCGCGTCCTGCTCACCTCGGCGATCGCGCCCGACAGCCGCTCGGCGAGCGTCTGCAGCTCCCCACCGGTCGCCTTGATCGTGGCGATCGTGTCCGCCCCCACCGACCGCTTCAGATCGGCCGGCGTGTCGAGCGCGAGGATCTTGCCGTGGTCCATGATCGCCAGACGATCGCACAGCTCGTCGGCCTCCTCCATGTAGTGCGTCGTCAGCAGGATCGTCTGGCCCGCCTCGTTCAGCTCGCCGAGGATCTCCCACAGCGCCAGGCGACTCTGCGGGTCCAGACCCGCGGTCGGCTCGTCGAGGAACAGCACCGCCGGGCGGTGGAAGATCGCGCGCGCCATCATCAGCCGCTGCGCCATCCCGCCCGAGAGCGCATACACCGAGGCCTTTGCCCATTTCGTCAGGTGCAGCTGCTCGAGCAGCTCGTCGGCCTTTCTGCGCGAGTCCGACGCGGAGATCCCGAACAGGCGACCGTGGAAGTAGAGGTTCTCCCACACGGTCAGCTGGCGATCCAAGGTGTTCTGCTGAGAGACGATTCCGATCAGCTGCTTCGCGAGCGCCGGGTAGGCGACGACGTTGACCGCGCCGACGTAGGCGGAGCCCGAAGTTGGGATCACGCGCGTCGTCAGCATCCCCGCGGTGGTCGTCTTGCCGGCGCCGTTCGGACCGAGCAGGCCGAAGATCTCGCCCGCGTACACGCTCAGGTCGAGCGCATCGACCGCGGCCACGTCCATCCCCGGGTAGACCTTCGTCAGCGCCACCGTGCGGATCACCTCGCGGCGGTCCCCGCCGCCCACGCCGTTCAACGTCTCGCGTGCCGGAGCGGCGGCGGGCGCATCGACTGGCTGGGCGCTTGGCACGCTTCCCAATGTAGAAAGCTCGCGCTACCCTCCCCGGAAGAGATGTCGGACACGACCGGGAAGATCGCGAAGAACCTCGAGCGCTTTCCAAGCGTGTCTACCGCGAGCAGGTGATCGGCCGGTCATTGCCACCACCGTCACGACCGAACCTGTCGCGGATGACGACGTCTGGTTACGGGTCGGAGAAGATGGCGTGGCCGCCGACGCGACGCCAGCGGATTGCCGGCTGACCGTCGATCTTGACCCACTCGAACGTCGCGCGGCCGTCGGGACCGGCGAAGCTCCAGGTCATCTCCCATACGCCGCTGGTGCCCTGCACCGGCTTGACGCGCAGGCCGGCCGGCCACGAGGAGCCGGGGTCGGTGACGTGGCGCTCGGCGGCCGGGATGAACTCGTCACGGACGGCCTCCCAGAAGCGGCGGAACTCCTCATCGGAGAGCCGCCGCCGGTCGCCGGCGAACCGCTCGGTCTGCTGGAACCTCAAGCCAGACTGCGGTCGCTGGCCTCGCGCTCAAGATCAGCCAGGAGCTCGTCGGCGGTCTCGAACGTCTCGGTACGGCCAGCGGCGATATCGTCCTCGGCCTCCTGCTCCATCGCCTGCCAACGCTCGGTCCAGAACCACGCCTGCTCGGCACGATGCGGCAGCAGCGGGTGCAGCTCGATCACCCCGTCGTCCCGCTCGACGACCTCAACTTGCGCACCCGGCTCGTCCAACCGGTGGCGGTGGCGGACATCAGCCGGGAGCGTGATCGAACCGCGGCTGGGCGACAGCGTGACGAAGTGCGAACGAGCCTGTTGTGCCACGACCCCATCATAGCGTCAAAATGTCGATCCGACGATCCGACAATTCGACAGCACTATAGCTCCCACACGGTCAGCTGCTTCCCAATCAATCCCACACGGTCAGCTGCTTCCCAATGTATAACGCTCGCGCTACCCTCCCCGGAAGAGATGTCGGACACGACCGGGAAGATCGCGAAGAACCTCGAGCGCTTCGCCCAGGCGGTGGCCGCGCACGACCGCGAGAACCCGACGCACACCGCCAACGGCATCGGCCTCGCGCACTTCGACCTCGAGCGCCTGGGGTTGGAGGAGGGCGAGGAGATCCTGCCCGGCATCACGATCCATGCAGACAGCGGCGTGACGGGAAACTTCAGGGTGCTCTGCGACGGCGAGCACGACGAGGGCAAGACCGAGTCCGAGGTTGAGGTCGTCGAGGCGGTCGCCACCGAGATGGTCCCGGTCGCGGCTCCAACCGGAGCGCCCGGCGTCTCGCCCGGGGAAATCCCCTTCGGCTCCTAGCTCGCGACGACGGGGGCGGGAACTCCCGCGCGCGCGGCAATCAGCCCGACCAGCCGCTCGATCGTCGGGCACTCGATCCTGTGCCGCGCCGCGGCGCGGAGCACCGACCCGGGGATCGCGTCGAGCTCGGGTTCGCGCCCGGCGGCGATGTCGCGCTGCATCGAGCTGCCGAGCGTGGCGTGCGCCTGCTCAAGCTCGCCGAGCGCCTTCGCGGGGTTGACGTCGGTGGCGCCCTCTGCCTGTCCCACGGCGCAGCCCTCCTCGATCGCCCCGACGAGCGCGGCGCGCAGCTCCGGGGTGGAGCGGATCTCACCGAGCTGCTTGTCGTAGGCGCTCGTCGTGCACGCGAGCGCGTTCAGGCGCACGAGCTTCGACCACATCACCTGCGCCTCCGAGACTCCGATGCGCGCCGAGACCCCGGCCTCTTTGAGCAGCTTGGCCAGGCGTTCCATACTCGCGCGCGCGTGAGGATCGTGGCTGGCCATCTCGACGAGCAGGAACGGGCTCGTATGCACGACGACGCCGGGCTCGGACCGGTCGGCCTCGACACGAATCGTGCCGGCGAGCACCGTGGTTCCGGCGCCGAAGCGCTCGCGCAGGACGGGGATGTGGTCGAGTCCGTTCAGTAGTGGCAGCACCAGCTTCGGTTGAGCGCTCGGAGCCCGGCCAACCCGCTCCAGCGCCTCCCCTAGACCGGAGGCCTTCGTCGCGACGACCAGCACATCGACCGGCTCCTCCAGCGCGGCGACCGCGCGCGGACGCGCGACAAACTCCCCGAAGCTGACGCTGTCGATACGCAGCCCCCGCTCGGCGATCACCTCCGCCGTCGGCTCTCTCGCAACGACGATCGTTCGCGTGCCGGCCCGCTCGAGCAGCCCCGCGATCAGTCCACCCACGCCGCCGGGGCCGAGTACAGCGATCTTCACCGCGTCAAGTCTATGTGCCCTAGCCTTATGTCCGACATGTCTTCGCAAGCCCCCCCGACGAGCACCGACCTACCCGAGGTCCTCGCCCGCGGGCCGTGGCCGCTGGAGCAGGTACGGGCGCACTGGCGCGAGGAGTTCTTCGAGCCCGCCCCCGAGCACGCGCGCGCCGCCGACGCGGCGATCGCCGAGCTGCAGCAGCGGGGCTCTCCCAGCCACGACGGGGTCGCCGCGCGCTTGGTCGAGTACAGCGAGGACGACACCGGAGTAGCGCTCGAGCTACAGCCGCTGCGCTGGGGTCTGCGCCTGGTCCCCGGCGACGCCTCGGACAGCGTCGCCGCGAACTGCGTCACGCGCGCGGCCGACGGCCGCTGGCTGGCCGGGCGGCGCGCGCCTTGGGTCGCCTCGTGGGCGGGACGCTGGGCCTTGGGCGCCGGCGGCGCGGTCGACCTCGGCGAGAACCCGGCCACGACGCTGACCCGCGAGCTGCAGGAGGAGTGGTCGGTAACACCCGCGCGCGTGCAGGGCGAGGCGCTGCTGCGCCTGCCCCACAAGATGGTGATGTTCATCGGCCAGGCGTGGCTCGCCGAGGGCGCCGAGGACGAGGTGACACCCGACCACGAGCACGACGCCTTCGCCTGGTGGCCGCGCGAGATCGACGAGTGGCCGCCGGAGGCTGGGGAGATACTGCCGCGGATGGCGCGCTGGCTCACGCAGTGAGCACGGAAGCGCCTGCAGTGGCAAAAGCGGCGAACGCAACCACGCGCGCGGACGCTCTCTCGGCGCCTGGAACGAACGTGTCACCCGAACGCTCCGTCGGGCCGCTGCGCTTCAAGCGCCTGAAGTGGGTCTCGTTCACGCACTCCTGCATCTACACGGCGCTGCTCGTGTGCGCCTTCGCGATCGGCAAGCCGCAACCGTTCACGTTCGTGCTCGGCCTGAGCCACGGCCTGCTGTGGATCTTCATGTCGCTCGCCTGCATCGCCGCCGCGCGCCTGCGGATCGTCTCGCTGCGGCTGGCCGTCGCGGTCGCCGTGCTCGGCGGGATCGGACCGTTCTTCGGCAGCTACGAGTTCATCCGCGAGGAACGCTCACACGCGGATTCCGAGCCCGCACGACGTGAGGAAATGGCAAAGCCATGAAGCGCAAACACATTCGACAGGCATGGCCAGACACCGCTGTCGAGTATTTGTGAAAAGCCTCACCCATCAGTGGAGATGTCCGCCGGACAGCCGCGCTAGAGTGGGGGCAGATGGCAACAAGCACCACCGCCGAGCAGACAATCGACGTCGTAACACCCGCAGCAGGCGAGTCGGTCACCGAGGGAACGATCCTCGAATGGCACGCGCAGGTCGGCGATCCGATCAAAGTCGACGACACGATCGTCGAGATCTCAACCGACAAGGTCGACGTCGAGCTGCCCTCCCCGGCGACCGGCACCATCAGCGAGATCCTCGTGCAGGAGGGCGACACCGTCACCGTCGGCCAGGTGATCGCGCGGATCGTCGTCGGCGAGCCCGCGCAGAAGGGGGCGCCCGGCGGTAACGGCTCGTCCGGCGGTAACGGCGCGCCTGGGAGCACCACGAGCGACGGCGCTCTCAGCGACGGGGCCACCGGTGGCATGCCCGACGGCGTGAAGGCCACCCCGGTCGCGGCCCGTGCGGCGGCGGTCGAGGGGGTGGATTTGGCGAACGTCTCGGGCAGCGGCCCAGGCGGGCAGATCAGGAAGGCCGATGTGCTCTCCGCCGGGGCTGCCAACGGCGCCGGCCAGGCGACAGCGGGCGCGTCTTCCGCCAACGGCAAGCCTGCAGCAGCGAGCTCCGAGCGACTGAAGGGCGGCGCGGCGGCGCTCGCGCGCTACATGGAGCAATCGCTCGAGATCCCCACCGCGACGAGCTTCCGCACGCTGACCGTGACCGTGCTCGACGCGCGCCGGCGCGAGCTGAAGGCGGGCGCGCGGAAGGTCTCCTTCACGCACCTGATCGCCTACGCGATCGCGCGCGCGGGGACCGAGGACATGCCGGTGATGGCAAATCACTTCGATCAGATCGAGGGCAAGCCGCACCGCGTTGACGATGCTCAGGTGAACCTCGGCCTCGCGGTCGACGTAGAGAAGAAGGACGGCTCGCGGACGCTGATGGTGCCGGTGATCCGCAACGCCGGCCGGCTGAGCTTCGACCGCTTCCTCGATGCCTACGACGCGCTCGTCGAAAAGGCGCGCACGAACACGCTCACCGCCGACGACCTCACCGGCGCAAACATCTCGCTGACGAACCCCGGCGGGCTCGGCACGGTCGCCTCCGTCCCGCGGCTGATGGCCGGCCAGGGCACGATCGTCGCGACCGGCTCGATCGCCTACCCCGTCGGGCTGGGCGACATCGGCGCGATGATCGGCGCGGAGAAGGTCCTGACGATGACCTCGACCTACGACCATCGCATCATCCAGGGCGCCGAGTCGGGGCGCTTCCTGGGCAAGATCGAGGAGTACCTGCAGGGCGAGCACGGCTTCTACGAGGACGTGTTCGCGGCGCTCGGCGTCGAGCTCGGCCCGGCCCCCGCTCCCCCAGCGCCGGCCGCCGCCGCATCAGCCGCCGCCTCCTCGGCAGCGGAGAAGACCCCGAGCGCGGTCCCCGACGAGGAGCTTCTGCAGGCGGTGCAGGCCGCCAGCACGCTGCTCTCGCGCTTCCGCAGCCACGGCCACCTCGCCGCGCGGCTGGACCCGCTCGGCTCCGAGCCCGAGGGCGACCCCGGCCTCGATCCCGAGGCGCTCGGCCTGACGCCCGAGATCACCGCGAAGATCCCCGCGAAGATCCTGCACATGTACGTCCCGGGGGCGACGCTGGCCGACGCGCTGCCGCACCTTCGCGAGACCTACTGCGGCACGATCGCGTACGAGATCGAGCACATCGCCTCGCATCGCCAGCGGGTTTGGCTGCGGGAGAACATCGAGTCAGGGACCTTCCGCCAGCCATTGACGAGCGACGAGCAGAAGACGTTGCTCAGGCGCCTGACGAAGGTCGACGCGCTCGAGCGCTTCATGCACAAGGCCTACCTCGGCCAGCACCAGTTCTCGATTGAGGGTCTCGACATGACGGTGCCGATGCTCGACGAGCTGATCCAGCTGTCGGCGCTCAACGGCGGCAAGGAGGTCGTCGTCGGGATGGCCCACCGCGGGCGCCTGAACGTGCTCGCGCACAACCTCGGCCGCCCCTACGACACGATCTTCGCCGAGTTCGAGGGCGCCTCGACGCTCGAGGCGGTGACGACGATCCCGCAGGGGGGCACGGGCGACGTGAAGTACCACCACGGCACCCAGGGCTCCTACGAGCTTCCCGACGGCGAGAGCATCCAGGTGAATCTGGAGTCCAACCCCAGCCACCTCGAGTACGTCTCACCGGTTGTCGAGGGCGCCACGCGCGCCGCCCAGACCACGCGCCAGGGCCCGCACGCCCACCAGGACACCGACGCGGCGGTGCCGATCGTGATCCACGGCGACGCCTCCTTCCCCGCCCAGGGCGTGACCGCGGAGACGCTCAACCTGCAGGCACTCGACGGCTACAAGGTCGGCGGCACGGTGCACCTGATAACGAACAACCAGATCGGCTTCACCACCGACCCCGACGACGCGCGCTCGACGCGCTGGGCCTCGGATCTGGCGAAGGGCTTCGACGTGCCGATCATCCACGTCAACGCCGACGACGTGCCCGCCTGCATCAGCGCCGTGCGGCTGGCTTTCGCCTTCCGCAAGGAGTTCGGCCACGACGTGCTGATCGATCTGATCGGCTACCGGCGCTTCGGGCACAACGAGTCTGACGAGCCCGCCTACACACAGCCGGAGATGTACGCGACGATCAAGGCCAAGAAACGCGTCACGGAGTTGTGGGCCGAGCGGCTCGTGGCCGACGGCGTGGTCACGCAGGAGGAGGTCGACAAGCAGGCGCAGGGCGTGTGGGATGACCTGACGCTCCTGCACCAGCGCCTGAAGGCGAAGATCGCCGCCGCGGCCGAGCACGGCGCAGACAGCGAAAGCACCGGCGAGTACCAGCTCGACCGCTCGCCGAGCCCCGAGGTGAGCACCGCGGTGCCCGCCGACCGGCTGCGCGAGCTGGGCGAGGAGCTGCTGAAGGTGCCCGCCGGTTTCACCGTGCACCCGAAGCTCGTCAAACAGCTCGATCGCCGTCGCGAAGCGCTGCTGGCCGGGACCGACGCCGCGCAGAGCAACGGTGGCGCGGCAAACGGCGCCGCCGCTCGAGGAGCGGGCGCGCCGGGGCCGGCGGATGCTGCCGGTGCGCCGGGGCCGGCGGATGCTGCGCCCACTCCGTCCACTGCGCCCACTCCGCCCGCCCCCGCGCTGGACTGGGCGCATGGCGAGGCACTCGCGTTCGCCTCACTGTTGACCGAGGGCACCCCGATCCGCCTGACCGGGCAGGACACCGAGCGCGGCACCTTCAGCCAGCGCCATCTCGTGCTGCACGACGCGAAGACCGGGCAGACCGTCTGCCCGATCCAGAGCCTGCCCGAGGCGCTCGCGCCGCTGGAGCTGCACAACAGCCCGCTGTCGGAGCTCGCGTGCATGGGCTTTGAGTATGGCTACAGCCAGGAGGCGCCGGAGACGCTCGTGCTGTGGGAGGCGCAGTTCGGCGACTTCGTCAACTCCGCGCAGGTGATCGTCGACCAGTTCATCACCTCGGGCCTCGCGAAGTGGGGCCAGACCTCGCGCCTGACGCTGCTGTTGCCCCACGGCTACGAGGGCTCGGGGCCCGAGCACTCCTCGGCGCGGCTCGAGCGCTTCCTGACGGTCGCGGCGGAGGGCAACATCCGCGTCGCGAGCCCGACCACCCCGGCTCAGTACTTCCACCTGCTGCGCCGCCAGGCGCGAATCGCCAAGCAGCGCCCGCTCGTCGTGATGACGCCGAAGTCGCTGCTGCGCCTACCGCAGGCGACCAGCACGATCGCGGATCTCGCGGAGGGCACGCAGTTCCAGCCGGTGCTCGCCGAGCCCGGTGTGAAGGCCGAGCAGGTCACGCGCCTGGTGCTGTGCACCGGGAAGATCTACTACGACCTCGTCGGCCACTCAGAGCGAGCGTCGCACCCCGGTCTGGCAGTCGGGCGCGTGGAGCTGCTCTATCCCTTCCCCGAGGGCCAGATTCTCGACCTGATGAACAGCTACCCGAACCTGCGCGAGGTGCTGTGGGTCCAGGAGGAGCCGCGCAACATGGGCGCCCGCGCGCACATGTTCCCGCGGCTGATGCAGATCATGCCCGAGGAGATCCACTTCGGCTACATCGGCCGTCCCGAGCGCGCGAGCCCGGGCGAGGGCTATCCGGCCGCGCACATCACCGAACAGAGCCGGATCGTCAGCACCGCGATCAACCTGCAACAGCCGATCTCGCAGTACCCTCGCAAGACTCCGGGGCAGCGCTGATGGCGGCGCTGTGGCGGCGATTCCGGCTCGTGATGGCGCAGCGCAAGCGCAAGAAACGCCTCGGACGCTGACGGCCTTTCCAGACCTATAACCCGCGGGTTTGGCCCACAACGCCTGCTCAGCGCGAACGCCAGACCGGATCCCGCTTCTCCTTGAAGGCATTCGCACCCTCTTTGGCGTCCTCGGAGGCGAACACCGGACCGGAGATCGCGCCCTGCTTCTCCCACATCTCCGCCGTGCTCCAGTCGTACTGCTCCTGCAGGATGCGCTTGGAGGCGACCAGCGCGAGCGGACCGCTCTTGGCCAGGCGCTCGGCGAGCTCGAGCGCGACGTCGACGGCCGAGCCCGGCTCGGCGAGCCGATTGACGACGCCGTACTCGCGGAAGCGCTCGGCCGGGAACAGGTCACCCGTGAGCGCCAGCTCCATCACGACGTGGTAGGGCATCCGCCGGGGTAGGCGCAGCAGGGCACCGCCCGCCGCCACGAGCGAGCGTTTGGCCTCGGGGATGCCCATCTTGGCGCCTTCGGCGGCGACGATCAGGTCGCACGCCAGCGCGATCTCCATACCGCCGGCGACGGCAAAGCCCTCGATCGCCGCGATCAGCGGCTTGCGCGATGCCCGTTGCGCGATGCCGGCGAAGCCGCGGTCTCCAAACCAGGGCGATTCCCCCTTCACAAACGCGCCGAGATCCATCCCGGCGCAGAAGAAGCCGCCGGCCCCGGTCAGCACGCCCACCGACAGGCCGTCCTCGGCGTCGAGCTCGTCCAGCGCGCGGGCGATGCCCTCGGCGACGGCGCCGTTGACCGCGTTGCGCACCTCCGGCCGGTTGATCGTGATCAGCAGGACGTTCTCGCGTCGCTCTGTGAGTACCGCCTCGGACGTGACGGCAGATTGGTCGGCGCTCATCGGTGGCTCCTTGGTCGGGACTTACTCGGTCGGGAGCCCCCAGCCTACCCGCACGGCCGCTGCCGGGACCTACGCGGCGAAGAGCGTGAGATCCGGCTCCCGTTCGCCGCGCAGCACCTGCAGGTCGACCTCGACGCAGTCGATCCCCCGCGACTGCGCGAGCACGCGCGCCTGCGGCTTGATGATCTGCGCCGCGAGCACGCCACGGCAGGAGCCGAGCGCGGGATCCAGGCGAATCCGATCGAGGTAGCGCGTCAGCTGCTCGACCGCGTCGATCGTCGCGATCCGCTTGATCTCGACCGCGATCCACTCGTCCTCGCGGTCACGGCACATCAGATCGACCGGGCCGATGTCGGTCGGCCACTCACGGCGCACCAGCCGAAAGCCCTCGCCGCACCACTGCGGCGCGTCGGCGAGCAGCTCCTGCAGCTCGCGCTCGAGGCCCTCCTTCTCGAGCGTCGCGAGCACGTCGAGCTCGTGCTCGATGTCTGAGAGCACCTCCGCGATCGCGATCTCGACGCGATCTTCCTGGCGCTGCTTGCGCACGACCAGGCCCGTCAGGCGACCGCCTGCGTCGGTCTGCTCCTCGAGCACGGTCGGCGGTGTCATCCAGTTCAGTGGCTTGACGTTCGGCCCACCGCCGTCGGCCCAGACCATGAACGTGCCGTCGGCCTTCAGCATCAGCAACCGCACCGCCTCGGGCAGGGCGGTCGTCAGACGGCCGATGTAGGCGACCTCACAGCGGGCGACGATCAGGCGCACGGCGAAGAACCTATCGAGCGGGCCGGATCGTTCGCCTGCCGTCGCGGCGCGACTGGCTGAGTCAGGCGGCGGGAGGCGGGGCAGGCGGTGTCGCCTGCTGGGGGGCGACCGGCTGGGGGGCGACCGGCTGCTGAGGGGCGACCGGCTGCTGAGGGGCGACCGGCTGCTGGGGGGCGGCCGGGTCGACGACCACGACATCCGCGAGAGGGGGCGTGGCCGACTCCGGCGCGGACACGAGCTGCGCCTGATCGGGGATCAGCGTCCCGGTCACCGAACCGTCGTCTTTGACGGCCTCACTCATCGACTCGCGGAGCTCCCTGATCCCGTGGCCGAGCGAGCGGGCGAGGTCGGGCAGGCGCTTGGGGCCGAGCACGATCAGCGCCACGGCGGCGATGAAGATCAGGTGTACGGGGTTGTCGATTCCCATCGCGGCTTCCTACGCTCCCATCGTCAGATCCGATCACCTTCAAGAGATCCGGAATCAGACCACCTTCAAGGGTACCGCCACCGCCGGTACGCACCCTAGGCTCTGATCGTGGCCACCGATGCGAGTCCCTCTCCCCGGCCCGCCCAGCCCGGTCGCCCCTACCCACCCCCCGCCGCGACCGAACCGTTCTGGCCCGCGCAGCTGACCGTGCTCGTCGCGATCGCCGCCCAGCTGCTGTTGCCCGCGCGCCTCACGATCGGCCCCAGATGGCTGGTTCCGGGCTTCGAGGCCGCGCTGCTGGTCGGCATGTTCATCGTCACGCCCAACCAGATCGAGGACGAGCACCCGCGCCGCCGCCGGATCGCGCTCGGGCTGACGGCGTTCGTGTCCGCCGCGAACATCTTCTCGCTCGTCGCGCTCACGCACTATCTGCTGAACCACGTCGTCTCCGAAGGGCGCGCGCTGATCGGCGCGGGCGTGCTGATCTGGATCACGAACTTCCTGATCTTTGCGCTCTGGTATTGGGAGATCGACCGCGGCGGACCGGGCCGGCGCTCGGCCGGACACGACGCATCCCCTGACTTCCTGTTCCCGCAAATGGCCGACGACCGCATCGAGCCCCTTGCGTGGCGGCCCAAATTCATCGACTACCTGTACGTCTCGCTCACCAACGCGATGGCCTTCTCACCGACCGACACGATGCCGCTGACGCCGATGGCGAAGAGCTTCATGGGCATCCAATCGCTCGTCTCGCTCGTCACGATCGGGCTGATCGTCTCGCGGGCGATCAACATTCTCTAGAGATACCGAAGCGGTAACGCGCCTCACGCGCCGATCTGCCACGATCGCGTCACCCCTCATCGGCCGCGAAAGGAACACCCATGCCCGACTACGCACCCGGGACCCCGTCCTGGATCGAACTTTCCTCGCCAGACACCGATGCCGCCGCGGAGTTCTACGGCGCACTGCTGGGCTGGAGCGCGACCGAGCCCGGACCGCCCGAGTCCGGCGGCTATCGCATGTTCCAGCAGGGCGAGGCCAACGTGGCCGGGCTGATGGGGATCATGCAGGAGGGCCAGCCGACGGCGTGGTCAACGTATGTGAGCGTCGCCGACGCCGAGGAGACGGCGGCCAAGGTCAAGGCCGCCGGCGGCAACGTGGTGGTCGAGCCGATGGACGTGATGGACATCGGGCGGATGGCCGTCTTCCTCGATCCCACCGGCGCCGCGTTCGGGGTCTGGCAGCCGAAGACGTTCACCGGCGCCGACCTCGTCAACGCGCCGAGCTCGCTGTGCTGGAACGAGGTGCTCACGCGCGACGCCGAGACGAACAAGGCCTTCTACCCGGCCGTCTTCGGCTGGGCCGCCGGGCGCCCATCGTTCGAGGGCGCGCCCGAGACCTACACCGTCTGGGAGCTCGACGGCAAGCCCGTCGGCGGGATGATGCAGATGACCGACGAGTACTTCCCGGCGGAGATCCCGCCGCACTGGGGCGTGTGCTTCGCGGTCGCCGATTGCGACGCCACCGTCGCGAAGGCCCGCGAGCTCGGAGCGACCGTCACGAACGAGCCGATGGACATGCCGATCGGGCGCTTCGCGGGGCTGATCGATCTCCAGGGAGCCTCATTCACGGTGATGCAGGCGGCGCCGGCCTGAGCGGCGGGTGGCAGTCCGGCCTCGGGCGGCAGCCCAGACTCCGAGGCGAGGATCCACGATCTGACACTTTGGATATCAGCTTGTCGAGGCTTGACACAGGAGCGTCACCGGCCCGGCGTTTTCGCGACTGACGGGGACGGGCGAGCCGAAGTCGATGCCGTCTTCGAGGGTGGACTCCCACAGGCGCATCTCCTCCAGCGCGCGAGCGTCGAGTATCAAGCGTCAGCAGCGGCGAGCCCAAGGCTCCACGAGAAGGCGCCCATCGAGAAGGCGCCCACTCATATCCCGAGCTCTATCGGTAAGACGGCTATCGCCGCCTTACGGTGATAGGCTGTGAAGGTGGCACGCCCACGCCAGGACCCGACCGCTCGAGCCACGTTCGAAGACACCGTCGAGCGTCCCCGGCCACGGCGCCGGGCGCCGCGCCGCATCGGCGGCCATCGCGTCCAGCTCACAGTGCCCGAGGACATGTGGCGCCAGATCTCGGATATCGCGCAAGCGGCGGGCACCACACCGAACGACGCGCTGGTGCGCATAGCGGCCGAGTACCTGGAGGACCGTGAGCGCCGGCTCGCGCTGCACCGTCGTGCAGAGGAGCGCTGGAATGCTTTCATCGCAACCGCCGGCACAACCGGCAGTCGAGTCGAGCCGCGGGGCGAGGAGGAGCTCGTCGAGCTCAGCGGCGCGTTCCGCGAAGACAGCTGACTTGCCCGAGGCCTGGGACACCACCACCGCTGCCCGCCTGCGGCCGGGCAGCTCGGCCTTCGACTACGCGACGAGCCGCGGCAACAGAGGCGAGAAGATCGCCTTTACGGCCGGCACCCTGAACGAGATCTCCTACGGGCTTCACAAAGCCGTGGCGACCGGCAGCGCAGCAGCCGAGCAGCAGCTGCAGTGGCTACGCGCGCAGATCGGGACTGGGCTGATCGACATCCTCGCCTTCGACGATCGCGCCGCCGACATCGCCGGCGCCCTCCGCTCCCGCATGCCGATCCCCCCGATAGCCACGAAACAGCCGAAGCGTCGCTCAAAGGCCAGCAGCCGAGTCGCGTGGATCATGGATCTCCAGACAGCCGCGACCGTGTTCGTGCACGGCTACGACCTGATGACCGCCAACGCTCACCATCCCCTCATCGCAGCAGAGCTGAGCAGCCTGGCGCCCGCGGCACCCCCACTGCTCATCCACCCTCCCCCGCGGTTTTGACATGCGGCACCTGCGCACCCCGAGACGCAGCCCCGAAGGGTGTGCTGCATCGAGCCCCGATGAGGCGAGCCGAGCTACCGTCTACGGCCAGTCGATCAGCTCGGCCAGCTCCTTCGGGCCGAGGGCGATCAGAGCGCTGCGTTCGATCGGACGGTACTCGCCGTCGCCGCTGAGCCCGAGCCAGTGGACGGCGCCGCGCTCCTCGGGATCGAGGATCAGCACCTCGTCGACCCCGTGGGCGGCGTAGAACGGGAGCTTCTGCCAGGTCTCATCGCCCGGAGAGACGATCTCCACGACAAGCGCGGCGGTGGGCAGCCAGATGCCCTCGGCGCCGGGACGATGCAGACCGCCATCGGGGACGCGAAAGTCATCGATCGAGTCGCCGAGGTTGAACTCCTGCATGGTTGGAATGAGCCCCGCCGCGCGGGCCAGCGGACCCAGGATCTCCGCCAGTTGCTGGCCAGCTCTGGCATGTCCAAAGTTCGGAGCGGGGACCATGTGCAGAACACCCTCCCACACCTCGTCGAGACGATCCAAACCGGAGATCCGCCGACGCTTCTTGAGCGCATCCAACTCGTAGGCGTACGGGTCCAATACCAGCGTGGCCATCGTCCCCCGAGGATAGCCGCTCGCGGAGAGCTCGAATCCTCAGCCGAGGCTCTTCTCTCCGCCTTCCCAGGCACCCACCAAACCAGGCCTCCGGCGGGAGCGAGGTGCGATCGGCCGGTTGAGCCCTCACTCGCGCCGGGGCCCACGACCCGCGCCCATTCCGGTCGAGCGGACATCGATCACGACGGGGGCCGTTTCGTTTCAGGTGAAGGAAACTTCGTAATACAACTCAGAGGCTGCTCTGCAACGGCGCCGACACGCGCGACTCCTGCGCCCCCGCCACCCGCGGTTCCAGCGCCAGCGCCTGCGCGAGCAGGTCCCTCAGCTCGCCCTCCACCCCGAGCGCCCCCGCCCGCTCGAGCGCTTCGATCGCCCCCTCGCGGTCGCGCAGTTGCAACCGCAGCCTCCCCAGCCGCTCCCACGCGCCCATGTCGGTCGGCCCATGCCTGACCGCGCGGGCGGCGGCCTCCTCGGCGAGGTCGATCGCGCCGATGTCCTCGTAGATCCGCGCCGCGAACCTGTGCGCCGCGGGACGGCCCTCGTCGGCGCGCGCCCATTCGTGCGCGACGCGGGCGGCGGCCTCGAGCTTGCCGGCGTTCCAGAACGCGAGCGTCAGCAACCGCAGCACCGCGACGTTCTGCGGCTCTGCGTCGCGGGCGTAGATCAGGCGCTGGGCGGCGAGCTCGTACTCGCCTTCGGCCATCGCGCGCTGCGCGGCGACCAGGAAGCGCTCCGTGCGCTCCTCGCCGGGGTCGGGCTTTGAGAAGTCGACGAACTTCATGCTCCCCGCCGGCACCGTCCTGATCCCGTGGCTGAACTGCACGCGCGCCCACTGTTGCACTTCCTCGCCGTCACCGGCCGTATCTGCGGAGAAGTAGATCCCCGCCACGGTGCCCACGCCCCACTCCGGATAGGACTCGCAGCGCGCATACCGGTGCACGACCGAGTGGTCGGGCATGCGGCTGCCGAACGGGTCGTGCTTCTGCTGCTCCTCGGCGTGTTCTCTGGCGCGCTGCTCGGCTTCGTACGCGCGCCTGCCTTCCTCTTCGCGCTCTCTCCTCGCCGCCTGCGCGCTCGCGCGCACGGCGTTGCGCGACACGCTCCCCCCGCGCGAGCCCTCCGCCAGGCGCTCGAGCTGGTCGGCGGCCTCGTTGATCGCCTTCAGGTGACGCTCGTGCTCGAACTGGCGGCCCTGCGGCGCGACGTCCGGGTGCCAGCGCTTGGCCATCTTGCGTCTCGCCAGCTGCACCGCGCGCTTGTCAAACGGCGCCTGGAGCTCCAGCAACAGCAGGTGTTGCTCGATGTCGAGGACGGTCGTGGGCATGACCCAAGTACGTTAGCGGTCGATGCCCGTTTTTGGGCACGCAGATTTGCGCCACCCACATCGGTCCGGCGCGGCTCGAGGCCGCGCCGGCCACTCCCTCCTTGATGAGACCCCAAGTGCAACATCTCATTTTAAAAATCTCGAGACCTCCTATCCTCCTTCCCCGATGTCCTCGCAATACGTCTTCACGATGCACCGGCTCTCCAAGCTCCACCCGCCGGACAAAACGGTGCTCGACAACATCACGCTCGCGTTCTACCCGGGCGCCAAGATCGGCGTGCTCGGCTACAACGGCGCGGGCAAGTCGACGCTGCTGCGGATCATGGCCGGGGTCGACGAGGAGTACCGCGGCGAGGCCGCGCTCGCGCCCGGAGCCACCGTCGGGATGCTCGAGCAGGAGCCCCACCTCGACGAGTCCAAGGACGTCCGCGGCAACGTCGAGGACGGCGTCGCCGAGACCAAGGCCCTGCTCGACCGCTTCAACGAGCTCGCCGCGAACTACTCAGAGGAGACGGCCGAGGAGTTCGGCAACCTCCAGGCTCGGATCGAAGCCGCCGACGCGTGGAACCTCGACACCCGGCTCGACTACGCGATGGACGCTTTGCGCCTGCCCCCACCCGACGCCGACGTCGCCAAGCTCTCCGGCGGCGAGCGCCGGCGCGTGGCGCTCTGCCGTTTGCTGCTGCGCGCGCCCGATCTGCTGCTCCTGGACGAGCCCACCAACCACCTCGACGCCGAGTCCGTCGCCTGGCTCGAGCAGCACCTGAGCGAGTACAAGGGCGCGATCGTCGCCGTCACCCACGACCGCTACTTCCTCGACAACGTCGCCGGCTGGATCCTCGAGCTCGACCGCGGCAAGGGCATCCCCTACGAGGGCAACTACTCGAGCTGGCTCGAGCAGAAGCAGGCGCGGCTCGCGCAGGAAGAGCGCTCGGAAAAGGGCCGCGAGCGCACGATCGCCGTCGAGCTCGAATGGGTGCGCACGAACCCGAAGGGCAAACGCACGAAGTCCAAGGCGCGCCTCGCCCGCTACGAGGAGCTGATCGCCGAGGAGCGCAACGTCAAGCTCGACGAGGTCCAGATCCACATCCCGCCCGGCCCGCGCCTCGGTGAGAAGGTGCTGACCGCGACCGCGCTCTCGAAGGGCTTCGGCGATCGGCTCCTGATCGAGTCGCTCTCCTTCGATCTCCCCCGCGCCGGGATCGTCGGCGTGATCGGCGCCAACGGCGCCGGCAAGACGACCCTCTTCCGCATGATCACCGGCGCGGAGACCCCCGACAGCGGCAAGCTCGAGCTCGGCGAGACCGTCCAGCTCGCCTACGTCAACCAGTCGCGCGACGCGCTCGATCCCGCGAAGACCGTCTGGGAGGAGATCTCCGAAGGCTACGAGCACATCCGCGTCGGCGAGCGCGAGGTCAACTCGCGCCAGTACACCGCCGGCTTCAACTTCAAGGGCTCATCCCAGCAGGCCCGCATCGGCAAGCTCTCCGGCGGCGAGCGCAACCGCGTGCACCTCGCCAAGCTGCTGCGCTCCGGCGGCAACCTCCTGCTGCTCGACGAGCCCACGAACGACCTCGACGTCGACACGTTGCGGGCTCTCGAGAACGCGCTGCTGGAATTCCCCGGCTGCGCCGTCGTGATCTCGCACGACCGCTGGTTCCTGAACCGCGTCGCCACGCACGTGCTCGCCTTCGAAGGCGACTCCCAGGTGACGTGGTTCGAGGGCAACTTCGACGCCTACGAGGAGCACCGCCATGAGACGCTCGGCGCGGCGGCCGACCGGCCGCATCGGATCACGTACAAGCGGCTCGTGCGCGGCTGAGGACCTGGCCGCGGCCCGACTGGCCAGACAGCCAAGCTCCGCAGGCGACCGATATGCTCGCCCGTGCATGGACACGGTGTTCGACCGCGACACAGCCGTCACGCAGCTCCCAGACGGCGCCTATGCAGCGACGATCGCCCCCGGCTGGCGGGCGGGACGCGGCCCCCACGGCGGCTACCTCGCGGCGATCCTGCTGCGCGCGCTGACCGCGGCGGTCGACGACCCCGAGCGCACGCCGCGCTCGCTCACGATCCACTACGCCGCCTCCCCGGAACCGGGACCGGTTGAGATCAGCACGACCGTCGAGCGGGCGGGCCGCTCGCTGAGCACGCTCTCCGCGCGGATGGAGCAGTCGGGCCGCACGATCGCGCTCGCGCTCGCCGCCTTCTCGGTGCCGTGGCAGGCGCCGGGCGCGAACGAACTGCCGCTGCCCGAGCTCTCCCCGCCCGACGCCGAGCGACGCTCCACGCCGGGGCTCTTCAAGGGGGCGCCCGAGTTCACCCGACAGCTCGTGATGCAGCCGCGCGTCGGCGCGATCCCGTTCGCCGGCAGCGGCGCGCCGATGCGGGTCGGCGGCTGGACCGGGCTGCCCGAGCCCCGGCCGGTCGATGCGCTCGCGCTCGCGCTGTTCAGCGACGCGTGGTTCCCGCCGTCGTTCATCGCGCTCGACGCGCCCGCCGTCAGCCCCACGATCGATCTCACGATCCACTTCCGCCAGCCGATCTCCGCGTGCGACTGCGACCCGGCGGCGCTCTGCCTCGGCGTGTTCGAGACGCGGCTGCTGCACGACGGGCTGTTCGAGGAGGATGGCGTGATCTGGGCGCCCGACGGCGCGGTGCTCGCGCAATCGCGCCAGCTCGGGATCATCATGCCGACCGACAAACCGGTGCTCCAGCCGGCGCTGGTGGCCAGTGACCAGGACACCGCCTGATCCAACCGAGCACGGCGATCCAGCCACCGCCGATCGATCGATCGATCGATCGACCAATCCAGCTCGAGAAGACTCAAATCACAACAACACCAAGACAGGAGCAAACCGCATGAGCGACTACACCGCGAAGCGAATCGGAGACATGGAGGCCGCCTTCGGAGGCGGGCTCGTCAAGGCCCGGGCCGAGCTCGGCGTCACCTCGTTCGGGCTGCAGGTGGTTCGGCTGCCGCCCGACTACGCCGACTACCCCGAGCACGACCACGAGCAGGACGGCCAGGAGGAGGTCTACCTCGCGATCTCGGGCTCCGGGCAGATCGAGATCGAGGGCGAGCGCATCGAGCTGACCCCCGACCTGCTCGTGCGCGTCGGCCCGGGCGTCAAGCGCAAGATCTACCCCGGCCCTGACGGCCTGCAGCTGATCGCGCTCGGCGGCGTCCCCGGCAAGGCCTACGAGGTGGCGGAGTTCACCGAACTGAGCGCGGCCTAGAAACGCGCTTCAGCGGCTAAACGCGGCGCCGCCTGGGGTACGTATCGGCGCTTGAACGCAGCGCTCGCCGTCCAACGCGGGGCGGCGGGCATCTGCGAGGCCACGCCCCGCCCTTAGATGCTGTATACTGCGCTGTATATGGCTGCCGCTATACGTACCCAGGTGTATCTGACCCGGGAGCAGCGCGACCGCATCGAGGAGCTGCGCGCGCATGACGGCCGCACGCTGGCGGAAGTCATTCGCACGGCGCTCGACGAGTACCTCGCGACACATGGTCCCGCGGCCGAGGAGGCGCGACGCGCGGAGCTGCAGCGCGCGCTCGACGAAACGTTCGGGATCGCGCCGGACTTCCCCTATCCAGATCGCGACGAGCCTGATCGCTTCGACGAGGATTGGAACCGGGTTGCATAGGGCAGCCGGCGCCCCCGCGGCATGAGCGGCGGCGTCCTGCTTGACAGCGATGTCTTGATCGACCACCTACGCGGTCATCGACAGCTGCGGGCTGGCGAGCGCATGTCGATATCCGTCGTCACCCGGACCGAGCTGTATGTCGGTCATCAGCACGAAGAGCCCAGAATCGAGGCAGTGCTGGAGCTGGTGGGGGAGCTTGACATCGACATCGCGATCGCTCGCCGCGCTGGGCGCATCAAACGTGACACCGGACTGAAGATCGCCGACGCGCTGATCGCCGCCACCGCGCTCGAGCACAAGCTCCCGCTGATGATTCGCAACCGGCGCCACTTCGAGCGCGTCCCAGGCCTGACTCTACGTTCGCCGCAGGATCAACCCGAGCCCGCGACTCCTGGCGCTTCCCAGCCCCAGTCAGACGAGACGAAGCCGGCGTAAGGCTCAGCGCGAAAACGCCGCGCCGCCGTCCAGACGCAGCGCCGCGGCGGCGATCAGGCGGGCGCAGGCGTGGACGTCGTCGAGCTGGACGAGCTCGACCGGGGAGTGCATGTAACGGATCGGGATCGAGACGAGGCCCGTGGGGACGCCCGCGCGACTGGTGTGGACCGCGTCGGCGTCGGTGCCGGTACTGCGCGCGGTCGCCTCGACCGTGAACGGGATCCGCTCGCGCTCCGCGGTCTCGTGGAGCAGCTCGAACAGCTGCGGATGCAGGGTCGAGCCGCGGGTGATCACCGGGCCGGAGCCGAGCTCGTGCTTGCCGATCTCCTTCACGTCGATCCCCGGCGCGTCGGTCGCGTGGGTGACGTTGACGACGATCGCCGCGTCGGGCTCCAGCGCAAAGGCGCTCGTGCTCGAGCCACCGAAGGTGATCTCCTCCTGCGCGACCGCCACGGCCGCGAGCTTCCCACTCGGCGCCGCCGGCCTCGGCCACGAGCCGCGCCGCCTCGAGCGCGACGAACGAGCCGAGACGGTTGTCGAGCGCGCGCGAGATCAGCCGTCCGTGCGGCAGCTCGACGGGGTCGGCGTCGATCACCGCGACGTCGCCGATCCGCACGCGCGCGCGGGCGTCATCGCCGTCGCGCGCGCCGATGTCGATGTGCAGGTCTCTGATCTCCGCGACCTTCTTGCGCTCCTCCTCGCGCAGCAGATGGATCGGCTTCTTGCCGACGACGCCGGTGACCTTGCCCTCACGCGTGCCGAGCACGACGCGCTGGCCGACGAGGATCTGCGCGTCCCAGCCGCCTACGGAGGCGAACCACAGGTAGCCCTGATCGTCGATGTGTGTGACGATCAGTCCGATCTCGTCGATGTGGCCCATCACGAGCAGCCGCCGCGCCGGCGTGCGCGCGCCATGCTTGGGAGCGACGAGCGCCAGCGGCGTGCCGACGACGTCGGTCGAGACCCTGGCGAAGCCCTTCGCCGCGTCGCGCCAGACCGCCGCCGGGGCGGTCTCATAGCCCGAGGGGCCGTGCGCGTCGAGCAGGTCGCGCAGGACCTGCGGGGTGGCGGCGACCTGGGTCTTGGCGGGCTGGATCTTGCCGGCAGAGGCGGCTTTGCTCGCGGGGGAGCTCGAGCGCGCTCGGGTCGCGGCGCCTGAGGCCCTCTTTGCCGGGGTGCGCTTCTGGGGTCTTTTCGCGGGTGTCGAGCTCATCTCAATTTTCCAGGCTGCGCATAGCTATCGTCATCGACAATTCCAATCTTTATACCGACACCGCTTTGTGCAGAACGATCGGCGCCGAGCCCGGCGCGATTTCACGCGGCCGCTGTCATCGCGCGGCCAGCAGCCTGCGCAAGACGAACTGCAGAATGCCGCCATGTCGGAAGTATTCGACCTCTCGGGGCGTGTCGATCCGCACGCGCGCCGCGAATTCGATCGGCTTACCGCCCTCGCGCTGGGCCGTGACGCGCACCTCGTCCGGGGGCGTCGGAGCGGATCCGCCGCCGCCGCCGTCGTCGTTCAGCGCATCGGCGAGGCCCTCGATCGAGAAGACCTCCGCACCGGTCAGGCCGAGCGAGTCGGCGCTCTCCCCGTCGGGGAACTGCAGCGGCAGCACCCCCATCCCGACCAGGTTCGAGCGGTGGATGCGCTCGAAGCTCTCGACGATCACGGAGCGCACGCCGAGCAGCTTCGTGCCCTTCGCGGCCCAGTCGCGCGAGGAGCCCGAGCCGTACTCCTTGCCGCCGAGCACGACCAGCGGGACGTCGTCGGCGATGTACCTCATCGCGGCGTCGTAGATCGACAGCTGCTCGGCCGCGCCGCCGGAGCCGGCGCCCGGGCCGGCGCCCGCGTCTGTGCCCGGGCCGGCGCCCGCGTCTGTGCCGGCGCCCGTGCCGGGGGGGCCGAAATAGAACGTCACGCCCCCCTCTCCCAGCGTCGCCCCGCCGCCGCTCGGCTTGATCAGGTTGCGCAGGCGAATGTTCGCGAACGTGCCGCGCATCATCACCTCGTGGTTGCCGCGGCGCGAGCCGTAGGAGTTGAAGTCGCGCGGCGCCACGCCCTGCTCCTGTAGGTACTTGCCGGCGGGCCCGTCGCGCTTGATCGAGCCTGCGGGGGAGATGTGGTCGGTCGTGACGCTGTCGCCGAGCTTCGCGAGCACGCGCGCGCCCGCGATGTCCTCGACCGGCGCGGGCTCGGCGGGCATGTCCTGGAAGTAGGGCGGCAGGCGCACGTACGTCGAGTCCTCCTGCCATGCGAACCGGTCGCCCGTCGGGACCTGCAACCCATTCCAGCGCTCGTCGCCCGCGAACACCTCGCCGTAGCTCTTGCGGAACATGTCCGACTGGACCGCCTGCTCGATCGTCTCGGCGACCTCGCGTGCGTCCGGCCAGATGTCGCGCAGGTAGACGTCCTCGCCCTGTTCGTCTCGGCCGAGCGGCTCGCCGGCGATGTCGATGTCCATCGTGCCCGCCAGCGCGTAGGCGACGCACAGCGGCGGCGAGGCGAGGTAGTTCATCTTCACGTCCGGGTTGATCCTTCCCTCGAAGTTGCGGTTGCCCGACAGCACCGACACGACCGCCAGATTCCCCTCGCCGACCGCCCGCGAGACCTCCTCTCCCAGCGGCCCCGAGTTGCCGATGCAGGTCGTGCAGCCGTAGCCGACGAGGTTGAAGCCGAGCCGCTCGAGCGGCTCGGTCAGGCCGGCCTTGTCGAGGTACTCGGTCACGACCTTCGACCCGGGCGCGAGCGAGGTCTTCACCCACGGCTTCGTCTTCAGGCCGCGCGCGAGCGCGTTGCGCGCGAGGATGCCCGCGCCGACCATCACCGACGGGTTCGAGGTGTTCGTGCAGCTCGTGATCGCCGCGATCACGACGTGGCCGTGGTCGAGCTCGGTCTCGGTGCCGTCGGCGAGCGTCACCGCCACGGCGCTCCCGCTGCCGTTTCCGGCCCCGGCGGTGGAGGCTCCGCGCTCGGCGGTCGCCGTCGCGCCCGCGCCTGTCGCGCTCGCCTCGGCGCTCCCCGCCGCCCCTGACTCCGCGCCGACACCCGCGCGCTCGTGCGCGTAGCTCGGCCCGCCGTCGTTTGCCGCCGGGTGGTCGTTGCCGTTCGCAGGGGGATCGCTCGAGGGGAAGCTCTCGGCGGAGGCCTCGTCGCGCTCGTCGTAGGCGGGGACGTAGCCGCCCAGCACGCGGCGGAACTCCGCGCGCGCGTCGCTCAGCGCGACCCGGTC
This sequence comes from uncultured Solirubrobacterales bacterium, assembly GCA_963774785.1. Taxonomy (GTDB): domain Bacteria; phylum Actinomycetota; class Thermoleophilia; order Solirubrobacterales; family Solirubrobacteraceae; genus Palsa-744. The sequence goes on along the minus strand of CAVZGH010000001.1, from coordinate 1,217,208 downwards.
CTGGGGGCGCTTGGGGCCGGCGATGCTCGGCACGACGTCGCCGAGGTCGAGCGCGAGCGTGTCCGAGTAGGTCGTCCGCTCCGAATTCTCGTCATGCCACAGGCCCTGCGCGCGGGCGTAGGCCTCGACCTGCTCGATCCGCTCGCGCGGCCGGCCGGAGAGCTCGAGGTAGCGCAGCGTCTCTGAGTCGATCGGGAAGATCGCGCAGGTCGAGCCGAACTCCGGGGACATGTTCCCGATCGTCGCGCGGTCGGCGAGCGGCAGGCCGGCGAGGCCTGAGCCGAAGAGCTCGACGAACGAGCCGACGACCCCGCGCTCGCGCAGCATCTGCGTGACGGTCAGCACGAGGTCGGTCGCGGTCGCGCCCTCGGGCAGCTCGCCGTGCAGCTCGAAGCCGACGACGCGCGGGATCAGCATCGACATCGGCTGGCCGAGCATCGCGGCCTCGGCCTCGATCCCGCCGACGCCCCAGCCAAGCACGCCGAGGCCGCCGACCATCGTCGTGTGCGAGTCGGTGCCGACGAGCGTGTCGGGGTATAGCTGGGGTAGCCGGTCCAGACGGTCCGGGTCCGATCCGGCGGGAGAGCTGGATGGGGTTCCCACCGACCGATCGTTTTCGAAGACCACGCGCGCGAGGTACTCGAGGTTGACCTGGTGGACGATCCCCGTGTCGGGCGGGACGACCGCGAAGTCATCGAACGCGCCCTGGCCCCAGCGCAGGAAGGCGTAGCGCTCCTGGTTGCGCTCGAACTCGCGCTCGGCGTTGACGCGGAAGGAGTCGCGCGTGCCGAACGCGTTGACCTGCACGGAGTGGTCGATCACGAGCTCCGCCGGCGCGAGCGGGTTGATCTTCGCGGGGTCGCCGCCCATCCGCGCGATCGCGTCGCGCATCGCCGCGAGGTTGACGACCGCGGGCACGCCGGTGAAGTCCTGCATCAGCACGCGCGCGGGCGTGAAGGCGATCTCCTTGCTCGGCTGCGCGTTGGCGTCCCAGCTCGCGAGCGCTTCGATGTCCTGCGCCGCGACCGCGCCGTTGCCCTCGGTGCGCAGCAGGTTCTCGAGCAGCACCTTCAGCGAGAACGGCAGCCGGGCGATGTCAAAGCGCTCTTGCAGCGCGTCCAAACGGTAGATCTCGTACTCGCGGCCGCCTACCTCGAGCGTTCCTCGCGCGTCAAAGCTGTTATCCGACATGAGTGTCTCCCAGGGCCGTTCTACAGTGGTCTACCCGCAGTCTCGCAGACGATCACGCAACGCTCAGCCAGATCTCCCCACCCCGCCTGACAGCCGCCTCGTCGTCTGGATTCGCCGTCAGGAGTCGATCGAAGGCAGCAACCAGTTGACCAATCATCTCGCGTCGCAGTTGAATCGTCGAGGGCACGCAGACCAGGCCATAGGTCCGCTCGTCGCTGTCCATCGCTTGCTTGAGCAGTTGCCGGAAGTCACCGAAATCCTGGGTGACGATCGCCCGGCGCTGGTCTCGCATCGATGCGAAGTGCGCGCGATCGGACCTGGCGATCAACTCGTGGCGCTCCTTGACGGCGATCACGTCGTGACCGAGATCACGCAGCTGACGGGCGATCTCCGGCGAGAAATGCTCGTCGAGCAGCAGTCTCAAGAAGCGATGGCTTGCTGTCCCGCGAGCCACTTGGCCTGCTCGCGCTCACTGAGCTCGTGGACGCGCGCGATCCAGTCGTCGATCTCCTCACGGTTCGAACCGTAGTAGCGCACGGCGATCTCCACGAGGCGCGGCTCGATCTCCAGGTAAACGGCCGCCTCCTCGGCTGAGCCGTCGTTGTCACGGATGACCTTGACGATCTCCCACACGTCGAGACCCGTACCAGCGATCGCCGGACGCCGCCCCATCGCCCCATCGACGAAGTGGATGCCCGGGAACTCGTCCATCAGCAGACCCTCGCGCAGGTAGCGCTCGGCGAGCGTCGTACGCTGCTCACCGGCGAGCCGCGCCCGGATGCGCAGACGCTCGAGCGTGCTCTCCCGCGGTCGGATCGAAAGATGCCCCCGAACAGCAGCCATGAATGCACGGTAGCACAATGTGTACAGCTAGTGTGAGGCCGGGACTACGGCCCGTGTTACCCGCCCCTTGCCCTGTCGCTTCGACCGCAGCAGCGCCGCGTCGCAGGCTTCGAGCAGGTCGTCGACGGACATTGGCGCCTGCCACTGGGCGACGCCGATCGAGGCGGAGGCGCCGGGCGTGGCGTCGAAGGAGGGGATCGCGAGCAGCCGCTCGAGCGCGCGCTGGGCGGCGGCGGCGGCGGCCTCGAGGTCGGCGTTGGGGAGGATCACGACGAACTCGTCGCCGCCGTAGCGGGCGACGCGGTCGAAGGCGCGGACCTCGCGCACGAGCGTCTGGGCGACTTCGCGCAGCATCACGTCGCCGGCCTGGTGACCGTGGCGGTCGTTGACGAGCTTGAAGTTGTCGAGGTCGATCAGCATCGCCGAGAGCGGGCTGCCGGCGCGCAGCGCGCGGCCGACCTCCTCGTGCAGGCGGCGGCGCATGCCGCGATGGTTCATGGCGCCGGTGACGGTGTCGGTGCCGGCCTCGGCGCGCGCGCGCAGCAGCGCCAGCGCGGTCGCGGCCTGGTCGACGAGCGTGGCCGCGAGCTCGATCGAGCGCTCGGCGAAGGGCTCGGGGCGGCGGCGGGCGAGCAGCACGACGGCCTCGACCTCGCCGCGCACGGTCAGGGGCAGCAGCAGCGCGCAGCCGTCCGGGCCGGGCTCCTCCCCCACCAGCGCGAGCCGCGGCACGCTGGCGGCGAGCTCGGCGCCATCGCCGGCGAGGAAGCTGCGGCCGGTGCTCGCGACCCAGTCCACACCGGGGGGGCGCTCGGCCAGCGGTGTGAGGTAGCTGAGCCGCCCTTCGCCCTCGAACAGGTAGATGACGGTCTGCTCGCGCCCCTGGCCGGTGGGGGCGCCGGCGGCGGGGAGGGCGAGGTGGTAGACGTGGATCTCGTCGGCGCCGGGGGTGCTGAGCAGCTCGCGCGCGAGCGTGCGGAAGATCGTCTCCGCGTCCTCAGCGTGGTCGGCGAGCAGCGTCAGGCGCCGCACGCCCGCCAGCAGCGGATCGCCGTCCGCTCGCGGGACGGGGTAGCCGTCGCCTTCGCGAAGCGCCGCCTGCTCGGGTGTGTCGCCGAGCGGCGGCTGTGAGGTATCCGTACCCGTTCCAGCCACGTCCATCTCTTCAATCTAGGGCATCCGCCCACCGGTTGGGCCGATCGGCGCGATTCGCTACTTAATCTTTACTCCGAGCGAGGCCGCGGAGACCGATTCGCTCCTGGCTTTCGGCACAAAACCAACGCGCACCCTGATCCTCAACTTGCGATGGCGGGCGAGCGCGGCGAGACCTCGGCGCGAGAGCGGGACCCTGATCGTCGTCGTCGTGGCCTTCGCGAAGCGCCGGTAGAGCGTCTTCAGGTATCTGCCCTTGACGCTGACGCGGCCGGGCGCGAACGTCTTGACCCTGACGACGAGCCTGTGGCCGACGACCCGGTGGGAGAGGATCTGCACGGGGCAGCTGGTCACGGACAGCCGCGTTTTCTGCACGAGCTGCGCGCCGCTCTGCGCGGCGATCGTCGTCGGCACGGTCAGCGCCCGCGAGCAGAGGTTGCCGTCGGCGGTCAGCGCCGAGTGTTCGCCGACGGGGAGCGTCAGCACGAAGCTCGAGACGGGCACGTCGGGGATCGCCGCGAACGTCGAGCTCGTGATCCCGCCTTTGATGTTCGTGTTGCCGGTGAGGATCACGGTGACGCCGTCGCCTTCGAGCACGATGTCGAGGTCGGGGAAGGCAGCGCCGCCGTGCGAGACGAGGTAGGCCGAGCCAATGAGATTGCCGTCCCTGCCGGGAGGTGGGCCGGGCAGCACCGGCGTCGTGACGACGGCGGAGCCGACTTCGGAGCCGAGCTTGCGGCAGTTGACGGGGTTCGCCGCGAAGGTTCCTTCCGGGCAGGCTTTCTGGAGCGTGGTCAGGCGCGAGGGCAGCTGCTTGGGCAGGGAGACGTAGACCGATTTGATGTTCGCCTGGTGCGCGGGCTGGGTGAGGCTGACCACAAGGCTGGCGCCGTTCTTTTTCGAGGTCCGCGCGCTCGTCGAGACCTTGAACACGGGTTTGAATGGGAGCGCCGAGCAGCCCGAGACCTGGAACGGGGTCGAGAGGGATTGGGTCGCGTTGAATGTGGAGGTGAGCGTGGATTCGGTTGCGAGGGCAGAACAGTTGGTGGGATTGAAGATGAATGAGGGTCGGCTGACTTCGACTTTGAGCGTCCTTAGACGAACCGGCACCCCTCCCACGATCGTGGGCAGCGCACCGGGGGTCCCCGGGGCAGGCGTGGAGACGATCACACGGGCGCTGTGGGGGTCGACTCTTATAGACGCGCGCGCGAGGACGGTGCCGAGGTTGAAGGGTCCGGCGAGGACCGGAACGGGGATCGAGAGCCCGTAGGGAGCGCCGTCGTAGGGGCCGGTGAGGTATACCGTCCCCGTCAGCTGATACGGTTCTGAACCGGCGCCCGCGGTGACGGTGGCGGTGCCGATCTTCGCGCCTTCCCCGCACGTGCCCGCCGCCGCCTGGGGTTCGTTGCAGAGAGTCACAGAGGGGATCGCCCCGAGCAGGCCCGGGGGGAGCGTGGTGGAGATCTGGGAGAGGTACTGCTGGCCGTCGGCGCGGGAGAGGTTGAACGTGTAGGGGCTGTAGGCGCCGGCGGTGGTGCTGGTGCTCTGGGTGGCCTGGGCTAGGACGAAGGGGATCGGGGAGGGACAGCCCGTCGTGGGGAAGGGGAAAGACGGCGTGAACTGTTTGAGGACGTCCGCGCTGGAGTAGGCGATGAAGTTGGATTCCGTGTTGGCTTCACCGCAGCCCAACGGGTTCGCAAGCGGCGCGCGGGGACCGGGGTTCAATTCGAGGACGACGCTGCTGAACGGGAGCTGCGGCAGGTTGAACGGGTGCTGGGCGGTGTTCTTGAAGTAGGCCGTCAGCCTGCCCGTGGACGGGTCGGGCTGGACCGTGCCTTCGACCTTGACCGCGACGCCGTAGACGCTTTCGGCGACCACATAGACCGTGTACGGGGGCCCGGCTATCGGCACGCCGTTGGGGGCTCCGAGGTAGAGGTTGCCGGTGAGCGAGCCGGGCGGGAGGTCGGTTTCGATCTTGACTTTGCCGATCTGCGAGCCGGCCGGGCATTCTGCTCGTGCCTCGCTTTCGAAGTGGATCGCGGCCGGCGCGCACGCTTCGAGGCCGTTCGCGGCGGAGGGGTTCAGCGTCAACCCTTCGGGGAAGCTCGCGTGCGCTTCGGAGATGTCCGCGGTGTTGATTTCGCCGGCGCCTTCGTGCTGCGGAACCGTAACTTCGGTGACGGCGCCGTCGGGCTGGTCGTACAGCGGGTTCTGCGGCTTTACTTCGGTGATCGGCTTGAACGGGACTTCTTTCCCGCACCCTTCGATCCCGACCGGAGGCACTGTGGGGGTGCTGGCGATTTCACCGCTGTCGGATTCGACTTCGACGTAGGAGGTCGACAGCGAAGGCGGGCCGCAGACGCTCGGCAGGGTGAGGAAGTTGCCGTTTCCAGCGTGACCGTTGAAGAAGAGCTTCGACTTCAATGTCTTCAGCGGAGATTTGAGCCCTCCAAGAACTTCCACTTCTGGTGGGATGTTGTTTATTTCAAACCACTCGTGAAAGTCCCCAGATGGTATCCCGCGCGCGACGAGGGCAGCTTCTTTGGCATAGCTGACGTGGCCTTCCAGGATCAGATGGACCGCTGAGACGATCGGGGAAGCGCCTTCGACGGCGATGCCGAACAGCAGCGGCAAGCCTGGTTCCTGATCGAGGTTGTAGACCGTGCCGGTCAGCGGCGGAGCGAGGACTGGGACGCCAAGCACTTTGACGACCGCTTCCAATTCGACGAAGCCCGCTTCGCTGCCTTTCGGACAGAGCTTGGGGTTTTCGTTGAACTGTTTCCTCGTGCAGGTTTGGAGCGTCTGCGGGTCGGCGGCAAGGCCGGGTGGGACATCGACACGGAGACGCTTTAGCGGCGCCCCTTCAGGGACCTTGGTACCTGAGTTTTCGTGCGCGAGTTCAACGCCAGTCAGCCCCCAGGGCGGATGTCCCGCTGCCTGTGTGTAGAACGCGCTGTGCGGGCTCGTATATTCGCATTCTTTGACCTGAGCTTCGCTGCCGTTGCAGGTCCCGGCTTCGAATTTGGCGACGCCGAATCCGGCGGCCTGAGCGGTAGGGATAAGCATCGTCGCGAACATGGCGACGCTGACCAGCGCACCGAGCGCCATTGCGAAACGAGCGGCAGCGTGCCTCATCCTCACCTCACCTCTCCTCAAAAACCCGAACCAAATGGGGTTCAGAAATGGACCTCAGAGGAGAGGTACCCGCTGCTTCAGCTTCTAATCATCAATCGCGACAAAGACAATACAAATGCACTACCACCCCGGCAACAAAGACAATACAAATGCGCTACCCGAAGACGACCGTGGTCGTCGAAGCGGAGTTTCCGATGCTCTTGGTCTTGGGGACGAAGCCGACCCGCAGCTTGACCCTGAAGGGACGGCCCCGGCGCAGGCCCGCGTTCGAGAGCGGGACCTTGAGCGTCGCCGTTTTCTCGGCCTTGCCGAGATGGCGGTAGACCGTTTTGAGGCTCGACCCGCTGCCGCTGATGCGCCCCGGCGAGTAGGTCTGCACGGTTATGTACGCCGTGTTTCCAACTACCTTCTTGCCGGCGATCCGCACGGGGCAATTGGCGACCGTGAGCTTCGTCTTTTGCGTGACTTTGAACCCGTTCTGGCCGATCAGCGTCGTCGGCATCGTGAGGGGATTGATGCAGAGGTTGCCGTTTGCCGTCAGCGCGGAGTGCCCGCCGATCGGGAGGTTGACGGTGATGCTCGAGACCGGCACGTCGGGCGTCGAGGCGAACGTCGTCGTCGTGATGCCCTTGCTGATCTTCGTGTTGCCGACCACGATCACCCGCACGCCGTTGGCTTCCATCACCAGGTCGAGATCCGGGAACGCGAGCCCCGCGTGGGAGACGAGGATCGCCGGCCCCTGCAGTTTGCCCGGCAGCGTCGGCGTGTTCGCCCGCGCGCCGCCGACGAACGAGCCGCTCGGGCATTTGTAGGGATTGGACGCGAACACCGATTCCGGGCACGCTTTCTGCAACGTCGTCAACCGCGACGGCAGCTGCTTGGGCAGTTGCACCATGACCGATTTGTAGTTCGTCTGCCCAGCCCCGATGTTGAGCGTCGTTTCGAGGCTCGCCCCGTTGGCTTTCGAGGTCTTCGCGCTCGTTTTGGCCTTGAACGAAGGCTTGAACGCGAGTGCCCCGCAGGCGTTGACCTGGAAGGGGGTCAACAGATTTTGCGTGGCGCCGGCGACCAAATTGGGGGCGAGCGTCCCGCTCAATACCGATTCGGTCGCCAGCACGCCGCAGTTGGTCGGGCTCTGGAGGAAGCCCTGTTTGTTGATGTTGACCGAGACCTGCTGCAGGCGCAGGGGAATGCCCTTGTAGATCGTGGGCACCGTCGCCGTGGCCGTCACGCGCGCCGTGTACGGATTGACGGTGAGCGTCCCGCGGGTGGTGACGTTGCCGAGGCTGAACGGCCCCGCCGTCGCCGGCACCACGACCGACAGCCCGAACGGAGCGCCGTTGTAGGGCCCGGTGAGATAGAGGTGCCCGTTGAACCTATAGGGCGTCGGACCGGCCCCGGCCAGCACGCTGACCGCGCCGATTTCGCTGGCGCCGGAGCAGCTGCCCGCGTTGGCTTCCGTTTCGCCGCACTGCGTCACGGCCGGGATCAGCCCGACGAGCCCGGCGGGCAGCGTCGTCTGGATCTGCGACAGGTACTGCTGGCCGCCGGGCCGGGAGATGTTGAGCGTGTAGGACGTTTTCGCGCCCGCGTTGCCCGGAGCCTGGTTGGCGGTGGCCTGCGTCAACGAGAACGGCAGCGGCGATGGGCACGAGCCGCCGGATCCGTTGCTGTCGACCGTGAAGGAACTGGAGGGCGTCGCGGTCGCGAACGAACCGATGTACGGCACGAGGCTCGTGGTCGCGGTCGCCGTGCCGCACGTGAGCGGGTTGGCGATCGGCGCGAGCGAGCCTCCGTTGAACTTCAATTTGATGTTGCTGAACGGCTGTTCGGGGTTTTCGGAGAAGGTGGTGGTGACCTGCCCCGTCGTCGGGTTGGGCGTCACCTTCCCTTCGAGGCGCACATCCACTCCGTATCTAGCCGATGCCGCGTCGATGTAGATCGTGTATTCCGGCGCGTTTGGGTTGACGCCGCCCGAGATCGGTTCGGGTCCGCCACCTAGATAGACGCTCCCTGTCAATGGTTCAGATGCCGGCAGATCAGGAACGGTCAACGTCACTTCGCCGATCTTTGACGCTCCCGGACACGCGATGGCATTCTTGGTTTTGATCCCGATTTGGGTGGGCGTGCAAGCCTGCAGGCCGCTGGCGGCCGACGGGTTCAGGGTCATGCCTTCGGGCAGGGTGACGCTGGCCGTTCTGAGCTGCGAGGAATCGGGTTCGGTATGGCTTTCGAAGTGGGGAACCGTCAGTTCGGCGGTGATCCCGTCGGGTTGATCCGATTGGGTTTCCGCTGCCCCCGGTGTCAGGCCGAATGTGGGGTTGAAGGGAGGGATCAAGAGGCCGGATTCGCCTTTGCAGCCTTCAGTGCCCAGGGGACCCTTGAATTTGGATTCGGCGGATTCGCCTTCATAGGATTCGAGGTGCAGCGTCGTCGTCGTCTGAGCTCCGGTGCCCGTACAGCTGCTTGGGAGCGTCAGGAACCCTCCGGTGCCAATGTTGCCTTTGAAGTTGATGCGCGACCGTATGAGTCCAGGGGTGATGTTCTTGATTTCGTAGATGTCGTGATAGTCGCCCTGGTTGGTTCCCTGCGGTTCCTTGCCCCATTCGATGTGGCCTTCGAGAAAGGTGTGTACAAAGACGGGGATTCCTTCGAGTGGCGTTCCTTTCGTGACTAAGGCGGGAATTTCGAGTGCCACTCCGAAGTAGGCAGACATACCATTCGGCTGTACGAGATTGTAAAGCTTCCCCGCTAGCGGCGCGTCTACAAATTTTCCTGATTTTTCAGGGAATTCCAGTACGGTGATAACTTCATTCTTGCCAATAACGGTACTCCCCGGGCCAGCTTCTTCGCATTTCGGAGCCAGGAATAGATGTTTTGCCGGTTCGACTTCCGTGGATGTAAAGTCCGCCACCGAGCACTTACCGACCGACTCGGGATTGGTGGACTCACCAGGGCCAACGTCGGTGCGAATGTCCTCGACATTGCCTTCGGGGGCAAACACCCCTTTTTCAATTTCGATCGTTTTGATCGTGAAGTCCGTGACCCCTTGGGGTGGATGACCTGCCGCCTGCGTGAAGATTTCCGCATGATTCGCTTCGGTACTTGCAGCGGTACATTCAGCCCCTTCCTGACAGTTTGAGGCAAAGAGGCTCGCCACCCCAAAAGAGGCCTGCGCCGCGGGCGCCGTGACGGCGACGAGCGCGAGGATCGCGCCGACAACGGGCGCGAGAAGAGCGAATCGAAAGCGGACCTTGGACCTCATGCAGACCTCCCTATCGGACCGGGGCTTGGATACTCCGGTCTTTGACTCCCCATGCTTCTCGAAGTTGCGCCTACGTTAGCTGCCTTTTCAAAAGTTCTTATCCGTAGTTCCCACTGAACGAATCCTGCGAACCTGCGTCTACTTTAGACGGTGCCTGCCCATGTCCTGCATCGATCTTGGAAATCGCAGCTTACACCATGCAACCGATGGTGTCCAGGTGGAACCGGCGCGGGGCGATTAGTCAGCGGTAGTGTGAGGAAAGCCCTGGCTGACTGGCCAATCCAAGCGATGACAAACGCTTCGACCTAGATCGGCGCCGGCCAGCCGCGGCCGCTGGCCAGCCACAGCTCGAGCAGCGGGTCGACGACGCGCCAGCCGGTCGCGGTCGTCTCGTCGACGACGACGTGGCCCTCGCGGGCGAGGCGCTCGACCGTGCCGTGGTTGCTGCCTGTCTTGCTGACCCCGTAGCGTTCGCGCGCGACTCGGCCTTGCAGCGGCGTCGATCGCCCTGAGATGACAGCCATCAGCCGTCGCTCGCTGTTGTTCCAGGAGTCCCACGCCGCCTGCACCTCCGGGTCCGCGTCACGCGCAGCCGCTGTGAACGCCTTGCTCCACTGATCGCTGGTGGCGCTCGCCCCGGATCTCGTGTGCTCATAGAGATGGTGTGCGAGCAACATCGCGCGCTGCGGATGTCCATCCGCCCTGGCCAGCAACAGCTCGAGCGCCTCGCCCGGGTCGCGGTTGCCGCCTTCAAAGCGAGATCCGATGTACTCGGCCAGATCCTCCGCCCCGAGCCGTGGGAGATCTATGGGCTTGGCCTGGGCGAAGAACGCATGGCGACGGTCTGAAAACAGGTCGCGCATCAAGCCCGGGTGAGATCCAGAGAAGACATAGGCAGCGGCGTTGCCCTGCTGCTCGAGCTCAGATCGGATCGTCCCAGCCAGCGCGTCCCCAACCCGGACGACGTCCTGGAACTCATCGAACGCGATCGCGCACTGACGACCCTGCCGTTGCTGCAGCCGGCGCGGCAACGCGAGCCGGTCCAGCAGATCTGGCATCGAGATCTCGGGCGCCACCTCGACGCCAACGCCGGCGGGCGCCGCGCGCACGCGCGGCCGGAGTGTCGAGACGACGCCGGCAAACCAGCGCTTGAGCTGTCCATCGAGCTGCTCGCGGTAGGCCCGCTCGATGCGCTCGGCGACGTCGGCGGCGCTCAGCACGCCCAGGAAGTTCACGTAGATCGGCACAAATCCGTCCCTGTCGGCCACCGCAAGCGCAGCCTTGAGCAAAGACGTCTTGCCGTATCGACGTGGCCCCTCGAGACGGCTGTTGCGAGTCTCGCCGATGCGATCACGCAGCAGGGCGAGCTCGTCCGTTCGGTCGGCGAGCACGTCGGGCGGTTCGAGCGGATCCTCGTAGATGAACGGGCTGCTCACGGTGCAGTATTATAGCACCAGATGTTGCCATAACATAGCACCATTTAGTGCCGTTATATGGCACCTTGGTTAGTCGTTCCAGCCCATCGGCACGTTCCAGCCCATCGGCAATGCAGGTGCGCTTTCAGCGGACTGTCGCCCCCCGGTCTGCCGCCTCCGAGAACTCGACGGGCGCGCCGAAGCTGACCCGCAGCAGCGCGCCGCCGCCCGGCGCGTTCGCCGCCTCGGCGTACCCCCCGCAGGCCTCCGCGGCCTGGCGCACGATCGCGAGGCCGAGGCCGGAGCCCGGAAGCTTGCGCGCGCGGTCGGCGCGGTAGAAGCGGTCGAACACGAACGGCAGGTCCGCCTTCTCGAAGCCGGGGCCGTGGTCGCGGACGCTCAGCACGCCGTCGTGCAGGCCGATCTCGACGAGGCCCCCCTCCGGGCTCCACTTGTGGGCGTTCTCGAGCAGGTTCGAGATCGCGCGCACGATCCGCTCGCCCTGCCCACGCACGAGCGTCGGCTCGATCTCCAGCTCGAAGCGCAGATCGCCGCGGCGGCGCGTGCGCTGCACCGCGCCCCGCACGACCTCGTCGAGGCGCACGTCCTCCGCCTCCGCGTCTCCCCTGCCCGCGCCGCGCGCGAGCTCGACCACGTCGCTGACGAGCGCCGTCAGCTCGTCGAGCTCGCTGACGATGTCGCCCCGCAGACTCTCCCGCTCGGCCGCCGGCAAACGCTCGGCTTCGCCGAGGACCTGGATGTTCGCCCGCAGCGAGGCGATCGGCGTGCGCAGCTCGTGCCCGGCGTCGGCGATCAACTGCCGCTGCGCCTCGACCGAGCGCTCGAGCGCGTCGAGCGTCGTGTTGAAGCTGCCCGCCAACCGCGCGAGCTCGTCGCGGCCCTCGACGTCGAGACGCCTCGACAGATCGAGGTTGCCCGTGAGCGCCTCCGTGCGTTTGGTGAAGCGCGCGATCGGCGCGAGCGCGACGCGCGCGACGAGCGCGCCGAGGATCGCCGCGAGCGCGATCCCGGCGACGCCGACGATCACGAGCAGCAGCAGGATCCGGCTCAGCTCTTTGTTCATTTCGCTCAGCGGCCTTGCGATCAGCACCGCGCCGTTCGCCCCCGTGCCGATCGTCAGCACGCGCAACTGCGTCCCCTTCACGGTCCGATCGCTCAGCGCGCTGCCGGCGCCGCTTGCGGCGATCGCTCGGTCGCTCGCACTGACCGCGATCCGCGGCGAGCTCCCCTGCCCGGCGGGCACCTCGACGGCGCCGTTCGGCGCGATGAACTGCACGTAGCCCGATGCCGCGCCGAACGGCGCTGGCTGGACATGCGTGGGGAATCCACCCTGAGGCTGACCCAAAGGAGGTACAGAGGCAGGCCCCGCGCCGGCCGGCCCGACAAACGCCTGCGCGCGCTGGCGCAGCCCCTGATCGATCTCCCCCTGCAGATCCGAGCGCACCGCCAGATACACGCCGACGGCGGCCGCGAGCACCGCCAGCCCGACCGCGAGGCCGGCCGCCGCCGCGATCCGCGCGCGCAGGCTCACGGCTCGCGCAACACGTAGCCGACCCCGCGCACGGTGTGGATCAGCTGGCGCGCGCCCGCCCCCTCCAGCTTGCGGCGCAGATACCCGACGTAGACGCGCAGCGCGTTCGAGGCCGGCCCGAAGTCATAGCCCCACACGCGGTCGTAGATCAGGGTGTGCGAGAGCACCTGCTTTGGGTTGAGCATCAGCAGCTCCAGCAACTGGTACTCCATCCGTGTCAACTCCACGAACTGGCCCTGCACGTCCGCACCGTGGCGCGAGCTGTCCAGCCGCAGCTCGGCGAACGTCAGGGAACTGGTCGAGCCCGCCCATGCTTCCGGATCGGAGCGACGCAAGAGCGCGCGCAGCCGCGCCTTCAGCTCGCCGACGTCGAACGGCTTGACCATGTAGTCATCCGCACCCACGTCGAGACCGTCGATCCGGTCGGCGACGGCGTCGCGCGCGGTCAGGATCAGGATCGGCACGCGGTTGCCCAGCCGCCGCAGCCGGCGACAGACCTCGAGACCGTCGATCCCCGGCAACCCCACGTCGAGCACGACCGCGTCCGGGACAGCCTGCACGACCTGGTCGAGCGCCTGCTCGCCGTCCTCGGCGACCTGCACCTCATACCCACCGAGCGTCAGCGCGCGCCGCAGCGCGTCGCGCACCGCGCGGTCATCGTTGACGACGAGGATCTTCATGGCTTAATTGTCGCGTCATCAGGTAGGAGCAGCGTGTGAGGAAGGTAAAGATGGATAAGGACGCTGATCAGACCTTATGGTCGCCTGTCCAGGGCTCTGGTGGCCAATCTTCAACGGGAGTCCATACCTCGGGAATCCGGATCTGGCGAAGCTACAGCGGTACCGTCGGTACCCGACCCCAGCCCGAGGTGAGGAGAGCGATGCGACCCCGCGTTCCCCGCGTTCCCCAGATCGTCGCCCTTGGCGGCGGCGGTTTCTCGATGGAGCAGGGCAACCCGCTGCTCGACGACTATGTGCTCTCGCTCACAGGGGCTGGCCGGTTCGGGGATGCGAGCGAAGCGAGTGTCTCCCGGTCCGGCCGCCCGCGCGTATGCTTCCTGCCGACCGCCTCCGGTGACGCCGACCACTACGTCGTGCGCTTCTACCGGCGCTTCTCGCCCAGCTGCGAGGCCAGCCACGTGTCGCTGTTTCGCCGCGACCAGGGCACGGGCGGGGTCGAGGACGACCTCGCGACCCACCTGCTCTCCCAGGATCTGATCTACGTCGGCGGTGGCAACGTCGTCAGCATGCTCGGCGCGTGGCGCGCGCACGGCCTCGACAGCGTGCTGCGCCAGGCCTGGCGCAAAGGCATCGTGCTGTGCGGCCCCTCCGCCGGCTCGCTGTGCTGGTTCGCGGAGTCGCTCAGCGCCTTCCACGGCGCGCCCCGGCGCGTCCGCGGCCTCGGCCTGCTGCCCTACTCCAACTGCGTCCACTACGACGCCGAGCCCGCGCGGCGCGCGGAGTACCACCGCTTCGTCGGCGACGGGATGCGCCCCGGCTACGCCGCCGAGGACGGCGTCGCGCTGCACTTCCGCCGCACGCGCCTGGAGCGCGTCGTCAGCTCGCGCCCCGACGGGCGCGCCTACCGCGTCGAGCCGGCTGCCGACGGCGTCCTGGAAACGCCGCTCGAGACCGTCTACCTTGGGACCACCGATGCCAGCGTCTCCTCGAGCAGTTCCGCCAAGGGCAAGATGATGAAGACAGGCGCCCCAAGGGCAAGCTCCGCCAAGGCCCGCCGGCGGCTCCCGCCCGCGACGGCGATCGTGGCAGCGTGAACGCTCCCCTGCTGCTCGCGCTCGGCGGCGGTGGCTTCACGATGGAGCCCGGCAACCCGCTGCTCGATGACTACGTGCTTTCGCTCGCATCCGCGAAAGAGCCCCGGATCCTGTTCCTGCCGACGGCCTCCGGCGACACGACGGCGCAGATCAACGCCTTCCACGCGCGCTTCGGCGACCGCCTCTGCATCCCCGAGCACCTCTCCCTGTTCCGCCTCGGCGATCTCAGGCGCCCGCTCGCGGAGATCGTGCTCGAACAGGACATCGTCTACGTCGGCGGCGGCTCGATGCGCAACCTGCTCGCGATCTGGCGCGCCCATGGGCTCGACAAACTGCTGGAGCAGGCGTGGCGCGCGGGCATCGTGCTCGCCGGCCTCAGCGCCGGCGCGATGTGCTGGTTCGAAGGCGGGATCACCCGCTCTAGCGGCCCACCCGCGCCGATGGCCGGGCTGGGCCTGCTCGAGGGCTCGCTGACCGTCCACGCCGACGGCGAGCCCGAGCGCCTGCCCGTGTGGCTGGCAAGCGTGCGCGACGGCACCCTCCCCGGCGGCTGGGCCGTCGACGACGGCGTCGGGCTGCTGTTCCGCGGACACTGCCTGGAGCGCGTCGTCAGCTCGCGGCCGGGCGCCGGCGCGCAGCGCGTCGACCAGGTCGCCGGCGAGCTCGTCCGCCACCGCCTCACGCCGGAGCTGCTCGGCGAGGATTCGTCAGGAGCGCTCGGCGGCTACGACGAGGACGTCCAGGAACTGCGGCGCGTCAACCGCCTGCGGCGGGACATGCTCGGCGGAGGGTTCTAGAGTAGGCCGAAGATAGACCGGGACAGGCTGGACGAGCGAGCAGCCGGGCCCGTGAGGCGAACCAGGCCCGTGAGGCGAACCAGGCCCGTGAGGCGAACCAGGCCCGTGAGGCGAACCAGGCCCGTGAGGCGAGCAGAGCTCGCGGGAGGCTCTGGACCGACCGACCAACGCGGTCGATCAGGCCAGCGTTGCGGCCAGCGCGTAGGCGGCCTTGCCGTCGCCCGCGCGCTTGGTGCGCGTGATCGTCCCGGCCTGCTGCAACCGGCGCAGGTTGTTGTTGATGATCGCGCCGCTCATCGCCGTCACGACCGCGAGCTCGGAAACCGTGTGCGAGCCGTGCTCGAGCGCCGCGAGGATCGCCACCGCGGCCGCGCCGCGCTGGGCACGCTTGGGCGCTGCGGTGGCGTTGCGGACGGGGCGACGCGGGGTTGGCTTCGATGCTTGACGGGAGCCGGATGCCCCACGGGGGCTCGGCGCCTCGCGGGGCCTCGACCACGGCCCGGGACTCGATCCCGGCCCGGTGCTCGATCCGGGCCCGGTGCTCTGATCGAGCTCGAGCGCGGCGGCGGCGACGAGCAGGCTTTCGTACTCGTCCACGAGCGGCCGCAGCTCGCGCAGGCGCGCGTCGAGCTCGTCACAGATCTTGCTCAGCAGGTCAGATGAGGCCATCGCGGTCTGCAAGATATGCGATCGCGAAAATCGGAGGCCGCCCAACCAACCGAGAGAACCGAGCCGGCCCAAACCGATCACGAGCAAGCCGAGACGAGCTGCAGCGCCGAGAACGAGCTCAGCGCCAGCTCAGCGACGTGTTATCTGCGGCCGGTCTTGCGCGGCTTCACCGGCCGCGGCGGATAGCGCTTGCGCTCCGCGGCCGTCATCTTGCGGATCGTCAGCGAGCCTTCTTTGAGCTGCCGCTCGACATCCTCGAGTTTCGCAACTCGACGCTCGGCTGCGCGATCCGCCTGTGTGGCCATCCATCCAGGATAGCGTGCGGGGTCTCTCCCGGATAGGTATTGTCCGCCTGCGCTGCTCGATCAACGGGATTTGGGCCGCCTCCGTGATCACATCTAACAAGGCGATGACGCTGGTCAACCTCGTATGCGAAGCGCCGATCATCTCCTCACAGGCCGTCGAGGTCGGTCTTGGCGCTACGCGCCCCACAGCCCTGAAGCTCCTTCGCCAACTCGAGATGTCGGCGTGCTCACGCAGGGCAATCCCGGCCCCCGGGGTCAGCGCAGATATCTGGCGCGGGAGCTGCTGGAGGCTGTGACGGGCGAAGGAAGCTGAGGAAACTGCCCGTGACCGTGCTCGCCGTCGTCGCCATAGACCCCGGCATGTTCCTCGCGATCATCGCCGCGGCGGCGCTCGCCGGCACGCTCGCGGCGCTCGCGGGCGGGCGCGGGATCGTCCTGCCGGTGGTCGTGATCGAGCTGCTGCTCGGGGTCGTCTTGGGGCCCGAGCTGCTCGGATTGCATCCCGACCAGTTCGTCTCGTTCTTCTCCGACCTCGGCCTCGGCATGCTGTTCTTCTTCGCCGGCTATGAGATCGACGTGCACCGGATCGTCGGTCAGCCACTGCGCTTGGCGTTGCTCGGCTGGGCGCTCTCGCTCACGCTCGCCTACGCGATCGGCGGCGCGCTCGCGCAGGCGGGGATCGTGCTGTCGCTGCTCTACACCGGCTCGGCGCTGGCCACGACGGCGATCGGCACGCTGATTCCGATCCTCTCCGACAGCGGCGAGCTGCGCACCCGCTTCGGCACCTACCTGCTCGCCGCAGGCGCGGTCGGCGAGCTCGGCCCGATCCTGCTGCTGACGCTGGTCCTATCGGCCGAGAGCCCTGCCCACAACGCGGTGATCCTCGTCTCGTTCATCGTCCTCGCGGTGCTCGTCGCCGTGCTCGCGGTGCGCTTCTCCGAGCGCACGCTGCCGGTCTTCGAGCGTACGCTGGAGAACAGCTCGCAGCTGGCCGTGCGCTGGATCGTCGTGCTCGTGTTCGCGCTCGCGCTGCTCGCCTCAGAATTGGGGCTCGACCTCTTGCTCGGCGGCTTCGCGGCCGGCCTGATTACCCGCCAGGTGCTGAAAACGCGCGAGATCCCGGCGTTCGACTCGAAGCTCAACGCGGTCGCGTTCGGGGTCTTCGTGCCGTTCTTCTTCGTCGTCTCCGGAATGAAGCTCGACGTCAATGCCCTATTCGCGAGCGTTTCCGGGGTCCTCAAGATGCTCGTCTTCTTCCTGCTCTTCCTGATCGTCCGCGGCACCCCCGCGCTGCTGCTCTACCGCGGCGTGCTCGACGCCCGCGAACGCGCGGCGCTCGCGTTCATGAGCTCCACGCAGCTGCCGCTCGTACTTGCGATCACGACGCTCGCCGTCGAATTGGGGCACATGCGCGCCGCGACGGCCGCCGCGCTCGTCGGCGCCGCCGTGCTCTCGACGCTCGTCTTCCCGATCCTCGGACTGCGCATGCGCGGCGACATCGAGCCGGGGACGCTCGCGACGGAGCGACCCGCGAGCGAGCTGCCGGCGAGGGTGTCCTGAACGAAGACGGCGCGCCCTCGTAGCGAAGTCCGAATCCCGTAGTTTGCGTGGACGTGTTTCTCCAGCACGCAGATCCGGCGAGCCTCGGAGGAGGCCACGGCGATCAGAAGCCGGCGGGACCCTCGCGTGCTCAGAGGGCCGCGGCGGCCTCGTCGAGGCGGTCGTCGCCCCAGAACAGCTCGCCGCCGACGGCGACCGTCGGCACGCCGAAGACGCCGCGCTCATAGGCGTCTCGCGTAGCCGCGCGCAGCGCGTCCTTGACCGCGGGCTCGCCGGTCGCTTCTTGCACTTCGCTCGAATCGAGCCCGAGATCGGAGCAGACCGCGAGGACGTGCTCGGGCTCACCGAGGTCGCGGCCGTGCTGGAAGGCCGCACGGAAGGCGGCGAGCGTGAGCTCTTGGCCACGTCCCCGCTGGAAGGCAAAGGTGCAGGCGCGCATCGCGAACAGGTAGTTGCTCGGCCACGGCTCGGGCCAATGCGGGGCAGGCAACCCGTACGACTCGGCGCGGCGCTGCACCTCGGCGATGCCCGCGCGGCGGCGCTCGGGATCGCCGAGCGACCACGACGAGCGCCCGGCGAGCTTGAACAGCGCGCCCAACGACACCGGCTGCCACAGAACGTCCTCGCCGAGCACCTCGCCGATCCGCTCCGCCGTCAGATACGCGAACGGAGAGCCGAGGTCGAAGTAGAAAGTTGTGTCGGTTCCCGCGGGGGAATTCACCGTCCCTCCTCGCCGCCGCCACCACCGTCCGATCCTGCGCGCAGGCTGGCGAGGAAGATGCTCTCCGCCATCCGCAGCAGGCCGATCGAGACGTGCGGGCGCAGTTCGCTCGAGCGCACCCTCACGTCGGAGCCGTGCGGGCCGATCACCTCGACGATCGTGCAGACGTCGCCGATCTCGCAGTCCTCGCCGTAGGCCTCTTCGAGCGCCTCCATCTGCGCCGCCACCACCTGCCCTACCTTGGTCTGATCAAGCGCCATCTGGACGCCTCCTTTAGAAATCGCGTGGGTTAACACTGGATCGAGCGAAGCAGGGATCCAAGCATGCCGCGATCGAAGGCGAGACCCCGACGAAGATCACGCGATCGAAGCCGTGGGCCTGACGAAGATCCCGCGACCGAAGCCGAGGCACTGACGAAGATCCCGCGACCGAAGTCGAGGCACTGACGAAGATCACGCGATCGAAGCCGTGGGCCCGACGAAGATCATGGGTCCGGAACGCGCCAGCACAGCCAGGCGACGTAGCCGTCTGGGACCTCGACCGGCGTCGCCTGCCACGGGCCGGAGCGTCCCTGCGGCCAGGCGCCCGGACCCTCGAGCCGGCGTGGATCGTAGGCGCGCGCGTCGCCGAGCGCCTTCGACAGCGCCTCCTTGCTCGACCACAGCGAGGTGAAGCAGCGGTCGCGATCCTCGCGCGGGGGCTCCACCGCGGCGGAGAGCTCGGCGGGCGTGCGGATCGAATCCGCGAAGGTCGCGTCGCAGGGTTCGACGCGCTCGATGTTGACGCCGACCGCGGCTCCGTGCGCGGCGAGGAGCGCGAAGGGGAAGCAATAGGAGCGCGACGTGAACGGTGCCCCTGTGTTGGCGCACGCCGCGCGCGCGAGCTCGCGCAGGGCCGCCTCATCGGCGGCGCCGGCCGCGCGAGCGTCGAGCAGCCGCAGCAGCGGAGCCCGCTCTCCGTCGGCAGCCCGAACCGCCAGCGCCAGCCGGCGCTGGGGCCAAGGTCCCTGGGGCCGCGATCCCTGAGGCCGAGATCCCTGGGGCCGCGATCCCTGAGGCCGAGGTCCGGCTCGGTTGTTCACACGCCTTTGACCGGAGCGCCGTGCCAGCGAGTGCCGGCGGGCAGCCGCTCGCCGCGCAGCACGACGGAGTGCCCGCCGATGCGGGCGCCCGTGCCGAGCGTCGTATCGGGGAGCACGGCCGAGGTCGGACCCATCGTCGCGCCTTTGCCGATCCGGGCCGGCCCGATGCGCAGCAGCCGGTCGTGGAAGACGTGGGTCATCAGGCAGGAGCCGCGGTTGACCGCGCAGTCGTCCTCGAGCGTGACGACGTCGAACTCGGTGATCGCCGTCGTTTCGCACCACACGCCGCGGCCGACCTTGCTGCCCATCGCGCGCAGATAGAGCGACATCAGCGGCGTGCCGATCGCCAGGCGCAGCAGCCACTCGCCGGCGAGCTGCTCATGGGCGGAGTTGACCAGCTCGTCGCGCCATACGAACAGCGACCACAGCGGATGCTCGCCGGACCGGTAACGGCCGATCACGAGCCACTTGATCGCGACCGCGATCGCGGCCGACAGCAGGCCCGACCAGAGCACGAGCAGCGGGCAGAGCGCGATCATCGCCGGGATCCCGAGGTGACCGCCGAGCGCGTCGAGCACGACGAGGTCGAACAGGCCGAGCGCGAGCGAGATCGTGTTGGGGACGAAGATCCTGATCGCGTCCATCGTGCCCCGCGCGAGGATCAGCCGCCGTGGCGGCTCGGTCGTGCGAGCGGGATCGGAGACCTCGCAGACACGAGGCAGCTCAAGCGCGGGCACGCCGAACCAGGATGTCCCAGCCGCCGGTTCGCGCGGCGCGAGCGTGAGCACCCCGAGCAGGCTGTCCTCGCCAAGCCGCGTGCCCTCGCGCAGGATCGACCCGGGCCCGAGGAACGTGCGGTCGCCGACCTCGATCGGCTCGACGTGCAGCCAGCCGCCGCGCGCCCTCGCGCCGACGAAGGCGACGTCGTCGGTGGCGTGGCTGAGCTCGCCGAAGCAGACGAGCGGGTTCAGGCCGGTCGAGGTCGAGATCTCGCTGCGCCGCCCGACGCGAATGCCCATCAGGCGCAGCCAGCCGCGCGTGTAGAGCGAGGCGTAGAGCGGGAACAGGGCGCCGCCGGCGGTCTCCTGCAGATCGCCGGAGAACCACAGCGCCCAGCCGAGCGCCCCGTCACCGGGATGCCAGCCTGGTCGCACGAGCCTCCACACCAGGCGCAGCGTCAGCGCGACCAGCAGCGCGAGCGTGACCGTGGAGATCACCGCGAGCAGGGCCGCCTCGCCGACCAGCACAATCAGCGAGCCGCCGAGCGTCGGCGCGGGCGCGCCGAGCAGGACGAGCAGCGCTAGCCCGGGGGCGAGCGCGAGCAGCACGAGCACTCCCTCCCAGGTGAAGCTGAGCGCGAACATCAGCTTCCAGAAGCGCGCGTTCCGGCTGGGCGCGGGCGCCTGCTCCGGCCAGTCCGCGCCCGCGCGACCGAGCCGCCGAGCGGGGCTGCCGCCCCAGTGCTCGCCGGCGGGGATCGCCCCGGAGACGACGCTGCCGGGCTCGATCTCCGCGCCCGCGCCGACGCTCGCGCCGGGGCCGAGCAGGGTACGCGCTCCGACGCTCGCGCCGGCGCCGATCGTGACCTCGCCGACGACGAGCTCCTGTCCGTCGAGGAACCAGCCGCGCAGATCGACCTGCGACTCGACCGTCGCGCCGGCGCCGATCCGCACGAGCGAGGCGAGGCTGGGCATGCTCGCCAGGCGCGCGCCGGCGCCGATCTCGGCGCCGATCATGCGGGCGTAGCGAGCGGCGGCCGGGGTGCCTGCGAGCCGGTCGAGGTGACAGAACTCACCGAGTCGCTCGAGAAACCAAACGCGGCAGGCCAGCCACGAGTCACGGGGGTAGCGGCCCGGGCGCAGCCGCGGCAGCAGCAGGCGCCGCGCGGCGGCGGCGATGCCGACGCGGCCGAGCGGGCTGGCGAGCACGAGCCAGGCGCCGATCAGCCACCCCCAGCCGACGTGAGGCAGCCCGTCGGATTCGATGTTGCCGTAGCCGAGCGCGGCGATCACCCACTGCGTCGAGGCCAGCGCGGTCAGCGCCAGCACGCCGGCGAGCTGCATCGCGCCGAGCCGGCGCGATGGGTTCGGGACGGCGGTCGCAGCGGTCGCGGAGATCTCACCGAGCTCGTCCAGACGCGCGGCGAGCGCGGCGAGGCCACGGTGCTCGTAGACGTCGGCGACGGCGACCGCGGGAAAGCGCTCGCGCAGCGCGGAGACGAGCTTCGCGGCCGCCACCGAGCTGCCGCCGCAGGCGAAGAAGTCGATCTCGGCACTCATGCTCAGCGGGCCGAGCTGCTCGATCCAGCGCTCGGCCAACCATGCCGCGGTGCCGGTGAGCGTCGGCGCGTCTGCGTCCGCGCCCGGGCTCTGGTTCGAATTCGAGCTCCAGCTCTGCTTCTGGGTCAGGTTCGAGCGAAGATCAGAGATACCCTCAAGCGGCCACGGCAGCGCCTTGCGGTTGACCTTGCCCGAGACCGCGACCGGCAGCGCGTCGAGCACGACGACGAGTGGCTCCAGGCCGTCGGGCAGCTGCTCGGCGACCTGCGCGCGGACATCGGCGGGATCGACCTCGCCGACGACGTAGCCGACGAGGATCTTGTTGGCCGCCGCGGTGCTCTGCACGGCGACCGCTGCCGCGTGCACGCCCTTGACGGCTGCCAGCCGCGCCTCGACCTCGCCGAGCTCCAGGCGCCGTCCGGCCAGCTTGACCTGGTGGTCGCGGCGGCCGACGAACTCGTAGCCGTGCACGGTCTCGCGCACGAGATCGCCGCTGCGGTAGGCGCGCCTCCAACCCAGCGCGGGCAGCGCCGCGTAACGCTCGCGGTCCAGTTGCGGGTCCAGATAGCGCCCGAGCCCAACGCCGCCGATCGCGAGCTCACCCGTCTCCCCGAGCGCGACCGGCATGCCGGTTTCATCGATAACCGCCACCTCCCAGCCGCGCAACGGCCAGCCGATCGTCACGGGCGTGCCGGGACACAGACGCGTGGCCGTGCTGACGACGGTCGCCTCGGTCGGCCCATACGTGTTCCACACCTCGCGCTCGCCGGCGACGAGCCGGGCGGCGAGCTCCGGCGGGCACGCCTCGCCGCCGAGGATCAACAGGCGCACGTCCGCGAGCATCTCCTCGCTCCACATCGCGGCGAGCGTCGGGACCGTCGAGATCACGCTCACGCGGCGCTCGGCCAGCCAGGGACCGAGGTCGACGCCCGTGCGGATCAGCTCGCGCGGCGCCGGCACGAGCGCGGCGCCGTTCGCCCACGCCAGCCACATCTCCTCGCAGCTCGCGTCGAACGAGACCGACAGCCCCGCCAGCACGCGGTCCTCGGGCGCGACCGTCCACAGCCGCGCCTCCGCCTCGACGAACGCGGCCGCGGCGCGATGGCTGACCGCGACGCCCTTCGGCGCGCCGGTCGAACCCGAGGTGAAGATGATCCAGGCGTCATCGCCTTCGCTTGGAGCGCGCGTCGCGAGCGAACGCGGTCGATCGCCGGCGGTTGTTGTTGTTGTTGCATCGGCGACGGGTCGGCGCCTCGCGAACCGCAGCTCATCTTGCAGGACGCCACAGACATCGGCGCTCTCCCAGATCGTCTCGGCGCGGGCGGGCGGGTCGTCGGCGTCCACGGGAACGTAGGCCGCGCCGGCGTGCAGCACGCCGAGGATCCCGACGTACAGCGACGAGCTCCCGCTCGCCAGCCGGATCCCAACGCGATCGCCGCGACGGACGCCCGCGGCGCGCAGATGCGAGGCGACACGATCGGCCTCGCGGGCAAGCCCGGCATAGGTGAGGGTGGCATCGGCGGCGTCGAGCGCGGTACCGTGGGGATGGTGGGCGACCGTGTCGGCGAAGACGTCGAGCAGCGTGCGAGCACGTGCCCGCTCCCCGGTCTCACCGAGAACGCCTCTTGACCGCGGCGCGCGCGAGCCGCGGTCCTCCTCGATCGTCTTCATGGCGCCTGACACGTCGGACATACTGTCAGGCTTCATAAACCTTTCGTAAGAGCTTCAGTTGCGGTCTTCGAGAGAATTTTCCTTACGTCCCCAGCGATCGCCAGCGCCATCTCGCGAACCTTCTGCGAGCCTTCTCCCTCCAGCCCGGTGACCGCTACGGCGCCGCCGGCACGACCGCGACCGGCCCATCCTCGACCGGCAGATCCGCCGTGTCGAAGCTCGACCCCGGCAGGCGCTCGACGTGGCTGATTCGCGCGAGGAAGGCCTCCTCGGTCTCGAGGAAGCCGATCCGCGGCGTGCGGTAGTGCATCGGCACGACCCAGCGCGGGTGCAGGCGCTCGATGATCGCGGCGGCGCCGTCGGCGCCGATCGTCGGCCCGCCGCCGACGGGCAGGATCAACAGGTTGACCGATCCGATCGCGGCGGCCTGCTCCTCGCGCAGCGCGCTCTGGCCGAAATCGCCGAAATGCGCCACGCGCAGCCCGTCGAGCTCGAACGCGAAGATCGTGTTCGGACCCCGTTCGGTGCCGGCCGCCTCGTCGTGCTCGGAGGCGATCGCGACGATCTCGCCGATCGGCGACTCCAGCTTGCCCGCGGTCGAGCGCAGGATCGCGGGATCGCCGCCGATCGCATCGACGCCGTTGTGATCGATGTGCTCGTGGGTCACGAGCAGCAGGTCCGCCGTGACGTCTTCGATCGGCGGGTAGTCGAACTGCATGCCGCGGCTCGCGGCCATCGCCGACATGTCCGCGAACGGGTCGATCGCCACCGTCGTCTCCTCCGTGGCAAGACGGAAGGCGGACTGGCCGTACCACTCAACTTGCATGCTGTTGTTCCTCTCGATTTGGGGTTGGAATGATGACTCTGCTCGCTCCATCACGCACCGTCGCCCCGGCGCCGTTCACGGCTCCGCTCCCTGACGGCCAACCGCCGTTGCGCGTGGCTGCTCCGTCGCCCGAGACCGCCGCGGCGTCCGCAACTCCGTTGCTTGCGCCGCGTCTGGCCTGTCCCTCGGCGGGGCTATCGCCAGGACTGTCGGTCGCGTGATACTTGCCGCCGCGCATCAGCGACGCGCCCGCGGCGATCAGGCAGGCGACAATCGCGAACGCGAACGCCTCGTGCAGGCCGGCGCGGAACGGCGCGGAGATCAGGTGCGGGAAGAACGAGTGGCCGACGAGCGCCGCGCGGTTAGCCGGCGCGAGCGCGCTCAGCGCGTGCGCGCCGACGAGGTGCTGGATCGGGTTGTAGCCAAGGAACGCGGCGAACAGGATCGAGACGGGCGGCAGGTGCGCGACGCCGGCGGCGGTTGCGGCGGCGACGCCGTGGGCCTTCAGTCCGCTGGTCAGGGCAGCGGGCAGGCTCGAGGAGAGACCGAAGATCATCAGCGTGAAGAAGATCCCGATCGAGAGCACCTGCGCGGAGTTCTGGAAGGTCTGGTTCATCCCCCCGCCTGCCCCCCGGTCGCTCGCCGGCAGGCTGTTCATCACCGCGGCGCGGTTGGGAGAGGCGAACATGCCCATCGAGACGCCGTTGAGGAACAGGATCGCGGCGAACAGCGGATAGGGAAAGTCGATCGGCAGCAGCGCCATCAGGAAGAAGCTGAGCGCCGCGCCGAGCATCCCGCCGGTCGCAAACCAGCGCGCGCCGAAGCGGTCTGACAGGTAGCCGGAGGTCGGCCCCGCGACGAGCATGCCGACGATCAGCGGCAGCATGTAGATCCCCGCCCAGAGCGGCGTTTGCGTGAAGTCATAGCCGTGCTGGGGCAGCCAGATTCCCTGCAGCCAGATGATCAGCATGAACATCAGGCCGCCGCGCGCGACCGCGGAGAGGAACGTCGAGAGCGTGCCGAACGTGAACGCGCGGATCCGGAACAGCGGCAGGCGGAACATTGGGTCCTCCACGCGATACTCGATCAGCGCGAACGCAACCAGCGAGGCGAGGCCGGCGCCGAGCAGCGCGAGCACCTTCGGGCTCGTCCAGCCGGTCGCGTGACCGCCGTAGGGGCGGATGCCGTAGGTGACCGAGACCATGATCAGAACCAGCCCGAGCGCGAACGTGAGATTGCCCCACCAATCCACGCGCGCGCGTTTCGGCGTGCTGCGCTCCTCGAGCTTCAGATACGCCCAGACGGTCCCGAACAGGCCGATCGGGACAGAGATCAGGAACACCATCCGCCAGTCGATCGGCGCGAGCAGACCACCGAGCACGAGTCCGATGAAGGTGCCGGAGACGCCGACGATGTTGTTGATCCCGAGCGCCATCCCGCGCTGGTTGGCGGGGAACGCGTCCGTGAGGATCGCGGCGGAGTTCGCGAGCAGGAAGGCCGCCCCGACCCCCTGGACGATGCGAAAGACGATCAGGTACAGCGCGCCCGCGCGCCCGGTCATCCAATCGACCGTCAAGAACAGCGAGGCGATCGTGTAGACGAGGAAGCCGAGGTTGTACATCTTCACCCTCCCGTACATGTCGCCGAGCCGGCCGAGGCTGACGATCAGGACGCTCGTCACAACGAGAAAGCCGAGAATCATCCACAGCAGGTAGAAGCTGTTCGCCGGCACGAGCGGATCGAGGTGGATGCCGCGGAAGATCGAGGGCATCGCGATCAGCACGATCGATCCATCGAGCACCGCGAGCAGCACGCCGAGCGTGACGTTCGAGAGCGCGATCCACTTGTATTTGTCGCTGCCGGGCGGATCTATGGGCACGCGTGAGACGGTGGAGGCAGTGGCCATCCCTCCACGCTAGCAACCTTACGATCACGTAAGGATCAGTTTGCTGAGGAGAGCCTCCCGGCGCCACTCGAGACAACCACGAGAAGGTTCCAGAACGGGTCGAGCATCGAGGGAATCCGGTCAGCCCGAGACGGCCACGGGAAGCGGCCGGAACAGGCCGGGCATCGAGGAGCCCCGCCGGGCTCGGCCGTTCGCCGGCGGGAATCGGACGGCACCGTACACCCATGTCCGATTTCCGCGAGCTTCCGCCTGGCGGGTGTGCCAGTGTGCTCGTATGAACTTCGACTCCGAGCGCCTGTGGATCGCCGTCGAGGCCGAAGACCCGCGCTTTGACGGCTGGGTCTTCTGCGGCGTGAAGACGACCGGGATCTACTGCCGGCCGAGCTGCCCCGCGCGCACACCGAAACGCGAGAACGTGCGCTTCTTCGCGACCGCCGCGGCGGCGCAGGCGGCAGGGTTCCGCGCGTGCAAGCGCTGCCGCCCGGACGCGACGCCGGGCTCGCCGGACTGGGACCTGCGCGCGGATCTCGTCGGGCGCGCGATGCGCCTGATCGCCGACGGCGTGGTCGATCGCGAGGGCGTCGGCGGGCTCGCCGGCCGCCTCGGCTACACCGAGCGCCATGTCCACCGCCAGCTCGTCGCGACCGTCGGCGCGGGGCCGCTCGCGCTCGCGCGCGCCCAGCGTGCGCAGACCGCGCGCATCCTGCTCGAGACGACGACCGTGCCGATCACGGGCGTCGCGTTCGCCGCCGGCTTTCAGAGCGTGCGGCAATTCAATGCGACCGTGCAAGAAGTGTTCGCGCTTGCCCCGCGCGAGTTGCGCTCGCGCGCGCGGCGAGGGGACCGCTCGGAAGAGAGCGGCGCACTGTCGCTGCGGCTGCCCCATCGAGCCCCGTTCGACGGAGAGGGCCTGATCGCGTTCCTCGGCCTGCGCGCGGTGCCCGGCGTCGAGGAGGTGCGCGACGGGGCCTACCGGCGCAGCCTACGCCTGCCCCACGGCAGCGGCGTCGTCGAGCTACGCCCCGCTGCCGACGACGGGCACGTGCGCGCCAGGTACTGGCTCGAAGACCTGCGCGACCTCGCCGCGGCGATGCAGCGCTCGCGCGCGCTGCTCGACCTCGACTCCGATCCGCTCAGCGTGATCGAGACGCTCGGCGAGGATCCCCTGCTCGGGGCACTCGTGCGCGAGGCGCCCGGCCGGCGCGTGCCGGGCCATGTCGACGGGCACGAGCTCGCGATCAGAGCGGTCCTCGGCCAGCAGGTCTCGCTGCGCGGGGCGGCGACGCTCGCCGGCAGGCTGGTGCGCGAACACGGCGAGCCGCTCGCGCGACCGCTCGGCGGCGTGACCCACGTGTTCCCCTCGGCGGCGACGCTGGCCGAGGCGGACCCGGAGCGGTTGGCGATGCCACGCGCGCGCCGGCGCGCGCTGCTCGGACTCGCGGGCGCCTTGGCGGGCGGAGAGCTGACGCTCGACGCGGGCAGCGATCGTGTCCAGGCGCGCGGGCTGCTGCTCGAGCTGCCTGGCATCGGGGAGTGGACGGCGCAGTACATCGCGATGCGCGCTCTGCGCGATCCCGACGCCTTCCTCCCGAGCGACCTCGGCGTCCGCCACGCGCTCGAAGGGCTCGGGCAAGACGGGCGGCCGGCCGCGGCTGAGCGGATCGCGGAGCGCTGGCGTCCTTATCGCGCCTACGCATTGCAGCACCTGTGGGCATCGTTGAGGCCATCCGGGCCAGCGAACGAGACCACGTCAGCCGACGCAACCCCGAGGAACCGGAAGGCACGGAGCACGAAGACACCGACAGGCGACGCCGAGATGCTCGCCGCGTGAGCAAGGGAGATCAAGTCAATGCCAAACGCCACCACACCCACCGCCGCCACACCCACCACAACAGCGCCCATCCCCATCAAGCCCACCACCCCCACCAAGCGCATCTTCTTCACGACGATGACCAGCCCAATCGGCGAGCTGCTGCTCGTCGGCGACGGCTGCACGCTGAGCGGCCTTCACATGCAGGAGGGCCGCAAGCCCAAGCGGATCGCCCCCGGCTGGACGGAGTCCGCGGCGCCGTTCGCGGACGTCAGGGCGCAGCTCGAGGAGTACTTCGCCGGCGAGCGCACCGCCTTCGACGTCCGCCTCGCTCCCGCGGGAGCGCCCTTCGAGCTCGCGGTCTGGCGCGCGCTCGAAGGGATCCCCTACGGCGAGACCGTCAGCTACGGCGAGATCGCCCGGCGCGTCGGCCAGCCGAGCGCCGCGCGCGCGGTCGGCACCGCCAACGGGCGCAACCCGATCGCGGTGATCGTCCCCTGCCATCGCGTGATCGGCGCCGATGGCTCGCTCACCGGCTACGGCGGAGGCCTGGAGCGCAAGCGGCTTCTGCTCGAGCTCGAGCGCGGCCAGGGGCGCTTGTAGCCACGAGGAACCCGCATTAGGATCCAAAGGAATGAGCGAGCTTCCCACGGTCTGCGTGATCGGCGCCGGCGTCAGCGGGCTGACCGCTTGCAAGGCGCTCAGCGATCGCGGTATTCCCCACACGTGCTTCGAGGTCTCCGACGAGGTCGGCGGCAACTGGTACTTCGAAAATCCCAACGGCACCTCCTCGGCGTACCGCTCGCTGCACATCGACATCTCCAAGCCCTCGATCTCCTTCGAGGACTTCCCGATGCCCGACCGCTACCCCGACTATCCCCACCACACGCACATCTTCGAGTGGCTGCGCGACTACGCCGACACGTTCTCCCTGCGCGATCGGATCCGCTTTCGCACGCGCGTCGCCCGCGCCGAGCGCGGAGGAGGCGGCGGCTGGGAGATCACGCTTGACGACGGCACGACCGAGCGCTTCGACGCCCTGCTCGTCTGCAACGGCCACCACTGGGACCCGCGCCGCCCCGACTTCCCCGGCTCCTTCGACGGGCCGGCGATCCACTCCCACGACTACATCGATCCCTCGACGCCGCTCGACCTCTACGGCAAGCGCGTGCTCGTCGTCGGGATCGGCAACTCCGCCGTCGACATCGTCTCCGAGCTCGGCCGCAAGACGGTCTCGGACACCGTCTTCCTCTCGACCCGCTCCGGCGCGTGGGTGGTGCCGAAGTACATCTTCGGCAAGCCCTCCGATCAGGTCTTCAAGACCAACCCCCGCCTGCCCGTCGGCCTGCAGCGGCGACTCGCCCGCGTGCTGCCGAGGATCTTCTCCGGGCGGATGGAGGACTTCGGGCTGCCCACGCCCAACCACAACTTCCTCGACGCGCACCCGACCGTCTCCTCCGAGCTGCTCGGGCGGCTCGGCTCCGGCGATGCGGTCGCCAAGGGCGACGTCGCCGAGCTGCTCGGCGACCGCGTGCGCTTCGCCGACGGCTCGGTCGAGCCGGTCGACGCGATCATCTACGCGACCGGCTACAAGGTCTCCTTCCCGTTCTTCTCGCCCGAGCTCATCTCCGCGCCTGGAAACGTGCTGCCGCTCTACAAGCGGATGCTCCGGCCAGGGATCGACGACCTCGCGTTCATCGGCCTCGGCCAGCCGATCCCCACGATCTTCCCCTTCGCCGAGCTGCAGTCAAAGCTCGCCGCGCGCTGGCTGGCCGGCGATTGGGCGCCCCCCGCGCGAGCGGAGATGGAAGCCGAGATCGCGCGCGACGAGGCGTTTCACCTCGGCCACTTCGTCGAGAAGCCCCGCCACACGATGCAGCTCGAGTGGTACACGTTCGCGCACGAGCTGCGCACGCGCTCGATCCCCTCTGGTCAGGCGCGGGCTCGCGCCGGGGCGCCGACCGGGCGCGCGGTGGCGGGACGCGCGGCGGCGCTCGCGGGCGGCGCGGCAGCGCCGGCGGGCGCCGAGCTTTCGGCCTGAGCTGGGCGTCCGCATCTCCCGGCGGCCACCCCATCGGCCGTCGACGAACGAACGCGCCCCCCTCCCCCGCGGCAATGCTCAGCCTTCTTCGGGTCCGATCTGCTCGATGAACGCCGCCAGCGCCGCGACCTGGCCCGGCTCGCTGGCGAGATGCAGGCGCTTGACCGCCGCGAGCATCGGCGCCGCGTCGTATCCCTTCAGCTCGGCCTGTTCGGGGCGCTCGAGCCCTTCGCGCAGGAAGCGTTCGTCGACGAGCTTTCTGCGCCCATCGGCGAGCGCCACGGCATGACCCGCAAAGCCCGCGAAGTCCGGTCCGACGCTACGTGAGCGGCCGACCAGGTGGCACGCGGTGCAGCCGTCGGCGACGGCGAGGTGCGCGCCCTGTTCGACGAGCTGTTGCTCGTGGGTGAAGGGCGCCGTCACGTAGGCGGGCACGCTCGAGCTCGAGGAACCGGCGCGATCCGAGGAGCCGCCCGAACCGCAGCCCCCGAGGGAGAGAGCGAGGGCTGCGGGGAAGACGAAGGCGAGCGCAAAGCCGAGGGAGAGGTTGCGAGCTCGGACGCGGGCGAGACCGACGGCGGCAGGGACACCCGTACCCACGCCTGCGCGTCGGACCCCACTCTTCGCGCGCGCGATCCCTCTCTTCACGCGCGCGGCCGTCGATCCCCTGCTTTCCACGCCCCCAGGTTATGTCGCGCGTTCGGCCGTGCGCAGGCCGGTCAGCAGCCACACGGCGAACAGCAGGATCAGGGCCGCCGCGCACACGAACGCCAGGCCGGTGTGGTTGTGCACGCCGGAGATCAGCCCGCGCCCGGCGTCGAGAAAGGCCGTCGCCGGGTTGATGCTCGCGACGTCGTGAATCCAGCCCTTCAGCAGATGCAGCGGCACGTACACGGGCGCGAGGAACAGGATCAGGAAGACCGGCGTCTGCATCAGCGGGCCGGCCTGGATCGTGCGAAAGCGGAACGCCACTCCGCCGGCCCAGCCGTAGCCGACGAGCACGAGCAGCGCGGCGAGGCCGTACAGACCGAAGATGTTGACCCCGTCGCCGGTGATCCGCATGCCCGAGACGAGCGCCACGACCGTCACCAGGCTCAGCGTGATCGCCGCGCGCGAGAGCGCCACGATCGCATACCCGAGCGCGATCCCGCGCCGATCCTCGGCCGCCAGCATCAGCCGGCGGGCGAAGCCGCTTTCGAAGTCGAACGCCAGCGTGAAGCCGGTGAACAGGCCCGAGAACATCGCCGATTGGCACATCACGAACACGAACTGGAACGCCGTATACCCCGCCGGGAATGTAAACCCGGGCACTTTTCCGAGGGCAGACAGCCCGCCCGCGAAGCTCGCGAAGAACACGAGCGGGAAGATCAACGAGGGGAAGATCAGGTCGGGGCGGCGGATATAGGTGTGCATCCCCCGCCACGCGATCGTCCAGGCGACACGCCACAGGCCGCCATGGGTTGTGCGCGGGAAGCTGACGGCGCGCGGGGCGGGCGCGCCGGCGCCGCCCGGCTGTACGCCGCTCGAGCGCGAGTTGCCACTCGCCGCGGCGCTCATGTTCTTTGCATCCTCTTGTTCAACGCCGAGCTGGCCGCGAGCAGCGCGATCACTCCCAGCACGCCCGCCACCGCGAAGCCGCGCCACAGCGCGGTCGCGTCCCAGCCGTAGATGTAGAGGCTGCGAAAGCCCTCGATCAGGTAGGAGATCGGGTTCCAGTCGGCGACCGTGTGAAACCAGCCGTTGCCGAGCAGGTTGCGCGGCAGGTTGCTCGAGGACAGGAACACGAACACGAAGAACAGCGGGAACAGCCCCTGCACCGCTTCGCCGGATCCGGTCCACAGCGCGGCCGCGCAGCCGAACGCGCCGAACGCGACCGTCGTCAGTGAGCCGAGCGCGATCACCACGAGCGCGCCGCCGAAGCCGGATTCGAGGTGGGCGCCGGCGAGCAGGCCGATCAGGATGTAGGCCGTCGACTGCAGCGCGCCGACCGCCGCGACCCCCACGAGCAGGCCGGCGATCAGCGCGACCCGCCGCAGCGGCGTCAGCGCGAGCCGGTTGAAGAAACCGCTCTCGATGTCCTCCGCGAGGTTCGTCCCCGTGTTGATCAGCGCGAACATCGCTCCCTGCAGGAACGCGACCGCGATCGCGAACGACACGTAGGAGTGGGTCGGAAAGCCCGGCAGCAGCGTCGCCGATTTCAGCCCGCTCGCGTTGACCGCGAGCAGGATCACGGGGAAGAACACGATCGGGAACAGCTGGAACGGCTGGCGCAGCGTCTTGCGCATCGAGCGCCGCGCGAGCACGCTCACCTGGGTCGAGAGCAGACCGCTCATTGGGAGATCTCGCCCCTTACATCCGTCATCGAGCGGCCTCCGTGCCAACGCGTTGCGCGGATCGGCGACCGGATCGCGCGCGGGTAGCTCATGCGCTCGAACCCACACCGGCGCCTGTAGGCGCCGGCTGCCCGTCACCCTCCTCGCCCTGCTCGTCACCCGCGCCCTCCAGCGAGCGGCCGGTCTTGGCCAGGAACACATCATCGAGCGTCGGCGTGTGCAGGCGCAGGTCGGCGATCGGCAGGTTTTCCGCGTCGAGCGTGCGCACGATCTCCGCGAGGTCGCTCACGCCCTCGGGCAGCTGCGCGGCGACGCTGTTGGCGCCGGACGCCCCCTCCTCGCCGAAGCGCTGCAGGACGCTCTTCAGCCGCTCGCGGTCGCCCGGGTCCTGGGGGACGACCTCGACGCTCGAGCGCCCGATCTCGGCCTTCAGCGCCTTGGGCGTGCCCTCGGCGACGATCGTGCCGCGGTCGATGATCCCGACGCGGTCGGCGAGCACGTCGGCCTCCTCGAGGTACTGCGTCGTCAGGAACACCGTCACCCCGTCGTCGGCCAGCCGGCGAACCTCGTCCCACAGCGCGGCGCGGGACTGCGGATCGAGGCCGGTCGTCGGCTCGTCGAGGAACAGCAGCCGCGGGCGGTGCACGAGCGCGAGGCCGAGATCGAGGCGGCGCTTCATCCCGCCCGAGTAGCCGCCGACCTTGCGATCGGCCGCGTCGGTCAGCCCGACGCGCTCGAGCAGCTCGGCGCCGCGCGCCTCGCGCTCGTCCTTGCCGAGGCCGTGCAGCGCGCTCTGCAGGCGCATGTGCTCGGTGCCCGTGAGGAACGGGTCGAGCGCGGACTCCTGCAGCGAGGCGCCGATCGCGCCGCGCACCTCTGCCCCCTGCGTGACCACGTCGAGGCCCGCGACGCGCGCCTTGCCGGCGGTGGGCGGCAGCAGCGTCGTCAGCACGAGCACGGTCGTCGACTTGCCCGCCCCGTTCGGCCCAAGGAAGCCGTAGATCTCGCCCGGCGCGACCCGCAGGTCGATGCCGTCGACCGCGCGCACGCCGCCCTTGAAGTCCTTGACGAGACCCTCGACCTCGATGCCGTTCTCGGCGGTGCTCACGCTATCGGCGCTCGTCACGATCCGCTTCCCTTCTTCGTTGCCATGTCGGTGTCGGGCTCCTCACGAGCCGCGGCCCTTCGATCCGGCCACGGGCACCGATCGCGATCCGCAACCCTCGCGTCCGGTCGCCGGCGCCCTTCACGATCCACTCCCTTCGACCACCGCCCGCCGCGGGTGCAGCGGGCCCGGGGCCGGGGTCGGCACGCGCATCACGCGCGCCAGCGGTCGTGGCAGGTACCAGTTCCAGTCGCCCAGCAGAGATACCACAGCCGGCAGCAGCAGCGCACGCACGACCGTCGCGTCGAGCAGAATCCCGACGCCGAGGCCGGTCGCGAGCACCTTGATGTCGGTGTTCGGCGCGGAGGCGAGCGAGGCGAACGCGAGGAACAGGATCAGCGCGGCGCTCGTCACCAGACGCCCGGTGCGCCCGAGGCCCGTGATCACCGCCGCGTCGGTCGAGCCCGTGCGGTCGTACTCCTCGCGGATCCGCGCGAGGATGAAGACCTCGTAGTCCATCGACAGCCCGAACAGGAACGCGAACACCATCAGCGGAATCCAGAACGTGATCGCCCCGGTAGCGGGAATCCCGAACAGCGCGTTCGATCCGTGCCCCTCCTGCCAGAACCAGGTCATCACGCCAAACGCGGCGCCCATCGAGATCAGGTTCATGAGGACCGCCTTGACCGCGAGCACGAGCGAGCGGAAGGCACGCGTCAGCAGCGCGATCGTGAGCAGCGCGATCACCGCGAACATCAGCGGGAAGTTGCCGAACACGGCATGCTGGTAATCGAGCTCGATCGCGCCCTCGCCGGCGATGCCGATCACACCGGGCATCCCGTGCAGAGCCGTGCGCGCGGCGCGCACCGGTTGCAGCGAGCTGGCGTTGACCGTCTCTTCCCGGGGAATGCCGAGCAGCACGGTCGTGCCGTCGCGGTTGCTGTCCGGAGCCGTCGAGATCACCGCCGTGGCGATTCCTGGCACCGTGGCCAGACGGGCACGCACGCTCGCGGCCTCGCTGGAGCGCGCGAGCACTTCGACCGGGGTCAGCACACCGCTCGGCGAGCCCCCGTTCTGCAGCCGCGCGTAGGCTTCGTGCGCGGGGCCTGTCTTGGCGAGCGCGCTCGCGCTCGTTTCGCCGGTCGTGAGGCTGAACACGGGGACGATCAGCACGCCCAGGATCACGACCGCCACGCCCGCGGCCACGCCGCGATGGCGCACGATCGTCCGCGCCCACGCCGTCCAGCCGCGGCTCGCACGGGACTCGTGGCGAATGTGCGGCCAGTCCACGCGCGGGCCGATCCCGCCGAGCAGCGCCGGCAGCAGCGTCAACGCCACGGTCGTGGAGACGAGCGGGATCAGCATTCCGCCG
This sequence comes from uncultured Solirubrobacterales bacterium, assembly GCA_963774785.1. GTDB lineage: Bacteria > Actinomycetota > Thermoleophilia > Solirubrobacterales > Solirubrobacteraceae > Palsa-744. The sequence goes on along the minus strand of CAVZGH010000001.1, from coordinate 1,182,405 downwards.
TAGCCGACGCTGCGCAGGCCTGGCACCGGCAGCACGATCAGCGAGACCAGGCCGATCGCGACGGTCAGCCCCGAGAGCAGCACCGCGCGCCCGGCCGTCGCCATCGCGGCGGTCACCGCGTCGGCGTTCTCGCGCCCGTGCGCGCGCTCCTCGCGCCAGCGGGTGACGATCAACAGCGAGTAGTCGATCGCGACCCCGAGCCCGACGAGCGAGACGAGGAACTCGACGATGAACGAGACTTCCGCGAAATAGGTCACTCCGAGCACGACCAGCAGCGTCGTCAGGATCGACACCGCTGCGATCAGCAGCGGCACGAACGCGAGCATCGAGGCAAACACGAACGCGAGCACCGTCAGCGCACCGAGCGCGCCGATCAGCGTCTCGACGAACACGCCGGGGCCTTTGCTCGAGCCGCCGCTGGCGAGCTGGCCGAGGCCGGTGACCTGCACCGTCGTGCCGCTCGGCAACGCCGCCGCGACCGCGTGCTGGGCCTCCCCGGGCAGCTTCGGCGCGCCAAAGCTCTTCTCCAAGGGGGTGAACAGCAGCGCGAACGTCGAGCGGCCGTCGTCGGTCACGAAGCGCCGGTCGTGGGTGACGCCGTAGTTGACGATCCGCGCGCGCGGATCGACCGTGCGCGCGTGGCTGAACGCCTGCGCGATCTGACTCTGCTCGGAGCTCACTGTTTTGTCCCGCGGCACCGTCACGACCAGCACTGAAGACGGGCTTTCGCCACCGTTGCCGTACGTGTGCGCGATCTGCTTGGCGGTCTCGTAGCCAGGCTGGCCGGGGAGCGAGAAGTTCAACGACAGGCGTTTCGAGACGCTGCCCGCCCCGGCGACGCCGGCGACGAACACGACCAGCCATACGACGCCCACAAGCCGGCGGTGCGCGAGCACCCAGCGTGACAGGCGCGTGATCGAGCCGTCGGGGATCGGCGGCAGGGTGGTGGTTTTTGTGGCAGGGGGGACGCTCATGTTTTGACCTCGAGTGTTTCGTCAGGAAGACAGTTCATATCGAATTGGAGCTGAGGGGCAATCTCAGCTCGCCCGAGCGCCAGCAGCTTTCGTGAGCTTCTCGAGATCGTCTAGGGTGCGTCAGAACAGCACCGTGACATCAAGCCACACGGACAGACCCGAGCATCGCGAGGAGCGCCCGCGGCAGACCCCGCGTCCGGTGTCCGTGCCCGCCCCACCGCCGCCGCGGTTCGACGAGTGGGAGATCGAGCTGCACGGACGCCGCGTGATCTACCGAATCGCCGGCTCGGGGCCGCCGGTCGTGCTGATCCACGGGATGCTCAACTCCTCCAGCCACTGGCGCGCGGTCGCGCTGAACCTGGCGCGCGAGCACACGGTGATCGCGCCCGACCTGATCGGCCACGGCGACTCGGCGGCGCCGCGCGGCGACTACTCGCTGGGAGCGCACGCCTCGAGCATCCGCGACCTGCTCGCCGCGATCGGCGTCGACCGCGCGAGCATCGTCGGGCACTCGCTCGGCGGGGGCGTGGCGATGCAGTTCTTCTACCAGTTCCCCCAGCGCGTGCAGCGGCTCGTGCTCGTCTCCAGCGGCGGCCTCGGCCACGAGGTCAGCCCGATGCTGCGCACCGCCGCGCTGCCGGGCGTCTCGGCATTGCTCTCGATGACGATTCACCAGCGTCTGACCGGCGCCCTGATGGACGGCGGCGGTCGCCTGCGCGAGCGCCGGATGCGCCTCGGCGTCTACATGCAGGCGCTCGCCCGCGCGCTACGGCCCTTGGAGAACGGCGAAGCGCGCCAGGCCTTCTTGCAGACGCTCCGCGCCGTGATCGACGTGCACGGCCAGCGCGTCAGCGCGACCGACCGGCTGTACCTGCTCGAGCGCATGCCGACGATGATCGTCTGGGGCGAGCGCGACCACACGATCCCGCTCGAGCACGGCCGCGAAGCGCACGCGGCGATCCCGCACAGCTACTTCAAGACGTTGCCCCGCGCCGCGCACTTCCCCCACCTCGAAGATCCCGACGGCCTCGCCGAGGCGTTGCGCGAGTTCTTCGCCGAGACCCACCCCGGCGCGATCGAGGACGCGGACTGGGGCGCGGTGCTCGCACGGCACTCGCCGCCGCGCCGGGTTGGGGACGCGGCGGCATAGGCTCGCGGGCGCCGGGCGACACCCATCGCATCTCGGCGCCTCGGCAACACGAGGGACGCGGCGGCGTGGTGCCTCGCCGTCGCCCGGCGGGGCGCATCGCACCCCTGGCAAGACAAGCGCACCTCGGCAACACAAACGCACCTCGGCAACAAAGCGCACCTCGGCAAGACAAGCGCACCTCGGCAACACAAGAGCACCTCGGCAAGACAAGCGCACCTCGGCAACACAAGAGCACCTCGGCAACACAAGCGCACCTCGGCAAACAGGGTTTGTCCCGTTTGGCCCGCCCCGTCGGATAAGGGAGCGGAGGCCTTCCACGCGAGCGGCCGGCACCGACCGGCCATGCGAGGCGTCTCCGAGTCCAATCCACGGAAACGAACAGGAGCCAGCAAATGCCGAGCACGAACATCAACCACGTCGTCCTCACCGGGCGGCTCACGAGCGATCCCGACCTGCGCACCCTCCCCTCGGGGAGCAGCGTCTGTCACCTGCGGATCGCGGTCAACGCGCGGCGGCGCAACCCCTCCGGAGAGTGGGTCGAGAAGCCGAACTTCTTCGATGTCACCGTCTTCGGCGCGCCGGGCGAGAACGTCGCGAAGTACGTCTACAAGGGCCGCCCCGTGGCGGTCGACGGGCGCCTGGACTGGCGCACGTGGGAGACACCCGACGGTCGCACGGCGCAGGCGGTGAGCGTGATCGCCAACACCGTGCAGTTCCTCGGCAACCCGCCGAACGGCTCTGACAACGGCCTCGCTGATTACGGCACGGGCGGGCTGGAGGGCATCGCGGGCAGCGCCGAGGAGGAGCTGGACATCGGCGACCAGGAGGCGATCGCGGCGGTGGCCGCGGCGGGCTAGACGGTTAGCTGGAGAACGCTGGAGGGCTGTGTCCGGGGCGGAACCCAAACCAACGACCGCCCCGGCACGGCCGCCCTCGATCGCGGGGTCAGCCCTCGGCGCTTTACCAACGGCGGCTACGGCCCGCGCGCGGCGTCGGCGCGGCGATCTCGCGCCTGGGCTCGTTCCTCGCCGCCGGCCTGCCGCGTCAGGCGAGCACGCCAGGGGGCAAGACGAAGCGCAGCGGCGCCGGCGTCGCCGCCGGCGCGCCCCGGCCGCCCAACCGTGCGCCATGCAGCCCTGAGCTTCCAGGTGAGGCAGCGGCCGCCTCGGGCACCCCGTCGTGATCGGCGATCCACGCCATCACGGCCGCCGCGTCGGCGCCCGCGGCGAGGATCCCGGCGCGCTCGATCACCTCACCCCCGGAAGGGTGGGGGCGCGCCAGCCGCGTCACCAGCTCACGAATCGCGTCGTCGTCCACGTTGACCACACTAGCCCCTCGGCGATCACCTTGTCAACCACTCAGCGAAACGGCATCCGCAGCTTGCGGCCGCGGCTCGCGCGGCGGCGCTCCTGTAGCGACGCCGCGATCCCATCGATCAGCTCGGCCGTCGTCAGCGCGTCGCCCGCCGGGGCCTTCGCCGTGGCGTGCGGCGCCTCCCTGCGCCACGCGGTGTTCCCCTCGCCGTCCTCGGTGCGCCAGTAGTGATGCTCGACGCCCTCTTCCTCGTGGATCACGACGCGGATCGCCCTTCCTGGCTTCTTCCAGCTCGCCACAGGATCAAGCGTACCGGGGAGCAGATGTGCGAAGCGGGGCTCAGACTTGTTCAGCGGGGCTCAGCCTTGTTCAGCTGGTGGATCGTCGGCCATCGCCGCGACGATCGCCAGGTCGTCCTCTCCCCCGCGCTCGGACAGGCCGTGGATCACGCCGGCGCGCTCCGCGGGCGTGCGGTTCTGGCTGAGCTTGCGCTTGCCCTGCAGCGAGGAGATCTCGAGCCTGAACGCGAGGATGTTCGGCAGGAGCTCCTCGACGCGACCGGCGGGCGCGGAGGAGAGCGACCAGGACGAGGAGGCCTCGTGGACGGCGACGAGCTCGGCGAGGTGCTCGAGCACCTCGCCGCGGTCCTCCAGCGGGCGTGGGCGTCCGTAGGCGTGGACGGCGAGGAAGTTGTACGTAGGCAGGCCGCCGTCCGGGTACCAGCGCGGCGAGACGTAGGCGCGGTGGCCGCTGAAGATCGCAAGCGCCTCGGGGCCGTCGGCGAGATGGCGCGCGAGCGGGTCGGCGCGGGCGACGTGCGCGAGCAGCGTTCCGCGCGCGCCCTCGTCACGGTGGAGCACGAACGGGATATGCGCGGCGAGCGGCCCGTCGGCGCAGAGCACGAGCAGGCCAAAGCGAGCGGCGTCGATCATGTCGTGCAAGACCCCCAGCTCGCGGGCGGCGTAATCGGGCTTGACATACATCGACATCGCCACGCATTCTCGCGCCTCGGGCGATGCTCGCGCAGAGCGGTGGTAGCTCGCGGTTGATCCGCAGTCAACCAGCGCAGGCGTCCGGCGCGCACCGGCCGGGACCTACGCGCGCAGCATCGGGCTCCAGCGCTCGGGGTCGCGCTCGGCCTGCTCGCGCGCCCAGCGGAAGTGGTGGGCGGCGGAGCGGCGCAGGGGCTCGCCGAGCAGCAGGCCGAGCAGCGCCCACCGGCGCGCGTGGCGCGGGGTCTCCAGCGCGACGGCGAGCAGGCCCGCGAGCATCCACAACTGGAGCACGCGGTTGTAGGGACCGAGCTGCTCGGGGGTCATGCCCTCGGCTTCGGTCAGGTGGGGGATCCCGTGGCGAAGCTCCCACGGCCACTCGGCGAAGTGGACGATCGAGCCCGCGAGGCCGGCGCCGTTGTTGAGGGCGAGCCACTTCTCGAGCGCCTCGCCCTCCCCGATCCAGCCGGCGAGCGCCCAGGCGGGCAGGCCAGAGGACCACATCGCGACGGCGCCGCGGCGGCCGATGAACGGCTCGAACACGAGGCCGACCCCCGCACGCACCTCGAAGGCGTGGTGGGCGGCGGTGCCGAGCGCGGTGAGGACCGTGAAGGGACGGCGGGGGCGGCCGGTCATGAGGTCATCCAGGTGGCCTCGTCGAGCTGTGGCCGGTGCGTGCGCGGCGCGGGGAGCGCGAGCATCCGCGCGGCCGCCTCGTCCATGCGCATCGCCGTGACGAGGCCCGCCTCGGCGAGACGCGCGACCTCGCCGAGCACGGAGTCGAGCGCCTCCCAGCCGGGCTCGCCGGTGAAGGCGGCGGTGAAGGGATGAAAGATCAGCGTCAGGTGACCGTCCCCGACGGCCTCGGTCTCAGCCTCGGCCTCGGCGTGGTTGCGCAGCGCGGCGATCATCTCGCCGCGCATCCGCTCGGGGGTGTGGGGGTTGGGCCCGTCGCCGTGGCGCTCGCGCAGGTCGGCGAACTGGGGTAGGTAGGCGTAGGCGTCAACGAGCGGCCAGCGGAACGGGAGCACGGCGAGGCCGTCGAGCAGGCCCTCGCGCTCGCCCGCGGGCGAGACGTAGCGATAGCCGTGCTCGACCAGCAGCGCGAGCGTGCGCTCGGTCAGGCCGCCGCCGGGCGGACGGAAGCCGCGCGGCTCGATTCCGATCGCGCGCATCGCGTCGGTCGCGCGCGCCAACAGCGCGGCCTCGGACTCGGCGTCGAGCGTTGCCCACTGCTCGTGGCGCCAGGCGTGCACGGCGACCTCGTGGCCGGCGGCGATGATCTTGGGGAGAGCGTCCGGGTACATCTCCGCGTTGAGACCCTCGATGAAGAAAGTCGCGCGCGCGTGGCGTGAAGCGAGCAGGTCGAGCAGCCGCGGGAGCACTTCGACGACGGTGAAGTGCTCGCCTTGGGCCACGTCCGCCGGCCACATGCCGAGCTCGAGCTGGGCGGCCTCGCCGAGGTTGTCGAACGTCACCGACACGGTTGGCCCGGACACGCGGGGATAATAAACCCAGACCTCGTGGACGGTCGGAAGGTCGGCGGCGGCCCGCGGGTGGGCGAGGCCCGTGCCGGGTAGGCTCCCCGACGAACGATGCGTCTCCTGACTTTCCAAACCGAGGACGGCCCGGCCGCCGGCGTGCAGGTCGGCGAGGAGGAGGAGCTCGTCCCCGTCGCGGCGCTCGACGCGCCCGCGAAGACCGTGCGAGGCCTGCTGGAGGAGCTCGACGCGGACGGCCTGCGCGAGCTCGCGCGACGCGCCGGCGAGGCAAGCGAGCGCGGAGCCCTCGCCGACGTGACGCTGCACGCCCCGGTGACGGATCCACAGAAGATCGTGTGCCTCGGCCTCAACTACAGAGACCACGCCGAGGAGACCGCTCAGGAGATCCCGAAGGCGCCGATGTGGTTCGCGAAGTTCGCGAGCTCGCTGACAGGCAGCGGCGGCGAGATCGTGCTCCCGGCCGCGCACGCGGAGCACGTCAACTACGAGGCCGAGCTCGCGCTCGTGATCGGGCGCCCGGCGAAGAACGTGAGCGCAGAGCACGCGCTCGGGCACATCGCCGGCGCGATGCCGTTCAACGACGTGAGCGCGCGCGACTTGCAGATGCAGAACCAACTGTGGACGAGCGGCAAGGCGGTCGACACGTTCGCGCCCTGCGGCCCGGCGCTCGTGACGCTCGACGAGATCGAGGACCTCGGAGCGCTCGGCCTGCGCACGCGCGTGAACGGGGAGGTGCTGCAGGAGGGATCGACGGAGAACCTGATCTTCGGCCCGGCCGAGGTCGTGGCATGGCTCTCGCGCACGATGACGCTGCTCCCGGGGGACATCATCGCGACCGGCACGCCGGCGGGGATCGGCGCGGCGCAGGGGCGGTTTCTGCGCGCGGGGGACACCGTCGAAGTGGAGGTCGACGGGCTGGGGGCGGTCGCGAGTCGGGTGAGAAGCGAATGACCGACGAGGTCCCGTTCGCGAACTACCAGTACGAGATCTACCTGCGCGGCATGGCCGGGAGGCGCCCCGCGCGGACGCTGGACTGGCGCAGGTTGGAGCGCGACGCGATGAACCTCCTGAGGGAAGGCCCGCGCGGATACATCGAGGGCGGCGCGGGCCTGGGCGAGACGATGCGGGCGAACAGGGAGGCGTTTGACCGCTGGCGGATACGGCCGCGGATGCTGAGAGATGTGTTGACGAGAAGCCTGAAGAGAACGGTGCTGGGAACCGAGCTGAAAGCGCCGGTGCTGTTGGCGCCGATCGGCGTGCAGACGCTCGCGCACCCCGAGGGCGAGCTCGCGGTGGCGAGGGCCGCGGCAGAGGTCGGCGTGCCGCTCGTGGCGAGCTCGGCGGCGAGCAATACGATCGAGCAGATCGCGGACGAGCTCGGCGGGGAGCAGCCCCGCTGGTATCAGCTGTACTGGCCGCGCGAGCGGGAGCTGGCGAGGAGCTTCGTGGAGCGCGCCGAGCGGGCGGGGTACGGCGCGATCGTCGTGACGCTCGACACGTGGCTGCTGGGCTGGCGCCCGGCGGACCTGAGCGAGGCGTTCCTGCCGTTTTTGTGGGGCGAGGGCAACAGGAACTACCTCGAGGACCCGGTGTTCAGAGGCTTGCTGGAGAGGCCGCCGGAGGAGGACATGCAGGGGGCGGTCGGCCAGTGGGCTTGGCAGTTCGCCAACCCGCAGGTGACGTGGGCGGATCTCGAGTGGCTGCGCGGGATCACGGACTTGCCGATCGTGCTGAAGGGGATATTGCACCCCGAGGACGCGAAGCTGGCGGTCGAGCACGGCGCCGATGGCGTGCTCGTCTCGAACCACGGCGGCCGCCAGGTCGACGGCGCGATCGGCGCGCTCGACGCGCTGCCGGAGGTGGTGGCGGCCGTGGACGGCCGTTGCGAGGTGCTGTTTGACAGCGGGATTCGCAGCGGCGCGGACGCGCTGAAGGCGCTCGCGCTGGGGGCCCGCGCGGTGCTGCTTGGGCGTCCCTACATGTGGGGTCTGGCGCTCGGCGGCGCCGAGGGCGTGGCGGAGGTGCTACGCAGCTTCCTCGCGGACCTCGACCTCGCGATGGCGCTGAGCGGGTATGCGAACATCGACGAAGTGGACGCGGATGCGCTGGTCAGGCAGGATCGCTGAACAGATATGGGTGGAGGCCACAGAGCGCGGTTCCCATCGCGGCCGGAGAACGAAAATGACGCGGTCCCGGGCCGCTTGAGGAACCCTCCCCGGCTCACCTTGCGGCGCTCCAGCTTGGGTGGCGCGGCCTCACACCTCGGTGGCCTCGCTCTTTGCGACTCGGTTCCGCGTCGTCGAAGAACATAGGGGGTGGCCGGCGCCGGTTCAAGAGGGCTGGTGGGTTCATCCCGCATTTTCCGAGGAAAGGGTCAGAGATGACCGACGTCAGCCTCAGAAAAAGGAAATCCCCCGCTGGCAGGCCTCAAGCAGCAAGCGCGGATACCCCAGGTTCGATAGACACCCGGCATGAACGTGACCGGCGCCGGGCGTTCCTACGCTCGCAGCTACGAGGGTGTTCAGCGTCGCGAGCATCATGAGCTGATCGAACGGGCGGTCGAGCGCAGCGGCGGACGGGTGCTCGCCTCGAGCGGACCCAGCCGCGCGCCACTGTTCCTCGGCGTCGAGGACGGGGACGGCGGCCGGCTCGGGCTCTGCGCCTATGTCTTCCTGGCGAACCGCAGACGGACGCGCAATCGCCCGCAGGACGAGCATCGCCTGCAGGTGCGCTACGGCGACGTCAACAACGCCGCATGGCGAGCTCAAGCCCACCACGTAGGGTTCGATCCGCTCGGAGTTAACGTCACGCTCGTGCTGGGAGCCCACGTCGAATCCGATCTGATCATCGGACTGGACCCGCTGGTGTATGACCCCCTGCCGATCGGGATCTCGATCTTCTTCAAGGACGCGGACATCGCGCAGGCGCGGGACGCCGGTTGGCACGTGTGGGAGCGCGACAACATCTCGGGAGTGCGCAGACCGACGCCGCGCACCGCGCTGGGGGTCGAGACATTGGTCGCGCTGAAGCCGCAGCGACTTCTGGATTACGTGCGCCTCGAGCGCGACGCGCAAAGCCTCGGCTTTGACCCGTCGCTGCGCTTCCGCGCGGCGCGGGAGGCGACCGAAACCGGGCGCGCGACCGGTCTGCATGCCCTCGAGCAAGAGCTCAGCCTCTCGGGCGCAGACATCCTCGACATCATCCGTGAGCGCCCGCGACTCGGCATGGCGGTACGGGGCGGGGTGGCCGAGCGCCATCTCCAGCTGGTCCTGGAGGCGGATCCCTCGGTGGTCGCGGTGGAGCTCGCACAGCGGGAGGGCCCGCCGGACTTCTACGTCACGTTGCGCTCTGGGGAGCGCCGGGTGAGCGTCGAGTGCAAGAACGCCTCGTCGAAGACCTATGCCGACGGGACGCCGAAGGTGGAGACGCAGAAGACCAGGGCCTCGAAGAACGATCCGAAGAGTCGCCTGTATGACCCGCGGCAGTTCGACGTCGTGGCCACTTCGATGTTCGGGCCCTTGGGCCGGTGGGAGTTTCGCTACAAGCGCTCGGAGCTGCTCGACCGCCACGCCACCCACCCTGACCGGATCGCCGCGATCCAGCGGATCGACGAGAGCTGGGAGCCGACCATCGGCGGAGCGCTCGATGCGTAGACAGCCCAGCGCAGCGGCTGACGTGCCCGCCATCGTGGACGCCATCGCTCCCGCCGACGTGCCCGCGATTGGAGCGAGACCTGCGCTCGTCAATGGCCTGCCATATCCCCATCCAACGAGCATCGGCGTGACCACGCGGATGCGTCGCAACACGCGCACGGGAACCCGTCCCGAGACCATCGTCCGCTCAGAAGCTCCATCGCAGAGGCCTGCGCTTCCGCAAGGACCTCCCCCTGCGCCTGCCCAATCGGATCGTGCGTCCCGACATCGTCTTCACACGCTCGCGGCTGGCTGTGTTCATCGACGGCTGCTTCTGGCACTCCTGCCCGACCCACGGCAACCAGCCGCGCACGAACACCGACTACTGGCGGGGAAAGCTCGCGATCAACGTCGCTCGTGATCGCGCGATCGACGAGGAGCTCGCAGCGTCTGGCTGGAAGGTCCTGCGCGCATGGGAGCACGAGCCTCCGGCGAACGTGGCCGCAAGCGTGCTCGAAGCTCTCACCGCCGCCGATCTCGAATGATGATGATGCCTATGTCGCGACCACGCCGCGATCAACGTCGCAGATGATGCCTGCGTCGCGATCAACGTCGCAGATGATGCCTGCGTCGCGATCGACGTGCAGAGGATGCCTACGCCGCGATCGACCGCGATCAACAACATCACAGCCGATGTCTACGCCGCGAGCAATGCGGACTCGACCGTATCGAGTCGTCTGAGCTCGGCGCCCACGCGTTCGGCCACCCGTCGCGCGAGCAACGGAGGCACCGCGTTTCCGAGCTGTAGCTGCTGCTGGCGCCGGTTGCCGCACACGACATACCGGTCCGGGAAGGTCATCAGTCGCTTCAGCTCGGCGACACGCAACCGCCGGTTCTCCCAGTGGAAGGGCCCAACCCAAGGTCCCGGCTGACCCTGGATCGTCGGCGACGGCCGGTCGGGGTGCAGCTTCAGCAGGAAGCTCCAGTAGCGGCTGCGCCAGCGAAACCGCGGCTCGGCGTGCCCCCGCTTGGCCGTGAAGTACAGGTAGTTCTCGCCCGGTGGAACTTGACTGAGCTCCCACTCGTAGGTGCCCGTCACGAGCTCCTCGGGCTCGGGCGGATTTCGCTTGGGGGTGAGCCCAGCGAGCGCCTCGCCGGCGGTGACGTGCGGCAGCAGCCCGTCGTCCCAATCGACGCGCCGCTCGTGCGGGCCTGCGTGCGTGTCTGACGGCCAATCGAGCTCCCAGTCCTCCGCACGCATGTCGAGGAGATCGCGACGGATGCCGGCGCAGAAGAGGCGCTGGCGGAGCTGGGGCACGCCCTGGTCGGCGGCGAGGACGATCCGGGAGTCGAAGGAGTAGCCGGCGTCGCGTACGTTCTTGATGAATCGCTCGAGGATCGCCCGGTTCTGGTTCTGGTAGGCGAGCCCGTAGACGTTCTCCATCAGAAACGCCTTCGGGCGGATCGCACGCAACGCTTCGACGTAGTTGTCGAGCAGCGAGGCCTTCGGATCCTCGCCCGCGCGCTTGTACGCGAGCCAGTAGCCGCTCTTCGAGAACGGCGTGCAGGGCGGCCCACCGTGGAGGAGATCCACCTCGCCGATCTCGAGCGCCGCCGCATCGAGCAGCGCGTCATGGTCGAGCGTGACGATGTCGGCGAACACCGCCCCGGGCACGAGGCCCGGTAGCCATCGTCCGGCGTTGGCGAGCAATGTCTGCTGGGCGATCGGCTCGTGCTCGACCACAGCGCGCGTCTGAAAACCCGCTTGCTCGCACCCGAGGTCAAGGCCCCCGGCGCCGGCAAAGAGGCTGACGGCAGTCGGTCGACGAACGGGCTCGGCCGGGCGTGGCCTCGCACGGGCAGCGTTCGTCTTGGTCATCGGTGCTTGAACCTTATGGGCCGGTTCGGATGCGTTTTCCGGGCCGGTTCGGATGCGTTTTCCATGGGAACTGATGTTCCCATGGGGTTCGGACAGATGTCCGCGAAATGGTGGGGAGGTCCACCGCGTCAGCCGGCTGAGATCGCCACGCGGCGCCTAGTCTGGGGTCGGCCAGAATGCGCCCGCCTAGCCCAAGCGTGAGCGTTTACAGCGGATCAACAAACTACACGGAAGATAATTTGACCGATTCGAGTCCATTGATCACCATTGTCGTCGTCACCCGTTTTCGGAGGAATCGTACTCCGCTCCAGACGCGGCATGCGCATCACGCCGATCGCGAGGCGCTGGTGGTGGATCGACGCCTGGCGGTCTCATCGTGACCGAGCCGCGCCAGCCGCCGACGAGTCCGCGCCCGAGTACGAAGCGGGGTTGGTCTTTATCTCTCCCAGTGAACTGCGCGCGGCGGGGCTGGTGGTGCGGGTTGAAGAATGGGCTGGTTGAGGACGACGCTGCCACCGAGCGCCTGGACATTCTCGAGCGCCTCGGCCGTGTCGCCGACGGTGAAGTAGGGCAGCGAAAAGGAATCGCCCGGCCCGCGTCCGCGCTCGTGCACACCGACCGTCGGGCCGTCCGCCGGACCGTCCGAGCGGGTCTGCCACCCCTCCCAAGGAGATCCCAGTAGCCAGGACCGGTCAACCTCCGAATTCTCGGAAAGATATGGTACATAGCAATGGCATCGCTATTTCTCAGCCGTCTCAGTCCCGACGACCGCGCCGAGTTGATGCAGCGCCTCTACGAGGCCCAGCGTGGAGTCTGCTTCATCTGCGAGCAACCGATCGACTTGGACGTTCACGCCGGGTCGCTCGACATCGACCACGTCGAGCCACTGAATACGGGCGGCAGAGACGATGAGGCCAACTTTGCGCTCACCCACGACAGCTGTAACCGCTCCAAGCAGGCTTCCGACCTACGCGTCGCGCGCGTGCTCGCGCACTTCGATGCGATCCAGGAGCAAGCACGTAGCGACTCGGCCCGCGGCGCGAACCTGTCTGACGTCCTGAGCCGGTATGACGGCGCGAAGTACGATCTGAGCTTTCGCATCGATGGGGATCGGGTGACTTACAGCTATGCGGAGCAGGGTGATAATGGCCTGCGCAATACGCCGCTCTGGACCGACAAGCTCAGCGGGCTGCGCTACTTCTTTGCGCTCCTACCGATCGCGTACGTGCACCACGATGACCGCATCAATCCTCGAAACATTGGGCCGAATCTCTCAAAGCTGGTAAATGAGTTCCATCGTGGACGACCCCAGCTGCACGTATCGCTTGCCTGGATCGGCAGCCAAGATGGTGCAGACAAGGTCAGGGTTTTCGATGGCCAGCACAAGGCGACCGCCCAGGTGCTCCTGGGCGCCAGAGAGCTGCCGGTGCGCGTATTCGTCAACCCCGACCCCGACCTGCTGCTTGTCGCCAACACCAACGCCGGCACGACGTTGCGCCAGGTCGCGTTTGACAAGTCCGTTCAACGCCGCCTCGGTGGATCGCTGTTCCGTGACCGGCTGGATCGTTATCGCCAAGATCGCGGCCTCCCGGCGGAAGCGTTGGGCTTCTCCGAGACCGATCTCTACGGGCATTTCAAGGGCGAAGCGCGGGAGATCAAGCGTTACATAATCGATAACCAGCGCAATCAGATCACGAGCAATCCCGACAACCGCCTCGTCGAGTTCATGGACTATGCGGGCAAGGGTGCGGAGAAGCCGCTCTCCTACTCGACAATCGAGAAGACATTTTACAGCTTTTTCATATATTCGGATCTACTCGGGACGCCGCTCGACTACGGTGACGATACCGGCGAGAACTCACGGCAGCTGGAGATAGACCAGATCGTAGGGCTGATGAACATCATCGCGGAGGAGATCTATGAGGGGAAGTTCGATCCAGCCCTGGGGGCGAGCCGGATCGAGAGCAAGGTGCAAAAAGGGGAGCAGATTCCCGAGGAGCACCTGCGGGCGTTCCGAATGGGGAAGGAGGAGGTACTGTATTCGTGGCTGAGGTATGTGCAGCAAATCGTGCTCGGGCACTTCGTCGCACTGGGGAAGCCGGTCGATGAGAAGCGCCTGTTCCAGTACCAGTTCTCGGAAGTGCTGTGGCAGCAGTTGCGCGCATATGTCCACAACCTCGCGGGTCTGCCGCTGTGGTCCAACCGTGAGTTGTCCGCGACCGTTTTTGGCGGTAAGCAGACAGGGGATTTTTGGAGGACGATTTGGGAGACGGGCTCCTCGCCGCAAGGTACTGTCGTGTTGGCGGCGCCGATCGATCTGATCGCGCTGAAGAAGGTGGAGGAGCCGGTCCCGGTGCTGGCCAGTTGACCAGACACGATCTCTCATAGTATGAGCCAGCGGGGCCGCCGAGCTTCGCCGGTCGATCGCCACGAGCGAAGCGATCTGCGATCGGGGCGGACATCGCTCCGGTCTTTCTACACACACCGCGCAGGGCGTGGGAGGTGCTCATCAGCAACCGCGGGATGTCGCACTTCGCCGTCGATGCTAGAATCAAGCATCATGAATCAGGTCGCAGCAGCCGCCACCCGCCGCACCACCGTTGCCGCCAAGCGCTCATCGCTCGACACACTCGAAGCAGAGGCTCGCAGGCGCGGGGTTACCTTGACCGCGGTGCTCGCCGAAGCGATCGACGAGAAGGCACGAGCCCTGCACGCCGCACGCCGTCCCCGCCTCGGGATCGCCCGATCGACCGACAGCCTCTCTGCCGCGGAGCTCACCGCGGAGCCGATCGCGCACCCACCCGCCTAGATGCCATAGATGCCGCTGGTGCTCGACACCGGTCCGCTGCTCGCCGCCCTCGATGCAGCCGACCCGGACCACGCCCGATGCGCACAGCTGCTGGGCGAGACGCACGAAGATCTCGTCGTACCGATCCTCGTGCTCGCCGAGCTCGACCACTGGTGCCACCAGCGGCTCGGAGCCGACGCCTGGATCACGTTCCTCGATGACCTACTCGCCGGCGCCTACCGGCTGGAGCCCGCAACCACCGCCGACCTCGCGCGTTGCCGAGATCTCCAAACCAAGTACGGCGACCAGTCGCTCGGCGTAGTCGACGCGAGCGTGTTCGCGCTCGTCGAACGGCTCGGGGAGAACAAGCTCGCGACACTCGACCATCGACACTTCGCCTTGCTGCGCCCCGCCCATGTCGAGGCGTTGGAGCTGCTGCCCTGAGGACGGCGCGTATCCGCGGCCCCGCTGACCCCTGCCGGTTGGCTCTGTGGCGGCAGAATCAGCTGACATGATCGATAGGGAGCAATCTCGTTGGTATCGTCCATCCCCCACTCCGACGACGCGCGACAAACGGGACAGCTCTTTCATCCTCCGGCTCGCTCATATTCTTGGAATGCCCGCCCGATGAGCGATTTCGCCGGACTCTCGATCGAAGGCCGCCTCGCCACTCCGCGCGACGCCGACTGGGACGCGGCGCGCGCGGCCTGGAACCTCGCCGCCGACCAGCATCCGCGGGCGGTCGCGTTCGTGCAGGGGGCCGAGGACCTCGCGCGGGTGATCCGCCACGCGGGCACGCACGGGCTCAGCGTCAGCGCGCAGGGCACGGGCCACGGCGCCGCCTCGCTCGGCTCGCTGCAGGACACGATCCTCGTGAAGACCGAGCAGATGCGGGGCGTCCAGGTCGAACGCGGGGGCGCGCACCGCGCGCGTGGAGGCCGGGGTTCTCGCCGCCGAGCTCGGGGCCGCCGCGCAGGAGCACGGCCTCTGCTCGCTGCCCGGCTCCTCGCCGGATGTCGGCGTGGTCGGCTACACGCTCGGCGGTGGGCTCAGCTGGCTCGGCCGCGCCCACGGGTTCGCCTGTAACCGCGTCCTCGCGATCGAGCTCGTGACCGCCGCGGGCGAGATACGGCGCGTGGACGCCGAGCACGACCCCGACCTCTTCTGGGCGCTGCGCGGCGGCGGTGGCGGCTACGCGCTCGTCACCGCGCTGCACCTCGAATTGCTGCCCGTCGCCGAGCTCTTCGCCGGCGCGCTCGTCTTTCCGGCCGAGGTGGGCGCCGATGCGATTCGCGCCTACCGCGACTGGGCCGCGGGCGTTCCCGAGACGGTCACCTCGGTCGTTCGCTTCCTGCGCCCCCCGCCGCTGCCGGACGTGCCCGAGCCGCTGCGCGACCGGCCGCTGTTGACGATCGGCGCCGCCTTCATCGGCAGCCGCGAGGAGGGCGAGGAGCTGATCGCGCCGCTGCGCGCGCTCGGTGGTGGCGGCGGCAGGGGTGGTGGCGACAAGGGTGGTGACGACGGCGGGGTGCTGATCATGGACACCTTCGCGCAGATTCCCGCCGAGGCGCTCTCGCGGATCCACATGGATCCCGAGCACCCCGTGCCCGCGCTCTCCCACCACAGCGTCCTGCGTGAGCTGCCCGACGCGGCGATCGACGCGTTCGTCGCGGCCGCCGGCCCCGAGGCGGGCTCGCCGCTGCTGCTGGCCGAGCTGCGCCACGCCGCCGGCGCGCTCGCGCGGGCGCCGCAGGGCGCCGGCGCGCTGGCCAAGCTCGACGCCGCCTACGTGATGCTCGGGGTCGGCGTGCCGATGACGCCCGCGCTCGGCGAGGCGATCGGCCGGAACCTCGACGAGCTCTGCGACGCGCTCGCGCCCTGGTCGGGCGACGGTGGCTACTTCAACTTCGCCGAGCGCCCCTGTGACATCGACGCGATCCTCCCCGCCGAGACCTGCGCGCGCCTGCGCGAGGTCAAGGATCGCTGGGATCCCGACGGGATCGTCCGCGCCAACCACGCGCTCTCGGTCGCCTGAGCAGGCGGGTTCTATCGTCGTAGAGAAGGCGGGCCACCGCCGACCGAGAACGGACGACGAGCGAGGAGCCGACCATGAAGGCAGTGCGATTTGACGAATACGGCGACATCGACGTGCTGGACGTGCGCGAGGTCGAGGATCCCGTCGCGGGGCCGGGCGAAGCGCTCGTGGCGGTGAGGGCGGCGGCGATCAACCCCGGCGAGATCTCGATCCGCGAAGGGCGCCTGCACGAGCGCTTCCCGGCGACGTTCCCCTCGGGCGAGGGAACGGACTTCGCCGGCTTGGTGCGGGCGGTGGGCGAGGGTGTGAGCACGTTCGCCGTCGGCGCTGAGGTGCTCGGCTGGACCGAGCGGCGCGCCAGTCACGCCGAGCTCGTCGCCGTCCCCGCCGAGCAGGTGGTCGCCAAGCCTGCGGCGCTCTCGTGGGAGGTGGCGGGGTCGCTGTTCGTCGTCGGCTTCGCGGCCGACGCGTCGGTTCAGGCGGTCGCCCCGCGGACCGGCGAGACGGTCGTGGTCTCGGGCGCCGCCGGCGGCGTCGGCTCGGTCGCCGTGCAGCTCGCGCGCCGCACCGGCGCGCGGGTGATCGGGCTCGCGGGGGAGCGCAACCACGACTGGCTGCGCGGCCACGAGATCATCCCCGTGACCTATGGCGAGGGACAGGCCGAGCGGATCCGCGCTGCGGCCGGCGGCCCGCTCGACGCGTTCATCGACACGTTCGGCGGCGGCTACGTCGAGCTTGCGATCGAGCTCGGCGTAGCGCCGGAGCGGATCAACACGATCATCGACCGCGAGGCGGCGGCGCGGGTCGGCGCCGGCACGCAGGGCACGCACGCGGTCGCCAACGCCCCACGGCTCGCCGAGCTCGCCCAGCTGGCCGCCGACGGCGAGCTCGAGATCCCGATCGCCCGCACCTTCCCGCTCGAGCAGGTCCGCGACGCCTATCGCGAGCTGTCCGAGCGCCACACCCACGGCAAGATCGTGCTGCTGCCCTGAGCCGGGGCGCGAGCCCTCCTCCCCATCGAGAGCCCTCTCTCAGGCGCTCGATGCTTCGCTCGACGCTTCGCCCCCGCGTCGCACAGAACTCCCCATCATGCGCTCGAGAGCCCTCCCTCAGGCGCTCGACGCTTCCCCGATCTCGCCACTGTCAACCTCGCGCGCCCGCGGTTTCAGGCGGTCGTGCAAACGTCGCAGCGGGCGCGGCGCCCACCAGTTCCAGTCACCCATCAGCGCCATCAACGCGGGGACGAGCAGCGCCCGGACGATGCTCGCGTCGACCGCCACCGCGAGCGCGGCGCCGAGGCCGAGCTGTTTGGTGAAGAACAGCTGCGAGGTGCTCAGCGCACCGATCGCCACGCAGAACAGCAGCGCGGCGGTCGTGACGATCCGGCCGGTGCGCTCGATCCCGAGCGCGATTGCCTCGCGGTCGGGCAGGCCGGCGTCGTGGGCCTCCTTGATGCGGGCGATCACGAACACCTCGTAGTCGGTCGCGAGCGCGAACGCGACGACGAGCATCAGCACGAGGCTCGACTCTTCCAGGCCGCCGAGCGGCGTGAAGCCGAGCGGACCCGACAGGTGGCCCTCCTGGAAGATCAGTACCTGCAAGCCGACCGCGACGCTCACGCTCAGCACGTTCATCACCAGCGCCTTGAGCGGAATCACCACCGAGCCCGTCATCAAAAACAGGAAGCCCCCGGTCAGCGACAGCAGGATCGCAAGCGCGAGCGGGATGTGCGCGGCGATCGAGGCCTTCTGGTCGGCGAAGAACGCGGTCGCGCCACCGACCAGCGCGCCATCACGATGCGCGAGCGCGCGCAGCCTGCCGAGCAGATTCTGCTGGATGTTCGAGTACGGGGAGCCGTGCGGCAGCAGCGTGATGTCCCAGGTGTCGCGGCCGAGATCGACCGGGGGTGAGACGCTCGCCAACCGGCCCACGGTCACGGCCGCGGCGACGGCGAGGCGCCGCGCCGTCGAGCGCTGCCCGTGCAGGACGATTTCGGTCGCTTCGCCGGCGTTGGCGGGGAAGTTCTTGGCGAGCGTCGATTCGACCTGCCGACTTTCCGCGCTCGCGGGCAGCAGGTTCGCGCCGGGAGAGGTGAACTGCAGGCGCAGCGCGGGGATCGCCGCGGCGAGCAGGATAACCGTGCTGATCAGCGCGATCGGAGCGGGCCGGCGCACGACACCGTGTGCCAGCCGCCACCAGCCGCCATCCGTGGTTGCCCGCGCCGTGCGCGCCGCGCGGCGCTGCAGCCAGGCCGGCGAGAGCGCGTTCACGCGCGGGCCGAGCACGAACAGCACGGCGGGCAGCACGAGCAGCGTCACCGCGCCGCCGCACAGCACGACGACCGCGCCGCCGATCCCCATCGAATAGAGAAAGCGGATCGGGAACACGAGCAGGCTCATCATCGCCGCCGCTACCGTCAGGCAGCTGAACAGCACCGTCCGCCCGACGGTGCGCAGCGTGCGCGCGAGCGCCTCGTTGATGTCGGCCCCACCCGCGAGCTCCTCGCGGTAGCGATACAGCACGAACAGGCTGTAGTCGATCCCGAGGCCGAGGCCCATGCCGCTGACAAGGTTCAGCGCGAACACCGACACCGGCGTGAACTGGTCGATCAGCCGCAGCCCCATGAACGCGAGCACGATCGCGAACCCACCCACCAGCAACGGCAGCAGCGCCGCGACCAGACCGCGGAAGAACCAGAACGAAAGCAGCAGCAGCAAAGGGAACGCGAGCAGCTCCGCGCGCGCGAGGTCGCTGGTCGTGCGTTCGTTCAGTTCCTGGCTGGTCAGCGCGTAACCGCCGAAGCGCACGCCCACCCCCGCGAGCCGCGCGTTCGCCGGGGGCCGCGCGAGCGCCGCGCGCGCCCGTTCGATCGCCGTGGTCGCGTCGGTCGGGTTTGCGTACGCCGCGAGCACGACCGTTTCGCGGCCGTCGCGCGAAAGCAACGCGCGCGAGTGGGTCGCGGCATGGTCGAGGACGCGCTGGAACCCGTGCTGGCGCGCGAGCAGCGGCACAAGCGTCCCGATCGCAGCATCATCCCCCCGAGCCGCCGCGCCGGCCGCCGGCTCGCGCCCGCCGCGCAGCAGCACGGCCACGTTGTAATACGGGTTCTGCCGCGTCGCGGCCTGGATCATGGCGTTCGTGCGTTCGTACTGCGAACCGGGATCCTCGAAGTCCTGCGCGGAGCTGCCGAGCATCCCCGTCACGGGCAACCCGATCGCCGCCGCGACCACGAACAGCATCCCTGCCGCGACCAGCACGCGCCGCGGGCGGTCGGTGGCGAGCTTCGTCAAGCGTCCGAACACGACCACCGTCACTCCTCGACCAGCCGCCGGTGCACCGCCCAGCGCGTCAGCTCGTGGCGGCTGGACAGCTGGAGCTTGCGCAGCACGGCCGAAACGTGCGCCTCGACGGTCTTCGCCGAGATCCCCAGCTGCGCGGCGATCTCCTTGTACATATACCCGCGCGCGATGTGCTGCAGCACCTCGCGCTCACGCCCCGTCAGCAGGTCCAGCTCCGGATCCACCTCCGCGGCCGGGATCTCGCCCGCGAACGCGTCGAGCACGAAGCCCGCCAGCCGCGGCGAGAACACGGCGTCGCCGTCATTCACACGGCACACCGCGTCGGTCAGCTCCGGGCCGGAGATCGTCTTCGTCACGTACCCGCGCGCGCCCGCGCGGATCAGCGCGATCACGTCCTCGGCCGCGTCGCTCACCGACAGCGCGAGAAAGCGCACCTCCGGCCGGCTCCCACCGGCGCGCCGGATCACCTCCGCGCCACCGCCGCCGGGCATGTGCACGTCGAGCAGCACGACATCGGGCGCGAGCCGCTCGATCGCCCGCACGGCGCTCTCCACGTCGCCGCTCTCGACGACAACCTCGACCCGCGGCCCGAGGCTCGCGCGCACGCCGGCTCTGAACAGATCGTGGTCGTCGACGATCGCCACGCGCACCGCCACTCCGTCGCTCATAGGGCAACCTGTCTCACGACCGGGCCTCGCCGTCGAGCGCGATCTCGACCTCGGTGCCGCCGCCGGGCTGGGAGCGCACGATCGCCCGGCCGCCGGCGCGCTGCATGCGCCCGACGATCGACTCGCGCACACCGCGTCTGGCTTGGGGGGCCGCCGCCGGGTCGAAGCCAGGCCCGCGATCGCGGACGAACACGTGGATGCGCTCTTGCGAGAGCTCGGCGTAGACGGACACCGGCGCCCCGCCGCCCGCGAACTTCGCGGCGTTCAGCATCGCCTCCCGCGCCGCGCCGAGCACCGCCCCGGACTGCTCATCCAGGACACGGTCGCCGACGGCCACGACCTCGACCGTGCCGCCGGCTGCCTCCTCCACCTCGGCGGCCGCCGCCTCCAGCGCGCCCGCGAGCCGCTCGCCTCGATTCTCGCCGTGCGTGTCCTCATGCCCACGCCCGTGCCCGTGCCCTTGCCCTTGCCCTTGCCCGTGCGCGTCCCCGTCCGCGAGCCAGCCGCGCAGCTCGCGCTCCTGGCGGCGGGCGAGCGCCGCGACCTGCCTCGGATCCTCGGCGCTGCGCTGGATCAACGCCAGCGTCTGCAGCACCGAATCGTGCAGGTGCGCTCCGACGTCGGCGCGCTCCTGCGAGCGGATCCGCTCGGCGCGCTCGGCCGCGAGGCTGCGCGCGAGGCGCCGCCAGGAAGGGGCGAAGATCAACGCGAGCGCGACCAGCACCGCGAGCGCCGCCAGCACCGTTTCGCCGGCCGGGCGCAGCGCGCCGTTCGCCCACAGGAACGCGAGCCCACCGCCGAGCACGAGCGCGACGCCGAGGCCGCCGCGGCTCACCTCGGGGCGGCCGAGCACGCGGATCCGCGCGGCGGGCTCGCGCGGGGGCGCGGCTTGCGCCGGAGACGACGGCGGCGAAGACTGCGACGGTACCGATGGGAACTGCAGCGGCGAGGAGGCCGGCGGCGATTCCCGCGACCACGGCCACGGTGACGAGGACAGGGACGGGCGCGTGGAGTCCTCGTCCGGACGGTGGGCGGCCCAGCCGCGCCGGCGCCCCGGCATGACGCCGGGCGCCTGCCAGATCAGCAGCGCGCCGATCGCGGCGATCACGGCCGGCCAGACGATCGCGTCCCCCGGCCAGGGGCCCGCGGCGCGCACGAACAGCAGACCGCTACAGACAAGCAGGCCCGCGCCGAGCGCGATTCGCAGACCGCCGCGCGGCCGGTTCGCCGGGTGAGAGGACATCGCCGTCGATGATCTTCTCAGCCCCGGTCGCCGCCATCGCCGCGGTCACGCTCACGAGCGCCGGTACCGGTGCCGGTGGCGGCGGCGCGAGCGCCGGCACGAGCACGACTGGCCAGGCCGCCGGCGAGCAGGATCGCCCCCAGCGCGGCCACGAGCACGGGCGCCGTGTAGGCGAAACGGAGATCGATCGCGCCGTTCGCGTTGAGCACGAGCAGCACGCCCAGCACGAGCACGGCGAGGCCCGTCGTCAGCACGGTGACGCTTGGCGGACGCATTATTGGCCCGCTCCCGTGGAGGCATCGCAGGCAACGTTGGTGCCGAGATCTTCGCGATGGACGTGGCTGCCAAACCAGCCGCCGCCTCCGCGCCAATCGCCCCAGCCGCCCCAGCCGCGCCACCCGTTCCCGGCGTGTTCGATCGGGTGGTCGGCCACGAGCAGCGCGCCGAGTCCGACGCTCCCGTCCAGCACCAGGCGCGGCGTGCGTGGCGAGGACGGCGCCGGGCGTTCGCTCCAGGCGACGTCGAGGCCGCCGGAGCGCTGTTCGAGCGCGCCGACGTAGCCGCCGCCGATCCGCGCGCTGGTCGCGACGCAGACGTTCCGCGGCACGAGCACGACGATCTGCCCCATGCCCAGCCGCACGTGCAGAGAAGTGACGCCCGGGGGAAACGCGATCCCGCGCAGGTCAACTTCCAGGCGGCCCGCGCCGAGCTCGTAATCGCGGCGCACTTCGCCGAGGCTCAGCGGGCGGTAGCGGCGTTCGCCCGTGCCGCCGTGCAGGTCAACGTGCGCGGCGGCGATCACCGTGACCGCGATCGCAAATGCGACGAACGGCAGCATGAGCCAGCGTGCTCGACGCGTGAACGCGCCGAGCACGAGCACCGCGCCGAGCGCGAGGACCAACCAGGCCGCGAGCGTCCCGTCGGTGCCGCCAAGCCACACGCCGGCCACGGCGAGCAGCGCCGCACACACGACGATCGCCACCGCCCGCGCGAGCCAGCGCAGCAGCCGCCGGTCGGCGCTCTCCTGCCACTGCCCGCCGCCGGAACCGGAACCGGAACCGGAACCGCGCCACAGCATCCCGAGCGGGGCGCGGCTCAACCCCTCCTCCGGGACCAGCAGCAGGATCGCCAGGTACAGCACGATCCCGACCCCCGAGAAGACCGCCAACCCCACGAACGCGATCCGGAAGAGGATCGGGTCTACGTCGAAGTGCGCGCCGAGGCCGCTGCAAACGCCGCCGACCCAACGCCGGCGTCGCGGGCGGACGAGGCGGGACCGGCGGCGACGGTCCGGTCCGCGCTCGGGTATCGGCGTGCTCTCGATCGGCATGCGAGCAGTCTCGCCCAGCAGGCCTGCCCGCGCAATCGGGAATGTCCCTTACTCGCTCCCTTACACGTGGTGGGTTGTGTTGCCGCGCAGCTCCGGGGCTGCGTGCGCCGCATGGCGCGCAACGCCAAGCGAGCGTTGGGCGTGTTCGACGGCTTGTACGAGCCCGGCTATCTGGAGAAGCTTCGCTCGAGCGAGCGCGCGTGAGCGTCGCTTGCGTTCTGGACACCGATGTCGTGATTGCGGCGCTGGATCGGCATGACCGTCACCACGCGAAGGCGGCCAAGACGATCACGGTGATGGTCGAAGAAGACGTGCCGATGCTGTGCTCGCTCGTAAATTACGCCGAGACGCTGGTCAGGCCGGCCGAAGACGAGCGGACGCTGCGAACGGCACGCGACGCTCTGACCGGGTTGGGAATCAGGCTGATCGCCCCCACCACCGAAATCGCCGTAAACGCGGCGCGCCATTGCGCACTGAACATCAGCCTCGCCGACGGGTTCGCGCTGGCCACGGCGCAGGCGCACGAAGCAAGCCTGGCGTCCTACGATCGTCGCGTCAGCCGCGCGCTGCGACAGGTTGGGCTGCAGGTCTCGCCGCACTTGGACTGACAAATGGCAACTCCGTCGTGGAGGCGGCTGACTACCTCGAGATCCCGGTCGAGCACATCGAGGCGTGCGTTCGGTATTACGCGGACTACAAGGATGAGATCGACGCATGGACCGAGCGTGCTGAGGAGATCGCCAAACGCGAGCGCGAGCGCTTCAAGCGCCGCCAACAGGCGCTGGCTTGAGGCTGCTGCTGGACGAGATGATCTTCACAGACGACGCGACGATGCCACGAACCAGAGACGCGATCCCCCAATGGGTGCAAGCACTGGACGAACTGCTCACCAAGCACCCCGGTGACGATTCGCTGCGCAACCAGATTCACCATCTGGACTGAACAACACGGCGATTAGGCGCATGCCACTGCCACGCACCACCGTTGGTATCCGTTGACGGCCGCCACCGGGGAGAATCGATGGCCACCCGTGGGGAGAAACCGATGGCCGATGACAAACCGTCGATGCGAACACAACCGTTCTGATCGTCCATCCCAGGGACTTGTTGCGAATCGCCGACGCATCCCTCACGAATCAGAACGCGCCCGCGTATCCGGACTGCAGGCGCTACTCGAGGCAACCTCGTCGTGACATCTCCGTCTATTTCCCGACGTCAACAACACCACGCTCGCGGGGCGGGCCCATATTCGAGACGTTCGCCGCGATGGAGCTGGCCCGTCAGCGCGACTGGGCCGAGCAGCAGCCCTCGCTGTGGCACTATCGCGACAAGCAACAGCGCGAGGCCGGCGTCGTGCTGTACACCGGACAAAGCACACTCAGCTTCGGTGAGCACTGGCGGCCGTGCCGGTGGGTGGGTTGTGGGCGCAGACGCGAGTTCGACAGTCAGGCAGGGGTGGGCTGCGCGGGATGAACAAGTTCAAGGCCCCGGTGGGAAACAGGTTCGTGGCCGAGCTTGTGCTGTGTACGCACGCCATTCTATTCCTCTGGACAGGATGCATCGCCCATTCCTTGGTACGCGTCATTCGTCATATTTGCCGCCGGGATCGCCTATCGCGTTTGCCGAACAACGCCTCGTATTTCCATCATATGCTTTTTCCCACCATATTGTCCCTGCTCCGTCCCAGTAACGACCCCAGGCCCAAGCTCTATAAAGGGCACCCGCGGTACATGTCCAACTATGGTAGCTACCCTTGACAGGGCAGTCGAGCCGCTGGAAGCCCCCGCCAGACGCCTGTTCTTCCAGGCATACTTGGAGTTCAAAGTGAATCGGATAATAAAGATAACAGGTGAAATGGCCATAGACCCTCAAGGACCCGCCATAAAATGGTTCTCCCCAGCTCGCCGTGACTTGACACCCAGCGCCATCGTGTCCACCTGCCGTGTTCTTTGGAATATACTTATGAGTTGACGCAGCACACGCATTCTTCCCCGAACATCCGCCCCCAGGGGCTTCCGGTTCCCCTTCATCCACACAAGGCCCATATTCTTCGCCACAGAACTGCCCTTCCGGCATAGGCAGCAACCCCGGAGGCCGGTTCGCAGCTTCTTCTGCCGCTTCCCGTTCCACCCGCTCCTGTTCAGCGGCTGCGACGAGCCGTGCACCGCCTTCCCCGGCCTTGATCCCAACCCATTCTTCGACCAGTTTGCCCATCGGTGTCGGAGTATTGACGACCGCCGGCAACACGACGCTCTCGGTCTCCAGCGGTCGTCCGGTCTGGGGTACATAGGTCACCCCATCCTGGGTGATCACGCCCGATGGTAATTCGCCCGCGACACCGGCGGCGCCCAGCCACGCGTACTTGGGCGGAGCCCCTTTCCCGCTCGGCACTCCGAATTCGGTGCTGTTGAATTTCTTCTGCAGTTTCGTTTCGGTTTCGCTGATCCCGGCTTCAGCGACGACGTTGCCCTGCAGGTCGTGCAGCAGCAAGACCGCCGGTTTGCCGGTTTTGCCTTCGCCCGCCTCGGTCGCGGTCAGCGAGCCTTCGATGCCCGGAATGTTGCGCGTCCACTTTTCCGTTTCGCCCGAGCCTTCGCCAGTCCAGGCCACGGCGTCGCCGCTGCCATCGTAGTGGGTGATCACGGTCGAGGCGGTGTTGCCCGTGGAGATCGTTTCGCGCGTGCGGTCTTCGGGGTCGAGCTTGTATTCGATTTTCTCGCCGCCCTGTTCCTGTTTGGCGACCTGGCTGTCAACGTAGTATTCGCTGACGAGTTCACTGCCATCGGCGTCCGCGGCCGGCAGTTTGGTCGTGTTGCCAAATGTTTCGTATGTGACGCCCGGGTCGGTCATCTGGTTGGCCGTGTCGTAGGTGTGCACTTCGGTGCTGCCACCTTCGCTCGCGCATTTGCCTTCGGCGGCCGGTTCGCGGGTCGTCTCGCTCGTGCGGTTGCCTTCTTCTTCGTAGGCATAGACGCGGGTTTTGCAACCTTCACCGGTCGGAATTTCCTGAGCCTGAATGAGCCTCCCCGCGTTGTCGTAGGTGTAGCTCGGCTCTTCGGAGAGCGTGCTGTTCTGCTTGAGCGTTTCGCCGTGGACCGAGGGCACGACCGTATCGCTAAACCACACTTCCGGGCAGGTTTTTTCGCAGTGCGCTGTCTTTGTGTATTCGACCGCCGTCATTTCGCCGACCTGATTATGCGTGTAGGTGGCGGTCATCGCGTTGGGGTACGTCTCGGTGGTCAGCTTGCCCGCGAGGTCGTATTCGGCTTTGAAGGCGCCCGCAGCGGAGTCAACGAGTTCTGTCAACAGACCCGTCGTTTCGTTGTAGTGGTAGGTCTGATAGCCCTTGCTGTCTGAGACCTTGACCAGACGGTCGTCCTTTTCCGGTTCGTATTCGAACGTCGCCGTGTTCCCGTCGGCGTCCGTGTAAGTCGTGATCTGACCGAGCGTGTTGTACTTGGTGACGATCGTCTTGGTGCCGGACGTGGTTTTTGCGCTCTGTTCTTCGAGCACGCCCGTTGCTTTGTTATAGGTGTTGACGACCTGCGGCAGTTCTTTGTGTTCTTTTTCATTTGTCGGCGAGGACGTAACTTCGCTGGTCAGCACACCACCCGCGGCGTTGTACGTGATCTTCTTGGTGCGTGTCTGCACGCCCGCACCCGTGCCGAACGTTTCTTCGGTCTTTTCCGGCTGATCCCACATGTTGTAGCTGACCGTCGCGACCGGCAGTTCGGGCATGCCGCTCACCCCTGGCTGAGCCACAGGCACCGTCTCACACACAAGACCCGCCCATTCCGGACGTTCGCCGCAGTTTTTGAATTCCACATTCGCCGCGGTCGAGTAGTAGATGGTACGGCTGTCGTGCGCCTGCAGACTGCCGTTGGTCTGTGGCGCCCACTGCTGAATACGGTTGTTGCTCGAATCGACGACGTAGGCGTAGCTGGCGTTGTTGATCGCAATGCCCTGGGGCGACGCGAACTGCCCGTTCCCGGACCCGCTCGCGCCGAACTGACCGATATAGGTGTGCGCGGGCGAGAACTCCTGGACACGACTGTTGCCCTGATCGGTCACCAGCACATTCCCGGTGTTCGGATCAACAGCAAGCGTCACCGGACCCGAGAACTGACCGTTACCGGCCCCAGACGAGCCGAACTGGCCGAGGAACGAACCACTCGCCGACAGCTCCTCGACGCGATTGTTACCGAAGTCCGTCACATACACGTTCCCCGACGCGTCCGTCGCGATCCCCTTCGGCCCCTTGAACTCGCCTTCGCCGTTGCCTTCCAATCCTTCTTTGCAGCTGCTCGCGGTCGTGCACGTCTCCAGTTTGGATTCACCGTTGCTAACACCCCAGCCAATCGCCTCTTTGAACGTGCCCGTCGAGGAGAACTCCTCGATCCGATTGAAGCCGTAGTCCGTGACCCACACGTTCCCGCTGGAATCCACCGCCACCCCATTCGGACTGTTGAACTCACCGCCTTCTTTACCGAACGAGCCGAACGACCGCAACCATTTACCGGTCGAGATTTCAAACTCCTCGATCCGATTGTTGCTCTGATCGGACACGTACACGTCACCCGCGGACCTGTTCACAGCGATGCCCCACGGATGCTTGAACTCACCGCTACCGCCACCTTCTATGCCCGCTTTACAACTACTCGTACACACTTCCACTTCAGATTTGCCGGCACTACCCACACCCCAGCCGATCGCCTCCACGAACGAGCCGAGCGGGGAGAACTCGTCGATCCTGTTGTTCGTGCTGTCGGCGACCCACACGTCGCCCGACGCATCGACCGCGTCCTCATTCGCGCCGCTGATCTGTCCCGCGCCGGCGCCTTTGGACCCGAATGACGACCCATACGCGAGGCTGCGAGCCGAGCCGGGAGGCGCCCACTGCTGAATGCGGCCGTTGCTCGAGTCGACCACGTACGCGTAGCTGGAATTGTTGACCGCGATGCCCTGCGGCGAGGCGAATTGACCGTTCCCGGACCCGCTCGTGCCGAACTGACCGATATAGGCATGGGAGGGCGAGAACTCCTGCACACGACTGTTGCCCTGATCGGTCACCAACACGTTGCCCGTGTTCGGATCGACAGCGAGCGTCACCGGACCCGAGAACTGCCCATTACCAGACCCCGCCGAACCAAACTGACCCAGGAAAGCGCCAGAGGACGAAAGCTCCTCGACACGATTGTTACCAAAGTCCGTCACGTACACGTTCCCGGACGCGTCCGTCGCAATGCCCTTCGGCCCCTTGAACTGACCTTCACCTGATCCTTCCAGCCCTTCCCGGCATTCAAAGATACATTTCTCCAACTTGGCTTCACCATTGCGCACACCCCACCCTATCATCTTGGTGAACGACCCGGTCGAGGAAAACTCCTCGATCCGATTGAAGCCATAATCCGTGACCCAGACATTGCCGCTTGGATCCACCGCCACTCCGTTTGGACTGTTGAACTGACCTTCGCCTTTGCCGAATGCCCCAAACGAACGCACCCATTTACCGGTCGAGACTTCCAGCTCCTCGATCCTGTTGTTGCCTTGATCGGACACGTAAACATCACCCGCGGACTTATTGATCGCGATACCCCACGGGTGCTTGAACTCGCCGTTACCGCCACCTTCAATCCCCGCCTGACAGCTGCTCGTACAAACCTCAGCTTCAGCTTTCCCGTTGGTCACTCCCCAGCCGATCGTCTCGATAAAGGCGCCCGACGAAGAGAACACGTTAACCCTGTTGTTGGTGTTATCGGCGATCCATACATCGCCTGCACCGTCGATCGCATCCTCGTCCGCGCCGCTGACCTGACCGGCGCCCGCGCCTTTCGTGCCAAACGAGGCCGCGTAAGACAGATTCGCGGCCGAGTTCACCCCTGGCGATTTGGTTTCTTCGATGCTGCCGGTGGCTTCTTTTTTGCCTTCGCCGTTGATGACTTCCTGGAAAACCGTGGTCGTCGTGAGATTCAAACCACCGGGGTCCACAGTCGTCAACGTCGGTGTGCGCAGCTTCCAGCCGAGGTCTTCCTGGCCGCTGTAGGACGAAGTCGTTACGCGCTTGTCGAATTCTTCTTTGCTCACGGTTTCAGCGCCGTCTTCGGTCTTGGTAACCAGTTCGTAGGATTCGTTGTTCTTTGCTTCCGCTTCCGCCGCGCCTTCGTCGTAGTGATATTTGACGTGATTGCGCGCCAGGACTTCTTCGGATTTACCTTCCTTGCCTTTGACGAGCTTGACCATGTGCTGCGGGCCCCAGCTGTCGGTCAGCTGGCCTTCGCCGTTGTAGGCGCTGGTCGTGGAAAGAAGGTTTGCGACTTCCGCGGACTTGCATTCCGTTTCGGATTTACATTCTTCTTTGAGCGCCGCCGCGCGATTGTCCGCGCTCAGCGAGCGTGTCACTTGGTTTTCTTCGTTGTATTCACGCGTCGAGATACTTCCGGTGGCGCTGGTGGTCGGGAAGGCAGAGTTGACGGCGCGCGCCTGACTGTCCAGATAGGTGATCGTGGCGCGTTTGTAGCTCGACGCCGGCCAACCCTGGGGTTCGTCGGGCGGGAAGATCGCCGTGGCATACGCCGGGATCTCGCTTTCTTTCTGACCCCACTTGGCGATTTCTTGCTTGGTCATTTTGTACGGCGCAGCTTTGCCGGAGACGGGCACTCCGTACTCGATCGTGGAGCCCTGTTCCGGGGCTTGCGCTTCGCCTTCCGTCACCGCCGCGAACTTCCCAATCCGATTGTTGGCAGACGTGTACCAGAGATTCCCGTCTGGACCCGCGGCGATACCCAGCGGATATCCGCTTTTAGAGGGCAACGCATATTCCGCTACCACGCCGGATGTCGTGATCCTGCCTATCTTACTTGTGGTGTAGTCCACATACCAAAGGTTGCCTTCGGGACCCTTGGTGATCTCCTTGGGAGCGCTGCTCGCGGGCAGTTCGTATTCAGTAATCGCACCGGCGGTTGTGATCTTGCCGATCTTACTGGTGCCGTCATCGGTGTACCAGAGATTGCCGTCGGAACCCGCCGCGATACTCTCGGGACTGCTGCCTGCGGGTAGTGAGTATTCAGTAATCGCACCCGAGGTCGTGATCTTACCGATCTTATTGGACTGCTGATCGGTGTACCACAAATTGCCGTCCGACCCAGCCGCAATGCTTTCCGGTTTGCTTTTTTCGGGTAGGGCGTATTCAGTGATTGTACCTGATGTCGTGATCTTACCAATCTTGCTGGTACGAGTACTCGCGTACCAGAGATTGCCATCGGGCCCAGCGACGATGCCGTTTATGCCTTCAGGATCGCTACCGGCAGGCAGAGCGTATTCGGTGATCGTACCCGAAGTGGTGATCTTGCCGATCTTACTGGTGCCGTAGTCCGTATACCACAGATTCCCATCAGGACCCTTAGCAATGGCAATTGGATAGCTGCCAGCCGGCAGGGAATATTCAGTAATGATGCCAGCGGTCGTGATCTTACTGATCTTATTGGTACCAAAATCCGCGTACCACAGATTCCCATCGGGACCCGATGCGATACCATGAGGACTACTCGATTCCGGCGGCGCGTATTCAGATGCCGGTTCCACCACGGTCACGCTGGCAGCGGTGCGCGCGACGACCGATCCGCCACCATTGGTCGCGGTAACCAGAGCAATCAGCGCATGCCCCACATCGCTCGCCGCCGGCGTGTAGTTGGCGTTCGTCGCCCCAGGGATCGACGTGCATTCTTCGCCGGATGCGTTGCAGTCATACCATTGAAAGCCATAGACAAAGGGACTGTGAGTCCAGGTCCCTTTGGACACCGCCATCTTGACGCCAACCGCAGGAGTACCGGTCAGTTTGGGGGCTTCGGTATTGCTTGCAGGTTCGGCCTGTTCTGCGAGCTTTGTTTTGACTTCTGCTTCTGAAGCGCCGGCTTTTGGTTGCGCTTGCGTCACCTTCAGCAGCCGTCCCGAGCTCGGATTGCCAGCGATCGTTCCGTATGTAAACGCCCACGGCTGCTGACCGGGCGAGGTGAGGGCGGTGATGTGCCCAGCGGCGTCATACCCGTAGGTCGTCTTGAGTTCGGACGAGGCCTGCGGATTCCACTCGGCGCGCAGGCGTCCCGTCTGGTCGTAAGCGTATTCGGCCACGACATTGCTTTCCATTTTGCTTACGGATGGGTTGTAACCGATGAACGAGACTTTCATCAGCCGCCTGTTGAATTCGCCCCATTCGGTGGGCTTTTCGCCTTTGGTCGTCGTCGCTTTGGCGTAGGTAAACTTCAGCGCACGGCAGCCCTTGGCCGCAATTTCGAGTTTTTCCACCTGTTCCTGGCTGCACGACACAGTCGGATGGGGTGCAATCTCCAACGAAGGCTCGATAATCACGCCGGCGGTCGAGATTGTCCCGATGTGGTCGGAGCCATACTCGGTGAACCAGAGTTTCCCGTCAGGGCCCGCGGCGATGTGATACGGCTCGCTTCCCCCCGGCAGTGAGTATTCGGTGATTTCCCCTTTTGGTGTAACCTTACCGATCTTGCTCGATTCCCACTCCGTGAACCACAGATTGCCGTCTGGACCGACCGTGATCCCCTGTGGGTAGCTTTTTGCCGGCAGAGCGTATTTCGTCATCGTCCCCGACGGCGTCATCCTGACGATATCGCCTTCACCGGCACTGGGCCCGGACATCGTAAACCACACGGCCTGTTCACCGTTCGGCCCACCCACGACACCGTTAGCTTGCTCCCAGCGTGATTCCAGTGGATATTCGGTGACGCTGCCGCTCTCCGTGATCTTCCCGACCTTGCATCCTTTGCCAGAATTGTGTTTACACCAGCCATTGGTGAACCACATGTCGTTTTCCGGGCCGGGAACGATGTTTTCCGGGTTGCTTTCGGCCGGAGGACTGAAGGGCGTGGCGCTGCCACCGGTGTTCATCTTAACGATCGATCCCGGATACCCCGATTCAGTGCCCCCTGGATGCGTGAACCACACATTTTCATCGGGCCCCTCTGTAATATCTCGAGGGGCATTCCACCCCGTGGACGCGTTGTATTCAGACAGGTGTCCAGATGGCGCCAACTTATAGACCTCGTTGCTTTCCGAGTTGACAAACCAGGTATTGCCGTCAGCGCCCTTTGTTATACCGGTCGCGCCGTTGATCGGCAGTGACGAGAATTCCTTCTTGAAGCCTGTGGGCGTGATCTCGCCGATCGCGTTGGATTCCTGGGTGAACCACAGATTTCCTTCCGGGCCGGATGCTATCCCCCACGGTGATGCTGGAGTCGCATATTCGTTGAGGGCTTCGGCCGTCTGATAGGTGTCGGTCACGGTATCTGACGGGATCGGCCCTTCGGAGGTCGTCGGCATCCACGACTTCGCACCGCTCGGATGCGTGAACCTCGTGGTCGTGCCCTTCTTCGCGTCTTTGAGCAGGTATTCGGTGATTTCTTTGCCTTCGTTTTCCTTGGCTTCGAGCTTGAGATTGGTATCGCCGGCGGGCGCTTCAAAGCCGCCACCGGACGCTACAGAGAAATGCGTGATTCCTTCCGGACCTACGACCATCACGCTCTTGTCAGGCAGCACTTCAAGGCTTGCAAGTCCGCCCAGGCTGGTGCTCCACTGCGGCCCGAGCGGGCCTTCTTCGCCCTCTCTCAGGTTGAGCGAGTCGTAGTGGCGAGTAACCGAAAGCGAGCCCGTCCCACCGCTCACTCCCACGTCGGCGGCGCCGAGCGCGAAGTCGCCTGACTCCGGATTGACCGAGCCCGGCCCCATCGAGGCGGGGCTTGCCGGATAGACGTTGAGTATATAGGTCTTACGTTCGACGTTCAGCGCGTTATCGGTCGCGACGATCGTCAGCGTATGGGTTCCCGCTCCGAGTTCGGTGCCGCTGAGCGACCATTCTCCGTGTGCCGTACATGCGCCATGCGGCACGGTGCATCCTCCCGACGGCTGGCCGAATTCTTTGCTGTCTATATACAGCGCGATCGATTTGACTCCGGAGGAAGGCGTGGCGCTTTCACCGGAGCCTTCGCCATCAGTCGCTTCAACTTTGAGGGTCTTCTCGACTTCGCCGAGTTCGAATTCTTCGCCTTTGGCTGGCAGCCCCGACGCCGCCAATCCATGTGGAGCTTTCGTGTCAACTTTTAGGACGAATTCGCCTTCACCGTGTTCACTGGACCATGTGTGTTCCATCGCGTCGTCTGCGGCGAAACGCAGCTTCTCTTCGCCGTTACTAACCCCCTGGCCATCAAAATTTGCGTAAGTCATGGTTTCGCTTAAGGTTTCCGGACACTGAATGCCCCTACAACTACTCGTGCCTATGTATTTTTTATTGAGCTCAACAAGATCCTGCCAGTAGCCGCTATGATCGGTTTCGAGCCTCGTTTCAGCGATACCGACTCCTTTATCGGCCGCCGTAAACTTCAGCGCGCCAGTGTGTTCACTCAACCAGCGTCCGCTGCCGTAGAGCACGTTAGTCGTGAACGTATTTGGCCTAGTTTCCAGTTCCGCGTCTTTCGTGGTGTCGAGTTCGATAGTGGAATGCGTTTCCTTGGGCTGAGCAATTGAAACGGAGGCTGAATTGATTCTAAGCTGATCCCATCCGACGTTAGCGCCGAGTGAGTTGTTCAATGCGACAGCGTTATGTTCGTTGCCATTCCCCGGAGAACATCCAGCCACTGGGCACACTTCCTGACTTTTGAGCACTTCTTTGAGCGGTGTCCATTCCTGGGCAATGACCTTTTCTACTTCACCGAGAAGCGCAAGATCGAAGACATTATCAGAGGCAAATGATTCTTCTGATGGTCCTTCGCCTTTTTTAAAATATGCAGACGGATCAAGTTCCGTGACGTGGATGCTGGCCTGATAGATTTTTGAGTCGCCATTTGTCTGGTATGCCAGATCAGCCGCCTGCCCCATGGAGCCTTCTTTTTCGTGGTGTCCAAGCCACATTTCGCTTTCGGTTTCCCCATAATAGAAGCCGCTGCCGTGCGGTTGATATTCCCATATTTTTAGGAATTTCTTTTCTGGTTCGGGGAGAGTATTGAATTCGGGATCGACGTCAATTGGATACTGATATTCACTGGCCTTGCGATTCACGTCCAGTATCAGGATATCTCCTGAGATACGTGTTGACGCAGGCACCGAAGCTCCCGCTGCGTCCTGAGCACGAGGAACTGGGATCGTGGCGATCGTGACACCTTCCTTGACAACCTGCACCTGAGCTGGCCCTGCGTCCTTTTCCTGAACCAAGCTGGCGCCAGGCGGAAGACCGATATGGAAGTAGAGCTGTTCCGGACTTTCCGGCGAGCGAAGTATGGTGTTAACCGCAAATCCAAGCGTGCTCGGCTTGACGATCGTGTCGGCGTCGGTCTGCGTGTTGGCAAAGAGCACGGTCGCGCCGTCGATGCTTCCCGAGCCGCCCAGAGAAGCACCGCCAGCGCTTACCGGTGTTAGGGACAAGCCGCTTGAGGGCGCCTGCACCCCTTCGCTCAGATTCTTTGGGATGCGAACATCCGCCACAGGATTTTCCGGTGTATAACCGTTGCCGGTTTCGTGCAGATTCAGATCCACAGGGGCCCAACCGTGTGTAGTGGGAATGGCCATCGGCGTCAGCGATTGGACGATGCCGTTCTCGTTATCCCCGAGGTTAACATGGGCGGCATGGGCGTTTATGTATCCCGTGATGCGCTGGCCCGTGCTCAGCTTGGGAGGCCCACCGTTCGGTTCGCGTATCAGCTCCGGGAACGCTTCGCCGGCGACGCCGGCGGCCGCGGCGGCATTCAGATGCGCGAACTTGGTGCGGGATTCCTTGCGTGCGACGAGCGCCTCTGGACTGCGACGGTGCGCTTCTTCGGCCGCGCCGACCTGTTCACCTTCCATCGGCGATTCGGCGATAACCAGCGATCCACCCAGCGGAGAGGACGAAGCGCCCAATGCGGCGCCCGGCGAGATACCGCATACGAGAGCGATGAGAGTGGCGAGCAGCGCGGCGCAGCCGGCTGCCACCCGGCGACCAACCACGAACGCCGCGGGCTCACGCCCACGGTCATTCTCCCGCCCACGCAGCTGCTCAGGCCCCTGCTCGCGCCCACGCCCATCCCCCCGCTCGCGCCCATGCTTACGCCACGACTCTCCACCAGGAAGTCTCATACCCGCAGCACTCCTCCGTATATCTCGACGAGCCCTGAAGCTCCGCCTCCCCCACGAGCGAGCGACGCGCTTCGGCACACATCTCTATTAACGGCAGCTATTTATTTATTGCCGCCGGACGAGACTTCTATTTGGTCGTGAGGCACGCCGTCAAGAGTTAACTCGCGGAAAAATCGTGCGGCACGAGATATGAACACTCTGTATACAACTATTTAGAACTCCGGGCACGGCCCCGTGCGCTAATTACAAAACGTTTCGAACACACAGCGCGCTCCGGAATTTCCCCCGCTCCGAAATTTCCCCAATACCCGTTTTACTCCCGAGCATGCCCGCGATCCCTTCGGCCTACCGAGAGAATTTCGCTGAACGACGTGGCCTCCTGAACGACGAGGCGACCTCTCAACCGGCGATCATGCGCGCGATCTCCTCGCCGGCCGGCGTCAGTCGCCACTTGTTGGCCACGCCCCTCCCGGCGAGGCGCTTGACGGCGAGGCCCTCCTTCTCCAGCTGGGACAGCAGTGTGGAGATCTGCGATCTGTGCGCCACGCCGATGCCGGCGCCCACCTCGCTGTTGCTGGCGTGCGGATGCTTGTCCAGGTACAGCAGGCATTCGCGCGCGCGGCGGGCGCTTGGGTTGGCGATCAGCGCCGGCAGCCCCTCCCGCGTGGCGAGCTTCAGCTCCAGCGGCCCCGCGCGCTCGGCGGCAGCACCCAGTCGGCCTTTCCGTCCTTGATCGCCTGCGTCAGCTCGTCGCCCAGCCACCGCTCTTCGCGCACCATCTGCTCGCTCGCGGCTACCGGCGTCGCCACGATCTCCATCAGCGGACCGAGCATTTCGATCAGCGACTCAGACGACGGCGGGGGCTCGGAGGAGGGCGGCGGTTCTCGCGTCGCGACCAGGCGGGTTCGGACCATTCCCATCAGCGACGTCAGCACGCTCTCGGCGTTCACGGGCGACACGCGCACACCGGCCCCTTCGATGTAGGCGACGACCTGCGCTCCGAATTCCCCCACCAGACGCTCGCGATGCTCGACCACATTGCGGCTTGCGCCCAGCGTGTCCACGAAGCACACGCGCGCCACCTCGATGTGTTCGTCGAGGAACAGCAGCAGCGCCGCCGCGGCCGCGCGCATCCCCTCCAGCCACACCTGATGGCGTTCGAACTGCTCGGCGACGAGCGCTTTGCCCTGCGCCATCGTCTCGTCCAGCACCGCGATCAGCCCATCGTCGAGCCCGCCCGGAAACAGCTCGTAGAACGTCGGGCGCGCCACCCTCGCACGTTTGGCGATCGCGCCCACCGGCGCGCCCGCATAGCCGCGTTCGGCGACGACCTCCACGATCGCGCGCATGATCCGCTCGCGCTGCTCGCCCACCACCTCGCCGCGCGATGTCTCCGTCTCCGTCCCCTTCTCCTTCGCCCGTTTGAGCGCATCCGACTCGCCGTCGCGCGCACACCGCTGACGCTCGCGCTTGTGCGCCTCGCCGACCGTCGCGATCAGCCGATCGGTCAACGAGGAGAGGATCTTCAGGACCCCGGCCAGCGCCGCCTGCCTACCGCGCAGCACGCCGCGCTCGGCCTCCTGCATCACGAACCCCTCGAGCACCGTATACCCCGCGAAGTAGCGGCGCAGCACGGTCTCCGACTCGACTCCCGCCCGCGCCGCGCGCCGCGCCTGCTCGATCGCCTCGCCCGGAACCGGCTCCAGGGACTCGCCCCAGCGCTCGATCCCGTCAAACACGTAGTCCAGCGCCGCCTCACCGGCGGTCCGCAGCCCCGCCACGTACTCCGGATCCCCCCGCCCCGTCTGCTCAAACCAGCTGTCGCTGACGCGCGCGTAGATCGCCTCCCCAATCTCCGCCCGCCGCGCCCGCAACCGCCTGACCAGCTTGACCCTGACCTCCGCCTGCGCACCGCCCGAACCCGCACCACGCGAGCCTGCGCCGCCCGAAAGCGCACCGCGCGAGCCATAAGTGTCCCCGCCCGTGCCCGCGCTCACGTCTCGTGATAATAAGGTTCATCGGCCCACCCAAATAGCGACGCGTCGCCATTTCGCGGACTATGGTCTGCTTTTCAGCGTCGATACCGAGCAGGTCTACTTCGTGCCCTTGCCGCGCCCCGCGACATCACCCAAATCCAACTCGCCGCCCAGCTCGGCATCACCCAGGGCAGCGTCTCCCGGCTGGAGGGCCGCAGCGAGATCTACCTTTCCACCCTGCGCTCCTACATCGAAGCGCTCGGCGGACACCTGGAGATCGCCGCCGTCTTCGGCGAAGACCGCATCCCCGTGACCGTCGGCGAGAGCAAAAAGTAACGAACCGGCAAGACTCATCGCTTGGTCCGATGACGCCGCTCGGGCTTGGGCTTGCGCACGCACTTGTTGTGCTTATCCCGCACCTTCCCCTTAGCGCACTTCACGGGCGCTTTCTTGACGACCGGTTTACCCCCCGGAGCGGGAGGCGTGAGGATGTTCCCGGGCCCTGAGAAAGTCGCCGAGCTTGGGGTCAGCGATTCGGGTGGGCTCACGGGGCTCTGGCAGGCGTCGCCCTGGCATTCCACGGGTTTTGATTCCTGGGGTTCTGTTCCGCCGACGCGGGCGTCGTAGATGTCGTAGCTCGTGTCGGTGTCTCGCTTTGAGAGCTGGGATTTGGTGAGGAAGAACACGTCGTTGCCGCTTTCTGAGGCGTCGAGGAAGCCTGATTCTTCGCCGGATTCCCCGGAGGAGACCAGGCCGAGGCAGCCTTTGTCGGCGACCAGGTAGCCGGGGCTTTTGGTCGTGCACGACCCGACATCCACGGGCTCGTACTCGTATACGTCCTCGGTGCCGTTCGTGTCGCGCGGGAGCAGGCCGTCGCCGGAGTCAAAAAACATGCGGCCCGTTTCGTCGAGATACCGGGGCTGATAGGCCGCCTGTTCGAGCCGGAACGGTGTCCAGGCGGGCACGTTCGCCGCCAGCCACGCGTTATTGGGCCATATGCTCGCGCCGCCGGCCACGCCATGGTTGAGCTGCCCGTATTCGGCGCCGTCAGGGCGCTCGCCGGTCGGGTTGCACGACACGCACACAAGGCTCTTACCCCGAGCGTTGTACAGGTAGACCTCCTCGTCGGGCTTACCGCTGTGGACGTCGGTGTTGTCATACCCGGTGAGCGAGCGATCGGACATGAACGCGACCCATTCGCCGTTACCGGTTACACGACCAGTGAGATACGCGACATGTGCGGTACCCTGGCCCCAGGCGCCGACGTCTTCGCCGGAGAGCACGGCGACCAGTTCGATCGCGCCTTCGTGCCACGCATACAGGTTGCACTCGGCCCCAGAAACGTATTCCCCCGTGCAGTTGCCTTTGACCGCGCGTTCCCCGGAGGCGTCTTCGTTTATGGAGAGCACGCCGTTGGCGACGAAATAGATAGTGCCCGCATCAGTCGAGTAACCGATCGCCTGACCGAGCACGCCCGCGCTTTCACCAGCTTCGGTCCTTGGTGTGAGGTCCCGCAACGCGCACTTCGGTGTCGCGTCTTCCCCTTCGCCTTCGACTTCGACTTCGCACTCATACAGGTCCGCCCCACTCGTGCCCGCGCCTTTCGTCAACGCC
Organism: uncultured Solirubrobacterales bacterium; assembly: GCA_963774785.1. Classification (GTDB taxonomy): domain Bacteria; phylum Actinomycetota; class Thermoleophilia; order Solirubrobacterales; family Solirubrobacteraceae; genus Palsa-744. The sequence continues at coordinate 1,143,881 of CAVZGH010000001.1, read as the reverse complement.
TGCCTATCGGTGAAGAACACCCTCCCCCCGTCCGCCGTCGCGAACTGAAACACCGGGTCAACGCCCCCCGCCCCGCTGCCACCCTGCACCCCATCGACCCGCACGCTCTTGCCGGCTTCGCGATCCCACACATACAAGTGATGCCCACCTTCCGCTTCAGACCACACGACCCGCGAGCCGTCTTCGGAGACCGCCCCCCGAAACGAACTTCCAGCATTGTTGTTTGTGCCCAGCAACGGCACGTTGCCCACGATGCCACCCAGCACGCTCCCGTTCGCGTTCACGCTCACGGGATACACATGCCCGCTATCCCACTCATACAGCGCGCCGATGGGCGCGCCTTCGCTCAACACCGTCTTTGACCGCAACACCTCCGCCGACAGCGACGCGTTCGCGCCTAACGGTTCGGCGGCGCAAAACACCGGCGTATCTGCAGGCGACTTCCGGCATTCCGCTTCATCGGCGACGTCCGTACCGGCTTCCAGATCCGCGTCTTCGGCGACCCCACGTTCGCATTCCCCGACCATTGGGCAGCTCGCGAGCAACGGCCGATAGGACGGCTGCCCACCACACTCACCGGACAACCCCACGAGCAACGGGCTGACTTCACGCTCACCCGCAACCAACCCCGGCATCATCACCCCAAACGGCCACGCCAACCCAGCTTCCAGATCGCTCGAGAACGCGCGATACTCATCGCCCACACCGACGGACACGCCGGTGGCCTGCACGTTCGGCGAACCGATATCGCACGAGGTCCACCCGTCCTCTCCCCTGCGCGAGAGCACCTGCGTCTTGTTCGTGTTCCCCGCCGGATCTTCTTCGGTCGGCGCGGATGCCAGATAGGCGATCGCATCGCCGTTGGCCGCGGCCTGAATCACCGAATTTTCGCTTACCGGCTCGATCTCCGCGCCGAACTTGTCCGGCGGCGTCACCAATTCCCAACCACGACCATCCAACAAGCCCCCGGGGAACGAGGACTGCGTCGTGAAGAACAATTCTTCACCGTACTGCACCCTGCCGCCTTCCTGCGCATTGTACGCGCTCACACGATAGCGATAGCGCGTACCCGCGACCAGGCCACCCACGGACACGCTCACACCGACCCGCGCGTATTCCGCCGGCACGCTGCCCCCGACACGCAGAGGAAATTCAGCGCCACATTCACCCCCAAGCGGACACGGCCCATATTCAAACACGTACCTCGTTTCCGGTTCCCCCGGATTGCTACGGGGATTCACCCGCGCCGACAACCTCGCGCCATCATCCGTCACCTTCGAAGCAAAACCACTACCCCCAACGACTTCCGGCGCCAGCGGCGGGCTCTTTTCATACACATCCACCACACCCGTGACGGTATTCACCACGAACAGGCCCAACGACGCACAATCCGGCGCCACACCATCATGCGAAGAACCCGACGCCGCCACCCCACCCGGCACCGGCAACGATTCCACCAAACCACCCGAACCTTCGATATGCGAACCTTCGAACCGCTCGACCACCATACCCGTATCCACATACACATCCCCAGTACACGACTCACCACCAAGCCCACCAGGAATCCCCGCATAAAACGGCGGCACCTTCGTGGTCACGCCATTGATTTCGATGAAACCCCCAGCCAACAATTCACCAGCCAAACCATAGACCGTCACATCCGGAGACCCAAACCCCCCCTGCGCCACAAACACACGACCACCAGCCCCAGCCAAACCTGGCGTCACAAACCCCCCCTTACCCGAAAAGGTAAACCCCGCCGGCGCCCCCACACCCAACACCACATTCTCCACCCCATCAGACAACCGATACACACCTTCGGTTTCTTCAGCGAGTGTCCGGATGCTCACCAAAACATCCCCATCACCTTCCACCGCCACACCTTCCAACCCAACAAGCCCTTTCACCCCCAACGTCTTCGCCGTGATCTGCCCCACATATTTCCCAGACGCCGTGTACTTATCAACCACCTTATGCCCAGAATCCAACACATACACGTCGCCGTTGGATGGATCGGCTTTTTCGCACGCCGCACCGGTCAACCTCTGGACCGCACACGAATTATCCACCGCGACCAGCGTCGGATCGGAGAACGCGCCCGTCACTTCTTCATCGGGCTGACCGCCAGCACCGGCCGGCGTCCCTTCCGCTTCCAGTTCCGCTCCCGACGCCCCCCGTTTCACCAGCGTCCCACTACCATTGATTTCACCAAGCGACACCCCCGTCGTGCCATTGAACAACTCCACCCGGTTATCGCCCGAATCCGCGACATACACAACCCCAGTGGCTTCGTTCACAGCCACCCCATCCGGCTCTTTGAGCTGCCCCGCACCAAATTCCCGCGGCACCGAATTATGCCCGCGCTGTTCGGCCAGGGCGGCGCCAGGGGCCAGCAGCGACAGGTAGAAGAGCACGAACGCCACGGCGAGGGAGACGCAAAGACGTATCCGGCCAACATGCTGCTTTGTGATCGTCATTACGTTCTCCATCGTCCGTGGGTTCACGTCAGGGATTCAGACCGCTAGGGAGCGGTCACCGCCCAGCTTCCCGATGCCTTCGAGTTGATCCCCAGCGCTTTCACTTTCATGATCGCGCCGGAGCGTCCGACGGATTCTTCCGCCGCGCCTTTGACGGGGGAGGTGATGAATGTCGAGGACGACAGCGTTGTGGTTTCTTCGCCGCCGTATACGCACAGGAATCCGGGTTCCGCTTCCGGTTTGGCAACGCTGCCGGGGCAGTACGGATGATTGGTCGTACCTTCAATCGCTTCTTCGTTTTTGTTGTTGATGTAGCGGGCGTGTCCCCTGATTTCGTCGCCGGGCGTGGGTTCTTCGAAGCCCGTCAATTCATTTTCGAGGGGAACCGCGAACGAGATCGCCACGAGGCCGAAGTCTTCTTCGGATTCCAGCGAGGCCATCGCCCACGTCCCGGTCTCGGTCGCTTTGGAGGGCAGCGTGTCACCGGGGTGGATCGCACCCTTTTCGCCGTTGCAGACGTGTTCGCTTTTGCCGCTGACCGTGAACTTCGTGCCGCCTTCTTTGCAGTCCGTGGTGTCTCTTTCCGCTTTCACGCCTTCGCCGTTGGTGCCGTTCGTCCCGTTCGTGCCATTGCTACCGGCCGCGCCGTTTTCGCCTTTGGCTCCGGCTGCTCCAGCGGGACCCGTAGCGCCGGCTGGGCCGGCGGGACCCGTGGCACCGGCGGGCCCGGCGGGGCCGCGTGGGCCGGGCTTGCCGGCTGGGGTTTTCTTCTTGGACTTGGCGATGGACGCGGTGGCGTGGCCATCGCCGCCGTTGCCGCTGCCTCCCGAGGCGGCGTACGCGCCGCCGGTGATCGCGAAGACCAGGGCCGCGAGAGCCAGGATCGTCGCGGGGTTAATATGCTTTTTTAGTCGGTTCATTCGGTTTTATCTCCCCTCCTGAGGGTTCTTGTTTGACTGTTGTTCCCCAAGCGGGGTGGTGCTGCTTGCTTTTGCTGCAAGGGTTGTGTGGGGTGGGTGGGGTCATGCCGCGGCCTGCTTTGCGTGGTCGAGGGTGTGCTCGTGGATGTCGCGCTCGAGCTTTTGTCCGGCGGGTGTGAGGCGCCATTCGTTTGGGGCGCCCTGGCCCTGGCGGCGGCCGGTGTTCTGGACGAGGCCGTGGCGCTGTAGGCGCGCGAGGAGCTTTGAGATCTGGCCCTGGTCGTTGATCTGGGCGTGGCGGGCGACGTCGAGGTTCGAGAGGCCGGGCGTCTGCGCGATCGCCTCGAGCACGAGCGCGGTGCGGTAGGTCATCCGCGGCGCCGGACCCGCCGCCGGGGCGGGGTCGAGCGGGAGGCACTTGCCGCCCTGTTTGCTGCCCGCGTCCGGGACCGGTAGCGGCGCGCTCTCGCGCTCGCTTGGAGCGGGGCGGGCGCGTTCTTCGTGCGCGACTTCGGGTCCCGGGTAGGGCAGGACAACCAGCGCCATCAGCTCCCCCAGCAGGTCGCTGAGGGGGGCGCGAGGCGCAATGTCTTTCCGTGACCTGCCGGTAGCTCGCCGGCCAGTAGCCGCCAGACGCGTGCTCAGGATCGAGACGACGCCGCCCGCGACGCCCTCCGCGACCAGCGGCGAGGACTCCCCCAGTAGGTTCTCCTCCGCGCCTTCGGCGATCACAGCCGTGATCCGCGCGAGCAGCTCCGCACGGTAGGTGGCCATCCGCTCGTCACCGCGCGCGGACTCCACGACACAGAACCGCGCGAGCACCGGCTCGCGGTCAAAGAACCGCAAGATCGTCCACAGCCCCAGGCGCACGCGCTCGCGCCACGGCAAACCCCCCAGATCGGCCTCCTGCAGCTCGGCCGTGAGCTGCGCGTCGATGTTCGCCATCACCGCGAGCAGGCACTGCTCGCGACCATCGAACAGCTCATAGAACGTGCGCCGCGAAACCTTCGCGCACGCGGCGATATCCGCGACCGTGACCGCGCCATAGCCGTGCTCATCGACCGCCACAGCCGCGGCACGCAACAACCGCACCCGCTGATAGGCGACCACATCCAAAGGATCGATGCGCCCAGCCCGAACGGAAGATTTACCCTTGCCGCGCCCGGCCGAGCGCGCGCTGCCCACGGCCGGCTCGGCGCCCCGCAGCTGACGGCCCGTACGCAAGAGCTCTACGCCGCTTGCGGTCAACCACCACGCCTTCGCATGGCTACCGCGGCCGCCACCCCTATTCTCGACCAAACCATGATCCGCAAGACGCGCGAGCAAACGCGAGACCTGCGGCTCACTCGCCCCCGCACCGGCAGCAACCTGACGATTATTCGCACCCGGCCGCTCAACAACCGCAGCAAGCACCGCGCAAGTCCGCTCCGTCAACTTCAAAGGAAGAAGATCCCGACCAGCGCCCCCAGGGCGAACCACACGCTCGGGCAACACCGCGGGCTCAGGCAGCGCAGGCAGCCCCGGCACCGGACGCGCGAGCTCACGCGCGGAGCACTCACCGCCGCGGTAGGGCAACACGACCGTCGCCATTACCGGACCAACAAGCTCCATCAACGACTCCAGGGCGGCGATGGGCGGCGCATCTCGGCGTCCTCGGTCGCTCGCGTGCGTAGCACGCCACGCGGGGCGGGTGGGCAATCCATTTTTTGATCTACTTGCCCCTCCCCACCCTGGCAGCTGCAGCAACCCCGCGTGGATGATGCTGAACGCCGCGCCCGCGACGGACGGCGCGACCAGCGCCGGCAAACCGGCGGGCGCGCCCGCGCGACCCTCGTCGATCAACAGGGCGAGATGGTCGAGCACCTCCGCGCGACGCGCGAGCACCCGCGGCCCCGCGGCCAACGCCTCGACGAACACGACCCGCGCCAGCGCCGGGTCGCGCTCCAGGCTCGCCAGCAACACAATCAGCGCAGACCGCATACGCGCTACCCACTCCCCGTCCCCCGCCCACGCCGCGGCGGCGAGCGCCGCCAGCTCCCCGACCGCGCGGTCGAAGACCGCGAGAAAACAGTCTTCCCTGTCGGCGAACAAGTCATAAAACGTCTTGCTCGACATCCCCGCCCGCGCGGACACACGCGCCACCGACAAACGACTCAAACCCTCCTCCGCGACGACCGCGACAGCCGCGTCCAACAGCCGCGTCTGCTGCACCCGCGGCAAAAACACCCCACCACCCCGCGGACCCAGCACCCCGCGCCGCACCGGCACACGCCCACCCCCAACAGCGGGCAACGCCATCAACGCCCACCCCCCAACAGCGGCACAGCGAACAGCACACACCCCGACGTGCAAAAACCACGCCCAAAGGCGCGGCGAAACCCGCCTAAAAGACCAGCGCTTGCGCCGTCCCCGGCGCTATAAAGCCAACGCTAGAGAGAGAGAGAGAGAGAGAGAGAGAATGCGTCAGCGACGCTGACGCATCTACATACGACCCCCACAGGGGCGCAGCGATCCCTCATCACGTCTGTCCCCATCGAAACCACGCGTACCCCATTACCCAACATTCCGTTTCGACCCGGCTCCCTCTCCAAAAGAACCCGCTATGCGCTGAACGCCGGCCACGAAGCTCCGACCCAACCCGATCCTATGTACGCCCCCGCAACCCAACCCCTGGAAACCGAAGCCCAACAAACGTAACTCCCCACGCCAAGGATGTCAAGCGGCAACCAACCAACTGACACCAAGCACCAGAAACGAGGGCCCGGAAAGCAGCGGGGGGCGGGATTCGAACCCGCGACCTTCGGGTTATGAGTTCGATTTGGGGGCGTAGGCGTGGGCAGGCTCGTCAGGGATGGGTTCCTCGACCGCGTCGCCCGCGGGACCTTCGCCTCAAGGCCGCTGGGGCAGCTGGGAACGCGCGCGGCCTCCGAGGACATCGCCCTCGCGGTCGGAGCGGCCTTCTCCGGAGAGCCCCATCGGATCGCGTTTCGCTCAGCCCTCGCCCACCACGATCTCCTCGTCCACCCCGCGCGCACGGTGCAAGTCGCGATGCCGCGACGGGTCAAACTGCATCGCCTCAGCGGCCGCCGGCTGCAACCCGTGCACGAGGCGAGCGCCACGATCGCGATCGGCAGCGAAACCGCAGGGCACGGCGCCGCCGTCTCGAGCGTCGAGCGCGCACTCCTGGAGAGCGCCGGTCGTCCTTCCCTGGCAGGCGACTGGACGATCGTCGCCGGCGCACTGGATCGCGCCTCGATCGACCCCGACAAGCTCACTGAGATCGCCCGGGAACTGAACGCCGATATCGCGCTGCGGCGCATCGGATCGCTGGCCGAAGCGCAGAGGCTCGACGAGCTCGCGCAACAGCTGCCCTCGCCACCCTCTGACGCCCGCGTCATCCCCCTGGACCCGCAGGCGCCCGCCGAGGAGCCGTGGACGGACCCTCGCTGGCGCGTACGCTGGCCGATCCCACGCCACCACGTCATGGAGCTCGTCTCGGCGTGATCCCGCACAGCTACCTCACCCGCATCGCCGACACGCAAGACGTCGACGCCAGGACCGTCGAGCGGGACTACGTACTGACGCAGTGCTCGCGGTGGTCAACCGGCAGCCCGGCCGCCGCCATCCGCGTCCCGAACGTGTGCCGCAGCGAGTGGAACGTGATCCCGCCGGAGCGCCCGCAGCGATGCTCCATCCCCGCGGCCGACATCGCCGCGTAGAACCGCTTGCGAATCTGCGAGGCGTCGTAGGGCTGGCCCGTGAGGGGATGGCAGAACACCAGGGCTTCCTCGTATAGCGGGGGCGGGATTCGAACCCGCGACCTTCGGGTTATGAGATCGCGGTGGGTAGGTTGGGTACGGTGGGGATGCCCGGGTTTATTGGGGTTGCGGGTGGTTCAGCTGGGCCGGATCCGCTCAAATTGGAACGACGAATGGAACAATGGCGAGCCAGGCTCGCAACGGAGCTCGCCTCCGTTCCTATGCGCGCAGCAGCTCTTCAACAAGGACGCTGGCGTCGGCCAGCGTTCGGGAATGTCCCTTGAGCGAATGAGCTGACCATTCCCTGTTCTCCGCCCGCGTGCAGTCGCGGATGACTCATCGAGGACCAGGACTCTGTAGCCGCGTCTCGATGTCGGATAGTTGCCTCAGGCGCCGCTTGAGTGATAGGTGCGTACGAACGAGCGGGTACTCCTCGCCGATGGCGACGATGTGGAACACGTCAAGGCTCGCGGCTCGCCGAAGGTCGACCAGCGGAATCGCGTCCGGCGGCGTGTTGCTAAGCACCATCAGCGCCGACGCGAGCGCCGAGGGCTTGCCTGTCAGCCGGGCTGCGCCGGCGTCGGCCTCAAGCTCGCGCGCCCGGGAAAACAACGCGGTGATCGCACGAGAGGCCATACCTACGATTAAGAAGAGAAGTCCAATTGGCAGCAAGAGGAGCCAGAAGATCCCGGCATAGATGCCGGTATCCACGAGGAGCGCCGCTTCCCCAACAGGAGATTCGCCGCGTCGCACCGGTTGACGATTCTTCGTTGCGCGGATCGTCCGGAAAGTGCCAATGGGAGCGTGGAAGTAGAGGCCCGCCCCGTCGAGCATCGCAGCCACCGGTGCCCCGACTGCGGACATCAGGGCTGAGTCCTTCTGTCCCACGTGAGAGAGCTCGTGAGCGATCACGGCCTCCAATTGGCGCTCGTCCAAGGCTCTACGAGTCGCGAGGTCAGATGCAGCGTCGTTCGCCCGGAGGTCAGGCCCCTGATCCAGCTGTTGGCGTAGCGCTTGTCGTGGAGAACGATCTTGGGCTTCGCGAGTTCCCCGGTGGCGCAGAGACGCTCAACGGTGGCATGGATCTCTGGCGCGTCGTGCGGAGATACCGCCTTGGGACGCAGGCCGGTCCAGCGTTTCGCTATGGCAGCCTGCATACCGACAACGAACGCCGCCCCCACCGCAACCGCTAGCCACGGACTAACGTCAACGAGCAGCCACGCGACCGCCGCCAGGATCGCCGGGACGGCGACGAGGCTCAATACACCAGCTGCCTGCACGCGATAGCTGACGCGAAACACCCGATTCGCCGGCCGCGACATCGCGACAGATCATGGCGGATTGCGCGGACCGGCACTCAGGGCGCCGTCACCGCTTTCGCTACGCTCACACCTGCGCTAAGGACGGCGTCGTCACCTGCGCGACGACGATCATTCTGGAAGCGGCTGCCGCTGATCGAAGAGTCGCGCCAGCTCCTCCTCGTTCATCCCGGTCTCCCGAAGCACCTGCTCGACCGCCTCGCCGAGCTTTACGACAGCGCGCCTTACCTCGTCCTCGTTACGTTCCAACGGTATGTAGAAGCCGATGACCTGGCCGTGCTTGCTCACGGCGACAGGATCTGTCCCGGATAGGTAGGTCGTGGCGTGGTCGCGGAACTCCCGGACTCCGACGCTTGAACGCTGGTGGACTGGCCTACAACGAGGTCGGCCGCGACCAGGAGGCAGTCGAGTGGCTGGCGGAGGGCTTGCGCGTGGCTCTCGCCCGCGATGATCCCGAGCGCGTCGTAGACCAGATGTCGGACGCGCGGCGCGTGAGCCTGCGACGACTCGGCCGTGAGCTGGACGAGCTCGAGCGTGACGTCGATGCGTTTCGGGCACGGGCCGCGAAGCTCGCGCAGGAGCGAGCGGTCGAGTTGCGCGTGGCGGCGAAGCAGGCGGGCTTCCCGGTCCGTGGACGGGCGACGACGATCGCGTGGCTGACCGAGGCAGAGGATCGGCTCGCTCGCACACGCTGGCCGGAGTGGGTCAATGGATTGAACGACGATGGACCGTACGATGAGCGCAGGGTGCGGATGGAGCGGCGGCTGCGCGAGCATCGGGCAGACGGTGACGGTCCTTTCGTGGTGGTGGCGATCGACTCCGACGATTACGCGACGTGGTGTGACGAGCGGGGCTATGAGCCGACCGATCCCCGCTCGCGCGGCTCGTTTGTGGAGCTTGAGCGAGAGGCGGGCGGCGGTCGACGTTGGCCGCCGGGCCGCAACGAGCCATGCTGGTGCGGAAGCGAGCGCAAGTACAAGCGTTGCTGTGGAGCCTTGCCGGCAGACGCTCTCGCCCAAACTGCTGCGTAACCCCGTGCCGGTCGAGCTGACAGAACGCGAGCCTCCGCGACACGGTCGCCGTGATGGGCGAGCGGGATCAGGACGGCGCTCGCGAAGCGCAGTCCGCGCTCGAATGGTTGGGCTGGGAAGGCGAGGGGTCGCTGGAAGGCGAGGGGTCGCTATATCTACGCCGTTACGACGTGCAGCTGTTTGTCTGGTACACGCTGCCTCGCAAGTTCCTGACCTCATTCGAGTCCAAGCGCGAGGTGGCCGAGATGCTCGCGGATACGCTCGAGCGGCTCGGCGGGCGCGCGGCGAGCTACGCCGATGTGTGCCGGTCGGCCGAGACCTACGAGCTGCTGTGCGCGTGGGAAGCCGAGGATCCCTCCGCGCGGCAGCGTCTGCGAAACCTGCTCGACGGTTCCGGGATCGAGCCGCCCGACACCGAGCTGCTCGCCTGGGGCAGCGTCATGGGCCTCGAGGAGGCGCGCGCCCGCGAGCAGGTAGCCACCGCGCTCGAGGAGGCGATCGAGCATGGACGGCTTTCGCCCGACACGCCGGGATTCCGCCGCGCCCAGGCGAAGGTCGCCGACGCGGCGCTGCGCGCGCCGGAGGACGGAGGCGATGGACGCAGCCGCTTGGAGCTGGTGCATGCCGAGCGCCTGGAGCGTTGGTTAATGCGCGGGAACACGCGCGGCAGCGACGAGCGCCACGCGATCATCGAGCCTGTCGTCGCTCTCCGCCCGGCCGAGGCGATCGGGCTGCTTCAGCGCGAGGAAAGCAGCTCGCGCATGCGACCAGATCCGCTGGCCCTCACCGACGCGGGCCGCGCGGCTCTGATCCTCGGACTCCGGGAGCGCGCACTCGCACCGGCGACCGGCCCGTTCTGAGCAAGCCTGGACTCCGAGGTGGTCGCCTGTTGCCGGCTCAAGTGCCCAGCAGGCGTGCCGACCATTCGCGTACAACCGACACTTGCTTCCGCACGGCGGGGCGATCGAGCACTTCTTCGAACCTGCCCTCATACCGCGCGGCGACCGCCCACGGGGTCAGCTCCTCGATCTGCTCGCGGCCTTCGGAGAGATCGATCCCGTGATGCTCCAGAAGAGAGGTGAGATAGCCAATGCTGTGCGTTCGGTCGTAGGCGATCTCGTGGAAGGCAAGCACGGCCTTCAGGCGCTTCTCGATGGCCTGCTGAGCATGAAAGCCCAGCACGTCATCAGGCACGTCTGAATCATCGAGCAACCTGTCGAGGATCGACTCATCCCCTTCGGCCTTGCTCACCAGCAACAGTGCCAGCTCGCGTGCTTCAGGACTCGGCGACGACACGGCCCTGGCTCATAGCCTCGTGAATCATGGTGCCCTTGACGGACTCCCACTTCCGTACATGCTGCTCGCTGGCTACCACGACATCGGCCGGGATCAAGAGCCGCCCGAGGATCCGTCCCAGACGCACCATCTCCCCAAAGCGGTCGTCGACCTCCCGCTCGATCACCAGGAAGTCGAAGTCGCTTCGCTCTTCCCCATCGCCACGAGCGCGCGACCCGAACAGGATCACCTTGGCCGGCGGCGCTGTTGCCTCGATCAGCGCTCGTCCGGCACGCTCAATCGTCACCCCGTCCGCTGTGGCGCTCATCGTGCTTGCTCCCGCGTTGGGTTCTCATTCGGCGCCGACGGCTGAGTTGCGCTGAAGGCCCGCTCGACCAGCTGCGCTCCGTTGGTCGGATCGGGGGCATGGTGGCGATAGATCTCCGTCGTCTTCGCGTCGGTGTGACCCATCCACTCCTGGATCGCGCCCAGCGCGTTCTCCAAATGATCGATGTAGAGCGCGCCGGCGTCGGCGAGCGTCTTACGCTCGGCGGTGGCGAGCACGAGGTTGTGGTCGATCCGCTTGCGAAGCTCGCGCTCAGCCTGAACCCGCGTCAGGCCGCTCTTGCCGCCCTGTGCGCGCTCGGGGCCGATCTTGCGCTGGACTCGCCTCGTGCCAGCTCGCCAGGAGCCGTACCAGCTCTCCTTGCCCGTCTTGTCCTTGTAGACGAAGAGACGACCGCTGCCGTAGGAGCGCTTAGCCATGACTGCCCGATTGTAGGCGGCAGAGCGGCCGGCGAGCATCGGTGTCGAGGCCGAGCGAGACCGGGGATGCTGTGCAGGGCGCATTGGTCTTCCCCCGGTTTGGTGGTGTTGTTGATCTGACCCTGTTTTGGTGGAGTTGTGTTTCTGGAATCCTCCGGCGTGCCGTTAGGAGGAATCAATGCCCAGCAGGTATCCAACAGAGATCCGTAGGCAGATTGTCGATCTCGCTCGTTCCGGGACTCGGGTAGCGCAGCTGTCCGAGACGTTCGGGATGACCGAGGCAACGATCTACAACTGGATCAACCAGGACAAGATCGACCGCGGCGAGGTCGCGGGCGCGCCCACCGGCATTCCCACTACGGAGCGGCCGTGTGGCAAGCTCTGTCGCGCAGGCTTACAATCGTCCGCGTGCTCCCCGGGCTCGATGTCGCCGCCGTCCGTCGCGGATCTGATTGACGAGATCCACCAAATCTGGGTCTGCCGGTGGATCGTCCAGATCGTCGCAGCACTTGGGCTGCTCGTCACGAGCGCGACCGATGCCGCTGAGACCAGGGATGCCTCGCGCACCCTCCATGTGAACGTCCTCATCCTCGGTGTGCTCGCCCAACCATGAGATCACGATGTTCTCGTCGTCTCCAAAAACCAGGTGCATCCGCCAGGCAGCGTAGAAGCGCCGCTCGCATACCCGGTGATCTGCACCCGTCTCGGTGCGCATACGTATACCGCCTGCCTCACACCCACGATGGCGAAGTTCCTCAACGACACGATCGAAGCGCTTCTTGGCCTCGCCGCGCAGTGCTTTGACGCGTTGGTCGCAGCGCCGCGCGACGGTGACGCTGAACCGTGGCGCCATCAGCCGAGCCGCATGACCGATCAGAGATCAACGGTGTCGCCGGCAAGAGCGTCTTGCAAGCCCTCCCGCGCTCCCGGCTGCTCCAGCGCCCGCTGGTCAGCCGCCTCCCGCAGCAGCTGCGAGAAACGGCGCTCGTCCTTCGACAGCTCACGCAACCTGGTCAAGCGCTCCTTTAGCTGTTGAACGCTCGAGAACCTCACGCGCTGCGGCGAAGTGTCCGCGACGACACTCAGAAGGCCCTTGGCGATCCAACTACGCACCGTCGGACGGCTCACGCCCAGCTCCTCTGCTACCTCGGGCACGGTAAGGGCGGGGGCATCTGCGCAGACCTTTTGCTTCGCCTGCTCGAGCTCACGCTCGACCACCGCGACGTCACCGTTGGAAAGCGCGTTGCTGGCACGCGTGATCGTGTCGTCCAGCGTCACAAAGCTGGCCACCAGCTCTCGATGCTCGCGCTTGGTCATATCGCCCACAATACTACCGTGCCTTTCCTAAAAGGTTGAGAAAGGGAAGGTCAACCGTGTGTGTTCGATCGTCCCCATCCCGCGTGCGGCCCCGAGTTCCAAAACAAATTGGAACGATATTGGAACAATGGCGCCGCGCCCCGGTCAGGTCCGCCCACAGAAAAGCCCCGCTGTCGAGGCTGTCGCGCAAACCTGGTCCGTTTTTGGGTTTTGCCGTCCGATGGGCTTAAGACGATGAGGGCGTCCCCGAGCTTTGGAGGTCGGTGGTGCCGCAAAACTTCCTTGCATGTGATCGAGACCAGGAACTGTTGCTGCCGCCGAGTCTGCGTGACTGGCTGGGTGAGGATCACTTGGCGTGGTGTGTCCTGGACGCGGTCGAGCAGATCGACCTGAGCGGGATCTATGGCGCCTATCGCGCTGACGGCTGGGGCCGAGCAGCATTTGACCCGCAGATGATGATCGCACTGCTGCTCTACGCGTACGCCGTCGGCGAGCGCTCCTCGCGGAGGATCGAGCGCCGCTGCGTGGAGGATGTCGCGTTCCGCGTGATCAGCGCCAACCAGGCCCCTGACCACGCCACCATCGCGCGCTTTCGCGCTCGCCACGAGCAGGCGCTTGCTGACCTGTTCACCGCTGTCCTTGAGCTGTGCGCCAAGGCCGGCTTGGTGTCGGTTGGTCTGGTCGCTCTGGACGGCACGAAAATCGCCGCCAACGCGGCGCTCGCTCAGACGAAGACCTACGAGTCGATCAACGCAGAGATGAAGCAGATCCTCGAGGAGGCCGCCGACGCCGACGCCCAGGAGGATGCAGAGTTGGGAGCGGGCTCACGCGGTGATGAGCTGCCGGCGGAGCTCGCCGATCGTCGCAGCCGCCGCGCTCGTCTCGAGCGTTGCAGGGCCGAGCTCGAGGCCGAGCACGCAGAGCGCGAGCAGACCTTCCGTGAACATCTTCGTGACCGCGAGCGCTGGGAGCAGAAGGCCGGCAAGAAACTCGGCGGACGAAAGCCACAGCCGCCCGCCCAGCACGAACTCACCCAGGCGAAGCTGAACGTGACCGACCCCGACAGCCGCGTGATGAAAGACAAGATGACACTTATGCAGGGCTACAACGCCCAGGTCATCGCGAGCCCCGAGCAGGTGATCCTCGCGGCCGCCTTGACACAGGAACCAAACGACTCACGACAGCTACCGCCGATGGTCGCCCAGGCATCACGAGTGATCCAGAGTGCGGGCATCAGCGAGCCGATCGGGACCGTCGTCGCAGACGGCGGCTACTGGAGCGAGCGAGCCGTGACGCTCACCGAGCGCAAGGGCGTCTCGGTGCTCGTGCCACCATTCAGCCAGGCCAACGCCTCCAAGCGCAAGACCGCAAAGCCACACAGCGAGACCGCAAAGCGAATGCACGCCCTACTCCAAGAGCCAGCTGCCGTCCGTGCCCACCGCCGGCGAAAGCAGATCGTCGAGCCAGTGTTCGCCAACACGAAGACAATCAGACGAGCGGATCGCTTCATGCGCCGCGGCCTACCGGCGTGCGAGGCCGAATGGCAGCTCATCGCCACCACCCACAACCTTCTAAAGCTCTGGCGCCACCGCAGGCCGAGCGGCTAAAGCCAACGGATCTGGGTGCCCTCGCACAGCTCACGCCCAACTCCCCAGATCCAATAGAAAGCCCCGCCCCGTGAGCCACCCGCACTTTGCGCGACAGCCTCTGTCGCGGGGCTTTTCCTACATAGCGGGGGCGGGATTGATCGCTCAACCTGCGACCGCCTATCGGCTCGAAGAACGCTGGGATCTCGGTGCGAAAGCTCGCAGGGAGTTCGTGTGATGGCAGGTCAGGCGTGAAGCGTCAGATGGACAAAGTAACGCAGATGGGCAGGTGGACAAAGTAACGGCAGGTGGACAAAGTAACGGCAGGTGGACAAAGTAACGGCAGGTGGACAAAGTAACGGCAGGTGGACAAAGTAACGGCAGGTGGACAAAGTAACGGCAGGTGGACAAAGTAACGGCAGGTGGACAAAGTAACGGCAGGTGGACAAAGTAACGGCAGGTGGACAAAGTAACGGCAGGTGGACAAAGTAACGGCAGGTGGACAAAGTAACGGCAGGTGGACAAAGTAACGGCAGGTGGACAAAGTAACGGCAGGTGGACAAAGTAACGGCAGGTGGACAAAGTAACGGCAGGTGGACAAAGTAACGGCAGGTGGACAAAGTAACGCAAAATGCGTTATGCTGTCCCTATGCCCGGTCGCAACTTCAAGACCCTGTATGAGATCGCTGGGGACAACTACGGCTTCCTGACCGTCGATGACGCCCGACAGGCGGGCATCCGCCCACAGCGACTCGCGGAGATGGCGCGTAGGGGATCGCTGCGGCGAGAGGGGCTCGGGCTCTACCGCCTGGACCCGTTCCCCGTTCATGCCTTGGACAGCTATCGCAAGGCGACCTTGTGGCCGTATGGAGTCGAGGGTGTCCTCAGCCACGAAACGGCGCTCGACCTCTACGAGCTCAGCGACGTCAACCCCGCGAAGATCCACATCACGGTCCCCAAGCGCTACCGCCTGCGCCGTCGCGAGGCGCCACCCGTCTATCGCTTCCACCACGAAGACCTCGACACGCACGACATCACTCGACACGAGGGTCTGCCGATCGTGACACCGGCGAAGGCCATCCGTCAGTGTCACGAGGCGCACCTGCGCCGTGACCTGCTGCGTCAAGCACTGGAGGAGGCCGGGGAACGTGGCTTGCTGGGCCGCGACACCTGCGCTGAGCTCATGCAAGAGGCCGGGTTCGACCCTGCGACGGCGTTGACACGATGAGTACCCAGGGCCCATCGATGGCCGCACGCGTCGATGATGCGGTGCATCGGCGGTCTGCGGCACACTGCCTGCGTGCGTGAGCCCAACTGGCGTTCGATGGCCGCCGAATGGCGCCAGTTGCTTCGCGACATCGGCCTGCTTTCTGGCGTCCGTGTCTGGAAGGGCGCTGATGGCACGACATGGGTCCGGGTGGATCACTCCGTTCCCCATCTCAGACTGCGCGGCCGGCCGCGATACCTGTTCACGACGACCCAGAGATTCCTCGACCCGACGGGCTTTCCTGACCAGACACTGCGACAGAACATCGCCCAAGACGCCCAGAAGCCCCGTCACAGAGCGCTCTACTGCTGGGATATTCGGCGCGCCCTCACGCTCGCCGCACTGTCGTTCCACGTTGACAAGCTGACCTCGGTCCCATTGGTCGTAACCGATCTCGCTATCCGTCAAGACGACTTGAACGCCCATAGTGTGTTCGCTGGCTGGATGCTGCTGGATGTCCTACAAGACGTGGCTGTCGCAGCGCCGGGCCGTGCTGACGACGAGATCGGGGCATTGGCCAGCGACAACCCCCAACAGGCTCACCTCGAGCGCTTCGGCCTGCGACCCTGCCAACGCCCCGCTCATCTGAGCAAGTCGGGGACCTGGTACTGCTACCGGCGCACGCGCGGAAAGAGCTAGCCCTCGTCGTCCTCGTCGAAGCGCGCACCTCGAAACGACTCGATCGGCTCGTCGCCACCCACGACCTCCAGCACCCGCTGATAGACGTCCTTCGGTAGCCGCCGCTGCGCTTCGGTGAGCCAGGCATCATCCGCATCCTGGCGCTGTGCGGATCGGCTGGCGGTGAGATAGCGCTCCACGTCGGCCTCCAGTGACTCGAGCTCATCCAGGCTATGCGCCTGCGGACGCGCGTGCTCGACGAGCGCCCCGGCCAGCTCGCCGATGTCTCCTCGCCGGTAGTAGCGATCACATAGCTCAAGTACCAGCGTGGGAGCCAGGCGACGCTCCTGGCCATAGGGCTCGGTAGCAACCTTCCGCCGCGAGAGCGTGGCCGGATCCACACGCAAGAGCACGGCGGCCTGGCGCAAGCTTGGCCACAGCCAGACCGGAGAGGTTGACTGGACCGCCGGCGCCCTCCCGGTTGCCGGCCGCGGCTTCTTGATGGGGGCCCTGGTAGCCATGCGCTCACAATACACGATCTATACAACGGTCGCAACACTTACAACGCTCGCAACACTAGCGGCCTCCCTTCGACGGAGGCCGCGGACAAAGAGAACCCAAATGCGGTGGACTGTCCTCGGCCACCGAGAGCCACGACCAGGGCGCGGCGAGTCGTGCCCCTACGCTGGGTCTGTGGACATCATGCAGGCCGCACGGTCACCGGCCGACGTTGGGCGCCAAGTGGACGCATGCGAGGATCTGCTCGCGTATCTTCACGACGAGCTCCGCCCGCGGATCGGTGTGCCGGAACCGCAGCCTGCACATTGGGGCATTCTCCTCGCGCTGTTTGCGTCGGCGACCACGACCTACGAGGCCGTCGTTCTGCTCGCGCGCGAAGAGCTCGGCTATCAGGCGGCGATGCTCAATCGCTCCCTGTTCGAGGTCATGGTCGACTGCTACTGGGCGGCAATGAACCCAACGCTCGCGGTGGAGCGCATCAAAGACCACATGAGCTACAACGCCCACTTGAAGGCGCGCGTTTCTGCCAAGTACCCCGACCAGTTTGGAGGGATCGCGCCGCCGCCAGCGTTGAGCGATTCCGAGGAGAAACGGCTACGCAAGCTCTACAGAGGAGGCAGCGTCTCCTGGACGGGGCTTTCCTTGTATGACCGCGTCAAGGCGATCTCTGAGCGCTGGCCCCGGGGCAAGGCCCGGGAGCATCTGATGTTCTTCGTCGACATCGCCAACAGCATCAACAACGAGGTGCTGCATCCCACGCCGTGGGGAATATCGAGGACGACACGACCCGCGACAGCCCCGGACGGCAGTGATGCTGTGCGCTTCCACGTGGGGAAAAGTCCTGAGTTCTGCAGCGAGGCTCTATTCGGCTCATTCTGGATTGCGAGCTCCGTGGTCCGGCTGATATTGCAGCAGTGCGGGCTCGAAGCTGAGAAGTTCGAGGACGGTCTCTACACACGGGGCATCCGCGCGTTCGTAGCCATCCGCCCCGAGCAGCTTCGCAAGCTCGCTCGCAACGAGCAGTGCCCCTGCGGTAGCGGCCTTAAGCTCAAGCGCTGCCACGGACAGTAGCCGCACCGAGGCCGCGCCGGGCCGGCGCCGGACCATCGGTAGGCGATGTGATTCTCCGCGGACGCATCTCGACGGAACAGCAGCAGGACTGCTCTCTCGAGAACCCTGCGCTGACCGACCTCTGCTGCGTTTGAGCATCTCCGCCTTGGCTCCGCGAGCATCCTCTCCTCGCGGAGCCAGTTTGAAAAGCGCTAGATCCATCCGTTGCGCCGACCGGTCACGAGCAGTCGGACCAGTGCCGCGCACGTGAGGATCATCTGCAATAGCCATTGCCACCGATCCATTGGTTTCCTCCTTTCGGGGACGGTTTGCATCTAGTCCGCACCATCGCACCCTCCGCACCGGATGTCGGTCGCAACGGCGAACATGCAAGATGTTGACCGGCTCAATGTCATCCGAGACGGATTCGTTCGCGGTCCGTAGGCCGAGCATCGATGATCTCGTGGCAGTAGCACGCGCTGCCGGGCGCGATCGAACCACCAGGCGCACGATCCGTCACTGGGTTGACCGGGGCTTGGTGGATCACCCGGTGCGGTTGGGCCGCGATCCTCGCTACCCCTTGCGCGCTGTCGGACAGGTTGACACGCTCGCGCGCCTACCGATCCGGATGCACGGAATTGAGATGGTCCGCTTCGCTTTGTTCATCGAGACGGACAGCGTCCCGGTGGAGGATGCCCTCAACATCGCGGCATCGCGCATCAATGTCTTGCGGGCAGAGGTTGCCGCCTTCCGGGAGCAGGCGGCTCGCGATCCTGAGCTTCTGCGCGGTGAGGTCAAGCGCGCTGCCCGGCTGCGGGTACAGAACTCTGTCCTCCCGCGGGAGGTGCGGATGTCGCTCCATGAACGCGAACAGGCACTTGCCCAGCTTGTCGGGCTGGCGCTGCGTGTGCAGCTTGCGGGTGTGCCACCCGGTATGTCCGTGATCGAGCGCGCCCTCGGGTTGCGCAGCGGGCGCGGCGGCGCCAGCCGCGAAACTCCCCTCGCCCTCACCCAGAGGGATCTTGCCGCGATGGACCCCGAGGCCTTGTACGAGGCCGTCCGTGCCGCCACCCCGACCCGCGCGCGCATCGCGAGCAACCTCACCGAGCTGCTCTGCCTCTGGTTCCCGGCGCTCGTCCCGAGCCTGCTCATGACGGCGAACGTGACCGAGCGGAAGTTCCTGCAGATCATCCGCGGCGCAGGCGACGAGCTTGATCCCGACGCGTACCTCGCGACGTTCACTGGGCTGCTCGCCAGGCAGGCGCGGCTTCCGGATGAGCAACTGCGCCCCATCGAGGCGGCGTTGCGGCCAGCCGTCGCGATGGTCGAAATCCTCGCCACCCAGCCACCCGGTGAGCTCAGTGGCGTGCTCTCACGTCTGCGACCATTGCAACGGCTCAAGCTGGAAGCGGCGATCGCCCTCACCGGACGTCGGTAAGGCGACCTGCTCCGCCTAGCTTGGCCTTGCTCTCCGAAAGACGCCTTCAGGGGCAGCAAAGCACATGCGTATGCTGGTTGCGTGACTGAGCAGACCTTCGCAAGCGACGATCCAGTGGTCGCGTTCCTGCGTGCCGGATTCCTGAGCAGCCAGCTGTTCTGCGAGCTCGCCCGTGACGTAGAACAGGAGGCGTATCTCGAGAGCAAGGCCAAGCGTCGGCCTCGCCACGGCTGGCAAGCAGCGCGCGATGCTCCGCCTTGGCGCCTCCGAGGTCTAGGGATGACCGTCGCCATCGAGGTCACTCGCCTAGCAGGGAGTTAACGGCTCGCCGATGCTTGTGTTTTATCCGCCTGAGATCAAGCACAGATTGACGTGGCGGGGCCTTTACGTTGACGGGGCGTTTGCGCAGCGGGAGCTCATCGCAAGCGGCACGTTCAACTCGCGCGCTAAGGATCGCGGAACGGCCCTTGGGATTGGCGACGACACTCTCGTCTATCTGCACGAGGTGGGCTCTGCGGCCGATCGCGTTCTCGCAGGGTCCATATTGGAGCGGTATGTGCGTGTCGGCCGAGTCGGCCGAGGAGATGACCTTTTCCGATGAGGATCCGAGCAGCAGGTGGAGTGACTACGAGTACGAGCTGCACGGGCACGCCAACGTGAGCGCGCTCTACACGCCGTGACAGCAGCTGGCTGCGATCGATGCTGTCGATGCCGGGAAGTTCAGTGTTCCGCTCTGGGTTGTTGCTGGCGAGGCTGGCGTTGGCGCTCGCGCGCTGGATCAGATGCGAAGCTGGGCAGAAGGACAGGATGAGCGTTGGCGCGGGCTCGACCTTGCTTGGCGCCCTTTGTTGCAGGCGCTCGTTCGTCTTCAGAACCGATACCTCCCTGAGCTGACCCGCCGTACAACGCTGCTATTTGATCCTGAAACTGGCGAGCGAGTTGACCCGTTCCTCGCCGAGCGCGAGACGTTCGATCCGAAGGGCGTGTTCGAGCAGGACTTCTGCGAGGACCGCGACGGGTTGCTAGCCGCTTACCACTTTCTCGTCGACCGCGGCCTTCGCCACGATCCGGAGGATGGTTTGACGATGCTCCGCCGAGCACGCCCCCGTGCCTTCCACATTCGCGTGCGCGGCGAGCCGCGCCGAGCACAAGACCACTTCGACGCGGCCGACGTTCTGCGACGCTTCCTAACCGACCTGGATGGCCGACGGCCACCCCAAAACGAGACGATCCCAATGGATGGTCGACAAGATCAGCGGGCCGCGCTCTATGAGCGAGGCCCGGGGAGCGAGTGGAGCGGTGCTGATGTGGTAGGCGCGCTTCAGAAGGCAGATCTTTATCCACACGGCGTTCACGTTGTGCATGAGGGCGACAGCGAGCAGATCTTGATAGAAGCGCTGCTCGCCTCGCTGCTCGGTGCCGGCATGCTCGAGGAGGTCAACTTCACTGACCTGGGAGGCGCCGGCAACACCGGCGTTGTCGCCGACCTCGTCGGTTCACTGGATGGCTATGCGCGACGAGTCGTCGTGGTCCTCGACAGCGAGGCCAGGGCTCGTGAGCACGTCCAGGCGCTAATTGTCTCGGGCGGACTTCCCGCCGCCGACGTCTTGCTGTTCGACACGAGCTTGGAGGAGGCCAACGCCACGGACGAGGAGCTCGCCGCCATCGCGACGGAACTGGCGGCTGAACACGGGGTGTCGATCGATATCGCCGGCAAAGAGCTTCGAGACTTCCACGAGGAGCGCGCTCAGCGCGCTCGCCAGCGCGGTACCGAGATTCCCGGACTGGCCTCATCGCTGGTGCAGGTTGTAAGCAAACAGACAGCTGGTGCCTGGCATGTGCGAAAGCGCGACCTGGTAGAGAGGCTGGCGAGCAAGCTCGCCGACGAGATCCACACGTTGCCGCCCGAGCATTGGCGGCGCCCCATCAGCTCCTTTGTCCTCGAGCGGATCGTGCCGCCCCTCAACCGACCGATTCCCGTCGGGGCATCCGACTGACCCTCACACCAATCTCATGCTGATGGTGTGTGATGCCCGATTCAGGCCGTTGCCCTTCTACTCCCGCAAGGCGCTCAGCGCCGTCTGAGCGGCATAGCGAGTTGACAACATCTGGAGGTCCTGTTCAGCGGGCTTACCGAACGACGCTCTCGAACTCCGCCGCGATCTCCCCCAGATCCTCCGGCAGGCGCTCAAGTACGAGGCGCGTCGCGATCCTCCTGGCCATCTGCTCCACGCTGGTTGTCAGCCACGGCCTCGCCCCGCGGTGGGCATCGACCACCGTCGTAAGCGCCGCCAGTGCCTGTTCACTCACCTGTGCCTGTAGCTGGGCGATTGCGAAGCCGGCGACCTCCTCCTCGCCTGCCGTCAGGGCGCCGTCGGCGAGGTCGGCCGCGGCGGCCGTCAATTCCGTGCTCGTGCTCGTGCTCGCGCTCCGCCAGTGTGGGCGCCCGAGCTGCTCGCCGGCCTCCAGCCGTGCCCGCAGGTCTTGGAGCACCTCAAGCTGTGCGTCGGCGGCACCGTGATCCGCAAGGTCCTCGATCACAGTGCGGCGCGCCCCAGGCTCGATGCCCTCGTCGAGAAGTTCTCGCAGCTGCTCGGCTGCGCCAGCCTCGGCCAGCAGTCCGATCGCGTTTCCCCACCTGGGTGTGGCGGGCCCCAGCTGCCGCAGGCGGGCGAGCGCGGCGTCGGCGACCGCCCCCGCTTGCGCCGGGCGTCCTGCGATCGCGAACAGCGTGCTCACAACCCGCCCATCGGTTGCCTGTGCGAGCCGATCAAGCAGCGTCTGCTCGAGACGATCGCTGTAGTTGCTGGCCAGCCACGCCACCACGCCGTCTTCTCTGAGCTCCGGTTCGCCGTGAGGTCCGGCTGCGAGATGGGCGTCGAGGAGTTCGACCCAGCGCTCGTCGCCGATCTTCGCCCTGCTGGATGAGCCGAGGCTCAGCATCGCACTCGTGCGCTCGTCCAGGTACTCCTCCGCCGGCGCCGGGCGCAGTCCCGTCGCGGGCCACCAGCGCTCTACGAGCTCGCTCACGATCTTTCGGTGGCGGTCGCTGATTGCATGCAGTGAGCCCATTGGAACCGAAATGTCTTCAGGTTCGGCGGCGGCGCCCTTTTCGTCGAGCACGGCGATGAAGCGCGCCATCGCCCGCTCGTGCTGGTGGTCGCGCTCTTCGCGCTGTGCGATTTCCTCTCTGGCTCGCTCGAGTGCATCGCGCAAATCCCGCCGGTCGTCTCCCGCGAGCAGGGAACCGTCGAGCCGGGTCAGCGGCGCGAGCTGGCCCAGCGGAGCCCACGGTCCGTCGAGGATGCGTTGCACACGTACCGCATCGAGTGCTGCCTTGGGCTGGCGGGCGAAGATGTCGGCGAGCACCTGCGGGTCCGGCTGATCGAGCTCGTGCAGGTTCGCACAGGCCTGCATCAGCGCCGTCACACGCGGCTCGCTCCACGCGTCGGGGTGCGCCGTCTCGATCAAACGGGCCAACAGCCACGGCAGCGCGCTGTCGATCGAGTTCGCCTGTTGCACGAGGGCGAGCCCGTGGTGCAGATCCAGGCGCTCGAGGAGTCTCTCAGCGAGCGATTGCAGGCCATTGCGGCCGGTGACGTGCGCGCCTATCTCGACCAGGCCGCCCGGATCCACGATCTCCACTAGCGCCGCGAACGCCTGGCGTCGCACCCTGTCCTCGCTGGAGTCGAGAAGGGCCCTGAGCGCGGGCTCGGCGCTCGCGAGCCGGAGCCGTCCCGCGATCGCCGCGGCCTGCGCAGCCACCTGAGGATCGCCATCGTTTAGGCGCGGCAGCAACCAACCTTCAGTGGCGCTGTCACTAGTGAGACCGCCGAGCGTCTGCAGAGCCCGCATCCGCTCGGCCGTGCTCGCCGAGCGTGTCTGCTCTTCCAGCTGGACGCGGCGCTCCTCGATCAGCTCCGGCCAACGCTTCGCGATCGCCGCCACTGTCATGCGGGAGCTTCGCAGCGCCCCGTCGCCGAACAGGCCGTATGCCACGCCGCACCGCACATGCAGATCATCGAGGACCGCGAGGGCTTCGCGTGCGTCCTCGACGGTACCACGGGTAAGGACCGTGCGAGCCCAACGCGGCTCGTCGATCTTGCGTAACTCGGACCTCGTCGTGCGCTCGGCGTGCTCGAAGACGAGGTCGATTGTCAACTCGATGTCCTCGCGCAGCCGCTCCACACCTGCGACATCGGCTGAGGCGAAATGCCGTAGCGTGGCGACGGGGTCTGCGGCTTTGAGAATCGCATCGGCGCAGAGCCCCTCCTGCAGCGTTTTCAGCGGGAATGCCACAATGTCGGGCGTGTCCGCCAGGAGCGAGGCCTCCACCAGCCGGTGGCGTGCCTGCTCGCCGCCGAGGCCGTCAGAGCCCGGCACGCGCGCAAGCTCAGCTGAGGCGGCGCTGGCCCGTCCCCGCAGCTCTAGGGCCACCGCCAGTGAACACATCCACTCGCCGAGGTCGGCGCGGTGCGTACCCTCACGGCTCGCCTCTCGGGCGCTCGCAGCGTATTGCTCATCGACGAGCAGTTCCAGCGGACTGACGGGGTCCGCTACTTCGTTGAGCAACCTATCCGCAAGTCGTGCCGCGAACAGGGGTATCCCGAGCAAGTCGCCGAGGCCATAGCCGTCGAGCATCGCCTGCTCAACCCGGGCTTGCGGCACGCTTCGCATCTCCAGGTATCTGCGTGCCCAACGCCGGCTCGGCACTATCTGGAAGATTGTGAAGCCCGCGTCGATCAACGCCCGTAGCTCGGCGCACGGCCGCGAGGTTACGAGCCAGCGCTGCTGCGGCCAGCGCTGCACGGCAGCCAGAATCGCCGCGACGGCGGCGGGACGGAGGTGCTGACTAGTCTCGTCGAACCCGTCAAGTGCGAGCACACCCTCGAGCGCGTCGAGATCCTCACGAGGCAGTGGCTCGTCCCCGATCTGGAGCAACCGCGCGACGGCGTCCTTTGCCGGCGCATTCTCGCCACCTGGAGCGAAGCCCTTCAAGCTCCCATGAGCGCAAGGCCGGTCCGTGAGCTCGGAGAGCCACCCAACGAGCGTCGTCTTGCCCATGCCGGGGCCACCAATCAGAAGCGAGCGGTGCCCGTCGAGCATCACCGCCGGAGTTGTGATTGCCTCGTCGCCCGCCCAACCCTGGTCGAAACCGAAGACCTTCTGCGCCAAGTGCTCCTGGTCATCCTCGGGCCGCGCTTGCACGAGGATCGGTTGCAACGTCGTCGGGGTCTCGCGCGAGCTGCTCTCTTCACCTGAGAGCCTCTGCGCGCGCGGGGCGAGTGCGAGGGCGACCCGCTCGACCATCTCGTGTGTCGGGTCGGACGGGTAGCCGACGACGGTAAGAAACCCGAGCTTCTCGAGCTCTTCCATCTCCGCGGACCGCGAGCGCACCGCCGCTTCGTTGAGCAGCAGGTAGTGCTGCGGCGAATCCGTGAGTTTCTCGGAGATCCAGCGCAGGATCCCCAGCAGATGATGCTCGGCGGCGTCCAAGCTGAACCCCAGATACAGCACGTTGCTCGACGCCAACCTCGGTGAGACGAAGCGCTCGAAGACCTCGCTGGCCGCCAACTCGTCCATGCCGCGGCCCGGGAGCACGAGGCTCTCGGGCCTCGAAGGCATCCCGTGCAGATGTACTACCTGCAACTGCTTGTCGCCCGGTGCCTGCATCGTCTCCACGTCCTCGGGCAGAAGCGAGACCGCATCGATGCCGCGGTAGCGGGCGGCGCGCTCGAGCCCGTCGTCGTAGTTCGTGGTGAACGCCCGACCGGATGGAACCGCGCAAAGCGCGATCAGCGCCGGTGTAGGTCGAAGCCGCCACCCAGTGACTATTTCTGCCAAATGCCCCTGGACGACGGCTGTCCCGACCGCTGCCTCCGCCGCCGCGGTTACATCAGGAAGGCTCGCCCTTGCTGGCAGGGCCACGCCGCAGCGGCGCGCGAGCTCGTGTGCGAGCTCTTGCGTACGAGGAGCGCCGGCGGCAACGGTCATCCCCGAGCCCACGAACGGGAGTACGTCGGCGCGCTCTCGACGCAGAAGCTCAATCAGCTGCTGTGCGGTCACAACCGCAAGCCTAGATTGCCCACTGAGGAGCGCTATCGCGAGCGTCAACCAGTCCCTGGCGACTCACCGGCGGACAGATCGAGGAGGTGCTGTGGAAGCCCCATCGCGGTCGCCGCTCCGGACCCGCGGCAACTTACAGTCCCCCTCGGTGGCCTGATCAAACAGGTCGCGTGTGAACCAATGAGGGGGTTGGAGGGTGAAGTCCTTTGCGTTCTATGGGCGCGTGTCGAGCGATGACGCGCAGGACCCGTCGCTGTCGATCCCGCGCCAGCTCTCCGTCTGTGAGCGCGCCGTGGCGAATTCTGGCGGTGAGATCGTCTGCTGCTACTGGGATATCGAGAGCGGTCGCAAGGCTCTGGAGGATCGCGGGCGGGGCGGCAGCTCGTGGCGCGAGAGGATCGCGGTTCCTTACGCGGGCGGTCTGTCCGAGCTGCTCGCCGCCGCGTATCATGGAGAACCGTTCTACGCGGCGATCGTCGAGAGCATCGACCGTCTATCGCGGAGGACCGCTGATGCAACACGAATCGAGCGTGATCTCGAGAGGCGAGATATTGGGCTGTTCGCTGCCGATGAGCCGATGTCCACCGACGCAACCTCGGTGCTCACCCGGTGGATCAAGCAGGGCGTCGCGGAGTGGTACGTGCGCGACCTGATCGAGCGCAGCCGTCGCGGGATGGAGGAGAGCGTTCGCCAGGGCTGGCACACCGGCGGCCGAGCACCGTATGGCTACCTGCTGGAGGAGCATCGGCATCCCAACCCGGCCAAGGCCCGGGAGGGCAAGCGCAAGCACCGGCTCATCCTCGACTCGATACGCGCGCCGATCGTGCTGATGATCTTCGAGGGCTACTGCCTACGCCGTCTCGGGCTCGGCGAGATCACCGACAAGCTCAACAGCGACCTCGACCGCTATCCGCCGCCGGCCGCCAACCCCAAGGACGAGATGGCGCTCAGAAAGACCTGCAACCGCGCGCAGATCCAGGCGATGCTGCGCAACCCCAAGTACACCGGCTACAACGTCTGGGGTCGCCACGACAAACGCCCTGGACGACCCCGCATCCGGCCGCGCGAGCAATGGGTCTGGAGCGCCACGCCAACCCACCCCGCGATCGTTCCGAAGGAGATATTCGACCAAGTCGATGACCGCGCCTAGGACAACATAGACGCCGCCAAGGAAGCACCGGCTGCCTACCCGACCCGGCGCACCAGACGCGCTGGCCGCGTCTATGTACTGCGCGGCCGAGTGCGCTGCGCGCTGTGCGGACGACGATGGAGGGCACCCACCAGAAGGGCTCCAACTACTACCGCTGCCGCGTCAGCGCCACCCGCGGGAACAGCGCTGCCCGCGTCGCCGGACACCCTGGCGCCTTGCAGATCAAGGAGGACACGGTCCTCGACGCCGTGCTCGAGTTCATGGACCGTCGGCTATTCGGACCCGAACGGCTCAAACGCCTCCGCGACGAACTCGCCCGCGCGAGGCGATCAAGACGACCAGCACACGGAAGAGCTGGAGCGTCTCCGGGGTGAGCTGAAGGGCATCGACCAGGCCCGACATCGGCAGTCGCTGCGCATGGAGGAGCACGACAATCCCGACCATCCTGTCGTCGCCTCGCAAAGGAACGCATCACCGAGCTGAGCGCCCGCCGCAAAACCATCGAGGACACCATCCGAACCACCGCAGGCCGACAGGCCCAAACCTTCCAGGCTCATGAGATCGAGGCCGTGCTTAGCGCCATCCCCGACCTACGAGACACGCTGAAGTCAGCGACCGCCGATGGACTCGCAGAGATCCTCGAGACCTTCGACGTGACCGCCACCTACGACAAGCCAAACCGCGCCCTCAAGCTTGCCGCCACCCTTAACGCACACCGACCACCAAACGGCGGTCGGGGCAATCTCCAAGTAGCGGGGGCGGGATTCGAACCCGCGACCTTCGGGTTATGAGCCCGACGAGCTACCAGACTGCTCCACCCCGCGTCGCTTCTCTTAGTTCTAGCAAAGAACAGGGCCTCCGGCCGCGACCCTCCATGCACGGTGCGGGCGCGCTCTCCGGCGCGGATCCATCTAGCATCCCCGCGCATGACACGTGTGGCCGTGCTCGACATCGGCACCAACTCGACGCGGCTGCTCGTCGCCGACGTCTCGCCCGCCGGGAAGGTCTCCGAGCTCGTGCGGCGCTCGACCGTCACGCGGCTCGGCGAGGGGGTCGACGCCTCCGGGTCGCTCTCCGGCGCGGCGGTCGATCGCGTGCTCGCGACGCTCGCCGACTACCGTCGCGAAATCGACGCCCATGAATGCGCCGCCAACCTCGCCGTGCTCACCTCCGCGGTCCGCGACGCGGCCAACGGTCCCGAGTTCGCCGCTCAGATCCGGCGTGAGTTCTCGCTCGACGCGCGGGTGCTCGCCGGCGAGGAAGAGGCTCAGCTCACGTTCCTCGGCGCGATGCACGACCGCTCCGCTTCCTCCGTTTCCTCTTCCGCTTCCCCCTCTTCCTCCTCGTCTCCTTCTCCTTCTCCTCCTTCTCCTTCCTCCTCTTCCCCTTCCTCCTCGGAGCCGACCGTCGTCATCGACATCGGCGGGGGCTCGACCGAGTTCATCGTCGGGCACGACTCAGTCGCCGGCTTTCACGTCTCGCTGCCCGCCGGCGTCGTGCGCATGAGCGAGCGGCACATCTCCTCCGATCCGCCCGCCCCCGCCGAGCTCCAGGAGCTCGCCCGGGACGTGCGCGGGGTCTTCCTCGACGGCCTCCCCGCCGATCAGCGCGCGCACGTCACGCACGGGATCGCCGTCGCCGGCACCGCCACCTCGGCCGCCTCGATCGCCCAGGAGCTCGACCCCTACGATCCCCTGCGCGTCGAGGGCTATCCGCTCGAGCTCGCGACCGTCGAACTGCTGCTCGCGCGCCTCGCCGACATGGACGAAGCCCAGCGCCGCACCGTCGTCGGCCTGCACCCCGACCGCGCGCCCACGATCGTCGCCGGGATGATCCTCCTGGCCGAGGCCCTACGCGCGTTCGAGCTCGACTGCGTCGAGGTCTCCGAGCACGACATCCTCTTCGGTGGGGCCCTCCGGCTGGCGGGGATGGGCTGAGGCTCAGCCCGGCGAGGGTGGCTGCTGCCCGCGGGGTGGCTGGGACCGGCGAGATCTTCGGAGAAGCTACGAAGCCCGAAATGCTCAGAACGCGCGCCCGCGTACGTGCGCGCGCCCGCGCGCGCGTTCTCGAGGGTTTGAGATAGAGACAAGCCGGGACCCGCCCCCCCCCGACGATCTGAGACAGAGCTCCTCAGGCGAGGTTCGATTTGCGGGGGTAGGCGACCGCCGGGTCGGTCAACACGTTCACGAGCGCCGGCCTCCCCGCACTGAACGCGCGCTCCAGCGCCGGCCCCACGTCCTGGGGGCGCTCGACGAGCTCGCCGTAGCCGCCGAGCGCCTCCACGACCTCGTCGTAGCGCGTCCGCGGTCGCAGCTCGGCCGCGACCGAATAGCCGTACAAAAACTCCATCGGGTGCTTCTCCAGCGCCCAGATCCCGTTGTTGCCCATCACGCCCACAACATCGACGCCATGCCTCACGAGCGTGTCGTACTCCATTCCGCTGAACCCGAACGCGCCGTCGCCGAGCATCAGCACGACCTGCTTCTCGGGGTGCGCGAGCTTCGCCGCGAGCGCGTAGCCGGTGCCCGTCCCCAGGCAGCCGAACGGCCCCGGGTCGAGCCAACATCCCAGCTCGAAGCTTTCGATCATCTTCCCCGCATAGGAGACGAAGTCGCCGCCGTCGCCGATCACGATCGCGTCGCGGTCGAGCAGCTTCCCGACCTCCTTGTACAGCCGCATCGGGTGCAGCGGCGCCCGGTCGTCCTCGAGCTTCTGCTCGCTCGCCCGCGCGGCGCTCGGTCTCCGCCGCGCGCAGGCTCCCGATCCAGGCCGCGCTGTTCAGCGGCTTCGCACCCGCCGCCACGCGGATGTCACTCAGCGTCGACCCGAGCGCGCCGTAGCACTCCGCCGCCACCCTCCTCGGGTGCTGGCGCTCGGGCTCGGCGGTGTCGATCGCGACGATCTCCGTCTCCTCTCCAAACGCGCCCCCAAAGCCCAACCTGAAGTCCATCGGCACGCCGATCACGAGCGCCACATCGGCGCCCTGCAGCGCCTGTCCCCGCGCGCGCGAGAAGAACAGCTCATCGTCGGCCGGCAGGCAGCCCCTTGCCAGACCGTTCAGGAACACCGGGATCCGCAGCGTCCGCGCGAGCTCTCTCAACGCGTCCTCGCCGTGGCCCCAGTACAGGTCCGTCCCCGCCATGATCACCGGGCGCTCGGCGCCCCTCAGCAGCTCTCCCGCGCGTTCGATCTCCTTCGCGTCCGCGGCGGCCGTCCCCATGCCAGCGGCCAGGCCGGCCAGCCCCTCCGACGCGTCCTCGGGCTCGGCCGCCTCCATAAACACGTAGTCCATCGGGAAGTCCACGAACGTCGGGCCGCCATGCGGCGTCATCGCCGTCGCCAGCGCCTCCTCGACGAGGCCCGGGATCTCCGCCGTCGAGTCGGGCGTCGCCGCGAGCTTCGCGAGCGGCCGCACAAACGGCACGTGGTCGATCTCCTGCAGCGAGCCTTGTCCCCAGCGCCCCGCCGGCGCGCGCCCCCCCAGCACCAGCATCGGCGAGTGGTTCTGCTGCGCGCTCGCGATCGCGCTGATCCCATTCGTCACGCCCGGCCCCGCCGTCAGCGCGCACACGCCCGGTTCGCGCGTCACCTTCGCCCAGCCCTCGGCCGCGAACGCCGCCGTTGACTCGTGTCTGACGTTCGACGATCTCGATCCCCTCCTCGCGGCAGCCGTCGTAGATCGAGAAGATATGTCCGCCCGAGAGCGTGAACAGCTTGCTCACGCCATGCGCCTTCAAGCGCCGCGCGATCAAGCGTCCGCCGTGGAAGGTCTGGGCCTCTTGTGCGCTCTCCGTGGCCATGCTCGCGACTCTATCTCAGCCTCAGCCCGGCGGGTCTTTGGCCAGGCGCGACCAGAAGCGGATGAACTCGCGCTCGTGTCCGATCCCGCATTCGATCGCCGTGCGCGGGCCGCGCCGCGCCTCGGGCAGGCTCGCGAGCAGTTGCTCGCAGAGCTCCAGCCGGCGCCTGTGCGCCGCGAGCTGGGTGCTCGCGAGCTTCGCCGGGTCGCCCCCGAAGAACAGCTTCAGCGTGCTCGCGTCGCGCAGTTCGTACAGATCGTCGGTCGGCTCGTCACGCCAGGCCCCAAGCGCCGCCCGCCCACGCTTGGTCAGGCGGTAGGTGCGCCGGCGCCGGCCACCCCGCTCCTGACGCTCGTCGAGCAGGCCCTCCTTCGCTAGACGCGCGCACTCGGCATACAGCTGCGTGTGGGGCACCGACCAGAAGTTGTTCGTGCTGAGCTGGGCGAGCTGCTCGAGGTCATAGGGGGTTGCGGGCTCGGCCTGGTCGAGCAGGCCGAGCACGATGTAGGAGGCCTCGGTCAGGCGTACGTCCGTACTCGCGCTTGACATCCCCGCCAGCCTAGCGTACGGTGCGTATCATTCAATCTGGATCATACGAGAAAGATTATGTTTATGATGATGATTAAAAGACCCAACAACGACGATCCCACCGCACCGAAGTTGTGACCCTGCATACGGCCACCAAGGCGGTCCTGCTGGCGGATGCGGTCATGTTTCTCGCGGCGCAGTTGCTCGGGGTCTGGAAGTACCGGCAGATCATGGCCTCCGAGAGCCATGCCGCCCACCTCTACATCGATATCGCCCACCGGACAGCGCTCTTCTACAGCTTCGCCCTGCTCCTGATCGCCACCTTCGTCCAGCTGAGCGGCTTCAGCGCCGCCGTCAACGGTGTGGCGGCGGGTGGGATGGCGTTCTATTTCTATGTATCGGTCACCAACTACACGATCCACGGCTGGCGGGAAGACACGGACAACCAGTTCCGCAACCCCGTCCCGGGACTGCGCGCCTTCATGATCACCCTGATCGTCGTCGAGATCGGCGGCTGGCTCGTGCTGAGCGCGGGGTTCCTCGACAAGCAGGTCTTCTGAGGAGATGCCGTAGAAGGGGATCATGCCCGGGGTGGGACTCGAACCCACATACCCTTTGCGAGCCGCGGATTTTAAGTCCGCTGCGTATACCGATTCCGCCACCCGGGCCTGGACCGTCGCTCGGTAGGTTCGCACGTTGCGCTGGCCGACGGCCTTCGCCCGGCCGGCGACGCCATCCCTATCTTTAGAGGCCCTTTATACCCCGCGAACACGCAACTTTTCCCTTGCTACGGTGTACATAGAGTCAGAAAGGGGAAGTGGAGCCACCGTGGAGGCCACCGCACTAACACACAGCAGCATCCCGGGTCTAGCGAGGCCCTCCCCGCTGCTGCGCCTGCAGTCCGACGAGCGGCTCGTCGCGCTCACGCGGCGCGGGCAGCACGCGGCCTTCGAGACGCTCTTCTCCCGCTACCAGTCGCGCCTGCTCTCCTTCTGCCGGCACATGCTCTCCTCGCGGGAGGACGCCGAGGACGTGCTCCAGGAGGTCTTCACCGCCGCCTTCAACGCGATCCTCGCCGACGAGCGCGAGATCAACGTGCGGCCGTGGCTCTACCGGATCGCCCGCAACCGCTCGCTCAACCATCTCCGCCGCGCTTCCGCCGTCGGCGTCGACTCGATGGACATCCACTTCGCCGAAGGCGGGATCTCCACCGGGGAGAAGGTTCTCCGTCGCGAGAGCTTCCGCCAGCTGATCGCCGACGTCCAGCAGCTGCCCGAGACCCAGCGCACCGCTCTTCTGCTCCGTGAGATCGACGCGCTCTCCTACGAGCAGATCGCCGTTGCGATGGAGACCACCGTGCCGTCGGTCAAGTCCCTGCTCGTGCGCGCTCGCATCTCTTTGGCCGAGGCCGCCGAGGCGCGCAAGCTCTCCTGCGAGGAGGTCCGCCTCGAGCTCGGCGAAGTCGCCGAGGGCCTGGTCAAGCTCGGCGCCCCCGCGCGCCGGCACGTGCGCGACTGCGAACGCTGCCACGACTTCAAGAAGCACCTGCGGGCCAACAACCACGCGCTCGCCGCGATCTTCCCCGTCGGGCCATTGCTGATGCTCAAGAAGCTCATCCTCACCAAGCTCGGCTCGACCGCCTCGGCGGGCAGCGCGCACGTCGCCGGGGGAGCGGGCGCTGGTGCGACCGCCGGAGCCGCCGGGGCAACGGCGGCAGCCGGCGCCGCGGGCGCTGGGGGAGCGGGCGCCGCCAGCGGCATCCTCACCGCGGGAGCGGGCGCGCTGGCCACCAAGGCAGCCGCCGGGCTCGCCGCCGCCGCGCTCGTCACCGCGGGGGCCGTCGCGGCCGAACACTCTGCCCAGGCGACCCACCATCGCCACCCCGTCGCCTCCACATCCGCCTCAGCCTCGGTCGCGGCTTCCGCCGCGGTGCCTGTCGTCGTCCGCGACCAGGCCCAGCCACCCACCGCCGCCGCCGTCCCGGTCGCCGCGCTCGCCCGCCGCAGGCGCAACCACCACAACTCGGGCGCCCCCAAGCCGCCCAAGCCGCCCAAGCCGCCCACGGCTCCTGCCACGGTGACCGCCTCCACCACCCACACCGCCTCCGCCCTCGCGACGGCCACCGCCCCGGTCAAGCCCGTCAAGCCCACCCCACCCGCCAAACCGGTCGTCGCGGCGCCCGTCACGCAGGTCACGACCGAGACCACCGAGCTCCCGGCCGCCGCGACCGCTCAGCCCCAGCCGAGCACGCCCGCGGCTCCGGCTAGCGCCTCGCCGAGCACCGGCGAAACGGAAGCGCAGCCCGCCGCGCCCGTCGCGACCGAAGAACCGGCCGCCACCACTACCACCACCACCACGCCGCCGAGCACCGGCGCCGGGGAAGGTGGAACGGGGACAGGGACAGGGGAAACGTCCGCTTCCGCACCGCAGACCGCGCAGCCCGCGCCCCAAAGCGCCGCGCCGATCGAACAGACCGGCGGCACGCCCGCGCCGGCGCCGGTCACCTCACCCTGACGACGACGATCTTCGCCAAGACGGCGACGCGGAGTCCAGACACGTTCTCCGCGGACGCTGCCACCGAAGCCGGGGAGTCGAAGCGGGGAGTCGATACGGCGGGCGATACGGCGGGGCGACCGCCTCAGCCAATCGTGAACGTCTCGACGGGCCGTTCCAGCACGCCTGCGCTCGCCACTTCCAGCGGCGATTTCAGCGGTGGGCGCGGCAGCGTCAGCATCTCCAGCGCCACGCCGTCGCGCACGCCTTCGCCTTCCGGCAGCAGCAAGACGTCGCGGCCGTACATCTCGCGGCCTTCGATCCTCGCCGTAAAGAAGATGTTGTATGCGGGGACCGTGTTCACGCGCGTCTTGCCCTCACCGCGCAGCGCAAAGCCAGTGAACTTCGCGCGCAGCCGGTCGATGTACCCGCTCGCATACACCGGCAGCTCGCCGCTCAGACCGCCGCTGTAGGGCGGCAGGTACAGCGGCGAGACCGCGAAGGAATCCTCGAGCCGGCGATCGTCGTCACGGCGATCGATACGCACGTATTGCCCGGCTTCCGGCGTTGTGCGGTAGAGACCTCTGTAGCTGAAGTGAAACGGCGCCGGGCCACCGTGGGAGTACGTCGCCGGCAGCAGCGTCAGGGTCAGCGCGATCGCGCCCACGACCAGGCCCGCGCCGGCCACCCGGGCGAGGATCCTCGCGGCCCGTGGCGCGGCGTGCCAGCGCGGCGCCAACAGCGTGCCGAGCGTCGGGCCGTACTGGGGCTTCAGCGGGATCGTCGCCATCAGCGACGCAGTCTAAGCGAGGTCTATTCCCCTAGGGAGAACAGCGACTCTAGATCGTGACGCGAGTAAGCGGCGAAGGCGACCATCGTCTGCGTGCGCGTCACGCCCGCCAGCCCGCCGATCTCAGCGGTGACCACGTCCGCCAGCTGCTCGTGATCGGGAACGCGCACGATCGCGACGAAGTCCCACTCGCCCGTCACCGAATAGGCCTCGGCGACGCCCTCGACATCCGCCAGCGCGCTCCCCAGGGTCGAGAGCGCGTCGCGCTCGGCCTCGATCAGCACGACGGCGTTCGTCATCGTCATGGCGTCTTCTCGCCCACTGTCGTAATCGCGTCGGTCGCGCCAACAATGGTGACGTCTGACGGCGCGTGGAAGAATCTCGTCATGAACGATATGCCGCCCACGGTCGTCATGGCGTGTGGGTCTCACCCGGCGCGAGCACGACGACCTGCGAGGACGTGTCGGCCTCGACGCCGGCCTTGAACGCCTGCACATCGGTCTCGATCGGCGGGAACGTGTCGTAGTGGCAGGGGATCACCTCGCGCGCGCCGATCAGCTTCGCCGCCTCGATGGCATCGACGCGATCCATCGTGTAGTGGCCGCCGATGCACATCAGCGCGACGTCGATCTGCCCCGCGCGCTTGGCGATCAGCTCCATGTCCGAGAACAGGCAGGTGTCGCCCAGGTGGTAGATCGTCTTGCCGCCGATCCTCACGAGCAGGCCCGCCGGCGTGCTCACGGTTCCCTTCGGCGTCGTCGAGGTGTGCCAGGCCGGGACCAGCTTCACCGAGCCCCAGCCGAGCTCGACCGTCCCGCCGAGGTTCGGGTCGTGGACCTTCTCCAGGCCCTCCCCTGAGAGCTCGTTCGCGATCTCGACGATCGCGACGACGTCCGCGCCGGAACGCTTGGCGATCGCGACCGTATCGCCGTAGTGATCGCCGTGGCCGTGCGTCAAGAGGATCGTGCCGGGGTTGAGCTCGTCAGGGCTCGCCGCTGCCTTCGGATTGCCGGTGAGGAACGGGTCGATCAGAACCGTATCCTCGCCGTCGGTCAACTCGAAGGCCGCGTGGCCAAGGAAGCGGATCTCCATCGTCGTGCTCCTCCTCTGTCCTGTCGGTCGGCGGTTTCCCTGCGCCACCATCATAGGAGCGTTTCCGGGTGGGGCAAGGCGATCGATTCGCGTAGCGCAAACGGCCGCACGGCGTCAGGCCAGGCCGCACGGCGTCAGGCCAGACCGCCCTTGCCAGGCCAGGCCGCACGGCATCAGGCAAGACCGCACGGCGTCAGGCAAGACCGCCCCTGTCAGGCCAGGCGCCCCTGCCAGGCCAGGCCGCACGGCGTCAGGCCAGGCCGCCCGGCGCCTGACCGAGCTGTCCGCCGGAGCCGACCCGCGCTATTGCTCGGTGGGCTCCAACCGGTACATCCCGTAGCCCAGCAGCAGCCCGACCACCGCGCCCGTGACGCCCGCCAGCCAGCTCGCCTCCGGGCGCGCGTAGGGCAGCGCGAGCAGCAGCGCGGCGATCGCCGCGACCCCGAGCAGGTCACCCTCGTAGTAGTCGCCCGCGCGCGCGCCGATCAGGTCCGGGACCGCCCAGGCGGCCAGCAGACCGAGCGCCGCGCCGTTGGCCCCGCTCACGAGCGGCACCGTGTAGACAGCGCTCGCCACGAGCGCTCCGCTCACCCCCGCACCGAAGAACACGACGAGCACCACCAGCGGACCGCGGCGACGCTCCAGCAGCCAGCCGAAGATCGCGATCGCCAGCGAGGTCACGAACGCGTACAGCCCGTTCAGGTATGCGAACTGAGTGCTGAACAGCTTCCACCAATCGCCGCCGAGCGGGCCGATGATCAGCAGCTTGTCGATCGCGATGTAGCCACCTCGCAAGAGGATCCACCCCGCGCAGCCGAGCACGACGAGCGCGATCGTCGCATAGGGTCGCTCCTCGACACGCAGGCTCGCCCCGCTGCGCCTCCTGCGCGCCCGCGACCGAGTGGGCGCCCACCCCTCGCGGGCGCGCTCGAATCCAGACCCCGATCCAGACCCCGCAGTCCCAGCCCCAGATCCAGTTCCAGTTCCAGTTCCAGTTCCAATTCCAAGGCGGCCGAAGAGGCGCGGCAGGCGCGGCCGCCGGGGACGGCGCGTCGGCCCCGCGCCGCCGCCCCGGGGCAGATCGGGCGCGCGCCGGCGCAGGCGGTGTCCGCAGTAGGGGCACTCGGTGATGTACGGGCTGACCTCCGACCCGCACTGCTTGCACACCACGAACAGATCGGGAGGGGAAGACATCGTCTGACCCATTCTAAGTCCCTGTCGCGCCACGGCCCATGGGCGCTCGCCGATCGGCGCCAAGCGGGCCTCCGCGCCTCCAGCATCTCGCTCTCCCGGGCGCCCCGTCCGCCGATCCGCCCGCCCGGCACGCCTTTGCGATACTCAAGCGATGAAACCAGGCTACGACCAGACGCTCTACATCCTCGCGTTCGACCACCGCGGGTCATTCCAGAAGAAGTTCTTCGGCATCGAGGGCGAACCCGATTCCGAGCAGACGGCGATGATCGCCGACGCCAAGCACCTGATCTTCGAGGGCCTCCAGCAGGCGGTCACGGCCGGCGCCGACGCGGCCGTGACGGGCGTGCTCGTCGACGAGCAGTTCGGCGGCAGCGTGCCCGAGGAAGCCCATGCGCAGGGTCTGAAGCTCGCGATGCCCGCCGAGCGCTCGGGGCAGCCGATGTTCGACTTCCAGTACGGCGATGACTTTGGAAAGCACATCGAATCCTTCGACCCGGACTTCACCAAGGTGCTCGTCCGCTACAACCCCGACGGTCCCGCCGAGGAAAACGCCGCGCAGCTGAAGAAGCTCAAGCGGCTCTCGGACTGGCTTGTGGCGAACAAGCGCAAGTTCCTCTTCGAGCTGCTCGTTCCCGCCGAGGAGGCCCAGCTGCAGTCAGTTGACGGCGACAGCGATCGCTACGACACAGAGCTGCGCCCCGAGTTGATGCGCCGCGCGATCGCCGCGATCCAGGACGCGAAGATCGAGGTCGACATCTGGAAGATCGAGGGCGTCGACGCGCGTTCGGACTGCGAGATGCTCGTCGCCCAGGCGCGCACGGGCGGCCGGGACGAGGTCAAGTGCGTCGTCCTCGGACGCGGCGCCGACGACGCCAAGGTTGACCAGTGGCTGGCGGCGGCCGCGCCCGTCAACGGCTACATCGGCTTTGCGATCGGGCGCTCGATCTGGTGGGACCCGCTGAAGGCCTACGTCGACGGCAAGATCGACCGCGCCGCCGGCGCCCGCAAGATCGCCGAGAACTACCTCCGCTTCGTCGCCGTCTACGAGCGCGCCAAGAACTGACGTATGGATCGTCGTGTCTGGCAAATGATTAGAACGCCCACCCACCCAGCGCGGCGTGCATGCGCGTGTGCTGGCCGATCTTCGATCGGTGAAGACGCCGCCAGGCGCGCCAAGACGACCTGATATGCGGATGCGCCAGAGCCTCGGCGAGATCGAGCGGGCCTTCGCCAAGGAGATCTCGCTCGAGCGCCGCCGGCGTGACTCGCTGCAGCGGACGACCGAGAAGCGCGCGCTCAAACGCGAAGTCGAGCGCCGTCACAAGCGCGGCTCGGTCCGCTTCGTCCTGCTCGTGCTCGCGCTCGTCGCGACCGCGGTGATCGTCACCGTGGTGATGTTCCGCGTGCTCTACCTCTTGCTGGGCTAGAAGCGCGCTGAGCGGTCGGCGGCCGGCTAAGCGCTCGAGCTCTCGCCGAGATCGCGCAAAGCCTCGTTGACCTCGGCGCGAACGTCCTGCGGTCCGGCGCCGTCATCCTCGCGGTGGATCTCGAGGTAGATCTCGGTCCTGAACACCGGGACCTCCTGCGGCGCCTGGATCCCGATGCGCACCTTGTCGCCCATCACCGACAGGACCGACACCTCGATGTCATCCCCGATCATGATGCTCTGGTTGGACTTGCGCGTCAGGACCAGCATACGGTTACCTTCCTAGTTTGCCCTGGTTTGCCTACAGGCAATCGGCCCACTTTCCCCCAAAGCCGAAGGCGTAGCATAGTGCGAGGACCGGGCGAAAGCGAGCCCGAAGCTTCCGGAGCGCCTCCGAGCGTGCCCTGAGTCGCGATGCGCTAGTCTCCCGGACCGTCCATGGCTCGTAGATCACTGCGCCCACATCTGAACCAGATCCGCGTCTGGGTACGGCAAGGCCGTACCGACGCCTGGGTCGCCCACCAGCTCGAAGTCAGCGTGCAGGACATCGAGCAGTTCAAGCGCCAGAACGAGCTCTCCAGCGACGAGGACGCCGTCGCCGGAGCGGGGGGAACCGATTTCGATGAGATCGACCTGCGGGCCGAGGACGACGCGCTGATCGCCGCCGAGCTCGAGGCCGCCGAGCTCGAGGCCGAGCGGATCAGGGCGGAAGCTCCGCCGGAGGAGGAGGACGAGGACGAGAGCGGGGACGAGGAGTCAGGGTCGGAGGGCGAGCAGTCCGACGCCCCCAAACGTCGCCGCAGCCGGCGTGGCGGTCGCGGCCGCCGCGGCGCGCGCGCAGGCGCCGGCCCGCTCGAGGGCACCTTCGACCACGGCGAGGAGGGCTACGGGCTGTGGCTCGACCCCGCCGTCCAAGACAACCCGGTCTACGCCGAGCACTGGGCCGGCCACCGCCCGGTCGAGGTCCTCGTCGAGGAGGACCGCATCGTCATCCGCCGCACCGGCTCCAGTAGCGACGACAGCTAGCTAAGCCGACGGCAAGCTAAGTCGTCTCCACGGCGCGGCGGCCGCCCGCGTAGTCGGCGGCCTCTCGCAGGTAGCGCCCGAAGGCGGCGTCGACGACGATGCTCGAGTCCCACGCCCACGGGTCTGCGGGAGCCTCGTTCATCGCGGCCTGCAGGCACCACGAGGTGCCGCGGCCGTAGAGCTCGGCCAGCTCATCCGCGGTGAACCTCCCGCCGAGGCGCCGGCGCAGTTCGGCGACCAGGGTTTCGGTGACGCGCTCCAGCAATGCCCTGCGCTCTCCCGGGGCGGCGCGCAGGCGACGCTCGCCCTGCTGCCACTGGTAGATCGCGTTCTCGTAGTAGGACACCCGCGCGAGGTTAGCGGGCTTGCACGGAGCGCCCGCGGAGCGAGGTGCGCGCTAGTGGGCGCGGGTGGATGCGCAGGGCCGTGATCGTGGCCCTGACCGGAATGCGCCTGGGCGCGACCGGGATACGGCGACCGGCAGAGCGACCCTGCGCGCAGCCCGCCCTGATATGTCGTGTTGTTTGTCAAGTGGGTGTGTTTGTTCGCGTCCGCTGGGCGGGCGGTTTTGGGGGGTGGTCGGGAGAGCGGGGCGCCGGGCTCGGTGTCGGCGTTGCCAGTCTGATGATGCGGGGGTTGGGTACCCCAGGGCCCGGTTTCGTGCTGCCGGCTTGCGCTGTCTAAAAGCGGGCGTGGCACTCCTTTGGGGGTGCTGCCCATAGGGCGATCGCGCGTGCCGGCCGCTGATGGCCCGGCGCCCCGCTCTCCTGACCGGTAGGGCTGTCGGCCGGGGTTAGTCGGCTGTCGCTGCTGCCCAGAGGAAGCACGCGAGCTCGCGGGCGCACGCGACGACGGTCACGTTGTGCGGCTTGCCGCGGCCGCGCATGCGGTGATAAACCCGGTGCAGGCGCTGCTGAGCGCGGTTAGCGATCTGCAGGACATGCTCGGGCTGGCCCTGCTGGCGATTCTTGAGGGTCACCCCGATCCTTGGCGGACGTCCGTAGTGCCAGGCCGACTCGACGAGCAGCCGGCGAGCGAAGCCCGACCCCGTCTTGGTGATCGACCCCTGGTGGGATGACTCGCCGGACTGGTGAAGAGACGGGATCAGCCCGAGCCACGCACCGAGCGCGTTCGCCCTTGCGAAGCGCTGCCAGTCACCGCCGAGCTCGAGGTGCAATGCGAACGCTGTCAGGGTGTCAACACCCCGGAAGCAGCGGAGCCTCGCCACGGTCGGCCACCACTGCTCGTCTTCTGCCAGGCGCGAGAGTCGCTCCGCGATCGCCGTCTTGCGCGCGCTCAACCCGTCAACGGAGGCGATCAGATCGGCGAACACCAGCTCGCTCACGGTCTCATCGAACTGTTGACGGGAAAGCCAGCGCCGGTGAGCGACAGTCCACGTCGAGGGCTCGGGATAGACCCGGCCGTGACGTAACAACATCTTTGAGACGCGATGACGAGCCGTCATCAGATCCCGTCTGCACGCATCATGGGCGCGCATCAGCTCGCGAGCAGCCTCGACCTCGACCGGTGGGACGACGACCGCGGTCAGCGACCCAGCGAGCAGCAACCGCGCGAGCATCTCCGCGTCTTTGCGATCGGTCTTCACCCGATCGGAGGGACCTCGTGGTGTCTTGCCAGGAGCGATCACCTCGACGGCTATCCCGGCCGCGCTCGCGGCGCGATAGAGCCCGAACCCGGTCGGCCCGGCCTCATAGCACGCCCGCACCGGGCCGCGCAGAGCCTTCAGCCACGCGACTGGCTCCTCGACGCCCGGCCCGAACCGGGCACGCAGTACCTCCCCCGTTCGACAGGTCAATCGCCGCGGCATGCGTCGAGCGGGCATGGACATCGAGCCCCGCATACGTCACCATTCCGGTCATGGCCGGACCTCCTCACTGATATTGGGGTCAGCCAGAGCCATTCTCCGGCCAGACAAACCCCCGCGAGGAATGTCCGGCCTACCTCCGACGGTCAACCCAACGGGCGACCTACGACATAGGGTCTAATCGTTCGGCAGGTGGCTGACGATGTAGGGCCGCTCGTCGTGCTTCATCAGGCCCAGCTTGCGCGCCTGCGCTTCGACGGCGCCGGGGCTTGAGAGCGCTTCGTGCTGGCGCTGGAGCGCGGCGTGTTCGCGTTCCATCGCGGCGACCTTCGCGCGCGCGCCGTGCGCCTGGCGGTAGGTGCTGAGAAGATGGATGCCGGCGCTCAGGTAGAGGTAGGCGAGCACGATGAGCACACCCAGCATCGCCAGGCGGCCGAGACGGTCCCAGCGCACGCGCGCCGGCGAGCGCGAGCCGCGGGCCGTTCGCGATCGGCCACGGGGAGCGCCGGGTCTTGCGGCGCGGGGCGCTGTGGATGCGGATGTGGATGCGGATGCGGAGGGCACATCCACGCATTCGCCTTCTGGGACCGGCCTCCTTCTCCTCGAGGCTCAAAGATCGGCGACGGCGAACGACGCGTCAGCCGCGAAAGACCGCGCGCCCCGGGAACTGCGCCTGCGCTCCGAGCTGCTCCTCGATCCGCAGCAGCTGGTTGTACTTGGCGACGCGATCCGAGCGCGACGGCGCGCCGGTCTTGATCTGCCCGCAGCCGGTCGCGACCGCGAGGTCGGCGATCGTCACGTCCTCGGTCTCGCCCGAGCGGTGGCTCATCACGGCGGTGTAGCCGGCCTCGCGCGCCATCGCGATCGCGGCGAGCGTCTCGGTCAGGGTGCCGATCTGGTTGACCTTGATCAGGATCGAGTTGGCCACGCCAAGCTCGATCCCGCGGCCGAGGCGCTCGGTGTTGGTTACGAACAGATCGTCGCCGACGAGCTGCAGCGAGGCGCCGAGACGCTCGGTCAGGACCTTCCAGCCATCCCAGTCCTCCTCATCCATGCCGTCCTCGAGCGAGACGATCGGGTAGCGCGCCGCGAGGTCTGCCCAGTAGTCGGCGAGCTCGGCGGCGCTGAGCGTGCGGCCCTCGTGCTCGAGCACGTAGCCGCCGGCGTCGTTTCCGTCCCCGCCCCCGGCGTCGTAGAGCTCGCTGGTGGCCGGGTCCAGCGCGATCGCGACGTCCTCTCCCGGCCGCAGACCCGCGGCTTCGACGCCCGCGACGAGCACCCGCAGCGCCTCCTCGTTGGAACGCAGGTCGGGCGCGAAGCCGCCCTCGTCGCCGACGGTGGTGCCGAGACCGCGCTCGTGGAGCGTGCCTTTGAGGGCGTGGAAGACTTCGACGCCCATGCGCAGCGCCTCGGAGAAGCTCGCGGCGCCGCAGGGGACGATCATGAACTCCTGGAAGTCGACCTTGTTGTCGGCGTGGGCGCCGCCGTTGAGCACGTTCATCATCGGCACGGGCAAGACGCAGGCGGACTCTCCGCCGAGGTAGCGCCACAGCGCGAGGCCCTCCTCGGCCGCCTGCGCGTGGGCGGCGGCGAGCGAGACGCCGAGGATCGCGTTGGCGCCGAGGCGTGACTTGTCGGGCGTGCCGTCGAGCGCGACGAGCGCCTCGTCGAGGCCACGCTGGTTGGAGGCGTCGGAACCGATCGCGGCCGCGGCGATCTCGCCGTTGACGTTAGCGACCGCGCGGGAGACGCCCTTGCCCTGCCAGCGCTCGCCACCGTCGCGCAGCTCCTTGGCCTCGAACTCGCCCGTCGAGGCCCCGGAGGGGACGGCGGCGTGGCCGTGCGCGCCCGAGCGCAGGCCGACCTCGACCTCGACCGTGGGGTTGCCGCGACTGTCGAGGATCTGGCGGGCGTGGACGCGCTCGATCTGGCTCATCGGCTGAACAGCGCGTTTGAGTTCACCGGCGTCACCGGGAGAAGACTATTTGGTCGTCGTCGTAGTGGGCGTCGAGGTGGCGCCCGTGCTCGTCTGCGGGACCGCGGCGCCGGGGCTCGAGCCGGTGGAGCTCGTCTTCGGCGCTTTGTACTGCTTGCAGTCCATCACCACGTATTCGGCGCGACAGTCCGTCTTCGCGGTCCACGTTTTTTTGAATTCCTTGACGAACTTGCTCAGCGCCGCCTGCTGGTTGGTGGCGGTGAGCTGCTGCTTGATCGAGGCTTCGGCCTGCTTGAGCGTCTGCTGGGTGCCGGGCGTGGAGCTCTTGACTTCGTAGATGTAGTAGCCGAAGGGCGTCTTCACGGGCCCGCTCAGCTTGTTCAGCGGCGCGGAGAAGATCGCGGTGTTCAGCGCCGCCTCCTCCTGGCCCTTGACGACGCCGGTCAGCAGGCCGCCTTTGGTCTTGCTGGTGGGGTCGATCGACTTGGCTTTGGCGACCGACGCGAAGCTCTTGCCCGATTCGATTTCCTTCTTCGCTTCCTTCGCCTGCGCTTCGGTCTTTGTGAGGATGATCGCGACGTTACGCTTTTCCGGAGTGCCGAAACGGGACGGGTTTTCCTTGTAGTACTTTTCGATTTCGGCTTTGCTCGGCGTGCTCTTCTCTTTCGAGATCTTCTGCTGAATTTTCGATGAGAGCATGTTGAGCTTCACGCGGAGCAGCAAATCCGAGACGGTCTGCCCGGAGCTCGCCAGGAATTTTTCGAATTCGGCGGCCTTCGGGAACTGCTCGTTCTTGATCTTTTCAAATTCTTTCTTGACTTCCGCGTCGGAGACGTTGACGCCCAGATGGGAGGCTTCGCCGGCTACCCACTCGGAGGAGATCAGGAAGCCGAGCACCTCCTGCTTCAGCGAGGTGTACTGCTGTTCGCACTCGGACTTCAGCTCGGCCTTCGTCGGCTTGGACTGGCCCTTCGCCGGTTTCGGCGCGGTCGCTTCGAGATGCGCGATGCAGGCGGTGTAGTCGGGCGGATCGGGGACGACCGGCTTGGCGGCCGTTTTGGCCGTCGTCGCCGCGCTCGAGGCCGCCGCGACCGACAGCCAGTGTTCGTATGTCGCTTTCGTGATCGGGTTGCTGCCGACCTGGACGACCGCGTCGCTGGGGATGCCGCCGCCGCACGCGGCGAGCGCCAGCGAGGCAAAGAAAACGGCGCCGAGCGCCGATATGAAGCGGAGTCTCTTGGACACGACGCGGGCACTCTAGCGGATACGCCCTAACCCGTGCTTAAAGAAGTTTCGAAGTGTGCTCTCACAAGCTTCGACATGAACGCTCGAAGCGTGCTCTCACAAGCTTCGGCATGAACGCTCGAAGCGTGCTCCCACAAGCTACGGCATGAACGCTCGAAGCGTGCTCCCACAAGCTTCGGCATGAGCGCTCATGCCGCTTCGCGGGTGATCGCGAGCAGCACGTCCGCCGCCTTGACCACCGCGGGGAAGCGCTCGGCTCCCTCCTTCGGCACGCGCACGGAGACCTGCGAGCGCCCGGATTCGTAGAGCGCCTCGGGCAGCTCTTGACGCAGACGTCGCGCGCGTGCCGAGTCGAGCTCGACCGGTGTCACCGCGAGGCGGTCGCCGCGGAAGCTGACCGCGCGCACGCCCGCCTCGCCGAACTTGATCCGCGCGCGCTGCAGCGCGAGCAGGTTCGCCAGCGGCTCGGGGACGGGACCGAAGCGGTCCTCGAGCTCCTCGCGCAGCTCCTCCACGTCGGCCACCTCGAGCGCGCCCGCGACGCGGCGGTGGACCTCGATCTTCGCCTGCTCGTAGGGGATGTAGTCGGCGGGGATGTAGGCGTTGACGTTCACGTCCAGGCGCACGGGCTCGGGCGGCTCATCCTCCGCGCCCCCCGCGCCCCCCGCGCCCCCCGCGCCCCCCGTGCCCCCCGTGCCGTCGGCGCCGGCCCCGGCCCCGGCGGCGACCCCGGCCGCGGTCGCGTCGCGCTCGGCCGTGGCGACCGCTTCGTCGAGCATCTGCATGTAGAGCTCGAAGCCGAGCGCCGCGACGTGCCCTGATTGCTCGTCGCCGAGCAGGTTGCCGGCGCCGCGGATCTCCAGATCGCGCATCGCGATCTTGAAGCCCGCGCCGAGCTCGGTGTAGTCCGAGAGCGCCGACAGCCGCTGCGCGGCTTCGGGCGTGAGC
The DNA here is from genome assembly GCA_963774785.1 of uncultured Solirubrobacterales bacterium. Classification (GTDB taxonomy): domain Bacteria; phylum Actinomycetota; class Thermoleophilia; order Solirubrobacterales; family Solirubrobacteraceae; genus Palsa-744. The sequence continues at coordinate 1,099,022 of CAVZGH010000001.1, read as the reverse complement.
GCGGCGGCGGAGTCGTAGAGCAGGTACGCGTAGGCGCGCTCGCGGCTGCGTCCGACACGCCCACGGATCTGGTAGAGCTGCGCGAGCCCGAAGGCGTCGGCGTGCTCGACGATCAGGGTGTTCGCCTGCGGGATGTCGATCCCCGACTCGATGATCGACGTGCAGACGAGCACGTCGGCGCCGCCGCGCAGGTAGTCCATCATCACCTCCTCGAGCTCGCCCTCGCCCATCTGGCCGTGGGCCACGGCGAACTTCACGCCCGGGCAGATCGCGCGCAGCCGCTCGGCCGTTTCCTCGATCGTCTCGACGCGGTTGTGCAGGAAGAACGCCTGCCCGTCGCGCTCGTGCTCGCGCAGGATCGCGCGCTTGACGAGCTCCTCCTCGTACTCGCCGACATAAGTCTTGACGGGCCGCCGGCCCTCGGGCGGGGTCTCGATCACGGAGATGTTCCGCAGCCCTGCCAGCGACATCTGCAGCGTGCGCGGGATCGGCGTGGCGGACATCGAGATCACGTCGACCCTCAACTTCAGCTGGCGCAGGAGCTCCTTCTGCTTGACGCCGAAGCGCTGCTCCTCGTCGACGATCAAGAGGCCGAGGTCCTTCGCGCGCACGTCTTTCGAGAGCACTCGGTGCGTGCCGATCAGGATGTTGACGCGGCCATCGGCGAAGCCCTTGATCGCCGCTTTCTGCTCAGCGGCGGAGCGAAACCGCGAGACGTGCTCGAGCGTGAACGGGTAGTCGGCGAGCCGCTCGGCGAACGTGCCGTAGTGCTGCTGGGCGAGGATCGTCGTCGGCACCAGCATCAACACCTGCTTGCCCTCGTTCGCGGCCTTGAACGCGGCGCGCAGCGCAACCTCGGTCTTGCCGTAGCCGACGTCGCCACAGATCAGCCGGTCCATCGGCTGGGGCGCTTCCATGTCGGCCTTCACGAGCTCGATCGCCTCGCGCTGGTCGGGCGTCTCGGTGAAGGGGAAGCGCTGCTCGAACTCTCTTTGCCAATCCGAGTCGGGCTCGAACGCGTGCCCGGTGCGGCGGCGGCGCTCAGCGTAGAGGCTCAGCAGCTCACCCGCGAGCTCCTGCGCGGCGCGCCGCGCACGGGCCTTCATCGTGTCCCAGCGCGTGCCTCCGAGCTTTGACAGCGGCGGGTTCTCGCCGCCCCCGCCGACGTAGCGCGAGATCTTCGCGAGCTGCTCCGTCGGCACGAACACGCGGTCGTCGCCCTGGTATTCGAGGTACAGGTAGTCGCGCGTGACGCCCGCGACGGTGCGCGTCTCGAAGCCCGCGAAGCGGGCCACCCCGTGGTCCTCGTGCACGACGATGTCACCCGTGCGCAGCTCGGCGAACGAGCGCAGCGCGCCGCGGCGGGCGCCGCCCTGGCCGCCGCGCCGGCCATCTATGCCAGGGGCCCGGCCACGCTCGGCGCGGCGGCGGCGCAGGAGGCGGTGTTCGGGGAAGACCGCGAGCTTCAGTCCGGGCGCGACGAAGCCCTCGCGCAACGACGCCGCCGCGAAGCGCAGCGACGGTTCGAGCGGGTGGGTGGGCATTAATCGTTCGACGTCCTGGGAGACGCCCTCGCCCAGCCAGCTCGCCTGCAGGCGAGCGAGATTGTAGGCCGCGCGCTCGCCCTCGCCGCGCTGGGGGAAGGCGACGACCGTGCGATAGCCGGAGCGCACGAGCTTCTCTAGCTCGGGCTCGGCTTCGGCCAAAGAGCGCGCGGCGGTGTCGGCGGTCTGCGCGCGCAGCTCGATCTCCTGGCCGCTCGAGATCGAGGAGAGCCAGATCCGCGCGCGCTCGCGCAGCGCCGCTTCGATCTGCTCGGGGGGGACGTAGAGGTGGCGCGCGTCCGCGTCGGCGAACGCCGCAGATACATCGCTCCAATGGTCGCCGAGCGCCGGCGCGAGCTCCTCCTCGGCGGCGACGAGCAGCTGCGTATCGGGACCGAGCAGGTCGAGCAGCGCGCCGAAGCGATCCACGGGGAGGCAGCTCGGCGATGTCCGGGCGGTTTCCCTCCTCCTCCATGGCGGCGATCTCCGCCAGCTCGCGATGCTCGGCCGCGAGCTCCGCGGCAGGCGCGATCTCGACCTCCTCGACGTCGCCGAGCGAGCGCTGCGTGAACGTCGAGAACCAGCGCAGCGATTCGATCTCGACGTCGAACATGTTGACCCGCACCGCGCGGTCCTGGGTCGCTCCGAACACGTCCAGCAACCCGCCGCGCAGCGCGAACTGCCCGCGCTCCTGCACCTGCTCGACGCGTTCGTAGCCGGCCGCGACGAGCTCGGCGGCGCATTCGTCGAGGTCGAGCAGCTCACCCACGCGTAGCGTGAACGAGTGCGGGCGCAGCGCCGGGTCGGGCACCTTCTCCGACAGCGCCACGGCGCTGACGACGACGACCGGGGGCTCGAGCTGCGCCGCCGCCGGGACGTTCTCGGATCCCTCACGGGTCGCTCCTGCATCCGCGTCGCCGCCGGCGGCCAGCAGCGCGTCGAGCGCCGCCACGCGCAGGCCGACCAGATGCGGAGGGGGTGCGAGGTGCGACTCGTAGGCGACGCCGCGCGAGGGGTAGTAGCGCACGCGCCGCGGCTCGAGCCACGCGCGCAGGTCCGCGGCCTCCTCGCGCGCCGCACGGTCGTCGCCGACGACCACGAGCGTCGGCCGCGCCCGCTCGGGGGGTCCGCTGTCGGCGAGCGCGGCGATCACGTAGGGACGCAGCGAGGAGGAGACGAACGCGTGGCCGCCCTCGCGCGCGAGGCGCTGCGCCGACTCGTCTTCCTCGATCAGCCCGAGCAGCGAGCGCAGCGCCATCAGTGCCCCGAGCCATGCTCGAGCTCTCCCGCGAGCACCGCCCTTTCGACCGCCGCCACCCCGCGCTCGATCAGGTCGGCGACCTCGTCCCTGCGCTGACGCCAGCGCCCGAGCACGTAGCCGGAGACGATCTCAGGGTCGGTGCTGTCGGGCCTGCCCACGCCGATCCTCACGCGCGCGAAATCGGCGCCGCCGAGCTCGCGCTTGATCGACTTCAAGCCGTTGTGCCCCGCGAGGCCGCCGCCGACGCGAGTGCGGACCTCACCGAACGGCAGGTCGATCTCGTCGTGCACGACGAGCACGCGCTCGAGCGGGAGCTTGTAGGAGCCGCGCGCGGGGCCGACCGAGCGGCCGGCCTCGTTCATGTAGGTCTGTGGCTTCAGCACCGCCACGCGCGGGTCGGTCGCAGCACGCGGCGGGCCGGTGTCGGATGTCCCGGCCGGGCCGCCGCCGTCTGGAAGATCGCCGCTGGATAAGGCGCCGAATGACTCGGCGGCGGATCGACCCGCGCGCCCTTCAGCCAACAATCCCTTGAAGCGCTCCTTCGGCCGGCCGAACCCCCAGCGCTCGGCGAGCGCATCGGCCACGTCGAAGCCGACGTTGTGGGGCGTACCGGCATACTCGCTGCCGGGATTGCCGAGCCCGACGATCAACCAGTCAACGGCTCCACCACCACCACCGCCGCCGCCGCCGCCGCCGAAGGGCCTGCGCAGGGAGCTACTCCGCGCCGTCGCCGGAGGAGTCCTCGGCGCCACCCTCCGCGGCGCCACCCTCCGCGGCCTCGCCGACGAGCTCCGTCTCGGACTCGATTTCCTCCTCCACCTCAGCCTGCAGGCGGGGCGGGGAGAGGGTCGCGACGACCGTCTCCTCGAGGTCGTCGAGCAGCGTCACGCCCTCGGGGACCGTCACGTCCGCGAGTCCGATGTGATCGCCGATCTGCATCTCGCCGATGTCGTGCACGATCGCCTCGGGAATCGCCGTCGGCAGCGCCTCGACGTTCAGCTCACGCGTGGGCTGCTCGAGCACGCCGCCCTCCTTCACGCCGGGCGCATCCTCGGTGCCGGTTAATTCCAGCGGCACGACCGCGTGGATCGCCTGGTCGAGCCGGACTCGCAGCAGATCGACGTGCACGGTCTCGCCGCGCACGGGATCGCGCTGGGTCTCCTTCAGCACGACGGGGCTCGCCTTGCCGCCGTCGACGCTCAGATCGAGCACCGCGCCCGATGAGGCGAGCGCGAGCCGCAGCTCGCGCTCGTCGGCGTCGAAGCTGACCGCGTCGCCACCGCCGCCGTAGAGCACGCCGGGCACGCGGCCGCTGCGGCGCAGGCGCCGTACCGCGCGCGAGCCGCCGGCGGCGCGGCTGTTCACGTCAAGCTTTGTCGTCGTCTCGGCCATCGGGAGCAGAGGACTCTAGCAATCGGCCTCAGAACAACTGGTTCTCGCCGCCGAAGACCTCGCTGACGGAATCGTCGATGAAGATCCGCCGGATCGAGTCGGCGAGCAGCTCCGCGCACGGAAGCACGCGGACGTTGTCCGGGCGGCCCGGGCCGACGGGGATCGTGTCGGTCACGACGATCTGCTCGAACCCCGCGTCGCGCAGGTTCTCGAACGCGTTGCCCGCGAACACCGCGTGCGTCGCAGCCGCATACACGCGCGCGGCGCCTTCCTCCATGACAGTTTTCGCGGCCGCGGCGAGCGTGCCGGCGGTGTCGATCATGTCGTCGACGATCACCGCCGTGCGGCCCTTGACGTCGCCGATCACATACCCGATCTCCGCGACCTGCTGCGCCGGGCGCTCCTTGTCGAGGATCGCCAGCTCGGCGCCGATCTTCGAGGCGAAGTTCTTGTTCAGCTTGACCCTGCCCGCGTCCGGCGCCACCACGACGAGATCCGGCAGGGCGAGGTCGGAGAAGTACTGCGTCAGCATGAACAGCGCGGTCATGTGATCGACCGGCTTCTGAAAGAAGCCCTGGATCTGCCCGGCGTGCAGGTCCATCGTCAGCACGCGGTCGGCGCCGGCCGCCTCGAGCATGCGCGCGACCAGCCGCGCCGAGATCGGCTCGCGCGGCGCCGACTTCTTGTCCTGGCGCGAGTAGCCAAACCAGGGCGTCACCGCGATCACCCTGTGGGCAGAGGCGCCCACCGCCGCGTCGATCATGAACAGCAGCTCCATCAGCGAGTCGTTTGCCGTGATCCCCGTCTGGGGATTACCGCAGGTCGACTGCACGATGAACACGTCCGCGCCGCGGATCGACTCCTGGTAGCGGCAGTAGACCTCTCCCCCAGAGAACGTCTTCAGCTCGACCGACCCGAGTTCGACGCCCAGCTTGCCCGCGATGTCCACAGCGAGCTGCGGGTTCGCGCGCCCGCTGAACAGCATCAGCCGCTTGTTGTAGTCAACCGACAGGCTCGTGGAGGACGAGGGCTCGGAGCGGATGTCCATCGCGCTGCTCATCATCTTCGCGCTGCTCATCATCTCCGCTCGGAGTCTAGAGCGTCGTCCCCGCGTCGCTGCGCGGGGTCCTCGCCACGTTTCGCTCCGTCCTGGAGTCGCGTCGATCGGCGCTCGCCACGCGCCGCGTCGTCCCCGCGTCGCTGCGCGTAGCCCGCTTTGTTGGTCTGACGCGCGCGAGCGATCCCGAGCGCGCCCGCGGGAACGTCCTCGACGATCGTCGATCCCGCCCCCGTGTAGGCCTCGTCACCGACCGTCACGGGCGCGACGAACGAGACGTGGACGCTGCTTTTCACCTTCCTGCCGATCGTCGTGCGGTGCTTGTGCTGGCCGTCGTAGTTCGCGGTGATCGTGCTCGCGCCGAGGTTCGTCCCCGCGCCGACGTCGGCGTCGCCGATGTAGGAGAGGTGCGGCACCTTCGCGCCGGGGCCGATGTCGGAGTTCTTGATCTCGACGAACGTCCCCGCCTTCGCGCTCTCGCGGAGGGTGGCCCCGGGCCGGAGATAGGCGAACGGGCCGACCGAGACGCCGTCCTCGAGCGTGCAGTCGAGGAGATAGGAGTGCTTGATCGTGCAGCCGGACCCGATCCGGGTCTTGCCCCGAATCGTCGTGAACGGCTCGATCGTCGTGTCCGCGCCGATCTCCACGTCGACGTCGATCACGGTCGCCCGCGGGTCGACGATCGAGACCCCCGCGCGCATGTGCCGCTCGTTGATCGCCTTCTGCGCGAGCGCGCGGACCTGGGCGAGCGCGACGCGATCGTTGACGCCCAGCACCAAATTCTGGTCGGCGACCGTGTGCGCCGCCACCGCCAGCCCGTCGGTCCTCAGGATGTCGAGCACCTGCGGCAGGTACAGCTCGCCCTGTGCGTTCTCGGCGCTCAACCGCGGCAGCGCGCCCCGCAGCGCACCCGCGTCGAAGGCGAAGATTCCGGTGTTCACCTCTCCGATCTCGAGCTCCTCCGAGCTTGCGTCGCCCTCCTTCTTGGTCTCCACGACGCGCTCGACCGTGCCATCGGCGCCGCGCACCACCCGGCCATAGCCGCTCGGGTCCTCGAGCACCGTCGTCACCATCGTCGCGCTCGCGCCGCCCTGCGCGTGGGCCTCGGTGAGCTCACGGATCGCCGCGGCGCTCACGAGCGGGACATCTCCGCTGAGGATCACGATCGGCGTGTCGTCTTCGAGCGCCACGCCCGCCTGGGATTCGAGCTCGTCGATCGCGGCGGCGACCGCGCCACCGGTGCCGTTCGAGCGCGGCTGCACCGCCAGCTCGACGCCCTCGGGCAGCACGCCCTCGAGTGCCCTCGCGGGAGAGTCCACCACCACGACCCGCGCGGCTCCGGCTTCGAGCGCCGCCTGCACCGGCCACAGCAGCATCGGCCGTCCGCAGAGATCGTGCAGCACCTTCGGCGTCTGCGAGCGCATGCGCGTCCCCTGGCCCGCGGCGAGGATCAGGACGATGGGAGCCCGCGTCACTTCGGGGATGCTAGCTCTATTCAATCTTCTTCATTGGGAAGGGAGCGCCGCATGCGGCGCTCCTCGGGGGCGTGCATGCACGCCCCCGCCGTTGGCGCATGCGCCAACGGAAAGGGCGGGCCACATGTGGCCCGCCCCAGGGACGCACATGTGCGTCCCTGAAAGCACAACTACTGGGGAGCAGGAAATCGAGAGCGTGGGGGGAGCAGGCTCCCCCCACGAGCCCCCCACCTGAGACTCCAACGCGAGACACCCCAACACGACTGGGGCATACGAGACTGGGGAGCAGGGATTCGAACCCCGATTCTCAGGACCAAAACCTGATGTCCTGCCATTGGACGACTCCCCAAGGAGCTCCCACATCGTCGCATGAGAAGCGGATCGGGAGCGTTCACTACGCCGTCACACTTCGATCTCCTCGGTCTGCAAGGATCCTTGCACTCTGTCCTGGGGAGCCGAGACATCGGGGAGGACTGGCGGTGCTGTGCGTGCCATCGCACTGGCGGCGCTCACCGTCGTGCTGCTCGTTTTTCTCGTCATCTCGCTGCCGCCGGCCAACGCCAGCGCGCTAGCGCCGGCGAAGGCGAAGGCGCGTCCTTACTGCGCGTACGCGAACCTGCGGCCGACCGCCGCCGACACGGCCCTCATCGACGCGGCGACGCTGTGCCTGATCGACCAGCTGCGCGCCGCCTACCGCCTGCAGCCGCTGCGCGCCAATCACGAACTGCAGTCCGTCGCCGGCGAGCAGGCGACGGGCATGGTGCGCGAGGACTACTTCGGCGACGACAGCCCCACCGGCCAGACGCCGGCGAGGCTGATCCAAGCGCTCCCCTACGGCGCGCACGCGGCGAGCCTCGAGACCGCGCAGAACCTCGGCTGGGGCACGCGCTCGGCCGCGACGCCGGCGGGCATCGTGACGGCCTGGATGCTCTCCCCGCCGCACCGGGAAGTGATCCTCACGGGCGCGTTCCGCGACGTCGGCGTCGGCGTCTCGCCGGCGGTGCCGTCGATCCTTGGCCATGGCGCGCGTGGCGCGACCTACGCGGTCGAGCTCGCGGCGCGGGGATAGCCTCTGCACCTCGGCTCAGGGCCGCCGGCCGCCACCGGTCCCACGCGGCACGCGCCCACCCTCGGCGCCGGCCTCGAGCGCCGGGCCGCTCGCGGAGGAGATGCCGAGCACGCGCATCGCCTTCAGCCCGAGGCTCAGCTTCTCGCGCCCGTCGCTGGAGGAGACGTCCAACCCGGAGAGGTCGCGCACGCGCTCGAGGCGGTAGTAGATCGTGTGGCGATGGGTGAACAGGCGCTGGGCCGTGCCCGCGACGTTGCCATCGGCCTCGAGGAAGGTCTCGAGCGTGCGCATCAGGTCGGTCTCGTACTGCTCGTCGTAGGCGACCAGCGGCTCGACCGTCTCCGCGTAGAAGCGCTGCAGCTCGGCTGGGTTCTCGCTCATCGCGCTCAGCAGCAGCCGGTAGGCGCCGGTCTGCTCGAAGGCGAGCGCCGGGCCGTCCGAGCCACCCTGCGCGACGTTCGCCGCGAGCAGCGCCTCGCTGACCGCGCGCGGCAACTCGGCGGGATCCTCCGCCACGCGCGAGCGCCCGAGCGCGAACGTGTAGCCGGCGAGCGCGGCCTCCAGCTCGCGCAGCACCGCCTCGGCCGCGCGCGCGGCGACCGGCTCCTCGCCGCCCGGCACGAGCAGCAGCACCTCCGCGCCGACCGTCCCGTCGCGTTCTGACAATGCAGCGATCGAGCGGCTCACCACGGCGCGCGCGCCCCGCTCGGCGACCGCGCGCACGCGCGCGCGCCAGCCCTCGTCGGTGGGCGTCTGCGGCAGCGCGCGCGCGACGATCACGCTCGCTCCGTCGGTGAGATCCAGCGACAGCGCGCGCGCCTGGGAGATCAGCTCCTCGCGGTCGGTCAGCTCGCGGCGCAAGAGCGCGCCGAGAAAGTCGGCCGCGGCCGTCTCGGAGACACGCTCCGGCGCGCGCACGCGCTCGACCTCGGAGGCGATCATCGTCACGAGCAGCCGCTGCATCGACGCGCTCGGCGCGGTTTTCGCGCGCATGTGCAGTGTCCCGACGACCGCGTCGGCGACGCGCAGGGGAATGCTGCTGACGCCCTCGCCCTGGGAGAGCAGCGCGCGCTCCTCCGCCGGCGAGCGGGCCGCGACCGCGAGCGTCGCGCCCCACGCGTCGCTGACCGCGAGGCTCGCCTCCAGCGCCTTGCCGGCCGCGCGCACGACTTCGGGCAGGCCGGCGCCGGATTCGACCGCCTCGGTGATCGCGTCGAGCGCCGCGAGATCGGAGCCTGCGTCCGCGGGCATTTCTTCTCAGCCCCTCGCGTCCGCGGGCATCGGTTCGGCCACTGGACCTCCGGGCACCGCCGCAACTGCTGAGCCTTCGGGCATTCGCCTCAACCCCAGTAGTAGACGGCGAGGAGCGCCGCCCCCACGCCGATGCCGACGAGCACCGCGAGCACGTACAGCGAGAGGATGCTCGCGGCGAGGCGCTCCCACATGCGCGAGTAGGAGCTCCAGGCCGGCACGAGGATCAGCCCGGCGTAGAGCGCCAGGCCGAAGACGCCCGCACAGACGACCGCGAGATCGTTGATGGTGCTCCGGCTCATCTCCGGCCCCATTGTGACTCAAGCAGAGGTCACACGCGCGAACGCGGCATCGACCGGCGTGGCGCAGATCGGCGCGGGCATACCGGCCGCGCTTCGCTCAGTCGCGAGGGCGGCGGCGGCCCGTTCGGCCCGTCCGAGCCCATTGGAATGACCGAACAGCCCGAGCACCGTCGGCCCCGACCCGCTCACGAGCGCGATCTCCGCGCCGGCGTCGGACGCCTCAGAAAGCGCGGCGGCGATCTCCGGGCAGAGCGAGATCGCCGCGCGCTGCAGGTCGTTCTCCAGCAGCTCGGCTTCAGCCGGCACCGCCGCGCTCAGCTCGAGCGCCCGGCGCAGGGCGTGGCGACGCTCCTCCAGCGCCTCCCAGGTGCGCCCGAGGTCGAGGCGGTCGGCCTCTGCGTAGACCGCTGCCGTGGAGAGCCCGCCGGCCGCCGGCAGCACGAGCAGGCCGAACGACGCAGGGTTGGGGTCCGGGAGCGCCTCCAGCCGCTCGCCGGCGCCACCAGCCAGCCAGCGCCCCGGGGCGATCTGCGCGGGCACGTCGGCGCCGAGCGCGGCGCCGAGCTCGCGCAGCAGCACATCGTCTCCCAGGCCCGACGCGTGCCGCGCCAACCGCAGCGCGGCGGCGGCGTCAGCCGAGCCGCCGCCCAGGCCGGCCGCCACGGGAATCCGCTTGACGATGCGCAGGCGCAGTGGCGGCGCGTCCCAGCCGGTGGCCGCACGGAAGGCCGCCAGCGCGCGTGCGGCCAGGTTCTCGTGCGGCGCTCCGGGCACACCGGGGCACACGATGTCGTCCTGCTCCAGCCCCCCGCGCGCGCGTTCCAGCGTGAGCTCGTCCGCGAGCGAGATCGACTGCATGACCGTCACCAGCTCGTGCCTACCGTCCTGCTCCCTGGCCGGCCCGAGGAACAGCCCGAGGTTGACCTTCGCGGGAGCCAGCGTCCGCGCGGGAAGGACTGGAGAGACAGGCGCCTCCTCGTTCACGCGCGCAGCATCCGGATCGGAAGAGCGCCCGTGTTCATGACATGCACACGGGAGTAGCGGCCCAGGGAGTAGCGGCCCATATTCATAGCTCCAGCAGCCGCGCGAGCGCGCGGAAGTCCTCGGGCGAGAGGCGCTCGGCGCGCACGTCGGCGGGATGACCGAGACGCTCGAGCGCACCGCGAACCTGCTCGCGGGAGCGCTCGGGTGGGCGGGATCCAGATCTGTCCGACAGCGCGAGCGAGCCGGCGAGCGTCTTGCGCCGGTGGGCGAAGGCGCCGTTGACCAAGCCCCGCAGCTGGGCGCCGGGCGCCGGCCCGCGCCGGCGCAGGCCGACGAGCACCGAGTCGACGTTCGGAACAGGGTGGAAGACCGTGCGCGGGATCGCTCGCAGGACCTCCACATCGCAGGCGAGCTGGGCGATCACGGAGGGCACGCCGTAGGCGCCCTTGTCGATTCCCGTGCGTGCGCGACCGCCTCGACCGGTCCGGGCCGCCCGCGCCGCCAGCCGCTCGCCGACCTCCCGCTGAACCATCGCGACCCAGCGATCGACGCCCGGCAGCTCCTCGATCGTCCGCAGCAGCGCGCCCGCCGCGACCCCGTAGGGGAGGTTCGCGACGACCTTCGTCGGCGCGGGTCGCAGTCCCGCCAGATCGAGGCTCATCGCGTCGCCCCACGACACGGTCACGTTCTCGCACCCGCCCACCGCGTCGCCCAGCGCATCCTCCAGCCGCCGGTCGACCTCGATCACGTGCACGTGCGCGACGCGGGCGGCGAGGTACTCGCTGAGCACACCGAGGCCACCGCCGATCTCCAGCACCACGTCCTCGGAAGACAGTTCCGCCGCGCGACCGATCACGTCGAGGATGTTCGAGTCGATCAGGAAGTTCTGGCCGAGCTCGCGGTCGGGACGGATCCCGAACTGGCGCAGCCGGCGCAGGCTCGGCTGTACCGGCGTGGACCCTTCCGCCACGAGCCCGCTCACCAGCCGAACACGCGCGCGCCGTTGCGCTCGACCGCGTCGCCGAGCGCGGCGACGGAGCCCCCCCGCAGCGCCGCGATGAAGGCGACCGTGTGCGCGACGAACGCTGGCTGGTTGCGCTCCTTGCGGACGGCCTGGGGAGTCAGGTAGGGGGCATCGGTCTCGACCAGCAGGCGCTCCTCGGGGACGCGCCGCGCCGCCTCGGCGAGGTCGGCGGCGTTCTTGTAGGTGACGTTCCCGGCGAAGGAGATCGCGTAGCCGCGCTCCAGGCACTCATCCAACCTCGCGGGCATCGAGAAGCAGTGGATCACGACGCTGCAGCCCTCGGCTTCCGAGCCCAACTGGTCGAGCGTCGCGTCGTCGGCCGCGCGCGTGTGGATCACGAGCGGTTTCGCGGTCTCGCGCGCGAGCGCGATCTGCGCGGCGAACGCACGCTCCTGGTCCGCGCGCGGGGCGATGTCGCGGTAGAAGTCCAGGCCCGTCTCGCCGATCGCCACGCAGCGCGGGTGGGCGGCGAGCGCGCGCAGTTCGGCGAGATCGGCGTCTTCGAAGCCCCGCGCCTCGTTCGGGTGCCAGCCGATCGCCGCATACACCTGCGGAAACGCCTCGGCCGCGGCGAGCGCGAGGCGCGAGGAGGCGCCATCGGTGCCGACCGTGAGCATGCGCACGACCCCGACCGCTTCGGCGGCGGCGACGAGCTCCGTGTCGGGCGGCTCGCAGAGATGTAGGTGGGTGTGCGAGTCGATCATGCGAGGAGGAACGACGATTTCCTTGGGGAGGCTGTCGCGCCGGTGGTGGGCAGGGAGGCGAGCATCGCCGGCCAGATCGCGTTGCCGTATTCGACGGACCTGTCCAAGGCAACTCTCCCGCTGTAGATCGGGGTCTTTCGGTACACGAGCTCACACATCCTTCGGAAACAGCGACTCGATCTTTTCGACGCGCTCGACCTTCCCCGCTCCGAACGCCGCGCCGCCCAGCGATAAATCCAGCGCCGCCCCACCAGCGCCAAGCGCGGCGAGCAGCCGCTCGCAGCTCGCCGGCAGGTATGGCCAGAGCAGCACCGCGACGACGCGCAGCCCCTCGACGAGCGTAGCGAGCACGCGATCGAGCTGATCGGCACGCGCGGGGTCCTTGGCGAGTTGCCACGGCGCCTGTTCCTCGACGTAGCGGTTCAGACGGCGCACCCGCTCCCAGATCTCCTCGAGCGCGAGCGTCAGCTCGGCGCGGCCGAAGAGCTCTTCGACGCGCTCGGTCAGACCTTCGAAGTCGGGTACGAGCATGGGGTCGACCTCGCCGGGCGCAACGACCCCGTCGCGGTAGCGGACGACCATCGCGAGCGTGCGGCTGGCGAGGTTGCCGAGGTCGTTCGCGAGCTCGCTCGCATAGCGTTGCTCGAAGGCTTCCGTCGAGACCGACCCGTCCTGGCCGAAGGGCACGTCGCGCAGGAGATAGAAGCGCAGCGCGTCGGCGCCGAAGCGCTCGATCACCGCGAACGGGTCGAGCACGTTGCCGAGCGACTTCGACATCTTCTCTCCATCCATCAAGAGATACCCGTGCACGAAGATCCGCTCGGGGAGCTCCAATCCCGCCGCCATCAGAAGGGCCGGCCAGTAGATCGCATGGAAGCGCAGGATGTCCTTCGCGATCACGTGGTAGTTCGCCGGCCAGAACTTCGACGTCAGATCCTTGTCCCCGTCGTTGGCGCCCGACCGCTCGCCCGCAATCGGATTCGCCGCCGGCGCGGGCGCGTAGGAGAGCGCCGAGTAGTAGTTGAGCAGCGCGTCGAACCAGACGTAGAAGACGTGCTCCTCATCCCACGGAACCGGTACACCCCAGGTGAGCTTGTGCCGCGAGAGCGGCACGTCGTGCAGGCCGGAGCGCAGGAACGAGAGCGCCTCGTTGTAGCGCGTGCGCGGCGCGACGAAGTCCTCGCGCTCGGCGTACAGCCGCTCCAGCGGCTCCTGGAAGGCGGAGAGCTTGAAGAAGTAGCTGTCCTCCCGCTCGCGCGTCAGCTCGACGTGGTGGATCGGGCAGCGGTTGCCCTCGTTGACTTCGTTCTCGGCCTTGAAGTCCGCGCAGCGCGGGCAGTACCAGCCCTCGTAGGCGCCCTCGTACACGTACCCGTTCTCGCGCACGCGCGTCAAGACCTCCTGCACCTTCGCCATGTGCTGGGCATCGGTCGTGCGGATGAAGAAGTCGTTCGCCGCGCCGAGCCGCGGCACGAGCGCCTTGAAGCGCTCGGCGTTGCGGTCGGCCAGCTCCTGCGGCTCGATCCCGAGCGCGTGCGCTGCGTCGGCGACGGGCTCGCCGTGCTCGTCGGTGCCCGTCAGGAAGAACACGTCCTCGCCGCGCTGGCGGTGGTGGCGCGCGAGCGCGTTGACGGCGATCGTCGTGTACGCATGCCCGAGGTGGGGGGCCGCGTTGACGTAGTAGATCGGGGTGGTGACGTAGTAGGACACTCCGTCCCCAGGCTACCGGCGCGCAGCTATGGAACGCGCGATCGGATGGCGGGCGGGGCGCATGCCGAGGACACGATCGAGCGAGCCGGTCGTGAATGTGGCGCGGATGCGATGCGGATGTGACGCCGTTCTACATGTGACGTGGATGTGGCGAGATTGCGACGCAGATGTATACGAGTGTTACCGAAGTGCGACTACTTGAGGCGAAGATGCGACCCACATGTGTCAGGAATGTGGAAGGAAGATAAAGCTGGAGGGAAGGCATATACACTTTTTAAACTGCGTGAAACCATAGTTATACGCACTCGTAAAAGTACAACACCGATACCCGCGCCTTTATCTAAATACCCCTCACCCCGCGACCCGGCAGGCACCCCCCTCACCCCGCGACCCGGCAGGCACCCCCCTCGCCCTGGACCCGGAGAACGCTCGTCATGGGTCGTTCTCGTTCATCTTCATCAGATTCCGGTACAGCTCGTTCGCGCTGACCCCCGTCAACCTCGCTACGACCTTCGCGGCCGGCCGCGCGCGGGCGCCGGCTTCGACCAATTGCCGCAGCGCCCCGACCGCATCCTCGCCGCGTGGATCGACGGCATCGCCCGGCGTCGAACCGGCGGCCCTCGCATCCCCGGCCCGCGGACCAGCGGAGCCCGAACCGGCGGGGCGGGTGGGACCCAATACGAGCACCACCTCCCCGCGCGGGGGATGCTCGGAGTAGTACTCCGCCAGCTCGGCGGCGGTTCGGCGGCGGACTTCCTCGTGCAGCTTCGTCAGCTCCCGGCAGACCGCCAGCGGCCGGTCGGGGTCGCGCTCGGCCAACTGCGCGAGCGTGGCCGCGAGGCGTCGCGGGGACTCGAACGCGACGAGCGTCTCCCCGGCGCGCTCGATCAGGCGCCCGCGCTCGGCGGCCTTGCGCGGGAGGAAGCCGACGAAGCGCCAGTGCTCGGCCGGCAGGCCGGAGGCGACGAGCGCGGTCGTGACGGCGCTCGGCCCCGGCAGCACCTCGACCGCGAGGCCCGCCTCGATGCATGCGCGCACGAGCGCGAAGCCGGGATCGGAGACGAGCGGCATCCCCGCGTCGGAGACGAGCGCGACCATCTCCCCCGCCCGGATGCGCTCGACCAGCTCTCCCGCGCGCGCGCGTTCGTTGTGCTCGTGATAGCTCGTCAGTCGCGCGGCTGCGATCCCGTGACGCCCGAGCAGCACCCGCGTGTGCCGCGTGTCCTCGCAGGCGACCACATCCGCCTCGCGCAACGTCGCGAGCACGCGCAACGTCACGTCCTCGAGGTTGCCGATCGGGGTGGGACAGACGACGAGCCGCCCGGCTACTACCGCTACTACTGCCGCACCCGCAGAGGCCATCCGGCAAATATAGGGTGCCCTCATGTCCACCGAGCACGAACCCAAGCCTCAATACACCCGCTATCGAGCGGGGCGGCAAGTGTTGCCCCGCCGCCAAGAGAAGGACCTTCAAGTGGACAACGGGGGCGGGACAGGGGCTCGAACGAAATGGCGGCGCTGGGCCAAACCAAAGCGGATCCTGCTCGCGCTGCTCGCGCTCGTCGCGTTCTGGCTAGTGCTCTCGCTCGTGCTGTTCCTGCTCAGCTCGCAGTTCGAGCGCACCTCCCTGCCGCCGAACGTCGCCGGCGTGCTCGACCCGTCCGGCAACCCGCTCACATCGGCGAACAACATCCTCGTGCTCGGCTCCGACCGGCGTCAGAAGGACTCCAAGGAACCGGGCGCGGAAACCACGGGTCCGGGGCGCTCGGACACGATCATGCTGATCCGTACCGGCGACGGGCACGCGGCGCGCCTGTCGATCCCGCGCGACACGGTCGTCGAAATCCCCGGTCATGGCCTCGAGAAGATCAACGCCGCCCACGAGTACGGCGGGCCGGCCGAGTCCGTCGCCGTGATCAAGAGCTGGCTCGGCATCCCGATCAACCACGTCGTCGAAGTCAACTTCGAAAACTTCCCGCAGCTGATCGACGCGATGGGCGGTGTGAACTATACGGGCGGGTGCGTCATCTCAAAGCTCGACGGCGGCTCGGCCAACGGCGGCTTCACCCTGCGCCTGAGCCCCGGCACGCACCACATCGACGGCAGACAAGCGCTCGCGCTCGCGCGCACCCGTGAGAATCTCTGCGCGCCGAACGAGACAGACATCCAGCGCGAGGAACATCAGCAGGCGCTGTTCAACGACATGAAGTCCCAACTTCTGTCGCCGTCGAGCTTCCTCCGCCTGCCCCTGATCGCCTGGAACGCGCCGCCGGCGATCATCTCCGACATGAGCGGCCCGGAACTGCTCGCGATGTTCGCCTCGCTCGCCGTAACGGGGACCCCGCCCACCCATGTGCTGAAGCCGACCGGCCAGACGACCCTGCCGAGCGGCGAAGAAGGGTTGACGATCTCCGAAGCCGCGCGCCGCGCGGACGTCGCCCGGTTCATGGCGGGATGATTTCCTCGAAGCCCTCGCGAGCAGGCACGATGGAGGCCGCGAGGATGGAAGTGTGGGGGGAGAGGAGGGAACGACGAGGCGGCCGACTCAGGCGCACGACGCCAGCAGGCGCAGAGGTCAGGTCTTCGCCACGGCGGGCTTGGCGTTCTTCGGCTTCTTCGCGCCCCCGTCGCTCGGTTTCGCATCCTTCATCGGCGAGGAGGAGCTTCTCCGAGGACTTCCCATCCGAGGATGAGGGCGAGGACGAAGACGAGGACGAAGACGACTCCGATGAGGCGGAGTCGCCCGAGTCGCCCTTCCCCGAGGATCCCTCCGCGGCGGCCGCGTTCTCCCGCTGGCGCTTGCGGGTGCCGTAGTCGGTGTTGTAGAAGCCCTTCCCCTTGAAGTGCACCGCCGGCGCGTGCAGCACGCGCGTGACCTCCACGCCGGTCTCGGGATCGTGGGTCAGCGTCTCATCGCTGAAGGACTGCTGGATTTCGAACGTCGTCCCGTCGGGGCGCCGGTACTCGTAGATTGGCATCTCTGGCGGATTATAAGAGGGGCCCGTTTCGTGGGGTCCGGGTCCGTTTCGTGGGGTCCGTAAGAGGGGTCCGTCTCGTCTCATACCCTCAGGAGAGTGCGTATAACTATAGTGTTACTGGCTCCTCAAAGTGTTACATGCATCGCGCGTCCTTCATCTTCCGGACACATTTCCGATGCACTTCCGATGCACTTCCGACGCGCTTCCGACGCGCTTCCGACGCATCTACGACGCAATTTGGCCTGTAGCTGGGAGCAAAGGAGGACGCTCAAGGAGAAAGCTCAGTCAGCCAGCAGCACTCGCGCGCAGACCTCAGTCAGCCAGCAGCGCTCGCGCGCAGACGATCCCCGCGCGGACGGTCGCGCTGAAGTCGCGCTCGGGCTCGGCGAGCATTCGCAGCGCGAAGCCGTCGCCGAGCGAGAACAGGATCTCCGCCACCTCCTCGGGCTCGGCGTGCAGCCGCAGCACGCCCTCGCGCTGGGCGGAGGCGAGCATCCCGGCGACCTGATCGCGCGTGCGGCGCATCAGGCGCGCGTACTCGACGGCGATCTCGGCGTTGCGGCGCGAGAGCGTGAACAGCTCGAACACGAGCGTCACGAAGTCGGGGTCCTCGCGCACGGTCTCCTGCAGGTTCCGCGCCATCAGCGCGATGAAGTCGTCCGCCGTCTGCGCCCCCGCGAGCTGGCCCTCGAGCACCTCCATGCGCAGCTCGCAGTCGCGGCGCACCGCCTCCACGAGCAGCTGCTCCTTGGTGGAGAAGTAGTAGTGCAGCAGTCCCCGCGAGACGCCCGCCTTGCGCGCGACGTACTCGAAGGTCGAGGCCGCGACGCCGCGCCTGGCGACGCTGCGGCGCATCGCCTCGACGATCCGCTGCGCCTTCTCCCCCGACAGCGACTTCGCGCCCGGCGCCCCCTCCGCAGGGGCCGCCGGCGCCACCTCCAGGACATCCGTTTCCGTGATCTCGATCTTCACTGCAGCACCCTCCGCGGCGATCGCCTGACCCGGCGATCGCCCTCCTCCGAGAGATCTCCCGCGCGGCCTGGCGGTCTAGGCGGCCGGGGTCGCGACCGGCGCCGGCTCGGCCGGCGTGGTGGTCGAGCTGTAATCGAACTCCTCCTCGGCGCCGAACAACAGGTCGAGCACCTTCGAGCGCAGATCCTCGCTCAGCACGAGCGCGAGCGTCGCCGCGATCGTCAGCAACAGCAGCGTCCGGCCGAGGCCGCCCTTGCGCCGACGGCGCGACTTCTTCGGGCTCGCGTTCAGGGCCTCGGAGGCCTCCTTCAGCGCGTTCGCCGCCTCGCGCAGTTCGCGCTGCAGCTTCTTGTCCTCGAAGATCGCCTTGCTCGCGGGCTTGCCGTTACTCACGCGCCCGTACGCGCCGCGCGCCGCCGCGTACGCGGTCAGCAGGTTCCCGCGCAGATCCTCGTCTTCGATCAGGCGCTGTATGTACCGGTTGCGCTGCGCCTTGCGCGCCGCCTCGCCGGCCTTTCCGATGCTGTCCTTTGCCGCCATGCTGGCCACCGCCTCTGCCGAAAGATTTTTGCTGGGTCAGGTCCAATATACCCTCCTTCGGATCTCCGAATCGGGGCTCCGCGCCAATCGAGGAGACGACGCCCGCAACGAACGGTCGCGCGCGCTCGCGACGGGCGGCGCCCGCCCCGGCAATCCGACCGGCCGCCGCCCATGAGAATCTAGACCGGATGCCGACCTTCCAGGCGACCGCCACCGTGCTCGGCCTGCTGCTGATCGTCGGCGCGCTCGCCTCCGGCCTGGCGCAGCGCTCGTTCCTCTCGCTGACCGCGCTGTTCGTGCTCGCGGGCTTCGCGCTCGGCCCGGGGGGCTTCTCCAAGATCGACTTCCGCGCGCACTCCGGCTTCGTCGAGGACCTCGCGTTCGCCGCTCTGATCGTGATCCTGTTCCGCGACGGCCTCGAGGTCGAGGACGAGATGCTCAAACGCGAGTGGCACCTGCCGGCGCGCAAGCTCGTGCTCGCGATGCCGATCACCGCCGCGATCGTCGCCGCCGCCGCGCGCCTGCTGTTCGGCCTCTCCTGGACCGAGTCGTTCCTGCTCGGCGCGCTGCTCTCGCCGACCGATCCAGTCCTCACCTCGAGCATCGTCACGAACGCGCGCGTGCCGCGCCTGATCCGCCATTCGCTGAACCTCGAGTCCGGCCTCAACGACGGCCTCGCGCTGCCGGCGGTGCTGGCCCTGCTGGCGGCGCTCTCCGCCGCCTCCGGGAGCTTCGTCTGGTGGCGCTTCGTCCTCCAGGACCTCGGCCTCGGCCTGCTCTACGGCCTGGCCTGCGGCTGGCTCGCCTCGCTCTTGATGCCGCACCCGCGCGGGCGGGAGGGCGCGCGAGACCGTCCCCTGGAGCACTCGATCCCGGCCCACCAGAAGTCGCTGTTCGCGCTCGGCGTCGCGTTCGCCACCTACGGGCTCACGGTGCTCTCGCCGGAAGGCAACGGCTTCATCGCCGTGTTCGTCGCCGCGATCGTGCTCGGCATCCGCCGCCCCGACCTGCGCCAGCACTTCGAGCGCCGCGCCGACGAGCTCGTCGAGATCGTCAAGCTCGGCATCTTCTTCGTCTTCGGCTCGCTGCTCACATTGCACGCGCTCACGCGCGAGGGCTGGCCGTCGCTCGCGTTCGTCGCCGCCGTCTTCCTGCTCGCGCGCCCGCTCGCGGTGTGGGTCGCGCTGCTCGGCACCTCGACCGACCGCGCCACGCGCCTGTTCATGGGCTGGTTCGGGCCGAAGGGCGTCGCGACGATGACCTTCGCGCTGCTCGTCCTCGACCAGAACATCGCCGCCGGCCCGCGCATCTTCGACCTGACCGCGCTCGTCGTGTTCTGCTCGATCATCGCGCACGGACTGACGGACACGCCCGGCGCGAACTGGATCGCCGACCACGCCGCCCGCCAGAAAAACACTACTACTACTACTACTACAAAGGACTACGAGTAAAGCGCCGCCTGCTCCTGCGCGGAGGGGAATGCCCAGGCCGCGCGTGAGCGGCGCTCCTGGCGGAACACGAGCCGCAGTTGTTGGGGCGGGCGCAGTTCGGCCTCGCTCGGGCGGAAGGTCGCGCAGGGCTCATCGAGATCGAGCGCACAGAGCAGGTTCGCGTGAAAGAAGCAGTCCTCGCAAGTCACCTTCCGCGCGGCGCGCTTCGACGGTCGTCTGCTCTGCGTGCTCGGCACTCGTTCCCCTTCGCTTCGTAGCTCTACTTCTTCTTCGGACGGGCCGGGCGAACCGGCCGAGCCATCAAAGCACCGCGCGCGCCCCCGCTCAAGAGGGTCGCGGAGAACCTTTCCGCAAATCGCAGACAAAACAATTTCTACCCACCTCACCTGCCCAGGAGTCACCATCCCGTGACCGCCCCGCAGGTTTTTCGCGCACTTTCCGGAGATCCTCGCCGCACCCGTCATCATTTGCCGCGATGCGCATCCTCGTCACCGGCGCCTCCGGGTTCGCCGGCTCGCTCCTCGTCCCGCGCCTGCTCAGCGCCGGGCACACCGTCCGCGCGCTCGGGCGCGACCCCGCGCGGGTCTCGGCGGCGCTCGTGGCGACTAGCTCTGAAAGAGTCAGGATGCCGGGAGAGAGAGCGCGGCGGGAACGAGCGGGCGGGGAAACCGTGGCGGCGCCGGAGATCCCCGTCGATCTCACCGGGGAGGTCGAGGTGTTGCGCAAAGTCGAGGCGCCCGGCAAAGATGCGGTACTGCGCGAAGTCGGAGCGCCCAGCGAGGTCGAGATCCTGCGCGGCGACGCGCTCTCAGGCGTTGGACTCGACGCGGCGCTCGCCGGGGTCGAGGTCGCCTATTACCTGATTCACTCGATGGAGCGTCCCGCCGGCGACTCGATCCCGTTCGACGAGCGCGATCGGATCGCCGCCCGCAACTTCGCCCGCGCGGCCGCCCGCGCGGGGGTCGTGCGGATCGTCTACCTCGGCGGGTTGCTCCCGCCCGCGGGCGCGGCCTCACGTCACCTCGCCAGCCGCGACGAGGTCGAGCGCATCCTGCTCGCCGCCGTCCCCGACTCGCTCGCCCTGCGCGCCTCGATCGTGATCGGCGCGCGCTCGCGCTCGTTTCGCTTCCTCGTCCGCCTCGTCGAGCGCCTCCCGGTGCTCACCCTCCCCGCCTGGCGCTCCTTTCACACCGCGCCGATCGACGAGCGCGACGTCGTCGAGATGCTCACCGCGGCGGCGACTATTCCGACATCGGCGATCGACGCTTCGGCTCGTTCAGCCGTCGCTCGCCACGCGGAGGTCACCGGCCACGCGGACCTCACCCCCCACGCGGACCTCACCCCCCACGCGGACGTCACCCCCCACGCGGAGGTCACCGACGGCTCACCCATTGCCGGTCGCTCACCTCTCGCGGAGCGCTCGCTTGACATCGGCGGACCGGAGATACTCACCTACGGAGAGATGATCTCGCGGATCGCCGATCTGATGCTCGTGCGGCGCCCCGTGCTCGGCTTCGGCGTGAATGTCACACCGGTCGCCGCGCGCGTCGCGGCGGCGATCGCCTCCGAGGATCCCGAGCTGATCCTCCCGCTGATGGAGAGCCTCCAGGGCGACCTTTTGCCACGCGATTCCCACGCCGCCGAGCTGCTCGGCGTGCGCCTGCACTCCTTCGACTCCGCGGTCGAACGCGCGCTGCGCGTGTGGGAGGAATCCGAACCTCTGTCCGCGCGATGAGTCCCCCACACGTTTCCCGGCACCCACGCAACGGTGCGCGCATCGAAGGAATCCCAACGCCTGTCAGTGCGGCGAATCCACCACACGCTTCCCGGCACCCACGCCAGCTACCGTTCCTGCTCCAACGATGAGCCTCGTCACCGCCTCGATCGACCTGCCCGCCGCGCCCGCCGAGGTGTGGAGGACAGTGATGAACCCAGATCGCCTGCAGGACTGGGTTACGGTTCACCGCAAGTTGAATCACGCCGACGACGGCCCCCCGCGCGTCGGCTACCGGATGGATCAACAGCTCCATCTGCGTGGGGTGAGCCTCGACATTCATTGGAAGCTCGTCGAGTGCTCTCCCGGCGAGCTGGCCGTGTGGGAGGGGCGCGGGCCGGCGCGCTCGCGCGCTCGCACGGAATACGTCCTGCGGCCCACCGCGGACGGAGGGACTCATTTCGGCTACCACAACGACTTCCACGCGCCACTCGGCCCGATCGGCGCGATCGTCAGTCGTGCGCTCGTCGGCGGAATTCCCGAGCGTGAGGCGAACCGCACGCTCGAGCGACTGCGCGCCTACCTCGACCGCCGATTCGATCGCTGAGTTGACCGCCGGTTCGACCCCTGATTCGATTGCTGGGTTGACCGCCGATTCGACCCTGATTCGATTGCTGAGTTCGACCGCGAGCGACGATCGCGAGCGACGATCTGCTGCACATTTTCTTTCGCTCCCGCCCGCCGCACGGAGTTTCCGCAGTTAGATCGTGTAAGGTGACATACGAGAGCTATTCCTGATGTGACTCTGCTCACATTTGCACTAAATAAAGAGGATGTCATCGTGACCGACTTTCTTGACGTGAAGCGCGGAGAGATCACCGAGCGCCTGAAGGAGCTGGCCCCGCTCGTCAACGAGTTCCGTCGCCTCGAGGCCGCCGTGGCGGCGCTCGCCGGCGTGGGCGCGGCCGCGGCGAGGACCACCGCAACGACCGCCGCCCGCCGTGGACCGGGACGTCCACGCGGCTCCGGCAAAAAAGTAGGCCGCCCCGCCGCGGCCGCCGCCGCCCCGGTCGCGGCCGGCGCCGCGACCACCACGACCGGTCGCAAAAAAGTGGGGCGCCCACCCGGGTCCGGCAAAAAAGTCGGTCGCCCCGCCGGCACGGGCAAAAAAGCTGGCCGCCCCGCCGGCACCGGCAAAAAAGTCGGGCGTCCGCCCGGCTCGGGTAAAAAAGTCGGTCGCCCCGCCACGAAAAAAGTAGGCCGACCCGCCGGGTCCGGGTCTGGGACCGTCGGACGCCCCGCCGGGCGCCCCGCGGGTCGCGTCGGACGGCGCAAAGGCAGCGGCACGCGTGCCGCGCAGGCGCTCTCCTTCGTCCAGGGCCAGCCGGGTATCACGATTCCCGAGCTCGCCGCGAAGATGGGCATCAAGCAGAACTACCTCTACCGCGTCCTGCCTGGACTCGAGCAGGAAGGGAAACTGGAGAAGAAAGGCCGCGGCTGGCACCCCAAGGGCTAGTCTCGTCGTCCCTGGCGTTGTCCTCGGTCGCTCGCGTGCTAGCCGCACGGCCACGCTTCCTGCGGCCTAGCTAGCCAGGAACGACGATCCGTCGGACCTCCACTTCGACGGATGAGCGGCACACTGACGCTAAGAGGGCGCGGCAAATGCCGCGCCCTCTTCTTTGTCCCCGGCACACCCTTTGCCACAAGTCGAAATCCCGCAAGGGGGTGGCTGGGTGGAGGCGCTACGGCTGCCAAATTCGGGGGAGCTGCGTTTCAGTGTTGAGTGCGCTGCAGCCAGCGCTCCAGCAGCGGATCGGTAATGACGAAGCGCCCCTCGGCACGGATCACGTCGCCGTCATAGATGAGTGCTCGGGCCGCCTGCTGGGCGACGCTCTTGTTCAGCTCGAACGCGAGCAGCGTCGCTTTGCTGTAAAGGGTTTGCGGGCTGATTGCCAGGGCGGCCAGGACACGACGTTGGGCCGGCGCCGACCCGAGATCCAGCCACGTGCGCTCAAAGCGCTCGCCGGTCTCACGGTCCACCGCGTCGAGCATCGTCTGATAGGTCTCCTCGTCGGCGACCTGCCCGCGCGCGGTCCGCTCCCACAGGTGGTGGGCGAGCAGCATCGCCCGCTGCGGATGTCCACGCGCCAAGCGCAAGAGCAGCTCGAGCGCTGCTCCCGGGTCGCGATCGGTCCGATCGAAGCGCACTCCGATGTACTCGGCGAGGTCGCCATCGTCGAGCGGCCCGACCGGGATCGGCCGCGCCTGGTCGAACAGCGGCCTGCCCTTGCGGTTGAAGAGCTCGTCGAGCATCCCGGGCTCGGAACCTGCGAACACATAGCTGGCCTCGTCACGGTGCAGTTGGATCTTGCTGCGCAGCAGACCGTCCAGCCCGTTGTCGATCCGCAAGAAATCCTGAAGCTCGTCGAACGCGACGACTGTGCGAACGCCTGACTTGGCGAAGATGCGCTTCGGCAGGTCGAGCAGATCCGCGAGGCGTTGATTGTCGAGCTGGCGTATGTACTCGGCCTGCACCGCAACCCCGCCGGCCTGCGCCCTGACCGTCGTGCGCCACGATCGCGTTAGTGCCGAGACGGTCCGCCGAAGCGGCCCCGCGAGACTCGCCAGGTAGGCCTCCTCGATGCGGCGAGCGGCCTCGCCACGCGTCACGCACCGATAGAAGTTGACGTGGACGGTGTGCAGCCCGGCTCGATCGGCTTCGGCGAGCAGACGCAGGATGATCGATGTCTTGCCGTAGTGCCGGGGCGCAGAGAGCCTCGTGTTGTGTCCTCCTTCGGCCAGTGAGAGCAGCTGCCGGGTCTCTCCGTCGCGGTTGACCAGGGCATCCTCGGGGAGTGGGTCGTCGTAGGCAAAAGGGTTGAGGTCAGGGAGCACTTTCCGTATAGCTTACCACATACCATATGATATAGCAAAAACTATACCATTACCCAAGGGTCGCGGTGAGACAGATCAGCGCGCGACTTCCAGTCCAGATTATGGGCCGTGCCCGCACAGCTCAGAGTCCGAACGCTCATCGCCAACACCACGGCGTCAACACCACGGTGGTGGCATTCGGCCCAGAGTGGCCGATCGACCATCGATCCATGTCTGTTTCCGCCCAACCATCAATCCGTGTCCCGTTTCCGCCCAACCATCAATCCGTGTCCCGTTTGCGTCCCACCGTCGGAATAGGGAGGGAGGTACCACGCCCAACACCCGACAACCGCAACCACGGTAGGAGGAACACATGAGCAACCTGGATGGACACGAAGGCGAGTTGGAGCAGCAATTGGATGGATCGATGAACGAGTTGAAGGCGAAGTGGGGGCAGCTCACGCCCCCGGTCAGGATGGGTGCGATCGCGGCGGCCGTGGTCATCGGCCTGATCGTCATCTTGAAGATCCTGCCCGCGCTGGTCACGGGCCTGAGCATGGGACTCCTCCTGATGATCCTTTTCATTCCCTACTGGATACCCACGATCGTGGCCTTCGTCCGCAAGCACCCGAGCAGGAACGGCATCCTGGCCCTGAACCTCTTCTTCGGATGGACGTTCGTCGGCTGGGTCGTGTCGCTGGCGTGGGCTCTGAGCGACAGCTCGGCGCGCGCGGGTCAGCACACGGTCATCGTCAACACCACGGTGGCGGGCGCCCCGACCACGATTCCCGGCACGCTGCCACAGCAGTATCAGGCCGGTGAAATCGTGAACGGGCACCGCTTCGACGGCACGGCTTGGATCCCGCTGCCCGCATCGCCGCCCGCGTCGCCGCCGTCCTCTAAATCAACCCCTGACCTTTGACCGTGTCGCGCTCGTCGGTCAGCTCGGCCACCGAGGCGTCGATCTTCGCGCGGGAGAACTCATCGAGGTCGAGGCCCTGCACGATTGACCACTCGCCGTCCGCGCAGGTGCAGGGGAAGCCCGAGATCAGGCCCTCGGGGATGCCGTAGGAGCCGTCGGAGGGGACGCCCATCGAGACCCAGTCCGTGGTGCCGTTGACCCAGTCGTGGACGTGGTCGATCGCCGCGTTCGCGGCGGAGGCGGCGGAGGATGAGCCGCGCGCCTCGATGATCGCCGCGCCGCGTTTGCCGACGTTCGGCAGGAAGTCGTTTTCGATCCACGCCTGGTCGTCGACGGCCGCGGCCGCCTGGCCGCCGCGCACCTGGGCGTGGAACAGGTCTGGATACATCGTCGGCGAGTGGTTGCCCCACACGCCCATCTGCGTCACGTCGGTGACCGGGACCTCGAGCTTGGCCGCGAGCTGGGCGATCGCGCGGTTGTGGTCGAGGCGCAGCATCGCCGTAAAACGCTCGTTGGGGATGTCGGGCGCGTTGTTCATCGCGATCAGGCAGTTCGTGTTCGCCGGGTTGCCGACGACGAGGACTTTCACGTCATCCGCGGCCCGCTCGTTCAGGGCCTTGCCCTGAACGGTGAAGATCTTGCCGTTCTCTGAGAGCAGCTCGGCGCGCTCCATGCCCTTTGTCCTTGGCCGCGAGCCGACGAGCAGCGCGATGTTCACGCCGTCGAACGCGTCCTCCGGGTTGTCGTGCAGGTCGAGGTTGGCCAGCAGCGGGAATGCGCAATCGACGACCTCCATCGCGACGCCCTCGAGCGCGCCCATCGCCGGCGGGATCTCCAGCAGGCGCAGGTCGACGGGTTGGTCGGGCCCTAGCAACTGGCCGGAGGCGATACGAAACACGAGGCTGTAGCCGATCTGGCCGGCGGCGCCGGTGACGGTGACTTTTACGGGACTACTCACAAATTCATCTCCTGTTTTAGGTTCTCATCGATCGAATCAAGGAACTCCTGGGTGCTCTGCCACTCCTGATCCGGTCCGATCAGTAATGCCAAGTCCTTCGTCATCTTGCCGCTTTCCACCGTCTGGACACACACGCGCTCCAACGTCTCGGCGAACTCGCTCACCTTCGGGGTTCCATCCATCCTCCCCCGGGCGGAGAGCCCTCTCGTCCAAGCGAAGATCGAGGCAATCGGGTTGGTCGATGTCGGCTTGCCCTGCTGGTGCATGCGGAAGTGACGGGTGACCGTCCCATGCGCCGCCTCGGCCTCGACGGTTTTCCCATCGGCGGTCATCAGCACGCTCGTCATCAACCCCAGCGAACCGAAGCCCTGCGCGACCGTGTCCGACTGCACGTCCCCATCGTAGTTCTTGCACGCCCACACGTATCCACCCTCCCACTTCAGGGCACTCGCGACCATGTCGTCGATCAGGCGATGTTCGTAGGTGATGCCGGCGGCGTCGAAGTTCTTCTTGAATTCAGACTCGTACACCTCCTCGAAGATGTCTTTGAAGCGCCCGTCATAGCGTTTCAGGATCGTGTTCTTGGTCGACATATACACCGGGTAGTTGCGCTCCAGGCCGTACCTGAGCGACGCCCGCGCGAAGTCGCGGATCGAGTCGTCGAGGTTGTACATCGCCATCGCGATGCCCGCGCTCGGGAAGTCGTACACGTCGAGCTCGATCGGCTCGCTCCCGTCCTCCGGGGTGAAGCTGAGCGTCAATTTGCCCTCACCGGGAACCAGCATGTCGGTCGCGCGGTACTGATCCCCAAACGCGTGGCGGCCGATCACGATCGGCTTCGTCCAGCCCGGCACCAGGCGCGGGACGTTGGAGATCACGATCGGCTCGCGGAAGATCACGCCGCCGAGGATGTTCCTGATCGTGCCGTTGGGAGATCTGTACATGTCCTTGAGGCCGAACTCCTCCACACGCGCCTCGTCGGGGGTGATCGTCGCGCACTTCACGCCAACGCCCTCGCGCTTGATCGCCTCGGCCGCTTCGACGGTGATCCTGTCGTCCGTCGCGTCGCGGCTCTCGATCCCGAGGTCGAAGTACTTCAGCTCCACATCCAGGTACGGCAAGATCAACTGGTCCCTGATGAACGACCAGATGATCCTGGTCATCTCGTCGCCGTCGAGCTCGACTATCGGGTTCTGCACTTCGATCTTCGCCATGTTCGGTCCTCGGGGGGGGGTCTGGGGTCCTTGAGGTCTGGGGGGGCTGTCTGTCGCCGGACCGGCGATGCTATCGCGGGCTGGGAACGGGCAGGCCCAGCGGGCACTCCGTATCGATAGCCACGATGCCGAATGGACACGATGCCGAATGTGGCGACCGGCGAAGACGGCGCCACACGCTCGGCGGTCGGCCGCCGGCTCGATGAGTGCGATCACGCTTAAGAAAACGGTCAGAACGCGTGCGCGCGCGGGAAGTTAGTTAAACACCGCGCGTACGCGCGCGCGTTCAGAGCCCGTTCGAACGTGCATCTCCCACGCCGGGCATCCGGCCCGCGCTCTCATTCGGTCGTGCGCCTCCCGCGCCGGGCGTCCGATCTCTGCTTGACTTAGACGATGGCCACGATGCCGAGAGCAGCGACGGGCGAGGGCACCGCGCCCTGGCGGACGCATACCGTCGCCAACCAGCCGCCGCCGCTCACCGGGCTGGACGTGTTCTCGAGCAACCTTCCTTTGGTCGAGGCGACCGAGCGCGAGGGCGCCGGCTGGATCCGCGAGCGCGCCGCAGCGCTCGGCCGCTTTGTCGGCGAGGCCGGCGGCCCTCAGGATGCGTGGGGCCGGCTCGCGAACGAGAACAAGCCGGTCCTGCACACCCACGACCGCTACGGCAACCGCCTCGACGAGGTCGAGTTCCATCCCGCCTGGCATCAGCTGATGGCGATGGGCGTCGAGCACGAGCTGCACTCGCTCCCCTGGACGAGCGACGATCCGGCCGCGCACGCCGCGCGCACGGCGCTGTACATGACCGGGATGCAGGCCGAGGCCGGCTACGCCTGCCCGATCACGATGACCTTCGCCGTCGTCCCCGCGCTGCGCGCCCAGCCCGAGCTCGCGGCGGTGTGGGAGCCGCTCGTGACCGCCACGACCTACGACCCCCGCTCGATCCCCGCCGCGGAGAAGGGCTCGGCGATCGCCGGGATGGCGATGACCGAGAAGCAGGGCGGCTCGGACGTGCGCGCGAACACCACCTACGCGCGCCCGCTCAACGGCGGCGGGGCGGGCGCCGAGTACCAGCTCACCGGCCACAAGTGGTTCTGCTCGGCGCCGATGTCCGACCTGTTCCTCGTCCTCGCCCAGGCCGAGTCCTCCGACGGCTCGGCCGAGGGCCTGTCGTGCTTCTTGATGCCGCGCATCCTCCCCGACGGGACGCGCAACGCGATGCACATCCAGCGTCTCAAGGACAAGCTCGGCAACCGCTCCAACGCCTCCTCGGAGATCGAGCTGCACAACGCCTGGGCGCAGATGGTCGGCGAGCCCGGCCGCGGCGTGCCGACGATCATCGAGATGGTCGGCCACACGCGCCTGGACTGCGTGATCGGCGCCGCCGCCGGGATGCGCGCCGCGGTCGTGCAGGCCACCCACCACGCCGCCCACCGCGCGGCGTTCGGCAAGACGCTCGTCGACCAGCCGCTGATGAAGAACGTGCTCGCCGACCTCTGCCTTGAGTCCGAGGCCGCGACCGCGCTCGCGATGCGCCTCGCGCGCGCCTACGACGAAGCCGGCAACGACGCGGGGATGGGGACCAGCGCCCCCCCGCGCGGCAACGAAAATGACAGCGACGCGCAGCTGTTCAAGCGCCTCGCGACCGCGGTCGGCAAGTACTGGGCCTGCAAGCGCGCGCCGAACCACGCGTTCGAGGCGATGGAGTGCCTCGGGGGGAGCGGATATGTAGAGGACTCCGGCATGCCGCGCCTGTATCGCGAGGCGCCGCTGACCTCGATCTGGGAGGGATCGGGCAACGTGATCAGCCTCGACGTACTGCGTGCGCTCGCGCGTTCGCCGCGCGCGCTCGAGGTGTTCCTCGCCGAGGTCTCGCTCGCCCAAGGCGCCGACGCCCACCTGGACGCGCACGTCGAGCGTCTACAGGCACAGCTTTTCAACGAGGACCCCACCACGCTCGAGTCCCGCGCGCGGCGCGTGGTCGAAGGGATGGCCCTGGCGCTGCAGGGCTCGCTGCTCGTGCGCGACGCCCCGCCGGCCGTGGCGGACGCCTTCTGCGCCGCGCGCCTCGGCGGCGACGGCGGCCTCGAGTACGGCACGCTGCCGGCCGGATCGGACTTCGACGCGATCATCGCGCGCGGTCGCCCGCAGGTTTAACCGCCCCATGTAGGCGGGCCGGGCCTACCATAAAGACATGGCAGTGCGCACCAACTTCCAGATCGCCCGCCTGTTCGGGATCCGCGTCGGCGTCGGTCTCAGCTGGTTCGTCGTGCTGTTCTTCTTCATCTACGTCGTCACGCAGCCGTTCCACGAAATGCTCGGCGGCTCGATCACGACCGCCTACCTCGTCGCGGTCGCGTCGGTCCTGGGCTTCTTCGCCTCGCTGATCCTGCACGAGCTCGGCCACGCGCTCGTCGCGCGCCGCCACGGGCTGACCGTCGTCGGGATCGACCTGTGGGCGTTCGGTGGGATCACGCGCACGAGCGGGCCGGTCGAGGGCCCCGGCACCGAGTTCCGCGTGGCGGCCGCGGGCCCGCTCGTGACGTTCGCGATCATCGTCATCTGCATCCTGCTCGGCGCGCTGTTGACCAGCAGCGGGCACTTCCTCGACGTCGCCGTCGGCGACACCAGCGTGCACGCCACGCCCGCGCTCGTGTGGCTGAGCTGGGTCGGGACGATCAACGCGCTCGTGCTCGTCTTCAACCTCGTCCCCGCGTTCCCGCTCGACGGCGGCCAGCTCGCCCACGCCGTGATCTGGTGGCGCACGGGTGATCGCAACCGCGCAACCCGCTACACCGGACGCGCCGGCCAGGGCTTCGCGCTGGTGCTCGCGGCGGTCGGGCTGGTCGGGCTCGCCAGCGGCTCCTCGCTCGGGCTGATCTGGATGGTGCTCGGGTTTCTGCTCTACCAGGCCGCCGGACAGGCGGTCGTGCAGGGCTCGCTCGGGCAGCGGATCCAGGGGATCACGGTCGCCGACATCATGGATCGCGAGCCCGTCACCGTCCCCGCCGGGATGACGCTGCTCGACGCCCAGGAGCAGTTCTTCCTGCGCTACCGCTGGCCCTGGTTCGCGGTCGTCGACCCCGCCCAGCACTTCCTCGGCGTCGTGCGCGAAGCGCGGATCGAGGAGGAGATCTCCGCCGGACGGCCGGCGCTGCCGGTCATCGACGTGCTCGAGCCCGACCTGCCCGTGCGGATCGGCGTCGGCGCGCCGCTGGAGTCGCTGCTCGGCTCCGAGGGCCTCGGCCGTCTCGGCGCGATGGTCGCGGTCGACAGCGACGGCGTGCTGCAGGGCGTCGTCACGCTCGCCCAGGTCCGCCAGGCGCTGCGCCCGGCGATGTGAGGCTGGGACCGCGGCCCGGCCCGTGACGCGAAGCTGCGCCGGCATTCGAGGCGAGAGACCGCGATCCGCCAGCGGCGCACCCCAGGCCCGCGAGGCCTCGAGCCCCGCAAATGCAGGCGTAAAGCCGTCTGCGGACGCTGGGGGGAGGGCTCCTTATAGAGTTCGGGCCGATGCCATCACATGACGTCCTGATCATCGGCGCGGGCCTCGCCGGCCAGCGCGCCGCCCTCGCCGCCGCCGAGACCGGCTCGAGCGTCGCGATCATGAGCAAGGTCCACCCCGTGCGCTCGCACTCGGTGGCCGCCGCGGGCGGGATCAACGCCGCGATCAGCCTCGACGACGACTGGCACTCGCACGCGTACGACACCGTCAAGGGATCGGACTTCCTCGGCGACCAGGACGCGATCGAAGTGATGTGCTCGGAGGCGCCCGGCGAGGTCATGCACCTCGAGCACATCGGCGTGACCTTCCACCGCAAAGAGACCGGCGAGCTTGACCTGCGGGCGTTCGGCGGGGCCTCGATGAAGCGCACCGCCTACGTCGCCGACATCACCGGCCAGGCGATCCTGCACGTGCTCTACGAGCAGCTGATGAAGCACCACGAGACGGTCGACCGCTACGAGGAGTGGTTCACGACCTCGCTGCTGCAGGACGAGGACGGGCGCTGCTGCGGGGTGATCGCGCGCGACGTGCGCTCCGGGCGGATGGAGATCTTCCACGCCAAGAACGTGATCCTCGCCTGCGGCGGCGCCGGGCAGGTCTACCGCCCGACGACGAACGCTTTGATCGTGACCGGCGACGGGATCGCGCAGGCCTACCGGATCGGCGCGCCGCTGATGGACATGGAGATGGTCCAGTACCACCCGACGACGCTCGTCGAGAACGGCCTGCTGATAACAGAGGGCGCGCGCGGCGAGGGCGCGGTGCTGCTCAACTCCGAGGGCGAGCGCTTCATGGAGAAGTACGCGCCGAACAAGATGGAGCTCGCCTCGCGCGACGTCGTCTCGCGCGCCGAGCAGACCGAGATCCTCGAGGGGCGCGGCGTCGGCGCCGACGGCTCGGGGATCTGGCTCGACATCACGAAGGTCCCGCGCAAGCGCACTTTGGAGGCGCTGCGCGAGATCGTCAACATCGGCAAAGACTTCGCCGGCGTGGACATCACGCGCGAACCGATCATGATCCGCCCCGGCCAGCACTACATCATGGGCGGCGTCAAGACCGACGTCGACGGCGCGACCTCGATCGAGGGCCTCTACGCCGCGGGCGAGGTCGCGTGCGTGTCGGTGCACGGCGGCAACCGCCTCGGCGCGAACTCTTTGCTCGACACGCTGATCTTCGGGCGGCGCGCGGGCGAGCACGCCGCCGCGCGGGCGGCGACGATGGGGATGCCGCAGTCGGCCACCGCCGCCGCGCAGCTGCGCGAGGACGTCGCGACGATCGACGCGATCATCGCGCGCGATAAGACCGGCAGCCCCGCTCCCCGCCGCGTCTCGGAGATCAAGCAGGAGCTCGGCGACACGATGAACAAGTACGTCGCCGTCTATCGCGACGAAGCGGGGCTGGCACAGGCGCTGGAGATCGTCAACCGCCTGCGCGAGGAGTCCGCGAGCGCCTACATCGACGATCGTGGCACGGTCTTCAACCAGGACGTGCTCGGAGCGCTCGAGCTCGGCTACATGCTCGACTGCGCGCAGGCGACCGTCGTCGCGGCGATCGAGCGCAAGGAGTCCCGCGGCGCGCAGTTCCGCACGGACTTCCCGGAGCGCAACGACGCCGAGTGGCTCAAGCACATCGACATCTCATTGAACGAGGGGGACCCCACCCATCCAGAAGTCTCCTACTCTCCAGTGACGATGACCCAGTGGGAGCCCGAGGAGCGCAAGTACTGATGGCCGAAACGCACAAGCCGCCGGAGCAGTTCACCCTCAGGTTGCGCCGCTTCGATCCCGAGTCCGGCGACGCGGCGTACTGGGACGAGCACACGATCGAGCTCGAGCCCCACCGCTCGGTGCTGGAGGGGATCCTCCAGGCGAAAGCCGCCGCCGACGGCTCGATCGGGATTCGCTGCTCCTGCCGCGCGGCGATCTGCGGCTCGTGCGGCGTCCGGATCAACGGCGAACCGGGCCTCGCCTGCCACACCCATCTCGACCACGCGCGCGCGTCCGCGGGCGCCGACGGCGTGATCGAGGTCGAGCCGATGGGCAACATGCCCGTGATCAAGGACCTGATCGTCGACATGGACGCCGTGCACTGGAAGAAGGTCCAGCGCGTCACGCCGTGGCTGATCGCCAAGCAGCCCGTGCCCGAGCGCGAGTACCTGGTCGAGAAAGAGGCGATGGTCGACATCACCCAGTCGATGGCCTGCATCCAGTGCGGCGCCTGCGTCTCGGACTGCCTCGCGATGGAGGTCGACCCCGGCTTCATCGGCCCGGCGGCGCTCGCGAAGGCCTACCGCTTCGTCGGCGACCCGCGCGACGACGAGCAGGACATCCGTCTGAAGGATCTCGCCGAAGACCCCCAGGGGATCTTCGACTGCACGCACTGCTTCAAGTGCGTCGAGGCCTGCCCCAAGGACGTCAACCCGATGGGCCAGATCATGCGCCTGCGGCGGATCGCCGTCGACGATCAGAAGATCGTCGACAAAAACAACGGCCAGCGCCACGAGGCCACGATGGTCGGGCTGATCCACGACTACGGCCTGCTGCACGAGGCCGAGATGGTGCCGCGCTCCTACGGCGGCAACTCGTGGTTCGGCAAGTTCCACCCCGCCGCCGGCAAAGAGCTGCTCGCCTCCTTGCCGGTCGCGATCAAAGGTCTGCTGCGCGGGAAAATCAACCCGAAGATCGCTGTCTTCGGCCACAAGATCCCCGCGGCCGACCTGAAGAACGTGCAGCGGATCTACGACAAGGTCGAGTCGCGTCCCGAGCGCTACGAGCTGAACCTGTACATCAGCGGCTACGACGAGCGCGAGGAGACCCCCGTGCCCGCCGGCGCCACGGCAACGAACGGCGGCGGCGAGAGTCCTGCCCCGGGCACCGAAGGGAGCGCCGCATGAAGGTCGCCTACTGGCCCGGCTGCGTCAGCCGCGGCTTCACGCCCGAGCTCCACGGCTCGATGGCGCGGGTCGCGCCGTTGCTCGACATCGAGCTCGTCGAGCTCGACCGCGCCTGCTGCACCGGCGCCGGCGTGATCGCCGAGCACAACCAGGAGCTCGCCGACACTTTGAACGCGCGCACGTTCGCCTTGGCCCAGCAGGTCGATGGCGCCGAGCTGATGATGAACATCTGCTCTACCTGCCAGGGCGCCCAATCCGAGTGCCAGGAACGGCTCGACGCGAACGCCGAGTACCGCGCGATCGTCAACGAGACGCTCGCGGCCGAGGGGCTCAGCTATGAGCTCGGCCTGACCAACAAGAACTTCCTGTGGCTGCTCGTCGAGGAGATCGGGCTCGACGCGCTGCGCTCGAAAGTCAGGCGCCCGTTGACGAACCTCAAGGTCGGCCCCTTCTACGGCTGCTACATCGTGCGCCCCCGCGACCGCCTCGGGATCGACGCCGAGCACCCCCGTGACCACTACCTGCACCAGGTCATCGACGCGCTCGGCGGCACCGTGATCGAGTACGCCGGCATGCGCAAGTGCTGCGGCTTCCCGATCATCACGATGAACAAGTCGGCCTCGCTCAAGCAGGCCGGCCGCCACCTCGGCGACGCGGTCGACGCCGACGCCGACTGCCTCGTCACGCCGTGCCCCCTCTGCCACCTCAACCTCGACATGCAGCAGCCGCTCGCCGAAGGCGTCGTCGGCCGCCAGCTCGAGATGCCGGTCCTCCACCTCCCGCAGATGGTCGGTTTGGCGCTGGGTTTGGATCCAAAGGAGCTCGGCCTGCAGCGCCACGTGGTGCGGCCCTCCTCGGTGATCGACTGGTCGACCTCAGTCGTAGGTGCCGCAGCGTAGGTTGCGCGTGTGCGCGTCCTCACGGTAGTTGGCAACCGACCGCAATTCATCAAGGCAGCGGCCGTCTCGGGGCTGCTGCGTAAGGAACACGAGGAGATCCTGATCCACACCGGTCAGCACTACGACGATTCTTTGTCAACGGTGTTCTTCAGCGAGCTTGGCCTCGCGAAACCGGACCGGGAACTGGGCATCGGCGGTGGGTCGAACGAGTCTCAGGCGACCCGGATGTTGAGTGCCTTGGAGGATCTGATCCCCGAAGTGCAACCCGACGCGGTGTTGGTCTATGGGGACACCAACTCCACATTGGCTGGGGCACAGGCAGGCCAGCACGCCGGGGTGCCCGTCGTCCACATCGAGGCGGGCATGCGCTCCTTCGATCTCACGATGCCCGAGGAGCGCAACCGGATCGCGACCGACCAACTGAGCGATCTTCTGCTCTGTTCTTCTGACATCTCAGCTGAGAACCTCCGGGACGAGAAGATCACAGGCAGGATGGAGGTTGTGGGTGATGTGATGGTCGACGTCGCCCTCCGCTGGCAACCAACAGCCCGCGAGAGAACAGCAGACCTGGCCAAAAATCTTGGTGTACAACCTCATCGGTATCTCCTCGTGACGGCACACCGAGCCGGTAACGTCGACGATCCCGCGCGGCTGATGAAGCTAATGGACCTACTGAGGACTCTGCCTGCTCCGGTTGTGTTCCCGGTGCACCCCCGCACGCGGGATCGTCTTTTGGCAATGGGGTCATGGGAGCAGCTGATTGAAATTGAGGGGATGCACGTGACCGAGCCCCTGGGCTACGCCGAGTTCACCGCGCTGCTCTGCGGGGCACGCGCGATGCTGACCGATTCCGGAGGCGTCCAGAAGGAGGCGTACCTTGCCGGGGTGCCCTGCATCACCTTGCGCGCGAACACCGAGTGGGTCGAGACGGTTGATACGGGCTGGAACACGCTGGTGGATCTCGACGGCCCCGCGGCACTTGCGGCGCTGGAGCGCACACCACCGGCGGAGCATCCGCAGCTGTACGGCGACGGCCACGCGGCCGAGCGCTGCGTCGCGGCTATCGGATCCCTATGAGCGGGGACCCCATCAAGCTCGGCGTCGTCGGCCTCGGCTACTGGGGGCCGAACCTCGCGCGCAACTTCGCCTCGATCCCCGGCTGCGAGCTCGCGTGGCTGTGCGACGCCTCGGCCGAGATGCGCGAGAAGCTCGCATCCTCGTTTCCCTCCGCGCGCACGACCGGCGAGCTCGACGACCTGCTCGACGATCCCGAGCTCGATGCGGTGGTGCTGGCGACCCCGGTGCCGACACACGCGGAACTGGCGATCCGCGTCGCCGAAGCGGGCAAGCACTGCTTCGTCGAGAAGCCGCTGGCGACCACCGCCGCCGACGCCGAAGCGGCGGTCGCAGCGGCCGAGCGGGCGAGGAAGATCCTGATGGTCGGCCACCTGCTCGAGTACCACCCGGCCGTCGACCGCCTGAAGGAGCTGCTCGACGAAGGCGAGCTGGGCGACCTCTACTACATCTACGGCAACCGCCTCAACCTCGGCAAGCTGCGCGCGGAGGAGAACGCGCTCTGGAGCCTCGGCGCGCACGACGTCTCGGTCGTGCTCCACCTGATCGGCGAGGAGCCCTCCGAGTGCTCCGCGCACGGCGAGTCCTACGTGCGCGCGGGCGTCGAGGATGTCGTCTTCTGCTACCTGCGCTTCCCCTCCGGCGTCGTCGCGCACCTGCATCTCTCCTGGCTCGACCCCCACAAGGAGCGGCGCCTGACGGTCGTCGGCGCGCGGCGGATGGCGACCTTCGACGACATGGCCGTCGCGGGCAAGCTCACCGTCTACGACAAGGGCTTCGACGAGGACGCACGCTCGTGGGGAGAGTACATCGCCCGTTCGGGCGAGAGCTTCTCCCCACGGATCGCCAACGCCGAGCCCCTGCGGCTGGAGTGCGAGCACTTCATCCAGTGCATTCGCGACGACGCCACGCCGCGCTCTGACGGCCATTCCGGCCTCCGCGTCGTGCGCGTCCTCGAGCGCTTGCAAAACTCGCTCGACGCCTGATCTCTAGCGAATCAGGATCGGCGCGCTGTAGTTGGAAACGTGCGCGCCGTCGTTCGTCACCTTGATCAGCACGCGATACAGTCCCGGATTGCGCAAGCGCATGAAGCCGCTGAACGTCGAATAGGTCGCGGTCGCGGCTTTCACGGGCGTGCCGCCCTGGTTGATCGAGGCGTGGCCGGGCTTGAGCAGCTGGAAGCCGACCTGCGCGCCCGGCTCCGCCGGGGTGACGGTCCCGTACAGGCGCACGTAGCCGCGGCGCTTGGCGGGGCGCACGTGGACGGTCGCGCGCACCGCGACGTTCTCGAGCACGATCGGGCTGATCACGACCGGCAGCCCCAGCGTGACGACGCGCAATTGCGCGTTTTCGGTCAGGCCGAGATAGGGGAAGGAGAAGCCGCCCGTCGAGCTCGTCAACTCCGCGTTGCCAACCGTTTTGAAGCCTCCGACGTAGGGGAATGGGTTGGCCTGCAACACGATCGCGTGGTTCGCGCCGCCGGTCCCCGAAAGCGTGCCCTCGACGTAGAACGGGCTGCCGAACACGACCGGGTTGGGGGTGCTGACGAGCGCGAGCGAAAGCGGGATCTTCGCCGTCGTGAACGTGCGGTCCCCGCCCGCGACCGTCCCGCCGGGACCGACAGCCACGAGCCGGTAGTGGTACTTGGTCGCGGCCTGCAGACCCGTGATCGCCTGGTTGACCTTCACAGTATTCGTCGCGCTGCCCGCCGGCGAGAGCGGCGACTGCGTGCCGTAGGAGGTGCTCGTGCCGTACTCGAAGTAGTAGTTCGTGGCCTGACCCTGGGCGTTCACATAGCCGTACAGGGTCGCCGACGAGTAGCCCACGCCTGAGACACCGGAGGTCCCGACGGTGGGCGCCGGGGGCGCGGCTGCCTGTCCGGCGGCGGGCAGAACGAGCGCGGCGAGCACGGCCGCGAGGACGAGCACGAGCACGAGGGTCGTGGCGGTGGCGTTGCGCGCGCGCTTGGGGCGTGCCGGGGAGGTCATCTGCATAACCCACTCAACCCTCCAGTCCCCCCTAAGTAGCGCGGGATCCGGACTTTGTTCTGACCGTAAATGCCGCTTCGCGGAGCGGTCGGGAAGAGATCGAGTCCCCCAGCCGGGAAGTGTGTCCAAAACCCGCTTGGCCGAGGAGAGGTCTGTTGACTTGAGAGGCTGCTTAACTTGAGAGGCTGCTTACTTACGAGGCGGCCTGGGTGCGGCGGTCGATGCCTTCGAAGGCTGTCTGCGTGCCCCGGCGGCGGCGATCGGGGCGCAGCACCGGGCCGCGGTGGCTGCCGATCGCGCGCAAAACGAAGGCATCCCGCGTGGCGCTGTAGCGCAGCAGCGGCCTCAGCACGAACAGCAGTGGCGGAGCTATATATCGACGCGGTCGGGGAATCGAGCGCAACGTTGTTCCTTTCGTCCTTCCCGCGAATCTTACTCCGGCGCGTGCACGACGACGACCGGCCGGTCGGAGCGGCCGAGCACGCTCGCGGAGGAGCTGCCCATCAGTTTCGACTTGATGCCCTTCAGCCCGCGCGAGCCGATCACGATCGCCGCCGCCTCGCGCTCGGAGGCCGTGTCGAGAATCGCGTCGGCGATGTCGGCCGCGTCGCGCACCGGGAGCGCCTCGGCTCGCAGGCCGCCGGCGCGGGCGAGCCGCGCGCCGTCCTCGGCGATGTCGCGTGCGTGATCCTCCGAGGCCTTGTCGATCGACTGCACGGTTTCAGGGTCATAGGGCATCATCATCGTGCCCGTCCCGATCGTATTCGGCATCAGCATGTAGTCCGCCAGGCCCGGCTCCCAGACGGTCAGCACGATCGCGCGGCGCGAGCCGAACAGCGCCGCGGCCTCGCTCACCGCCGCGCGGGCGGCGTCGGAGCCGTCGTAGGCGATCACGATCGGCGCGGGCTCAGGCATCGAGCGTCAGGCTACCGCAAGAGCGCCACCACGCGCCGGGCATATAGCCTTCGCGCCCGTGAGCACTCGATCTCCATCCGCGGACGCGATCGTCGTCGGCGCCGGCCTCGCGGGGCTGGTCGCGACCGCCGAGCTCGCCGACGCCGGGCGGCGAGTGATCCTGCTCGACCAGGAGCCCGAAGCATCGCTCGGCGGGCAGGCGTTCTGGTCGTTCGGGGGCCTGTTCTTCGTCGACAGCCCCGAGCAGCGCCGCATGGGGATCCACGACTCGCGCGAGCTGGCCTGGCAGGACTGGCTCGGCACGGCCGGCTTCGACCGACCCGAGGACGAGTGGCCACGCCGCTGGGCCGAGGCCTACGTCGACTTCGCCGCCGGCGAGAAGCGCGCGTGGTTGCACGCCCAGGGCATGCGCTTCGTGCCGAATGTCGGCTGGGCCGAGCGCGGCGGCTACCTCGCGACCGGCCACGGCAACTCGGTCCCGCGCTTTCACGTCACCTGGGGCACCGGCCCGGGCGTGATCGCGCCGTTCGTGCGCCGCGTGCGCGAAGCTCAGCAGCGCGGCCTGGTTGAGCTGCGCTTTCGCCACCGCGTCAACGAGCTGACGGTCTCAAACGGCGCCGTCACGGGCGTGGCCGGGCACGTGCTCGAGCCGAGCGCCGTCGTGCGCGGGCAGGCGAGCTCGCGCGTGCAGACCGGCGAGTTCGAGCTCGCGGCTGGGGCGGTGATCGTCACCTCCGGCGGGATCGGCGCCAACCACGAGCTCGTGCGCAAGAACTGGCCGTCGCGCCTGGGCAAGGCCCCGGAGAACATGATCTGCGGCGTCCCCGACCACGTCGACGGGCGGATGCTCGCGATCAGCGAGACCGCCGGCGCCAGCATCATCAATCCCGACCGGATGTGGCACTACGTCGAGGGAATCCGCAACTGGAACCCGATCTGGAGCCGCCACGGCATCCGCATCCTGCCGGGCCCCTCCCCTCTGTGGCTGGACGCTCGCGGCGAGCGGCTGCCGGTGCCGCTGTTCCCCGGCTTCGACACGCTGGGCACGCTCGAGCACATCATGCGCACCGACCACGACTACACGTGGTTCGTGCTCACCCAGAAGATGATCGAGAAGGAGTTCGCGCTGTCCGGCTCCGAGCAGAACCCCGACCTGACGAGCAAGAGCGTGCTCGAGGTGCTGAAGTCGCGCGTCGGCAAGGGCGCGCCCGCCCCGGTCGAGGCGTTCAAGCAGAAAGGCGCCGACTTCGTCGTCGAGCGCGACCTCGCCTCGCTCGTGCGCGGGATGAACGCGCTGACTCCCGAGCCGCTGCTCGACTTCGCCGCGGTCGAGCGGGAGATCCTCGCCCGCGACCGTGAGATCGAGAACCCCTACACGAAGGACCTCCAGGTGACCGCGATCCGCGGCGCGCGGCGCTACCTGCCCGACCGGATCACGCGCGTCGCCGCCCCGCACCGGATCCTCGATCCGCAGGCCGGCCCGCTGATCGCCGTGCGCCTGCAGATCCTCACGCGCAAGACGCTCGGCGGCCTGCACACCGACCTCTCCAGCCGCGTGCTGCGGGCAGACGACGGCGAGCCGCTCCCGGGCCTCTACGCCGCGGGCGAGGTCGCGGGCTTCGGCGGCGGCGGCGTGCACGGCTACCGCTCGCTCGAGGGCACATTCCTCGGCGGCTGCCTCTTCTCCGGGCGGATCGCCGGGCGCGCGGCGGCGGCGGTTGCGTAGCCGTTCGCCGCACCGTCTCCGTTCGCCTCGCCCTCACGCCATCACGCCATCAGGCCATCACGCCCTCACGCCATCACGCCATCACGCCATCACCTCGAGAGATAACGCTCCTTCACAACGCCGTCCCAGCGATCGCGCTAGGCTCAAACGCACATGGGCGAGCGCACGGGATACCCGCCGGGAACCTTCAGCTGGACCGACCTGACGACGACCGACCAGGCGGGGGCGAAGGCCTTCTACGGCGGCCTCTTCGGCTGGGTCGCAGAGGACATGCCGGTCGGGGAAGACGTCTACTACTCGATCCAGCGCGTCGACGGCAAGGACGTCGCGGCGATCTCGCCGCAGCCGCAGTCGCTGCGCGACGCGGGGGCGCCGCCGGCGTGGAACTCCTACGTGACCGTCGAGAACGCCGACGCGGTCGCCGACCGCGCGCGGGAGCTCGGCGCGGCCGTGCCGATGGAGCCGTTCGATGTGATGGAGGCCGGCCGGATGGCCGCGATCCAGGATCCCCAGGGCGCCTACTTCCTGATCTGGCAGCCCAACCAGCACCTCGGCGCGCAGCTCGTGAACGAGCCCGGCGCGCTCAGCTGGAACGAGCTCGCCTCGCCCGACCTCGACGCCTCGGCCACCTTCTACTCCGCGCTGTTCGACTGGACCTTCGAACCGTTCGAGGGCAGCCCCGACCCGTATCTGACGATCAAGAACGGCGAGATCGTCAACGCCGGCGTGCGCACGCTGAGCTTCCCCGGTCCGCCGCCGCACTGGCTCGTGTACTTCGCGGTCAACGACCTCGACGCGAGCCTCGCGAAGGTCGCCGAGCTCGGCGGTGCCACGCACGCCGGCCCGATCGATATATCGATCGCGCGGATCGCCGTCGTGGCCGACCCGCAGGGGGCGATGTTCGCCCTCTACGACGGCCGTCTCGACCCGTAGTCGCCGCCGACCGAGGCGGGCCGACGCTCAGATCGCCGGCGCGGCGCTCATGAACGCCAGCGGCACCGCGAGGTCAGCCCCGCGGCGCAGGCTCGCGATCCATCGGCCGCGTTGCACCGCGCGCCGGATCTCGCCCACGCGATCACCGAGCAGCCGCACCGTCTCCTCGAGATCCATGACGCGCAGCGCGAGGCCCCAGAAGCGGGCGGGATGCTCCGGGCCGCCCGCGCGGCGGATCGAGTCCTCGGGTTCCTGGATCAGCTCGAGGATCTCCGCGCCGAGCCGGAAGAACGCCTGACGGGGCGCGCCGCCGGGAGTGGGCTCGTCGCGCATCCTGCGCAGATCGAGTCCGGCGGATCGCAGCGCCTGCACGCTGCGATCCAACTTCGGGGAGGCCGCCACGACGTGGTCGATCGCGACGACCCCGTTCGGATGGACCGGCGCGGGAGCGCGCGGGGGACGCCCGGAGAGCGCCGTCGGCAGACCGTCGAGCTGCGCCGTCCGATCGGCTGGAGAGCCGAGCAGGTCGCGCAGCGTCCAGCCGCGGATACCGCGCCCGCCCGTAGCTGCCGCGGCCACGTCACCGCTGTCTGTTTTGTCACCGGCGCCGGTGGTCGTCGTCGCCACGTCCTCGACGTCGGCGTCGGTGTCGGTGTCGGTCTCATCCTCGGCGTCGTGGTCGGTGTCTGCGTCGCTATCGATGAAACGCAAACGCACGCCGCCGATCTCACAGCGGCCGTCCGCGACGGCGAAGCCAAGCTCGGCCCAGCGCGCGGGATCGTCGCCGATCAGCAGCTCGTCGATCGTCGGCGCGGGAGCCATCCTCGTAAGTATCGGTTATGTGAGCGCGTCAGCGCACGAGCACGGGCGCGCTGTAGGCGGAGACGTGGGCGCCGTCGGAGACCTTGACGAGCGCACGGTAGAGGTTGCGACCGCGGCGGACTCGCAGGGCGCCGCTGAACGTCGAGACGGTCGCGGTGCCGGCTTTGACGACCGTGCCGCCCTGGTTGACCGTACGGCCGCCGGCGACGAGCCGCTGGAAGCCGACGAGCGCGCCGACCTCCGCCGGGGCGACCGTGCCGTAGAGGCGCACGTAGCCACGCCGGTGCGCGCGGCCAACGTGGAAGGAGATCCGCACCGCGACGTTCTCGAGCACGACCGGGCTCACCACCACCGGCGAGCCGACGGTGACCACGC
Source organism: uncultured Solirubrobacterales bacterium (assembly GCA_963774785.1). Lineage (GTDB taxonomy): Bacteria > Actinomycetota > Thermoleophilia > Solirubrobacterales > Solirubrobacteraceae > Palsa-744. The sequence continues at coordinate 1,056,499 of CAVZGH010000001.1, read as the reverse complement.
GCAGCTGCGTGTTTTCCAATAGGCCCACGAACGGGAAGGAGAAGCCGCCCGTGGCGCTCGTCAGCTCGGGCGAGCCGACGGTCTTGAAGCCCGCGGTATAGGGGAATGGGTTGGCCTGCAGCACGATCGCGTGCGTCGAGGCGCCGGTCCCCGAGAGCGTGCCCTCGACGACGAACGGATCGCCGAAAATCACGGGGTTCGGCACGCCGACGAGCGCCACCGAGAGCGGAATCTTCGGCGTGCGCAACGTCCTGTCCCCACCCTTGGTCGTGCCGCCCGGCCCGGAGGCGACGATCCTGTAGTGGTAGGTGATTCCCGCCTGCAGACCCGTGACCGCCTGGCTGACCTTGACCGAGCTGGTTGAGTTGCCGGCGGGCGCGAGCGGCGTCTGCGCGCCGTAGGAGCCGGTCGGCCCGTATTCGAAGTAGTAGTTGGTGAGGAGCCCGCGCGCACCGACGTAGCCGTAGAGGATCGCCGAGGAGTAGGTCACGTTCGAGCTCGCGCCGGTGCTCGCGCTCGGCGCCGAGGCGGCCATCGCCTGTGACGCTGGTGCAAGCGCGAGAGCGCACAACATCAAGATCGCCGCCACCGACCCCCGTCGCAGACTCCCCCGCATACCCGGTCGCACACCCCTACGTAGCGTACGCATACGAACCACCTCCACAGATAGACACCGCTGAGCCTGGATTACCCGTTCAGCCGCGTTTGAATCCCGAATCCGTCAACCGCATACCGCACGCTACGGCACGATGTCCACCGGCGTGCCGAGCGTCACCCTAGGGGCCAGCCAGGCGATTTGAGAGTCGCGCATGCGCACGCACCCGTGCGAGGGGTCGCCCGGGATCTTCTGGGGTTCGCCGAAGTCGCCGTGAATGCCCACGACCCCGCCGTCCGGCCATTCGCTCAGCGTCGAATAGTCAGAGGTGCCGAGCGCGTAGGGCCAGTAGGGGTTGCCGCGGTCGGTCAGGCGAAAGCGCTCGCGGATCCAGAAGTGCCCGGTCGGCGTCGGCGTGCTCGGCTTGCCGACCCCGACCGGAGCGCTCATGCGCAGCGCGCCGTCGAAATAGGCGGTGAGCCGCCGCCGAGCGAGGTCGACCACGATCAGCCAGCGCGTGCGGTGAAAGCCGCCGAGCAGTTCACGCGGCGCCCACCCGACACGTCCGTTCGGCCTGCCCGGTATCCGCAGCTGGACCCATTCGCGCCCGTATGCGTCGGTATAGCCGCTCAGCAGCAGATACACCTCCGGGAAGCCGTCCTCGGTTTCCATGTGCACGCTCCCGATACGCCGCGCGTGCGGGTCGGGCTTCGCGTAGATCGCGCCCGGTTCCAGCGGGTGCGCCCAGGTGGTGAGCGTGCGTTCGTTCGAGAGCGGACGGATCGCCGGGGTCGCCGGCGCACCTGGCGACGAGGAGGGCGCGGGTGTCGCGCCAATGGGTGTCCCCCCGGTGGGTGTCCCCCCTGTAGGTGTCCCCGTGATAGGTATCCCCGCGGTGGGTGTCCCCCCTGTAGGTATCCCCGCGGTAGGTATCCCCGCGGTGGGTGTCCCCGCGGTGGGTGTCCCCGCGGTGGGTGTGGCAGCGGCGGACCCAGCAGCAGCGATCGATCGCTGTAACGGCGGCGTGGCAGCGCTCACGCCCGCACTCGCGCTCGCGCTCGCGCAAAGACAGCCGGCGAGCGCCGGAGCCGTCGCGACCGCGAGCAGCGCAGCGAAGGACGGGCGACGGATCATCACAACCTCGTCGCCCGCCCTCGAGTGCGTCTCGCGGCTCTTACCCCTCAGCCGGTGAAGCTTGGGGTGGGTTTGGGGTGGAACACCGCGCAGCGCGCGAGGGTCCGGCTGATGTTCTTCGCGGGGGTGTGGCTCGCCGCGGTGAACGTCACGTGCATCGTGAGCCTGTGCCTGGCGCCCGCGGGAACGTGCACGCGCGTCGCGAACGTCCCGTGCGAGCCCGGTTTGCTCACGGTCGCGAGCTTGTGACCGTCCAGCGAGAACGTCACGGAGGCGATCGCGTCGCCACTCACCGCCGCGACGTAGCCGGTGCTCGCGATACACGCGGGCGTGTGACTGGAGATATGCGCTCCACCGAACGCGAGCACACCGCCCACCGGTTTCGGCGCGGGCGCCGCCGGCGTTGCGGCCGCCGGTGTTACCGTGGCCGTGGTTGTCGTGGCCGGCGCTGGGGTCGGTGCCGGGGGCGGGGGCGGCACGGTGACCGTCCTGCCATCGCCGGCGCAACTTTCGTCGTAGTTACCTTCCCAGGTGAGCTTCACTTCGACGGAGCCGACCGGGCCCGTCGGATCGTGCAGCGTGAACAGGAACTGCGGCAGGCCCGTCGCCGTGTTCAGTCCGAGCCCGTTGAGGCTGGCGGTCCCAGTTTCGTCCAGCGTGATTTCAGCCAGACCGGGAATCGGGTCCCCATCGCCGTCGGCGAACGCGACCGTCCCTTCCGAGTAGGTGCTGCGGGCGGGGTTGAGGATCTGCAGCGAGACGTAGTTCGCCGGCGTGCACTGCGGGGCCGGCGCCACGAACTGGGATGCCAGCACGCGGATCGTGCCCTGGCCGCAGGCTTCGCCGGTGTAGGCATCGAAGCTCTCGATCTGCACAGGAAGCGTACCGCCACCGGCGTCGGAGTTCACCCAGATGCAAGTCGGGCGCTGCGGGTCGGGGTTGACGGTGTAGAGATAAACGAATTCGCCCGCCGGGAAGGTCTTGGGAAAGTGTTCGCAGCCTTCGTCCTTCGAGTAGTCGAAGCACTCGACGTCTCCGACATCGCCCTCGTAGTTGCCGTTCGGGACGTACACCCTTGGCCCGAGCACGAATGCGGGACCGTTCCACGGGCTCGAGCCCGCAACCACTGATGTCAATCCCGGCGGGGTGGCCGTCGCTTCCCCTTCGAGGGTGTAGCACTGGTCCGTTCCCGTCGGCAGGCACAATCCAATGATCTTCCCGGTCGCGTCCATCAGCGGGAATGGCGCCCCGTTCTCCTCGACATAGCTGAAGCTCAGGGTTACGGGCCACTGGCCGCCACAGCTGCTCTGCGTCGCATCATCGAAGCAAGCGAGCCGGCTCGTCCCGTCGATGTCCACCGGGATGATCACTTTGCTGCCGATCGCTGCTGTCGCCGGTGACGGCTCACCGTCAAGGACCGTGCCACCCCCGAGCGCGACGTCGAAGGGCTGGCCCGCGCACGCTTCGCCGGTGCTCACGTCGAAGCAGAGCAGCGTGTTCTTCGTGCCTTCGTGTTCGCCGGCGCCGCTCACGTAGCTGAACGCATACCAGTGGTCTCCAACCAGCATCGGGTTGCTGGTGCCGCTGATTCCGTCCTGGAGTGGCGCGTCGCCAATGGCACTGAGTGCCGTGAACCCGCAGAACGGATCCGGGTTGGTCGCTTCTTCCGTGTTGATACAGACGACACCATCGGTGCTGTCGCCCTCCCGCGTTGCGTACACGTAGAGCTTGCCGGTCGTATGGTTGAGATACAGGCCCGGCTGTCCCGAGCTCGAGAAGCTGGCGCCTGTCCCAGTTTCGGTGATCGTCTTGGGCCAGCCCGGACACGACTGCGCGTTGCTCTGTTCGTGGCAAGCGACGCCGATGTAGTCCTGGTGGTGGAAGACGTTGAAGACCCTCGTTTCGGACAGCGCGACGGCCCAGCCATCGCCACCGCCGTTGCCGTGGAAGTTCGACGCCGGCGGGACTGGAACGGATTGGATCGCGGAGTAGGTCGAGTAGGTCGCGCTTTCGGCCCCGGCCGAAGCGGCCGTCGCAGCGGGCACACCGAGGCAAAGAAACGCCGCGACCACGACCGCGCGGGCGCTCATGCCGGCGCCGGACCCGGACCCAGGCGAGCGCCTGCGGTGACCTTCGGCCGGTGACGACTTCCGTACAGAAGCCCTACACATACAAAGGACCTTCGACATTGCCGTCATGGCAGCACACCCCGCTCTATGAAGAATTTGGGCCTTGGGGTTCGGGCATCCGTCCCGTCCCATTGCGCACTGTCCCGGTGCGCTATCGGCCAAATGGAGCGACGTAATGTACACCCATCTCATACATATGTCCAGAAAATCTCACGGCGCTAAAGGAGCGGTCCCGGGAGGGGCTGAAGGAGCGGTCTCGGGATGCTCATAATCGAGGGCAATGCGCGCGGCGCTCGACCATCCTCGCCTGTGGCGGGCGACCGCCGTGCTGGCGGCGCTGCTGCTGGGCGGCCTCTTATTCGTGTGCGCGCAGGGGTCGCTCGCGGTGATCGCCGCGCGGCCGGCCACGCCGGTGCAGGCGGCCGCGCTGCCCTCGTGGGCGCCGTGGTGCACGCGCGGGGTGCCCCGCAAGGAACGGTTGCGGCTCGCGTTCTGCGCGCGCGTCGAAGGACGCGTGCTCGACGCGACCCATGGGCCGAACCCCGACGAGGCGCACGTCGCGGTGATCAGCGACTTCCATCTCATCCTGATCCGCCTGCCCAACTGGGAGGCGACACCGTTGAACGGGCACGAACGTCGTGGCGATCGGCCCGCTGTTCCGCGCCCGCGACGGCCAGCGCGAGGTCCAGGCCTTCCGATTCGAAACGGCGTGAGGTGGTTCCAAACGGCGTGAAATTGGTTCCGGTTCAGTTTCCCGCATGTGAGGGCTCCCCGCACATGAGACATCAGGTGGGGTCCCGCACATGAGGCATGAAGACGTCCCGCGCGTGAGACATGAGGTGGGTCCCGCACATGAGGCATGAAGACGTCCCGCGCGTGAGGATGACCCGCGCGTGAGGTGGTTGTTCGTCACCCTCGTCCTGCTCGCGAGCAGCGCCGGCCTGCTCGGCTGGGTCTACCTGCGCGACCGCGACACGAGCTGGCGCCCGCCCGAACCGCAGCTCGCGAGCGCGGCCGCGGAAGGCGCGCTCAGCGAGCTCGGCGGCGCCGGCTGCAGCACCGGCTGCAGCGCCGAGGTGCTCGCCAACCCGGCACCCCACCGCTGGATCGCGCGGATCACCGTCAGGGGCAGGAGCCGCTGCGTGCTGATCGACCTGCGAATCTTCACCGTCAACGGACCCCACGGCCTCGGGGGCGTCTCGCCGCACCCCTGCCCGCATGTCGCATGAGAGCCGGTCACAGCGCCACTCGACCACGCGCCGGGTCGAGCGCCTGCCCGTAGACCCAGTTGATCTGTGCGGCCGGCGCGAAAGTAATTGCACCGAACTGACGGGGACGGCCCTATAACATCCGGCGCCCGTGAGCACCCGGCGGGACGCTGAGGCCAAGGACTCCGAACCCGGGCCGGTGCGGTTGAGCGGGGGAACCCGGGCCGGTGCGATTGAGCCGGAGAACCCGGGCCGGTGCAGTTGAGCGGGGAGAGGGTATGCACGTCGATCCATACATCGTTCTGGGCAGCGCCGTGATCGGGTTTCTGGTCGGGATGACCGGCGCGGGCGGCGGGGCGTTGATGACGCCGATGCTGATCCTGCTGTTCGGGATCACGCCCTCGGCGGCGATCTCCAGCGACCTGGTCGCGGCGGTGGTGATGCGCCCGATCGGCGCGGGGGTGCACTGGAAAAAAGGGACGGTCAACCGCAGCCTCGTCGGCTGGATGGTGCTCGGCTCGGTCCCGAGCGCGTTCCTCGGCGCGTACCTGCTGCACCTGATGGGCAACGCGAAGTCCGCGCAGGAAAACATCGAGCTCGCGCTCGGCGCCGCGCTGCTGCTCGGGTCCGCGGCGATGGTCCTACGCTACTACCTCGACCGCCGCACCGGCGAGAGCCGCACCGCGGGCGTGCACGAGATCGTCACACGCCCGCTGCCGACCGTGCTGGTCGGGGTCTTCGGCGGGATCATCGTCGGGATGACCTCGGTCGGCTCGGGGTCTTTGATGATCGTCCTCTTGCTGTTCCTCTACCCCGCGATCGGCGCCAGCCAGCTCGTCGGCACCGACCTCACGCAGGCCGTGCCGCTGACCGCCGCCGCCGCGCTCGGCGCGCTCGCCTTCGGGCACGTCGAGTTCGGCGTGACGCTCTCGCTCGTGATCGGCAGCGTCCCCGCGGTGCTCGTCGGCTCGCTGATCTCCTCGAGCGTCCCCGACCGTTACATCAGGCCCGTGATCACGTTCGTCGTGTTCGCCTCCGGCCTGAAGTACGTCGGCGTCGGCACCGAAGCGCTCGGCTGGATCCTCTGCGCCGTGCTGCTCACGGCCGCGGCCGCGTGGCTGATCACCGCCAAGCCCTGGCTCAGGCCGAGCCCCGGGGTCGAGCCCCCAGTGGTCGGTGCCCCGGTGGTCGCAACCCAGGCGAGCGAACCCGCGGCGATCGAGACCACGGCGATCCAACCCCGACCCGTGGAGGATGCACAAGAAAGCTGATAGACTTAGTGAGGAACTGGCAAAGCCCGACCCCCCGTTTGGAGCAGCAATGATCCTTCCACTCCTCCTCGTCATCTCCGCCGCCTGGATCCTCGTCCTCACCGTTGTCGCCGGGCTGTGCCTCGGCGCGCGGGAGGGGGACGCGCTCATTGCCAGCCTCAACCTCAGCATGCGTGAAGAGGACGATGTCGCCGGGCCTCGGCGCGGGGGAGGCGATGAGAACGATGTCGCCAGGCCTCGGCGCGGCGCTGGGCTCGTCGCAGGCCGCGACCCCAAGCGACACCGCGACCCCGGCCGGCTACCCGAGCCCGGCAATCCCGGGCCCGGCAGTCGGCTCGAAGACGATCCGGTCAGTCCGCTTGTTGCTGCAGGCGATCCGGTCAGTCCGCTTGCTGCTGCAGGCGATCCGGTCAGTCCGCTTGTTGCGCGGGAGGAGGTTGCAGCAGTCGCGCGGCGAGCGTCTGCAGGACGCGCTCGACGGCTTCGTCCACCGTTTCGGCGCTCGATTGCAGGACCAGGTCGGGATCGGCCGGGGGCTGGTAGGGGGCGTCGACTCCGGTCATCCCGGTTATCTCTCCTGCGCGGGCGCGCGCGTAGAGACCCTTCGGGTCGCGCTCTTCGCAGACCTCCAGCGGCGCGTCGACGAATACCTCGATGAAGTGCAGCTCGTGCGCGACATGCAGCTCGGACGCGACCTCGCGGTCACAGCCGTAGGGGCTGACGAGGCTCACGAGTGCGACCGTGCCGGCCTCCGCGAACAGGCGGGCGACCTGCGCGGTGCGGCGCACGTTCTCGCAGCGCGCCTGCTCGTCGAAGCCGAGGTCGCCGTTCAGGCCGTGACGCAGGTTGTCCCCATCGAGCAGGAACGCGGGACGGCCCGCGGTGACGAGGCGCTCCTCGACGGCGCCGGCGATCGTCGACTTGCCCGCCCCCGGCAGGCCCGTGAACCAGATCGTCGCGCCCGCGTGCCCGAGCGAATCCCAGCGCGCCTCGCGCGTCAGCTCCGAGCGCTGCCAGCTGCACGTTCGGGCTCTGCGTCGTGCGCGGCCCCTCCTCGACGGCCTCGACGGCCACCGCAACGTCCTCGGGCCTCGGTCTCGGTGTCGAGGATCGTGCCCGCCGCGACCGTCTCGTTCGTCGCCTCGTCGATCACGATCAGGCTGCCCGTGATCTTGTTCCGGCGATAGGAGTCGAACACCAGCGGCGAGCTCAGCTCCATCCGCACCCTCCCGAGGTCGTTCAGCTCGAGCGTGCTCGCGGTCTCGTCGCGATGCAACTGCCGCAGGTCGATCCGGTAGCGCATCTCCACGCCGCTGACCGACGCCGTGCGCGTCGTGTGCTTGACCAGATAGCGCCTGTTCGGGCTGAGCGGCTGCTCGGACATCCAACACAACAGCGCCTCGAAGCTCGACGCGACCGTCGGCTGGTTCTGCGCGCGCGCGATCGTGCTCCCGCGGCTGACGTCGATGTCGTCCTCCAGCCGCAGCGCGACCGACATCGGCGGGAACGCCTCCGCGACCGGGCCGTCGAACGTGTCTATCCCCGCGATCTTCGTATGCCGGCCGCTCGGCAGCACCACGACCTCGTCGCCGGGGCGCAGCACGCCGCCCGCGACCTGGCCCGCATACGCGCGGTAGTCCCCGCCGCCCGTGCGCGGGCGGATCACCCACTGCACTGGAAAGCGCACATCGATCAGGTTCCTGTCCGAGGCGATATGCACGTGCTCGAGGTGGTACAGCAGCGGCGAGCCCTGATACCAGTCCATCGCCTCCGAGCGCTCGACCACATTGTCCCCCAGCAAAGCCGAGATCGGGATGAACGTCACATCGGGAACTTCGAGCTTCGCCGCAAAACCCTCAAATTCATCGACGATCCCCCGAAACACCTGCTCGTCGAAATCGACCAAATCCATCTTGTTCACACACACGACCAGATGCGGGAATCCGCAACAGCGAGCTGATGAACGCATGACGCCGGGACTGCGCCAGCATCCCCTTGCGCGCATCGATCAACACGATCGCCAGATCCGCCGTCGAGGCTCCCGTGACCATGTTCCGCGTGTACTGCTCGTGCCCGGGCGTGTCCGCGATGATGAACCTGCGCTGCGCCGTCGCGAAATACCTGTACGCGACGTCGATCGTGATGCCCTGCTCGCGCTCGGCCCGCAACCCATCCGTCAACAGCGACAGGTCGAGGAAGTCGTTGCCCATCCTCTTGCTCGTCTGCTCGACGTGCTCGAGCTGGTCCGCCAACACCTGCTTGGAGTCGTACAACAACCTTCCGATCAACGTGCTCTTGCCGTCATCGACCGAGCCCGCCGTCGCGAAGCGCAACAGTTCCGCGGGACGCTCGCTCAAACGCGCGAAGATGTCCGCCGCCTCCGCGTCCACGGCCCCGCGCGCCCGTGCGAGCGCGCCGATTTCGCGGGCCTTCTGAACCGAATCGAAAATCGCCATCAGAAGTACCCCTTCCGCTTGCGATCCTCCATCGCCGCCTCCGTCACCCGGTCATCCGCGCGCGTCTGACCGCGCTCGGTCACCTCCGTCGCGGCGATCTCGAGCACCACATCCCGCAGCGTCGCGGCCGTCGACTCGACCGCCCCCGTGCACGTCATATCGCCCACCGTCCGGTAGCGCACCGACGCCGTGAACGGCTCCTCGCCGGGGCCGAGCCGCACGTGCGGGCTCGTCGCGTACAGCATCCCATCGCGCGCGAACACCTCGCGCTCGTGCGCGAAGTAGATCGAGGGAACCTCCAAGTCCTCCTCCGCGATGTACTGCCACACGTCGAGCTCCGTCCAGTTCGAGATCGGGAACACGCGCACGTGCTCGCCCCTGCGTATACGCCCGTTATAGAGGCTCCACAGCTCGGGCCGCTGCCCCTGGGGCTCCCACTGGCCGAACTCGTCGCGAAACGACAGGATCCGCTCCTTCGCCCGCGCGCGCTCCTCGTCGCGCCGGGCGCCCCCGAAGGCCGCGTCGAAACCGTGCGCGGCGATCGCGTCGAGCAACGTCACCGTCTGCAGACCGTTGCGCGAGGCGCGCGGCCCGGTCTCATCCACCACCCGGCCCCGCGCGATCGAGTCCTCGACCGAGACCACGATCAAGCGCTCGCCGATCTCCGCGATCCGCCGGTCACGGAACTCGATCGCCTCGGGAAAGTTGTGGCCCGTATCGACATGCATCACCGGAAACGGAAACGGCCCCGGCCGGAACGCCTTCTCGGCCAGGCGCAACAGCACGATCGAGTCCTTGCCGCCGCTGAACAGCAGCACCGGGCGCTCGAACTCCGCCGCGGCCTCGCGCAGCACGTGCACGGCCTCGGCCTCCAGCGTGCGCAAGTGAGATAGGTGATAGGCGACCGGCATCCGTGCTTAGAACCCCCAGCTCGCTAGATCGAGGATCGAAACTGTAGACGGTTTAGCTCGGCGCGTCCAACCTGGACACATGTCGATCACAAGTAAGCGGAAGCTGCGCATGCCGATCGAGAAGCCGAGCGTCCTGCCCGCGGCGTGACGCCGCTCCGGACGCGCTCACCGATCCGCGTCGGCGACGTTCAGGCCGCCGAGAAATTCGTGCTCGCCGAGCTCGACCAAGAGCTCTTCACGTCCGCTTCGAGAAAGCCACCGAACGCGAGCGGGAGTACATGGCCGCGATGGCAGACCTCGGCGAGGGCCCGTACCGCACCGCCGAGATCGCCAAACGTCTCGGCAGGCAACCTTCCTACACGTCGGCCCCACGGCCGCAATGCGGGCAAAGCCCGCAAAGCCTCTACAGACACGGTACATCAGGGGCGGGCGACTCAGGGGCGGGCGACTCAGGGGCGGGCGGCGAGATAGCCGCGTAGCAGCGGCTCCGGGATGACCCATTCGCCGCGGCCGTGATGTTCGGCGATCCCTGCCCGCTCCATCATGCTCAACGCTCGCCTCGCACCGGAGGAGGGAGTGCCGCTGTATGGACGTTGACCGCGCGCGACGCGTAGAGCGATCGGGTAGGCGTGCGCGGTGGAGCGCAGCCGCTCGACGATCTCCTCATGGCGTAGACGATCGGCCTGCATCGCGAGCTCCCGTCCGCCGCGAACGTCGCCGTGCTCGACCCGACGGCCATCGCTACGGGAGAGGGCGACGGTCAGGCTCTCGCGCGCGATCAGCATCGTCGTGCGCGGATGCCCCTCTCCGAGCGCCACTACCTCGCGGATCGCGTCCTCGGGCGTCCGGACGTCGAGCTCGCGGTAGCGGGCCGCGATTCCCGCCTCCCACTCGCTCGGTGAAATCGGCGTGAGGTCGTGAAAGTTGCCGAACTGGCCAAGCGCTCTGCGGGTAGGGCCGAACAGGTCGCGCATCAGGTGCTCCAGGCTGCCCGCAAACAACACGCTGACCAACGACGAGCGCTGCAACTCCGACCGTAATTGCTTGGTCAGGATGTCCGGATCCCCGAAGCGACGCGTGGACACCGCGATGTCTTGAAACTCGTCCAGGAACAACACGATCCGTGTCTTGTCCTGCTCGGCGATGCGCTGCGCCAGGCGGATCGTGCCGGCGAGGCTCATCGCCACCGCCCGACCGGATAGCTGTGTCGCCCAAGCCAGCTCGACGTCCTCACCGAGGTGTGTACGCAACGCCGCCGTCACACCGACCGGCAACAGCTCCCGCAACTCGCGCCCGCTCTCCCGCGCCCGGTGCAGCGCCTTGGCGACAGGACCACGATTGGCGATGATCGACTGGGCCAATGCCTGGCTGAGCGAGGCAAGGCTCTCGTGATCCCACAAGTCAACCTTAGCCGTAAAAGCCCCGGACGAGCCAACCCGCTCGAGCGCAGCCAAACCGACCGTCGACTTGCCCGTACGCCTCGGCCCCGCCATCACCATGTGCGTCCCCCCGCCAAGACGTGAAGCGAGATCGCGCACATCGCTCGCGCGCCCGATCAGCAGATCCGGCTTGACCGGATCATCGGTCGGGAAGAGCTCACGGATGTCCCGCATCGTGACCCATTATAGGTCAGATTACGACCCATCCAGGACGAGGGCATCCAGTCCACAACAAAGCGCAGTGTGCAAGCTCTACAAAATTATCGCCACTATCCGTGTCGGGCCTGCGAGGTGCCGAGCCGCGATCGGGGTGCCGGCCTTCAGGCGGGCTGCCTCGACTTGCGGCCGGCGACGGGGTCAGGCAGAATCAACGACTCGCGATGCAGAGAGATGCGTAGAGATGAGCTCGACCGGGGTGAGACCGAGGACGGACTGGAGATGGAGATGAAGATGGGAAGCGAGACAAGCAGGCCGGATGGCGATGAGCGCAGGAGGGATAGGCGGCCGTCGGATATGAGGGCGTCCCTCGGGCACAGGCCCCATACGGATACAAAGGGAACGGGCAGCGACAGGCCGCGCGGCCGCCGCGGCGCGCGGTCGCTGCTGATCGGGCTCACGACCGCGCTGCTGCTCGCCGTCGGCCTCGGCGTCACCTCCGCGGGCGCCATCTCCACCTCCAGCTCGGGCATCGAGGGCGTCTGGGAATTCAGCGGCGGGCAGATCGCGATCCAGGAAACATCGCCCGGGACGTTCACCGGCACCGTGGTCGCCGCGACGAAGTTCGCGGAATGCACTCACCCCGTCGAACAGAAGATCTGGACGGATATGAAGCTCCAGCCCGACGGCTCCTACTGGGGCCTGCACCAGTGGTACCAGGAATATCCCACGTGCAAGCTCGACCCGACGCTCGGCAAGACGGCGTGGCGCCTGCTCAGCGGGGCGAACGGTACCTACTACCTGCGTGTATGTCTCAGCGCTCCAAGCGACAACCTGCAGCCGACGATCGCGCCCGACGGAGCTCCTTACGAACCGTCTGAATATGCCGCTTACCACGTCACCTACGGCTGCTTCAAATCGGAACTGACGGCGCCCCTGCCGACCCCCGCCTCGGGGAGCCCTGGGACGAGCTCGGGCAAAGCGGGCTCCGGGGTCGCGGGATCCAAAGAGAGCCTCACGTTCTCGCCCAGCAACAAGAAGTGCCTCAGCCTGAGGCTGTTCAAGATCCACCTGGCCGAGCCCCTGTATGACCCGCTCAAGACGGTGTCGATCACGATCGGCAAACGCAAGATCGCCAGCGTGCACAAGGGCGACTACGTCGTCGCGGCGATCAACCTCAAGGGCCTGCCCAAGGGCGCGTTCACGATCGAGATCAAAGCCGTCACGGTGCTCGGCAACCATCTCTCCGACAGCCGCACCTACCACACCTGCGCAAAGAAGAAACTGAAGCCGCACAACAAACTGAAGCTCGGCAAGGAAAAGAAATAGAGACACTGCAACGGCCGCGCGCGTTCGGCCTCAGCCTGCTCGTCGAGGCCGGCGCGCAGCCCCCGGGCGCGTGGGAGCCGCGGCCGTTCCTCGAGCCGAGCCTCCGGATCCGCCCGGCGAGCGCGCCTGAGATCGCCGGACACTGGTCCGGGTTCGATTCGATCGGCTGGCAGGGCACGATCGACGGCGCTCGGTTCGTAGTCGAGCGGGGCGTCGCGGGCGACCATCGCTTCGTCCACGGCGAACCGTCCGACCACGGCGAATCGCCCCGCCAGGGCCTTTCAGCGCCGCGGGCGACAACCGCGAACGAGGACGGCAGCGCCGTGCTGCCGGGCGATGGCGCCGCCCCCCCGGGCGGCCCCCGCGCAATCCACCATCTCAGCGCCGACGGCGCCGTGCTGCGCTGCGCCCCATCCGATCCGGCCGACCCGATCTGGTGGCGCGTCGTGCTCGACTCGGTCCTCTTCACGGTCGCACTGCTGCGCGGCTACGAGGCCCTCCACGCGGGCGCGATCGTCACGCCCGGCGGCGGCGACGGCGCCGGCGCGCTCGCGATCACCGCAGCGAGCGGGGGCGGCAAGAGCACGCTGCTAGCGGAGCTGCTCGGGCGCGGCTTGCCGCTGCTGGCCGACGACGTCGTCGTGCTCGAGTCACGCGGCGCCGATACCCCCCCGCTCGCGCATCCGGCGGCGCCGCTGATGACCGTCCCGGCGGCACGAACCCCGGCGCTGTTTGGCAAGATCCCGACGGCGATCGGCGAGGATCCAGCGCCGGCAGGCGAAACCCGCGCGCCGGCAGGCGAAACCCGCGCGCCGGCAGGCGAAACCCGCGCGCCGGCAGGCGAAACCCGCGCGCCGGCAGGCGAAACCCGCGCGCCGGCAGGCGAGACCCGCGCGCCGGCAGGCGAGACCCGCGCGCCGACGAACGAGGCTGTCATGCAGCAAGCGATCTGCGCGATCGAGGACGAGCAATGGATCGCCGTGCCTGTCCACCCCGAGCCGCTGCCGCTGCGGGCGCTCGTCGTGCTCGACCGCCGGCCCGCCGCGCAACTGCCGCCCGGACCGCGGCCCGCGCTGCGTCGAATCGAGGACCCACTCGCGCCGCTGCTCGGCTCGCTGATGGCCTTCCCCACCTCCCCCGAGCGCCAGCGCGCCCGCTTCGAGCTCGCGAGCACGCTCACCGCGACGACCGCGCTGTGGCGCCTCACGGCCGACCTCGCCACGCCGCCGGACGCGCTCGCGGACGCGCTGCTGGCGGGCGCGCTGTGAAAGCGCGAAGACGCGCGAGGAGTTCTGTAGAAAGCGTAATTCCGACCGTCCCAAGCCGGGGATCTGCGATCCTTTTCGAGGCGCGAGCACCTTCCTAGCCCATGTCATCCGCGATGAGCAATCCTCCAGTTTCAGCGCCTCCCGTGTCAGCGCCCCCCGAGTCGGCGCCCCTCGCCGGCCGTCCCTCCACAGCCGGCCGTCCCGGAGAGCCGCTGCTCGAGCTCGAAGGGCTCTACCACAAATGGAAGGGCCCGAAGCCGCCCGTGCTCGACGACGTCAGCCTGACGCTGCGGGCTGGGGAGGTCACGTGGATCGGGGGGCGCAACGGCGCCGGCAAGACGACGCTGCTGCGCCTGGCGGCCGGGATCCTGCTGCCCCAGCGCGGGAGCGTGCGGATCGGCGAGCTGACACCGGCGTCCAAGCGCGGCCTCTACCGGCGCCAGATCGGCTTTCTTTCGGCGGGCGACCGCAGCCTGCAGGCGCGGATGCGCGTCGCCCAGCAGCTCGACTACTGGGCGCGGCTGGCCTACGTCCCCCGCGAGCGCCGCGCCGAGCTCGTGGCGATGAACCTGCGGCGGTTCGGCCTCGGGGAGCTCGCCGAGCGCCGGGTCGACCGCATGTCCCAGGGCCAGCGCCAGCGAATCCGCCTGGCGATGGCGTTCCTGCACGAGCCGCGCGTGGTGCTGCTCGACGAGCCGCGCAACTCACTCGACGACGACGGCTACGAGGTGCTCTCGACGCAGATCGAGCGCGCGGTCGCCGCCGGGGCCACCGTGCTGTGGTGCTCCCCGCGCGGCGAGGACCGCGTGCTCACCTCCGACATCGGGTACACGCTCGAAGACGGGCGGCTGGAGCTGGTGCGGTGAGCGTCGCGCTGACGGAGCGTGGCCTCGGCCTCTCGCTCGAGCTCCTCCGGGCCGGCCGGAAGCTGTGCTCCGCGAGCACGTCGTCCGCTTCGGTACGGCCGTGGTCGCGCTCGATTCGACAGTAGACCTCGACGGCGTTCACCCCGCTCATCACCGGTCGTTCGTCGAGCAGCTGCTCGAGACGGTCACGCGCGGGTTCCTCGCCGTCGAGCCACGCCAGGACCGCCCAGGAATCCAAGCAGACGGTCAACGTGGCTCGCGCGAGCGATCTTTCAGCAGGCGCTGAGCCATACCGCTCCGAGCGAAACGTCCGCCAAGCTGCTTGGAACGGCCGCGAGCCGCCTTGATGCTCACCCCCTGCCCATCCAGCGCGAACTCGACATTCGCTCCCGGACGCAGTCCGGTCCGCTCACGTAGATCCTTCGGTATTACGACCTGCCCTTGGCGCCGATACGAGAAGTCATACCAGCACCGTATAACGAGCGACCCATAGGCCCCCAGACCCGGTCCCGGCTCCTTCTTCTGGGCTTTTATTGGCCTTTGTCAATAAAGCCCCATGGGTCGGTTCAGGAGGGATGGGGCGGTTTCAGGAGGGATGGGACTGTTCAGGAGGGCTGGCTGTGCGTCGCTCGAAGATATTGAGCGAAGCGAGGGACGGTGAAGTCGATCTGGCCTCGCCTCGGACTCCAGATCAGCTCCTTCTCGATCAGATCTTCACGGACGACCGAGGCTCCGCCAACGTTGCCATAGCCGGCGGCCTGGGCCGCATCGGCGGTCTTGTATGGGCCATCCCCCAGATTTGCAATCGCGATCAGATAGCGCTGCTCAGCGTCTGTCGCGAGCTGAAAAGCGGGTCCGAAGAACCCGCGGTCGAGACTGTCGTTGACGATCTCTTCGACATCCCGCACATGTTCGGCCGTGATCGGCGGGGTGTCGATCTCGTCCCACAACACGCGCCCATACTCCTGCAGGAAGTAGGGGTAGCCGCCCGACTGCTCGACGACGAGGTTGACCGCCGGCCTCTCGAGCTCGACGCCCTGCAGTCCCGCCGGTCCCACCAAGGCGAGCCTGGCCTCGGCGCTGGATAGCTGCCCGAGCGTGTGGTAGGAGAACAGGCGCGGCGCGTAGGGCTTGGCGGCACGCAGCATCGTGGGCAACGTCGGCAAGCCAGCCCCCACGAGCGCCACCGGCAAGTCTCGCTGGCTGACGCGATGCAAGGCCATGCAGATCGCGCCGAGCGACGCCCTGTCGAGGTTTTGCATCTCGTCGATCAAGAACAGAGCACCGGTGCCGCCCGCGCGAGCGACCTCGCCGATCTCCACGAACAGGTCAGCCAGATCTTGCTCGATGTCCCCCGTATCGGCGGTCCCCGGCGCCGCATCGACGTCGAGCTGAAACCTGATGCCGCCCGGTCCGGCGATCGAGAAGGACTTCACGACCGACAGCGCGGCCTTTGCGCGATCCTTCATCCGCTGGCGCAGGCTCATGCTTCGCAGCAGGCGCAGCGCCAGGCTCCCCATGCTCGTACGAAAGTCAGCGTTGCTCCCGACCTCCTGCACCTCCGTTGAGAACCACTCGGCTTCCCCGGCGAGAATGTCGAATTCGAGCAGCAGCACCGTCTTTCCGATACCTCGCAGGCCGGCGAAGATCATGCTCCGCTCATGCCGGCCATCGCCCAACCGCTCCAACAAGAGCGTGAAGTTCTCAAGGTCCGGGTCACGGCCGGCCAGCTTCGCGGGCCGCTTACCAGCACCCGGGGTATATGGGTTCGCACTGCGCTTCATCAGCTCTATCCAAGATTATTGACGATCATCAATAATATCAAATAGGATTTCCCAGAGGGAGCGACGAGCACGATTGCGGCGGATGTGACAAGCGCTTGGCGAGCATCTTGCCTGGTCACGCGGCCGGATGCATGCGAAACTGCGATCCTTTCCGGGGCGCAAGCATCCCCGTAGCGCAGCAGCCAGCCATGAGCCAAACCACCGTGCCAGCGCCCCCTCTCAGCCAGCCCGCCGCGGACGCGGTCGGGGGCGTGATCGCCCAGCCAACCGGGGCGTGGGGCTTGAACCAGATGCGCCTGTGGTGGGACGCAATGGCGGGAATCATCCGGCGTGACGCGATCCTGTTCGTCAGCTACCGCTCGCAGCTCGTCGCGCAGTTCCTCGGGCCGCTGTTCACGATCGCGCTGTTCTACTACATCAGCAAAATCCTCACCACCAAAACGATCCACTCCCCCGGCGGCTACTTCGGGTTCGTGATCGTCGGCTTGGTGATCGTCCAGATCCTCACGATCTCGCTCGGCGTGATGCCCGTCACCGTCCGTCAGGAACTCGTCTCCGGCACGATCGAGCGGTTCCTCGTCAGCGCCCACGGACCCGTCAACGGGATCCTCGGCACGATGCTGTTCCCGCTGATCAACGCGATCTTCGGCGCGATCGTGATGCTGACGCTGGCCGCACTGGTCTTCGGGCTCCCGCTCGCCGCGACCGCCTTCCTCGCGATCCCGGTGGCGCTGCTCGGCGTGGTCGCGTTCATGCCGTTTGCGTTCTTCCTCGTCTCGCTCGTGATGGCGTTCAAGCAGGCCTCCAGCGCAACACAGTTCATCGTCGCCGGAATCGCGATCATCGGCGGTCTGTACTTCCCGGTCGCCGTGCTCCCGGGATGGATTCGCTGGACCTCTGAAGTGCAGCCGTTCACTCCAGCGACGGACCTGCTGCGCCATTTGCTGGTGGGCACCCCCCTGGTGCATCCGGCGATCGATGAGCTGCTCAAGCTCGTGGGCTTCATCATCGTCCTGCTTCCCTTCGGCGTCCTGCTTCTGCGCGCAGCGATCCGCTACGGTCAGCGTACCGGGACCGTTGCCGAGTATTGAAATCGATCCAGGAGCGCCTCCGTCCATGGCCCCCACCTCAACCGACCAACTGCTCGCCGCGCACATGCGACTGCCTCAACACGTGCTGCACCGCAGCTTCGTCGCGGAGACGGTCGTGCTCAATCTGCGCACCGGCAAGTACCACGGGCTCAACCCGACAGCCGGGCGGATGCTCGACGCGCTCGCGACGGCGCCAAAGGCCGGCGACGTGGTAACGGAGCTGGCGCGGGAGTACGGCGTCGAGCCGGCCCAGGTCGAAACCGATCTGGTCGTGCTCTGCCAGGGTCTGCTCGAGCGCGGGTTGATCGAAATGGTCGATGCAGATCCAGCCTGAGGCGCCCGCAGGTCCCACCGGCGAGCAAACGACGACGAGCGTTGCCTTCGGCCTGCAGCTCGAGATCGATCCCGGCCTCGAGATTCCCGGCATCGCCCCGCTCACCGGTCGCGCACCCGGCGCCTTCGGGCTCAACGCTGCCGATGACGGCGACCTCGCGCCCCCAAGCTCCGAGCGCTCGTATACCGCGCTCGCCGCTCGGCAACCGACGCGCGTGCGGCTGAATCCACGAGAGCTCGCGCGGCGCTGGGACACGGTCGAAGAAAGGGCCGAGCGCGTGCGCGAGCTGCGCAACGGCGAGACGCTGCTGCTCAGCGTCGAGTTTGCCCCGACCGCCGGCTATCTCGTGCACGCACCGAGGTTCGGACGGATCCTGGTCACGCCCGACGGCACGGAGCTGCTCTGTGACCCCGAGCCGGGAAGCGCGGACTGGAGCACGCTGCTCCCCGCCCAGGCGCTGCCGCTGGCGGCGACACTGCAGGGGCTGGAGGTGCTGCACGCCTCGGGCGTGGCGCTTGCAGGCAGAGGCAGGGCCACGTTGCTCACCGGCCCGTCCGGGGCCGGCAAGTCGTCGCTGGCGGCCGCCCTGCTGCGTCGTGGCGCCGCGTTGCTCAGCGACGACACGGTCGCGCTGGAGTCGCGCGATGGCACGCTGATCGCCCACCCCGCCGCCGCGCTGCTGGCGCTGGAAGCTGACGAGCACGAGCGCCTCTCCGCATCCGAGCGCGCGATCCTCGGCGCCGGCGAGACGTTCCTCGAGAAGCAGCGCTACAACCCGAGCACGATCGCCCCCGCGACAGCGTTCGGCGAGCTGCTGTTGCTCGAGCGTGGCACCGGCGGCCCACCGCTCGAGCGGATCGAGGCGGTCGACCCGTTCGCGCTGCTCGCGAGCACCTTCAACCTCTCCGTGCGCACGCCGGAGCGCCTGGCGCGCCACCTCGACCTGGCGGTCGCGCTGGCCGCCACCGAGCGCGTCTACCGGCTGCGGATCCAACCGGACGTTGACGCGACACAGCTCGCGGAGATCGTGCACACACATCTGGGGGCCGCAGCAGCTTGAGCCCAATCACGCCGAGCAACCTCGACAAGCTGGGACCCGGGCCACGCCTGCGCTTGACCGGGGAGGTCCTGTCGACCTACGCGCGCGTGCGCTGGGTGATGCGCGACGACGACGCCGAGCGCGCCGTGCAGCGGCTGCGCAGCGACACGCGCGGCCCAGCGAAGATCCCCGCCTCAGAACACCAGGAGGATCTCGAACTGCTCGCCGCGTGGCGGCTGGCGCACGCGACGAGCAGGGTGCTGGAGGTCCTGCCCAGCGACTCGCGCTGCCTGTTTCGCTCGCTCACGCTGATGTGCATGCTCGAGCGGCGTGGCATCCGCCAGAGGCTCGTAGTGGCCGTGCGTCCGCGCCCGTTCGGCGCCCACGCCTGGGTCGAGGTCGCGGGCAAGCCGGTGCTGCCCGACGCCGACCCCGGCTACGAGCGCATCCTGGAGCTCTGAGCCGGTGTTCGCCGTTGCCTGGGGCGAGCGCGCGGTAGAGCTCCTGACGCGCGGCGCGGCGCGCGCCGGAGAGCCGCTCGAACACACGGGCGCTCTGGCGGTGAGCGGCGTCGAAGGCTCCGGCGACGGGAGCTGGCGCTGCTGGATCTCCGGGCGCCTGACGAACGAACGGGAGCTGCGCGAGCGCTTCGGCCTCCCCGCCGACACCGAGCCGGGAGCGCTGCTCGCGCGGGCTTATGCGCAGCTCGGCGCAAACGCCTGCGAGCTCCTGCGCGGAACGTTCGTCCTCGTAGTCCTCGATTGCATGCGCGAGCGCGCGACGGTCCTTCGCGACCAGCTCGGCGGACGCCCGCTCATATACGCGCGCGTTGGCGGCGATGGCGCGCTGCTGGCAGAACACGAGCGCGCGCTCGTCGAGTTGCTGCCGAGCAAGCCCGCCCCCGACCGCGTAGCGCTGACGCAGTGGATCGAGCGCGGCACCACCCCCTCCGAGCGCACGCTGTTCGACGGTATCCGGCGAATCCCACCTGCCCACAGGGCGCTGCTCGCCGCCGGGCAGGTGACGATCGAGCCCTACTGGCACCCGCGCTATGCAGGGGTCGCCTCGGGGTCGCGTGCCGAAATCGCCGAGCGCCTGCGCACCGCCGCGTTCGCCGCCGTGGCGCGCGCCGCGCAGGGGGCGCAGCGGCCCGCGGTGCGGCTGAGCGGTGGCCTGGACTCGGCCTGCGTGGCGGCAGGGCTCGCGGCGCGGGAAGTGAGCGACGGGACGATCGCGCTCTCCGCGGTCTTCCCGACGCATGCCGAAACCGACGAGCGCGAGTTGATCGAAGCGACGGCGCGGCATGCGGGATTGGCGCTCGAGCTGATCTCCTTCGACGATCGCGCCTCGATCCTCGCGCCGGCGCTCGAGCACATCGAGCGCTGGAGCCTGCCGCCGGTCTCACCGAACCTATTCGTGTGGAAGCCTGTGATGGCCGAGGCCCGGCGCCTCGGCGTCGATGCGATGCTCGACGGCGAGGGCGGCGACGAGCTGTTCGGATTCGCGCCCCACCTGATCGCCGACCGGCTGCGCACGGGGAGGGCGCTCGCGGCGTGGCGGCTGACGCGGCGGATCCCGGGAGTCGGAGCCGAGGCGGACGCGCGCATGCGCCTGCGCGCGCTGCGCGTCTACGGCCTCAGCCGACTGATTCCGCCCTCGGTGAAACGCAGGCGCCGATCTAAAGCGGTTGCAAGCCCACCAGGCTCGCTGCTGCTGCCGACCGACGCAGCGGTGCTACTCGAGCTCGGGGACACCCTTGACGAGCGGAAGCTCGACGGTCCGCTGTGGTGGCGGGGGCTGGCGGAGGGCCTGACGATGGGGCGCGACCAGCTCGGCGTCGCGGCTCACCTGCGCCGCGAGTCGGTCGATGAGCGGATCGATCGCCGCCATCCCTTCCTGTTCGACCTCGAGCTGCTGGGCACGGCGCTGTCGGACCCTCCCGAGCTGCAGTTCGACCCGATCCGCGACCGCGCACTGCTGCGCGACGGGCTCACCGGCTACATACCCGAGGCGGTTCGCACTCGCCACGCAAAGAGCTTCTTCACCGGGCTGCTCGGCGCCGGGCTCGCGGCAGACGGAGCGTTGCTCGCCGACGGCCCGACTCGCGAGGATGCACCGGTGCGGGCGTTCGTGCGTCCAGAAGCGCTGGAGGAGCTCCTGCGGGGAGGGGTCGATCCGCAGGACGGCCGCGCCGCCCGCCGGCTGTGGCACGTCGGGCTGGCTGACGTGTGGCTGCGGGGGCTCGAGCACCCCGATTACCCGCGCGAGTTGCTCGAGCGGGCGCTTTCGCACGCTTAGAAACGGAACGCGGAACGGTACTTTTTTTGGTCTTGCGCTACGCGGGAGTCTCCTTACCATGTCCTCTATCAACGAAAGGAATCTCATGAAGAAGGACACAAACGAGTACGAGACCCCCAGGATCGAGGATCACGGCGATCTTGCGGAACTCACGGCGGGTAGCGCGAACGGCGAATCGACCGACGCCAACTTCCCGATTCACACGCCGAAAAAGGATCTGACCTTCTCCACGCCGTAAGCTCTGGCGTAGGTAGATCAGTCGTTCGCCATATGCCGGTCTCATTGTGCGAGACCGGCATATGGCGTTTAATGGCCCTCTGATGGCAACAGGATCCGTCGATCCGCAGCTGTACGGGTCTTCTAACTACGTCGTCTCGCTGCTCGAAGACGACGCTTCGATCTGGCCCGCGGTACGGGATCTCCTGCCCAATGGAGCTTCCAACGAGACCGGCCACTCGAACACGGCAGACGAGAACGAGATCGGCCTGCTCGGCTGGGTGGGCGCCAGCCGCGTGGAGACTGGACGCTTGGCCGCGCTGCGCGAGCAACACCCCGGTCCGCTCGTGGCCGTCGTCAGGGATCTGCCCAGCGCGCTCGGGGCGCGCTTCATCGCAGCGCGCCTGGAGGGCGCGGTGCTGGCCGCCGAGCTCGAGCACACGCTGCTGCCGACGCTCGCGGCCGTCGCCGCCGGCCAGTGCGTCGTGCCGCGCGCGATCCGCCAGATCGTCGACCGACCACCGCTGTCCCCGCGCGAGCGCCAGATCCTCGCGATGGTCGTGCTCGACTTCTCCAACGCCGAGATCGCGTCGAAGCTGTTCGTCAGCGAAAGCAACGTCAAGAACCACCTCTCCTCGGCCTTCGGCAAGCTCGGCGTGAAGTCGCGCAGCGCCGCGGCCGAGCTGATCCTCGACCGCGACAGCGGCCTCGGACCGGGCATCCTGCGGATCTCCCCGGAGGAGGCGCTGCCGGAGATCGGGTGAGTAGACCGTGCGAATCTCAACCAAAGATCGACAATTGCACGGACCGGCCGAGAGAGCCTGGCTGAGACCCGCGCCAAGAAGATCGGCGCGGGCCTCCCGTCTCAGCGGCCGCGGCTGCCCAACCTCAGTAGGCCTGGCCGAATTCGCTCGCGAGCGTCAGCCCTTTGCCACCGAGGATCGCCGAATGTAATGGGCCGCGAGCAATAAAAGACATATTAAATGGCAGCCATGTTATGTTACATTTAGTGGCGTCATGGATGCTCATTCCCGCCGCGAAGCCGCACTGCAAGCAATCGCTGTCGTCGCTGCCGGCGCTAGGGCGGCCGAGGTCGAGAGCGAGAGCGTGGACTTCAAGGAGGAGGCCGGCACCGTAGTCGCCGGCGGCCGACGGCGCGCGATCGACGCCCAGCATGAGCCGGCGGCCCAGGCCCTGGCCGCAGAGGTGGCGTGCATGGCGATGAGCAAACACGGTGGCACGATCGTGGTGGGCGTGGATGACAAGGCGGCCGGCACGCCGGCGTTCGTTGGCAGCTATCTCGACCTGGAGTGGCTACGAAGACGCATATGCGGGAGGCGTTGGGCAATGCGATCATGCACCGCGATTACCGCATGCCGCGAGCGGCGATCGTGGCAATGGCGTTGGGTCGGCCCGCGGACACTTTCAAGGTCGTCTCCCCGGGCGACTTTCCGGAGGGCGTCGACAAGAATCGCCTGCTGGCCATGCGTTCCCAGCCCCGTAACCGGACTCTGGCCGAGGCGATGCGTGTGCTTGGGCTCGCCGAGCGCGAGGGCGTCGGCATCGGGGCGATGTATCGCACGATGCTCCGCGACGGCCACACCGCCCCAGACATCTTCCTCGAGGGAGGCGATGTCGTCTGCCGGCTGCCCGGTGGACAGGTGGACCCCAACGTGCGAGGCTTCTTTGACGACTTGGTGACGGCCGATGACCGTTTCGGTGAGGATGTCCGCTCGCACATCGCCATCACCGAGCTGCTCGGCAGAACACCCCTCCGCACCGAGGATCTGGCGCGCGCGGCACAGTGCAGTGAGGACGAGGCCTTCGAGGTTCTCCTGCGCCTTACCGGAGCCGGAGCGGTGGAGCGCCTACTCGACAGAAGCCGCTCCTTCCGTCTGACGGCAAAGTCGCGGACCGCACTCCAGGCCCGAATCACCTACCGCTGGCGCAGCGCTGCCGAAGAGCAATGGGATCTCATACGTGCGTTCCTCGAGGTCAACGACGAGATCGGCCGCGCCGACGCGGCGACACTGCTGGGCGTCGGAGAAGGCCGCGCGTCGGGTGTCCTCAGCGAACTGTACAACGAGCGGGGTGTAATCGAGCCCGTCGGAGCGGCACGTGGCCGTGGAGTCCGTTACAAGCTCGCGAGCTGATCCTCGACCGCGACAGCGGCCTTGGGCCCGGCATCCTGCGGATCTCCCCGGAGGAGGCGCTGCCGGAGATCGGGTGAGTAGACCGTGCGAATCTCAACCAAAGATCGACAATTGCACGGACCGGCCGAGAGAGCCTGGCTGAGACCCGCGCCAGGAAGATCGGCGCGGGCCTCCCGTCTCAGCGGCCGCGGCTGCCCAACCTCAGTAGGCCTGGCCGAATTCGCTCGCGAGCGTCAGCCCTTTGCCGCCGAGGATCGCCGAGTACTTCCCGTTCGCGGTGTTCTTCTCGCCGCCGAGCACGGATGACGATCCGCCGTGCGCGGTGTTCGTCGATCCGCCGCTCACCGACGAGGCTTCGCCGCCGGCTGTGTTTTCGCTGCCGCCGCTGACCGAGGCGCCAAAACCGCCGGCCGTGTTGAGGAAGCCGCCGCTCACCGTGGCGAAGTCTTCGCTCGCGACGTTTTCGGCGCCGCCGCTGACCCAGCTGGTCGTGGCGGAGGCTTCGTTGTAGAGGCCGCCGCTCACCGAGGCGCCGATGGCGCTGGCTTTGTTCTCCTGCCCGCCGGTGACGGAGGCGCCTTCGTTGCTGGCCGTGTTGTCGTAGCCGCCGCTGACCGAGGAGCGCAGCCCGCTCGCGTCGCCGTATTCGCCGCCGCTGACCGAGGCGCTGCCCGCCTTCACGCTGTTGTCGGCCCCCGCGAGGAAGCCGCCGTAGCTCGTGAACGACTGCTTGAACGTGCCCAGCACGAGGTTGCCCGAGCCCGTCTGCGAGCCCGGTTCTTCGTCGTTGCCGACGACGAGGTTGCCGAGACCGTCGATTTCGGCCTCTTTGGCGGCGCCGGAGACGACCTGGACGTTGGCGCCGGAGAACTTGATCGTCGGCTTCTTATCGATGCCTTCTTTGACAAATTTCACGTACGGAAGAACCGCGAGCAGCGTTTCCCTATCGGCCGTCGTCAGTCCCGCGAACGTGCCTTCTTTGCCTTCTTTCCCTTCTTTGCCGGCTGGACCTTCTTTACCGGCTTTCCCTTCTTTACCTTCGGCACCCAGTTCAACAAGTTTATATTTTGCGGGACATGCCCCTTTGGTAGGCGTCACCGTCGCGGCGCCTTCCGCTTCTGGGATGCATAGGATCACCCCGCCCGCGGCAGACGCGCCACCCGCGGCAACAAGCAACAGACCCACGGCCGCAAAGACCGCCAATGCCCACCCTCTCCAGATCCTCAATGCCATTCCTCTCCAGACCCCAAACGACTTCATCGAGCTACCTCCATGCAGTAGATGAGCAGGCGAAGTCGAGCCTCGCCCGCGATACACAACCCTCGTGGCCAGCGCTACCCAACCGGCCCTTGCCGTAGGCAGGGTAATCCAGACGGGCCATCTCCGCTGTCTGCAGCAGGCGATGCAGTGGCGCCACAAGCGTGCTCTTGCCCACCTGCCGGGCACCCAGTACGACGACGACCCTCGTATCCGCAAGCGCGGCCTGCACATTCGCCCGCAGGTGCCGCGCAACGAACATGGGCGCTCCCGCGGAAGACGAACCAGATCCTGTGGCGGCTACAGCCAGACCTCGCCATTCGCGAGGTCGCGCTCGCCGGGATATGCGTCGAGCTTCTCCTGCAGCGCGGTCACGATCTTGCCGGTGTCGGCTCTTCTGCGCGGGTAGCCGCCGGGGATGAATACCATGCCGTAGTCGCCTGGCCCTCCAGGGGTGATCGCCTCGTAATGCAGTGCTCGCATGTTGACGAGGTTGTCGGTAACGAGAGCGCGCCGCTCGCGGCGCGCCACCTCGACTACCTGGGGGTCGTCGTAGGCACGCCACTCAGCGTGCTCCTTGATCGCCTTGACGTCGTAGCCGCGGGCACGCAGCTCGCCTGCGATCGTCGGGGAGAGCATCTCGTCGAGCAGCAGCCTCACCGGCCGAGGGCCTTACGGCCGGCGAGAAAAGCGGCATGAGCCTCCTCCGCCTCCCGGCGATTGCGCTCGATCCAGTCGTCGATCTCTTGCTCGTAGGCCCCGTAGTAAGCGGCAGCGGCCTGCACGATCCCCAGGGGAAGCTCGAGATACGCGGCGGTCTCCTGCAGATCGCCGTCGTTGTCATTGGCGACCGAGATCACCTCCCACACATCCGGGCCACCGATCAACCGCGCACGACGGCCGGCTGGGCCATCGGCGTAGCGCACCAGCGGATGGTCATCCATCCGCAGCCCCTCCTCCACGTAGCGCTGGGCGAGCGTACGCGGCGCCATGCTGGAACGACCGGCGCGGTCCGCAAGTCGTCCCACGGTCCGCTCAGGAAGCCGGATGCTCAGCGGCGCAGTGCCCATGTAGCGCATGGTAGCACCATACGCTACGCACAGGGGTCGCCGCAGGCCCCGACTGCCCACACAGTCGTGAAAATTGGCCCCCTCGCAATGGACGTCGGCCTGACCATGAGCGGCCAGTGCAACCTCGGCGAGTCCGAACAGAACTTCCGCGTCCCGGACAGCGCGCTACACCGCAACCCACCCACAGGCGTATGGAACCCCACGGCCGCCCTGGTGGTGGAGATCGTCTCCCCGGGCGATGAGACCTGGGAGAAGCTGCCGTTCTACGCCACCCACAACGTGGATGAGGCGCTGATCGTCAACCCGCAGGAGCGCTCGGTCAGCTGGCTGGCGCTCGAGAACGGCGAGTACCGACCGGTCGAGCACAGCGGGCTCATCGACCTGGGAGCGCAGGCGTTGGCCGAGCAGCTGGACTGGCCGGTAATCGACACGGCCTGAAGCTCCACCGCCGCGTCAAAGCGAGATGCGCGAATAACAAGAGCCGAGCGGCGGCTCAGCGGAGCGCGGTGGCCAGATCCCCCGCGAGTGCGGCAGCGGCGGCGGAGACGGCTGCAGACAGACCACTTGCCGGCGAGGCCACGCGACACGCAATCGAGTCGAGTAGCGCCTGCGCCTCGGCGGCCCCGCGTCATGCTCCGCAATCAGCGACAGACCGTCAGAGAAGCCACACCACCGGCGCTTGTGTTCAGGGCGCCGTCAGCGGCGTAACTCACGGCCACCCAGCCCTCCTGCGCCGTAACAGGAGCACTTTGGCGCAGAAGGACCATGTCCTCGTCTCCAAAGCGGCTCCTGCTTGTAGCGTCAACGATCTGGGCACGCGATGCCCGCGTGATGCCGGACGGCAGGGAATTGGCGAATGGAAGCGCTGTCAGGTGAATTTCCGGTACGCGCTCGAGCATGAGGTCGATTCCCTCGCCGTCCTCGAATCGTGGCAGCGTGCCGCCCGCGCGCTTCCAAAGACTGAGCATCCAGCAGCGATCTCTTCCGTCGAGCGGATCGGCAAGCAGCTCCGGTTGGGCAGCCTTGGATCCGTGATGGGGAATCTTGAGGGCGTGATGATCGCCGGGTTTCGCTTGCGGGAAGCCCTTGGCGATCTGCTGCCACTCGGTCGCCGGCAGGTCAGCGCCGAGCACAACCCGTGTGCCGTGCCAGTCGATCGCCAGCGGCACGGAGAGCGCGTTCAGGTCGATCTTGTGTCCCGCACTTGCGCGCTCGAGGGCGCGCTTGCTGGGTCCGAGCACAGTGATCGTCGCCTGGCCGAGGCCGATCGTGGAACCTGGGATGAGATCCCACTTCCGGTCGGGGGATCGCTCCCACGCGTCACGGATCGCCGACACGGCATGCTCGGCACGTCCGCTGTGCAGCGCGCGCTCGAAGTCGGGGTCGGCCAAACGGTCACGGCTCGGCGGAGCGGGCTTGTCCACATAGCCGAGCTTCGCGCCTGGCCATTGCTCGACAAACGTGTCAAAGCCGGCGGCATGATCCGCGTGAGGGTGTGTGAGCAGCAGAACGGCCGGTTCGGCCTGGTGTTCGTGAAGCAGCCTGACCGCCGGATTTGCTGACGCGGTGGGATGCGCTGAGCTAATGCTGGCAGGGTCCACCAGGCTGTCCACGATCAACCACTCTCCGGGAGGAGCACACACGACGATGCTCTCTCCAAAGCCCGGACCGAAAACGACAACTGACAGCTGGTCCGCGGGCAGCTGTGGGAACTCGCTCACTCGCGCGAGTGCAAGTATCGATCCCCGGCACCGGTCTGTGAAGGTAGTGTCTCGTCGCTCCACTCGTGCTCGGCGTGGACGCGTATCAGCCGTATCATCTGTTTGCCCTTCTGATCGGAATACAGGCCGATCTCGACGAACCTGCCCGGTTGTAGTTCCGCGGCCTGATCATCTCGGGTGAGCGTGTCGAACTTGGAGGTCAACATATCCAACGTGAAAGCGGGGGGATCTTCCGAGCTGGCGGGATCTATCTCTCGCACGCGCAGCTCTATGTCGTTCTCATCGACATGCTCGACACGTCCAGCCAACCAACGGCGAAGACGCATGTCCTGCGGCTCGGCAATTCGGCGGCTGAGCAGGAATGGCCCCTTCTTCCACCAGTTCTTGACGAGATACGACGCGGGAACATAAGCGCCGTCCGTTTCGGCAAGCTGGAGAGCGCGCAAACGCCGGATGAGCGCAGTGATCTGAGGGCTATGGGTACGCACGCCGGCAGGAACTTCACCTAGCACCGCATCCGCAAACGAAAGCTGCCCGCGACGCAGTGCCGTGTCGGCCACCCAGCCATGGAGGGTTTCGTAAAAGGCAACGTCGTCGGTCCGCTCACCGGCGCCCAGCTCGTCGAGCGATCTATCCCACTCATCGCGTGCCGCAGTGGTGCGTCCGCGTGTTAGCAGGAACTGGACAAGTCTCGCCCGCCACCACGGATGTGTACGGTTGAGCTCGATCGCCCCGCGATAGTTGTGCTCTACGCGCTCGGATTCCCGTCCGAGGCGATCCAGGTTGTAGGCCAGGTAGTGGTGGGCATAGTCGTTGCTGTCATCCATCCGGATCGACCAGTCGAAAATCTCAACCGCCCGCTCGTAACGATGGAGCTCATAAGAGAGCGTCTTGCCCAGCATGTCGAGTTGATCGACGAAATAGGGATCACGATCCAGAAGATCGGGGTCGCCGGCACAAGCCGCGTAGTAGAAGCTGTCGAGAGCCGTGGGCAACGCTTCGCCGCTGCCTCGCTTCTCGGCGTCGTCTCGGAGGCCACCGTAGTACCTGGAGAGTCGAGCGAACTGCTCGTAATCTCTCTCAGACTGTGGGGCCAGGGCACGTGCGTCTTCCCTGAGCGTCTCGTGCAGCAGGAAGGACCCGTTGACCTCGTACAGCAGACAATTCCGCAACAGCGCCTGGGAGCGCTTCGACAGCTTCCCGGTGATCGCGCTGCCGATAAGGTTCCCAGCGAAAGGGCGTCGTATGTGCGCCAGCCGCCTCCATGCTCGCAAGAGATCTTTGTAGTCCCCGTTGTCTTTGAGCGCCTCCAGCAGGCGCCGCGAAAGGGCGCGCCGCGTGCGGGTTCCCGACGCGAGGACATTCCGGACCTCGTCAACCGACGTGACATATGCCAGAGCAACAAGCAGACGCAACTGCAACGGCGAAAGCTCCCTCAACTGATCGGCGGCCCCCTCCTGCAGCTCGCCCGCGGCCTGCGCGAGCTCTCCCCAAACGTCCGAGTCAGTCAGGAAGGCTTGTGGCTCGCTCGATGCGCCAATCGACTCCCGGACACGGAAAGACATGCCCTCCGGGGCCTCGCCTGTGAGCACCCGCGGGCATGGGATGTCACGCACCAGCTCCTGGACCACCAGCCGGGCGTGATCGGCGAAGTGCTGGGTCTGCTCGAAGCGATCGGGCCATGAGCTTGGCTCATCCAGCAGCAGTACGACGCCGTCGTTCGCGTTCACGATCCACTCCCGAACCCGTTTGATCTTCTCGGCGAGCGGCACCGTACCATCGCGGAGAACATCCGTCTGGCCATTGACGCAACCCGCGTCCTTGAGCCCACCGGCCAGTTCCGCCAGCGCCATCGGCCCAGCGTCGAGAGCATGCGCAGGTGGGGCCGCCACCACCGCGACCTGGCCCCGTTCGCGCAAACCATCCGCAAGCATCCGCAGCGCGGTGGACTTGCCGGCCGTGGCCACGCCCCCGATGAGCCACGCAGTGTCCCCCCGGGCAGGCTCGTCGGCTACTTCTCCGGCCAGCCGCTCGACGAGCGCCTCGACCCGCGGAAGGCGTGGTGCTGTCATGACGATGTCCGCTCCGAAGTTGGTGGCCCCATAGGCATGCTTGCCGCACGACAAGCCTATCGCCTGACACCGAGACGATGGGCAATAGTTGTTGCGGGCTCGAGACCTGTGGCAGTAGCCTGTTGCGCATTACCCGAACGCATGTTCGCATATGCTCCGGACGGAGGCCGAGCAGCCTTCAGCCTCAGCACCTGTGCGACGAACTGCTCGCGTGCGGGAACAGGGTGAGGGTCCGATCGCACGCCAGATCGTCCGGGCGCGGGAGATCATCCAGGAGGAGCAACCCCGCAGGCGCGCCCTTACGAGCCAGGGCACTTTCGAGGCTGTCCCCCTCGTTCCCGAAGACGCATGGCTCGAGGGGGTGGTCAACGCAGCGGTCCATCGCTCTTACAGTCTCGCCGGCGATCACATACGGGTAGAGATCTTCTCCAACCGCATCGAGGTGATGAGCCCAGGACGCTTTCCGGGCCTCTTCAACACAGCCAACCCACTCGATGCGCCTCGCTACGCCCGCAATCCCCGGATCGCACGCGTATGCGCAGACCAGAATTTCGGCCAGGAGCTGGGCGAGGGCATCCGCCGCATGTTCGAGGAGATGCGCCTTGCCGGGCTGGTCAACCCTCTTTATGAGCAGACGGCAGCCAGCGTCAGGCTGACGCTGCTCGCCGAGCCCCTGGATCGGCGTCTGGAGGCGCGCCTGCCCCGTGGGTCGAGGCGGATCATGGCCGCCCTGCGTGACGGTGGACACCTCAGCACGGGAGAGGTGGCCGAGGCCGTCGGCATCTCACGCCCCACCGCCAGCAGCCATCTTCGCGCCCTTCGGGACGCCGGCCTGGTCGTCTGGACTGGCAAGTCCCCCAACGATCCACGAGGTTGTCCGTGATTTCGTAGAACTTTGAGTGGCGGTCCTCCTGCCTCGTTCGCTGCTGTTGGCAGCGTTCGGGGTGTCAACAAGTCCGAGAGGACAGGAGGAAGCCGCCATGAAGAAGGTATCTGGCCCGCAGGTCGTCACGGCCCCGGAGGCCGTTGAGGGTCCGCTCCCACCGCGAATCCAGGAGGCGCTTGGTGAGCTCGTCGGGGCGGCGAGGGAGGGGCTGCTCGCGTTGAGCGTAGGTGTCGGGCTCGGCGTCGTGCATGAGTTGATGGAGGCCGAGGTGACCGAGGTCGTCGGAGAGAAGGGGAAGTGGAAGGCCGATCGCGCAGCGAAGCGTCATGGTCATGAGGACGGTTCGATGACCTTGGGTGGGCGGCGGGTGCAGGTCAGCCGCCCCGGGATTCGCACGGCCGATGATGAGCACGAGCTGCCGGTCGAGACGTACGGGTACTTCGCTGATCGTGACCCGCTCACCAGGGCGGTGATGGATCGGATGCTCGCCGGCGTCTCCACACGCCGATTCGCAGTCGTGGGCGAGCCGGTCGGTGAGAAGGTCGAGCAGTCCAGCAGCTCGACGGGCAAGAGCTCGGTCTCAGAGCGGTTCGTCGAGCAGACCAGGACCGCGCTCGGGGAGCTGATGGACCGCCGGCTGGACGACGTGAGGTTGGCGGTGATGATGCTCGACGGGCTGCAGATCGCCGACCGCACCCATGTCGTCGCGCTCGGGATCAGTACCGAGGGTGTGAAGATCCCGCTCGGATTGTGGGAGGGATCGACCGAGAACGCCACGCTCGCGCGGACACTGCTCGCCGACCTCGTCGACCGTGGCCTCGATCCCGAGCAGGCGATCCTGTTCGTCCTCGACGGCGGGAAGGCGCTTTACCGTGCGATCAAGGACGTGTTCGGCGAGCGAGCGCTGGTGCACCGTTGTCACAGACACAAGGAGAGAAATGTGTGCGATCTGCTCCCAGAACGCGACCGTCCCCAGGTCCTGGCCCGTATTCGCGGCGCGTGGGCGCTCAAGGACCCGGACCTCGCCGAGCAGCGCCTGCAGCTCCTCGCCTCAGAGCTCGATCGCACCTGGCCCGACGCAGCGGCCTCGCTGCGGGAGGGGATGGCCGAGACGTTGACGTTGATGCGGCTCGAGATCGGCGGCCAGCTCTCAAAGACGCTGTGCTCGACGAACCCCTGCGAGAGCATGATCGAGATCGTCCGACACACCCAGCGAAACGTCAAGCGCTGGCAAGACGGCGACATGCGCAAGCGCTGGACCGCCGCCGGGATGCTCCAAGCCGAACAGCAATTCCGACGAATCATCGGCTACCGCGACCTCGCCAACCTCGCGATCGCGATCGAACGCCACGCAGCGCAAGCCGCCCTACCAACCCCCGCCACCGCAATTCACCCCGCAACACCACAAACCATTACCGTCTAACCCTCAAACCCCGGAGGCCGCCCCCAAAGTTCTACGACGACCCGGACATCCTCCGATCCACGCGCCTCTTGGTCCCTGCCTCCAACCTAACTGACCGTCCATGTACGTCGTGAACCGGCTGCTACCCGTCTAGGCTGCCCCCTCCGGGTAACCTACTGCAAAGCAACTGCAAAGCTGTCTTGGCAGTAGCTTGTCAGTAGGCACTTCGCCTCGGCCCCATTGTGCGGTTTGGCGCTCAGCCCCCGCCGGCCGGAGCGAGCTCCTCGGGTGAGGAGGAAACACCGGTGGCCGAGGCGACGCCGGGCGAGGACTGCCCACTCCCCGGGTAGGGAACCGGCCCGCCCGACTTCGCCTCGTTCGCGACCACACCCAGCAGCGGCGCGCCGCTGCTCGCGAGAACCTGCTGCAGCTGCTCCGCGGCGTCGCGCCGGCTGTGACCGAGCCTGCCCACGATCACAACCCCATCGACCTTCACAAGCAGCGGGAACGCATCCGAGACCGCGGTCAACGGCGGCGTGTCGATCACGACGAGGTCATAGCCAGACCTCGCCCGCTCGAGAACACCGTCCATCGCCCTGCCCTCCAGCAGCTCACCCGGGTCGCCTCTACGGGTCGATCGTCTCGGTGTAGCCGGATGATTTGCTGGATTCGGTGTTCGTACCACCGGCGTAGGTAGCAGTGATCGTGTGTTCGCCGGCCGCTAGTTTTTTGAGTGGGTACTTCGCGATGCCGTTGGTCGGATTCACAGTCGCCAACACCGTGGCTCCTTCCATGAACGTCACGGGCGCCTCCGGGTTGGCGACCCCGGGAGCAACAGCCGTGACGGTCGCCTGCAGATACGCGCTCGAGCCAAACGGCGTCGGATTCGCCGAACTAGTCAACACCACCTGAGTGAACGCCTTGGAAACCGTCTCGACGTAGCTCGATTTGCTGGATTCAGTATCAGTGCCACCAGTGTAGGTGGCGGTGATCGTGTGTTCGCCGGCCGAGAGCTTGTAGAGCGAATACTTCGCGACACCGTGGTAAGGAACAATCGTCGCGAGCACCGTAGTTCCTTCCATGAACGTCACCGGTGCCGCTGGGGTTGCAACCCCCGGAGCAACAACTTTGACGGTCGCCTGCAGATACGCGCTCGAGCCAAACGGCGTCGGATTCGCCGAACTAGTCAACACCACCTGAGTCGAGGCCTTGGAAACCGTCTCGACGTAGCTCGATTTGCTGGATTCGGTGTTCGCGCCGCCGAGATAGGTGGCGGTGATCGTGTGTTCGCCGGCCGAGAGCTTGTAGAGCGAGTACTTCGCGACACCGTTGATGGGAGTGACCGTCGCGAGAACCGTGGCTCCTTCCATGAACGTCACCGGCGCCGCTGGGGTTGCAACCCCGGGAGAAACAGCCTTGACGGTTGCCTGCAAGGAGGCGCTCGAGCCAAACGGCGTCGGATTCGCCGAGCTAGTCAACACCACCTGAGTTGACGCTTTGGAAACCATCTGGGTAAGACCGGAGGATTCGCCCGCCGCGTTATGGATATCGCCACCGTAGGCAGCGGTGATCGTGTGTTCGCCGGCCCCTAGCGATGTAGAGATGAACGTTGCGACCCCTTTGCTGTTCAACGTTCCGCTGCCAAGGACGGTCGCGCCTTCGCGGAAGCTGACGGTACCGGTCGGGGTCGGTCCGCCTTCTTTGGCCGGAGTGGCCTTGGCGGTAAACGTCACTTTCTGTCCGAATACCGATGGGCTGCCAGAGCTCGTGAGAACGACTGTCGTCGAGGCCGGTACGCCGGCAGCTTCCACCACCGGCGAGGACTCCAGTTCGTGATGGCCGCCGACGAGCGTTGAGACCGCGTAGCTCAGCGTTTCGGATGAGCTCGCCGGCACATACGCTTCGGTAGCGGTCCCCGGCAATTCTTCCACCGCCCCGGTCAACGAGCTCGAGGCAAAGACTTTACGCGGCACCGTAGAGAACGCCTTTTCTTCCACGAGCGGCTTGGTCGAGAACACCTCGTACCCTTCCGCCCCCGGCACCGCCGTCCATTTCAGGTGCACGTACCCGGGCGTGTCCGGCACGGCGGAAACGGGATAGAGATGTGGTTGTTCTGCGAACGGCACCTTTTCGATGTTTTCGCCCGGATGTTCCTTTTCACCGTCAAAAGTAATACTCGACAGCGACGGGTTGAACACCGATTCGGATTCCTCATTGGGGATCAGGATGTAGGGGTTTTTGACCCAGAACGTTTCGCCGGGCTTGACTTCCGCGGCTACTTCGCTGAACTGCTGGTCGGGCTGGAAGAGGAAATTGAGGTGCGGTTCTTCTTCGATCGACAGGCCGAGGTTGTAGAGCGGCACGTCGGCGACGTTCTTGACGCCGATCCACACGTGGTAGGGCACGCCCGGGTGCAGCTTGCCTTCGTCGGCCTTGACTTTGAGCTGCAGCGCTTCCTTGCCCCACACCTTCAGCGGCTGGGCCAGGGCGGCCGACACGTCGACCGGGGCCAGGAACGGTTCCAGCGTGGAGTTGTAGGTCGCAGACAGGTTGGGGTATTCGCCCGGGGTGTCGCCGCGGATGATCCAGTTGGCCGTGTAGCTGGATTCGCCTTCGATCGCCGGCGTTTCTTCGGTGAGGTGCTGGGCCTTGGCCGTCGGCGCGAGGCTGAGGCCGGCCGGCAGGTTCAGCGTGGCGGTGCCCGCGCTGAGCGTGAACGGCTTGGGAGACAGGTTCTGGACGAGCATGCTCACTTCGAAGAACTGCTTGAGCACGGCCGCTTTGCCCTTGAGGATCAGCCACTGGATCAGCGGGTGGTGTTCGACGATCGCCGGCGTGGCGACGATCTGCTCGCCCGAGCCACCGCCCCCTCCGGACGCGAATTCGCAGCTCGCGCTGTCGCACCCGAGGAAGCCGCCGCCTCCGCTCCCGCCCGTGCCACCAACGAACGCCCCGCCGCCGTTGACGTAGCCGTGCAGTTCGACCGGCGGCGTCGGCGATTCGATGAACGCCAGCTTGACCGTGAACGAGTAGACGTTCTGGTTTTCGGGGGCGTACGGGTTGATCCCGGCTTCGACGACTTCTTTGTAGTCGAGTTCCTTGGATTTCAGTTCGGTCGTCGCGACTTCGCCGCTCGACAGCGTGACCGTCGTGGAGCCGTTGCCGGCGCCGTCGACCGCGACCGTCGCGACCGCGGGCTTATCGCCGCTCTTGTAGACGTAGACCGAGTCGTTGCCTTCGGGCAGGCCCGCCAAGACCGCTTCGCCGCTCGATGAGGACTGCGCTTCGATGCGCGTGCCCGTCGGTCCGACGAACAGCACCGAGGCGCCCTGCACCGCGCCGCCGCCGTCCTTCACGGTGACGATCGCCCCTTCGGCCGGTTTCGGTTTGGGGTGGATCTTGACCGTGACCGTGGCATTCGATTCTTCGCCTTTGCCCGAGACGGTCAGCTGCGCTGCATAGGTTCCGGTCGCGGCGTAGACGTGGTGGAGGATCGCGTCGCTCGCGCCGGATCCTTCTGAGCCGTCGCCGAACTTCCACTTGTAGGTCGTGATTTCCGAGGATGGCGTCGAGCCGGAGCCGTCGAGGGTCACCTGAGAGCCTTCGATCCCTTCGACGGTCTCCCCCGCCTTCGCTTGCAGCGGCAGCGCGGCGATGACTTCTGTCGGCGAGGCCGGTTCCGCGGCGGCGCTGCCGCCGGCCTCGTTGTAGGCCGTCACTCCGACCGTTAGCCGATGGCCGGCGTCGGCGCCCGTCAGCAGGTACTGACGGTAGTAGGCCCCGGGAATGGCTTTGCATTCGGTGCCCGCCGCGGTGCAGCGCGCCCACTGATAGCTGTAGGCGGTCGTTTCTTCGCCTTTCCAGGTCCCGGGCGCCGCGACGAGCGTGTTGCCCTGCCTGGGGGTGCCTGAGATCGAGGGCTTGACTTCGTTGACCGGCGGTTTTTCGGGCGGGCTGCCTTCGGCGACTTCCAGTCCGAACTCCGTCGTGTTGTGGGTCGGTTCGTAGACCGGTTTGTACCAGAGCCCGGGCGCGGTCGAGGAGATCACCGCGTTCTCCTCGTGGATGAACGCGTTTTCGTGCGAGGCGTCGGTGATCGGGGTGAATTTCTGGCCGAGCTCGCCTTTGAATCCGCCGAGCGGCTCGATGTCCAGCGTGCCGCCTAGCGAGGCTTTGCCGCTGACGGACACCTCGCCGTAGCTCGAGGTCGAGGCGATCGGCTCGATCAGCGTCCCGTTCGTGCCCTGCGTAAACGTCCCGCTGACGGTCAACGGGACCGCGTCAGACAGCGACAGGAAGCGTTCGTTGTCAAACGCGCCTTCGATTTTGCGTTCGCCGCCGATCCCCGGTTCGACGAGAATCGTCCCGGTGTTCGTGAGCGTGCCCGCTTCCATTCTGAGCATGCTGTAGTCGCTGGTGCCACACCCAGACCCGCTGTGATCGGCGCTCGTAAGCTCAATCGTGCCCGCGTTTTCAAACGCAGCTTTGGCATACACAATCGCCGGATTACCACTCCCGACGCAGCCTTCGACGACCAGCGTCTGCCCCTGGGAGATGTTGCCGGTGAGGTGGCCGTAGTAAGACTGCTCGTGGATGACGCTGGCACCGGAGCCCGTGTAGTTGATGGTGGCGGCTTCGGCCA
The DNA here is from genome assembly GCA_963774785.1 of uncultured Solirubrobacterales bacterium. Classification (GTDB taxonomy): domain Bacteria; phylum Actinomycetota; class Thermoleophilia; order Solirubrobacterales; family Solirubrobacteraceae; genus Palsa-744. The sequence goes on along the minus strand of CAVZGH010000001.1, from coordinate 1,019,772 downwards.
CGATCGGCTCGTTCCCGATCGCGCTGCCCGCCCCCTGGTTGAACGTGCTGCTGTTGCCGAGCTGCACCGACGAGTCGCCGATGGCGTCGATCAGACCGCCCGATCCGTTCGTGAACGTCGTCGAGGACTGGAACGAGAACGGAGAGCTCGCGGCGAGGTTCACGGCGCCTTCGTTGATGAACGTCGTGTTGCCGGCCGTGTCGACGGTGGGGGTATCGATGTCAACGGCGCCCCTATTCGTTATCGCCGCTTCGATTTTGCGTTCGCCGCCAATCCCCGGTTCGACCAGGATCGTCCCGGTGTTCGTGAGCGTGCCCGTTTCCATCCTGAACAAGGTGTAATCGTTGGTCCCACACCCAGACCCACTGTGATTGGCGCTCGTGAGCTCAATCGTGCCCGCGTTTTCAAACGCAGCTTTGGCATACACAATCGCCGGATTACCGCTCCCAACACAACCTTCGACGATCAAGCTCTGCCCGTGGGAGATATTGCCGGTGAGGTGGCCGTAGTAAGACCGCTCACGCACGACACTCGCGCCCGAACCCGTGTAATTGATCGTGCTCGCTTCCGCAACCACCGGAGCCGCACCACTCGTGGTCCCCGCACCCTGGTTATACGTCGCGCTGCTACCGAGATCCACCGCACTGCTGCCCGTCGCATCGATCGAACCACCCGAGCCATTCGTAAACGCCGCGCTGCTCTGCACCGACAGCGACGCTTCGAGATCCACCGCGCCTTCGTTCGTGAACGTAGTGTTGCCCGCCGAAAACGCAGTCGCGGCATTCACATCAACAGTCCCCTGATTGGTCAACGAGCCTTCGATCGTCCGTTCGCCGCCGATCCCCGGTTCGACGAGAATCGTCCCCGTATTGGTGAGCGTGCCCGCTTCCATTTTGAACAAGGTGTAGTCGTTGCTGCCACACCCAGACCCACTGTGATCGGCGCTCGTGAACTCGATCGTGCCCGCGTTTTCAAACGCAGCTTTGGCATACACAATCGCCGGATTACCACTCCCGACACAGCCTTCGACGATCAGACTCTGCCCGTGAGCGATATTGCCCGACATATGACCGTAATAGGACCGCTCACGCACAACACTCGCACCCGAACCCGTGTAATTGATATTGCTCGCTTCCGCAACCACCGGAGCCACACCACTCGTCGTCCCCGCACCCTGGTTATACGTCGCACTCGAGCCGAGGAACACGGAGTAGCCCGCGGACGCCGCGATCGACCCGCCGGCGCCGTTCGTGAACGCGGCGCTCGATGAGACCGCCAGCGAGCCGGATTCGAGCTTCAGCGCGCCTTCGTTGTCGAACGTAGTGTTGCCCGCCGAAAACGCAGTCGCGGCATTCACATCGACAGTCCCCTGATTGGTCAACGAGCCTTCGATCGTCCGTTCGCCGCCGATCCCCGGTTCGACCATGATCGTCCCGGTATTGGTGAGCGTGCCCGCTTCCATTTTGAACAAGGTGTAATCGTTGCTGCCACACCCAGACCCACTGTGATCGGCGCTCGTGAACTCGATCGTGCCCGCGTTTTCAAACGCAGCTTTGGCATACACAATCGCCGGATTACCACTCCCAACACAACCTTCGACGATCAAGCTCTGCCCGTGGGAGATGTTGCCCGTGAGGTGGCCGTAGTAAGACTGCTCATGGATGACGCTAGCGCCGGAGCCCGTGTAATTAATCGTGCTCGCTTCCGCAACCACCGGGGCCGTACCGCTCGTCGTACCCGCACCCTGGTTATACGTCGCGCTCGAGCCGAGGAACACGGAGTAGCCCGCCGACGCGGCGATCGACCCGCCGGCGCCGTTCGTGAACGCGGCGCTCGAGGAGACCGCCAGCGAGCCGGATTCGAGCTTCAGCGCGCCTTCGTTCGTGAACGTGGCGCTGCCGTTGGAGAAGCTCGCCCCGGTGGCCAGCGCGACCGTGCCCTTGTTGTCGATCGGCGTTTCCAGGCGGCGTTCGCCCCCGCTGGTGCCCGCGAGCACGGAGATCGTGCCTTCGTTGAGCACCGTCGCGCCGCTGAGGATGTCGGGGTTGGCGGAGATGCCCGTGTTGGTCAGCGTGAGCACGCCATTGGCGCCGACGCCGATGCCCGCCGATGAGCTCGAGCGAGGCGTATCCCGAGGGGCTGCTTTCCTCCGACAGCGTCTGCGTGCCGGAGCTCGCGCCGAGCGTCAGCGACTTGACCGAGGCGGTGGTCGCGGTCAGCGTGACCGTGTAGGTGCCGGGTTCGGTGATGCAGGCTTCTTCGCCCGAGGCCGGAGGGGCTTTCTTGCTCCAGTTCGCGCCCGTGCTCCAGCTGCCGCCGGCGGTGTTCGTGAAGGTGTCTTCGCAGCCGGCGGCGTGAGCGGCTGTGGGGGACCAGGTCGCCACGAGGGCGAGGGCCGCGAGGAGGGCGGCTAGGGCCAGGCCCGCGCGGCGAGCGATTGAGATCTGCAGAGAACCGGCTTGGGTTGGCACGCTATGTCCCCCTTCGGCGCATCCCTGTCCTATGGGCCGTGACGCGCATCGACGTCTCCGTAGGTCGGCGCGCTTTCCCGGACGCCTACCCGTTTCGGGCGCGGATACTAGCGCGAGGTTGCCGCGAGTGTCGTGAGGTTTGGTGAGGTCTGGCGTGAGGGCCGCTGGAGCGATACCCCCGCTCGTGGGTAACCCCGCCCCCGCTCGCGATTCCATCCGACCGTGACGGGTAGCGAACTCCCGCCGCCTGGCGGCGGTCGGCACCGGCCGCCGCGCGACAGAAGGCGACCGCGACGAGCAGGAGGAGAAGCCAGATGGTGAGGGCTGCGACGAGCATGATTGCGACGGATGTGACGAGCATCTTGCCTGGTCACGCGGCCAGATGCGCGCGAAACCGACGCGGACCCCGCTATTTGCGGATCATCTATGACAGCGCCGATGATCTGACGCGGCATTCGAAGACCGGCCACGAGTTGTTGGCGTGCGCGACATCACCCCACTGCCGGCATCACGGTCTCCGGTATCGTGTCTTCTTCGGCGCGCGGATCGTGACGTTGGCCTGCGCTGTATACGTTGCGCCCGCCGGATCGTGGGAAGCAACCGTCACCTGCGCCCGCAGTACGTGTGTACGTGCCAGCAGCGCGCGCCCCTTGCTCGAAAGGCGCAGACTGACGGTGCTCGCTCGTCCCCCGGTGACCGTGAACGAGCCCTCGGCAAGGGTCAGGCTGGTGAGCTTCGGCTTCTTGGCGTGAGCGCCCGCGGCTCGGGCGGCGATGAGCGTTCGCAGCGTGATCGTACCGGTGCAACTGCTCTCCCCGGCCGGGCAGCTCACCTCGACGCCGATCGTGCCCGAGGCGCTGGTCGTGAAAGCTGTACTCGCCAGCTGGGCGCCGAGAAAGCGCGGCGTCTTGGTTTCCGGAAGGGGCGATCCTGTGCCGAGACTTCCGGGGAGCGACGGGACGAGCGTTTTGTCCGCGGGGTGTTCGGATTCGGGGACGATGCCTTCGCCGTTGAACGTGACTTCGTGGCGCCCGGTCGCGTCCTCGCCGTTGATCGACCACACGTCGCTCGTCGGCCCAGGGGCGGTGGGCCTGAACCTGACGGTCTCGGTCAGGCTTTCGCCCGCCTTGATCGTGGTGCCCTCAGGCAGCAACGTCGTCGCTTCGAAGGCGCCTCCGATCGGCGGCTTGGATCTCGTGAGAGGCACGGCGGTGCCGCCCGTGTTCGTGATCGTGAAGCTCTTTTCCTCGCTGGAGCCGAGGTGCACCTGGCCGTATTCGATCGCTTCGCTGCTGATCTTCAGCGCTCCGGGCAGGCCGGCGGCGCCGGATAGAGCGATCGCTTCGTTGCCGCCGTTCGTTTCCAGGCCGATTTGATCGTTGAAGTCCCCCGTCGCCGCCGGGTTGAAGGTGATCGTGACCGTGATCGAGTGGCCGGGTTCGATCCTCTTACCGACTTCGGGCGGGCCTTCGGCGACAAACGGCGCGGAGGGCAGATGCACCCCGTCGATCGTCAGCGGTAGGCCGCCAACATTCCGGAACGTCGCGCCCGCGGACGCGTGTTCGCCGACGGCGGTCCCTTCGAAGGTCAAGACCGGCGGCGATACTTCGAGCTTCGCGGCCGCCACTTGGCCGGTCCCGGCGAGCCCGAAGCTCGCCGTCTTACCGGTGCTCGTGGTCGCGGTCAGCATCCCGCCGATCGGCCCCGATGCGGTCGGCGAGAAGGCGATCGGCACTTCGATCGTCTGACCGGTCGTCAGCGTCGCCGGCAGCGGCGAGGAGGGCGTGCCGAGCGTGAACTGGGAAGAGCTCGATTCGAGCTTCGACAACGTGAGCGGTTCGGTCGCCGTCAGCTTCAGCTTCTTTTCGGAGGTTTCCCCGATCGTCGTCGCGCCAAACGCGGTTGGGGAGCCGGTCAGGATCGGGGTCACGGGTGAACCGAACGCGATCACGTGGCCGTCGCGGGTGCCCACGTACATTCGCCCCTCCCCCACGCCGGGCGTCGCGAACTTCGCCGAGGTGCCGATCGGCGCGCTCCACAGCATCACCGGTTCGCCGTTCACCGGGATCGGGTCGTACGCGCGCAGCTGAGCCCCTTCGCCGGTGCCGTTCGGCGCCCACACGATCCACACGAGCGCGGAGCCCGGCACGGTTTCGTCGGAAGTGATGATGGGCGCGCTGGAGGAGAACCCGAACGCTTCGGAGGAGGTACCCTGGAGCGAGAGCGTCGGCGTGCCGGCGCCGGAGAGGCCGTACTGGTAGACGCGCAGGTTGCCGGAGGTGCCCCCCGCGCTCGTGCCGTCCGAGGCGGTCGGGATATAGACCCAGCCGCCTTCACCGGGCCACACACCCGGCCGCGACCAGACGCCGCCGTAAGGTCCTACCCTCTGGACGACGTCGTCAGAGCCCGAGGATCCCTCGCCGATCCCGCCGAGATTGTCGCGGTTGAGCAGGTAGACGTAGCCGTCCTTGCCGACCGCCACCGCGAGATGCGGTATGGCCGGCGTGCCGAAGAGTTCTTCGGGCAGACCGGTCACGCCACCGGAGGCGAAATCGGCGTCCCATTCATCCAGTGTCTTGGCGTTATACGGGGCGAAGAAGTCTTCCGCCTTGAGCTCACCGTCGGGGTGGACGTCCAGCTGCACGATCGACTCGCCGAGATCGGGCGGGGGAGTGTCCCCGGGTATCGTCCCCGTCGGAGCGCCGCCGTTGCCGGTGCTCAGCAGGATCCTGCCCAGGCCGTCGGAGGTGAGGCCCGCGCCCGACTGCCAGATACCGGCGCCGCTGTAGGTCTCATCCGCGACCCAGCGCGCCTTGACCGTGCCCGCGGTCGAGACGCCGAACACCCAGCCCTGCCATGGCTCGGTATCGCAGTCGGAGCCGAAGGCGGCGTAGACGACGCCTTCCATCAGCAGCAGCCCCGGACGCTGCAGCTCGGTCTTTGGATGAAATTCCTGTGCTGGTGCATTCCAGGCGGTGCCGCTCAGCAGGACCGGAAAGCCGGGCTCCTGCGCGCCGGTTGACACGCTGACCGCGTCCATGAACCACTCCGGTTCCTTTTCCTTTTCGCGGTAGGTCTTGTAAGTCAAATACGCGATGTTCGTTTCGTGGTCGATCACGGGCGTCGAGGTCACGCCGACGTTTGGGGCGAGGTCAGCGCAGCTGATTTCGGCCGGGTGCCACGGTTCGCCGAGGTTGTCGGTCCATTCCTGCGCACCGGTGGCCGGGTTCAGGCCGTAGAGGTTGTTTTCCTCGGTCGCCACGAACAGCGTGTTGTCGTCCAGCAGTGGCTGCGCATACACCTGGCCTGCAACCGGCGTCGTCCACAGCCGGCCGAACGTGCCACCGCCGACCAGTTCCGGCGAGAGCGCCGACTGGTTCGGGTACCACCCCGTGCGCAGGTCCCCGCCCGAGTTGGTCAGGCTCGACCCGAACATTTCTTCCGATGCGGATGCCTGGCCTGCTGTCGCGAGCAGCAGGAACATGCAGAGAATCGACACCGCGCCCGTCCGGCGCATGATCTTTCCCTTCTCTGTAACAGCACTCGCGGGCGCCACCATAGTCAAGAATATCTCCGTTGCAAATGTCACGATATCCTGGCTGCCCTCATCGAAATGTCCAGGTTACTCTTGGTATAGGCAGCACTCAGCGTGCCGTTGACTGAGACAACGCATCCGGGCACGTCCTTCTTCTGCTCAGCTCGGCGCGGAGCGGCGACATCATCCCGAGTGATTAGAGATACTTATCGGGTGGGCGCCCGCTTCGCAATAAGTACGCCCTCCGCCATCACAGCACGCCGTGAGTCGGCGGGCGACCTGGCTCGCCGGCAGGCGGTCTGGCGACGGCCGAGTGCGATCGAGCTGGTCCTGGCGCTCACGGTGCTCGGGGGCGTACTGCGGTTTGCAACACTGAACGTCTCGAGCCTGGAGCTCGACGAGTCGGCGACATTGATCCTCGTGCACCGCGGGTTCTCCGGGATGCTCTCGCATCTCGCGAAAAGCGAGTCGGCGCCGCCCTTCTACTACATCCTCGTGTGGGCGTGGACGAAGGTCTTTGGCGCTGGACCGCTCGCCTTTCGCTCCTTCTCCGCGCTCATCGGGACCTTGACGATCCCGGTCATGTACTTGGCGGGACGGCAGCTGTCGCCGCGAATCGGGGTCTGGGCGGCGACACTGGCGACCGTCAGTCCGGCGATGTACTTCTACTCGCAGGAGGCACGCGCCTACGCCCTGATGGTCCTGTTCAGCGCGGCAGCGTTCGCAGCATGGCAGCGTTCGCTGCAAGACCCTGGGCGTCGGCACCTGGCGCTGTGGGCAGGCCTGTCGATCCTCGCGGTGCTGACGCACTACTTCGCCGCGTTCCTGTTCATACCCGAGGCTGTTGTCTTGGCAAGGCGCCTGGGTTGGCGGCGCGTGTGGGCGCCGGCCGGCGCCGTCGTGCTCGTGGGGCTGGCGCTGGTGCCGCTGGCCGCGAGCCAGCGTACAGACAACAAGACGACCTGGATCGAAGAATTGTCGCTGCGCGGGCGGATCACAGAAAGCGTGAAGCTGTTCACCGCCGGGATATACGGCCCACTGGTGCTGTTCGTGACAGTGCTCGCGGTACTGCTCGTCGCCAGCGCCGTCGTCCTTGTGCTACGGCGGGGAAACGAGCGCGAGCGAAGGGGAGCGTGGGATGCCGCGATCGTCGCGATCGTCGCGATCGTCCTGCCCTTGCTGCTGGCGGTCACGCACCTGGTTGATGTCTACGATGGGCGCAACGTGCTCGCCACGTGGGTCCCGTTCGCGGTGGTCATAGCCGCCGGCCTGGGGGCTGAGCGTGCGCGGCGCAGTGGCGCGCTGCTCGGAGTGGCATTGTGCACGATCTGTCTGGCGATGATCGCTGCGGCCAACCTGATACCGGCCTACCGGCGGGACAACTGGCGAGGCGTCGCCCAGGCACTGGCGAAGCCGAAGACCGCTCGCATAATCGTCGCCGAGCAGTTCGCCGCGCTTCCGCTTTCTATCTACATGGGCCCCCTGAGCGGGGTATCCGGCCAAGTCCCCGCGACCCGCGAAGTGGATTTCGTCGCCCTGCGCCACCTACGCACGGTCGGCTCACCCGAAGCCCCGGTCGTGCCAACGAGTCCGCCCGCGGGCTTCTATCTCGCGGGCGTCACCAAAACCGAAACGTTCGCGATCTCCCGGTTCGTCGCCACTGGAGCAGCGGCACTGACGGCCGACTCACTGGACCGCGCGAGTGGCCAGGCAAAGTTCTGCTCTTTCTGTGCAGCCGAAGTGATCCTACAGCGCTGATACGACTGCGCGGCCAACCGAAGAGAAAGTGCCACAGCCCGTGGCACAATTCCCGGTTGCCACAACCGCAGCGGACTGAACTGTCCTTCGTGACCAGACCCAACGAGCCCAAACGCCACCCGTGCCTGCTGATAGGCGTTCTGCCAATCGATGAAAACGGCGACCCGTCGCATTTCAAAACCCGGGCCTGTAGCCTGCTCGGCGGTGCATGCCCGTACCTGGCGCACTTCGGAAATGCGACCTCAAAGCAGGAAACCCCGCCAGCCCCACGAGGGGCGACGAGGAAGAGTAGCGACAGCATAGCGCACCCGCGACAGGAAGTCTCGGGACGGTGCAAGAATACTCTCGTTTGACTCGCCCCAGGCCAGGCAGCACGGAACCCGGCGCTGAGCGCCGACGAACTGAGGACGGTCTGGAGGCTTCGGATAGATCATGTAGGGTCGGCGGGAGGTGTCAGTAGGCCGTGCGGTCTTGGCCGACTGTCCCGTGGCGCCTCCCGCTGCCGCATCGAACCGTGCGTGCGGTTCTCCCGCACACGGCTCTCCGACATCCTTCATCGCGAGGCATGCGCACCCCGTAGCGGACCGATCCGCCCAGCGTGTAGACGTTTAGGCGCTGATACCAAGCCCAGTCGTAGTCGACCACCCATCGGCGGCCGGATCGCTGGTGCTTGTTAGCGGTGGCCCTTCGAGGTCGGGACGAACTCCTCCGACGAGGAGGCGTGGTCGTCGTCCGACACGATGCCAGAAGACGACTTGTCGTCGTTGGCGTACGCGTAGGCATAGGTACCGCCCGACTTCGCGCCGTTCGCGATCACGCCCAGCACCGGCGCGCCGCTGCCGTTCAGGATCTGGTGCAAGCGCTCCGCGGCATCACGCCGGCTGCGCGCAACCCAACCCACGATCACGACACCATCGACCTTGGTCAACAGCGGGAACGCATCCGAAACGGCGGTCAGCGGCGGCGTGTCGATGACGACGAGGTCATACGCGGGCTTCGCCTGCTCCAGCAGATCTCCCATCGCGTAGCTCTCAGTCAACTCAACCGGGTTGGGCGCCGTGGTTCCAGAGGTCAGCACGTCCAGCGTTCGCCCCGAGGACCCCTCGCCATGCGGCGTCTCCAGGTCGATCTGCTGCACCGCCTCCCCGAGAGGAAGAGAACCGATCAACACGTCAGTCAAGCCCAACCCCGGACGGATATCAAATTGCTGGGCAAGCGCTGGCTGCCTGAGATCAGCCTCCAGTAGCAGCACCCGTGACCCCGTCCTCGCGGCCGCTTCAGCAAGGTGCCGGGCGACCGTGGTCTTGCCATCGCCCGGCGAGGCCGACGCGATCACAACCGTGTGCAGGTCGTGATCCACGTTGAAGAAGCGCAGGTGGGCGCGAATCAGGTTGAAGGCCTCGGCGTCGACGGGTGGTAGGGCTCTTCCTGCGCCACCGCCACCGGGACGCCCTGAACGGGCCAGCGCCGAGCTGTCGGGCACCACCCCGAGCAGGGGTACGCGATAGATCTCCTCCATGTCCTCGGGACCCTTGATCCGGCGGTCCAAGCGCTCGAGCACGAATGCGAGCCCGAGACCGATGAGCAAGCCAAGCAGCAGGCCGAGGGCCGTGTTCCTCGATGTCTTTGGCGAGGAAGGACTGGTCGGGACCAATGCTTCCTGGGCGATCTGGACGTTGCCGTATTTCAGACGCGAGAGGATACGAAGCGTCTGCGCGCGGTTTTGGAGGTTCAGCCCATCCTCACCGAGCCTCTGCCTCGGGGAAAGCTTGGCCAGCTGTTCGTTCACGATTGCGAGTGCAGACTGCAGTGACTGCCGGTTGGCGCTCTGCTGCTCCTTGACGAACTGGTTGACGTACGTGTTCGCAATCGCGGCGGCAAGCACAGGAGAGGTCGCGGTAGCGGAGACGTCAACCACACCCGATTCTCCCGCTCCCGATATCTGCAGGCTCTGAGCGACCTTACCCGCTGTCAGCCCGTGGCCCAGCATCTCCCCGGTCTTGGCAGCCATGTCCCCAAGCCGTACGAGTTCGAGGTTGCTCGCCTGCTGCACCAGCGCGTTGCCGGTGGGAGTCTGGAATCCAGCGATCTGCTCACTGAGCGGATTGGAGCTGAAGGCCAGCGACGCGGTGGCCGTGTACTTCTTGGTCTCGTGCTTGGAGTACAAGTAGGCGGCGCCCGCAACCACCACCACGCACAGCGCGATCAGCGGCCCGCGACGACGCAGGACTCGCAAAGCCTGTTCGAGATCAATCCCGTCGGAACCCTGCTGCACAGTGCGTGTATCCTCTCAAATCGCTGCGCGTCCTTGCGCCTGCGGGCTCCGGGCTGCGCACCTGTTCGCTAACAAGCCAGCTATCCTACAGAAGGTCTTCTGCTGATGCCCCACCAAGGAATGAGTGAGGTGCTCCGATGAGCGTGTGGCCGTCTCACGCTGGCACACGCTCCCCATGGCATCGGACCGCGGAGAGAGTGGCGAGCAGGTTTGCCGTCCGCCGCTTCGATCGTCGATCCGCCCTGTGGCTCGCGCTCTTGCTGCTCGTCCTTGTGGCCCAGGGGGTGGCGGTGGCCCAGTCCGACCTGTGGGCCGTGCCCTTGCTCTGCCTGCTCCTTGTGGCTGTTGCGCCCGACCTCCCCCTGATCCCTGTTCTGAGCATGCTGTTGCTCATCCGCGTGCTCACGGATGATCTTGCCGCGTCAAACAGCCGCCACTCATCGTCCGTCAGCCTCTCGGCGGCGATAGCCGGGCTTTACATCTTGGTGGCGATCGGACTGCTGCTCCATCGTCGTCGAGCAGTGGGACCAGCAATCCTGGCGACACTCTGGCTATGCATTTGGACGGGAATCGCAGTCAAGACCAGTGGAGCATCCACGGTAGCAATCCGTGAGGGGGTGCGCGAGGCGTCAATCATTGCGCTCCTAATCATCGTATTCAACTCGCGCGGAACTCTAAATGTCTCCCTAATCGCGCGCATTGTACAGCTGGCGGGGATAGCCGCTGCCGTTGTGGCCATATACCAGCTCGCAACCCACGGGGGTCAACTAGTGGGCGGAGAGATGCGGGCTAACGGGACATTCGCACAGCCAAACAGTGCCGCCGTCTTCTTTGCTGTCACAACGATGGCGTCGGTATGGCGGTTTATCGACAACGGCCACCGACGTGCAGATGCGATCTTCGTCGTACTCTATGCGGTTGCCACCATATCGACGTTCAGTCTCGGTGGACTGATATGTCTCCTCGTGATGCTCATTACGTTTGGTTTGCTGAGACCCGGCTCCCTTCGACTCAAGCTCGGCTCCTGCGCAGTAGCCGGTCTCATTATCGTCACATTCCTCGCAACACCGCTCGGCGCAGAACGCATCGCGAGCGAGTCCTCCACCGGTTTAAGCGGGTCCGGAAGCCATACATCGCTCGGTTGGCGATTTTATAAGTGGGGAACACTGATCCCAAAGTGGGAAGATTCGCCGCTATTTGGACAAGGCTTGGGCACGACGATCACGAGTGAAGGCAATGAAAATAACCGCTCAGCCGGGGTTGTACCCCACAGTGAACCTCTCCGATATCTAGTTGAGACCGGTATCTTTGGCTTAGCATCTCTGATAACAGCGATCATATTTTTGCTCCGCCGACTTGCCCGACAACGTCGGGTTCCCGGCGCGTGTAATTCAGCGACCCTTGGTATAGCCATCGTGCTCGGCCTGCTGGTCAACAGCATTGCGGCCAATACCCTCCTATACACACCTGCTGCATACGCAGCCGCACTTATCGTGGCGGCGATCCTAATCTCGCCAGCTCGTCGCTTGGACGCTAGGAGAGCATCGCCCCTGCAAGTTAGCCCGCGCGGCTAAGTCCTACTCGTCGCACAAGACGACCGGGCGAACCGGCGATGATAACTGCTACTACCGCCATCGCCGCACCGCACCATACCAACCGCATTACGCCACCAACGATAGTGTAAGCCGATGTCGTAGCGATAGCAAGAACGTAGGTGGCAGTGCATGCGAGCAGCACCGCTCCTATGCTACGCCATGGAATCCGTGCTGGGTTACCTGCTCTGTGCGCGTATGCGGACACCCCGGCGAGGAGCACCGCATATCCGACGGCCGATGCAATCGCTGCGGATTCCACGCCAAAATCAGGCACGAGCCACCAGATCAGCCCCAGGTTGGTCAAGGCCGCAACGACGGTAATAATCCAGATTCGCTTCGTCTTACCCACGGTTAATCCAGCGAGAGCCATTGGAATCGCATAGAGACCAAGGAATCCGTACCCGAGCACGATCCACGGCGCGATATCAGCGGCTCCGCCATACGTCGCTGGGGTAAGCAGATGGACTGTCGGCGGCGCTAGAAGCGCACCGGCGACCGTGACGAGTCCTACGACACCCACCTGAAGCACTACAGTGTGAGACAGCTCACGCATTCCGCCATGCTCTTTGGATGCTCGTGCGTAGCTCGGCAGGAGGGCTTGGCTAACGCTGGACACAAGCACCATGATCGGCGCCGCGAGGTTAGCCCCAAGCGAATAGACTCCCAGCACGGAGCTGGAGACGAGTGTAGCTAGGAGCAGGCGATCGGCCAGCTGGAGTGACCACTGAGCCACATAATGAGGAACAAGCGGAAGGCCCAGCCGAATCGACTCCATCAGTCGGGGGCGGTCAAAATCCTCACGCCAGCGAAACGGGACTACCCACATGGCAAGACCAAGCTCGATCACATTGGCCACCGCTACCGCGACCAACCAGCCAATGACACCGGAATGTAAGATCAGGACGGCCAGCGCCGAGGCCAGTGCCGTGACAACAGCAAAACCGATATTGATCACCATGAAGCCGCGCAGACGCTGCTGAGATCTGAGCACGGCGTACGGGACCCTAGTGGCAGCCACGTTGAACGCGGCAGCCGCAAGTGCCAGGGACATGATGAGCGGTGAAACAAGCCCCGATCCCTCGAGCAGCGGGATCGAGACAAGCGTCCCAGCTACCGCCATCGCTACAGGAACCACGATTAGGAACGTCCAAGCCGTATGAACGTACCGTCGCTGCGCCTGTGGATCGTCTGACAGCTGAAAGAACGTTCTATAAAGCGTTAGTTCCAGTCCGAATGCCATGAGCACGGAAGCCACCGCTGTAATCGAGAACGCTATCGAGACTTGACCGTATTGGGCTGGAGTGAGAGCTCGCGTAAAGAAGGGAAGCAGTATGAAGGACATTCCCCGCTGGATCACGTTGCCGAACGTGTACGCGGCTGTCGCTCTAAACGTGCGGGCCGTCGTCATCTGCGTGACACGAGGCGGGCAGACGCCGGTAGTCGCATGCATGTGTCCGAGGCGACCAGGCCCATGGCGACACTTGGAGCACCGGACACGCCGCCGACAAGCCGCCGCGGGCTGTTGATATAGTTGACGCGAGTCTCAGGCTGAGAGCAGATGCTAAGTTCTCGGCACCGTCGGCGAATGTGCATTGCTAGCATGTTCGCCGGAGACTACCGAAGCCTGTCGTGCCTGGCGATAACGTTGGGCGCTGTCTGGTGCTGATGGCGGGATCTCAGGACCTGTTATCTGGACTCCTCGGTGCGTAATGACGGTCCCAGATTCCCGAGGCGGTTCAGGCGGCAACGTCACTGGACCCGAGAATGGGTATCCTCGTCCTCCTCGCACCGTGACGTCGCGGGCGATGCCAACTTGCAGCCAACGCCCGTCGACAACAAGAGATCTTCCTGACTCCATGCCTCAGGTCGAAGTATTCAGATGGAACCCGCGCCGGTCCCGTCTGCCCCGTTCGCTGACAAGGCGGCTACCGATAGAAATAGGCCGTCGCATAAACAACTTCGGCGACCTGCTCGGCCCGCTCATCGTCGCGCGCATCTTGGCGATGAATCGAGTTGACCCCCAAACGGCTCTTGGCGACCGCAGATTGCTGTCCGTAGGCTCCGTACTGCACTTCGCCCGCGACCACGACGTCATCTGGGGTACCGGCGTCAACGGGAAGAGACCAGACATCGACTATGTTTTCCACACGCTGGACGTGAGAGCCGTGCGGGGTCCTCGCACTCGCGACTTTCTCTTCAGCCGCGGCGTGGACGCGCCGGCGGTCTTTGGGGACCCCGTCCTGCTGTTGCCTCTCGTTGCCCCCGAGCTAGTAGGCTACGCACAATCAAAGCGGTATCCATTGACAGTCGTCCCCAACTTCAATGATTTTCCGGCGTACGAGCCATCTCCCACGCTCCTCGATCCGCGCTCCCCCGTTGACGTCTGCCTCCGGCGCATTGCTCAGAGTGAGCTTGTCGTCGGCTCTTCCCTGCACGCCATCGTGGTCGCAGAGTCACTGAGTATCCCCGCCCGCCTTATCTCCTCCGCCATTGAGGACCCCCTAAAGTACGAGGACTACTATCTTGGCACTGGACGCTCGGGCGTGGAGGTCGCCCACTCTGTCGAGGAAGCCGTCCGCATGGGCGGCCAACAAGGGCCTGTCTTCGATGCGAACCAGCTCCTTGGCGCCTTTCCTTTTGATCTTTGGAATACACAATAGTTGGTATGTCTCACGCCCTACCTCCACCCATGAAAGTAGTTTTAGCCGACATCAAAAGCACGAATGACAAACAGTACAACGGGGCAAACTAAAGCCGCTACTCGTTATTCGTTACTGCGGCGCTTAGTGCACAAGCTTAACGAGATCTTCAGCTGAGATCTCTGCGATCGGCGCCTCAAAGAATGCCTGGTTGCGAGCAATACGGTCTAGAGACCAGTTCCACCACTCCAACTCGGTCAAGGCTGCCGCCACCGCTCGCGAACAGCGTTCCTTTAGCTGTCTCGCTGGGACACCGCCCACAATCGTGTATGGCTCGACGACTCCCCGGACAACGGTGCCTGCCGCCAAGACCGCTCCAACACCGACGGTCGCACCCGGCAACACGGTCACCCGATCACCAACCCAGCAGGCCGCCCCGATGGTCACGTCAGAGTGCTCTTGGATCTCCACAAAGTCGTTACGCCGATGCAGGCCGATTTGAATGTTGGGATAGTCGGTGCGATGCGCGGCGGTAATGACCCGGAACTCATCTCCTACCGCACAATAAGCGCCGATCTCCACGTGGCCGGGACCCTTAAAGACAGCGGGACCGTTGATCACCGCATACTGGCCAAGATGCACGCGAGTGCCGACCCTCGACCCGATAGCTAGATGTGCGCCTAGGTCCAGATGCAGGAGGCCAGCCGAGATCCATTCTGCCTGCTGACGTCAACTACTGGCCGCAACGAGTCTACGGCCGATTTTTCCGAGGGCGTCCATTTAGATCGGACCTTACCATTTACAGCGAGAGGCAGGATGTCTTCCCAGGGTGGGGTCTCTACGCCGATGCCGAGTCTCATTCTATTCGACGAGGATGCGTGTCGCTCACGAACTGCGGCCTTGACACCCTTGTCGAGGATGAATGGTAGGCTTCGTGCTATGCGGTCTCTACGTTCCTCGGTTCTCACGGAGTTCGTAGCTAACTTTGTTTTGAGCCTGCCCTCTCGTCGTCTGCGCAATGTATTTGTTAGAAATGTTCTTCGCTGGCCTATGGGCGAAGATGTCCACATCGGCCGTAGGGTTCGGCTTCAACAGATTCGAGGAATCACTATCGGATCGAGAGTATTCATCCATCGCCACACTCAGCTTGACCTTCGTGGCGGCATTGTGATTGGAGACGACGTCGCTATATCACCTGAATGTCGCATCCTAACGGCCGATCACGATCCTGATAGCCCAACCCGGGAGTACCGCGAGCGGCAGGTCGTGATTGGCAATCGAACATGGCTGGGAACCGGCGCCACCCTGTTACCTGGCACACACGTTAGTGATGGTTGTGTCGTCGGTGGTAGTTCCGTCGCCCACGGCCACCTGGGCGAGTTTGGGATCTACGTTGGCAATCCGGCCCATCGTATGCGCGACCGGGCACGCGATGCCCAGCAACGCCTTACGGGCTCGATGTCGCGTCTACAATAGGAAGGAGACACAGTGCAGGCCAATGAAATTACGGTGGGATAAAGCAGTGAACCGAAATAGGGATGGCTATGTTTGACGTGCCCGAGAAAAAGGAGCACACGTGATCAATGTCGGGGCATCGCCAATTGACCTCGGCGATAATCCTTATATCTCCCTTTTATACGCGGCGTTGCGGGCTCAGGGTATATCAGTGCAGGCAGCTGACTTGCGGCCGTGGAAGCTCTTGTCGGAGGATCAGCGATACGACGCTCTGCACATCCACTGGCCAGAGTACATTATGGTTGGATCGGGAGCTGGCCTCACTCATAAGGTCCATGTGATGGCCGCTGCAGCAGCGCTCCGTAACAGTGTGCGTGTGCTTCGAGCTCGCAGGGTCAGGATCGTGTGGACAGCCCATAACATCCGACCGCACAATCCAGACACACTCGCCGTGCAGATTGATCTGTATCGGTGGCTTGCACAGGAAGCGGACGCCGTTATCGTGCATACTCCTCATGCAGCTCAACTGGTTCGCGAGCGCCTGGGTCGAATCGGGCCTATGTATCTGGCGCGTCATGGAAACTACCTAGGTGTCTACAGTCCGCCCAGCTTTGATCGGGAAGCGCTACGTGATCGGTACGGATTTGATGAGTCAGACCGTGTACTTCTCGCATTCGGTCAAATTCGCGCGTACAAGCGACTCTTAGAGTTGGTACGCGATTTCGAGGTGCGTGCGGAGCCCTCTACACGTCTTATTATTGCCGGCGCTCCAAAGGATCTTGGCGTTACGCGAGAGCTAAGAAGGATGGCATCTGCCAGTAATCGCATTGTGCTCTTGGATCGCTTTATTCCTGAGTCCGAGGTCGCAGAGATCTACACGCTGGCCGATCTCGTGATTTTCAACTATTCAGAGATATTCTCTAGTGGAGCCCTCCTGCTCGCCTTTTCGTTAGGGCTTGCGGTTCTTGCGCCTCGACAAGGCACAGACGAATTTGTCGGAAGACCTGCCCTATTTGCCTGGGAGACGTCACCGCTTGAGGTCCTTGATGAAGCACTTGGGGTTCCTTACGATGTACGGCAAGAGGCTGCGTTAGCGGTTGCACATACCCACGGGTGGGCGGACACTGCCCGCATTCACATTCACGCCTATAAGGGCGAGTCACCTAACCTGCCGTAGAACTGGTTTGGGAGAGACATCAGCAGCCTCAGGACTATGTCGTGACTATATCGACGACAAAGTCTCCCAATACCCTCTCAACTGACTCCCACGACTCGGACTCAGGGGCCTGTAGATCAATACTACTCCAGGCGTTTGATATATGTGTAGCGACGATCTCGGACGCACGGTGGTCCTGATCATCTACCGTAACCCAGCTCGGCTTATCCGTGACATACGTGGCTAAAGCATCCTTGTTGCCTGCGTTTACCATGGCTATTCTGGGAATAGGGAGAGTAAGGTATTGCACAGTCTTACTAGGCATCTGTGCCGCATTTCGCCAGCCGATAACAATTGCTGCGTCGAAGGCATGGGCACCAGCAAGCACCTCTGCCCACGAGATCGGTGATCTATGGTCAACCTCTATCGTATCTGAAATTGACTCAAGAGCACCTTCCCAATCTGACCCATACTGATGCAGTGTAATTTTCTGCCATAGACCACTCGCGGCTAGGCGTTGAAAGATCTTCTCGAAATCGACCCTCTCACCGTACAGACTTCCATAATGGACTAAGTGCAG
Organism: uncultured Solirubrobacterales bacterium; assembly: GCA_963774785.1. Taxonomy (GTDB): domain Bacteria; phylum Actinomycetota; class Thermoleophilia; order Solirubrobacterales; family Solirubrobacteraceae; genus Palsa-744. The sequence goes on along the minus strand of CAVZGH010000001.1, from coordinate 1,002,308 downwards.
TTCATTAGTTTCGGATCCCCGCGTGATATCTGTCGGTCTGTCCCCCTGATCGTTGGTCGAACTATAGCCATTGGGGCGGACGAGAACTCGCAGATGGGGGAAAAGGCGTTTCAGGGCATCGCCCTGTGCTTGTGTCGTAACAATTGCCCCGGTCGCTTTACTCCACAACTTCCGCTCTTGACGCCTTGCGCGCCACTTTCTCAGCCACCCGCCCTCTGGGCTTGGATTAGTAAGGATCCAAGGATCCCCAATGTCAACTATGTATGGGATACCACTGTGAGCCAACTTACAAGCAGCGACCGACAGGTGAGAGCAAGGATATGCAACCAATACCGCCACGTTCCCCGACGGGCGCCAAGCATGCAGATCACGCCACACCGAAACCTCATACTTATCAATAAGTACGCTGTACACTAGGCGACGCGCAAGCTGCCGATACCATGATGATGTCGTTCGCTCACTGCTGCCGGCGAGCCACTGAGGCACGCTGCCTCCGCCTACCCTTTCAACGTGCCCATAGGCCTGTAGTGCATTCATTAGATGTAGAGTGCGCTGACCGCGCGGAGAAAGGTGAATAGGGACAGCCCCAGACCAGGCCACGACAATAAACTTCTTGGACTTCGTCAGTTTGCCCGCCCTAATCTCAGCATCCATGCGAGGTATGATCCTTTGCCCTGTCGCGACGCTTTCAGATCTGTCCGACAAGCGCTTTCCTTGTAACCAACATATGCAGGGAGACCTAGTTCCCTGTCGTGATTTGCCGCTTGAGCCACTCGAACTCCGCGGCGATGCCGTCTTGGAGCGACGTCGCAGGAGCAAACCCAAGATCGCTGCGAGCCTTTGACGTCTCAGCCCCTGTATCTCGGACGTCGCCGGGCATCTCTTCTTCAAAGGTAAGCTTTAGTGGTCTGCCTGCCAGCTCTTCGATGGTGCTGAGTATGTCTCGCAGTGAGCCTCGAAGTCCGCCCCCAATATTATACGCACCACCGGAATCAATAGACGCCGTCGCGGCCGCGCGGGTAGCAGCCACGACATCGGCCACAAAAGTGAAGTCACGGGTCTGCTGTCCGTCTCCGTAAACGTGTATCTCATCGTCGTTCAGAGCAGCGCGACAGAAGATGTTGAATGCCATGTCAGGCCGCTGCCGAGGTCCAAAGACAGTGAAGTATCGCAGGGATGCAACCTCAAGCCCGTGATTGGCGTGGTAGACGTTGCAGAGATGCTCACCGCTTAGCTTAGTCAGGCCGTATGGCGACCGCGGAGCTGGCGGCGTGTTCTCACTGGTTGGGAGCGACTCGGCCTGTCCATAGATCGAAGACGAGGAGGCATAGACCAGCCGCCGTCCCGGTACCTCCTCCAACGCCCGTAACAGTTGCTGGGTGGCCAAGATGTTGTTGGTGACATAGCGCTGAAAGCGCGTTCCCCAGCTGGAACGTACCCCTGGCTCCGCTGCGAGATGGAACACGACATCCACTTCACGGACGAGATCCACCAAATCCCCGGACGCTAAATCCAATGGTACGAATTGGAATGCCTTCCAATCGAGCGCGTGATGAAGATTGTCGAGCTTTTGCGCCCGCCCGTAGTTCGCATTGAAGCAATCCACGCCCACAACGGAGATTCCCTCACGAAGAAGCGACTCCGTGAGATGGGAGCCGATGAATCCAGCGCATCCTGTGACGAGTGCTCGCGTTGGCTCTGGACGCTGGGTGGTAAGACGCATAGACATGCGACCGGATCCTAGCGGGACGGTTCGGGCAATGCCGCCACGTAGTCCACTATCCAATGATAAGCACTGCGGACGCCAGTCTCAACGGCTACAATCAACGGGCCACCCAGTACAGCGTCACCCTGGGGAACTGACCGCGATGCCACCGACCACATTGAGTAATGGGCTCGATGACGACCCAGGGAGGGTGCTTTGGGTGTCCCAGGCGTCCCGGCACGTAACGCTGATGGGGCTAGACTTCGCGCGAGTTACTGAAGCGGAAACATGCCGGCTGGTCACCCGCGCACTGAACGCGAACCGTAGCGGCTGGATCTGCCCGGTCAATCTCGACGTTCTACGTCAAGTTACACACAGCGAGGAGCTTAAAGCGCTGGTGAGCGGCGCCGATCTTGTAGTAGCAGACGGTATGCCGCTACTATGGGCGTCTCGGCTTCGGGGAACTCCGCTCCCAGGGAGAGTCGCTGGATCCTCGCTGATCTCAACCCTAAGTGCCGAACTGGCAGCTCATGGTCGCTCAGTGTACCTGCTCGGTGGCAACGAGGGAACGGCCGAGGCCGCCGGTGCAAGGCTCCGCAACATGTCGCCCGGACTCGTGATCTCGGGATGGCATTGCCCACCCTTTGGGTTCGAGCATTCGCCCGAGGAGATGGAGCGGATCATCAAGCTGCTGACAGAGGCCAAGCCAGATGTGGTCTTTGTCGGTCTCGGATTTCCCAAGCAGGACCGGCTGATCGCTCATCTAAAATCGATATTGCCTTCGGCGTGGTTCGTGAGCTGCGGAGTCAGCTTCAGTTTTTTAACCGGTGATGTGCGGAGAGCACCAACGTTAGTTCAAGCAATCGGACTCGAGTGGGTTCATCGCTTGGCGCAGGAGCCGCGGCGGCTGGCCAAGCGCTACCTGGTTTACGGTCCGCCATTTGCAGCGCGGTTGCTCATTTGGAGCCTGGCGCAGAGGCTCGCGGGCCACACTAGCCCAAATTCCAACTATACCTCCTGAGCGTGACGGCTATCGTGGGCGCTGGTCCTCTGGTATCTTTTGCGCCACATGGATGTTACCGGCGGGCAGATGACGATCTCCCGGGCACGGGCGCAGCGCGCACCATCGGCGCAACCGCTGTTTCGGGCTAAGGCTCCGCTGCGCGTCAGCTTTGCCGGCGGTGGAACAGACGTGCCGCCGTTTCCCGAACGCGAGGGCGGTCTCGTGCTCAGCGCCACGATCAACCGCTACGCGCACGGCACGCTGCGGCCGCGCACGGACGGCCGTATCAAAGTGGAGTCTCTCGACCTGGGTATGGCGCTCGAATACGGCGCCGAGGAGAGCGTGGACTACGACGGCAAGCTCGATCTCGTCAAGGCCGCGATCCGGCGTGTCGCCCAGCTCGAGGAGCCGCGCGGGATCGATCTATTTCTGCACACGGCGGCGCCGCCTGGCTCGGGACTAGGGGCATCCTCGGCGCTGATCGTCAGCCTCACCGGCCTACTCCAGGACTTTCACAAGCTTTCGCTGACGGATTACGAGATCGCGCACTTCGCATGGCAGGTTGAGCGAGAAGATCTCGGCTTGCTGGGAGGGCTGCAGGATCAGTATGCCGCCACCTTCGGCGGCTTCAACTTCATCGAATTTCATGCCGATCGCGTGATCGTCAATCCGCTTCGCATCCATCCCACGACGGTGCTGGAGCTAGAGTCCAATCTGCTGCTGTGCTTCACAGGGGCGACGCGTGCGGGAGACCACATAATCGAGGACCAGACGGCGCGCTACGAATCCTCCGACGAGGACGCAATAGCCGGTCTGCGGATGCAAAAGGAGCTGGCGCAAGCCATGAAAGAGGCTCTCCTTCGAGGTCGCCTTTCGCAGTTCGGCGAGCTGCTGGGGACCGCTTGGGAGCACAAGAAGAAGATGTCTCCGCGGATCTCCACGCCCGTGATCGACGAGGCCTATCACGAGGCTCGCGCCAGCGGCGCCCTCGGCGGCAAGGTGACAGGCGCCGGAGGCGGCGGTTTCATGCTGTTCTACTGCCCGCCAGGAACCCGCCATCGCGTGCTCGCACGTCTGCGCGAGATCGGCCTTGAGGAGGCGGAGTTCAGCTTCGATCAACAGGGTCTGCGGACGTGGTCCTATGTCGAGGGTTGAGCTTCTCGACGGTCGGCGAGCAGTTGCGAGCGAGCGTCCAGGACGCCGTCGCCGTGTGCGAGAGCCTGCTCGACGACGAGGTCGTGGCCGCGATCGAGCGTGCGACAGACGCGATCGTCCAGTCTCTGCGCGGCGGCGGCAAGGTGCTGCTCTGCGGTAACGGTGGCAGCGCAGCCGACGCACAGCATCTCGCCGCCGAGCTGATCGGGCGCTTCTGCCTGGATCGTCGCGCGCTGCCGGCCATAGCCTTGACGGACAACGTCGCCGCGCTGACGGCAATCGGCAACGACTACTCTTACGAAGATGTGTTCGTGCGCGGCGTGCGCGGCCTCGGGCAGCCGGGCGATGTGCTGATCGGTTTATCGACGAGCGGCTCGTCACGGAACGTCCTCGCCGCGATGAGCGCCGCCACGGAGGTTGGCCTCGCCACGGTTGCGCTCGTGGGAAGATCCGACTGCGCGATGGCCGCCCTGGCCGACCATGCGATCGCGGTCGTGGGAGCGAATACGGCGCGCATCCAGGAGGGTCATATGCTCGTCGGACACACGATCTTCGAGTTCGTCGAGAGAGAACTCTGCCCGGCATCCTGAAATATCCCGGAGCCGCCTTCCTGGATCGCGACGGCACCATCAACGTCAAGGCTCCGGGCAAGGGACAGTACATAGAGAATCCCGGCGAACTGCGCCTCCTCGACGGTGTCGCCCCGGCGATCCGCCGGCTCAACGACGCTGGCCTCAGAGTCCTGGTCATCACAAATCAGCGTGGCATCGCGCTCGGCCGACTGACACACGAGGATCTGACGGCAATCCACGCCCACCTGAACCACCTGCTCGAGCTACGGGCCGGAGCCCATGTTGACGACTTCTTCTACTGCCCTCACCACATCGACGCCTGCGCCTGCCGCAAGCCGGATGCCGGTCTGTTCCTGCAAGCCAAGGAGCGCTGGCCCGACATCGATCTCCGCGCCTCGGCGATGGTCGGCGACTCGGCCAACGACGTTATCGCCGGTCAGAAGCTGGGTATGGCCTCTCTGCGGCTGGGCTTGGACGTGCCCGACTTGGCGAGGGCGGTCGATGTCCTGCTAGGAGATGATTGACCTGCCATGAACCTCGTCTATTTTCATCGCTCACAGGTGCAAGCGCCCTGGCTGCGCGTTCTGTTCATCACGAGCATGTGGCCAGACCCCGTCCGACCCCACTACGGCACATTCATTGACACGCAGGCACAATCGCTTGAGGATCTCGGCGTCGTGATCGACGTGCTGTCGATCCGCGGTTACGCCTCCTTCCGCGCTTACACCATCGCCATGCGGCGCATCCACTCATTGCGCGCTCGTGAGAGCTATGACCTGTTCCACATCCATACCGGACACGCGGCGGCCGCCTCCGTCGGACTGCTGAGCACGCGAGCGCCTTCGATCATCTCATACGTCGGCGGCGATCTGCTCGGCAATCCCGACGAGAACGGTAAGACAACCCTCAAGAGCCACATCGAGGCGACGGTCTTCCGCCAGCTCGCCCGGATGAGCACCCGTACGATCACCAAGTCGCGCGAGATGGAGGAGGCTCTGCCACGGGCTGCCCGCCCACGCAACCATGTGATACCCAACGGAGTCAACCTCGACCGGTTCGCGCCACGACCGCGCGCCGAGGCCAGAGATGCCCTGGGTTGGGATCGAGACGAGTCGGTCGTGCTCTTCCTGGGCGATCCGGAGGACCCGAGAAAGAACATCTCCCTTGCCCAAGCAGCTGTTCAGCGAATTCAGGAGCGGCGGCCAAAAGTACGTCTGCACGTCGGGTGGGGTTCGCGTCCGGAGGAGATCCCCAGACTGATGTGGGCCGCCGACGCACTTGCTTTCACGTCGCGCTCAGAGGGCTCGCCGAATGTCGTCAAGGAGGCGATGGCCGCCGCGCTGCCGATCGTCGCCACTCCTGTCGGAGACGTCCCCGAGCGTTTGAAGGAAGTCACTGGCTGCTTTGTGGTCGCCCCCGATCCAACTAGTTTTGCCGAGGCACTGGAGCTTGCATTTGATTATGGTCGAACCACTGCCGCGCGCGCGGCCGTACAGGATCTGACTCTCGCTGCAGTGGCTAAACGAGTTATTGCGTTGTATGAACAAGTTTCCGATATACGGCGACCACTCGAATTAGCCGTTCAATAAGTCTCGGTCCCACTGGCGGTGGCGATGCCGCCGACACTGAGAGGAGCACGAGCCACCCCCTCAACCCCGTGATCTCTCGTGGCGACGCCCGCGTCCGGACCCATTGCGATGTAGTTCCATCTTGAGTAGCTGCAGATGAGTCCAGGGGAAGGAGGCAAGGAGTTGGTTTGGAGTCATACCTTCGTAGTATCCGTTAGGGCCGCCATAGGGTTCCGTCCCGGTGGGGACCGGATCTTGGCCTTCAAAGGCCACATTCGTACCTCTGGATCGGACGAAGAATCCGTAGCGCTGAGCCGCTTCCGCGATCATCAGCGTCAGCCGAGGAAGGTGCAGCCCCGTAAGATTAAGACTAGGATCCAAACGTAGGTGAGCACCCTCGGGCAGTGACAGCGGGTTCGTAGATGTCCCGTCGTCTCGCTGTGCCGGGGAAGCATAGACACCAGCACGAACGTTAGGCACCGTGAGATTCAGCGCGTGATTGATCGCGCCCCGTTCAAGATCTTCAAGCGTGATCAGCCCCCCCGCAAGCGACAGCGACGAAGCCGAACCACCCCAGATCGAGTCAGCACCGGGCCAGGCCTTTGCAGTGTAGACCCCGGAGCTGGAGGAGACTTTTTCCATTGCTCCACCCCATTGGGCTTGCCAGCCTGAGGGGGTATTTTCGAGGCGCCAGAACTCCCACAGACGATTCGTGCTCGGCTGCCACACCACAAGATGTTTATCGGTACCCGCCGCGGGCTGAGCATTCGACGGCAATGGCACGGCATCCCACGCCGCTTGCAACGCAGCCGACTTATGAAGGAGCCTAACGCGGACAGTCGGCTCATTTGCCGGCACCGTGTAGATCGGGACCGACCATCTAGTGGTGTTGATAGTCGGACCCCCTCCGGAAGACTCTGCGGCGGCTATTTCTTCAACGAAGACACCTACTATGGCGGCCGAGTCAGGAGCGAGCGATGCGTTAGTAGGCACAGGCTCATTCCAGAAGCTCGACGGCGAAAAAAAACGAAATGGAGTCGCATCGGCGGCAGGCTTAGTCTGACTGACAGCAAGCTTGGCGGACATCTCGGCAGCGGCTGGCCGCTGCGAAATATCGCTCCCACAGCCTCCCGGCAGGACGCACAATAGGACCGCTATCAAAGTCCTGCGTAAAGTTCTGCCAGTTAGCATTGCTTAGACTCTATGGTGAGGATATGATCACGCTTCTTCGACCAAGTTGTTGACGTAGCCGCCAACGGGTGCTAACAGAGTTCGCCGATTCGGACTCGACAGGTCGTCGCGTGATCCACTCTGTCCAGCTCACGACCCTGAGTCTACCGAATCGACGCCCGCATCGTAAGCGCTAGCTACTCTATACCGCGGCGAGGCGAAACGTATCGTCCTCGGTCCTGTGCTGCTGGAAGTCGATTACGAGTCGCTGTGTAGTTCCATCTTGAGTAGTTCTAGATGTTCCCACGGGAAAGAGGCCAAAAGTTGGCCTGGCGTTTTTCCTTCGTAGTAGCCGTGTGGGCCGCCGTAAGGTTCTGTTCCCGTGGGAGTCGGATCTTGACCTTCGAAGGCCACATTCGCACCCCGGGAACGGACGAAGAGTCCGTAGCGTTGTGCCGCTTCGGCGATCATCAGTGTCAACCGGGGAAGATGCAAGGCAGCGAGATCGAGGTCTGGGTCCAATCGCAGATGGGCGCCCTCGGGCAAAGACAGCGGGCTAGTGGACGTGCCGTCGTCTCGCTGCGCCGGAGAGGAGTAAACACCCGCACGCACGTTGGGTACCGTGATGTTCAGTGCGTGATTGATCACACCCCGTTCAAGATCTTCAAGCGTGATCAGCCCTCCCGCGAGCGACAGCGACGAAGCCGAGCCACCCCATCCGGAATTTGCTCCGGGCCATGCTTCCGGCCCGTAGACGCCCGAATCGGAGGACACGTTCTGCATGGCTCCACCCCATTCTGTCTGCCAGCCTGATGAGGTGTTTTCAAGGCGCCAGAACTCCCACAGACGATTCGTGCTCGGCTGCCACACCACAAGATGTTTATCGGTACCCGCCGCGGGCTGAGCATTCGACGGCAGGGGAACAGCGTCAAACGCGGCCTGGAGGGCGGGCGTTGCCCACGGATTTTCAAGCATTACAGTCACCTTGACCGTAGGCTGATCAGCCGGAACAGTGTAGATCGGCACTGACCATTTCGTTGCGTTGATAGTCGGTCCGCCTCCATCAGACTCTGCCGTACTGATTTCCTGGTCCAAAGCATTAACCATAACTGTAGAATTCGGATCCAAGGGCGCATTCGCCGACAACTGTTCGTTCCAGAAGCTTGTCGGTGAGAAAAAACGGAACGGAGGCGAGGCTTCGATTGGTGGATTGACCATCTGCGCCAACGTGGACGAAACAGACGCCAGGTAGCTGCTATCCCCCTTATAAGACGCGGTGATAAAGTACGAAGACCACCTGGGATAATTTGGTACTGTGCATGTAGCAATGCCGGAGATGACCGGCTGAGCGATGCATCCGTTGACCGCTACCCCTTCTTCTTGAAATTCGATGGTCCCGGTTGCAGCGGTGGAGCTCAGAGTGGCGGTGTAGGTAACCGCTTCCCCAACCGTCGAAGGATTCAGAGAAGATGTCAATGTGGCTGTTGTTGCTTTCTTGTTGGTCGTTTGGCGGTACCCAGGGGAGGTTGAGGCCGCGTAGCGGCTGTCACCGGAGTAGACTGCCGTCATTGTCCACCAGCCAGAAATCGAATTGGTCACGGTGCATGTGGCGACGCCGGAGCCGATGGGTTGTGCGGCACATCCGTTGATTGTTACACCGGCTTGCTTGAATTCAATCGTGCCGGTCGCCGTCGTGGAATTCACCGTGGCCGTGTAGGTCACTGTCTGACCGACGAGCGAAGGATTCAACGAGGACGACAGTACGGTCGTAGTTGTTTTCTTATTTACCATCTGTTCCAAGCCAGGTGAGGTCGAGGTAGCGTAGCTGCTGTCACCGGAATAGATTGCTGTCATCGTCCGCAGGCCCGAAGGTGGATCAGTGACGATGCACTTTGCGCTGCCAGAGCTGATCGACTGCGCAGCGCATCCGGTGATCGTTACGCCAGCCTGCTTGAATTCGACCGTGCCGGTTGCGGTCGTGGAATTCACGGTAGCCGTGTAGGTCACCGCTTCTCCCACCGTCGAAGGATTAGACGAAGACGCCAGTGTCGTCGTCGTCGTTTTCTTATTGACCATCTGCCCTAAGCCAGGTGAGGTCGAGGCGGCATAGTTGCTGTCACCAGAGTAGGTTGCCGTCATTGTCCGTAAGCCCGACGGCGGATTAGTCACGGTGCATTTCGCGCTGCCAGAGCTGACCGGCTGCGCGGCGCATCCGGTGATCGTTACGCCAGCCTGTTTAAATTCGACTGTGCCAGTCGCGGCTGTGGAGTTCACGGTAGCGGTGTAGGTCACCGCTACACCTACAATCGAAGGGTTCAGGGAAGATGACAACGCAGTCGCAGTCGCTTTCTTGTTGACCGTCTGAGTCAAGGCAGGAGCAGTAGAGGCAGCGTAGTCACTATTCCCGTAGTAACTCGCTGTCATCGACCGCTGACCCGAAGGAGGACTGGCCACAGTGCATGTTGCACGGCCAAAACTGACCGGCTGCGCCATACAACCAGCGATCGTCACTCCTGCTTGCTTGAACCCGACTGTACCGGTCGCCGCCGCGGTACTGAGAGTGGCGGTGTAGGTAACCGCTTCCCCAACCGTCGAAGGATTCAATGAGGACGCCAGAGTAGTCGTAGTCGCCGTCGTACCTACTTTGTCCACAATCTCCTTTAGAAGGGATGATGCCGACGCGAGGTCGCTTCCATCCCCACTGTAGGCCGCCGTGATCGAGTAGGTGCCTGCCACGGTGTAGTGCGAAATCGTGCATGTCGCGGTGCCTGAACTTATGGCCTGTGCCGCACAGCCCGCGATCGGCGTACCTGCTTCGTCAAAGGCAACCGTTCCCGTCGCCGCCGCAGGGCTCACCGTTGCTGTGTAGGTCACGGGCTGCCAAGTCATTGAGGGATTCACCGAAGATGTCAACGTAGTGCTTGTGCTCGCCTTGTTCACTACTTGGTTCAAGGAGGGCGATGTCGAGCCGGCGTATTTGCTGTCCCCGTTATAGGTGGCAGCGATAGAGCTGGTACCTGCGGCACTGCCTATGATCGTGCACGTAGCACTACCGGATCTCATGGCCTGGCCTGCGCAGCCCGCGATGGCAATCCCGGCATCCTTGAACGTGATGCTGCCCGTAGCCGCGATGGCGCTGATCTTCGCCTTGTAAGTCACCGCCTGACCTACAATTGATGGATCCAGAGAAGACGAAAGGGTTGTCGTGGTCGATGCCTTTTCGGTCGGAGGAGCTTCGACTGCCTGCTTGAGTTCTTCGACGGGCGGCTTCGATTCTTCAACCGGCGGCTTGACTTCTTCAACCGGCGCTTTCAGTTCTTCCACCGGCGCCTTCAGTTCTTCGACGGGCGGAATCGGTTCTTCGACGGGCGCAACTGGTTCTTCGACCGGTGCCTTCGATTCTTCAACGGGCGGCTTCGCTTCTTCGACCGGCGGCTTGGGTTCTTCCACCGGCGTCTTCGATTCTTCGACAGGCAGGGCCGGTTCTTCGACCGGAGGCTTCGATTCTTCCGCCGGCGCCTTGGGTTCTTCCACCGGCGCCTGTGGTTCTTCGACAGGCGGGGTCGGTTCATCGACTGGTGGCTTTGCTTCTTCCACCGGCGCCTGTGGTTCTTCGACAGGGGGCTTCGATTCTTCAACCGGCGGGACCGGTTCGATCGGCGCCTTCAATTCGACCGGCGGTTTTGGTTCGACGGGTGGTTCGACCGGCGGCACGCCCGAGCCGCCCGGGGATTCCGCGGGCGGAGTGGGTTCCGCGACTGGCACCGCGAGCGCTTCCGCGGGGGGAGGGCCGGCGATCGCGGGCGCGGGAAAGCCAGGGGTGGCGATGGATGGCGGCGCAGACGGCGCCGTGGCAGCCAGCCTGGACCCGGCGCTCGGCTTGGTCCCCTTTGCCTTCGCCCTCTTGACCGCGCAAGCCTTGCGGGCCTTCTGCGTACGTGCCGCGGCGATGCACTCGGCCCGTCGCGTGGACGAGGCCTTCCGACCGGTCGGCTGCTTGGCGACCGACTGGACGGCGGACAGTCCGGTCGCCGGCCGCGATGCGGCGGCGCGCGACGGATCGGCGCTCGCGGCGAGCGCCAGCACGGCCACGCTCAGGAGCGCGACGGCGAGGCGCGGCAGGGGAAGTCGAACCGCCGGCAGGCGGTGTGCGCGCAGCATCGGGGGACATCCATTTCGTCCTAGTGACACCCACCGCAAAGGGCTTTACGGGGGCCTTGTTAGAACCCCTATCGGTCGCCGTGTTGCAGAGTTAACGCTTTGGCGGCCGTGTGTGGACGAATCGGAAACAGTCTGTGGCCAAACCGTTACAGAGGTCCGTAATCCACCCCGCCCGGCGGGGGAAACGGCCCCTTCAAAACCGCCCCTTCCCCACAAAACCGCGTCTTCCCCACGCATCCACGCGCATCTCGGGCGAAGCTCCGCGCCTCAGCGCAGCGTTTCGGGCGGACGCAACAGACGCGTCATCGCCAGCCCGTACCGGGCCAGCATGCCCGCGCCGCGACCCAGGTGCGATCTCGGCCGCGGTCTGCCTCGGTGTCGCGCCTGCTGCTCCAAGACCTCACGTGGCGGCAGCACCTGACGCCGCACGAACCCACCAAAGCCTCCCGGCGGCGCCAGCAGCCCATCGATCAAGCCCATGTCGGCATACAGCTGAGACTGGCTGGAGTGCGGGTTGGGGTTGGCGAGCCGCACAGCGATGCGTTCGCGCGGGCCGAGCTTGTGTATGTCTCCGAGAACCCGCGCCGCCGGCAGCCCCACAGTCCGCTCGGCCGCCCTGATCGCGACTGGAATCACACGCGCCAGCGCCGGATGGGCGCGCAGCGGCTCGCCGAGCGCACCGGGCGACAACCCGGCGCCATACGCGTCCCACCAGGCGCCCAGGTCGCTGGCCAGGCGCAGCCCGACGAAACCATCCCGCGCGTAGAACAGCAGCAGCGCGGTGAGCTCGTCGGCTGGGGCCGGGCGCCACTGCCCCGACGGATCGACCGCGGGCGGCAGCAGTCGCTCGCGCGCAAAGCTGCGCTCATACCAGTGGACGCGCCAATGTAGCTCCACCGGGGGCAATTCGCCTCGCTCGTGGACAAGCGTAAAGTGCAGCTGCGGCAGCCCGTCGTCCCGCACGTAGTCGGTGGGAGCGCGGTAGCCCAGTCCTTGCACGATCTCAACGGCCGCGGGCAACTGCTCCGGCGCCACGAGCAGATCGATGTCGCTGGACAGGCGCCGGCCGGGATCGCCATATATCGCCTCGCCCAGGAACGGCCCCTTCAGCACAGTAGAACGGATCCCCGCCTCGGCGAGCAGCGCGGAGATACGGAGCGATACGAGCTGCAAGAAGGCGCCGTGCCGGCGCCCTACGTCCACCGCCTGCTGCACCGCCAGCGCGAAGCCTTCGTCAGCGCGTTGGTCGGCCAGCTCGATGATGCGTGGACCCAAGACCGGCAGCAGCCTGCGCGAGCGCAGGGTCTCGGCGAGCCCTCGCCAGTCCACCTCACCGACCAGTCGCCCGGCCTGCTCGCGCATAGCCCGCCGGCGGGCCGCCGTGCCGGCGCTGAGCAGAATGAGCTGCCGTTCGGCGCGGGAGATCGACATCAGGATTCGGCGACGGATGGTAGTCGATGGCCTCCCGCGAGACCCATTCCCCGAGACGCCGAGGCGCTCGCTCGCGGCGCGAGCCAATGCTCGACGCTCAGTTGAGCAGCTATGAGTAGATATGCGGAGGAATGACCAGCAAGTTCTTCAGCCAAGCGGCGCGCTCGCCCGAGAAATGCTTTATGTTCCGCCGATGAACATTCGTCCACTCGCTCGCCGAGCACTCACGTCTCTCCCCGTCGTCCTCCTCGCCGTCCTCGCGTTCAGCGGGAGCGCCGGCGCCGCCACGAACGAAATCGAAGGCGTGTGGTCGTTCAGCGGCGGCAGCGTCGCGATCGAACGTGTGGCCGGCGGCGAAACCTTCCAGGGCAAAGTCGAAACCGAAACGAAGTTCGATGAATGCCCGCATGTCCCGGGCGAAATCATGTGGACGAACATGAAAGAACAGGCCGATGGCTCGTTCTGGGGTCTGCACCAGTGGTTCCACCCCGGCTGCAAGCTGGAATCGACGTTCGTCGGACCGACTGCCTGGCGAGTCCTGCACAACGCAAAAGGCGGCCGCTACCTGAAGGTCTGCTTCAGCCATCCCGGCGGCGATCAGCCGGAAATTGCTCCCAGCGGCGTCGAAACAAAGCCCACTGGCTTCTTCAGCTGCTACGAATCGTCCCTGATCGAACCCCTGCCCACCAGCTCGAGCTTCGGGCTCGGGCAGCGGTGGCTCGGGAGTGCTCAGCACGACCAACACCAAAGCCTGCGTCAGCCAGAGCACGCTGAAGCTCAAGCTCAACGATTCCAAGAACGACTCCCTCAAGCAGGTCGTGATCAGCGTCAACGGCAAGAAGGTCACAGCCGTCAAGGGCGTCAAGGCCATCAATAAGGCGCTCAAGAAGGGTGGGATCACGCTCACGAAACTGCCGAGCGGGACCTACAAGATCAGCGTCACCGCCACGACCGTCCTGCACAAGACCCTCACCGGCAGCCAGACCTACAAGAGCTGCACGATCGGCTCCGGCAAGATCAAGCTCAAAGGCGGCAAGAAAAAGCACCACGGCTGAGGCGCAGCCGGACGCGGGTCAGGGCGCTCCGCGCCCACTCTGCGGCGAGCAACCCAGGTTGGGGAAATCCAGCTACACAACTCGGCTGGGCGGCGAGCAACCCAGGTTGGGGAAATCCGGCTACACAACTCGGCTGGGCGGTCACCCGCGCGTGCCTGCTTGCCGGCTTTTGCGTGGCTCGATTTGATTGTTGTTTAAACGCCCACCTTCTCCGCTAAACGGCATACTCGTCGTGGTCTAGTAGTACGTTTATGGGATGAGCAGCTTTCGTGATCTCGAGCGCCATTTCGGGGCGCTACCCCCAGGAACCGTCGCCGCGCTGACGAGCATTGCGGAGGCTCGCGGGATGGCGGAGGTCCTTCCTCGACAGAATCCGGCGGGCCTCGAGACGTTGCGACGGGTTGCGATGATCCAGAGCACGGAGGCATCCAACGCGATCGAGAACATTCACGCCCCACGGGCGCGCATCGAAGCGCTCGTCGCCGAGAAGACGACGCCGGAGAATCGCTCTGAGCAGGAGATCGCCGGATACCGGGACGTGCTCGCGACGATCCACGCCAACGGGGCAAACATCCCATTCGAGCCACGTTACGTCGAGCAGCTTCATGGAACCCTCCACTCCTACGTCGGCGATCGCGATGCCGGACATTGGAAGCGGATCGACAACGAGGTCTCAGAAGCTCGCCCGGACGGCACCAGAGTCGTGCGCTTCACCCCGGTCTCCGCCGCGCTGACCCCCGAGGCGATGCAGGATCTCCACTCCGAGCTCACCCGCGCGCTGCAGGCCGGTACCTACTCGCCGCTGCTGCTGTGCGCCGCCTACGTGCTCGATTTCACCGTGATCCATCCGTTCCGCGACGGCAACGGCCGGATGTCGCGCCTGATCACGCTCTGGCTGCTCTACATCGTCGGACACGACGTCGGGCGCTACATCTCAATCGAGCAGCTGATCGACAACAGCAGAGAGACCTATTACGAAGCGCTGCGCCGCTCCACCGAGGGCTGGCACGACTCCGAACACGATCTCGAACCATGGACCAGCTACTTTCTCGGCATCCTCCTGGCCGCCTACCGAGAAGCTCGAGAGCCGCACCGCCACGCTCTCCGGCCGCGGCTCCAAGAAGGCGCTGATCACTACGTTCATCGACTCGCTGCTCACCGACGAGTTCACGGTCTCCGCGGTCCGCGAAAACGCTCCCGGCGTCAGCGATGCCCACATCAGCAAGGTGCTCGCGGAGCTCAAGCAGGCAGGCAGCATCGAACCACTCGGAACCGGCCGCGGCGCCCGCTGGCGGCGGCTGCAGCGCCCGGGGATGAGCCCGTATTGATTCCCCCGCTCAATTGAGGTTGAGGGGTAGACGGCATCCCGATCTCGTCTGCCGTCGCAGGCTCGGCGTAGTGTTGGGGGCATGAGTAATGCCCTGGCCAGTGACCGCTCTACGTCGGTCGGCGACTTCTCGCGCACGGATCCCTACGGGCGCCGAGAACCGCCGTCATCGTCCTCATCCGTGGATGGCAGCTCGCTGGGTATGCTGCGCAGGTGGCCTGCGGTTCGCGATCCCTCCACCGCCTCCAGACCGAGCACTCCGTCCGCCCCGGCGAGGATGCTTGCGCCATGGTTGACGCACTTCTGCAGCTTGGCCTGCCTAGCCGCGTTCCACGATGAGTACTTTCAGCAACGACGTGACCTGGGAGGCTCGACAGACAACTGAGACGAGCGCCGCGGGAAGCTCCGCCGAGCCGCGGGCGTCCACGGTGCCCGGCGTGCTCCCGAGCCAGGGTCTTTGGCAAGCGGTCGAAGAGGGCTGGATCTCCTCTGGCGATTTTCGGATCCATCCCGAGAGCATCCAGCCGGCGAGCATCGACCTGCGGCTTGCCGACCATGCCTGGGCCCTGCGCTGCAGCTTCCTGCCGAGCGCGGGAACCGCGGTGATGGACCGCGTCAAAGATCTGGCCCTCGATCGGCTCGACCTGCGCGATGGGGCGACGCTCGAGCGCGACCGGCCGTATCTGATCCCGCTCGTGGAGGAGCTCCAGCTTCCGCGCCACGTGCGCGCGAAGGCCAACCCAAAGAGCTCGACGGGGCGACTAGACGTCTTTACGCGCGTCATTACTGACGGCAACCATCGCTTCGACGAGATCCCCGCGGGCTATCGCGGCAAACTGTATCTGGAGGTGGTTCCACGTTCGTTCGCCGTGCGCGTGAAGCCGTTGCTCAGCCTGAACCAGCTGCGCCTGGTCTCGGGTGACCCCCGTGTGCCCGATTCCGCGCTGACCGGCGTTCACAGTGAGTTCCCACTCCTCTATATCGACAAGCACGCACTGCCGGCTGGGGACCTGTCGATCGCGGATGGCTTGTTCCTGAGCGTCGATCTCAGCGGACCGCACAATCGGGTCGTCGGCTACCGCGCCAAGAAGAACAGCAACCGGCTCGACATGTCAGAGCTCGCGCACTACAAGCAGCGTGATTACTGGGAGCCGGTCTACCCGGAGGCCGGCGGGCGCATCGTCCTCGACCCCGAGGTCTTCTATCTGCTGCTGTCAGCGGAGGGTGTATGTGTGCCACCGCAATACGCAGCGGAGATGATGGCCTACGACCCCACCGCCGGCGAGCTTCGCACCCACTACGCCGGGTTCTTCGATCCCGGCTTCGGCTACGACGCAGCGGGGCACAAGTTCGGCTCTCGTGCCGCCCTCGAGGTGCGAGCGCGTGACGTCCCGTTCATGGTCGAGCACCGGCAACCGATCTGCAAGCTCGCGTTCGAGGCCATGTTGGAGCAGCCCGACAAGCTCTACGGCTCCGATGTGGGCTCCAACTATCAGGGGCAGGAGACGATGCTGAGCAAGCACTTCGTCGAGCAGACCGCTGGGAACACGCAGATGGCACTGAGAGATGATGGCGAGACCCTCGAGGAGACCTCGCCGCCGCTCAAATAACGCTTCTCGCCCGCCAGGGTAGCGGCAAAATGTATGGTACAGCATCGGCATTATGTATGATGGGGGAATGTTGCTGAGGCGGGCCATCGAGGAGCGCTATCGAGAAACGGTCGCGGCGCGGCGTGTCACGATCGTGACCGGCCCCAGGCAGTCAGGCAAGACGACGCTGGTCGCAAGCCAGCTCTCCGGCGCCGCCACGATGCGCAGCCTCGACGAACAGGGCGTGCTCGACGCTGCCCTGGAGGACCCGGCCGGATTTGTCGCGCTCGGCGGCCGGCCGCTGATCATCGATGAGGTTCATCGCGGCGGCGAGCCGCTGGTGCGTGCCATCAAGGCGCAGGTCGACCGGGACAGGAGCCCCGGCCAGTTCGTCCTGACCGGCTCATCGAACTTTCTGACCGTGCCGAGCATCTCAGAGTCGCTCGCGGGCCGCGCCGGATTTCTGGAGGTATGGCCCTTCACCCAGGGCGAGCTGGCCGGCATCAGCGATCGCTTCGTCGATCTCCTCTTCACCGGGACGAAGGCATTGGCGGACTACCGACCCAGCGGGATCGACCGCGAAGAGCTGCTGCGGCGGGTGTGCACAGGCGGGTACCCGGAGGTGCACGAGTTGCCGCCGAGACAGCGTCCCGGCTGGTTTCGGGACTACGTGCGCACGACCATCGAGCGCGACGTGGTCGAGCTGTCAGGAATTCGCAAGGTCGCGGAGATGCGCCAGCTGCTCCGCCTGCTGGCTGCTCGCTCCAGCTGTGAGCTCGTCATGCAAAACCTGATCGACGACTCGGCACTGGAGCGCCAGGCGGTCTACGATCATCGCGGCTGGCTGGAAACGATTCATCTCGTCACGACCCTGCCGGCCTGGTCACGCAACCTGACCCGCAGAGTCAAGAAGCGCCCCAAGGTGTTCCTGACCGACCCCGGCTTGGCGGCATGGCTGATGGGCAAGACGCCGGCCGCCCTGGAAAGCCCCACCGATCCGGCGACCGGACGACTCGTCGAGACGTTCGTCTTTGGGGAGCTGCGCCGGCAGCTGACCTGGGCCGCGACGGACGCCACCCTGTTTCACTGGCAAGACCGCTCGGGCGGTGAGATCGATTTCGTGCTCGAGGCCGCCGACGGTCGTGTCGTCGCACTGGAGGTGAAGACCGGCCAGACACCTAAACGAGAATGGCTCCACCATCTGCAGCACATGCGCGACACCCTCGGTGAGAGCTTCATCGCCGGTGTCATTCTCTACGGCGGCCAGCACGTGCTCCCATTCGGCGACCGTCTCATGGCCGCTCCAATCTCAGCCTTGTGGGAGCTGTGACCGCGTGGTGGGTTGGGGGGTCGATCGAAGACCTTCCTTGGCAGACAAGTTCCAGTTCGTATTCGCCGCTGAGCTTGAAAGGAGACCGTGGAGCTGCAGGAAGCAGCGGTCAGGAAGCGAGCCGCGCGGCGAAGAACGCGAGGATCTCGTCGCGCGCGGCGATCGTCGGCTGGCCCGCTTCGTCGATCAGGTGAGCGGTCACGACGCTGTGCGGGCAGCCGACGACGTCTTTGAAGAACGGCGCGGTATCCGTGCTGGCCGCGCTGTCGGGGAGCACGCGACCGACGAAACGCTCACCGAGCGCCTGCCGGTAGGCCGCGAACCGCTCGGCTTTGCACCAGCGATCGCCCTCGAAGCGGTAGGCGAGCACGGTCAGATCCTCCCGCTCCAGGCGCGCGCCGACCGCCGCCAGCTCCTCAGGCGCGATCTCCAGGCCGGCCGGGTCGCCCAGCGGCAGCGTCGGCTCGGCGAGCACCGGCGCGAGCATCGCGGGCTCGAGCATCATGCTCAACGCGAAGTTACCCGTGAAGCACATCCCGATCGCACCGACGCCCGGGCCGGCGCACTCGCCGTGCGCCAGGCGCGCCAGCGACCTGAGCCACTGCGTAACCGGGCTCGACTCGTTCGCGGCGAAGGCCCTGAACTCGGCGCTCACGCACGCGCGCTGGAAGACCGCGGCGCCCTCCTCCACGCCCGGCACCGCGCCGTCGCGACCGAACAGCGAGGGCATGTAGACGGTGAAGCCCGCGTCCCTCACCCAGCGGCTGAAGCGCGCCACGTGCGGGCTGATGCCCGGCATCTCCGTCATCACGATCACCGCCGGGCCCGCACCGGCCGTGTGCACCAGCTTCGCGACGCCTTCGAGGGAGATCGTGCGGTGGTCGAAGTCCTCGAGCGGGTCGTCCTCGTGCATGCTCCGGGGCGGCATCGGGGTCGGCATCGGTTGCAAGCCTAACGGGCCGCGGACCCTGTACGCACGGCCTTTTGCCGGCGCCCGGCCGCTCGAAGCGCTCGACGAAGAGCCTTGAACGCTCGCCGGTCACGCCGGCGAGCGCGCGAGCACGGGCCTGATCCGTACCCCTCGCCGACAGCGCTCAGGGTAAAGCCGGAGACCCTCTCCGGATGAAACACCTTTCTATGTCCAAACCCCACGATTTGGCTCACAGAACCGGGAAAGCCGCCCGATAGCGGGAGGGTGAGCAACCTTCACCAACACCTCCGCGCCCTCCTCTTCAAGCTCCTCGTCGGCGCCGCCGCGCTGCTCGCCTGCGCCTGCGCCGGCTTCATCAACGACGCCAGCGCGGCCCGGCCGGTCCACCTGGAGACGCCGATCGCGAGGGTCGCCACGGGCCCCGTCGCGCACCCCACGGGCCCCGTCGCGCACTCCGCCGGGCACTCGGGCGCCCGCGCTGCCGCAAAGCTCGCGCGGCGCTCGCACCGGGCCTGCTCGACCGCGCGCCGGCGGAGGCGCTCCGGACGCACCGCGTGCCGCTCGCACAAGGTCGCTGCCGGGCACTCCCACGTGGCCCGCAACCACGCCGGCCGCCAGGCGGCTCTCCGGCCACCGGCCCAGACGCCGGCAGCCAAGCCGAAGCCGGCCACCGTCCCGCCCGCGGAAAGCGCGGCTTCGATCATCGCGGGCGTGCTCGCGACGCCCTGCGCGAACACCGAACTGACGCCCGCGGCGGGCAACATCGAAGCGATCGACTCAGCGACCCTCTGCCTCGTCGACCAGGAGCGCGCCCGCAACGGCGAGCTTCCCGCTGCGGCCCAACGCGCAGCTCGAGCAGGCCGCACAGGGACACAGCGAAGAAATGGTCAGCGAGGACTACTTCGCGCACGTCGCGCCGAGCGGGCTGACACCCGTAGAACGCGTGCTCTCCACCGGCTACATCCCCAGCGCCGAAGTCGGCTACACGCTCGGCGAGAACATCGCCTGGGGCACGCTCCAGCTGAGCACGCCGAACGCGATCGTCGCGGCCTGGATCGCCTCACCGGAGCACCTCGCGAACATCCTCTACAGCCCCTACGTTGACACCGCGATCGGCGTCGTCCCCGAGGCGCCCGCGTCACTCGCCGAAGGCCAGCCGGGCGCGGTGTACTCGCAGGAGTTCGGAGTGATCGTCGAATGAGCGCGGTCGGCGCCGCACGGTCGCCCACGGGAGGCCGTGAATGGGCGGATGGTCGCGGGCCGAGGACAACCTCGGCGCAGGTCGAAAACCACGGTGGAGGAAGTTCGCCCGGAAGGCCGGGCTCGACATCTGACCGGGCCAGGGGAGCCGACTTCAAGTTTGCGCTTGTTATGTCCGACAAGTGGGTAAACATGCCAACACTAACTTCGTCACATCTGGCTCAATCATGTTGATCGTAGGCATCGCCGTCATCTGGCTCATCGTGGTTCTCTTCATCGTGGCCCTCTGTCGCGGCGCGGCCGCGGCCGATGGCCGTGGCCTCGTCTCGGCCGACGACTACCCCGCCAGCTCCGTCGCGAGAGCGGGGACAGCGGGCACGGGCGTCGAGCGCGGCGCCGTGGGAGCCGCGGCAGCGGCCGTGGAGATCGAGCTCGCCGGTCTGGTCATGCTGGAGGATCGGCCCAGGGATCTGCCCGCCCCGGCGGTGCAGGATCTGCGCGCTAGAGCCCGCGGCGCCCGAGGACGTGCGGGACAGTACGCAGCAGGATCTTGACGTCCTTCCACAGCGACCAGTTCGCCACATAGAGGTAGTCGATCGCGACCATCTCGCGCAGCGGCACGCGCGCGGGGCCGAGGATCTGCCAGTGGCCGGTCATCCCCGGCATCAGCTCCAGGCGCCGGCGGTGCCAGCCCTCGACGCGCTGATCCTCCTCGATCACGAGCGGGCGCGGACCGACAAGGCTCATCTCGCCGCGCAGGATGTTGAACAGCTGGGGCAGCTCGTCGAGCGCGCTCTTTCTCAGGAATTTCCCCACGCGCGTCACGCGCGGGTCGTCGGCGATCTTGAAGAGGCCGTCCTGGGCTTCGTTGCGATCACGCAGCGAGTCCTTCATCGCCTCCGCGTCGGGAACCATCGTGCGGAACTTCAGCATGTAGAAGCGCTCGCCGTGCTGACCGACGCGCAGCTGGCGGAAGAACACCGGGCCGCGGCTGTCGAGCTTGATCGCGACCGCGATCGCCGCGAGCAGCGGCGAGACGGCGATCAGCCCGAGCGTGGCGCCGATCAGATCGAAGCCGCGCTTGACGACCGAGGAGGAGCGTGTCAGCTCGAAGCGCCGGACGCCCATCACGGTGACGCCGTGCAGGTCGTCGAACTCGACCGAGGAGCCGACCACCTCGAGCAGGCTGGGCAGCACGCTCACGCGCACGCCGACCGCCTTCAGCGTGCGCACGAGGTTCAGCATCTCGACGCCCTCGGCGGTACCGGGGGCGAGGATCGCGCGGTGCACGTCGAGCGTCTGCGCGAGGTCGCGGATCTCCGCGAGCCGGCCCGGCGAGAGCGCGTCGGTCGACCACGGCGCGGCCTTGTCGAGGTCGAGCTGCGCGACCATCGTCGCCTTGATCCCGCGGTGGTCGGTCAGCTTCGAGCGGATCGTCTTGGCCGAGCGCTCCTCGCCGATGAACAGGCAGCGCTCGACCGGCGCCAGGTGCAACGCGATCGAACGGGCGACGGCGCGCGCGAGCACCAGGTCGGCGAACAGCGCGATCCACAGCACGAGCGCTTCGGGACGGCGCAGGAAGCCGCCCTTGACGATCAGTTCGCTCGCCAGATACGCGGTCAGCGCGCAGAGCGTCGCGAGGTGGAACAGCTTGGGCACCTCGTCGAGCGTGGTCTTACGCAGCAGCGTCTCGTCGCGGTCGTACAGCCCGAACAGCTTCGCGCCGATCAACAGCAGCGGCAGACCGAGGATGCTCAACCACGTCAGCTGCAGCGAGTCCGGGGAGAGCTGTGTCACCAGCAGGAAGGTCCCCGCGATCGCGACGACGTCCGCGACCAGCAGCATCCTGCGAAACAGCGCGTCGCGCCTGAGGCTCGCGGCCGGCCCCCGCGCCTCGGTGATCTGCTGCGGCGTCGGCCGGCGCCTGATCCCGAGACCCACCAATCCCCGCGAGCCGCTCGACACCGGCGCGCGGCCTAGACGGGTGTACGTACCAGCCTTGCGTTGCGTCTCCCCGCTCATCGCGCCTCTCCAGCCTCCTTGCCTGCCATCACGACCCCCATGATGGACGCTCCCATCTCAAACAAATGTTGAGATCCCGCTATCCAGCTCAAGGCAGGAATCTTGCACATATCGCGCCGCTATGCAAGGACCGTTGTCCAAGAAACCATACTCTGACTTGGCTCAGTTGCTAGTGATTCTTACTCTTGGAAGAACCGTCCGAGATTTTCACCAGCCACCCGTGGCCATAGTGTTCTGAGCTGAGCGAGATGATCGACCTCCACACCCACGTGCTGCCCGGCATCGACGACGGCCCGGAAACGATCGAGGACTCGGTCGAGCTCGCGCGCGCCGCGGTAGCCGCGGGCACGCGCACGCTGATCGCCACGCCACACGTCTCCTGGGCCTATCCGAACGACGCCAACACGATCGGTGAGCGTGTGGATGAGCTGCGCGCGCGCCTGGACGCGGAGGGGATCGCGCTCGAGCTCCGCGCCGGCGCCGAGCTCGCGATGACGCGACTCGTCGACATGGATGCCGAGGAATTGCAGCCGCTGGGTCTCGGCGGAGGAAACTGGCTGCTGGTCGAGCCGCCCTTCTCCCCGACGATCACCGGCCTGGCGCCGTTGATCTACGAGCTGCAGCGCCAGGGTCGCGAGATCCTGCTCGCCCACCCCGAGCGCTGCCCGGCCTTCCACCGCGAACCGGAGACGCTGCGCGAGCTCGTCAACAGGGGCGTCCTCACGTCGGTCACCGCCGGCTCGCTCGTCGGGCGCTTCGGCGGAGAGGTGCGTCGCTTCGCGCTGAGGATGGCGCGCGAGCATCTGATCCACAACGTCGCCTCCGACACCCACGACCCCGTCCGCCGCCCGCCGGGGATCGCCACGGAGCTGCGCAAGTCCGGTCTCGGCCCGCTCGAGGCCTGGCTGACCGAGGAGGTACCCGCCGCGATCCTCTCCGGCGTCTCAGGCGCGGAGATCCCGCCGCGCCCCGAGGTCGAGCTGCCCGGGGTCGAGACGGTGCGGAGCACCTGGTGGCGGCGCCGGCCCTGAGCGGGGATTCGAGGCTCAGGGGGCTACTCGGGATCCAGGTGCCGAGCCGGAGGTGGTGGCGGCAACGCCCCCGGAGGTGGGACTGCTACGGATCGAAGTGCGCGGTCCAGTGGTGGTGGCGACAACGGCCCGGCGAGGGGACTACTCCGGATCGAAGTGCGCGGTCCAGTGGTGGTGGCGAAGACGGCCCGGCGAGGGGATTGCTCCGGATCGAAGTGCGCGGTCCAGTGGTGGTGGCGACAACGGCCCGGCGAGGGGGCTACTCCGGAACCGAGGTGCCGGGCCCGGCGAGCTCGAACGCGGAGTGCAGCGCCTGCACCACGCGCGGGACGAGCGCGCGGTCGATCACGCAGGAGATCTTGATCGGCGACGTCGAGATCATCTCGATGTTCACGTCCTCCTCGGCGAGCACCGCAAACACCTTCGCCGCGACGCCCGGGTGCGAGCGCATGCCGGCGCCGACGATCGAAACCTTGCCCATCTCCTCCTGCGCGATCAACTCTGAGAACGCCTCCTCGGCGAGAGGCTCGAGCGCCACGCGCGCCACGCGCAGATCCTCGCGCGGGACCGTGAACGAGATCTCGGCGCGGCCACCGGCCGAGGTTGGCACGTTCTGGTCGATCATGTCCACGTCCACATTCGCCTGCGCGAGCGCCGCGAAGATCCGTGCGGCGGCCCCAACCTCGTCGGGGACGCCGATCAGCGTGACACGCGCCTCGTCGGTCGAGTGGGTGACGGCCGTGATCAGTGGCTTCTCTTCAGCGTCCATGTTCTCTCCTTCCGAAACCACCATCGTACCCGGGTCGGAATCGAAGGAAGAGCGGCAGTGGATGCGCACGCCGTGGTTACGCGCGTACTCGACCGAGCGCAGCTGCAGCACGCCCGCGCCGGAGGCGGCCATCTCGAGCATCTCCTCGAAAGAGACCGTCGCAAGCTTGCGCGCGTCGGGCACCATCCGCGGGTCGGCGGTGTAGACGCCGGACACGTCGGTGTAGATCTCGCACTCCCGCGCGCCGAGCGCGGCGGCGACCGCGACGGCGGTCGTGTCCGAACCCCCGCGCCCGAGCGTGGTGACGTTCTTCGCCGTGCTCGAGACGCCCTGAAAGCCCGCGACGAGCACGATCGCGTCCTCCTCGAGCGCCGCCTTCACGCGGTCGGCGCGCACGTCGAGGATCCGTGCCTTCGTGTGCGAATCGTCTGTCACGATCCCCGCCTGCGAGCCCGTCAGCGAGATCGCGTGGTGGCCGAGGTCGTTGATCGCGATCGCGCACAGCGCGCAGGAGATGCGCTCGCCCGAGGAGAGCAACATGTCCATCTCGCGCGGGTCGGGGTCGGCCGAGAGCGCCTGCGCCATCGCGATCAGCTCGTCGGTCGTCTTCCCGCGCGCGGACAGAACCGCGACCACGCGATGGCCCGCCTCGCGCTTCTCGACGATCCGCCGCGCGGCGCGCTGGATCCGCTCGGCGTCGGCGACGGAGGTCCCGCCAAACTTCATCACAACGATCTCGCTCATTGCCCGCCAGGATATAGGCGCGTGGATGACGCGAGCTATGCTTGATGTGATGCCACTCCTGCCAAAGACCAGATCCAATCAAGTCTTGGACACGCTGACAGAGATGGTCCGCCAGCTACAAGAGTCGTTGCGCAAGCTCCAAGCTGACATGGACTCGAGGCTGGACACGATGACGCAGGCATTCGAGTCCCGCAGCGCCGACGACGAAGCCGACGCGCTCGCGGCAGAGCGGATACGAAGCGGCGCCGCCGAACGCACGCAGGACGGCGCCGAGGCACTGAGCCAGCTCGGCATCCACGCCCGCTGACGCGATGGCCGACGAAGCGGACCGCGAGGTGCGGGTCACCTTCGCGGAAGGAGTACGCGAGGACATCGCGAGCCTGACCGCGACCTCTGATGAGGACGATGCAGCACACAGAGTCCAAATCGACGCTCTCAAGCGTCGTATCGCCACGCTCCTGCTCGAATGCAAGGCCAACCCTTACACCGGCGAGTTGATGGGACCAGGCCGCCACATCGAGCTCACGGACTGCCGCCGAGTCCGCTTCGACATTCCTACATACAAAGGCAAGCCGCGCTTTCGTCTGATCTACCGCAACGAGCCCTCCGACGGGGCACCAGCGGAGTGCCGCTGGCTCGCGGTCGCTCCCCGAGCGGGCCTTCACGCCCACCGCCGAGCAGAGCAACGTCTTTGATCCAAGATCGATGTACGGGGAACGAATAAGACCCCCGTCAGCTAGCCGCTTACACGGCAGAGCCCAGGGGCTCTTTCGCTGGTGAGGGTCCTAACAGAAGTGTAGGGCGTCCTCACGAGATGTAAACCCACCGCACCTGGCCGTTCCGGCCGGGCCAAGCCAAGATTTAGTAGCCCTTAAAGTACATTCATAACGACGATCTCGCCTTTGGGCATGCCGGCCACACGACGATCTCCGACATCGGCCGAGGATTACACGGCCCGCCGGCCGGCGAAGGCCTTGCCGAGCGTGACCTCGTCGGCGTACTCGAGGTCCGAGCCGACCGGCAGGCCGCTGGCCAGGCGCGTGACCGTCAGCTCAGGAGCACGGACGCGGAGCTCCTCGGCGATGTGCAGCGCGGTCGTTTCGCCGGTCGTCGTCGGGTTCGTGGCGAGGATCACCTCGCGCACCCTGGATGTCTGCTCGCCGGGCTCGGCGCCTGCGATCGTGGCGCCGCCGGGCATCGCGCCGTTGGCAGCGCCGCCGCCGGGTCCCGCGCGCGCGAACAGCTCGGCGATGTGCAGATCCTCGGGGTCGATGCCGTCGATCGGGGAGAGCGCACCGCCAAGCACGTGGTAGACGCCCGCGTACTCGTGCGTGCGCTCCATCGGGATCACGTCGCTGGGCTCCTCGACGACGCAGATCAGGCCGTGGTCGCGGCGCGGGTCCAGGCAGATGCGACAGCGCGCCTCGTCAGTGAGGTTGAAGCAGACCTCGCAGAAGCCGATCTTCTCCTTCACCTCGCGGATCGAATCGGCCAGCGCGACGGCGTCCTCGGGCGAGGAGCGCAGGATGTGGAAGGCGAGTCGCTGGGCGGTGCGGGAGCCGATCCCGGGGAGCTTCGAAAGCTCGGTCACGAGCCGCTGGACGGGCGGGGCGTAGCTGCTCACGATCGACCGGCTACAGGCCCTGTAGGCCGAGTCCCCCGCCGAGGCCGGGTGGGAGGGATCCCAAATCCAGGCCGCCGGTGGTCGCGCCGAGCCGGCTCGCGGCGAGCTCCTGGGCGGAGCGGAGCGCCTCGTTGACGGCGGCGAGGACCATGTCGTTGAGCATCTCCACATCCTCGGGGTCGACCGCCGCCGGGTCGATCTTCACGGCCTGGACCTGCAGGTCGCCGGAGATTCGCACGGTGACCATGCCGCCGCCGGCGGAGGCCTCGACCGTCTCGTGCTTGAGCTCCTCCTGGGCTGACTCCATGTCCTGCTGCATCTTCTGAACCTGCTGCATCATCTGCTGCATGTTCGGCATCCGCTGCTGCTTTGCCATCACGCCTCTCTCTGTTCGCTGTTCACTTGCGCGTGCTCCCCATCCTCGATCCCACCAACGCCGGGCGAGGGGTTCAGCCCACCATTCGTGCCACCGCCCTCGACGACACCGCCGCTCTCGCCCGCGCCGCCGCTCTCGCCCGCGCCGCCGCTCTCGCTCGCACCGCCGCTCTCGCTCGCGCCGCCGCTGGGCTCCTGATCGCTGAGCAGCTCCTCGGCGTCGAACTCCTCCATGAAGCGCGCCACCCACTCCTCCTCGGTGGGCGCCCGGCCGCCCGAGGTGGGCTCCGCATCGGCCTCGAGCAGCTCGTAGGAGAGCCGCCAGCGCCCGCCGGTGACCTGGCGCAGCGCCTCGGAGACGATCGCACGATTGTCGGGATGCTCGGCCTTCTTCTTCAGGAACGCCGCCGAGGAGGCGAAGGCCACGGTGAGATCCTCCCCGTCGACCGCCGTCGGTTGCGCGTCGGCGATCAGGGCGCCGATCAGCGCGTTGTCGGCGCGCACGACGTCGATCACAGCCGGCCACGCCGCGAGCAGGGAATCGAGGTCTGTCGCGGTGGCGACCGCGGGCGCGGGCATTGGTGTGGGCGCTGTGATCTCCTCGGCAGCGGAGACGGGCTCAGACGCCGCGGCGGAGGGAAAGACAGAATCGGGGTCGAACGCAGACACGGGCGCGACATCCGTCGGAGCCGCGGCGGCCGCCTCGGGGGCGACAACCGCCGGGGTAGCGGTCACGTCGCTCGCGGACGCGGACTCGACGACCGGCACCTGCACGGGCGCCGGCACCGGCCGCGCGGGGGCGACGGCCGAGACGGCGGGCGTCCCGCGCTCGCGCTCCAGTCGCTCGATCCGGGCGAGCAGCGCCGGCGTGGATGCGTCGACCTCCGGGCGCGCCGCCTTGACCAGGGCAAGCTCAAGCCGCGTGCGCGGGTCCGCGCCGGCGCGCACGCCCTCCAATGCCTCTCCGAGCAGCTCCAGCAGGCGCACGACGACGGCGCGGTCGACGCGCTCGGCCTGGGCGCGCAGGCGTGCGTCGGCCTCCTCGGTGAGCGACAGTTCGGGTGGCAGCTCGCCGAGCGTCTGCACGACCATGCAGCTCGCGCGCGTGCACCTCGAGGTCCGCGGCGAACGAGCCGGCGTCGCGGCCGCTCTCCACGCAGCGCTCCAGCGCGCGCAGCGCGCGGGCGCCGTCGCCCGCGTCGACGGCGTCGACGAGCTCTTCGAGCAGGCCCGCGTCGGCGACGCCGAGCACCGCGAGCACGTCCTCGAGCGCGATCTCGTTGCCGCTGTAGGTGAGCAACTGCTCGAGCGTGCCGAGCGCGTCGCGGAACGAGCCCGTCGCCGAGCGGGCGACGGCGGCGAGGGCCTCGGGCGGGATCGCGATCGACTCGGCGGCCGCCGCGCGGCGCAGCACCGAGGCGATCTGCTCGACCGTGGGGCGGTGGAAGTCGAAGCGGTGGCAGCGGTCGACGACCGTCGCCGGCACCTTCTGCGCCTCGGTCGTGGCGAGCACGAAGACCGTGTTCGGGGGCGGCTCCTCGAGCGTCTTCAGGAACGCGTTCCAGGCGGCCGTCGAGAGCATGTGGGCCTCGTCGAGGATGTAGACCTTGCTGCGCCCGGAGACCGGCGAGTAGGCGACGCTCTCACGCAGCTCGCGGATGTCGTTGACCGAGTTGTTCGACGCCGCGTCCATCTCGATCACGTCGAGTGAGCTCGCGGAGGCGATCGACAGGCACGAGTCGCATTCGCCACACGGCTGCACGGTCGGTCCGCGCTCGCAGTTCAGGCACGCGGCGAGGATCTTCGCCATCGAGGTCTTGCCGGTCCCGCGCGAGCCGACGAACAGGTACGCGTGGTGGACCTTGTCGCGTTCGACCGCGTTACGCAGCGTGCGCACGACCGGCTCCTGGCCGACGACGTCGGCGAACGTACGGGGCCGGTGCCTGCGATAGAGAGACTGGGCTTGCGTTTGCTCGGCTCGCGCCGCTTGTGGCTGGTCGATCGGCACCGTTGTCCTGAGTCTACCCACGGGCACGGGGCGGGCCAGGGTGGCTCGTACGGAGTACGAAGTGGGCGGTTCGAACGGAGCGAAGGAGCGGTCAGGCAGGTGCACCGGGGTCGCTTGGACCGGGTAGCGTGCCCGCTCGTGAGAACCGGGATCAAGTCTCTGTCCGAAAACCCCTCAGCTCGCGCTCCAGCCGACGCCGAGGAAAGACCCCGAGGTTTTCGGACCGTTTCCAAACGCTTCACCGCGCCGCTCGCGATTGCCGCAGGGGCCCTCGTGCTGTGGGTGGCGACGGGCGTCGGCTTCGCCAACTACGACACGCTCTACGCGCTCGCCTGGGGAGGTCAGCTCGCGCGCGGCGAAACGCCCCAGTACGGGATCCCGATCGCGCCGACGCCGCACCCGCTCGTGGAGGCGCTCGGGGTGGTGCTCTCGCCGCTCTCGCCGGGCGCGATCGAAGGCGTGACGGTCGTGCTCGGCTTGCTCGCGCTGTCGGCTTGCGGGTGGGTCCTCTACCGGCTTGGCTCGCTCTGGTTTGGCCGCGCGGCGGGGGCCTTGGCGGCGCTGATCCTGCTCACGCGCGTGCCGGTCCTCTCCTACGGCGTGCGCGCGTACGTCGACATTCCCTACCTGCTGCTCGTGCTCGGCGCGCTGCTCGTCGAGGCGCGGCATCACCGATCTGGGATCGACGGAACCCCCGATCGGCCGGCGGGCACGCCGGTGCCGGTGCTGGCGCTGCTCGCGCTCGCCGGGCTGCTGCGCCCGGAGGCGTGGGTGTTCTCGGGGATCTACTGGCTGTACCTGATGGACTTCTTGACGCCCCGAACCGTGCGCGCGCGCGCACGCACACGCGGGCGCGCGCGTTCTGAGCCTTTTGCAACCGACAGTCCCGCATCATCCGCAACCGGGAGCCCCCGGTTCTCGCGCCGGCAGATCGCCGGGCTGACGCTGCTCGCCGCGGCGGCGCCGCTGTTGTGGGTGGCGAGCGACTGGCTCGTGACCGGTCACCCGCTGTGGTCGCTGACGAACACGCGCCACACCGCGGAAACCCTTGATCGCGTGACCGGGATCGCGAACGTGCCCGAGTACATCCCGCGACGAATCGGGGAGATCCTCGGGCCGCCGGTGCTCGCCGGCGCGGCGCTCGGCGGGGTGCTGTCGCTGTGGCTCTTGCCGCGGCGGGCGCGCCTCGGTGCGGTCGTCGGAGTGCTCGCGGTGCTCGTGTTCGCGGCATTCGCGACGGCCGGGCTGCCGATCAACACGCGCTACGCGTTCCTCGCCGCGGCGATCCTCTGCATCTTCTGCGGCGCCGGCGTCTTCGGCTGGACGCGCCTGCCCCGTGAGGACCCGCGCCGGCGCTGGTGGATGGCCGGCGGCGCGCTCGTGGCCGTGGCGCTGCTCGTCTACATCCCCACGCAGTACCACACGGCGCACAAAGAACTGACGAAACTGGCGCGCCAGGAAACGTTCCAGAACGAGCTCGTCGCGCTCGTGCAAGACGGCTCGATCACGCGCCGCTGTGAGCCCGTCGGCGTGCCCAACCACGCGCCGATCCCGCTGCTCGCGCTGTACTTGCAGACGAGCCCACGGGAGATCGTCAGCGCCGAAGCAAGCCCGATCACGCATGGGACGTACATCGACCCGGCGAGCGCGGAAGTCGAACGCGACTACGTGCTCGACCCTCACGACCCGCACCTGGCGGTGGAGGTGCCGTCGGGGTTCACCGAGGCGCACGCGAACGGCGCGTGGTTCGTCTTTGAGCATTGCCCGTAGCGGCCGATGGACCCAGTGAGAAGGGCCTGGAGTCCAGGCCGGCAGGCCGACTCTGCACAACAAGCCGACTGTGTGTTTGCTCAGGTCAGCCGTGTCTGCCCAGGTCAGCCGTGTCTGCCCAGGTCAGCGGTGTCTGCGCTGAGCACGTGGGCGCCCGGACCAGGATGCACCTCGAGCGCGCCGGGCGGGGTCGAAACATCCGGCGCGAACAGGCCGAGCACGCTGCCGCCAAAGCCACCGCCCATCAGCCGCGCGCCCGCGGCGCCCTGCTCACGCAGTCGCGTGACGGTGCGCTCGACCGCCGGCGTGGAGACCTCGTAGAGGTCGCGCAGGCTCGCGTGCGAGGTGTCCAGCAGCCTGCCCACCGCCGGCAGATCTTCGGCGCGTAGGGCCGCGACGGCCTGTTCGACCCGCGCGTTTTCCCCGAGCACGTGCTCGGCACGGGCGCGCAGCGGCTGCGGCAGCCCGGCCACCCGCGCGGCGCTCGCGTCGCGCAGCGTCTCAACACCCAGCAACTCTCGCGCGCGCTCGCACTGCGCGCGGCGCTCGTTGTAACCCGAGCTCGCGTTCGCGTGCCGCTCGCCGGAGTTGACGACCGCGAACCGCCAGCCCCCGAGCCGCAGCGGCACGGGCTCGATCGCGAGCGTGGCGAAGTCGATCCGCAGCGCCGTCGCGGCCGCCCCGAACAGCGACGCGAGCTGGTCGAGCATCCCTGTATGCGCTCCCACCCAATCGTTCTCCACGCGCGCGCACAGGCGCGCGAGCGCGAGCCGGCGGAGGTCCGCCGCCTCGCCGACCAGCGTTTCCGACCCGGCCGATGCCCCCGACCGTGCCTCCGGGTTCAAACCGACTGCCGGTCCCGACCCCAACGGCCTGCCCGAGGCGAGCTCCGTGAGGGCGAGGCACAACGCGACCTCGAGCGCCGCCGAGGAGGACAGGCCGGCGCCCCGCTCGAGATCGCCGCCGATCTCCAATCGCGCGCCCACCAGCGGAACGCCGGCTCGCTGCAGCTCGGCGGCGACGCCCCGCACGAACGCGCGCCAGCCCTCCGCGGGGGAGATCGCGGCGAGCTCGAACTCGTCCGATTCGTCGAGGTCGCGCGCACGGGCGTGGATGCGCCGGGCGTCGATCGAGTCGGGCTCGGCCGCTTGCGCGCGGACGACGATGCCCTCGGCGATCGCGAACGGGAGCGCCAGGCCCTGGTTGTAGTCGGTGTGCTCGCCGATCAGGTTCACGCGCCCAGGGGCGAACGCGGCCACGACCTCACTCCGCACGCAGGATCGCCTCTCTCAGCATCGCCGCCGACTCCTCGGGGAGCACGTCGGAGATGAACGTGCCCGCGCCCTGCTCAGACCCGGCCAGGTACTTGAGCTTCGTCTCGGTGCGCAGCGGCGGATAGAGCTCGACGTGCAGGTGCCCCCCAACCGGGGCCGTAGCCGTGGCCGGGGGCGAGGATTGGGACGACGGTTCGTGCGCAAGCGGCGAGAATGTGGTCGGCGCCTGATGGACGACCATCACGTAGGGGAATGGCCGGTCGAACATCGCGTCGTACCCGCGCGCGAGCGCCTGCAGGCCCTCGGCGAGCAGGCGCAGCTCGCCGGCGTCGCAGTCGAGCAGGCTCGGGCGGTGCTCGCGCAGCACCACGTGGGCTTCGTAGGGCCAGCGCGCCGCATACGGGACGTAGGTGACGACAGCCTCGTTCTCGTAGACGATCCGCCGGCCGTCCTCGAGCTCTCTGCCCAGCAGCGCGCACGGCGCGCAGCCGCCGAGGCGCGCGTCGGCCGCGCGCTCGAGTCGCGGCACGGGGGGCAGGAACGGGTAGCCGTAGATCTGCCCATGGGGATGGTGCAGCGTGACGCCGACCTCGACCCCGCGGTTCTCGAAGATCATCACGTACTCGACGTCCTCGCGCGCGCCGAGCTTCCTTGTAGCGCTCGCGCCAGACCCACATCAGCGCCTCGGCGCGCTCCGGCGCGAGCGTGCCGAACGAGTCGTCGTGGCGGTCCGTATACACGACCACCTCGGCGGCGCCCCGCGGCGCCTCGAACGCCGGGAAGCGGTTCTCGAACACGGCGATCTCGAACGCGGGGAAGGGGATCTCCGTCTCCTCCCCACCCGGTCGGGTCGGACACAGCGGGCAATGCTCGCGCGCGGGCAGAAACGTGCGGTCCTGGCGATGGATCGCGTAGACGACCGGCTCGTCGCGCAGCTCGTTCCGGCGCTCCTCGCTCATTCGTGCTCGGGTCCCGCCTGCTCGCCCGGGGGTCCAGTCCGCCCGCCCGGACCCTCCGCTTGCCCGGGCTCTGCGTGCGTGTAGAGGATCAACGCGCGACCGTCGCCTTTGACGTGGCGCCGGAACCTGAGCGGCCCGTAGACCTCCTCGCCCTCCGGCTCATCCCTAGAACCACTTGCGGAAAGGGGTGGATTCTCGTCAGAGGGGACCATCGATCGAGGGTATACCCCCCGCCGCCACGCCGATCCAGGGACGCCATCCGTAGAACCCCGCAGCAGTACCGCGGCAATCCCGACAAATTCCACTTGACGGACACGATGATTAGCGGGATGGTTGACGGGGAATTACATCAGTGGGCGTCAGCCAGCTGGCGCACTCGCGAGTGGAAAGAGGAGGAGATGTCCTACACAGACCTTGCCCATAGGACGGTGAAGGATCCGGGGACGGTGGAGCGTACGGAGCGTGCCGACTTGGTCCCCGACACGTCGGATCTGAAGCGGCGCGGGTTGGACAGGCGAGCGTTCCTGCAGCGCACGGCGCTGACCGGCGTGGCCGTCGGTGGCGCGAGCAGCCTGCTGGCCGCGTGCGGGTCGAGCGCGTCGAGCGGCAGCGGCAACTCCGCGAGCGTGTTCGGGTCGCACCCGTCGTACAAGTTCGTGTTCGTCAACCACGTCACGACGAACCCGTTCTTCACGCCCACGCAGTACGGCGCCGCCGACGCCTGCAAGCTGCTGGGCTGCTCGTATCAGTGGACGGGCTCGGAAAACAGCAACGTCAGCCAGATGGTCAATGCGCTCAACACGGCCGTCACGAGCGGCGCGCAGGGGATCGCGATCGCGCTGATCGACCTGCACGCGTTCAACGCACCGGTCGAAGCGGCGCTGAAGGCGGGGATCCCGGTCGTCGCCTACAACGCCGACGCTCCCGGCAACGGGCGCCTGTCCTACATCGGCCAGGACCTGAAACTGGCCGGAGAAGAAATGGGCAAACGGATCGTCGCCGCCGTCGGCTCGGGCGAAGTCGGCCTGTTCATCGCGACGCCGGGCTCGGCCAACCTGCAGCCGCGAATCGAAGGAGCGGAAAAGGCGATCAAGGACTCCGGGGCGTCGATCACGACGCACTCGGTCGCTACAGGCGCCGCCGTCGCACAGGAGCAGCCGGCGATCGAAGCCTGGTATCAGAGCCACAAGAGCGCGAAGGGCATGTACGCGGTCGACGGTGGCTCGACGGAATCGCTGGCGAAAGTGATGCAGAAGCTCGGCCTCGCCTCCAAAGGGATCAAGGCCGGCGGCTTCGACCTGACCGAACAGACGCAGAAGCTCCTCCAGGAAGGCAACATCGAATTCACGATCGACCAGCAGCCCTACCTGCAGGGCTTCCTGCCGGTCCTCCAGCTGTTCCAGTGGCACGTCTCCGGAACGCTGACCGGCCCTGCCGAAACCGACACCGGCCTGAAGTTCCTCAACAAAGAAACGGTCGCGCCGTACGTCGAATCCAAATCGCGCTACGAGGGAACATCCTCGGAAGCAAAAGTAATCCCGATCAAGGCGGGTACGCCCGCCTAGCCCGATGAGCGTTCCCGATCCAGGCCGGCGGCGGCGCCCAGCGCGATGAGCGTCTCCGCCCCAGCCCGGCGCCGGCGCCCAGCACGATGAGCGTCTCCTCGAAATCGGGCCCACCGGCCCCGGCCGGCGAGCCGGCTCCCGTCACCCCCAGCCCCGGAGGGAAAGGCCCCGCGTCCACCCGGCGCGGTGTCTCCCTCCGCGGTGAGGACGGGCTGCTCACGCGGGCGCTCGCGCTGCGCGAGGGCAGCATCATCATCGTCACGATCATCGTGGCGATCTACTTCGCCGTGAACACGAGCACGTTCTTCACGGGCGAAAACTTCAAGACGCTGCTGCCTTACTTCGCGCCGCTCGCGATCCTCGGGGCGGGCGAGGTGTTCGTGATGATCCTCGGCGAGATCGACCTCTCGATCGGGGCGATGTACATGTTCGCGCCGATCGTCTTCTACAAGCTCTCCACCGCCGGCCTCGGCCTCGTGCCCTCGGCGATCCTCGCGCTCGTGCTCTGCATGGGCGTCGGCGCGATCAACGGCGTGTTCGTGGCGATCGTCGGAGTCAGCTCGTTCGTCGCGACGCTCGGAATGCTCTTCAGCTTCGAGGGACTCAGCCTGATCCTCTCCCATGGCACCCCCGTCTCGACCCCGGGAGCACAGGTCCATCAGACCGAAGTCCAGGTCCACCACATCGTCAACGGGCACAACATCGTGCTCGGCGAAAAAATCAACCACATCGGGACGTTCGCGAAAATCTTCGGCGGCGGCATCTACTCCGAGCTGATCTGGGCGGTCGTGATCGTGGTGCTGCTCCAGGTGGTGCTGACGTTCACGCGCTGGGGCCTCTACACAGTCGCGATCGGCTCCAACAAGCTCGGCGCGGCAGAGGCGGGCGTGAAGGTGAGGCTCGTCACGATTCGCAACTTCGTGCTCTGCGCGCTCACCGCCGGGCTCGTCGGCCTGTTCGAGGCGGTCCGCTCGCAGACGATCCAGCCCGACCCCTCCGGGCCGAACGAACTGCTCCTGCTCGCGATCGCGGGCGCGGTGATCGGCGGCACGCTCCTCTCCGGCGGCTCGGGCACCGTCGTCGGCGCCTTCATCGGCGCGCTCTTCCTCGGCATCCTCAAGGACGGCCTGATCCTCCAGGGGGTCAACGCCAACTACCTGCTGTTCTACACGGGTCTCGCGATCATCGTCGCGATGACCGCCAACGTCTACGTCGCGCGCGCGCGCAGGGGGCACAGCGGCAGTGGCTGACCCAAGCGCATCCGAGCCCCAACCGATCTCCCCCGACAGCTCGCCGGACGACGTCCTGCGCGTCGAGCACATCGCCAAGCGCTTCGGCCCGGTGACGGCGCTGCGCGACGTGAACCTGCACCTGCGCAAGGGCGAGGTGCTGGGCCTGCTCGGCGACAACGGGGCCGGCAAGTCGACCTTGATCAAGATCATCTGCGGCTTCCAGCGCCAGGACTCCGGGAGCATGTTCCTGCACGGCCAGCCCTACGCGCCGAAAAGCGTCGACGACGCCCGGGCCCACGGGATCGGGACCGTCTACCAGGATCTCGCTTTGATCGACGAACTCTCCGTCTACCACAACCTGTTCCTGCGCCACGAGCGGGTCCACAAGCCGCTCCCGTTGCTGGCCAATCGCGAGATGAAGCTCCGGGCGCGCGCGGCGCTCGATGAGATCGGCATCAACATCCCCCGGATCGACGTCGCGGTCGCGCGCCTCTCGGGCGGCCAGCGCCAGGCGATCGCG
The DNA here is from genome assembly GCA_963774785.1 of uncultured Solirubrobacterales bacterium. Lineage (GTDB taxonomy): Bacteria > Actinomycetota > Thermoleophilia > Solirubrobacterales > Solirubrobacteraceae > Palsa-744. Next base: position 966,218 of record CAVZGH010000001.1, on the reverse strand, counting down.
GTCGCGCGCACGGTCAACTCCGACGCCGACATCATCCTGCTCGACGAGCCGCTCGCGGCGATGGGCGCCAAAGAGGGCGCGCAGATCCTCGACCTCGTCGCGCGCCTGAAGGAGGAAGGGAACGTCTCGATCATCATGATCCTCCACAACTACGTCCACGTCCTGCAAGCCTGCGACCGCGTCTCGATGATCCAGGACGGCGTAATCGCGCTCGACAAGCCGACCGCCGAGACCTCGGTCGAGGAGCTCACCGAGATCGTCGTCAACGAGTACCGCCGCGCGCGCGAAGAAACCCACGCCGCCGAGGCCGCGAACGCGGCCGCCGCCGCACCCGGGCCGGCGACGCCGGCGAGCTGAAAGCCACAAGCCGGCGAGATGGTTTGCGCGCCGCGGGCTGGGCCGGCGACGCCAGCGGGCTAACCGCCACACAAGCCCTCCCGCGCGTAAGTGGACCGTGCACCCCTCGTCGAGATCCTCGTCACCGGCCGCCTGATCGCTGTCAACGACTCCGGCTCGGGCACTCCCGCTGCGCCTGCCGGGGATCGCTTAAGGCTGCTTCCTTCCGGACCTGACCTGGTTCACAAGCCGACACCGCGCGGGACCCGAACCATCGACGCCCCGGACAGCGGAGCGACCGGGGCGAAACCCCTCGGAGGGGAGTTCAGCCCCGCTAGAGCGGATTGCGGATTCAGGGCGCCGCTACCTCCCCGCCTAGCACGGTCCGAGTCCGATCCTAGCGCGCCGCGGGTTCCAGCACAGCCCGGCATGCCGCTCCCCGGCCGCCTTCTCCCGCCCGCCCCGGATCGCCGTCGAGCACGTTGCGACTCGATGGCGGAGACATGACTCGGGCCGCGTAGATAAATCGCACATCAAGAACCCCAGTTCCGCTAGGCTGCGCCACCGTGACCTACTTCAAGCGCATCGCCCCACTTTCCCTCGCCCGCCCCGGCGTCGCCCTCGCCACGCTCGGCGCGGCGGTCCTGATCGCCGGCTGCGGCTCCTCCGGCTCCTCCTCCGGCACGATCGGCGTCGGCAACGAGAACACCGCCGACAACGCGCTCGCGACCTCGACCTCGAGCACCTCGGCGACCTCCACCTCGCCCACGACGACCGCGTCGATCAAAACGCCCGCGAGCGGGCCGCTCTCGAAAGAGCCGACGGTCACCCCGCCCTCCGGCGCGCCCCCGACGAAGCTCGTCACCAAGGAACTGATCGTCGGCACCGGCCCCGAAGCCAAGGCGGGCTCCTCGGTGACCGTCAACTACGTCGGCGTCCTCTACAAGGGCGGCAAAGTCTTCGACGCCTCCTGGAAACGCAGCGAAACGTTCCCCTTCGTGCTCGGCAAAGGCCAGGTCATCCCCGGCTGGGAACAGGGCATCGTCGGCATGAAAGTCGGCGGACGGCGCGAGCTGATCATCCCGGCCGCGCTCGCCTACGGCGCCAAAGGCTCGCCGCCGACGATCCCGCCGAACTCCGCTCTGATCTTCGTCGTCAACCTGCTCGCGGCCTAAGTCCCCACGGATGCCGCGGGGTGCCCGGCCCTCGGCGTCCGCTGGCTCCTCACCGGCCGGACGCCAGAGGCCTGTGAGGAGGCCCATGAGGAGGGCGTCCGTGCCGGGGATTCGCTTGGCGGGGAACCGCGCGCCGGCCCTCCGCCGCGCCGCGTTGCTCACCGCTCTCGGCCTCGTGGCAGCCGGCTGCCTGCCGCTAGCCGGCTGCGGCGGCTCCTCCAGCACCGTCACCCCGGCCGCCGCGCGCCTGCAGCGCGAAGACCTCGTCGCGATCGCCCACGGCCTGCGCCGGGCCGAGCCCTCCGCCGCGCGCGAGATGGCGGCCGCGCGGGTCGCCTGGCCGCTCGTCGCGGGCGGGCTGCCCGCCACGCCCGGGGTCCCGCGGGCGACGCTCGCGGCGCTCTCTGTCGCGAGCGCGGCCGCTCGCGCGATCGTGCTGCCGGCGCTGATGGGCGAAGTGCGGGCGCGCTCGCTCACCGGGCCCGCCGCCGGCATCACCGGGCTGTACCGGACCTTCTTTGGCCTCTCCGAACGCGGCTGGACGCTGATCGCGTCCTCGGCCGGGGAGATCGACGGTGGGTCCGCGGTGGCCGCGCGCTTTGCGCGAGAGAACGTCGCGCTGTACATCGACTCCGTCTACGACGGCCACTTCGACGCGGCGCTTCTTGGCAAGAGCCTGCTCGAGGGGTATCAGAAGCTCGGCGGCGCGCCCGCGTTCGGTGGGACGCTCACGCAGGCGGAAGTCTCCGCGCTCGCGGGCGCCTACTCGCCGGCGAGCGAGCGGCTGTCTCCGCATCCGGGGGTCAAGCTGGGGTCATAGCCGGGGCACACCCCCTGCCGCCCCGTTCCGCGCGAGGCGGGCTGGGCCCAATAGACTCAGCCTCCCAGGGCGCGTAGCTCAGTGGGAGAGCGCTCGCTTCACACGCGAGAGGTCGCAGGTTCGAAACCCGCCGCGCCCATCGGCAGTTTCCCCAGTATCCAAGCCAATCTCAGTTTCGCTCGGGCTGCCCGCCGGCCCCCTAAAATCGCCCGGTGGGCTAAATTGTGGGCTAAATTCCCCCCGCCGAGCCCCGCTGAGCGTCGCCCGAGCGCCCGACAGCAGCGCGTCGAAGGCCGCGCCATGCGCGCGCTTGCTGTGGTCCAGGAGCTGCGCGTAGACGTCCATCGTGAGCTTGGAGTCCGAGTGCCCGACCTGGCTCTGGACGAACGGAACGTCGAAGTTCGTCGCCAAAAGCATGATCGAGACGTATGTGCGTCGCAGCGTATGGGGCGTGACGTGCGGCAAGGGCGGCAGGCCCCGGGCGACCAGCCGCTCGCCGGCAAGCTCGGCGGCGGCGCCGAGAACCCGCTCGCGCACGTTGTCGTCGTTCCAGCGCGTCCCCGTACGCGTGCAGAAGAACGGCGTGTCGGGATCGGCCGGGTAGCCATGACGGATCTTGTCCGCGCGGTGGGCGAGCAGGATGTCGCGGAGCTCGGGCGTGACCTCGACGTGGCGCACGCCGGTCTCGGTCTTGCTGTCGGCGACCCACAGGCGAGACGCCCTGGGGTCGTGCAGCCGAACATCGCGCTCCAGCAGGTCCAGCGCCTCCGAGATGCGAGGACCGGCATAGCCGAGGGTCGCGCACAGCGCACGCCAGCCGACCCGACCTTGCTCGCCACGGTAGGTCTTGCCGTTGGCGAGCATCGACATCGAGCCGCTGCTCAGCCCATAGTCGAGCCGTACCGCGTACTGCGTCTCACCGCGAGCGAGGCGAGCCCGGATCTCTCCGACCTGAGCGGCCGTGAGCTTCGCCCGCTTGGTGGATCGGGGCGCCGCCTCCAGCTCGGCGGCGCCGTCGAGCAGCGCGACGAGCTGGTCGATCTCCAGGAACGTCCGGTCGGGCTTGGGGACGCGGACGCGCAGACGCTTGGAGCGCGCGGGGTTGTCCGAGCGCAGCTTGTCCTCCATCGCGTCTTCGAGGATCTGCGCGGTCAGGCCCATGATCATCTGGATCGAGCGCAGCGAGAGCGGCTTACGCGGCCGTCCGTCCTTGTCGGTGGGGTGCCCGCCCGCTGCGATGATCTTCAGGAGCCGATCGCGGTCGGCGAACAGCTTGGCGCGAAGCATCTGGCAGTCCGTGTCGCTGATGGCGGCCACGGGGATGCGCCCCAGGACCGGAAGGATGTGCTTGCTCAGGCGCCACAGGTAGTCCGCGTGGGTGTTCTGCGCGAGCGGCGCTTCGCCGATCTCGCCGATGCGCATGCGCTCCAGCCAGCGGGAGGCGTAGAGGTCGAACAGCAGGCCGGGCCTGTGGTCGTGCAGGTCGGGCAGCGGCGCCGGATCGTAGCGGGCGAGGATCTGCTCGATCGAGATGCCGGCGTCCAGCTGCGCGTGGATGTTCTTGAGCTCCTGGCGCCCGCGCCGCTCGGTCCAACCCTCCACGTCGCGGCCGAACGTGGCGCGATACCGCTCACCCTTGTGACGGAAGCGACCACGGACGCTGACGCTCCCATCGTGCAGCGGGATCATTTCGACCGTGCCCGCCTTGGGTCAACCCCTCGTCCCGCCCCGAGGTGCGGTCCCGTTGGACTCGATGAGCGCGGACTCGCTGGGCGCTACGCCCCGCTCCGCCCAACTTGCGTCTCTCGATCGGCGGCGTTCAGCGCTCATATGGGATCACCTCCGTCCTCTCCACCCGGGAGCTTCGTCGTCGTGCGGGCGCCCGTCGCGTTGGCCTTGCCTGCGGCTCAGGCGGGGAAAGCACCTCGACGACCTGCCCTACGTCGAAGCGTAGCCGCCCTCTCGGCTCGGTCAGCCGAACCGCGCCGAGGCGGCGAGCGTTGGCGTAGATCCAGTCGCGGTCCACATCGAGCATCCTCGCGAGATCGCTCGCATCGACGTACTTCGGACCGGGTTGGGCATTCCTCGCGCCGACCACCTCTGCCACACGCCGCGCGATCTGCTCGATGTCTTCGTCGTCCAGAGTCACCGTGCGCCCCCTTCACGATCGCGCTCCCAAGCCGCGATCATCGAGCGCCGGTAGCGCACGTAGCGCCGCAGCCGGATGTGCGGGATGCGCCCCGCTCGCGTCTCGGCGTAGACCCAGGCCGTGCTGACGCGCAGCCGCTGGGCGAGCTCGTCCGCGGTCATGTATTCGAGCCCGTCGCCGAGCTCCACGTGTGCCGCCTCGATACCTGCCCCTCGCTCGACTATCTGTCCTGTGCTCATGGTCCTTCCCTTCTGTCCTGTGCTTCAGCGCGAGGTATTTCGCGCGTGCGGGGGCGCTAGCGCCCGCCTCCGTCCCTGCGGAAGCTCTTCCCACCCGGGGATCGTGTGCCAGCCGTCCTTGCGCTTCTCGAACACGGTGCCCTCGTTGCGCAGCAGATGCGATTGCACGTTCGGCGTGGGCACTTCCAGCGCGGCGGCGATCTCCGCTGGCTGTGAGGCGGCGTGGGCGTTGACGTAGTCGGCGACCTGCTCCCACTTGACGCGCTTCTTGATCCCCTTGCCGCCGTCGAGCGCGGCGAGCGCGCTGGCGAGCCGCTCCTGCTTCTCGACGAGCTGTTGGTAGGGCGCGAGCTGCTCGTCGACCTGTTGGAGCTTCTCGATCAGCGATTGCCGCACGTCCTCCAACCCTTCGTCGTTCGCTTGTTTCTTGGCCACTTCGCAACCTCCGTCGCAGATTGACTGACCGTTGCTCCGTCATCGTAGCACAAATGTTTGTTTGCTATTGTTGGAGCACGAGTAATTCTAGAGGAAGGATCGATGATGGCCAACCGCAACCACATCCAGCACCGCGGGCAGCGGCAATGGGGCCCGAACCACCAGCAGATGACCCCACCCTGGCAGCGACGGGGCGAGCCAGGGCGCTGGTGGCGCTTCGGCGCGTGGTTCGTAGCAGCGATGTTCCTGCACACGATCATCGACAACCGGGGCAACGTCATGCAAGAGCCCGTGTGGTGCCTGAAGGTGATGCTGATCGCCTGGGTCGCGAAACACGTGATCGCGGGCGTGCGCAGCGGCAGGATCCCGACGCGCTGGCTCGCACGGCTAGCTCAGGCGATCGCCTCGTGGATGCTGGTCCAGTTCGCCCGCCGAGCCCCGATCGCGCTCCTGGAGCGCATCCCCGCCCTCAACACCAACTTCGATACAGAACCCGAGCGCCGGGAGCCCGAGCAACCGTCCCTGGCCGAGCAGGCCCGCGCGCAGATCCTCTATCGCGGCGGCGGCGCGTACCTCGGCACGATCGAAGACGGCAGGGAATGGGTGACCGCCGAGGGCGAGAGCGCGGTGATGGTGCTGGGCCCGCCACGTAGCGGGAAGACGAGCGCGGTGATGATCCCCGCGATCCTCAGCGCCCCCGGCCCGGCGCTCAGCACGAGCACCAAGCAGGACGTGATGCACGCGACACGCGAGGCCCGCGCGGAGCTCGGCCAGGTCTGGCTGTTCGACCCCACAGGCGCCGCGGGCGAGCTGCCCGACGGCGTGGAAGAGCTGCGCTGGTCCCCCGTCGCCGCCGCGGCGACATGGGATGACGCGCTGATCATGGCCAGGGCGATGACGAGCTGCACGAGGACCGGGAAGGGCACGGCGAACGAGAACCACTGGACCGAGCGCGCCCAAGCGCTACTCGCCCCGATGCTGTACGCCGCGAACCTGAGAGGAAACCCGATCGAGGAGGTGTTGCGCTGGACCCTGAGACAGGACACGACAACCGCACTGGAAACCCTCGCAGACCAGGGCCACGAGGTCGCCGCGGACGTCCTCGTCGGTATCGAGCGAACGGACGCACGGGAGCGCTCCAGCATCTTCAGCGCCACCGCCGGCGTGCTCGCCGCATACAACGCCGACGCGACACGGAGGACCGCGACGAACCCGAACTTCGACGCGAGAGCATTCGCGCGGGGAACGGACACTATCTACATAACAGCCCCCGAGCACAAGCAGGCCCAGTGCGCCCCCTTGATCGTGGGATTGCTCGAGCAGATCCGCCACGCCACCTACGAGCACGCCGCCGAACGCGGCCAGCGCCCCCGCCTGTACTCAACCCCGAGGATGCTATGGGCGCTGGACGAGATCGCGAACATCGCCCCGATCCATGACCTCCCCGCCCTCGTTTCCCAAGCCGGCGGCCAGGACCTGCAGGTCATGATCGGCCTGCAAGACCTCAGCCAGGCGAGGACCCGCTGGGGCGACGCGGCAGCCGACGGCTTCATGAGCCTCTTCCAAACCAGGCTGATCCTCAACGGCATCGCCGACAGCAGAACCCTCGAATCGATCTCGATCGCAATCGGCGAGTACGACCGCGACCTCATCAGCACCTCAACCGGCCAGAGCGAGAAAACCGACGAATGGTTCGGCCCCCACAACCGCAACGAAAACATCAGCTACCAAACCCACCGCCAGCGCATCCTGAGCCCCGGCGAGATCGCCCAACTCCCCGACGGCCACGGACTCCTACTCCAAGGCGCCGCCTGGGGCCTGCTCGGGCTGACCCCCTGGCACGAACGCGAGCCCTGGAGAAGCATCGCAAACGGGAGGAGCTGAACGAATCAGCCCAAACCAACCGGACCACGGCTAGCACTCCCCACCCACAAGCTCGCCGGGCCGACAGCCTAAGCGAGTCCGAGAGAGGCCGTGGCCGGCTCGTCAAGTTCCTTATCCGCCAGCGACTTAAGCTCCAACTGCCGCTGAGTCATCGACCATCCGGTCAGAACGAGCCTATTCTGCGGTTGCGAACTGGCAGCCAGTTCGTATAGGCTCACCGTTATGCCAAACCTCGAAGCCACCCCACGAACGTCAACCCGTCGCGCTCAGGCTCAGGCTCATGGATCCGCGAATCTTTTCCTCCTCGCATACCTCGTGCCACTCGGAGCGACAATCGCGTTCCTACTCGTGGGACTGTCCGGCCTCCAGGCCATTGCCACGGGGGCAACACTTACCTTCATACTGGTCGCAGGCCGTGTCTACCGGCAGGTGTATACGCAGTCACATCACCTGATCGATGTCGCGTGGCTTCAGTCCCTGGATCGCAACACGCCGACGTCGGCGGGTCGGCTCCACGAGATGCGCTGGCGTACACGGCGGGGTCACTCATCGATAGACCTCAGAGATATGCCCGCGCCGACACTGTACGGCGTACATTCAGGACCCGTGCTCGTGGGCAACGCCGAAGATTCGGCGACGCTCGACAGGGATCTCACAAATCCACCGGCATTGCTGCGCAACCATCTGTTCCAGTACTGGTGGCTGCGCACTCCGGCAACGACCGCCGACACACCGCTTGACCTGGCAGAGACCCCCCGCCCGATCTCTGTCCTTCGCGTCAATTCCGAGGCCGAACGGGTTCGTGCGCAATCCCTCGTCAACTCGATCCGACCGATTGGCATCGATGTGCGCGTGGTGATCGATCCGCCCCGTGACGACATCCCCAGCTAGCTCGAGGACTGGTTCTGAGCCCTCATCGCCTGCCCCAGCCCCCGGTGCTCTGGCATCATGCCGTGCACCGCAGCAGGGCCGAGCATCTCTATTTCTGGCGTCTCGGCTTCTATCCCACCTACGACGCAACGGCCGCCGCTGCGATCCTGCACAGAGTGCTGCACGAAGCCGGAGTACGCGCGGCGGTCTGTTACGAGATGTACGGACCGCACGATCTCATGCTGCGCGTCTGGCTTCCGGGCACCTCCGAGTTTTCGGACTTTCAAGACACTCTCGTAGAGCGACTTGCTCCCGCCAACGTCAACATGTGCGACCCATTTCCTGTCACGCAGCCCATTCGCCATTGGCTGTTTGCCCACGACGACGCCGGCCTCGCATGGCCGAGCAGCGACGATCTGAAGTTCCTCGACGATGGCGACATCGTGGCCCAGGCCGAGTCGGGCATACTCAGCCCCGATCGACTTGCCGATCTTCAGAGTCGCCGTTTGTTAGGTGTATTTGACGGCCATTCTGAAACCATCGACCCCGATAATCCCGGGACGAAGTTCGCCGTCGTCATCTCAGGCAGCCCGCGGCTTACCACTGAGCAGTATCGTCACTTTCAGAGGACACTAACCCAGCAGGTGGACAGCGCGGACCGCATCGAACAGCGCTCGCTGTATTCTGGCTCCGGTTTCGGGCATTTTCTCCTGATGGGGATGGTCAAAGACCATCCCCTGTGCATCCTCAACGAGGATCTGCTCGCACCCATCACAAGTCAAAATATCGGCCCGCTATACAGCGCACGAAGCTACACGCACGTCAGCGGCCGCCGCAACTATGTGTTCGTTTACGAGAGCCTGCTGGACGAGATCCCTCCCTCTCCAAACGGCACAGGTCGCGACTCTCCGGGACCTTCGCCGACGCCGAGTCCCTCGCCGAGAGCTGGCGGCAAACCGATTGTCGGCAAGCTGTTCGCTGCTCGCTTTCAGATTGAGCGCATGCTCGGACAGGGGGGTTTTTCAACCGTCTATGCGGTCATCGATATCCTAGAGAACAACGCATTGCGCGCGTTGAAGGTCTTTACATCCCTTCGTGCGGATGAGCAGATACAACGGGAGATCGCCTTCCTTCGCAAGATCACCCACAAGCATGTGATGCGTGTCTTTTGGGCCGATCGCACCGTGGACGGGCAATGGTACTTGGTCAGTGAGTATATCGAGGGCACCTCCCTTGATCGGGTCATCGAAACGGATGCGCCGCTTACCCAAGATGCAGCTATCCAGATCATCGATGAACTGCTGGAGGCACTCGTGGCGATCCATCCCAACGAGGTTCGTGTTGCTGAACTCAAGACAGGGGAAGCTCAGTCAGCGCCAATTCGCGGAACTGCAGGAGCTCCAGAATGCCGGGTTCGTCCACCGCGACGTCAAGCCCGGCAACATCATCCTAGGGGATTCTGGGATCAAGCTGCTCGATTTCAATATAGCCTCCAGTGCCGGCGATCCTGTTCGTACACGCTCTGGCACGCCCGCATACCAGCCGCCCGACGTCGTCCCGGTATGGGATGTGTCAACCGATCTGTTCGCGGCCGGCGTCATACTGTACGAACTGCTCACTGGTCAGCATCCGTATATCGACTCCGAACCGCGCGCGGATCGCGAGCCGCGCGATCCGCGTGAGCTCAAGCCGGATATGTCTCCCGCCCTCGCCGAGCTCGCCGTCAAGGCATGCGCGAATATCGCCGTCAGACGATTCTCCAGCGCACGAGAAATGAAAGTTGCGCTACGGGCCGCACAGCATACGGATGATGTCGACATGAGGGCACAGGAGCTCGGCTTACGCCTGCGTTGGCTGCGAGAAGACGCCGGGATGACCATCCACGAGCTGGCGGATTTGGCGGCCTTGGAGGATTGGATCCTAGCGGAGATCGAAAGCGGTGAGCAATCGGCGACGGTCGATCAAATCGAAGATCTGGCCCGCGTACTGAATATACCGGTAGCGCGCCTGCTCGGAACCGAGCCTGATTGAAATGAAGATCTTCATCAGCTGGTCGGGCAAGACGAGTCACGAAGTCGCGCTGGCGCTGCGGGAATGGCTTCCAGCTGTCATCAATACCGTCGAGCCGTTTGTTTCCTCGAAGGACATCGACCCAGGCACCAGATGGCAAATGGAGGTCGCCGGCCAACTGGAAGCAACGCATTACGGGCTGATCTGCGTTACAAGAGACAACCAGACGGCGGCGTGGCTCAACTTCGAGGCGGGCGCCCTCGCGAAGGTGGTCGCCTCGGGAAGGGTCGTTCCCATCGCGATCGACCTCAAGCCCTCGGACATCAAGGTGCCACTCGGGCAGTTCCAAGCCCAGCCAGCCACCGAGCTAGGCATTCTGGAGGTGGTCACTGCGATCAACGCCGCGTGCGACTCTCCGCTCACGGACGACCTCCTGGATCGCTCCTTTCGCAAGTGGTGGAGCGATTTGGAGACCTCACTGACGAGCATACGCGAGAAACCGGCTGCACCAGCGACCGGCGAGACCCCCGAGCGCAGCGAACGGGAATTGATCGAGGAGGTGCTCAATACAGTACGCAGCCTTGCCCGGCAGCGCGACCGGAATCCAATGACGAGTACGGACAACGTGACCGAGCGGCTCCCAACTGACCATCCGCTGGTTTTACAGCTGCACAAGCTGCTGGTAGGACAAAGCTACGAGATTCTGCACTCTCCCAACTCACGGATGCTCGGAATCGCTACCGACGGCGAGGTGCAGCACGAGCTGAAGGACGAAATCCGAGCTCTCACCGACATCTATGCGGTCGCGATCAAATACTTCCCTGGAGACAAGGACCGACGTCGCTCCACAACCACCGACTCCCGACAATCTTGATTACGGCCGCTCAGCTCGTGCTCCTACAACATGCCTGACCTTCAGCACGACACAACCTTACGAAGAGACCATAGATCGGCTTGGTCAGTTGTGGACATCGTGAACAACAGGCCGCGCAACGCGCACGACTTCGGAGCACTCCGGTCCGTCCTCTGCGGGATCGAGGCCGAGGGCTCTCCATTGCATAAAGGCGCTCGCTTGCTGAATGCCGTCGAGCGGATCGCCGGTATCCTCGACCAGGGGCGGTTTCAGCGGCGGGTCCCTCTCGCGCACTGGATGGACCACCTCTCCATCCTCGTCAACGATTGATACGTCCGGGTATGAAGTTATGCCGTTCAGGCGACCAAACGCGGGGCGGCCGTGGTTGGACGGAACGACCAGTATGATCGTGCCGCGGGCTGCGCGCCGGGCGCTCTTGGTGTACGCGGTCCAGCCGATTTCATGCCGGCCCGCACCATCCGCCAGTAACAGCAACGGCTCACCAATCACGAGGGACCGTTCGGCATGCACCTCCCCAGTCACAGTCTCCAAGCGACGTCCACCGTCAGAAATCCTCCACGCCGGTTTGCGAGGTCGAGCGCGCGGAACGAGCACAGGAAAATCGCGCGAGATGGGCGATAGTAGTGGCCCGACCCTCGACCAGTCGGTAGGCAGCGGACGCGGCTTGGGTGGCTCGTAGCAAGGGCGCTCCGGTGGAGCCTGCACCTCAGGACGGTCCTCGGCGACACTGATCGTCGTTGGCAGATCAAGAACTACCGTGACAGGATCAGCGTGCGCTCCGCCGCGCTTATTTGTCAGCCGCAACGTAAGATCGAAGACCTGACTGCGGGCCGTGGCTGCTGTTGAGTATGCGGCCAGCCAACCGCGCAAGTCCACCTCGTAGTCCTGCAGTTGCTCCTCGAAAGCTCCACGGGCCCGGGCATGATCTGCATCGCTCGGCTTGACGGCGAAAGGATCGCCGAGGTTCAACCACATGTTTGTCGCTCTGCCCATGACCGAGAGAGTCTCGCGGGCATCGGCCAACTCGTTGGCCACAACACGATCGGCGTTGACCGGCCACGGACGCAACGCTGGCGCGGCCACAAGGCCACCACCATTGGCCTCCACGGCAACAACAAACAGCTTGGCCTGGCGCCGCCCAAACTCCTGCACTGTTGGATTGAGAAACGCGAGCGTCAGCGCAGTTGGCAATCCACCCCACCTGAGAATGTCGCTGACTGACACGCCAGCGGCAAACAAGACGACCACGGCAACCATCTCGACGATCAACAGCCCTACGACTGCTGGCGGCGGCCCCGAGGACCGGTGGTCGGGCTTATGCAAAAGACGAAGCATCACGAATCACTCGAACGCTCAGTCTGACACAAGGTCCGGCGATCGCCAACGTCGAGGCAACGATTGCGGCCTCTGCCGCATCCGCGCAAGCCTTCGTGAGCCGGTCCCTGAGCAGCCCCGTCCAAGGCCCCGGCCCGACAACGATTGCGCGAGGCTTTTTGCTCGCGCAAGTGTTGGCGGGGACGGGGGCCGAGCCACAAGCGCCGGCACTCCAGCCCGCAAGAAACCCCCCGCCCAACGAAGGTGAGCGATACCCCGCCAGCTTACCGGCTAAACCTTGACGAGCACCAAGCCCCTTCGAGATAATCGAAGGATGCCCGGAACGGAGTCCCAGCCCAAGGGAACGGAGTCCCAGCCCCAGAGGAAACGAGCGCTGTTCGGCGTCCAGAGCGAGTACGTGGATGCCCTCGAACGGAGGTTGGCCCAAACAGAGCAGTCCCTGTCCGAGGCGAAGCACGAGAACGAGGGCTTGAATGAGGATCTCCATTCCGCGCGGTTGGCCCTGAGAGAGACGGCCGGCTGGTCGGAGCGCTTGCCGGAGGCGTTGGAGACGTTCGCGTCCCTGGCCGGAGGCGAGTTGCCCGAGGAGTACGCGGAGCAGGTGTTGGCAGAGGCGGTGCTGGAGCTAGCGGGCGAGCACCTCTTGGCAAGCGTGGACATCAAACACGGAGAGGTGGCCGGAGAGGTAGAGCACGAAACAAAGCGCAACGAGCAGGGCCGCCCGATCCGCACGACCGTGCGCGCGGGCACGAACACGGTGAACTGCACCTGGCAACCGGGCGTAGACGCGGGCCCGGATACGGCCGAGGTCGTGGAATCCCTGGCGACTGCGGTCGTGTGCTCCCTGGCCGGCGTGGAGAACGCGCGAACGGAGCGCGACACGGTGACCCAGCTCGGCGACAGGAGATCGCTCGCGAGGCACATAGCTCTGCGCCAGCGCGAGCAACGCTCGGTCGAGCTCATCAACGTGACGGTTGACCGCGAGAGCACGGTCGAGTACAGGGAGCTGTTCGGCCGCATGGCGTGGTCGGCGGGCCTCGCGCAGACGGCGGCGATCCTGGACGACCTCGCCCGCGATCACGGCGGCCAGGCCTACCAGCGAGCAGACCGCGAGTTCAGCCTGCTCGTCGACGCGACGGAGGCCGAGCAAGCGTGCGAGCAAACCGAGGCGGCGCTCTCAGACCAGGAGGGCATGGTGTTCCGAATAGAGATCGCGCGTAGATGAAAATCGGCGTGGCGATCACGAACCGCGTGACGAGCAAGGTCAGCGGCATGGAGAGGAGCTACGCCCCGGTCTGCGGGGACCTGTGCGAAGGCTGGACGTTGGTCGCCCGCGAGGACCTCGCGCGCACGCCGGAGCGGTTGCAGCTGATCGGCAAACGCTACGCGTATATCGCGCTGATCGAGGCCGGCCAGTTGCTGTTGATCGGCGCCAGGGAGCGCAGGCCGTGGGACGGTAGCGACGAGGACGTGTTGCGAAACCCGAGGTATTACGAGCAGTTCGAGCAGTCCCACGCCAACCTCGACAGCGCCACGCTCGCGCTCCTGGAAGACCGCTGGCAGCAAGCCCACGCCCGCCGCGCCGCAAGGAAAAGCGCCCAGATCGAGCGCTGGCAAAAGCTGAACCAAATCAGAGGTTTCATCGCCCACGAGCAGGGCGCGCTCGTGAAGCTCGCCGAGCAGCCGTGGGATCAGGACCGCCTCACCGAAGGCCAGCTGGTATTGCTGACGAAGGACCCAAGTGCGACGGCCGCGGCCGCTAAGGACTTCGTCTACCGCCTCCCAAACCTCGACGTGGCATTACGCGTGGAGGACGTGGGCGAAGGCGAGCTGGTGATCGACTGCGGCGAGGAGGACATGGTCCGTGTCGAGCGCTATCTGAAAGCCCAAAAGGACAGGCTCCTGCGCCTGACCTTGGACAGCGATGAAACGGACAGGCAGATCGACAGGGAAGCATGGACGCTGAGGGAAGCCGCAAGGGACGACCGCCTCCGAGCGCTGATCGCCAACCCGGCCCTCGCGAGCACGAGGCCGGCGCGGGGCAACGTCGCGTTCTTCAACGAACACCTCGACGAGAGCCAGCAGCACGTAGTCCGCGCCGCGATCGCCGCCGACGACCTGCTCGTAGTGCAGGGTCCGCCGGGGACCGGCAAGACGACCGCGATCTGTGAGATCGTCAGACAAGCCCTCGCGAGAGATCCCCACGCCCAGATCCTCGTCGCGGCACAGACCCACCAGGCCGTCGACAACGTGCTGCTGCGCCTCGCGGCCGAAGACCCGGACCTGCCGATCGTGCGGGTCGCGAGCGTGCATACGATCGACCGCGTGAACACGACGATCCGGGAGCGTTACTGGACGCAGAGCCCCGAACCGTGGCACCCCCCGATCGTCAAACGCGCAATCGCCTACCGGCAGCTGATCGACGCCCAGACGAGTGCGGGTGATCGCACTGAGGACGAGACGATGCGCGACGTCCTCGCCATCCAGGAGGACTATCTGGCCTCGGTAGGCCCGCAGCGCACCCCGGCCGAGCGCCTGACCCAGGCGAGGGTGATAGCCGGTACGTGCGCGGGCGTGCAGAGCAACCAGGAAGTCCGTGAGCGCACGTTCGCGCTGGCGATCCTCGAGGAGGCCGGCAAGGCGAGCGCGCCCGAGGCGCTGATGATCGCGCTGCGCGCGCAAAAGACCGTCCTCGTCGGCGACAGCCGCCAGCTACCCCCGCATATCTGGGACCCGATGCGCGACGTCCTGCGCAGCCCCAGCAAGCTGCAGACCCAAAACCCCGCCCGCGAGGACGAAGCCAAGGAGCTGCGCGCCGCCATCGAAGCCCTCGGATCGACATCGCAGGAACGCGAGCGCGCCGACCAGCAGACCCTGTTCGACCACTTCGCCGACCGCCTAAAGGGCACAGAGCACGAGGCCGCGTTGAGTACGCAGTACCGGATGCTCCCCGAGATCGGCGAGATCGTCAGCGAGGTTTTCTACACAGACATCGGCGGCCTGCGCCACGGCCGCCGCAAGCCGATCGACCCCCGCGTCCAAGCCTTCGCCGGCGCCACCCGCGCCAGGCTGATCGACATCCCGGGAAGGGAGGAGTACGACGGCAAGAGCAAGCACCGCAGCGCCGAGGTCGATCACATCCAACAAGAACTGGCAGCCCTGCAAGAGGCCGCCGCCCACACAGGCCCGCCCCCGAATGGCCCCGATCGCCTCGGCGTCGCCGTCATCACCCCGTATGCCGCGCAGGCGCGACGATTGCGCGCGAACCTCGACCTCACCCGCTACCCCGCGCTGGACGTGAGGATCGGAATCGTCGATCGTTTCCAGGGCGACGAGGACCAGGTCGTGATCCTCAGCATCGCCGCGACGACCGTCGCCGGTTTCCTGAAGGTGCCGAACAGGATCAACGTGGCGATCAGCCGCGCGAAGGATCTGTTGGTCCTCACGACGAGCCTCCCCGCCGCGATGCAGGGCCGCATCGGGGAGCCCTTGCAAGACGTCGCGCGCTTCATCGACCAACGGGTCAAAGAGGGACAACCGGGCTATGAGATCAAACGCGCAAAGCCATCCACATCACGAGCACGCCGCGGAACCCGGCCCGACCGACAACGACGGGAGCGAGCGGCATGATGAGCGCCCGCGCCCAGACGATCTGCTCCATTCCGATCCAGATCCCCGTCCACCGCATCCGCGTAACCGCCAGATGCCTGGCGACCGGCGGCCCCGTGCATACCGCGGCGCTGCGCCTGGCGGACTACTGGGGCGAGAGCCCAGAAGAGATCGCCGAGGTTCTCGGCCTACGGATCCCGAGAACAGAGCGACTCCTCGCCGACCTCGAGAACGGGGGCGAGCCGATCGAACGCGACTTCGTCCTCTGGGTAGATCACGCCCGCGGGAACGTCCTCCCCTACAGCGCCCTGAGCGGCGTCGCCGTCAGACCCAGCAAATACGGTCCGTTCACGCTCCCCGTCGACCCCCCGACCCCACAACGGTTGCAGTACATGGGCCTCGAAGCGGGTCTCTCTTGGGATCTCGGCCTCGAAGGCCACGTCGAGGTGCTCGAGGTGATCGACGCCGTCGCCGACATCCGCAACAACAAAGCGCTCCCCCACGTCCTCAGGCTCCCCGACACCCAGCTCGTGATCGCCGAACGCAAGCCCAAACCAGACGCGGAGCATGACATCACCGACGCAGCAACCACCCGGACAGGCGCTCCCGACACCGGCAATCCCGAGACGAGCGCCCCCACGTACGAGTTCTCCGTGGCCCAGCACGGCGTGATCGACCCACAGCTGACCGGCTGGGCACGCAACCTCTACATCGACGACTTGGAGAAGCTCGTCCGGTCCTCCGAGCTCGCCACCGCCGCAGGCGCACAGACCGACCGCCAGGACCCCGCCGACCCGGCGCCCCACGGCCGCTGGCAAACCCTCGAACCACACCCCGGCATCCTGCGCGAGCAGATCGCCGAAGCCGCCGAGCAGGTCGAGGAGCGCCTGATCCTCGCCGCCCCCGATCTCCGCAACATCCCAACCTGGCTACAGGAAACACTCAGCGACACCCGCGAACGCGACGTCCAGATCGTCCTCTGCCCCAAGCAACCCGACCTCGCCCCCAAGAAGACCCCGTTCGAGTTCACCACGAGCCCCAACCCGAGCCGCCGCGCCCAGCCGATCACGCTCCTCGCCGACGACGGGCACGCGATCGTGCACTCAGACCCGGACGCAATCCTCGACCGCCGCGCGACCCCGACCCGCCAACGCCTGCATGCAACCCACGACGATGGCGCGATCAGCGCCGTCCTCGACCGTCTGCACCTCAAGCGCCTGCGCCCCCGCGCCCCCCGCCACAAGCCGCGAGAACAGACGATCGCCAGCATGCTCAGACAGGCCCTCGCCGACCTGGAAAACGAGCTGCCAAAGACCGTCGCCCCACAAATCCAGCCCGCCGACGAGCAGTTCGCCCTAGAGACGATCGCCCGCCAACGCGACCCCGAGCACCCCGACAGCGCCGCCCGCAAAATCGCCGCCGGCCTCGCCTGGGAGCGCGCCCTGATCGCCCTCGCCCACCACCTCGCCGCCGAGCATGACCACATCCAGGTCCTGGCCGAACGCTGGAAGCCCCCCGAGGCCCGCATCGACCTCGACCTGATCATCACCGACGACACCAAGGGCACCGTCTGGATCATCGACGCCAAGAACGCCACCCCAACCAACGACCAGCTGCACAAAATGCAGGCCCAAATCCGCCTCCTGAACAGGGAACCGGCATTAACCGGGGGCCGCCCGATCACCGGCGTGATCGTTCACCGCAAGCGCCAGCTCGACCCCCCGATCCAGCCAACCGAGCACGACAAAATCCTCCGCGCCACCGCCCAACGCCTCCCCGATCTCCTCTTGGCCAAGCGCCTGCCGGGACAGCGGCCACGGACAGCAAGCGACCGTACATAAGCCTTCGTCTCCACATCCACCCCATCGATATCGATGAAGCCGGCCATCAGCCCGCGGTCGGCGGCGCCCCAGCCGTTCTGGTGTTCGAACCCCGCCACGATCACGGCGAGCGCACCCCACGCCCAGCAGACGTTCGGAAAAGGTTGACAGGTAGAGTTCGCGCCCATGAAAGCAGTACGCGGGCTGGGGCGGTCGTTTGGCGAACTCTTTGCGACAGGGCTGTCGAAGGCATGGGCGCTGATTACGGGCCTAGCGGCCGGGATCGTGCTCTTCTGGGAACACGTCTTGCCGAAAGAAAAAGTGGCCGATCGGCTATGGCCATGGATCGTGCTGGGTGGAATCGTTATCGGCGTCTTTTTGGCTTTCCACCGTGTACGACAGGAACGGGACGAGGCAAGAGCCGCGATTGACGATCGCGCGGCAATCGTGGACGACAGTCATCGCGTGGAACTGACAGCGGCAGCGGCCCGGCTGCGGCAGAACGTCTATAGCGAATTGCTTGCGCAACTCGACAACGAAGCACGCCCAGGCGTCCTCGCGAGCGCTCCAGTATTCGCCGCACATTTCCCCGAGAGGAGCCAGGAATTGGCTGAATGGAACAAGGCCTACTTCACGGAGGAGAAGCCGGAGGCCCTGCGAGATCACCTTGTAGAGGAACTCGGATTCGACATGACTGCGACGACAATCCGTGTCGCGGACGAGTGCCCGGTGTGCCAAAGAAACGTTGGGGCCTGATTCGCGGCTCGGCTTGACCACCTGACGATTCGTGGGACCATAGCGATGTCATAGCCTCGCACTATTCGGGAAGGACGGCCTCGCCGACACGCCTCCGAAGCCGACTGATAGTGCCGCCCCCCGTGTCCGAGTCTCCGGAGGCAGGTTCAAACAGGTTTGGGTGATTATCAAAGACCCAGCGCAGCTGGTAGTAAAGCGACTTGGACGCAGAGATCCATGTTTGCCGTCGCGTTTGATGGAGGACTATCAACATAGCGATCGTCGGAACCGCGAAAGCAAGAACACCGATAGCCCAGTGACCCCATGGCTCGCCGAGATGCGCCGTAGCGGCGGCCGCCACGCCAACGCTCGTGAACCATCCGGCCCATATGGCAGTCCTCGTCGCCCCAAGAGCGTGGTAAATATCTGACAGATGAGCATATTCACGCTTAATGCCTCGTGTAGCTTCACTCGCCTCACTGATGTCAATGATCGCTCGTAGCACGTCCCAGTTGTCATACCAGCGGTCTGAATAGGTAGCCCGAGCTTCCGCGCTACTCTCGTGTTGCGCGAGGTAATCGTGCGACAACTTCAACAACCGGAGCCAGCGAAGCGGCCAGCCCTCCCGTTCGTGCGGCTTCGTGATGTCCAGTGGTACGTCAAACAGTTCCCTAAGTGCTTGAATCTGATCGTCTTGGAAGCGACAAAGCACCTGCGAAGCGCGATCGATGCGGATCCATCGACCATACCAAACCATAGGCCAGTTGAGAACGAGCGGCCTGTAGAAAACATAGTAGGCTTGGTACACCAAGAATCCGACCGGAATCGTCGCGACGAGTGCGGTGAGTGCTGCCACGTTCTCGCGTAGAGGGGCTGTAGTTGACGCGAACGACGCGCCGGTGATAAGTCGTATAAGTACCACCCCGGCAACGGCCCAAAGCAAGAAAATCGAGCCCGGGATCGAGAACCGGAAAAGCTGCCGTCCGACGTCCATGTGCTGATATCCACCCTATCTTTCCTCACCGAGCTTTATGAGCTTCGAGATCGTAACCCTCAATCTGACCCCGAAATTCGCTTGCCAGTTCTACTGGGTGGGATTGTAACGGAGCTACGGATTGGGTGCTCGGGCACCCACCGCGTACACGACTTCACACGGCCCCGCGCCGAGCACCAGCTTCTCGCGAACCTTCTACTACCGCAGTCAGCCGCCGAGCACAACGGAGCACACTCACGGAACATGCGGCCGCTCGTCCCCTTGCAAGAGATCCATCTCCAGCTGGCGCGGAGATGGCCGCAGAGGCTCGCTCGTCTGTCGTGGCCTTCCGCGCTTGGCCCAGTGGCCGATGACCTCGCGGCTGCGACAGGAGTAGTAGTTGACGCGCCGGTCGGTGGGCTGGATCGCCAGCCCACCGGGCGCCGCTCCGGTGACCACGGCGTGGAAGCGCCGCCCGCCGTGGTTGACCTCGACGATGTCGCCGGTCTGGATGCCCTCGAGCCGCATTGACCCTGCAACTGTAGGCTGCGCTTCAGTGCGCTGGCTGATAGACGGCATGAACGTGATCGGCACGCGGCCGGACGGATGGTGGAGGGACCGGCACGCGGCGATGCTCAACCTCGTCGGCATGCTCGAGCGCTGGGCCGCCGCCGAGGGCGCGGACGTGACGGTCGTGTTCGAACAGCCACCCTCGCCACCGATCCGCTCGACGGTGATCGTGGTCACGTATGCGCCGCGGCCGCGGCGCGACTCGGCCGACGATGAGATCGTGCGCCTACTGGCCGCCGACTCGCGGCCGGGCACGATCCGCGTCGTCACATCCGACCTGTGGCTGTCCGACCAGGTGCACGCAGCGGGCGCGACGGTGGAGCCATCAGCACCGTTCCGCGCGTTCATCGAAGACGTGTGATGTTGTCTATGAGCGATCATCCACTTTCTACAGCCATCGCACCTACATGCCGTGTCCGGAATTCAAGAGCCCGGTGGCGGATGCGAATATCCGTGTCCTCACGACCGACAGCTCCTTCGTGCTCCCCTGGCACCAGTACTGCCGACACTACGACCACCCACCCGAATACGCCTTTGGCTACTGGAAGTACGATCCTGAGTAACGCCAATCATAATCCGCGTGTCGGGAGTTGAGTGCTGGTGAAGACGACAAGGGAAGGCTACGACCTCACCCGACGGGACTCGCGTACGATCGCATATGCGCTTACGCCTGCACCAATCAAACCAGCGCTGCCTATAACGATCCCAATGTGAGCAACACCCAATATCGCCAGCACAAAGAAAGTCACGCCGACAACGAAGCAGGCGCCAAAGAAACCGTACACTTCATAGAACCGATACTCCTCGGGAATTCTTGGGATTTCTGCCCCTCCCCGTCTCGTGCGAAAATATGAGAAAAGGAAATAGGCGCCAAAGACAAGCGCATAGATCTCGTTGCCCACCCTATTATTGCTATGCGCTAGGACGAACAAGATCGCCGAAAGTAGCAGCCCTACCGGCACGATTTTCCGCTTCGCTAGCCAAAACCATCTGGGCGCTTGCTGTATCTCCACTGTCTCGTGAGCCCCTCTATGTCGCTTGAACATCCCGGCTAGGTTCCAAGATGATCCATTCATCTGGGTTGGCCATCGCCCTTCTTGCTTGACCCAAATGGAACTTCGGCCAGCACACGAGCTTGACCGTTTCCCCCGACGCTATGTCTACGTCGATCGACGGGCTTCGGGCCCAATCGATCACAAGGTGGACCTCGTGTCGGCCTGGAGATACGTGGACAAGCCGTAACTGACCGCGCCTCACCTCGCCGACGTCGTCTCCATCGACTACCACATGGTAGGCACGGAATAGGTCGATGCTGCCGCGTTTGGGTTGACAGACCTCCAGGTACCCGGCGGCTGCGGCTAGTGGTGGTGATCCATCGATGCTCAAGCGATCCTATATCGGTCTCAGCCTACCGTTCCTAAAGCGCTTCTACCGCCGCTCAACGCGTAGTCGTAGACGGCTCATCTAGGCCCCATGCCGCAGGTCCTGTTCTCGCGACCATCGAATCCGTATCCCGTTGCTCCAAATCCTATACTGGACTTATGGAATCAGAGCCTGAGTCAAACGACGATGATGTCTTGCGACGTATCCTAATCGAACGTCGAGGTCCGCGGACCTGGAGAGGGATATGGGGATGCGCCCTCGCATCGGCCGTCGGGCTGGTCTTGGTGCTTATCAAGCCCAGCGAATTCTGGGAGCTTTTTGGCGCAGCGGTGTTCCTTGTGGGTGCCTTTCAGGCTCTGAACGCTATGTTGCGCAAGGCATGGTCCCAGTTGCGGCGCCCGAACTGACTGAACTCTCCTAAGCCGAGGATCCCTCGTGAGGCCCCGTTGCCTTCGATCACTATCTGTCGCTAGGTTTCCGCTTTTCTCGGAGCCGCGCCCAAGAAAAGATCGCGCCAATCCCCACAATAATCGCCGCTATCTCTATCACGAGTAGTGCCGTTGCCGTTGCTCCTCCGCTTTGATGACGCACAAAATCCGTAACACCCATAATTGTAAGCGCGATTCCCGCAATCACTCCCATCCGTGTTTCAGCCATAAATCACCTCCGATACAAACCCATGACTAGCTACCGAATCAGCCTGCTAAGTTCTGACCGCTAAGAAGTCTCGCGCCCGTAAAACCAACACAGAACGTACCGACCGCTTGAGCCACGCCCGGGACCTTACTAAGTCCTACAAGTACCGCTGGTCCGCTGAGATCGCATCCAAGCTGGATATGATTATTGATCTTTTCACCTTCCGTTTCGTTTTCCTTTTCCCTCTCTTCGTTAATTTCTTCGGTCTCACGTTCGAGAAGTCGATGAAGTTCTTCTAGCTTTTTCTGCCGGGCTAGTTTTTCAGCGGTGGTTTCACAAGAGGCTGCGAGAAGGCCTGTCGGGTCGGCTTCGTTGACCGGATTATCGTTTGCATAGTAGTAAGGTGCGCCCGTAATGTTGACGTCTGGATCGACGATCATGAACTGTACGGTAGCAGGATCATACACCCGGGCCCTCAGATAGATGAGCCCAGTGTCGGAGCTCGTGTACTGCGCGTCATAGCCCAAGGGTGTCGTAGTGGTTCCGGTGCTGCCAGTCTTGTTGCCGTAAGCATCGAACGTCGTGCTCCCGGTTACGGTCCCGGCGGAGCCGGTCAGGAGGCGTGTTGAGCCTTGCTGGTCGTGGTGCAGGTAGGTGATCGTGCCGCCGCTGGAGATCTGCTCGATCGGCAGACCACCTGGGCCGTAGATGTAGCTGTTGGTCGTGTCGCTCAGAAGCAGTGGGATACCTTCAGTCATGTCCCAGATGAGATAGGTCGTAGTCCCCGAGATCGTCTGGGAAGCACGTAGTTTGTTGCCGGTGTAAGCGTAGGTGTCTTTGATTTCTGCGGTTTCGCCTTCTTTGGGTCGTTCGACTGAGATCAGGTTCCCGGCCTGGTCGTAACCATATGTGGTCGTAGGGCCGCTGGTGGGTTTGGTTTTAGTTCGCTCACCGAGTTCATCGTAGCTGTATGTTAAGCTCGGCCCCGTTTCGAGCTCGTTGGCGGCGTTATATTTGTAGGTGCCGGATCCGATTTTGGTTGGATTGTTGCCAGCGTCGTATTCGTAGGCTGTGGTGACGCCTTTGGTAAGGCGGTTGTTTGAGTCATATTCGTAGCTCGGTTTTTCTTCGCCGGGGAGCCCTTTGCTGGTCGTCGTTTTGACTTGACCGTCATTGTCACGGGTATAGACGAGCGAAGCCAGCACTTCCGTGCTTTTGTTCATCTTGACTTCGCTCATCTGGTCCGCATCGTTGTAGGCGTACGCGTCTTCGTCTTTGGTGGCTGAGGGAAACACGGTTTTTTCGAGTTGGGAGTCGGGGTTGTATTTGAAGGTCGTTTCGTTTTTGTTCCAGTCTGTGACCTTTTCAAGGCGCCCGTCTTTGTCATATGCGCGGGTCACGCTTTTGGTGTTTGGGTAGGTGATCTTGGTCTTCTTATTAACAAGGTTATATTCGTATTTGACTTTTTCTTTGTGACCCGTTTCTACTTCCGTGATCCGGTCGAGCTGGTCATAAGTGTATTTTGTTTTCCCGGTTCCGTCGGTCATGGTCGTGACATCGCCGTCTTTGTCGTATTCGTATTTGACGGCTGACGTTTTGCCGTCAGAGTAGGTGATTTCTTTGAGTCGATTGCCAGGATCGTAGGTGTAGGTGGTGGTGCGTTTTGCGGGGTCGGTCACAGATTTCAGATTGCCCGCAGGATCGTATTCCTTCGTCGTTTTATGTTCCAACGGGTTGACAATTTCGGTAACCTCTCCTAGCAGATTGCGCACGTATTTGGTTGTATGTTTATTTCCATCCGTTTGGCTGGTGACTTCGCCGGCGGCATTATAGCCTGTTTCTGCGACGGCTCCATTTGGCGATTCTGTCGCCGTCCGCTCGTTGTCAGCGTCATACGTATATTTCGTTTTGTGACCATTGGGGTCGGTCTCGGTTTCGAGGTTGCCGTTACCGTCATAAGTGTATTTTGTTTCGTGGCCAAGCGGATCCGTTACCTTTAGAGGGCGTCCTTGTGCGTCACGTTCGGTTTTCGTTGTGAATTCGGAGGGTTTCCCACCTGCAACGTTGCCTCTGGGACTGACCGTCGCTATTTCTTGCGAGTCTTCGTTGTATTCCCAGGTGCGCTTGTTGCCTTCCGGGTCCGTTTCGCTCGTACGGTCTCCATATGAGTCATACCCGTATTTCCACACTTGTTTCAACGGGTTTTCCATACTTTCCACTTCACCCTGAGGACCATATTTGTAGGTCGTGGTCTGCGTGGTACTGCCCGGTGCCGGGCGAGAAATCTTTTCAGGGTTACCGTGGCTTTCCCGTTCATAGGTCGTCGTCTCGCCCTTGGGGGTTGTCATCGTGTTTACATCATGTGTTTCGTCATAGCCCCATTCAGTTGTATTGCTGTTGGCATCCGTGGCGCTCGTTCTGTCCCCATTCGAATTATAACTATATTCGGTCGTATGTTTGTTGGGGTCGGTGACCGCTATCAGCTCGTTAGACCCGTTGTATTCATAAGTGGTCGTCGCCGCAATGGATGTCCCGAACGCATGGGTAATGCTCGTCGGAAGATAGGCGTTATTGAAGATCTCGACGGTCACTGCCCCGTTGGGTTCAGTAATAGTTGTCTTTAGTTCTCCCGTTTCCGTAGCTGAGTATTCCCATTTGCGTTTACGTTCCATTGCATCCGTCTGACCGATTACCTGGGCTAGGCCGTTATATTCGGTCGTTACGGCATGTTCACGTCCATCTGTCTCCGAGGTCATCTCATGCTCAGAGTTATATTTGAACTGCCAGCGCAACGCAGCTTCCCCAGGCTGGGTAACGCTTATCAGATTCCCTGATTCATAGGTGTATTTGACCGTATGCCCCATAGGATCTTTTACGCTTTCCACGAGGCCTTCGCCGTTGTAAGCGAAGGTCAATTTGCGACCAGCGCCATCCGTCACCGATTCGAGCTGACCTTCAGTGTTATGAGACATCGTTATCGCATTGCCATCACGGTCAACCTCGCTCGTGAGCTGCCCCGAGCTGTTGAACTCAAGTTTTGTCTGATCCGGGAGCGTATAGATGTAGGTGCTTCCTTCTTTGACTAGCGTAGCCTCGACCCAGGAACCAGCCCCCACGTAAGCACCTTCATGTAGCGCATACGCTACGTCGCTACCGTTATCCTGATGGACAGTCACCGTTTCTGCTTCTTCATTAAACGTGAGATGGGCGCTGTAAGGGCCGGTCCAGCCGTAGCCGAAGGGACCATGTTCGCTCTGCGTTGCGGCTAGCTGAGAGTTGTACGTGCGTATCAGATTCAATCCGGGTCCCCGTCCTCCGACCGAGAGATCTGTCTGGGTCTCTATCAGATTGCCGGTCGCACAATTGACCGGATCGCCGGCGCACGAACGGTTCAAATCTGGTTCTGCTTCGTTTTCCATACCGTACAATTCTTCGGGAGCAAACGTATTTGTAAAGGAATATGCCCCTCCCACGTTGCCATTTGTCTCGGCGTCCCCGACCAGGGCGATACTTCCTTCGGAGGACAACGCGACACCAAACCCAAACGATCCCGTTTTCTCTTCCACCGCCGTATATCTGCCACCCTCCTCAAGCCATGTCGTACCTATTCGTTGAAAGACCCACGCCGCACCGGACGTTTTTTCTTTCAAGGAATCTGCCCAGCCTCCGATTAGCGCTGTATTACCGTTTGCCGAAAGTGCCACGCTCCAGCCGAATTTCGCTTCGCCCTGCTCTCCGTAAGGGGCGAACTTATTGCCCTGCTGTGTCCATGTCGCGCCGGAGCGAGTAAATACCCACGCTGCCCCGTGATAGCCGACGTATTTATTGTTATCGTCGGGAGCGCCGATGAGTGCCGTGTTGCCGTCTTCGGACAACGCTACGCTGAATCCGAATTCGTTTTCGGTTCCTTCTCCATCACTTGGAGTTATTTTTTTGCCTTGCTGTGCCCATAGACCTTCTGAACGTACAAAGACCCATGCCGCCCCGTGATGTTCGTAATATGGGGTTCCGTTCCACCGTGCCCCAATAAGCGCCGTATTGCCATTGGCCGACAGTGCGACACTCCACCCAAAGGAAGCGTCCTTACTCTCTTCGCTGGTAACACGAAGCTTTCCGCTCTGATCTGACCATATTCCTTCCGAACGGGTAAACACCCAGGCAGCACCCAGGCTTTCTTCTGTGCCGTTGTCATTTGGAGCACCGATCAACGCCGTGTTGCCATCGGCAGACAGTGCGACGCTCTCCCCAAAAATCCCTTTACCAGTCTCCCCCGGGCCAGTGATCTTTTCGCCTTGCTGAGTCCATTTTCCTTCCGAACGAGTAAACACCCACGCTGCACCAACTTGCCCATTATCATGGTCCCCACCGATCAAGGCAGTATTTCCATTAGCGGATAGTGCCACGTGAATGCCAAACATGCCAGCACCGGTCTCTCCACCGCCGGTAAGCTTTTCGCCCTGCTGAGTCCATTTAGAGCCCGATCGGGTAAACACCCACGCTGCCCCGACTTCACTATTGTCATAGGGGCCCCCAATTAGTGCGGTCTTGCCGTTAGATGACAACGCCACGCTATACCCAAACCAGCCGTTGCCACTCTCTCCGCTACCCGTGATCTCTTTACCCTGCTGGATCAGCGGATCAATCCTCAGCGGATAATGAGCACTACGTGTATCAACGCGCAGCATTATCTGCCCATCGCGGACCGCGAGCCAGCTATGCAGCAAACGCCCCCGGACGTCACGTGCAACTAGCCCACCATAACGCAACGTAGTATCCCCGTGACTCAACACGAGATCCTGTCCACCCTCGTCCAACGACACATGCGTATTACCGGACAGCGCCATCGCAAACGTTAAAGGACCTGCCGAGTGACCAGCCAGCGCCCGCGGGATCTTGAAACCTTGCTCCAGACCAAGCGGACCATTGGCATACCACTCAGTCAATCCCGCCCTCGTATACACAACGCGATTGGCATTCGCATGCGGCGCAACATCTCCAAGCGCCACAAGCGAACCGCCATAACCCACCGCCCGAAGGCTCAGCCCCAGCTGCGCCTTACCCGAGTCAACAAGAACACCATATCTAGCAAAACGTGTCCGCAAACTTTGCGCCGGACTAGCCGCCTGGAATCCACCTGGAGAAGCACTGACTCGGTAGGCACGATTATCGTTCCCCAGCGCCCCTGAAATCTGGCCCTGCGCCGTGAGCGGCAAACTCGAAAGACCCTCGGCCGACACAGCCTTCGGACTCGCGGCGACCCCTCCAGACCAATGCCCACCAACCAACCCCGGCACGAGCGCCAACACCACGAGCAGGACCAGCAACCCCGCAGCTACCAAAGGACGCCACGGAACCACGGCTCTGGACCGTAGCGCCATCTGGTCGGCTATCGAGAGATCAATCGTCCCCTGCGTAGAACTGGCTGGCCCGAGCATGCGCACCCTTTCGTAGGTTCGTGTCGCTTTGAGTAGCTTTGCCGACCATACAGCTTCCAGAAAAGAGTATTGATCGAGTTTTACGAAGATCCCAAAGTCTTTACCGATGTCGAATATCCATCCCGCAAATTGCGGGAAATATCGCGAGGGGAAAGACGAGTCGATTCTTTGGCCTGTAGCTCTGATGCCTCTTTTGATCCTCCTGGTCCGGCTCAGCCGACAGGATCCGAGCTTTAGGTTACGATCCCGCCGCAATGTCGACCTTCAGTTCCGGCGACCTGACCCCCAGGATGATGGTCCTTGGCTTGGTGGTGCAGCGGCCCGACAGGGCTGCCGGCGTCGCGCGTCGCCTGGCTGACGAGTTCGCGGCGGCGCAGTTCCCGAAGACTTCGGCTCATAACAATCTGCCGAGTCTTGCGGAGGATGGCTATGTCTACGTGGTCGAGCCGGGCGCGAAACGCTCGCTTGACCGCTATGCAGCGACGGCGAAGGGTATCGCTCACCATCGCCAGTGGCTTCGTAGCTGGGCGCCTTCTCCGACGATACGCGATGACATGCAGGGCAAGCTCCACTTCTTGGAGGTCGATGAACTCGCGCCGGTTCTTCAGATCGCACGCGAGTACGAGCAGGCCTGCAGGTCGGCCTACCGTGTCGCGCAGGCTCGCGTGGTTGAGGAAAAGGACTTCCGGCGGCGCTCCAAGGCGGACTCTTTCGATTGGAATGCGCGGCTCGAGATGATCCGCAGCAAGGATGAAGCCAACATGTGGAGCCTGCACGCGCAGCGCCTGACGCTCTTGCGCGAGGCCCTCGAAGAACTGGCCGGAGTGACAGCGAGCGGAGACCCTCAGAATGGGTGATCTGCTGTCGGTCCAAGGGGTCTGGAAGGGGCGCTCGCATGGCGGTGAATGGACAGGCGTCTTGGAGGATGTGTCCTTCGCGGTCGGAGCCGGAGAGATCGTGGCGATCGTCGGCCGGCCGCTCGGGGGCAAGACGACGTTATTGAAGATCGCAGCTGGGATCGAGCAATCCGATCGAGGGGAAGTCCTGTTCGGCGATCGGCGGCCGTCTGGGGCGCGAGAACGATCGCGGGCTCGGCGATTGGGCCACGAGATCGTGTGGATCGACCGCAGGGGTCCCAGGCTTGACGTCGAGGTCTCGAAGTTCGTCGGCTGGCCGCTGGCATCGCGCGGGCACGGCCGTAGGCAGTCAGAGCAGATGGCCAGACAAGCACTGAAGCGGATCGGGGCGCTGGAGTGCGCCGGTCTGCACTGGGCAGAGCTTTCGGACTGGCAACGGGTGCTGGTCGGGCTCGCCCGCGCGTTCGCCGACAGTCCCAGGGTCGTGATCGTCGACGATCTGCTCGACGCCCTCGGCAGCCGAGCGACCGAGCAGGCCTCCGATCTGCTGCGCGATCTCATCGAGGAGACCCAGCCTCCGTGCGGAGTGCTGATGAGCGTCTCCGACGATGAATCCGCGCTGTTCGCCGATCAGGTGTGGTCGCTCACGCGCAAGGGCACGCTCGCGCTGCGCTCGGCCCCGCCCAGCGACGCGGAGGTCATCCCCTTCCGCAAACATGACCAGAGCGAGCGCTTCTCCGACGTGGGTCAGCAATAGATGCTCGAGCTAAATGGTCTGGTCAAGCATTATCAGGTGACCGATGGGGAGCCCATTCGCGCCGTGGATGGGGTCTCGATGACGGTCGCACGCGGAGAATTCGTTGCGCTCTATGGTCCCAGCGGCTCGGGTAAGACGACGCTGCTGGAGCTGATCGCGGGCCTGCGCGCTCCCGACAGCGGCGCGGTGCTGTTGGAAGGACGCGATGTGACTGCGATGTCTCGTCGGGAAGGCGATGAGTACCGGCTGCGAGAGATCGGGATCATCGGCCACGGCCTGTCCCCCGGGTGGCGGGCGATCCAAAGCGCATCGTTGAAGCTCGTGCTGGAGAACGTGCGCCAAGCGCCGCGCGCAATCGAACCGCTGCTGGGCCAGCTCGGGCTGGGGGACCGGCTGAGGCATCGCACCGAGCAGCTCTCGATGGGCGAGCGCCAGCGCGTGCTGATCGCGCTCGCGCTCTCGATGGGCCCGAAGCTCGTGCTCGCGGACGAGCCGACCGGGAACCTCGACACCCAGCGCACACAAGAGGTCCTCGGCCTGCTGCACGACCTCTGCCACGAACGGGATATGGCGCTCGTGCTCGCGACCCACGATCCCCTCGCGGCGGCCTTCGCCGACCAAGTTCACGAATTGCGCGATGGGCGGCTCTGCGCGCACAAACCCGATCACGCTGCAATGACCTACGGACACTCGGCAGGAGGCGTGAGGACTACGTGAGGAGGCTTTCGAGCATCCGTTACCTCTACGAGGCGTGGTTGGGTTCCCGGGCCGTGCGTGTCCAGGAGTCCTTTGCGATCCTCGGGATAGCTGTCGGCGTGGCGCTGCTGTTCGCGTCGCAGGTTTCGAGCACGAGCCTCGCGCACGCGGAGACACAGCTCAACACCCAGCTCGTCGGCAACGCGCAGCTGCAGCTCGACGCGCGCGGACCCGAAGGCGTCAGGGAAGGACTGCTGGCACAGGTGCGAGGCGTGCCCGGCGTACAGGTCGCGCTCCCAATCTACGAACGGCAGGTGAACGTGATCGGCTCGCGCGGCGAACGGTCGGTCGACCTGATCGGAGTGGACCCGCATTCGGTGCATGCCGGTGGATCGTTGCTGCGCCGCTTCTCCGCGCACCAGCTCGTCTCCCTACGAGCGATCGCGCTGCCGGAACCGATCGCCGAAGAAATCGGCGCCGGCCCACTCGTCCAGGTCAAACTCCAGATCGGCGCACGCCGAGTGGAAACGCTGCTGGGCGCAACGCTGGGAGCAAGCACGATCGGCGGGCTCGTCCACAGTCCGATCGCGGTCGCCTCGATCGGGTACGTGCAACGCCTGGCGGACGCGCAGGGCCAGATCACCAGGATCTTCGTGCGATACGACCCGGCGCACGAACGGGAAGTACGCGCGGCGCTCGTGCGTATCGCCGCGCGGTGGAACGTCAACCTCGTGCCCGGGACCTTCGACTCGCGGCTGTTCGCGGTCGCCCTGGCGCCGGAGAGCAAGAGCGAGAACCTGTTCTCCGGGATCAGCGCGCTGGTCGGCTTCCTGTTCGCGCTCAACGCGATGCTGATCACGGTGCCCTCCCGCCGGCGCCTGATCGAAGACCTCCGCCCGCACGGCGCCACCCTCGGGATGACCGTCCAACTCCTCCTGTTCGACGCGACGATCATCGGCGTGCTGGCCTGCACCCTCGGCCTCGCGCTCGGAGACGTGCTGTCGATCGCCGTCTTTCACAGCACCCCGGGCTATCTCTCGTTCGCGTTCCCCGTCGGAAACAACCGAATCGTCACCTGGCAAAGCGTTGCGCTGGCCGTCGCCGCCGGGATGGCGGCGGCCGTCTTCGGGGTGCTGTGGCCGGTCCGTGAGATCCTCGCCCGGCCACGGGCAGGGACGTTGCCTTCCGCGAAACGCAGACGAAGCCGGTCCGCGACAGTGCTGATCGTTGGCCTGTTGTGTCTCGGTGTTACAACGGCGATCCTGGCGTGGGATACCAAGACAGCGCTCCTCGGGAACGTCACGCTTGTGATTGCGCTCGTCTGCCTGCTTCCGTTCCTGTTCGACGCACTTGTGAGGCTCTTCGAGCGCACGGCAAACGCTTTCGATGGCGTGAGTCCTCTGCTTGCCGTTATTGAGCTGCAGACACCGCAGACGCGGGTGCGGTCGTTGGCGATCGCCGCGACCGCGGCCATAGCTGTTTTTGGCATCGTCGAGTTCCAGGGGACGCAGACGAACCTGAAGAACGGCCTGGACGCTTCAGCACACGACCTCGACTCCGGCGCAGACATTTGGGTTACCCCGAGTGGGAGTTCGAGCCTGTTGACGACGATTGCGTTCAAGCCCATCGATGCCGCAGCTCTTGCCGGGACCACAGGAGTCAGCGCGCTCGGCGCATATCGTGGAAGCTTCCTCGATTGGGGCCAGCGACGCCTGTGGATTATTGCACCACCTGACAGCACCGAACAACCGGTCCCCTCGAGCCAACTGCTGAATGATAACTCAGCTCACAATAATCCAGCTCTCGTATCCGCAAGAATACGCCAAGGTGGCTGGGCCGTGTTATCAGAGGCACTTGCGAGGGAACACCATCTCCGTGTCGGCGATACGTTCACGCTGCCATCGCCACGACCACAACCCCTGAGAATTGTCGGGCTGATCACGAACCTTGGATGGCCACCGGGCGCGATCATAATCAACTCAGATGACTATGCCCGTGCCTGGGGCAGCAACGAACCTAGCGCGTACGAGATCCGGACCACTCCGGGCGCGTCCGTGACGGCTGTGCGGGATCGCGTTCGCCGGATTTTAGGAGCCGCGAGCGGCCTATCGGTGGAAACGGCGGGAGAACGGAACGAACGCCACTACGCTCTGGCTGCTCAGGGGCTGGCTCGGCTTACGCAAATCCGGCTGCTTGTCTTGATCGCCGCGATGCTCGCGGTCGTGGGAGCTATGGGCGCGATGATCTGGCAGCGCCGCGACCGCATCGCTTCGCACAAGTGCCACGGATACCGGGAAGGTGTGTTGTGGCGTTCGCTGTTGTGTGAGAGCGCTCTGCTGCTCATCGCCGGGAGCTCGATCGGCGCGATCTTCGGGCTCTACGCCCAGTTGCTGGGAAGCCATTTTCTGGCCGTCGTCACCGGCTTCCCGGTCGTCTTCGACGTCGAAGGCTTCGCTGCGATTTCCAGCTTCGCGTTGGTCAGCGTCCTCGCCGTCGCGATGCTCGCGATCCCCGGATATCTCGTGGTGCGAGTGCCGCCCAGCACGGTCAGCCACGCGTACTGACCAGCGCACGCGGGCCATCGCCGTAGAGCACGGTCAGCCCGGCGTACTGATCAACGCACGCGAGCCACCGCTGTAGGCGCGTCGCTCGCGGACGGGTGACGCTCATTCCTACATAAACCTGAGCAAAGCGGGGCAAGTATATCTGCGATTGGTAAATTATTCGACTCTGCCGACCGCGACGCGCAGGACCAGTACCCCCAGCGGTGCCGCTGATCCAGCACCGCTCTCGCTGCGACAGCTCGGCGCTCTCGTGCGCGCAACGACCCGCGAGTTGACGTGGGGATTGCCGGCCGTAGCCCGCGAGGAGCACCGTTGGAGGACGCTCGCTCGTGGGATCCCCGACGGGCCGCTCCGCGAAGATGCCCTCAGCGCGCTCCACGACAAGCGCGGCCAGACCGACGGCGCCGCAATGTTCTCGATCCTGCCGCGTGCTCGAAATTCGAGCCTGCTGCAGCTGCTCGTCGCCTATCAGATCATCTGGGACTTCCTGGATAGCGTCAACGAGCGCGGAGCGCATGTCGGCGTAGCCAATGGCTGTCAGCTGCACATCGCGCTGATCGATGCGCTCGACCCTGAGCGTCCGATATCCGACTACTACCGCCACCACCCCTGGCGTGAGGATGGCGGCTATCTCAAAACCCTCGTCACCGTTTGCCGGGAACGCTGCGCTGAGCTTCCTTCGTATGAGCATGTTCGTCCGCTCGTTGTACGGGAGGCGACGCGCGCTCGGGTGCTCGCGATCAACCACGAGCTCAACCCGCTGAACAGGGACGCACAGCTCCAAACATGGGCCTCGGAAGAGTTTCCGGATGGACACGAGGCGAGCTGGTTTGAGCTCAGCGGCGCGGCCAGCGCCGGACTCGCGATCTTCGCCCTGCTGGCGCTGGCGGCCGAACCGACCTGCAACGACACGGAGATCGCCCTCACCCACCGAACGTACTTTCCCTGGACATCGGCCACCGCGACGATGCTCGACAGCTATGTGGACCAGACCGAGGACGCCGCCAACGGCGACCACATCTACATATCGCATTACCTGACGCCCCAGCTCGCCATCGAGCGCACCCGCCTGCTCATTCAGCGCTGTTTCTGTGAAGCCGCCAAGTTACAAAACGGCGAGGCACACATTTTGATCGCGGCCTGCATGGTCGCGCTTTACCTCTCCAAGGACAGTGCGCGCGCACCCGCGATGCGGCGAACAACGCGAAGCATCGTTCGCGCCGGCGGATCTCTCACCCGCATCTTGCTGCCAATCCTGCGGCTGTGGCGAACGGCCCATTCACTGCGTTCCAAGTAACTCAAACACAAAGGAGACAACCATGCCACGCATAACATCCTGTTCACCACTGATCCGCCTCAAAGGTGAATTGCCGCCAAGCGGACCGCTTCCCTCAATCCTGCAAACACTGGGATGCCGCTTGTGGCCATATACATATTTTGAATACTGTCAAGCTCACTTCGGCAACCGTTTCACGATATACCCCCTGGACATGCCGCCGTTGGTATTTCTTGCGGACCCGCGAGAGGTGCGAACAATTATTTCGGGCGACCCAAACCAGCTTCATCCTGGAGCGGGAGCGGCGATGATCGCGCCGGTGATCGGCAAGCGCTCGTTTATGCTGCTCGAGGAGGAAGAGCACATCTCCGGGCGCAGGGCGATAACTCCCGCCTTCCACCAGCAGATGGTGGCAGACCAATCGGCGATCCTCGCCGGGGTCGTCGAGCGCGAGGTCGCATCCTGGCCCCTGAACCTGCCCATCCCACTCGACCCGTGGATTCGCGCGCTCACCTTGCGAGTGATCTTGAAGGTGATCTTCAGCGACCAGGACAGCGCCCTGCAGCCACTACACGAGCGGCTGATGAAAATGCTGACGGTGACCGTCAGCATGGTTCTGCAGGAGCCCAAGCTTCGCCACCTACCCGGCTGGCGCTCCACCTGGAACAAGTTCGCCAAGCAACGCGCCGAGGTCGACCGCATGATCTACGAGCTGATGGCCCAGCGACACAGCGAAGGCGAACCCCACCGCGGGGACCTGCTGGACATGCTGCTGACAGCCGAGCAAACGAATGACCCACCGGCCTCAGAACGTGAAATCCGAGACAACCTCATGTCGATGATCGTTGCCGGACACGAGACGACAACCGGCGAGCTGGCCTGGGCATTCCAGCTGCTCGCGCACAACCAGAACGTGCAGGACCGTCTGGTCGAGGAGCTCGACAGCGGCACGGGCGACGGGTACCTGACCGCGACCGTCCACGAGACCCTACGCCACAAGCCGGTCTTCCTGTTCACGATCCCACGCGAAGTCATGGAACCCATCGAGATCGGCGGCTGGACCTACCGCCCTCCCGTCCATCTCGCCGCATGCACCTACCTCATGCATCACAACCCCGAGCTGTACCCCAACCCGCACGAGTTTCGCCCCGAGCGCTTCATCGAAGAAACGCGGCAGGCGCGCACCTGGCTGCCGTGGGGCGGGGGCCGCAAGCACTGCCTCGGCCGGCACTTCGCGCTGATGGAGGTCAAGGCGATCCTCCGCGAGGTGCTCTCGACCAAGCGCGTGCTGCCCGCGAGCGACCGGATCGAGCGACCGCGGTGGCGCAGCGCGATCCTCGTCCCTCGCGACGGGGGGCGGGTCATCCTGCGCGAGCGCAACCGCTAGGCCTGCTGCGAGGGCCGCCGCCGGCCCTCGCGGTTACCCGGGGAACAAATCTATTCCTCCGGTAACGCTTTTGTTCCTCCGCTAACAGATTCGACCACAAAGAACAAGCCGGATGTAAGGGTCGTGTTAGCGTCATGTCGCCAAGATTCCGAACGCTGAAACAGCCGCCTATCGCAGATGCCCGGACCCTTGCTCATACGGTCTGTCACACCTCAAACCACCGTAGCACTTAACGACTGGAAACGCTGACCATGCCTGATCACGCCGACCCTCAAGACCGGCGATTCTCGCAATCGCTGGAGCGAGGTCTTGCCGTGCTGCGCTGCTTCACGCCAGAGCATCCAGAACTGGGGATAACAGACTTCGCCAACAAGCTCAAATTGAGCAAATCGACGGTCCACCGCTATGCAAGCACACTCGTCACGCTGGGCTATCTCGAACAACCCAGCACCTCCCGCAAGTATCGCCTGGGCCTCAATGTCGCCGACCTCGGAATGGCAGCGCTGAACTCAACAGGCTTACGCGACCACGCCCGCCCCTTCCTCGAAGAGCTTCGTCAAACCTCCGGCCATACCGTGAGCATGGCTGTACTCGACAGCACGAACATCCGCTACGTGGAGCATCTCCCCAGCTTTCGGCGCGAGCAGACGAGGATCGCCCTCGACCTGCATCCCGGATCGACGCTGCCGGCGTACTGCACCTCAATGGGCAAGGTGCTCCTCGCCAACCTACCGGACGACGAGCGAAATCGCCGGATCGATGAGATGGGCGATCTCATCAGACACGCTCAGAAAACCATCGCCAGCAAGCGTGCCCTCCACCAAGAACTCACCCAGATACGCGAGGCAGGTATAGCCGTCAACGACGAAGAATACGCGCCCGAAATCGTCTCGATCGCCGCGCCCGTCCGCGACGACGCAGACGATGCGGTCGCAGCGATCAATATAACAGCGCATACCTCGTGGATCTCCCGAGACCAGCTGTTCAAAACATGCGGCCCTCAACTAATCAACACGGCCGACTTGATTTCAGCACGACTGGGTTTGCGGCGTAATGACAAGCGATAACCGCAGCCGTGCTTAAATTATTATGACGACTCTCCACTATCAGGTTCTCGTACGTTACGAAGTGAACAACGTCGGGCTCGCGTCCTACCTGGCCTCGATCCCGGACCTTGGCTGTCAAGCCTTCGGATCGAGTCCGGACGAAGCCATCGAGGCATCACGCGCACAGGCTCTTCGCAAGCTTCAAGAATACGAGGGATCACCCCGTATCCCGCCGCGGCCGAGTCGGTTTTCGCTTGCCGCAGTGGAGATACCCGCACCGGAGTCTCATCTGCGTTCTATATCCACGTGCTCTCGGTCGTAGCCCGCCCCCCTGATGATCGCACTGAATTGGCTATGACTTCGGGTACCAGCCGCGGCCTTTCTTCTCCAGCTTGCCTTCCTGCTCCAAACCGGGAAGCACGCGGTAGAGATAGTTCTGCTTGATCCCCATCTTCGCGGCCAGCTCGGGGATCGTGATGCCGGGCTGTCCCTGCACGAGCAAGAGGGCCTCCAGCGCGCGGGTACCGCTGCCTTTGCGGCGTCCCACTTTGCCTTTCGGACGACCAACTTTGCCGGACCCGGCCGGACGGCCTGCTTTTTTCCCGCCCCCTTTCGGCCGACCTGGTTTTTTGCGCTCCGCTACGGCTGGGGTGGCGTCTGCGGTGACCACCGCCGTCGCCGCCGGGGCGCCGGCGGACGACGTGCTGGCCGCAGTGGCTTTGCGTGCGCGTTTGCCCGAGCCGCGCGGACGCCCCGGTCCTTTTTTGCCGGTGCTCGAACCCCGCGGACGCCCAGGCCCACGCCGGCGCGTAACGGTCGCGACAGCGGCCGAGCCGGCCTCAGACGCAGCCGAACCAACCGCACTCCCAACCGCCTCCGCCAACGCCACCGCGGCGTCCTCGAGCCGGTGGTACTCGTCCACGACGGGCTTAAGTTCCTTCAGCCGATCGGTGATCTCCCTACGCCTGTCGTCAAGAAAATCGGACACGTTTACTCCTCGTTTGTCGGGGATCCAGACACGAACATACTCCGCGCGTCTTCAGAGCGTATAGGGCAGCAACCGACGTAGCTGAGACCGGCTTTATCACCGACAGCAACCAATCTGAGCTTACGCTCCGCCCCCGGACTCGGATGGATCCTCGGGGGGAGGGTCTGTGGAGATGTCGAGGATCGCCTCGGGTGGAGCCTCGGTCACAGCGTCGACGGCCCCGATCAGGCCGTCCGCGCGCTCCCTGTTTGCATCTGCCGCCCGCGCGAGCGGCAGCGCGCCCTCCTCCCCGGCGACCGCATACGCGGTGTAGTCCGCGGTCGGCCACACGCGCACCTCCACACCGGGAAGCACGTCGAGCCCAACCCGGCCCGCGGCGAGCGGGTGGACAGCGAGCGGCTCGCGGCTTACTGCCCTGAACATCCATCTCCACGCAGGCATGATTGGTGCGCTCGGCAGCGCATGGCTCTCCGCTCCCTCCTCGGTCATCACCACCACCCGCGACTGGCCCGCTTCGCCGACAGAGGCGCTCTCATCCCCGCGCCTGGTCGAGTTGCGGACGCGCTCCAGCTGGACCACGTCGTAGGTCGGCTCCGGCACGCTGGTGATCGTTTCCGGATGATGCTCGACGTACACGAACTGCCGCCCGTCCGGGAAAAACGTGTCCTGAATCTGCGCCGCGATCCACTCATCCGCGTTCACGATCGAGCACGCCCCGGCCTGATCGGACAGCTCCCCGACGATCACCACCGGCCGCACACGCCGAGCCGCGGGCTCGAACACCCGCAGATGGCACACACCATCGAACCCGTTCGGCGCCCGGTAGGCGAACACGCGATCACAGACCAGCTCCCAACCGGCCGACCCGCCACGCCGCGAACGCCAAAACCCTCCGCGCATACCATCAGATGGTAGACCCCCCCCGGCTCCGGATCGCGTCTCCCGTCGTCGACCGCGTACGCGTCCTGAGATGATCCATCCCGTGCACGCGCGGTCCTCACAATGTCGCCCCGCCGCTGCCTCCTACCCCACCAGACGGCTGCGGAGACGACTATCAGCGCCCTTCCGGTCGCCGCCCCGTTCGTCGGTATCCGGGTGGGATGGAGAAACCCGGATGGCGTGAGCGAACCCAGCCACCGCGAGATCTTCGCCTTCGTCTCCCGGCGCGCAGTGATCACGCTGACGGTCGAAGGAGCAAAGACCCCCGCCCTCACGACCGAGCCCATGTGCTGCCACTGAAGGCCGTCTCCGAGCCGTAGATTGGAGCACGACGATGCGCCGCGTAAACGCCTATCTCAACCGTCTCCCGCTGGGGTACTACGGCTTCCTCTGCGGCCTGTTTGTATTCGCGGCCGACACGGGGATCTTCTTGGCGACGGGCAAGGGCACCAGCACCGCGATCGGCACCGGGATCGCTGCCGGCATAGGTGGCGGCATCGGGTGCGCAATCGGCCGTGACCGCCGGTCCCGGTGGCGCAGACGTCTCGCGAGCCGCTTCGCCAAATCCACTTAAGTCGTACGCTCACCGAGCGGTCAGCCGGGACAGTCGATCCAGCGGTAGATCAGCCCGTCGCGCACCTCGTGGAAGGAGGGCGGCGCCGGCGGCGGGTCACACGAGAGCCGTGCGATCACCTCGCCACGACCGCGCAGATCCTCTTCGGCCGCAGTCGTCCAGTGGATCTCAGGGTGCAGCAACCCGGCCAAGCGCTCCCACCGGCGAAGCTCGATCGCGTCGAGCACATCGCATACCGCTGGCACCTGCTCCGCCACGCAGCGAACCCTACCCGACAGGCCCTTCAAACACGAGCCGGCTGATGGTAAATGACGCCCCCTAGCGGGGGCTGAACAGCAACGTTACGGCCCTTCGGGCCTAACCGGTAACTGCTGAAGCAGTTACCTCCAAAACAGCGCAGACTATACGCACCGTAGGAGCTGGATCTTTAGGTTTCATGCGGTGAGTGCGAATTAGTTTTAGTAAGTGTTTCACAGTTAATATGCCCCTTGACGTGCATATGAATGAGGGCTACGTTCGGAGGAGGATGCAGACGACTCACAAGATCGAGGGCAGCTCCGCTGTTAGGTTCGCCAGGTATCTCGTGGCGGAAGCGTCACGGGGTGACTACTACACCCACGACGGGGAGGGGGGTAGGTCGGCGCCGACGCAGTGGCACGGTCCGGAGAGGCTGTTGCGCTCGTTCGGTATCGACCCGAAGAGGGCCGTCGAGATGAAGCACTTGGGACCGTTGATGCAGGGCTTTGACCCGGTGACCGAGAAGCCGATCCGCCCAGCGGGGTCGAATGGCACGAGGGTCGCCGGGATCGACCTGAGCTTCGCCCCGCCGAAGGAAGTCTCCGCGTTGTGGGCTACGACCGATCCCTACCGTCGCGCGCAGCTTGAGGTCGCGCACCGCAAGGCCGTCAAGAGCGCGCTGCAGCGGACCGAGCGTGAGGTCGCGCTCGTGCGCCGCAAAACCAACGGCCACGTGGCCTTCGAGACGGCGAAAGGCCTGCTCGCGACGGAGGTCGTGCACACGACCAGCCGCTTGGGCAAAGACGAGGATGAGCACGGGATCCCCGACCCGCAGCTGCACTCCCATATCGTCGTGATCGCCGCGGAACGCCGGGACGGCACGCTCGCCGCCGTCGAATCCAGGCAGCTGATGAAGGCCGCGAGGGAGAACGGTGCCTGGTATCGCTCAGAGCTCGCCGCCAACCTGCGGGAGCTGGGGGTCGGGATCGAACGCCGCCAGGGAAACGGTGAGCGCTACTTCGGCGTGCAGGGCGTCAGCAAGGAGCTATCCGAGCGCTGGTTGACCCGTACCCAGGACGTGCACCGTGCCGCGAACCTGTTTCGCCAGCGCTACGGTCGCGAGCCAGGACCCGGCGAGCTCGACTCCCTCACCCTCTCCACGAGGGGCTCGAAGACCGCCGCGGGGCCGCAGGAGGTCAACAGGGCGTGGCGCGCGCTCGGGGAGGAGCACAACCAGACCGCGAGGCGCTCCGAGGAAACCTTCCACGACTGGGGCCTGCACAACGACCCCAACGTTGACCTCGCGAAGGAGCTGCTCGCGAACGTGACCAAGGAAGCGTCGATGATCAACACCCACGAACTGCAAGCCAAGGCGTACGAGCTATCGGCGGGAGTGTGCCGGCCCGCGGAGGCCGACCGGCTGCTCGAGAAGCTCACGAAATCCGGTGAGCTGCTGCAGCTCGACGACGGGACGTGGACGACACGAGCGCTGCGCGAGCTGGAGGAGCAGACGATGCAGATCGCAGAGCGACGAGCCGGCGAGAGCGCGGCGCCCGTCAGCGACCGCTCCCTCAGCCAGGCCCGCAGCGAGATCGGCGAGCAGATCGGGGGCTCCCTCTCGCAGGAGCAGCGCGAGGCGCTTGCGACGATCACCGGCCCGGGCGGCGTCAGCGTCCTCGTCGGCCGCGCCGGGACGGGCAAGGGCGTCGTGATCTCCGCCGCCGCGCGGGCGTGGCATCTGGAGGACAACGAGGTGATCGGCACCGCGATCGCCGGCAGCAGAGCACAACAGCTCAAGGACGAGGCGGGGCTCGACCGCGCATACACCGCCGACGGCCTGATCAAAGGCATCGAAGCGGGCCGGATCAGGCTGGGCAGGAACACGGTCGTCGTGATGGACGAGGCCGCGATGAGCGACCACCAACGCCTCGCCCGGCTGGTGGAGCTGACCGCAGAGCGCGAGAGCAAGCTGCTCTTGGTGGGCGACTCCGCGCAGCTCGGCGCGATCGGCCCCGGCGGCCTCGTCGAAGAGCTCGAGCACACCGTCCCGACAGCCGAGCTAACTGAGGTCCATCGCGCCAACCACGAATGGGAGCGCCAAGCCTGGGAGCAAATCAGAGCCGGCGAAGCAGGCCAAGCGCTCGCCCAGTACCAAGCCCACGACCGCCTGCACATCCACGACACCCGCGCACAGGCAGCCGCGGCGATGGTCGAAAACTGGGACCACACCAGGCGGGATCTGCCGGAGGGCCAGGCGGTGATGATCACCGACGCGAGCAACATGGAGCGCGACCAGATGAACGCCCTCGCCCAAGAGCGCCGCGCCCAGAAAGGCGAGCTGGGAGCGGACCGTGTCGAGCTGCCCGAGAAGCCCTACGGCCTCGCCACCGGCGACGAGATCATCTTCACCGCCCAGTTCTACCTAACCGGCCAGCAACGCATCGAGAACGGCATCGCTGGAACCGTGATCGACACCAACCCGGATGAGCGGCAGGTCACGATCAGGACGAAGGAACGCAACCCCCGCGAGGTGGACGTGAACACGAGCGAGTTCAAGGACCTCTCTCTCGCCTACGCCGTCCACATCAACAAAGCCCAGGGCATCACCGCCCAGACGAGCGGCATCCTGATCGGCGGCTGGCAAACCGACCGCGAGCATGCCTACGTCGTCGTCAGCCGCGCCCGCGAGCAAACCCAGATCCACGTCTCCCGCGAGGACCTCGGCGAGCAAGGCCTCGACCCCGGCGCAATCGAACGCCTCACCGACCGCATCGCCAACAGCCGCGCCCAAGAAGCCACGATCACCCGACAGCTCGCCGGACGCTCCAGGCAAGACCTACGCCAGCAGGCTCGCACCGCCGCCGACGACGATCCACGGCCGCACGACCGAACCGACAGGCCACGCGAGGACCGCACGCCGACCGCCGTCCCGGAGCCCATCCCCCGCGCCCAGCCCGCCGGCAGACCCGCCCCGACCGACATCCGAGCGGCGACCCCCGAGAACATCCACCTCACCGTGCAAGACCTCGGCACGATCCGCCTCGCCTCCTCCCAGGTCTACGACCTCCACGCAATCACCGGCGAGCAAACCCACGTCCTCTTCGGCGCCTGGCAAACCGACCACGAGCAAGGCTTCATCGCCGTCACCCAAACCGAAGCCGGCACCGACACGAAGCTCAACCGCGAACCCCGCGGCGACCACCCGATCGAGACCGAGCTGACTGACCGCATCGAAAAGGTCATCGAACGCGCCCACACCCGCGAACCCGAACGCGAGCATGAGCAGAACCAGGAGCCCGAGCAGGAACAGAATCGAGAACTGGAAGAAGAGCGCCCAGCCCAACTCGAACCCGGCGAGCGAAACATCGACATCGACCGGACCGACGACGACGCGCGCGACCACGGCACCGAGCGAGCCGAGTGGACGCCTGAGCAAGCCGAGCAGGCCGACCACGAACCCGAGCAAGTCGAGCACACCGAGCAGCCCGAGCGCGACCCCTACATTGAACAGGCAATCCAGCAGGCCCGCGAGCGCCAGCAAGCCTGGGAGCAGGGCATCGACCAAGACCGCGAGAACGACCGCGGCTACGGAATCGAATAGCGCCGCCCCCATCCAGCACGCCCACGGAGCATCGAACGGACAAGGTAGGGCGGCTACGCCGCGAATCGCGCCCCCAGTCGCTCCGCGACTCCCCCCGGGGGCGCTCACCAACGCTCCCGCCCCCAGCCCTATGCACACGGGGGAGGCCGTCGTGGCACGACGAGGCCAGCGAGGGCGCGACCGATAAGGAATGCTCACTCAGGTCGGCAGGGACATGCCGACTACAAGCATGGTGGGGTCGGTGGCAGGACCAGCGCCGCCGGCGTCAAGGCCCTCCGGCCCCTCCGGGGCGACCCTCCGGGCCGGCCTTGACCCCGGCTCAGGCGGCGACCTTAAACGCTTCAACAAGGCATCTCCTCGGCGGGTGACCAGCAGACGCCCAGCCTCAGGCCGGCGCTGCGATCAAACCCAAAGGTTCGAGCATAAGGAAGAGATTGCCCTCCGGCCAGGGGTTTAGAGTTTGCGGCATGGCTCTAATTTGGCGAAGCATCTTCGAAGTTGACCAGGTGTCTTTTGTCCAAGACGCCCACCGTTATGTCGAAGACTGGCTGCAATGGAAGTTCAAGGACAAGTCATTCGTTCTGCCTGAGGACGACTCCACGATCAAACACCGCTCCCGTAGCGAGATCACGGCACGCAAAGTCACCGATGGCGAGCTATCCGTTTTCCGGGCCACGGTGTACGAGTCGAAAAAGCGAGACCAGTTACGCACGACCGTCATTGCTCTGCGCGACAGCTCTCACTGCTGGGGGTGGGTTGACCTCGAGCAGTGGAGCGCTGACGCTTTCGTGGAGCCGTGGGTTCCAATCGCCCCCGGGATCATGACTACGCTGCTGCGAGCAGTGAGCTGCCGCCGTGGCCCAACCAAGCTTGGCCGCGAGGTCCGAACCGTCAGCGGCCAAGACGGAGCTTCTCTTGCGCGTGAAATCCTGGACCCGACACGCCGGCTGCCTATTGTCGTCGTTTCGCCGACCACCAAGGAGCGCAATGGCAAGATGACTCCACCAGGGAGCGAGCGGCCGAAGTCAACCGTAGACTCGTTGGAATAGCTCCCGTGATCGTGCTCGGTCGCGGCGCAATCACGAAGTTCTCGGAAACATTGCACCAAGAGTTGGGCAAAGGGTTTGACGTCTACGGAGGAGCTATCCGGACCTACCTGCCAGGAATTGAGCCCGGCGATTCTCCGCGGGTTCACCGGATCGTCCCGTTTCACCGTATGCAGGGGCGCCACATCGGTGTAGTTGCAGACATCATTGCCGCGATCGTTCAGCGCAGAGCATGCGCTCAGCCGCCACCCGAGGCGTGGCGCAACCAGTTGCGCTTGCTACTCGAGCCACCGAATCGATCCGATGATGAGATCCAGGCCGAACTACTCAGCCTGGAGCAGGCGCGCGACCAGGAGCGTGAACTTCGTGACCGCAACGAAAAGACGCTGGAGGGAGAGCGGGAGACGGCAGCGGCAACCGAGCACGAAAACGACGATCTACGCCGTCGAGTTGCATGGCTTGAGCGATGTATGCAGGAACAAGGCTCATTGGCAGAGCCAACGCCGATAGAAGATCATCAGTTCGACCCAGATTTCTGCGGCGACGTACCCGCAGAAGTGGCCCGCCGTTTCTCGAGTGTCGTGTTCCCCAAATCACAATGGAATCACGCCGACGACCTTGACGTTCACACGAGCGCCGCATGGGCGAAGCGGGCCTGGCGAGCATTCAAAGCGCTGGACGCCTACGCCACCGCCAAGGCCAACGGGAGCTTTGCAGGCAATCTGCGTGACTACTGCAAAGACGGCAGCCCGAGTGCGATTCCAGACACATGGATAGCTCTTAGCGAGAGTGAGACGACCGATAACAATGACCACTTTCGCTCGCTGCGCACATTACCGATCAATCCTGCCGTCTGCGGTGATAGCCAGATCTATATGCCGGCCCACATCAAGATTGATCAGGGCGGGAATCCCGCGCCACGAATCCACTTCTATGACGACACCAGTGGAACGACGGGCAAGATCCACGTTGGCTACTTCGGAGCTCATCTCGACAGCAGATCGAAGGGTTAGAGAGACCTCTGCCCATCGACAGCCTTCGTAGCTATATGCCTTCAGGACTCTTGTCGCGGCTATGCAAGCGCGGGTCTTCGAGCGGCTCCTGACCCCTCATGCGCATCACCGTGGCACTGCCGCTGTCGTGGGTACGCTTCGACACGGACGTCGAGAAGGGGTGACGAATGTCGCGCTTGGGTGACTTCTACGAGAACCGCATCACCAGCGAGCGGGTCGTTGTCCTGCGCGGCGATGAGGACGCCGCCCCGGGCGAGAGCGGCTTCGGGCACCTGACCGTCGCACCGCACGGCGCCGTCGCCGGCGAGCACCTGCACCCACGCATCAGCGAGCGCTTCCTCGTCATCTCCGGAACGCTCGGCACACGCCTGGACGGCGTCGAACGCACGCTCGGCGCAGGCGAAGAGGCGACGGCGCAGCCGGGCGTCCCGCACGACTGGTGGAACGCGGGCGAGGACTTCGCGAGCGTACTCGTCGAGGTCGAAGGCCCCGACGAGCAGCGCCGACGCTTCGACGCGATGTTCGCGACGATCTTCGGACTGGCCAACGCCGGCCGCACACGCGCGAACGGTATGCCCAGCCCCCTGCAACTCGCGCTGCTCGCCCGCGAGTTTCACGACGTGATCGTCTTCACCCGCCCGCCACGCACGATCCAAGCGCCGCTGTTCGCCGCGCTCGGCGCCC
Organism: uncultured Solirubrobacterales bacterium; assembly: GCA_963774785.1. Classification (GTDB taxonomy): domain Bacteria; phylum Actinomycetota; class Thermoleophilia; order Solirubrobacterales; family Solirubrobacteraceae; genus Palsa-744. The sequence goes on along the minus strand of CAVZGH010000001.1, from coordinate 921,265 downwards.
TCGGTCGCCTGCGCGGGCTGCGCGGCGTCTACCCCGAGTACCTCCACGTGCACGGCCACACACAGCCCGACCCGGACATCCTCAGGCTCGCGGGGATCCAGTCACCCGCAACTCCGGCCGACTCGATCTGAGCCCCGCATTCCCCAGAACGGGAGGGGCAACCGCATTATGCGACAGACGTTTGCACAAAGATCTCCACGAACCACTGATCCTGCACGGATCATACGCTTACAACAGAGTATACTGTCACCGTAATGAGCGGGAAAGTCGAACGAATCGGTGATCTTTTCGGTCCCGACGTCCTATACCGGCTGGCCGAGCGCCAAGCCGGCTACCTGACCGCCCGCCAAGCCGTGGCGACGGGGATGCCTCGCTCGACCCTCGCCCATCATGCTCGCCCGGGCGGGCGGCTGCAGCCGGTGTCCAGGGGCGTGTATCGCCTGCGCAACTTCCCGCCGTCCCCGCACGAGCAGATCGTGGCGGGATGGTTGCGAACACCACCCTCCGCCGATGCCGTCGTCTCCCATCAGAGCGCCCTGGAGCTGCACGATCTCTCGGACGTGATCGCCGACCAGGTCCACGTCAGCGTTCCCCGCGACCGTCGCCGTAAGGCCGTGCCCGGCCTGACGCTACACGTCACCCAGCTGCCGATCCTCGAGGATGAACGCCGCGAGATCCTCGGCGCGACAGTCACCTCCCCGGAGCGGACGATCCTCGACGTTCTGCGCGAGGGCGGACCAAACGAGCAGGTCGAGCTCGCGATCGCCCAAGCACTGCGGCGCGGCCTGAGCACCCGCCGGCGCCTGACCCGGACCGCCGAAGCGTTCCCCAAGACCGTTCAACACCACCTCGCCACGATCCTGGAGCAGACAAGCACGTGAGATACGCGACACCCGAAGCATTCCGCACCGCGCTGGAGGACCGCCTCAAGAACGCCCAGAGCGATACGGTCGGCCTGTCGCGACTGCGCAAGCGCGTGGTCTTCGAGCGGCTCCTCGCTCGCCTGACCGCAGAGGCCGCGGGCGAGTGGGTGCTGAAGGGCGGCTTCGCACTCGAGCTGCGCCTCGACGAGCTGTCCAGAAGCACAAAGGACATCGACGTCGACTGGAGCCTCGACGAAGAGGACGCGACCGAGCGCCTACTCGACGCGGCAGACCTGAACATCGGAGACATGTTCGAGTTCCGCCTGCAGCGAGGCGACCCAGCGGAAGATCTCGACGGTGGCGGGCAGCGCTGGAGGGCGACAGCGCTGTTGGACGGACGCGAGTTCGAGCGCATCCTCATCGACGTGACGTTCGCTGCAGAGCCCATCTTCGAGCCCGACACCCTGATGTCCTTCGGGCTGCTCGCATTCGCCGGCCTCGATCAGGTGCAGGTGAAGACGCTCGCGATCGAGCAACACCTCGCCGAGAAGGTCCACGCATACACCCGCACCTACGCGGGCGATCGACCCAGCTCACGCGTCAAGGACCTCGTTGACATCGACGTCATCGCCGCCACGACGCGGATCGACTCAGACCGACTACGCGCAGCACTGGATACTCTGTTCGCCGAGCGGGCCACCCACGCCGTTCCCTCGACGCTACCGCCGCCACCCCAGAACTGGGCCGGCACCTGGTCACAGCTCGCGGCGAACCTCCCGGTTCCATCCACGCTCGCTCACGGATATCACGCCGCGGCGGCGTTCCTCGACCCACTCCTCGCAAGCACGATCACACAGTGTCATTGGGAGCCCGAAGCCGGCTGGCAACCGTCCTAGACGGCTTCGCCGACGGTCCATCTCAGTCGCGCCCCGTGGGCGCTCCGACTTTAGCCCACCGGAGCAGTTTGGTGGGCTAAAGTCCCCGGAAACCCCCGGTAACTGCGGGAACCTACACAAGCGAGACACGGAGCGCATTTGGCTTGCTAGAGCCGTTTCTTGCGCTTTCTTGGACGCTTCGAGCCGTGCTTCACACGCGAGAGGTCGCAGGTTCGAAACCCGCCGCGCCCATCCAGGAAATACCTACAAATCGATCGATTATGTAGGTGTATTGTCAGCAGGGTAGGCGCCGGATTTAGGCCCAGGAGGTCGTTCGTGGGCCTAAACTCTTGTCGCGTGAATTCCGCTTGAATGCTGGCGAAAGTCCGACTTGGGGTGTTCGCTTGGCTCGCGAAAGGTCGCTTATCGGCTTGTGCGCGCCGTACCGGCATGGGCGAGCTCAATCCTGCCGGTCTCCGTCGTCCAATCCGAGCGTCTCGCGCATTCCCGCCCGGGTCCCTCCTTCGAAGCGGATGCGACACCATGGCTGAATGGATGTCGGACGACGACCGCAATGGATCGGGCAACGTGTCTCGGTCGTAGTAGTCCCACCGTCGGCTCTGGCCAGTCTCCCGGTGTCGCTCAGGGATGTACCGTAGAGACACGATTCTCAGCTGAGGCGACAGACGACTCAAACGTGATCCTCTCCAGCTCACTTGGTGGTCCTGGCTCCCCGGGGTGGAGGTCCAGCTGCCACCATCGAACGTCGTGCCAGGCGCCGGCCTTCCAGCCAATGCGCCGGTAGGTACCGACGGGGATGAACCCCATCGCCCGGTGCAGGCCGCTGCTCGCCTCGTTCGGCTGGGTGATCCCGGCGCACAACGTCCACAGGCCGATCGCTTGCAGCTGCTCAAACAGGCATGTGTACAGCGCGCGTCCGATGCCCGAGCGGTGATGGTCTGAGTCGACGTAGACGGCGACGTCCGCCGCCCAGCGGTACGCCGCGCGCTCCCGGTGCCGCGAGCCGTACGCATAGCCCAGCATGACGCTCCCGTGCTCGGCTACGACCCACCCGTACGCCGCGGCGATACGACCCGCCATCTCCTCCCTGGTCGGCGGCCGCTCCTCGAAGGACACGGCTGAATCGGAGACATACGGCCCGTAGATCGCCGCACAAGCGCTTGCGTCGCCCTCTGGATCGGCATCCCGGATCAGCATGCCCGCAGACCATAAACCGGTGACAGCCCTCCCGCACGGTGACAGCCCTCCCGCACGGTGACAGCCCTCCCGCACGGTGACGCAACATAATGCCGCGGATCGCGCATTCCCTGCCCTTGCGATCGTGGACTCACCGGACAGACCTCCGGGTAAAGTGCGGCAATGGACCAGGATCGGGCGGCAGACTTCGTTAGGCGCTTCGCCGAGTTCTGGCAGGCGCCTGCGGCCGAGCGCCTCGACACAGTGCTGGCACCCTACGCCCGCCTCTCCGCACCGCTGGTCTCGACCACGTACGGCCTGCCGGCGGGCAAGCGCACCTTCGCCGACCTCTTCGAGCTGATCCCTGACATGACCGCCGAAGTCCACCGCTGGGGCGCCACCTCCGATGGCGTTCTCATCGAGTTCACGGTCCGTGGTACAGCAAGCGGAGCCCCCATTTCTTGGCAGTCTGTTCAACCGCTTCGTCCTCAACGAGAACGGGCTCGCCACCGAGCGGTCCACCTACTTCGATTCCTTGCCACTGGTGCTGACCCTGGTTCGAAGCCCCCGAACGTGGCCAGGGTTCGCTCGCAGCCGCATCAAACAGATGCGCCGCTAAGCCTGCGCAACGATGAACCATTAGAAGCATGGCCCGGCAGGGGCTTTCTATGCGTGAATATGGCTTGGATACAAGAGATTCCCGCCGTCCGGGGCCATTAACCATGGGCACCCAGGGCCGGGGTGAGCGCTATACGGGAGCCCCGGCAAGCGCGAGCGCGACACCGGCCCCGCCGGCGGCGAGCAGCGCGCTGACGACGCCGCGCCGGAGCACCAGCAACCAGAGCCCGGCGCCGGCGAGCACGGAGATCTGCCACGGGTGTTGAAGGGAGAGACCGAGCGGGATCGCCGAGCCCGCGATCGCGCCGATCACTGTCGGTCCGGCTCCGGCGAGGAACGATTGGACCGCGGTGTTGGCGCGGATCCGGTCGAACCGCGGCCCTCCAAGAAGGACGAACAGGAACGACGGGGCGAAGGCGATCAGCGCAGCGAACAGCGCGCCGGCCACGCCGCGGGCCGCGTAGCCGACCACGGCGACGGTCTGCACGAGCGGGCCGGGGGTGATCTGGCCGAGCGCCACAGCGTTGAGGAACTGCGCGCCGCTCATCCAGTGGTAGGTGACCACAGCGTCGTGTTGCATCAGCGGAACGATCACGAACCCGCCGCCATAGGAGAGCGCGCCGACCTTCAGCGCGACCCACGCCAGCGCGCCGAGGCCGCCGATCGCGCCCGCGTGCCCGGCGAGCGCCGGGATCATCGACCCGGCCGAGCTCCGCGAGACGCTCGGACCGTGCCCGCGCAGGATGATCTCGGCGAGCCCGCAAGCGACCAGCACGAGCACGAGGTAGGGACCGACCGTCGCCGCGCAGGCTCCTCCGATCAGCGCATAGGCGACCCAGCGCGCCTTCCGGGCGTGTTGGGTGTGTTGGGTGTGGGCGTGTTGGGCGTGTTGGGCGTGGGCGTGTTGGGTGTGTTGGGCGTGTTGGGCGTGTTGGGCGTGGGCGTGTTGGGTGTGTTGGGCGTGTTGGGCGTGTTGCGTGTGTTGGGTGTGAGCGTGTTGGGCGTGTTGCGTGCGTTGCGCATGCTGAGACTGCCGGGGATGCTGGGCGTGCCGGGAGCGCTGCGCGTGCTCGAGGCGCCGGGGGTGCTCAGTGGGTTGAGCGTGCTCACCGCCGACCCGGCGCCAGCTGGCGGGGATCAGTCCGCGGGCGGCATTCAACGCGACCGCGGGCACCGCGGCGCCCGCGCCGGCGGCGGCGCCGAGAATCCAGACCGGCGGGTGACGCGCGAGGAAGATCGCCGACAGCGCAATAATCAGCGCAAGCCCGGGGACGATGAAGCAGAGCCCGCCGAGGAGCGCTCCCGCGGACCCCCGCAACCGCCAGGCACAGAAGATCGCCAGCTGTGTCGAAGCGGGGCCGGGCAGCAGGTTGGTGGCGGCGATGCCGTCCTCGAACTCCGCCGACTCAATCCAGCGCCGCTCCTCCACGCACAGGCGACGAAGCAGCGCGATGTGGGTGGGGGGTCCCCCGAACCCCGTGCAGCCAATCCGGCCCCACTCCCGCGCAATCACGGCAAGTGACGGCCCGTCCGAGGCGATCCCGTCCGACGCGTTCCCGTTCATGGCGTTCCCGCCGGAGCGTTCCCGTTCATGGCGTTCCCGCCGACGCGTTCCCGTTCATGGCGTTCCCGCCGACGCGTTCCCGTTCATGGCGTTCCCGCCAGAGCGTTCCCGTTCTTGGCGTTCCCGTTCGGGGCGATACCGTCCGACGCGTTCCCGTCCGAAGGGGCGAAGCTCGCGGGCCCAGCGCGACTGCCGGCGTGTCAACGCTCGACGCGGATCACGAAGTAGTCGGAGCGGACCTTCGCCGTGCCGTCGCTCGCGAGGTTGAACCGGTTGACCAGCTCGGCGAAGGCCGCGCGGAGCTCCTCCCAGCGGCCCTGCGGCTCGAGCGCTTTCTTGGCGATCACAAACGGCCCGAAATCGTCGGCGTAGCGCCGCACGGCGTCCTCGACCGAGGCGAAGTCGAAGTCGACGCTCTCGCGCTCGATCGTCGGCGTGGCGCCGGCGGCGGCGAACGTCTCCTCGACGTGCTCCTCGACGCCCCACAGCGGCGGCGGCTGTACGCCCGGCGGCGGGGGTGGCATGAACGAGCCCGAGAGCTTGAACAGCTCACCCGCGAAGCCGTCGTTCACCCAAGTCGTCATCGCGATCCGTCCCCCTGGGCGGCAGACCCTGACCAGCTCGGCGGCCGCGCGCCGGTGGTCGGGCGCGAACATCGCGGCGAACGTCGATACGACGCGATCAAAGCTCGCATCCCCGAACGGCAACTCCTGCGCGTCGGCCTCGACCCACTCGACCTCGACGCCCGCCGCGGCAGCGCGGCGGCGCGCATGCACCAACAGCTCAGGCGTCACGTCCGCGCCCACCACCCTCGCCCCGCGAAGCGCGGCCGGGATCGCCACATTGCCGCCGCTGCCGGTCCCCACGTCCAGCAGATCGATGCCTTGCCCGACCCCGATCCGGTCGAGCACGAGCTCGCCGACCGGCTCGACCAGCCGGGAAAAGCCGTCCCAATCGCCCGCCGCCCAGACCGCTTGCGCGCCCTTGCGAAACTCCTCCGCGGCACCACTCATCGGCCGATCCTACACCTGCTGCACGCCGAGCTCTCGCTGGACCTTCTCGACCTCCACCCGCATCGCCTCCGCGAGCGCCATCAGCGCCGAGCGTGGCCGGACCATCACGGTCATCTCGTCGATCAGCCCGTCCGCGCCGGTGTGCAGGAAGTCGCAGCCCTGCAGCTCGCGATCGCCCACGCGCGTCCGGAACACGAGGGCGTGGTCGCTTTCGCCCTCCGCGCCGATTTCGCGTTCGTACTTGAAGTCCTCGAACACGCGCATCACGGCGCTGAGGATCACGCCCAGCGTCTCGCGCCCCTGGTAGGGACGAAACACGACGGGGCTGTTGAACACGACCTCGGGGGAGAACAGCTCGAGCACTTTCTCGATCTCCCCGGTCTCGATCGCCCTGCGAAACGGATGCATCACTTGGCCTTTCTCTTTTGGTTCATACGAAACGGATGCATCACTTGGCCTCCCTCTTGGGATTGATACGAAACAGATACCTCACGTAGGCTTCCTCATGGGATTCATACAAAACAGATGCATCACGTGGCCTCCCTCTTGGGACTCAACACACGAAACAGATGCATCACAAGGCCTTCCTCTTGAGTCCACAGAGCTGGGATCCGTGCCCGAGCTCTACCGGCCGGCCTTCGTCGGCGTCAGCACGATCACCGGAATCACGCGCCCGGCTTTCTTCTCGTAGTCGGCGAACTGCTCCATACGTTCAGCCTGCGTGCGGAAGAGGCGCTCGCGCTCCTCGCCCGTCGCCTCGCTGGCCGTGACATCGAGCGTCGCGGTCCCGACCTCGATTCTCACGTTCGGCTGGGCCTTCAGGTTGTGGTACCAGTCGGGGTTCGTCGGCGCGCCGGCCTTCGAAGCGAAGATCACATAGCGGCCCCCGTCGGCTTGGTAGGCGAGCGGGTTGACCCGGCTCTTGCCGGACTTCGCGCCCGTGTGATGCAACAGCAGCAGCGGCATGCCCTCGAACATGCCGCCCACGCGGCCTTCGTTGGCGTGGAACTCCTCGATGACCTGGGCGTTGAAGTCTGCGGGCGAGGTTGACATCGGTGCTCCTCCTCTGGGTACGGATGGAAAGAACGGAAGATGAAAGAACGAAATAACGATCGACGGAAGAAAGAACAATCGGCGGGACGGGTCCCTGAGACGCCGGGCGCGCCCAATCGATGACCGCCGACTCAGTCTAGAGCCACTAACCTTTCCCCCATGTGCAGAAACATCCGGACCCTCTACAACTTCGAGCCACCCGCGAGCGAGGACGAGGTGCGCGGCGCCGCGCTCCAGTACGTGCGCAAGATCAGCGGCTTCACCAAGCCCTCCCAGGCGAACGCCGCGGCCTTCGAGCGCGCCGTCGAGGAGGTCGCCGAGATCTCCGCTCGACTGCTCGGCGAACTGGTCACCTCGGCGCCTCCCAAGGACCGCGAGGTCGAGGCGGCGAAGCGCAAGGCCCTGAGCGCGCAGCGCTTCGCGGCGTAGCTCGGGTTCCTCGCACAGATCGCCGCGCGATCGGGGCGTCACCCCGCTCAGTGGCCACGTCCTCGGTCGCGTGCGGCCATCCGGTCGCGTGCAGCCATCGCCACGGCTCGTGCAGCCATCCGGTCGCGTGCAGCCATCGCCACGGCTCGTGCAGCCCTCCGGTCGCGTGCGACCATCGCCACGGCTCGTGCGGCCATCCGGTCGCGTGCGGCCATCGCCACGGCTCGTGCCATCGTAGAAGTGCAGATGACCGTCGTCCTCGCGCTGATCGCCTCGCTTTTGATCGGGATCTCCGATTTCCTCGGCGGCGTCGCCAGCCGCGCGCGCAGCCCGCTCGAAACGAGCCTCGTGGTGTTCCTCGCCACGTTCGTCACGCTCGTCCCGATCGCCGCCCTGCTCGGCGCGAGCGACCTCACGGTCCACGACCTGGAGCTCGGCGCCGTCAGCGGGGTCACGACCAGCATCGCCTACGTCGGCTTCTTCGCCGCGATCGGCCACGGGCGGATCAGCATCGTCGCGCCGATCTCGGCGGCCGTCACCGCGCTGCTGCCCGCAGTCGTCGGGATCGCTGAAGGCAACGCTCTCTCGACGCTCGCGCGCTGGGGCGTGCTCTGCGCGTTCCTGGCGATCCCGCTCGTCGCCTACGAGACCGAGGACGGCGCCGCCGGGCACGACTGGTTGACCACGCGACAGGTGATCGTCTCGATCCTCTGCGGGGTCGGCTTTGCGTTCTACTTCATCTGCATCGGACACACCCACCGCGGCTCCGGACTGTGGCCCACCGTGGCGACCCTCGTGGTGGCGATCGCGATCACCATCCCGATCGCCGCCCGCGGCTCCGTGCTGCCCTCACTCAAATCCCTGCCGCGCGTCGCCCTCGCGGGCGGCGTCGCGCTGGGGCTCGCCGACAGCGCGCTCACGACCGCGCTGCAGCGCGGACCGCTGACCGTCGCCTCCGTGCTCGGCAACCTCTACCCGCTCGTCACGATCGCGCTCGGCGTCACCGTGCTCGGCGAGCGGGTCCGGCTCTGGCACGCGGCGGGGATCGTGCTCGCCGTCGCCGGGGTGGCGCTGATCGCGGGCGGGCAATAAGGTGAGCTCGATGCCCACCCACCCGCATTTCTCCGCGGGATGAACGTCGGAGGCCACCGCATCGCAAACGACGAGCTGCGCAGGCTCTGGCCCTGGAGCGGCAGTGGGCATGGGCCGCTGCCGGCTCTGCTCGTGCTGCTGACCGTCGTCACCGGGCTCGTCAACGCGGTCAGCTATCTCACGTTCGGGCACGTGTTCGTCGCGAACATGACCGGCAACGTCGTGTTCCTCGGCTTCGCGCTCGCCGGCGCGCACGGGCTGTCGGCGTCGGCGTCGCTGACGGCGCTCGTGGCGTTCTTCCTCGGCGCGTTCCTCGGTGGGCTCGTCGGCGCGCGCTTCGGCGCGCACCGCGGCAGACATCTACGCACGGCGATGGGATGCTCGGCGCTGCTCGTCGCGGTCGCGGCGATCCTCGCGCTCGCCGCCGGCGAGCCGGTGTCCGAACCGATGCGCTACACGCTCGTCGTGATCCTCGGGCTGGCGATGGGTTCCCAGAACGCGGCCGCGCGGCGGCTCGCGGTGCCCGACCTGACGACCACGGTCCTCACGCTCACCCTGACGGGCATCGCCTCCGACTCCCGCCTGGCGGGCGGCCCGGGCGGACGACCGGGCCGACGGTTCATCTCGGTCGCGGCAATGTTCCTCGGCGCGCTCGTCGGGGCGCTGCTCGTGCTAGACGGCGACCTCGTCCTGCCGCTCTCGATCGCCGCCGCGCTGATGGCGATCGTGGCGCTCGCCGCGCACAGGCTCTCGCGGGGAGATCCCGACTGGACGAAGCCGCCCGGGTCCCGGGGTTGAGGCGCCTGACCCGAGGTCGAGGCGCGTGACAGGCCGGGGGTGTGATCGGGCCTGTGGCCTGGGAGTGTGCCGCGGGCGCAGACACGTGACTCGAGGCCGAGGCGCATGATCAGGCCTGAGATGTGAGGCGTATCGTGTGCGTCCGATGCTCGGCTCCTCCCGCCCCCGCCCGCGCGGCTGGCTGCGCCACTACGCGAGCTTCCTCACGCCGGACGCCGCGGCGGCGATGCCGGTGCTGCTCGAGCGCGATCGTTTGCAGCGGCTGCGCCAAGTCGGCCGGACGTTCGGCGACGGTGTCGGCCAGCGCGTGCGGCGCACCCGCCCGCGGATGCGCGCGCTGCAGGTCGCGCCCGGCGCGCGGCTGAGCTGGCATGACGTGCCGGCGCCCGCGCCACCGGGGCCGGACGGGGCGATCGTGCACCCGATCGCGTGCTCGACCTGCGACCTCGACTGCGCGATCGCGCTCGGCGCCACGCAGTTCGCGCTGCCTTTGCACCTCGGTCACGAATGCGTCGCCGACGTCCTCTCCGTCGGCGAGCGCGTACGCACGGTCGCGCCCGGAGATCGCGTGATCGTCCCGTTCCAGATCAACTGCGGCGCCTGCCCGGACTGCCGCGCGGGGCGCACGGGCAGCTGCACGAGCGTGCCCCCGGCCTCGATGTACGGGATGGGCCTCGCCGGCGGGCTGTGGGGCGGCGCGTTCGCCGACCAGCTGCCCGTGCCCTTCGCCGACGCGATGCTCGTCGCGCTGCCCGCTGGCATCGACCCCGTCGCCGCCGCGAGCGTCGCCGACAATGTCTGCGACGCCTACCGCCACGTCGCGCCGCACCTGCCCGCGCTGCTCGATCGGGATCCCGACGCCGAGGTGCTGATCATCGCCGCGCTGCAACGGCGCACCCCGTTCGGCTCGAGCGCTCCGCTCTACACCGGCCTGATCGCGCGCGCGTTCGGCGCGCGCAACGTCTCGCTCGTGGATGCGCGGCCGGCCGTGCGCGCGCACGCCGAGCGGCTCGGCCTGGACGCCCTGACCCCGCGCGAGTTGCGCCGCCGCCCGCCGGCGCCGCTGGTCGTCGACGCGAGCGTCGACGCGCTCGGGGTCTCGCTCTCCCACACCGCCGCCGACGGCATCTGCTCGAGCCTCGGCGGATTTCATCGCAACACTCGGGTCCCGTTGCTGCAGATGTACGTGCGCAACGCGACCCTCCACATCGGCCGCACCCACACCCGGCATCTGATCCCGCGGGTGCTCGATTTGATGCTCGACGGGCGCCTGCAGCCAGAGTCCGTCGTCACGTCGGTCGGCGCGCTCGAGGACGCGCCGCGGATCCTGCGCGAGCAGTTCCTCGGCGGTGGGGTCAAGACGGTGCTCACGGCGTAGGTTTCGCGTCAGGCTGGGTTCGCGTCAGGCTGGGGATTCAGAGGAGGGCGCGGGGCCGAGCGCGCATGCCGCGTCCGCGTTCTGCCGGTCGATAAGGTCGCCCCGTGAAAGCGCCTCCCCGTACCCTCGCGCTCGGCTGCGCGATCGCGATGTCGCTGGCCTGCGCGATATCGCTGGGCTGTAACGAGGTCGCGAGCGCCAACGCCGAAAGCGCGGCGCCCGGCGGCAAGTGGAGCCGGCCGGCGATCCTCAGCGCCTGTGCGGGCGCGGGCGCGCCGCACGTGGTCTTCCCGGAGGACTCCCCCACCCACGGAACCGGCCCGGGCGCGATCGTCTGGAGCGTCACCGCGCCCTGCACCGCGGGCACGGGCTTCGCCACGAGCGCCGGCGCCGGTGTGCTGGTGGCGCCGATTCCCGCAACCGACCGCCCTCGCCCACCGGCCGCACCGCGCACGACGGCGGGCACGACGATCGCCCTGCGCGGGCCGGTCTCCGCGACCGGCGGCCCATCCGGGCGCGTCGTGATCGCGGCGGCTTCGGCGGGTGGGAAGGCAACCTCGACGGGCGGTGGCCGTCGGGAACCGCGGCCGGGAGAACTCGTGTTGAGCGAGGGCACCGCCGGGGAGCCGTTCGCCTCGCCGCTCGCGCTCGGCGGCCCCGCGCGCGCAGGCGCATTCGCGTTCGCCACCGCCTACCTCGGGGACGCCGCGCTCGCATCGCTCGCCGATCCCCATGGGCTGGCGGACGTGCAGTTGCGCGTCCAGCGCTATTACGCGCGCGCGTTCGCGCCTGCCACCCTCGTCAGCATCGCGAGGGTGGGTGGGGAGGCCAGCCCAGCGGGGGATACAGGCGTGAACGGAGATGCGGGCGCGGACGGCATCGCGACGCTCACGGTCGCGCTCGACTATCGCTCCGACAGGCTCGTCGTCTTCTCCCGGGGCGGCTCGCTATTCGCGCGCGAGCTACCCGGCAAAGGCGCGCCGCACGCCGTTCAGCGACTCGGGCCGGGTCCTCCCGCCGGGGCGCACGTCGCGGCGGTGCTCAGCGACGACGACCGCGCGATCGTCGCCTGGACCGTGCGCCACGGCGGGCAGACGAGCGTCTACGTCTCCCAATCGGAGCCCGGCGTTCGCTTCACGCGGCCGCAGTCGCTCGAAGAGTTCGCCGACGCTCCCGGCCTGCCCGGCTACCTCGGCTCCCCCCGGCTCGTGCGCCTCTCCTCGGAGAGCGTGATGCTCGCGTGGACGGGGGCCGTCGCCGGGCATCCGGCGATCCGCGCCGCCGCGGTCGACCAGCACGGCCTGCTCCCGCCGAGCACGATCTCGCCGCTCGGCCGCGATGCTGTGCTCGACGATCTCGCGCCCGGGCCGGACGACGAGGCGCTCGCGCTGTGGAGCGAACCGCAGGCGTCGGCCGCGGGCCCGGACCTCGGCGCGCAGGCGATCTACGCCGCGCGCGGGTTCGACGGCTATCCCGAACGGGTCAAGTTCGCCGCCCCCGAACTGCTCGCGCCGGCCGGGCCGAACAGCGACGCGAGCGTCGCCTTCGACCTCGACAGCGACCGCGCGGTCGCGGCCTGGCGCACGGGCGCGGGCGCGCTCGCGTACGCCGTACGCGCGCCCGGAGCGCCCTGAGGCCGGCTACCGCCAGCCGATCTGCTCGGCCAGCCCAGTCGGGCCGAGGTCAATCAGGCCGCCGCGCTAGCTAGAAGACCTGCTGGTAAATCAGGAAAACGTTCAGCGCGACGATCAGCCCGGCCAGCGCGAACGCCGTGACGGTCGTCAGCCGGCGGTTGACGTGGACTCCCATCACGTCAGCTTTGCTCGTCAGGGTCACGAGCGGGATCAGGGCGAAGGGAATCCCGAACGACAGCACGACCTGGCTGAACACGAGCGCGCTGGTGGGATTGACGCCGATCGCGAGCACGACGATCGCGGGGATCATCGTCACGGCGCGGCGCAGCAGCAGCGGGACCCTGACGTTGATGAACCCGGCCATCACCACCTGACCGGAGTAGGTGCCAACGCTCGAGGAGGAGGCGCCGGAGGCCAGCAGCGCGACCGCAAACGCCAGCGCGGCGCCACCGCCGACGAGCTTGCCGAACTGGGCGTGGAACTGCGGGATCGAGCTCAGGTCTTCGAGTCCCGGGACGTGGAACAGCTTCGCGGCAACCGCGAGCATCGCCATGTTGATGATCCCCGCGAGGCCGAGCGCGATCATCACGTCGGTCCGCTCGAAGCGCAGCACCCTGCCACGCTCGGCGTCGTCGCGGCACGGAACCCTGCCCTTGGTCAGGGCCGAGTGCAGGTAGATCACGTGGGGCATCACGGTCGCGCCGATGATGCCCACGGCGAGGTACAGCGAGCCCGAGCCGCGCAGCCCGGGGATCAGCCCGTGCAGCGAACCGCTCGCGGACGGTCCGATCCGCAGCGCCTCGTACAGAAAGCCCGCGAAGATGATCGCCAAGAGGCCCGAGATCGCGAGCTCGAAGCGCCTGAACCCGTGCGTCTGCAGCTCCAGAATCGCGAACGCGATCAGGCCGGTGATCAGGCCCGCAGGCAGCAGCGGCACCTTGAACAGCAGGTTCAGGCCGAGCGCCGCACCGAGGAACTCCGCGATGTCGGTCGACATCGCGATGATCTCCGCCTGCACCCACAACCCCCATGTCAGCACCCGCGGGAAGCGCTCGCGGCACAGCTCGGGCAGGTTGCGGTCGGTGACGATCCCGAGCTTCGCTGACAGGTACTGGATCAACATCGCGATCAGGTTGGCCGCGAGCACCACCCACAACAGCAGGTAGCCAAACCGCGCGCCGCCTTCGAAGTTCGTGGCGAAGTTGCCGGGGTCCACGTACGCGATCGAGGCCACGAAAGCGGGGCCCAGCATTGCCAGCGTCGCCTTGATCCGTCCTTTCGCCAGCAGCGTCTCCAGGTGGCTGGGTCCAAGGCTGTGCCCGAGGTCGAACTCGGCGCCCACGCCCGCGATACCGGCGCCCTCGAGCGCCGGCTCGGTCACCAGGGGTGCAGGCGGCGGCGTCACGTGTGTGACCTCTCGCCGTCGAGCTCGACCCGCATCGCCCTCGCCAGCGCGCCGCCGAGCGCGTGCTCATGGGGGGCGCGGGAATCGCGGGGATCGCGTAGGCGGGGATCGCGTTGCTCGCCGCCGCCCTCGAAGCTCACCGTCAACGGGCCGCCGAACGGCTGGCACTCGCGCACCTCCATCCGTTCGCCCGGGGAGATGCCGCGCTCGGACAGGTACCTCAGCATCTCCGGGTCGGCATCCGACACGCGCACGAACACGCCTTTCTCGCCCTCCTTCAGGGAGTCGAGCGGGACTGTCTCGCGCTCGCGCAGCTCGAGCGCGGCGCTCGGGATCGGGTCGCCGTGCGGGTCGAGGGTGGGGTCGCCGAGCTTCGCGGCGATCAGCCGCTCGAGCTCCTCGCTGAGCACGTGCTCGAGCACCTCGGCCTCGGCGTGCACCCTGTCCCAGGGCATCTCGAGCGTCTCCGCGAGGAACAGCTCGAGCAGGCGGTGGTGGCGGATCACCTCGAGCGCGACCCTGCTGCCCTCGTCGGTCAGGCGCACGCCGCGATAGGGGATGTGCTCGATCAGGCCGAGCTCGCCGAGCTTCCTCAGCATCGCCGAGACCGAGCCCGGCGTAATCTCCAGACGCTCCGCGAGCGCGTTCGTCGCGACGGGCTCGTCCTCACGCGATTCGAGCGTGTAGATCGCCTTGCAGTAGTCCTCGACGGCCTGCGTCCTCGTCTGCTCCACGGTCGACATTCAAATTATCTTATGGCATGCCAAATCTTTTTTCAAGGCTTGGCCGGAGACACGTGGGGTGGTGCTTTAGGAAAAGATGCCCTGGGGATGGACAGGGACTACGAGCTACAGACCCATCGCGCGGAGGATCGCCACTGGTGGTACCGGGGGCGGCGCACCGTGCTCGAGGGCGTGATCTCCCAGCTGCGCCTGCCGGCGCGCGCGCGGATCCTCGACGCCGGCTGCGGCTCCGGGCGTAACATGGTCGAGCTTTCACGCCACGGCGCCGTCACCGGGATCGAGCTCTCCGAGACCAGTGTCTCGCTCGCGCGCGCTCGCGACGCGGGCGAGGTGATCGAAGGCTCCGTTCTTGAGATGCCGTTCGCCGCCGACTCCTTCGAGCTGGCCGCCTCGCTCGACGTCGTCGAGCACCTGCAGGACGACCTCGCCGCGCTACGCGAGCTGCGCCGCGTGGTCGCGCCCGGCGGCACTTTGCTCGTCACCGTCCCCGCCTACCAGTGGCTGTGGTCAGGCCACGACGAGATCAACCACCACTTTCGCCGCTACACGCGCAACTCGCTTTTGGCCGTCGCGCGTGAGGCCGGCTGGGAGCCCGTGCGCACGACCTACTTCAACTCACTGCTCCTACCCGTCGCGATCGCTCTGCGCATCCTCGACCGCTTCTCGCGCAAGACGACCGAGTCGAGCCTCGATCTGTGGGTGCCGCCGCCGCTGCTCAACTGGCTGCTCGAACGGCCGCTCGCGCTCGAGGCGGCGCTGATCCGCCGCGGCGGGCGGATCCCCGCGGGGCTCTCGCTGCTCGTCGTCCTTCGTTAGGCCGAGCTCGCCGGCTCGCGGGCGGACCCCTCAGGTGCTACGGCCAAACAGCGCCGCCTGGCTGGCGTTGTCACCGCGGCGCAGCAGAAAGTCCCTGAACTTCGGCGCCGTGTATTCGTACTGCCCCTTCCGTATCCGATAGAGCACCCCGCTATCCACCAGGCGTCCCAAGAGGACGTTGATGTTGCCGGGCGTCTTGCTGACCGCCACGTTCAGATCTGAGACCACAAGGGGCGGGTACTCGCAATCAGCGCTCGCGAGCAGCACGTCCTGCTCGGCCGGGGTAAGCGTGGCCACGCGCGGGTCATAGAAGTCGAGATCGAGACGCCGGTAGATCTCGGGACGGACGGCATCGAGGAGCCGCTCACTGAAGCGATCTGCCCCCACCACGTCGGCGGCATCCCAAAGCTCGGCGCCCCACAACTGCAGGAAGTATGGATAGCCCTCAACTTCCTCGACGACGCGCTCGGCCAGTCCGGGGTCCAGGATTACAGGAGATCCGGCGAGCGGCCTGACGAGCGCGTCGTGGGCGTCCTCCGGCCCCAGAGACCCGATCTCCTCGCCACGAAACATCTGCTCCGTGTAGGAGCGAGCGCGAAGCAGGTTGCCAGTGAGCGTCGGCAGGCCGCAAAGCACCATCCCGATCGGCAATTCCGCCTTCTGCAAAGACGAAACCGCAGCGACGAGCAAAGACAGCGGGTGTTGCCCTGCAGCGCGCGTCTCGTCTCGAATCACCTGGACCTCATCGAGCAGAAGCATCAGACCTTCCTTGCCATGCGCAACGACGCTCTCGACCGTCTCGAACAGCGCGCGAGACAGCTCCTCGCGCGCGGGGTTGGCGCCGGGCTCGTAGGTCATTCGGAACTCTCCCCACTCGATGCCGAGCGTTCCCACCTTGCGCGTGGCGCTTCCCACAACGCTCTTGAGTCGCTCAACCCGAGACACCTCCTCACGCGCAGCCTTCAGCGCGGCCGTCAGAGCTGCCGACACTGCGTCATCCGTGTTGTGGCCGGGTTGAAGCTCTAGAAACGCAGCTGCCCAATCCAGTTCTTGGGCGACCGCACGGAACTCTCCCAGGAGCACCGTCTTGCCCACACCGCGCAGGCCCGTCAACCTCATATTGGCGGGCTGCTCAGGGGCCGCTCGGATCACCGATTTGAAGCGCCGCAGGGATTGGTCCCTGCCTGCCAGGTACAGCGGCTTGGTTCCCACCCCAGGGCGAAAGGGGTTCTTACCGAGTACGGTAGACATAACATCAATCATCATAACAACCATCATCTTAAGGGGATGTTCTTAATGAGTCAAAGTTCGGGAGGAAACTCTGCGCAAGGCCGGCCAGATTCTCGGTGACCAGCGATGCCGACTGTGTCTTTTGATCTCTCGAACTCGCCGGCGTGCGCGTTGACCGGCGATGCCCACCGTTCTGCGTGACATTTCGCGCGACGGTCTCCCGAGGTCTATCCCGTCGTGGTCTGCGGATGCATCTTGAACGTCCAGGCTCTGTTCACGAAGAACGTCGTCACCGTCACCACCGCCGTCGCCAGGACCTGCGCCACCAGCTTGTCCAGGTGGCCGTCGTGCACGAGCACGTACAGCAGGATCTCGTCGATCCCGAGGCCGCAGGTCTGCACGACGCCCCACTTCACCGGCGTCGATCTGTCGCCCACGTGCTCCTTGAACGTCCATTTGCGGTTCAGCAGGAAGCCGTTCGTCGCGCCCACGATGAAGCCGATCGCCGACGCCGCCAGGTACCAGACGCCGAACACCTTCAGCAGCACCGTGTACACCACGAGCGTCAGCAGCGTGTTCGACACGCCGACGATCCCGAACTTCACGAACTGGACCACGACCGGCGCGTTTTTTAGTACGGGCAAAGGCCTGTCCCTTAGTCTTTGCATCGATCCCTACTTAATCAGCTTCGGAAGGCAGTCATGTCGCAGGCAACACCCCGCACCTACACGCTCCTCTCGGTCGTCGCGCCCGTCTACGACGAGGAGGAGCTCGTCGAGGAGTTCGTCGCGCGCACCTGCGCCGCCGTCGCCGGGCTGCACTTCGAGCTCGTGCTCGTCAACGACGGCTCCTCCGACCGCACGCCTGCGCTGCTCGACCGGATCGCCGCCTCGGACCCGCGCGTGCGCGTCATTCATCTCTCGCGCAACTTCGGCCATCAGGCCGCGCTCACCGCCGGGCTCGAGCACGCCGCCGGCGACATCGTCGCGATGATCGACGCCGACCTCCAAGACCCCCCCGAGCTGATCCTCGAGATGATCTCCCGCTGGCGCGAGGGCTCCGACGTCGTCTACGCCGTCCGCCGCGCGCGCGAGGGCGAGACCGCCTTCAAGCTCGCCACCGCCTCCTGGTTCTACAAGCTCTTCGACAAGCTCGCCCAGGTTGACCTCGAGCCCAACTCGGGCGACTTCCGGCTGCTCGACCGGCGTGCCCTGGACGCGCTGTTGGCGATGACCGAGCGCTCGCGGTTTTTGAGGGGCATGACGGTCTGGGTCGGCTTCACGCAGACCGCCGTCCCCTACGAGCGCGACGCGCGCCACGCCGGCGAGACCAAGTACACGCTGCGCAAGATGCTCCGCTTCTCCTTGGACGCGATCGCCTCGTTCTCGCATCTGCCTCTGCAACTAGCGACGTACGTCGGGATTCTGTCGGCGGGCGTCGCCTTCATCGCGATCCCCGTCGTGATCTTGTTGCGGATCTTCGACTCCTACCTCCCGGGGTTCGGGTCGATCACGATCGCGATTCTTTTGCTCGGCGGCATCCAGCTGATCGCGCTCGGCGTGATCGGCGAGTACGTCGGGCGGATCTACGACGAGGTCAAGCACCGGCCTCTGTACATCGTGCGCGAGGAGCGCAACCGGCCGGCGGACTCCGACTCGGTGCTGGTCCCCGCGGCTTCGGCGCGGGCCGGGCTGCCCGCACGCACGCCCGAACGGATCGGCTGAGGCGTCCCCGGGGTGAGGTCCCGTCCCCGTCGGGCAAGGCCCCCGAGGATGAGCTCCCTTGGGTGGGCGAGGCCACCGTCGGGTGAGCCACCGCTCCATTGGGGCCGGTAGCGTGTTTCGATCGCTGTTCGCTCCCGATCGAAAGGCTTCCTCATGCGCCGTCCCGCCCTGCCCCTCATCGCCAGCGCCGCCGCTGTCGCTTCCGGCGCGCTCGCGATCGCCGTTCCCGCGCTCGCCTCCCCCGGCTCGTCCGCTCCCGCGGCCCACGCCGCACGCGCGCGACGCTGCAACACCGTGATCGTGATCTCGCACGGGCGGCGCATCCGCGCCTGTCTGATCCCGGGGCCGCGCGGTTTCACCGGCTTCCCGGGGCCGAAGGGGGCGACGGGCAAAGAAGGCAAGCAAGGTAAAGAAGGCAAGCAGGGCAAAGAAGGCAAACAGGGCAGCGAAGGCAAGGCAGGAGTGCCGGGAGCACCGGGCACGACCGTCGCCTATGCGGTCGTCAAGCCCACCTCGCCGACCACAGCCGCGCTGATCGACGCCTCCAACATCCTCGCCGTCAGCGAGCCACGCGAAGGCGTCTACTGCATCACGCCCGCAGCCGGTATCGCCTCCTCGAGCATCGCATCCGTCTCACCCGAGGTCAGCTATTCCGCCGGCAACCTACCGGGCGTGATCGCGGTCAATGCCCAGCCCGCCACCGACTGCCCCAATGCCCCCTATGAGGTGGAGACATACACCCCCGGCACGACCCAGACGCTCTCCGCTGACTACGCGTTCACAATTCTCATCCCCTAATCCTGCAAAATCCGGCGGATGCGTCGATCGATCCGTCGCCTCGCCGCCGCCCTCGCCTGCGTCCTCACGCTGGCGGGTGGCGGCGCCGTGCTCGCGGGGCTCATGGCCGCTCCCGCGCTCGCGGCCTCGTGCCCGGGGTCGAACGGGGAATGCCCGTACTCCTCCGCGTCGATCATCGGGATGCGCGCCGAAGGGATCCTCCGCTTTCCCGAGGCGGTCGCCGTTCACGCCTACGGCAACGTCTACGTCGCCGACCAGCTCTCCTACGTCGTGCAGAAGTTCTCCGCCGCCGGCGCCTACCTCGGCCAGTGGGGCTCCTTCGGCGGCGGGCACGGCCAGTTCGGACCGATCGGCGGCCTCGCGACCGACGCCGCCGGAAACGTCTACGTCGTTGACTCCTCCCACAACCGGATCGAGAAGTTCTCGCCCTCCGGCGAATACATCAAGGACTGGGGCCACTTCGGCAGCGAACTCGGGCAATTCAACTTCGGCTCATCCCAGGATCCGACCAAGCCCCCGGGCGGCGGGATCGCCGTCTACGGCTCCTACGTCTACGTCGCCGACTCCGGCAACGACCGGATCGAGCGCTTCAACCTCGAAGGCGGCGAAGCGCTCGAATGGGGCTCCTACGGGACCGGCCCCGGCCAGTTCTCCTACCCGCGCGGCGTCGCCGCGAACGGCTCGGAGGTGCTCGTCACCGACGACGACAACCACCGCATCGAGAAATTCACGCCCGCCGGGCAGTTCGAAGGTCTCGATGGCTCCGAAGGCAGCACCGGCGACCGCTTCGACTTCCCCTACGGGATCGCGCTCGACGCCGCCTCCAACGTCTACGTCGCCGACGACATCAATCACCGCGTCGTCAAGCTCAGCCCCTCACTCGACTACCTCACCGAATGGGGCGGCTTCGGCTCCAAACCGGCCCAGCTCGCGTTCCCGCGCGGGCTCGCCGCCGACCCCGCCGGCGAAACGTTCGTCGCCGACACCGCCAACGACCGCGTCCAGGTGTTCGACCCCGAAGGCCATTTTCTGCGCACGATCGGCGCCTCCGCGCGCGAGCCCGGCCCGCTGACCGGACCGCGCGGGCTGGCGATCGACCCGACCGGCCGGCTGTTCGTCTCCGACACCGTTGACTCGCGCGTCGAGGAGTTCGCCCCCGGCAGCGACGCCTACCTCGGCACGCTCCCCTCCCCCGGCGGCTACACGACCGGCTTCAACCGCCCCGCCGGGATCGCCGTTGACCCGCGCGGCTCCGTCTACGTCACCGACCCCGCCGACGGGCGGATCTCGCGCTTCTGGGGCGATGGCACCTACCTCTCCGAAATCGGCGGTCCGGCCGACGTCGGCGGCGCCGGGCTCTCCGAAGCCGGCTCGGCGGCCGTCGCCTCCGGCAGCGGCGATCTCTACGTCGCCGACACGAACCACAACCGGATCCTCGTCTACTCGCCCGCGGGCACGCTGCTCGCGCGCTTCGGCGCCGGCGCCGGCAACGGCTCCTCCGGCTCCGGCCCCGGCGAGCTCGACCACCCCGAGGCGGTCGCCGTCGACGGCTCCGGCGATGCGTACGTCGCCGACACCGGCAACGACCGGATCGTCGAGCTTCTCCCCCTCCGGCGCGCCGCTCAACGAATGGGGTTCGCGCGGGAGCGCCGACGGGCGCTTCCACTCGCCGACCGGGATCGCGCTCGACGCCGCCGGCAACGTCTACGTCGTCGACTCCGAAAACGACCGCGTCGAGGTGTTCGACTCCTCCGGTCGCTTCCTGGCGAAGTGGGGCGAGCGCGGGATCGGCCCCGGCGAATTCTCCTTCCCGACCGCCGTCGCCGTCGACTGCGCCGGCGACGTCTACGTCGCCGACACGAACAACAACCGTGTCGAGCGCTTCAGCCCCGTCTCGCCCTCCGGCTCGGGCTGCCTCGCGCCCGGCCTCTGGCCGCCCCCGCTGAACGTCGCGCCGGTACTGCAGGTCTCGCTCCCGCGGCCGGCCGGCGTGCTCGCGCGGGGCGCGCTCACGCCGAGCGTCAGCTGTCTGCGCGGCTGCCGGGTGCTCGTCTCCGCGACGCTCTCCAGCCTGCGCCCGCGACGCACCGTCAAGCTGATCTCCACAGCCGCCACGCTCGCTCCCCGTCGCGCCGGCAAGCTGCGCGTCCGCCTCGGCCGGAGCGCGCTGCGCGCGCTGCAGCACGCGCTCGGGCGCCACCGCGGGCTGCTCGCGCGCGTCACGATCGTCGCCGCCGGACCCACCGGGCTGCGCACGACGCTCTCGCGAACCTACTCCGTCACGCGCTGATCCACGTGGCGCCGATCCACGTGGCGCTGCCGGTGAGGACGAGCGCTCGCCCCAAGGATGCGACCCGTCGCCCAACGGCGATAATGACCCGATGAGCACCATCGACCCGCTGTCCGACCCGGACGCAGACACTCCGAACACCGAACACCGCCAGGAGCGCATCCGGATCGAGACCGAGCGCCACCGGATCGAGGGCTCGCTCACGCTCGCCCGCGACGGCTACCGCAGCCGTGTCTCCGACGTCCTCAACGCCTCCGAGCGCGACTTCCTCACGCTCACCGACGTCAGCGTCGAACCGCTCGATGGCGGGCCGGTCGAGCTGCACGATTATTTGACGCTCGCACGGCGGCACATCGTGTTCGCGGTCGCGGCCTCGGATACGCCGGAGGGATGATCGCCCGCAGGGACGGCGCGAGCCTCGCTGTGGGCCGCCCCGAGCCTCGCAGGGGACGGCGCAAACCTCGCAATCGGGGGCACGCGCCTCGCAGGGGCGGCACGGCACGGAGAGATCCGAACAAGGTTGCGAACCCGAGGCGATCCTGGAGCGGCTGGTTGAGGCGCTGATGGAGCCGGTGGGCCGCAAAGCGCGCCAGCGGGCGGTTGAAGCGGTCCGGCACCGCAGAAGCTGACGGCGTGGGCGGCTGATACGAAGAAGGCCCGAGGAAGGGCTCTGGGCCTTCTTTGGGCCTGGGTGGCCTACAGCAGCTTGCGCAGCTCATCGCGGCTGATGCCGGTGCTACTCAGGATTCCGGATAAGGTGCCGGCCTTGATGTCACGGTTGTGGTACGGGACTGGGACCATCTGGTCCCGGTCGGGATGGGCCATGATGTAGTGGCTGCCGCGTACCCGGTCAAGCTGCCAGCCGGCTCGTTCGAGGGCGCGGATGAGCCGCTTGGGCTTGATTGCCGGGAGCTTGTCGCTCACGGTGTGGCGACGACGACTCGCTCGTGCTCAGCCGGTTTTGGCGACCAGCCACGCTCGCGCATCGCCTCCAAGTAGCCCTCGATGGCGTCCTTAGCCATTGCCAGGGCTTCCTCGCGGGTCTCGCCTTCGGTGTGCACGTCCGGCAACTCGGGGACCGACACCACGTACCCGCCCTCGGGTGCGGGGGTCAGGATGACGTCGTACTCGTGTTCGTGGTCCATAGTGGGACTCCCGCTTGGTTAGCCAGTACTAAGAAATTATACGGCAACGGAGGGGCGGGTAGCAAGCTCAAGGGTTACCTGAATAGTTACTCGCTCACGCCGCCGGTGCCAGCTTGCGGTGCTCTACCCTGGGCAACTGCCAGCCATGTTCGGAGCGTGACTCGAGATAGAGCGCCATCGCCTCCTGGATCATGGCCGTGGCCTCCTCCAGCGTCTCGCCCTCGCTGATGCAGCCCGGCAGGTCCGGGACATAGGTGGTGTAGCCACCCTCGGCTTGGGGCTCGAAGACGACATCAAACTCATGCTGCTGGGCGCTCATGCGAGGTACAGATCCAGAGCCTCTTGGAGATTAGCCTGCGCCTCGGCTTCAGTCCTACCGAAGCTTGACACCTCTACGTCAAGGCACTGCGCCACGTAGTAGGCGCCTTCGCGATAGATGATGGATTGGAAACCTGGCTTGCTCATGAGCTGTATCCTCATAACCTCATTCTACTGGAGTAGGAGGCGTTACGGCAAGGTGGCCTCACTCTCTCATGTGAAGGCGAATTGCCTTCACCGTTTCATATTTCGGATGGCCTGGTATAACAAGAATATGAGCACCCACGCCGCCAAATGATTACCTACTTGAAGGATAGGTCGGTATACGAGGATCGTTACGACAGACTCACGGTCGAGCTGTGCCGGACGCGCGAGCAGATGGTGCATGACTTCTTTGGCGAACGCCCACCGCTGGATGCAGAGGGACGGGCAGATTCCGCGAGCGGCTACTACCAGTACAGCATATTTTATTTCCAGCTTGTCGAGGCGCTGGCTGGTGAGCGCTGGCAACAACGGGACGAGACCATCCGCCAGTGGATGGCCGATGATGAGGCCAAAGACCGGCGTCTGACCGCCGCCCAACCTGCCGCCATACCGTACTGCCGCTCGTGCGGTGAAGATATGGAGATTCACCTCAAGACCTATCAGCACCGCGAGGGTAAAGGCACAAGGGAGAGCACCTTGAAACTCGGCGGCAAGTCCAAGGCCGAGCCCGATCCCTTTTTCAAGCTCGACCGCCAGCGCTTCTGTTTTGACACTGCGACCGGCCTGAAGTTCCTTGCCCGCAAGAAACACATCGAGCATATCGGTGAGGTGTTGGAGAAAGGACGGCAGAGCCTCGGCATCAGCGAGACACCGGCCGATCCTATCGCCGAGGCCGTGGAGCAGGTCCAGAGGCTCAAGGTGTCCCAGGTAGCCAAGCTGCTCAGTCAGACAATCGGCGAGGCTGGCTACACCGACTTCAAGCTGGGCGAGCCACAGATCGGGCGCGAGGTGGCCGGCATCGTCACCCTGAACGGCCTCAAGCGCGAGGGACGCCACGAGGCCCTGATAGACCACGCCACGTTCAATCAGGTGCAGAAAGTCTTGGACGCCCACCGCGTCAGCGGTGACCGCACCCACAACCAGGCCCTCTTCGTGGCGCTCATCGTCCGCGACCCCGACACCATCCAAGCCCAGCGCAACCCCGTCTACCAAGAGATCGCGCTGCTCGTCCAAGACCTCCGGCAGGCCGAGAACACGCCCCAAACAGCCCCCAGGCGGCCCCGGACGCCCGCCCAACGCCAGCCCCAGCCCCAAAACGACCACGACCCCGAAAACCGGGGCCGGGGTTCGTACATCGAGCAAATGGCGGAGAGGGCGGGATTCGAACCCGCGATGGAGTTTAACCCCCATACTCGCTTAGCAGGCGAGTGCCTTCAGCCACTCGGCCACCTCTCCCTGGGATCGGCAGGCCAGTGTAGAGGCTCGCAGTTCGGCGCGTGCGCCCGGAACGGCGCCGACCGCCAGCGCGCCGCAGAGCAGCACGCCGATGCCCAGCGAGGTGAGGATCTTCGTCGGCGCGATCGCGCTCGCGAGCAGCAGCGCGAGGATCAGGCCGCTGCCGGCGAACAGCACCGCGCGTCCGGTGCCTGCGACGGCGTTTGTGGCGGCCCTCTGCGCACGCTCGGGATCGCCGGCTCGCATCGCCGCCGTGGCGAGCCCGCCTGCATCATTGGGCCGGGGTTGCTTCTCCTGGTGGAAGCGGTCCAGGATCAAAAGCGCGTAGCCCACGCTCAGCGCGAGCCCTGTCATCGAGCCAAGCGCCACGGCCAGCGGGTCGGTTTCGATCACGCTGCCGAGCAGCGCCATCAGCCCGAACGAGGACAGCGTCACGCCCGCGCCGATCAGCGTCACCGTGCCCGCGGTCTACGGATCGAAAAGCCAGCGAGAGCGATCACGCACCCGACCATAGGCACAGCGCGCGTCAGCCTCATCGGTACGTAGTCCCGGTCGCGCTCAGTAGTTAGATGCGCTCCGCCTAGCTCGCGAGCCGATCGGAGCGGGGCAACGATCATCGGCTGAGGCGAGCCGTCCCGGGAACGCGCGGACGCGGCGTCAGCCCGCGCGCTCGACCCGCCGCTTCAGCTCGCCGGGCCGCCCGTTCACGAAGATCGCGCGCGTCGCGTCCTGCACCGGCCCGCGGACGAGCAGCCCCAGCATGCGGCCCGGATCGGCGTCGAGGGTGTACGTCGCGCGCGTGCGCCCGCCGCCGAGATCCTCGAGCTCCCAGGAGCCCCTGACCGACTTCATGTCTCCCTGCTCTTGGGTCCACGCCAGGCGCCGCGGTCCCTCGTAGCGAAAGCGCACCCGCGCCCTGACGCGCCTGACCTTGAGGTCGTTCTCGGTCTCCACGAGCGACGGGCGTCCCTCGGCGTCGTGCTCGAGCGCGGTCATCGCGTCCAGGCCGCCCTGCCAGTCGGGCGCCGAGAGCACGTCCTCGATGACCGCCCACACCTCCTCCAGCGGCGCCTCGATCTCGCTGCTTGCGCTACCGCCCAGGTTCGCCATCACGATCCTCTTGTACCGGTCGGGGCAGGAGTCTACTCCGCGGTTGCTCGCGCTGGGAAGCTCTCGAGGCCGGCCAAAAACGGAAGGGGGAGATTCGAGCTCCCGAGACGGGGGTTCCCGCCTGCCGGTTTCAAGACCGCGAGACTTTGGCTCTGCATTGGGGTAAATCGACTGCTCGCGCCACAACTCGCGCCGGTCCCGCGCGCAACCGCGTTGAGGCTTGCGCGAAGTTGACGGAGGGGGCGGGATTCGAACCCGCGAACGACGTCGCCGCCGTTAACAGCTTTCAAGGCTGCCGCGATCAACCACTCTGCCACCCCTCCGGGGCGGGTCACTGGGAAATCGTACCCGGCGCTGCGTGGCCGACGGCTCGGGCGCGCAGGGTAATAGTCGCCGCTCTCACGCCGCAGTGGCCGCGCCGACAGGATGGGCTCCGGGCCATGCTGTTGCCGTTTCAGTCGGGTGGCTTGGTGGCGAATGCGCCGATCGCGGTGGGCCAGCAGCTGATCCGCCCGACGCTGCTGGTGCCGGCGCGCATCCGTTTGGCGAGTGTTGCGAGATCGACCTGGTCCTCTGTGGCGATCCCGGCGTCGAGGATCGTTGGCATGAGGCTCGTGATGAACTCGATGGTGTGGCCGATCGCGTCCTCGCCGACGGCGAACGCGAGCTCGGTCTCCAGGTCCGGGCTGGGCTCAAGGCCGGCTTGCGCGTAGGTTTCGGGGAGACGTATGCCCATGTCGGGCTGCGTGCCGAGCCTTGCGAACGCTTCGAAGATCCATTCGTTGACTTGTTCGGATGCGGGCGTCGGTGGCCAGGACAGGAACGATCTCCCCGGGTGTGCTGAGTCGATCGGCAGGTTGAGTTCTGCGAAGGCGACTATGCCTCCCGGCCGCAGGTGGCGTGAGGCTCTGCGGACGGCATCCGCGGGGTCCGCTTGGTAGAGGAGCACGAACCGCCCGACCAATGCGTCGAACGGCCCGCCGCCGATCTCTACCTCGCGAAAGTCTCCGCACACAAACTCGACGTTGGAATGTCCGGCGTCGGCAACTCGCTGGCGCCCGGCCGCCACGGCCCGCTCGTCACGCTCCACCCCCACGACCAGGCCTTCCGCGCCGACGAGCTCGCGGACCAGGAAGGTGACGTCGCCCGGCCCGCACCCGACGTCGAGCACCCGCATTCCGGGCTGGATGCCCGCGCGTTCGAGCAGGCGGCGTGTGAACTGCTCGTGTAGGCGTGACTGGCGGGACAGGCGCGCGTGCTCGCCACCGTCCGAGGCGCTGAGCGCGTATCCGGGGTCGCCCGCCGCCGTGCGCCGAGCGTCAACGCTCACGGCGAGCCTACCCTGGCAACCTCGGCGAGCGCTCCGACGGGGGTGTTGTGAAGCCGCTCGGTGGCGGTGCGGATAGCGTGGAAGCGGCGGTGCAGGTGGTTGGTGTTCAGGGCCTTGACGACGAGCCGCGGCCCAGGAAGGTCGGCGATCGTGCGCATCGCGCTCACGCCGCGTCGCCTCGGCGCAGGCCGACACATGCGAGCGCGAGCGTCGCGCCCGCGGCGATAAGCCACAGACGCCGTGCGTGGGGTCGTCTGCAGATGAACTGGTCGTAACGGCGGCCGATCGCGCCCATCGCGGCCAGTAGCTGCAGTTCGATCATATGGCGGCTGCCACCGGGCTCGTGACGGGCTGAGCTGCGCAGGCGCGCTCGCGCAGGCGGACACGAAGCCCGCGAGGGACGATCGCAAACTCAAACGCCTCCCGCACTCGGCGCCGGTCGACCTCGACGTGGAAGCTCGAGGCGATCATCGAGAGCGCCGTCTTTGACTCGAGCAGCGCGAGGTTGCGCCCTGGGCAGAACCGCGGCCCCGCGCCGAACCCAAGCGTCTTCACCGGCCGCGTGTCATCGCTGTCCGACAGCCAGCGCTCCGGCAGAAAATCGTCCCCGCGCCCAGCGGTCTCACGGCCCGCCTGACGTAACAGCAGCAGCAGACGTGTGCCGGCCGGCACCTCAACATCACCGACTGTCACATCGTTCGCGGGTTCGATCGCGAGCATCGCGCTGACCCCGCGCAGGCGCATCGACTCCTGCACCACCGCTTCGCTGTAGCGCAGCCGATCGACCAGCTGCGGGTCTCCGGCGACCGCCTGGTCGCCGAGCTCTCGCGCTGCCTCCTCGCGAAGCTGCTGCTGGATCTCCGGGCACGGGCCGATCAGCGACAGCGTCCAGGCGAGGGTGTGCGCCGTCGTGTCCTCACCGGCGAGGAGAATCGTGAACACGTTGCCCGCGATCTGATCGTCGGTGAAGGTGCCATCGCTGGCCTGGGCGGCGATCATCGCCTCGAGCATGTTCCGCGGCTCCTCGTAGAGCGCGGGCGTTCGGTCCATCCGCTCGCGTGCCTCTCGGACGAAGCGGCGGATCGCCCGATTGACCGCGACGATCGAGCGCTCGGCGCGACGATCGACGGGCAGCTTGAAGTGCCGCCAGTAGGGAAATGGGGCGGTGAGCCGCCTCGCGATCGTCTGCATGACGACGCGAAAGTGCCGCTGGAGCTCATCGTCGCGGCGCTCCAGCGTGTTCAAATCGTGCCCGAGGGCAAGCCACGAGGTGACATCGACGGTGAACGACGTGAGCTCCTCGGTGATGTTCAACCACGCCCCCGAGTCCGCCGCGACTTTCAGCCGGGCATGAAGCCGCTCGGTACAGGTGCGCACGGCCTCGTAGTAGCGGTGGACGTGGTTCGTGTTCAGCGCGGTGATCACGAGGCGACGCTGTGCCTTCCACTCCGTACCCTCGGCGCCGAACAGGCCGGTCGGAGCGATTTCATCGAGAACGCTGCACTGCTCCGCCCAGCGCCGGTACCCCTCGGGGCGCTCGCGGAGGATCTGGTTGATCGTCGCCGCGTCAGCGATCCCCACCATCTCGCGGCGCCCAACATGCACACGGACCATGCTGCCGTAGCGGCGCGCCCACAACTCTGCTTTCAGATGCGCTCGCGAAGGCGGGATCAGCCGCACGGCGTTGCCGAGCAGCGGCAGCCCGCGTGGCCCTGGAAGGTCAGCGATCGAGCGGGGCATCAGCCGCTACTCAGGCAACTAGAACTGGACCTGTCGTTGGGCACCGCCGGTAATCTCGCACAGCGTCCTCGCGACAACTACGGCCATGTGGCCACAGTTCCCGCGTCGTTTTGGGAGGATCGCGCGATGGTCGCACTGGGGCCGTTCATCGGCCGGGAGTCCGAGCTGGCGGAACTACGAGGAGTGCTTCACGCAGCGCGGCTGTTGACGGTGACAGGCGCCGGCGGCTGCGGCAAGACGCGCCTCGCGCTCGAGCTCGCCCGCGGCGCGGATGCGTGCGTGACCGTCCCGCTGGCGAGCGTGGCGGGCGAAGAGCATCTGCTCGACGCGCTGCTCGGGGCGCTTGGTGTTAGGGAGCGCTTCGGGAGCACCGCCAGGCAGGTGCTTATCCAGCACGTCGCAGGGCGCAAGCGACTGCTTCTGCTGCTCGACAATTGCGAGCATCTCCTTGACCCGCTTCGCGGCCTGGTCGGCGAGGTGCTGGGCGCGGCCCCTGGGGTGCAGGTGCTCGCGACGAGCAGGGCGCCACTCGGGATCGCCGGCGAGCGGGTTTTCCGTCTTTCGCCGCTGCGGCTGCCGGACGGGGAGGATGTGGCGGCGGTCGTGCAGTCCGACGCTGGGCGACTGTTCATACAGCGGGCGAGCAGCAGTGACCCGGCGTTCGCGGTCACACCGTCCTCGGCGCGTGCAATCGCCCGGATATGCCGTGACCTTGACGGGCTTCCGCTGGCGCTATCGCTCGCGGCGGGCCAACTGCAGACCTTGTCTGCCGAGGAGGTCGCCGACTGCCTGGCACAGCAGGGGCGACTCGCAGCGGCGGCAGGCGACGACGGCCTTTCGCCACACCGCTCGATCCGCGCGTCGCTGGAGTGGAGCTACCAGCTGCTCGACGCGAAAGAGCGACTGCTGCTGCGGCGACTCGCGGCGTTCGCGGGCGGGTTCACCATCCCCGCCGTGCAGGCTCTCGCAGCGGACGGCATGAGCGACGAGGACGTAGCGGATGCGCTCACCGCCCTCGACCTGAAGGGCCTGCTCGCGCCAGCCCAGGCGAGCGGCGGCGAGCAGCGCTGGACGCTGCTCGAGACAGTCGGCGAGTACGCGGCCGAACACCTCGCCCTCGCCGGCGAACGCGAGGACGCGGAGCGGCTGCATCTGGCGTGGTTCGCCGCCTATGCCGAGCGGGCAAGCCTCACGCTGCACGACACCGACGGGCATGCCCGCGTCGATGACGAGCGAGCAAACCTCCGCCGGGCGGTGGATTACGCGCTGGAGTGCGACCCGCCCTCCGCGCAGCGGATCGCAGCGGCGTTGATGAGGCACTGGCTGCTCGCGGAGCACTACCACGAAGCCCGTGCCATCTGTGCCCGCGTCTTGCCGGCCACGCCACAGGCGGCTACGGCGGTGCGCGCGGTTCTCCAGTGCGGCGCGGCGATGGTGCAGATGCTCGCCGAGGAATACGAGGAGGCGGTCCAGAACGCCTATCAGGGCCTCGCCCTGGTAGAAGAGACGCGAGGCGCCCCGAGCGACGCGCTGGCCGGCGCGGCGATGGTGCTGATCCAGACCGCGACGGACCTGGACCTAGGCATGGGCTGCGCCGAGCGCGCCGTCGAGCTCGCACGGGCGGGAACCGACCGTCTCGGGCTGGCGTTCGCGCTCGTGAATCTGGCGGTCGCGCGGATGCTGCGGGAGCGCTTCGACGAGATCGCTGGGTTGTACGAGGAGTTCCTTGAGATCCCGCGAGCGTGCGAGCACCCGCGGCTGCGGGCTTGGGGCGAGCAGGCGATGGCGTGGGCGCAGGTCAGCGTCGGCTCGCCGGAGCGCGCGCTGGCGCACGCCGACCGCGCCCTCGCGCTGGAGGGAGACGATCGGGCGATGACCTACTTCCAGGTGGTGAGCTTCCGCGTCCATGCGCTCGCCCGGATGGGGCGGACACGCGAGGCCATCGCCGAGGGCGCCGCGGCTCTGCGGACCGCAGAGGAGTCGCGGGCGATGCAGGCTGCCCCGGCGATCGCACTGGCGCTCGCGGTCGCCAACTACATGCACGGGGACCTGGACGCAGCCGAGACGCACGCGCTCGGACTGCTCGACATACCGCACCTCCACACACGCGCGCTCGCCCGTGAGACGCTGGCGCGCAGCGCGGCTGCCCGCGGGCAGCCGGAGGTCGCGTCCGGACACGCCGACGAGCTCGAAGCGCTGGCTTCGCACGCGGACAGCGCGAGGCAGCGGGCGATCGTCTGCTACATAAGAGGCTGCGCGGCGCTCCAGGCGGGGGAGCGGCGCCGGGCGCGCGACCTGCTGCACAAAGCACTGGAGACCTGCGCTGAGAGCGACCTCGAGCGAGACGCCGCCGACGTGCTTGACGCGCTCGCCCACGCGGAGCAAGGACACGACAGCAACGAGGGCACGGCTGAAGACAGCGAGCGCGCCGCGCGCCTTGCCGGCGCGGCGGCAGGCGTACGCTCGAGGCTCGGCTGCGCTGCCGGGCCGGACAGCCGGCGGCGGGAGAGATACGCGGCGCAGGGCGCCTGGGATGAGGGGCACACGCTGACCCTGACGCAGGCGGTGGCGTATGCCCGCCGCGGGCGGGGAGCGCGACAGCGGCCACCGGACGGCTGGGCGAGCCTCACAGCGAAAGAGCTCGAGATCGCGCGCCTGGCTGCGAGCGGCAGAACCAACCCGCAGATCGCCAGCGCGCTGTTCATCGCGCGCAGCACCGTGAAGATGCACCTCGCAAGCGTGTACCGGAAGCTGGATGTGGCGAATCGCACCGAACTGGCAGCGACGATGACACGACACGACACCGACGACGACGGCGGCGAGACGACGCCGCGGGCAACGACCGCGAGGTAGCAGGCACAAGGAGTGGGACCGCACCCACCAGCCCTGGTCATGCTACTGGCGCCAAGCTCGCGCCAGGCAAACTGCGGATCAGGCGGTTATTCAGACGGTGAACGGGGACCGCGCAGGCTGGCGGAGCGTGGCCAGAATCCCGCATAGCCATGCAGAAAACGACTCAAACAAGTCAAGATCCAAGCGGCGCGAAAGATGGTCCAAACATGGACCCCTGGTCTTCAAGACCGGTGCATTCAACCGCTCTGCCACCCTTCCAGCGTGACTGAGGAAGGCTAGTCGAATCGTTGCCCGGCAGTTCATCGAGGGGCAACTGTCCCCGCGGACGGATCGCGCGTGAGAATCGAGGCTTCGATGTCGAAGGTCCGCACCCGCGAGGGTCCGCACCCGCCGGAAGGTGCGCGAGCGATCCCTGGTGTGCGACCAGGTGCCGGGCTCCAGCTTCGACGCCGATCGGGCGATGTGCTTGAAGGTCTCCTGAGCCTCCAGCCGGGCGAGACCGGCGCCGACGTAGAAGTGCGGGCCGCCGAAGAAGGCGAGCAGCTGCGGGCTGTTGCGCGGATCGGAGCTCCACTCGGCAGACTCTGCGACCATCGATCCCCAGTAGTCGGTTGCATGCAGATCGGCGATCAGGGATGCCGTGCCCATCTCGACTCGGCGCATGATTGTGTAGTCGGGCGAGGCGGTGAAGTGTCGAAATGCGTTGGCCGAGGGGCCGGTCGGCGAAGAACTTTCGTTCGATCCATCTGGTCACATACTCCGGTGTGACGGTGAATGGTTGCTCTGCCCACCACATTTCCCATGGCTACCGCCAGTAGGCGAACGCTTCCTCTGGGGTTACCGGGTCTGTGGAGCTGAAGAACCCGACCTCGATGCGTGCTGTGCGTCGGGTGCTCGTCACCCGACTCGCGCCGCTGGCGAGGTAT
Organism: uncultured Solirubrobacterales bacterium; assembly: GCA_963774785.1. Classification (GTDB taxonomy): domain Bacteria; phylum Actinomycetota; class Thermoleophilia; order Solirubrobacterales; family Solirubrobacteraceae; genus Palsa-744. The sequence continues at coordinate 888,883 of CAVZGH010000001.1, read as the reverse complement.
TACTCACTCGCCTGGACGCCGATTCTGGTCTGGAAGTCAGCTGTGGTGTTCTCGTGCGGAAACGGCTCTACAGGTACTTCGAGCCCGAGCGCGGAGCAAATCGGTTCCCATCCGTCGCCGGGGCGCCAGTCGATCAGACGGTCTCCCGGCACCTCGCGACGCACTTCCGCGTTGTGCCGCTCGTACGCTGCCACGACCGCGCTTGCCTCTGGCCATTGCGGCGCGAGACGCGTGCGCAGCACCTCGAGGTTCATCGCACGCCGTCGAATCCAGTCGGGCCTGTCCGGTGGTACATCTCCAGTAAGAGACGGGACGATTGTCTGCTCGACGCTGGCCCACCATGTCTCTGGCGAGTCTCGGCTGGAGAGCAGGACGATTGCATCAGGGTTCATCGCGAGGATCTCCCGCCAGAAAAGGGCCGCGGGGAAGTTGACCGTGGCGCGGTATTCGCTCAGCAGTGAGCTCCAGTTCAACGGGTTCTCCGGCCACCGCGCTCTCCCAGCTGGCCGTGTCCTGTGGACGCTCGATCAGCTCGTACATGTGGTAGCAGCGCCCGTCGAGCAGTCGTTCGAGAGCGAGCTTCAGCGAGCTCGTTCCAGTACGAGCAAGTCCGGCACCGACCACCCTCACCGCCATGGATCCGCCTCTCGTATCGCCGTGATGACCAGGGATTATGGCGCGAGCTCGCCGATCGTTCCCATCTCGATTCTCCTTTCGCTGTCCGATTGCCGGTCGCGGCATAGATCAAGAGCGAGCCTCATCAACTCAACCTCACAGCGCACGGCCGCCAGGAGACCTGGGAGCACTCACCCGCCGGCCGCCACGTCCAGGCTCGAGCAGATTCAGCGCACGTGCTCGTCGAAGAAGCTGAGCATGCGCTCCCAGCCGTCGCGGGCCGCTGCCTCGTCGTAGCCGACAGCCATCGGCGTTGGTACCCGCGCGAGCCAGCCCTGCCAGCCGTCGACCTTCGAGAAGAAGGAGTGGCCAGCCTGGTCGTAGGTCTTTACGTCATGAGGCACGCCGAGGGCTGTGAGGTGGCGCTCCAGGCGCGCGGCCGTCCTGTGCCCGAACAGGCGATCCTTGCCCCCGTAGCTTGCGATGACGGGGCACGCTCCGTCCAGGCGCGAACGCTCGGCGGGCACCTCGCCGTAGTTGACCGCGGCCGCGGAGAACCCCGGTTGCGTGCCGGCGATCAGGGCAAAACCGCCGCCCTGACAGAACCCGGCCACGGCGATCCGCTCGGAGTCGACCTCGGGCCGGGCGGCAAGTGCGTCTCTCGCCGCGCGGATGTCGGCGATCTCGCGCGCCACGGCGCCGCGCAGCATGTCGACCATCACGCGACTGAGACACACGATCCGCGACCCGTGCGAGTACAGGTCGGGGGCCAGCGCGGCGTAGCCGGCGTCGGCGAAGCGACGAGCGATCCGGCGTATGTCGTCATTGAGGCCGAACGACTCGTGCAGCACAACGACCCCAGGGTGTGGGCCCTCGCCGGTGGATGCAAAGAACTCTGCGCGGAGCGTCGAACCATCCGTCGTGGGGATCTGCAGGCGCAATCCGCTGCTCGACATCGCCGCGCACGATACCCAAGCCGCAGCGTCCGAGCACGCCGAGCACGCCCGGCCCGCGCGACGACAGCGCCCTTCCGGTTCGGCGGTAAACCCGGCAAGCGCGGATAAGCTGAACGGCAGACATGAGCCGGGGAGATGCTTGTGATGGGTAGCCGGACGGTCTCGACGGGTCCTCCGGGCCACCGCGAGAGCTCGGCCGATGAGCCCGCGGCAGCGGCGAGTGCCGTCGCGGCGGCGACAGCGGCCGGCTCCGCCCGGCGCTGGAGACCTTCGCGGGCCGCCTACCTGACGCTCGCGATCGGGCTGGCCGTTACCGCGGCGCTGGCGCTGACGGCGCTGGGGCTGTACAACCGCAACGAGGACCGGCTGCTCGGCTTGCGCGCTCGTCAGCTCGGGCTGGTCCTGACGACGGCGGTCACCTCGATTCAGACACCGCTGGCCTCGGCCGCCGAGCTGGCCGACGCGACGGGTGGCAGCCCGCAGAAGTTCCACGCGTTCATCGACTCCTACGTCGGTCCTGGCCGCCAGTTCGCGTCGGTCTCGCTGTGGCCCCTCGGCACCTCGCACCTGGCGCCGGTCGTCGTGGCGGGGAGCACGCCGGCGCTCGCGGCGCTGCCCGCGCAGACCCGCACGCTGTTCGCGCGCGGCGAACACACGCAGCTGCTGAACGTGACGGGGATCCTCGGCACGGCCGACGCGAGCCTCGGCTACGAGTTCACCACGCCCGGCGTCAAACATGGCTTCGCGGTCTATGCGGAAAGCCCGCTTCCGCGGGACAGGCGCTCGCGGCTCTCGGGCAACTCCGCGTTCTCCGATCTCAACTACGCGCTCTACCTCGGCCATTCCCGGCATCCCGGCGATCTGCTCGTGACGAACATCAGGCGGTTCCCGATCAGCGGCCGGCAGGCCGCGGACGTAGTGCCGTTCGGGGACAGCGCATTCACGCTCGTGATCACGCCGAACGGATCGCTCGGCGGCACGTTCTTCGCGAGCCTGCCCTGGATCATCTGCGGCGGCGGGGTGCTGCTGACGCTGGCCGCGGCGCTGCTGACCGATCGGCTCGCCCAGCGCCGGCGTTACGCCGAGCAGCTCGTCAACGTGCTCGATCGGGTCGCCGCCGAGAACCGCGAGATGTACACCGAACAGCGCAGCATCGCGCAGACGCTCCAGCACGCGTTGCTGCCCGACGAGCTGCCCGAGCTCAGCGGTCTGGAGGTGGGCGCCCGCTACGTGCCGGCCGCCTCGGGCATCGACGTCGGCGGCGACTGGTACGACATCGTCGAGGCCGGCGAGGGACGGGTGCTGGTCATGATCGGCGACGTCTCCGGTCACGGGCTTCGCGCCGCGACGACGATGGCCTCCCTGCGCCACGCCGCGCTGGCCTATGCGGCTCAGGATCACAGCCCGGGGTCGGTGCTCGCCGAGCTCTCGGACTACGTCAACAGCGATCCGCACGAGTATTTCGCGACGATGCTCTGCGCGCTGATCGACGTGCGCGCTCACCGGCTGACGATCGCGAGCGCCGGCCATCTGGCGCCGCTGCTGATCGACGGCGCTGGCTCGGACGGGCGCTTCGTCGAGCTCAGCACCAACGTGCCAATCGGTGTCCCGCGCAACTCGCCCTACGAGGAGGTGACCGTATCCGTGCCACCAAGCACGACGTTGATAGCGTTCACCGATGGCTTGGTGGAGCGCCGTGGCGAGATCATCGACACAGGCTTGGCGCGCCTGCGAGCGGCCGCGACGGGCCAGCGGCTCGCACTCGACGAGTTGCTGAGCATGCTCGCGCACGGAGTCGCATCCGAGGGCCACCACGACGACACCGCGATTGTGGGCATCCGATGGCAGAGCTAGACGCGGACCCGGACGCAGAGCCTGTTCCCCCAGCGGTGCAGATCGACGCCCACGTCGATCCCGGGGGCGCCCAGATCGTGACCCTCCGCGGCGAGCTCGACAGCTCAAACGCGCCGTCGCTGACGACGGCCCTGGCGCCGATCACCGCGCAGCAGCCTCCGCGGTTGATCTTCGACCTGACCGACCTGAGCTTCATGGACAGCGCCGGGATCGCGGTGCTGATCAACACCGCGGCGAAGACAAGCCTCTCTTTGCGCAACCCGTCCCCGATCATCCGGCGCGTGCTCCAAGCCACGGGTCTGGCCGAGGTGCTCCCGATCGAGCCATGACCAGCGCACGCCGATTTCCCTGCCGGGCCGAGTCTGTCGCCGCCGCGCGCCAGTTCGTCACGGACGCTCTACAGAGCCGGTCGCGCGAGCTCGTGGAAGCGGCCAAGCTGATGACCTCCGAGCTTGCCACCAACTGCGTGCTGTACGCCCGCAGCGACTTCGAAGTGGCGGTCCACGACTCGCCACGCGAGATCCGCGTGGAGGTGAGCGACAGCGGGCAGGGTCAGCCGACGCTGCGATCCCCCACGCCCCAGGAGCATTCGGGACGAGGTCTCCGCATCGTCCAAGAGCTCTCCGATTCCTGGGGCACGATTCCAGCGGCGAACGGGAAGCTCGTCTGGTTTACGCTGCCCCAGCAAGCCATTCGCACGAGCGAGCAGACATCTCAATCCGCCCCGCGGGAGGCAAGCTGGAGCGGGCAGCCGCCGCGATCCACCGCCCGGAGAGCCCGCCCCGGAAGCGAGCAGGCCTCACCCGGCGAGGTCGAGCACTGCGCTGCCCGTGAAACGCCCCTCGCGCAGATCCTCCAGCGCGCGGCCGGCATCCTCGAGCGCGTAGGTGTGAACGTCGGTGCGAACCCCCGCGCGCGGGGCGAGCTCGAGCATCTCACGGGCGTCCGCGCGGGTTAGGTTGGCGACCGAGCGGATCGCGCGCTCGCCCCACAGGATCTCGTAGGGAAAAGTGGGGATGTCGGACATGTGGATCCCCGCGCACACGACCGTGCCGCCCTTCGCGAGCGCGCGCAGCGCGGCCGGCACGAGCTCGCCGGCGGAGGCGAACACGATCGCCGCGTCCAGCTCCTCGGGCGGCGCGACCGAGGAGTCGCCCGCCCACTCGGCGCCGTGCTCCAGCGCGAACTTCTGCGTCCCCTCGTCCCCGGGGCGTGTGAACGCAAACACGCGCCGACCTTCGAAGCCGGCGACCTGGGCGATGATGTGCGCCGAGGAGCCGAACCCGTACAGGCCGAGCCGCTCGGCCTCGCCGGTCATTCGCAGCGCTCGGTAGCCGATCAGGCCGGCGCACAAGAGCGGGGCGAGCTGCAGGTCGGAGCCCTCCTTTGGCAGCGCGAAGCAATAGCGCGCGTCGGCGACCGTCAGCTCCGCGTAGCCGCCGTCGATGTCGCGGCCGGTGAAGCGCGCCAGCTCGCACAGGTTCTCGCGACCGCTGCGGCAGTAGCGGCAGCTGCCGCACGTCCAGCCGAGCCAGGGGATGCCGACGCGCGTGCCGGGCTGGAGTGGCTCGGCGGGCTGCACGCCCCCACCACATTCAACGACCGTCCCGACGATTTGATGACCGGGGACGATTGGCGGCTTGGGGATATCGACCTCGCCGTCGAGCAGATGCAGGTCGGTGCGACAGATTCCACAGGCGTTGACGCGTACGAGCACCTGGCCGGGGCCCGGACTTGGATCCTCACGCTCGGCGGCGCGCAGCACGCCGGCGCGCTCGATCTGCATCGCCCGCATCGCCTCTGATCATGCCACCTCGCAGCAGGGGATCGCGGATCGCCTCCTTCGCTCACCGCCGCACTCGCCCGTGGCCGGGACGGAGGCATGGGCGCGCTGGGACGCAGGGAAGATCGCAGGATCAGAGGCCCTGCCCCGCGACCGTCGCGGCGCCGCCGAGCACCTGCCCCGCCGCGCTGAGCGCCTGCACCGCCAGATAGCGGCCATGGATCCCCGCGGGCAGCGCGATCGCCGTCTCGAAGCCGCTGCGCGGGGCCGCGGCGACCGCCTTCAGGCGATGCGCGCTCGCGCCCGCGAGCACCCGCCAGCTCGCGACGAGCGTGGCGCCGTTCCAGCTCGCGTAGACGGTCCCCGCACTGCGGGACGCGGCCGCGCCATGCGCGGCGGCCAGCGCGAGCGCCGGCGGGGTCGCGGGCACGCCGGTCCAGGCGTAGCGCAGGGCGCGGTAGGACTGATCGCCGGCAGGGAAGTGCGCGTCGAGGAGCAGCGCGCCGGTGGGGCCGAGCTCGGAGAAGTCGGGGACTTCCCCCCAGCCGACGAACCAGTCGCCGTTTGCGAGCGCCTGCACGTTGCCCTGGCTCTTCGCGGAGATCGGCGGCGTGTGGGTGAGCTCGCTGACGAGCGTCGCCGTCTTGGCCTGGGGTTCGAGCCCGATGACGATCCCGCGCGACTGGCTGTGAACCGTCGGCGAGGCGCCATTGTCGAAGATCGAGAACGACCCGTTCGCGAGCTCACGCGGATCGTGCTGCCAGGCGGTCGCCGTCCCCGGCCCCATCGTGAAGCTCGAATGCTTGCCCCCGAGCTGCCAGGCGATCTGACCGGTCTGGGAGTTGATGTCGTAGGTGGTCCACGTATTGCGCGAGGAGATCAGCAGGGTCGCGTCCTGGTCGAGGTTGATCGAGTTGATGTGAAAGTAGTCGAACGGGAAGGCCGTGTCGCTGACGCTCGCCGGTGCGTAGGATTCGGCGAGCGCGACGTGGTCGAGGCTCGTCCACTGGAACATCACGAGCCCCGTGCGCACGTCGATCTCCTGAAAGGTCCCGTCGGTCACGGCGCCGTCGGCCGATCCGCCGACGGCCGCGAGGTCGCAGTGGATCGGGTCATACGCGGTGATCAGCGCCGTGCCCTGCGGCGTCAGCTGGAACTCGTGCAGGTCGGCCCGCAGCCCGTTCCCGGCCCTGACGTGGGCGACCGGGGCGTAGGCCTCGTCGAGAATCTCGTCTTCGCCCTGCCCGAAGCCGTGGACGGAGATGTCCCCCTGCCACCACGTCAACACGGGTTTGCCCGCGAATTCCTGGACGCGCAGGTTGGTTGCCGAGGTGTACTTCGGCAGCGCTTTAAACCAAACGAGGCCGCCGTCTGGATCGAGGATCATCGGCCCGCTCTGCCCCGGCCCGTCATAGGGCGCCACGAAGATGTCACCGGGCGCCGTCGCGGGCGAGCGCGCGGTCACGGTGACCGTCGGCGGGCGCAGATCCGGGCGCGTATGGAAGTACTGGATCTCACTCGGGCTGCCTTCGTGGACGGTCTCGGGGGTGCTGCTGAGCGGGTCCTCGCGGGCGATCGTAAAGCTGTCGATCAGCGGCTGGACGGCGCCGCCCGTGCTCACCTGCGCGCTGACCGTCACCGTCTCGCCTTCGGCGAACGGCCTGGTCGGGAGGAAGCTCGCGCCGTCGCCGTCGGAGTAGCCATCGAGCCGCCCCGCGTGCGCGCCCGTGCGCGAGCCGACGACGCTGATTCGGCTAAGGTCGCCTTTAGGAGTACCCAGGAAGCTGATCTGCGTCTGCGGCGAGGCGTCGCGACTTCCCGGCATCGGGGAAACCGTCACAGCTCCAGCAAGCGTCGCGGAGGTATTCAATGTCGTTGGTTCGCAATCCGGAGCGGCTCCGGCCGCATGGGCAGAGACCGGTCTGGCCACAGGGACGACAGGCGGCGTGTGCGCACGGCGAGGTCGAGCCGCAAGTGCGCCCGGCGCGGCGAGCGCCGGCCCCAATCCCATCCCCAGCAACACCACCGCCAAGCCAACTGTCCTCGCGCGCACGGCAGGCATGAAACCAGATCGCAAGACCGACAGGCGCACCTTTCTGAAGCAGGGCGCGATCGCGGGCGGCCTGCTCGCGGGCGCGGGCGCGGCGATCGCAGGTTGCGGGGGCTCGAGCCACGGGGCGCGAACACAGTCGAACGCCACCACCGCCGCCACCGAGCCGGCGCGGCGCGTCGCACCGACGACCGCCGCGATGCGACGGCCGAACATCCTCGTGATCATGGTCGACCAGCTGCGCTCCCCGCAGTGGTTCGGCCCGCTGCCGGGGCGCGGCGTGAGCCTGCCGCCGAATCTCCAGCGCCTGCGCGAAGGAGCGGTCTCCTTTGGACGGCACTACACGGTCTCGAACGACTGCACGCCCTCGCGGGCGGCGATGCTGACCGGCCTCTACACCCATCAGACCGGCTGCATGATCACGGGCGGCAGCACGCTGGACCCGGGCTTTCCCACGTGGGGAACGATGCTGCGCGATCACGGCTACCACACGTGGTGGTATGGCAAGTGGCACCTCACCCGCCACGACAACAAGTGGACACAGGCGACGGGCCGGCCGCTGCTCGAGGACTACGACTTCTCCGGAGGCACCTATCCCTCGCCCGACGGCGGTCCCGGCCAGGGCTACCGGGTTCACCCCGGGATCGCGCGCCAGTTCGAGGATTGGTTGGCGCACGAGGGGGGCAGCGAGCCGTGGTGCACGACGGTCTCGTTCGTGAACCCGCACGACATCGCCTGGTGGTACAAGTGGAGCGATCGTGTCCCCGCCGAGGCGCAGGCGCCGGGCATGATCGGGCGCATGCCGCCCAATTTCGAGACGCCGCGGCTGCTGATCGAGCGCAACAAGCCGCTCTTGCAGCGCACCTTCCAGGACACATCGGCCGCCTCCTTCGGGCCGGTCCCCTTCACCGGCCCGGAAGCTCATGAACGGTGGCTCGAATTCCTCGACCTCTACATGAAGATCCAGCTCGACGTCGACCGCCACATCGGCCGCGTCATGCGAACGCTGCACGAACGCCCGGAGATAGCGGAAAACACGGTGATCGTGTTCACCTCCGACCACGGTGAGTACGGCGGCTCGCACGGGCTGCGCGGTAAGGGCGCCTCCGCCTACGAGGAGGCGATCCGCGTGCCTCTGCTCGTAAAGGACCCTCGCGGCCTGCTCACCAGCTCGCCCGAATACGTCCGCGAGCAGCTCACCTCGAGCGTCGACCTGGCGCCGCTGCTGCTCACGATCGGCAGCGGCTCGAACGACTGGCGACGCGACCCCCACTACTCCCACATCGCCGCCCGCGCCGACCTCGCCGGGATCCTCGCCGATCCGGCCGCGCCCGGGCGCCCCTACATCCTGCACGCGACCGACGAGATCGTGACCGAGTACGCGATTCAGCCCTACGCGGCCGACGCGCCGCTGCACGTGGTCGCGCTGCGCACACCCCAGGCGAAGCTCGCGACTTACTCCAACTGGCCCTTCCAGGGGATCGAACCGCTCGCGCACGGAGAGGAACGCGAGCTCTATGACTACCGCACCCACAGCGGGCGCCTGGAGCTCCACAACAGCGCTGGGCAGAGCGCGCTGGAGGAGCCGCTGCAGGCAGAACTGGAGCGCGCCTTTCGCAAGGAGCTGCGCGAGCCGCTGCCGCCACGCCTGACCGAAGCGCACGCGCGCGGCTTCGCCGACTACTTCTCCACCGCCCGGCGCGCCGCCGCCGAAGCCGCGGGGCGGCGCAAGCGACGCTCCGAACGCGAAACCGGGCCGCTGGGCCCGCCACCGGGACCGTTGGAGCGCCCGGAAGGACCGTTCGGTCATGCCGGCAGCCCGGGCCCCGGCTCCGCCGGAGGACCCTCCGCGCGAGAACGGGCCGGTCCGCGCGCCCGTGAGCTACGCCTTCGTCGTGGCTGAGACGCCGAGCACCGCGCCCGCGCCGTTGAGCGCCTGCACCGCCACGTAGCGCCCGCGCTCTGAGACAGGGGTCGCGATCGCTGTCTCAAAGCCTGCCTTCGCGGCGGTCGCGACGGGCGCCAGCGAGCCCGGGGATGGGCCGGCGAGCACACGCCAGGAGGCGACTTCGGTCGCCCCGTTCCAGCTCGCGTACACGGTCGTCCCGGCGTGCGCGCCTACAGACGCCACGGCCGCGAGCGCCGGTGGCTGCGTCGGATGCCCGCTCCACGGCGCCACGAAGGCGCGGTAGCTCTCCCAATCCAGCGGCAGGTGCGCGTTGAACAGTACCTGCCCGGCAGAGTCGATCTCCGAAAAATAGCCGGCCTGGCCCCAGCCAACCATCCAGTCACCTTCCGAGGTCACCTGTACGTTGCCCTGGCTGTCCGCCACCAATCGGTTCGTGTGTTCATAGCTGCGCACGAGCGTCGCCGTCATGTCCTGCATGTCGAGCGCGACCTCGATCGCTCGTGATTGAGGCTGCACCTGCGGCGAGGCGCCGTTGTCGAAAAACGTGATCGGCCCTTCCGGCAGCTGGATCGCATCGTGCTGCCAGGCCGTTGCCGTGCCCGGACCCATCTTGAAGCTCGAGTGCTTGCCCCCCAGCTCCCAGCGAACCTGGCCGGTCCTCGGATTGAGGTCGTATGCCGCCCACGTGTTGCGCGAGTTGACCAGCAGGTCGCCGTCCTGCTCGACGTCCAGGGAGTTGATGTGGAAGTAGTCGAACGGATCGGCTCGGTTCGTGGGCGCGGGCGAGGAGTAGGAGCCCTGCAGCGGCACGTGGTCGAGGCTGTGCCACTCATACATGACGAGGCCAGTCTTCAGGTCGATCTCCTGCAGCAGCGTGTCCGCGACGGCGCCGTCACGCGGGCCGCCGACCGAGGACAAATCGCAGTCGATCGCGTCGTAGATGGTGATCAGCGCGGTTCCCTGGGGGGTGATCTGGAATTCGTGCAGATCCGGCTGGTATCCGTTGCCCGCGCGCACGACGGCGATCGTCTGATAGGCGCTGTTCGCGATCACCTCGCCGGCGGTGCGGCTGCCGTCGGCGACCAGCGGGTCCTGCCACCAGGTGAGCACCGGTTTGCCTTCGTACTGCTGCACGCGCAGGTTGCCGGCGCGCGTGCCCGACGGTCCCAGTGCCTTGAACCAGATCAGTTCGCCGTGTGGGTCGAGGATCATCGGCCCGTACTGCCCCACGCCGGCATAGGGAGCGAGCAAGATGTCGCCCGTGGCCGTGCGGTCCTGCGTGGAGACCGTCACATCGGGTGGGCGAAGTTCCGGGCGCGAGTGAAAGCTCTGGTAGTTCTGCGCCGGAGCGGAACCCGTCACGCTGGGGTTTTTGGCGACGCCCACAACCGCGGCGCTCGATGAGCCGGGCTGGTCGCGCATCGCCACGGTGAAGCTCCAGGCGAAGGGGATCGCCTTGCCGTCTTCGAGCAGCTCTGCATGGACGGTGACCAGCTCGCCTTCGGCGAACGGTCGCGCGGGCAGGAAGCTAGCTCCGTCTCCCTGCGAATAGATCTCCAGGCGCCCGGGGTGCGGGCCGGTGCGGGAGCCCACGACGACGACGTCCGCCAGCTTCAGGCCAGGATTCCCGCCGATCCCGTAGAGCATGCTGATCTGGGTGGTAGCGGAGGCGTCCCTGGTTTCCGGGCCGGGCGAGACCGTCACGCGTTCGCCCGCGAGCGCCGCGGAGACGTTCAGCCGCGCGGGCACGCAGCTGGGTGAGCTCTCGCTTTGGGCGCCGGCCGCATACGTAGCCGGCAGCGCCACCAGCCCCACCAACCACGTGATCCCTGCCAGTGAGGCCAGTCTCGCGAGTACGACGCACACGGCAAGGCAGGCCGACGGCGCGCGCACGATCAGGCGACGCCAACGAGCGAGCACGGCCGGGCGGGCACTAATCCTTGACCGTGGCCGAGGTGGCGAGCACCGCACCGCTCGAGTCGAGCGCCTGCACGGCGACGTAGGCGCTGGGAGCCGGCACCGGGATCGTCGTCTGGAAGCCTGCCCTCGCGGCCTTCGCGACCGGCGCGAGCGTCGTCGCCGAGGCGCCCCCGAGCACCTGCCAGGAGGCGACGTTCGTGGCCCCGTTCCAGCTGGCCGCGACCGAGGAGCCGCTGACCGCGACCGACGGCACGCCCGGCGCCTGGCCGCTCCATGGTTCGAGGTAGGTGCGGAAGCTCTGCACGTTCTTGCCGAGCGTCCCGTCGAGCAGCACGTGGCCTGAGGAGTCGTACTCGGTGAAGTTCGGCAGCCCGCCGTAGCCCATCAGCCAGTTGCCGTCGGTGCTTTCTCCCGAGGACAGGTTGAGGGTGTTGCCCTGGCTTTCGGCGAGCAGCGTCCTGTATGGGTTGGTGAACTGCTTGACGAGCGTCACGGTGCGAGTCGCCGTGTTCGGATTCAGCAGCAACCCCCGGGACTGCTTCTCCTTTGGGGGGTCCGAGCCGTTGTCGAACACCGAGATCAGACCACCGGGCTGCCATTCGGCGTCGTGCTGCCAGTAGAAGCGCGTGCCGCCGCCAAGCTTGAAGCTCGAGTGGCTGCCACCCAGACGCCAGATGATCGCGCCGGTGTGGAGGTTGACGTTGTACAGCGTCCACGTGCTGCGCGAGGAGAGCAACACCTCACCGGGACGGTCGGCGCCCGTTCCCGTCTGGGGATCGGACCCGCCCGGTTGATCGGGGCCCGCCCCCCCCGGATCGATCGAGTTGATGTGGACGTAGTCCCAGGGGTAGCTGGCCTTCGGCGCCGGGTTGTTCGATTCGCTGAGCGCGACATGCCCGAGCGCGTGCCACTCCCACATCACCAGCCCGGTCTTGATGTCGATCTCCTGCACGACCGAGTCGGTCAGCACGCCATTTGACTCGCCGCCCGCGGAGGTCAGGTTCATGTGGATCGGGTCGAACATGTCGATCCAGGCTGTGCCGTTCGGCATGATCCGGACTTCGTGCAGGTCGGCGTGGTAGCCGTTGCCCGCGAAGATCGTCGCGACGTGCTGGTAGGAGGTGTTGTAGATCACGTCCTCGCCCTGGCCGAAGCCGACCTCGAGGATCCGCCCCTGCCACCACGTGAGCACCGGCTTGCCTTCGTAGGACTGCACGTGGAAGTTGGTCGCGGAGTCGCCCGCCGGCAGCGAATGGAACCACACGAGGTTGCCGTTCTGTTCGGCGATCATCGGACCCGGCGAGCCCTTCCCCTGGTATGGAGCGAGGAACAGGTCTCCGGGGCTCGCGCCCGCCTTCGCGGGCGTCGTGATCCGTACCGTCGAAGGCACGATCGAGGGAGCGGAGCTGTAGTGCTGGATCGCGTTCGGGTCGCCCGGATTGTTCGGGAACTGCTTCTGGCTTGGCGTGTCCTGATCCGCGATCGTGAAGCTCGTGCTGACCGTCTGGGTCGTGCCGCCCGTGCTCACGCTCGCATGGACGCTCACGCGCTCGCCCGTCTGGAATCGATGCGTCGGGATGAAGCTCTCGCCCGTCCCGGTCGAGTACGCCTCCAGCCGCCCGCCGTGGACGCCGCTGCGAGATCCGGTGACGTGCACGTCAGAGACCTTCGTGCCCGACCCACCGAGGAAGCTGATCTGGGTCACGGGCGAGGCATCGGGGGTTCCGGGCAGCGGCGATACGGTGACCGCGTTCGCGGCTGCGGCGCTCACGTCCGCCGTCGGGACGAGCGCGCCGGAGCTCGCCGAGGAGGTGCCACCGCACGCGCACAGCCCGATTGCCATCATCAGCGCGACCGAGATCGCACCCGTCGTTCGTCTCATTCCCACTCCATTGCTCCAGTGTTTCTCGCCGATTCGTCGCCGGTTGCGCAGCCCGCGGCGACCTGAATTCTCCTCGACCATCGACCCTACCGCGTGAAGGGGCGGGATGCTCCGATTACACGGCCGTGCGCGTCGAGCGCCTGTAACTCGAAGCTCCCGTAGCCCGACGGCACCGCGATCGCCGTCTCGAATCCTGACTTGGCGGCGCTCGCCACGGCGGTCATCTTCGCACCCGCACCCGCGAGGACACGCCATGAGGCGAGCTCGGTGGCGCCGTTCCAGCTCGCGTACACGGTCGTGGAGCCGCCCGCCTGCCGCGCCGCGCCGGCGGGGTCGGTGAGGGGCTCGCCGACCCAGGGCTCGATCATCGAGCGGTAGCTGAGATCAGAGCCGGGGAAGTGCGCTTCGAACAGCAGCTTGCCCGAGGGACCGTACTCGGAGAAGTAGGGCTCCGAGCCCCAGCCGACGAACGTGTTGCCATTCTGCAGGGGCTGCGTGTCGCCCATGTATTCCGATTCGAATTCGTCGCCACCGGTGTACTGGTGCACGAGCGTCGCCACGCGATGCTGCTGGTCGAGCTCGAGTACGAGCCCGCGCGAGGGCCCTGTCGCCGGCACCGAGGTGCCGCCGCCGGTCAGCTGGCAGCAGTGGTCGTCGAACATCGTGACCGTCGAATTGGAGCTTCCGGGACGGCTGCCCAGCGCGAACGCCACATCGTGCTGCCATTGGAAGGCGGCGCCCGGGCCGAACTTGAAGCTCGAGTCCTTGCCGCCGAGCGTCCACTCGATCTTGCCGCTGTCGATGTTGACGAGGTAGGCGCCCCAGGTGTTGCGCATCGAGACGAGGAACGTGCCATCGCCGGTCACTTCGACGGCGTTCACGTGGTAGGCGTCCCAGGGGAACCCGTTCGTCGGCACGGTCGCGTAGGAGTCGCCGAGCGGGATGTGCGCCAGCGCGTCCCAGCTGCGCAGCAGCTTGCCGGTCTTCAGGTTGTACTCCTGCACGGCCGAGTCGATCAAAGCGCCGTTGTAGGCGCCGCCGTAGTTCGACAGGTTTCGCGCGATGTTCTTGTTTGCGGTCACCCACGCGTTGACGCCGGAGATCGTGAGCGCGTGGAGGGTCAGTTTCCAGCCGTCCTGGCCCCTGAGCGTCGCGACCCGCTGGTAGTGCTGGTTGACGACGACGTCTTCACCGCTTTCGGTCGCGCCCGTGTTCGTCACGACCCCCTGCCACCAGGCGAGCGCGGGCTTGCCTTCATATGTCTGCAGGCTGAGGTTGGAGGCGACGACCTTTTCCGGCACGGGTTGGAACCAGACGGGCTGCAGGTTGCGATCGAGGATCAGCGGCCCGCTCTGGCCGAGCAGCGGGGGGTAGTTGAGGTTGTAGAAGTTCGCGGTGAAGACGTAGCCCGGCTCGAGCTTGGCCGCGACGGTCGGACTGTCTGAATAGAGCTTGGGGGGATGCAGCGTTGGCTCGGTCACGAAGCTGTAGGTCCCATGCGTGCTGTACGCCCCGACCGGCGCGCCGCGCGAGCCCGCAAACGCCGTGTCGAGCGCGACGAAGCCCACCACCACGATCGCGACCGCGATCGCCAGTCGCCGTGCCGGCGGCAGCGTCACGCCGGCAGGCTTGGGCAGCGCCGTGAACGTCACGAGCGCCGCCGCGGCGGCGAGGCCGCCGCCGATCAGGTAGGCGAGGCGAAAGCCGTCGGTCAGCGACTGTGCGACACCATGGCCAGCGCCGATCAGACGGCTCGAGCGCTCGGTCGCGAGCGTCACCAGGATCGCCAGCCCGAGCCCGCCGCCGATCTGACGCGAGGTGTTCACGAGACCCGAGGCCAGGCCCGCCTGCCCCTCCTTGGCGCCCTGCGTGGCGGCGATCGTCGAGGGCACGATCGACATCGCGATCCCGGCCGCCGTGAGCAGCCCGGGGAGCATGACGTAGACGAGCGGGCTGCCGCTCGAGCCGACTTTCGCGAGCAGCAGCATCCCGGCCGTCAGCATCACCAGGCCGCCGCCGAGCACAGCACGCACACCGAAGTGGCTCACGAGCTTGCCCGTGCGCGAGGCGACGAGCATGATCACGAGCGTCATCGGCAGGAAGATCAGGCCGGTGTGCAGCGGCGAAAGCCCGAGCACCTGCTGCAGGTACAACGAGCTGACGAACCACATCGGGAACAGCGACGCGCTGAACAGCAGCACGATGTTGTTGGCGATCCGCAGTGGCTTCGTCAGCTCCTTGAAGGGGATCAGCGGTTCGGAGGCCAGGCGCACCTCGATCACGACGAACACCACGAGCAGCGCAATCCCGACGGCGATCGGGCCGAGCGCGGCGAACGTGCCGAGGCCGGCGAGGCCCGCTTCGACGATCCCGAACACGAGCACCATCTGGCCGATCGTCAACGTCAGCGCGCCGGCGAGGTCGAAGCTACGGGGCGGGCGGGATCCTCCCGATTCCCGGCGGCGCTCGCTCACGACCGCATAGGCCCCGATCGCTGCGGCGATCCCGATCGGAGGGTTGATCAAAAGCACCCAGCGCCAGTTGAGCTCCTGGGTGATGATCCCCCCAAACAGCATCCCCGCGGCGCCACCGAGGCCGTTCATCGCCGCCCACGCGCCGATCGCGCGGTGCAGCGGCGGTCCGGGCGCGAACGAGGAGGTGATCACAGCCAGCGAGCAGGCCGCCATCAGGGCGCCGCCGAGGCCCTGGACCGCGCGCGCGGCGACAAGCGTCACACGGTCCGGCGCGAGGCCGCCGGCGAGCGAGGCGAGCGCGAACAGAAGCAGCGCGAGCACGAACATCCGGCGCTGACCGAAGTGGTCGGCGGCGCGGCCCCCAAACATCAAGAAGCCGGCGAACGTGATCGCGTAGGCGTTGACGATCCACTGCAATTCGGGCGCCGTGAAGCCGAGGCTCGACTGGATCGAGGGCAGCGCGACGTTCACGATCGAGAGATCGAGGATCACCATGAACTGCGCCACGCAGCAGACGATCAGCAGCCAGCTCGTGCGGGATCGGAGGCCGCGCCCCGCCGGCTCGGCCGCCACCGTCTGCGCCTCCGGGCTCGCGGGCGCGACGGCGCTCATGCGAGCCTCCCAACCGGCAATTGGCGGCGGCGGCGCCTGGTAGTGTGCGCGGTCGAGTCCGCGAGCGAGAACAGGAGGCTGCTGGCCGATGAAACGAACTTCACTGGCGGCCATGCTAACGCTGCTGGCCACGATCGCGGCCACGCTGGCGGTGGCGGGCTGCGGCGGCAAATCGAGCGCGACGAGCAGCTCGCAGACGACGCCCGCGACGACCTCGACGTCGTCGACGACGACGGGCGCCACCACGAGCACACCGACGAGCACCACGCACAAGAAGCCCGCGAAAACACCCGGCTACTGAGCGTCGCGCCCATCCCGGCCTTCGGGTAAGCCGGGGGTCGGCAAGCGGCTGGCCGCCGACGAGGGCTACGGGCGCGAGGCCCCTCGTGGCTGCGCAGGCCGGTCACGATCAACCGGCGCTCGGCAGCGCGGACTGGAAGCTGCCGACGCGCACGGTCGGGGAGGTTCCCAGCACGTGGCCGTTGGAATCGAGCGCCTGGACGGCCGCATTGGCGTATTTCTTCGTGAGGATCGTCGAGCTTTCGAAGCCGTCCACGGCGACCGTCGTCTGCGACGTGAGCGATTTCGGATCCTGCCCCGCGAGCACGCGCCAGGAGGCGACTTCGGTCGCGCCGTTCCAGCTCATGTGCACGATCGTCTCTTCGCCGGTGTTGTTCAGGCTGGCCGCGACCGCCGGCGGGGTTGAGGGGCGCCCGTTCCAGGGGAAGCGAAAACCCCGATAGGAGGCCTCCGTGTAGGGAAGGTGGGCATCGAACAACAGCGCGCCATCGGGCGAGTACTCGCTGATCTGGGGCACGCCGCCGTACTCCACGACCGTGTTCCCGTTCCCATTCCCATTCCCGTTCCCATTCCCCAGCGTCTGCATGTTGCCCTGGCTGGCGGAGAGCAGCGGCGGATTGGGATGGGTGTATGCCCTCGTCAGCGTCGCCGTGTGCGTCTGGGTGTTCAACCTGATCCGCAGGCCGCGCGACTGGGCGTGAACCGGCGGGTTGGAGCCGTCGTCGAACAGCGTGATTTCCCCATCGGGAAGCATGCGCGCGTCGTGCTGCCACGCGGTCTTCGTGCCCGGCCCCATCTCGAACGAGCTCTTCAGGCCGCCGAGGCGCCAGAGGATCCTGCCGCTGCCGCCTTCCAGCTGGTAGGCCGCCCAGGTGCTCCGCGCCGAGATCAGGATGTTTCCGCCCGGCTCCAGGTCGATCGAGTTGAGATGAAACCAGTCCCACGGCACGCCCTTCGGCGGCGAGGTCTCGGACTCGGACACGGCGACGTGGTCGAGGCTGTGCCATTCCCAGCGCACGAGACCGGTCTTCATGTCGATCTCCTGCACGGCGGCATCGACGAGCGCCCCTCCCGAGGACCCTTCGGCCTTCGTGAGATCACAGCGGATCGGGTTGTAGGCGGTGATGTAGGCCACGTCGCCCGAGGCGATCTGGAGCTCGTGCAGGTCGGCCTGCAGGCCGTTGCCGCCCTTGACCGTCGCGACGTGCTTATAGCTGGAGTCCAGGACGACGTCTTCCCCCTGACCGAACCCCAGCGAGAGCACCTTGCCCTGCCAGAAGGTCAGGTCGCGCTTGCCTTCGTAGCTCTGCACGCTCAGATCCTCGGCCGTGAGTCCACCCGAGAGCTGGTCGAACCAGACGAGCCTGCCCTGCGGCGTGTAGATCAGCGGCCCGTAGGCGCCCGGGCCCGGCCCGTTGGTCGTGAGGATGTCGCCCGCCGCTGGGTCGCGATCGGGCGTGGTGACGGTCAGGACCGGGGCCTTCACGCCCGGCATCGTCGCGAAGCTCTCGTATTCGGCCGGCGATGCCGGTGGATTCGGATACGAGGGGACGTTCGCCAGCGAATAGGGGGTGTTGACGCGGAAGCCGAAGGCGACTTGCCTGCCGGCATCGATCACGGCGCGCACGAGCACGCGCTCGCCGGAGTCGAACGGCTCCTCCGGGACGAAGCTCGCGCCATCGCCCTGCGAATAGGCCTCCAAGCGCCCAGGGTGATCGCCGCTCTTCTCACCCACGACCGAGACCACTTTGATCCTTGCCGCCGGCACGCCGAGGAAGCTGATCTGCGTAGCCGGGTTGGCCGTGCCGGTTTCCGGCGCCGGCGAGACGTTGACGGGCACGCCCGCGAGCTTTGCGCTGTGTTCGATCGTGGCTGGCAGGCACGCCGGCGAGACGCCGCTCTGCGCCGAGCTCCCCGAGCCTGACCCGGACCCAGAGCCGCCCCCCCCGCAGCCGCCCAGCACGATCGCGGCCGCGATCAACGCGACGAGGGCGAGGAGCGCGCCGATGAGCCTGTTCGGATTCATTCAGAGTCAACCCCGCGGCTCCGGTGCGGCGGAGCAGACCATCGAGTCGAAGGATGTGCACGATACCGTCGCAAACCGTGTGCTCGCGGGATCGGCGCGGCAGGAGGCGCGATCTTTACCAAGTTCTTCGCCCGTGCTCCCGCCGCCGGCCGGGTTGGCTTGGGAAACACACAACCACAACCTCTACCTGGCAGGCGCTCTGAGGGTGAGCTCAGCTCCGTGGGCCACGCACGGAGGCTCAGGCCGTGGCGAGCGCGACGGAGGGCTCACTCAGGCCGTGGCGACCTCGAGCACGAGCTTGCCATCGTTCTCACCGGAGAACAGGCGCAGGAGCGCCTCGTTGAAGTTCTCCAGGCCGGTGGCGATATCCTCGCGCGAGGAGAGCTTGCCTTCGGCGTACCAGCCCGCCATCTCGCGCAGGCCCTCTCCATAGCGATCGTAGTAGTCGAGGATCACGAAGCCGGTCATCGACGCGCGGTTGACGAGCAGCGAAAGGTAGTTGGAGGGGCCGGCGATCGGCTCTGTCGCGTTGTACTGGGAGATCGCGCCACAAATCACCACGCGCGCATGCCGCGCCAGACGCGCGAGCGCGGCGTCGAGGATCTCCCCACCGACGTTGTCGAAGTAGACGTCGATCCCCTTCGGACAGTGCTCGCGCAGACCCGCGGCGAGATCCTCGGACTTGTAGTCGATCGCCGCGTCGAAGCCGAGCTCCTCGACGATGTAGGCGCACTTCTCGGGGCCACCGGCGATCCCGACCGCGCGGCAGTCCTTCAGCTTCGCGAGCTGGCCGACGACCCCGCCGACCGCGCCGGCGGCGCCGGAGACAACGACGGTCTCGCCCGCGACCGGCTTGCCGATGTCGAGCAGCCCGAAGTAGGCGGTCATGCCGGTCATGCCGAGCGTGCTCAGATAGACGGGCAGCGGCGCGAGCGTCGTATCGACCTTCTGCAACGCAGCGGCGGGCGCGATCGCATACATCTGCACCCCGAGCAGGCCGGTGACGAGATCGCCGGGGACGAGCGAGGGATCGTTGGAGGAGACGACAACACCGGCGGCGAGCGCGCGCATCACCTCGCCGACGCCGACCGGCGGGATGTAGGAGCGGGCGTCGCTCATCCAGCCGCGCATCGCGGGGTCGAGCGAGATCAGAAGCGTCTTCACGAGCGCCTCGCCCGCGCCCGGCTCGGGGACCGGCTGCTCGGTGTAGTCCCAGTCGCTCGATTTGGGCAGGCCGATGGGACGGGCGGCGAGGCGGCACTGGCGGTTCACGAGGTCCATCGTCCTTACCCTTCGTCGTTGGTGTCCCAAGCGGCGCTTGGGCGTAATGAACCGTACATACTCTCTTGAAATGACGGCCAAGCTCCGAATCTCGATCCCCTCCCTCCGACCCTCGGCCTACAGCG
The DNA here is from genome assembly GCA_963774785.1 of uncultured Solirubrobacterales bacterium. GTDB lineage: Bacteria > Actinomycetota > Thermoleophilia > Solirubrobacterales > Solirubrobacteraceae > Palsa-744. The sequence goes on along the minus strand of CAVZGH010000001.1, from coordinate 869,096 downwards.
TCTCCGCTGTGCTCGCGACCGCGCTTGCGCTCACGATCGCACCGGCGTGGGCGTCGGCGGCGGGATCGGGATTGCCGGCGGAGTCCGCATCCGCGTCCCCGCCAGCGTCGGCATCGGCATTGGCATCGGCATCGGCATCGGCATCGGCGAAGGAACATGCCGCCACGCGGCCGAAGACAGCGGCGAAGGCGGACATCGCCGCGACCCGAGCCTACATCGCCGCCGACTACGCGCTCGTGCACGCCGCGCGCGTCAACCTGAAGACCGGCGAAGCGGCGCTCCAGAGCCTGCGCCAGACGATCAGCGCGGAATGCCCGAAGGCGGCCGCCGCCTCGCCCGAGAACGAAGCGGCCGAACACCTGAGCAACGAGGTCGTCGGCGCGATGGGGGTTGCGTTCATCCGCTCAGACATCCCGGCGGTCACCGCCTTTGCCGCGGCGGTCACCCCGCTGCACTGGGGCGACGGGAAGCTCACGCGGAAGGTCGTGGTCTACGCCGAGAAGTTGAAGACGCTCGCCGCGTTACAGGAGCCGGACGTGTGCGGCGACGTGCGCGCGTGGGCCGCGAGCGGGTACAAGACGCTGCAGCCGGCAACGACCCAGTTCGACCATCTCTACAGCGCGAACGACGTCGGCATCGGCGAAGTGCCGGCGCGACTGCTCGCGCCGTACGAGAACGCGCGCGAGCGCGCGCAGCTGGCGCTGACGAAACAGTCCGAAAACGAACTCGTCGAAGCCGAAGCCCGCGCCGTCGAACCGTGGTCGAAGATCCTCGACGTGCTCGATCTGCAGCCATAATCGGCGTGTGATCACCGCGGCGACCGCAGCGACCGCAGGCCGTACGCACCCCGACCGCACGCACCCCAACCTGATCCTCGCCGTGCTCGCGCTCGGCGGGCTGGCCTACGCGGTGCTCAGCTCGGCGGTGCTGCCGGCGCTGCCGACCTTCCAGCACGCGCTTGGAGCGAGCGAGACCGGGGTCACGTGGCTGCTGACCGCCTACCTGCTCGCTGCCTCTGTCGGCACAGCGATTCTCGGGCGGTTGGGCGATATGTACGGGAAGGAGAAGATCCTGCTGTGGACGCTCGTGATCCTCGCGGCGGGCACGCTGCTCTCGGCGGTCTCGAGCTCGCTGGCGGTGATCGTCGTCGGCCGCTTCATCCAGGGCGCCGCCGGCGGGATCTTCCCGCTCGCGTTCGGGATCGTCCGCGACGAGTTCCCACGCGAGAAGGTCGCCGGCAGCATCGGCCTGCTGTCGGCGATCCTCGGGGTGGGGGGCGGCGTCGGGATCGTGCTCTCGGGTGTGATCATCGAGCACCTCGACTATCACTGGCTCTTCTGGTTTCCCCTGATCACGACGGTGATCGCCGCGCTGGCGACGTGGCGCTTCATTCCCGAGTCGCCAGTCAAGCAGCCCGGCCGCGTGAACTGGCTCGCCGCGACGCTGATGACGATCGGCATGTCGATCGTGCTGATCGCGATCTCCGAGACCACGACGTGGGGTTGGGGCTCGGCGAAGACGCTCGGCCTGCTCGCCGTCGGGCTCGCCGTTACGGTCGCCTGGATCGCGGTCGAGGCGCACAGCGCGAATCCCCTGGTCAACATGACGATGATGCGGATCCGGGGCGTGTGGACGACGAATACGTCCGCCTTCCTGCTGGGCGCCGGCATGTACGCGTCATTCATCGTGATCCCCCAGATCGCCCAGCTGCCAAAGAGCACGGGGTTCGGTTTCGGCGCCTCCGTCGTCGTCTCGGGCCTCTACCTGCTGCCGACGACGATCGGGATGACGATCCTCGGGCTGTCCGCCGGGCGGATCTCCGCGCGCTTTGGCTCGCGTGCGGCGCTGCTGGCGGGCACTGCGTTCAGCACCGCATCGTTCGCGCTGCTCGCCGTCGCGCACAGCCACCCCTACGACCTGCTGATCGCCGCCGGACTGCTCGGGGTCGGCGTCGGGCTGGCCTTCGCCGCGCTCGGCAACCTGATCGTGCAGGCGGTCTCCCCCCATCAGACGGGCGTCGCGAGCGGCATGAATACCGTCATGAGAACGCTCGGAGGCGCGCTCGGCGGCCAGCTGTCGGCGACGTTCATCGCCGGGAACACCTCCGACGGGCTGCCGACCGTGACGGGCTTCACCCAGACTTTCTGGATGGCGACCGGTTTTCTGCTCCTCTGCCTGCTTGCCGGTGCGCTCGTGCCGAAGATGGAAGCGGCGGGCGCGCGCGCAGTGGCGGGAGTGGGAGGTCCGTCCGCGGAGAGCGAGGTCTCCGAGGGTACGATCGGGGTCGCGTCAACGGAGGGCGCACAGGCCTGATCGCGGTTCGATCCTGCTGGGACCGGCAAATCCCACAGGCCTCATTGAGCGCGACCTGGGCTCGGGGTCCTGCTCTAGTGTCAGCCTCGGCAATGCTGATCGCCTCGATTCCCAGCCCGTCGGCCAACGGGTTCCACGTCGGCCCGCTGTTCTTCCATTTCTACGGGCTCTGCTACGTCATCGGCATCGCCGCCGCGGTGATCCTGACCCGCCGCCTGTGGCGCGAGAAAGGTGGCGACCCGGACCTCGTCTACACCGTCGCACTGTGGGGCGTGCCCGCCGGCATCCTCGGCGGGCGGCTCTACCACGATGTGACGAGCTGGAACGAAGTCCCGCACAACTGGTGGGGGTGGCTGGCGGTCTGGCAGGGCGGCCTCGGTATTTGGGGCGGAATCGCCGGGGGCTTCATCGGCGGCTTGATCCCCCTGCGCAGCCACCGGGTGAGCGTCGCCCAGTTCATGGACGCGGCCGCTCCCGGGATTCTCGTGGCACAGGCGATCGGGCGGGTGGGCAACTACTTCAACCAGGAGCTCTTCGGCGGGCCGACGAGCCTGCCGTGGGCACTGCAGATCAGCCCCGCACACCGGCCGGCCGGCTATCTCGGCTACACGACCTTCAACCCCACGTTCCTCTACGAGCTGATCTGGGACCTCGCGCTCGCCGCCGCCCTGATCTGGCTGATCCGTCACCGTCAGATTCGCGCGCCCGGCATCTTCGCGCTGTACGTGACCGGCTATTCGGCCTTTCGCATCTTCGAGGAGCTGCTCCGTGTCAACCCCGCGCACCAGATCCTCGGCGAGCGCTTGAACTTCTGGGTGGCGAGCCTGCTCACGCTCGTCGGGTTCATATGGTTCCTCCACACTCAGCGCGCTGTTCAACGGGTGGCGAGCTCGTCCTCCTGAAAGGGGAGCTGGTCGAGGACTCCCGCCTCCGCGAAGGCGCGCTGGATGAGTTGTGAGCCGGGAACCAGGACGATGCTGTTCCCCTGCCGCTTGCAGAGACGGCAGCGGAACGCGATCACCGCCACTCCGACCGGGTCGATGCGCGTCAGCTGGCGGAGGTCCAGCACGATGGCAGTGACCCCCTCTTCGAAGATGCGTTCGATCTCCGTTTCGAGCGTATGCACGGAGCGGTCGGTCAGCTCGCCGGTCGGGATCAGCGTGTGCATCCGGCCGCTCTCCCTCTCCGCGAGAGGGTGAGGCTGGATCGGCGCCGGCGATGTGCCCCCGCTGCCGTCAGGGGCGGCATGCCTGTTGAAGGCTTCGGCGGCGCGGATGACTCCGCTTTCCGTCGTGCCCTCGTTATACGTGGTGATGCTTCCTATAGACGTCGTCAGATGACGGTCCATCGTGTGCTCCTTCCAAGAGGCTTCGAATTGATTTCAGAGGGCCTGGATCACTGGACCCAGGCCGAGGCAAAACGGCCGGGAGGAGCTAGCCGGGCCGCTCTGGAATCAGAACGAAGAACGCCGTGAGCCACGGCTGGAACGAAAGTCGCAGGCGACGCATCGCGAGCGGGGCGCCCTGCAGCAGGTGACCTGCAAACGCGGAGGACCCCGCCAGGGCGGTACCGGTGCCTCCTGCCGCGGCGCCGCCGAAAGCGCCGTTCGGCGTGGATCCCGGTGGCGGGGAGATCGGAGGGTTCCCACCCGTGGAGCCGCGCGGGTTCTCATCCGCGGGAGCAGCAGCTCTTCCCGCGGCCCCGCCGGCCAGACCCTCGACGAGGGCTACCGAGAGGAGGTTGCGATCGTTGGATTCGACGGCCGCGCCGCCGCCCGTCAAAGGCGAACCCAGGCCGCCGAGCTCGCGATTGAAGCTCGCAGCACGCTGCGCGGCGATCGTCCGCGCCAACGCCTCGGAAGAGGTCGAGCTTGCCGGCGAGCTCCGCGGGAGCCCTTCAATGGAAACCCCCGGGTAGACCGTCGTGTCGGCCGCGCCTGTAGCGCTCGGGCCTTCCGGCGGGGCTGAGGCCGGCGTGCTGCCGGCGCCCGGCGCAGCCGGGGAGGTCGCGGAGGGCGATGATGAAGACGCGCTTTCCCCATCTGGTTCGGGAGCCTGTTTGCCGGTTGAGGCTTCCGTGGTTTCTCTGACCGGGCCGGCGGCAGGGGCTTCCTTGACTTCTTTGACAGGTTCGACCGGTTGCGGTTGCGGCTGCGAGGCTTCCGGCGCCGGTTCGGCGACCGGCGCCGGCGTCGGCGCTTCCCCGACGGGTTCGGTGGGAGGCGGGGATTCCTGAGCAGGTTCGGTGGGGGGCGGAGATTCCTGAGCCGGTTCGCTGACCGGCGCTTCGGTGGACGCCACTTCCGGAGTGGGTTCAGCCGCCGCCGTCGAGGGCGAGGCTTCCGGCGCAGGTTCAGCGGGCGAGGTGGGGGATGAGGTTTCCGGGGTGGGTTCAGCTGGAGTCGTCGTCGAGGATGAGGCTTCCGGAGTCGATTCAGCCGCCGTGGCCGTCGAGAATGAGGCTTCCGGAGTCGATTCAGCCGCCGTCGAGGAGGAGGAGGAGGAGGAGGAGGAGGAGGCTTCCGGCGCGGGTTCAGCCGGCGTGGGAGATGAAGCTTCGCCGGCCGGTTCAGCGCCGGATGAGGCCGCGTGAGCGCTCCCGGCGAGGGTGAGCGTCCCGAGCAACACCAAGACGGCCACCGTCGCGAAGAGGGATCCTTTGGCGGGGATCCAGACCGAGGGACGCGAGGCGATCCGGTGCGTGTCTGCGTTGCCGATCATCGTCAACCGGTCGCGCGAAAGCCCTCGCCGGGAGGCTCGAAGAGGAACTGCTCGCCGGTGCGACCCGGGGACGTAGCCTGGCGCTCGGCGAGCCGCCCCGCCGCGATCAACTCGGCCAGGGCGCGGGCGCTGTTGCGATCGCTGAGCGCGGCGACGCGACAGATGCTCAATCCGAGCACCGCGACCACTACGACCAAAGCAACTGCGATCAGAACAAAGAGCATCACTGCCTAAGGCTACGCAATCGGGAGAGCTTGCGCTACACCTCATCAGACGCACCAAAGCTCGAAGGACGGGGCGCCCGTCATCCGGCGGCCACCGCGTAATAGCGGCGCGCGCGTGTGCGTGTACGTCCACCGGCACGAGCCCTGATCCCAGGCGCTGCTCTCGCCCGGCGCCGACGGGAACGGCGGCTAGCTTTTGATCCCCGCCGGGGCGGGCGCCACGATCTTCGCCGGCACGACGGGCGACGCCGGCGCGATGTCGTGCAGGAGGATCGACGTCTGATTGAGCACGCCCTTGAGCAGCGTCTGTGCCGCCACGCCGATCACGATCACCGTTAGGTAGTCGGTGAATGTGCCGAACGACTTGGTGAAGTAGAACGTGCTCAGGCCAGCGATGATTGAGACGATGATCGTCACGCCGAGCGCGATGCGATCGCCCAGGATGCGAAGACGCTTGCGTTCAGGCAGGGTCGCGGGCTTCGCGGGCTCGATGATCACGCCCGCCGGCTCCTCGATCACTTTGTCGAACGTGAATGCAGCCCCTTGCTCGGCCGAGTAGCCGATCGCCTTCAGCCCTTGTCCGGTCGCGGCTTTCATGTCCAGATTACCGCTGGCGTCCTTCTTGAGCCTGTCGAAGTCGCGAGGATCGTATGGATCGGCTTTGTGTTCCTGGCCCAGCAACGCGACTCTGTCGAGCGTCGTCCAAAGCCTCTCCGCCGAGCGGAGCGCGTCGAGGTCGGCTGCGCCCTTGGCTTCGAACAGCTGCTGACGCAACCCTGACATCTTGACGCCGAGGTCGGTGAGCTCGTCCTTGAGAGCTTGTTTTTCGAGGTTTGCCTTGCTGGCAAGGATCTTCAATGACACGACGTGATTGGCGAAGTTGCCCGCGAGCTCGCGCCACGCGATGAGCACGGGCAGCAGTTGTTCACTCTCCTTGACCCGCTTGCTCGCGCCGCCGACGCCGAGTTTGTCACCGCCGAGCAGCGCCGAGGCGGCCTTGAGGATCTCGGGAACATCGGTCACCTGCACGCGGCGCAGCACCTGTGTCGTCGCCTCGGTCTCCGCTTCGAGCTGGTCGAGCACCGGCTTGAGGCCGCCGGGCCCGGTGAACATCGCAGCGTCGGCTTCGGCGAGCTTCAGCGACGCGTCGATCGCCTTGTAAGCGTCGCTCGTCGTGTCGAGCATGACGACGCTCGCTACGTACTCCGTGATCGCGTCTTTGATCCCGTCAACATATCCCTCGAGTTTGCTGCAGTCAATCTCGACGAGCGCGTGACCCGGCACGGGTTTCGTGCCGTAGCGCTTCCAGAGCTGTTCGGCCCGTTCGACGAGCGCGCTGCGCGGCTGCCAGCGGCCGTTCCAAAGCTGCGTGACGAGCGCAAGCAGAATGCCTAGGAGCAGCGCGACGACGGCGCACCACCAAGCGTCCTTCGCGGTCAGCTTCAGCTTGATCGCCTGCGTCGAGCCGGGCAGGGTGATCGCGCCTTCGTAGACGCCGACGGGGTGCTGGAAGCCGTGCAGCTCGATCGGCACTTCCTGCACGCCCTTGGCCCGGTTCAGGCGCGACGGACCGTCGACGCTCACGCGGACAACGCTCGCGTTCTGGTAGAGATTGCCGAGTGCCGCGCAGTCGCTTTCAGTCGGCTCAGAGCGGCTGCAGCCCTTGCCGATCGCGAGGGCTTCTTCGCCGGAGCTCGGTTCCTTCAACAGCAGCGTCGCGCTCGCGTCCTGACTCCACGGGGAGGTGTTGTGGATCGACAGCGCCGTCGGTTCGGCGACGCCCGCCGGCGCAGGGTCCTTCTTCGAGGAGGTCGTGACCGTCGTCGTCAGCCGCGCGCTGCCGCCATGACCCGCCGCGACGAGCAGCAGCGATCCGGCGTATTCACCCGCGTCGATCGGCGCTTCGCTCTTCAGCCCGACGTGGAGCGGCGCGCATTCGCCGGCTCGAACGGGATGAGCCGGCGATTTGACGACGAGCACCTGCGACGCGGCGATGGCGGCGCCCTCGCGCGTGAACTGGAAGTCCTCGGGAACAACCTGCAGCCGGGGGACGGTCGCCGCGCCGGCGTTGCAGACGTCGACCGTCTTGCCGTGCAAGAGCTGCGCCCAGGTCAGCGTCAGCGGCTGAGCCGTCGCGAATGTCAGGCTCCCCGGTTCCGCGGCGGCCGCGCCGGCGCCGTACGCGAGCAGTGCCAGCACACTCAGCGTGATCGCAGTCGGCACACGCAGTGCAACTCGCGTGACCCCGGTCCGGTCAACCGTGATGCCTCCTGACCCCATACCCGAACTTGCCTTCATATTGAAGTTGCAGACTACATGGAATCCCGGATCCGAGAGAGCGTCGCGAGCGCGATTCCGATCGCCTGACCGGCGCCGGGGCGCAGCCAAGAGAGCCGGCGCAGGACCGAACCAGCGCGGAACCCGAACCGGCGCAGGACCCGAACCAGCGCGGGACCCGAACCAGCGCGGGACCTGAACCGGCGCGGGATCGAGCTCATCCGGCCGGCAGGAGATGAAGTCCCTCGGCCGCGAGGGTGCGCGGCCTGATGGCCGGCCCGAAGTTTCCGACCCGCTTTGGCTAACTACAGCTGAGAGACGACGCGGTGACTCGAACCCCGGACCCCAACATTGAACCTCGGGGGGAGCAGGCTCCCCCCGAGAACCCCTCCCCCCGAGAACCCCCCACCTGGAAGCCGATGCGGGTGTGTGGGTTCAGGACATATGTCCCAGGTGATAGGAAGCCGACGCGGGGACTCGAACCCCGGACCCCTTCATTACGAGTGGCTCCGGATGTCCCGATATTGGCTCTGGCAAGCCATATTTGCTGTTAGAAACGTGTCCCAGATCACCTCAGATTTGCGCAGTTCGGGACATAGTTTGGGACACGGTTTTGCGGCTGACGACGATCGCCTTTGTTCAGCCCTCGTTCGAAGGGCCTCTCAGAGGCGGTGGAGGCGCTGCCTCGACTTCAAACTTTGCCGTTGCGGCCTTGGCAAATCTCGGGGCGAGGGCGTCGCCGTGTCCGAGCCCGGCGAGCAGCCCGAGGAGCTCGGCCTCTGACCAAGGACGCGGCTTGCGCATTGATCTGACCCAGGTTTCTCTCCGTCTACACCGGCTCTCACCACTTCTACAACGTGGTGAGAGCGTTCGATCGACGACTGTTCGCGCCCGACTGGTTAGCCGCCGCGCGTCCTGGTGGCTCATGATAAGCCGCAGGCATGGAGCGGACAGGAGCCTCAAGGGCTGCCGTTTTCGCCCGGACCTCGAGAGTGCGAGCAACAACTGCCCTCGCGCTCGCTTCGGACGAGCACCAAGTCGGAGGCCCGAAGCGGCGAGCGCTTCCGCTTCGTCCGGCTCAAGCGGATGTGTGCCGAGTCTCCGCCGGCGTGCTCGGACGTCGTCCAATCCAGCAGTGTGAGCTGGCCCGCGCACGCGCTCGGGACGATCGATGGGATGCTCTGAATGGTTTCCTCGGCGAGCCACGTAAACGGGATCGTTACATCGGCTTTACACGGCGTGGGCGGTCGGCAACCGCATGGCGCGAGCCAAACAGTTCTGGTAGCTTGACGCGCCGAGCGGGCCAGCGAGGTGCCGCACACCGACAGCAGAACGACTGAGCGACCCACACCGAAGGGGGATCTCTGATGGCTTTGCACCGGCAGATGCTACGACGCTGTATTCGCGTATCCGTCATCGCCGTACTCGGCACTGTGCTGCTCGCCTGGGCGCAGCAGTCGGGTGCGTCCGCGTCCGTCGTGTCCATCCCTTCGGCGCGAGCGCCGCTTGGTATGTCGCCGGCCGCGCCGCTTGGCACATTGCCGGTCGCGCCGCTCGATAGACCCGCGCTCATGTCCGGATTATCGATGGGCGGCATCGCAGGCCGCGTGCCACACCTCGCGGGTGCCTCATCGAAGCGCCACACGGTGGTCACGGCCACCACCGGGGCCACGGCAGACGGAGGTTCCGCCACAGACACGCCGGGCATCGACCCGGAAACGTACACGTGCAACCAGTCGGGTTACATAGACTTCGAGGGTTTGCCCAATCATTACGATCTCTCAGCCAACGCGATCGGAGGCGTGGAATTCACCACCACGAATGGTTACACGTGGGAAGTCGGCGACTTTGATAGCGGCGAATACAACGGCAAGTATCCCGACGGTGACTATACGAGCCAGGGGTCCAACTGGGCCTGGCTCGGTGTCGAGGAGGGGGCGGGCCGCATGACTTTCGTGAACGGCCCAACATCCTACTTCAGTATTCTAGTCTCCGCTGGCGAACCGGTCGAACTCGAAGCGTACAACGCGAACGAAGAACTCCTTGCCACGGTCGGGATGTCGTCCAATGTTGACACCGGAACGATGGATGAACTCAGGATCACACGTTCCGTTCCCGATATGGCATATGTAGTCGCCCACGGGGTGGGCAACTTCTTTTTGGTCGATTCTGTTTGCACGAACGCGCCGGGCACGTACACCACACCGATCGGTGGAGCGGTGGGGGACCAGATGTCTGGCAACCCCTCGATGAACTCCGTGCAGTGCGAGTATGGCGACTATCCCGTCAATTGTGCGACCGGTGACTTTTGGCACGCATTTACGGACGTCTCAATTCCCAGCCGTGGCCTGCCGCTCGCGGTGACGCGGACCTACAACTCCGCCCTGGCCTCGACCGACGGCAGCTTTGGCTATGGATGGTCCTCGAATGTGACCATGTACGCCAGTTTCGACGACGGAGGCGTTACGATTCATCAAGAAGACGGCACGACCGTCACTTTCGAACCGAACGGGTCGGGCGGATACACTGCCCCACCCAGCGTCCTGGCCACACTCGTACAGGAACCCAGCGGTTCGTACGTGTTCACACGGAAGAAGGACGATCGATACGTGTTCTCGAGCTCTGGCCAGCTGATCGAAGAGGGCGAACGAAACGGCAACACGACAAAGTTCACGTACAACGGGTCCGGTCAGCTGACTACCGAGACCGACCCCTCCGGGCGCGCCATTGCGTTTACCTATAACGACGGCGGCCAGATCGCGAGCGTGACCGATCCCGAAGGCCGGCGTACCTCTTACGTCTACGATGCGGCCGGAGACCTCGTCGAAGTCGTTGACCCGCTGGGCCGGCACTGGCAGTTCACGTACGACTCCGAACATCGCATGGTGACTATGCGAGAACCGCAGTACTTCAGCGACACGGCGACGAGCCCCACTCCGGTGGTGAGCAACACGTACGACTCCTCTGGGCGCGTGATTGCACAGACCGACCCGATGGGGCGCACCACCACGTTCAACTACACCTCACAACCGGGATCGACGATCATCACCGACCCGTCCGGCAACGTCACGGACGAGACCTATGCCGACGGCGAGCTGGTCTCGCTCACCAAGGGGGTCGGCACTCCGCAGGAAGCGACATGGCAGTACACGTACAATCCGGCGACGCTCGGCGTCGAACGCGTGGTTGACCCCGACGGCGACGTAACGACCAACGCATACGACGAAGCCGGCAACTTGGTCGCCACCACCAATCCGCTTGACCACACGACGACCTACACGTACAACGAACTCGACGAGTCAACATCGGAAACCAATCCGCTGGGGCTGACCACGACCTACGCCTACGACGAACACGGCAACCTCCTCGAAAAGTCCACACCGCTCGAAAGCACCGGGGAAGTCGCCCGCACAACCTACAGCCACGAAGCCGAACCCGGCGAGGTCACCGCGGTCACCGATCCCGACGGGAACACGACCAAATACGCCTACGGCAGCGCCGGGGATCGCACGAGCGTCACCGACCCGGATGGGAACACCACGACCTACGCCTATAACACAGACGGCAAGCTCACTTCGACGGTCGCTCCGGCCGGCGACGTCCCCAGCGGCGACCCGGCCCCCCACACGACCAGCTACACCTACGACGCCGACGGCGAGCTGACCAGCGAGACCGACCCGCTCGGGCACACCGCCAGCTACGCCTATGACGGCAACGGCAACCGCATCTCCGTGACCGACGCCGACGGGCACTCGACCAAACAGGCATACAACGCCGACAACGAGCTGATCGAAGTCACGCGGTCCGACGGCAGCGTGCTGAAGACCGAATGGGACGCCGACGGCGACATGACGGCGCAGATCGATGGCGCCGGACACCCCACCACCTACGCCTACGATCCGCTCAACCGGCTCGTCTCGGTCACCAATCCCGACGGCCACACCACGAGCTACCGCTATGACGCCGACGGCCTGAAGACCGCCACGATCAACGCCGAAGGCCAAACGACCGAATACGGCTACGACGCCGACAGCGAGCTGACCAGCATCACCTACTCCGACGGCACCACACCTGACGTCACCGAGGGCTACAACGCCGACGGGGAGCGCACGGAAATGACCGACGGGTCGGGTACGAGCACCTTCACGTACGACTCGCTCGGGCGCACGACCTCGGCTACTGACGGCGCCGGCGCAACCGTCAGCTACGGGTACGACCTCGACGGTCACCTCACGTCCCTGACCTACCCCAACGGCCAAACAGTCACCCGCGCCTACGATGTGGCAGGCAACCTGACCAGCGTCACCGACTGGCAGGGGCACACAACCCACTTCAGCTACGACGCCGACTCGAATCTGAGCGAAGAGCAGTTCCCCGGCAACGTCACCACCCAGCTGAGCTACGACGACACGAACCGTCTCACGTCGATCGACGACACCCACGAAGGCAGCACGCTCGCGAGCTTCGACTACACCCGCGACCCCGACGGCCTCCTCAGCGGCGAAGTTGCCGAAAACGGAACGACCGGCACGACCGACTACAGCTATGACACGCTCGATCGGCTCACGTCCGCGGGCGCAACTCCCTACGGCTACGACGCGGCCGACAACCCGACGACCTTCGGCGCCGCGACCCAGATGTTCGATCCGGCAAACGAGCTGCGCTCCAGCAGCACCCCAGGCAGCCCTGTTGAAGCTCCGCATGAAGAAGTCAAAGTCGAAGGGGAAAAGCCCGGCGAACATCCCGGTGAAGAATTGCCCCCACCGTCGGGCAACGAAGGACCGTCGAACACGGGCTCAAGCTCCGGTGGCCAGAACCCCACAGCGACCGGACAGGGATCGACATCGCCAACGCCCGGCGGCGGCGCGCTGGGCTTCAAGGCCTCCTCGCCGGCCACCGATGGAGTCGCCAACGCCGCCTCGACGAGCAAGCCTGAGATCGTCACGCCAAAGCTGCGCACGCATGGCGTACACGATCTCGTCCTCGCTTTCATCTCGGCTGCGCCCGGCCAGCGCGCCCTGGAGATCTCCGGCGATCGTCTGCACTGGTCCCCGCTAGCTCGTGCCAGCGGGCCGGGTGGCGCCACCGAAGTCTGGCAGGCGCACGCCACCGGCCGTCTCAGCGGACCCGTCACGATCCGGCTGCACGAGCACGGGCGTCCGGCGGCGGCGACGATCGCCGCGTTCGCGGGCCAGGCTACAGCCGTCCCAACCGTCTTGGGCCACTCCGCGGCCCAGGGCCGTTCATCGGCACCGATCGACTCTCTCACGCCGCCCGCGGGTGCGCTGCTGTGGGCGGTCGGTCACAGCGCCGGCCAGAAGCAGGCCATCGCCCGGCACGCCGGGCAACAGCTCGTCGCACAGCGCTTCGACAAGCCCGCCCGCACCGACAGCTGGGTGCAACGCATCAACGCATCGTCGTCAACCTCGGTGCATGTCGCCGACACCCGCACCGCTGGGCACTGGACGCTTCTGGCGGTCGCGATTGGGGTGCCCTCAGCCCTGGCGGCTCGAGCAGCCCACGCCGGTGACGACCTCACTCCTACCGGCGGGTCGGTATCGCGGTTGTCGTCCGGCCCGGCGGTGGGCGCCATCGCCCCGAATACGGGTGGCGAAGCCGCGGGCAGCACCGGACAGGCCACTGACCTCGCCCAGACGGCTCCCAGACGCGGAGCCGATCGCGTCATCCCCAGTACGAGCACGAGCACGAGCACGAGCGCGCCGGTCACCCGCCAGTTCGCCTACAACGCCCGCGGGGACCGCATCGAAGAAACCACCTCGGGCTCCGCGCCAGTGAAGCTCAGCTATAACCAGGCGGACCGGCTGATCGCAGTCGGCGACAACATCAGCTATGCCTACAATGGCGACGGGCTGCGCGTGTCCAAGACCGTGGATGGTACGACGACTGAATTCGTCTGGAACCAAGCCGAAGCGACGCCTGAACTGCTGCAAGACAGGCAGACTCTCTACATATATGGCCCAGACGGCGTGCCGATCGAGCAGATCACGGACGAAACCCCCACCTATTTGCACCAGGATCAGCAGGACAGCACGCGGCTGATCACCGACGCCGATGGGCAAGTCGTCGGGCGGTACGCCTACACCGCCTGGGGTCAGGTCACGAGCCACACTGGTACGGCCACGACTGATCTTCAGTATGACGGGCAGTACACGGACGCCGAGACCGGGTTTCAGTATCTCAGGGCCCGGTATTACGATCCGTCAACGGGTCAGTTCCTGACTGTCGATCCAGCCTCATCGGCAACGGGTGCTCCTTACTCTTACGCTGCTGCGAGTCCATTGAACGCGAGCGATCCCTCCGGACTGTCTGCGGTGGGCACATGCGCCAGCGGGAGCGTGAGCGGTCACATTGTGATCGGTCTCAGCGGCTCCTTTGAGGTCTGCGAGTGGGCCGGAAGCGGGTGGTCCGCGACGACGGTCAGCGTGGGCGGTGCCGGAGGCGTGGGTTTGGGTGGAGGCGTGGACGGCGGTGTCGCGGATGCCATAACCGATGCGAACTCGCCTGCCGGCCTGGGTGGGTGGGGCTGCACCATAGGCGTATCGGGCGACGTCGTGGGTGGCGCGGATTTGAGCGCCGACTGCCTTGGAGGTGGAGCTGAGATCGGGGTCAACGTTGGCGCCGACGCTGGCGCCTCGGCAGACATCGGCGCGGACTACACATGGGTTGTCGTTTCAAACGGCGACTTAAACTCTGGCGTGCCATGGTTCATTCGCGATATCTACAACAACAACGCAGCTTCCCTACCCGGTCCATATGCTCCGCAGGGGCCCAGCGACGGACAGCCATTGTGTGTTGCAACGCTCAATGAGTCAGCGCCGGTGGGGATGACGCTCACTGTCCCGACACTCTCGGGTATACCACTCCAGTAGACGACGCTCGGGCGATCGTGAGCAGATCGTCGCCGCTACCTGGACCGCACCCTCGTTCGCGTAGCTAATCTGGCCTTCGACGAGCCCGGCTGACGACGTGTTGAGGGTTCGGCATCGATGGATACGGCGGCCTCACGCCAACATGAGTCGCACCAACCGCCTCTGGCTGACCGCGACTGAGACCCGGACGTCGTCTTGCTCGCCGCTTGTTTGAGTGCTACACGTGAGTGCTACCGTCCCGCCATGGCCTCTCGTCACCCCCGCCTGAGAGTCGAACGCGACCCTGAGATGGAACGCGCACTGACCCTCACCCAGCCACTGCTCGATCCAGCCGAGACACGCTCCGCGGCAGCACAGATTCGCGCGCTTACCCTGCGCGGCGCCCAGGCTGTGCTCGCTGGTGCCGGCTCGGCGTCCAACTGCAAGCTCGTCTGGCTGAGCGCTATGGAGCCAAACCCGCCCGGGGCAATCTGCTGGAACTGGGCCTTCCACCCGGGCAGCCAGACCCCACTGCGCCGGCATCTAAAGCTCTGCAGTGGGTCCGAGGCGAGTGAACGCCGCCTATATCGACGCATCGGCGCTGGTCAAGCTGTTCAAGGCAGAGTCCGAGACTGTTGCCCTGCGTACGCCGCTCAGTGACTGGCCGGTGCAGGTCGCGAGCGAGCTGATCCGCGTAGAGGCCATCCCATCTGTACCGCACGGCGTCTTGGAGGCGAAGACGTCCTGGCGCGCGCAACGCAAGCAGTCGAGCAGATCAACCTGATCCCCTGACACCGGAGATCGTCGAGCGCGCCACCGATGCCTACACGCCACCGCTGCGCGCAATGGACGCGATCCACCTGGCCACCGCGCTCACGATGCGCGACGACCTCGGAGCCATGTTCGTCTACGACAACGACCTGCACGCCGCCGCCCAAGCCCACGACCTCAACCCCCTCGCACCACGATGAGCCCTGCCCAAGAGCGCTCGGGGACGCAGCTGGGACGCGGACGACAACGAGCTTGCGACGATACGATGCGGACACTACGCCGACGTAGCTCAGCTGGCAGAGCGCGCCCCTCGTAAGGGCGAGGTCCCCGGTTCGATCCCGGGCGTCGGCTTGCCGATCGGCGTACCGCAACGTCACCGCAACGCGATACGCTTTTGTCCTCAGTTGTCCGCACGACAGAAGCGGGTAGATCCCAGTAAAGGAGCCAAAAATGGCGCTCAGCCTAGACATTGAGCGCCCCGGGCAGACCGCTTTTACGAGTGAAGTGCTCTACCAGCTGAGCTACGTCGGCGCGAGGACTGATGCTAGCGACGGCGCCTGCGTCGGGGAGCTCTACGCGATTCCCGCGGTGTCCGCGCGATCCAGCGTGGCAAGCGTCTCCAGCAGCGACTCGCCGTGCTTCTCGCAGAACGCCGGGCCGATGCCACGGATCGCGATCAGCTCCTCGAGGCTCTCCGGGCGGCGGCGCAGAATCTCCTCGAGCACGGTGTTCGGGGCAACCGTATAGGCGGGCTTGCCTGCAGCCCGCTCAAAGCGCCAGGTTTTCAAGGCTTCGAACTGCCCCTCGTCGACGGGCGCGGCCGGCTCGGCGGGCTCCTCAGGCGCGGAGCCCGGGACTCCGAGGGCGTCTATCGTCCCCACCGCGCCGGTTCCGCCCCTGCCGGTTCCGCCCCTGCCGGTTCCGCCCGTGCTGGTTCCGCCCGTGCCGGCGCCACCCACCGCGCCGCCTCCGCCCATGCCGGCGCTCCGCCCGGCGCGGACTCCTCCTCCCCGCCGGCGAGACACCTCGACGGGCGTCGCCTGCGTTGCCCGCTCGAGCTCCGGGTCCGGGTCGCACACGTCACAACAGCGCCCCGCGGGGGCGCCCTCCTGAGAATCGCCGAAATGATCGAGGATCTGCCGGCGTCGACAGCGCTCGCCGCCTGACATGTAGCGCTCGATCGAGCGGTACGCCTCCCAGCCGCGGTTCTTCGCCGCCCTGATCGCCTGATGGGCCTTGCGAGGAGAGCCCTGCCCGGTGAGCCGCACCCGCAGCATCCCGCCGGCGCCCGGCGCAAGCTCGACCGCGCCGGCGCGCTCGGCGATCGAGAGCAGCACCCGATCGCGCTCGGCCAGCTCGCCCGGACCGATCGCGATGACCTCGTCCTGCGCCCCCCGCCGCAGGTGAGCGACGTAGCGCTTGACGTCCTCGACGCTCGTCTCGCGCTCGTTGATGAACCTGATCAACCGCCCCAGATCCATCCGCGCCGCGAGCAGCAGCGCCCGCGCCGGGCGCCCATCGCGCCCTCCCCGGCCGGCCTCCTGGTAGTAGGCCTCGAGGCTCGTCGGCAACGCCCAGTGTGCGACCGTCCGCACGTCCGCCTTGTCGACGCCCATGCCGAACGCGTTCGTCGCCACCACCACCTCGGCACGTCCCTCCATGAACGCCTCCTGGCTGGCCCTCCGCGCGTCCGGGCTCATGCCCGCGTGGTAGCGCACCGTCTCGATTCCCGTCCGCTCGGCGATCAGCGCCGCCACCTCATCGGTGTCCTTGCGCGTGCCGCAGTACACGATCGCCGGGAGGGATGGGGTCCCGCCCGCCGTGCCCGCGCCCGCCTCTCCGCCGGCACCTCCGAGCACGTGCAGCAGCGCCGCCCGCTTGCGCGCGACCGCGCCCTTTCCTTCGACGCTCACGACGTCGAACGCCAGGCTCGGGCGGTCGAACCCGGAGCGGATCGACAGCCAATCGCGCAACCCCAGCCGCACGGCGATCTCCTCTGCCACGCGCGGGGTCGCCGTCGCGGTCGCCGCCATCACCGGCGGGCGGCCGAGCGACTCGATCGCGCTGTGCAGGCGCAGATAGTCCGGCCGGAAGTCGTGGCCCCACTCCGCCACGCAGTGCGCCTCGTCAACGACGAACAGCCCCACCTTCCGCCGCCCGAGCGCCTCGCGGAAGGCGCGCGAGGCGAAGCGCTCCGGCGCTGCCAGCACGAGCCGTGTCTCGCCCGCGGCGATCTCCGCGAGCGCCTGAGAGTTGTGGCCCTCCTCCATCCCCGAGGCGAGCATCGTCGCATTCACGCCCGCCTCGCGCAGGCGGCGCCACTGGTCGGCCATCAGTGCGATCAGCGGGCTCACGACCACGACCAGCGGGCGATCAGACGGGCGGTCGGCCGGGTGGCCGGTGCGTAGATCGGGGGACCAATCGTCCGCCAGCGCCGGCAGTTGGTAGCACAGCGACTTGCCGCCGCCGGTCGGCATCACGACCAGGCTGTCGCGCCCGTCAAGCGCCGCCTGCACAGCGTCGCGCTGACCGGGCCGGAACGTGTCCAGCCCGAAGCGCTCGAGCAGCGCCTCGGGGCTCGGTCGCGCCCGTGCGGGTGTCTGGATCGATGCCTCCACCTCCCAGAAGCTACCCCTCACCCCGGCCGGCTCGCGCTCCTACCGGGAGCTAATGAAAGATGCGCGCCTTCGTCGCCTGCCAGCGACGGTAGACCGGACGCGTCGAGCGGTCCGTGCCCGGCCTCGCCGCGCGATGCGCGCGTAGAGCATCCGCTACACACGCGCGCGCGTGGTCGACCTGCGCCGGGGTGAGCGTCACCTGGTGGCGAGCCAGATACCCGGACAGCATCCGCGCGGGCGTGACCCGCACGCCCTTGCGACGCGCAAGCGGTTTGTCGACCCACGCGCGGCTGAACACGATCAGCGGCTCAACCGGGAGATTCGTCGCGCGTTCGATCGCCTTGCGCTGCGCCTGGGCCTGGCGCAGCGTGGCGCCGTGCACGCCCGCGACGCGGATCGGACCGGGATGGCTCTTCGTCTCGACCGTGAACACGCCCGCGGGCCCGATCAGGATGTGATCGACGTTGCCCTGTCCCAGGCTCGCGTCGTGGATCACGTGCCAATCCTCGCCGGCCATCTCGTCCAGCAGGCCCCCCACCTGCTCCTCGCCGGTGGCCCCGCGATCGTGGCGCTCGACGAGCGGCAGCACGTAGCGCAAGATCACGAACATGCCCACCAGCAAGCCGATCTCCGAGCCCAGGAAGCCCAGGTTACGTAGCCCGAGGGTGCGGCCGAGGGCCGCGGTCGCGACGGCGAGGATTCCGAGCGCGACGAGCGTACGCATGCGCAATCGCCGCACGGTCGTGCGCTCGTGCTGGCCGGCCGCGCGCGCGGCCGGGTCGTAGCTCGAGTCATAGCTCGCTAGCTGCATCTCTCTCCCTGCATCGGCCTACCCGAGGCTACCCGTTAAAGCAGCGCCCGCAAACAGGAGACGAGCCGGGCGGATCGACCGGGGATCGACAGGGATGGGCAGGAATATCGCCCAAGAAGCGTGGAAAGACTCCCGATCCCCTAAAGCCATCGTCGCGGCCCGTCGAAGCCAAGAGCAGGTCGCCGATCGCTCTCGATCCACGCCGAGCATGGATGCCAGCATGACCAAAGATCAGGAAACAACCCCCCCATCCGACGTCTGCCTGCTGCTGCGGGCCCACGCCGAGCAGCGCTGGCTGAGCCTCGAGCTCAGCCCCGTCCTGCGCCAGCTCCAGCAGCGTGACGGCCTGCCGGAGGATCAGCTCGGGGCGGCACTCGCCTATCTCGAGGTCCTCTGGATCGAGGCCTCCCAGCGCGCCGCCGAGACCGACGCGGCCTACGCCCAGCTCGAGGTCTGCAAGCAGCCCGACACCCCGCCAGACGACGGCGGCTGGACGCTGCCCAGCAAGGCGCGGCGCTTCCACGCCGCGGTCCAGACGCTGCGCGAGGTGCTCGGACGCCAGGTCACGATGCTGATCGCCGCGCCGGGCAACGGCTCCGCACACGAGCACGTCCACCCCTGAGCGCGCCCCGAGCGCCGCCGGTCGCGTACGCTGCTCCGCGATGGCCACCCCGATCCGCTTCGACCTACAGTCGCATTCGACCCACTCCGACGGCGCGCTCGAGGCGGCCGAGGTCGTGCAGCGCGCCGCGCGAGCGCGCGTCGAGCTGCTGGCGCTGAGCGACCACGACACCGTCGCCGGCGTCGCCGAGGCGCTGCGCGCGGGCGAGCAATACGGAGTGAAGGTCGTCCCCGCGGTCGAGATCTCCGCGATCGACGCCGACGGCGCGGCGCCGCGTGAACTGCACATTCTCGGCTATAACATCGACCACACCGGCCCGGGCCTCACGGCGCGACTCGCCGAGTTCCTCGCCGACCGCGAGCAGCGCACGCTGCGGATGGCCGCCGCGCTGGCGGAGCTCGGCTTCGAGCTCGACCGGGCACAGCTAGAGGCGCGCGTGGCCGCCGGCAAGCCGATCGGGCGCCCACACCTGGCCGAAGCCGTACTCGACGCTCCCGCCAACGCCGCGCGGCTGAAGGACGAGGGGATCGACGACATCGGCTCGCTGATCCGCGGCTACCTGATCGAGGGCAAGCCCGCCTTTCGCCTGCGCGAGACCCCCACCGTCGCGCAGGCCGTCGAGGCGATCCACGAGGCCGGCGGCGTGGCCGTCTGGGCGCATCCGTTCTGGGACATCCCCGACGCCGAGGAGGTGCTCGCGACGATCGATCGCTTCCGCGCGCTCGGGATCGACGGCGTGGAGGCCTTCTACGTCACCCACACCGAGGAGCAGACGACGCTTCTCGCCAGGCGTTGCGAGGAGCTTGGGCTGCTCAGCACGGGCTCCTCGGACTTCCACGGGCCCGAGAACCGGCTCTTCTCCCAGTTTCTCGCCTTCGACCTCTACTCCCTGGAACCAAACCTCGGGTCCTTAACGGACTGAGTCGGTTCTTTTAATATTTAGAAAATAATCTCTGGCGTTCGTCGTTACTCGGCCGAGCTTTCTTCATTGACGAGCCGCTCTTGGAGCCGATAGCTCAAAGCCTCCAGCGCGAGCTCCTCGGAAACGTTCACGGCCAGGCGCAGGCGCGTGTCCTGCACCAGCTCGACCCCCGCGCGCAGGGCCGCGGCATCGCGCCCGCGCGCGTCCTCGGCCAGCTCCTCGGCGCGGTCGACCGCATAGACGCACTCCCGGGCCCCCTCGGCGAGACAGAGCGCGTCGCGCAGCCACAGCTCTGTGAGGCGCAGCGTCAGATCGAGCGCCTCCGTGCGCGCACGGCGCTCCGCCCGCCGGCGGGCCTCCGCGCCTTCGCGCTCGTAGCGTTTGCGCTCTTTGCTCGACACCAGCTCGAGCTCCCCCCGCAGGCGCTCCTCCTCGGCCTCTCCCGCGGCCGCCCCGGCCTGCTTGGCGACGTCGAGCAGCCCGGTCCAGCGCCGCTGCGCGGTCGTGCCGCTCAGGGCCGAGCGCACGAACTCCTCGGCGCCCGCCCGCAGCGCCTCGCCCTCGTCGCTGGCCAAGCGCGCGGCCAGGCGCGCGTCGCCCAGCGCCAGGCGTGCGCAGGCCCGCGCGCGGGTGGGGTCGAGGTCGTGGGGGCGGGCGGGATCAAGGTCGTTGACCTGGACCGGATCGAGGTCCTGCGCGCAAGTGGCCCCGCGGTTCTGCCCGGCCTCCCGCAGACGCTCCGCGATCAGCGCCGGGGGCAGCGGGTCGAAGCGCACCGCCTGACAGCGCGAGACGATCGTCGGCAGCACGTCCTCGCGGCAATCGGTCAGCAGCACGAGATGAACGAACGGCGGCGGCTCCTCGAGCGTCTTCAGCATCCTGTTCGCCGCCTGGTCGTTCATCGCATCGGCCCCCTCGATCACGAACACGCGCCGCGCCGATTCGAACGGCGTCCTCGTCGCGGCCGCGACGACCGGCTCCTCGATGTCGCCGACGAGCATCTCCGCGGCCCCGCTCGGCGTCACCCAGGTCAGGTCGGGGTGCGTGCCGCGCGCGACCCGCTCGGCCACCGCGCCGGGGTCGCGCGCCCCCTCGGCCAGCAGCTCGGCGGCGAAGGCGCGGGCGATCGCGCGCTTGCCGGTCCCCGCCGGGCCGTGGAAGAGATAGGCGTGCGAAGGGGGGCGGGCGGGTATCCCACCCAACCCGAGCGCGGGTGCGAGCACCGCGCGCGCGTGGGGGTGCGCGTCGATGCCGGGCAGCGCCGCCGTCCCCTCCGCGAGCGATGTCATCGGTGGGATCTCGTCACGGAGGCGGTAATGCTGGCCATCGCAGAGATGGATGTCATCACGGAGGTGCTCACGCCGGTCATCGTAGAGGCGCTACCGTCCCCGCCGTGGCCCGCGGCAAGCTGATCACGATCGAGGGCATCGACGGCGCCGGCAAGTCGACGCTCGCGCAGGGACTCTCGCACGAGCTCGCCGCGCGGGGGCTGAACGTCGAGCTGCTGCGCGAGCCCGGCGGGGTCGACGTATCCGAGCGGATCCGCGCGCTCGTCAAGGACCCGGCGCTGACGATCGCGCCGCGCGCGGAGGCGTTGCTGTACGCGGCCGCGCGCGCGCAGCTCGTCCAGGAGCTGCTCGCGCCACTGCTCGAGCGGGGCACGCTCGTGCTGCTCGACCGGTTCGTCGACTCCTCCCTCGCCTACCAGGGCGCCGGACGCGAGCTGGGGGTCGAGGAGGTGCGCGCGATCAACCTGTTCGCCACCGGAGGCCTCGTCCCCGACCGCACGCTGCTGCTGCGGATCGACCCGGCGCTGGGTCGCGCGCGCGCCGGCGAGCGCGCGCCGGCGCCCGACCGGCTGGAACGCGAGGGCGAGCGCTTCTTTGCGCAGGTCGCCGCCGCCTACGACGCGCTCGCGCGCGAGGAGCCGGCGCGGATCCGCCCGATCGACGCGGAGCAAGCGCCCGAGGACGTGCTGCGCGACGCGCTCGCGGCGATCGAGGATCTGCTGTAGCGCCACGTCCCGAGCGGGCGATTAGCATTCACGGGCAGATGGCCGTCAACACGAGCTCAACACCAACCGTTCCGCTGCCGGCATCGGCCAGGGT
Organism: uncultured Solirubrobacterales bacterium; assembly: GCA_963774785.1. GTDB lineage: Bacteria > Actinomycetota > Thermoleophilia > Solirubrobacterales > Solirubrobacteraceae > Palsa-744. The sequence continues at coordinate 846,841 of CAVZGH010000001.1, read as the reverse complement.
GCATTCAGCCGCGACCACCACCACCACGGCACCCTCCACCACGACATCGACGTTTCAATCGACGTCGAACGCGCGCGCGTACGCGCACGCGCGTTCTAAGCACTCCGAAACACTCTCCACCGCCGCGGTCGCCGCCGCCGTCATCGCCGCGGTGCTCGTGCTCGCCTGCATCGCCTGGGCGCTCGCGCGGCGGCGGGCGTTCGAGCCCCACTGGCTGCTCTCCCTGCGCCACGCGATGGCGGAGGCCGGTTTTCGCCTTTCCGCAACGTGGGCGGAATTTGCGGACTGGGTCCGTTTGGGGCACTGACACGTCCTAAAATTGAGGATGCATCCTCGTTTTTTTCCGCCGGTCGGAGAGAGATGATGCTCGGCCCAGACAACAGCTTCGAGTAGGCGTCGCGCGCGCCGGCACAGCGCAGAGGAGGCAGGCCGATGAACCCAGTCACGCACCCCACGACCACCCAGGAGACGACACCCGGATCGGGCCTGTCGATCAGACGCCTGCTCAGCACCGCCGAGGAGCATCCGTTCGACGCCGTCGAGTGGGAGACGCGCGACGCGCGCATCGGCCACGGCGACCGGATCGCGTTCGAGCAGACCGGCGTCGAGTTTCCGAAGAGCTGGTCGCAGAACGCGACGAATATCGTCGCCCAGAAGTACTTCCGCGGGCAGATCGGCAACCCCGCGCGGGAGCGCTCGGTCAAGCAGATGCTCTCCCGCGTGGCGGGCACGATCGCCGGCTGGGGTCAGGAGCGCGGCTACTTCGCGAGCGCGGACGACGCGCGGGCCTTCGAGGACGAGCTGACCCACATCCTGCTGCACCAGATGGCGGCGTTCAACTCGCCCGTCTGGTTCAACGTCGGCTTCGAGGAGTCGCCGCAGTGCAGCGCCTGCTTCATCCTCAGCGTCGACGACACGATGGAGTCGATCTTGGGGTGGAACACCAAGGAGGGGAACATTTTCCGAGGCGGGTCGGGATCGGGCATCAACCTGTCCAAAATCCGCGGCTCGATGGAGCCCCTGGCCAAGGGCGGCACCGCCTCGGGCCCCGTCTCGTTCATGCGCGGCGCCGACTCGTGGGCCGGCACGATCAAGTCCGGCGGCAAGACCCGACGTGCGGCGAAGATGGTCGTGCTCGACGTTGACCACCCCGACATCCGCGAGTTCATCTGGTGCAAGGCCAAGGAGGAGGACAAGGCCGCAGCGCTGCGGGACGCCGGCTTTGACATGTCGATCGACGGCGACGGCTTCTTCTCGATCCAGTACCAGAACGCGAACAACTCGGTGCGCATCACCGACGAGTTCATGCGCGCGGTCGAGGAGGACGGCGAGTGGCGCCTGACGGCACGCACCACGGGCGAGCCGACCGCAACCGTCTCCGCCCGTGAGCTGATGCGCGAAATCGCCGAGGCCGCCTGGCGTTGCGCCGATCCCGGCGTGCAGTACGACACGACGATCAACCAGTGGCACACCTCGCCGAACAGCGGGCGCATCAACGCCTCGAACCCGTGCTCGGAGTACATGCACGTCGACAACTCGGCCTGCAACCTCGCTTCGATCAACCTGATGAAGTTCCGCCGCGCCGACGGCACGCTAGACACCGAAACCTTCGAGCACGTGGTCGACGTGATGCTGCTCGCGCAGGAGATCGTCGTCTCGCCCTCCTCCTACCCGACCGAGGAGATCGGCGTAAACGCGCGCGCCTTCCGCCAGCTCGGTCTCGGCTACGCGAACCTCGGCGCCTACCTGATGAGCGACGGGATGCCGTATGACTCCGACGCCGGCCGCGGCACCGCGGCGGCGATCACGGCGCTGATGACCGGTCGCGCCTACCGTCGCTCGGCCGAGATCGCGGCGGCGCTCGAGCCATACGAGCACTACGAGCTCAACCGCGAGGCGCACAACGGCGTGATGGCGATGCACCGCGACGCCTCCTACGCGATCCCCGACCAGGCCTGCGCCGATGAGCAGTTGCTCGCGGCCGCGCGGCGCTCGTGGGATGAGGCGGTGGAGCTGGGCGAGCGCCACGGCTACCGCAACGCGCAGGCGACGGTGCTCGCGCCGACGGGCACGATCTCGTTCCTGATGGACTGCGACACGACCGGCGTCGAGCCCGACTTCTCGCTCGTCAAGTTCAAGGAGCTCGTCGGCGGCGGGCAGATGACGATCGTCAACCGCACCGTCCCGCTGGCGCTGGCGACGCTCGGCTACTCCGACCCCCTGATCGAGCAGATCGAGGCGCATCTGGCCGAGCACGGCACGATCGTCGGCGCTCCGGGCCTGTCCGAGGAGCATCTGCCGGTGTTCGACGTGGCCGTCGGGGAGCGCGCGATCAGCCACATGGGGCATCTGAAGATGATGGGCGCCGTGCAGCCATTCATCTCGGGCGCGATCTCGAAGACCGTAAACATGCCCCAGGAGTCGACGGTCGAGGACATTGCCGACGCCTACACGCAGGCCTGGCATCTCGGCGTGAAGGCACTCGCGATCTACCGCGACGGCTCGAAGACCGCGCAGGCGCTGCGCACCGACGCGCAGCAGGGACAGGACGCGAAGGGCGCCTCCGCGGAGGACGTTGACGCGCTCGTCGAAGCGGCCGTGGCACAGGCGCTGAAGGAGGTCGGCCCGAAGCGCAAGCGGATGCCGCGCGAGCGCCAGTCGATCACGCACAAGTTCTCGATCGGCGGCCACGAGGGTTACATCACCGCGGGCATGTACGAGGACGGCTCGGTCGGGGAGATCTTCCTGACCGACATCGGCAAGGAGGGCTCGACGCTGCGCGGGATGATGAACTCCTACGCCACCGCGATCTCGATCGCGCTCCAGTACGGGGTGCCGTTGGAGACCCTCGTGCAGAAGTTCTGCTACATGCGCTTCGACCCCGAGGGGATCACCACCAACCCGGAGATCCCCTTCGCGAAGTCGATGCCCGACTACATCATGCGCTGGCTCGCCTCGCGCTTCCTCGACACCGACATCCAGGAGGAGCTCGGCATCCTCACCCCCGCCGTCCGCGCCCGCGCGGCGTCCCAGGACACCGCCCAGTCGGTCACCGCCTCCGACACCGCCGGGCCCAGCGCCCCCAGCGACAGCGGCGCCGACGCGCCTGCCAGCGCCACCCCCAACGGCTCGGACGGCTCAGGCGCTTCGAGCGCGCCCAAGGCATCCGGCGGCAACGGCGGCGGCTCCAGCGCCCCCACGGCCGCGCTCACGGACACCCCCCCGGTCGTCCCGGCTCGCCTACAGGGCCTCGACCTCGGCCCGGCCTGCAGCCAGTGCGGGGGGATGATGCAGCGCACAGGCTCCTGCTACACGTGCAGCTCCTGCGGCAACAACACGGGTTGTGGTTGAGAAGCGCTGCTAAGAAGCGCTGCTAAGTGGGCAGATGGTCGGGCGAACCGGCCGCTGCGTACTCGGCCAAAGTAACCCTGGAGTCATCGCGGCCCAACATCGTGATGAAGACGGCGGCGAAGGCGATGCCGAAGACGAGGAACTCGGCGAAGCACATCGCGGCGCCGGCGAGGTGCTGGTCGTTGATCGCCGAGAGGCCATAAGCGCGGGGGGCGCTCGCGTAGAGGGGGTACTGGTCACCGACAGCCATGTCAGCGGCAGGCACACGCAGGCGCTGGCGAGACGGGTGAAGCCGAGCAGCGCGAGACGCTCGCCGTTGGGGCGCAGGCGGGCGCGCGGGAGCGGATCGATGATCAGCCACCACATCGCCAGGCCCGTGTAGAAGAGCGTCGCGTGCTCGAAGGCGTGGACGACCGGATGCTGGGCGGTGTAGTCGAAGATGCTCGGAATCGCCCAGACCCAGGTGGCGAGCATCCACAGCGGGATCGCAACCCAGGGCGAGGTCAGGCGTGCGAGCCAGCGGCCGGAGGGGCGTCCCGGGGCGACCGCCGTCAGCGCGCGGCGCGAGAGGCCGAGCGGCAGGACGGGGGAGCGCAGGCCGAGGACGAGCAGCGCCGGGGCGATGTCGGAGAGGAGCACGTGCTGCATCATGTGCGCCGAGAGCAGGTATTCGTCGCCGATCGGATCCAGCGGCGAGAGCAGGGCGATCGCGATCGTCACGAGGCCGCAGGCATACGGGAGCCAGTGGCCGATGCCGGGCCCCTTGTTCGAGCGGGTCGCGGCGCGCGTGTACATGCGCCAGTAGACGTAGCCCGCGCCGAGCAGCGCGAGGATCACGATCGGGCTGAAGCTCCAAGAGCCCCAGCCGGGGGCGTTGCTCATCGGTTTCCTCCGTCAGCCGTCATGTGCTGGCGGCATCCTATCGATCCTCCGCCGAGGACCGCGGGCCCACGCCGGTTGCGGTGCAGTCGCGACCGCGGGCCCAGTGCGCACCGGCCCGGAGGCGGGCCGGTGACGCACCGAACGACGCGCGGGTGCGATCTAGTTGAGGCGCTTCTTCAGCGCGCTCGCCGCCGAGAATTTCGCCGCCTTGCTGGCCGCGATATTGATCGTCTCGCCGGTGGACGGGTTACGTCCCTGCCTTGCGGCACGCTGGCTGACGCTGAACTTTCCAAAGCCGGCGAGCGCAACCTCGCCCCCCGCCTCCAGCTCCTTGGCGATCGTCTCGATCGCCGCCTCCAGCGCCTCGCGGGCCTGACTGGCAGCCAGTCCAGTACTCGATGCGACCTGCTCGGCTAGCTCGTTCTTGGTCATGGCACTCCCTTCTCGAGTGTCGTTCTTCGGTCAGGCTAACCGCTGGTTAGGACGATTACCCGCCCCCTCGGTCGATCCACGGCCGATAGAAGCCCTAATTTACGGGGAACTTCGGGCGCGGAGACCCGCGGACCGCGCCCCCAAACCCGCGGACCACGCCCTGAGAGTCGCGGACGGCGCCCTGAAACCCGCGGACGGCGCCCTGAGAGCCGGCCGCCCCCACGAGGCCCAAGGCCCCGCCCAAGGCCATTACGCTCGGGCCACGCTCAGACCGAGACGCGCGCCGGCGGCGGCGCATGCTGCTCGGCCGAAGACGCCACTCGGGGCGCCGGGCGGCCCGCGGCGCAGGCCGCCCAGAGGGTTGACAGCCACGTGAGCGACGCCAGCGCGACGTGCACCCAGACCAGCTCCGTCGGCAGGTGCGTCTCGTACTGATCCAGCCCCACCACGCCCTGCAGGGCGAGCAGCACGCACAGCACCGTCAGCGGGCGCCGCACCGCCGGGCCGGCCTCGCGACGGCGCGCGAGGAACCATGCGGCGACGGCCGCGAGGCTGAAGACGAAGGCGATCTCGGCGTGGCGATGGATCACGAAGTCCATCGTCCCGCGCCCGTCGAAGTCGAGGCGGTTGATCTTCTGCCCCGGCTCCCCACCCGCGTGCGGGCCCGCGGCCGTCGCGGCGGTGCCCGCGAAGATCGTCAGCGCGCCCAGACCGACGAGGCCCCGCACGTACAACACGAGCCCGCGGTCGAGCGGGTTTTCGCGTGGCGCGCCGGGCTCGTGGGAGGCCCGCCAGACGAGCACGACGGCGGCGACGAGGATCAGCATCGACAGGGCGAAGTGGCCCATCACCCAGCCGTAGTCGAGCGCGCCTTTGACGGTGAAGCCGCCGAGCACCGCCTGCGCGACGACGCCCAGCGGCAGGAGCGCCCCCAGCCACACGAGGTCGCGGCGGTACGGCCGCCTGCGCCACGCGCACAGCCAGGCGAGGCCCGCCGCGATCGACACGGGGACGGTGATCATCCTGTTGGAGAACTCGATCACCGCGTGCGTGTTCAGCGGCGGATACACGTTCCCGTAGCACTTCGGCCACGTCGGACAGCCGAGGCCCGACCCGGTCAGGCGGACCGCGGCGCCGGTCAGCACGATCAGCGTCAGCGCGCCCAGCGCGACATAGGCGACGCGGACGTACTGCTCGGGCGTCACGGTGTAGCCGTTCGTGCGCTCGCGCAGGCGCTCCAGTCTTCCGCTCATCGCCCTACAGGATGCCAAGTCGGCCGCGACCGAGTGCAGGGTCGGATAATGCACGGGTGGACGCTCCGCCGCGATCCTGGGCGCCGGGCCGCCTTACGCTCGCGCGCGCGGGCGTAATAGATGTATGGAAGGCCGACCTGGCGGCGATCGAGGACGGGCTCGAGGATCTGCTCCGCGCGGATGAGCTCATCCGCGCGGCACGGATCGTGCCAGCGCGCAAGCGGGTCCTCTGGGCGCGCTCGCGGGGCCTGTTAAGGGCGCTGCTCGGGCGCTATCTCGAGCGCGATCCGCGCGAGCTGCGCTTCGCGCTCGGCTCGCACGGGAAGCCAGCGCTGGCCCGTGAGGAAACGGACGCGGGGGACCTGCGCTTCAACCTCTCGCACTCCGGTGGGCTCGCGCTCGTCGCGGTGACCGCCGGGCGCGAGGTCGGCGTCGATATCGAGCGTGCACGTGATCGCTACACGGCCGAGCTTCTGCGTGTCTGGGTCGCGAACGAGGCCGTGGTCAAGTGCCGCGGGATCGGACTTGCAAAGTCAAGCGGCACTCCATTCGAGGAACTCTGGACGACTGAGCTGGATGTCGGTCTGGATGCGACCGCCGCCGTGGCCGTCGAGGGACGGCCGTGCGAGCTGCGCTGCTATGGGTGGTGAGGAGAGCCTTCGGGCAGATGCACGATCGTGACGTCCCTGCGCGTCACGTTTTTGAGCTTGTCGTAGGCGAGGATCTCCAGCGTGTGATGGCCGATTGAGAGGTGTCGCGCGCCCATCCAATGGATCTGGGCGAGCACCGTCCGCGGGTAGCCCTTCCCTTCCACGAACGGGTCGAAATTGCGGATCGAATGGCCGTCGTACAGCAGGCGGATGCTCTCGATTCCGACGCTGTCGCTGGCCTTCACCCTGATCCACAGATGGCCGCTGTAGCGATCGCCGCTCGAGGGGGTTTGGACACTGATCTTCGGACCGCTGAAATCACCGCACGCGCCCCGCATGCGGTCGCCGTGCCTGACATACGCGCGCATCGCCGCGTACGAGGGCTTGTGCGAGCGGTTCGCGCGCTCGAGGCCCGAGACGACCGCGCCTTCGTCCTCGATCGGGTACCACAGGCCGAGCTTCACATACGGCGCCTGCGCGAGGCAGTGGTAGGCCTCGGTCAGATATGTCGCCTGCTGGGCTTCGCTCACGCCCTCGGGCTTCTGCCCGGCGAACGCGCCTTCGCCGCACTCCGCGCTCGTCGTCCGCCAGCTCATCTCGGTCATCCAGATCGGCACATCGTCGCCGTTGGCGACCTCGGTCGCGTGCACTTCCCTGTAGCCGATGAACGAGTCTCCGTCGATCTGCCCGTCGTCATCGCGCAGAAACGCAAACGGCGAGTTGACGTCGCAGGCGGTGTCCGTATGCACGCCGATCGCGTCGAAATAGCCCTTCCCGCCCGCTTGGTAGACGCCCGCGAGGAAGTCGTAGTCGTTGCCCGTCAGCCCTCCCAGCACGACCTTCGCCGCCGGGTCGGCCGACTTCACGGCCGGGTACGCGGCCTGCAGCAGGCGCGTGTACGCCGCCGGGTCGGGCGCGCCGGCCCACCACAGCGGCGCGTCCTCCTCGTTCCATACTTCGTACGCCGCGACCTTCCCCTTCCACTGCGCGGCGATGAAGTGCAGGATGTTCGCGTAGTCGGCGGGGTTGCTCGGGGGCGCGTTCGGGGCGTTCGAGCCGCTCTCCCAGGAGGGCGCATCGACGAACGAGACGATCGCGTGCATGCCCTTCGGCAGCGAGCCCAGCAGGCGGCCGTACTGGCCGAACCAGTAGGCGGAGTGCACGCCCGGGGCGGGTTCGAGGTCGGGCCAGGGCGCGAACACGCGCACCCAGTGCACGCCCAGCGCACTCGCCTGGACGACCGCCGCCGGTTCGAGGCTGTTCAGGTTCACGCCCGCTTCGGCCGCCTGCGCGGGCACGGGGGCGGCGAGCAGGACCGTCGTCGCTCCGGCCGTCGAGCCGGCGAACGCGCAGGCCGTCAGCATCGCGGCGGCCGACAGACGCGTCAGCGCCCGCCGGAGCGGAGTGCGAGGAAGCGGCGGTAGGCGCTTCGGGGCGCGGAGCGGGAAGCGAAGAATCAAGACACTTGATCTATCGGCAAAAAGCACGCGCTCCTTAGGGTAGACACGGCCAGTGGCCCATCAAGCGGGAAGCTCACCGCGGCCGGGCCGGGGACCGAGCCGGGCCGGGAGATGCAGCGGTGGACCGAAAGACGGCGCCCCACGATCAGCCGGCCGCCCCGGCCGGTCAGTAGCGAAACGGCAGCTCGGCCGCGACCTCGGCGAGCCTCGGCGCCTCGCGGTCGCGGGCGGAGACGATCAGCTCATCGGCCGGCAGCGGCCACTCGATCCCGATCTCGGGGTCATCCCAGGCGATCCCGCGCTCGACCGCGGGGTCGTAGTAGGCGGTCTGCTTGTACAGCACGTCGGCGGTCTCGCTCAGCACGCAGAAGCCGTGGGCGAAACCGACGGGGACGTAGAGGACGCGCATGTTCTCGTCGTCGAGCTCCACCCCCTCCCACCTGCCATACGTCGGCGAGCCCCGGCGCAGGTTGACGTTCACGTTGACGATCTTCCCGCGCGCGCAGCGCACGAGCTTCGCCACGCCTTCGCCGATGTGGAAGTGCATGCCCCGCACGACGCCCCTGCTCGAGCGAGAGTGGTTGTCCTGGACGAACTCCTCCGCCGCCGGGATCCCCGCCGCGGCGTGCCACTCGCGGCGGTAGGTCTCGCAGAAGAAGCCGCGCTCGTCCGCAAACACGCTCGGCTCGAGGATCGTCAGGCCGGGCAGGGTCGTCGCGATCGTCCGCATCGTCGCGGGAGCCTATCGCCAGCGCGGTAGCGCCAGCGCGCCGCCGGAGCCGGCCCCGACAGGCGCGCGCGATCAGAGCGGGAGCGGCCGCGATCGGTGGGCAGGGATCGGATCGGCCGCGGGATCAGGGCCGCGGGATCGGGGCCGCGGGATCAGGCGGCCGCGACCCAGCGCTCGGCGTTGCGGTCGTGGATCTCTCTGAGAATGCCCTCGACATCGCGGGTGAGCCCCCACTCGGGGTAGTCGTCCCTGAACGGTCCCAGATCCCCGATCCACCAGCGATGGTCCCCGATCCGCGGCTGCTCGCCGAGGCTCCAGCGCAGCTCGCGCCCGGCGATCCGCTCGCACAGCTCGATCGCCTCGAGCATCGAGCAGTTGCTCTCGCGCCCACCGCCGATGTTGTAGACGGCGGCCGCGCGCGGCGCGCGGTGGAAGGCCGCGAACGCGGCGACGAGGTCGGCGGCGTGGATGTTGTCGCGCACCTGCTTGCCGCCATAGCCGAAGACCGTGTACGGCTCGCCGGTCATCGTGCAGCGCATCAGGTATGACAGAAACCCATGCAGCCGCGTCCCCGCGTGGTTCGGGCCGGTCAGGCAGCCGCCCCTGAAGCAGACCGTCGGCAGCTCGAAGTAGCGGCCGTACTCCTGCACGAGCAGGTCGGCGGAGGCCTTCGAGACCCCGAACAGCGAATGGGTGCTCCGGTCGATCGACATCGTCGTGTCGATGCCCTTGTAATAGGGGTGGTCCTCGGGGAGCTCGAGGCGCTGCGGCAGCTCCACGAGCGGCAATCGGTTGGGCAGGTCGCCGTAGACCTTGTTCGTCGAGCAAAACACGAACGTCGCTCCCGGGGCGTGCTTGCGCGTGGCCTCGAGCAGGTTGAGCGTGCCGCCGGCGTTCACGGCGAAATCGGTCCTCGGGTCCCGCGCCGCCCAGTCGTGCGAGGGCTGCGCCGCGGCGTGGATCACGAGCTCGATCGCGCTCCCGTGCTCGGCGAAGACCCGCGCCACGCCGTCGGCGTCGCGAACGTCGAGCTCGAGCGAGCGGAACTCCTCGGGGTAGCGCTCGCGCAGCGCGCTCGTGGTGTGCGCGGTCGAGGCGTCCGCGCCGAAGAACGTTGCGCGCATGTCGTTCTCCAGGCCGACGACGTCATAGCCGTCCTCCTCGACGAAGTGGCGCACCGACTCCGAGCCGACCAGTCCTCCCGATCCTGTCACTATCGCTACGGGCATTCGTTCCTGTCTTTTCTGTGTCCTCGCGCGTTGAGAGCCGGGAACACGAAGCTGGAGAGCGGCGGACGCGGGCTGATCGGCGGATTATGGCAGCGGGCAGGGGCGGCTCCAATCTCCATCCGGCCCCGCAGACGCCGTCAACGAATGGGCATCGAATGGTCATCGAATGGCCTCGAATGGGCATCGAACAGCCGTCGCATAGGATCCCGCGCGCGATGGAAATCACGTTCCTGATCCCCGCCTACAACGAGGCGCGGACGATCGCCGAGGTGCTCGATCGGATCGCCGCGCTCGGTCTCGACTACGAGGCGATCGTCGTCGATGACGGCTCGACCGACGCCACCGCCGAGCTCGTCGCCGCGCACGCGCGGGAGAACGAGCGCGTGCGCCTGCTGGGCAAGCCCAACGGCGGCAAGGGCTCGGCCTTGCGCCACGGGATCCCCCACTGCCGGGGGGAGATCGTGGTGATCCAGGACGCCGACATGGAGTACGACCCGGGCGATGTGCCGGCGCTGATCGAGCCGATCCAGCGCCAGATCGCCGACGTCGTCTACGGCTCGCGCCTCTCCGGCGGACGTCCCCAGCGCGCCTACCTGTTCTGGCACCTCGTCGGCAATCGCTTCCTCTCCCTGCTGACGGGACTGCTCTACAACACGACGATCACCGACATGGAGACGGGCTACAAGGCCTTCCGCCGCGATGCCCTCGCGCAGCTCCACCTGACGGAGAACCACTTCGGCATCGAGCCCGAGATCACCGGCGAGATCTGCCGTCGCGGGCTGCGGATCTACGAGATGCCGATCGCCTACTACGGGCGGACCTACGCGGAGGGCAAGAACATCACGTGGCGAGATGGGTTCCGGGCGGTGTTCGTGCTGGTGAGGACGCGGGTGCGGGGGTTGGGGTAGATGTACTACACATCACAGATTCCTGTGAGGTCCTGTCACTTTCCGTAAATCCTGCTCCAAAGCTATACAAATCTTATGCTGGGACTAGATGATTGATTCTGCGGGGTTTAGGCGGTGTAGTTGACGAGGGCGCGGCTGGGTCGGCCGAGTTGGTGGTTGAGGGTGATGGCTGCTGTGAGGGTGAGGAGGCGTTGTAGGATGCGCTCGCGGAGGCCGGGGAGGGTTCTGGCGCCGTGGCGCTCGAGGGTGAGGATGTCCTTGCAGGTCCAGAAGATGCTCATCCCCGAGGAACACAGAGGAATGGACCCGCAGGTCATTTACCCTTCTGAACATGGGATGAGCACTTTGTCGATCGTGACTCACCACTTACCAGTTTCTCGCCGACCCCCAGACCGGTGAGCAACTCATCGCGGCAGGGCTGGACGTGGATCAGCCGGTCGAGCGCGGCGGCGAGGTCGAAGTACCCAAGCTCAAGCACTTGGTCGGAGAGCTCGTCGCGGGCGAGCGGGAAAACCCCGTTTGCGATCAACAGCCACCGCGCGACGGTGGTGAGCGCCGCACGCGACTGCTCACGCGCCGCTTCGAGGTCGCCGCTCTCGAGCACGAGCCGGGCAAGGTTGAGCCCACGACGGGACTGGACGAGCTTGCGCTCGGCAGATGGCTCGAGACCGTGCTCCTCGATGTAGCGGCTCGCTTCCTGGAGGATCCCATCGTCGTGCAATACGCAACCGAAGCGAAGCGTCCACTGGATGTAGTCATCGCCGGCGACGAGCCGCTCCCAAAAGGCCTCTGCTCCGGCCGCGTACACGTCAACGTCTTCGTCAACACCGCCCAAGCCGGGCCGCTCGCCGACGATCATGAAATCCAAATCGCTGCTCGCCGTCCGCCGCGCGCGCACCGTGGAACCGGTGAGCACCACCGCCTCCGCGTCCACGGCGAGCGCACGCTGGAGGATCGTCTCGGTGGCCTGCCTCTGGGCAGGGGTCTGCAGCGCGGATGCACGGAGACGATCCTTGCGCAGTCGTGTACCCCAGGGAACATCGGCGGTAACGCCGGTGACTATGTCCACAGAGCTCATGTGCGCGCCTCTTCCTCCGCCCTGGCTACAACACCCTCGACAGCACTTAGGAGATCCTCTGAGCTCCAGCTGCCAAAGTCTGGATCCTCGCCCTCATAAGCGACATCCTTGCGCGCCTGATTCAACAGCTCCATAACTGGACTCAAGTCCGTTGCCAAGATGCCGCGCGTCTGTAGTTCGGTGGCCGCCTGCGCCTTACGCCAGTGTTGGCGTTCGGTCGCGATGCCGTTCAGCTCGGACAACGCGACGATCGCCGCCTCGGCGGCGAGATACAGGAACGTGACGCCGACCACCAGATCTCCAGCCTCAAACGCCCCGTGAGCCCTCGTGAAGTGCTCGCGAGCCAGATCCGACTTCGACTGCGGGGACATCGCTCAATGGTATCTCCGGCCCCGGCGAGGGCTCGAAGGCTCCAGCATTGCGGAGCACAGTATCGGCCCCGACGGCGTTCAGCGTTTGCACGCTGTGATGGCGTCCCCGTACGCACCCAGGTCGTAGCGTCCGTCGGGTCCCCAGGAGTCAAACTGGCACTCAACCCCCAGCCGTGCTCGGCCGCGAGTGTTGCGAACAGTCTGCGAGACATCGGCGAGCGCCACCCCGACCGCGACGGCAGCCGGCCACGGTTACGTCCGTCCGCGTGGCGCAGGACCGCCGTCCCGCCAGGCGCGAGCACCCACGCGATCTCCCCGAGATAGGTCGCCTGATCGTTCGGCGCGACGTGAACGAACATCGAACGACCACACAGCCTCGATCGAGCCGTCCTGCACACCCGGCAGATCGCTCCCGGCGCAGAGAACGTACTGGGTGCGTGCGTCACCCTCGAAACGCTCTCGACACAGCTCCAGCCGCCGTTCGCTCACATCCGCGAGCGAGCCGAGACGCACGCGCAGTGAGAACCCGCGACCAACGCCTGCGCCCGGCCCGATCTCCAACACGACTCCGCCGTCGGGTATCCACCTGGCGAGGACATCTTCGATCAACCCATGCTTCCACTCGGGCGACGCGGTCCACTCCTCACCCGAGCGCGCTCCAATCGCAAGCCGACCAGTACCGACGGTAATCATCGGTCGGGGCCGCCACCACCGGTGCGCGGGCCCGAGCACGCCACGCCGCTGCTCACCGTTCAAACAGCGATCCTCCAACACCAACCCCAGCCACCCCACCGCTCGACGAGTGGAGCCAATCAAACGACGCATCACAACCCGGCGTCGATCGTCTTGCGGTCATCTCAGACATCTCGTTCATGCCCGGCATGGAGCGCGCGATCGCGATCTGCAGCTTCATGACTGCATACAGGTGCTCATTGGTAGTGCTCCGCAAGGGTCCATAAACCGGTGCTATTTGTAAAACTTCCAACACCGGTGCATACCGAAGCGCATGAGACCCCAGCTAGCTCATTTTCGCTAGCGCTGGGGTCATTTGGAGTCGTTTGTCGTGTCCATTTTGTGCCGTTCCAGTACTCCGCGACCGTCACCACATGCCCACTCGCTTCAGTCAGCTCGCCGACCGCCGTGCAAGACGTCGCCGAGATACAAGACACACTATTCAGCTGGATCCTCTCATCACCTTCCGGACCTTCAACCCCGTAGCGCGCGGTCCAAGTGCTCCCATTCCAGCTCTCACCATAGGCATAGCTGACGCCTTCATACAGCTCATACGCCGTAGCGAAACAGAACGTCGCTGAAGCACACGACACACCAGTTAGTCGATTATTTGTCTCAGCCGCATTTACTGTCGTTTCGATTCCCCAGGTAGTCGTGGTGAACTCTCGATCAACGCCATAGGTGGTGCCGCCGCTGCTTGTAGCAACTATTCGATAATGATATAGCGTCGCTGGCTGTAGACCAGAAATACCGGCGCTCTCCGCAAGGAGACTTTCACCCGACCCGGCGCTTGCGCCGCCTACAGGGACTGAGATGCCGTAAGACGTGGTCGGTCCGTATTCGAAGTGATAGGTGGTGGCAGTACCGAGTGGGTCAACTGCGCCATTCAGGGTCGCAGTGGTCGCATTGAGAGCACTCGCCGCTTCAGTAGCCGCATTAGGGCCTTCACCCGAACCGATCTGTTGCGGACCGGCCCCATCAGACCGGCGTACACTGGACCTTCCTCGGGCAGGTTGAGCGAGGCCGGCGCAACTTGAGCCTGCACAACCTGCTCAAGCTGGCGGTGGGACTGGGGGTTGACCCGGCGGAGCTCGTCCGGGGGCTCGAGCCGCCGAGCTGATGACCCACCGCACGAGCTGGTTCGTGCCAGGCCAGGAATGACAGCCGTCAACGCCGATTCGTCTTCTGCGCAACTCCCGGATATCTACATGGTTAGGAGGGGGGATGAGCGGCATGAGGGGGATCAAGCAATCGCTGCGGGGGGCAGTCGCGGTCGGGATGGCGACTGCAGTGGCGCTGTGCGGCGCTCAGGCCGCGTCCGCGACCCCGCAGACACTGGCGTCGGTGACGGTGCGTGCGCCGATCGGGGCGTACGGTGGCTGGGTCGTGTGGAGCGCACCGGTGAGCGGGGGCTGGGGACTGGACGCCTACCACGAAGGCACGGTCAAAGCCCTGCGTCTGGCGCCTCGTGCGCAGCCGTTCGACGTGGACCTCGGCACGAACGCGTCCGGCGAAGTGGTCGCGACGTTCTCGCGCTGCGTGAAGACTCCGCGCTACGAAGCGGACCTCTTTCTGGAGCTGGAAGGGGTCGGCTGCAGGGTGCACGTCCTGAACCTAGCAAGCGAACTCGAAAGGACTCCCGCGATCCCGCATCCGGCCGACACCTCGGACACGACGCCGTCGATGTGGGACGGCGACATCGCCTTCGCGCGGTACGACCCGCGCCACCACGCCGATGTCGCCCAGCTGCTGCTCTGGGCCGGACGTACACACAAGCTGCGGGTGCTGCGCCATGGCGCGACACCGACGGGACAACCTTGTCCCCCAGAAAAAGGTGAGGACGGTCGACGGATACGCGAAAGCAAAACAGAATGCCTCCCCAACAGCATCAAAGGAGACATCACCGAGGGAGCGATCGAGAGCGTCAACCTGGGCCCAGATCTCGTGTCCTTCCTGTGGAAGATCGACGGGCCTGGGGTACTCAGCACCGGTGGAGGCTGGGAAGTGCGTGCGGACCGCCTCGCCACCGGTACGAGCGTCCTCGCCGGCTCGGGCTTCCATGGCGACGTGTGCATGAACGGGATCGACGGCAGCGTCCCCTCGTATCCATCTGCCGAAGGAGAACTCGTGTGGTACACGCAGCTGGAGTCGGAATGCTACGTCAACACAATCTCGGTGAGGCGCTTTGACACCGCGAGTGGCCGCCTTTCCTCCTCCGCACCGGCGGAATATGAAGTCCTGCAGATCGCCCGGAGCGGAAGCATCCTTTACGCGCTAGTCGCCCCGATACCAAAAGGAGAAGATCCAACCTGTAGCACAGCAGCACCATGCTCGATCGAGCGCCTGCCGATACCAAAGCTCAAACTCAAAAAGTGGCTCCCACGGTCACCCTTCACTGAAGGGTAATGGCGGGATGGGTCGTCTGGTGAGCGTCGTCTATGTCGTGACCTCGTACCGCTACCCGGAGCAGGTGCTGCGGCTGGCTCGGACGCTGCGTGCAGGTAGTCCGGAGATCGACCGAGACCAAAGACTATGAGCCCCCTGATCGACCCCTGCGGAATCGGGGGCGGAACGTGTAGCATCGTGAGCCGCCCGACGCAGCTTCCACTGATTTTAATTCGCGTAACTAACAGTCTTATAGATCTTTACGTTTACAATGCTATGTAGTAATCGATGACCTCGATCAAAGTCCGCTTGCGGCTTGTGCCAACATGATGCTCGTCGAGGTCGAAGCGTGATCTTTCGACGCCGCACAGAGACGGCGCACCTGACGGAGTGGGACGGTGAGCAGTCTAATGCCACGGGCTCCGCAGGTTCGGGCCGCCTACGAGGTACTCTAGAAGCTACGTATCGGCAGCAGGAGAACCTACGAACGGTTATCGTTCACTACCACATCTTCAAGAACGGAACGGTTATCGTTCACTACCACATCTTCAAGAACGCGGGCTCGTCGGTCAACCGACTGCTGCGCATGGCCTTTGGCGATGGCTGGGCGTCTCTGGAGGGGCCCACGCCAACCTCGCTTCTACGCCCGGGCGACCTTGCGACGTTCGTCAGGGATCGCCCGGAGATATTTGCCATCTCATCCCACCTCTTGCGGCCGCCGGCGCCGCCAAACGTGCGCGTGCTGCCCGTCGTCCTCATCCGCCACCCGCTGGATCGAGCCTTCTCGGTTTACAGCTACCTTCGGCGCCACCCTGAAGGTGTCCATACCGGAACCGTCGCCCAACGCACGAGCTTTTCACAGTTCGTCCTCTGGTGCTTGAACAACAAGACACTTGGCGGCATGGTGATTACCAACTATCAGGTTATCCACCTGTCTCCGGCTTCGTTCCGAAACGGCCATATATTCCACGCAATCGCGACTAAGAACGATCTTCAGCATGCGATCGATTATCTGTCAGATGCCGCTTGTTTAGGAACCGTGGATCTGTTCGACGCCGCAATGGGCAGGCTGGGTCGGGCAGCGGCGGCCATCGATCTGCACCTACCTACTTCAACCGTCATCGAAAACGCTACGCCCGACAGGCCCAGAGATCTTGGCGAGCGACTATATGCCGTCGAGAGACAGTTGGGATCTGACCTCTATCGACGCTACATAGAAGAGAATGAACTCGACTACCGCCTCTATGAGTGGGCCAGCTCACGTGACTACCAGGATTCCAAAAGTTTCGCTTCAAGTGTCGGTAGCCCGCGATAAAGCACTACCACGATCATTTACTCATATATCGCTCTGCGCCCGAAGCCCATTCCTGTCAGAGGCACTTAATCTGTGGCGACGAGTTGGCGCTGCGTTCCGTTGGCCATGCGAGCAAGACGGCACGGTCTCCAAGAACATACTGGCGGTTGTGCTCTGGGGATGCCTGGGCCACTTCAAGCTTTGCAAAGCCGGCGGCACCAGCCGCCTGCAACAAGGCGGCGCGGTTGGGGGTCAGGGAGACCACGCCGCCCGCTGAGGCGAGCATGTTGCTTTCCCAGTCGGTCTCGACACGCGCACCATAGCTGGCCGGGCTCTCTTCGTATATATCGCTCCGGCCATTGCCCAACATGATCGGCTCGTTTTGCCTGGTCAGCTGGGACTCGATTACGCATATCCCACTGGTGAGGGCGCGAGCTATGCGCAGTGCGCCGACCGGATTCTCAAGGTGGTAGACGAGCCCAAGGCACAAGACTACGTCAAACGTGCCCAGCTCCGAGACGTTTAGATCGAATACGTCGGCACAACTCAACTCAAGACGATCGCGCGGAATGCCAAGGTAGGCGCGGAGAAGCTCGGCTCGCCGGATCACCTGAGGGCGGATATCAACGCCGAGCACATGGGCGGCTCCCCACTCGAGCATCCGGTGAGAGAACCAACCCTCGTTGCACGCCAGGTCGATCACTCTTGCGTTAGGCCCCGCAGCCGTTAGCGCTTCGCGCACGGGCACCTCCAGCAACCCAAGCCTCGTGCGATGAACGTCGGGAAGCTCAGGACCAAGGACAGGCGTCGTGATGCCTTCTCCCAGCTCCCACGCGTACATCCACGCAGGCGGGCGATCAATCTCTTCTCTGAGTGCGGGGTCCATATCTGTCTTCGGGTCTGCTTTCTTCGGGTCTGCAGTTGCCCGTGCCTGTAGTCTGCTCAAGAAGCTCATGATGTCCAGCTGGGCATCTTATAGTTCGGTTCGGCAGGGCACGCTGCCATGGCGTCGAACGCGCCCCCGCCCTGTGCGAATATGCACCGCACATGCTCCAGCGCATTCTCGCCCTACCCGAGACCGAGAACCTCGATGTCGACGGTGCCAACCGTCTCGAGGTCCACGCTGAGGTCCTGCGGCGCAAGCCGATGCTCGCCGCTGTATTCCGCGAGTGCCACGAACTGATGCTTGACGTCGATCGCCGCACGTTCGGCGACACCCCCGGCCTACGCATAGAGCTGGGCGCCGGCGTCGCGCCGATCGCCGGGACGTTTCCCGATGTCCTCGCCACCGATATCGTTCCCGGGCCCGGTTTGGATGCTGTGCTCGACGCTCAGGCCCTTGACTTGGCAGACGGCTCGGTTCGCGCGCTTTACGGACAGAACTGCTTTCATCACTTCCCCGACCCGCTGAGGTTCCTGAACGAGGCTGAACGCGTGATAGCGCCCGGCGGCGGCCTTGTGCTGATCGAGCCGTACTATGGACCCGTGGCATCGTTGGCCTTCAAGCGGATGTTTGCTTCCGAGGACTTCGACAAGACCATGCCGGGATGGACCACTGACGCGACCGGGCCGATGTACGGGGCAAACCAAGCGCTCTCTTACATCGTCTTTGATCGCGACCGCGCGCGGTTTGAACGGGAGCTCCCCAACCTGGAGCTCGTGGAGATGTTCCCGCTGAGCAACTACCTGCGCTACCTGCTTTCGGGTGGCCTGAACTTCCGCCAGCTCGTACCGAACTCTGCCGAACCCGTGCTTCGCGCATTCGAGTCGATGCTGAGTCCGGCGCGACGTGTGCTGGCGCTGCACCATGTCGTCGTGCTCCGTCGGCGCAGCTGACCCGCGAGGCGAGGTGCCCGCCTCAGTGCACGATCCCCGCCAGCCGATAACTTGAGACGACATGAACCGTAATCTCGCCATCGTTCCCGCGCACAACGAGGCCGACGCGATCACCGCGACGATTGGCGCAATCCACCAGCATGCGCCTGACTTCGACGTGCTCGTCATCGATGACGGCTCGACCGACGCGACCGCCAAACGCGCCTCGGCCGCGGGGGCAACGGTGCTGCGCCTGCCGTTCAACCTAGGTATCGGGGGGGCCATGCAGACCGGCTACATCTACGCATCTGAGAACAACTACGAGGTAGCCGTACAGGTCGATGGCGACGGACAGCACGATCCGCGCTACATCCGCGATCTGCTCGACCACCTGCAGAGCGATCCCAAGCCGAACATGGTCACCGGGTCGCGCTTCCTTGACTCCGACGGCGACGGCCATCGGTCCTCGGCCACCCGACGGGTCGGCATCCGCGTGTTCTCGCAGGTGGTCTCACGAATCACCGGCCGGCGTGTGACCGATCCCACCTCTGGCTTTCGTATGACCGACCGGCGCGGCATTGAACTGTTCGCACGCGACTACCCACACGACTACCCCGAGGTCGAGGCGATCCTGCTGATGCACGCCCACCGTCTGGGCAGCTGCGAGATCCCGGTGCTGATGCGCCCACGGCTGACCGGTTCTTCGGCGATCTCCTCCACGCAGTCCGTCTACTACATGGTCAAGGTGTTGCTGGCAGTGTTCGTGGCGTTGTTCCGGGCGCGACCCACCGTCGAGGTCAACGACGCCTCCGTCGTGGAGCCGACCACATGACGATCCTTGCCCTGTCCAAGGCATCGCAGCAACGCGTCGAGGTGATCACCGTGGCCGTGATCATCTTCATGCTGATTTTCGAGCTCGTCAGGCGCAAGCACCTGATGGAGCGCTACGCGATCCTGTGGTTGGCGGCAGCGATCACGGTCCTGGTGCTGTCGGTCTGGACCAGTCTGCTGACCAGGCTGTCGCACGCAGCGGGCATCTCCTATCTCCCCTCGGCTCTGTTCGCGGTCGCGTTCCTGTTCGTGCTGGTGATGCTGGTGCACTTCTCGATGACTATCTCCCGGCTCGCACATCAGAACACTGTCTTGGCCCAACGACTTGCGCTACTGCAACAGCGTGTCGAGCATCCAGAGGCTGGGGACAGTGACGGCGATCAGGCATCCGCACTGATCAGGTCAGATCAGAGCCGTTCCGAGCAGGAACAAACGAGGGCTCGACAGATGCCCGAGCCATCGACGGGCAACTGAGCCGCGGTTCAACCACGCCACAACTCGGCGGCGAGCGGTGGAAAAACGATCGAGGAACGCGCGAGGGCGGACACCTCGTCGAGCGGGATCGGGTTCAGCAACGAATGCAGGCTATCACTACGAAACGGCAGCCCCACACCGGCTATCTCGGCACAGCGCAGAGCGAACTGGACGAGTGGCGGTGGTATCGGGGCCACCCTGAGATGACGCCCGTGCGCCTCGACGATCTGCTCGGCAATCGCGCGCAGTGTCGTAGGAGCCTCATGGGCGGCGAACAACGGGCCGCTGGAGGATGCACCGCTGGAGGCAATCGCAGCGACAAGCTTGGACAGATGCTCGTCGTGCGTGACGAACAGCCGCTGCCAGCCACCGCCGATCATCGGCACCACCGCGAGCTTCGAAAGCGTCCTGACCATCCCACCGAACAGACCGCCTGCCGCAGTACCGAATACGAGCCCAGGCCGCAACACGATGCCTGCGCGTTGAAGCACGGCACGCTCCAGTTCGAGCTTTGCGCGCCCATACAGCGAAGGAGCGGCCTCAAAGGCCGACAGCGAGGAGATCATCAGCATTCGCCCCCCTCGCTCGGCGAGACCGTCGAGTAGCGGCAGACTTCCAGACACGTTAACCGCGCGGATGTCCTCGCCCTGCGCGGAGGTGTCGTATGCGGCATGGACCACCATCTCGACACCGGCGAGCAGTGAACGGTCAAGAGGCTCCCCGAGTGCGTAGCGACGCGCTCGCTCATCTCCGGGTGCCGGCCGGCGCACTAGCGCGATCGCATCGATGCCGCTGGCGCGTAGGTCGGAGAGGATCCGGCCACCGACATACCCGTTTGCGCCGGTCACTGCGATCATGGTCGATTCTCACACGTCGCGGCCGTGGCGATCCGATAGGAGTTGGCCATCGCCGAGAATGTGATCGCACCACCAGGCACCGACGGAAAGCACGACCCGTCAACGACATGGATGCTCCGCGTGGCGAACGGTCGCCCGAGGGTGTCACACTCGCCGAAGCCGGGATTCGAGGACATAGGAATCGAGGCCCCGTAGTGATAGCCACCGCCAGGAGGTGCGACCTCAGCGAGCGGCGTCAACGGCATAAGTCCGATACGTCCAAGTGAGCGGCGCAGCGCACGCTGAAAGCGAGTGGCGGTCACGCCTGTCGCAGGGTTGAGCACAGGATCGAGGCGCCCCGATTCGCTGCTCTGCTCCCAGTTGATCGCCACCCGATCGGAGTCGTCGCTGTGAAAGAAGCAGATACCGATGGCGAGACGACGTGTAATGGAGTCGAGCGTTGGACCGAGCAGCGAACTGAGGCGTGGATGAGAGTCCCGGGCTCGCTCGCTCAACCCGTCATTGTAGGTGTAGAGGGTGATGTGGATTGGATTTGGGCTGACCTCAGGGTCATCGAGCACGATCGATGCCTGCGCCAGCGTATGGCCCGGCTCACGACCGGTCCGCCCCACCCGACCGGCCCATGCAAACGGCAGATACAGCGCCTGGCTGTCGGCAATCTCGGCTCGTGGCGGCAGGAGCCCGGAGCGCTGCAGGATGACCGTGGATGATATGGCCCCTGCAGCCAAGAACACACGTGGAGCGTGCAGGGTGACACCGGGCCCACCTGCGAGCGCAGTGGCCTCGATCGAGACACCTCCGTCACGCTCTGCCACCCTGTTGACGTGCAGGCCCGAGCGGTACTCGATCAACCCCTCTCGACGGAGCTCATCGATCGTCTGTGCAGCGTTATAGATGTGGCCGTACGGGCACCCGTCCAGGCAATGCCGGCAGTACACGCAACCGTTTGATGGCGCAGGGTGCCCGACGCGAACCGCAAGACGCGAGGCGCCAAAGCGATAGCCGGCAACGCCTAGAGCGTGACTGTGACGACGTAGCCGGGCAAGCATCGCTTCGCCTGCCTGCGTGCGGATGAGCGGTCCATCGGGAGCACGCAGAAGCGGATAGTGCCTGCCCAACTCGTCGTCCTCGGCTGCGTATGGAACGAAGTCCAGAACGGCTCGATAGCCGTCGGCGAGATCGCCGGCAGCGATCGGCCAGCCGGCGATATCTCTGTCTGTGTAGGGCAGCAGGCCCGCGCCCCAAACGTTGCTGAGGCCTCCAAGGGCGTACGAAGGCCGCGCTCCCACGCCGGGGACCGCCGACAGTTGGAGCACGCCGTCATCGCGGAAGGCAAGATCGGAGCCAAACAGGCGCTTATAGCCCTGCCCACTGGTGCCGTTGGCCGAGAAGCGGGTGAGCGCCAGGTCAGAGGGCTGCCACCTCTCCGGCGTCGTGGCGGCCATACGTAGCCGAGCGGCCTCGCGCTCTGGCTCGAGCGAGAGTCCGGTATCGAGCACGATGACCCGCACACCGGCCGCTATGAGCGCCTTCGCAGCCGCAACCGCGGTTGGACCGGCGCCGATGACGATGTAGGGCTGGGGATCGCTCAAAGCCGGACCATAGTGCCAAACACTGCGGTGATACCGTTGCATGGCCACCCGGGGGACCGTGATTGACTCGGGTAGGCAAGATCAACGCATGCCCGTAACCGTCACCTTCGATCTCGAGGACAGCCGTAGCTTTCCCGATCAAGAAGCGCGATTTGTGGCGATGAGCCATCGTTTCCTGGAGTTCATCGAGGAACGCGGAGTCAGGGCCACCGTCTTCATCGTCGGTGAGATTGCGCGCAGTCACGCAAGCCTGGTACGGCGAGTCGTCGAAGGTGGGCACGAGATCGGCCTACACGGACTGCGTCATGTTGCTCTCGGTGACGTGGGTCCAGCCCGTCTTGGAGCGGAGCTCCAGGAGGGCCTGGCGTTGCTACAGGACGCCGCTCAAGCTCCAGTGCGTGGTTTCCGCGCACCCATCTTCTCGCTGACCCCGGAGACCGAGTGGGCCGTTGAGCAGATAGCGAGCGCCGGCTTTGCCTACTCCTCGAGCATACTGCCCGCCGCCAATCCCCTGTATGGGTGGCCACGGGCGCCCCGCGAGCCATTTCGCTGGGACAACGGGCTGATCGAGCTGCCCTGTCCGGTGGGGGGAGTCGGCCGCTTGTCGGTCCCCTTCCTGGGAGGTATATATCTGCGTTATGTGCCGCTCATGTTGACGCGTCGCCTGCTCGCCGGTCTGGGCAACCGCTCGGCTCCATGGAGCTACTGCCATCCATATGACATCGATCCGGACGAGCCATTCTTTGTGATGCCTCACGCCGGATGGCTGACCAGCCGGATCTTGCATACTCGTCGCGGCTCGACGCTCTCCCGCCTAGAGCTGGTGATCGCAGCCGCCGGAGGAGCAGCACGAACGCTCGGTGAGATTGCCGGTGAGTTGGATGCATACGAGTTGCCAAGGATCGGCTCGAGCGCAGTATCGATGCCCAGAGACGACGAGCGGTGACCTCCGCCACGCAAGCTCAGCGCGGCACGCTTATCTCGCGAGACCGGGAGAGTACGTGACGCAATCACCGGAAGCATCGCGCGGGCACAGTCAGCGTATCCTGGCAGCCGTCAAGCATCTGCGGTCACCCAACTCCGGGCTGCTTGGTCAAGGAGTGCGCTTTATCCTCGCGGGTGGGATCGTGGTAGTGGTCTACGTGAGCACAACCACCGTACTCGCCGACGTTGTCGGCATGGACTTCCAGATTGCGCTCGCCATCGGCTTTTGTGTGGCTCTCATAGTCCAGTTCAATCTCTACCGGGTATTCGTGTGGATTCATCACGAGGAGTTCGCGCTGCCCACACATCACCAGGCCGGTCGCTACTTGGCCGCCGCTGCCATCGGATATGGGCTGACAGCCGTATGCACCTCTTTCCTGCCGTCGGTCCTGGGCGTTTCTACGGAGATCGTCTACCTGGCGATGGTGGCCGCACTGCCCGTAATCAACTTCATGGTGTTTCGCTACATCATCTTCCATGCCAAGCCCACCACAGAGAATCCAGCGACCACTCCGCTTGGGGCAAGGGATACCCACCGATGAGCCCAATCACTCAGACGGCAACCCTACTCGCCGAGGTGTTCCCAGACAGCGACATCTCGCGGCCGGAGTACCTGCACTGGCTGTATGAGCAATCGCCATTCGGTTCTGTAATCGAGACGAACCTCGATGACGAGCTTGGACGCGCGGGACACTATGCACTCGTCCCGATCGCCATGACCCGCAGTGGCACCGACTACAGCGCCGCGCTGTCGCTCAACACAGCCGTGCACGAGCGGGCCCGAGGAGGCGGTACGTTTGTCCGTCTCGCCTCCGAGACGATCGCTGAAGCCCGCCGGCGGGGAGTCGAGACACTGGTGGGCGTGGCGAATGCGAACTCGACCCCAGGGTTCGTGCGCCGCTTGGATTTCGAGCTGCTGACACCGCTGCCCGCGAGCGTGATGCTTCCCACACCTGGGTCCCGAGGCGGCATCCGCAGCGGCTGGGCCGATTCAGGCGCGTTTGCTCGCGACGGCCTCGCTGTGAGCATAGAGCCGCTGCTCGTGGGACCAGCCACCGGGGAAGCGCGTCACTGGACGCCGGAGACGCTACGCTGGCGCCTGGCCCGGCCCGGCGCACGATACGCGCTTCACCGTGCAAATGATTTCCTCGCTATTAGCTGCAGGGACAGCCGCCACGGTGTCCGTGTGGCCATCCTCTTGAAGGTGTTCGCTGCGTCTCCGGTCTCAGATCGCGCGCGACGTGCACTCGTGCGCGCGGCGTGCCGCTTCCATCGCGCATCGATTGCCCTGCACGTTGGCCTCAACGATCTCGTCGACTTTCGCGGCATGGCCCTTCCGGAGCGTCTACGCGAGTCACCGCTGAATCTCATCTACCGCAGCCTGGAGACGGAGCCACGGGCAGCGTCGATTGTGCGCTTTGAGTTCCTGGACTTCGACGCTTACTGACCGACCTCGCCTCCTACTTGATGGTCTCGATAGCCCGAATCCCACCCACTTCAGCGCCGGCAGTCGCGCTCGGGTCCGTACGCTAGGATGCGCCACCGTGCGTTGCTGGGACCTCCCTTCATTCAACCGTATCCGGAGACCGTGCCTCCGCCGAAGCCCTCGCAAACCTTCTAGGTCTCACTTAGTGTAAGCATGGCCACACCAAGCATTTCTGCTGGGGGGCCAACGGCTGTGTCCGGCCCTCCTTCCAATCGACGCGAACGGTCATCCCGCTGGTTGGTCCTAATTACAGGAACTGTATGCGTCGTCCTGCTGGTGGCCCAGATGACATCTGGCTGGCATGTGCTCCACTCGACCGGTTTCTTCACCGCCCTTGCCGCGCGCAAGTACGTATGGGCTAACGCGTTCGTCGCGGCTGTAGTTGCTGTCATCGCGATCGCTACACCTGGCCGCTGGCGTTGGCTGGCAGTTTTCGGCCCTGGCGCATACTTGGGCGCGGTCCTTATTGCCACCGCAATTCCCGGTGGACAGATACTGGCCATAGTCACCGCGATCCTCACGATGGCCGCCTTGTGGGATACGGGCGAGCGCCTGCTGCGTCTTCTCGGTGCAACCTCCCTCGCACGGCTCGTGCCTGTGGCATGGCTTGCAGGCATCGGCCCCTGGAGCCTTCTCACGGTGGCTCTCGGCCGCCTCTACCTTGTAGAGTGGTGGACAATCGGTCTTCTCTTCGTCCTGGTTGGAGCGGTCGGCTCCGTTCGCCTCGGCAAGCGGATCCTGGCACGACGTGAGTCGATCGCACGAGAGATCAGCGCATCCGCGTTGAACCTGGCCAGCGCAGGTTTGATACTGCTCACGTGTGGATGGGCCGCTATCTACACGGCCGCGCCCGAGCTCCAGTACGACGCGCTATACGGGAAGGCGTACCTGCCCGAATTCTGGGCAAGGACCGGCCACATAGGTTCACTCGTCAACCACGTGCAGTTCGAGATCACGGGTTGGTTTCAGATCCTAGCTACTCTCGGCCACCTCTTCAACGCAACTGCAGTCGGGCGATATCTTCAGCTCCTTGGCCTGATGTGTGCTGCGTGCACCATCTGGTGGTGGGGTCGTCGATACGGAGCGCTTGGCCCTCTCGCAGCCATCGCTGTCGTTCTCACCCCACATCTCTTCTGGCAAGCGAGCACCGCCGACGACGATCTTCTCCTCGCATTGTGCGCTTTTGCGTTTTGCATAGCAATAGTCGAGTCACTCCGCACTGACACCGGCCGCGACATACGCGGCCTTGCCTTCGCACTCGGGCTCATGGCCGGATCAGGCCCATCGCTCAAGCTACATCTTATACCTCTATTCGCGTTTCTACTATTTGGCTGGATAGCTGCAGGACGAGCATCCCGTTCGATAATTCGTAGGTTCGGGTACTCCGCTCTCGGAGCCGCAATTACGGCCCTACCCCCGTTCATCCTACGGTGGATCGACAGCGGCAATCCCGTACTCCCCGCCTACAACAGCATCTTCCGCAGCCCTTACTGGCTTCCTGTGAGCGAAGAATTTAACTTCCCATACTGGACTCATCCGGGCTCCTTCGGGCCTATCACGGCGATCTGGAGGGCAGTAATAGAACCGGAAGTGATGGCTGAGGCCGCTTCCCCCGGTTCATTCGGTGTGCTTGTGGGTGCAATTGTAATAGCGCTTCTGTTTGGTTGGCTGGGACGCGATCGAACTCGCGCAACGAAAGTCGTGTGGCTAGCGCTCATCCCAGCAATTGTCTACTGGTGGGTGAGTTTGCGCTACCTCCGCTATCTCTTGCCGGTCGGCTTTGTGTCGGTAGCCCTCGTTTTGATGCTTACTCCCGGTGTAACGTTTGGTTCAACGCGGTCGCTTGCTGAGCGTCGTTGGTATCGCGCTCGCCGCAATCGCTTCCTTTCCCGTGGCAGTGTCGGAGTTCTGGAATGTACCTCTCCACAAGCCTCCAGTTTACGCTGCGATCGGTCACTGGAGTGCATCGAGCTACGAGAGCGCCGCCCTCCCCGAGCATCAAGCGATCTTAGCCTTTAACCGACTATCACCACAAAAGGCCCGGATGGCCACAACCGCCTACGAGCGCACCTGGCTTACAGGAGGTCGAGATCTATACGACCTCAACTATGAGGTCACACCACTCATGGAGCTGCACGGCGGCCTGCCGACCACGGGCGATCAGACGCTTACCTCACTTCACCGACTCGGTATAAACTGGCTCTTGGTTACCGAAGCAGACGGACTTCTGAACGAGCCCGGCTATCTTTCGCAGGTACTTACAGCGCACGGCAAGATCGAATTCGCTGAGAGAGGGTGGGATCTCTATCGACTGGTGAAACAACCACCTCGTCCAACCCCGCTCTCTGCGTGTGATTCTGCGTCAAACGGCATACCGGCTTGCTGGGGCATAGCCCCAGCCGCAGTCTTGACCGTGAGCGTCACGCGGATTGTACCCGTGTGTTCTGGGGAGATTTTGGCAGTGTCGGTCAGGCAAGTGACGGGGGCCAGCCTATCGCCGATACTAATCCAATTCACAGGCGGTAACCCGGCTTACGGAACTCAACCCGGGGAGGCGGCAACGGGTACTGAGCAAACCATCTATGCAACGGCCCCACCAGGCGCTACAAGCGCACATGTAATCGTTAGTCCAAGCGCAGGGGCACAGATCATCTACGCGAGCATCGGCAGGCTCGGCCAATCTTGCGCACCGACCCTTCCCCGCAAATAGCTGCGGTTAGCAGCTCGTCATTCGCGATTAATATCTACTAGCTGTGGATTTGTCATGTAGTAATCAAAGAATGCCTGCACAGCCTCCGCCGGCTCATAGGTCCCTCCCCGGATCCTGAACGGCGCGCTCCCAGCTATGAGCTCCGGCCCAAACTCCAGCTCTAACGCACGTACATGGTTGGCATGGAATGGATAGAACGTCGATCCGAGTACCTCATCTGGGATCCGTCGACGATCGACGTGACCCGGGGCACCGATTTGTTCTGTGATCTGCTGCGCCATGAAGGCGAGTAGTCGATTTGTGGGATGGTTCATCGTAAAGAAGAGCAGCTGCTCACGAAACCCGGCGGCGATAAATGACGCGACCTGAATGTCGCAGTCCTGACCGCGGATATCCAACTCGGCCGTTGCCTGTGCGGCCCAATCCTCCACATTGGAAGGGAGATCCGGATCCGCCAGAGATCGGCACGTGCTCGCGACGTCCAGGCCCGCGGCGTAGGCCTGCAGGATCGATCGGTCGTGATAGTCGAACGGGCCGTCAACCACGGGCTGGCCCGCGGCATCTCGCAAATAAAAGAGGTCGGGGAAATATCCGGCCCAATAGACGCTCGGCCAGCGCACGACGATGGCGCTGGATGCGATGCCAGAGAGCGTCTTGGTACCGAGGCCCACACCATCTCTATACCCATCGTCAACCCTTTGACAGACCAGAAAATCCGTTTCCGCGACCGCCTGATGGAGTTCTGGAATCATCTCATCGGGGATCTCGTGCACTGCCGGAAAGCTCACGAACTCGAATCGCTTCGTGAACTCCTCGTTGGTGCTCAACATCATCTCCAGGGCCTTGGCCTGGCAATTACCGACGATGATCACTCGTTCCATGATGCAGCGGGGTTGCCGTTTCAGGCTGTCGGCTTGCGTAAGGCCACTATGCCATCCCAAACGGTCATCGATTCGATCGCTAAAATCTCGCCGAGAAACTCGGGTTGGGCGAAACCGATGGTCCCACCAGCTGCGTGATCAACTAAACGCTTGATCAAGCCAACCATCCCGAGATCATGGCTAGGCATTGAGACTGGCCCTACGTCGGCGCTCCCAGAGACTCCAAGGCCTACGTCCAGCTCCGCGATGTCCAAGACCGAGTCCAACGGCCCACCGTCATCCCAACTTGGCAGATATCCGGTGCCCCAGTCCTCAATGCAGTACAGGCCGCCGGGTCGCAGGTACTGGGCATAAAGGATCTGCAACGAACGGGCGGTAGTGATACCAAGATGAGAGGCATCGTCGATGATCACATCAAACCCTGCTGGCGCATGCAGTCCGCACAGTTGCTGCAACAGCCCCCGGTCAGTCTGGTCGCCACGAATAACGTGCACACGGTCTCCGAGCTCCAACTCAGGTGGACCCAGGTCGATCCCGACTATGGTGGCCCGCGGGAATGAATCTCGCCACATCTCAAGCGAGGCCCCGCTCCACACTCCCAACTCCAGCAAGGTGAATGGCTGCTCCCGCAAGGGGAACAGCAGCTGTTCATAGATAGGCAAATATGCGGCCGGCTTGACTACCGGATCGTCTTTCTTGCTATCCGGGAGACTCAGCCAGCCCTCGTGCCCAGCCTCATCTCGAGTCTCAACGTCCTTCTTACGGGCGCGATCGATCAAACGGCGCATACCTTGTCCTTACATGGCGGAGGACCATCATATTCATTGGCAGGAGCCGATTCGGCAACCAGCCTACGCCCTCACCAGCGAACCGAGATGGCTGCTAGCGAGCGTTTCGCGCAATCTCTCGTCGAGCACCTCGCGCGAGCACTTGGCCGTGATCAACTCTTGACCCTGTTCGGAAAGCGATTGCCACAGCGCATCGTCCTCGATGACCCGCAAGATTCGCTCAGCCAGCGCCTCGGCCGTATCTCCAATGAGCATCTGCTCGCCGTCGCTCGCGTCGAGGCCTTCCGCCCCGACCGGGGTCGTCACGATCGGCAGCCCCGCGGCCAGGCCCTGGGTCACCTTGCCCTTCATGCCGGCTCCGAAGCGCACCGGAGCCACCAGCACGCGTGCCGCATCGAGCAGCGGCTCGAGCTCGGCCACCCAGCCCCGCACGTCAACTCGTGAGGTCGCGAGCGCCTCGACCTCACGGGGAGCGTGCGAGCCGACGATCGTGACCTTGACATCTGGTCTCACAGCCCAGACGAGGGGCATCACCTCACGGACCAGGTAGGTCGCGGCGTCGGCGTTTGGCGGATGCTCGAAGCCGCCGACGAACAGCACGCCGCCGCGGCCGCCACAGGGTGGAACGTCAGACGCGATCTCGTGGATCGTGGGGACGATCGTCACGCGCGCGCCGGGCACCTCGGCGAGCACGTGCCCCCGCTCCTCCTCGGTGACGGTCACGGTGACATCGCTTGCCCTGACCATCGCGAGCTCGAGCTCGCGCAGCGCCGTCGCCTTCGCTCCCTGCGCGGATATTGCCCCGTTCTGCCCCGCCCGACCAGCCACATCGAGGGCGGCGCGGCGTGTCTCGCGCATCCAGTGCAGGTCCACGGTGTCGTAGATCGCCAGCGCCGAGGGCGCCAGTTCGCGGACGGTGTCCAGCCAATTGGCCGCGATATGCGGTCGCGACATGATCACCGCCGTGAGCAGGGTGCCCATGTCGGCGAGCTCCGCGCGGATGTCAACCTGGCCGTAGATCACCTCGACGCCGAGCTGTTGCAATTCCGCCGTGTAAGGCTCGATCGGGGTGAAGTTGTTGGGCAGGAAGTTCACGCCGTAGCCGAGACGTAGCAGCGAGCGCATGATCTCCAGCATGCGCAGCGAGCCAGCGTCCCGGTCCCACATCGGCATCCGGTGGTCGACGATCAGCACCTGCTCGCGCCGGTAGCGATCCGCGGCCCGGCGGACCCGCACCTCCCCCGAGCGCAGATGCTCGGACTCCAGGCGCGCGCGCCACTTCTCCACGAACTTGGGACGGTTGGCCTCCTGATGGCGCTTGTGCCCCTCGTCGAGATCCGTTCCGGCCGTACCGCCCTCGACATGCATGACGACGGCCCGCGGCTCGTAGAGCACCCGCCAGCCGCGCTCGTGCGCCTCGAAGCAGAGATCGGCGTCCTCGTAGTACATCGGCAGGTAGCGCTCGTCGAATCCGCCGACCTCCGTCCATAGCTCGCCCCTGACCATCAGCGCAGCCGCCGAGCCATAGTCAACCTCGCGCCGATACTCGTACTGGAACCTGCCCGGCTCGTCGCCGCGGCCAAAATTGGCTCCCGTCCCGTCACTCCAGATGATGCCGCCGGCCTCGCTCAGCGATCCATCCGGCGCGACGAACTTGGGCGCCACGATGCCCACCGACTCGCCGGACTCGGCGCACTCGAGCATCGCCTCCAACCAGCCGGGCTGCACCTCGATGTCGTTGTTGCAGAGGACGAGCCACTCGCCGCGCGCGAGCGCCGCCCCGCGGTTCATGCTGCGCAGATAGCCCTCGTTGCGCTCGTTGACGAGCACGCGCGCCCCGTGCACGTGCTCGAGCAGCCGTTTGGTCTCGGCGTCGGCGGTGTCGTCGACGAGGATCACCTCGTAGCCGACCGCCATCGTGTTGTCGCGGATCGTCTCCAGGCAGCGACGCGTGAGATCGGCCGCGGCGAACAGCGGGACCACCAGTGAGACCCGCGGCTGGTCGAAGGTCGGGAGCTCAATGCTCTGAGCGAGAGCGTCCAGTTCCTCCTGCTCCTGCACTTGCTCCGGCGACGGGGGCACCGGCCGCCTGCTCGTGACGCGCCCGGCGAGGCGCAGCGAGAACCGCAGCCCGCGCGCAAGCAACGAGGTCTCGCCGCCGATGGATGAGAAGACGCGACCGCGCACACGCTGAAAGGTCTGCCAGGTCACGGACTCCTCGACCCGGCGGTTGAAGCGCCGCGCCTGCTCGAGGCTCTCGCTCAGATCGACAAGCTCGGAGGCGGTGCGCTCGAGACGCGCTCGGAGCGAGGCGATCTCCGCCTGGCGATGACGCACGTACTCATCACGCTGTGTCAACAGCACATCGTTCTGCGCTCGTTCCAGCTCACCGCGCTTCCGCTCGGCCACAATCTCACGTCGCTCGCGTTCCATCGTGATTTGAGCGACTCGCTCACGTTCAGCTCCTGCGTCGCGTTCGACGGCGATTGCCTTCGCTGCGTCGGCCGCTTTCCCCTCGGCAGCCCGCACCAGTTCGAGATCGCAATCACCGAGCACCGATGAGGAGGAGGCTTCCGGCAGCGTGCTCTTCGACGCCATGGCTACTAGATATAGGGCCGCCGGCTCACTTGCCATCCGCCATTCATCGCCGGCGCGCTCGATGAAGAACTCGGTGGCTGAGAGCTCGTCGGCCGGGCAGACGAGCGCCCCCAGGTGCGAGCCGGTGATCGTTCGCTGGCCCCAGAAGGCGACGTGTGGAAACGACTCCTCGAGCAGCCCGGAAAACTCCTCGTAGGTCAGCTCGTGCTGATGGAACGGGTTGACCTGCCCAGTGGCGTCGCTGTAGAGCCGGCGATCGGGCGTGGAGACGATCAGCACTCCATCGTCGGCCAGCACGCGCCCCACCTCGGCGAGCACCCGCTCCTGCTCGTTGACGTGCTCGATCACCTCGAAGGCGACGACCGCGCCGAACGAGCCGTCCTCGAACTCGGAGAGATCGAGCGCGTCGCCCACTTTGAATGAAGTCCGCGGGCCGCCCCAGTTCAGCTGGGCGTGCTCGACGGTGCACGCGTCGATATCGATACCGACGACTTCGGTCTCCTCGGCGCCGGCCAGGATCGACGCTCCGAAGCCCTCGCCGCTGCCCAGATCCAACACGCGACGGCCCGCGACGACTGTGGCTGCCCACAGATAACGATGCATGTGCTCGTAGACGACCTGCACGTCGGGCGTCCAGGGGACGCACCGCTCCCCTGTCCAATCGATCAGACGAGGAGCCCCCGCACGGCGCCGCAAGCTCAAGCCCACACCCCGCATGCAGTCGGCGAATGCGAAAAACGATGAATGAAAGCTCGCTCGGACATGGGGCTATCAATATCGCAGGGTATCTGGACGGCCGCCACTGATAGCTTCACGCGCCGTGACTGAGCCGAGCCACCGACGCTCACTGCGGTCGCTGACGGAGCGAGCGGCGCTGCGCGTGCTGGCCGCGGTCCAGACCCCCGCGCCACCGGTCGAGGAGCCCGTCGAGGTCCCCGAGCCAAAGCCACCGCCACCACCCCCGGACCCGGCGCGCTTCGTGCGAGAGCTCACGCCGGGGCCGCTGGCCTGCGAGCAGGGTTTGGCGACAGAGCTCCTCTACCGCCGGCTGAGCGGCACCGACGTCGCCGCCGTCGAGCAGTTGATCAGAGACACGCCCGGAGCGTGGGAGCACTATGCAGCCGCACCAGAGGGCGCGGCCAGGCGACACGTGCTGCTTGCCTTCGGCGTCTGGCTCGGCGCGCAGAACCTGGTCGAGAAGACAGGCCTGACCGACGCCCAACCTCCGGAGGGCATCCACGTGATGGCCCGTGGACCGCTCTCCGCCGCGGGCGGGCTCTACGAGGCCGACATCGTGGTCGATGCGCTCGCTGGCGCCGGTGTCGATATGCAGGACGTGCGCGACAGCCTCGACTTCGGATGCTCCTCCGGCCGTGTGACGCGGACCCTTCAAGCCGCCTACCCCCAGACAACCTGGCACGGCTGCGACCCGAACGCCCCAGCGATCGCGTGGGCCACCGAGAATCTCCCGGGGATTGAGTTCTTCGTCAACGACAACACGCCGCCGCTGCCGCTCGCGGACGGCTCGCTCGACCTGACCTACGCGATCTCGATCTGGTCGCACTTCGCGCCCGGTCTCGGGCTGCGCTGGTTCGAGGAGATGCACCGCGTGATCCGGCCCGGAGGCCATCTCGTCTGCACGACGCACGGACTGACATCGGTCGCCCACAGCGCGGCCCACGGCCGCTCTGAGGAGCAGGTCGACGAGATCATCGGCGCGCTCTACCGCCAGGGCTCCTGGTACGCGCCCGAGTTCGGCGAGGAGGGCGACTGGGGTGTCGTCAACCCCGACTGGGGCACCGCGTTTCTCTCCCCCGAGTGGATGTTGACCCACCTCTGCCCGCGCTGGCGCGTGCTCGAGTTCGCCCCCGGGCGCAACCAGGAGAATCAGGACGTCTACGTGCTGCAGCGGGTTTGAGCGTTTGCCGGTCACGCAAACGCGGAGGTCAAAAGTGGTGGAAGTGCGGAGAGCAGAGTGGTGCAAATGCAGAACGGATCTGAGCTCTGCTTTCAGGCGCGGGACTGCTGTCTCGTTAACCAGACAAATGTAATGTACGATAGACGTATGTCTGTTATAGTGGATATATGAATGTGTCCCGTGCTTACAGTGCCGTGGCCCCCACCGTGGATGGTGATGTCCTGGTCGTCCTTGCGAAAACCACGCAGCCACTCACAGGTTGACGAATCGCGCGACTCGCGCGGCGCGGGTCGGTGGCTGCGGTCGCCAAGGCGCTCGATCGACTGGTGGGCCAGGGGCTAGTCCTGCGCCAGGACGCTCCGCCCGCGTCGCTTTACACACTCAATCGGCAGCACGTCGCTGCCCCCACGGTCGAGACCATGGCCTCGATCCGTACCGAGCTTCTCGACCGTCTGCGTCAGACATTCTCGAGCTGGAGCACTCCGCCGGTACACGCATCCATGTTCGGGTCTGCCGCCCGCCAAGATGGAGACATCGACAGCGACATCGACATCTTCCTCCTCCGGCCCACCGGCGTAAGCGACGAAGACGCGACATGGAGCGAGCAGCTGCACGAGATCGGCGACTCCATCCGCGCGTGGACGGGTAACCGCGCCAGCATCATCGACTTCACCGAGCAAGACGTTCGACAGATGCAAGACGAGAGCCGACCCGTCCTTGCTGACCTCCACCGAGACGGCATCGATCTCGCCGGCGTACCGCTTCGCGATCTGCTCGGAGGCACAGGGTGAGCCGTGGCGGCACAAGGGACCTTCGTTCGCGCCCATGCGATGTGGCCGACGCACGCAAGCGGCTCGCAGACGCGGAGAAGTACTTGGAGGTGGCAGAGCTCGTCGCGACCGAGGACTCGCTGGAATCCCACAACGTCACGACCGGGCTAGCTGTGCTGGCCGGTATCGCCGCCGCGGATGCCGCCTGTTGCAAGACGCTGGGTGAGAGCTCTCGGGGGCCCGATCATCTGGATGCAGCTATCTTCCTGTGCCAGATCGCACCGGGCGGCGAGACGGCCGCGAAGAACTTCGAGCGACTCGTCGGGCTCAAGGATAAGGCCCACTACAGCTTCCTCAACGTATCTGGCCAAGACCGAACCAGCGCGATCCGCCGCGCCGGCAAACTGGTCGACTTCGCACGTGACGTATTGCAGCGCTGAGAAATGCAGCGCCGATCGCCCTCGGGCTACTGGACCTGTGCGCAACTGCGCCTTGAGCGGCTTGTTCTTAAGGGAAGGTTAACGCAGAGCCGCTGCCCCCGCGGGCAGGTAACGCTGGAGGTAGCGCGAAGGGGTTGATCTGCGTCCTGCCCCAATTGCTAGCGTTCTCTGACCCTTGCCGACCACCACCCCACGACCGGCTGCGATGCCGCCAGCCCCCACCGTGCCCGCCGCTGCCGCGGCGATCTCGGTCGAGAACGTCAGCAAGACCTTCCGGCTGCCCCATCAGCAGTACTCGACGCTCAAGGAGCGGGCGCTGCACCCGTTTCGCTCGACCGAATACGACGAGCTGCACGCTGTCAAGGACATCTCGCTGGAGATCGCCCAGGGAGAGTTCTTCGGGATCGTCGGGCGCAATGGCTCGGGCAAGAGCACGCTCCTGAAGTGCCTCGCCGGGATCTACGGCGTCGACGCCGGCAGGATCTCGATCGCCGGGCGGCTGTCGCCGTTCATCGAGCTCGGCGTCGGCTTCAACATGGATCTGACCGCGCGCGACAACGTCGTGATCAACGCGATCATGCTCGGAATATCGCGCAAGCAGGCGCGCGCGCGCTTTGACGACGTCGTCGCCTTCGCCGAGCTCGAGGAGTTCGTCGACCTCAAGCTCAAGAACTACTCCTCGGGGATGCTCGTGCGACTCGCGTTCGCGACCGCGATCCAAGTCGACGCCGAGATCCTGCTGATCGACGAGGTGCTCGCTGTCGGCGACGCGGCCTTCCAGCAGAAGTGCTTCGAGGAGTTCTTCCGTCTCAAACGCGAAGGCAAGACGATCGTGTTCGTCTCCCACGACATGCACTCGGTCGAGCGCTTCTGCAACCGCGCGATGCTGATGGAGCGGGGCGACATGGTGCAGATCGGCGACCCCCGGGAGATCGGGCGCGCCTACCACAAGCTCAACTTCGGGCATCTGCCCCACGCGGCGCCGGCGGCGGAGCCGACCGGCGCCGACACCGCGATCGCCGATGCCTGGTTCGAGGGGCCTGACGGGTCGCGAGTGACGAGCGCCGGCCAGGAGGACGCACTGCAGATGTGCTTCGAGGTCCGCTTCGGCGAGGATCTCGAAGATCCCGTGTTCGCCGCGACGCTGCGCACCGAGCTCGGACACACGATCGTCGTCGCGCGCACAGACCAGCATGGAGGCACCAGCGGCTCCTTCAAGGCGGGGGAGACGGTGATCGCGAGGTTCGCGATCCCCAACTGGCTCACGCCCAGCCGCTACCTGCTGACGCCTTCGGTCGCACGCGAGGGCACAGGTGAGAACGCGCTCGCGCTCACCGAGGACATGGCCTCGGTCGTGGTCCACGGCAGCAGCGTCAGCGGCGGCATCCTCGAGCTGCCCGTCGATGTGAGGATCCAGCGGACATGACCTGCCCATGTCGGGCTTGTTGTGGTTCGGAGGACGCATGAGCACCCAGGGAGTACGTCTGCCGCTACCGCGCCGCGCGCCGGTGAAGCATTCGGTGCATGGGCCATCGGCGCTGGGTAACGACCTGCGGCGCTTCTGGTCGCTCACGTTCACGCTCGCCCGCACCGAATTCAAGCTGCGCTTCTACGGCTCGGTGCTCGGCTACGTGTGGACGCTCGTACGGCCGCTGTTGCTGTTCGGCGTGCTGTGGGTGTTCTTCACCAAGGTCGGCCACGTCAACGACGGCAAGCAGCCTGGCGAAAAATATTACGGCGCCCAGCTGCTCGGCTCGATCGTGCTGTTCACGTTCTTCGCCGAAGCCACGACCGGGGCCGTGCGCAGCGTCGTCGACCGCGAGAACCTCGTGCGCAAGATCCACTTCCCGCGCCTGGTGATCCCGCTCTCGGTCGTGCTGCTCGCGCTCTTCAACCTCGGCATGAACCTGATCGTCGTGCTGATCTTCGCGCTCGGCGCCGGCGTCACGCCGATGCTCAGCTGGCTCGAGCTGCCGCTGATCATCGGCGCGCTGATCGTCTGCTCGACAGGGGTCGCGATGCTGCTCTCGGCGCTGTTCGTGCACTTTCGCGACATCCAGCCGATCTGGGAAGTGATCCAGCAGATCCTCTTCTACGCCTCGCCCGTGATCATCTCGATCGAGACCGTGCTCGCCAAACTGAGCCCCACGATGCTGCATATCTACATGCTCAACCCGCTGGCGGTGATCTTCCAGCAGTTCCGCCACGCGATGATCACCAACGCCTCGCCCAGCGCCGGACAGGTGCTCGGCAGCTGGGCCGCGCTCGGGGGAGCGCTCGCGATCGTGGTGGCGATCTTCGTCATCGGCTTCGTCGTCTTCAACCGCGCCGCCGCCCGGATCGCGGAGAATCTCTGAGATGGACCCCACGCACCCCGCCACCGCCGGCCCGAGCAACGGATCCTCGCTCGGCGACACACAGGCCGAGAACGAGCGCCTGCGCGCGCGCGTGGCCGCGCTCGAGGCCGAGCTCGTCGAGACGCAGGCACGCACGAACGCGATCGTCGCCGAGACCCAGGAGCGCGTCTACTGGCTCGACCGCTGGCACCTCGACCTCAACGCGCTGATGCGCCGTCCCGGCGCCGCCGAGCTGCGCGGCGCACTGCGTGGGATCCGCGCCGTCAGCCGCGCGATCCGACGGGCCAAGCGCCGGCTGCGCCCGTGAGCGAGAGCCTCCCTGTGCCGACGATTTCGGTCGTGATCCCCGTCAAGGACGGCGAACGTTACTTGGAGGAACTGCTCGACGTGCTCGCGCGCGAGCACGTCGACGAGGTGCTTGCGATCGACTCCGGCTCGCGCGACCGCTCGCGCGAGATCGTCCGCGCCGCCGGGATCGAGCTGCTCGAGATCGACCCCGCCGAGTTCGGCCACGGGCGCACCCGCAACCTCGGCGCCGAACGCACGCGCGGCGAGCTCGTCTGCTTCCTCACCCAGGACGCGACCCCCGTCCCCGGCTGGGCCACCGCGTACCGCGCGGCGTTCGCGCTGCCCGAGCGCGTCGGCGCCGCCTACGGCCCGCACCTGCCGCGGCCCGACACGAGCCCGATGATCGCCCGCGAGCTCACGGAGTTCTTCGCTGGGTTCGAGTCCGGGCGCTCCGACGGCCGTGACGCGGGTGTCGCGGGTAGGAGCGACGAGGCGATGGGCAGCGCGGACGTGGCGCTGGGGGGAGGGCACGAAAACGGCGCCTCGGCGAGCTCCGCTCGCGGCCCCGTGCTCCAGCGCGCGGGCGACTCGACCTTCCTCTCCAACGTCAACACCTGCTACCTGCGCGCCTGCTGGGAGGAGATCCGCTTTCGCGAGATCGCCTACTCCGAGGATCAGGCCTTCGGCGTGGACATGCTGGCGGCCGGCTGGGTCAAGGTCTACCAGCCGGCCGCCGCGGTTCTGCACGCACACGACTACGGCGCGCTGGAGTTCATGCGCCGCTACTTCGACGAGTACCGCGGCCTGCACGAGAGCACCGGCCACGTCGAGCCCTTCTCCGTGCTCGCCACCGCGCGCCAGGTCCGCGCGGAGGTCGCGGGTGACCGGCGCTGGGGCGCCGCACAGGGTCTCGGCGGCACCGCGCAGGCGCGGCTGGCGGCGCGCTCGGCCGTGCACCACGGCGGACGGCGCGTGTTCTCCGCGCTCGGCTCGCGCGCCGAGCGCCTGCCCGCGCCCATCCGCGGACGCCTCTCGCTCGAGGGCCGCGACGGTCGTGGCGCCGCAACCGGCCGGGCGGGCGAGTCCGCCTCCGCGCCGGGCCTCTCCCCGGACTTGCCCGCCGATCTCGCGCCCGACGCCACCCCGGGCGTCTCCCCGGTGCCACCGACCACGCACATGCCGCCCAAGCGCGACCACGACGACTACGAGGACGTCGCGCGCTTCTGGCGCGAGGGTCCCGCGCCGCTGCTCGACCCGGTGCCCGGGATGGCCGAGCGCGAGCGCCTGCGCCTGGCGCTCGTGATCCCCTCCTTCCGGCGCGGCAGCGGCGGGCACAACACGCTGCTGCAGATCTTCTCCCGCCTGGAGCAGCGCGGACACCTGTGCAGCGTCTGGCTCTACGACTTCACCGGCCAGCACAACGCCGAGTGGCCGGCGGTGATCCGCGCGGACATCCGCGAGTTCTTCGCGCCGATCGAGGGGCCCGTCTACAAGGGCTTCGCGGACTGGCAGGGGGCCGACGTGGCGATCGCGACCGGCTGGCAGACCGTGCACCCGACGCTGATGCTCGACCAGTGCCGCGCGCGCGCCTATATCGTCAACGACCACGAGCCCGAGTTCTACGCCGCATCGACCGAGCGCGAAATGGCCGAGGACACCTACCGCCACGACCTGCACTGCATCGCCGCCAGCCCCTGGCTGCGCGACCTCTTGATCGAGCGCTACGCCACGAGCGCCGACGCCTTCCAGCTCGGCGTCGACCACTCGCTCTATCAGCCCCGCCCCGTCCCGCGGCTAAAGGACACCGTGATCTACTACGCCCGCCACGTCACCCCCCGGCGGGCGGTGCCGGTCGGGCTGATGGCGCTCTCGGAGCTGCACCGCCGCCGCCCCGATCTGCGGATCGTGCTGTTCGGCGACGAGGGCCGGCTGGAGAGCCCGTTCCCCTACGAGCACCTCGGCGTGCTCACCCCACCGCAACTCGCGACGCTCTACTCCGAAGCGACCGTCGGGCTGTGCCTGTCGCTGACGAACTTCTCGCTGATGCCCAAGGAGATGCTCGCCTGCGGGCTGCCGTGCGTCGAGCTCGCGGGCGTCAGCGCCGAGTCGATCTTTGGCTCCGACGGCCCGCTCGAGCTCGCCGCGCTCGACCCGCACGCGATCGCCGACGCGCTCGAGCGCCTGCTCGACGACCCCGAGCACCGCGAGCGGCGCTCGCACGAAGGGATCGAGTTCGTCGCATCGCACACCTGGGAGCACGCCACCGACGAGGTCGAAGCGGGGCTGCGGCATGCGCTGCGCGAGCGCGAAGCGCTGCTCGATGTCAGGTAAAGAAGCTACTGAGCGTGAGCAGCTGGGAGGCATAGCTCAGGCCGATCATCGCCACAACCAGCGTCGTTGCCAGCGGAACCTGCCAGCGGCGACCGAGGCCGAAAGTGCCCGCGACAGCGATCGCCGCGAGGGCCGCGATCGCCGGAAAGATGTAGCGCCCCTGTTCGCCCACGACCGTGCGCCCGCCGAACGGCGCAAAGAAGGCGGCCTCCACAGCGACCAGGACGCAGACGGGGAACAGGGCGATGACTGCCAGCTCGAAGAACCTCGCCTTGGCGAAGACGCGCTCGCGGATGCCGGTGGACAGCGCGAGCAGGCCGGTCGCGACCATCCCCGCGAGGATCGCACCGTAGACCCAGTTCGGGAAAGACCACGTGTACCAGCCGAACGACGCCCAGCCCCGCACGAGGTAGACGGCCTTGAATGGCCAACCAGGCGGGAACAGTGGGCCCATGAAGGGCAGCCTGGGTAGGAACAGCTCCCAGAGGTAGACCAGGAAGCGGCCCGGCATGTGCTCGGCCGTGGTGAGCGCGCCACTCGCGACGATCCCACCGCCGCTGGGCTGACCTGCCACCTGCGGGTAGAAAACCGGCTGCAACAGCGACCAGCCACCGTGCACGGCCAGAAACGCCGCCGCCGCGGCCGCCCACGAGACCGCGTCCCGGAGGCGATGCCGGCGCCAGATCATCCCCAGCAGGCCAACCGCGACCGCGGGATAGATCTCATAGCCGGTCTCCTTCATCAGCGGGGCGATCGCGAGCGTGGCGCCGAGGGCAAGCGCGAGCCGCCACGTGAGGCCGCGGCGCAGCCCGCGGATCACGAGATACAGCGATAGGGCGGCGGCCGCGTTGATGCCGTTGTCGTTGTTGATCGCCCCGGAGATGAAGCCGAACATCGGATGGAACGCCACGAGCAGACCAGCCGCCGCGGCAGCCGCGCGCTGACGGGGCAGGAGCTCGCGCACGACCCCAAAAGCACAGACGGCGACGAGCGCACCCATCAGCGCCGACATCAGGCGCATGACCGTCAGCTGCGAGAAAGTCGACATCGAGCGCACCGCGAGATAGGCCGGCGCCAGCAGCGCATAGTAGGCGGGCTGATGTGGCGAGGCGGCCTCGGTATAGCCACCCCCGTCGCTCGCCGAATGTGGCGTGGAGGCTTCCCGCGCCCACCTCGCCTGTTCGACGGCCAGCCAGGGGGGGCGTGCGAGCGTGTTGGAGATCTGCGAGTAGATATCGACGGCGTTCAGCGCCAGGGTCTCTTCGGTCGAATAAGGCGGCTGCGCTGTGGGTGTGCGTACGGGCGGGTGCCCGGTTTCAGCGAAGTACTGCGCGTAGGCGAAGTGCGAAGGCTCATCCGGTGCGTTGAACGCCGGCGTGATCAACGCCCACGTACCCGCATTGACGAACGCGATCAGCGCGATCGCAATCGTCGGGGACACGAAGCGCAGGCGGCTCGATAAGGGACGTCCAGAAACGGAGCGGACAAGCAACAGCAGCGAGAGCGCCCAGAGCAGGGGCAGCACCACGAATAGCAGCACCGGATAGGTCCATGCGCCAACGATCCCGGGACGAAACAGCGCCGCTCGCGAGAAGATCGCCCCCGCCGAGGCGATCAACGACCGCTCGCGCCCTGCCGGGGGCAGGAACCAGACCGACACACGGTTGGTGTCCTTCACGCCGTTGAGTAGGGCGGGCGTCTGGTTGGCCTGGAGGCCGATCATTCCCCCGAGTTCGATCGGACCGTCGCGCGGACTGATGCAAACGGTCGCCGGGACCGACGCCGGCGAGGAGGGCCTGGTCGGGATGCTGGCGCTTGGGAAGGCGATAAATGTCGGCCCGGGCTCGCCGACCATCGTCGACGAAGTGCTCACGCCTCCCGCCGTCACGCGCAGATCGGCCACGAACCGCGGTCGATGCGCGAACACGGCGAGCTGCACACGACCCGTTTCGGCGGGCAGATGCAGACCCGGGACACAGAGCGTCTGGCCCTTTTCCAGATTCGCGACGACGCTGCTCACGCCCACGCTGTCGGTGCCCGTGAAATATTCGCGGGGGATCGCCAACTGCCAGACGAGGAGCCCGAGCATCACCGCACCGACGACGGCAGCCGGCCACCACACTCCGCCGGCCCCTCCCAGGCGCGCGAGGATCGGATCGGCACGCCTGCGCAGGCGTACGAAGCCAGCTCGCTCCTCACCGACAGGCGAGACGCCTACGGCGCCGTCGCTCACCGGCGACGCAGACCGAGAATCGAGAGCAGGAACGAGGAGAAGAAGATCTGGATCCCGACGATCAGGAAGGACGCCGACACCACCGCGAGCCACTCCTTCGAGAGCGAGCCGAAGCCGTGGGCGATCCAACTCGCGACGATCACCGCGCCCATCACGACCCCGATCAGCATGAACAGGCCGCCGAGCATCAGGCCGTGCTCGAGGCGAAAGCGCGCCCGCATGCGGTCGAACCACGGGTCCTTCTCGCCCATGAAGTACGTGCCGTAGGCGTGCGCGCAGAGACCCAGCGCGAGCACCTGGGTGCCGACGACCATCAGCAACGAGCCGAAGATCAGCGCGTGGATGCCCCACACCCGCCCAAAGATCTCCAGGCCCGTACCGGCGATCCCCGCGATCAGCACGCCCAACACCGCGAGCACGGCGCCGGGGATGATGAACAGGTGCGTGGGGCTGTGCACGAGCAGGAAGCGCAGGTGCCGCCAGCCGTCGCGGAAGCTCGACAGCTTCGACTCGCCCCCGCGCGGGTGGTATTCGATCGGGAACTCGGCGATCCGCAGGTTCTCCTTCGAGGCCCTGATCACCATCTCCGAGGCGAACTCCATGCCGGTCGTGCGCAGGTCCAGGCGCCCTAGCACGTCGCGGCGCAGCGCGCGCATGCCGCAGTGGGCGTCTTTGACCCCGGTCCGGAAGAACAGGTTGAGGATGCCCGACAGCAGCGGGTTGCCGATGTAGCGGTGCAGCCACGGCATCGCACCCGGTTGGATGTTGTCCATGCGGTCGCCCATCACGAGCTCAGCGCCGCCGTCCAGCTCGCTCACGAAGCGCGGGATCTCGTTGAAGTCATACGTCAGGTCGGCGTCGGCCATCACGATGTACTTGCCCCTCGCCGCCGCAAAGCCAGCGAGGTAGGCGCTGCCGTAACCGCGGCGGGGCTCGGAGACTACGCGCGCCCCGGCGGCCGCGGCCAGCGCGGCCGAGTCGTCTTCGGAGGCGTTGTCCACGACGAGCACCTCGCCGGCGATCGCGCCGTCCTTCAGCGCGCCGAGCGCGGCGGTCACGCAGACCTCGATGTTCTCGGCCTCGTTCAGGCAGGGAATCACGACCGACACGAGCGGTGCGGCGCGGTCGGCATCCGTTGGTATCGGGGGCTTTGTCTGGACGGCTGTGCTCATGGGCGGTTGCTCGGCGTCCCAAGTCTCCCGGGTGGGACGTGGAGCCATCCGGTTATAACGCCCGGGGGGGCGGAAAGTGGCGGATTCGCGAGATGATGCTACCGCCATGCGCATCTGCGTCATCTACGACTGCCTCTTTCCGTTCACGGTCGGCGGCGCCGAGCGCTGGTACCGCAACCTCGCCGAGCGCCTCGCAGCCGATGGGCACGAGGTTACCTACCTGACGCTGCGCCAGTGGGACCGCGGGGCCGCGCCGCAGGTTGACGGGCCGGTGCGGGTAGTCGCAGTCGGGCCGCAGATGGCGCTATACACCGAGGGCGGCCGGCGGCGGATCCTGCCGCCGCTCGTCTTCGGGCTCGGCGTGCTCTGGCACCTGCTGCACCACGGGCGCCGTTACGAGGTCGCACACACCTGCGCCTTCCCCTACTTCTCGCTGCTCGCGGCGGCTGCATTGAGGCCCTTCTGTCGCTACGAGCTCGTCGTCAACTGGTTCGAGGTCTGGAGCCGCT
Source organism: uncultured Solirubrobacterales bacterium (assembly GCA_963774785.1). GTDB lineage: Bacteria > Actinomycetota > Thermoleophilia > Solirubrobacterales > Solirubrobacteraceae > Palsa-744. The sequence goes on along the minus strand of CAVZGH010000001.1, from coordinate 803,052 downwards.
CCTACTGGCACGACTATCTCGGCGGGCTCCAGGGACGGATCGGCGCGCTCGTCCAGCGCGCCTGCGCGGCGGTTCCGCAGCGCGCGTTCTGCTTCTCCGCGCTGCACGCCGCGCGTCTGCGCGCGGAGGGGCTGCGCGGCGAGATCACAGTGTTGCGCGGTCTCTACGCCGGATCGCTGCAGCCGGCGCCGGCGCGCGCGGCCGACCCACTGGTGCTGTTCGCCGGCAGGCTGATCCCCGAGAAGCGCGTCACGCTCGGCGTCGCCGCGGTGGCGCTCGCCGCGCGGCGGATCGAGGGGCTACGAGGCGTGTTCTATGGCGACGGTCCCGAGCGCGGGGAGTTGCGCGCGGCGATCGCCGCGCACGGGGCCGAGACGATCGTCGCCGCGCCCGGCTTCGCCGACGCCGAGCTCGTCGAGGCCGACATGCGCCGCGCGCTCTGCATGCTCCTGCCCTCGCGACGCGAGGGCTACGGGATGGTCGTCGTCGAGGCCTCCGCCCACGCCAGTCCGAGCATCGTCGTCGCCGGCGAGGACAACGCCGCCACCGAGCTCGTCGCCGATGGGGTCAACGGGGTGGTCGTGCCGAGCGCGGAGCCCGAGGCGATCGCCGACGCGATCGTGCGCGTGCACGAAGCAGGGCTGGCGCTGCGCGAGAGCACCGCTCGCTGGTTCGCCGAACACGCCGAGGAGCTGTCTTTAGAGTCCTCTTTAGCAAAAGTTCTCGCCAGTTACGTTGGCTGATCTCGTCAGCTCTTCGCGCCCCAGCGGCGATACATTGCTCGCATGATCACACTTGACCAAGCCTCGTTGAGCACCGATGAGCGGGCACTGCTGACGCGTTTCGCCGCTGAGCTGTCTCGCGCGGAGGATGTGCGGCCACACGCAGTGTGGCTATTTGGCTCTCGCGCTCGGGGCGAGCAGCCGGCAGAGTACTCCGACGTAGATGTGCTGGTACTCGTCGATGACGCTTCGTGGGCGAGCAAGATGCGCGTGCACGCCGCTTTTCAAGCTGCTGCGCGCGCGCTCGGCCTGCAAGCACTCGCTCTGTCGTTCTCAATCCACATCAACACCTCGGCTTGGCTCCGGCAACGGCGTGAGATTCACTCGTTCTTCATCGCCGAGGTTGACCGCGACAAGATCGTGCTCTCGGGAGACCTATGAGTCCCCGTTCGACTGAGTTCCTGGACGCGGCGCGCCGGCGCCTGGCGGCCGCGGCGGCGGTCGAGGAAGATGACTCATCAACAGCCCTGAGCGCTGCCTACTACGCGATGCTGTACGCAGCCCGAGCGGCACTCAGCGAGCGCGACGTCTATACCAAGACCCATCGGGGCCTATGGCATGAGCTTCGTCGGGTTTCGTCGAGACGGGCGAGCTCGATGCCGATCTCGTCGCATCGGTGCAGAAGGTCCAACCCGAGCGCGAGCAGGCTGACTACGACGCCTGGGCGGCACCGGCCGAGGACGCGCGTCACGCGATCGAGCTCGCGGGCGTATTTATCGCCACGATCGAGGGGCTATGCACGCTTGACATCGCGAGCTGACGAGTGAGCCACCCATCAGCGCTCGTACACGCTGACCACGTTCGACGTTCCCTCCAAGAACGGGAAGTCCGCTTCATGAGGAACGTAGACGCGAAAGCGGTAGGTCGCGGGGCCGGGGAACTTGAAGCGATATGTCGCGCGGTAGCGACCCTTCGCGTTGGTCGTGATCGTGTCGAACTGGACCCATTCCCCTCCCGAGCTCGCCTCCAGGACAAGCTGCTTGCCGCCTGGAGGAATCGGCGCGCCGTGCAAAACACCCGTGAAGGCGATCCTGTGGCCGACGCTAGTGACGCGGGGGGCGATGCGCAGCGCGATGCCTGTATGTACACGCAACGTCAGGGCAGCCGTGGCGGCGGGGACCGTGTCGTGCTGGTGGCTGCGGTATTCGAAGCGCAGTGCGCTGGAGGACACATCGCGGGGCAGGGTGATGTTCCACCCGCCCGTGGGTCCGGTGCGTGCGCCGGCTAGGGGCACCGTGCGAGCGCCTTGGTAAGCAGGCGTCTCATAGACGTCGAGCGAAGCGCCGGAGATGCCCACACCGCCGGGAGCTGTCAGACGCCCGGTGATGCGGACGGCTTGCCCGTAGCGACTCGTGCAGGTCACCTTCGCCGTACTGTTCCAGCGCGCGGTTAGCTTGGCTTCATCGGAGGCATTCACGCCGTTCGCCGAACCACGCTCAGCGAGGGGGCTGCCCGGGCCGATGCTCGCGCCCGCCGAAGCACCCGCAGCGTTGTTGTCGAACATCACCTGCCGGTCGAGGATCGTCGTTGCATTACCGGCGGCGTCGAGCAGCTGCACGCTCAGCATATGCGATCCGTCCGGGGCCAGCGCGGTGTCGAAGGACAGATCATCGCTCAACGCCAGCGGACAAGGCTCTACTTCGAAGAAGGCATTGCTCCCATCACTCGTGCCACCCACGTTCCGGCACGGCCCGCTAGCGCTATTGAGGAGCTGACTGGAGACTGCGCGTCCGTTGACCGAGAACACCGCCTCGTACAACCCGGAGCCCGTATCCGTCGCCGAGAAAGAGATGTCCTGCACGCCGCTGAGCATCTCTGAGGCAGTGAGGCTCCCACCAACGCTCGAAACCGTCGGAGGCGTATCGTCGGCCAGCGTGATATCGGCCGCGTACATGCTTATCGACACCGCGGAAGCCGCGCCGACTGCCGGGCAGGAGCTGCCGTCTCCTCCGCCACACGAGGCGGCTACATACAGATGCGTTGCTTCGGTCAAGTTGGCCGCTGGCGCCACGACGAGATTTCCTTCCGACAGCGGGACGCTGGAGCTCCCTACCGATTCACAGCCTTCGAAGCGCACACACTGGCTGAAGACATCAGCCGTGCTCGTGTCTCCCGGGGCCTCAAGCTGAGCCTCCGTCGAGTTGTTGCCCGCTTCCCACGAGTTGGCGTACGCCGAACGCCACAGCCTCGCCGCCGCGATCCGAGTGCCCGCTGGCGCACTAAAGACCCAACTTGCGGCCGACACATTAGCCGGATGCGCGACATTCCCGTCCAGGGCCGCCGTCAGCGACCCCCCACTTTCGCAGTTGTTCGTGACCTCCATCCACGGACCATTGGTTGACGGACCCCAGCCACTGGTGGGAGCCACAACCCCTGCCGGCGTCCGACAGGAATACACATGATAAACGCCTGCACTGGCGGGCCAGGCCGCCCCCAGCCAGACGCCCACGAGCAGGGCCACCACGACTATCGAAAAACTGCGTACCGACATCGACACCTCACCTTGAAAACCGCTCCACTTCTTATACCGACCAATCCCTCCTACCGGGACAGTTGCGCGGCCAGATTGGCCGGTGGACTACCGTGCTGCTTACAGTGCGCGGCAGTAGCTCTCCAGCGTCAGCCGCGCCGTACGCTGCCACGTGAACTCCTTCACGCGGGCCAAGCCGCGGGCACGCAGTTGCTCGCGTAACGCCCCGTCATCGAGCAGCCGGCGCAGCGCCGCGGCGATTGCGGCTTCGTCGTGCGGGTCGAACAGCAGCGCCGCGTCCCCGGCGACCTCGGGCAGCGAGGATGCGTTCGAGCACGCGACCGGGACGCCCCGCGCCATCGCCTCCAGCACAGGCAGCCCAAAGCCCTCGTACAGCGACGGGAACACGAACGCCTCCGCGAGTGCCCACAGGCCCTCGAGCTCCGCGGCCGCGAGCCACCCAGGGAAGCGCACGTCCCCGTCGAGACCCTCGCTCTTGGTGCGCGCGCGCAGCTCGGCCTCGTGAGCTGTCGGATAGCCGGCGAGCACGAGCACGGGACGCTCCTCCGCGGGGATTCGCGCGAGCGCGCCGATCAGCGCGAGCAGGTTCTTGTGGGGTCGCTTCGCGGACAGGCTCAGCAGCACGCGGCGCTCTGCAAGCTCGAAGCGCGCGCGCGTCTCGCGCTCGCCGATCGGCATCGCGCGACGGACGCTGCCGAGACCCAGCGGCACCACATCGATTAGCTCGGGGCGGATCCCGAGCATCCGCACGAGATCGTCGCGCGTGCTCCGCGAATCGGCGATCACCCGCTGCGAGCGGCGCGCCGCCTGGGGCACGAGTACCCCCATGCCCTTGTCGCGAAGGCCCGCGTGTGCCTCGGGAAAGCGCGCGTAGATCAGATCGTGCACGGTCACCACCCGGCGAAAGCGCCCCCACAGCGGCGCCGTGCTCGCGAGGCTGTGCACGAGCTCGACACGCGCGCGCATCGCCAGCGACGGCAACAGCGTCTGCTCGCCAAGCACCCACTGGACCCGGTTGCGGGCGTTCACTGGCACCGTCACCGCCGGCAGCAGCTCGCCCCACGGACCGTCCTTCGCGGCGGCGGCCTCACGGTTGACGAACGCGGTGAAGCGCGTCCCCTTCGGCGCCTGCTCGAGCAGCGCCGGGATCAGCTCGCGCGCCGCCACCTCCATGCCGCCGGTCTCGCCGGGGACGAGGAAGATCAGGTTCAGGCCAACGTGCACCGCGCGGGAGGCTAGCCTCCCATGCCGATGAACGCCCTCGACCCCTCCATGCGAATGACGGCCAAGCGCATGACAATCGGCATCGATGCGCGTGCCGCCGCCGAGGTGTCCGCGGGCCGCGGGCGGGTGGTGCGTGAGCTGTTGCGAGCACTCTCCGAGCGCGAGGACGACGGCCACCGCTACGTGCTCTACGCGCGCGAGATATGGGCGCCCGAAGAGCTCGACGGGCGCTTCCGCTGGCAGCTGATCGACGCGGGCGACCCCTGGTGGCACGTGCGCACAGCGCGGGCGGCCAATCGGGAGTGCGATGTCTTCCTTTCCTCGAACTCCTACCTGACAGCTCGGTTCCTGTACATACCCTGCGTGCCGATCGTCTATGACCTCGTGACATTCGAACCGGGCATGCGCCCCAACCGGCGCTCGCTAGTGATCGAGCGGCTGACGCTCGGACACGCCGTGCGCCGCTCGGCGCAACTGCTCGCGATCTCCCAGGCGACCGCGGACGCCCTCGCCACCCACTTTCCCTCCGCGCGCTCCCGCACGACTGTCGCGCCGCTGGGAGTTGCTGCCGTCCTGAATACGGACCTTGACCCCGTCGAGGCCTCAAACCTGCCTCCCGCGGGCTTCGTGCTGGCGGTGGGGACGCTCGAGCCGCGCAAGAACCTCCCGCGACTGGTCGCTGCCTACGGAGCCCTCGACGAGCAGCTCCAGCAGCGCCACCCGCTGGTGGTGGTGGGCGCCCTCGGCTGGGAGACCGGGGAGACCCTCGACGCGCTGCGATCGCTCGGCGAGCGCGCGAAGTTGCTCGGCTACGTCTCCGACGCCGCCCTGGCCGAGCTCTACCGGCGCTGTGCGGTGTTCTGCTACCCATCCCTCGGCGAGGGCTTCGGCCTGCCGGTGCTCGAGGCGATGGCCGCGGGAGCCGCGGTGCTCACCTCCGATGTCTCCTCGCTACCCGAGGTGGGCGGCGAGGCCGTCGAGTACACCGACCCACACAGCATCCCGAGCATTGCCGCCGCCTTGACGCGGATGCTGTCCGACGAGCAGCTGCGCTCCGAGCTGTCCCGGCGGGGACGAGCGCGTGCGCGCCAGTTCACCTGGGCAGGATTTGCCGCGCGCGTGCTGGAGGTCTTGGAGGAAGCGGCTGGCCCGCAACCTCACAGCCGGTCGTAGGCGGCCGCCAGGCGCTCGGCGGCGGCGGCGGTCGAATAGCGACGCACGAGCTCCGGGGAGTGGGCCACGCGCGTGGCGGGCGGCCGCGACAGGGATCCGTAGGCCAGGGCCCTCGCGATCCCCATCCAGTCCCCTGGGGCGACGATGTCGGCCGGCGTACCGTCGAGCACCTCAGGGATCGCGCCGTTGGTGGTCGTGACGATCGCCAGGCCGGCGGCCATCGCCTCGGCGAGCACCATCCCGAACTGCTCCTCCCAGAACGCCCGCGGTATATCGAAGGGGTGGTAGGCGGCCGTCGCGGAGGACTGGCTGGCGAGCACGATCGCCGAGGCGCGCGCGAACACCTCCGGCATCTGCTCGTAGGGGACACCGCCGATCTCGACCGCCTCGCCCAGCCCCAGCTCCTGGGCATGCTCGCGCAGACGCCCCTCTTCCGGCCCCGAGCCGACGATCGACAGACGCGGCTTGACCACTTCGCCGGCGGGACCGGTGACGATCCCACGGTGCAGCGCGGCGAGCGCGCGCAGCACGTCGTGATGCCCCTTCTCCCACACCAACCGCCCCGGGGAGACGATCGTGTGCTCCAAGGGCCGTGGGTCCGGGGCGGGGACGGCAAAGCGAGCGGTGTCGATGCCGGGTGGACACACAACGACGCGCTCGGAAGCGACGCCCTCCAGGCGCAGCGCCTGCGCCGCGCGCTCGGTCGCCGGCAGGAACAGGTCCGTCTCAGCGAGCACCAGCTCCCGGTAGCGGCGGGCGTGACGGTTGCGATAGGCATCCATGTGCGGCAGCGTCTCCCACACCGTCTGCACGAGCTTGAAGCCATGGCGGCGGCGGCGCTTGGCCGCCTCCGCGGCGAACCAGAACGACAGCTCCTCCGCGTGGACAATGTCTGCCGCCGCGAACGCCTCGCCCGCGGACAGGTAGCGGTCGCCCAGCACGCCCGCCCCAACCTCACCGAGCGGGCCGGGGGGCAGCATGTCACGCAGCGCGCGCGCCTTCACCGCGCGCAGCCCCTGGGGCGTGGCAAAGCCGTTGGAGCGAGTCAGCAGATAGGAGACGTCGAACCGCTCCGGCAGCTCCAACCAGGGACGCAGCTCCCATGGCGTGACGAGATGGCCCCGGACTATGAGCACGTTCGGCACGGCGGGCACACTAGCCAGAAACGCGGCCCACCGTCACGACTGGGGAGACCTCGCGCGCGGGCGTAGGTCAATGAGCGGAGATACCTGGGGCGTAAGTCACGGGCGGAAGCGGAGGCAACTGGGCGGAGGTCACTGCCGGCGGAGCCGGCCGAGCCATCTCCGGGCCGCGTGAGACGCGATCGCTCGACGGTAGCCCGCCAGGCTGAGCTCGCCGGTGCGCCGCCAGGTGAAACCCTGCGCACGTTCGCGTCCACGTTGAGACAGCGAACGGGCGAGCTCCCGGTCCCCCAGCAGCCGGCCGACCGCCGCGTCGAGCTCATCCTGGCGCTCGGGGTCGAACGTCAGCGCGGCGTCGCCTGCCACCTCGGTCAGGGCAGGGATCCGCGAACAGGCGACCGGCAGGCCGCGCAACATCGCCTCGATCACCGGCATGCCGAAGCCCTCGATCAGCGACGGCAACACGAGAGCGCTGCTCAGCGCGTACAGACCCTCGAGCTGCTCCTCGGAGACCCAGCTGGGGAAGCGCACCCGATCCGCCACGCCGAGCTCCTCGGCAAGTGAGCGCAGCTCCTCCTCATAAGCGTTCGGCGAACCGGGCAGCACCAGCACGACATCGCGCTCGAGCGCGGGCAGCATCCGCACCAGCCGGTGCAGGTTCTTGTAGGGGCGCTTCTGCGCGACGCACAGCACCACGCGCGCGTCGCCGAGTCGCAGCTGCGCGCGCAGCGCCTCCTCCGCCACCGGGCGCACGACGGGCGGGCGGACCCCATGTGGCGTGACCTCGATGCGCTCGGGCGCGAGCCCGAGGGTTGCGACGATGTCCGCGGCGGCGGCGTGAGAGACCGCGAAGATACGGTCGGCGTGGCGCACGACGTGATCCACCCGGCGACGCATCGCGCGATGCGCACGTGGGCCTGCCTCCCATTCCTCGGCCCGGTGCAGCCAGATCAGATCGTGCAGCGAAACCACGCTGGCAAGGCCCGGGGTGAGCGCGGGGCCGGTGTTCGCGGGGCTGTGCAGGACATCCAGCCGGTGGCCCACGCCAAAGGCCGGCAGAGCGAGGTATTCAGCCGGGATGTGCAGCGGTGGACCTTGCAACCTGACCGGCACCGTCACCCAGCGCACGCTCGATGCCCAGGGCTCCTTGTGCAGATCGGCCGGGGCGTCGCGGGAGACAAACACGTGGAGCTCGGTGCCGGGCTCCGCGGCGAGCAGCGCACCGGGCAGCTCGGTCGCATAACGCCCGACGCCGCCGGCGCGCTCACCCAGGAAGAGAAGGTTCAGCCCCACCCTCAGCGGACCGGCCGAGCGCTGAGCGTCGCCCTCTGCCAGGATCATCGACACCGATTGGCGCGGGCTGGCGCTTGCACGAGCGCGGCTACGCAAGGACTCGGTCGTAGGCCGCCGCCAGCCGCCGTGCGGCTGCGCTCGTCGAGTAGCGCTCGACGAGCTCCGCCGGGTAGGCGACCCTTGTCGCCGGAGGCTCTGCTGAGGGGGCCGGCGGCGAGCGCGCTCGCGATCGCCATCCAATCTCCGGGAGCGACCAGGTCAACCGGCGCGCCGGCCAGCACCTCGGGAATCGCGCCGCTGCGCGCGGCGACGATTGCCAGGCCGGCCGCCATCGACTCGACCAGCACCATCCCGAACTGCTCCTCCCAGAACGCGCGTGGAATGTCCAGCGGGTGGTGGGCGCCGCTCGGAGAGGGCAGGCTCGCCAGCACCATCGCCGAGGCGCCGGCGAAGACGCCAGGCATCTCCTCATAGGGCACGCCGCGGATCTCGACCGCCGCCGCGAGGCCGAGCTCGGCGGCATGCTCGCGCAGTCGCTGCTCTTCGGGGCCCGAGCCGATGATCAGCAGACGCGGCTTGACGAGCTGGCCGTCCGGCGGCTTGACGATGCCGCGATGAAGCGCCGCGAGCGCCCGGAGCATGTCGTGGTGGCCCTTCTCCCAGGCCAGCCGTCCCGGGGAGACGATCGTGTGCTCGCGGGGTGTCTGAACTGGGGCGACCCGGGAGAAGCGCCGCACGTCGATTCCGGGGGGGCAAACGAGCATGCGCTCCTCCTCGATGCCCTCCAGCCGAAGCGCGTTCGCGGCCCGCTCGGTGACCGGCAGGAAGAGGTCGGTCTCAGCCAACACGATTTCGCGATAACGGCGATGCCGGCGCCTGCGGTAGGCAGCCAGCAGCGGCAGCGTCTCCCACACGGTCTGCACCAGCCGATAGCCATGCGTGCGCTTGCGCTTGGCGGCTTCGGCGGCGAACCAGAAGGAGAGCTCGGCCGCATGGACGACATCGGCGCCGGCAAAGGCGTCCCCCGCCGACCAGTAGCGGTCGCCCACGGCCTCGGCGGCCAGCTCCCCCAACCCCCGCTGCGGCAGCACGTCGCGCAGCGAATGCACGGGCACGGCCCGCAGACCCTCGGGCGCGTCGAAGCGGTTTGAGGAAGTGAGCAGGTAGGAGACCTCGAATCGGTCGGGCAGCTCCCGCCAGGAACCGAGCTCCCAGGGGTTGGCGAACTGCCCGCGCAAGATCAGCACTCGAGGCACAGCCGGACAGCCTACGGTGCCGGCCGGGCGCGCTGCGGCCGCGGGATGATCTCGGTGATCTCCGCCGGCACCGCGCGCGTGATGAGTATCAGCAACGCATACACGGCGATCGCGAGCGCGAGCCGCACGACCGAGGGTAGCGTGGGCAGCACGGCCAACGCCACCGCTGGGACGGCCGCCAGCACAACCTTCGGCAGGACTCCGAGGCGCGGGCGAAGCTCAGGCGTGCGCCGCGCGATTGCCACCACGTAGCCGCCGAGCAGCGTGGCCTCGCCGCAGAGCACCGCCACCGCGGCGCCCCGGGCGCCATCGCTGCCGGCGAGCAGGACCGTCAAGCCACAGCTGACGATGAACGCCGCCGCATTGACGGCCAACAGCGTCATGTACTCCTCGAGCGAGAGCAGCGCAAAGCCCCAGCCCGCGACGACAAAGGACAGCATCAGCGCAAAGCCCTCGATTTGCAGAGGCGTCACCGCACCGTGGAAGCTGGGCCCCGCGACCACCGCGATCACGAACTGCCCGCCCGCCAGCAGACCGATGCCCGCGGCGATGCCGAGAATCAGCGAAACCTCGAAGATCCTTTGCATCGCGTAGGCGAGGCGCTCACGGTCGTTTTGCGCAGCCCGAGCGATCAGTGGCAGAGCGCCGCTCACGAGCAGGCCGGGGACGGTCGTCGCCACGACATACACTCGGAACGACGCCGCGAACAGCCCGTTCTGGTGAGCGCTGGCGACCAGGCTGGTCGTGATCTGCGCGGTGTAGGCGTATAGCGCTCCCACGGCGCTGGCGAGGGAGAAGTACACGGTCAGCCGCAGCAGCTGGAGCCAGCGACGTGGATGGATGGAGATTCGCAGCGAGATCTCCCCGTGCACGAACCTGGCGGTGATCGGGATCAGCAGCGCGTACACGACCAGCGTCACCGCGAGCAGCGGGAGCAGCCCCGCGCCGAGCAGCACGAGCGCGACGATCGCGACGACCGTCAGAGCCTGGCGGACGAGGTCGAGCAGCGACATCAAGCCGATACGCAGTTCCGCCGAGAGCGGGATGCAGAGCGTGTGTTGGAGCACGAGCGCGACCGTGGACAGCGCCGCGACGACGGTGCCCGCGATCAACGCGGCGTCCCAGTCGGCGAACACGGCGAACGCGGTCGCGAACACCAATCCCGCGAGCGTCAGCATCACGCGCAGCCCGAGCAGGTCGCGCATCAGCCGATCGCGCTCAGCGCCCTTTCGCACGGCGAACTCACGCGTGCCGAGCGCCGACATGCCCACGTCAGTCACCACCGAGGCCACGGTGACGAGTGAGATCACCGTCGCGTACTGCCCGAAGCGGACCACTCCGAGATAGCGCGTGAGCAGGGCAACCGGGATGATCGACAGCGCCACGACGGCGACGTAGGAGGCGAGCCGGTATACGCCCCCACGAACGATCCGCCCGCCCGCCTCGGGCGTGTCCAGGATGTCGGATCCCGCGGGGGAGGCGCTCACAGCACGTCTCGCAGAAGCGACGCATAGGCACTGGCCTGCCAGCGCGCTCGTGCGCGCTTGGCGGGCAGCAACGCGATCAGGCGCAGCGTGAGCCACGAGCTCGCCAGCGACAATCCGAACAGAGACCGTGAGACCAATTCCGGGACGCCGCGAAGACGCAGATAGCGCAGCGCGCTGGCGAGGTAGTGAGGCGAGGGCACGAGCGACTCAAGTCCGCCGCCGCGCATGAGGTGACGAACGCGTGCCTCGGGCACGATCTCGACACCCCAGCCCAAGCGCGAGACGCGAGATTGCCACTCGGACTCCTCGAAGTACAGGAAGAAGCCCTCGTCGAACGGCCCGGCCTGCTCATAGGCGTCGCGCCTGATCGCCATCGCGGCGCCGGAGACCCACGCCGGAACGCGCCCGGCCTCGAGCGCCGCCGGCGGGAGCGCGTCGGGGTGAAGCGCCGGAGCATGCTCGAGCGCGTAGAGGATCGGAACGCAAAAGGCAACGGTCACGGCGTAGAGCGTCGGGAAGCGCCGATACGCGTTCGGCGCGAGACGCCCATTCGGACCCTCGAGCAGCGGCGCGACGACGCCGGTGCGGGGATGCTCGCGCAGGCGCTCGAGCAGCGCGCCGATCACGTTCAGGCCCACCTCGGTGTCAGGATTCAGCAGGATCACCGGATCGGCGTGCGAATGGCGAAAGCCGGCATTTACGCCCACCGCAAAGCCCCCATTGGAGGGCATCTCGACCACCACCGCCTGCGGCTGGGAGTGGCGCAGCCGCTCGACGCTGCCATCGCCGGAGGCATTGTCCACGATCACGGTCTCCAGCTGGAGCTCCCCGGCGCTCGCGCGCACCGACGCCAGACAGCGCTCGACGAGCTCGGGGGTGCGGTAGTTGACCACGAGCACGGTGGCGTCGAATCCGCTCGTCATCGCGCTCGCCACGCCCGTTCATAGCTCTCCAGCGTCCCTCGCGCGGTCGCCGTCCAGGTGAACGCCGCCTCCCGCTCATGGCCGAGCGCGATCATCGTTGCGGCGAGATCGGCATCGCCCAGGAGCTCGGCGAGCGCGCGCGCGATGTCCTGCACGTCGTAGGGATCGAAATAGCACGCCGCGTCGCCCGCCACCTCAGGGAGCGCCGAGGCGCGCGCGCAGGCAACCGGAACACCGCGGCGCATCGCCTCGAGCACCGGAATGCCGAAGCCCTCGTTGATCGAGGCGAACACGAAGCAGCGCGCGAGCGCATACAGGCCCTCCAGGTCGGCGGCATCGACATAGGCCGGAAACGCGACGTTCGCGGCAATCCCCAGCTCGGCGGCAAGCGCGCGCAGCTCGCGCTCGTGCGCTGTCGGATTGCCGGGCATGACGAGCATCGCGTCGGGCCAGCGCTCGGCCACCGCCACCATCGCGCGGACGAGGCGCTCGAGGTTCTTGTGCACCTTCTTCGCCGACACAGTCAGCACCACCGGTCCGGCGCCCAGTCCCAGACGCGAGCGCAACTCATCCGCCGGTGTCGGTGCGATCAGATCGTTTGCCCCCGCGGCCAGCGCAACGACGTCGATGCGCTCCGCGGGCACGCCCAGGTACCCCGTCACGTGCTCGGCGCCGGCGTGGGAGAGCACGATCACCCGGTCGGCCCGGCGGGCGACCGGCGGCACGACGATCCGCCACAGGCGCGCGGTCCAGCGCTCGCCGGGATCGGGGGCGACGATCCAGGTCACATCCGCCAGCGTCACAACATTGACGGCGCGAGTGCGCAGCGGCGCGGTCATCGCGACGCTGTGCAGCAGATCCACGCGCCTTCCGGCCAGCGCACCGAGCACGGTCAGCTCGCTGGCGGCCTTCAGCCCGCGCCGACCCAGCAGCGGGTGGGTGATGAGCTCGACCTGCTCGACCCACCCCTCGCGTTGCAAATAGGAGTGACCGCCCGGACTGCAGAACACGCTGAACTTCACCTCCGGGGCGAGGCGTACAAGCTCGGGAACAAGCGCCCGGACGTAGGTGTCGAGCCCCCCCATGCGCGGCTCGAGGAACACCGCATTGATCCCCACACGGGGGGGTAAAGGCGAGGTCATCGTGAGCCGCACCGTAGCGTGCGACTCACTCAGCTCCATCCCTCAACACCTTTCGGCGCGCTTTACCGCCTCGGCAGAGGCGCCGCCGTCCCGCGCCCAGACGCGCTCAGCGCCGCACCCACGAGGAGGGATGCAGCGGGAGCTATGCAGCGCCGGCGAGTACGGGTAGCCTCGCCGCGCCCAGCCGAACGGCTACCGCTCGTCGTCGCGCCGATACCCCAGCCGCGCCGAGATCCGGTCGGCCGTCGAGACCAGGTGCGGGCCGAGCGCGTCGACCAGCTCGCCGAGGGAGATCATCGAGCTGTGGGCGGCCATGTTCACGGCGGCGACCACCTCGCGGGCCTCGTTGCGGACGGGGGCGGCGATCGAGTAGAGGTCGGCCGCTAGCTCCTGGTCGTTGACGGCGAAGCCGGCGTCGAGCACCTCGTCGAGCTCGTCGCGCAGGGCTTTCTTGCTCGTGATCGTGTTCGGGCCCTTCTTCGTGAGCGTCATCTCGCTGATCAGCTCGCTCTGCTCGCTCTCGGGCAGGTAGGCGAGCAGGATCTTGCCCATCGAGGTGCAGTACGCCGGCAGGCGCGAGCCGGGGTGCAGGCCGAGGTCGATTTTGTCCTGACCGCGGCGCCAGCTGCGGGCGCGCTCTACGTACAGCACGTCCGTGCCGTCCAGAACTCCGAGGTTCACCGTATAGGAGCTGCGCACACGCAGCTCCTCGAGATCCTCACGCGCGTGCTCGCGCAGGCCGGTCGCGTTCAGCGCGGACATGCCGAGGTCGGTGACCTTCAGTCCGAGGCGGTACTTGCGCGAGGCGCCCTGCTCCAGGTAGCCCAACGCGACGAGCGTGATCACATACCGGTGGGTCGTCGAGCGGCTCATGCCGAGCTCGTCCGCGATATCCGCGATCCCGAGCACCGGGCGCTCCGGGGAGAAGCACCCCAGGATCGCCAGGCCGCGCTCCAGCGACTGGGAGTAACGGGGCTCACGCAGCGAGGGAACCGACCAGGCCGGGTTCTCGATTGCGTTGGGACTTCTCCTAGGCATCAAACCTCCTCATCGCACACACACGAATATAGACGAGCGGAACTGCTCGCCCCTTACGTTCATCACTTGCCGGCGCGCCGGTACCGGCGCGAGACCGGATCGCGCTCCAACAGTCCGACCTCTACGAACGTCGCGGCATAGCGATGCGTCGTCGAGATGCCCATGCCGAGCTGTTTAGCGACGTCCGTGACCGCACGATCGCTGCCATCCGCCGGAAAGGCGGCGAGCACCATCAGGCCCCGCAGCAGCGACCGCGAGAAGCGCACGTCATCCAGACGCGAGTTGAAGGCGTCGACGTCGAGCTGCTCGAGCATCCGCGAGTCCGCGATGCTGGCGTCGTGCGCGGCCTCGCGAATAACGCGATTGATCTGCGCCTTGGACAGCTCGATGGAGACTCCGTTCTCTGACATGGTTGCCACGGCAGCGATACTGACGGGGTCGCCGCCCCCTGCATAGTGACGCGTCGCCACGAATTCCGAGCACTCTCGCGATTCCGGCAGTTCTCGGGGAGGGACAGGCTCGGCTCCAGGCTTCGCCGCCAATTTATCAGCGACGTGTTATCAGCGGCGGCGCTCGAGCAACACGCGCGAGCCCGCGTGCGGGGTGACGATCACACTGCGCCAGCGCGGTCGCTCGATCCGGGCGGCGGCGGGCTTGACGGTCATCGTCTCGAGCACCGTGCGCAGCACCGTCTTCATCTCGAGCATCGCCAGGTGCAGGCCCGGACAGCGCTTGCGCCCACCCCCCCACGGCAGCCAGGTGGAGGGGCTCGGCGCGGACCCGAGGAAGCGCTCGGGGCGGAACTCATCGGGCTCCGGATAGAGCTCGGGGTCGTGGTGCAATAGGTAGATGCACCCCAGCAGTTGCACCGGCGGCCGGTAGATCCAGCCGCCGATCTCGATCGGGCGCTTGACCGCGCGCGGAATCGTGAATAGGAACACCGGCCGGTGACGCAGCACCTCGCGCACGGTCGCGGTCAGGTACTCCTCGCCGCCGTCGACGGAGTCGATCTCCTCGATCAACCGGCTCTGCACCCGTGGGTTGTGCGCAAGCAATTGAAACGCCCACGCGAGCTCCGCGGCCGTCGTCTCGTGTCCGGCGAGCACGATCGACATCAGGTTGTCGCGCACCTGGCGAGAGGTCATCCGCGAGCCGTCCACGTTATGCGCCGCGAGCAGCCTGCCGAGCACGTCCCCGCCGGCATCCCGGCCCACGCAGGCGTCCCGGCCCACGCAGGCGTCCCGGCCCACGCAGGCGTCCCGGCCCACGCAGGCGTCCCGCGGATCACAGCCATCCCACAGATGCGCGCGATCCCCGATGATCGCGTAGATCAGCTCGTCAACCGCGGCCCGATCGCTCAGGAAGCGCTTCCAGATCCGTCGCCCGGGACCGTGCCGCAGCAACGGCTCCGGAAAGACCGTACTGGCGGTCACCGACAACATTCCCAGCAGCCGATCGCGCAACTCGTAGATCTGCTCGTCCGTGAGTGCTCCCGAGGCGCCGACGATCGTGCGCAGGATCGTCTCGAGCGTCAGCGCGCGCAGGTGTGGATGCACCGCGAAGGGGACCCCCAGCGGCCACGACGCAAGCTCACGGCGCACGACCGCCGCCACCAGCCCGGCTTGCTCGCGCACGACCGTCGCGTGGAACGGCGGCAGGATCAGCCTGCGGCCATGCAGGTGCTCCTCTCCCTCGCGCAGCATGAACGACTGATCGCCGACGAGCTCCTCGATCGTATTCGCGCCCTCGCCTGGATGGAGCACATCGGCCGGCGCCCTGAGCATCGCCCTGATGTCCTCGCGATCGGACATGAACACGAGCGGCGGGTGGCTGGTCGCGCGCAACGTGAAGCTGCTCCCGTAGCGCCGGCGACAGCGCTCGAGATACTCGAACGGAGAGCTCCAGAAAAGGAACGCCTGCACAGGACGCGGCAGCCGCAAGCCGGGCGCGCAGAGGTCCCGGACGGATCCCGGCGCTTCGGATCCCGGCGCTTCGCGCTCCCCGCGCGCACGCGCGTGCGGATCTGCGTGCGGATCTGATGGCCGCGGGTCTGGCTGGTCGGAGTCTCCCTTCGCAAGCGCTCGCCCGCGCTCTGCGTGCGGGGAAGGGCCGCATCCGGTGTTCGTGCGAGGGAAGCGCCGTAGATACGCACCGCGCCAGAGACGCACGAGCGGCAACAGCAGCCGCGTGAGCGAGCCGCCCGCCGTGGCGAGGATCCGCGTCCTGGCCCGCATTTCAGGGGTCTCGTCGGGACCCCGTGAGAGGTACATGGCCACCATCGAGCCTGCGATCACCGCGTGGCGATCACCGTTGCGCAGAGCGCTCGTCCCCCGCAGGGTCCGTTCCACGATCTCTCGCAGCCGCCGCGCCGCCAGCTCCTCATCGCCGTAGTGCGCGATGTAGCTGTGATCGCCGCGCAAGACGTCCTCGAAACGGTCGACGTAGCTGTCGAGCATCGCGATCGCCAGCGAGACCCAGGGAAAGTAGGCGGCACGGGCCTGCTCGATGTCCTCGCTCGCGCAGCGCGACTCGGCCGCCAGCGCGAGGAGGGCATACGGCACGCATGCGCTGGCCGCCGCCGTGAGCTCAAACCAGCGCAGCGTGCGCTCGCCGGGGAACTCGTGCTCGCCCCATTCCCTCAGCGCGGCATCACGACGCTCGGGAACGGTGTCGTGATTGATGCTCTGGATCGAGCACAGCCGCACCCCCGCGAGCACATGTGGGCGCACGCGCGAATAGGACGGCAATGCCTCACAGCTCTCACGGCAGGCTTCCACGAGCGCTCGCAGATAGCCACCGTCGTCTTTCCACGAGTGGTGCTTGTAGTAATCGGATATCGGCCCTCCGGGGTCGAGCGCCTCTGAGAGCGCGACATGGAGCTGATCGCCGTTTGCCCGCTCGGTGTCCCGCTCGCTGAGGTTGTCGAGGAAGTCCCACAGCGTCTGATAGGAGACGAGCAACCTCAGCAGCGATCGATTTCGACTTCTCGGCAGCACGCAGAACAGCGCGGCGCCGTGGGCATGATCGCGCTTGTTCGCGAGCGACTCGAGCGCCTCCTCGCGCAGCGTCCGGTCGGGAATCGCCTCCGCCCGGGCTCGCCAGCCTTGGAGCTCGCGCGAGGCTGTGGGCATACCCCAGAACAGCTCGCGAGCAGCGACACTCAGCAGGGCCCGGGCTTGCCCGGGACCGAGCGGCGCGGGATCGCTCTTTCGCAGGGCGGGGATATTCCCCGAGCGTAGAAGATCAAGTGGATCGCAAACAACCAATCGTTGAGAACGACTGTTTCTAAATGTAAGTCTCGCCTACAGGTGGTTTCAATACGGCGACGACGGCCGCGGGCTACGCGTAAGGGGCCACGCCGGCAGCGCTGTATCCGGGCAGCGCGACGATCGCCACGGCGAGCGCGCTGACGAGCGCGAAGCTCGAGATCGCGACCACCGCGCCGGCCGAATAGACGACGGGAAAGCCGGTCACGCTCGCCAGCGCGTGGCTGATCAGCAGCTGCCCGTAGATGCCGAACGCCGCCCCGATCAGGCAGCCGGCGCCGAGCAGCAGCGCACTCTCGCACAGCAGCGCCCGCCACAGCGTGCCCTGCTCGTAGCCCTGCACCTTCATGCGCGCCAAGCGCGGGCGGCGCTGCCAGATCATCGCCCCCATCGCGATCGACATCGCCAGCACGGTCGCGATCAGCACGAGCGTCGCGATCTGCGTGAGGCGGGAGAGACCCTGACGGCTCGCCGCCTGTTGCAGCGCGTCACGCTGCTGAGCGGTTTCCACCACGAGCCCCGATCCCGGACCCAGCGCCCGCCGAACCTCCAGGAGCCCCTGCCGAGCCGAGACTCCAGCGCGCAGGCTGAGGTTGTAGGCGCTCGGCTCCGCGCTCTCCCAGGCGCGCATGTAGTCGCCCGAGTTGAGGATGATCGCTCCCGGCGGCCAGCCGAGGTTTGTGGTCAGCGCCGCGACGCGCAGGCGCAGCGGGAACGGAGCCGGCAGCGTAAAGGAATGCCCGACACGCAGGCGGTCCTGAACCGCGATCGATCGCGAAAGGATCGCCCAGCCCCCCGCGCGGAGCCTGGCCGTCGCCTGTTCGAGATTGCCATCCACCAGCTGGCCCGCGGGAATCGGATTCGCGGTGGCGGGCGGCGGCGCCAGCACCCACACGCGACGGTCGCCGTAGTCGAGGAAGCCGGCTCGGTACACCCCGACGGCCCGTATCCCGGGCAGGCGCGCAAGCGAGGAGACCGTCGAGGCGTGGGACGACGCCGTCGCGGAGATCGTGGAAGCTTGAAACGGCGTCGTGGCGAGCAGATTCTGCGTACCGGGCGGCACCACCCACAGCTCGCTCACCGTGGTGACGCCGTGGAACAGACGATCGAGACCACGCTGCAGGTTGGCGTGCGCGCCCTGGATCGCGACGCTGCCGAACACCGCGATCGCGCCGGTCGCGGCGATCGCCAGCGAGCGCGCCCGCGTCTGCGGGGAGCGCAGTTCGATCACGGCGATCCGCGTGGCGGCCGAGCCGAAGCGCGCCTGCACGCGGTCGAAGATCGCGACCACCCCGTAGAGCAGGAGCGGCAACAGCAACAGCAGCGCGACCACCAGGATCACGCTGCCCAGGACCGCCTCCTGCGGCGCGGCGAGCAGGATCGCCGTCGTCGCCGCGATGCACGCCAACCCTCCGGCCAGGGCCCCGATCGTCCAGCGGCGGCCGGCGTGCCGCCCGCTTGCCGCCGCCCGGCCCGCGGCCGAGCCCGCGAGGATCTCCCACAGCGGGATCAGCACGCCGACGCATGCCGCCAGCAGCCCGGCACCGACGGCGATCGCGACGCTGTGCCAGGTGACTACGCGCTGCGAGCCGACGGGGAAGGCGAAGGACAGGTAGCCCGGATTTGAGCGGAACACGGCGATCGAGAGCAGGTCGCCGAGCGCCAGGCCGAGCAGCGCCGCCGCGGTGGCGAGCACGAGCGCGTCGAACAGCAGCGCCTCGATGATGTCCAGGCGAGTGGCGCCGTTGGAGCGCAACCCGGCGACCAGGCCGCGGCGCAACGGCAGCGTCAGCAGCATCGCGTTGAACGCGAACAGGAACCCGACGAGCGCGCTGATTCCCGCGAACAGGCTCTCGCCCTGATCGGCCGGCGCCGCGGCGACGCCGAACAGGGTCACGTCGAAGTTCGCCGGCTCGACGTTCAGGTGTCCGGCGGCGATCCGCTCCAGGCCCGCTCGGACCGCGGGCTCGCGTCCCGGCAGCGTCCGCACGAAGATGCGCGACACGCGCCCGCGCATGCCGGTCAGCTGCTGTGCGTAGGACAGCGGGGCGACCGCGACCGGGCTGCTCGCGAGGCCGCCGATCGCGGTCGCGTCGAGCGAGGTGCCGACCAGCGCGCTGACGGTGCTCGCGCCGATCTGCAACCCGATCGGCGCGAGCGGCTGCGCGCCTACCGCTTCCGCGATCGAGGCCGGCAGCGCGAGCGCGCGCAGGTGGGCGATCTGGGCGTAGCGGAAATGCTTCAGCAGCGGGCTGTCGCGGAGCACCAGGCGCGGATCGGCGCCGATCAGTTCGACCGACTCGCGGCCGCTCGGCCCGATCACCTCGGCCGGCTGCTCGAGCACCGGCACCGCGGCGCTGACCCCGGGCAGAGCGCGCACCTGGCCGAGCAGGCGTTCGTCGAAGCCGCCCGGATCGCGCGACTCCAGCTGGAGCTGCATGTTGCCGACGATCTCGCCGGCCAGCTGCTGGACCGAGCCGTTGAGGCTCGAGCTCGCGACCTGGGAGGCGAACAGCAGCGCCACCCCCACCGACAGGCCGAGCACCGCGAGCAGCTCCTGCACGAGCACGAGCCTCACTTTCAGGCGCACGCGGTACAGATGGGCGATGCTCGACAGGCGCACGCGTCGAGCCTAGGATCCGCTGAGCGGGGCAAGCACCTCGTCGGGCTCGTAATCGACGAGCCGGCCGTCGCGCAGCGCGTGCACCCGGTCGGCGAACGCCGTCGCCTGGGGATCGTGGGTGACGAGCAGCACCGCGGCGCCGCGCTCGCGGCAGCTCTCGCTCAGCAGCCTCAGGACCTCGCCGCCGCGGCGCGTGTCGAGGCTCCCCGTCGGCTCGTCGGCGAGCACCAGCTTCGGGTCGGTCGAGAGCGCCCGCGCGATCATCACGCGCTGGCGCTCGCCCATCGAGAGCTCCTCGGGGCGATAGCCGAGGCGCTCGCCGAGCCCGAGGCGCACCAGCAGCGGCTCAACGATCCGCTCGGCGCGGCGCGCGCTGCCGGTCAGCCACAGCTTCATCGCGGCGTTCTCCACGACGGTCCCGCCCGGGAGCAGGTCGAAGGCCTGCTCGACGTATCCGAGCTCGTGCAGGCGGTAGCGCGCACGCTCTTCCTCGGAGAGCGCCGATATCTCACGGCCGTCGACGAACACCGCGCCGCTGTCGGGCGCGAGCAGCGCCGCGACCAGCATCAGCAGCGTCGTCTTGCCCGAGCCGCTCGGGCCGTACAGCGCGACCAGCTCGCCGGCGCCAACCTCGAGCGTCACGCCGTCGACGGCGCGCACCGGCTCCCCGCCGGCGGCGGGATAGTGCTTTGTCAGCTCGCGCAGCTCGAGCACAGAAGGGTCGCCTCGGGGATCTCGGCGGTCTCGGCGATCGTGGCGATCGTGTGCGCCGCCCGGCGGGTGAGGGTCATCTAGGAGATCCCGTGTCCCTGCTCATCCCGGCCGCCCTGCCCGGGGCCGGAACCGGAGCCGGGACCGGGACCGGGGAAGTCGATGATGTTCCCCTCGCGCACGGGCGGCCTCGCGCTCTCCAGCAGCTCGCCGCCGGCCAGCGTCGCGACGCGGCGCGACCAGCTCGTGGCGGCGGCGTCGGAGACGCTCATCAGCACGGCGAAGCCCCGTTCGAGGGCGAGCGTGTCGAGCAGGCGCGTGATCTCGTCGGCCTCGGCCAGGCCGAGCGACAGCGTCAGGTCGTCGACGAGCAGCAGCCGCGGCTCGCGCGCGATGCCCTGGGCGACCGCGACGAGCGCGCGCTCCCAGTCGGCGAGGCTGCCCCACGACTGCTCCGCGCACTCGCCGGCGCCGACGCGCTCCAGCGCGGCCCGCGCCCGCGCGTAGGCCTCGCTCTTGCCGTAGGTCGCGAACAGCGGCAGCGCGACGTTCGCGAGCATCGGCACGTCGAGATCGGGCACCGCCTGCCCGATCCAGCCGATCTGCCCGCCCAACAGCCGCGAGCGGCGGCGCTCGGAGAACTCCCAGATGTCCTCGCCCTCGAAGCGCACGCAGCCGCGGTCGGGCCGCTCGATGCCGGCCGCGACGCGCAGCAGCGAGGTCTTGCCCTGGGCGCGCTGCGCGAGCACGGCGACGGTTTCGCCGGCGTCGAGCTCGAACGTCACGTCCGCGAGCACCCGGATCACGTGCCGGCGCCCGCGCGGGAAGCTCAGGCAGACCCGCTCGAGGGACAGCACGGACATCGCTGCTTCACATCCTGGGCGGCAGGGAGGACGGCCCGCGTTCGGCCGCGTAGCGCTGCCCTTCGCTCTGCAGGTACTGCCGCAGCGTCTGCAGCCACTTGATCCGCGAATCCCACCAGGCGACGTCGCCGGCGGTGACGATCATCCCCATCAGCCTGCGCCAGGGGTCATCGCCCTCCAGCCGGCGCTGGCGGCGCATGCGCTCGTTGAGGTCCTCCAGCTGCGCCGCGCAGGCCAGCTCGGCTTCGCGCACGATCTCGACCATCCGCGGCAGATCCTGCGGTCCGCAGAAGGAGATCTTCGCCTGCAGCTCCTCGCGCACCGGCGGCGTCGCGGTCGAGGCCCGCAGCCAATGCCTGAAGTACGCGAGCCCCTCCGGGGTCGCCTCGTAGGTCGTCGTCGGGAGCTCCGCTGTCTCCTTCGGCGCGCCGGCGGGAGCCTCCGCGGACCGGCTCGAATCGTCGATCGGGCGGATCAGCCCCTGCTTGGTCAGCCGCTTCAGCGCGTGATAAGCGGTGGCATGGCCGAACTGCGCCGAGCCGAAGCGCCCCTCCAGGCGCCGCTCCAGCTGGTAGCTGTTCCCGGGCTGCTCGATCACCAGCCCGAGGACGGCCTCACCGGCTGACAGTGGCTGCGCGGTCGTACGTCCCATATCACGAACCGTAGCCGAAAATATCTGAATGGGACTTTTCCAGCTGAGCGATCAACGCTCCCGCACCCCGACCATGTTCGAGCTCGCTTCCATGAACGGGAAGTCCGCCTCCTGCTTTGACAGCACCCGGAACTGGTAGCGCGCCGGGCCGGGGAACTTGAAGCGATAGCTCGCGCGATAGCGGCCGTGCGCGGCCGTGTGGATCACGTCGAACTCGATCCATTCGCCGCCGGGCGAGCGTGCCTCGAGCACCAGCTGCTTGCCACCCGCGGGCAGCGGCGCGCCGTGCAGCACGCCTCTGAAGTAGATGCTGCGCCCGACGCTCGTCACGCGCGGGGCGACGCTCAGGCGCACGCCTGCTTTCACGCCGAGCGTCAACGTGCGCGTCGCGACCGGCGCGCCGCCGATATAGGCGCTATAGGTAAGGCGCAGCGTCCGCGAGGACTCGCCGGGCGGCAGGCTCACCGTGAAGTCCCCGTCCTGGCCGGTCCGCAGGCTCGCGATCGTCAACGGCTTTGCGCCGGTGTACGCCGGGGTGGCGGTCAGGCCGATCGCCGCGCCGATGATCGGCACGTTGCCGGGGGCCTTCAGGCTGCCCGTGATCGTCTCCCGCTTGCCCCAGGGGCGCGTCAGGCGAGCCTTCGTCGTGCTCGCCCAGCGCGCCGTCAGCGTCGCCTGCGTCGAGGCGTTCGTGCCGTTCGGCTGCGGCGGGATCGGCGGGGTGGGCGGGACCGGATTCTCGACGTCGATCTCGCGGTCGATCACCGGGGCCGCGTTACCGGCCGGGTCGACGACGCTCACGACCAGGTGGTGCGGGCCGTTGCTCACCCGCGTCGTATCGAACGGCACGTTGACGCTCTCCGTCTGCGGGCATGGCTGCAGGTAGAGGAACGCCGGCAGCCCATCAGTCGTCTCGCCGACGTTCTTGCAGCGCCCGCCGGCTTCGTTCGGCACCGTCGCCTGCACGACCTTCCCGTCGATGCTGAACGTCGTCTCCCACACGCCCGCTCCCTGGTCGGCGGCGTCAAACGTCACGTCGCTCATGCCACTGAGGTGCGGCGCGCTCGCCAGTTCGCCGCCGACGTCGCTTGTCGTCGGGCCCGCGGTCTGTTCTAGGGTCAGGTCGGCGGCGTACAGATAGATGACGGCGGCGTACCCGTTGGCGTCACTTTTTTCGTCTTCACATCTGCCTACGGGAGCCCCACCGCAGATAGCCTCCAAGTAGAGATGTGAGCCTAGATTGACCTGTGGGACAACCAATCGGTTATTCCCAGACAGGGGGTGATTAGGTTCGCCTTGACCAGATAGACATCCAGACTGGTAGATGCACTCATCGAAGATGTCAGCAGATTCGGCGCTAGGCCCCTCCAGCAAAAACTCATAAGAGGAATTTGTGATTGAGCCCCCGTCGGCATCACCAGCCCGCCACAGAGTCGCCCCCACGAGCGTATCGCCGGTGGGGGCACTAAACGCCCACGTAGCCTCATCCAAATTGGCGGCATGGTCCGCGCCATTCCCGAGCGACGCCCTCAGCGACCCACCCGTCTTACACGTTTCGACCGCATAGTCATCAGCGCCTTCTGCCGACCCACTCCACCCGTCCGTCGGCGCGACTTCTCCCGCCGGCGTCCTACACGAGTACACGTGGTACTCGCCCGCGCTCGCCGCGCCGGCCGCCGGTCCCAGCAGGCCGATCAGGGCCGCGAGACCCGTCCCCAGGGCGGCCGTGCCCAGAACCCTTCCTCTGCTGCCTGCTTTCCTCGCTGGCCCTTCCATCTCTCCATGTCGCTCCGAGCTCGCCCGCGACCCCCTTCTCAATGCCCTCCTGGCACCGGCCGCCACCACCGGATAATCGCAGCTTTCCATTCCTCCAGAGGCAGTTCCCAGTTCCCCGCTCCCGTTCCTCCGACGGCTGTTGCGACCGGCTCCACTGGCTGTTGAGGAAAGGCACGTGACCTCGTCTCCCAAAAACGGCGTCCTCGCGCCTTCTGGCCCGGCATCCGTGCCGCTCCCCCGACGGGCATCTTTCCGCGCCCGCGTCAGCCTTCTTCTGCTGCTTCTTCTTCTCTTTCTTCTCTTCTTTCAATCCCGCGTGCGCGTCACCAGCGGCCGTACCACCGGCGGCGTCCTCCACCTTCGGGCAGCCCGCCCACGAAGAACCCGATCAGCCAGAGGATCACGGCGATCACCAGCACGTACCACAGCACGTGCACGGCAAAGCCCAACCCTCCGAGAATCGCCAGCAACAACACGAGCACGACCAGAGCGACCATGTCTTCCTCCTTCGTCCCTGCTACCGCCGGCGCTTGATTGCGCCGGTCAGTTCGGAGGCATACCCGCTCCGCCCGCCCGCGAATCCGCGGTGCGATCGCCGTCGCTATTTCTTCTTGCCGCTCACCGCCTGCTTCAGCGTCGCGCCGGCGCTGAACTTCGGCGCCTTCGAGGCTTTGATTTTGACGCGCTCGCCCGTACGCGGGTTGACGCCCTGGCGCGCTGCGCGTTTGACGACGGAGAACTTGCCGAAGCCGGTGATGATCACGTCATCGCCCTTCTTCAGCGCCTTCGTCACGGACCCCAGCACGGACTCCAGCACCAGCGCCGAGTCGGCTTTCGTCAGACCCGTATCGGCGGCGACCGCCTCGATCAGCTCAGACTTGTTCATGCGTTCCCTTTCCCTTCGTCGTTCGTTTGTTCGTTTGTTCGTTTGTTCGTTCGTGATGCTCTTCTACATCATCCGGACAGACGCGCGCAGGCTACCGTGCCGGCGGGCGGAAAGACCGCTTCCCTACACGGGATCGGGGCGCTCGGGGCGCGGCGCGGCGTGTTCTCGAGCGCGCTCACCCGGCCCGCTCCAACACGCGGCGCAGTTGCTTTGCCGTCAACGCCAGGCCCGTCTCGACGTCGGTCGCGGGATGGCCGAGCCGCGCGCGGGCGCGCTTGTCGTCGAGCGCCGTGTTCGGCGGCAGCGGCAGGCTCGTCGCTTCGTCGCAGGCCTCCAAGTAGGCGGCGATCTCCCCAGCGCGCACCAGCCCCGGGTCACAGCCGAAGGCGCGCGCGAGCAGCCGCAGGAACTCGCGCCGGTGCATCGCGTCCGGCCCCGCCGTGTGCAGCACCCCCTCCCCGCCCTGCGCGATCAGCTCGCACGCGCGCTGCGCGTAGTCCCACACGTACGTCGGCGAGCGATACACGTCCGCCGGCGCCGGCAGCGGCGTGCCCTCGCGCAGGCGCCCCACCAGCGCCAGCGCGCCCCCCGAGCGCTCCCACACGTACCGCACCGCGCGCTCTCGCGGCCGCGCGAGGTTCACGCCGTATACGTCCGCTATCCG
Source organism: uncultured Solirubrobacterales bacterium (assembly GCA_963774785.1). Taxonomy (GTDB): domain Bacteria; phylum Actinomycetota; class Thermoleophilia; order Solirubrobacterales; family Solirubrobacteraceae; genus Palsa-744. The sequence goes on along the minus strand of CAVZGH010000001.1, from coordinate 777,660 downwards.
CGTGATCAGCCAGCTCGCCCCCGACTCGCGCACGAGCTCCTCCGCGGCCAGCTGCGCGCGACCGTACTCGTTCACCGGGTCCGTCCGGTCCTCCTCCGCCCAGCGCTCGCCGATCGCGCGCACGCCGCCGAACACCCAGTCGCAGGAGACGAGCACGTAGCGCGCGCGCGTCGCCGCCGCGGCCGCGAGCGTGTTCTCGGCCGCCTGCTTGGCGTGCCACGCGAGGCGTGGATCGAGCTCGTAGGCGCCCGGCGCGCCCCGCGCGCCCGCGTGGATGATCACGTCCGGCTCGAAGCTCGTCGCCGCCATCACACAGGCCTGCCTGTCGGTCAGATCCAACGCGATCGTGCGCGCCCCGCCGACCTCGACCGGCGCGCGGCCCCGCGTGCCGAGCACGCCCCAGCTCTGCTGCACCGCGGCAGCCGCGAGATTGGAGCCCACCAGGCCGCTCGCGCCGGTGACTAGGATCCGCATGCTCTCCCAGGGTTCTCTCCCGCGAGGTGCTTGTCAAGCTTAGATTCCGCGGGCATGAACGATTTACTTCGTGCGGACGGGCGGGGCTGGCCGGGGCGGACGGGGCAAAACGCGCGGGGAGGGCGCGGCGGCCCCCGGCGAGGATCTATCCGGTGGGGAGAAAGCGGTCGGTCCCGTATCGCGCCGGCGCGATCGGCACGTGGATCAAGTGGTTCTCCAGCATCCACGCGCTCATCGCGGCGACGTTCTTGCTCTGCAATGTCCCGAACGGCACCCCCTCGCCGCCCGACCCTTGCGCCCCCCCGCCGGCGAACAGCGGCAGGTACACAGCCAGCGAGGCGGCCGTCAGCCCGCGCGGCAGCGAAGGGTTCAAGCGCAGCAGGTCGTCGAGGCTGCGTGCCGGTTCGCGCAGCGTGTCTTCGTAGCCCGCGACCGTCGCCGCCACGAAATCCCGCACGAGCGCCGGGTCCGCCGCGATCAGCCTCCGTGTCGTGAACGCGACCAGGCCCGGGTACGCGGGACCGCCGTTCTCGTCGAGCGCAAAGGAGGTGACCGGATGCCCGCTCTCGCGCAGCGTCACCCCTTCATCGGGGATGAAGCCCGTGAACGCGGCGATCCGCCCCGCGACGAGCGCCTGCGGGCCGTTAAAGCCGACCGTCACGACGTGCACCTTCGCCGGGTCGCCCCCCGCGTGGCGCACCTCGGTGTCGAGCACCGCCGTGTCCGAGGGCACGCCCGTGATGCCGACGGTCTTGCCTTCCAGCTGCCGCGGCGAGGTGAGGTGCTCGGAGGCCAGCGCGATCAGCCCGCCGAGCGGGCGCTGCACGAGCGCGATCACCGCCTGCGCGTCGCCGCCCGTGTCGATCAGGCTCGCGACATCGCTCCCGTCGGCCAGCCCGAACTGCGCCCGGCCCGCGTCGATCAGCCGCAGCGTTTCCTGCGTGCTCGTCGGTTCGATCACCTGCAGGTCGATGCCCTCGCGCCGGTACAGCCCGTTCGCGAGCGCGCGATAGATGCCCGCGTGCACCGCGTTCGGGACGAAGTCGAGGATCAGCGTCACGTGCGCGGGCTTCGCCGGGTGCGCTTGCTGGGTCGAGGTCGCCGGTTGCGTCGAGCCGCACGCGGAGATACCAAGCCCCAACACCAGCACGAGGCCCGCACAGCCCACATTCGCAATCAGCCTTCGCAACTTCTTACCCTCTTTCTGAAGCTTTCCGCCCAGGTCCGTGTTATCTGGACGTTACGATCTCCAAGCCTCGCGGGTCCCGAGCTCGGTCGCGACGGCTCCCGCTCGGTCGCGATGCCCAGTAACCACGACATCGGCAAACACCCGCCCACCACGTACCGTCTACGCCGGCTGCTGCTCTGCGCCGGCGTGCTCGTGCTGTGCTGCAGCGCCACCGCGCTCGCCTACGCTGCCAAACGGATCGTCGTCGCGCAGGCCGCCTCCTCGCCCGCGTCCTCGCCCTCGCCCGCCCCGCGCTGCGTGCCGAGCTCGCTCAACCGCTCGGCGGTGCTGCCCGGGAGCACGCTCGCCGTCTCGCCGCTGCCGGACTCCTTCGACGCCTCGCCCCGCACCCAGATCAGCCTGCTCGGAGCGCCCCTCGCGGACCTCTCGGACATCAGCGTCAGCGGCTCGCAGAGTGGGCGCCACAGCGGGCGCCTGAAGGCCTATTCGCAGGGCGACGGCGCGAGCTTCGTTCTCTCCAAGCCGTTCGCCACCGGCGAGACGGTCACCGTGCGCGGACGCCTGACGGTCGCCGGCCGGGCGCAGACGTTCGCCTACCACTTCGTCGTCGCCGTGCCGGACAACCTGCGCTACACACCCCCCGGGCACGCCCCGGCCGACCCCGCTGAGACGCAGCACTTCCACTCGCGCCCAGAACTGGAACCGCCGCAGCTCGTGATCACGGCGAGCTCGCCCCAGACCTCGCCCGGAGACCTGTTCTCCGCTCCCTACTCCGGCCCGGGACAGAACGGGCCGATGATCTTCAACCAGGCGGGCGACCTGATCTGGTTCAACCCGGCGCCCGCGGGCGACGCGGCGACCAACCTCCAGGTCCAGCAATTGGACGGCAAGCCGGTGCTCACCTACTGGCAGGGCTACATCCCACCACAGGGCTTCGGCGAGGGCGAAGAGGTGGTCCTCAACAGCGACTACCAGCTCGTCGGGCGCGTCTACGCGGGCAACGGCCTGCGGGCCGACCTGCACGACTTCCACATCACGCCCGCGGACACCGCCCTGCTGACGGCCTTCGAGCCGATCGACTGCAACCTATCCTCCGCCGGCGGCCCCACCAGCAGCGCCGTCACCGACAGCATCTTCCAGGAAATCGATCTCCGCACCGGCCTCGTCCGCCGCGAATGGACGAGCCTCGATCACGTCGCCCTCAGCGACTCCTACAGCGCCGCGAACACGGCGAGCGCCGAATGGCCGTTCGACTACTTCCACGTCAACTCGATCGATCAGCTCGCCTCGGGCAGGACGCTGATCTCCGCGCGCAACACCTGGGCGCTGTACGAACTGAGCTCGACCACCGGGCAGATCCTCTTGCGAATCGGCGGCAAGCACTCCGAAGTCAAGCCCGCCGGCAATGCCGCCACCGCCTTCCAGCACGACGCGACGGTGCTCGAAAACGGCACGATCAGCGTGTTCGACAACGGCGCCGTCCCGAAGGTCCACCCGCAATCGCGCGGCCTCGTGCTCGCGGTCAATCCGCAGACGAAGACCGACTCGATCGTCGCCGAGTACGAGCACTCCACCGCGCTCTCCTCCGGCAGCCAGGGCAACATCCAGCAGCTGCCGGGCGGCAACATGTTCGTCGGCTGGGGCTCCGAGCCCTACTTCTCCGAATACAGCCCCACCGGGCAGCTGCTCTTCGACGGCCACATGCACGGCTCCTATGAGTCCTACCGCACCTACCGCTTCCCCTGGGTCGGAACGCCGGCCACCGCGCCCGCGATCGCCGCGGTAACGAGCCCCACCGACCCCGGCGGCACGGCGACCGTCTACGCGAGCTGGAACGGCGCCACGCAGGTCGCGAGCTGGCGACTGCTCGCGGGCCCCTCGCCAGCGCAGCTCGCCCCGGTCGCCACCGCCGCCGACACGAGCTTCGAGACCGCGCTCGCCACGCCGGGCGCGGCGCCCTACGTCGAGGTGCAGGCGCTCGAAGCCTCCGGAGCGGTGATCGGGACGTCGAAGGTCATCAAGGGCTGAGAAGGCCGTGAGCACTTCGCTAGCCGATCTTCGATCGGTGCTGCGTCCTCGGTCGCTCGTGTGCGCGTCTTGCTCCAACGAGGACCGTAGATCACCTTTACTTGACTGCGTGTGAACGTTTCGATACCCTAGATTGGCTCGATGTCAAATGGGGGTTTCTGAGGGGCCTTGTCCGTGCCGGACGCCAAGTCAAGATCTTCATCGCCAAAGGCCGGGACGAAATCCGGGGGTGAGCGCTACCGGCGCCTGCCGACCGGCGCGCACGGGATCGACCCCGAGGAGGTCAAGCGCGATCAGCGCGAGCGCCTGCAGAGCGCGATCGTCGAGCTGATCGCCGAACGCGGCTACCAGGCCGTGCGGATCCTCGACCTGACGAAGCTCGCGCGGGTCTCCCGCCCGACCTTCTACAGCCTCTACGACGACAAGGAAGAGCTGTTCCTCGCCGCCTACGACGAGATCGCCCAGCGCACCGCGCGGACGGTGATCGAAGCCTACGAGGTCAAGGATGCGGGCGAGGCCACGGGCGGCCGCCTGCGGGCGGCGATCGGCGCCTTCGCCGAGCTCGCGGCGGGCGCGCCGGACGCGATGTCGCTGATGGTGCTCGGCGCCTTCGGCGCCGGACCGAAGGCGATCGAACGCCGCAACCGCACGCTCGCGGCGCTCGAGCAGAGCATTCGAGTGAGCCGCGACAGCCCGGCCGGCGGCGGCGCCGGGGACGGGCGCGGGGCGCGCGGGGCGGGGGGCGCGCGCGGCGGGCGGAAGGCGCGGGCGGGATCGAAGGCCGCACAGGCGGAGCAGGAGAGCGGCGAGGACCTCACGGTCAAGGTGATCCTCGGCGGCATCCGCGAGGTGACCGCCGCGCGCCTGCGCCAGGGTCGCGCCGCGGAGCTGCCCGGGCTCGCCGGTGAGCTCGCGGCCTGGGCGGCCTGCTATCCGGTGAAGCTGCCCGCCGGCCTGCTGGCGCCGCCCCGACACGCCCACGAGCTGGAGGAGGAATCCGGCGGCACCGCGAACGGGGACGGGATCACTTCCATGTCCGAGCGGGCGCTGCGCGCCGAAGGCCGCCTGCCGAGCGGACGCCACGACCTGCCGCGCCAGTTCATCATCAAAAACCAGCGCGAGCGGATCGTCGACGCGACCGCCGCGATCGTCGCCGAGAAGGGCCTCGCCAACCTCACGATCCCGGAGATCGCGCGCCGCGCGAACGTCTCCCACCAGACCTTCTACGAGATGTACCCGACCAAGCACGACGCCTTCCTCGGCACCCAGAAGGTCGGCCTGCACCAGGCGCTGCGCGTGACCGTCGCGGCCTACGACGAGCACAAGGACGACTGGCCGCGCGGCGTCGCCGCCGGGCTGCGCGCGCTGCTCGGCTACCTCGCTTCCGAGCCGGCCCACGCGCACCTGATCCTCGTCGACACGTTCGCCGCCAGCCCCGAGGCGATCGAGATCCGCGACACGAGCATCCACGCCTTCGCCGCCTACCTGCAGCCCGGCTACCACTACGCGTCAGCGGCGGTTGCGGGCGCTCGCGCTCGCGCGGGGGCGGGGACGGGAGCAGGGACGGGGGCGGGGAGCAACGACCCTGGAACGCCGGGGGCCGCAGGCGCGCGGGCAGCGGCCGGCGCCGGCCGGAAGGGGCCAGCGGGCGGCAGGGGCACAGCGGCAGCGGGCGGTGACGCGCAAGGAGCGGCCGCGGCTGGCGTGCCGGGCGTCGCGCCGGAGGCGATCGCCGGCGGCATCTGGCAGGTGCTCAACTACTACATCGAGGACGAGCGCACCGATGAGCTCCCCGAGGTCGCACCGCAGCTGATCTACGCGGCGCTGACGCCGTTCATCGGTCCGCGGGACGCGGCCAAGGCCGCGCGGCGCGCGCCGGCGCGGGGGTAGCCGCGGTCACCGTTGTAGGGATTCCTAAAGACGCCGGAGTAGCCGTTGTACTTTTCTCGCTTTCCTCCGCTCTGCTCAGCCGGCCCACTTGCCGTGGCCGTGACGCGCGAGCTCGAGGCGCGCGATCACCCCGCGGTGAACCTCGTCGGGACCATCGGCCAGCCGCAGCGAGCGCGCCGTCGTCCAGGCCGCCCCGAGCGGCAGATCGTCGCTGAGGCCGGCGCCGCCGTGCAGCTGGATCGCCATATCGACGACCGCCTGCGCCATGTTCGGCACCGCGACCTTGATCTGCGAGACCGCCCCGAGCGCGTCGGGGGACTGCCTGTCGAGCAGCCACGCGGCGTGCAGCACGTGCAGCCGCGCCTGGTCGATCGCGATCCTCGCATCCGCGATCCGCTCGCGGTTGCCGCCGAGGTTCACCAGCGGCTTGCCGAACGCGACGCGCTCTGACGCGCGGCGGCAGGCGAGCTCGAGCGCCAGCTCGGCCAGGCCGATCAGGCGCATGCAGTGGTGCACGCGCCCCGGCCCGAGGCGCGCCTGCGCGATCGCAAACGCCTGGCCGGGGCCGCCGATGATCGCGCTCGCCGGCAGGCGCACGTCGGTGAAGCTCACCTCGCCGTGGCCGCCGGGCGCATCGAGAAAGCCCATCGCGGGCAGCATCCGCTCGACCGTCACGCCCGGTGTCGCGCGCGGCACGAGCACCATCGAGTGCTGGTGGTAGCGGTCGGCCGCGGGATCTGTCAGCCCCATGAAGATGATCGCCTCGCAGTTGGGATGACCGATGCCGGTGCTCCACCACTTGCGCCCGTTGACGACGACCTCCTCGCCCTCGAGCGTCGCGGTCGCCCGCATGTTCGTCGCGTCCGAGGAGGCGACCTCGGGCTCGGTCATGCAGAAGGCCGAGCGGATCTCGCCGGCGAGCAGCGGCCCCAGCCAGCGCGCGCGCTGCTCGTCGGAGCCGAAGTGCAGCAGCACCTCCATGTTGCCGGTGTCGGGCGCGTTGCAGTTGCAGACCTCGCTCGCGATCAGCGAACGGCCCATGCGTTCGGCCAGCGGCGCGTACTCGACGTTGGCAAGGCCGGCGCCGAGCTGCTCGCCGGCGAGCTGCGCGCCGGGCGCCAGGAACAGGTTCCACAGCCCCTCCGCGCGCGCTTTTGCCTTCAGCTCCTCGATCACGGGCAGCACCACCCAGGGGTCGGGGCGCGCCAGCAGCTCTCGGTGGTAGGCCTCCTCGCGCGGCTCGATCTCGCGCTCTTGGAAAGCCGTCAGGCGCTCTGAGAGCTTCCCGTGCGCGGGAGGAATGTTCGAAGTCCATCGCCTCACCTCAGTTCATTTTCGTTTGGGTCGGGTCCTATCGGTGCTTCAAGCCGGGCCCGCGGGGCTCAGCCCGCTCGCCAGACATCGGTGCTTCAAACCGGGCCCGCGGGGCTCAGCCCGCTCGCCAGACGCCCCGACAGAAGCGGGCACAGACCATCGCAAACGCTCAGTCCGGGCGCACGTCAAGCACGACCTTGCCCGTCGCGCGACGCTCGTCGAGGAAGCGCAGCGCATCGGCGGCCCGCTCCAGCGGGAAGCGCTCGCCGACGATCGGCGCCACAGAGCCCTGCTCGATCAGGCGGTTGACGGCGGCGCCGATCTCGAGGTTGACCTCGGGACGGCCCATCACGTAGCCGCCCCAGCCAGCGCCGATCACCTCTGTATTGCCGAGCAGCAGGCGGTTGACCTTCACCTCGGGGATCGACCCGCCGGCGAAGCCGACGACCAGCAGGCGCCCGCCCTCGCGCAGCGCGCGCAGGCTGTCGGTGAAGCGCGAGCCGCCGACCGGATCGAAGACGACCTCGACGCCGCCGCCGGAGAAGCTCCTTGACCTCATCCTTCCAAGCCTCGCCGGAGCGCACGACGTGATCGGCGCCGGCCTGGAGCGCGACCTTTTCCTTCTCATCGCTGGAGACGACCGCGATCGTGCGCGCGCCGAGGCCCTTCGCGACCTGCAGCGCCGCGGTGCCGACGCCGCCGGCGGCGCCGTGGACGAGCACCGTCTCGCCCTCGCGCAGGCGCCCGCGCAGGACGAGCGAGAAGTAGGCGGTGTGGTAGTTGAGGATCAGACCCGCCCCCTGCGCGAAGTCGAGCTCCGCTGGAAGCGCGAACGTGAGAAACGGGGGGGCGACCGCCGTCTCGGCGAAGCCCCCGAGCGCACAGAACGCCGCCACGCGGTCACCGACCGCGACGGTCTGATCGGATGCCCGCCCACCCACGCTGCGCACGATCCCAGCGACCTCGCTGCCGGGCACGAACGGGAGCGGCGGTTTGATCTGGTACTCGCCCCGCGTCTGCAGCAGCTCCGGGAAGGCCACGCCGGCGCAGTGCACGTTGACGAGCACACCTGAATCGGAACCTCCCGGCCCCAGCACATGGCTCGGCTCGGGCTCCGGCAGCTCGACGAGCTCCAACGCGCTGTCGGGACCGGTGAGCTGGACGATTTGCAGGGCTTTCATGCAGCGAGATCCTACAGTGCGAATTGCAAGCGGGCGGGTCCAGTTTTGCCGGAGAGCTGCCGATTAGGGAGCCATGCATCGCATCTCCCCTCCCGCCAAGCCACTTCCCCGGCTTCCCGAGCAGGTCGATCCGCAGCAGCAGCGTACGGCGCGCCAGATGGTGCCGTTCCTCGGCGCCTCGCTGCTGGCGTGGATCGCCGTCCCCGTCGGCTCCCCGATGCACTGGGGCACCTACGCCGCGTCGATCGGGATGGCCGCGCTCGCGGGGGTCCTGGGGGTGGCGCCCCCGCTCGGAGTCCTGAGAAAGGCCAGGGAGGCGATTCCCTCGCTGGTCTTCCTGATGGCGATCGCGCTGCTGCGCGACTCTGCCGGCGGGGTCAACTCGGCGATCGGCACGCTGGCGCTGCTGCCGGTGTTCTACACGGCCCTCTACAGCACCCGCAAGCAGCTTTGCACGGTCCTCGCCGGGATGACGGCGGTGCTGCTCGCGCAGAATCTGCTGATCGGACCGCCCGCCTACCCGCACAGCCAGTATCGCGCCGGCGTGATCTTCATCATCGTGAGCACGATCATCGGCCTGGTCACGCAGCGACTGGTCAGCCAGCGCGCCGCGATGCTCAGCTACGTGAGCGAGATGCTCAGCGAGGTGAGCGGCATCGCGAGCACCGACGCGCTCACCGGGCTGCCCAACCGTCGCGCCTGGGACGCGCACCTCGCGGAGATGCTCGCCGTCGCCGACCGGAAGATGACGGTCACGATGCTCGACCTCGACCACTTCAAGGAGTTCAACGACACCCAGGGACATCCGGCGGGCGACCGCCTGCTGCGGGAGACGGCCGCCGCCTGGCGCGAGGAGCTGCGCGCAGGCGACCTCGTCGCGCGACTCGGCGGCGATGAGTTCGCGCTGCTGCTCCCCGACTGCACCGCCGCCAACGCGCTCGAGGTGGTCGAGCGCCTGCGCCAGCGGATCCCCGGCGGACAGACCTGCTCGGCCGGGATCGCGACCCACCTGCCCGGATCCCCACCGGAAGCGCTGATGGCGCAGGCCGACACCGCGCTGTACGAAGCGAAGACCGCGGGGCGCGACCGCACCCGCTGCGTGACGGCCTGATCGGCGCGCGGCGGGCTACCCGGCGCACGCTCAGCGCTTGGCGCACGCTCGGCGCGTGGCGGGCTGCTCGGCACACGCTCAGCGCTTGGCGCACGCTCGGCGCTTGGCGCATGCCCAGCGCACGCGGGCTACTCGGCGCACGGCGCATGCCCAGCGCACGGCGCGCACGCTCAGCGCACGGCGCGCAGGTAGGCCAGCACGGCGAGCACGCGGCGGTGATCTTCGTCGCAGGCCTGCAGATCGAGCTTGGCGAAGATGCTTGTGATGTGCTTCTCGATCGCACCCAGGCTGACCACGAGGCTCTCCGCGATCGCCCCGTTCGAGCGCCCCGCGGCCATCAGCTCGAGCACCTCGCGCTCGCGGATGGTCAGGCGCTCGAGCACGTCCGCCGAGCCCGCGCCCAGGCCAGAACGGTCGAGCGCATCGAGCACACCAGCCGGCAGACCGAGGAAGGCGTCCCGCGCACCCATCCGCGATCCCTCGCCCGCCTGCGACCCGCCACCCGCCCGTACTCCGGCCAAGGGGCCGTCCGGCGCGAGCAGCCGCGTCACGGCCTCGCGGTCGAGCACGACGCCGTCGTGGGAGAGGCGACGTTGCGCGACGAGGAACGCGCGCAGGGCGCCGATGCGCGCTTTACCCGTCGCCGCGCGCCGGCGCAGCGCGCGTCCCCCGCTCGCGATCAGCACGCGATCGTGCAATGCGATCGACGAGTAGGCGGCGCCGGCGGTGGCGAGGCCGAGCAACGCCCACGCCGGCCAGAACGCGTGCACTCCGGCGAGCAGCCACGTCAGCAGCCAGGTCATTACGAGGATCACCGCCGCGACGCCGATCGCCGACCACACAAACGCGACCCGCCGCGGCGCGCCCGCCGGGCGCCGCCACACCCAGCCGGCCGCGGAGTCGCACAGCACGATCACCAGCAGGCCCAGCCAGGCCCATGCCGGCCAGAAGTATCCCTGCCCGGTCAGCGCCCAGATCGCCGCGAGCAGTACCGCCGTCAGCGCCGCCAGGCGGCGCACCAGCGAGCGCGCGTACTGACCCCACGAGAGCCCGGCGGCCGGCCGCGGCATCCGGCGCCGGCGCGAAAGGGAGGCGGGTGGGGTCGACTCGAGCGAGGCCGGCTCGAGCGGGTGGGACACCGGTGGAGCGGACTGCTGCTGGCTCACCCTCCCATGGTCCCACTTCAGACGGGCGGGAGAGGCGGGGGTCAGTCGATCAGGGCCTTTGCGGCCTGGCGGTCGGGGCTGATCCGCTGCACGTCCCAGACCAGCCCGAGGCGCTCGAGGCCGGCGATCGTCAGGCCCGAGAGGTTGACCTCGCGCTTGGTCATCCCGTGGAAGGCCGAGGTCGGGAACGCGTGATGGTTGTTGTGCCAGGCCTCGCCGAACGACAGCGGCGCGAGCCAGGTGAGGTTGTGCGATTCGTCTTCGGTCGCGAAGCGGCGGTAGCCGAAGAAGTGGCAGAGCGAGTTGATCGAGTAGGTGACGTGGTGCAGGATGAAGATCCGGACCGCGCCGGCCCACAGCATCGCCTCCAAGCCCGCGGCGACGGTGCCGGCGATCAGCCAGCCGAGCCCGAACGGGATCGCAAGGCCGAGCAGCGACCAGAAGATGAACGTCTTGTTGACGAAGCTCACGACCGGGTCGGCGATCAGGTCCGGCGCGAAGCGCTCGCGCGCGCCGCGCTGCTGGTGGTCGAACAGCCAGCCGACGTGGGCGTGGCCGAGGCCGCGCAGCGCGCCCTTCCAGCCGCCGCCGTGATCGACGTGGGGGCTGTGGGGATCGCCGAGGCGGTCGGAATAGGCGTGGTGCTTGCGGTGGTCGGCGACCCACGAGATCACGGGACCCTCGATCGACATCGTCCCGAGCACCGCGAACAGGCCGCGTAGCGCCGGCGAGGTCTTGAAGCTGCGGTGCGTCAGCAGCCGGTGAAAGCCGACCGTCACGCCGAGGCCGATCGGGACGTAGAGCAGCACCAGCAGCACGATGTCGCGCAGGTGCAGCTCCCGGTTCCACAGCTGCCAGCCGGCGAGCACGACGAGCGCCAGCGGCACGACCGTGATCAGGCCGGTGATGAACCTGTCGAGGTTCTCGAGCACCGGCTCCTGGATCTCCTCGGGGGTTGGGCCTTCATGGGCGGGCGGAGTCGGAGTTGGGCCCTCGTGGGCGGGCGGGGTGAGGCCCTCGTGGGCAGCCGGGGCGAGGCCCTCGTGGACGGGGCCTGCCGGAGCCTCGACGGGCTCGCCGGGGATCTCAGGGGCCTCGATTGGGCCGGCGGTTGCGCTCATGTTTGGAATCTTGACGGAGCGAGAGGCGGTTTTCGCTGCGGCCGGCCACCCAACTTGCCCCTGCCTGCCCCCGGATTTGGGCCCTCCCTCCCGGGGGATATCCCCCGGGAGGCTTTCCAAAGGGTCGATAGATGCAGGGGACCTACGCCTGATCGGGTCGATACGGACCCGGCTTTGGGCGCACCTTTCCACCGGGAAACGCGAGTCGCAGGATCGTGCGGTGAACGGTGCCGAGCTGCTTGTGCAGTGGTCCGGTGTTGTAAGGCAGCCCGTAGCGACGGCAGATGTCCCTCACCCTGGGCGCGATCTCGGCGTAGCGGCTGGAGGGCATATCAGGGTAGAGGTGATGCTCGACTTGGAAGCTGAGATTGCCGGCGAGCAGGTGGAAGAGAGGACCGCCATCGATGTTCGCCGAGCCGAGCAACTGCCTGACGTACCAGCCGCCACGGGTCTCGTTCTCGACCTCCGCCTGGCTGAACGTGTAGGTCTGATCCGGGAAGTGCCCGCAGAAGATGATCGAGTAGGCCCACACGTTGCGGACGATGTTCGCGGTGAAGTTCGCGGCGAGCGTCGCCTTGAAGTTGGCCCCCGCGGAAGCCTTCCGCTCGGCAAGCGACGATCCGCCCCGCCCGGAGGCGACCGCCGCGACAGCGGCGGACAGCAGCGGGAAGGCGATGTAGTCCTTGACGATCTGCCGGCGAGCCTTCAAACCAATCGCCTTCAGCTCCTGCACGACCTGCTTCTTTGACTTCTCGCCCGTGTGGATCGCGTCGAAGTTGAGATCGTGCAGCGCGACGCCCCACTCGAAGAAGCCCATCAGCACGAGGTTGTAGAGCGGCTGCAGCAGATACACCGGGTTCCACGGCTGGTGCGGGTCGATGCGCATGATCTCGTAGCCGAGGTCGCGGTCCTTGCCGCGGATGTTCGTGAACGTGTGGTGCTCGTAGTTGTGCGAGTGCCGCCACGCGTCCGCCGGTGAGGCCGTGTCCCAGTCCCAGTTCTGGGAGTTGATGTCGGGGTCGTTCATCCAGTCCCACTGGCCGTGCATCACGTTGTGGCCGATCTCCATGTTCTCGAGGATCTTCGCGATCGACAGCGCGGCGGCGCCGCCGAGCCACAGCGGCCGGTAGCGCGCGCCCGCGAGCATCGCGCGGGCGGCCAGCACGAGCTCGCGGTGGAGCTTGATCGTCGAGCGGATGTAGCGCGCGTCGCGGTCGCCGAGCTCGGCGTAGACATCGTCGTGGATCGCGTCGAACTCGCGGCCGAGCTGCTCGATCTGCTCGGGGGTGAGACGCGCGAGGGGGTTCTCGGGCTCGTCCTCGAGTGCTCGCCGGGGTCGCTCGGCAGACTCGGCGGACTCGGCGGACTCGGCGGTCCCACGAGGGGGCGGACCCTCGACCTCGTTGAGTCGCTTTGCGGCTGGTGGACTGTGCGTGGCAGACATTTCTGAATCCTCTGGTAGGTGGTTTTCTAAAGCTCGATCTCGACGTCGCCCTCGGGCGCGTTGATGCACGTGCGCATCATCTCGCCCGCCTGACCGTGCACCTGACCGGTGCGCAGGTCGCGGACTCGGCCCGAGCGCAGTCGCCCGACGCACGTATGGCAGATGCCCATGCGACAGCCGTACGGCAGCTTCGCGCCGGCCTGCTCGCCGGCGGCGAGGATCGGCTGCTCGCCGTCGCTCGACGCCTCGATGCCGCTCGTGCGGAAGTGGATCGTGCCGCCTTCGCCGCGCTCGCCGTCGCCGACTTGCGCGTCGGGCTGGAAGTGCTCGACGTGGAGCTTCTCCGGGTCGCCCTCCTCGCGCCAGCGCTCGCTCAACGTCTGCAGCAAACCTGCGGGCCCGCACAGGAACGTCTCCCGCACACGCCAGTCGGGGCACAGCCCGAACAACCCCTCCGCCGTCAATCTGCCCTCCGCGCCGGTCAGGCGCTCGTGCAGCTTGTAGCCCTCGTTCGCGGCGGCGAGCCCGCGCAGCTCGCGGGCGAAGATCACTTCCTCGGCGCTGCGCGCGCAGTGCACGTGCACCACATCCGTCAGCCTGCGCTCGCGCGCGAGCGCGCGGAGCATGCTCATGATCGGGGTGATACCGCTGCCGGCGCTCACGAACAGCAACTTGGATCCTGCGGGCAGGGGGTCGGGCAGCACGAACGTGCCTTCGACGCCGCCGAGCCGGACGATCGTCCCGGGGCGCACGCCGGAGAAGAGGAACGGGGAGACCTTCCCGCCTGGGACGAGCTTCGGGGTGATCGAGATGCAGCCGTCCGCGCGCTCGGGGTCGGAGGTCAGCGAGTAGGCGCGCCAGTGGTGCACGCCGTTGACCTCTACCCCCAGCCGCAGGTACTGCCCGGGCCGGTGCCGCGGCCACTCCCAGCCGGGCTTGATCAGCACGGTCGCCGCGTTCGGTCCCTCGCGCTCGATCCGCTCGATCCGCCCGCGCAGCTCGCGCGTTGACCACAGCGGGTTGACGAGCTCGAGGTAGTCGTCGGGCAGCAGCGGCGAGGTGAACGAGCGGATCATGCCCAGCACCCGGCGCCGGCCGTCGGAGACCTGCGGGATCGCGCCCCGTTCAGCCATCGCCGAACCGTCGGTGCGGGTTGCTTGGGTGGTTTGTCGGGTTGCCTGGGCGGTTTGGCTTGCTCATCGGCTCATGCTCGTTCTCGTTTATCGACGACCTGAACCTATGCTACCTCAAATGAGGTTACATAGATAATGGTACCCTTGTTCTGAGATGGAGGCGACAAAGACAAAGACCGACACGAAGACGGACAAGACCCACTTACCCGATCGCGGCGCGGACGACGCCTCGCCGGACCTGACGATCGAGCAGCTCGCGGCCGAGGTCGGGATGTCGGTGCGGAACATCCGCAACCACCACTCGCGCGGCCTGCTCCCCGCGCCCGAGGTGCGGGCGCGCGTCGGCTACTACGGCGCCGACCACGTCGCGCGCCTGCGCCTGATCCTCGACCTGCAGGCCGACGGCTTCAACCTCGCGGCGATCGAGCGGCTGCTGTCCGGTTCAGACGGCCTCGCCGAGCGACTGCTCGGCCTGCGCCACGCCGTGACCACACCGTTCGAGGCCGAGACCCCGGAAGTCGTCACCGCCGAGGATCTCGCGAAGAGCTTCGGCGAGGTCTCCGCGAAGGACATCGAGCGCGTGCGCAAGCTGCGGCTGCTCGTTCCGCTCGGCGACGATCGCTTCGAAGTCCCCTCCCCGGCGCTGCTGCGCGCCGCCGAAGAGGTCGTCGCGCTCGGCATCTCCCTGCACGCGGCGCTCGCGCTGATGGAGCGCGTCAGCCGGGACTGCGAGTCGATCTCGCGCGCGTTCGCCAAGCTCTTCCTGAAGGAGCTCTGGGACCCCTTCGAGCAGGCCGGCCAGCCGGACGAGCGCTGGGACGAGATGATCGAAGCGGTCTCCGCGCTGCGTCCACTCGCCTCCGAGGCCCTGCTGGCGGTCTTTAAGCAGCGGATGACGAGCCAGCTGGAGAGCGCCTTCGGGAAGGTGCTAGAGCACCAAGCCAAGCGCTAGATTTGATTGCCTACGCGACGAGCGCGGGGGCGGAAGCGGGTTCTGGCGCCGGCGCAGGCTCGATGATCGGCGCGGGCGCGGGCGCCACACGTGGCCTGCTGCGTACGCGCGTGCCGTGGCGTGGAGAGAACGTCACGTTGCGGCGCGTCAGGTGCTCGGCGCGACCGCTCGCGGGGCTCAGCGTGCAGCGCCGCAGCACGGCCTCGAGCACGATCCGCATCTCCATTTCGGCGAACGCCGCGCCCAGGCAGCGCCTGATGCCACCCCCGAACGGGATCCAGCCGTATTTATTGATTGGCCCACCCGCCCCATCGAGGAAGCGCTCGGGGCGGAACGCGTAGGGCTCGGGATACAGATCCGCGCGCGTGTGCGTGAGCCAGATCGCCGGCGTCACGTCGGTCCCGGCCGGCAAGCTCAGCCCGTTGACGTTCAGCTCGGACGCGAGCCGCCGCCCCGCGAGCGGGACGACCGGGCGCAGGCGCAGCGACTCGGAGATCACCGCACGCAGGTAGTCGTCCTGCACGCCCGCGTCGAGCTCGGCGGTCAGCCGGGCGAGCGCCTGGGGATTGCGCAACAGCAGATCGAACGTCCACGCGAGCGCCGTCGCGGTCGTCTCGTGACCGGCGAGCAGCAGCGTGATCAGCTGGTCGCGCACCTCGCGGTCGCTCATCTCGCTGCCGTCCTCGAAGCGCGCCGCGACGAGCAGCGAAAGGATGTCCTCACGCTGGGGACGGGCCTCACGCTGGGGACGGGCCTCACGCTGAGGACGGGCCTCGCGCTGGGGGGAACCCTCGCGCTCAGGGCGGGCCTCACCCCCAGGGCCGGTCCGATCCGGGGCGAGATCCGCATCGGCACGCCGCTCGGCGATCTCGGCGATCAGCAGCTCATCGATCTCCGCGATCAGCTCGCGCAGGCCGGCCAGCGGATCGCCGCGGCGCAGGCGGCGGGAGAGCAGCACCCGGAACTGTAGGAGTGGCGAAGCCGTGTCGCCCAGCAGCGACGGCAGTCGTTCGTGCAGGCCCGCGTCGCGGTCGGGGTCGGTGACGCCGAACACCGCCTTCAGGATCACATCGAGCGTGATCGCCTGCATCCGCGGGTGCAGCGCGAAAGCATCCCGATCGGACCATCTGTCGATCTCGCGCTCGGTCACCTCCCTGACCGTCGTCTCGTACGAGCGCATCCGCTCGCCGTGAAACGGCGGCAGCATCAGCTTGCGCCGCGCGATGTGCTCCTTGCCCTCCAGCAGCAGCACCGAACCCGGGCCCATCACGGGCAGCAGCGCGATCGTGCGCCCGGGCGGCAGCCCGTGCTCGTGCGCGGTGTACAGGGCCCTGATCGCCTCTGGGTCGGAGAGCATCACCATCGGCCGCTCGAAGCCGAGGAAGCGCACGCCGAACGCGTCGCCGTAGCGCCGGCGGTTGGACTCCATGAAGGCGATCGGCCGCAGCAGCCAGCGCGCCGTCTGGATCGCTGGGGCTTCGGTGGGACCGGGCGGGAGTGCGCTCACGCCCTACAGCCTGACACATGCAAAACAGCCGGGCTGACGTGATGCTCGGCGGCTGTGCGTGGGCGGACGTTCCGGGACCGTCGTGGATGTCCGGGAAGCCCTGACGCGATGCCTCGCTCAGCGCAGGACCGCGCGCGAGCTCCCCAGCACCTGACCGGCGGAGCCCAGCGCCTGGACGGCGAGGTAGTGCAACGTGCCGGGCACGGTCATCTCGGTCTCGAAGCCCGCGCGCGGGAACTGTCCGACCGCGGTCAGCGCCTCCGGCGAGCGCCCGGCGAACACGCGCCAGCCGGCGACGGCGGTGGCGCCGTTCCAGCTCGCGTAGAGGACGGTGCTCGCGCCCGCGCCCGCACCCGCCGCGGCGAGGGTCGGAGCGTGCGCCGGGGTCGCGCTCCAGGGCATCCGGTAGGCGCGGTAGCTGCTCCCGCCCGGCGGCAGGTGCATGTCGAAGCTGAGCGCCCCGGCGGCGGAGAACTCGGAGGCGTAGCCGACTTCTCCCCAGCCGACGAACTCTTCGTCTTCGGCCAGCGCCTGCGCGTTGCCCTGGCTCTCGGTGAGGATGCGCGTCCCCGGATGGATCAGCTGACGTGCGAGCGTCGCCGTGTGTGCGGCCTGGTTCAGGGCGATCACGATCGCGCGCGACTGGTTGCTCTCAGGCGGCGAGGACTCATCGTCGAAGATGCTTACGTTCCCTTCCGGCAGCACTTCGGCGTCGTGCTCCCAGGCAAAGCGCACGCCCGGGCCGAGCGTGAAGCTCGAGTGCTTGCCCCCCAGCGTCCAGACCGTCCCGCCGCCCGCGGTGCTGATCATGTACGCGGCCCACGTGTTGCGCGCGCCGATCAGCAGATCCCCGTCGGCCTGGGGCTGGATCGAGTTGAGGTGGAAATAGTCGTACACGTCGCTGCTCAGGCGCGGCACGGGCGCGTAGGAGTAGCTGAGCGGGACGTGCCCGAGGGCGTGCCATTCGAACATCACCAGGCCGGTCCGCACGTCGATCTCCTGCACCACGCAGTCGTCCAGCAGGCCATCGCTCGGGCCGGGCGGGGATCCGATCGAGGAGAGGTTCGCGTGGATCGGCTCATACGCGCTGATCAGCGCCGTGCCCTGCGGGGTGAGGTCGAATTCGTGCAGGTCCGCCTGCAGGCCGTTGCCCGCGTGCACGGTCGCGACCGGTTCGTAGTCGGCGTTGTAGATGTAGTCCTCACCGCGGCCGTGACCGTCGATGATCTGGCCCTCCCACCACGTCAGGACGGGCTTGCCTTCGAACTGCTGCACGCGCAGGTCGCTCGTGTTGAACGCCGGTCGGGACGGGTTTGAACCACACGAGCGTGCCGTTCGGTTCGAGGATCATCGGGCCGTCCTGGCCCGGCCCGGTCGCCGGGGTGATGAAGATGTCCCCCGCCGACGGGTTCGTCGCCGGCACCGTCACATCGACGACGGGCGGGCTCAGGTCGTGGCGCGAATGAAAGCCCTGCACGTCCGCGGGACTGTCCGCGGGGCGTTTCGGGAGCGGTTCGCTCGGCAGCGCGTACGGACGGGCGATCGTGAAGCTCGTGCCGATCCGCCGCTTGGATGCCCCCGCCTGGAGCACCGCGGTGACCGTCACCCGCTCGCCTTCGTCGAAGCCCTTCGCTGGCAGCAGGCTCGCGCCCGCCGCGGTCCTGTAGGCGACGAGCCTGCCGACGTGTGCTCCACTGCGCGAGCCGACCACGGTGATGTCGTGCAGCTCCGACGCGGGCGCGCCGAGGAAGCTGATCTGCGTGCTGGGCATAGCGTCGGGCGTGCCCGGCAGCGGCGAGATCGTGACCGGCGCCACGGCGGTGGAGACCGCGGCCATCGCCGGCGCCACCCCGTTGACCGGCCCCATGACGATCCCGAGCAGTGCAACGGCCAAGGTCAGCGCCGGAAGGAACGCGGCGCGAGCGACCCTTCCGAGCATGAGCAGAGATCCGGGCACTGATGTCTGAGCCTAGATCGGCAGGTGAGCATTTTGTGAAGAACGCCCGCGGACCGCCGTCCAGCCTGCCTCAGTCCGGCGTCGGTTCGATCGGCGCCTGCACATGCAGGTGGGAGGCGGCGGCCCTTTCGTCCTCGTTCGCGTCAACGTCGTAGTAATTGCCCAGCCCCTTCCCCTGCGCCTTCTCCAGATAACCCGGCAGCGGCTCGTGCAGCTCGTTCGGGATCGCGTCCGTTTCGAGCGTCGCCCGCAGCTCTTCCTCGAGCGCGCTCGAGCCGGCCACGTTCGCGAGCTCCGCCCGCCCTTCCCCTGTCGCGTATTCGTAGCACTCGACTTCCTGGCCGGTCGTCTCGGCCTCGATGCTTTCCTCGCCCCAGTTCGAATACAGCCCCAGCTTGCCCGCCGCGGTGCGCAGCGCGACCACGTGGCGGGGCGCTTCGGCATCGTGGAGATCGCTCGCGAACTCGGTCACGTCCTCGTCGGTGGCGTGCAGCACCCAGGGCCGGCCGGGCGCTTCCGCGTCGGCGCAGATCGCGGCGAGGTCGGCGCGGGCGGCGAGATGGCGTAGCGAGCTTCTCCGCGCGCCACGCGTTCGAGCCGGTCGCGAGGCTCAGCAGCAGCGGGACGATGTTGACGCTGGAGCTGAGCTGGCTGCGCGGCACGCCCGGGGCGGCGGTCGCGATGCCGCGGCGGTCGTTCACGTAGAGCGGAACGTGGATCGCCTCCTCGTAGGCCGAGGCGCCCTTACCGCGCATGCCGTGCGCGCCGCCGTACTCGCCGTGGTCGGAGGTGAACACGATCACCGTGTTGGCGCTCACCCGCGGCCTGCCCGCTAGCTTTGCGAGCACGCGCCCGAGCTGACGGTTGACGTAGGTCTGCAGGAGCAGATACGTGTTCATCAGGCCGCTCCACGCGCCGAGCGCTTCGGGGCCGGTGAAGGGCACGGCGCCGAACGAGCGCGCGGCGGTCTCCTGCAGGGAGCGGTGCAGGAGAGGCTTGCCGGCCGCCAGCAGCTGTCCGGGGGTCTCAAAGTTCGGCGGGAGCTCGCCGACCCAACCCGGCGGTTCGCTCTCACCCGGGATTTCGCTCGTGTAGCGATACCACCAGGCGATGTCGTGGGGGTTGACCAGCGAGACAGTCGTGCACCACGGCCCGTTGCCGGACTCGTGGTCGAACCAGTCCTCGAACTGATCGACGATCGTCGGGTTGACCTCCGTGCCCTGTCCGGGGGAGCCGTTGGGCGAGGGGTATGTTCCCCCGGAGAAGCCGTACGGCTCCAGCGAAGCCCTTGCATCCGGGTTCAGGTGCCACTTGCCCCACCACGTCGTCTCGTAGCCCAGGTCCCGCAGCAAGGTCCCCCAGGTCGGGAAGCCGGGGCTCAGCCGGCTGCGACCCGTGATCATGCAGCCGGTTTGATGGGAGTAGAGGCCCGTCAGCAGCGTCCCGCGTGAGGGCGAGCAGTCGTTCGACGCGGCGTAGTGGCCTTCGAAGCTCACCGACTCGCCGCGCAGAGCCGCGATGTTCGGCAGCAGCGCGTCGAGCGCCGGCGACGCCGGCGCCCACGCCGGCGCGCGCAACTGGTTGACGAGGACCACGAGGATGTTCGGCGCCCTCCGCGACCCGCCCGCGCCACGCACCCGCCCCCGGCCCCGGCCCGCACCCGCGCTGTGCGGTCGCGACGGGCGCCCAGCCTGCGCCGCGTTGGGAGCGCCGGCCGCGGACAGCGCCAGCGCACCGCCGGCGAGCAGTCCTCGCTTGAGGAACGTGCGGCGGTCGCTCTCCACGTCAATGAACCTGTCGGGCATGCCTATAGAGACCTCAACAGCCGGGAACGCCCGGCGGAGCGGTGTGGCCTCAGATTAAACGGCCCGAGAAAGTCGCACGATCTCTGCCGAATACGTCGTCCCTGCTGAATACGCCCTACGATCCAGGGATGGCGATCTCGGCTCATCGTGACGCTGTGCCAGCTCGATACGGCCTGAAACGCCTGCTGCTCGGCGTGGCGCTGGTGGTCGCCGTGATCGTCGTGCTCGTGATCGTGGCGGTGTTCTCCTTCTCCGGAGTGACGCTCGCGAGCGACTCAACGGCGCTCGCGCACGTGACGGTGCAGCCGTTCGGCGGGACGATCGAGCACGTCCAGGCCTTCGGGCCGGACGGCCGGCGCGTGCCGATCGCGGTGCAGGGCGGACTGCTGACACCCCTGCGGAAGCTTGCTCCGGGCGAGCAGGTGTCGGTTGACGTCGTTGTCCGCCGGCCCGGCTTGCTCAGTTGGGCGCTGGGCAGCCAGCGCACCGAGCACCTCACGCTGACTGCCCCGGTCGCGCAGGTGAAGGAACCGTGGATGACGGTACGGCCGGGCTCGGAGGTGCACGTCAGCTTCAACCAGCCTGTCAGCACGGTCGCCTACGGGAGCAAGGGCGACACGACCATCCACCGCCTCAGCGCACCCCAGCACACGATCTCGCTGGGTTCCCAACCCGAGACGGGCGCGACCGAGATCGCCGTCGCGTCGCGGCCCTGGGAGACCGTCGGCGCGCCCATGCAGGTGAGCTGGTTCCCGCCTTCGAGCGAGCCGGTGATGGTCAGCCTGCCCGCCGCGGGCACGCACATCTCCCCGTCGACGCCGATCCACCTGACCTTCTCCAAGCCGGTCTCCGCGGTACTCGGCTCGAGCCGCCCGCGCCTCTCGCCCGCCACGCCCGGCAGCTGGCGCCAGACCAACAGCCACACGCTCGTCTTCATCCCCTCGGGGCTCGGGGCGCCACTCGGCTCGCAACTGCACATCCTGCTTCCCCACGCGGTTGCGGTGACGGCCGGGACGGGGTCCGGGTCCAGCTCGGGGTCGGGGTCCGAGTCGGGGTTCGGCGGCGGCTCAGGCGCCGAGTCCGGCGGTGGGTTGCGCACGACCAGCCAGATCGAATGGACGGTCCCGCCCGGCTCGACGCTGCGCCTGCAACAGCTCCTCGCCGAGACCGGCTACCTGCCGGTCTCCTGGCAGCCCGCGGCGGGCGCCGCGGCGGTGGCGCGCACGCCC
The DNA here is from genome assembly GCA_963774785.1 of uncultured Solirubrobacterales bacterium. Taxonomy (GTDB): domain Bacteria; phylum Actinomycetota; class Thermoleophilia; order Solirubrobacterales; family Solirubrobacteraceae; genus Palsa-744. Next base: position 756,159 of record CAVZGH010000001.1, on the reverse strand, counting down.
TCCGCGCAGGCGCAGGCCGCGGTCGAACCGCCCAGCGGCAGCTTCAGCTGGCGCTACCCGAACACGCCGCACCAGCTGCAGGCGATGTGGAGCCCGGGGCAGTGGAGCGAGATCATGAAGGGCGCGGTGATGAAGTTCGAGAACGAAAACGAAATGACCGTCGATGGCCTCGCCGGGCCGTCCGTGTGGCGCGCGCTGCTCGACTATGTGATTGCCGGCAAGCGCCTGAACAGTGGCTACTCATACGTCTACGTCCACCGCGAAGTCCCGGAGACGATGACGCTCTGGCACAACGGCCAGACGGTCATCACCTCGCCCGCCAACACCGGCATCTCCGGCGCCGAAACCGAACTCGGGACGTTCGCCGTGTTCGAGCACCTCCCCGAAACGACGATGTCAGGGACCAACCCCGACGGCTCGCATTACGAAGACCCCGGGATTAAATGGGTCAGCTACTTCAACGGCGGCGATGCGCTGCACAACTTCGACCGCGCCTCGTTCGGCTCGCCGCAGAGCCTCGGCTGCGTGGAGCTGCCGCTCGCGGCCTCCGCGGAGATCTACCCCTACACCCCGATCGGCACGCTCGTCACGATCGAAACCTGAGTGGGCGCCCAGGCGAGCGGCGTCAGCGGGCCACCCGGCGGGCGGCGAGAGCGCCCGGCGACGCCAGCGGAGGGACCCGGCGGCAGAGGGGACGCTCATTCCGCGATCAGCGCGGATATTCGTCCTTGCGGAAGGTGCGGGGCTCGTCGGGCTGCGGCTTGGGTGTGCGGTCGAGCAGGAAGTTGAAGTACGGGGCGACGAACGGATCGGGCGCGCTCACCGTGTAGGTGTGGTAGACGGCGCCGTTCTCATCATCGCGCGCGAAGGCGATCCAGGCGGGCGTCTCGCGCAGCCCGTCCTTCAGCTCGGCCCCGATCTGGTGCGACCACGCGACCAGCCAATCGGGCGGGTTCTCGACCAGCTCCCCGATCTGAGGAACTTGCTGTGCCTGCTCCTCGGTCAGCGCGAGCCCGAAGTCGAACGGGAACTCGGTGTTGTAGGTGGACACGTACGGGAACTCCCAGCCCATCCGCTCCCTGTAGGCCGCGAGCCGCTCGATCGGCGCGCGCGAGAAGCACAGCAGCGTGACGTCGCGGTGGTTGAGGTGGATGAGCGACCCGTCGAGGCCGTCGCCGAGGGACGTGCACCCGGGACACGCGCCATTCGTGTAGTCGGGGCCGAACATGATGTTGTAGGCCAGGAGCTGGGAGCGGCCGTCGAAGAGCTCGGCAAGCGTCTGCTTCCCGTCCTCGGTATCGAACACGTACTCCTTCCGCACCTCAACCCAGGGAAGCTCGCGGCGCCGTTCGGACACCTTCTTGCCGAGCGTCGCGTACTCGGCCTCGAGCTTCGCGAGCTCATCGCGCGCCGCCCGCCATTCCTCGCGGCTTCCGATCTTTTCGCCGGACACGGTCCACCTCCGTTGGCAGTTTGGTTACTCACCCCAGCGTAGGCGACCCAGCGCGGCAAGCCGGGCGCGCCTGACGTGGTACTCATGAGCGGTACTCTCGCCCGCACCCAAGCACCACGTCAGTACATGCGTCCAAAGAAAAAGCCCTGATTACCTGATTACCAGGGCATTCTCCTAAGCGGGAACGACGGGACTCGAACCCGCGACCTCCGACGTGACAGGCCGGCGCTCTAACCAACTGAGCTACGTCCCCGCGTGTGCGCCGGAGCCGATCCGGCGCTCCCTACGCATCTCCCAGTATGCCAAGGCGCCGCGCGCGCTGGTGGTCCGGCCTCTTCGTTTCATGTAGTCGGCGCCGACGGCTCCCGGCTCGAGGCGACTCCCGCCGGGCACCTCGCCCGGCACGCGGGGCGCGCGACGGGGTCTCAAGATGAAACTGGCCGGCCAGCCAGTTTTAGGATAGGCTGCCCTCAGTGGCGCTCGTCGGTCCCGAACCCCTCCTCGACACCAACCCCTTCGCCGCGGTCTTCGGGGACCTGCGCGAGGAGCGCGCGGCGAGCGTTCCGTTCCCGCCCGGGGACACGCGCTTCTCGCTGGCGCGCACGCGGCGTTTCGCCAACGACCCGTTGCCGCTGCTGCTCGAATCCTATGAGCGCTACGGGCCGGTCTTCACGTTGCGGCTGTTCCACGGCAACGTCGTCTTCATGCTCGGGCCGGAGGCCAACCACTACATCACCGTCTCCCACGCCGCCAACTTCACCTGGCGCGAATCGCACTTCCGCGACCTGATCGGGCTGATGGGCGACGGGCTGCTCACGATCGACGGGGACTTCCACCGGCGCTCGCGGCTGATCATGCTGCCGGGCTTTCACCGCGAGCGGATCGCCGCCTCGATCGACGTGATGGTCGAGGAGACCTCGCGCGCGCTCGACGAGCTCTCCGCCGGCGAGCGGATCGACCTCTACGCGTGGACGCGCCGCCTCGCGCTGCGGATCGCGATGCGCGCGCTCTTCGGGCTCGACCCCGACGGCGACCACGCGCGGGAGATCGACGCCGCCGGCCTGTTCGAGCGGGCGCTCTCCTTCTACTCCACCGACTACACGCTGCGCCTGCTCCGCGGCCCCCACACGCCGTGGGCGCGGATGCAGCAGGCCGCGCGCGCGCTCGACCGCCTGATCTACGCGGAGATCTCCTCGCGCCGGGCCTCCGGGGAGCGCGGCGAGGACATCCTCTCGCTGCTGCTCGACGCGCAGGACGAGGACGGCAACACGCTCACCGACCTGCAGATCCGCGACGAGGTGATGACGCTGATGTTCGCGGGCCACGACACGACGACCTCGACCGTCGCGTTCATGTTCTACGAGCTCGCCCACCACCCCGAGATCGTCGCGCGCCTGCTCGCCGAGCAGGACTCCGAGCTCGTCGGCGGGCGGGAGGGCGGGCTTCCCAGTCCTTCGCAGCTGATGTCGGGCGAGCTCACCCAGCTCGAGCTGGTCTTCGAGGAGACGCTCCGCATGTATCCGCCCGCCTGGATCGGGCCGCGGCGCTCGGTCGAGGCGTTCGAGTTCGCCGGGCACTCGATCCCCGAGCGCGCGTTCGTCAACTACTGCTCGTGGGCCTCGCATCACCTGCCCGAGGTCTTCCCCGAGCCCGACCGGTTCCGCCCCGAGCGCTTCTCCCCCGAGGCTCGGGCCGCCCTGCCCAAGGGCGCCTACGTCCCCTTCGGCGGCGGCTCGCGCACGTGCATCGGGATGCGCTTCGGCCAGCTCGAGATCCGCACGATCGCGACGCTGCTGCTCTCGCGCTTCACGCTCTCGCTGCCTGCGGACTTCGAGCTCGAGATCCGCCAGATGCCGACGATCAGCCCGCGGAACGGCCTGCCCGTGATCGTCAACGCACGCTCAGCGCAGGCTCGCCCAGATCGACACCCGGTAGCCGGCGCCCCGGCCTGACGCTCCCGTCGCGGCGCGCGCGGCGACGCCTTCGACGTACACCTCCGGGGTTGCAAACAACGTCAGCTTCAACCCTTCCAGCGGAAAGCCGCGCGGATGCAGAACGACCTTGCCTTCTCGCGCTTCGGCGACCGCTTGCACCGACGCCCGCACGCCGAACAGGCCGCCGGTGGCGCTCACCTCAACCTGTCCACCGCCGCTGTGCAGGAGCTCCACTTCGAGCCCCCCTCCGAGCGCGGCCCGCACGTTCCGCGCGGAGATCCACGCCGTCCCATGGAGCGCGTCGCCATGCTTTTCGAGGGTCGCGTCGCCGAACCGCAACGGCCCGAGCTTCGCGCTCGCGGCCGTCACGCGCAGGCTTTGCGTCCCGCGCGCTTCTTCCAGCAGCTTCGCCATCTGCGCCGTGCTCAGCTGGATCTTGCCGGCCTGCACGTTGACCGAGCCCGCCTGCCCCCACAGCAGCTCCACCGCCGGCCACGCCGTCACGGCGACGCTCTCGACCGTGCCGTAGCGTCCCACTCGCGAGCGGATCCTGCTCGCCGCGATCCCCGGCAGCAGCAACTGCGCCAGCACGATCACCAGCGCGATCGCCCCCGCCAGCAGCGCTCCGATTCGGGCGGCTCTCCCCACCCGCACAGCTTCGCAGCCTCGCTAGCCTTAGGGTCCTCGACCCCGAGGGCGCGTAGCTCAGTTGGTCAGAGCACCTCGTTTACACCGAGGGGGTCGCCCGTTCGAGTCGGGCCGCGCCCACTAAAGCGAAGCCGCGAAATTCAGCGCGGCTCGCAGTCCAGAAGCGCCTGACTGACGGTCGCTGGCCGGTAGATCGAGGCTGCCGCGTGACCGCCGTACCCATCGCTGCGCTCGCTCGAGCGTGTCGAGCTGTACGGGGGGCGCAGTCACGCTCGTCGCGTGGCTCACCGCCGCTCGCCCACCGAACCGGGGCGTGCATGCTGGGGGCCAACATCGCCAAGCGCTGGCCCGAGCCCGCCATGCGCGGGCGCCGAACCGGCGGGCCCTTGGTCGTCGGGCCCGCCGGTCGCGTGTGAATCGCTTACTGCTCACTGCTCACTGCTCACTGCTTACGGGTTACTGCTCACTGCTCACTGCTTACCGCTTGGTAACCGCCCGAGCCTACGTCCGTTCGATCGTGACCGGCGTGCTCATGGTGAGCTTGAACGTGCTTTCGTCGAGCAGTGGCTTTTCCAGCAGTTCGAGCTGGTCGTCTTCCGGGGGATTGTAAAAGAACTCCGATGGATGCTGGTGGCCGCTGGAGACTGCGTACTTGAGCGTGAGTTCAGAGGTTTTTTTGCCCATCGGTGACAGCATTCCCATGATCTTGCCCGTGATCGGAGCGAGGCCGTAGAACTGCGTCACCCACGTTGTGCCTTCTACGGGTTCGAGCTTGAGAGCCGGTTCTTCGGCGACCAGCGCCAGGCCGAGCTTTCCCTTCAGGCTGGCCGTTGTGAATTCTTTTTTGCTGACGCCTTCGTCAGTAGTGCATCCCTTGTATTTCTCGGATGCCGTCACTTCTTTGCCGTTGGTGAATCCGCCTTGGATTTCGGCTTTTTCACATGTCCATATACCAGACGCATTCTTGAATGAAACGCCGTTTGCGGTCCCTTCAAACCTGGCCGTCCCCGGGGAGATCTGCACCTTTTCCCAGGATTCTTCAGCCATCGCGCTACCCGCCAGCGCGCCGGCCAGCAGCAGTGCCGCGAGCGTGGCGAGCGCTCCCCTGTACATGAGCTTCATCCGCTCTTCCTTTCTTCGTTTATCGGAAATCCCGGTCCCCGGCCGCAGATCCGCGACCCGGGTTCGGGCTCGCGCCGGCCGTGTCGTCAGACCCCTGCCCGCCACACGATGACGGCGCTACGGATATTGATAACTGGTAGACGCGCTGTCTGCCACAGCAATTTGCCCACGGCGACGTGTCAAATCTGGGCTCCCCGCAGTGCCCGGGCGCCCGGCGATTCGACTGTCGTAAACACCACGTCTATAAGCGAACTTTACGCGGTGATACCGAGCTCCTGCAGCGCGAGCGCGATTTCCAGCTCGGAGCAGCCCTCATACAGTGAGCGGCCGAGGCGCTCCTCGATCGTGCGTAGGCGGTTTTCGACGGTCGTGCGTGCCACGCTCAGCGCGGCCGCGGCCGCGGAGGGGCTGCGCTGCGCGCGCAGGTATGCGCGCAACGTCTCACACAGCACCGCACCGCGGTCCCCCGGACCTTCCAGCGGCGCGATGTACGCCTGCACCAGCGCGCCCGCGAGAGCTTCGTCGCCCAGCGCGCTCGCCAGCAGCGCCACCTCCGCGTATCGAGTCACCGGCCGTGGACGGCGCAACGCGACGCTCAACGCCGCCTGCGCCTGACGGTGCGTGCGCCGCCACCCCGCGATCCCCCGGGCCGGCTCTCCACACGCGCACACCACACCCTCGATCGATCCCAGCAGGCCCAGCGCGCGATCGAGCTCAGAGCGCCCGGGGACAGTCCTACCGCCGACCCACCCCCACACCACCTCATCCTCATCGGACACACACAACAACGGACGCTCGAGCACACCCGCGAACCCAAGCACAGCCTCCCGCGCCCGCGCCCCACGCGCGATCAAACCCAGATGCCAGCCATCGAGCGCATACCCCAAGCCCGCGTCGCGCTCACCACCCTCGCGCCCGACCACACCCCCGACATCGCCATCTCCATCCTCACCCTCGCCCTCGCCCTCGCCGTCCTCTTCCAGGAGATCTCGCACGCGCTCGAACAAGCGCCGCCCCGACGAACCGTCCTCGCCCTGCAGCTCACGCCCGTACTCCGCGGCGATCGCCACCAGCAAACGATCGAGCACACCGAGCTGCACCCGCGCGATCTCACCCAACATCTCACCCCCGCCCGGCACGCTGCGACGCCCAACCTCCTCCACCACCAATTCCCCCAACAACGTGTGCCCCGCAACATACCGCCGCAACACCGTCTCCAAACCCACACCCGCCCGCGCCGCACGACGCGCCTGCACCAGCACCGCACCCGGAACCGCCGTCGCCTCCGTATCCCCCAGCTCGATCGCCTCAAGCACATGCCCCACAGCCGCCGCCACGGCCTCGCGTAACCCCGCCACATACCGCGCATCGCCGCCGCCCGCACCACCGAACGCATCGCCGCTCACCCGCGCGAAGATCAACCCGATAAAGCCGCCTTCACGCGCACGCAACCGCGCGGGCACACCAGGCGAACCCAACGACGAAACTTCCGCCGCGCCCTGCGTCCTCACCCCTTGCCTCGCTTGCCCTTCTTCTCACCCTTCTTCGCCGCCTTCTTCTTGTGCTTGACCTTCTTCGCCGCCTTGACCTTCGGGCATTCCGTAACACTCACGGGCGTGTTCACAACGATCGGGGTGCCACCGTTCTGCCCGACGATTTCGGTGGGCATCGACAGGCTGGTGGGCTTGGCCTGCCTGACCTTCTTGGTCTTGTACACAACCTTGCCGTGCTTGTTGCGCACCGTCTTGCCGTGGCGCTTGACCGCCACCTTCCTCTTCACCGTCGTGGTGGTGGTCGGAGCGCAGAGGTTCCCGGTCCCGGTCAGGGCCGAGTAGGGACCATTGTGCAGTTCGACTTCCGCCGTCGAGAACGGCACGTCGGGCAGTGTGCTGAACGTGCTGCTCGTGATTCCCGCTTTGGAAATAAACGTCTGCCCCACGAGGATCACCTCGACCCCATCGCCCTGCAGCACGATCTCCAGGCTGGGGAACGCTTCCCCGCCGTGGCTGACGAAGTACATCGGTCCTTCCACGGGCACCGACAGCAGGGGGGTGTGTACCTTCATGTACCCGATCGACGACGCCGCCGGGCATCCTGCCGGGTTGGCTTCGAACTGCGCGCTCGTGCAGGCCTTCTGCAGCGTCGTCAAGCGCGAGGGTAATTGTACGGGGAGCTCGATTTTGAACTTCTTGACGTCGGCCTGTTCGCCCTGGCCTTCGGGTTTGGTGACGGTCAGGTGGAAGCTGGTGCCTTCGGTTTTCGTCACTTTGCCCGATACGGACGCCGTGACTTTGGGTTCGAATTTCAGGCTGGCGCAGTTGACCGCCAGGAACGAGGATGACACGGTGGCGGTGGCGCCTTCGTGGGCCTGCAGCGTGCTGGACAGGTTTTCTTTGGCGCAGTGCGTCGGGTTGATCGTGAAGTTCGGGCGGTCGATGTAGACGCGGATGTCGCGCACGTGGGTGACGATCCCGTCGATGATCGTGGGGATCGGTTCGCTGGATCCGAATCCCGCCCGCCCGCCCCCACCGGCCGGGCTGACGCTGACCTGGGCGGTGTAGGGGTCGATGTTCAGGCCGAAGCGGATGACGACCGTGCCGAGGTCGAACGGACCGACTTTCGCGCTGGTGATGCTGACGATCGAGAACGGAGCGCATTCAGATGAGCTCCCTCCCGGGAGGGTGTTTCCGGGGATGCACGATCCGTGTCCGTTGAACGGGCCCGCCAAATAGATCTTCCCGGGAACGTATGCCAGGACCTGTCCGACGCCCGTGCCGACCTCTGTTTCGCCGATCTGGCTTTCGGCGGGACACGAGGGTTCGCGTTCCTCCTGCGCCCCGGTCCTGTGCCGCGCGGCGGCGATCGCCGTTTCCGAGCAGTAGGGGATCCCCTTCAGGATGCCGGACAACCCCGGCGGCAGGGTGGTCGAGAACGAGGAGATCTCCTGTTCTGCGTCGGTGCGGGTCAGCTGCACGTAGAGTTCGCCGAACGCTCCCGCGCTGTTGTTGGCCATACCGGCCACGATCCCCGGATGGAATGGAATCCCACCCGCCCCGCCACCGGCAGGGCACGCCCCGTCGTCTGTGAGCGTGAAGGAGGAGCTGTCGATCAGCGGTTCGGCCAACGACGAGACCCCACCCGTGAACGCAGACCAGGGCGACAGCAGGGCCTGCGTCGTGTAGCTGCCGCACTGCGGCGGGGTGATCAGCGGCGCCTGCTGGCCTTCGCGGAAGTGGAAGTTGAAATGGTCGAACGGGAGCTGCGGGTTGTCTTTGAACGTCGTTATCAACTGCCCCGGCGCGCGACATTCCACATCCCCGACCATCTCACCCGCGCTTTCGCACGGCGTGACCTTCCCCGCGAGCTTGACCAGGACCCCCGTTTCGGGGTTCTTGGCGACGATGTACAGCGCGACGAGCGTGCCGCCGGGATGACCGTTGTCCGGTTCGGGAAACGGGTTTTCATACGGTTGCGCGATGTACACGTTCCCGTCGATCTGCTGCTTGAGCAAAGGCGTTTCGATCGTGACCGTCCCGAGCTTGGATTCGTTGGGGCAGCCCGCGCCGGGTTCGGATCCAAGCGTCTCGTTTTTGTAGTCTTCACGCGTGCATCCCGCGAGGCCGACGCCCGCGGAGGGGTTGATCGTCAGGCCTTCGGGCAGGACGACCGTTGTTTCCTTCAGCTCGGATTGGGCGTCGCCTTCGGCGCTCGTGAGGCCTTCGTTGGCGAAGTCGATGTTGAAGTCAAGGCCGGATGGCGCGGCGGTGAACGTCGTCGTCGGGGAGGCTTCGATCGTGGGGGTGAACGGGATGCGGTTGCACCCGTCGAGGGTGAGCATCGGTTCTGTGGTGGGGACCGCGTTTTCTTCGCCGGCGCCGTTCCACGCGTCCAGCGTCGTGCCGGCCTGCAGTTGTTCGGCGCAGTTGGTCGGCAGCGTCAGGAACGCGGAGGGGTGTGTGGTTTCGGGGTTCGTGCACGGCGGGCCTTCGTTGGGCTGGTGTTTTGATTCGCGCAGGCAGGACCAGCCGCGCGATTCGTCGTGGCGGGGGTCGGCGGGCTCGCCCCAGAACGTGGTTCGCGCGCTCAGCAGCGACGCCGTTTGGCTGATGTTCGAGGAGCCGACCGTGATCGCGTACTTTTCGCCGGTGCGGACGCTGGTGTCGAGCACCACCGGCACGGTGCCTTCGGGTATGTAGAAGCCGAAGCGCGCGGGCTCGCCGGCGTAGGGTTCGAGGTTGAAGATCGGCACCGTCGTGGTGTACAGACCGATGTTGCTGCGCAGGTTCAGCGTGACCGCGGCCACGCCGACCGCGGTGTCCGGCGCGCATCCGTCATAGCTGCCCTGGATCTTGTCCAGGAACTGCCCCAGCGTGCAGCGCGCGATCGGGGTGGGATTGCCCACCAGGCCCGGCGGGAGCTTCGTGACGATGTCCTTCGCGCCGGCGATCGGCAGCACTTCCGGCTTTTCCGAGAGCCTGCCGGTGTCCGCGCCCTGGCGCAACACGAACGAGCCCGTGACCTGAAAGGGGTGCGATCCGGCCTGCGTGTCCAGGCCACCGCCTTCTTCTTCGGGATACAGGTTCCATTCTTCAAGACCGAACGACGGTTGCCGGCCGCTGATCTGTATCGGACGGGCCAGCGTGCGCGTGCCGGCGCCGCCGCCGCTGACCTCGGCGTGATTGACCAGTTCGCCTTCCGGGGTCCCCGGCTCGACCTTCACGCGGATGCGCACTTCCAGTTCGCCGTACGGCGCGACGCCTTCTTCCTCGGTACACGTCAACGTCGCCTGTTCGCATTTGAACGGGACCGGTTTGTTGCCGCCGGCTTGTTCGGCGGCGATACCAGTCACTTTGAGGCCCGCGGGCAGCTGATCGGCGATCGCGATCGGATGCAGCGTCCCGTTGGCGGGCGCATCGCCGTAGTTCTCGACGGTGAGCGCGATCTCACCTTCGCCTTCGGGGGAAATGTAGGCCGGGCGGGCGTTCATGCTCATACCCCACCAGGGCTCGTTCGCCAGGGCACCGGAGGGCGCCAGCAACAGCAGCAGAGAGGGTAGGAGGATAAGTAGAAGACGGGTGGTGGAGGAGGAGGAGGAAGAAGAAGAAGAAGAAGAAGACCGCCTCAGGCGGGCAGGGGCGAGGACGGAAGTATCGAGGGTCGCGAAATAGGGGAAAGGACGCCTGCGTCGTGGATGAGAAATCATTTCTTGCCCTTCGCGTTCTTCTTCACGGGTTTGGCGCCATACCGTCTTCGCGCTTGGCGCACGCACGCCGCGCGCCTGCGCTTCGGTTTTTTCGCGCACGCCTTCAGCGCCCTGGCGAGCTTCTGCGCGCGGGTCTCGGGCTTTGTCTTTGTCCCCGTGCTCGGTTTCGCGCCCGTTCCCGGAGCGGCGCCGGCCAATGGTTCGCTTGGCAGCGTCGCGGTCAGCGAGCCGGGCGTCAACGATCGCGGCGGGCTAACCGGGCTCTGGCAGGCGTCGCCCAGGCATTCCACGGGCTCCGATTCCGGCGGTTCGCTGCCGCCCACCCGTGCGTCATAGATGTCCACGGCGGTGTCGGTATCCCGTCCCGACAGGCGCGCGCTGGTCAGGAAGAACACGTCATCGCCGCTTTGCGAGGCATCCAGGAAGCCCGATTCCTGGCTGGATTCACCGGAGGACACGAGACCGATACAGCCCTCCTCGGCGACCACGTACCCCGGACCGCCCGTCTCACACGTACCGACGCCCGCGGGCTCGTACTCGTACACGTCCTCGGTGCCGTTGGTGTCGCGTGGCACGAGGCCGTCGCTCGAGTCGAAGAACATCCGTCCGTTTTCATCCAGATAGCGGGACTGGTACTGCGCGGCTTTCAGCTCGATCGGCGCCCACGGCGGGACGTTCGCCGCGATCCACGTTTCGTTGGGCCAGACCTTGGAGCCGCCGGCCAGCCCTTCGTCGAGATGCCCGGGCTCACCCGCGCTGCCGTATTCCACGCCGCTAGGACGCTCCCCGGTGGGGTTGCACGACACGCACACGAGGCTCGCGGAACCGCCTGCCGGGTCGTGGTAGAGGTAGACCTCCTCGTCGCGCGCGCCGCTGTGCACGTCGCGGTTGTCATACCCCGTCAACGGCCGGTTGGACATGAACGCCAACCATTCCCCGTCGGCGCTCACGCGCGCGGTCAGGTCCGTCAGTTCCGCTCCCGAACCGCCCCAATCCCCGGCATCGCCCCCGGAGAGCACCGCGACGAGCGCGATCGTGCCCCCGTGCCACACGTACAGGTTGGGGGCGCCGGCGACCGCCGTCTGCCCGGAGGGGTCTTCGTTCGTGGACAGCACGCCGCCCGCGACGAAGTAGATCGTGCTCGCGTCGCCCGAGTAGCCGATCGCCAGCCCGAGCACGTTTGCGCCTCCGGCGTTCGGTGTGAGGTCTCCCAGCACGCACTTCGGTTTCGCGTCTTCCCCTTCGCCTTCGATCGTCACTTCGCACTCATACAGATCGGGGGTCCCGCTCGAGCCATTCAGCTTGCCGGCGCTTTCGGTCAGGCGCTGAGGATCGGTGAAGAACACCTTCGATCCGTCCGCAGTGGCGAACTGGAACACCGGTTCCACGCCGCCTTCCCCCGACGCTCCTTCCTGCACCGCGTTGACCTGCGCGCTCTTGCCCGACGCGCGATCCCACACATACAGGTGCCCGCCGCCGGTATTTTCCGACCACACGACCCGCGAGCCGTCTTCGGAGACCGCGCCACGTAGCGAATTGCCCTTGGTTTTCCCGTAGGACCCCAGCTTCGGCGCGTGCGCGTCGCCACCCACGATGTTCCCCGACGGCGACACGCTCACGGGATCGACGTGCCCGCCATCCCACTCATACAGCGCTTCGTCGGGCGCCCCGTGCACGAGCGCGGTGTGTTCTGACTCGAGCACGACAGCAGAGAGCGAGGGGTTGGACCCGACCGGCTTGGCCGCGCAGAACACCGCCACCCGGCAATCGCTTTCGTCGGCGACTTCGATCCCCGGTTCGAGGTCGGCGTGTTCTTCCACGGCACGTTCGCATTCGCCGCTTTCGGGACAGCCGGACAGCAGCGCCTGATAAGAGGGCTGCATGGGCCTCCCCGGGGGTTGGGGCTCGCACGCCCCCGACAGCCCCACCAGCAACGGACTGACTTCGCGCGCGCCGGGCGCCAGGCCGGGCACGACCGTACCCATCGGCCACGCCAACCCCGCCTGCAGATCGGGCGCGAACGCGCGGTACTGCTGTCCTTCGCCGACGGACGGACCGGTCGCCAGCACGTTCGGCAGTCCGATATCGCACGAAGACCAACCGGTTGCTTCGCGCCTTGAGAGCACCTGCGTCTTGTTGGAGCCGCCAACCGGGTCGGCTTCGGTCGGCGCCGAGGCCAGATAGGAGATCGCGCCACCGTCGGCCGCGGCCTGGATCACCCCGGTTTCTTTCATCGGCTCGATTTCCGCGCCGTACTTGTCCGGCGGCGTCACCAATTCCCACCCGCGCCCATCCAACAAACCGCCCGGAAACGCGGGCTGGGTCGTGAGCGTCAGTTCTTCGCCGTAAACCGGCGGTTTTCCCGAGGATTCGAGATCGAACTTGTTACGCGCGCTGAGACGATAGTGATAGCGCGTATCCGCGGCCAGCCCGCGCAGGGTCAAGCTCACGCCCGCAGGTTCATAGCTCGCGGGAACACTACTTTCAGAGCTGCCCGGATAGGCTTCACCTTCACACGAGCCTTCGGCGGGACACGGTCCGTATTCAAACCTGTACGTCGTCGCCGGTTCGCCCGGTTCGCTGCGCGGGTTGACGACCGCCGACAGCTTCGCGCCATCGCTCGTGACTTCCGAGGCAAAGCCGCTTCCCCCCTGAACTTCCGGGAGGCCCGGCGGCGTGGGACCGTACACGTCGATCCTGCCGGCGTTGGCATTGCCCGCGAACAGCGTCTGCGAGGAGCAGTCCGCCGCCACACCGTAACCGCTGCCCAGCTCGAGCGGACCGGCCCCTTCCGGCGCCGCCGGCGATTCGACCAAACCACCCGCGCCTTCGTAGCGATCTATCGCCGTGCCGGTATCGACATACACGTCTCCCGTACACGCCTCACCGCCGACTCCGCCAAGCGGGCCTTCGTAGAGCTTTTCCTGAAAACTCCCTTCCGCACCCCACACGATCACCCGGCCGTTGAACGACTGATCGATAAACACCCGCCCGCCGGCCACCGCCAGACCGGGCTCCAAGAACCCCTCCTGACGAGTCGCAAAGAACCCCGCGGGCAAGGGCAACACAAGATTGTGCACAGCGCTCGAGAGCCGATACACACCTTCTTCGGATGCCGAGCCTGTTTCCGCGCTCACCAACAAATCCCCATCGGCTTCAACCGCCACACCCAGCAACCCGAACAGTTCCGTGACACCCAGCGTCTTCGCGGTGATCTGCCCGACGTACACGCCCGCCGCCGTGTACTTGTCCACGACCTTGTGCCCGGAATCGACCACGTACACATCGCCATAAGACTTGTCGTATTCCGAGCATTTCGGGGTCGTCGTTTCCGACAGCTTGGGTTTGTGCTGTTCGCAGGAGTTATCGACCGCGATCTGGGTGGGTTCCTTGAATTCCCCCGTCGCTTCTTCATCCGGTTCCGCGCCCCCACCCGCCGGCTTGCCTTCACCCTCCGATCCACTGCCGTTGAATTCCCCCGTCGCTTTCCCGGTCGAGGGGTCGAACATCTGCACCCGGTTGTTGCCCTTTTCCGCGACGTACACGACCCCGGTGGCTTCGTTGACGGCAACCCCGTCGGGTTCTTTCAGCTGCCCGGGACCCGCGCCTGGCGAGCCGAATTCCTTGGAGAGGACGTGGCCGCGGACGGCGAGGGCCGAGCCCGCGCCCATCGCCAGGACAGTCATGCAAGCGAGTAGCGCCGCCGACGCAAGGCGTCGAGTCACCACCGACATCTCTAGCCCCGTCGGGCTTTACGCTTGGTCTTCTTCTTGTGCTTGACCTTCTTCGCCGCCTTCGCCTTCGGGCATTCGGTGACGCTGACGGGTGTGGTGGTGTAGCTTGCGGCGCCGTTCTGGCCGACGATTTCGGTGGGCATCGACAGGCTGGTGGGCTTGGTCTGTTTGACCTTCTTGGTGACGGTCTTCTTGCGCACGTGCCCGTGGACCTTGACCCTGACCTTCACTCGCTTCTTCACGGTCGTGGTCGTCGTCGGGGCGCAGAGGTTGCCGACGCCTGTCAGCGCGGAGTATTGCCCGTTGTGCAGTTCGACTTCGGCCGTCGAGAACGGGACGTCTGGCAGCGTGCTGAACGTGCTGGAGGTGATCCCGGCTTTGCTGATGTATGTCTGTCCGACGAGGATGATCTTGACCCCGTCGCCCTGCAGCACGATCTCGAGGCTGGGGAAGGCTTCGCCGCCGTGGCTGACGAAGTACATCGGTCCTTCCACGGGTACCGAGAGCAGGGGGGTGTGTACTTTCATGTACCCGATCGACGACGCCGCCGGGCAGTTTGCGGGGTTGGTTTCGAACTGTGCGCTCGTGCAGGCCTTCTGCAGCGTCGTGAGGCGGGAGGGTAGTTGTACGGGCAGTTCGATTTTGAACTTCTTGACGTCTGCTTGTTCGCCCTGGCCTTCGGGTTTGGTGACGGTCAGGTGGAAACTGGTGCCTTCGGTTTTCGTCACCTTCCCCGATACGGATGCCGTGACTTTGGGTTCGAATTTCAGGCTGGCGCAGTTCGTGGCTTTGTATGGTGAGCCGATCGTCGCGATACCGCCTTCGTGGGCGTGCAGTGTGCTGTAGAGTTTCGCCGCTTCGCAACTGGTCGGGTTGAACGTGAAATCGTGGCGGTCGATGTAGACTTTGATGTCGCGGACGTGCGTGACGATGCCGTCGATGATCGTCGGTATCGGTTCGGAATTGGACGGTTCGACGCTGACCTGCGCGGTGCTCTGGTTGATGTTCAGCCCGAAGCGCAGGACGACCGTGCCGAGGTCGAACGGTCCTACTTTCGCGCTGGTGATCGAGACGATCGAGAACGGCGCGCAACCGGATTCACCGGGGGTACACGACCCGTGACCGTTGAACGGGCCCGCGAGATAGACCTTCCCCGGAACGTAGGCCAGAACCTGTCCGACACCGGTCCCGACCTCTGTTTTGCCGATCTGGCTGTTGGCGGGGCACGAGGGGTGCTGTTCCTCTTCTTCACCGCTCTTCTGCCGTGCCGCCTGAATATCGTTTTCAGGGCATTGCGCGACGTTGGCGATCACGCCGGACATGCCTTCCGGCATCACCGTCGAGAACCGTGATATCTCCTGTTCCTGGTCGGTGCGGGAGAGGTCTACGTACAGCTCGCTGTAGGCGCCGGCGTTGTTGTTGAGCATCCCCGCCGCGATCTGCGGATTGAAGGGTATCCCCGACGGGCACGCGCCGTCATCGGTCAACGTGAAAGACGAGCTGTCTTCCAACACCATCAGCGGTTCAGACCACGGGGAGAGCAGCGCCTGCGCGGTGTAGCTTCCACACAACGGCGGGGTGATCAGTGGCGCCTGCTGTCCTTCACGGAAGTGGAAGTTGAAATGGTCGAACGGCAGCTGCGGGTTTCCGCCGAACGTCGTGGTCAGCTGTCCCGTCACAGGGTTCGGCGTGACCTTGCCCGCGAGCTTGACGAGGACGCCTGTTTCGGGGTTCTTGGCGACGATGTACAGCGCGACCAGCGTCCCTCCCGGATGCCCATTTTCGGGTTCGGGGAACGGATTGTCATACGGTTGCGCGATGTACACGTTCCCGTCGATCTGCTGCTTGAGCAACGGCGTTTCGATCGCGACCGTACCCAGCTTCGATTCGTTGGGACAGCCCGCTCCGGGTTCTGATTCAAGCGTCTCGCGCGCATAGTCGGCGGGCGTACACCCCGCCAAGCCAACACCCGCGGAGGGGTTGATCGTCAACCCTTCCGGTAGCACTACGGTCGTTTCCTTCAGCTCCGATTGGGCGTCGCCTTCGGTGCTGGTGAGGCCTTCGTTGGCGAAGTTGATGTTGAAGTTCAATCCCGACGGCGCGGCGGTGAACGTCGTCGTCGGGGAGGCTTCTATCGTCGGGGAGAACGGGACGCGGTTACAACCATCGAGCGTCAGCATCGGCGTGGTCGTGGGGACCGTTTCGCGTTCTCCGGGGGGCTCGGCCTGTTGCCAGGAGTCCAGTTCGGTGCTCGCCTGCAACTGTTCTTCACAGTTCGTCGGCAGCGTCAGGAACGCGGGGGTGTGCGTCGCTTCGGGGTTGGTGCATGGGGATGGCACTGCCAGGTGCTCGGATTCGCGCAGGCATCCCCAGCCACGCGAGGCGTTGTGCCGCGAATCGCCTGGATTACCCCAGAAAGTGGTGCGTACGCTCAGCAGCGCCGCGGTCTGGCTGATGTTCGTCGAGCCGACGGTGATCGCGTACTTTTCGCCGGTGCGCACGCTGGTGTCGAGCAGCACCGGCACGTTGCCTTCTGCGATGAAGAACCCGAACCGTGCCGGCTCTCCCCGATAGGGTTCGAGGTTGAAGATCGGCACCGGGATGGTGCCGGCGCCGGCGTCCCTGGTGTCCAGCGTCACCGACGCTACACCGACCGCGGTTTCGGCCGGGCACGCGTTGTGATCGCCGAAATCGGTCAAGAACTGCGCGAGCGTGCAACGCGGGATCGGCGTGGGATCGCCGACCAAGCCCGGCGGGAGCTTGGTGATGATGTCCTTCGCGTTATCGATAGGCAAAGCTTCGGGCAGACGCGAGGAGGGATTCCTGTCCGCGCCCTGGCGCAACACGAACGAACCGGTCACCTGAAACGGGTGCGAGCCCGCCTGCGTATCCAGACCCCCACCTTCTTCTTCGGGATATAGGTTCCATTCTTCAAGACCGAACGGTGGCGGTGTGCTGCTCACACGCACAGGCCGTTCGAGCGTGACCGCACCGGCGGCGCCACCACCACTGATTTCAGCGTGATCGACAAGCTGCCCTTCGCCCACCCCCGCCTTCACCCTTACACCGATACGGACTTCCAATTCATCATACGGAGCGATACCTTCTTCATCGGTACACGTTGACGTCGCCGCATCGCACGGAAACGGCCGATAACCGACGTTCGGCCCCCCAAGACCAAGCGGTTTGGCCGCAACAATACCCGTCGCCACCAAACCTTCCGGCAAACGGTCGGAAATACTGATCGGGTGCAGCGCACCATCAGCCTCAGCATCACCATAGTTCTCCGCCGTGACAACAACCTGACCTTCCCCACCCGGAGCAATATACGCCGGACGTACATTCACACTCATACCCCACCACGGCTCACTCGCCAAGGCAGAGGTGGGCGCCAATAGGCAAGCGGCGAGGACCGTCAAGACAAAGAGGTATATACGACGGGTTGACATGACTACTTCCTCCCCTTCGCCGCGGCGCGGTGCTTGGTCTTCGCCCGAGCGCCATACTTCCTTCGCGCCTGCTTCACACACTCAGACCGCTTACGCCCCCTCGGCTTCTTGGCACAAGCCCTAATCGCCTGCGCGAGCTGCTGCGCCCTGGTCAACGGTTTGCCCTTGACAACGGTTTTAGCCGTCGCACCCGGCGGGGATGGTGTGAGCACGTTCCCCGGCCCACCGGCCGTCAGCGAGCTCGGAGTGAGCGATTCAGGCGGCGTCACCGGGCTCTGACACGCATCGCCCAGACATTCCACCGGCTTCGATTCTTCCGGTTCGACACCGCCCACACGCGCGTCGTAAATATCGAGCACCGAATCCGTATCGCGCTTGGACAGTTGCGCCTTCGTGAGGAAGAACACGTCATCCCCACTTTCGCTCGCATCCAGAAAAGCCGATTCTTCACTGGATTCACCCGAAGACACAAGACCCAAACAACCACCCTCCGCAACCACATAACCAGACCCACCAACCCGGCACGAGCCGACACCCACCGGCTCATACTCATACACATCCTCCGTGCCATTCGTATCGCGCGGCACCAAACCATCGCTACTGTTGAAAAACATCCGCCCGTCTTCATCCAGATACCGCGGCTGATACTGCGCCTCTTTGAGTTCGAACGGTACCCACCCCGGCACGTTCCCCGCGAACCACGTCTGATCGGGCCACAACTTGGCGCCACCGACCAGCCCGCCGTTGAGATGATCAGGCTCGCCTTCTTTACCGTATTCAATGCCGTTGGGACGCTCACCCGTAGGGTTGCAGGAGACGCACACGAGGCTCTTGCTCGTAGAGTTATACAGATAGACCTCCTCGTCGCGTACGCCGCTGTGGAGATCACGGTTGTCATATCCCGTCAGCGAGCGGTTGGACATGAACGCGAGCCATTCCCCGTTGCCGGTAACACGACCGGCGAGATCCGTCAAATCGCCCCCTTCGCCGCCCCAATCGCCGACGTCTTCGCCGGAAATCACCGCGACGAGCGCGATCGCGCCTTCGTGCCACTCATACAGATTGCACATCCCTTCGGCTGCTCCCCCGGCTATTTTGCAGTTGCCCACGACAGCACCGTGCTGGCCACCATCGCCGAGCGCTCCGTTTGCGACGAAATAGATCGTGCTCGCGTCATTGGAGTAGCCGATCAGCTCGCCCTGCACGCCTGCGCTTTCGCCCGCTTCGGTCTTCGGCGTGAGATCGCGCAACACACACTTCGGCTTCGCTTCTTCGCCTTCCCCTTCAACGATCACTTCACACTCATACAGGTCCGCGTGTTGCGCGTCGGCGCCAGAACCCTGCGTCAACGCCTGCTCATCGGTAAAGAACACCTTCGACCCATCGGACGTCGCGAACTGAAATATCGGGCGTACGACCCCCCCACCCGACGCTCCTTCCTGCACCGTATCGACCTGCACACTCCGACCCGCTTCACGATCCCACACATACAAATGCTCGCCACCATTGTCTTCGGACCACACGACCCGCGAACCGTCTTCGGAGACCGCGCCACGCAACGAATAACCATTTACATTTTGTGCTCCAGCAGCTCCGCCCAGAACCGGAAAATGTGCTTGTTCTCCTACGACCGTGCCGTTGGCGAGCACGCTCACGGGATACACGTGCCCCCCATCCCACTCATACAACGCTTTCCCGGGCAGACCGTGCACCAGCGGCGGTACCGATTGCACCACGACCGCCGACAGCGAAGGGTTGGAGCCCAAGGGTTGCGCGGCACAAAACGTTTGTATGCCTTCGCGGCAAGGACTTTCTTCGGCGACCTCGACACCCTGTTCGACATCGGCGTGTTCTTCGACCGCGCGTTCACATTCACCGCTTTCAGGACACCCCGACAGCAACGCCTGATACGACGGCTGCTCGCCACAGTGACCCGGCAGTCCCACCAGCAACGGACTGACTTCGCGCTCCCCTGGCACGAGACCCGGCACGAGCACACCCAACGGCCACGCCAGAGCGGTTTCCAGATTTCCGGTAAACGCGCGATACTCATCGCCCGTGCCGATCGACACCCCGGTCGCTTCCGCGTTGGGGGAGGAGATGTCACACGACGCCCACCCACCTTCCCCACGCCGCGCCAGCACCTGCGTCTTGTTCGTGTTACCCGCCGGGTCGTCTTCGGTCGGCGCCGAGGCCAGATAGGAGATCGCGCTGCCGTTCGCCGCCGCCTGGATCACCCCGTTTTCCTTGAACGGCTCGATTTCCGCGCCGTGCTTATCCGCCGGCGTCACCAATTCCCACCCACGCCCATCCAACAAACCACCCGGGAACGCGGGCTGCGTCGTGAACGTCAATTCTTCACCGTAAACCGGCGGTTTTCCCGAGGATTCGAGATCGAACTTGTTACGCGCGCTCAGGCGATAGTGATAGCGCGTAGCCGCGGCCAGCCCGCGCAGGGTCAAGCTCACGCCCGCAGGTTCATAGCTCGCGGGAACACTACTTTCAGAGCTGCCCGGATAGGCTTCACCTTCACACGAGCCTTCGGCGGGACACGGCCCGTATTCAAACCTGTACGTCGTCGCCGGTTCACCGGGTTCGCTGCGCGGGTTGACGACAGCCGACAGCTTCGCGCCATCGCTCGTCACTTCAGCGGAAAAACCGCTACCGGGCTCAACCAACGGCACATTCGGCGATTCGGGACCAAACACATCGATCGCGCTCGCATTCGCGTTCGCCGCGAACACAGTCAACGACCTACAATCGGGCGACACGCCATAACCATTCCCCTTGGCCGCCAGACTCCCGCCCGACACCGGCAGGGATTCCACCAAAGCGCCCGTGCCTTCCAACCGTTCGATCGCCAAACCCGTATCGACATACAGATCGCCCGTACACGCCTCCCCGCCAAGCCCACCAAACGAGCCCGTATACACAGGGGGCACAAACTTTTCGTTCACCACACCCCCAGCCAGCAGCGCCCCTTCCAAACCCCACGCGGTCACACTGCCCGTGAATTTCTGATCGACAAACACCCGTTCGCCGGCAGCCGCGAGCCCGGGCTCCAAAAACCCGTGACCCCCTCCCAACGTCGCGGTAAACCCGGTCGGATCGCCGGGCGACGGCAACAACACGTTTTGCGCCGCGTTCGAGAAACGATACACGCCTTCCTGTGATTCCGCAGACGTTTCCGCGCTCACCAACAAGTCCCCATCGGCTTCGACCGCCACACCGCGCAACCCGAGCAATTCCGCCAAACCCAACGTTTTCGCATTGATCTGCCCGACGTATACCCCCGCCGCCGTGTACTTGTCCACGACCTTGTGCCCGGCATCGACCACATACACATCGCCATACGACTTGTCGTATTCCGAGCATTTCGGGGTCGTCGTTTCCGACAACTTGGGTTTGTGCTGTTCGCAGGAGTTGTTGACCGCGATCTGGGTGGGTTCCTTGAATTCCCCCGTCGCTTCTTCATCCGGTTCCGTTCCCCCACCAGCCGGCTTGCCTTCACCCTCCGACCCACTGCCGTTGAACTGCCCAACCGCTTCTTTTTTCGCCGTATCGAACACCTGCACACGATCGGCGCCCTTTTCCGCGACATACAACATCCCCGTCGCTTCGTTGACGGCGACACCATCCGGTTCCTTCAGCTTGCCCAAGGCACACGGTTCTGCCGTGCAGGGCTCGCCGAATTCACCCGAGCTTACGTGGCCACGGACGGCGAGGGCAGAGCCCGCGCCCAGGGCCAGGCTCAGTGCCACCATCATGGCGACAGCTACCGTCAACAATGTTCGCGAACCCCGCATCACTTACCCCTCTCCAGTCGGCCTCATAGACGCCCGCTTCGCTTATTGCATCCTTCAGGGATGACTCCATCTCGGCCCGCATTCGGCGGTCCAGGAGTGTCCTGTCGCACCAAGGGAATAGAATCCCGTTCGTGCCATCTCCCGCCTTCACCACGTGGAGCACGAGCTCCGCCGAGGCCCTGTCCCAGCTGGAAGCGGCGCATAGCGCCGTCGGAGGCACACGTGCGGAACGCCGCACGAATACACTGCAACTCAACTACGCCTACGTGCTGCTGCTGTCCGCGCACTTCCAGGCCTACTGCCGCGCTCTGCACACTGACGCGACACAGCTGCTCGTCGACGCGATCGACCCGGGCATCGGCGCCGTGCTCGACACGAGCCTGTCCTTCCGGCGCCAGCTCGACAGCGGCAACGCCCAGCCCGCGGCACTCGCCGCCGACTTCAGCCGTTTCGACTTCGTCTTCTGGACGGCCGTGGAAACGACGGACACCCGCAACGCCGCCCGCCGGCGCAAGCTCGAAACGCTCAACGCCTGGCGCAACGCGATCGCCCACCACGACATCGAGACTCGCCGCGCCGACCTGCACCCCCGCGAGGTCACGCTCGCCGCCTGCCGCTCCTGGCGCAGCGCCCTGAACAGCCTCGCCGAATCCTTCGACCGCGTCCTCGCCGACCAGCTCGCGGCGCTCGTGGGAGCCCACCCCTGGTGATAGGATGAGCCAAGTCATGCCACAGAAGACCGAGGCCGCCCTCACCGAGGTCGCACCCAAGCCCAAGTTCCGCGAATGGTTCAAGGTCGGCCGGCGCGTGCACGTCAAAACCAGCAAAGGAGTGCCGTTCGACGCGATCCTGCTCGAGGACCGCGGCAAGAGCGCAGCCAAACCCACCAAGCACGTCGTACGCGTCAGGATCCAGCCGGACAACCCCGAAGAAAGCATCGAGTTCGAGGTCTCCGAGGACCGCATCCTGCTCGACGCGGCGTAAGCCCGAAGCGCCGGCACCGCGACGCGCGTAGTCACCACCATCTTCATCGCTAACCCCTCCTGGCTTTACGCTTGGTCTTCTTCTTGTGCTTGACCTTCTTCGCGGTCTTGACCTTCGGGCATTCGGTGACGCTGACGGGCGTGGTGGTGTAGCTCGCGGCGCCGTTCTGCCCGACTATTTCGGTGGGCATCGACAGGCTGGTGGGCTTGGTCTGTTTGACCTTGCGGGTGACGGTCTTCTTGCGGACGTGTCCGTGGACCTTGACCCTGACCTTGACGCGCTTCTTCACGGTCGTGGTGGTCGTCGGTGCGCAGAGGTTGCCGACGCCTGTCAGCGCGGAGTATTGCCCGTTGTGCAGTTCGACTTCGGCCGTCGAGAACGGGACGTCGGGGAGCGTGCTGAACGTGCTGGAGGTGATCCCGGCTTTGCTGATGTATGTCTGTCCGACGAGGATGATCTTGACCCCATCGCCCTGCAGGACGATCTCGAGGCTGGGGAATGCTTCGCCGCCGTGGCTGACGAAGTACATCGGTCCTTCCACGGGTACCGAGAGCAGAGGGGTGTGTACCTTCATGTACCCGATCGACGAGGCCGCCGGGCAGTTTGCGGGGTTGGTTTCAAACTGCGCCGAGGTGCACGCCTTCTGCAGCGTCGTCAACCGCGAGGGTAGTTGTACGGGCAGTTCGATTTTGAACTTCTTGACGTCGGCCTGTTCGCCCTGGCCTTCGGGTTTGGTGACGGTCAGGTGGAAGCTGGTGCCTTCGGTTTTCGTGACTTTGCCGGATACGGTTGCGGTGACTTTGGGTTCGAATTTTAGGCTGGCGCAGTTGGCGGCTTGATAGTGGGAGGTGACTGTCGCGATCGCGCCTTCGTGGGCGTGCAAGGTGCTCGACAGCGCGGTCTTGTCACAGCTCGTCGGGTTAATCGTGAAGTGTTCGCGGTCGATGTAGACTTTGATGTCGCGGACGTGCGTGACTATCCCGTCGATGATCGTCGGTATCGGTTCGGAATTGGACGGTTCTACGCTGACCTGCGCGGTGCTCTGGTTGATGTTCAGCCCGAAGCGAAGGACGACGGTGCCGAGGTCGAACGGTCCTACTTTCGCGCTCGTGATCGAGACGATCGAGAAGGGGGCGCAACCGGATTCTCCGGGGGTACACGACCCGTGGCCGTTGAACGGGCCCGCGAGATAGACCTTGCCCGGCACGTATGCCAGCACCTGTCCGACACCAGTCCCGACCTCTGTTTTGCCGATCTGGCTGCCGGCGGGACATGAGGGGTGCTGTTCCTCTTCTTCTCCGCTCTTCTGCCGTGCCGCCTGGATGGCGTTTTCAGGGCATTGCGCGACGTTGGCGATCACACCAGACATGCCTTCCGGCATCACCGTCGAGAACCTGGAGATCTCCTGTTCGCCGTCGGTGCGGGACAGGTCTACGTACAGCTCGCTGTAGGCACCGGCGTTGTTGTTGAGCATCCCCGCTGCGATCTGTGGATTGAACGGAATCCCCGACGGGCACGCGCCGTCATCCGTCAACGTGAACGACGAGCTGTCTTCCAGCACCATCAGCGGTTCAGACCACGGCGATAACAACGCCTGCGCGGTGTAGGACCCACACAACGGCGGGGTGATCAGCGGCGCCTGCTGACCTTCACGGAAGTGGAAGTTGAAGTGGTCGAACGGCAGCTGCGGGTTTCCCCCGAACGTCGTGGTCAGCTGTCCCGTCACAGGGTTAGGCGTGACCTTCCCCGCGAGCTTGACGAGGACGCCCGTTTCGGGGTTCTTGGCGACAATGTACAACGCGACCAGCGTCCCTCCCGGATGCCCATTTTCGGGTTCGGGGAACGGATTGTCATACGGTTGCGCGATGTACACGTTCCCGTCGATCTGCTGCTTGAGCAACGGCGTTTCGATCGCGACCGTACCCAGCTTCGATTCGTTCGGACAGCCCGCACCCGGTTCGGATTCAAGCGTCTCGCGCGCATAGTCGGCGGGCGTACACCCCGCCAATCCGACGCCCGCGGAGGGGTTGATCGTCAGTCCTTCGGGTAGGACGACGGTCGTTTCCTTCAGCTCGGATTGGGCGTCGCCTTCGGTGCTCGTTAGGCCTTCGTTGGCGAAGTTGATGTTGAAGTTCAATCCCGACGGGGCGGCGGTGAACGTCGTCGTCGGCGAGGCTTCTATCGTCGGGGAGAACGGGACGCGATTGCAACCGTCGAGCGTCAGCATCGGTGTCGTCGTCGGGACCGTCTGCTTGTCCCCGATGTTCCATGCGTCCAGTTCGGTGCTCGCCTGCAACTGTTCTTCGCAGTTCGTCGGCAACGTCAGGAACGCGGGAGTGTGCGTCGCTTCGGACGCTACGCAAGTGCCGTAACCCCCGAGCCCCTCGGAGTCCCGCAGGCACGCCCAGCCACGCGACTCGTTGTGCGCGGGACTCGCGGGATTACCCCAGAACGTCGTGCGCACGCTCAACAGCGCCCCGGTCTGGCTGATGTTCGTCGAGCCGACGGTGATCGCGTACTTTTCTCCCGTGCGCACGCTGGTGTCGAGCACCACCGGAACGTTGCCTTCAGGGATATAGAATCCGAACCGTGCCGGCTCTCCCCGATACGGTTCGAGGTTGAAGATCGGCACCGGGAACGTCGCCATCGCGAGCGTACCCGGCACTTTCAGCGTCACCGCCGCGACACCCACAGCCGATTCCGCGGGACATTCGTCGTCGTTATTGTTATTAGTCAAGAACTGCGCGAGCGTGCACTGCGCGATCGGCGTGGGATTACCGACCAACCCCGGCGGGAGCTTGGTGATGATGTCCTTCGCGTTGTCCACCGTTTGTACTACCGGGATGCCTTCGTGGACGGTGCTCGGCGGCGGGTTTGCGTCGGCCTCCTGGCGCAACACGAACGTCCCAGTCACCTGAAACGGGTGAGAGCCGGCCTGGGTATCCAGACCACCGCCTTCTTCTTCGGGATACAAGTTCCATTCTTCAAGCCCAAACGGGATCGATGCGCTGCTCACACGCACAGGCCGTTCAAGCGTGACCGCGCCGGCGCCACCACCACCACCGACCTCGGCACGGTTGAGCAACAGTCCTTCCGGCGTCCCCGGCTTCACCTTCACGCGAACACGAAATTCCAATTCGCTGTATGGCGCGACGCTTTCTTCCTCGGTACACGTCAACGTCACCGGTTCGCATTTGAACGGGACCTGCCTATTACCATTCACCTTACCCGCGGACACGGCAACAGCTTCCAGACCTTCAGGCAACTGATCAGAAATCGTGATCGGATGCAGCGTCCCATTCGCGTTCGCATCGCCATAGTTCTCCGCCGTGACCACGACCTCGCCTTCGCCTTCGGGAGGCAGATACGACGGTCGAGCGTTCATGCTCATACCCCACCACGGCTCGTTCGCCAAGGCAGAGGTGGGTGCCAATAGACAAGCCGCAAGGACCGCCAAGACAAAGAGGTATATACGACGGGTTGACATGACTACTTCCTCCCCTTCGCCGCGGCGCGGTGCTTGGTCTTCGCCCGAGCGCCATACTTCTTTCGCGCCTGCTTCACACACTCAGACCGCTTACGCCCCCTCGGTTTCTTGGCACAAGCCCTCATCGCCTGCGCGAGCTTCTGCGCTCTGGTCAACGGTTTGCCCTTGACAACGGTTTTAGTCGTCGACCCCGGCGGGGATGGCGTGAGCACGTTCCCCGGCCCACCGGCCGTCAGCGAACTGGGAGTGAGCGATTCAGGCGGCGTCACCGGACTCTGACACGCATCGCCCAGACATTCCACCGGCTTGGATTCCGGAGGTTCGATACCGCCGACACGCGCGTCGTAGATATCGAGGGCCGTGTCCGTATCGCGCTTGGACAGTTGCGCCTTCGTGAGGAAGAACACGTCATCCCCACTTTCGCTCGCATCCAGAAAAGCCGATTCTTCACTTGATTCACCCGAAGACACAAGACCCAGACAACCACCCTCCGCAACCACATAACCAGGCCCACCCACCCGGCACGAGCCGACACCCGCAGGCTCATACTCATACACATCCTCCGTACCATTCGTATCGCGCGGCACCAAACCATCGCTGCTGTTAAAAAACATCCGCCCGGTTTCATCCAGATACCGCGGCTGATACTGCGCAAATCCGAGCTCGAACGGTACCCACCCCGGCACGTTGGCCGCGAACGACCCGCCCGGCGGCCACACCCTCACCCCACCGGCCAGATGGCTGTCGAACTGCGCGAATGAGACGCCGTTGGGACGCTCCCCCGTCGGGTTGCACGACACACACACGAGATTCTTGCTCGTAGAGTTGTACAGATAGACCTCCTCGTCGCGGGCGCCGCTGTGGATGTCACGGTTGTCGTACCCCGTCAACGAGCGGTTGGACATAAACGCGAGCCATTCCCCGTTGCCGGTCACACGACCAACGAGATCCGTCAATACGCCTCCTTCGCCGCCCCAGTCGCCGACGTCTTCGCCGGAGATCACGGCGACCAGCGCCGTCGCGCCGTCGTGCCACTCATACAGGTTGCACTGCGTGCTTGGCGTGGGCACTTGCTGGCAGGTGCCTTTGACGGCGCTCTGCCCGGAGGGATTGGTGTGCGTGGACAGCACGCCATCGGCGACAAAATAGACCGTGCTCGCGTCATTGGAATAACCGATCGCCTCGCCGAGCACGCCGGCGCTTTCGCCCGCTTCGGTCTTCGGCGTGAGATCGCGCAACACACACTTCGGCTTCGCTTCTTCGCCTTCCCCTTCAACGATCACTTCACACTCATACAGGTCCGCGTGTTGCGCGTCGGCGCCAGAACCCTGCGTCAACGCCTGCTCATCGGTAAAGAACACCTTCGACCCATCGGACGTCGCGAACTGAAATATCGGGCGTACGACCCCCCCACCCGACGCTCCTTCCTGCACCGTATCGACCTGCACACTCCGACCCGCTTCACGATCCCACACATACAAATGCTTGCCACCGGCGTTTTCAGACCACACGACCCGCGAACCGTCTTCAGAGACCGCGCCACGCAATGAATAACCATTTACATTATGTGCTCCAGCAGCTCCGCCCAGCACCGGAAGGTGTGCTTGTTCTCCTACGACCGTGCCGTTGGCGAGCACGCTCACGGGATACACGTGCCCCCCATCCCACTCATACAACGCTTCCCGGGGCAGACCGTGCACCAGCGGCGAGACCGATTGCACCACGACCGCCGACAACGACGGGTTGGAACCCAACGGTTGCGCGGCACAAAATTCTTTTTCGCCTTCGCGACAGAGATGTTCTTCGGGAGCCACTTCAATACCCGGTTCGAGGTCGGCATGTTCTTCGACCGCGCGTT
Source organism: uncultured Solirubrobacterales bacterium (assembly GCA_963774785.1). Classification (GTDB taxonomy): domain Bacteria; phylum Actinomycetota; class Thermoleophilia; order Solirubrobacterales; family Solirubrobacteraceae; genus Palsa-744. Next base: position 728,481 of record CAVZGH010000001.1, on the reverse strand, counting down.
CGCATTCACCGCTTTCAGGACACCCCGACAACAACGCCCGATACGACGGCAGGACCCCGCACCCACCCGTGAGATCCACCAGCAACGGACTGACTTCACGCTCCCCTGGCACAAGACCCGGCACGAGCACACCAAACGGCCACGCCAGAGCGGTTTCCAGATTATCCGCAAACGCGCGATACTCATCGCCCTTGCCGATCGACACGCCGGTCGCCTGGGCATTGGGGGAGGAGATGTCACACGACGCCCACCCGGCTTCCCCGCGCCGCGAGAGCACCTGCGTCTTGTTCGTGTTACCCGCGGGACCTGCTTCGGTCAACGCCGAGGCCAAGTACGCGATCGCGCTGCCGTTCGCCGCCGCCTGGATCACCCCGTTTTCCTTGAAAGGCTCGATTTCCGCGCCGTGCTTATCCGGCGGCGTCACCAATTCCCACCCACGCCCATCCAACAAACCACCCGGGAACGCGGGCTGCGTCGTGAACGTCAATTCTTCACCGTAAACCGGCGGCAATTCCGAAGATTCGGGATCGAACCCGTTACGCGCGCTCAGACGATAGTGGTAGCGCGTGCCCGCGACCAACCCCCGCAACGTCAAGCTCACACCCGAAGGTTCATAACTCGCCGGCAGGCTGCCCTCAGAGCTCTGCGGGTAGCCTTCGTTTTCACACGACCCTTCGGCGGGACACGGCCCGTATTCAAACCTGTACGTCGTCGCCAGTTCGCCCAGTTCGCTGCGCGGGTTGACAACCGCGGACAGCTTCGCGCCATCGCTCGTCACTTCAGCAGAAAACCCGCTACCGGGCTCGACCAACGGCACATTCGGCGGTTCAGGACCAAACACGTCGATCGCGTCCGCGTTCGCGTTCGCCGCGAACACCGTCAACGACCTGCAATCCGGCGACACGCCATAACCGACACCCTGAGCGACCGGCGCCGCCCCGTTCGGCACCGGCAACGATTCGACCAGATCACCCGTGCCTTCCAACCGTTCGACCGCCAAACCCGTATCGACGTACACATCGCCCGTACACGCCTCGGCGCCGAGACCACCAAACGAGCCCGTATACACAGGCGGTACGACTTTTTCGTTCACCACACCCCCAGCCAGCAGCGCCCCTTCCAAACCCCACGCGGTCACACTGCCCCCGAATGTCTGATCGACAAACACCCGTTCACCGGCAGCCGCGAGCCCCGGCTCCACAAATCCCCCTCGTGCCAGTGTACTCGTCAACCCAGTCGGATCGCCGGGCGATGGCAGCAACACATTTCGTTCCGCATCGGACAACCGATACACGCCTTCTTGCCTTTCAAGCAGTGGGCCTTCGTCGGTCGCGGGCGCGTAGACGCTGACCAGCAGATCCCCATCGGCTTCGACAGCAACTCCGCGGAACTGTCGATCCGGGAGGGTGACACCCAAGGTCTGCGCCGTAACCTGCCCAATATATTTACCCGCCGCCGTGTACTTGTCCACGACCTTGTGACCTGAATCGAGCACGTACACATCGCCATAAGACTTGTCGTATTCCGAGCATTTCGGCGTGGTGGTTTCGTTCAGCTTGGGTTTGTGCTGTTCGCAGGAGTTGTCGACCGCGATCTGGGTGGGTTCCTTGAATTCCCCCGTCGCTTCTTCATCCGGTTCCGTGCCACCACCGGCCGGCTTGCCTTCACCCTCCGACCCACTGCCGTTGAACTGCCCGACCGCTTCTTTTTTCGCCGTATCGAACACCTGCACACGATCGGCGCCCTTTTCCGCGACATACAACATCCCCGTCGCTTCGTTGACGGCGACACCATCCGGTTCCTTCAGCTTGCCCAGAGCACACGGTTCCACCGTGCAGGGCTCGCCAAATTCACCCGAGCTCACGTGGCCGCGGACGGCGAGGGCAGAGCCCGCGCCCAGGGCCAGGACAGTCATGCAAGCGAGTGTCGCCACGGCAAAGGAGACGCAAAGACGCGCTCCGAGAACAGGAAATCTGAAGCTCATCGTCGCAATCTCCTTGTGCCGTGGTTTCACGCTTGACTTGTACCGTTAGGCCGCTAGGGAGCGGTGACTGCCCAGGTGCCGTTGGCCTTACCACCTGCCTTCTTAAGACCGCTAGCAACCATTGATGCGCCAATGGGGGAAGCACCTGTCACATTTTCGCCAGCGTCATCGATTTGTTCGCTGTTGAGAACGATACCTTCTTCGGCAGTGAGATCTGCCGCCCGGTGTTCTTCTTGCGCGTAGATACAGAGGTTGCCGGGTTCGGCCTTGGGGGCCGCGGCAGTACCGGGACACGCCGCTGCCTTAGTGGTTTCCACCCCTAATTCCGGGACTTCGTTTCCACTCTGGTTGATGTAGTGCACCTGGCATTCGGTCGTGACCGGGATTTCCTGGCAAGGAAACTTTCCACTGGCATTTCGAGCGCCGAACAATGGTGCGGCGAGGGGAACGGTGAAGGAAATCGGCACTCTGACGTTTTCGCCAGCCGGTACTAAGATGCTCCAGACGCCGTACTCCGAGGCTTTGGAGGGCAGCGTTTCGCCGGGGTGGATGGCGCCAGGAGGTCCTTCCGGACCCGTCGCGCCTTTCGCGCCATTACACGCCGTCGTTGTTTTCCCGCCGACCGTGAACTTGGAACCGCCGTTAGTACAGCCTTCTTCACCGGCTTTCAGGCTTGCGCTCGTCACGCTTTCACCGTTAGTGCCGTTGGAGCCGGCATTCCCGGCAGGACCTGTACCACCAGCCGGACCGGCAGGACCAGTCGCCCCGGCGGGACCAGCAGGACCAGCGGGCCCGGTTGCGCCGGCGGGCCCGGCGGGACCGCGCGGGCCGGGCTTACCGGTTGCGGTTTTCTTCTTGGACTTGGCTACATACGCGGTCGCGTGCGAGGCGTTGCCAGCGCTGTTGCCACCGCCGCCGTTGCCGCTGCCACCCGAGGCGGCGTACGCGCCTCCGGTGATCGCGAAGACCAAGGCCGCGAGAGCCAGGATCGTCGCGGGGTTAATATGCTTTTTGATTCGGTTCATGTGTTTCTATCTCCCCTCCTGAGGGATTGGTTTTTCTTGACTGATCCCCACAGTGGGGTGGTTCTGCTGCTCTTCGTTGCAAGGTCGTGTTGGGGCGGGTGGGGTCATGCCGCGGCCCGCTTTCCGTGGCTGCCGGCGTGCTCGCGGATGCTCCGCTCGAGCTTTTGCCCGGCCGGCGTCAGGCGCCATTCGTTCGGCCCGCCCTGGCCCTGCCCGCGGCCGGTGTTCTGCACGAGGCCGTGGCGCTGTAGGCGCGCGAGCAGCTTTGAGATCTGGCCCTGGTCGTTGACCTGGGCGTGGCGGGCCACACCGAGGTTCGAGAGGCCGGGCGCCTGCGCGATCGCCTCGAGCACGAGCGCCGTGCGGTAGGTCATCCGCAACCGCGAGCCCGCCACCGGGGCGGCCTCGAGCGCGAGCTGGCGCCCACCCCGCCTGCCGCCCGCCTTCCCCCCAGCCAAGCGGGGCCGGCCGGGGGCGCGTCCGGATCCCACGCCGCCCAAAAGCTCCGCGCCACTCGCCGTCAACCACCACGACTTCGACCTGGCCGCTGGCACGCCACCCCGGTTCTCCACCAGCCCGTGCTCCGCCAGACGCGGAAGCAGCCGCGAGATCTGCGGCTCGCTCGCCCCCGCGTCGGCGGCGACCTGACGGTTATTAGCCCCCGGCCGCTCACCAACCGCGACCAGGACAGCCAGCGTCCGCTCCGTCAACCTCACAGGCGCGATCGGCTGCGCATCTCGGCGTCCTCGCGCGCTCGTGTGCAGAGCACACGTCGCTTGCTGCGTCCTTGATCTACTTGCCCCTCGCGCCTGTGAACCGGCCAAGTCACCCTCGAAATCCCCGGGCGGCGCAGCGAGAGAGCGACCCCCGGGGCGCTCCACGGGCTCCGGAAGCTCCGGGACTCCACGCGCGAGCTCCCGCGCGGCGCACTCACCACCACGATAAGGAAGCACGACCGCCGCCATTACCGGACCCACAAGCTCCATCAACGAACCCAGGGCGGCGATCGGCGGCGCATCTCCGCGTCCTCGGTCGCTCGCGTGCCTAGCACGCCACGCTCCCTGCGTCCTTGATCTGCTTGCCCCTCCCCACCCTGGCTGCTCCAACAACCGCGCATGCACGATGCTGAACGCCGCACCCACAACACCCATCCCCGTCAACCCCGGCAACGCCCCAGCCAACGACGAACCCACACGACCCTCATCGACAAACCCAGCAACCCGATCCATCACCTCCGCACGACGCCCAAGCACCCGCGGACCGCCACCCAACGCCTCCACGAACACCACCCGCGCAAGCGCCGCGTCACGCTCCAAGCAACCCAGCAACACAACCAGCGCCCCACGAACACGCGCAACCCACTCATCCTCACCCACACACACCGGCACCGCACCCACCCACACCGGCGCAACCGCCGCCGCCAACTCCCCCACCGCACGGTCAAAAACCCCAAGAAAGCAATCTTCACTATCAGCAAACAGCTCATAGAACGTCCTCGTCGAAACCCCCGCCCGCGCCGACACACGCGCCGCACTCAACCGCCGCAAACCCCCACCCGCAACAACCGCAACCGCCGCGTCCAACAAGCGCGTCTCCCGCACCCGCGACAGGTACACCCGCGTTCCAAGCACGCCACGCCCACCGCGTCCTCGACCCGCTCGCCCCTCGCCGCGCTCGGCGCCCGAGCCCATCAGCGCCCACCACCGCTGAACGGGCGCGCGCGGAGCGCGCGACCCCGCGCGCGAGCGCCACCACTACAGGAGCCACCGCTACGGGAACGACCACCACGGGAACGACCCCTACAGGAACGACCACTACGGCAACGATCTCTATAGGAACGACTAAATCCACGCCCAAAGGCGCGGATCGGACCCGCTAGATCGTCAGTGCTTGAGCCGTTTTCGGCCTCAGAAGCCCAATTGGTGAGAGAGAGAGAGAGAGAGAGAGAGAGATGTGTCAGCGACGCTGACGCATCTAACAACGCCCCTCATACGGGCGCAGCGACCCCTCATCACATCTGTCCCCAACGAACTCATGCGTACGTGACCCTTCCTCATACGGTCCAGCACCTCTCCCTCACGATCCCCTTGCAGCTTCAATGTCGACCCAAGGAGGCCGTCCCCATTTGAACCTATCTATCGTTTCCGGCCCCCATTACTGGACACCGCTGTCAACCATCATAAGCACACCTCGGTATAAGAGTCAACTGAGAACTGTTCGAGGTCGTGCCCGGCCGGCCAAACGCGCTTCGCCCAAGCCCCCGCCTAAGATGTACATCGACCGGTGCACAGCAAGGTCAGGAGTGTCCATTCGGCGCGTGCGGGCGTTTGCGAAACGCCCACAAATGCGCCACAAATCCCCTTTGTAGAGCCAAATTTTCCGGATCGCGCCAATCCCATGACCGACTCCCCCATCCGCATCGCCGTGATCGGCTCCGGGCCGGCAGGCTTCTACGCCGCCGGACATCTGCTCAAGGACGGGGCGGGCGGGCATTCGCTCGATTTCGAGGTTGACATGCTCGAGCGACTGCCCACGCCCTGGGGGCTCGTGCGCTCGGGCGTCGCCCCCGACCACCCGAAGATCAAGTCGGTCACGCGCGTCTACGAGAAGACCGCCGCGCACCCGCGCTTTCGCTTCTTCGGCAACGTCTGCTTCGGCGAGCACGTCTCGCGCGAGGAGCTGCTCGCGCGCTACCACGCGATCGTCTACGCGACCGGCACGCCCGTCGACCGCCCGCTCGGGATCCCCGGCGAAGAGCTCCCCGGCTCGCACGCGGCGACCGAGTTCGTCGGCTGGTACAACGGCCACCCCGACCACACCGACCTCGAGGTTGACCTGCGCTCCGCCGAGCGCGCCGTCGTGATCGGCAACGGCAACGTCGCGATCGACGTCGCCCGCATGCTCGTGCTCGCGCCCACCGAGCTCGCGCCCACCGACACCGCCGACCACGCACTGGAGGTGCTGGCCGACAGTCGCGTCTCCGAGGTCGTGATCGTCGGCCGCCGCGGACCGGCGCAGGCGGCCTTCACGAACCCCGAGCTGCTCGAGCTCGGCGAGCTGGCCGACGCCGACATCGTCGTCGATCCGGTCGAGCTCGAGCGGGCGCTCGCCGTCCACGACGCCGGGGCCGAGGCCAACATCACCGCGCGGCGCAACGTCGAGATCCTGCGCTCCTACGCCGAGCGCGCGCCCGCGGGCCGCGCCAAGCGGATCGTGCTGCGCTTCCTGCTCTCGCCCGTGGCGCTGCTCCCCGACGACTCCGGCCACCTCGCCGCGGTCGAGCTGGCCCGCAACGAGCTGGTCGCCGATCAAACGGATCCCGCCCACCCACAGCTGCGCGCCCGCGCCACTGGCGAGCGGGAGACGATCGCGGCCGGCCTCGTCTTCCGCGCGATCGGCTATCGCGGCGTCGCGCTCCCCGGCGTCCCGCTCGACGAGCGCCGCGGCGTGATCCCCAACGAGGGCGGGCGCGTGCTCGGCGATCCCGCCGATTGGAGTCAGAGCGATCGCGATGACGGCCGTGGCGGGAACGAGGGCCGCCGTGGCGGGGACGAGAGCGGCCGTGGCGGGAACAGCGGCGGCCGTGGCGGGAACGGGGGCGGCCGTGGCGGGAACGGGGGCTCACGTGCCGGCGAGCGCCGCCCCGGCGAGTACGTCGTCGGCTGGATCAAGCGCGGGCCCTCCGGCGTGATCGGCACGAACAAGAAGGACGCCCAGGAGACCGTCGACGCGATCCTCGCCGACGCCGCCCCCGGGGGAGAGGGATTGAACGCGCCGGAGAACCCCGACGGCGAGGCGGTCGAGCGGCTGCTGCGCGAGCGCCAGCCCGAGCTCGTCACCTACGAGGGCTGGTCCTCGATCGACCGCCACGAGCGCTCGCTCGGCGAGTCCTCGGGGCGACCGCGAGTCAAGCTCACGCGGATCGAGCAGATGCTCCGCGTCGCCGCCGAAGACGACGACACGGCGACATAACCGGCGTTGGTCTCGCACCTGCAAGTCGGCTTGAACCCCATCTGGCAGACTGTCGCCCGCGAGCCCCGTTAGCTCATCTGGTAGAGCGCCGGACTTTTAATCCGGTGGGGCGGGTTCGAGTCCCGCACGGGGCACTTCGACTTGGCTATGAGCACAACCGAGCACCACCGGATCGTGATCGTCGGCACCGGCTTCGCCGGCCTGGGCTCGGCGATCCGGCTCAAGCAGCGCGGCGAGCACGACTTTGTGCTGCTCGAGCGCGCCGCGTCTCGGCGGGACCTGGCGCGGGTTTGGCCTCGGCGACGTCTTCGTCGCGGATCAGCAGGGCGTCAAAGAGCGCTTGGTTGAGTAGCCGGCGGACGTCGGGCGTGGCTCGCTTGTAGGCGATATGGGAGTCCTTCAGGTGGCCACGATGGGGAGACGGTACAGCAAGTCCTCTCCGGCCCTGGGCACAGAGGCCCATCGGCTAGGGCCAAGGAGCCCCAGCAGCGTACCGTGGGACGGTTTGGTAGGTTCCGCCAATCGGAAGCGCTCCGCTATCACGAGTTCGCAGCTCTTGACGGGGTCGCTGCCACACGTTATTTTCGACCTAGGAGGTGCTCTATGCAAGAAAGCTCGGACCATCAGTACGCTACGCGGGTCGTCGCGTTTGGGACAGTGGCGCCGCATCGGGTCGCCGACATCGCTCGATCTCTTCTCTTCGAGAACGGATACGAGGTCATTGATGTCAGCCCACCTCGCAGCCCTCAGCTCACTTGGCCAGCCGTGGGACAGGGCGTCGCCAAACTGGTCGCCAACAGGACAGCCGCTACAGGGATCGCCCTTTGCTGGACCGGCAGCGGGGTAAGCATCTCGGCATCGACCGTTCCCGGCGCTCGCGCCGCATTTTGCTCTTCTGGACCCGAGGCACGTCAGGCTCGGCTCTGGCACGATGCAAACGTCCTCGCTATTTCCCTGTCGGCGTCAAAGGAGTCGGTTCGCGAGACGGTCCGAGAATGGCTAAAGACGCCACCCTCTGAAGTTCCTGAACACATCGTTGCGCGCGAACGCCTCACAGCGATAACTGCCGAATAGCGGCTGATTATTAGCCTATTCGCTGATGCGTCCTTTGGCGCAAGCTAGAACATGCCCGATCACACATCTACGTCAGACACGCCCAACGCGTCAAACTGGCGGAGCGACGCAAAGGACAAACTCAGCAAGCGCCTCGTCAGCGTTCTCGCAATAGCAATTTTCGCGCTTGGCGTCGCCGGAGCAATTGCCGCCTCATATATACCCAAGACTCACACCGTCTGGATCGAGACCCTGAGAGCACTGTCCGAGGCATTTATGGTCACTGGCGCCACCACGCTAATTGTGAGCTTTGCTCTGCTAGATGAAGTTCGCCTAGAGCAGATCCTCAGAAAACTGCTTGTGCCGCGCGCCGCTGACATTCTACGACCTGAGGAGCTGCGCACAGCTGCCAGCTCGGTAGTCGCCGAGCATATTCCTCCAGCCGTTCGTGAGATTTGCATGCGAATCGAGAAAGCTGAATCGGTAAGCCAGCCGATCGCCGGCGCCTACGTGCTTCATAGGAGTGAGATCTATCCCCGCTCAATTACGCTCCTGCACGAACTGCGGACAGGTGATGTGCGGATACTGATGTCTGCGGAGGAGGACCTGACGGACACCGCGGGCTCCGGGGAGCGTGCCAGCGACAATCCAGAGTCAAACTTTGGCGGCGAGTGGGTCGAGCAGCTCAGTAAATGGTTGCGAGGTGATTTCGATAGCAACCACCTGGTTCGAGTGATCGCCACACGCCCCCAGTCCGCCAACGATGTACGACGAGCACGAGATCGGCTTCTTCTGCCATTCGAGGGAACGAACTCGAGTCAGTGGGTCTACGCCGACCCCGAGTTCTCGGTGTCGATCCTCCTGCTCGGAGATCGACATGCCATTTTTGGCTTCCTTCCAAGACGGAACGATCATTTGCCATCGTCCAGCCCAACGATGCTCGCCCGAACCACCAGACTAGAGTACGGAGTCGTAATTACTAATCGCATGCTTGTGAAAAATCTAATTACGTGGTTCGACGAACGCTACACAAGCGACGGCACGGCCGCTATTACCACAAAAGTTATGACGCGAGGAGAGATTGACGAAACTGCTCTGGACGCCTTCGCGGCCCGCTACGACGCGCAAGGCGGTACGCAACGCAAGGCAGAGATAAATCCCAATGGGCATTGAGACTAGTCCGACGCTGTTGCACGCCTGGCCAGCGCTCGGGGCGGGGGCATGGCGCGCGAGCGCGGCGCCTGGGCCAGCGCCCGAACTTCCATCTTTGCGGGAAACCGCATCAGGTGCTGACCTCGCTCTGCGACGCGCGCGCAACATGTCCGGCTTCTTTAGGCAGCTCGGCGGACGCGGTCGGAGCCCTGTGGAGTTTCAGTTGGCGAAGGCCGCAGCGGGCGAATTGGACTACTCACAAAAGAATATTCTAATCGATTTCCTGCTTTACGCGGAGATCTGGACGGGACTTCTTATAGGTTTTCACGATGCGGCAGCCATCGGCGATCAAATTCGATTTGGTCTCGCAATTGATGCTCTTGAGCCCACCTATGAACACATCTCGCGGCAACAGCTTTTGCTACGGCCCGGAGAACCGGTGCTGATCGCCGGCGAGCGCATAATAGGGAGCCTGCGACATGGACCTGATTTTGCGACGCGGGTGACCTCGAAGACGCGAGCGATCTGGGGCGTGGCGTTTGGATCACTGGAGGAGAGCGCGGATGAGCTTTCTGAGTGTGCCATAGCAATCCAGGACGCGGGTGTCTCGCTTGGCGTATGGCTCGACGATGCGAAGTAGCCACCGCGACGGGGCTGCGCGATAGCCGGACGACCGCTGTCAGCGAGCGGCTCGGCCTGCTCTACGGAGCTCGCCGCGCGATTGACCTAGAGCCGGACCTTTTACGTTATGCCCGCAGATACGGGCCACTGCCGTTTTCGACGGGGTTGGAGCAATGGTGGGGGTGGCTATCGAGGCCAATGGTGGGGGGGGCTACCGAGGCCGTTCGGTCCCGATCTTCGGGTGCGTCGCATCGAGTTCGCCTCACCCGGTTACATTGATCTTCGCGGGTTGTGCGACGTCGTCAAGTAAATGCGACTTCTGCTCAAGGACTTAATGAGCGTCATAATGAGCGTCAGTATAAAGGAGACCCGCCGCGAGAAGCGATAAAGAATGGCGGCCGGGAACAGGACGTCCAAGCTAAGCTTATTGCGAACGCACGTAACTATGTGAGACTCAGAGACGAGGCACACGAGTACGGTCTTGACGACGATGGTGTCATCGGGCGCGTCGTAGCGGAGATCGAAGGCGCACAAGAGCGTATTTTGCGCCAGATCGAGCGCGGGAACATCAAGGAAATTGGGCCGGGCTCAAATGATTCACCGGAACGAAAGTAGATGATCGTGATGGTCACTCGCTTGCAGTTCCAGGGCATTTAGATATGCGAGACTTACTACAAATCACTTCTTCGATCATAGCCCTGCTCGGCTTAGGCGGAATTGTCGGCGGCTATGCAACCTTTCGTCTAAATCGATCAACGGAGCTAGAATTCCAGCAGGTGGCAAGGTCCGGTCTCAGCCTTGGTACTCGCACTTGACAAATGCTTCGTGTACTGCCATCGTGTGTACATGGCCGCAGTCAAGGAAAGTCGCCTCCAGATCAGGATCCAGCCCTCCGACAAGCACCTGCTCGAGCGGGCCGCGGCCGCCGCGCACCTGAACGTCTCCGCGTTTGTGCTGCAGGCCGCGGCCTCACGGGCCGAGGAGGTCCTCGCCGCACGCCATACCATCCGCCTGAGCCCACCGGCGGCAGCAGCGTTCAACGAGGCGCTGGAGCGCCCCGCCCAGGTCAACGAGCGACTCGCCCAAGCCCTGCGCCGGCCTCATGCGTTCAGCTGGCTTGACTGAGCTGAGTCGCCCCACCCCGCTCGACACCAAGCGACACGACCGCGCCGGCTTCGAGTCCGGCGACCCGATGCTCGACGAATGGCTGCGCCGTTACGCGGGACAGAATCGCCGCGACGACACCGCCGCCACATGGGTGATCCTCGACGCACACGACACGGTCGTCGCCTACGCGAGCATCGCGATGACCGGCATCGACCGCTCCGCTGCACCACTGACCATCGCCCGACACGCACCGGACCCGGTGCCGGCCCTCCTGCTCGGCCGGCTCGCGGTTGACAGCCGCTACAGCGGGCTCGGCATCGGCACGGTGCTCGCGGCCCACGTTCTTGCGACCGCGGTCGAGCTCAACGCCAAGGCGGCCTGCCGCGCAGTCGTAGTCACCGCGCTGAACGCCGACGTTCGACGCTGGTGGGAACGCCTGGGCTTCCGCACCCTCGACCCGACCGACGAGACCTGCCTGGACCTCCACCTGCTCACGAGCGAAATCGAGGCCACCCTCGATACGCTGGCCAAGGACTCCGCCGAGGACTGAAGATCGCGATGCCCAAGCAAGGACCGTCGGGCAAGGGGTTTACGATCCGTCGGCGTGAGCCAGGCCCACGATCAATTGCTTGACTCGCTCGCGTCGCTACCTCGACTTCTCGGAGCCGCCGTCGCCTTGGGCGCCGAGCGCGTCCCTGGCCTTTCCACCGCCGAGCAGAGCCTTGGCCGGAAGGTTCAAGCCGTCCCACCAAAGGCCCGCGAGCTGCAACTGCTTACTTCGCTCATCCGCGCCGGCCAGGACCCGCTCGGGGACGCCTTCTGCATCATGCGGACAGCAGCCGACCGTCGCGTCGATGGCGCCACCTACACCCCCCCGGGGATCATCGCAGCGATGGTCGGCTGGGCATCCAACGGGCCAGCCCCTGCGCGCACGATCGACCCCGGCGCCGGCTCCGGTCGCTTCACGGTCGCCGCTGGGCTGGCGTTTCCTGAAGCCCAGCTTATTGCGGTCGAGCTGGACCCCTTGGCCGCAATGCTCTGCCGCGCAAACATCGCGGTGCATGAGATGGAGAGTCGTGCGCGGGTAACGGTCGAGGACTACCGCAACTTCGTCCCCACGCCTCTAATCGACGGGCGGAGCCTCTACATCGGGAATCCTCCATACGTTCGGCACCACCAGATCGCGCCTGAGTGGAAGCGTTGGCTCACGGCCACGGCTCGCAGCCGTGGGCTCGACGCAAGCCAGCTCGCCGGCCTGCATGTCTACTTCTTTCTCGCGACGGCGCAGCACGCATCCCCGGGAGATCGGGGCGTGTTCATCACGGCCTCGGAATGGCTCGACGTTAACTACGGCGCCCTCGTGCGCGACCTCGCCCTCGACGGACTCGGCGGACAGGCCATCCACCTGATCGAGCCCACGGCCAAGCCCTTCGAAGATGCGGATACGACCGGGGCGATCATGTGCTTTGAGGCGGGCAGCAAACCACCCACGGTCCGGCTGCGCCGCGCCAAGAGCGCGGCCGATCTCGGCAACCTGACCGGAGGTCAGCCCATCCGTCGTGAGCGACTGGCTGAAGCTCGACGGTGGACGCCGCTCACGAGAGCGGCGCGCAAGATCCCCGAGGGCCACATCGAGCTGGGTGAGCTTTGCAGGGTCCACCGTGGCGCGGTCACGGGAGCCAACCGCGTGTTCGTGGTCGATGCCGCGAGCGATGAGCTGCCACCCGAGGTGATGTTCGCGACCGTGACTCGTGCGAGGGAGCTCTTCACCGCGGGTGCGGCGCTCCATGCCACCGCTTCGCTGCGCCGGGTTGTTGACATCCCGCCAGACCTCGATCGTTTCGAACCGGATGCCCGGAAGCTCATCGATCGGTTTCTGCGCCGGGCGAAACGCCTCGGCGTCCATCAAGGTTACGTAGCACGGCACCGGCCAGCCTGGTGGTCTGTGGGGCTGCGCACCCCTGCTCCGATCCTTGCGAGCTACATGGCCCGGAAGGCCCCGGCGATCGTCCGCAACATGGTTGACGCGCGGCACATCAACATCGCGCACGGTCTCTACCCGCGCGAGCCGATGACCAACAGCGCCCTCGACAGGCTCGCCAAGGCCCTCCAAGATTCGATCACGGTCGGTGAGGGCCGCACATACGCTGGCGGGCTGACCAAGTTCGAGCCGCGTGAGATGGAACGCCTGATGGTCCCCGATGTGACGGCTAGGCCGGCATGAGCATCCCGCCACCTGTCTGGACCGGCGACGAGCTTGAGGTAGCGAGCCTCGCTTCGGTGAGATTGTTCCGAGAGGAGCGGATGGAGGAGCCCCTTGAGCAGTACCTGCAAGCCTTCGATCAATACCGGGGTGCCATCGAGGACCTGCTCGCAGCAACCGCCGACCTGACGATTCTCGACAGCGAGAGCATCGACGCGATCACCGACAAGAGCCTGCTCAAGGCCGTACGCTATCTCGCCGGTCCGCCGATCTCCGAGGATGACCTCAAGACTCTTGCCGAGGCCAGCCTCGCCCCGTCAAGGCTCCGCAACGACCCCGAGATGGCCCGCCGGGTGATCGACACAGTGCTAATCGGACTCGATCGCCAACGGTTCCCGTGGGTGGTCGAGGGTCGGGAGCCTGTCGCGAACGAGCGTGAGGCTGCCGCGCTCGCGTCTGCCGCATTGATGGCAACTCAGCATCTGTCCACGATGAGGCGCAGCGAAGGCAAGAACCGGCAGGAGGACGCGGTGCGTGATGCCCTTCGCGCCAACCAGTTCGACGAAGTCCCGACCCGGGTGATCGTCACGCTCACCGACGCCCCAGCGGCTGGCGAGTTTTGCCGTGAGTGCATGTTCGGCAGTCGCAAGGCCGACTTCGTCATCGGACTGTGGGACGGTCGCAAGATGCCGCTAGAGTGCAAGGTGAGCAACAGCGCGACAAACTCCGTGAAGCGTCTGAATAATGACGCGGCGGTAAAGGCCGGCATCTGGATCAGCGAGTTCGGCACCGCGCAAACGGTGCCGGCGGCGATGCTCTCGGGCGTGTTCAAGCGGCACAATCTCGAACAAGCGCAGGACCAGGATCTGACTCTGTTCTGGGCCTACGCGCTTGACATATTCATCGACTGGATCGAGAGAGCGCGATGATGCGCTCCGCAGTCCAGCCCGACCAATCCGGGCGGATGCAATAGCCAGCGCGGAACGCGCCATTGATATGGCCCTCTCGGAAGCCAAGGGGGGGTGCCTTGTGTGTCAGGGCGTCGAGGCCGCTTCACCCGTCGATGCCGCACAGGGCAATCTCACCATTTTGGCGCATTTTACCTCACGGACGACCGTCTACAGCCGACGATCGTTGACCGCCCGGGCATCGACGATCTACGCACGGACTGATACGGTCCGCCACGGCGCTGTGGGGACTTTTTAATCCGGTGGCGGGTTCGAGTCCCGCACGGGGCACTTCGACTTGGCTATGAGCACAACCGAGCACCACCGGATCGTGATCGTCGGCACCGGCTTCGCCGGCCTGGGCTCGGCGATCCGGCTCAAGCAGCGCGGCGAGCACGACTTCGTGCTGCTCGAGCGCGCCGCGCGTCTCGGCGGGACCTGGCGCGACAACAGCTACCCGGGCTGCGCCTGCGACGTGCCCTCGCACCTGTACTCGTTCTCGTTCGCGCTCAACCCGGACTGGACGCGCCTGTGCTCTCCCCAGGCGGAGATCCAGGCCTACCTGGAACGCGTCGCCGACGAACACGGCGTGCCGCCGCACATCCGCTTCGGCCACGAGCTGCTCGAGGCCGCCTGGAGCGAACAGCGCGGCCTGTGGGAGATCCACAGCTCGGCCGGCGACTTCACCGCCGAGATCCTGATCAGCGGCATGGGCGGCCTGAGCGAGCCGGCGCTGCCCCAGTTGAAGGGCCTCGACTCCTTCCAGGGCGCCACCTTCCACTCCGCGCAGTGGGATCACGAACACTCGCTCGCCGGCGAGCGGGTCGCGGTGATCGGCACGGGCGCGTCCGCCGTCCAGTTCATCCCCGAGATCCAGCCCGAAGTCGGCGAGCTGCAGGTCTATCAGCGCACCGCGCCGTGGATCGTGCCGCGCCGCAACGCGAAGATCAACCCGCGCCTGAGGCGCCTGTTCCAGCGCTTCCCCCCGGCGATGAAGCTGATGCGTGGCGCACTCTACTGGAGCGCCGAGCTGCTCGTCCTCGGGCTCGCCAAGGAACCGCGCCTGATGGGAATCCTCGAGCGCGTCGCCGAAAAGAATCTCGCGCGCCAGGTGCCCGACCCCGCGCTGCGGGCCAAGCTCAAACCGAGCTACCGCCTCGGCTGCAAGCGGATCCTCTTCACCGATCAGTACCTGCCGGCGCTCGCACAGCCGAACGTCGAGGTGATCGACGCGGGCATCCGTGAAGTGCGCCCGCACTCGATCCTCACCGTTGATGGGGTCGAGCACGCGGTCAACACGATCATCTTCGGGACCGGCTTCCACGTCACCGACCAGCCTCTGATCGACCGCGTCCGCGGCCGCGACGGCCGCCTGCTGGCCGAGCACTGGCAGGGCACGATGGCCGCCTTCAACGGCACCACGATCACCGGCTTCCCGAACCTGTTCGTCCTGCTCGGTCCCTTCACCGGGCTCGGGCACACGTCGATCGTGATCATGATCGAGGCCCAGATCGAGTACATGTTGCGGGCGCTCGACGCGATCGACGCGCACGGTGGCGCGGCCGTTGACGTGCGCCCGCAGGCGCAGGCAGCATTCGTGGCCGAGATGAGCCGCATGGCCGCGGGCACCGTCTGGACCGCCGGCGGCTGTCAGAGCTGGTACCTCGACGCGCACGGCAACGCTTCGACGATCTGGCCCGACTTCACGTTCCGCTTCCGCTCGCGCACCGCGCGCTTCGACACGGGGGACTATGAACTGATTCCGCGCTCGCCGGACACCAGCGAGCCGATTACGGTCACGGCTACCGCAACTCCGCCAACCGCCTCAACCGCGCCCAATCCGATTCCGGCCACAACCACGAAGGGACATTCATCGCATGAGCCGCAGGAACGCCGCGCCCTTCGAGGTCAACGGCCGTACCGTCTTCATCACCGGCGCCGCGCGCGGGATCGGCGCCGAGACCGCCCGCCGGCTGCACGGCAAGGGCGCCAACCTCGCGCTCGTCGGCCTCGAGCCCGAGCGCCTGCAGGAGCTCGTCGCCCGGCTCGGCGACGAGCGCGCCGCGAGCTTCGAGGTCAACGTCACCGATTACGAGGCACTGCGGCGCGCGGTGCGCGCGACGGTCGCGCGCTTCGGCGCGATCGACGTCGCAATCGCCAACGCCGGCGTCCAGTTCAACGGCGCTTTGGCGACGGCGCCGGTCGAGCAGATCGAGCGTGTCCTCTCGGTCAACCTGCTCGGCGTGTGGCGCACCGACCGCGCGGTGATCGAGCAGATCAGCGCGCGGCGCGGCTACCTGCTGAACATCTCCTCGCTGTCGGCGATCACGCACGCGCCGCTGCTCGGCGCCTACTCGACCGCCAAGGCCGGGGTCGAGGCTCTCAGCGACGCGCTGCGCCTGGAGACGCTCCCCTCGGGCGCGCGCGTCGGCTGCGCCTACTTCGGCTTCATCGACACCGACCTCGTGCGCGGCGGCTTCGCCGGGCCCTCCGGCCAGGCCGCGCGCAGCCAGATGCCGGGCTTCATCGGCAGGCCCGCGCCGCTCGCGAAGGCGATCGACGCGATCGAGGACGGGATCGCGCGCCGCGCGGCGCGCGTCTGGGCGCCGCGCTGGGTCGGCCCGATGCTGACGCTGCGGGGCCTCGTGCAGCCGCTGATCGAGCGCGGCGTCGAACGCGACCCCGCGCCGCTGGCCGAGAGCCTGCGCCTCGCCCAATCGCCCTCCAGCGATCTGCCGGAGCCCGACCCCGTGCTCGGCGTCGCCGCCGCGGCGATCGAGCCGGCGCGCTGAACACACCGAAGAACCAGACTGCGATTGGGGTCTCGGCGATTGGGGTCTCGGCGACTGGGGTCTCCTCGGTCGGTCAATCGGCCGCTGTCGCTACCGCTGTCACTACGCCTCCGTGTCGGAGGCCGCCTCCGGATCTCCGTCGGCGAGAATTCTGTACAGATCTTTCCGCGTCCTCGTCAGCACCTTGCGGGCCTCGCCCAGCTGCGCCTCGCTGCCGGTCTTCACCACCTGTGTGAAGGCGGTGGCGACCTCACGGATCAACCTGCCCAGCTCATGCGCCTGGTCGGAGACATCGTCGCTCATCTGCTCCCACGGCGCCGGCTTGCCCTCGTCGCGCTCCTTGACGTACTCGCGGCCCGCATCGGTCAGCTCGAACAGCTTGCGACCGTCCAGCTCCCGCGCGCGGATCAGTCCCTCGTCCTCGAGCTGCTGCAGGGCCGGGTATGTCGAGCCAGGGCTCGGGCGCCACACACCGTCTGAGCGCTCCTGCACCTCCTGCATGATCTGGTAGCCGTTTCTCGGCTCCTCGCTCAGCAGCAGCAGTGCGGCCGTGCGGATGTCGCCGCGACGCGCCTTGCGACCACGGCCCCTCGGCCCCCCGCCGCCAAAGCCCGGACCAAAGGCCCCGAACGGGCCACCGCCGCCGAAGACTCCGCCGCCGCGCGGACCGTGGCGATGGCGATGTACGCCGCGATGGCCCGGGTGGTGGAGGTGGTGGGGGTGGTGGCCCGAATGGTGGTCGGGATGGCCCGGCTCTTGTGTGTGGATCCTATTTCCAAACATGTCTTTCTCCTATCGTGAGCTATCTTCGTAAGGTCACGATATATCGTAATCTAACTTCTGTCAAGTCCCTGACTTCTGTCAAGTCCCTTTCCAAGCTTTGCCATCTCCGACGACGGTTGGGATGGGTGGCCCCCAAAGGGTGGGGGCGAAACATTTGATGTACTTTGTAGAGCGCGTAATACTATAGTTACACGCGCCTTAAAAAGTAGATACCCCCACGCCCGGTCTTTATCTTCTCATCGCATCCCTGGCACATTCTCGTCGCACCTGCGTCACAAATTAGTCGCACCCACGCCACGAATGCATCACAGATGCGATGCAAATGCGCTCCTGATGCGATGATCCTCTACGGCCCCGGTCGATGCTCCGGATGCGATCCTCTACAGCCCGGTCAGCGCTCCAGACGCGATCCTCTACGGCCCTGTCAGTGACGGAAGTGGCGCTTGTCCGTCGCCACCATCGCGACGTCCGCCGCATCGACGGCGGCGACCACGTCCGCGTCGCGGACCGACCCGCCGGGCTGGATGATCGACCTCACGCCCGCCGCGATCGCCAGCTCGGGACCGTCGGCGAAGGGAAAGAACGCGTCGGAGGCGAGCGCCGCCCCCGCGAGTAGATCGGCGCCCGTCCGCTCCTGGTTGGCGCGCGCCTTCTCGACCGCGATCCGCACCGAGTCGACCCGACTCATCTGCCCCGCACCGATCCCGATCGTCGCGCCGCCGGCGGCGAGCACGATCGCGTTCGAGCGCACGCGCCGGCAGACCTTCCAGGCGAACAGCAGGTCCTTCCACTCGTCCTCGCTCGGCTCCCGCTCGCTCATCACGCGCATCTGCTCGCGCGTCTCGGTGACCTCATCGCGCGTCTGCACCAGCTGACCTCCGAGCACCGGCTTCGCTTCGAGCTCGCTGGCCGAAACGGGGATGCTCGCCGAAGGCGAGCGTCTACCGGCTCCGGCGGGCTCGGGCCAGTCCGCCAGCGCCAGCAGCCGCACGTTCTTTTTACCCCTCAGCAGCTCCAGCGCGTCCGCGTCGTAGCCGGGCGCGAGCAGGACCTCGATGAACTGGCCGTTCATGCTCTCGGCGCACGCCCGGTCGACGCGGCGGTTGACCGCGATCACGCCGCCGTAGGCGCTTTCCGGATCGCACGCGAAGGCGCGCTCGTAGGCCTCCCGGGCGCTCTCGCCGAGCGCGCAGCCGCACGGGTTGTTGTGCTTGACGATCGCGCACGCCGGCTCCGCGAAGTCCTCGACGAGCTCGCGCGCCGAGCTCAGGTCGAGCAGGTTGTTGAACGACAGCTCCTTGCCGTGCAGCTGCGCGACACCCTCCAGCAGGTGCGCAGGCGCGCCCACCCGCGCGTAGAACGCGGCGCTCTGGTGCGGGTTCTCGCCGTAGCGCAGGTCGCTCACCTTCTCGTAGGCGTCGCGCCAACTCGGCGGGAAGCCCTCGTACGTACGCGCGGCGAACCACGTCGAGATCGCCGCGTCGTAGCGAGCCGTGCACGCGAACGCCTTCGTCGCGAGCTCTTTGCGGCGCTCCAGGGACAGACGTCCCTCCGACCCGCGCAGCTCCCCCAGCACGTCGTCGTAGTCCCCCGGATCGACGACCACGGCCGCGAACGCCTGGTTCTTCGCCGCCGCCCTGATCATCGTCGGGCCACCGATGTCGATGTTCTCGATCGCCTCCGCCTCGCTGGCGTCGCCGCGCGCGATCGTCTGCTCGAACGGGTACAGGTTCACGCACACGAGGTCGACCTGCTCGATCCCCTGCTCGCTCGCCGCCCGCAGGTGGGCCTCGTCGTCGCGGCGCGCGAGCAGGCCGGCGTATAACCGCGGGTGCAGCGTCTTCACGCGCCCATCCATCATCTCCGGAAAGCCCGTGAAATCCTCGATCGCGCGCACCTCGATCCCCGCGTCAGCGAGCGCTCGCGCGGTGCCGCCGGTCGAGACGAGCTCGACCCCAAGCTCGCTCAGCCCGCGGGCGAAGTCGACGATCCCGGTCTTGTCCGAGACCGACAGCAGCGCCCGCTTGACCTGGACCTCGCCGGGGGCTGCATGCTCGACACCGGCGCTTCCCGTGACGCCCGCCCCCGGCGCCTCCTTCCCGCTGCCCATCTCGCCGTCCGCGTTCATTGCCCGCAGCCTACCCGTTGACGACGATTCGTCGCTCGTTCTCCGGATCGATGCTCAGCGCGTCGCGCGCGAACAGCCGCACGGCCTCCGGCAGCAGCGCGTGCTCGAGCGGCCGCAGCGCCTCGAGCACCTGTCCAGGATCGCGCGCGTCGGGGAGCTCGACCGCGCGCTGCAAGATCACCGGCCCGCTGTCGACGCCCGCGTCGACGAAGTGCACCGTCACCCCGAACACCTTCACCCCATACGCCAGCGCCTGCCCGATCGCATCCAACCCGGGGAACGCCGGCAGCAGGGAGGGGTGCACGTTGATCACCACGCCCGGGAAGCGCGCGAGGAAGTCCTCGCCGAGCAGCTCCATGTAGCCCGCGAGCACGACCAGGCGCGCGCCGCGCTCTCCCAGCCAGTCCGCCATCGCGCGGTCGCGCGCCTTGCGGTCCTCGTACTCCGCGCGGGGGAAGACCGCCGTCGGCACATTGTGCGCGGCGGCGCGCGCCAAGGCGGGGACTCCTGCGACGCTCGACGCCACCGCCACGACCTCCGCCTCGCGCCCGTGCACCGTCTCCAGCAGCGCGCTCAGATTCGTGCCCGTGCCTGACACGAGAACGGCGATTGAAAGCGGCGCTTTTACAGGTGCCATGTTTAAAACGGAGGGTCCGCCTTGGCGGACCCTCCGTAAGGTGCTGTCGCAAACAACACCAGGCAACTTGGCCTAGCTCCGCGATCAGCGCTTCCGTCGCACTGATCATGCTACCGGGCGATTGAGACGGAAGCAATGGTGAGCGTCAGATATTTGGAGTGCCCCCGGCAGGATTCGAACCCGGGACCCCTTCCTGCGACGGAAGCGCTCTATCCAACTGAGCTACGAAGGCTCCACTTCTCTTCAGAGAAGTCCCCACAAGCTAGAGACGACTTGGGACGGCTGGCCTTCCTCAGGGACATCATGAGTGCGAAAACTCACAGAACAAGGCGACCACAGCCGTTATAAATCGTTGACGAGGGTGGAGAACAACTAACGAATCGAGGTTCTCCCATGTTGTCAGCCGTAATCGTCGCCGTCGTCATCTTCGCCGCACTGGCAAACGCCTTCCGACCGGGACGCGGCGACCTCATCACCAGTCGCCCCTACAACAATCGCTACAACCCCGCCTCGGGCGCGCGCGACCTGAGTTAGTACACGCACGCGAGGGACGAGGACGCCGCCAGGCTGGCGTTTCAGGACGCCGTCGAGCTGGCGTTCGGGGGCGCGGAGCCCAAACACGCAAGCAAAGCTTAAACGCGCAAGAGTGGTAAGGAGGGCCCCGTCGGGTCCGGATCCTCCTCCAGCGCGTACTTGCCGTTGGCCTCCTCGCCGCCCTGCAACGGGTACTCGCCGGTGAAGCAGCCGTCGCAGTGGGTCTCCCGCGTGCCGCGGATCGCCTCGTAGACGCCCGCCAGGCTCAGGTAGTGCAGCGAATCGCAGCCCAGCTCCTCCGCGACCTCTTCCGTCGTGCGGCCGTGGGCGATCATCTCCTCGCGTGTGCTCATGTCGATCCCGTAGTGGCAGGGGTGCTTGATCGGTGGCGCTGAGATCCGCATGTGCACCTCGGCGGCGCCCGAGTCGCGCAGCATCTGAACGATCTGCCTGGTCGTGTTGCCGCGCACGATCGAGTCGTCGACGACGATCAATCGCTTGCCCTCGACCACCTCTGGCAGCGGGTTGAACTTCAGGCGCAGCCCGTGCTTGCGCAGCTCCTGCCCGGGTTGGATGAACGTGCGCGCGACGTAGCGGTTCTTCACGAAGCCGTCATCCTGCGGAATCCCGCTCGCCCGCGCCAAGCCCCGCGCGGCGGGGTTGCCGGAGTCGGGCACCGCGATCACGACATCGGCCTGCACCGGCGCCTCGCGCCAGAGGATCTCGCCCATACGCCCGCGCGCCACCTGCAGCACCTGATCGTTCATCCGCGAATCGGGGCGCGCGAAGTAGATGTACTCGAACACGCACAGCGCCGGCCGCGCATCCGAGACGACCTGTTTGCTCGCGCAGCCCTCCTCGCTCAGCGTCACGACCTCGCCCGGCTCGACGTCGCGCAGGAACTTCGCGCCGATGATGTCGAACGCGCACGACTCGCTCGCCACGCAGTAGCGCTGGCCGAAACGGGGATTCAAGTGGAAGGAATTGGACGCGCCGGAGCCGGGGGGGCCGGAGCCAGGCGGGTCGGAGCCAGGCGGGTCGGAGCGGCCGGAATCGGAGGGGCCGGAGCCAGAGGGGCCGCCGAGGCCGGAGTCGGCGGGATCGGAGCCAGAGGAGCCGGTGGGGCCGGAGTCGGCGGGATCGGCGGGGTCGGAGTCGAGCGTCCCCAGCGCCAGCGGGCGCAGCCCGTGCGGGTCGCGGAAGGCGACGACGCGGTCCTTCGTCATCACGACCGTCGAGAACGCGCCCTTCAGCCGTGGCAGCACCGCCGCGATCGCGTCCTCGACGTGCTCGGCGGGGTGCGTCGCGATCAGCGCCGCGATGATCTCCGAGTCCGAGGTCGAGCTGAACGTGACCCCCTGCGCCAGCAGCTCGTTGTGGAGCTCGACCGCGTTCGTCAGGTTGCCGTTGTGGGCCAGCGCGACCTCGCGCTGGGAGCCGCGCGTGCCGACCGAGCGCTGCACCGGCTGCGAGTTCTCCCAGGCGTTCGAGCCCGTCGTCGAGTAGCGCACGTGCCCGATCGCGAGCTCGCCGGCGAGCGTGCTGAGGTCGTTCTCCGTGAACACCTGGTTGACGAGGCCCAGCTCGCGCCGCGTGATGATGTGCCCACCGCGGTCGGCCGCCGCGATCCCCGCCGACTCCTGCCCGCGATGCTGGAGCGCGTACAGCGCGAAGTACGACAGCCGCGAGACCTCGTGCCCGGGCGCGTACAGGCCAAACACACCGCACTCGTCGCGCGGTCCGTCGCGGTCCGGCTGGGACGATTCGATCATCAAGGGAACAGCTCGCGCAGCGAGGTGTGGGCGTCGATCAACTCCTCAAGCGTAGCGGAGAGGGATTCGCCGCCGAAATCGATCCGCAGCGCGGCGGCGGAGACCGTGCCGATCGGCGCCATTGCAACGCCGGCCCGGCTCGCGGCGACGGTCAGCTCGCGTAGGGCGTCGGCCGGTCCGCTGAGGATGAACCCACCGGATGACTCGCCGAACAGCGCCTCGTGGGGGTCTTTGCCGGCGAAGAGCTCGCCGAGCGCAATGTCGGCGCCGAGGCCCCCCGCCAGGCAGCACTCGGCCAGCGCAACCGCGAGCCCGCCCTCGGCGATGTCGTGCGCGCTCGCGCACGCGCCGGCCCTGACGGCCTCGCGGACCAGCGCCTGCGCGGCGATCACCGCGTCGAGTGCGAACTGCGGCAGCCCGTCGGGAAGCGCCTCCCCGCGCAGCTTCGCCAGCTCGCTCGCGGCAAGCGACGGGGCGAAGGGGCCGACGAGCGCCACCGCATCTCCCGCGCGGGCAAAGCCCAGGCGACCGGCGCGCCTGACGTCGGGCAGGCGGCCGACCATGCCAACGACGGGCGTCGGATAGATCGGTCCGGCCGTCGCGCGGGTGGGTGGGCTCTCGTTATAAAGCGACACGTTCCCGCCCACGATCGGGGCCTCCAGCGCGCGACAGGCATCGCCCAGACCGCGTACCGATTCGGTCAGCTGCCAGGCGATGTGCCCCTTCTCGGGGTTGCCGAAGTTGAGGTTGTTCGTCGTGCCCAGCGGCTCGGCGCCCACGCACGCGAGGTTCGCCGCGCACTCGAGCGCCGCTTCGATCGTGCCCCTGTACGGGTCGGCGGCGACACGGCGGCCGTTGCAGTCGATCGAGACTCCCAGCCCGGGGATCGGCCGGCCCTCACCGGGCGGCGTGGGATCATCGGCGCCGCCGGGCGCGGCCGAACCATCTCCCCCATCGGCGGAGATCGAACCGTGGCGCTCGCCGGCGAGGGCGCGGCTGTGGTCGAGCGCGAGCACCGCCGCATCGGCCTGCTCAGGCCGGCGCACCGTGCGCGACTGCACGATCGCGTCGTACTGCTCGAACAGCGGCCTGCGCGAGGCGATGTTCGGGGATCGGAGCAGCGCCAGCAGCGCCTCGCGCGGAGAGACCTCGGCGGACAGCGTCGCCCGCGGCGGCGCGTAGATCGGCGCCGCCGGCCTCTCCGGCGCCAGGTCATACAGCGGACAGTCGTCAACGAGCGCCCTGACGGGCATATCCCCGACAAGCTCCTCCCCGTCGAAGATCCGCATCCTGCCGGACTCTGTGACCGTGCCGATCGCCGCGCTGTTCACCTCCCACTTCTCGCACAGCGCTTTCACCGCCTCGACGTTCGCCGGCTCGACGACGCACAGCATCCGCTCCTGGGACTCGCTGACCATCACCTCGAACGGCTCCATGCCGGGCTCGCGCAGCGGAACCCGCGCAACGTCGAGGTCGATCCCGACCTCGCCCTTCGAGGCCATCTCCGCGGCCGAGGAGGTCAAGCCCGCCGCACCGAGATCCTGCAGCGCGACGATCAGCCCTCGCTCCAGCAACTCCAACGAGCACTCGAGCAGCTTCTTCTCCTCGAACGGATCGCCGACCTGGACCGTCGGGCGCTTGTCCTCGCCGGCGTCCGCGTCGCCGAGCTCGGCCGAGGCGAGCACCGAGGCCCCGCCGATCCCGTCGCGGCCCGTGCGCGCGCCGAACAGGACGAGCACGTTGCCCGGGCCGGCGGCCGCGCTGCGCACGAGCTTCTCGCGCTCGCCGAGACCGAGCGCCATCGCGTTGACGAGGCAGTTCTGCTCGTAGGGGCCCTCGAAGTAGACCTCGCCGCCGATCGTCGGCACGCCGATCGAGTTGCCGTAGTGACCGATGCCTCTTACGGCTCCGTCGAGCAGGTAGCGCGCTCGCGCGTTGCGTCCGGGCCGGCGCGGATCGGCGTCCGATTGGACGTCGCCGCGCGCGCGTGTACGCGTGCGCACGTACGCGCGCGCGTTCTGAGCGTTTCGAGCATCGTCTCCGCTGGCGTCTTTATCTTCAGCCGTGTCCCCGCCGGGCTCGCCGAAGCGCAGCGAGTCGAGCACCGCGATCGGGCGCGCGCCGATCGCGAAGATATCGCGCAGGATGCCCCCGACGCCCGTCGCCGCGCCCTGAAAGGGCTCGACCGCGCTCGGATGGTTGTGGGACTCGACCTTGAAGGCACACACGATCCCGCCGCCGACGTCGACCGCGCCCGCGTTCTCGCCGGGGCCCATCACCACATGCCTGCCCTCCGTCGGCAGCGTCCGCAACAGCTTCTTCGAGTGCTTGTAAGCGCAGTGCTCGCTCCACAGCAGTGAGTACATTGCGAGCTCGACTTGATTGGGTGCCCGCCCATTCTCGCGTCCCCCCTCGCGCCCACCCTGCTTCTCGCACACGAGCTCGTACTCCGCGCGCGTCAAGCCCAGCGCGAGCGCGTCCTCGACCGTCGGCGGAGCTGGTCCTGCCTGCGGGATAGAGCCTGTGTTGGGGGACTGTGAGATGTGTGTCTCTCTTCAGTTGCGTATAGCCATCGTCATGCAGGTGCCGGCGCTTCAGACGCGCGCGCCCTCGACCGTCATCCGCATCGACTCAAAGATCTTCAGCCCGTCGGCCGAGCCGCCGAGCAGCTCGTCCACCGCGTGCTCGGGGTGAGGCATCAACCCGAACACGTTTCCCCGCTCGTTGCTCACGCCAGCGATGTCGTGCACCGAGCCGTTGAGGTTCTCGCCCTCGGCGTAGCGCAGCACGATCTGGCCGGCGCGATCCATCGCCGCGAGCGTCTGAGCGTCGGCGTAGTAGCGCCCCCAGGAGTGCTTCGCGGGGATGCTCAGCCGCTCGCCGATCGCACATCCCTGCGTGAACGAGCCGCCGCTGTTCAGAACCTCCAGCTCGACCTGCCTGAAGGTGAAGCGCCGGTTCGCGTTCACGAGCAGCGCCCCCGGCAACAGGTGCGCCTCGCAGAGCACCTGAAAGCCGTTGCAGATCCCCAGCACGAGACCGCCGTCGCGCGCGAGCTCGATCACCGACTCCATCGCCGGCGCGAACCGCGCGATCGCGCCCGCGCGCAGGTAATCGCCGTAGGAGAAACCCCCCGGCACGACGATCGCGTCGGCGCCCCGCAGGTCGCGATCGCCGTGCCACAGCAGCTCGGCGTCGGCCACACGCCGGGCGGCGTTCAAGGCATCGACCTCGTCGCAGGAGCCGGGGAATTGGAGGACGCCGAACTTCACTTCAGCGTCGCGACGGCGTCCGCATCGGCGGGGTCGATACGCTCGAGTCCGGGGATCCCGTCGAAGCCCTTGTCAGGGCTGAGAATCGCATCGATGCCGCGATTGAGCGCCTGCGCCGCGAAGATCGCGTCACGCATGTCCAAGCCCTCGTGCTCGCACCACAAATCCAGAGCACGCTCGATGTCGCTCGGCTCGACCACATGCAGCCTGGACGTGCCGGCGATGCTACGCGCATCCGCGGCGGCGACGCAACGATCGGTGCCGCGCCTGCACCTCACATATGCAAACTCGTGGATCAGCTCCACGCTCGCCTCCGCGGCGAGAAGTCCCTGTTCGCCATAGCTCATGATCGCCCGGCAAGGATCGCGATAGCGGTGCTCGCCGCCGAGCGCGTAGACGAACACGCCCGTGTCGAAGAGGAAGCGGCGCACGGAAGCGCTACTCGTCCTCGTCGTACAGCTTCAGCAGCTTGCCGTACCTGCCCTCGATTATCTCTTGCTTCATCACCGGCCAGTCGTCGACCGGCATCGGCGGCGCCGCGAGCAGTTCCGCGAATGCTTCAGAGCGCGTCTCCTGTACACGCGAGAGCTTCTCGTCGATCGCCTCTCGAATCAGCGCCCCGAGCGAGATACCACGCTCGGCGGCGATTTTGCGCAGACGCTGGTGTAGGTCGTCGTCGAGCAGGAGTTGGGTGCGGCGTGTCAGCGTTGGCATATACCTACACTAGCACAGACGCATGCGAATGTACAAGCACATGCACATATACACATATTGTCCTCAGTCGCTCGTTCCGTCGATCAGCTGGACCTCGTAGTCCTCCACCAGCGGGTTCGCGAGCAGCCGCTCACACATCGATTCCAGCTGTGCCGGGTCCTCGACATCGAGCTCGACCAGCCGGCCGACGTGGACGTTCGCCACGCCCGCGAAGCCGAGTGCCGGCAACGCGCGCTCGACGGCCTCGCCCTGCGGGTCGAGGATTCCCGCCTTCGGCCTGATCAGCACGCGGGCCCTCATCGCGTCGGGGATGCCTCGTCCGAAAGGAGAGTCGAGACGCCGCGCACGGTCACGCGGCCGACGCGATCGGTGGCTTTGAAACGCCGCGCACGCTCATGCGTCCGCGCCGGACCGCTTCAGCCACGCGCTGAACGGCTCGCCCGTGATCAGCTCGTAGGCCTCCACATACCGCGCGCGTGTGCCCGTGACGACGTCCTGCGGGATCTCCGGGGCGGGCGGGCGCTTGTCCCAGCCGCTCTGGGACGCCCAATCTCTCACGTACTGCTTGTCGAAGCTCGGCTGGCCGCGCCCGACCTCGTAGGTGTCGACCGGCCAGTAGCGCGAGGAGTCCGGCGTCAGCACCTCGTCGCCGACGACCAGCTCGTCGTGCTCATCCAGTCCGAACTCGAACTTCGTGTCGGCGAGGATCACGCCGCGCTCGCGCGCGTGCGCGGCGGCGAAGGAGTACAGCTCGATCGACTTCTCGCGCACCTTCTCCATCAGCGCGCCATCGCCGACCAGCTCCGTCGCCCGCGCGAAGTCGATCGTCTCGTCGTGGCCGACGTCGGCCTTCGTGCTCGGCGTGAAGATCGGCTCCGGCAACTGCTCGGACTCACGCAGCCCCTCCGGCAGCTCGATCCCGGAGACGGCGCCCGTCGCCTGGTAGTCCTTCCAGCCGGACCCCGTGATGTAGCCGCGCACGACGCACTCGACCGGCAGCATTTTGAGCTTGCGCACGACCAGCGCGCGGCCACGCACTTCGTCGGGGACGTCCTCGGTCGCGGAGATCAGGTGGTTGGCAACGATCTGCCGCGTCTTCTCGAACCAGAACACCGACAGACCCGTCAGCACCTTGCCCTTGTCGGGGATCGGCGTCGGGTGGACCGCATCGTACGTGGAGATCCGGTCGCTGGCGACCATCAGCAGACGCTGCTCGTCCAGCGAGTACATCTCGCGGACCTTTCCTTTGGCGAGCAGCTTCAGGTTGACGAGCGTGGTCACGTTGGGCGCGATGCTAGCAACGCCTGGCTCAGGCGATCGCGTCGAGACGACGGACGATCTCCTCGGCGTAACGCGTGTAGTGGTCGTAGGTGAAGATCTGCTCCAGGTCCAGGCCGGCCGCGCGCTCGTCCTGCGCGAGCAACTCACGTAGGGGGGTGCCGGTATCCCAGGCCCGCTGCGCCAGCTCCTGCACGATCCGGTAGGCATCGTCGCGGGTTCTGCCGGGGCTGGCGGGATTCCCAGGGTCGGCGGGATTCCCAGGGCTGGCGGGATTCCCCTCTATAAGCGCGAGTAGCACCCGCTGCGAGAACAGCGCGCCGTACGTCAGCTCGAGGTTCTCGCGCATTCGCTGCTCGTTCACCTTCATGCCCTGCACGAGCGCGATCGCGCGGTGTTGGAGGTAGTCGAGCAGGATCGTCGAGTCGGGCAGGATCACGCGCTCGACCGAGGAGTGGGAGATGTCGCGCTCGTGCCACAGCGCGACATTCTCCAGCGCCGCCTGGGCGTTGCCGCGCAGCACGCGCGCGAGCCCGGAGATCTGCTCGCTCTTGATCGGATTGCGCTTGTGCGGCATCGCGCTCGAGCCCTTCTGCCCGGCGCGGAACGGCTCTTCGACCTCGCGCACCTCCGTGCGCTGCAGGTGCCGGATCTCGGTCGCCAGACGCTCCAGCCCGGCGCCGGCGAGCGCGATCGCGCTCAGCAGCTCGGCGTGGCGGTCGCGCGCGACTACCTGCGTGGAGACGTCCTCGCGCCTGATGTCCAAGCGCTCCAGCACGCGCGCCTCGAACTCGGGGCTCGTCGCCGCGTAGGTCCCCACGGCGCCCGACACCGCCCCGACGGCCACCTGCGCAAACGCACGCTCCAAGCGCAGCGCGTTGCGATGCGCCTCGAACGCGAACCCCGCGAGCTTCACGCCGAACGTCGTCGGCTCGGCGTGGACTCCGTGCGTCCTGCCGACGCACAGCGTCTGCGCGTGCTCGCGCGCGCGAGCGACCAAGGCGTCTGTGAGCGCGCGGGCGCCGGGGACAACCACCTCGCCGACGGCTCTCAGCTGCAGCGCGAGCGCGGTGTCGAGCACGTCCGAGGAGGTCAGCCCGAAGTGGATCCAGCGCCCCGCCTCGCCCGCCGATCCGGCGAGCACGTCGACGAACGCCGCCATGTCGTGATCCGTCGTCTCCTCGCGCTCGTTCACCGCCTCGACCGTGAACGTCGCCCCCCGGATCGCCTCCAGGTCAGCAGCGCTTGGCCCCTCGCCGGCGCCCAGAAGCCCCAGCAGCTCCTCGCAGGCGGCGATCTCCACGCGGCGCCAGGTCTCCATGCGCGCCTCGTCGGTCCACAGACGGCCAAGTTCGGGACGGGTGTAGCGGCGAATCACCTATTCATTATCCCTATCGCCGCATGCGGCGATAGGCCGGACGGTGCATGCACCGTCCGGGGAAGCCGCACATGTGCGGCTTCCGGCGGGGGTCGCATGCGACCCCCGCTGCCATGCCGCATGCGGCATGGCCCCCTATGACCCAAGAATCTGCGCGGCGAGGATCGCCGCGTTGCGCGCGTTGTCGAGACCCACGCAGGCGACGGGCACGCCCGGGGGCATCTGTACGATCGAGAGGATCGCGTCGAGCCCGCCGGCGGCGGTCAGACGGCCGGAGAGGGGGACGCCGATCACGGGCAGGTCGGTGTGCGCGGCGACGGCGCCCGGCAGCGCGGCGGAGATGCCGGCGCCGGCGATGATCACGCGCAGGCCGCGCATGTGCGCGTTCTTCGCGTAGTCGGCGACCACATCCGGTTCGCGGTGCGCGGACATCACGCGAATCTCGTGCAGGATGCCGCGCGCTTCGAGCTCCTTCGCGGCCTTCTCCATCGCCTCCATGTCGCTCTTCGAGCCCATCACGATACCGACGCGCGGCGCGTTGACGTCGATGTCGTCGAGCTGCGCCTGCACTTCCGCCTCCTGCATCGGCTCCGGCGCCAGCGACAGTCCCGGCGTTTCGCGCTCGCTCATTTGGCGATCTCCGGCGTTGTCTCGGCCGTATTCACTTCCGCGTGCGCGGCGATGTCGCGCCGCAGTTGCATACCGTCGAAGTAGATCATCTCGGCCGCAGCATACGCGGCGTCGCGGGCGGAGCCGGCGGCGTCGCCGAGCGCGGTCACGTTCAGCACGCGCCCGCCCGCCGTGACCACGCCCGCCGCGGTGCGCGCCGTGCCGGCGTGCGTCAGCTCGACGGCCATCCCGCTGCCGGGCGCGCGCTCGGCCCCGGCGTCTCCGTAGCGTTCCCGAAACCGCTCCAGCCCGGCGATCTCCTCGCCCGTCGAGGAGGACTCCGGATAGCCGGCGCTCGCCAGCACGACCGTCACCGCCCAGGCGGGCGACCATTCCAAGCGCACGCCCTCGAGCCCTCCCGTATGCGAAGCCCGGAGCAGCACATCGAGCAGATCCGAGCGCAGCCGCGGCAGCACCGCCTGCGTCTCGGGGTCGCCGAAGCGCACGTTGAACTCCAGCACGCGCAGGCCGTCGGGCGTGAGCATCAGCCCGGCGTAGAGGATCCCGTGGAAAGGCGTGCCGCGCTCGCGCATCAGATCGACGACCGGCTGGTGGACGGTGGCGAGAATCTCGCGGACGCGCTCCTCGTCGATGCCCGCGACCGGGGAGTAGGAGCCCATGCCGCCGGTGTTCGGCCCCGCGTCGCCCTCGCCGATGCGCTTGAAGTCCCGCGCCGGCGCCAGCGCCACGGCGCGCTCGCCGTCGCAGACCGCGAGCAGCGAGAGCTCCTCGCCGGTCAAGCGCTCCTCCACCACGGCGCTCGCCTCGCCGTCGCCGAAGCGGCCCTCGACGAAGATCTCCCTGAGCGCCGTCTCGGCCTGCTCGGACGTGTCGGCCACGGTCACGCCCTTGCCGGCGGCGAGGCCGTCGGCCTTGATCACCACGCCCGCTCCCGGCGACCCCGGCTCGCGCGTGAGCTCTCCCACCGCGTCGATCCCCTCCCGCAGCGACCGCACCCGCGACCAGCGCGCCGTCGGCACCCCGGCCTGCGCCATCGCGTCCTTCGCGAAGGCCTTCGAGCCCTCCAGCCAAGCCGCGGCCTTGCCGGGGCCGAAGGCGAGACGCCCGCGCGCGGCAAGCGCATCGACGAGGCCACCGACGAGCGGCGCCTCCGGCCCGACGACGGTGAGGTTGACGTCCTCGCGCTCGACCGCGGCCAGCAGCCATTGGATGTCGTCGGCGGGGATCTCCAGCAGGCGCGCGTCGGCGGCGATGCCCGCGTTGCCCGGGGCGCACAGCAGCTCCGGTTGCTGTGGCGAGCGCTTCAGCGCGCGCACGATCGCGTGCTCGCGACCGCCCGCGCCGACGACGAGAACCTTCACGTCAGAGCGACGCGATGAACTCGTCGACTGGGATCGCCGACAGCGTCTCGTAACGCCCGGTCCCGCGCGAGCCCAGCTCCAGCGAGACCCGCGCCATCGTGCCCTCGTCGGGCGCCTCGATGATCGAGATGAAGTCGACGTGGCCGAGCGTCGCCCACTGCGCCTTCACGGTCGCGCCGAGCTGCTCGACCTCCCTGTTGACCTCCTGAATCCGCTGCGGGTTGTTCTTCACGGTCTGCACGCCCTCCGGTGTGAGGGTCGAGAGCATGATGTAGGTGGGCATTGGCTTCTCCTCCGTCCGTTTTTGGGGCGTTCGCGCGCGGTGGTGCGCTCGGTGTCCGTTGTACCGGATCGCGAGGTATCGGCGCTACCCGCAGACCATGACCCGACGTGGCCACATGCTCAGACGGCGGTAGGTGCCTGCTCCGCCCGCGCCCCGTCCAGCACCAGCTCCCCGCCCCGCGCGTCGACCGTGACCGAATCCCCTTCGCGCAGCTCGCCCTTGAGCAGCGCCAGCGCGAGGCGGTCGGTGAGCTGCCTCTGGATCACCCGGCGCAGCGGCCGCGCCCCATAGGTCGGGTCGTAGCCGAGGTTGCCGAGGAGGGTAAGCGCATCGTCGGTGAGCGTCACCTCGACGCCGCGCTCCGCCACGCGTGCGATCACGCGGGCGACCTGCAGATCGACGATCTCCGAGATCTGCTCGCGGGTGAGCGCCTTGAAACGGACGATGTCGTCGAGGCGGTTGATGAACTCGGGCTTGAAGTAGTCGAGCAGGCCTGCCCTCAGCTGGGCGTCGGCGTGGGCCGAGTCGGAGGCGCGATCGTAGTCCGGCGAGGCGCCATCCGTGCCGGCCGCTGATTCGAGCCCGCCCATCCCAATGTTCGAGGTCATGATCAGGACGGTGTTCTTGAAGTCGACCGTCCGGCCCTGGCCGTCGGTCAGGCGGCCGTCGTCCATCACCTGCAGCAGCGTGTTGAACACGTCGGCGTGCGCCTTCTCGATCTCGTCGAGCAGCACGACCGCGTAGGGGCGGCGGCGCACGGCCTCGGTCAGCTGGCCGCCCTCTTCGTAGCCGACGTAGCCGGGGGGCGCGCCGACGAGCCGCGAGACGGAGTGTTTCTCCATGTACTCGCTCATGTCGATGCGGATCATCGCGTCCTGGGAGTCGAACATGAACTCGGCGAGCGCGCGGGCGAGCTCGGTCTTGCCGACGCCGGTCGGGCCGAGGAACAGGAAGCTGCCGATCGGGCGGTCGGGGTCCTGCAACCCCGCCCGCGAGCGGCGTAATGCGCTGGCCACAGCCTCGATCGCCTCGTCCTGACCGACGACGCGTTCGTGCAGGCGCTCCTCCATGTGGACGAGCTTCTCGGTTTCGCCCTCCAGCAGGCGGCTGACGGGGATGCCGGTCCAGCGCGCGACGACCTCGGCGATGTCGTCGGCGTCGACCTCCTCTTTGAGGAATTGTGGGCCGCTCGCGCCATCCTCATTACCGGCGCCCGTCCCCTCTGCGCGCTCTCGCTCAGCCGATTCACGTTCGGACAACTGGCGTTCCAGGTCGGGGATCTCTTCGTACTGGAGCTTCGAGGCGCGCTCGTAATCCGTTTCGCGCTGGGCACGCTCAACCTCAATTCGAGCCTGCTCGAGGCGCTCCTTCAGGTCGGAGACGCCCTTGATCGCGTCCTTCTCGCTCTGCCACTGTGCCTTCATCGCGGCCGAGCGTTCCTTCAGCTCGTCGAGTTCGCGCTCGATCGCTTCGCGGCGCTCCTTCGAGGCGGCGTCTTTCTCTTTTTTCAGCGACGTCCGCTCGATCTCGAGCTGCATCACGCGTCGGTCCACCTCGTCGATCTCGGTCGGCAGCGAGTCGATCTCGATCCTGATCTTCGAGGCCGCCTCGTCGACCAGGTCGATCGCCTTGTCGGGCAGGAAGCGGTCGGCGATGTAGCGGTTGGAGAGCGTCGCGGCGGCGACCAGCGCGTTGTCCTGAATCGTCACGTGGTGGTGGACCTCGTAGCGCTCCTTCAGTCCCCGCAGGATCGCGATCGTGTCCTCGACGGTCGGCTCGCCGACGGTGACCGGCTGGAAGCGGCGCTCCAGGGCGGCGTCCTTCTCGATGTACTTCGTGTACTCGTCGAGCGTCGTCGCGCCGACCGCGCGCAGTTCGCCGCGCGCGAGCATCGGCTTGAGCAGGTTGGAGGCGTCGACCGAGCCCTGGGCGGCGCCGGCGCCGACGATCGTGTGGAGCTCGTCGAGGAACAGGATCACCTGGCCCTGGGCGTCGGAGACCTCTTTGAGGACGCCCTTGAGCCGCTCCTCGAACTCGCCGCGGTAGGCGGCGCCGGCGATCAGCGCGCCCATGTCGAGCGCGATCACGCGCCGGTCGCGCAGCGACTCGGGCACATCGCCGGAGACGATCCGCTGGGCGAGGCCCTCGACGATCGCGGTCTTGCCGACGCCCGGCTCGCCGATCAGCACTGGGTTGTTCTTCGTGCGACGACTCAGCACCTGGATCACGCGGCGGATCTCCTCGTCGCGTCCGATCACTGGGTCGAGCTTGCCCTGCTCGGCGCTCTCCGTGAGGTCGCGTCCAAAGCGCTCGAGCGGGCTCTGCTCCTGCTCGTCCTGAGCCTGCGGCGCGGCGGGGTTGGCTCCTCCGTTAGGCGACATCGTTGCTCCTCGGCGTCGGCGGGTGGAACGGCGAGCGCGCGTCGGCCGCGCGCACGAGCTCGGTCCCTCCACGGTAGGGCACGGCGAGCTCGGCGCGGAACGAGCGGCGCACCTGCTCCAGTTCCTCGGCGAGCCTCACCTGCGCGTGCAGCGCTTCCAGCTCGAGCTGCTCGATCCGCGCGTGCATCTTTTCGAGCTCCGCCTCCTGCTCGAGCACGCGCTCGACGCCGGCGAGGTTCAGCCCCAGATCCGCCGTCAACTTCTGGATGCGGCGCAGCTGCTCGACATCGTCCTGGGAGTACAGGCGCGTGCCCTTCGGCGAGCGCTGCGGCTCGATCAGCCCGCGCGCCTCGTAGGTGCGCAGCGTCTGCGGGTGCATGTTTGCGAGCTCGGCGGCGACCGAGATCATGAAAACGCCGCGGCTGGTCTCGACCTCGACGCGGCCGGTCCGGCCGGTGAGCTCGACCCGCTTGATCGCGCGCTTGGTGGTCATCTCGACCCCGCCAAGCTCGAGGAGCGTCTCGATGCTTTGGATTGGATGGGCTCAGAACGCGCGCGTGCGTGTGCGCGCGCGTACGGGCGCGCGTTGTTCTGAGCAAAGGCGAAAGGGCCGTTCACGCTCACGAGCTCGCCCCCTCGGGACGCTCGGCCCCTGCTCCCGCAGTCCCGGCCCCGGCCCCGGCCCCTGCTCCAGTCCCAGCCCCCTCGAACAGCCGCGCCCGCGGATCGCCGCCGTCAAGCGTCTTCGCGAACGCGTTGACGGCCTGCGCCTGCTCCTCGCTCAGCTCCTTCGGGACGTCGATCAGGAAGCGGTAGTGGATGTCGCCCCTTGATTGAGATCCCGCCCGCCCGCCGCTGCCCGGCGTCGGCGGGCCCTCGCCGCGCAACCGCTGGACGGTGCCGTGCCTGGTGCCCGGCGCGACGCGCAGGGTCTTCGCGCCATTCAGCGTCGGCACCTGCACCTCGGCGCCGCGCAGCGCCTCGGGGATCGTCAGGGGCACTTCGACCTCGAGGTTGTTGCCCTTGCGCGCGAACACGGGCGACGGTGAGACGTGGACGATCAAATACAGATCGCCGGACGGCCCGCCCCCCGGACCGGGCTCGCCCTTGCCGGCGAGGCGGATGCGCCCCCCGTCGCGCACGCCGGCGGGGATGTTCACGCGCAGCTTCTTGACGGTGCGCACGGCGCCCGCGCCATGGCAGGTCGGGCAGGGGTCCTCGATGATCGTCCCCGCGCCGCCACAGCGCGAGCACGGCCGCGAGATCGAGAACATGCCCTGCCCCTGGGGCTCGACGCCGCGGCCTTCGCAGCGGGGGCAGACGATCGGCGTGGTCCCGGGCTTCGCGCCCGTGCCGTGGCAGGTGGGGCAGGTCGCTTTCATCGGCACCTGCAGAGGGATCTGCGCGCCGGCGATCGCCTGGTCGAAGGAGATCGAGACCTGCGCCTCCAGGTCGTTGCCACGCTGCACGCGCGCGCGCCCAGCGCCGCGCCCAGCGCCGGCCCTGCCACCCGGGCGGGTGGGACCCGATTCCCCCGGACCGGCGCCTCCCCCCCGAACAGGTTCGAGAGGATGTCGCCCATCGAGGAGGCGTCGAAGTCGAAGTTGCCGAAGCCGCCGAAGCCTCCCCCCGGCCCGCCGCCAGAGGCGAAGGCGCCCGAGCCTGAGTCGTACTGCTTGCGCTTCTCGGGGTCGCCGAGCACGTCGTGGGCCTGGGAGATCTCCTTGAATCTTGCCTCGGCGTCCTTGTCGCCGGGATTGGTGTCGGGGTGGTATTTGCGCGCGAGCTTGCGGTAGGCCTTCTTGATCTCCTCGGGGGTCGCCTTCTTGTCGACCCCGAGCGTCTTGTAATAGTCGGGACGCGATGCCATCTGTCAGACCCCTCGGCTACGCGGCGACGAGCACCCGCGCGGGGCGGATGATGCTCGCGCCCAGCCGGTAGCCGGGCTGGTAGACCTCGACCACACTGCCGCTCGCGGCGCCCTCGACAGGCTGCTGGGCGACGGCCTCGTGCTCGACCGGGTCGAACGTGTCGCCGGGCGCCCCGAAGGACTCGATCCCGACCCGCGCGAGCCCGGCGCTCAGTTCACCGCGCACGAGGCGCACGCCGTCGAGCAGTGGGTCGTCCTGGGCGGCGGCGTCGAGCGCGCGGTCGAGGTTGTCGAGCGCAGGCAGCAGCTCCTTGGCGAGCTTCGCCACCCCGCGCTCGGCCGCGGCGGCGGCGTCACGCGCGACGCGCTTGCGGTAGTTCTCGAAGTCGGCCTGCGTGCGCTGCGCGAGCGCGAGGTACTCGTCGCGCTTGGCCGCGGCGAGCGCGAGCTCGTCGAGGTCCTCCTCGACCTCCGCCGCATCCTCCTCGGCCGCGTCGCGAACGACCTCGCCATCGAGCACCTCGCCCTCCACGACCTCGTCTTGGATCTCAGTGTCTGCGGCCGCCCCGCCCACCGGCGCCTGTGCGGCGCCGGGGGCCAGTGGGGCCTCGTCCTGCTCCTCGATCGTCTGCTCCGTATCCGTATCGGGCATCGCGATCAGCTCTGCTGGGGCTCGTCGACCACCTCGGCATCGACGACATCCTCCTCGTCGGAGGACGCGCCGCCGGCCCCGTCGGCGCCCCCGCCGTTGGCCGAAGCCGCGCCATCCCCGCCGGCCGCCGCGGCCTGCTCCTGGGCGCGCTGATACATCGCCTCGGAGACGGCGTGGAACGCGGTCTGGAGCGTCTCGGTCTTGGCGTTGATCGCGGCCGGGTCCTCGGACTCGAGCGAGTCGCGCACCTCCTTGATCGCCTCCTCGATCCGCGACTTGGAGTCGGAGTTAACCTCCTCGCCGAGGTCTGCGAGCTGTTTCTCGGCTTGGTAGGCGGCGTTCTCGCCGTTGTTGCGCGCCTCGGCGAGCTCGCGGGCGCGGCGGTCCTCCTCGGCGTGGGACTCGGCGTCGGAGACCATGTTCTTGATCTCCTCGTCGGAGAGGCCCGAGCCGGCCTTGATCTCGATCTTCTGCTCCTTGCCGGTGCCGAGGTCCTTGGCGGAGACATTCAAGATGCCGTTCGCGTCGATGTCGAACGCGACCTCGATCTGGGGGATGCCGCGCGGCGCCGGCGGGATGCCGGTGAGCTGGAACTTGCCGAGCGACTTGTTGTACTGGGCCATCTCGCGCTCGCCCTGCAGGACGTGGATTTCAACCGAGGGCTGATTGTCCTCGGCGGTCGAGAAGACCTCGCCCTTGCGCGTCGGGATCGTCGTGTTGCGCTCGATCAGCTTCGTCATCACGCCGCCCTTGGTCTCGATGCCAAGCGTCAGCGGGGTGACGTCCAGCAGCAGCACATCCTTGACGTCGCCCGCGAGCACACCTGCCTGGATCGCGGCCCCAACGGCAACCACCTCGTCGGGGTTGACACCGCGGTGGGGCTCCTTGCCGGTCAGGTCCTTGACCTTCTCCTGCACGGCCGGCATGCGGGTCATGCCGCCGACCAGAACGACGTGCTCAATCTCCTTGACGCCCTTGTCTTTGGCGTCGTCGATCGCCTGGCGCACGGGCGCGACGATCTTCTCCAGCAGGTCGGAAGTCAGCTCGGAGAGCTTCGCGCGCGTCAGGCGCGTGTCGAGGTGCTTCGGCCCGGAGGAATCGGCGGTGATGAACGGCAGGTTGATCTGCGTCTCCTGCGTGGTCGAGAGCTCGATCTTGGCCTTCTCGGCCGCCTCGTAGAGGCGCTGGAGGGCCATCGGGTCGGTCGAGAGGTCGATGCCCTGCGACTTCTTGAAGTCCGAGACGAGCCAGTCGACGATCGCCTTGTCGAAGTTGTCGCCGCCGAGGTGGTTGTCGCCGGCGGTGGACTTGACCTCGAACACGCCGTCGCCGATCTCCAGCACGGACACGTCGAAGGTGCCGCCGCCGAGGTCGAAGACGAGGATCGTCTGGTCTGACTCCTTGTCAAGGCCGTACGCGAGCGAGGCGGCGGTGGGCTCGTTGATGATGCGCTTGACGTCCAGCCCGGCGATCTTGCCGGCGTCCTTCGTGGCCTGGCGCTGGTCGTCGTTGAAGTACGCGGGGACGGTGATCACCGCGCCGTCGACCGTCTCGCCCAGATACGCTTCGGCGTCGGTCTTCAGCTTCTGCAGGATCATCGCGCTGATCTCGGGGGGCGAATGCTGCTCGCCGCCTGCCTCGACGCGCGCGTCGCCGTTCGGGCCGGAGACGACCTTGTAGGGGACGATCGACTCCTCCTCCTTGACTTCGGCCTCCTTGCGGCCCATGAAGCGCTTGATCGAGAAGATCGTGTTCTGCGGGTTGGTGACGGCCTGGCGCTTGGCGACGGTGCCGACGAGGCGCTCGCCCGCGGCCGTGAAAGCGACGACGGAGGGCGTCGTGCGCCCGCCCTCGGAGTTCTCGATCACGGTCGGCTCGCCGCCCTCGAGCACGGCCATGCACGAGTTTGTCGTTCCGAGGTCGATGCCGATTGTCTTGGCCATTGTGGTGTGCTCCTTTTTGTGAAGACGAAGAAGAAGAGATGGATGGAGTTCGCCCGACGCCCGCCCGGCCCGATCGCCCGGGCGGCGTGCGTTGGAGGACGCCGATTTGGGTCCTGAGGAAATCTAAGCGGCAGTGTGACAGATTTTCTGCTGGGCGTCAAGGCCCGTTGAGCGAGGCGTCAAGGCCCGTTGAGCGAGGGTTCCCGCGAGGGAGACGGAACGGGAACGGCGAGGTGTCCAATCTCCGATCCCTTCCATTCCGATCCCTTCCATTCCATGTTCCTGTTCGTGCACCGTGCACCGTGCACCGCGCGCAGGAGCTCATGGCGTAGGCAAAACGTTGCACGAGGCGTACGGTCGCAGGGCGGGGCGGATGTTGCGTCGGAGATCCACGTGGGCGGTACCGTGTGGGACATGGAGCTCGCCTCGCTGACGCCGGTCAAGCCGCGACTGCGGGGCGTCTCGCACCAGTACGCGTTCTTCGTGTCGCTGTTCTGCGGCGTCGGCCTGATCCTCGCGGCCTCCGACGGGCGCGCGCGCCTGGCGGCGTCGATCTATGCCGCGGCGGTGTCGGGCCTGCTCGGCACGAGCGCGCTTTACCACCGCGTGACCTGGCGCCCGGGGCCAAGGCGCTGGATGCGAAGGCTCGACCACTCGATGATCTTCGTGCTGATCGCCGGCACGTACACGCCCGTCGCGCTGCTCGCGCTGAACGGGACGCTCGCGAACGTTGTCCTGATCGTGCTCTGGGCGGGAGCGCTCGGGGGCGTGATCTTCAAGCTCGCCTGGATCGACGCGCCGAAGTGGCTGTTGGCGGCGATCTACGCGCTGCTCGGCCTCGTCACGGCGGCGGTCTTCGGCGAGCTGCCCGCCGCGATCGGCTGGCTCGGCGCTGCGGGGCTCGCGCTGGGCGGGGCGCTGTACCTCGCCGGCGCGGTGATCTACGCGAGCGGCAGACCGAACCCCTGGCCGAAGGTCTTCGGCTACCACGAGGTCTTCCACGCGCTCGTGCTCGCGGCGGCGGCGCTGCAGTACGCGGTGATCGCGTTCGCGGTCTTACCGCGGGGGTAGCGCGGGGGTAGCGCGGGATCCGGACATTCCTTCGGCCAGCAAAGCCTGGCCGAATGAAGTCACGGACTCGCTTGGCCGAGAACCACTTACTGAGAACCACTTACTGCTTCTTTTGCTGCTTGTCTTCTTTACAGGGCCGCGTGGAAGCACCCATGTGAGATCCGGGCGCCCGAGCCGCGCCCTCAACCGGCCTTGACAGCACCAGCGCGCTCCAGCAGGGCGACCAGGCGCGCGTACTGCTCGGAGTCCTCGCCGAGGATCTCTCGCACCCAGCCGAGCGTCTCCCTCGCGTCGATCGCCGTGCCCCAGGCGATCATCTCTTCGATGTCCAGCCAGTCCTTCGGCCGGTCGAACACGACCTTGCACACGGTCAGGTGCTCCGGGCTGAGAATCGGGATCCGCACCGGGCCGAAGTCGACCTGCCGTGCCCGCTCGGCCATCTCCCGGTGCAACTCGAGCGTGGCGAAGAACAGATCGAGATAGGACCCGTCCCAGTCCAGCCGCGCCTGACCGTCTCGCTCGATCAGAGCTCGATCGGCAGGGGTGACGGTCACGCCGAGATGGCCGAGGGCACCCAGCACGGGGGCCGCATCCTCGGGCGAGACGGTTACGTTGAGATCGACATCGGTCGTCGCGCGCGGGTTGCGATACCAGGCCAGCGCCACAGCGCCGCCGAACTGGTGCGCCACAGCCATCGAGTCGAGCATCTCGTGCACCGCCACGATCCTCCCGGCAAGCTCACCGAGGCTTGCGCGGGCGCTCATCGTCAACCGGCGGGTGCGGATGCGGATGCGGATGCGCGGCGCTCCTCGACGAGGCGCGCCAGCACCGGAAACGCGAGCGGCTCAAACGGCCGGGCGGGCTGACTGTGTCTGACGGCCTCGGCGAAGCCCAGCAGGTCGATCAGCGCCGCACCGGGGTCCGTCGACCTGGTGGCCGGCGGACGTTGCAAAGCCTGGGCCATCCGTCGAGAAACCTCCACGAATCGAGTCAGCGAGGCCCGGCTCTCTGGCCCAGCCCTCCCCGCTGTGGGCGCCGCGGCCCGCCGTCCCGATGCAAGCACCGCCTCCGCATCGAAGGGCCGTCGTGCACGTCGTTCGGCCTTGGCGAGCACCTCGTCGGTCAGGACATCGAACCCCGCAAGGCTGCGGGCCCGCGGGCCCGCGGGCGTATGAATCGACTCCCGAATCTCAAATCGTCCTTTGGGGCGCGCAACCACATATGCCATACCCACTAGATTACCACTATATCTCCCGGCCATACCCACTAGTATCACGACCACGCAAAGCCCGCGCGGCTCGGGCACATCCGCGCGAGCGCACACTCGCCACAGGCCGGTTTGCGCGCGTGGCACGTGCGCCGGCCGTGGCGCAGGAGGTTGACGTGCAGCTCGAGCTCCTCGCCGGGCGGGGTCAGCGCCAGCATCTGGTCGTGCAATTGCTCAAACGGGGCGCCCGGCTGGAGCAGCTCCAGGCGCATGCCCACGCGCGAGACGTGCGTGTCGACGGGGACGTCGTGCAGGCCGTAGGCGAACAGCAGCACGCACGCCGCGGTCTTGCGGCCGACGCCGGGGAGCGCCGTGAGGTAGTCGCGCGCCTGCTCGATTGGGGCGTCCGCCAGCCAGTCGAGCGACAGCTCTGACGACACGCCGCGCCGGTGCACTTTTGATCTGCTCCGGCGAACCTTCGATGAGCCCCCCGCCGGCGAGGAGGCGGCCGGCGCGCGGACCTCGTCACCCCCGGGTCGCGCGGCGATCGCCTCGAGGATCGCCTTGATCCGCGCGGACTTCACCTTCGAGATCCCGCCCGGGCGGATCGCCTCCTCGACCTCCCCCACCGGCGCTCGCATCACGTCCTCCCAGGTGACAAAGCGCTCGCGCAGACGCAGGTAGGCGACATCGCGGTTGCGGTCGTTCGTGCTCTGCGAGAGCACCGTCAGCACAAGCTCGGCGATCGGGTCGCCGTGCGGCGCCATCAGGGGAATGCCGTAGACCTCACGCAGACGATCGCGCACCCGGCGCACCCGCGCGCGGTTGGGGGGCGTCCAAGTCAGCGAGCGCATCGGCCCACGGTAAATGAAAATGTCCGAAAACTCGCCAGATCGACCTAGTGGTCCCCGAGGGCGCCGTCAGCGAGTTTTTGGACCGTTCTCTCTATATCCTCGCGCGGTGAACTCCCTGAGCACGCGCGGTGAGCTCCGCGGGTCCCCACCGGCGCCGGCGCCACGCGCGAGCGAGCGCAAGCCCGGCGCAGGTCTGGAGCGGATCCCGACATGGATCCTCGCGACCGCGCTGACGGCGGTGCTGGGCCTCATCTACGTGATCGCCGCGCCGCCCTCCACCGACCTCGCGGCGGCCGCCTACCGCAGCACGCTCTTCTCGCATGTCGGCTTCACGCTCTGGGACAACTCCTGGTACGGCGGCCACCACCTGCCCGCCTACTCGCTGCTCGCGCCCGCGCTTGGCGCGTGGCTCGGACCGCAGCTTCTGAACGCGCTCGCGATGGTCGCCGCCACCGCCCTGTTCGCGCTGCTGATCGACGGCTGCTTCCCGGCGCGGGCAACACGGATCGCGGCGCTCTGGTTCGCGATCGGAGCCTCCTTCGCGCTGCTCGCCAACCGCGTCCCCTACGACCTCGGCCTCGCGCTCGGGCTGGGAGCGCTGGTCGTCCTGCACGGTGCGCGCGACTCGCGCGACGGACCTGAATCGTCCGGTCGCGCAGGCCGCAGAGGCCTGATGGAGCGAAGCGGCCTGATCGAGCGAAGCGGAGCGCGCGCGCGGCTCGGACGGCGCGCGCGGCTCGGACGGCGCGCGGGGCTCGGACGGCGTGCGGCCGCACTCGTGCTGGCCGTGCTCTGCGCGGTCGCGAGCCCCGTCGCGGGCGCGTTCCTTGCGCTCGCGGGGCTCGCCTGGGCGCTCACGATCCGCGCCGCGAACGGATGGCCGCGCGCCTGGCCGATCCTCTTCACGCTCGCCGCGCTCGCGCCGATCGCGCTGTTGACGCTCGCCTTCCCCGAAGGGGGCACGCAGCCGTTCGTCGCCTCGGCTTTCTATCCCGATATCGCCGCGATTCTCTTGATCGCCGCGCTGATCCTGCGCGATCTGCGCATGCGCACCGACAACGGCGGTGAGGTTGACTGCCTGCTGCTGACCGGCGCGCTGCTGTACGCGCTCGCGCTGCTCGGCGCTTACGTGATCCCCACGGCCGTCGGTGGCAACGCCGACCGCCTCGGGGCGCTGTTCGCCGGGCCCCTCCTCGCCTGCGTGCTCGCGCCGCGCCACCCGCGCCTGCTGCTCGCGCTCGCGCCGCTGTTTCTCTACTGGCAGCTCAATGCCCCGCTCGCGGACTTCGCCTCGGCGGCATCGGACCCGGCCGTTGACGCCTCCTACTACACGCCGCTGCTGGGCGAGCTGCGGACGCTCGGCGTGGGGTATGCCGGACGGCCCGTGCGGATCGAGGTCGTCCCCACGACCGACCACGGCGAGGCGCGCTGGATGGCGCCGCACGTGATGCTCGCGCGCGGCTGGGAGCGCCAGCTCGACCAGCGCGACGGCGCGCTGTTCTACGACGAAGCGAGCACGCCGCTGACGCCCGCGCGCTACCGCGCGTGGCTCTCTGATGAGGCCGTCTCATACGTGGCGCTGCCGGACGCGCCGCTGGACTACTCAGCGAAGGGCGAGGCCGAACTGCTGCGCGGCGGCCGCGGGGGCGGGGGCGGGCCTTCATACCTTCGAGAAGTCTGGCGCTCGGCGCACTGGCGCCTGTTCGCGGTGCTCGCGGCCACGCCCCTGGCGCAGGCGCCCGCGACGTTGACGAGCGCGAGCACCGATTCGTTCACGCTCTCCGAGCCCCGCCCGGAGATGAGCACGACCGTACGAATCCGCTTCACCCCCTACTGGGCGATCCTCACCGGGCACGGCTGCGTGCGCGAAGCGCCCGCAGGCTGGACCGAGGTGCAGGCGCGCGAAGCGGGCGAGGTGCGCGTCGGAATCGACTTCTCGCTGGGGCGTATCTTTGATCACAGCTCCCGTTGCACTCACGAATGATGCCCGGGGCGCACACCCCCCTGACCCACAGGGCACATCCCCTTTGACCCCAGAACACACTCCCCTGAACCCCAGAACACACGCCCTTTGAACCTCAGGGCACACGCCCTTGAACCCCAGAGCACACGCCTTTGAACCCAGAGCACATGCCCTTGAACCCCAGAGCACACTCTCTTGACCCCCCGGGACGCACATTCCCTTGAACCCAGAACATTCCCTCGAAGACGCCGGGGAAGGTTCTTAGATAGGCCCTCTTTGCATCGTCTAGGCTTCTCCTAGTGGTCGCCCGTGCTCGTCTCCTGCAAGCACGCGTCCTGCCCCGCGGATGGCTGGACGTGCTGCGCCAAGTCGCGCTGTTCGGCGCGGCCTACCTCGCCTACCGGCTGGTGCGCGGGCTGGTCGAGGGCGACGCCAACGCCGCCTTCGCCCACGCGCGCGACGTGATCTCGCTCGAGCTCTCGCTGCACGTGTTCGTCGAGCCCTCGATCCAGGCGTGGGCATCGGGCAGTCGCACGCTGATGGACTTCCTCAGCTGGCTGTACGTGAACGCGCAGACAACGGTCACGGTCGCAGCGCTCGTGTACCTGTACCTGCGCCACAACCGCAGCTTCTATTTCGTGCGCAACATGTTCGCGATCGCGATGTTCGTCGCGCTGATCGGCTACATCGTGTTCCCGACCGCGCCGCCGCGGTTCATGCCCGAATGGGGCTTCATCGACTCCGTCGCGAGCGTCACCGGAGTCCACGTTGACCACGCGAGCGCCTCGCTGAACGCGCTCGTCAATCCTTACGCCGCGATCCCCTCGATGCACGTCTGCTT
The DNA here is from genome assembly GCA_963774785.1 of uncultured Solirubrobacterales bacterium. Classification (GTDB taxonomy): domain Bacteria; phylum Actinomycetota; class Thermoleophilia; order Solirubrobacterales; family Solirubrobacteraceae; genus Palsa-744. The sequence goes on along the minus strand of CAVZGH010000001.1, from coordinate 684,073 downwards.
CGCGTTGATGATCGGCTGGCCACTCACGCTCCTGACGCGACATCGGATCGTGAAAGTGATGTGGTTCCTGTACCCGTTCCTGATGGCGTTCGTGATCATCGCGACCGCCAACCATTTCATCTTCGACGCGATCCTCGGCGCGCTCACCGCTGGCCTCGCCGCCTACGGCGCGAGCTGGATGGCGCGCGCACGCCCCACCGCGTGGCGTTTTTCCGGCGCAGCCCCTCCCGCCAACCTGCAGGCGAGCTGACACCGATGCCCCAGCGACATCAGGCTCCGCCACGGCGCGCGCGGCTCCGGGCGCCCCGGGCGCGCGCAAACGGGAGAGGGAGGGCCCCGATCGGCGCCGGCGAGCGACGCGAGCTCGTGCGCAACCGCTTGATTCAGTCGCGCCTGACGCCTAACGCGATCTCGCTGACAGGCTTCGCGCTCAACCTCCTCGCGGCGGTGCTCGTATGGGAGCAGCTGTACTTCCTCGGCGGCGTCGCGTTCATCGTCGGCTCGGTGATGGACACGCTCGACGGGCGCTACTCGCGGATGTCGGGCAAGGGCACACCCTTCGGCGCGTTCCTGGACTCGACGCTCGACCGCATCGAGGAGGGCGTCGTGCTGACCGCCGTCGCTGGGGACTTCGCGCTGAAAGGCGACCGCGTCGCCGCGGCCGCGGTCGTCGTCGCCGTGCTCAGCTCGCTGATGGTCAGCTACACGCGCGCCCGCGCGGAGGCGCTGGGCGTGGAGTGCAAGGTCGGGATCGCCACGCGGCCGGTGCGCGTCGTGATCCTCGCGATCGGGCTTTTGTTCGCCGACCTCGCCGGGATCGGAGGGCACCTCTCTCCCTTGAAGGGGGCCGTGTACGTGCTCGCGGCGCTCAGCCTGATCACCGTCGCCCAGCGCATCGCCCACGTGCGCCGTGAGCTGTCCGAGCCCGCGGTATGACCTAGCCGATGCGATGAGCCCTCCAAGCCCGGCGCGTGACCGAACGCCGATGTAGCGGGCTCTTCCGATCCGCCGGTGTGACCTAGCCGGTCCCACGGAGTAGTAACCCCGAACCTCCAGGAAGGACATACGACTTGACTCCCCCCACCCCACACAGCAACGGCAACGGCAGCGGCGCGGCCTCCAAGAACGGCGCCTCCAAGAACGGCGTCGCGCGCTATCAGTCTGAGAAGGTCCGCGTCGCGATCATCGGCGTCGGCAACTGCGCCTCGGCGTTCGTGCAGGGCGTCCACTACTACCGCGATGCCGACCCCAGCCAGGAAGTTCCCGGTCTGATGCACGTTGACCTCGGCGGCTATCACGTGCGCGACATCGAATTCACCGCAGCCTTCGACATCGACAAGACGAAGGTCGGCAAGGACCTCGGCCAGGCGATCTGGGCCGGGCAGAACAATACGATGAAGTTCGCGCAGGGCGCGCGTGCGGTTCCGAAGAAGCTGGGCGTTCCCGTGTACCGCGGCATGACCCACGACGGGCTCGGGAAATATCTCAAAGAGAAGATCACGAAGGCTCCCGGCGAGACCGCCGACATCGTGAAGATCCTGCGGGACACGCACACCGATGTGGTCGTCTCCTACCTGCCCGTCGGCTCCGAGCAGGCGACCAAGTGGTATGTCGAGCAGGTGCTCGAGGCAGGCTGCGGGTTCGTCAACTGCATCCCCGTGTTCATCGCCCGCGAGGACTACTGGGACAAGCGCTTCAAAAAGGCGCGCCTGCCGATCGTCGGCGACGACATCAAGTCGCAGGTCGGAGCGACGATCGTGCACCGCACGCTCGCGCGCCTGTTCGAGGAGCGCGGCGTGCGCATCCAGCGCACCTCCCAGCTGAACGTCGGCGGCAACATGGACTTCTACAACATGCTCGAGCGCGAGCGCCTGGAGTCGAAGAAGATCTCAAAGACCAACGCCGTCACCTCGATCATCGACCACGAGCTCCCCGCCAACGACGTGCATGTCGGGCCCTCCGACTACGTGCCGTGGCTGACCGATCGCAAGTGGGCGCATATCCGCGTCGAGGGCCAGGCCTTCGGCGACGTGCCGCTGAACCTGGAGATGAAGCTCGAGGTGTGGGACTCGCCCAACTCCGCCGGGATCGTGATCGACGCCGTGCGCTGCTGCAAGCTCGCGCTCAACCACGGCCTCGGTGGCCAGCTCGACGGGCCCTCCTCCTACCTGATGAAGTCCCCCCACAACCAGCGCCCCGACAACCAGGCGCGGCTGGACACGGAGAAGTTCATCGCGAAGCACGGCCGCTCGCTCGCCGGCGCTCGGGCTGGCAGCGCTAGCGCATCCGCGTCCGCGTCGGCGTCCGCGTCGAGGTCCGGATCAGGATCGCCGGCGGGCAAATCCCGGCCTGCGCCCAAGCCGCGAAAGGTGACGCAGAAGGTGTGATCATGACGGGCCAGATGGCCTCGTCGGAACGCTTCTCGATCGCCCACGTCACCCCGTACCCGTGGGAGGAGCGGGAGAACGAGGTCAACATCTACGTCGCGCGCGTCGCGCGCGAGCTTCTCCGCGCGCGGCCACCGCGTGCTGGTGCTCGCCCCGTCGCGCTCGCAGGAGCGCGTGCGCGCCTCACGGCGGGCGCTGCGCGAGAGCAAAGGCCGAACGGCCGCCGACGCGCGCGCGGGGGCGGGGACGGGGGCAGGGGCAGGGGCAGGAGCAGAAGATCATCTCTTGACGGGAACCGACGAGGGCACGCCGCGCGTGATCGCCGTCGGCGAGGTGCTCGACCTGCAGACCAGCGCGCGGATCGGAACCACGTCCACCCCCTCCGCCCCGTCCGTCCCATCCACCCGACCGGCGACGCGGCGACGCGCGCGCGCCCTGCCGATCGACGTCGCGCGCACGATCGAGGAACTGCTCGGCAGCGTCCCGCTCGACTTCGTCCACGTGCACGAGCCGTTCGCGCCGAGCACCTCCAACGCGGCGCTGCGCCACTCGCGCTCGCTCAACGTCGGCTCCTTCCACGCGCCCACCGAGCGGCTGCTCTCAACGCTCGTCGCACGGCGCTTCGTCGAGACCTTCTTCGGGCGCCTCGACGCGCGCATCGCGAGCCTGCCCGCCACCGCCGAGCTGATGGCGCGGCACTTCCCCGGCGAGTACCGGCTGCTCGACGATGCGCTCGACGGCGCGGAAGCGGCCACTGCGCTCGAGTCGATCTATCGCGAGCTCGCCGCCCGGCGTCATGACACGGAGGGCGACCGGGCCCTGAAGCGGCGCCTGGCGAAGCGGCCGCTGATCGACGTTGACCTGCACATGCACACCGACCACTCCGGCGACTGCGCGACTCCTGTCGAGGTGCTGCTGGCACGGGCGCGCGAGCAGGGCCTGGGCGCGATCGCGGTGACCGACCACAACGAGATCTCGGGCGCGATCGAGGCGCGCCGGCAGGCGCAGGCCGCGGCTTCGAATCACGCCGACCCGTCGGGGGGGACGGGGGTCCCGATCAAGGTGATCGTCGCCGAGGAGGTCAAGACGGCCGAGCAGGGCGAGGTGATCGGGCTGTTCATCGAGGAGAAGATCCCGCGCGGGCTGACTTTGGAGGAAACCGTCGCGGAGATCAAGCGCCAGGGGGGCCTCGTGTACGTGCCACATCCCTTCGACCGGATGCACTCGGTCCCCGACTACGAGCACCTGCTGCGAATCCTCGACGACGTCGATGCGATCGAGGTCTTCAACCCGCGCGTGGCGATCGGGGCGTTCAACGAGGAGGCCGCGCGCTTTGCCGCCAAGTACCGGATCGTCGCGGGCGCAGGCTCGGACTCGCACGTCGCCCAGGGTCTCGGCTCGGTGCGCATCCGGATGCGCGACTTCGATGGGCCGGCTGAGTTCCTGCAGTCGCTGCGCGACGCCGACATCCTCACGCGGCCCACGAGCCTGCTCTACGTACAGGCGCTGAAGTTCCTGCAGACGAAGGCCACCCCAGCCTCCGCCCAGCGCGCGCGCAAGGCCCGGCGCGTGAAGCGCGCGAAGCGAGGTGGCGGTCGCGGCTCGTGACCGGCGCGGATCGAGAAAGCGCAAGTCTCGGTGCACCGCCAAGGACAAGCGGGCGCGTCGTCAAATCTCACGGGGCGATGCCCGTAACAGATGACGAGATCCGCGAGAAGTACCTCGAGCGTGCGATCCGCGAGCTGAACTCGCTCACGCGCGAGCTCCAGGCCTGCCCGCACTGCCCGCGCGGGAACCTGATGCCGGTGCTCGGCTCGGGGCATCCGCAGGCGGACATCATGCTGCTCAAGCACGCCCCTTTGCCCTCGGAGATCGAGGAGGGCGTCGCCTTCTACGGTCGCGCCGGCGGCGCGCTGATGAAGTCGCTCAAGCGGCTGTCGATCGATCCGCTCGCGGTCTACGGCACGCTCTGCGTGAAGTGTCCTCTCAGCGATTCCTCGCTCGCGGACTTCGCGTGCGTGGCCCGCGTGGTCGAGGAGCTGGCGATCGTGCAGCCGAAGATCGTCGTCGTGATGGGCCCCGAGGCGCTCGCCGCGCTCGCCGAGATGGAGATCCCGCTCGCGCGACCGTTGGAGCCGCGGCTGGGCGAGATCCAGCGGCTGACGCCGACGATCGACGCGCTGTACGTGCCGAACATCGACGACTCCCTTGACGAACAGGACGCCAAGCGCGCCTTCTGGGCGGCGTTCCGCGCGCTCGGCGACTGGTACGCGGCGCAGCCGCCGTACTGAGCCGGGCCTTGACTTGACCGCGGAGCCGTGCCTAGTGATGGCGGAGCCGTGGCCTGGGCCTCGAAGCCGTGGCCTTGACCTCGAAGCCGTGGCCTTGACCGCGGAGCCGTGCCTGGTGACAGCGGAGCCATGGCCTGAACCGCAGAGTAAAGATAAAGAGGCCGGAAGGTATGAAAGACTTTTTGGACTGCGTATAACTATTGTATCACGCAGTTTTAAAAGTATCTACTCACTTCCCGCGCGGCCACAACTTGGGCACAGGCACAACTTCGTGTGAGTCCCGTTACAAAGTGAGCACGATCTTGCCGAGCTTGCCGCCAGCCGCGAAGCGCTCGTAGGCAGCGGCGGCATCCGCCAAGGAGAAGGTCTCGGCGACCGGCACCCTCACCGCGCCGGACTCGAACAGCGGCAGCACCTCCCGTTCGACGCGCCGCGCGTTCAGCGCTTTCTCCTCCAGCGGACGCGCGCGCAGGGTCGAGCCGTGGATGCGGGCGCGCTTGCCCATCAGCGCGAGCAGGTTCAGCTCCGCCTTCGCGCCGGCGGGGACCCCGATCACGGCGATCCGGCCGCCGGTGGCGAGCGCCTGCAGGTTCTCAGCGAGGTTCGTCGCGCCGACGAGCTCGAGGATCACGTCGAACGGGCCGTGCTCGGCAAAGCGCTCGGGTGCGATCGCCTCGGCGCCGAGCTCGGCGACCTGCTCCCGCAGTCCCTCGTGGCGCACCGTCGCGGTCACGCGTGCGCCGGCCGCGCGCGCGAGCTGGATCGCGGCCGTGCCGACGCCCCCGGCGCCGCCGTGCACGAGCAATCGCTCGCCGGGGCGCAGCTGGCCTTGAACGAACACGGCGTCGTGCGCGGTCGTGAAGACCTCGGGCAGCCCCCCGGCAGCGGGCCAGTCGAGCTCCCGCGGGACCCCCATCAGCAGGCGCTCGTGCACCGTCATCAACTCGGCCTGCGCACCGCCGCCGACGATCGCCATCACGCGGTCGCCCACCGCGAAGCGCTCGGTCCCAGGGGGGTGGGGGCCGAGCGCGACCACCTCGCCGGCGAGCTCCATCCCGGGGATGTCCTGCGGATAGCCGGGGGGCGCCGGATACAGGCCGCGCAGCTGCATCATGTCGCCGCCGTTCAGCCCGGCCGCGCGCACGCGCACGAGCGCCTCCCCGGCAGCCGGCTCCGGATCGGAGTGCTCCTCGATCACGATCTTCTGCTCGCGAATGGTCACGGCTCGCATCGGCCTGAACCCTACCCGCGCTCCAGTAGCGCCACACACTCGATGTGGTGTGTCTGGGGAAACATGTCCACGGGCCGGACCTTCTTCAGGACCCAGCCGGCCTCGACGAGCTGGGCGGCGTTCGGCGCCAGCGTGGTCGGGTTGCAGGACACGTAGACGATCCGCTTCGGCGAGGCCTCGATAATCCTCCGTACGACTTTCTGGGAGAGCCCGGCGCGCGGGGGATCGACGACGACGACATCCGGGCGCCCGGCGCGCTCGACGAGCTTCTCCCAGCGCCAGGCGGGTGTCGCCGGCGAAGAACCGCACGCCCTCGATCTCGTTGCGCCGCGCGGCGGCGATCGCGTCGGCGACGGCCTCCTCGACCAGCTCGATCCCCCACAGCTCACCCGCGCGCGGAGCGAGCGTGAGCGCGATCGTGCCGATCCCCGAGTAGAGGTCGTAGACGCGCTCCCAGCCCTCGAGCGCCGCGTACTGCACGACCACCCCGTAGAGCAGCTCGGCCATCTCGGTGTTCGTCTGAAAGAACGCCTCCGGGGAGATCCGCAGGTCGAGCTCGCCGAGGCGCTCTCCCAGCTCGGCCTCGCCCCACACCAGCTCCGTCTCGCCGCCCGCGGTCGTCTCCGCGAGGCTGCGCGAGCGCGTCCACAACACGCCCGCAAGGCTCTCACCGAGCGTGTCGCTGAGCGCCTGCGCGAGCGCGCCCGCCTCGAGCTCCCCGTCGGTCGTGACGATCCGGATCTGTAGCTTGCCGGTGCGCCGGCCCTCGCGCACGACCAGGTTGCGCAGGCGCGCGCGGCCGTCCGGTGCGGCCGCGGTGCGCTCACGATCTTCCGTTGCGCGACCCCGACGGCTCGCACCGCGATCCCATGCGGTGAGGCCCTGCGCGCGACACCAGCTCAGCGCCGTCTCCCGCGCGAGGTTGCCCTGCTCGGAGGCGAGCAGGCAGTCCTCGATCGCGATCACGCTATTCGCCCCCGCGGGGGCGTGAAAGCCGCACACCAGGCCGGCGTCGCCCGCGACGCCGGAAGTTCCGTCCCCGCCCCGCCCGCCGCCGAACGAGTACTCGAGCTTGTTCCGGTAGCGCCACCGCTCGAGCGCGGGCACGATCTCCTCGAGCTCGAACCCGTCGAGCCGGCCGATCCGCCGCAGCGCGTCGTCGACCTGCGCGCGCTTGATCTCCAACTGGCGCCCATAGGGGAGCACCTGCCAGGGAACGCCGGGATGAGCGGCGCGCGGCGCGATCCGCTCGGGGCTGGGCTCGAGGATCTCCACGGCGCGCGCGTGGGCATAGCTGCGCTTGCGCTTGTGCACGACCGCGCGCACGCGATCGCCCGGGACGGCGCCGGCGACGAACACGACGTAGCCGCCGTCACCGAGCCGCGCGACTCCCTCGCCGCCGAAGGCGAGCGAATCGATGCTCAGCTCGAGCTCGTCGCCTCGCTGGGGGCGCGGCACGGGCGCGCCGGCGGCAGCGTCGGCAACGCCGACGGCCCCCGGAGCATCCCGACGACCGGCCGGGTCCTCCGCATCAGGCACAGGGACGTGCGCGGGCCCTGGCGCGGGCACGTCCCGCGGATCGAGGGTCATGGCGATGGTGGCGACGCGCCGGCAGGCGCCAGCAAGAGCTCGAGTAGGGCCTTCTGCGCGTGCCGACGGTTCTCGGCCTGATCCCAGATACGCTGACGCGCGCCGTAGAGGACCTCGGCGGTGATCTCCTCGCCGGGGTGCGCGGGCAGGTCGTGCATCGCGAACGCGCCGGGCGCGGCGGCGTCGAGCAGCGCGTCATCAACGCGGTAGCGCGCGAGCGCCGCGCGGCGCTCCTCCGCGGTCGCCTCGTCGCCCATGCTGACCCATACGTCGGTGTACACCGCCCGCGCGCCGGCGACGGCCTCGCGCGGGTCGGTGTGCAGCTCGAGCGAGCCGGTGGCGCCGTCGAGCAGCGCCAGATCGTCCTCCAGCGCGTAGCCGTCAGGAGAGGCCACCGCGACATCCAGCCCCGCGAGCGTGCCGAGCAGCGCGAGCGAGCGAGCGACGTTGTTGCCGTCGCCGACGTAGGCGATCCGGGCGCCCGCGAGGCTGTCGGGGCCGAGCGCCTCGCACAGCGTCATCAGGTCGGCCAGCGCCTGGCAGGGATGGTGCAGCGCCGTGAGCATGTTGAAGATCGGTACCTCGCTGTAGGCGGCCAGCTCAGCGAGCATCGCGTCGGGACCCGTGCGCACGCCCACGGCGCTGACGTGGCGGGAGAGCACGAGGGCGGTATCGCGCAGCGACTCCCCGCGCGAGAGTTGCAGCTCGTCGGAGCGCAGCACCACGGGATGGCCGCCGAGCTCGTCGATGCCGACCTCGAACGACAGCCGCGTCCTGGTCGAGGGCTTCTGGAAGATCAGCGCGACACTGCGCCCGGCGAGCGCGCGGGAGGACAGCGGCGCGGCCTTCAGCTCGGCGGCGCGCTCGAGCAGCGCGTGCAGCTCGGCGGCGCTAAGCTCGGCGCCTGTGAGGAAGTGGGGAGGCATAGCCCGCCAGTCTACGTGGCCCGTTGCGCTCGTCTGCGCCGCCGCGCTGCTCGCGGCCGGCTGCGGCTCCAGCTCCGGCTCCGGCTCCGGCTCCAGCTCGACCGGCTCCGGCTCCGGCTCGACCGCAACGGGCGGGGGCGGGGGGACCGCGGGCGCGGCGGCATCGACATCCGGCGGATTGAAAGCGGACACGACGCCAAAGTTCGCCTCGCCATCCTCCTCCGAACCCGTCCAGAGCGGGCTCGTGCAGATCGCCTATACCAACATCACGATCGACCCCGACACCGTCAGGGCGAGGATCGGCAGCACGGTCAGGTGGACGAACAACGACCCCCAGAAGTGCAACGTCACGAGCGAGGGCGGCGGTCCCTACAAGTTCTCCTCCGGCGACTTCGGCGAAGGCGGCACGTTCGAGCTGAAGCTCACCAAGCCGGGGACGATCCACTACGAGTGCACCCACTACCCGGCGACGATGAACGGGACGATCGAAGTGGTTCAGTAGGAAGACGACGTTCAGGCAATCCGGCCTTGAAACCGGGGGATATTGGCGCCCACCCTCCCGGGCCTGCCCGGCGGGCCGGGTGGTTCTCCATCATTGGACAGATAAGACGAATTAGATAAGACGACGGTGCATGCACCGTCGTCCGGGTGGGCGCATGCGCCCACCCGCAGGGGCGCGCATGCGCGCCCCTGAACAGCATCATCAACGAAAGTCCGGCAGGCCCTCGTCCGACGTCGAGGCGGTGGCGTAACGGCGGCGGGGGATCCTCCCGGCGGTATGCGCCAGGCGCCCGGCCTGCACCGCGTGACGCATCGCGCCGGCCATCCGCACGGGATCCTCGGCGCGGGCGATCGCGCTGGCGGCCATCACCGCGTCGCAGCCGAGCTCCATCGCGAGCGCCGCGTCGGAGGCGGTGCCGATGCCGGCGTCGAGCACGACCGGCACCTGGACGGCTTCGCGGATCAGGGAGATGTTGTACGGGTTGCGGATCCCCATGCCACTGCCGATCGGCGAGCCGAGCGGCATCACCGCCGCACAGCCGGCGTCGGCCAGGCGGCGGGCGAGGATCGGGTCGTCGGTCGTATACGGCAGCACGGTGAAGCCCTCGTCGACGAGCTCCTCGGCGGCGCGCAGCAGCTCGGGCGCGTCCGGCAGCAGCGTATCCTCGTCGCCGATCACCTCGAGCTTCACGAGGTCGGTCTCGAACGCCTCGCGCGCGAGCTTCGCGGTGAGGACGGCGTCGCGCGCGGTGTAGCAGCCGGCCGTGTTCGGCAACAGCTCGACCCCCGCCGCGGAAAGCACGTCCACGAGCGAGCCGCGATGATTGAAGTCCCCGCCCGGGAGGGCAGGACCCAATCTCCGCAACGCGACCGTCACGAGTTGCGAGCCGCTGCGCGCGATCGCCTCCGCCAACAGCTCCAGCGAGGGGAAGCCTCCGGTGCCGAGCAGCAGGCGTGAGGAGAGCTCGCGCCCGGCGATCGTCAGGGTGTCCTCGATGGGCGTAGCGCCGTTGTGACCGGGGGACGAATCCGCGTTGCCGTTGGAGGTCTTCGCCGTGTCAGCGAGCTCCGCTGCGCCGGCGACGGACTTCTCCACCGAGCTCATCGAATCGGTCATCCTCGAATCATCCTCCCTGCATCGCGGTCAGCACCTCGACGCGCGCGCCCTCCGCGAGCGTGAACGTCTCCCATTCGGCGCGCGGCACGACCTCGCGATCGACGGCGATCGCCACACCCGGGGTGGTCGCGGTCAAGCCCAAGCTCGCCAGCACCGCCTCAAGCCCCTCGTCCGGCCCGAACGGGGCACGCTCGCCGTTGAGCACGATCATGCGCTCACCGCGGCGAAGCGATCCGCGCGACAGGCGACGGGGAACGAGCCCGGGAGCGAAGCCCGGGCTGGCGCCGGCCACTCCCCCGTAAGCGCCCCGACCACCAGCTCGGCGGTGAGCGGCGCGAGCAGGATTCCGTTGCGATAGTGACCCGTCGCCCAGGTCAAACCGTCGATCGCCCCAGGACCGATCACGGGCAGGTTGTCGGGCGTGCCCGGTCGCAGCCCGACGCACAGCTCCTCGATCTGCAGCTCGCTCACCCCGGGCACGAGCTCGTGGGCGTCGCGCAGCAGCTCATACACGCCGCCCGCGGTCGCGTGCCGCTCGAAGCCGCGCTCCTCGACCGTCGCACCCAGCACGTAGCGGCCGTCCGCGCGCGGGACCAGGTAGCCGCCCTCGAATCTCACGACGCGCTCCAGCAGCCCCGGGCCACCGGGGTCGCGCAGGCGCAGCAGCTGGCCCTTGACCGGGCGCACCGGAACGCGGACCTGAGCGGGCAGCCCCTCGAAGGTGTCGCTCCATGGGCCGGCGGCGATCACCAGCCGACGAGCCGCTATCTGCTCGCCGTCCTCCAGCCGGACCGAGGCGACCCGCCAGCCCTCGCCGTCCCACGCGGTCTCGCTGTCCCTCCCACCCTCGCCACTCCATGCGCTCTCGCCGTCCCAGGCGCTCTCGCCGCCCCACGCGGTTCCGCCACCCCACGCGGTCCCGCCACCCCACACGCGTTCCCCGCCGCTGTCGCGATCCTCCTCACATTCGACGCGCGCCACCGGGGCGTGCTCGCGCAACAGCACGCCCGTCGCCACGCACGCCCGGCGCAGCGCCGCGAGCACGAGGCGGGGGTCAACCGAGTGATCGTCCGGGGCCTCGAAGGCGAGACGCACCGCCGGCGCGAGCGCGGGCTCGCGCGCGCGAGCCTCGCTCCCTCGCAGCCTATCCGTGCGCAGGCCGAGCGATTCGCGAAAGGCGATCTGGCGATCCAGCTCGGCCGCCTCGTCGGCGTCACGGGCGAGCACGAGCGTCCCCGTCTTGCGCAATCCCACCTCGACCCCGCTCGCGCGCTCGAGCTCTGCGGCGAACCCCGGCCACAGCTCGGCCGAGCGCAGCCCCAGCTCGAGCGCCGCCTCCCCGGCCCGCCCGAACTCGACCTCGGCCACCGGTGCGAGCATCCCCGCGGCCACATACGAGGTTCCGCGCCCGATCTCTCCCCGCTCGAGCACGGTCACCGACAACCCCCGCTCGCGCGCGCGCCAGGCGATCGCCAGGCCGACGGCGCCGCCGCCGACGACAAGCATGTCGGCCGAACCTCTGCGGTCGGTGACTGCGGGCATGGGATTGATGCTAGCCCGCTGTCAGACTGCGGATCGATGTTGACGATCTCAAACCAAGATCTCGGCGCCGACCGGCGGGCCCGTCTCGCTGCCGCGCGGCTGTACCTCGTCTGCGGGTCGATGTCCGATGGCTCCTCGAACGCGGGCACCGTCTCTGTCTCGGCCGCGAGTCCCGCCTCCGGCGCCGCGGATGCCACCACCGGCGCCTCGGCTACCGCCCCCGTCGTTTCGGATATCGCCCCCATCGCCTCGGATATCGCCCCCATCGCCTCGGCTACCGCCCCCATCGCTTCGGATATCGCCGCCGCGGCCGGGCTCCCCGATCTGTTACGCGCGGCGATCGCCGGCGGCGTTGACGTCGTGCAGCTGCGCGAGAAGCACCTGCCCGACGATGAGCTCGCCGCGGTCGCGCACGCCGCTCGGGTGCTCTGCGAGCGGCTCGGGGCGCTGTTCGTCGTAAACGACCGCCCCCACGTCGCGCGGGAGATCGGCGCCGACGGCGTGCACGTCGGGCAGGAGGACATGCCGGTGGCCGAGGTGCGCGAGCTGGTCGGCCCGGAGATGCTGATCGGGCTCTCCACGCATGCCCCGGCGGAGATCGACGCGGCCGGCGCGTGCGCTGTTACGGGACTGGTCGATTACATCGGCGTCGGCCCCGTCCACGCCACCCCGACCAAGGCCGGGCGTCCCGCGGTCGGGCTGGAGCTCGTGCGCTACGCCGCCGCCCATACCTCCGTGCCGTTCTTCGCGATCGGCGGGATCGACCGCACAAATGCGATCGACGCGATCGACGCCGGCGCCAGGCGGCTGTGCGTGCTGCGGGCGATCGCCGCCGCGGAGGATCCCGAGCGTGCCGCGCGTGAGCTGCGCGAGCTGCTCGACCGGCGTCCGCTGGAGGGCTGAGGTGGCGTCATCGAGCCAAGCGGAAGGCACGCCTGGACGAGAGGCGCCTGAAAGAGGCATGCCGGGACGAGATGCGCCAGGACGGCCCACACCCGAAACAGGACAACCCACGCCCGAAAGAGAGACACGCGAAAGGGGCGTGCCTGGACGCCGGGAGCGCGGCCAGCGCGAGGAGCTGTTGCGCGCTGAGCTCGAGCCCCTGGGCAAGGGCGAGCGACCGCCCGCACTGCTGGTCGCGATCGTCGTCTGCGTGCTGCTCGCGATCGCGGTGATCCTCGGCGCCACCACCATCCACAACCTCAGCCAGCACGGCGGCTCGCTCCCCGGCGGAGCCTTCCTGGCCGCGATTCTCCTGATGCTTGCCGCGGGGATGTACCGGCAGCGCTACTGGGCGGTGCTCGGCTTCGAGGCGCTGCTCGCCTTCCAGATCATCGTCACCTCGCTCGCGCTCGTTGTCGCCGCGACGATCCTCGCCGCGGCGATCTGCGTTGTTAGCGTCGGGCTCGGAGGGTGGCTGTTCTGGAAGCTCATCCGGGTGATGAGCCGGATTCAAGCGGGTGAGCGAGGACCGGCGGAGACGCTTCGATAGGCTCAGGCCCGAGATGGCAGAGACCAGCTACGACTGCATCGTGATCGGCTCCGGCCCCGGCGGGTACGTCGCCGCGATCCGCGCCGCTCAGCTCGGCAAAAAGACCGCGGTGATCGAGCAGGACAAGGTCGGGGGACGCTGCCTGAACTACGCGTGCATTCCCGCCAAGGCGGTGTTGCGCTCGGCCGATCTGCTGACGGAGATTAACGAGGCCGACGAGTACGGCCTGAAGGTCGCGAGCGTCGAGGTCGACTACATGGGGATCCAGGCACGCCGCGAGAAAGTCGTCTCGACGCTAACCGGGGGGGTTGCCGGTCTGTTCAAGAAAAACAAGATCGACCTGATCGAGGGCACCGCTGCGCTCGACGCCGAGGGCAACGTGCTCGTCGCGGCCGGCGGTGAGCGATCGGAGAACAACAGGCAGACGCTCAGCGCGCAGACCGTGATCCTCGCCACCGGCTCAATCCCGCGCGCGATCCCGGGTGTCGAGCTCGGGGGGCGCGTGATCGGCACCGAGCAGGCCTGGGCGCTGGCGGAGCTGCCGGCGCGCCTCGCGGTCGTCGGCGCCGGCGCCTCGGGGGCGGAGATCGCCTCGGGCTTTGCCCGCCTGGGCAGCGAGGTGCTGCTGCTGGAGGCGCTCGAGCGCGTGCTGCCGACCGAGGACGCGGACATCTCGCGTCTGGTCGAGCGGGGCCTGAAGCGCCAGGGCATCGGGGTCCACACCGGCACCCCCGTCAAAGACGTGCAGGCGACCGAGCAGAGCGTGAGCTTCTCCTACGGGGAGGAGACCGCCGAGGTCGACTACCTCGTGATCGCCGCCGGGCGCGGCGCCGACATCGACGGGCTCGGCCTCGCCGAGGCCGGCGTTGAGCTGGACGAGCGCGGCCTGGTGAAGGTCGACGGCGCATTGCGAACCTCGCGCAAGGGCGTCTACGCGATCGGCGACCTCGTCCCCGGTCCCGCGCTCGCGCACAAGGCATCTGATGAGGGCGTGATCGCCGCCGAGGACTCCGCCGGCCTGCAGACCCACCCGATCGCCTATCTCGACATCCCGCGCGCGACCTTCTGCACGCCCAACGTCGGCTCCTTCGGGCTGACGGAGGCACAGGCGAAGGAGCAGGGCTATGACGTGGTCGTCGGCAAGGTCCCCTACGGCGCGGTCGGCGGCGGGATCGTCTACGGCGATCGCTCGGGGATGGTGAAGCTCGTCGGCGAGTCCAAGTACGGCGAGCTGCTCGGCGGGCACATCGTCGGCGCGCGCGCGACCGAGCTGATCCAGGAGCTCGTCAACGTGCGCGCGCTCGAGGGCGGGTTCGCCGAGGTTGCGCGCACGATCCACGGGCACCCGACGCTCTCGGAGGCAGTGATGGAGGCTGGCCGCGCCGCCGACGGCTGGCTGATTCACGGTTGAGGCAAGCGCATTAGTCTCGGCGGGGATGCCCGACCCGGACGCAGCCTTCTACTTCGATCTCGCGAGCCCGCTGGCCTATCTCGCGGCCGAGCGCGTGCTGCACGTGTTGACCAGCCCCGCCGAGTGGCAGCCCGTGCTCGCCCGGGAGCTCGCGGGCGCGGAGACGTTCGAGGCCTACCGCTGCCGCACGGAGGAGGAGGTCTTTCGCAAGGAGATCGAGCGGAGCGCCCACGCGCAGGGGCTGCAACCGCTGAAGTGGCCGGCCCCGTTCCCGTTCGACAGCGCGCTTGCGATGCGTGTCGCCACGTACGCCAAGTCGATCGGGCGTGCGGTCCCGTTCGCGCAGGCGGCCTTCCGGCAGGCGTACGCCGGCGGGCGCTCGCTCGAAGACCCAGACTTCGTCGTGATCGCGGCGGCGGCCTGCGAGATGCACCCGGCCGCGGTGCTCAAGGGGGCGGAGCTGCGCTCGATCAGAGAGCAGCTGTCGAGCACGACCGCGCGCGCGGCGCAGGACGGCGTGACGGACGTGCCGGCGGTGCGGATCGGAGCGAGGGTGTTCGTCGGAGCTCGCGCCGCCGAGGAAGCAGCGGACCACGCGGCGATGGCGCGGGCGCGGTGAGGGCCAACCGCGCCTATCGGCTGATCGTCACGCGCGGCGGGCTGATGCCAGCGCTGCTGGCGGATACAAGCCGCGTCGACCATCTCGAGATCGTCGAGGTCGGCACCGGTGAAGTGATCCTCTTCTGGGATCGTCCGCCCCAAGCGGCCTCGAAGCTCGCGCGGGCGCTACGCGCGGACCTCTCGCAGCTCCAGGACGAGGAGTTCCTGGCGCGCTGGGCTACCGTGGAACATTGATGGGAGACCTGCCCGAGCCAGAGACCGCGATCGAGTGGCTGCAGACGATGACGCTGATCCGCCGCTTCGAGGAGCGCGCGGGGGAGATGTACGCGCGGGCGAAGATCGGGGGCTTCCTGCACCTGTCGATCGGCGAGGAGGCGACAATCGTCGGCTCCACGCGCGCGCTGCGCGAGCGCGACTACCTCGTCTCGACCTACCGCTCGCACGGCTACGCGCTCGCGCGCGGCACCCCACCCGAGCGGGTCATGGCGGAGCTGTTCGGGCGCGCCGACGGGTGCTGTGGCGGCCACGGCGGCTCGATGCACATGTTCGACCTCGCGCGGCGCTTCATGGGCGGATACGGGATCGTCGGCGGCAACCTGCCGATCGCGACCGGGATCGCGCTCGGCAGCGACTACTCGGAGACCGACGAGGTGACCCTCTGCACGTTCGGCGACGGCGCCTCCAACCAGGGCACGTTCGGCGAAACGCTGAACCTCGCGGCGCTCTGGCGGCTGCCGGTCGTGTTCCTCGTGATCAACAACCAGTTCGGCATGGGCACCTCGCTCGCGCGCCACTCCGCGGTGACCGATCTGCAGCGCAAGGGCGAGTCGCTCGGCGTACCGGGGACGCGCTGCGACGGGATGGACGTGATCGACACGCACAGGGCCCTCGCCGAGGCGGTCGAGCGCGTTCGCGAGGACCGCCGGCCGGTGCTCGTCGAGGCCGTCACCTATCGCTTCCGCGGCCATTCGATGGCCGACCCTGAGGAGTACCGCTCCAAGCAGGAGGTCGCCCACTGGCGCGAGCGCGACCCGCTCCCCGCCTTCGGGGCGCTGCTCGAAGGCGAGGGGATCCTCGACGCGGAGGGACGGGAGACGCTCGACCGGGAGGCCGTCGCGCGAGTCGACGCGGCGGTGCGGTTCGCGGAGGACTCGCCGTTCCCAGCGCCGGAGTCGCTGTACGAGGACGTCTACGTGCTCGACCGGCACGCCCGGGGGGCCTACCACTGATGGCCGAGCTGCGCTACCGCGAGGCGCTCAACGCGGCCCTGCGCGAGGAGCTCGCGCGCGACGAGCGGGTGATGCTGATGGGCGAGGACATCGGCGTGTTCGGCGGAGCGTTCAAGGTCACCGCGGGCCTGCTCGAAGAGTTCGGCGAGCGGCGCGTGCGCGACACGCCGATCTCGGAGAACACGATCGTCGGGGTCGGCGTCGGCGCCGCGATGGCCGGCCTGCGCCCGGTCGTCGAGCTGATGACGGTCAACTTCGCGCTGCTCGCCTTCGACCAGATCGTCAACAGCGCGGCGCACATCCGCTACATGTTCGGCGGCCAGGTGACGGTCCCGCTCGTGATCCGCATGCCCCAGGGCGCCGGCCACCAGCTCGGGCCGACCCACTCCCACTGCCTGGAGGCGATGTTCCTGCACGTCCCCGGCCTGCTCGTCGCCGTGCCCGCGACGCCGGCCGACGCGAAGGGCCTGTTGAAGACCGCGATCCGCGACGAGAACCCCGTGATCTTCATCGAGCACGAGTCTCTGTACGGTGTCCGCGGCGAGGTGCCCGACGGGGAAGATGTGACGGTCGACTTCGGCCGCGCGCGGGTGGCGCGCGCGGGCGAGGACGTGACGATCGTTGGCGTCTCGCGGATGGCCGTCACGGCCGAACGGGCCGCGCAGACGCTCGCGCAGAAGCACGGCGTGGAGGCCGAGGTGATCGACCCGCGGACGCTGCGCCCGCTCGACCTCTCCACGATCCTCGATTCGGTGAGGAAGACCAACCGCTGCGTCGTCGTCGAGGAGGGCTGGCCGCACGGCGGCGTCGGCGCGAACCTCGCGGCGCTGATCGCCGAGCACGCCTTCGACGACCTCGACGCGCCTATCGCGCGCGTGTCGGGCGCCGACGTGCCGATGCCGTACTCGAAGCCGCTCGAGGACATCGCCTTCCCGCACGAGCCCCAGATCGTGCAGGCGGCGCTCGCCAGCCTCGGTCGGCGCCCACCGAGCCCCGAGACGCGCGGCGCGGATGCGGGAGAGGCGACGACCACCGCGCCGGCCGGGACGGGGGCGTAGATGGCCGAGATCGTGATGCCGCGGCTGTCGGACACGATGGAGGAGGGCACGATCCTCAGCTGGCTCGTCGCCGACGGCGAGACCGTCAACCGCGGACAGGAGCTCGTCGAGATCGAGACCGACAAGGCGAACATGACCTACGAGTCCGACCAGGAGGGCATCCTGCGGACGCTCGCCGCCGAGGGCGACACGCTGCCGGTCGGCGCGCCGATCGCGCGGGTGGGGGAGGACGAGCCAGGCGCGTCTGGAGCGACGGCGGCGCAGAGGACGCCCGAGAACGGCGACGGATCGGCCTCCTCCCGGCCGGAAGCCGTGCCCGCGGCGGGCGAGGACACCGACGAGGCCCCGTCTCCGGTTGAGCCGTCCGCGCCGGCGGAGGCAGAGGGGACGGAGGGGACGGAGGAGGAGCAGACACCAGCAGGCGAGCGCCTGCGGGCGTCGCCGCTCGCGCGTCGAATCGCGCGAGCGCAGGAGATCGATTTGAGCACGCTCACCGGTAGCGGTCCCGGCGGGAGGATCGTGAAGGCGGACGTCGAGGGAGCCGGCGCCGCCGACTCGCACGCCGCAGGACCAGCCGGGGTGGCCACCGCGAAGGGCGAGACGACGATCGTCGAGCTCAGCCGCACCCAGCAGACGATCGCGCGGCGGATGGCCGAGGCGAAGGCGACGATCCCCGAGTTCACGCTCCAGACGGAGATCGACATGGAGGCGTGCGTCGCGCTGCGCTCCGAGCTGAAGTCGCTCGGCCAGGACGACGCGCCGACATACAACGACATGGTCGTCAAGGCCTGCGCGCTCGCGCTGCGCGAGTCCCCGCGCGCGAACGGCGGCTACCGCGACGGGCTGCTGCAACTGCACTCGCGCGTCAACGTCGGCGTGGCGGTCGCCGGCGAGACCGCCGGGCCGGCGGGCGCCACGCTCGTCGTGCCGACTGTGTTCGACGCCGACCAGAAGTCGCTCGGCGAGATCGCTCGCGAGACGCGCGCGCTGGCGGCGCGCGTGCGTGACGGTTCGATCACGCCGCCCGAGCTCGGCGGCGGCACGTTCACGGTCTCGAACCTCGGCATGTTCGGCATCAGCGCCTTCACCGCGATCGTCAACCCGCCCCAGGCGGCGATCCTCTCGGTCGGCGCGCTCGGGCCGCGCGCTGTGGTCCGCGATGGCGAGATCGTCGCGCGGAACACGATGACCGTGACGCTCGCCTGCGATCACCGCATCCTCTACGGCGCCGACTCGGCCACCTTCCTCGCCCGCATCCGCGGGTTGCTAGAAGCCCCCGCCGCGCTCACGCTTTGAGCGCCGTACGTAGCCGTCTGTAGCTTTTTCGCCAGGGTTATCACCTCCGCCCGATCATGCCGACCCGAGGCCGATCGGCCCGGGAAAGGGGGTGATGAGATGAGCCAATCAGTTGAGCTCATTTTGGCAATTGCGCTCCTGGTTGCGGTCGTCCGCAATCTGACGTAGAGCCAACCTAGCCTCGGCGGGAGTCAGCCTCGATGCCCGCCGGGGCGCATCTTAAGCAAAGACGGGGCCCGGCAAGCCGGACCCCGTGAGATGATGGATGAACAATCCATTGAGCTCATCTTGGCATGTCCAAGTGTATCGAACGCATGGCGGAATGACACAAGCGCGCCAGATCTTGCCACTTCGGTCCGGCGCTAACCTGAGTTCATGCCCCGCGATGAGCTTTGGGTGTGCCACCTGGGCACGATCCCCTACCTTGACGCGCTCGCCCTCCAGCTCGACATCCGCGCGCGCCGACTGGTCGGTGAGCTGCCCGACACGCTCCTATTGCTCGAGCACCCCCCCGTCTACACCCACGGGCGTCGCTCGGCCGCGGGCGAGCTGCCGTTCGGCGAGGACTTCTACCGCGCGAAAGGCATCGACCTCGTCGCGACCGACCGCGGCGGACGCGTCACCTACCACGGCCCCGGCCAGCTCGTCGGCTACCCGATCATGGGCGTCGCCGACATCGGCTCGCACCTGCGCACGATGGAAGCGGCGATCGTCGCCGCGCTCTCCGCGGAAGGAATCGACGCCCACTCACGCTCGGACGAGGGCCCCGACTACACCGGCGTGTGGGTCGGCTCGCGGAAGATCGCCTCGATCGGCGTGCATGTCTCCCGCGGCATCTCAACCCACGGCTTTGCGGTCAACGTAGACAACGACCTCGACCCCTTCTCCTGGGTAGTCGCCTGCGGCCTGCCCGACGTCGCGATGACATCGATCGACCGCAAGGCGCCGCCCGGCGCGAGGACCGGCCTGCCCTGTTTCCGCCGCCGTATGGCCCACGCGTTCTGCGAGGCCCACTTACGCCGCCAGCGCCTGGTCTCACCGCGGCGCCTCGGTATCGAGGCACCGCTCGCGCACGCCCCCTCACGACGGGTAGCGGTGCCCGCGTGAGCCCACCCACCACCGCCACGCCCCCCAAGACCACCGAGACCGCCCCCGCGCGCGAGCACGTCACCCGCTCGCGCAAGAACCCCGGCGGGATGAACGTGCTCGAGGTCCTCGGCCCGGACGTGCGCCCGCTGCGCGAGCGCAAGCCCCCGTGGTTCAAAGTCCCGCCGCCCGGCGGCGAGCGCTACCGCGCGCTCACGCAGCTGATCCGTGACGAGAACCTGCACACCGTCTGCCAGGAGGCGGCCTGCCCGAACGTCGGCGAGTGCTGGGAGCGGGGCACGGCGACGTTCATGATCCTCGGCGACACCTGCACGCGGCGCTGCGGGTTCTGCAACGTGCAGACCGGCAAGCCGACCTGGAACGATCCGCTCGAGCCCGCGCGGGTGGCGCGGTCGATCGCGCGCATGGGCCTGCGCCACGCGGTCGTCACCTCGGTTGACCGCGACGACCTGCCCGACCTCGGCGCCTCCGCGTTCGTCGGGGTGATCCGCCAGGTCCGCCGCCAGGCGCCCGAGTGCCAGATCGAGGTGCTCACCCCGGACTTCCAGGGCCAGGAGATGCCTTTGGCGAAGGTGATCGCCGAGCGCCCCGACGTCTTCAACCACAACGTCGAGGTCGTCCCGCGGCTGTATCCGATCGCGCGGCGCGGCTCGGAGTTCCGGCGCTCCTGCCGCGTGCTGCGCCTCGCCGGGGAGATCGGCGAAGGCGAGGTCGTGACGAAGTCCGGCCTGATGGTCGGACTCGGCGAGACCCACGAGGAGCTCGTCGACACGTTCGCCGTCCTGCGCGAGCACGGCGTGCGGGTGCTGACCGTCGGGCAGTACCTGCGCCCCTCCGAGCGCCACCTGCCGGTCGTGCGCTACTGGCACCCTGACGAGTTCGCGGCGCTGGAGCGCGCCGCCTACGAGCTCGGCTTCGACCACGTCGCGGCGGGGCCCTTGGTGCGCTCCAGCTATCACGCCGACCAGCACGTCCCGCAGGCACGGCCTGGTACGGGGCCGCTCGCACGCGCCGCCACGCCGGCCAGCATCGCATCGGCCTCGGCTGTCGGCTGACCAGCGCGCCCGGCGGCTGCCCGGCGCGAACCCGACGGCTGGCCAGCGCGCCCAGTGGCTGCCCGGCGAACCCGGGCTGCCCGCGGCCCGCTCGCCCAAGTAGATCCGCTTGCCCGCGGATAGTCTGCGTCGATCCTCGCCCCCTTCGACATCCGTTCGCGGCGGCCATGACGCGCACGCTCGTGCTCGCCGTGGGCCTCGTCTTCATCCTCGGCTTCGCCTATCTGACGATCGGCTCGGCGATCGAACAGGGGGTCACGATCGGCAGCCTGCTCTCGGCGCTCGTGATCCTGCTGCTGCTCGTCGGGATCGTCGGCGCGCTGTTCAATCCTCCCCGCCGGTAACACTCTTCTCACCCGGCACCCTCGATGCCGCGGCGAGCTAGTCTCGTCGTGACTCCCGAACGAACCGTCGCCAGGTGCTCGTCGAGGGACGGCAGGTCGAGGTCGAAGAAGCCAAAGGAGAGCTATGAGCACCTCACCGTTCATGACCCCCAGTCACCACCGTCGCCGCCGGCGCGAGCTCGCCTCCCGGCGGCGGCGGCGCCGGCGGCGCGCGATGTTCGTGGCCGCGATCGCGCTCGCGCTCGGCGCGGTGGTCGTCGTGATGGCCTTCGCCGGCCCGGGCACCGCACACGAATCGAGCGTGGCGGCGCACCGTCGGGCGCAGGCGCACGGCATGGCTGCGGCGGGCGACGGCACGACCGCGGCGCATGGCACGGCTACGGCGGGCGGCGGCACTAATGCGGCGAGCGGTACACCGGTCGCCGCGTCGGCCCCAACGACCGCGCGCTCCCCGATCGGATTGCCGCTGGGCAAGCCCGCGCTCGCACTCACCGGGATCGGCGACCCGGCAAAGGATCCGGTACACCCGCCTTTTCTCGAAGAGCCGCATGCGGGCCTGCTGTTCAACCTCTCCACCGGCCAGGTCCTCTGGCAGCACAACGCCTACACCCGCCTGCGGATCGCGAGCCTGACGAAGATGATGACCGCGCTGCTGACCGTCACCTCGGCTCCGCCGGACGCGCCCGTGCTGATCACCAAGGAAGCGGTCGAAATGCCCGGCTCGAAGGTCGGGGTCCTGCCGCTCGGCAAACACGTCAAGCTCGAGACGCTCCTCTACGGACTGCTGCTGCCCTCGGGCAACGACGCCGCGGTCGCCCTCGCCCAACACGTCGCCGGGTCCGTCAATCAATTCGTCACGCGCATGAACGACGAGGCCGCCAAGCTCGGCATGGGCTGCACGCACTACACCTCGCCCTCGGGCTATTACAACCAGTACAACTTCTCCTGCGCCGCCGACCTCGCGCTGCTCGCGCACGTCGACCTCGAGCAGCCGCGAATCGCGAGCGTCGTGCGCACCTACTCGGCGGTCCTGCCTCTCCCGATCAAGGGCGGCAAGGTCTACCTCTACAACAATAACCCTTTGCTGATCTACAAATACCCCGGGGTCACCGGGATGAAGACCGGCGAAACCGTGTCGGCCGGGCGCTGTCTGGTCGCGACCGCCGAACGCCACGGCGTGCGCCTCGGCGTCGTGCTCCTGCACTCGCCCGACCCGGGCACGCAGGCGGCCTACCTGCTCAACCGTGGCTTCGAAGGCGTCTACCACCAGGCCCCCTTACCGCAGGCGCCACCGATCCCTCCGGGCGCCTGAGAGGAACACGCTCTCGCCGCCAAGGGAGTACCGTTCCCCGTATCGATTGACTGGTCAGTCAGCCAAAGGAGGATGCACCCGTGGATCTCGACGACACCCCAGAGCAGGCCGCCTACCGCACACAGGTGCAGAGCTGGCTCTCCGAGCACAAGTCCCAGGCGCCGGTTCTCACCGGCCCGGACGCGCTGAAGGACGAGGATGAGATCGTCGCGGCGCGGCGCGCGTGGCAGGGCAAGCTCGCAGAGGCCGGCCTCGCGGGCGTGACCTGGCCGAAGGAGTACGGCGGCCAGGGGCTCGGGCCGATCGAGCAGCTGATCTGCAACCAGGAGATCGCACAGGCGAAAGTCCCCGGGATCCTCGACGCGATCGGCGTCGGCATGCTCGGCCCGACGTTGATCGCCCACGGCGCCGAGGAGCAGAAGACGCGCTACCTGGGCCCGATGCTCCACGGCGATGAGGTCTGGTGCCAGCTGTTCTCCGAGCCCGCCGCCGGCTCCGACCTCGCGGCCGTGCAGACCCGCGCGCGCCTGCAGGACGACGGCAGCTGGCGCATCTCCGGACAGAAGGTGTGGACGACAAACGCCCAGTTCGCCTCCTACGGCTTGCTGCTCGCGCGCACCGACGCGGACGTGCCCAAGCACAAGGGCATGACGATGTTCGTCGTGCCGATGGATGGCGCCGGCGTAACGGTCAGGGGCCTGCGCCAGATCTCCGGCGAGGCCGAGTTCAACGAGGTGTTCTTCGACGACGTCGCGCTCGACTCAGACGCGGTCGTCGGCGGCGTCGGCAACGGCTGGGGCACCGCGCTGACGACGCTGATGTTCGAGCGCGTCACGATCGGCCTCGGCGGTGAGGGCCTCGGCTACAACTCGACCCGCTTCGCGAAGGCGATCGCCGAGGACGAGCACGCCCGCCGCGACCCAGAGGTGCGCCATCAGCTCGGCGAGATCGTCTCCGAGCTGCTCGCCGTGCGCTTCACCGGCTACCGCACGCTGACCGCATTGCAAAAAGGCCAGATCCCCGGCCCCGAGGCGGGCCTCGCGAAGGTCACGATCGTCAACGGCGCGATCCGCGCGGGCGACCTGATCACCGACGTCCTCGGACCCGACGCGCTCTCCAAGGACAGCGAGTGGGCCTACATGATCTCCTTCCTCCCCGGCCTGAAGTCCGCCGGCGGGACCGAAGAGATCCTGCGCAACACGATCGGCGAGCGCGTGCTCGGGCTGCCGCCCGAGCCGCGCCTGGACAAGGGCATCCCATTCTCGGAGCTGCGCTCCAAGGAAGGAGCGGCGGCATGAACCTCGCATCTAGATTGGAGCCCGCCCCCCCGAAGCCCGCCCACCCGGCCCCCCTCCCGACCACCCACCGGAAGAAGGCCCCGCAATGAATCTCGCACTCTCAGACGAGCAGGTGTTCCTGCGCGAGGCCGCGCGTGGCGCGCTCTCGCGCTTCAAGACGCTCGAAGCCGCCCGCGAGGCGCTCGACGGCAACGCGCCGCTGCCCGACCTCTGGCCGACCGCCTGCGAGGCCGGCTGGCCCGGGCTGCTGATCGACGAGTCGGCCGGCGGCGCTGGGCTGGACGCGTTCGACGCAATGCTCGTGCTCGGCGAGTGCGGGCGCGTGCTCGCGGGCGTGGCGCTGCTCGGCCACCTGCCCGCGACGGCAATCCTGAACGAGTCCTCCGACACGCCGAAGGAGCTGCTCGAGGCGCTCGCCACCGGCGAGCGACGCGCCGCCTACCTGCCCGCCAGCCCGCCGAGCGATCTCTCGCGGGAGTGGACGGTCGACCCTGCCCACGGCCTCGCGCGCGCGGCCGCCCCGACCGCCACGCGCGAGGGCAGCGATGGTCAGGCGCGGGTCAGCGGCCGGCTGTCGTTCGTGCCGGACGCCCCGGGCGCCTCGGTGCTCGTCGGCGTGGCCCTGCTCGACGGCCAACCGACCGCTGTCGCGATCGAGGCCTCCGCGTCCGGCGTCGCGATCGAGGCCGTCGAGGTCTACGACTCCACCCGTTCGCTCGGGCACGTCACGCTCAAGGACGCTCCCGCGACGGTGCTCGACGCCGCGCCCGACGCCCTCGCCGGCGCCTGGCACCTCGCCCAGGCGCTGGTCGCGGCCGAGTCGCTCGGCAGCGTCGAGACCGCGCTCGAGGTCTCCGTCGCCTACGCGAAGGAGCGCCACACGTTCGGCCGCGCGATCGGCTCCTACCAGGCGGTCAAGCACTCGCTCACCGAGGTGCTCCGCCAGCTCGAGAACGGCCGCTCGCTGCTCTACTACGCGGGCTGGTCGCGCCACGGCGCGCCGGCGGAGTTCCCGCTCGCCGCAGCCGCCGCGCGCTCGGTGGCCGGACGTGCGCTCGACCAGGGCGCGCGCACGATGATCTCCGTGCACGGCGGCATCGGCGCCACCTGGGAGCACGACGCGCCGCTCTACTTCCGCCGTGCCCAGCTCTCCCGCCGGCTGCTCGGTGGGACCGCGGGCGCGACCGATCGCGTCGCGGGCGAGCTGATCGTCCAGGCAGACGCCGCCTGACGTGACGGCCGGATGGCGGCGCCGGCCGATCGGTTGCGTCCTCCTCCGACCGCCAGGACGCTGAATGGCGGGGCGCCGGCTAGCCGCGGCGCGCCCGGCGTTTGACGGCGCGGGCGCTCACCGCCCGCGCCGGTTTCGCCGCTTCGGCTTCGAGCGCCGCCAGTACCGGCGCGCCGTAGGCGGCCTGGACCGCTTCGACCATCCTTGCTTCGACGCCGCAGTTGACGCAGAAGGAGTGCTGGGACCAGCCGATCGCGCGCGCCAGCACTTCGTCGGCATAGCTCACGCCGGTCGCGTCGTGCCCGTAGTAGTCATACGCGGCGTCCCACGCCGCGCCGTTCAGCGCGTATCCCGCGCCGTCGGCCGAGAGCAGATGCGCGGCGGCCATGATCGCGTCGAAGTCGTCGTAGATCGACGGGTGCGTGGCGGTCATGTGATCGTAAGCCGCGGGGCGCTTGGCGTACTTGTAGGAGTCGCTCACGAGATCCCACGTCGATCCCGCGGATCCGCTGCCCCGCCCACCCCCATTCGTCACGTTGAACTGCATCGGGCCCCCGCAGCACCCGGCGAAGTTCAGCCCGTGGTAGGTGGTCGGAGCCGTCGAGAACGCCGACTCCTGCTTGTGGATCGAGGCGATCAGCAGCCAGTTGACCCCGAACGTCCTCTGCGCGGTGGCATAGATCGGGTAGAAGCCTTCGATCCAGCGCTGCGAGATCTCCGTTTCGGTCTCGTCGATCAGGCGCGACGACTCGGCGGCCTGCTGCGCGCGCGACGGACGCGCGACGATCGCCGCGTGGCCGGCGCCGGCGCTGCCCCTCCCGGCGCCGGCAACGGGAACCCCCGCGGAAGAGACCCCAGCGGAAGAGGCCCCACCCGCGGCGTCCGCCACGCTCGGCGCCGGGGTGACGGCCGCCACGAGCACCGCGGGGGGCGCCGCGTGGGGCGCGGCGGTGCTCGTACGCCCGACCACGCCGCTGAGCACCGCCACGAGCACCGCCACGCCGAGGACGCCGAGCGCGAGCGCCACCAGCCACGCGCCGCGTTCGGACGGCGGCGCCGGCAGGTGTGGGTGCATGTCCGGCGCGCCGGAGCCGAGGGTCTGCGCGGCGGGGGCTGGGGCGCCAGGCGCGGCGGCGGGGGCATGCGCCGCCGCGCCGGATGCCGGCGCGTTGGGGAGTCGTGCGCCTCGTACCCCAGGCGCCGTGGATTTCGTAAGGTCTTCGGTCATCGCTCGTCTCAGTCCTACACCGTACCTGGGCTGAACCGCGGGAGCCGCCGGTTGCGAGCGCGTCGATCGGCCTACGCTCGGGTTGTTGTACACGACATGAACCGGCTCGCCCTCGCTCTGATCCTTTCGGCGCTCGCGCTCGGCGGCTCGAGCGTCCCGTCCGCGCGCGCGTCCACCCCGGCGCCGCCGGCGCCGCTGTCGGGCGCCCAGCAACGCTACCTCGCCCTCGCGCAAGCGGGGGTGGCCCGCGCCGAGCAGCGTTGGGAGGACCGTCGCCTGGGCTGGTATGACGCGCGATTGGGGGATCGCGAACGCTATCCGCTGGCGACGATCTGGGACATCGTGCCACTGTTCGAGTCGCTCGACGCGATCGCGATCGCCGAGCCGACCGCGGTCAACCGGCGTGCGGTCGCGCGCTTTGCCGCCGGCGCCGAGCGCTACCTGAACCGGGGCCTGCGCCCGCTGCCCGGCTACTCGCCCTACCCGGGCGACCGCGAAGCTAACGCCGAGACGTGGTTCGATGACAACGGCTGGTGGGGACTCGCGTTCGTGAACGCCTACCGCGCGACCGGCACACGCCGCTGGCTGAGCGACGCCGAACGCGCGCTCGCCTACGTAGCCGCCGCCGGCTGGGACCCACGGGAAGGCGGGATCTGGTGGAACACCGAGCATCCCTACAAGGCCGGCGAGGCGCTCGCCGCCGACACGCTGCTGGCGACGCTGCTCTACGGACAGACGCATTCCTCCTTTGCCCTCTCTCAGGCGCAGAAGTTCCTGCTCTGGGGCAGCACGCTCGGCTTCAGCTCGGCCAACGGTCTGTACGCTGCGAGCAACCTCAACCCGACCCCGATCGACTACATCGAGTCGCCCCTGATCTATGCGCAGGCTTTGCTCTGCGAAGCGACTCGAAACGCCGAAGACTGCGAACGGGTGGCGCCGCTAACTGCCACCGCGCTGAAGCGCTTCGGTCAGGTGCTCGACTTCTCGCCGCAGTACGACGCGATCTACCTGCAGTGGATGCTCGCGCTCTACTCGCTCGATCACAACGCCGCCCTCTACACGCTCGCCGCGGAAAACGCCCGCGAAGCCCAGGCGCATGCCCTGAACGGCGAAGGGCTCTACCTGCTCTCCTGGAGCGGCACCACGCTGCCCACGGCCGACGCCCTGCCGGGCAGCCTGCAGACGCAGGCTGCCACGACCAGCCTGTTCGCGTGGCTGGCGGTGTACCCGCCGCCTTCCTCGTAGTCATGACGTGACCCTCCGGCGGGATTCGCACGCGAGGGGACGCCGTCATCGGGGCCTTGCGTTGGGACCGGCATCGTGACAACGGCTCGCGCGTCGCGACGAGGGCTCGCGCCGGCGCCGCTGTGCGATCGGCCCGCTCAGACCCCGAGCGCGCGCCGCGCCACGCGATCGAAGACGTGGTCCGGCAGCAGTCGCTTGGCCAGCAGCATCGCCTTCGCGTCGCGGCCGATCAGGTAACGCGCGCGCATCCGCCGGGCGGTGAGCGCCCGTTCGATCGTCTCCGCCACCTGCTCGGGCGGCACACCGCGCCGCTCGGTGTCCTCGAGCACCTTGTTCATCGCCGCCGTCACGTGCCCGTACTGGCCGGCGAGCTCCGCCGGCACTTGCAGGCCCTCACCCTGCGCGCGGCTCTTGTCCCAGATCGGCGTCGCGACCGACCCCGGCTCGATCAGCGCGACCTGCACGCTCGAGCTTCCCAGCTCCACGCGCAGGGCGTCGCCGATCGCCTCGATCGCGTGCTTGGAGGCCGCATAGGGCGCGGTGTAGGCCATCGCCACGCGTCCGCCGATCGAGGAGATGAACAGGACCCGTCCCCGCGCACGGCGCAGCGCCGGCAGCAGCGCCTGGGTGAGCGCCACCGGCCCGAGCACGTTGACCTCGAGCTGGCTGCGCAGATCCCCGATCGGGATCAGCTCCAGCGGGCCGCCGAACCCGATGCCGGCATTGTTCACGAGCGCGTCGAGCCGGCCCGGGCTCGACGGTCCATCGTCCGTATCGCCCGTATCGCCCGTGCCGCCCGCATCCGTGGTTGCTCCGGCGACCCCGGCGGCCCCAGCCGTCCCGGCGGGTCCGGCAGCTCCGGCCGCCCCGGCGACCCCAGCGGCCCCGGCGGCCCCAGCCGTCCCGGCGGGTCCGGTGGTTCCGGCGATGTCGGCCGTTCCGGCGACCCCAGCGGCGCCAGCCGTCCCGGCGGTTCCGGCCGTTCCGGCAACCCCGGCGGCGCCTGACGCCCTCGGTCCGCCTCGATCCGCGACCAGCCGTGCGGCGCGCTCGATCTGCGCGTGATCGGTCACATCGAGCTCGACCGGGATCACGCGCTCGCCTCCGGCGGCGCGCAACGCCTCGCCGTCAGCTGCCTTGCGCACCCCCGCAAACACCGTCCAACCGGAGCCGGCAAGCCGCAGCGCGGTGGCGCGGCCAATGCCCGTCGAGGCTCCGGTGATGAGGACCGTCGGCATCGGATGAGTATGACCTCATCGTGCGATTAGCGACCGCTTAGGATGTCTTTCGATGATCTCCCGCATGACCCGCATGACCAGAGCCGCGAGCGCCAAACGCGCGGCGATCGTGCTGGCGCTGCTCGTCGCGCTCGCGATCGGCTATCTCGCCAGCGCCGACGACGACCCTCCCGCGCACGCGAGCGGGGGAGCGCAGCTCGGGGGGACATCGACCAGCGCGTGCGGCGCGACCGTGCTCCAGGCGCTCAGCCAGGTGACCCAGCGCATCTACGACGAGGGCCTCTCCAGCGAACGCGCCGAAATCGCGCTGCGCTTGGTCAAAGGCTCGAGCGCCCTGCGCGAAGCCATCGAACGCGACGATCCCGGGGCCGCACGCACGGCCGCGCAGGCGCTGCTCGCAGGCGGGCACCTGGCGAACCTGACAGTGACCCGCAATGACGGCAAGACCCTGGCGAGCGTCGGCGCCGAAGGCGCGCTGGCGCCCCTGCACGGGTCGATCACAAACGCGGCGGGAGCGCCGATCGCGAGCTTCGTGGCGAGCGTCTGGGCCGATCGCGGCTTCCTTTCCGAGCTGAAGGGCGTCGTCGAGGGCGTCGTCGCCCTGCGCGAAGGCAACCGCAGCCTCGACGGCTCCTTCGAGATGCCCTCCGGCACGATCCCGCCGGCCGGCACGCTGACCGCGCACGGCACCGTCTTCCAGTACGTCTCGTTCCCCGCCGCGGCCTACCCCTCGGGCACGCTGCGCGTCTATCTGCTGAGGACCGCAAGCTCGACCGCCCACTTCTGCGGAGCGACCCCGCAGGACACGCTCGTCAACACGCTCGCTCGTGTGGCGGCGCTGATCTACGCCGGCGAGGGCGGTGCGCACGCGCTGATCCAGGTCCACAACGCCCAGCAGAACAGCGCCCTGCTGCAGGCGGTCGCCGAACGCAACCCCGTCGCCGCCCGCAAGGCCGTCGTCGGGCTGGTCTACGACCACAGCCACATCGTGCGCCTGCGGGTCAGCGCCGGCGGACACCTGCTCGCGGATGTCGGCGGGCCGTACGTGCTCGCGCCCGTCAGCGCGCCGCTGCGCCTGCACGGCAAGCGGATCGGCGAACTGGAGCTCTCGATCCAGGACGACGAAGGCTACCTGCGCCTCACCCGGCGGCTCGTCGGGCTCGACGTGCTCATGTACATGAACCCCACCACCACTCACCCCGAACTTGTCAAGAACAGCCTCGGCCCCGAGGTGGGCGGGTACTCATCGATCCCCGCGAGCGGCCTCTACCGCTACCGCGGGCACACCTACCACGTGTTCACGCTCGACGCCCGGGCGTTCCCCTCGGGCACGCTGCGCATCCGCGAGCTGGTGCCGATTCCCTACTCCTGAGCCGGTCGCGGACCCGGCCGGGCCCCACCACCGACCTTCCTTGCGCCGCCCGGCGCGCCCGTTGCGCCGCCCAGCGCGCCCGATCCCGCCGCCGGAGGATTCTCTTGAACAGAGGCCGACGGCGCCTTGGCTCGCGAATGCCTCAGGAGGTCAGCGCGGCCTGCTTCTCGCCGAGCGCCTGCAGCAATTGATCGAACGAATCGGAGAATTTCTCGACGCCCTCGCGCTCGAGCGTGTCCGTCAGATCGTCGTAGTCGACACCCACAGCGGCCAGCTGGTCGAGCAGCTGGCGCGCCTGCGCGACCCCCCGCTCCAGACGGGGCGCCGGCTCGCCGTGGTCCTGGAAGTCTCGGATCGTCTCCTCGGGAATCGTGTTCACGGTGTCGGCCCCGATCAGCTCCTCGACGTAGATCGTGTCGCGGTAGTCCGGGTTCTTCGTCGAGGTGCTGGCCCACAGGACCCGCTGCGGGGTGGCGCCCTTGCCGGCGAGGTACTCCCAGCGCTCGCCGGCAAACGCGCGCTTGTAGTGCTGGTAGGCGAGCTTCGCGTTCGCGATCGCGAGCTTGCCCTTCAGCTCGTCGATCGATGTCCCGCCGGCCCTGGCGGAGTCCGAGCCATCCAATTCATCCAGCCGCCGGTCGGCCTCGGTGTCGATCCGCGAGACGAAGAAGCTCGCCACCGAGGCGACCGTGCTCGGGTCGCCGCCCGCGGCGACGAGCCGCTCGATCCCGCGCGTGTATGACTCGGCGACATCGGCGTAGCGGCGCAGCGAGAAGATCAATGTCACGTTGATCGAGTGCCCCTGCGCGATCACATCCTCGATCGCGGCAAGCCCCGGCTTGGTCGCGGGGATCTTCACCATCAGGTTCGGCCTGTTCGACGGCCTTGTGTATACGGATCGCTTCGCGGTAGGTCGCGAGCGTGTCGTAGGCGAGGCCGGGGTTGACCTCCAGCGATACGTAGCCGTCGCGGCCGGCGCCCCCGTTCCAGACCGGGCGGAACAGGTCGCAGGCGTCTTCGATGTCGCGCTGCGCGAGCGCCCAGAACGTCTCGGAGACGGTGCTCCCCCGCCCGGCCTCTTTGCGCAGCTGCTCGTCGTAGGCGTTGCCTGCCGTCATCGCCTTCTGGAAGATCGTCGGGTTCGAGGTCGCCCCGACCACGGAGTCCCCGTCGATCAGCTTCTGCAGGTGGCCCTCGCGGATCGATTCGCGCGAGAGGAAGTCGATCCACACGCTCTGCCCGAGCGCGGAGAGGTGGCCGAGGGGCGAGAGTCCCATCCGCGGATCAGCCCTTTCGCTCCAGCAGCGCGGCGGCGCGCGCGGCGATGTTCTCAACGCTGAAGCCGAGCTTCTCGAGCACCGTCGTTCCCGGCGCCGAGGCGCCGAAGCGATCGAGGCCGAGCACGTCTCCATCCGTGCCGACCCACTTCCACCAGCTGATGGTCGCGCCCGGCTCGACGGCCAATCGCTTCCTCGTGCCCGGCGGGAGCACGCCGTCGCGGTACTCCTGCGTCTGGGCTTCGAACAGCTCGACGCACGGCATCGAGACCACACGCACGCTCGCCTTCGTCTCCGCGGCCAGCTTCCGCGCGGCCGCGAGCGTCGGCGGCACCTCGGCGCCGGTCGAAATCAGGATCAGCTCCGGCGCGGCGGTGGTCGATCCGTCGCCTGCGGCCGACCCGGCGCCGCCCAGTCCGCCACTCATACCCGGCCCACCATCGGTACCCGTCGCCCCGCCGGCGGCGGAATCCCACAGCACGTAGCCGCCTCGCTCGAGCTCTCGCGCGGCCCCGAGCCCGGATGCACCACCACGGTCGAGCGTCTCGACGCCCTGGCGCGAGAGCAGCAGTGCCACGGGACCGTCCTCGCGTTCGAGCGCTACGCGCCAGGCCTCGCTTGTCTCGTTCGGGTCGCCCGGGCGGATCACCCACAGCTCGGGGATCGCACGCAGCGAGGCGTAGTGCTCGATCGGCTGGTGCGTCGGCCCGTCCTCACCGAGGCCGACCGAGTCGTGCGTCCAAACCCAGATCACCGGCAACCCCATCAGCGCCGACAGCCGCACCGAAGCGCGCATGTAGTCGGAGAACATCAGGAACGTCGAGCCGTATGGCGAGACGATCCCGCCGTGGGCGGCGGCGCCGTTGACGATCGCGCCCATCGCGTGCTCGCGGATGCCGAACGGCACGTTGCGCCCGGCGTGGACTTTCGAGAACTCGCCGGCGCCCTCGAACAGCGTCTTCGTCGACTCGACCAGATCGGCCGCGCCACCGATCATCGTCGGGGCATACGCGCCGAAGGCCGCCATCGCCTGCTGCCCGGCCGCGCGCGTGGCGAGCTTCTCGCCGGGCTCGAACTTCGGCAGCGTCTTCTTCCAGCCCTCGCGCATCCGCCCCGCCCACGCGAGGTCCCAGTCCGCGGCCAGCTCGGGGGAGGCCTCGCGCCAGGCCGCGTACCGCTCCTGCCACTCGCCGCGCGCCCGCGCGCCGGAGTCGCGCAGGCTCATGTGCTCGTACACGCGCTCGTCCACCCAGAAATGCCTGTCGGGATCGAAGCCCATCACCTCCTTGGTCGCGCGCACCTCATCCTCGCCCAGTGCCGCCCCGTGCGAGGCGGCGGTGTCGACCGCGTGGGGCGCCGGGTAGGCGATATGCGAGCGGATCGCGATGAACGAGGGGCGCTCCGCTTCGTCGCGCCCCGCTTCGAGCGCGGCGCTCAGCGCGTCGAGATCCTCGGAGTCCTCGACGCGCTGCACGTGCCAGCCGTCGGCCTGCAGGCGCACCCCGTGGCTCTCGCCGTCGAAGCTGATCGTCGTCGAGCCATCGATCGTGATGCGGTTGTCGTCGTAGCAGACGACGAGCTTGCCGAGCCCGAACTGCCCGGCGATCGAGGCGGCCTCCTGGCTGATGCCCTCCATCAAGTCCCCGTCGGAGCAGATCACATACGTGTGGTGATCGACGACTTTCTGCCCCGGGCGGTTGAAGCGCTCGGCGAGGAAGCGCTCGGCGATCGCCATCCCGACGGCGTTCGCGAAGCCCTGTCCGAGCGGTCCGGTCGTGACCTCGATCCCGGGGGTGTGCCCGCGCTCGGGATGCCCGGGCGTGCGCGAGCCCCACTGGCGGAACTGCTTCAGATCGTCGATGCCCAGCTCGTAGCCGGTCAGATGCAGCAGCGCGTACTGCAGCATGCACGCGTGGCCCGAGCTCAGCACGAAGCGATCGCGGTCGGGCCAGTCCGTCGCGGCCGGGTCGGCGTGCAGGAAGCGCTTGAAGATCGTGTACGCCAGCGGCGCGAGCGCCATCGCGGTGCCGGGGTGGCCCGCGTTGGCCTTCTGCACCGCGTCCATCGCGAGACCGCGAATCGTGTCGATCGACAGCTTGCTGATCTCCGGCTGCTCCACCGAACCGATCCTAGCGATGCCCGGCGCCACGGGCGGAAAGGTCACCTCACCGCCACACGGGGACACCTCACCGCAACGTGGGGCCACCCACCGCAGACTCGGGCAGTCTCACCGCAACACGGCCGGGCGCGAGGACGAGGGACGGCGGCCCAACCACGTCGCTACAGTCGAGTGTTCATGTCCGAGCAGCTCTGCGACGTCGGCGGCGGGATCACCCTCTGCTACGAGACCTTCGGCGATCCCTCCGATCCGCCGGCGCTGCTGATCATGGGCCTCGGCGCGCAGATGGTCGCCTGGCAGGACGAATTCTGTGAGGAGCTCGCGGGGCGCGGCCTGTACGTGGTGCGCTTCGACAATCGCGACATCGGCCGCTCGACCCATCTGCAGGGGCCACCGCCCTCGCTCTCGCAGCTGCTGCGCTACTCGGTGCCGGCGCGCTACACGCTCGCGGACATGGCCCGGGACACGATCGGCCTGCTGGACGAGCTCGAGATCGATCGGGCGCATGTGATCGGGGCCTCGATGGGCGGAATGATCGCGCAGACGCTCGCCGCCAGGCACCCTGAACGGGTGCGCTCGCTGATTTCGATGATGTCTAGCACCGGGGGCCGCTGGGTCGGCCGGCCGGCGCTCTCGAGCTATCCGATCTTTCTGCGCACGGCACCCCGCGAGCGCAAGGCGTTCATCGAGCACGCCGTGCGCCTGTTCGCGAAGATCGGCTCACGCGGAATCCCCCAGGACACAGAGGGGGTCCGCTCGATCGCCGCGCGCTCCTTCGACCGCGAGCTCGACCGTACCGGCGCCGGGCGCCAGCTCGGCGCGATCATCGCCTCGGGCGATCGGACCTCCGAGCTCAGGCGCATCACGGCGCCGACCCTCGTGATCCACGGCAGCATCGACCCGCTCGTCTCGCCCTCCGGCGGACGCGCGACGGCGGCCGCGATTCCCGGCGCGCAGCTGATGAGGATCGAGGGCATGGGCCACGACCTGCCACGCGTGCTCTGGCCGCGGCTGATCGACGCCCTCGCGGGCCACGCGTTCGCCGCCGAGGCCACCGCCACCGAGGCCATCACCGCCGGGACGCCCGGCGTCGGCGTGGGGGCCGGGGCCGGGGCCGGATCGAGCGCCGAGCTGCGGCTTCACACGGCTCTCGGGCAGCGGGCTTAGCCGTCAATCGGGATGCGGCCGGCGGCGATAGGGAGGCAGCGCCGCCATCGAGTGGGCACGCCCCTTCCCGCACGATGCTGCGCGCCGCGGATGGACGCGCACCAGCCAGTGCAGATCGTGGCGAGCGTGCGAGCGCCGGTAGGGCCAGCGGCCGTGCAGAGCGCGGAGCATCCGCTGCTCCTCGCAGTTGAGCTGTCGCATCGCTAGCTGACCTCCCCGTTCCTCGCAGCGTTCCAGCTAATAGTCTGTCTCCTACAGAACCTGCCATGCCGTACGCGGCCGGTTCCTGGTCCCATCGGGTCTCCACGCGATCCTGACATAGTGTTGTGCCTTAGACGCATCTCCCAATCCCCTCCATTATCTTCGACCTTTATGCCGTCCATCCAAACCAGCTCCTGGATGAGCGAGGATCCATCCTCGCCACAGACATATAAATCAGGTTTTACTCAATCTGTCAAATTGCTCCCGACCCGGCCGGAGCTGTGAGCTCGTGAGCCCCGCCCGTGAGCAGAAGCCCCGGCGGCGGCGCGCGGGCTCACAGGGGCTGCCGCGGGGCCCGCAGGCGCTGTCGCGAGAGGCCGTCGCCGCCCACCAGCGCGAGCGGCTGTTCAAGGCGATGGTCGAGGCCGTCAACGAGCGGGGCTTCCTGACGACGACGATCGCCGACCTCGTCGCGCGCGCGGGAATCTCCCGGCGCAGCTTCTACGAGCACTTCCAGAACAAGGAGGAGTGCCTGCTGGCGACCTACGACGCGATCGTCGAGCGCCTGCGCCGGCGCCTGGTCGAGGCGGTCGGGACGAGCGCGGAGTGGCCCGCGCAGCTCGAGGCGTTCCTGCGCGAGCTGTTCGAGGCGGCCGGCGAGCGGCCCGATCTGGCGCGCCTGGTGTGCGTCGAGATGGGGGCCGCCGGCGAGGCCGGCGTGCAGCGCTGGGCGCAGGATGCGGCGGAACTGCAGCACCTGCTCGTCGAGGGCTTCGCGCGGGCGGGCGGGCCGGGGACGATTCCCAAGCCGGTGGCCCGCGCGATCGTTGGCGCGCTGCGCCGGATTCTCTATTCGCGCGTGCGCAGCGAGCGCTCGAGCAGGGCGCTGAAGGCCGAGCTGCTGAAGACGCTGCCGGACCTGCTCGGCTGGATCGGGCTCTACTACCCATCACCCGAGGGAGTGCCCGCTCGTCCCACGCGCCCCGGGCGCGCGCAGGCCGAGGAGGGCTCCGCGCTGCGCGACCGACGCGCACGGCGGCCGATCGATGAACGCGCCCGGCGGCCGATCGGGGGACGCGCGCCGGGGACGCTCTCGCCGCGGCCGCTCGTCGGCACGCGGGGTCTGCCGCGCGGGGAGCACAACCTGCCGCGGGCGTTCGTGATCTACAACCAGCGCGAGCGGATCTTCGACGCGATCGCCAACCTGACGGCGAGCAAGGGGTACGCCGCGCTGAGCCTCGACGAGATCGCGGCCGAGGCGGCGGTCTCGCTGCAGACGTTCTACACGCACTTCGCCAACAAGGAGGAGGCGTTCCTCGCGACCTACGAGGTCGGCCATGCGAAGGCGACCGCGTTCATCACACAGACGCTCGCCGCCCAGTCCAGCTGGATCGAGGCGGTGCGCGCCGGCACTCGCGCGCTGCTGGAGTTCCTCGCGTCCGAGCCCTCCTACGCGCACCTCGCGTGCGTCAACGTGCTGATCGCCTACCCCCACGTGGCCGATCGGCTGGAGCAGGCAAACGCGTTCTACACCCAGCTGCTCGGCCTGCGGGTCGGCAGCGACGCGCCCGCGCTGCCGGCGACACCGATCGTGGGCGAGGCGATCGTCGGCGGCGTGTTCGAGCTGCTGCAGGACTACATCCTGCGCGGGGAAACGAGAGAGCTGGGGGAGCTGGCCGCGCACATCATGTACATCGCGCTCACACCGCTGATGGGGGCCGCCGACGCATGGGGTATCGCCAGCGGCGCCTGAGGCGCGCCCACGACGACATTGATCCCGAACGCCCCCAAATCCCTGCACCTGAGCCCCTTCGAAAATGCGCCCGGCGGGAATCGAACCCGCGGCCTGCGGCTTGAAAGACCGCTGCTCTTTGGCTCCCCGAAGAGAACCGTTGACCACTGAGCTACGGGCGCGCGCTGGGGGTATCTAAGCACGCTGCCGTCGCGGTCGCTGCGAGACACGGCGGCTCGGGATCGCGGACGCGCCGTGCGCCGCCGGCAGAGGGCCGATCGCGCGGACGGCGCGGGCCGGGCCGCCCAGGGCCCCTCAGCCGCGTAGCCGGCGGGCCTCGCGGCGGGCTAACGCCCCAGCGTGCGCACGAACTGGCGCGCCTGGCCAGGAACCGCTCCGAGCAGTCCGCGCACCTCCTCCAGGCCGGCGCGCAGCTCGGGGTCGCCGACCTCGACCGGGAGCATCGAGTCCTGGAGCGTCGCGAGCGCGCCGTCCGCCCTGGCGACGCCGTCAACGGCGCTGTCGAGGAAGCCTTTGACGCCGTGCGACGGAGCGCCCGAGGGCGCCGGCCCGAACTGCCGGTCGGGGAGCTCGTGACGGGCGGCGAACCCGTGGTAGGTGCGCTGCGCGCGACCATAGGCCGCCTGCACGGGCTTGAACAGCTCCCGCTCGAGCCTGTCCGCGCTCTGCTCGTCGAGCTGCTCGTAGGCCTCGCCCAGCGAGGCGAGCGCGAAGGCGATCTCGTCGATCGCCTGGGCGACGCTCTGCAGCAGCTGCTCCCGCGCCTGCGCATTCGTGTAGGTCATCACCGCAGGGTATGCACAGATCCGCGCCGGCCGGGGGCTGCAAGCGAAGAACCGGCAGATCGGAGGCGCAGGAGGTCGCGAACCGCCCTCTCCAGCTTCTTCGCCAGCGCGGCAGCACGCTTGCCGATTTGCGCGAGGCGTTCGGCCGTTCCGACGCCGCGGCGTGAGCGAAGCGTCGTGGCAGTTGCGGGTGATGGCGCCTGCAGCGGCCCGGAAATCGCGCAGCGGCCCGGAAATCGGGGACCACAGACCTCAGCCACCGGGGAGATCCCGCCGAGTTCAGTCGCGCTCGAACCGCAGCAGCTCGTCGGCGCCGCCCGTGTCCTCGGGGCCGCCGCCGGAATCCTCCCCGGGATGCACCTTCAGCTCGACGCCAGGCGGGAGCTCGACTTCGATCTCGGCCTCGTGGTCGACGCGCACGACGCACTCGGCCGGGCGGCAGGAGAGCACGTGCCCGCCGCGGGTGCGGTCGGAGGAGAGGAAGTGCAGGTGGCGGCCGGGGAGGTTGAGCCGGCTTTCGTGCGCGGGGAAGCAGAAGCCGACGACGACGCCTTCGATGTCCTCTTCGTCGAACACGGTCTGCTCGGCGAGCACCTCGGTGAGCGGCGGGTAGGGCTTGCGCTGGGGGCCGACCGAGCGCAGCCGCACCTGCTCGAAGCGCCCTTCGATCCGGATCGCGGCGCAGCGCGGCGATTGCGGCGCGACCTGCGAGAGCAGCGCGTCCACGTCCTGGGAGACGCCGAGGTAGATCTCGACGCCGGGCTGAAAGCTCGTGACGAGCGCGAACGGGCTGCGCCGCTCGGGCTCGGCGGGGTGCACGGAGCCGTCCTGCGCGGCGCGGTAGAGGATCCCGTCGGCGAGCACGAGCTCGCCGTCGAGCGCGTTGAACGTGCCGAGCCCGAGGTCGCCGCGGCCGGCGAGCTCGGCGACGGTCACGTCGCCGTCGTAGGCGCCGTGCAGCAGCGCCTCGATCGTCGAGACCTGGAACAGCTCGTGCTCGCGGGCCTTGCCGCCGCCGGTGGACAGCTCGGCGTGGCGCACGGCCTGCACGTGGAGCGCGTGGAGCAGTTGCGGGTCCAGCATCGCCGCATAAGCCTATTGACCTCTCCCGCGGAACTGTTCGCCCAGACGGCTGATGAAAACCTCTGATTGCCAAACGGCCGATGAAACCTCGGGTATGTCCAGACGGCCGACGAAAACCTCAGGGGTGTCCCGTGCCCCCGCGTCCTCACCGCAACAGCTGCACCTCCGCGGGGATCGCGGTCCGGCGGCGCAGGCGCGCGAGCATCACCGCCTGCGTGGCCAGCGCGGCGCTCGTCGCGAGGATGAACGCGCTCGCGACGGTGGCGCCGGCGAGCGTGACGGCAAGCGTGAAGCAGAACAGCGCGAACGCGAGAAAGCCCGTGAGCATCCCGCGCAACAGGCGAATGGCTTCATCGGCGCCGCGCTGGCTGTGGGTGAACGTCGCGAGCACCGTCGTGATCACCGGGAACGGCGCGAGCAGGCCGCTGAGCTGCGGCCCGAGCCAGCCGGCCGCGGTCGTGAGCGCGAGCACGAGCGCGAGCGCGCAGGCGGCGCGCACCGGCAGATCCCACGCGGGCGCGGCGCCACGCCCGCCGGCGGCGCCTACGACAGCGCCGGCGCCCACTTCGCCGGCGGCGCCCACTTCAGCGTTGGCGCCCACTTCGCCATCGGCGGCGGCAATGGCCGGCACATGGGGCTGGCCGGGGAGCAGCAGCAGTCCGGCGGCGAACCCCGTGCACACGAGGCCCAGCGCGACTCCGGCCGGCACCACGAGGCCATCGAGCGCGACCGTCACGAGCGCGAACGCGACCCAGCCGCAGAGCATGCAAGTGAACCACGGGGCGCGAGCGGCGAGCCGGCCGTAGACGACGACAAACGCAGTCAGCGAGAGCAGCCCGAGCAGCGTCCCGGCGGCCGCGTGCCCGGCGAACGCGCGGCCGTGCTCGAGCGCGTAGGCGAGCAGGATCGGGCCGGCGACGACCGGCAGGCCGCCAACGATCCCGCCGACCCACGGGCCGAAGCGCCGCGCGGCCACGGACGCGCCGACGACGAACATCGGCGCCAGCAGCGCCTTCACCGCGAGAATCAGCACCGGGGGATTATGACCGGTGGCCGCGACCCGGCTGGAGCTTTATCGAATGAAGCTAGGGGTGGGTCGGTGTGCTCTGTGAGCCAGAGGAATCGGGATCGGGTTGTCGTGGATCAGCGCGTGGACTTCAAGGAAGTCGGCGAGCTCCTCCGCCTGTCCCAGGCTTGCACGAACCCCACCCCTCGGAGGCGCACGATGGTGCGCTGCACCGTCCTTGGGCCACAGCCCATCAACACCTGCGCAGCACGATCCAACGCCTACCCGACCTACTCCCCGCCAACGCCCGCCCGTGGGCCTGGTTTGACCCACGGGCAGCGTGTGGTGGCACCGTTGAGGGCAACGTGTCGCTCGGCGCTCGTCGAGCGAGCGCTGAGCGCCGTGGTTGCCACATGCGGCGCTACCGTATCCCGTGCTCCCCTCTCAGGTGTTGTTTTCGATGGTGATCGGTTTTGTCGTGAGGACGTGGAAAGTGGCTTCCTCGAGTATTGGTATTTCGACCCATTCGAGTACGCTCTTTGGCAATGGCGCTTTGAAGAAGTTCGACGGGGATTGCAGACCTTCGCTGATCGCGTATGTGAGTGTGAATTCCGATACTTTTTGGTCTTGGGGGGACAGCATCCCGATGATCGAACCGGTGAGCGGCGGGGCGCCTTTGAAGCGTTTCACAAAAGTGGTGCCTTCCGCGGGTTCTAGTCGCAGAGCCGGCAGCAGATTGCCTTTCGCGAGACCTACTTTGCCCTTGAGAGCGGTCGTTTCGAATTCTTTGTAGAGGTCTCCTTCTGTGCTGCATCCCGTATATCTCTCAGACGCGGCTTTGACTTCTTTACCGGTGGTGAACTCTCCTCTGATCGTTGCTTTTTCGCACTGCCACAGGCTGCCGCCGGCTGTACGGAAATAGATGTTGTTGGCTGTCCCTTCGAAACCCAACCCCAGAGGGGGTGACTTCGGCTTCTTCCCAGGTTTCCTCGGCCATCGCGCTACCCGCCAGCGCGCCCGTCAGCGCCAGCGCCGCGAGCGTTGCGAGCATTCCCTTGTACATGAGCTTCATCCGATCTTCCTTTCTTTGTTTATCGGAATCCCGTCCAGGCCGCAGAAGAGCGACCCGGATTCGGGCTCGCGCCGGCCGTGCGCGTCAGACCCCTGCCTGTCGCACGATGACGGCGCTAAATGATTGATAACTGGCAGACGGAGTGTTTGCCACTACAATTTGCCGCGCCGGACGGGCTGCGGTTGCGCACTGTGGCGTGGGCAAGCGCCACGGCGTTCGGCCTCGAGCAATTCGAAGCGTGACTCGAACTACTGGGGCGGGCTCGGGCGGCCCAGGTCCAGCTCGTCGAGCTCCAGCGCCACCTCAAGCTCGGGCGAGGGGAGTTGCAGGGAGCGTCCCAAACGCTCCTCGATCGTGCGCAAGCGGTTTTCGATCGTGCTGCGGGCGACGCCTAGCACCGCCGCTGTGGAGGATGCGCTGCGCTCTGCCCGCAGGTAGGCGCGCAACGTCTCGCACAGCACCGGTCCACGACCCAGCTGGTCTTCGAGCGGATCGAGGTAGGACTCGCGCAACACACGCGCGAGCGCCTCATCCGCCAGGACAGCCGCCAGCAACCCGACCTCCGCATACCGAGTCACCGGCCGTGGACGAC
Organism: uncultured Solirubrobacterales bacterium; assembly: GCA_963774785.1. GTDB lineage: Bacteria > Actinomycetota > Thermoleophilia > Solirubrobacterales > Solirubrobacteraceae > Palsa-744. The sequence continues at coordinate 642,896 of CAVZGH010000001.1, read as the reverse complement.
GCAGCGCGACCGTGAACGCGGCCCGCGCCTGACGGTGGGTGCGCCGCCACCCCGCGATCCCCCGGGCCGGCTCTCCACACGCGCACACCACACCATCGATCGACCCCAGCACGCCCAGCGCACGATCCAGCTCAGAGCCCCCTGGAGGAGTCCTACCGCCGACCCACCCCCACACCACCTCATCGCCATCGGACACGCACAACAACGGACGCTCGAGCACACTCGCGAACCCAAGCACCGCCTCCCGCGCACGCGCCCCGCGCGCGATCACACCCAGATGCCAACCATCGAGCGCATACCCCAAGCCCGCGTCGCGCTCACCACCCTCGCGCCCGACCACACCCCCGACATCGCCCCCATCACCATCCCCATCCCCATCCCCATCCCCATCCCCATCCCTATCCCCGTCCCCATCCCCATCCTCACCTTCGCCCTCACCCTCCAACAGATCTCGCACGCGCTCGAACAAACGCCACCCCGACGAACCATCCTCGCCCTGCAGCTCACGCCCGTACTCCGCGGCGATCGCCACCAACAAACGATCGAGCACACCGAGCTGCACCCGCGCGATCTCACCCAACATCTCACCCCCGCCCGGCACACTGCGACGCCCAACCTCCTCCACCACCAATTCCCCCAACAACGTATGCCCCGCGACATACCGCCGCAAGACCGTCTCCAAACCAACACCAGCCCGCGCCGCCCGCCGCGCCTGCACCAACACCGCACCCGGAACCGCCGTCGCCTCCACATCACCCAGCTCAATCGCCTCCAGCACGTGCCCCACAGCCGCCGCCACGGCCTCGCGCAACCCCGCCACATACCGCGCATCGCCGCCGCCCGCACCACCAAACGCATCGCCGCTCACCCGCGCGAAGATCAACCCGACAAAGCCCCCTTCACGCGCACGCAACCGCGCGGGAACCCCGGGCGAATCTAACGACGAAACTTCCGCCGCGCCCTGCGTTCGCATGTTCTCTTCTTGGCCTTGGCTCGGTCACGCCGGCACTGCTTCAACGCCTTCTTCAGCTTCTGCTGCCTGGTTTCGGGTTTCTTCTTGGTTTCGGTTTTCGTATTTGCCCCCGGAGCCGGAGGGGTGAGAATATTCCCCGGCCCCGAGAAAGTAAACGAGCTCGGCGTCAACGATTCCGGCGGAGTAACGGGGCTCTGACACGCATCCCCCTGGCATTCCACGGGCTTCGATTCCGGGGGTTCGACCCCGCCGACGCGCGCGTCGTAAATGTCCACCGCCGTGTCGGTGTCGTGCTTTGACAGTTTCGCGCTGGTGAGGAAGAACACGTCGTTCCCGTTTTCGCTCGCGTCGAGGAAGCCCGATTCTTCGCCGGATTCCCCGGAGGAGACCAGGCCGAGGCAGCCTTTGTCCGCGGGCACATAGCCTTCCCCCCCTTCTTCGCAGGACCCCACACCAACGGGCTCGTACTCGTACACGTCCTCGGTCCTGTTCGTGTCGTGAGGGAGCAAACCGTCGCTTGTGTTGAAGAAGATGCGTCCGTTTTCGTCGAGGTAGCGGGGTTGGTATTGGGCCTGTTCGATGCGAAATGGTGTCCATGCGGGGAGGTTTGCGGCCAGCCAGGCGTTGTTTGGCCAGATCTTGGCGGCGCCGGCTAGGTGTCCGGCGATCTGGGCGTATTCCGTTCCGCTGGGGCGCTCTCCGGTGGGGTTGCACGAGACGCACACGAGGCTGCCCGCCTGTGAGGATTCCGCTCCCGCCCCGGTCCCTGCTCCGGCTCCCGCTCCTGCTCCCGCCCCCGCTCCCGCCCCCGCTCCCGCCGGTGGTGCGTGGTAGAGGTAGACCTCCTCGTCGTGCTTGGTCGGGTCGTGGATGTCGCGGTTGTCGTATCCGGTCAGGGGGCGGTTTGACATGAATGTGAGCCATTCGCCGTTGTTCGTCGCGCGCGCGGTCAGGGCTGTCAGCAGGGCGTCTTCGCCGCCCCAGTCGTCGACGTCTTCGCCGGAGATGACCGCGACCAGCCCGATCGTGCCGTCGTGCCATTCGTACAGGTTGCAGCTGCTGTTGGGTGTCGGCGCGGTGTTGCAGGTCCCCTTGACCGCCTGCTGGCCCACGGGGTCGGTGTACGTGGACAGCGCGGCGTCGGCGACGAAGTAGATCGTGCTCGCGTCGCTGGAGTAGCCGATCGCCTCGCCGAGCACGTTCGCGCTTTCCCCCGTGCCCGTTTGCGGGGTGAGATCGCGCAGCGCGCACACCGGCTGGGATTCTGCTCCTTCTATTTCGATCGCGATTTCGCACTCGTACAGGTCGGGTTGGGCGTTGGTGGCGCCCGCGCCCTTGGTCAGCGCCTGGGTGTCTGTGAAGAACACCTTCGAGCCGTCCGCGGTCGCGAACTGCAGCACCGGTTGCACGCTCCCCGCGCCAGAGGCTTCTTTCTGCACCGTATCGAGCTGCACGCTCTTGCCCGATGCGCGGTCCCACGTGTACAGGTGCTTGCCGCCGCTGTTTTCAGACCACAGCACCCGTGAGCCGTCTTCTGAGATCGCGCCACGCGTGGAGTGAGCCGCAAGCGAGCGCGACCCCAGCGCCGGATCGTGCCCCACTCCGACGGGCTGATTGGAGGGCGGGGGCAGCACGCTCACGGGATACAGGTTCCCGCCATCCCACTCGTACAATCCTTCGGAAGGCACTCCTTGCACGAGCGCCGTCTTTGATTGCAGCACGACCGCCGACAGCGATTGGTTGGCGCCCAGCGGCGCCGCGGAGCAGAACACGTGCGAGAGCACCCTGCATTCGGATTCCTCGGCGACTTCGGTCCCGGGCGGCACGTCGGCGTGTTCTGCGACGACCGGTTCGCACGCCTGGCCTTCCGCGGGACATCCCGACAACAACGCCCGATATGACGGTTGCGCGCCGCACGCACCCGACAGGTCGGCCAGCAGCAGGCTGACTTCGCGCGCGCCGGGCGCCAGTCCCGGCACGAACGCGCCCAACGGCCACACCAGTCCCGCCTGCAGATTACCGTCAAACGCGCGGTATTCCTGGCCTTCGCCGAGCGACACACCGGTGGCCGCCGCGTGCGGCAACGTGAGATCGCAGGAGGACCAGCCGCCCACGCCACCGCGGGTCGAGAGCACCTGCGTCTTGTTCGTATTGCCCGCCGGATCGGCTTCGGTCGGCGCCGACGCCAAATACGTCAAGGACTGACCGTTCGCCGCGGCCTGCGCGACACCGGTTTCGGAGATCGGCTCGATTTCGGCGCCGTGCTTGTCCGGCGGTGAGACCAGTTCCCACCCACGTTCGTCCAGCAACCCGCCGGCCAACGACGGCTGCGTCGTGAAGAACAGTTCTTCACCAGTACTCGCGGGCTTCCCCGAGGCTTCTGTGTCGTACTTGTTGCGCGCGCTGAGGCGATAGTGATACCGCGTATCCGCCGACAACCCGCGTATCGTGGCGCTCACGCCCACCGCGCCGTATTCCGCGGGCACGCTCCCGCCGGCGCCGTGCCCGTATTCCGCTCTGGCACACGATCCTTCCAGCGGACACGGACCGTATTCAAAGACGTACGTCGTTTCCCCTTCGCCCGGTTCGGTGCGGGGATTGACGGCGCCCGACAGCTTCGCGCCATCGTCGGTGACTTCCGAGGCGAAACCGCTCTCAGCCTTGACTTCGGGCGCCTGCGGCGGCGTCGGCGGATACACATCGACCACCCCCGCGTTCGCGTTGGCCGCAAACACCGTCTCCGGCGCGCAATCGGGCGCCACGCCATAACCCACGCCCAGTGCCGGTGGTTTGGCGCCATCGGGCACCGGCAACGTTTCTATCAACCCACCCCCGCCTTTCAACCCACCCCCACCTTCAAACCGCTCGATCTGTAGCCCCGTATCGACATACACATCGCCCGTACACGCTTCACTCCCAATACCGCCGAACAATCCTTCATACAGCGGCGGAACTTCCCTGACCACCCCTTCGCCTTCTTCGACCCTGCCGCCGGCCAGCAACTTCCCTTCCGGACTCCACACGGTCACGGCGCCACCGAAAGTCTGATCGACAAACACCCGCCCACCGGCCGCGCCCAACCCGGGTTCCACATACCCACCAACTGTGTGCGTAAACCAAATCGGCTCCCCGGGAGTCGGCAACGGCACGTTGGGCACCCCATTCGACAGTCGATACACGCCTTCTTCGCCATTGCCGGTCTGCGCGCTCACCAACACATCCCCATCCGTTTCGACAGTCACGCCCTCCAACGCAAAGAACGGCGCTTTTATCCCCAACGTCCTCCGCGTGATCTGCCCCACATATGCCCCCGTCGCGGTGTACTTGTCAGCGACATTGTGCCCCGAATCAAGCACATACACATCCCCATAAGACGGATCGAATTTCGCGCATTCCGCACCCGTCAACTTCGGACGCTGCTGTTCACACGAATTATCGACCGCGATCTGAGTGGGATCGGAGAACGCCCCCGTCGGTTCTTCATCGGGTTCGGCGCCCCCACCGGCAGCCTTCCCTTCGGCTTCCAATTCCGCCCCCGGCGCCCCCCGTTTCACAAGCGTCCCACTACCGTTGATTTCACCAAGCGAGGCCCCAGTCGCACCATCGAACAGAGCCACACGGTTATGACCCGAATCCACGACATAAACAACTCCCGTGGCTTCGTTGACACCTACCCCATCCGGTTCCTTGAGCAGCCCCGACCCGAATTCCCGCGAAAACACGTGACCACGCTGTTCGGCCAGAGCCGACGCGGCGCCCAGGGCGAGGACGAGGAGGCAAGCAGCCAATGCTAAAAGAATCGAATGCCTGCGCCTCATGATTTATCCTCGCCTCTGGTGTTTGCTCTCCATGGTCCGGGTGCTAGGATGCGTCGATGACAAAACGCGAGACCGCCCACGCGTTGCTGGATCTGTACCCCGACGATGCGCTCGATGAAGTAGTGGCGTTCCTGTCCTGCCGGCGAGCGGCGGACGGCACCGATCTGAGCGTCGAAGCGATCCTCGCGCGTAACGGGGAGCGGCCAGCCACCACCGAGGAGTTCGCGGCTTTCGAGACCGAGAACGGTCCTTTCCTGCCGTCTGACGGCGAGGGCTAGCGCATGGCCGCCAAGAAGGGCCATGCCCTCGTCGTCTTCGACGAGGAGTCCTTCGACACCGACCTGGAACGCCTCAGCACCACCGGGCGTCGCATCGCACGCTCGACCCGGAAACGCTATGAAACCGACGGAGTGCCGCTGAAGCAGCTGCGCTCCTGCGACGCCGAGGGCAGAGACGGCACCTCCCTCCCGAGCTGCCTCAAGGTCTACCTCCCGGCCCCCAACGGCCGCTTCGGCATGGTGCTCCTGCTCGCTATAGCCACCGACGGGCCCAGACTGCGCTGCATAGCCACCGGCGTGCGCCACCATCCCGGCGGCTCGCACGCCCTGACCGTGTATCAAATCGCCGACATGCGACTTTCCAAGGTCATCGCCCGCGACCTCAGGAGCAAGAAAACGCCGCGCAAACAGGACAACGGTAAAACGTCCCGCTGAAGCGCAGCGGCGCCGGCTCACTTCCGCCGCCGCTTCGACTTCGCCCGCCGCACGCAACGCCCCTTCTTATCCCGCACCCTGCCCTTGGCGCAGCGTTTGGCCTTGGCCTTCTTCTTCGCCTTGCCCTTGGTTTCGGTATTGCCCGTCCCCGGCGCGGGCGGGGTGAGAATGTTCCCGGGCCCACTGAACGTCAACGAGCTCGGCGTCAGCGATTCCGGCGGAGTCACCGGGCTCTGGCAGGCGTCGCCCTGGCATTCCACGGGCTTTGATTCTTTGGGTTCTTCCCCGCCGACGCGGGCGTCGTAGATGTCATACGCCGTGTCGCTGTCGTGCTTTGAGAGTTTTGACTTGGTGAGGAAGAACACGTCGTTCCCGTTTTCGGAGGCGTCGAGGAAGCCCGATTCTTCCCCGGATTCGCCGGAGGAGACGAGGCCGAGGCAGCCTTTGTCCACGGCCACATAGCCTTCGCCCCCTTCTTCGCAGGAGCCGACACCGGCGGGCTCGTACTCATACACGTCCATAGTGCCGTTCGTGTCGTGGGGGAGCAGACCGTCGCGCGAGTCGAAGAACATGCGCCCGGATGCGTCGAGGTAGCGGGGCTGGCGCTGCACCCCGGTTCCAGTAGCTATGGAGACAGGAGTCCATCCCGGCACAAACCCAGACAGCCACACTTCGGGAGACCAGACCTTTGCGCCCGCCGCGGCCCCACCGTTCAGCTTTGCGTATTCGGCCCCGTGCGGGCGTTCTCCTGTCGGGTCACACGACACGCACACGACGCCCTTGCCGTAGCGGTACTCGTACACCTCCTCGTCGCGGACGCCCGCGTTCGCCGCGTCCCGCGTGTCATAACCGGTCAACGACCGCTGCGACATGAACGCCAACCATTCGCCGTCACCGCTCACACGACCCATCAATTTCGTTATTTCCGTATTAGTGCCGGCCCAATCGTCAACGTCCTCACCGGACAGCACCGCGACCAGCGCCGGTTCCGGCGACGCTTCGCTCCACACGTACAGGTCGCACTCGGCCTTCGGGTCCGGTTCGGCCGCGCAGTCCCCTTTGACCGCGTGTTCGCCGTTCGCCGACGGTGTTTTCGTCAGTTCGCCGTTTGCGACGAAATACACCAAACCGCCTGTTTCAGAGCCGCCGAGCGCCTCGCCGAGCACACGCGCCGATTCCCCGGAACCAGTCTTTGGCGTGAGATCGCGCAACACGCACTTCGGTTTGGATTCTTCGCCTTCCCCTTCGACTTCGACATCGCACTCATACAGATCGGCCGCTTCCTTTTCACCGGCGTTTGCGGTCAAACGCTGCGTATCGGTGAAGAACACCTTCGACCCATCCCCCGTCGCGAACTGAAACACCGGGTCCACGCCGCCTTCCCCACCGGTAACGCCGGTTTCTTTCTGCACGGTATCGAGCTGCACGCTCTTACCCGACGCGCGATCCCACACAAATAAATGCTTACCGCCGGACGCTTCCGACCACACGACCCGTGAGCCGTCTTCGGAGACCGCGCCCCGCTGTGAACGTTCTCCCGACCCCAACAGTGGTCCTCGACCCTCCACGGTCCCGTTGGCAAGCACGCTCACGGGATACACGTGCCCACCGGAGTACTCATACAACGCCCCGGCCGGCGCTCCGGCGAACAACGGCTTTTCCGAGCGCATCACGACAGCCGACAACGACTGGCTCGTACCGAGCGGTTCAGGCGTACAAAAAGCACGCGGCTCCGAACATTCACTATTTTCTTCGGCGACCTGCACGCCCGCTTCCAGATCGGCGTCTTCCTGTACCGCGGGTTCGCATTCCCCCGCCGCCGGACAGCTCGCCAACAGCGGCCGGTAGGACGGCTGACCACCACACTCATTCGACAGACCGACGAGCAACGGGCTGACTTCACGCTCACCGGGCACCAGACCGGGTACCAACACGCCCAGCGGCAACACCAGCCCTGCTTCCAGATCGGGGGCAAACGCACGATATTCCTGGCCCGCGCCGATCGAAGCGCCGGTCGCCCGCGCGTGCGGCAAACCGATATCGCACGACGCCCACCCATTTTCACCGCGCCGCGACAGGACCTGCGTCTTGTTCGAGTTACCCGCCGGGCTTTCTTCGATCGGCGCCGACGCGAGATACGCGATCGCGCTGCCATTCGCCGCAGCCTGAATCACACCCGTTTCCTCGACAGGATAGATCTCCGCGCCGTGCTTATCCGGCGGCGTAACGAGTTCCCAGCCGCGTTCGTCGAGCAAACCGCCTGGGAACGACGGCTGCGTCGTGAACGTCAGTTCTTCACCATATACCGCAGCCGCGGGAGGTTCGTCGAACTTGTTATACGCGCTCAGGCGATAGTGATAACGCGTGTCCGCGACCAGGCCACGCAACGACGAGCTCACGACCACCGACCCGTATTCCGCCGGCACGCTACCCCCCACGCCCTGCGGATATGCGGCGCCCGCGCACGAGCCTTCAACGGGACACGGCCCGTATTCAAAGACGTATGTCGTTTCCCCTTCGCCTGGTTCGGTACGGGGATTGACCGTACCCGACAGCTTCGCGCCGTCGTCGGTCACTTCCGAAGCAAACCCGCTGTCCGCTTCGATCGTCGGCGCCTGCGGAGGTTCAGGACCATACACATCCGCCACACCGGCATTCACATTCACCGCAAACATGCTCAACGACGCGCAATCAGGTACCACGCCATAACCCACACCCTGATGTTCAGGCGCCGCCCCGCCCGGCACCGGCAACGATTCGACCAACCCACCCCCGCCTTCCAACCGCTCGACCGTCGTCCCCGTATCGACATACACATCGCCCGTACACGCCTCGGCTCCGAGTCCACCAAATGAGCCTTCGTAAACAGGCGGCACAGCTGTGCTCACTCCATCTTCTACAACGTTACCGCCGGCCAACAAGTTACCCTCGAGATCCCACGTAGCCACCTCGCTCACGATCTTCTGATCGACAAACACCCGGCCACCCGCCGCAGCCAAATCGGGATAGACAAACCCTGCTCGGCCAGCCACCGTAAACCCCGTCGGATCGCCGGGCGAGGGCAGAAGCTTGTTGTGCGCCAGATTCGCCAATCGGAACACACCTTCCTGGGAAAATGGAGTAGACACATTCGTGCTAGCAAGCACATCTCCGTTTGCTTCGACCGCCACACCAGGCAAACTCAACAGTTTTTCGGTTTCTTCACTGATCTCCAACGTTTTCCGCGTGATCTGCCCCACATATTTTCCCGCAGCCGTGTACTTGTCCACGACCTTGTGCCCACCATCGATCACGTACACATCCCCATTGGACGGGTCGAATTTTTCACATTCCGCGCCTTCCAGTTTCGGATGCTGCTGCTCACACGAGTTATCGACCGCGATCTGCGTGGGATCGGAAAACGCCCCCGTCGGTTCTTCATCGGGATCGGTGCCACCACCGGCGGGCTTTTCTTCGGCCACACCTTTGTTGGTAAGCGTCCCGCTGCCGTTGATCTGCCCTTCAAAAGCGCCTGTGGAGCCGTTGAACATAGCGACACGGTTGTTGCCCGAATCCGCGACGTACACCATCCCGGTGGCTTCATTGACCGCCACCCCATCGGGTTCTTTGAGCAGTCCGGAGCCGAATGTGCGCGGAGTAGTAACATGACCGCGCTGTTCGGCGAGCGCTGAACTAGCGCATACGCCGAGCACACCCAAGCAGGCGAGGAGGGCCGCGAGAGCGACGCGTCGAGTAACCACGACGCTCATCACCGACCCTTCTTACCGGTCTTGTGCCCCTTCTTATGCTTCTTCTTAGCCTTGGTTTTCTTAACCTTCGCCTTGGGACATTCGGTAACGCCCACGGTCGTGGTCGTATAGATCGGCGCCCCGTTCTGCCCGACGATTTCTGTCGGCATCGACAGGCTCGTGGCTTTGGTCTGCTTGACGTTGCGTGTCACGGTCTTCTTGCGCACGTGCCCGTGCTTCTTGACCTTGACCGTGACCTTCTTCTTCACAGTGGTCGTGGTAGTGGGAGCGCACAGGTTGCCGACCCCGGTCAGGGCAGAGAAGGGACCGTTGTGCAGTTCGACTTCAGCGGTCGTGAACGGAACGTCGGGCAGCGCGCTGAACGTGCTCGAGGTGATCCCGGATTTCGAGATGTACGTCTGTCCGACCAGCAGCACGGTGACCCCGTCGCCCTGCAGGACGATCTCCAGGCTCGGGAACGCTTCGCCGCCGTGCGATACGAAGTACATCGGCCCTTCCACGGGGACCGGGAGCAGCGGCGTTTGGACTTTCATGAACCCGATCCGCGACGCTACCGGGCAGTTGGCGGGGTTGGATTCGAACTGGGTCGAGGTGCAGGCCTTCTGCAGCGTCGTCAGCCTGGACGGGAGTTGGACGGGGAGTTCGATTTTGAACTTCTTGATGTCGGCCTGTTCGCCCTGGCCTTCGGGTTTGGTCACGCTGAGCTTGAAGCTCGTGCCTTCGGTTTTCGTGACCTTCCCCGAAACCGACGCGGTGACCTTGGGTTCGAATTTCAGGCTCGCGCAGTTCGTCGCCTGGTAGGGGGATTCCACCGTCGCGGTGGCGCCTTCGGGGGCGTTGAGCGTGCTCGACAGGTGCGTCTTTTCACAGCTCGTCGGGTTGATCGTGAAGCTCGGACGATCGATGTAGACTTTGATGTCCCTGACGTGCGTGACGATGCCTTTGATGATCGTCGGGATCGGTTCGGAGCTCGACGGGTTGACGCTGACCTGCGCGGTGGACCTGTCGATGTTCAAGCCGAAGCGCAGCACGACCGTGCCGAGGTCGAACGGGCCGACTTTCGCCGAGGTGATGCTGACGATCGAGAACGGCGCGCACCCCGATTCTCCCGGAGTACACGGGCCGTGACCGTTGAACGGACCGGCGAGGTAGATCTTCCCGGGGACGTAGGCCAGGACCTGCCCGACTCCCGTGCCGACCTCCGTTTTGCCGATCTGGCTGGCGGCCGGACACGAGGGGTTCTGTTCCTCTTCCGCCCCGCTCTTGTTCCGCGCGGCCGCGATCGCCTGCTCGGAGCAGTAGGGGATGCCGGTGAGGATGCCGGACATGCCGGGCGGCATCACGGTCGAGAACCGCGATATCTCCTGTTCGGCGTCGTTGCGCGACAGATCGACGTACAGCTCGCTGAACGAGCCCGCGTTGTTGTTGAGCATCCCCGCGGTGAGCCCCGGTTTGAAGGGTGGAGCGCCACCGGCGGGGCAGTTGCCGCTCAGCGTGAACGAAGAGCCGTCTTCCAGCACGCCGAGTGGTTCTGACCAAGGCGTCAGCAGCGCGACCGTTTCAAAGCTCCCGCACGTCGCGGGGGTGATCAGCGGCGCCTGCGCGCCTTCGCGGAAATGAAAGTTGAAATGGTCGAACGGCAGCTGCGGGTTTTCTTCAAACGTCGTCGTCAACTGCCCAAGCGATTCGCAGGCCCTGCCGGAGATCACTTCGCCCACTTCTTCGCAGGGCGTTACCTTCCCCGCGAGCTTGACCAGCACCCCGGTTTCGGGGTTCTTCGCGACCACGTACAGCGCCACGAGCGAGCCGAACGGGTTGGCATACGGCTGCGCGATGAACACGTTGCCTTCGATTTTCTGCGTCAACAATGGCGTTTCGATCGAGACCGTGCCGAGCTTCGATTCGTTGGGACAGCCCGCGCCCGGTTCTGATGTCAGCGTGTCGTTTTTGTAGTCTTCGGGGGTGCACCCGGCCAGGCCGATACCCGCCGAGGGGTCGATCGTCAAGCCCGGGGGCAGCACGACCGTCGTGTCCTTCAGCGTCGATTGAGCGTCGCCTTCGGTGCTCGTCAGTCCTTCGTTGGTGAAGTTGATGTTGAAGTCCAACCCCGAGGGCGAGGCGGTGAACGTCGTCGTCGGCGAGGCTTCGATAGTGGGCGTGAACGAGACGCGGTTGCAGCCATCCAGCGCGGGCAGTTCGTTGGTCGTGGGCACGGCCGGTTCTTCCCCGGCGTCGTTCCACGCGTCCAGTTTCGTGCTGGACTGCATCGCTTCTTCGCAGTTGGCCGGCAGCGTCAGGAACGCCGGCACGCTCGATGTTTCCGGTGTCGTGCACGTGAAGCCACCGGCCCCCAGCGAGCTGTACAGGCATCCCCAGCCGCGCGACTCGTTGTGCGCCGGGCTCGCGGGATCGCCCCAGAACGTGGTGCGCACGCTGAGCAGCGCGCTGATCTCGGTGATGTTCGTCGAGCCGAGCGTGATCGCGTATTTTTCGTTCGGGAGCACGCTCGCGTCGAGGACCACCGGGACGTTGGCTTCGGGGATGAGAAACCCGAACCGCGCGGGCTCGCCCGAGGGCTTGCCGTCGTAGGGTTCGAGGTTGAAGATCGGCACCGTGAACGTCGAGGTGCCGATGCCCGAGAGCGCGTTGACCGTCACCGAGGCGACGCCGACGGCCGTGTCGGCCGGGCATTTGTCGATGTTCCCGGCCTGGGCCAGGAACTGCTGCAGGGTGCAGCGCGGGATCGGCGTGGGATTGCCGACCAGGCCGGGGGGCAGCTTGGTGACGATGTCCTTGGCGTTGTTGACCGGCAGCACTTCGGGCTTCTCGCTCAGCGAATCGGTGTCGGCCCCCTGGCGCAGCACGAAGGACCCCGTCACCTGAAACGGATGCGAACCGGCCTGCGTGTCCGTGCCGCCGCCTTCTTCTTCGGGATTCAGGGTCCATTCTTCAAGGCCAAACGCCGGTTGCGAGCTTGAGATGCGCACCGGTCGTTTGAGCGTGACCGTGCTCGCCCCGCCGCCTTCCACCCGCGCGCGGTTGACCAGCTCGCCTTCGCCCACTTCTGGCTTGACGCGCACATGGATACGCATTTCCAGCCCGTCATACGGCGCGATGCTCGTTTCGGCGGTACACGTCAACTTCGCCGGTTCGCACGGGAACTTGGGCCGTATGTTGGAGAAAGTTCTTTCCTCGGCGACGCCGAGAGATTCCAGGCCCTTCGGCAGTTCGTCGACGACCCTGATCGGATGCTGCGCGCCGTCGGCGTTCGCATCGCCATAGTTCTCGACCGTCACCACCAGCTCGCCTTCGCCGCCGGGCGCGATGTTCGCCGGCCGGGCGTTCAGGGTCATGCCCCACCACGGCTCGTTCGCGGACGCCGCCGAGGCGCCCACACTCAGGCTCAACGCCAGTACAGCGAGTACGACCAGACCACTGACGGCATTTACGCCGCCACGCAGAGATAGCCTCATTTTCCTCTCCTCCTCGTCGTTTTCTTGGCCATCGCTCCGTATTTGGCGCGAGCCTTCTGTTCGCAGGTCTTTCTTCGAGCCCTGCTCCCGGCTTTACGGCACTGCTTCAGCGCCCCGGCGAGCTTCTGTTGCCTGGTCTTTGCCTTCGGTTTTGTCTTTGTTTCTGTATTTGCCCCCGGCGCGGGCGGGGTGAGAATATTCCCCGGCCCGCTGAACGTCGCCGAGCTCGGCGTCAACGATTCGGGCGGAGTCACCGGGCTCTGGCAGGCATCCCCCTGGCATTCCACGGGCTTTGATTCCGGGGGTTCGATCCCGCCGACGCTGGCGTCGTAGATGTCATAGCTCGTGTCGGTGTCGTGCTTTGAGAGTTTTGACTTGGTCAGGAAGAACACGTCGTTGCCGTTTTCGCTGGCGTCGAGGAAGCCCGATTCTTCGGGTGATTCGCCGGAGGAGACGAGTCCGAGGCAGCCTTTCTCGGTGGGGATGTAGCCTTCTCCCCCTTCTTCGCAGGAGCCGACGCCGGCGGGCTCGTACTCATACACGTCCATCGTGCCGTTCGTGTCGTGCGGGAGCAGACCGTCGGTGGAGTCGAAGAACATGCGCCCGGATGCGTCGAGGTAGCGGGGCTGGCGCTGCGTCACACCTCCTAGCCGAACGGGGGTCCATGCCGGCACGAACCCAGACAGCCATACTTCGGGAGGCCACACACTCTCACCGGCAGCGGCCCCTTCTGCCAGGTTGTGGTATTCGCTGCCGTGCGGGCGTTCTCCCGTCGGGTTACACGACACGCACATGACGCCCTTGCCGTAGCGATACTCGTACACCTCCTCGTCGCGCACGCCCGCGTTCGCCGCGTCACGCGTGTCATAACCGGTCAAAGACCGCTGCGACATGAACGCCAACCATTCGCCGTCACCGCTCACACGACCCGTCAATTCCGTTATTTTCGTAGAAGTGCCGCCCCAGTCGTCCACGTCCTCACCGGACAGCACCGCGACCAGCGCCGGTTCCGGCGACGCTTCGCTCCACACGTACAGATTGCACTCGGCCTTCGGGTGCGGTACGGTCGTGCAGTCCCCTTTGACCGCGTGTTCGCCGTTAGGCGACGGTGTTTTCGTCAGTTCGCCGTTCGCGACGAAATACACGAGGCCACCGTTTTCCGAGCCGCCGAGCGCCTCGCCGAGCACACGCGCCGATTCCCCGGAGCCAGTCTTTGGCGTGAGATCGCGCAACGCGCACTTCGGTTTGGATTCTTCGCCTTCCCCTTCGACTTCGACGTCGCACTCGTACAGATCGGCCGTTTCCTTTTCATTGGCGTTCGCGGTCAAACGCTGCGTATCGGTGAAGAACACCTTCGACCCATCCGCCGTCGCGAACTGGAACACCGGATCGACGCCGCCTTCCCCACCCGCAACGCCGGTTTCTTTCTGCACGGTATCGACCTGCACGCTCTTACCCGACGCGCGATCCCACACGTACAAATGCTTACCGCCCAACGCTTCAGACCACGCGACCCGCGACCCGTCTTCGGAGACCGCGCCGCGCTGCGAATGTTCTCCCGACCCCAGCAGTGGCCCTCCACCCTCCACGGTCCCGTTGGCAAGCACGCTCACGGGATACACGTGCCCACCGGAGTACTCATACAACGCCCCGGCCGGCGCTCCCGCGAACAACGGCTTTTCCGATCGCATCACGACAGCCGACAGCGATTCGTTTGAGCCGAGCGGTTCAGCCGTACAAAAAGCAAGCGCTGGAATCCCTGGCTTCTTTCCAAGACATGCGTTTTCTTCGGCGAGTTCGATCCCCGGTTCCAGATCGGCGTCTTCCTGTACCGCGGGTTCGCATTCCCCCGCCGCCGGACAGCTCGCTAACAGCGGCCGGTAGGACGGCTGACCACCACACTCACTGGCCAGACCGACAAGCAACGGGCTGACTTCACGCTCACCCGCCACCAGACCGGGTACCAACACGCCCAGCGGCAACACCACTCCCGCTTGCAGATCGGGCGCGAACGCACGGTATTCCTGGCCTGCGCCGATCGAAGCGCCGGTCGCCCGTGCGTGCGGCAACGCGATATCGCACGATTCCCACCCGTTTTCGCCACGCCGCGACAGAACCTGCGTCTTATTCGAATTACCCGCCGGGCTTTCTTCGATCGGCGCCGACGCCAGATACGCGATCGCACCGCCATTCGCCGCCGCCTGAATCACACCTGTTTCTTTCACCGGCTCGATCTCCGCGCCGTACTTATCCGGCGGCGTCACCAATTCCCAACTGCGCTCGTCGAGCAACCCGCCTGGGAACGACGGCTGCGTCGTGAACGTCAGTTCTTCACCGGATACCGCGGCCGCGGGAGGTTCGTCGAACTTGTTATACGCGCTCAAACGATAGTGATAACGCGTATTCGCAGACAATCCACGCAAGGACGAGCTCACGACCACCGGCCCGTATTCCGCCGGCACGCTACCCCCCACGCCCTGCGGATACGCGGCGCCCGCGCACGAGCCTTCAACGGGACACGGCCCGTATTCAAAAACGTATGTCGTTTCCCCTTCGCCCGGTTCGGTACGGGGATTGAGAGTCCCAGACAGCTTCGCGCCATCGTCGGTCACTTCAGAGGCAAACCCGCTGTCCGCTTCGATCGTCGGCGCCTGCGGAGGTTCGGGACCGTACACATCGACCACACCGGTATTCACATTCACCGCAAACACGCTCAACGACGCGCAATCGGGCGCCACGCCATAACCCACACCCTGATGTTCAGGCGCCGCCCCGCCCGGCACCGGCAACGTTTCAACCAACCCACCCCCGCCTTCCAACCGCTCAATCGTCGTACCCGTATCGACATACACATCGCCCGTACACGCCTCGCCACCAAGACCGCCGATCGGCCCTTCAAAAGACGGCACACTCCCAAATTTTCTGCCGCCAGCCAACAGTGTCCCTTCCATACTCCATACGGTCACTTCGCTCAGGATTGACTGATCGACAAACACCCGACCACCCGCCGCGGCCAAACCGGGATTGACATACCCTGCTTGGCCAGCCCACGTAAACCCCGTCGGATCGCCGGGCGACGGCAACACTTTGTTGGGCGCTTCATCCGACAGCCGGAACACACCTTCTTGATTTCCCTGGCCGGCACTGCCCACATACGTGCTCACCAGCACATCCCCATCCGCTTCGACCGCGACACCCGCGAGGTTGTCGAATTCTTCTTTCATCCCCAGCGTCTGCTTGGTGATCTGCCCCACATATTTACCCGCCGCCGTGTACTTGTCCACGACTTTGTGCCCATTGTCGAGCACATACACATCCCCATTGGACGGGTCGAATTTCGCGCATTCCGAGCCTTCCAGTTTCGGTTTCTGCTGCTCACAGGAGTTGTCGACCGCGATCAGCGTGGGATCGGAGAACGCCCCCGTCGGTTCTTCATCGGGATCGGTCCCACCACCGGCGGGCTTGCCTTCGGCTTCCAGTTCCGCCCCCGGCGTCCCCCGTTTCACCAGCGTCCCACTACCGTTGATTTCACCGAGCGAGGCACCCGTCGTGCCATTGAACATAGCGACACGGTTGTTGCCGGAGTCCGCGACATAAACAATTCCAGTTTCTTCATTGACCGCCACCCCATCGGGTTCTTTGAGCAGCCCCGAGCCGAACACGCGGGGCGTGGTCACATGACCCCTTTGTTCGGCAAACGCAGAGCTTGCACCGAAGGCCAGAAGGCTCGCGAACGCAAGAACAGCGGCAACCGCATGTATGTGTGGTGGGTGTGCTCTCATCGTTTTGTTCCCCCGATCCCGTGTTCCGCGTGCCCCTGCGTCCGTCCCGGCCCGGCCCCCCGGGGGCCCATGTGTGTGAGCAGAGCCCCCGGGGTTTACCGGCTTGTGGTGAGTGGGGTTTGTTAGGGAGCGGTCACCGCCCAGGAACCCCAGCCTTCCGCTACTTGACCAGCTGCGGTGAATTCAATTTCCGGCCTTGCCAGCACCCCGACCGTACCAACTGCGCCTTCATCGGAGTTGCCCAATCCCGAAATCCCATTAGATTTGGCGATATAATTAAGTTCGTGTTCCGTATACACACAGAGGTTTCCAGGATTTGCCTTCGGTTCTTCGACGCTCCCTGGGCATTCTTTTGGTTCGAGTTCTTCAATTTTACCTGTTTCTTCGTTGAAGACTAGTTCTTTTTTATTTGCAGCGACCCAGTGGGCGGCCCCTAAAACGAGCGGTTCCTGTTTTATGCCGGGCAGACTCGCCGACAGCGGGACTGAGAATCCAATCGCGACCGGGTTAGAGCTTCGTTCTTTGCCCTTGGACTCACTCGTTTTGAATGACCACACGCCTGTCTCGGTAGTCTTTTCAGGCAGCGTGCAGTGTTCTTTCGCGCAGACGCCTTCGGGGCCGGGTAGGCCTTTTTTGCCTTCTTCACCTTTGGGCCCGGTTTTGCCTTCAGGACCCTGTGGCCCGGTGGGACCCGTAGGCCCGGTTTCGCCTTTCGCGCCGGCGGCTCCGGCGGGGCCTGTCGCACCGGCAGGGCCGGCGGGACCGGTTGCTCCGGCGGGCCCGGCGGGACCGGCGGGGCCGCGGGGGCCGGGCTTGCCGGCTGGGGTTTTGCTTTTCTTCTTGGACTTGGCGATGGACGCGGTGGCGTGGGAGGCGCTGCCGGCGCTGTTGCCGCCGCCATTGCCGCTGCCACCCGAGGCGGCGTACGCGCCGCCGGTGATCGCGAAGACCAAGGCCGCGAGAGCCAGGATCGTCGCGGGGTTAATATGCTTTTTTAGTCGGTTCATTCGGTTTTATCTCCCCTCCTGAGGGTTCTTGTTTTGCTTTGTTGTTCCCCACGGTGGGGTGGTGTTGCTTTGTTGTAAGGGTTGTGTTTGGGGGTGGGGTTGTTGGGTGGTTGTTCATCACGCGGCCTGGCTGTGGGTGTGGTTTTGGTGGAGGAGCGTTTCGCCTTGGGGTGTGAGTCGCCAGGCCTTGGGCTTGCCGCGGCCGGTGTGCGCGGTGTTGTGGATCAGGTCGCGGTCTTGTAGGCGGCGCAGCAGCTTTGAGATTTGGCCCTCGTCGTTGACGCCGGCCGCCTGGGCGATCTTGCGGCTGCTCGCGCCGGTGTGCTCGGCGATGGCGCTCAGGACGAGATGGGTACGGACCGTGAGACGGAACCCCGCGCTCAGACCGGCGATAGGCGGCGCTGGCCGATCCCGGACGATCGGTCTGCGTCCTCGGTCGCTCGCGTGCGAAGCACGCCACGCGGGGCGGGCGGGCCCATCCGATCTTGATCTGCTTGCCTCTCGCCGGCCTGAGGAGGCCGCGGTCTCGCGGGCGGGCCCATCCGATCTTGATCTGCTTGCTGTCTTTTGCTGGTCTGGGGGGGTGGTGGTTTGGCGGGCGCGCTTGGCGACTAGCTTGCCGCCGCTTAGCTGGGGGAGCTGGTCGGTGTTGATCGTGGGGGCGGGGCGGTGCGCGTCCAGGACGGCCTGGCCGTGGGGCGTCAGACGCCACGCCTTCTCCACGCCCTTCGTGTCCCTACCGCGCGTGTTCTCGACCAGACCCTGGTCCTGTAGGCGGCTCATCATCCGCGAGACCGTGCCCTTCGCCGAAATACCGATCCGTCGCGCGACCTGCAAGTTGCTCAGATACGCCCCCCGCGCGCTACCCTCCGCGACCGCGACGAGCACCATCTGCGTACGCACCGTCAAACGAAAATCAGCAGGCAACCCCAAACCCAACACGCCCCCCTGCGGGCGATCCTGCGGGCGATCCTGGCTCCGGGGGAGCCAGCCCATGCCGAGGGCCGCCCGGCCCCGAGGAGTCACGCGCCACGCCTTACGGACACCCACCGCGCCCGCGCGAGCATCCTCAACCAAACCCATGCTCTCCAAGCCCATCATCAAACGCGAGACCTGGCTCTGATCCGCGATCCCGACCCGCGCGCAAACCTCACGATTACAAGGCTCCAACCCCTCCCCACACAACTCCGCCACAACAGACAACACCGCATACCGACGAACCGTCAACAAGGCACGAGACCCCGACGCTCTCCCGGCCAGCCCATCAGATCCAACCCCCCGGCCGCGAAGCTCACGGGACCTATCGGCCGTACGAAGACCGGGCCCGCTCAACCGACCTGGCATCACCGGACGCGCCAGCTCGCGCGCGACAGGCTCCGGGAGCTCCCGGGAGCTCGGGCGCCGGACGCGCCAGCTCGCGCGCGGCCGCCTCACGACCACGGTAAGGCAGCACGACCGTCGCCATCAACTCGTTCAACAACCCCACCAACAACCCCCCACCCCGCTCGGGGCCCCCACCCCGCTCGGGCCCCCCACCCCGCTCGGGCCGCGCTTCGCGCTCGACCAGCCGCGCATGGACCACGCTGAACACCGCGCCAGCGACACCCACACCCGTCAACACCGGCAAGCCAGCCGCACCCCCCGCACCCACACGACCCTCATCCAAAATGCGCGCCGCGCTGTCCAATACCTCCGCGCGGCGCGCCAACACACGCGGGCCGACACCCAACGCCTCCACCAACACAAGCCCACACAACTCCGGCTCCCGGTCAAGGAACGCCAGCAACGCCCCAAGACCCGCACGAACGCCCTCCGCCCAATCACACTGCGCCTCATACGCAGGACGCGCGACCCCTACCAGCCGCTCGACACCATCATCAAACGCCGCGAGAAAACAACCTTCGCGATCCTCAAAAAACTCATAAAACGTCCTCGAAGAAACACCCGCGCGCTCAGCAACAGCACGCACCGCCATCCCCCGATAACCCCGCTCCGCGACAACCGCAAACGCCGCACCCAACAACCGACCACGCTGCACCCCCGACAAATACAACCCCCCACCCCGCTCGGGCCGCAACCCACCACGCACCCACAAACCATCAAGAGCACCCCCCACCATCAGCACAAACCCCCAACAAGGAGGGCACACGCGCAAACAGCGCCACCGCCACCGCGACCGCCACCGTCACCGCGGCCGTCACCGCGGCGAGAACGCCGAAACCCACGCCCTTGGGCGCGGCCACGGCCCGCTAGAAGATCATCCGCAGCGCCACTCGGGGCGCTAGAAAACCAACTGCCGAGAGAGAGAGAGAGAGAGAGATGTGTCAGCGACGCTGACGCATCTAGATACGACCCCCAACGGGGCGCACCGATCCCTCATCACGTCTGTCCCCATCGAACTCACGCGTACTCCATTCCCCGACATTCCGTTTCGACCCGGCTCCCTCTCCAAAGAACCCGCTATGCGCTGAACGCCGGCCACGAAGCTCCGACCCCAACCCGATCCTATGTACGCCCCCGCAACCCAACCCCTGGAAACCGAAGCCCAACAAACGTAACTCCCCACACAACAATTGTCAAGCAACAGCCACCACGACCAACACCAAACACCAGAAACGAGGGGCTGGGAAGGCCAACGCGCGGGGATGGTGCCCCCCGCACCGTGGCCGCTGGGAGGCTTCACGCTTCGCTGGCGCAACCCACGCGCTGGCGCGCTAGGCAAAGCGCTTTTCGCCGACCACCAACGAAGGAGGACTCGCCCATGAGCACCAACCAAGATCGAGGCCGCGTCGCGGTCATCACCGGAGCGTCCTCCGGGATCGGAGCAGCCACGGCCCGCGCTCTCGCGGCCGATGGCCACCGGCTGGCGTGCGATAGCGGTAAATGCCTGAAGGCGCGCACCCCCGCGAGGCCAGCAGTTGTGATGCGCGTGATGCGTTATCGTCTGCATCATGCGCACTACGATTGCTGTGGACGATCACCTGCTCGTGGCGGCCAAGCGGCGCGCGCGCGAACACGATCAGACGCTTGGCCAGGTGATCGAGGATGCGTTGCGGCGGGAGCTGGCCGGACCATCACCGGCGGGCGAGCCCGTGGTGGTGCCCGTGTTCCGGGGAGGCGACGGCCCTTTGCCGGGCGTGGACCTGCGATCGAACAGGGCGATCGGGGAAGCGCTCGACCGTGGCGCCGGCGGGATAGCGCAGCTGCGTTGAAGCTACGTTGAAGCTACTCGACGTCAACGTGGTGCTCGCGGCTCACCGTGACGACCACCCCGACTTCGAGACGGCGAGGGCGTGGCTCGATCAGACGCTCGTCGACAGGACGCCGTTCGCGGTCCTCGATCTGGTCGCCGGCGCGTTCCTGCGGATCGCGACGAACCGGCGCATCTTTTCGATCCCACACCGATAGACGAGGCGTTCGCCTATCTGAAGGCGCTGCGCGACCTCGACTGGAGCCGGCCGTCGGCTGAGTAGACCGAGCGTGGCGAGCTCGCGACCCGCCCACCTGGACAAAACACCGCCCGCGCGGCCCTCCTTTGGGCCCTCGTCAAACCCGTCAATATGCAGGGATCTTTAGGAATGGAGCTAGCCGGACTCGAACCGGCGACCTCCTGGGTGCGATCCAGGCGCTCTCCCAACTGAGCTATAGCCCCGCGCTCGCGCCGCGGGGGCGGGGCGAGGTCCAAGGAAGTGTAGTCGCCGCGCGCCGCCGGCGAGTCCGGTGGCGGGGGAGGCAGGCAGTATCGTTTGGCGGGGAGATGGGACTGCTCGACGAGGCGATCCGCGAACACATGGAGCTCAAGCGCCTGCGCGGCGCCGATCCCGGCGAGGTCGCACGGCAGGAGCGCGATGCGCTGGGACCCGTGGTGCGCGGGGAGGGGCGCGAGGAGGCGGGGGCGTTCGGGGAGCGCGAAGGCGAGTTGGCGGACGACGCAGGCGCATCGGCAGACGACGAGCACCGTGGCTATGCGGACGAGGAGGACCACCCCGCGCGGGAGTCGGACTTCGCGCACATCGGGCAGGAGACCGCCGAGCTCGACATGCGCGCCGTGCTCGATGGGCGGCTCGGCGAGGAGGAGCCGGAGGAGGAGCCGGCGCTCCCCGGCGAGGCGCCTGGACAGGAGCGGCTATGGTTCGACCAGCGGCAGTCGGGGGAGCGGAGCTTCGACTTCGATCCGTAGGGCAGGAGGTCGCGCCGGCCGGAACGGCCGTGACGTCGCGTCTTGCACCCGTGCCGGCCGTGAAGCCGGCGATCGGCCGTGTGCGACTCTTCCAGCGTTGCACGCCCTATATTTGAACCTCCTGGGGCCTTAGCTCAGCTGGGAGAGCGCCTGCTTTGCAAGCAGGAGGTCACCGGTTCGATCCCGGTAGGCTCCATTTTGGAAGTGGCTGGAAATTGGCGGGTTTTGGGGCGCAGACGGTACCTCTTTGGTACCCGGTTCGAGCGGAGGGTACCGCAGGTGGGTACCACATCGGGCCTTATTTTGCGGGGGATTGGCGAGGTGGCGGCTTGCAGGCAGGAGGTTGAACTAGGTCGAGCCCAGGCCGGAGCAAACCTCCGCGTCTGCCGACCGGTAGCGGGGCCATCGTTGACCGCATAAAGCATGTGGCCCCTCCGTACATCTGTGTGGCAGTTTACGCCGTGCTAGAGTATCTTACGTACTCAAGAGAACTACGTGGCGACATGGGAGGACACATGATCTATGGGTTTTGGAACAACAAGGGAGGCACTGGAAAGACCAGTCTCTGCTTCCAGGCGATCTGCTTCTACGCACATGCTCATCCCGACGCACGCGTATTGGCCCTAGACGCCTGCCCGCAGGCGAATCTTTCCGAGTTGCTGCTCGGCGGCCTTACAAACAACGGGAGTACCAATCTCTTATCGCGCCAGGGGGAGATGCCTCGCGCCACAATTGGCGGCTACTTCCAGGAGCGCCTCCCCGCGCCGTACTCAGTGCCAGCGATTACCCATGCCGACTTCATCACATCTCCAAGCGACTACAACACTGCTATTCCGGCGAATATCGACCTTGTTTGCGGCGATCCGCTTCTTGAGTTGCAGGCAAACGCAATTTCGACGCTTGCAAACACACAGATTCCGGGAACAAACGCGTGGATAAGTGTGGTGGATTGGGTCAAAGATTTCCTCGACCCCATCAGAGACGAATACGACGCGATCTTTGTCGATGCGAACCCGAGCTTTTCGATCTACACCCAGATAGCACTCTCGGCCGTGGACCGCTTGGTCCTACCCGTCATGGCGGATGACTCTTCTCGCCGCGCGATTCAGAACGCATTCTCGCTCGTTTACGGTCTCAGCCTACCCTCGCCGATCTACTCCACCTACGCCTTCGCTACGAGACTTGAAGAAGCCAAACGCGACCTGCCGCTCGCTCACCTCATCGTCAAGAACCGTCTAACCCAGTACATGGGTCCAGCCTCGGCCTATGCTGCCGTGTTGCGCTCCATTCGGAATGATGTAAAAGGCCTCCTGTCGTCACATCCAGAGAAGTTTTCCTTCACGGCGCTCGATCAAGCGTTCGTCGATGTGAGGGACTTTCAGACCACAGGTGTCGTGGCATACGCGCGTGGCTGCCCATTCTATCGCTTGCCACCCGGGCGACTGCTTGTAATGGGACAGCGAATTCAGGTCAACAAACCATACTTGGAGAATTGCGTTGAAGCCATCGAGGAGCTTGTTGGGAAACTCTGATCCACGGCGAGCATCGTGCTCGTCGGGAACACTTCGACCGTGACCCCAGCTGAGCAGTTCATTGCGTCACTCGTTCACTCGCTGGCCTGGCCGGTGACGGGCGATCGTCCTCGCATTCGCGTTCCGGCGTCAATGCTCGAAGCTGCTGCTCAGCGACAGCCTGCGAGTTGGGCCTCTCGATTTAACTCTTACGCTTCGTCGCGCGCGCGAGGTAGGTCGTGGTGGCAGACGCGTAAGTCGCTTACTGAGAGGCCATAGGATGGGGTCCGGCGAGCAGTTCGTCGACCCACGCACGCATCTTCTCGACCGCCTCGCAGGCTGCCGTGCGATCGAGCCGTTCGTCGAGCACGTCGTCGTAGCGGAACTCAACCGCCCACGGGACCATGGCGCGGGCCTCGTCCACCGACACGGGCGGCGACAGACCCGCGTCTACGAGCAGGGAGAGCAGCTTGCCGAGGTCGTGGATCCGGGGCGGCGCAACACCTACATGGGCGAGAGCCGCCTTCAGCAACTTCTCCAGCGCCTGCTGGGCATGAAAGCCAATGAGGTCATCGGGCACGTCGAGATCGTCGCCAAGCTTGTCGAGCGCGACCTCATCACTCTCGGCCTTGCGCGCGAACCGGGCGGCAAGGTCGTACAGGTCAGGTTTCGACGAGGACACGGCCCTCTGCCAGCGCGTCGTGGACCAGTGTTCCAGGGACGTCGCCCCATGCCTCGGCGTACTCACGTGGGACGACCACGACATCTGCAGCGACCTTCAGCGGGTCGAGCGCTGCGCGCAGGCGCAACATCTCCGCCGCCTTGCTCACGACTGACGGCTCAATCACGAGGAAGTCGAAGTCGCTCTCGGCATCAGCGTCACCGCGGCCGTGCGATCCGAACAGGATCACCTTGGACTCGGAAGGCACCGCGTCCGCCAGCAGGCGACCGGCGCGATCAACGATCTCGGCTGTGGTCATCACCGTCATGATCGGCTGAGGGTCAATGACACCACAGGGCTGGATGAGCCTGCGAACCCATCAGCGGACGTACACGAAGCCTGACCGACGATCGCACCTTCTTCGACCGCCGTCACGGGCACTGTAAAGCTGTTTGTATCGCCGGGATTCCATTCGAGTTCCGTTTCGCCGTTGATCAGTTTCAATCGCTTTGTGAGTGAAGGGCCTCCAGTCGCGATCTGTTTTCCGGTCTGTGTGTCCGTCAGCTTGGTCGAGCATTCAGGCAGACTGGAAGTCCCCGATGACGAGGAGCAAGCCTCCTCGACTTCGGCCTTGACTATCTCGCATTCTTCGGGTGCGCCGCGAAACGTAACGGCGCCGTAGGCGTCGGCCAGGCTCGTGCTGAGTTCAAGTTGCCATTCGCCCGGCCCGGCCGCCGCGTATTTGTACGCTAGGTGTGTGGTGGTCGCATACGGTTCGATCTGCTCCGCGTACGTTTCTGTCGCGCTCAGACTCCCTGAGCTATAGGTGACGATCACCTGGTGCGTGCCGGTGGCCGAATACGTCACAGGGCATTCGCCGCCCGTGGTCGAGCCGCCAACGTTGATCGAGCAGGCCAGCAGGCCATCTGAGTACAGGTCTAGGAAACCGTCGGGCAGATTTGGTTCTGCTGTCGTCGTGCCCTCCGAGTTGGTCGTCGTCGCGCTTGCGCTGTAGGCGTAGGTGACGGCAAGCGGGTTCGACGGTGACTGAACGAAGCTCGGGTCCAGATGAGAGTGCAAGGCCACTGCCCGCGTGGGCGGAGTTGCGGGCGTGTAGGGATGTGCATGATGAGTTGGGACCTTGGATTTCGCCGCTGTGTGGACACAGAACGTCTCCGTTACGACCCGGAGCTTGCCGTGCTCGCGCCGCTTGACCTTCTCCCGGCGCTTCACGTAGTGCGCCTTGCAGCGCCCGTGCTTCAGCACGTAACGCTTTGCTGGAGCGGCCTGCGCCGCCACAGACGTCAAGCCCCATAGGACGGTCGCTACTGCGAGCCACAATCCGATGTACGACCTCCTCGCTGTACAGAAGCCCTTTGCCTTGCCCATCGCCATCGTCACGCGCATTATGCCTCCTCGACCGAGCTCCGGATAGCCGCCGCCCGGCCCGCCATGATACTTGAGTTCAACTCTATGGTCAGACCCGGCTCCGCCCGCGACGGTTGCGGGCATGGCTCCACGATCCGATCCCCAGACGGCCCTTGGGCAAGCCATCCGGCAAATCAGGACTGCTCATGGTCTCTCGCAGGAAGCGGTCGCGCACGCAGCGGGCTTGCACGCCACGTGGTTGAGTCATATCGAGGCTGGCCGCAACCCCGCTTGGGGCACCGTCCGACGCATCGCCGCCGCACTCGGGGTCGAGGTGTCCGAGGTGGCCCGTGTGGCCGAGGAAATCGAAGCCCAGAATCCGGCCTCGACACGCTCCGAGTAGTCAGCAGGTCGAGCTGGTCGCGTCCCTTCGCGTAAGCAACAAGACTGCAAGGTACCTACCGTGCTCGCCCAACGCCGTGGTCGGGCGTGTCGCGATGGGGTGTGCGGACGAGCCAGCGTGTTGGCGAGAGGGCAGAACGAAGCCGTAGGGGATCGCGGGTCGGATCCCAGCCGGAGTCGGTGCGCTCCGGATGCGCGAGCGATGGGGTCTGCACGCGGCTGTTTGTCATCTTCTGGGCGAGGCGCGTGATGCGTTGAGCGTCCTGACCTTCATTGCCGAGGTCGTCGCGTGCGATGAACCAGTCGGTTCCGTGTCGGGCGCGGGTGGCCTCGACGTAGGCGGTCTCCTTGCTGGTCTGCCAGCCGCCGGTCAGTACGACGGAGCGCTCGACGGTCGCGCCCTGCTGACGGTAGACGTGCTGCGCGTACGCGAGCCTCAGCGACCCCAGATCGTCGCCGGCGAGCTGGGCATTGCGCTGTGATCCGTCGAGCGTGACGGTCACGCCCCGTTCGTGGATGTTCGTGACCTGGCCGCGGGTGCCGTTCTCGACCCGTGGCTGTCCTCGCGGGTGGTGCTGCGCGATGAACGCGATCAGGTCGCCTTCGCGTAGGCCGTAGTGGACGTCGGGTAGCGGGGTCTCGTGGTGTCCGAGTTCGCCGCGCTCTGCGCGTAGGTGTTGCGCGCGGGCGTTGAGACGGTCGATCTCCGTGTTCGCTCCGTCGGCGATCAATGCGACCTCGCGGATATCGCACTCTTCGGTGAGCGCCGCCCATGTTTGTACGGCGTGCTCTGCGGCGTGGTCGCGGGTATCGGAGAGGTGTAGTCGGCCGCGTGAGGCGTAGTGCGCCATCGCTCGCTCTGGTTCTCCTGCGCGTAGTGCTTGCCATGCGCGCCGCTCGGCAGGGTCCTTGGTGCGGCGGATGTCCGCGAGTTCGGCGGTGGGCGCATGGTCGGAGAGCCGGTCGAACATGCCGCCGGGCCCGATCGAGGGGAGCTGCTTGCCGTCGCCGACGGCGATCAGCTTCGCCCCGGAGCGCTCCACGAGCCCGGTCAGAGCGTCGAGGCGCTTGTGATCGACCATCCCCGCCTCGTCCAGGATGACCGTCGTGTCGCGACCCACATGGACGGTGCCCGTGTTTGCTCGGGCGACCAGCGCGTCCAGGGTGAGCGTGCGTCCGGCAAGTGCAGGGCTGTCAGCGCCGAGCCGCTCGGCTGTGGACCCGGATACGGCGATCCCGATCGTCTCACGGCCGGCATGTTGCTCCGCGCGGGCGACGGCATCGATCACGACTCCCTTGCCGGTCCCGGCTGGGCCGACGAGGACCGCGGCACGCTCGGGGCCAGTGAGGACTTCGAGCGCGTGGTGCTGCTCGGGGCTGAGGGGTCCGCCGATGCGCTCGGCGACCTCACGGGCGGCGTCCTCGCGGGTGATCTCGCCGACGTCCCGGCCCGCGGGCCGGGCGAGCTGGGTAGCGCGACGCTCGATCGCCTGCTCCCGAGCACGCACCGCGAGAGTCGTCATCCGTCCACCCTCCAGAGTCAGTACCCGTCGATCGCGGACCATCTCCCGCGCTATGCCGAGTGCCTGATCGGGTGCCATCTCGCCGGCGGCCTGCTCCAGCACGACAGCGCGAAGGTCGCGTTCCTCGAACACGGCGTGCTGCTCGGTCAGCTTCGCCTCGACCCGATCCTCGATCGCGCGCTCCGCGGAGAACGCCTCGCACAGCTCGCGAGGGACACCGGCGATCTCGAAGTACCGGCCATCCTTGCCGGTGCCCTGCTCGATCGCGTACCCCTCCCGTATGAGCTCGTCGGCGAGCGCGGAGCGGTAGAACGCGCCCAGCTCCCGAGCAGAACGAAAGATCGGCCGTGACGCGACCGCCACGATCCGGTCGTCCTCCCGGACAGCGCCAGTGACGACGACATGGCTATGCAGCTGCGGGTCCGGCGCCTGCGCGCCCGAAACGCCGCGGGCGGTGGCGTGCCGGTACTCGGTCGCGATCACATCCTTGGCTTGCTCCTCCACGACCTGCCCGCTGTAACGGCGGCGCACGACCGGCACCCGCTCTCGCAGGTAGAGGACCGTCTGCTCGACCGCCCTGGCGTGGGCCTGCTCGATCTGCTCACGCTGCCACGGATCGCCGAGCGCCCACACCGTCGAGACGGACTTCGGGGCGCTGAACGTCACGTCGATCCGACCACCGCCGGCGCCCTCTGGTCGTAGCCAACGGCCTGTCCCGGGGTGGCGGCCCTCCATCAGCGCGATGAAGTCCGCGCCATCGACCAGCTCGCCAGCCTGGACCCCCAACCGTTCCAGCGTCTCGGCATCGGCAAGCCACCGGCCGGAAGCCTGCGCCATCTCGCCGTCCGGGGTCAGGTAGTAGTCCCCGCGCTCCGGCTCCACCGTCTTGCTCTCCAAGTAGCGCGCGTAACCGCCGCCTCGGGACGCACCTATGCTCGCCGCAGTCATCACACGGTTAATTGACCGCCAGCACCTCAAAGCGGCCACCGACTTTGCACAGCGCTCGCGGTGCCGTCGCAGGGCCGTGCATCTGGTCTGTTCTGGAAGGCGGAGCGAAGCGACGCGTGGTGCCCAGACAGCGCCGGTGTCGCGTGCTGTGGGTCGAGACGGCGACGAGTTTGGGCCGCTGCCGAAGACAGTTGACGGGCGCCGGGGGCTTGGTCAGAGCCGAGGCGGGCCACCGGGATCGCCGCTCAGACGGAGTGGCAGTCGATTAATTCGTTGGCCGTTTCGGGCGGCTCACGGTCGTTAACCCCGGAGAGCCACTTCTCCGCCCAAAGGTCGATGAGCACCATCCCGACATCCATCCCATCCCATCCCCGGCTGACGCGCGAAGACGTTCTCGACGGCCGTGACGTCGCCGAGCTGCTGCACCTGCCACTCTCGACGGTCCTCGAATACGCGCGGCGCGGTCTGCTTCCCGGCCGCAAGCTCGGCCGGCGCTGGATCTTCCTGCGCGACGAGATCGAGGCGGCCGTACGGAGAGCGCAGTAGGTTGCGCGGATGAAGGCAAACGTCTATGTTGACGGCTTCAATCTCTACTACAGTGCGCTGCGCTGGCGCTTCCCTGACTGCAAGTGGCTCGATGTCCGGAAGCTGGCGGAGCTGCTGCTGCCCAACGACGACATCGCCGAGGTGAAGTACTTCACCGCACGTGTCAGCAGCGAGCCCGACAATGCCAACCAGCATCGCCGGCAGCAGAGCTATCTACGTGCGCTGGCCGCTACAGGCGTCGAGCCGGTCTACGGCAACTTTCAAACGCAGGAGCGATGGATGCGTCGCGAGACACCGTGCGCCACGCCGGGCTGCGCCACCCCCGGTCCACGGGAGCGCGTGGTCTACCGTGAGGAGAAGGGCTCCGACGTGAACCTCGGCGCGCACCTGCTGATGGACGCGTTTCGTGAGCGGTATGAGCTCGCCGCCGTCGTCACCAATGACACTGACCTGGTCGAACCCGTGCGCATGGCACGAGCCGAGCTGGGCGTAAAGATCGTGCTGCTCGCGCCGAGCCCTCGTCCTGCCGCGCGGCTGATCGCTTCGGTGGATGGCATGAGGCCGATACGGCACGGAGCGCTCAGCGCCGCTCAACTGCCCCTTACATTGCAAGACCACAAGGGGCAGATTCACCGGCCACGGGAGTGGCGCCCCGAAAAAAGCTGAGGCCCGGCACTAGGCCGGGCCTCGCGCCCAGCCAGCGAAGTGACTGGGGATATCGTGCTCTGAAGTATACAAGCAATCCTCGATCTTCGGTCTTTTGGGTGCCCCTCATCCCCCGGCGAGGAATGCCTTGGCGGCCACGAGCACGTCACGGAAGTCTCCTTCGCGAATGCTCTGCGCTGGGGACTGGTCTTCGAGCTGCGGGTTCAGGCCGAGGAACCACGCGCGGACCGTGTGGGGAGACTCCTCGGCGAGCAGGAGCTGGAACGTCTGGTAGGCGCAGCGCAAACGCTGCTCGTGCTCTGCCCGGGGGGCGCGCTCGCCAGCTGCCCAGCGCGCGACCGTTCTGGGGTCGGCCACTCCGGCGATGTGCGCGACCAGCTTCTGTCCAAGCACCTCCTGTAGATACCCGACGACATCGGCGATGCTCGACTCGACGGCCTTGCGGTGGGCTTCTTGTGGGGCTGAACGGAGCTTTGGCATAGTCCCCTCGCTCGTCGCGGCACTGATGGCGTGCTCTAGGTTTGGCGTAGTAGATGCTAGCGGATAGCCGGGCGGTTGACCAGGCACTTGGCCATGCCACTGGCCCCCATGATCCATGCTCTCGACACGCGCGCTCAGACGAAGACGCCCTCGGACATCGCGTCTATCGTGCTCGACACACGTCGGAGCTCGCCCGTGCGCAGCAGGTTGACGGGCTTGTGATGCTCGAGTGAGTCGTTGGGGGTGAACAGCCAGTCGTGGGCCGGTTCGGGTCGTAGAACGCCCGAGACCTTCTCGAGGACCACGATCAGCTCCAGTAGCCGCTCGCGAGCATCGGGGCGCGGGGCGGTCTGCCGGGAGAGCCAGCGCGACACGGTGCGTGGATTCGTCCCGAGCAAGCGCGCGAGCTCAGCTTGGTCAAGCTCGATTTGCTCGGTTGCCCTACCGAGTCGTTCCGCCAAGTCCGCCATTGGTCCCCTTCCTTTGTTGTCTGCCTTGTCGCCCATTGTGGGAGTCAGTGGCGAGCTTGCCGGGGAAGATCCTTACTCTGCCACTCTCTGCCACTCTCTGCCAACCTCTGCCAGTACGCATCCGCCACGTACAAATGGCGGAGCGTGGGGCACGATGATCAGCGGCCGGCTTTCGTCTCCGCCTGGCTGCTCGATGACCCAGCCGCAAACGCCAGATTGACCCGCTCGAGATCCTCGGGCCGAGCCTTGGCATGCATGTAGCGCTCCGTGGTCGTGATCCGCGAGTGCCCGAGGAACTCCTGCACGAAGCGCGCATCGGCGTGCCGGGCGATCAGGCTGCCGGCGGCGTGACGCAGGGCATGGAAGCACAGCGGGCGCAGCCCGGCGGCGTCGCGCGCGCGGCCTTGAAACGACGACGGACGGCGGAGGGGTCGAGGCGCCGGCCGAGGCGAGGGCAGAACACGTAGCCCTCGCGTGAGGTGTAGTCGCCACGAGCCTGCAGACGTTCCAGTGCCTCGGCGGCGGGATCGGCGAGCGGGAGAAAGCGCGCTTGCCAGCGCCACCTCCAGG
This sequence comes from uncultured Solirubrobacterales bacterium, assembly GCA_963774785.1. Taxonomy (GTDB): domain Bacteria; phylum Actinomycetota; class Thermoleophilia; order Solirubrobacterales; family Solirubrobacteraceae; genus Palsa-744. The sequence goes on along the minus strand of CAVZGH010000001.1, from coordinate 612,056 downwards.
TAGCCCACGGGGCCAAGAAGGCAGCGATCTAAGCGCTCTGTGCGCCAGGGCGCCCTGGCTTGCGCATGGGCACAACCACGCTGTCACCTGGTCCCGTCTCTGGAAGCACGTCGCTGATCCGGAGACGGCGATACTCGTTTACCAGCTTTTCCAATCCCGCAACGTCTATCGGCGCCGTAGCGATCAGCGCCGCAAGCAGTTCGTTTCGGCTTGCCCGCGCGAACCGCGCCTCCACAGCCATGGCGTCCAATCGCCTCAGGGCGGCGATGGGCAAGTTCATCGACGTTCCGTGGCTCGGGCAATCGATTATGGAGTCCCCGAGCTGCAGCGTCACTCGCTTTGGAGGGCTGGGCATGGAACGTAGTTTGACAAAAGCTTCGGACGACCTCTATTGTGCAATGAAACATACGTAGTTTCCTCCTACGTACCCAGGAGTTTACCGTGACTGATTGTCCTGATTCGAAACAGACTCTCGATGGGCGGTCCCCCGAGCCATCCCGAGTCGCCCGATCCAGTGCGCCGAGCGGGGGAGCCACGAAGGTCCGCACGCTTGCGCTAGTCGGTCGAGAGCTGGCGCTGGTGCGCGATCAGCTCGATCACTACGTGGCCAACGGATGCCTTCGGCGAGCCGGTGAGTGCTGCACCGAGATTGACCAACTTGTTAGGGAGCTGGCGCGACTGCAGCATCCACGTGCGGGTCCTCATCGCGAGAGTCAGACGACGATCTAGACAGCGGTACGTTCGTGAAGCTCGTTGGTCATGCCTCGAGGACCTTGCCGGTGTAGGTCCACTTGAAGGGTTTGGCGGTTTGGTTGTAGGTCTCGATGAACGCGAGCATTTGCTCGGCGAGGTCTTCCTCGCTGAAGAAGATGCCGTGCTCGAGTAGGGCGCCGGTAGATGATCGAGAAGAAGATCTCGACCTGGTTCAGCCAGCTGGCGCTGGCAATTCCATTCTTCGATTGCCGCGGGCGTCTTGATCAAGGGGTAGATTCCGCAAAGCCAAGCCAAGAAAGATGGAACCCCGTATCGACATCATCACGCTCGCCGTCTCCTACTTGGAGCGGGCGCTCGAGTTCCACCGGCGGGAGCGATCGTAGATCGGAACCACAAACAGGAGGTGAACGTCGATGACAGAGCGCCGGATCGGCACGCAGGAGCAGTGGCAGGAGCAGCGCGATGAGCTGCTGGCGCAGGAGAAGGAGCTCACCCGCCGCGGCGACGAGCTGGCCCGCAAGCGGCGCGAGCTGCCGTGGGTGCCGGTCGAGCAGGACTACCTGTTCGAGACCGCCGCCGGCACGAAGACCCTCGCCGAGCTGTTCGACGGTCGCTCCCAGCTGCTCGTCTACCACTTCATGTTCGGGCCCGACTGGAGCGCTGGCTGCCCGGTCTGCTCATCGATCGCGGACACGCTCGACCCCCAGGTCGTCCATCTGCAGGCCAAGGACACGACGCTGCTGCTCGCCTCGCGCGCGCCGATCGACAAGCTGCTCGCCTTCAAAGAGCGGATGGGCTGGGACATCGACTGGGTCTCGAGCGCCGGCAGCGACTTCAACCGCGACATCGGCTTCCTGAACACGCCCCAGCAGCTGAAACCGTTCCTCGAAGGCGAGATCCCGGTCACGGTCGAGCAGAACGCCCGTATGTGCGGGACCGACGCGAGCGGCTACGTCACCGAGGGTCCGGGCCTGAGCGTCTACGCGCGCTCGGACGGCGACGTCTACCGGACGTACATCGCGAGCGCGCGCGGCCTGGAGCTCGCGATGCCCTACTACGGCCTGCTCGACCGCACGCCGCGCGGCCGCGACGAGCAGGGCTCGGAGCCGAGCTGGATCCGCCGCCACGACGAATACGCCGGGATGTGATGCGCCGGGCACAAACCCCACGAAGGGACCGTCACGGCGAGCGGCATGGAGCGAGCTAGGCTTTACAGGAGATGGCCCGCCGGACTGCCGTGACCTAGCTGTCAGAGTGAGGGCGGAGAAGAACCGGAGACAGGGGAGGCGGGATGGGATTCATCGCGCCGGCGGAGCCGCCGGTCGAGCTGGAGGAGTGGAAGCGGCTGAGCCACCTCGAGCGGATCAAGCCACTCGCGCAGGACTGGGCGCTGAACGGCTTCGGCACGCCCTATGCGGTGTTCCTGCTGTACATCGCGAAGATCGTCCTCTACGGGCTCGGCGGCCTGCTCGTGATCTCCGCGACGACCCCCGGCCTCGGCGGGCTCGGCGAGCTGGGGAGGTGGTGGACGGAACCGATCGTGTTCGAGAAGGCGGTCGTGTGGACGATGCTGTGGGAGGTGCTCGGCCTCGGCGCCGGCTCGATGCCGCTGACGTTGCGCTTCTCGCCGATGATCGGCGGCGTGCTCTACTGGCTGCGCCCCGGCACGATCCGCCTGCCGCCCTGGCCGGGCAGGGTGCCGCTGACGCGCGGCACGCGGCGCACGGGGCTCGACGTCGCGCTCTACGCGGGGCTGCTCGCGGCGGCCGTCTACCTGCTCGTGGGCGGCACGAGCCCGGCCACCGGGGCGCCCGCCGGGCGCCTGCAACCGGCCGCGGTCGGGGTGCTGCTCGCGCTCGGGATCCTGCTCGGCTTGCGCGACAAGGTCCCGTTCCTCGCCGCGCGCGCGGAGATCTACGGGAATCTGATGATCCTCTTCCTGTTCCCCTTCTCCGACCTGCTCGCCGGCGCACAGATCGTGTTCGTGTGCATCTGGTGGGGCGCCGCGTCCTCGAAGCTGAACCGCCACTTCCCGTTCGTCGTGACGGTGATGATCAGCAACACCCCTTGGAACCGCTCGCGCGCGTTCAAGCGCCGGCTGTGGCGCGCCCACCCCGAGGACCTGCTGCCCTCCGCGACCGGCGCGCTGGCCGCGCACATGGGAACGGTTACGGAGCTCACGCTGCCGCTGCTGCTGCTCGTCGCGCCGAGCGGTCCGCTGCTGACGATCGCGGTAGTCGGGATGGTGCTGTTCCACGTGCACATCTTCTCGACGTTTCCCCTGGCGGTGCCGCTGGAGTGGAACGTGTTCATGATCTTCGGGATCCTCTTCCTGTTTGGCCACTACGGCGGCGTGCCGCTGTCGCAGCTCGACGATCCGCTGCTGATCGCGATCCTCGCCGTGACTTGCGTCGGGATCCCGGTGCTCGGCAACCTGCGCCCCGACCTCGTCTCGTTCCTGCCCTCGATGCGCTACTACGCCGGCAACTGGGCGACCAGCCAATGGCTGTTTCTGAAGGAGTCGGGCGCCGAGGCAAAGCTGGACAGCGCGATCGTAAAGGCCGCCCCCGTCGCCGTCGAGCAGCTGGTGAAATTCTATGACCGCGACACGGCCGAGCTGTTGATGTGCAAGGGCCTCGCGTTCCGCTCGATGCACGCGCACGGGCGCGCGCTGAACGGCCTGCTCGCGCGCGCGGTCGACAACGACATCGCGAACGTCGAGCGCTACCACGTGCGCGAGGGCGAGGTCCTCGCCGGCGTCGTGCTCGGCTACAACTTCGGCGATGGCCACTTCCACAACGAGCAACTGCTGGCGGCGGTGCAGGAGCGCTGCAAATATGCGACCGGCGAACTGCGCGTGGTGATGATCGAGTCTCAGCCGATGCAGACCCAACGCCAGCGCTACCGCATCCACGACGCGGCGAGCGGCCTGATCGAGGAGGGCTACGTCGAGGTCGCCGAGATGGTCAGGCGGCAGCCGTGGCTCGGCGGGGACGACGCGTTCCCGGTCGAGGTGATCCGGCCGACCGACGCGTCCTCCCGGTCGACGGTCGCGACACCCGCGATGTGACCGGCATCATCGGCAAGAGAGGCCCACCCATGAACGAGCATCCGTCCGCGAGCGACACCGACGCCACGACTGGGCATCCACCCTCAAGATGAGCGAGGCGATCGTCGTCGGCTCCGGCCCGAACGGCCTCGCGTGCGCCGCGTGGCTCGCGCGCGCGGGCGTGCGGGTGACCGTGCTCGAGGCGCGCGAGCGGATCGGCGGCGCCACGACAACGAGCGAGCTGACGCTGCCCGGCCTGCTGCACGACGACTGCTCGACCGTGCACACGATGGCGGTCGGCGCGCCCGCGCTGAACGGGCTCGACCTCCAGCGCCACGGGCTGCAGTGGTGCTGGCCCGAGGTCAACCTCGCGCACCCGTTCGACGGCGACGAGGACGGAGACGGGGCGGTCATGCTGCGTTCGCTCGCGGACACGCGTGCGGGACTCGGCGCGGACGGCGCGGCCTGGGAGCGCCTCTTCGGCCCCCCCGCGCGGCGCTTCGACGCGCTCGGCGAGGACATCATGCGGCCGCTCCTGCACGTCCCCCGCCACCCGCTGGCGCTCGCGCGCTTTGGCCTGCCGGCTGCGCTGCCGGCGAGTGGGATTGCGCGCGGGTTCAGAGGCGAGCAGGCGAAGGCGCTGTGGGGCGGCTGCGCCGCGCACGCGTTCGCGCCGCTGACACGGCCGCTGAGCGCGTCGGTCGGGATCGCGCTCATCTGCGCCGGGCACCGCTACGGCTGGCCGGTCGCGCGTGGCGGCTCGCGCGCGATCTCGGATGCGCTCGCCGCGGTCGTGCGCGAGCACGGTGGGAGGATCGAGACGGGACGGCGCGTACGCTCGCTGGCAGAGCTTCCCCGCGCCGATGCGATTGTGCTCGACCTCGCGCCCAGTGCGGTCGCCGATCTCGCGGGCGCACGGCTGCCGGCGCGCGTCGCGCGGGCCTACCGCCGCTACCGGCACGGGCCGGGCGCGTTCAAGGTCGACCTCGCCGTCGCTGGGGGCGTGCCGTGGAGGAACGCGGCCGCGCGCCGCGCGGGGACGGTGCACGCCGCCGGGTCCTTCGCGGAGATCGCCGCGGGCGAGCGCGCGATCAACCGTGGGCGCATGCCCGAGCGCCCGTTCGTGCTTGTCTGCCAGCAGTCGCTCGCCGACCCCTCGCGCGCGCGCGACGGCGTCCACCCCGTGTGGGCCTACGCGCACGTGCCGAGCGGCTATACCGGTGACGCGACCGCGGCGCTGCTCGACCAGATCGAACGGTTCGCCCCGGGCCTGCGCGAGCGGATCCTCGCCATGTCCGTGCGCTCGCCGAGCCAGATCGAGCACGACAACGCGAACTTCCTCGGCGGCGACATCATCACCGGCGCGAACACACCGCTGCAGACCGTGATCCGCCCGCGGCTCGCGCGCGACCCCTACGCCACCGGGATCCCAGGCGTGTACATCTGCTCCGCGGCGACCCCGCCGGGCGCGGGCGCGCACGGGATGAACGGCTACAACGCGGCGCGATCGGTGCTGCGCGAGCTCGCCTCGGCGTCGTGAGCTCACACGGATGGCGCGACCTCCGTGCCCGCGTTGCGGGCCTGCGCGGGCCGTTGAAAATACGCAACTTGCTGGAATCTGGGTCTATTTTCCTGTCAGCGACCGGCGCGGACCGCGCCGGTCGCTCACGTCTCGCCGCGCGCGCGAACTGCGATCATCGCGCCATGTCTAACCGCGCCTCAGCAGACGGATCGCTGATCCCGCGCTTTCGCCGCGCGCGGCGCGATTCAGAGCTCGCGGTGCTCGAAGGGTTCCACGCGCTCAAGCACGCGCTGCGCTTCGACGCGCCGCTGCTGGAGGTCGTCGTCTCCACCGAGGCCCCCCTGGAGCGCCTCGCGGGGACGCTCGCCCCGGATCTTTCCGCACGCCTGCGCGAGCTCGCGCGGCCGGTCGCACCTGAGGTCTTCGCCCAGCTCGCCCCGTTGCCGCCGGCGACGGGCGTGATCGCACTGGCCCACCGCCGCATGGGCGAGCCCGCGGCGATGCTCGCCGATCGGCGCGCGGCGCCGTTGATCCTGCTCGAGGACCCGCGCGACCTCGGCAACATGGGCGCCTGCGTGCGCGTCGCCGCCGCCGCCGACGCGGCCGGCGTGCTGAGCACCGGCAGCCACGACCCCTGGAACCCCGACGCGCTGCGCGGCGGGGCGGGGCTGCACTATGCGCTGCCCGTCGCGCGCCTGGAGGGACTGGCGCTGCTGAATCGGGGGGGACCGGCGTGGGCCGCGCGGGGCTTCGAGGACGCGGAGGCCGCAGGGGGCATGGAGGACGCGGAAGCCACGGAGCGCGCAGACGAGGTGCGCGCGGCCAGCATGCCGGAGCGCGACCGGCCCGTGCTCGCGATCGACCCCGAGGGCGAGCCGCTGCGGCCCGGCGAGCTGCCGCCGCGCGCGGTGCTTGCGTTCGGCACCGAGCGCTACGGCCTCTCGGACGAGTTGCGCGCGCGCGCGCAGGCAAGCGTCAGCATCCCGATGCGCGCCGGGGTTTCGAGCCTCAACCTCGCGACATCGGTCGCCGCCGTCCTGTTCGCCTGGCGGCTCTCGGGCTAACGCGCAGCTTCCACGCCGCTGAGCAGCTCCCAATTCCCCTGTAGCGCCGCACGCGCTCGCGCGAGCATCCGCTCGGCCTGTGCCTCGGGATCTTCGTGCTCGGCTAGAAGCTCCTCGATCAACGCTCCCGCCTCGCGCGCGTGCTCGACGTCGCGCAGCTCGTGGACCTTGAAGTACTCGAGCGCCGGGCCTTCCTCGCTGTAGCCGTAGTGCTCGATGAGACCCTCGAGCTTCGTCGTCGAGATCTGTGGCTGGCCGGCCTCGATCGCGTAGAGCACCGCGAGGTGCTCGAGCAGATCCTCGCCCGCGGTCCACGCCCGGACGCATGCGCGCGTCTGCGCCAGCGGCGCGTCCTGCGCCGTGGCCGGCGGCTGGGTATCTTGCGCGATGGCCGGCGGGACGCCCTGCGCCGCGGCCGGCTCGTGCTCCCCGTCCGGCGCGCCGCCGGTCGCCGCGGCGCCGGACGCGGTCACACCGGACGCCCTCGCGCCGCTCGCGCGCGCGGCGAAGTCGTCCCACAGCTCCACGTGCGCGGTCTCCTCCGTGGCGTGGGCGCACAATCCGCGCGCGTGGGCCGCGCCGGCCTTCGCGGCCGCCGCGCGGGAGGCCTCGGCCAGCGCGATGACCGCGTGGCGGTACTCGCCCGCGTAGCACGCGAGCTCCGCGCCGCTCAGCTCACCGGCGCTCCAGCGCGCGTAGAACGGGTGCTCGAGCACGTTGCATTCGGCGCGGGCCTGGTCCAGCTTGGTCAGGACATTCATGAAGATCTTCACCCTTTCTCGTCGCCTCGTTAGATGTGGGAGTCTAAGACCGCCGCAGGCGAATAGGATCGACACATGCCCGACGCCGTGCGCACTCCCGACGAATTGCTGGAGGGGCTTCCCGATTTCCCCTTCGAGTCTCGCTATCGCGAGGTCGAGGGTCTGCGATTGGCCCATCTCGACGAGGGCGAGGGCGACGGCGCCCCGGTGGTCTTCGTGCACGGCGAGCCGACGTGGTCGTTTCTGTGGCGGAATGTCTTGCCGCCCGTGCGCGACGCGGGCTTTCGCTGCATCGCCCCCGACCTCGCCGGCTTCGGCCGCTCGGACAAGCCGACGGACATCGGCTGGTATTCCTACGACCGCCATGTCGCGCATACGGCGAGCCTCTTCGAGGAGCTCGACCTGCGCGAGGCGACGGTCGTAGTGCATGACTGGGGCGGTCCGATCGGGCTGCGCCTCGCGGTCGAGCAGCCGCGGCGGATCGCGCGGATCGTGGTCCTCGACACGGGCCTGTTCACTGGCCACCAGCGCATGACCGACGCCTGGAACGCGTTCCGCGACTTCGTCGCGCGCACCGAGGATCTGCCGGTCGGGATGCTCGTGCGCGGCGCCTGCAAGCAGGATCCGGGCGAGGAGGTGATCGCCGCCTACGACGCGCCGTTTCCGAGCGTCGAGGCAAAGGCCGGCGCGCGCGCCTTCCCGCTGCTGATCCCGCAGAGGCCCGCGGAGCCCGGCGCCGCGGAGGGCGCGCGCGTGCTGGAGGCGCTACGCGTGGACAGCCGGCCGACGCTGATGCTGTGGGCGGACTCCGACCCGGTGCTGCCGTTGACGGTGGGCGAGAGCTTCGCGGCCGCGATCGGACAGCCGCCGCCGCGCGTGATCGAGAACGCCTCGCACTTCCTCCAGGAGGACCAGGGACCACTGGTCGGTCGCACGATCGCGGAGTGGCTCACCCAGAACTGAATCGCTCGCGCTCGCGGGAGTTGCGCGCGAGGGACGATCGTGGACCCTTCCCCCTCAACCTTTGCGGCTCGGCGCTCGGGCGTTGCGTTCCCTCGGGCGCGCGTTTACTGAAGAAAGGCGCCGCGTTCTACTCGCCGGCGCGCTCCACGAGCTGCGCCTGCTCGGGCGCCGGCGGCAACCCCGGCTCGGACTGTGCCGCGCGCAGCTCGTACTCGCGACGCGCCGTCACATCGGCGTCGGCCAGCAGGCGGTCGGCCTTCATCACCCGGCCGAGACCCTCGGACAGGCGCCGCGGCAGCAGCGTGCCGAGCTGGTAGGTGCGCTTGGTCGACTTCGGGACCCACACTTCGACGAGCCCCTGCTGGAGCGCCTCGACGATCGCGTCGGCCACCTGCTCGGGCTCGAGGTTGTGCTGGCCCCGGACCTCCGCCAGGCCCGAGCCCAGTTCGGTGTTTACCGCGTAGGGCATCACGAAGCTGAGGTCTATGTGCGCGCCCATCAGCCGCAGCTCGCCGCGCACCGCCTCGGACAGCCCGACGACCGCGTGCTTGGTCGCCGAGTAGGTCGCTCCGCCCGGCGCGCCGAACTTGCCGGCCTGCGAGGCGATGTTGACGATGTGTCCGCGGTCGCGTGGGACCATCCGCGCGAGCGCGAGCTTCGTGCCGAGGATCACCCCGTGGAGGTTGATGTCGATCATCCGCCGCGCCGTCAGGTCGTCCTCGTCGATGAAGCGCCCGAGCGGCATGATTCCCGCGTTGTTGATCAGCACGTCGATCGGACCGAGCTGCTCTTCGGTGGTGTCGAGGAAGGCTGTGAACGACTCGCGCTCGGTGACGTCGAGCCCGAGTGCGATCGCGCTCGGCCGGGGCGCGTCGCCGGGACCGCCGAGCTCGCGCACCGTCTGCTCGGCCGCCTCGCGATCCACGTCGCCAATCGCGACCCTCATACCCTGACGCAGCAACGCCTGGGCGGTCGCGCGGCCGATGCCGCGTGCGCCGCCGGTGATCGCGACGGTTTGTCCGGCGAGGATACGGGGCTGCTTGGCCATGGATCTCCTCCTGGGAATGCCTGGCGAATAGAAGTCTCCATCCAAACCTAGCGTCCCACGGGAGCGGGCGCCAGTCCGTTTTCAGAGAGACCGCATCTTTTGTGTAGTGGATGGGTTTATAGAGGAGATCATCCGCCGGCGGTTACCTGCCAACCGGCCTGCGGAAGGTCGTAGGAGGGGGATAGGGAGGGACACCATCGAGCCCGGGCGATCCACGGAAACCGCCCGGGCTCGAGTGTGTAGACCCCGGTAGAGTAGGAGCCTGAGATGTCCTCATTCCGCTTCAAGGGCCAGCGCATCGCCTACACCGAATACGGCGGTGGGCCGGCGGCCGTTACCCGGGGCGGCGCGCGCGGGCGGACCGCGAAGAGCGCGCCGGCGGCGAGCCGTCCGGTGATCCTCGTCCACGGGCTGCTGCTCTCTCAGGAAATGCATCGCCCGCTCGCCGAAGACCTCGCCGCACGCGGCAACCGCGTGATCACCGTCAACCTGCTCGGCCACGGTCAGTCCGATCGCCCGCGCGACATGTGGCGCTATTCGATGAGCATCTTCGGCGAGCAGATCGTCGGCCTGATGGACCACCTCGAGCTCGAGCAGGCGGTCGTGATGGGCACCTCGCTGGGCGCGAACGCGGCGCTGGAGATCGCCTCCTCGGCGCCGGAACGGTTGCGCGGAATGGTGATCGAGATGCCCGTGCTCGACAACGGACTGCTGCCGAGCGCGCTGACCTTCACCCCCCTGCTCCTCGCGCTCACGTTCGGCGAGCCCGCGATGAAGCTGCTCGCGCGCGGCACGCGCGCGGTGCCGCGGCGGCTGCTGCCCCACTACGGCAACGTCGTGCTCGATCTCGTGCGCCAGGAACCCGGCCCCGGGGGCGCTCTGATCCAGGGGTTGTTCTTCGGACGCATCGCGCCCCACCGCAGCGAGCGCCGCACCTTCCAGATGCCCGCGCTCGTGCTCGGGCACCATCGCGATCCCGTGCACCCTTTCTCCGACGCGGGGATGCTCGCGAAAGAGCTCCCGAACGGGCGCTTGCTGGAAGCCGACTCGCTCGTCGAGCTGCGCCTGCAACCGGAGCGCCTGACGGACGAGATCGCCGCGTTCCTCGACGAGGTCTGGGCCAAGCCACGCGCGGTCGCCGCGAAACGCCCTGCCGCAAAACGCCCTGCCGCGAAACGGACGGCGGCAAAACGGGCAGCTGCCAAACGCCCCGCCAAGCGCGCGGGCTGAACGGCGCTACTTCGCCGGAAACAGTTCGAGTTCGTTCACGCTGACATGGCTCGCCGCCGCGGGGGCCTTGCTGATCCAGAGCGTGATGAAGCGGAACCCTTTCCCGGAGTCCTGCAGCTTGATGTGCTCGTGGTGCTTCTTCACCGTCAGGTAGGGCGTCAGCTGCACCCATGAGGGGTCGGTGATCGAGGTCGGCAGCGTGCTTGTCTTGGCGCCGTACACCTGGATGCTCATCCCGGGGGTCGAGGTGACGAGCTCGATCGCCGACAGGCGCTGGGGGCTGTTCAGATCGATTGCCAACCCCTCCGCCATTTTCGGCGCCACCGCCGGGTTGACCTGGGCCGTCCATTCCGTCGAGGTGTCGCCGTCGATCGCGAGGCTGGGATCGCCGAATTCGCTCGCCGGGTAAGCGTAGGGATTGTAGGTTTTGGCCGCGGTCGGATCGAGCACGATCGCGGTGGGCTGCGGTTCGGTCGCGGCTTCGCCGCCCCCTTCGCCGCCGGCCGCCGGCGTGGTCGTCGTGGGAGTCGATTCTTTGCTGCTGGGGCTCGCGGGGGTGCTGGTGGTCGTACCCGAGGATTTCGGCGTGGGCGCCGTGAGCGGGATCTTCGGCGGTTTCGCCGTGCCCGTGGAGACCAACGGGTTGGCCGCGGGCGGCGTTTCGGAGGCTTTCGGCGTGGGGGTCGCCGATGCTCCCGGCGTCGTCGGCGTGGGCGTCGGCGTGATCGGGGTCGTGGGTGTCTGCGTCGCCGCGGTCGGGGTCGTCGCGACGGCGAGCACCGTCGGGGTGGCCCTGCGCGAGCCTTCCTTGTTCAGCGCCGCGTAGGCGGCCGCGGCCGCGCCGAGCACAAGCACGGCGGTGGCAGTGAGGATCGCCGCCGCCGAGCGCCAGCTCGGGCCGCTCGCGTCGAGGCTCCCGGGAGCGCCGGACCCGCACTGCAGGCACCATTCCTGGCCGGGAGCCATCGCCGCGCCGCAGTTTGCGCAGCTCGGCCCGGGCGCGGCCTGCACCGCGTCGAGCGGCGCAGATGACGTGGACGACGCGCCGGGCGGCGCGGAGCCGGGTGCCTGCGCGGATGGCTGCTCGGGGTCTGCGACAGCCGGCGGATCGGCGAGCACTGGGTTCACAGGCTTCTGATTCTAGCTGCGCGGGCATCCACCTCGGCGCAGCCGGATCTATTTGGCGTAACGGGACCTGATCTACCTCGGCGTAACGGGACCTGATCTACCTCGGCATAGCCGGACCGCCGGGGACGATCTCGCGCGCGGTCGGCCGCAGCTGCTCGTCGAGCTCGAGCTGCCAGTAGTAGCGGGTGAACATGATTCCCGCGCGGAACTCGCCGACGTGGGGCTCGATCCGCTCGCCGGCCGCGAGCGCGACGATCAACTCGGGATAGGTGCGCCCGGGCAGCGCGGCGTAGGCGGGCGCGGGGAAGGCGCCGCCGAAGCGCGTGTTGACGTCGGTGATCCTCACGCCGAGCTCGGGGTCGCGGAACACCTGGATCGTCGCCGGGCCGCGAACGTGCAGCGCCTCCATCACGCGCTGCCCGAGCTCGATCAGCTCGCCGTCGCGGACGACCTGCCCCTTGATCGACTCGCCGCCGCGGGACTCGAGCATCGTGCGCGGGATCGCGTTCAGGCAGCGCCCGTCGCGGTCGCCGAGGCAGTCAATCGACAGCTCGGGGCCGTTCATCGTGCGCTGGATCATCGTCGGCTCCTCGACGTAATCGACGAAGAAGCGTGCCTGCGCGGCGTCGTGGGCGAGGTGGATCGAGCGCGCGCCCGAGCCGCGGCGGGGCTTGACCATCACGGGATAGCGCAGCGCGTCGAGCTCACCCTCGCCGTCGGGCAGGACCGTCGGCGGCGAGGGCAGGCCGAGACGCTCGAGCAGGAGATGGGTCTCGTACTTGTCGTAGGTCGCGCGCGCGACCTCCGGCGCCGGCACCAGCGCCGGCAGCCGGCCCGTGGCGCATGCGTGCGCCAACACCTCGATGTCGAGATCGGTGAGCGGCAGGACCGCGCCGACAGAATGCTCCTCGCACAGCGCCTGCAGCGCGGGGACATAACCGGGGTCCTCGATCAACGGGACCGAGGCGCGCACCTGCGCGGCATACTGCGCCGGGGCGAGCGGACTTGGGTCGGCGACGATCGTGGTCGTCAGGTGGGCAAAGCAGGAGACGATGTCGTAGCGCTTGCCCGCACCGGTCAGCAGGATCGCCGGGCGCGCGGGGGTCTCCGGCGCCAGGGGGGCACAGTCTGTTGGGTCCGCGGGGTGAGCGGGATCCTCCTGCATCACAGCTTGCCCTCCCAGCCGCCGGCCGCGCCCTTGTAGAGATCGGAGCCGCCGAGCACCATCGCCATGGTGCGCTTCAGGATCTGCAGGTCGAGCGCGAGCGAGCGGTGCTCGATGTAGTACAGGTCGAGCTCGATCCGCTCCGCCCACGGCAGCGTGGCGCGCCCGTTGACCTGCGCCCAGCCGGTGATGCCCGGCTTGATCGCGAGCCGTCCGCGCTGGCGTGGGGTGTACTGCGCGACCTGCACCGGCAGCGTCGGTCGCGGGCCGATCAGCGACATCTCCCCGCGCAGCACGTTCAACAGGTTCGGCAGCTCGTCGATCGAGGTCCTCCGCAGGAACGCGCCGACGCGGGTGATGCGGGCGTCGTTCGCGTTGATCGCCAGGCCCGCGCCGATGTGCTCGGCGCCGTCGACCATCGTGCGCAGCTTCAGCACCTCGAACTCGTGCCCGTTCAGCCCCGCACGCGCCTGGCGGTAGATGATCGGGCCACGACTCTCCAGGCGGACGGCCAGCGCCGCCACAGCTAGAACGGGCGCGGCGAGGAGCAAAGCCAGCGAGGAGGCGACGATGTCGACAGCGCGGCGGATCACGGGACGGACAGTATGACCCCAGCCTCCTGACTGCCGGCCGACAGGCAAGCCACGCGAGGATGAGAAACCCTCCCCACCCGCGTGGTGTACCGAGCGGGGATCGATGGGATCCCGATCCCTCCCGCGCGTGCTGGCCGATCTTGATCGGTAGGACGCCGCATGGCGCCGACCCCCGGCCGTCAGCGCGTACCCTCGGCGACCTCCCAGGAAGCGTCGGTTCCGTGGCGCAGCCAGTCCCACAACCCAAAGGCGGCAGAGGCAGTGGTGAGCACGTAATAGCGGGCGATCAGCAGCGGGCGCAGGGGGATCACGCCGCCGATGCCGGCGCACACGAGCAGCGCCCACTGCAGGAGGAGAGTGACGATGTAGAGCGTCCCGGCGCCGTCGACGACGAGCGCGATATTGCAGCCGAGCGCGAGCAGGTGCAGAAACGGGCTTGTGTAGCGCAACAGCCGGTGGGAGACGATCATCAGCGCGTAGCCGGGGGTGTAGCCGCGCGGGGAGAGCATGCCGCCGCGCAGCAGGATCGGCCAGGTGTGGCTCATCATGCGCCGCTTGCGGGCGAACTCGCCGGCCAGCGTCGGGACCATCTTCTCGCTGGCGCGGGCGCCGGGCACGTAGACGGCGCGCTGACCGCGCTTGACGACGTTGAAGGGCAACGAGAGGTCGTGCCCCATGATCGGGTCGACGACGATGTAGGAGCTGCGGCGGGTGGCGTAGATCGCGCCGTTGCCGGCGGTGATCGAACCGAGCCGCGACTCCAGCGTGCGCACGGCCATCTCGTAGCGCCAGTAGACGCCCTCCTGGTTCGAAGCGCCGGCCGGCCCGAAGCCGTGGGCTGGATGGGGTGGGCGGGATGGGCGGACACCCTTATAAAAGTGCACCTGGCCGCAGGCGTAGCCCACGCGCGGATCCGCGGCGAACGCGGCGACGAGCGCGCGTGCGGCGCCGGGCTCCCACAGCGCGTTCGCGTCGGAGAACGCGACAATCTCTCCGCGCGCCTCGCGCACTGCCGTGTCCTGCGCGCGGATCTTGCCACCGCGCGGGAGCTCCAGGACGATGTCAGCGCCGGCGTGGCGGGCCTCCTGCGCGGTCGCGTCCGAGCAGCCGTCGCAGGCGACGATCAACTGCAGCAGCTCACGCGGGTAGTCGAGCGCGAGCGCGTTCTCGACCTTCGCGGCGATCACCGACTGCTCGTCGTGGGCGGCGACGATCAGGGACAGCGACGGGGAGCTCTCCGGCAACGGCGCCTGCAGGCGATGATGGGCCTACCGCCGAGGGCGATGCGGGCGGCATGAACAGGCGCGCGAGCACAGCGAGCACGGCGGCGTAGCCAACCTGGGTCCATACGATCAGCGCGGCCGACAGCCAGAAGAGGATTTCGAGGACAAGCATCGCGCGATTCTCGCAGCGAAGGGAACGATCCTTGTATCCCGTCGTGAGCGCCGCTAGTCTTTGGGGTGGCTAATACGTCCATACCGTTTGACATACGGACCTGGACCTCCTTTCTCCGGGACATACGGCCCCGGAACGACCCGGAGGGAAGGGCCCCACAACGCAGGACGATCAACCATGCGGAAGACCTTGCGGTCGTCCTACGACGGGAGAGAAGATCGGGCGCCCAGCGAGCGGTAGAGATCCAACGTCTGCGCCGCAATCGCGTCCCACGAATACTTCCCCTCCGCCGCCTCCCGTGCGCGAAAGGACATCGCCGCCAATGTGGCCGGGTCATCTAACAACTCCGTGAGCGACTGGCGCAGCGCACCCGGATCGCCCGCCGGAACGATCCGCGCGACGCCGGTGGAAGCCACCTCGGGGAACCCGCCGACATCGCTCAGCAAAAGCGGCTTGCCGAACGCGAGCGCCGTGAACAGGACCCCCGACTGATCGATCTCGCGGTAGGGCAGCACGACCAGGTCGGCGCGCTGGAAGTAGGCGGGCAGCTCGGCGTCGGTGATGAAGCGCGGGACGAAACGGACATTCGGCGGGGCGCTCGCGCGGAGCGATGAGATGTCCATGCGCGGCATCCCCGCGATCCACAGCTCGGCGTCTTCGATCCCGCGCCAGGCGTCGAGCAGCACATCGATCCCCTTGTAGGGACGCATCAACCCGAAGCACAGCACGACCGGCTTCTCGGTCTCGAACAGAGCCGGCTGCGGGGGGCTCTGGGCGAGGTGCGCGAACACGCCATGGGGGATCACGTGAACCCGGTCCGAGTCGATCCCAAGCTCGCCGATGAGGCGCGCGCGGCCGTGCTCGGAGTGGACGACCACAGCGTCGAAGCGATCGTACAGACGCCGCTGCGCCGCGAGCTGGCCCCGGCGAGGCTCGCGCGGGAGCACGTCGTGGGCGGTCAGCACGAGCGGTCGCCGCGCGCCGGACGCGTTCCGCCGCCGCGGCAGCAGATGGCCGTCGACGTGCTGGACCGCCAGCCACTGGAAGTGCACGACATCCGCCGTGCGGGCGGCGCGGCGGTAGGCGAGCATGTCGGGGATGTGCTCGGCGAGCTTCACCGCGCGCTGCGCGCGGGAGCCTGGGGGAAAGCGCGCCGCGCGGTAGAACAGCTCGCGCCGCGCGTATCGGTCGGGAACCGCCACGGGCCCATAGGCGAAGCGGCTCGTGAACAGCTCGACCTCCGCCCCAGCGCCGCCGAGCGCACGGCACAGCGCGTGGTCATACGGGGGCGTGTAGGCGGAGGGATCGACGACGTGGACGCGCACCGCAGGGACAATAGGCGCGCTTGCGGAGACAATGCTTGGATGAAACACGAGCAGCCGACGCCGAAAACTTCGGCGGTCGATCGCGAGACGGCGGCGCCGGGAGCAGTCCGCGATGCCCCGCCGGCGCAGCGTCGCCCGGTCGAGCTGACGTACTGCGTCGTGAACACCTCCCAGCGGGATCTGCTGTTGCGTGGCCTGGACGCGATCGCTCGCGAGCGAGAGAGCCTCGGGTTTGCGACCGAGGTGCTCGTGCTCGACAACGGCTCGCGCGACGGCTCCGCCGACGCCGCCCGCAAGCACCCCGCGGTTGACGAGCTGATCGCGCTCGAGCAGCGCCGCGGCAAGGCGCTGAACGACTCTGAGCTACTGCGCCGTGCGCGCGGGCGCTACGCGCTGCTTCTGAACGAGGACTCCGAGCTGCAACCGGGCGCGACGCTCGCCCTCTACGAGGCGTTGCGGGAACATCCCGGCAGCGCCTGCGCGGGCGCGGCGCTGCGACGGCCCGACGGCAGCGGACAGCCGTCCGCGTGGGCCTTCCCGACGGTCGCGACCGCGCTCGCCGGGGCGCTGTTCCTGCACAATCGCGCAACCGTCCAGAGCAAGGGCGGGCGGACACGGCAGGTTGACTGGTGCCAGTCGGCCGCGCTGCTCGTCAGGCGCTCCGCCGCCGAGCAGGTCGGGTATCTCGACCCCGACTTCTTCGTCTACTCCGACGAGGTTGACTTCGCCCGGCGCCTGCGCGACGCCGGCTGGCGCAGCCTGTACGTGCCGGGCGCCGTCGCGATCCATCACGAGCAGCTCTCGACCGACGCGGTGCCAGCGCGGCGGATCGTCGAAATGTCGCGCAACCGCGACCTCTACATGCGCAAGCACCACTCCCCGGCCGCCGCGCGCGCGGTGCGCTGGCTGACCGCCTGGACCTACGCCCTGCGCGCGCTCGCCGCGCTCGTCCTCCCCGGCCACTCGCCGCGACGCTACTGGCGGCACGTCACCGCGACGCTGCATCCGGCGCGCGGCGAGGGGCTGCGCGAGGCCGCGGCGGAGTACAACCGGCCCGCGGCGTGAGCGAGGCCTACGCCTCCGCGAGCTCGAGTCCGAGCGCCGCAACCGCGTGCGGATCGAGCTGCGTGCCGGCGACACGATCGAGCTCCGCGAGCGCCTGCACCGGAGCGCGCGCAGGACGGTAGGGGCGGTCGGTGACGATCGCGTCGTAGGTGTCGCAGGCCGCGATGATCCGCGCCGCGAGCGGGATCTCCTCGCCCGCCAGCCCATCCGGGTAGCCGCCGCCGTCCCAGCGCTCGTGGCTGGCGCGCACGGCCGGGGCGAGGTGTGCGAAGGCGTCGATCCGGCTGACGAGCTCGCCGCCGACCACGGCGTGGCTGCGCATCAGCACCCACTCCTCCTCGCTCAGCGGCGCGGGCTTCAGCAGGATCTCGCTGGGCACCGCGATCTTGCCGATGTCGTGGAGCATCGCGGCGTAGCGCACGTCGCGCACCTCGGCGCTCGTGAGCCCGATCCTCGCCGCGACACGCGCGGCCAGTCCCGCGACATCCTCGCCGTGCGCGGAGGTGTAGTCGTCCTTCGCCTCGACCGTGCTCGTCAGCGCCGCGAGCGTCGTCGTGAAGGCGCCCTCGAGGTCATCGATCAGCGCGGCGCGGTGGAGCGCTGTGCCGAGGCTCGCGACGATCGTCTCGACGAGCACCACATCGGCCTCGCGGAAGGCCTGCGGCTCGACCGCCTCGATGTTCAGCACGCCCCACACGCGGCCATCGAGGACGATCGCGACGCTCAGCTCCGAACGCGGGTCGGTCTGCGGGTCGCGCGCGATGTAGTCGCTGTCCGCGCGCGTGTCGTTGACGAGCGCGGTCACGCCGGTGCGCGCAACGCGCCCGTTGACGCCCTCCCCGACCGGCTGCTCGACGAGCAGGAACTCGGTCATCACGTCCGCCAGCGGCCCCCGCCCGGCGAGGAGGCGCAGCACGCCGTCCCCGTCGAGCCGCTGAATCGCGGCGAGGTAGAACGCGAACGTGTCGTGCAGCTCGCCGACCACCAGCCCGGCCATCTCCTCGACGTCGCGCATCGCCGCCAGCCTCGCGGTGAGCCGCCCCGCGACGCGCAGCTGCGCGCGCAGGTAGGCGAGCTCGCCGGCCGCGGCGATCTCCTGGGCGCGCTTGTCGGAGCGGTGCAGGCGCACCGCCTCGGCGCGGCGCGCGCGCTCACGACTCCCGGCAGGGCGTGCGGACTGGACGTACAGCTCTGGCATCTCCTCGGCGTAATCGGCGATCGGGGCCGCATGCTTGAGCCATATTCGGCGGGATTAGACACGCGGTGATCGGGGGAGGACCCTGCCGCATGCGGCAGGGTCAGCAGGGTCGCATGCGACCCTGCTCGGGTAGGTGCATGCACCTACCCGCCGGCCGGCACATGTGCCGGCCGGACAGGAGTGCCACATGTGGCACTCCTCGGGGGCGTGCATGCACGCCCCCGCATGGCGGCGCATGCGCCGCCATGAACATCATCAGCTTCTTACGAGCATGTGCGAACCCGAGATCTTCCGGCGCGCGCGATCTCCGACACCGTCAGAGATCTTTCAGCGGGTCCTCCGCGTACTCCTCGGCCTCGCCGCCGCCGCGGGCCCGGAACGCCGCCACGCGACGGCGCCCATCGGCGAGCAGCGCGCGCGCCTGATCCCACTCGTGGGGGGCGAAGAAGCGCGTGCCCAGCAGCAATGCCGGCGCCAGGCAGAGCCAGGCCGCGCGCGAGGCCAGGCCGGCGAGACCGGCCCTCGGCAACAGCAGCTCGCCGGAGACCGCCACGGCCGCGAAGATCGCCGCCAGCTGCGCGAGGCGCCACCACTGAAAGCCCACCCGGAAGAGGCTGCGCGTGAGCGTGTACATCACCGCGAGCATCACCGCGTAGGCTCCGCACAGCGCCAGGCCCGCGCCCGCGATTCCGAGGTTCGCTCCACCGTGGGGAACGAGCAGCACGAGCAGCGCCACGTTCACCGCCAGGCCGGCCGCCGCCGCGGGGAAGTTGCGCGAGGTCACGCGCGCGCGGCCGGCGATCACGATGAACACGAGGTACAGCCCGTACAGCGCCCAGCCGAGCGCCAGCCACGGGAGCGCCCGGTAGGCGCCGAAGAATTCCGGGCCCGCCAGCAGCCGTACCAACCAGCGCCCGAGCAGCGCCACGCCGCACACGACCACCCCCGTCGCGAGCGCGTAGTAGGTCGTCACGAGCGAGTACAGCCTGGCCGCCTCTTCGTCGCTGTCGATCGAGTACGCCAGCGGCGGCCACGCGTACTGAAAGCCCCTGACCGCGACGAACACGACCGTCGCGAGCTTCAGCGCGACCGCGTACAGCCCCGCGGAAGTGCCGCTGTAGAAGCGCAGCAGATAGAAGCGGTCGGCGACCTGCAGCGCGTACACGCTCGCGTCCGCCGGCACCGTCGGCAGGCCGAAGCTCAGCATCGCATTCAGATCGCCGCGATTCACGCGCAGCGAGAACCGCCTGCGCAATACCCACCACAGGCCCACCACGACCAGCGCCGAGGCGCCGAAGTTGCCGAGCAGCAGTCCGCGCGCGCCCTGGCCGGCCAACACGACGAGCGCGACCGTGAACGTGACCGACATCACCACGTTCGCGCCCGATGCGCGGATGTATGTGCGCGTGCGTTCGTTGACGCGCAATTGGGCGTAGACCATCTCCAGGTTCGTGAACGCCCACAGGCCGAGGATCGCGCAGTCGATCAGGTCCGGGTCGTCGTAGCCGAGCAGCAGTTGCGAGAGCGCGCCGGCGAATGCCACCGCGATGAGGGAGGCGGCCGTCGTCGTCCAGATAACGGCCGCGATCGCGGTGCGCGTCATGCGGTCGCGACGCGGCACGTCCTCGTCGTCGAAATAGAAGCGGATGAACGCCTCGCCGATGCCCGCGCGCAGCACGATGCTCGTGAGGATCACCGCCGTCAGCAGCGATTCGGCGGCGCCGTAGGACCTCGGGCTGACGTAGCGCGTGTACAGCGGGAGGGTGATCAGGGCGAGGCCCTTCGCAAGGATGTCCCCGAACTGATACGCCGCGCCGGTCGTGACGAGGCGCTTCAGGTAGTCGCGCACGTCTCAGAACCTACCTTTCTTTCGCGGACAGGCCTGGTGCGGGGGTGGGGCTTTTATAAAGACGGCGAGAGCGTTGTTGCTCTTTTGGACCGCGTGTCACGATAGTTATACGCAGTCTCTTTTGTAGACCTTCCTACGCCCCGTCTTTATCGTCACGGCGCACTTTCGTCGCACTTTCGTCGCATTCCCGAGCATTCTCGTCACAGACTTGGCGCATTCTCGCCAAATGCGCGGGCATCCTCAGAGATTCCGCCTTCCGCCTCCTGTCCAACGCCGCGCCGCGCGAGCGCCGTGCCGATGCCGAGCAGCGTCCAGGTGATCGGGTCCTCGAGGAAGTCCGCGTACGTCCACGTATGCAGCACCAGCGCGGCAAAGCACGCCGCCAGGGCGATGCGAGGGGGCGACCGGCCGGCGCCGCGGAAGAGCGTGGCAAAAGCGGCCACGAGCAGCGCGACGTAGACGGCGAGACCGACGATGCCCTGCTCGGCGGCGACCGTGATCGGGATCGTGTGCGACGCCGCGACCGCGTTCGCAGCGCTCGCGTCCCCGTGGCGCCGGTACTCGGTTTCAAACGAGCCCGAGCCATACCCCCAGAGCGGCCGATCGGCGAACAGTTCGAGGCCGCCGTCGATCAGCTTCGTGCGCCCGCTCGTGGCGTTGCTCGTAGAGCCGCCCGAGCCCTTCAGGCCAAAGTGCAGGCTCGACGGGGCGGCGATCACGACCACCAGCACGATCGCCAGCAGCGCCCCCGCGACGTACAGGGTCCCACGCACGTCCCAGCGATACGCCGCGAGCACCGCCATCCCCAGCAATAGCGCCGCGATGCTCGACTGCGAGAAGCTCGTGATCAGCCCGGCGAGCAGCCACGCGAGCACACCTGCGCCAATCAGCACCTCACGGCGACTGCGCGCCCACAGCACGACCGTCGTGACGGCGATCATCACGATCGCGAGAAACCGGCCGTAGATGTTCGGGTCGAAGAACAGCGAGTTGACGCGGAAATAATTCCCGTACTGATCCGCCGCGATCACCTTCGGGTTCAGGAACAGCGTCTTGCGGTAGTACTCGACGAACCCGATCCCCGCGAACACGACCGCCAGCGCGACCGCGATCCCTAGGCACCTCAGGATCAGCTCGCGCGTCCAGCGCACGTCGCGCAGCAATATGAACAGCAGGCCGAAGGGGATGTAGAAGAAGGCGACGTTCTCCGCCGCCTTCGCGTGGTCGGCCGAATAGGCCCCCTGCAGCGCGTACAGCACGACGGCGCCGAGCAGCAGCCATTCGAGTGCGATCGGGTGGCGACGCGGGGTTTCTTGGGGACGCCGGCTCAGCCATCGCGGCGCCAGTCGAGCCAGTGTTCCAGCGGCGATTACCAAATAGAGAGGTATCAGCAGATTGACTGTCCTGCCGTCTGTCGAAATCGGCAACCTGAAGGGGAGCGCAAAGATCGCGAGCAGCGGGAAGGCGTCCGGCCAGCGGCGCATCGCCAGCACGAGGACGCCGAGGACCGCGGCGGCGGCGAGCGTTCCTAGGAGGTAGATGATCATGGTCTCGCCAACGCGAATCCGGTGGGCGAAAGCACCGCGCGACGCTGTTCATGCAGGTAGACCCGCACGTGATATTCGCCCGCGGGCGCCGGCGCGCCGGTATTGACGGGCGTCACGATCGTGGTGCCGTCCCGGCCGCGGACGACGGTCTTGATCTGCGCCGTCCCCTCGCGTCCGTTCCAGCGCAGCGAGAACTGTTTGTACCTCGCCACCGGCCGATCGCGCACGAGCGTGGCGACGGTGCGTTCGCCGGAGTCGCGGATCGTGACCGTGACCGGTTCGGCGTTCGCGAGCTTGAACGAGATCCGCTCTTCTTTGATGTGCCCCGCCGGCACGGGCGCGAAGATCGGCGTCAACTTGAAGCTCTGCACGGCCGTCGGCGTGTGCTTCAGCCGCTGCGTGATCACGAACGCCGCGAGGCAGGCGAGGACGAGCGCCGCGAACACGACGCGTGCCAGTGGATCGGTCCTGGTCAATCCTCGCCGCCCAGCGCGAAGCGCTCGACCGTGTCCGAGCGCAGGCCGAGTCGCAGCGTCTCCAGCGAGAGCACGTCGGCGGGGACGATGTTGCCGAGATTGCACTCCATGCCGAACTTCTGCAGCAGCCACACCTGCTGCTCGCGGCGGGGCGCCTCGAAGATCAGGCTGTCGGCGTCGATCGCGTGCACGATCTCGTCGATCAGCCCCGTCCGCACCTCCCCGTCGGCGCGGTAGATGCCGGCGGTGCCCGACTCGCGCGCCTCGGCGATCACCTTCCACGCGCCCGCCTGCAGGTCGCGTTCGATCTGTTCCACCCACACATACGGCGCCATGATGAAGTCGGCGTCCTTGCTGCCCACCTCCGACAGCACCGTGAACCCGTTCGCGACGAGCGAGCGGATCAGATGGCTCTTGACCTCGGGGTCCAGGGCGATCGTGCCGTCGGAGACCTCGACGTGGCGCAGTCCCAGCTCCCGCAGCCACGCGACCAGCCCCTCGACCCGCCCCTGGCGAACCGCGAGCTCGGTGAGCGTCCCACCCAGCACGACGGGGATCCCGTGCGCGGCATAACGCTCCAGCTTGGGCTCGAGGTTCCCGCTCACCAGCGCGGTGCCCCAGCCGAGCTTGACGATGTCCACCGCCGCTCCCGCGACCTCCAGCAGACCGTTGACCTCGGCGACCGACAGGCCCCGATCGATCACATGCGTCAGGCCGCGCTCGCGCGGCTTCTTCGAGCGCTCCGGCAGGTCGAGGAAGGAGGCGGCTGACACGGGCGCAGCCACGCGGCGCTCACTGGCCCGCGGCACCGCTCGCACCGGCGGCTTCCGAGCTGTTTTCGCCGTTGGCGCCGGCGGCAGGACCCCCCGCCGGGGTTTCTCCAGCCGCGGTGGCCTTGTCTTCGCCGGCTAGGACCACCACCGTCGCGGAGCCCGCGAGCGAGGAGATCGACGCTTCGATCGGCTGCACCCGAGTGACGCTCAGCGCGCCCGCGACGCTGCGCGCGTCGGCCCGGTGCCCACTCGTGTACTCGACGACCGTGGTCGCGTGCGATCCGGACGGCGTCCCGTTCATCGCTTCCGCGTGCGAGTAGCCGCCCTGCTGCAGATCGCTCGCCAGCCTGTGCGCGAGCCCGTTGGTGCTGGTGCCGTTCAACACCACGACCGCGATGCTCGCGGGACTCGCCGCGACCGAGCTTTCGCCCTGATGGGCGCTCGCTCGTTTGTTGTTGGCTTTCGTCGTCGTCGAGCCGCTGTTCGCGTTCGCGATGCCCTGACCGGCGGTCGAAGATCCCTGGCCGCTGGGCTTTGAGCCCCCCTGCAGGCTGAGCACGAGCACAACCGCCACGACCACGGCGATCACCCCGCCGAGGATCAGCAGCGTCGCGCGGGCAGGCGAGCGCCGCGCGCGGTGGATGCTCGTGCCCGCCGCATCTCCCCGCCGGGCGCGTGACTCGGCGTTCAAGCGCTCGGCCTGCCGGGCCGCCGCCGCGGTGCGCACGGGAGCGCCGGCGCCGGCGCTTGCGCCCACGCCACCGGCTGGGCCACGCCGCGGATCCGTCGGCGCGGGCGGGCGCGAGGTGGAGGGCGCCGGCCGCGTCGCCGCGCCAGCCTGGCTCGGTGGGGCAGCTGACGCGGCGGCCGGGGCGGGGACGGCGGTTGAGGCGGCCGAAGCGGCCACGACGGGCCGGGCTGACGCGGGGGTGACGCCAGACGCGGGGGTGACGCCGGACGCGGGAGAGTCACCCGCGCCGGGGGGCAGCGGAGCGCGCGGACTCGCGCTCGCCGGCGCGGCCGCACGCGCGGCGGCCGCGGCCGCCGCTGTCGCGGGGGCGCCCGAGGTTGACGGCGAGGTTTCGCTCGGCTGCGTTGCGCCCGGGCCTGGCGGCGACGCAGTCGGCCTGTCGGTTCCAGCCACCATCGCGGCCGAGACCACATTCGTGTTCGCGCTCGCGGCGCCGGGTGCGCCAGCCGCGGGCGTCCCGGCCGGAGCGCCCGCGGGTGAGGTTCCCGCGGCCGTCGCCGGCGCGAGCGCGCCGGCCTCTGCGCTCGGCGATACCTCGCCGGGGACGGCGGGGGACGGGAGGGTCCCGCCGGAAGCCGCCGCGATCACCTGCCCCGGGGCCTGCGGCTCGGTCGGGCCCGGGCCGGCAGGGGTCACGGCCGAGCTCGCCCCGGAAGGTCCCGATGGCGAAGCGCCCTGCCCGCCCGAGGCCGCGCTGGCAGCCGCGGCGCCAGGGCCAGTGCCAGTGCCAGGGCCAGTGCCAGGGCCAGGGCCAGTGCCAGCGCCGAGCACAGCCTGTCCCGCGCCCGTGGCCGGCGCGACTTGGCCGGGAGTTGCAGGCACGCTCGCCGCGCTCTGCTCCGCGGTGCCGGTCGCGGTCCCGGGCGCTGAAATGGAAGCACCGGTTGGACCGGCCGCCACCTGCGTCGCCGGACCCGCGGCGGCCGCCCCGACCGGACGGGCGATGACCGGGGTCGTGCGCGGCACCTGGCGCACCGGCGGCACGGGCGCGGGGGCCTGCTGAGGTACGGCTGCGCCGCGTGTGGCCCGCACGGCTGCGCCTGCGGTGACACGCTGCTCCAGTTCGGCGGCCCGCTCCGGCGCGCGGCCGGCCCACTCGCGCAGGCGCTTGAGCTCACGAGCCTGCGAGAAGACCAAGAGTGCGAGGATCGCGATACCCGCCAACGCCGCGAACGCCGCGATCGCGCCGATCTTCGTGAACGTATCCGAAAGCGATAACGCTACAGGCAGAACCGTCATGAATCCGGGGAGTGTACGAGTGGCGCAGGCGCACCGCGTCGCTCCCTGTCGATCGGATCCCCGCCCGCCCCGTTCAGGGCCTCGACGCTGGGCTCCTCCGCAGGATCCTGGGAAGCTCCGTTGGAGACTCCGCCGGGCGCTCCGCGAGCGGCCGAGAGCTCGGACACCTTCGCCGCCAGGCCCGCCGCATCGCCCTCCAGCACCAACAGCCCGATCTCAGCGAACATTGCCTCGACGGCCTCCACCGCCAGCGGCTCACGCTCGGCGAGCAGGATCTTCTCGGCGGCCGTCGGACGTGAGCGCTCGTAGGAGTTGAACAGCTGCTCGTGCAGCTTCTCTCCGCCGCGTGCACCGACAATCTCGATGTCGATGTCCCGGTCGGGGTCCAGCCCGGACAGCTCGATCATCGCCCGCGCCAGCTCGACGATCCGCACCGGCTCGCCCATGTCGAGCACGAACACCTCGGCGCGCGGGGGTCCAGACCCCATCCCGTTCTCCACCCGACCTCGATCCCGATCCCCATCCCGGCCCGCCCGGCCCGCCCGGCCCGCCGCGGGGCGTTCGCCGAGCGCCCCCGAGCGGATGATCAGGTGCACCGCCTCGGGAATCGTCATGAAGTAGCGCGTCATCCGCTCGTCGGTGACCGTCACCGGACCGCCGCGCGCGATCTGGCGGCGGAAGATCGGGACGACGCTGCCCGAGGAGCCCAAGACGTTGCCGAAGCGCACGGCGTTGTAGTGCGTCTGGGGCCAGCGCGCCGATGCCGCCTCCAGCGCGAACTCGGCGAGCGCCTTCGAGGCGCCCATCACGGTCGCCGGCGCGACCGCCTTGTCGGTCGAGACGAGCACGAAGCGGCGCACGTCCAGCTCGCCCGCGATGTGGGCGACGACGCGCGTGGCAAGCGCGTTGTTGCGCACCGCCTCCACGGGATTGGACTCCATCAGGCCGACATGCTTGTAGGCCGCGGCGTGGAAGACGATCGTCGGGCGGTGCTCGGAGAAGACCTCGCGCATGCGCTCCTCTTCCTTGCAATCGCCCAGCACCGCGGCGAGCATCGTGCCCGGCACGTGGCGCTCGTCCTGCAGTTCGCGCTGGATCTGAAAGAGGTTGTCCTCGGCATGGTCGACCAGCACGATCTTGTGCGGCTCAACGCGCGCGATCTGACGGCACAGCTCGGCTCCGATCGAGCCGCCGGCGCCCGTCACGAGCACTGTCTCGCCCGCGAGGTAGGCGCCCACCCGCTCGAGCTCCATCTGCACCGGCTCGCGACCGAGCACATCCTCGACGCGCACCTCGCGCATCTGGCGCGCGAGCGTTCCCCCACCACTGCTCGTCTGCAACAGCTCGAATACGGTCGGCAGCGTCCTGACCGGAATCCCCCGCAGGCGGCACTCGCGCACGATCCGCGCGCGCGTGGAGCCGGGGGCGGAGGGAATCGCGATGATCACTTCGTCGGGCTCGGTCTCGCTCAACACCCGCGGCAGCTCCTGTTCGGTGTTGCCACGCACCTTCACCCCTTCGATCCGCAGCCCCCGCTTGCGCGGATCATCGTCGAGGAAGCCCACCGGCTGCAGGCCGAGGCCGCGGTTGCGCACGATCTCGCGCAGCACCAGGCGTCCGCCATCGCCGGCGCCGACGATCAGGACGCTCCGCTCTCCCTTCCCCCCTCCGCGGAAGGCGGCGAGCGGGCGGCGCTCGTAGATCCCGCGGGCGAGCATCCGCGCGCCGCACAGAAACAGCAGACAGAGCAGGCCGAACAGCACCACCACCCCGATCGGTAGCACGACCGCCACGGTGATCCCATGCGGGTAGCGGTGCACAGGGCGCGCTACCTCGATGCCGACGACGCTCAGCAGGACGATCAGCACGACCGCCCTCAGGATCGCCTCGTAGTCGCGCTGTCCGGCATAGCGCCAGCGCCGCTGGTAGACCCGCGCGAGCACGAGCACGACCAGGCTCCCCGCCAGCACCCACCAGATCGTCCGTTCGAGCAGCAGCTGATAGTCGTGCGGCAGGCGCGAGCCGTCGCTGCCGCCGTCCTCGAAACGCAGCGCGAACGCGAGGTAGTAGGCGAGCGCGACCAGCGCCCCGTCGACCGCGAGCTGGGGCAGAGAGTGCCGGTGTATGGGTAGGGCCGCCGCGCGGATCCGTCGGCGCATTCGCTCGATTGTAAGGGCTGTTCAGTCGCGCAGCGGGCTCAGCAACAGCTCCACCAGCAGCCGCGGGTCGCGACGCTTGCGGGTCGCGGCGGCGCCCGAGCCTCGCCGCTGCAGCTCGAGCTCGTCCGGATCCTCCAGCTTACGCATACGGCCCTCCCCGATCAGGCGCTCGTTAACCGCTCCCAAACGCCCCTCGAACGTCGTGTACACGGGCGTGCCGAGCGCGACCGCCTCGCGATTCATCGTGCCGCCGGCAGAGATCACGAGGTCGGCGTAGGCGATCAGCGACTGCGCGTCGATCGCGCGCTCGGGCACGACGAAACCGGGTACCCCCGCCAGCTCCCGGCGCTGGGCGTTGACGCGCGGCAGCACCACCGGCTGCACGCCGTCCGCGGCCGCCGCCTCGCCCAGACGGCGCAGCACGCGGACGAACAGATCGTTCTCGAAGCGGTGATAGAGCGAGACCTCCGGCGGCGTCCTGACGACGACGATCGGGCGTGCCGCATCGAGGCCGAGCTCGCCGAGCACGGTCTGGTCGGGCTCGAAGTCGGCCAGGTAGTACTCCTCCTTCAGGCCTTCGTACGCGCGAATCTTGCCGCGCGCGCCGTAACGTCGCAGACGCTCCGGCGGGATCGCGTCGGGCACCACGACCGCGCGGGCAAGGCGGCAGTTGACGTTGTGCTGCACCGTCGCCCACTCGTAGTCGAACATCGTCGCGCTCGGGATTCCCAGCAGCGCGGCGGCAACGCTCACATCGTTGGAGCCATGTCCGAGCGCGATGTCAAAACGGCGAAGGTTCGAGCCCCGTGCCCACCGCACGAGCGCCGCGGAGCGCGAGGCGAACCCCACGGCCTTCGCGCCCAGGCGCTCACCGCGGTGACGGCCGATCGTCGTGTGGGCGATTCCGAAGCGCTCGCACAATGCGAGCGTCTGCGCGAAGTCGCGCGCGGTCACCTCCACCTCGTGGCCTTCGCCGCGCAGGTGCTCGATCACCGGGCGCATCACGAGCACGTGCGGGCTGTTCGTCAAATCGATCCAGACGCGCATCTGCGCGGCACGGTAACGCCCAGGTACCGGCGGCCGTCGCCCGCATTCGCCGCCCACCCACCTGGCCGCTCGATCACGACGGTATCGTTGCCCGGCGCATGCTCATGCTCGCATCGATCTCGGAGTCGCTGGTCAACGCCACTTCGCACTTCGTGCGCGACGCCGGCCTGCCCGGCGTCTTCGCGCTGATGGCGATCGGATCGGCCTGCGTCCCGATCCCCTCCGAGGTGGTGATGCTGTTCGCCGGCTTCGCGGTCGCCGACCCCGGCCAGAGCGCCTCCCATCACCACATGACGATGGCCGGGATCGTGCTCGCCGGCCTGCTCGGCACGATGGTCGGCTCGTGGATCACCTACGGCATCGGCCGCGGCGGTCGCCTCGAGCTGCTCGAACGCCACGGCTCGAAGCTTCACATCGGTCCAGCCCAGATCGCGCGCGCGGAACGCTGGTTCGAGCGCTTCGGCGAACCGGTCGTCTTCTTCGGGCGCATGGTCCCGCTGATCCGCGCCTTCGTCTCGCTGCCCGCCGGCGTCGCGCGGATGCCGTTCTGGCGCTTCACCGTGCTGTCCTTCCTCGGCTCGATCCCCTGGGTGCTCGCCCTCGCCTTCGCCGGGCACGCGCTCGGCAGCGACTGGACGACCGTGCGCAAGGGCTTCGAGTATGTCGACTACCTGCTCCTCGCGCTGATCCTCGCCGGGATCGCCTACGCGGTCGTGCGGCGCCGCGGCAGCCGTGCGCGGAGCGACCGGGCGGAGGAGGAGGGCGCAGGGATGGGAACGCGGCCGGCGACGATAGCGGGGGCCGCGGCAGCGACTGCGACCGCAGCGGGCCCGGCGAGGCAGACAGCGGGAACGGCCGCAGAGGATGAGACGGAGACAGCGGCCGCGGCACAGGCTGCGGCGCGGCGCAGCACCGACGCGACGACCGACGCGAGCTGAGAGCACGCGCGATGGGAACGCCGGCGCGGCTCTCCCTTCGTCACGCCTTCGCGCTCGGTCTGGCGCACGGCCCGACGGAGCTCTTGCCGATCTCCTCCTCGGCCCACACGATCCTGATCCCGCTGCTCGCCGGGTGGCCCTACGCTGAGCTCGACCCGGAGCTGCGCAAGTCCTTCGAGGTCGCGCTCCACGCGGGGACCGCCGCGGCGCTGCTGATCGATCTGCGCTCGCTCGAATCGCACCCCGCCGTGAGCGCCGTCCTCGCGCGGTTCGCAGGCACGCGCGCCCAACCCGCACCGCCAGACGCGGGCCCACAACCAGGGACTGCGTCCGCCTTTCCCGCCCGCCAGGCCCTGCTGATCGCGCTCTCCTTCGTCCCGCCGGCGATCGTCGGCTACACCTTCGAGCAGCCCCTGCAGCGCCGTCTCAGCGGGCCGGCGACGATCCTCGCCGGCCTCGTGCTCGGAAGCGCGGCGATGGCGCTCGCCGACAGCCGCGCGGCGGACGGCACGCGCGCGCTGTCCCAGGCGAGCGTGCTCGACGGCCTGCTGCTCGGACTGGCCCAGACATGCGCGCTCGTACCCGGGGTCTCGCGCAGCGGCGCCGTGCTCACCGCCGCGCGCGCGCGCGGGTTCGGCCGCGCCGACTCCAGCACCCTCGCGCGGCGCACCGGACTGCCGGTGATCATCGGTGCGGGTGCGCTCAAGACCGGCCGGCTGCTCCAGCGACGCGCGCGCAGCGGAACGGCGATCCCCGGCGGACGGGCGCTGCTGCTCGGCGGTGGCGCCTCCTTCCTCTCGACGCTCGCGGCCACGCGGCTGCTGCGGCGGGACCAGGGCGCGCAGCCCGTGACGACGCCGCTTTGGCCTTACTCGCTATACCGCGGCCTGCTCGCGGCTTGCGTGGGTCAACGCCTGCGAGAGGCGCACAATAAGAGCGGATGACAACGATGCTCGGGACCCTGCTCGGCGGACGCTACCGCCTCGACGCCCAGATCGGGCGCGGCGGAATGTCAACGGTCTACCGCGCCTTCGACACCGTGCTCGAGCGCCCGGTCGCGATCAAGCTGATGCACCGCGAGATCGCCTCGGACTCCGCCCAGCTGGAGCGCTTCCGCCGCGAGGCGCGGTCGGTCGCGCGGCTGAGCCATCCCCACATCGTCACGGTGATCGACGCGGGCGAGGAGCCCTCGCCCGATAGCCCATCGCATGACCCGGGAGAGGCGAGCGTCGGAATCGTCGCGGTGGGGACCCCGTACATCGTGCTCGAGTATGTCGAAGGAGAGACGCTCAAGGCCCTGATCCGCCGCGACGGGCCGCTGGAGATACCCCGCGCGATCGCCTATGCGATTGAGCTCGCGCGTGCGCTCGGCGCCGCCCACGAGCGTCTGATCGTGCACCGCGACGTCAAGCCCCAGAACGTTCTGATCGGGGTCGAGGGCGGCGCCAAGATCACCGACTTCGGGATCGCCCGCACGCTCACCGAGGAGGGGCTCACGATGGATGGACGCGTGCTCGGCACGACCGATTATGTCTCCCCAGAGCAGGCGCTCGGCCAGCCGGTCACCGGTCAATCGGACCTCTATTCGCTTGGCATTGTCCTCTATGAGATGCTGGCCGGCGCCGTTCCTTTCACCGGCGAGAGCCCCGTCGCCGTGGCGATGAGGCACGTGCGCGAGGATGTACCTGACGTGCAGCTCGCGCGGCCCGAGGTCTCCGCCGCGACCGCTGCGGTCGTCGAACGCGCGACCGCCAAGGACCTCTCGCAACGCTACCCCGACGCCGCGAGCATGATCGCCGAGCTCGAGGAGGCGCTGGCGATCGAGGCGTCGCGCACGGGCCAGGCCACCGGGGAGGTGACGAGCGTGCTGCGCACGCTGCCCGGAAGCACTCGCCGGCGCCTGCCCTGGCGCATGCGCCATCCCGTGCGCTGGATCGTCTCGCTCGCGCTGCTCGCGGCGCTCGTCGCGCTGGCGCTGATCCTCGCCGCGAATCAGGCGCACCGCGGCATCACATCGGACGTCATCGCCCGACCGGGGCTCACGGCGGTCCCGCTCGCGCAGACCGCGGCCCACGACTACAACCCGTTCGGCACCGGTCCCGAAAATCGAGAAGACGACCAGAACGTCGTTGACGGCGATCCGAACACCAGCTGGAGCACCGAGCACTACTACGACGGGACGCTCAAGAAGGCCGGCGGCACCGGCGTGGGCCTGTACGTCAACGCGGCTCCCAACGTCGCCGGCCGGGAGATCGAGATCCAGACCCCCACTCCGGGCTTCGCGGCGCAGATCTATGTCGCCAACCAGATCGACCTCTCCCTGCCCTACGGCGACTCAACCGCGCTGACCGCGCGCGGCTGGCGCGGGCCGGTCGGATCCGATCCCAACGTCCGCGACAACGCCCGCATCCCACTTTACCTCGGCGGTACGCGCTACCGCTACTACCTCGTCTGGATCACGACATTGCCCCCCGGCAAGGAGCTCGCCGCGATCTCCGAAATCACGCTGTTTCGTTGAGCGGCGCCTGGCGCTCGTGGCGCTCGATCGCCAGCCGGCAGAGGCGGTCCACCAGCTCCGGGTACGCGATCCCCGAGGCCTCCATCAGCTTCGCGTAGACGCTCGTCGGCGTGAAGCCCGGCATCGTGTTCAGCTCGTTCACGAGCACGCGCTCGCCGTCGACGAAGAAGTCGACTCGGGCGAGCCCCTCGCAGCCCGCGTACTCGAATGCCTCCAGCGCGAGCTGCATCACCCGTTTGCGCGCGCTCGCGCTGATTCGCGCGGGAACCTCGAGCTCCATGCCCCCCTGCGTGTACTTCGCCGAGTAGTCATACCAGTCGCCCGCAAAGACAATCTCCCCCGGCTCGCTCGCCAGCGCTGTCGCGGGGGAGACGGCGTCGTTGGCATGGCCGCTGGCAGGATCATTGGCGGTTTCCGTCCTCGCTGCTGCGGCGAGGCCCGCCGGGGGACATCGCCCAGACGCGGGCGCGGCTGCGGGCGCGGCTGCGGCGGCCGCCGTGCCGGGCAGGCCGAGCACCCCACACTCGACCTCGACTCCCTCGGCCTGCGCCTCGACGATCACGAGCGCATCGTGCGCGAACGCGGCCGCGATCGCCTCTGCCAGCTCCTCCGCGACGCCGACCTTCGCGATCCCGACCGATGAGCCGAGATGCGCCGGCTTGACGAACACCGGCAGCCCCAACGCCGCCACCTCGGCGAGCACCAGCGCGCGCTCGGCCTGCCAGCGCGCTGCGCGGATGCCGACGTACTCGACCTGATCCACGCCGGCGGCCTCCATCAGCCGCTTGAACAGGACCTTGTCCATGCACACCGCCGAGGCCGCCACCCCGGCCCCGACGTACGGGACGTCGAGGCTCTCGAGCATCCCCTGCACCGTGCCGTCCTCGCCGAACGGCCCGTGCAGCGCCGCAAACGCGACATCGGCTTCGAGCAGGCCCGCGCCCGGGCATACGCTCAGGGGCCGGCCTTCGTGGCGCCATCTCCCATCATGCTCGATCTGCACCCACAGCACCTCGTGCCCGGCTGCCTGCAGGCCAGCGCGGACCGCGCGACCGGAGGACAGCGACACCTCGTGCTCGGCCGAGCGCCCCCCTGCGAGCACCGCCACCCGCAGCCGGGCCGGCGCGGTCACTGGCCGGGGGCCGGCGTCGGCGCGGCAGCGGGCGGCGTGGTAGTTGTAGGCGTCGTCGGAGTCGTCGGCGTCGTTGTGGTGGTGGTCGGAGTCGTCGGCGTCGTTTCGGCGGCCATGCCGATCCAGATCGTCACCGTCGCGCCCTTGCGCGCGTGCGCGCCCGCGGAGGGGTTCTGCTTCAGCACGTGGCCGACCCGCGCCGGTTCGCTTGTCGGTTCGGTGATCGTCTTGGCCGTGAAGCCCACCTTTTCGAGCGCGGTCGTCGCGGCGACTTCGCTCCTGCCCACGACCCCGGGGACCGCCGCTTCCTTCGGCGCCTGCGCGACCACGAGGTTCACCTTTCCCCCTTCGGGCAGCGTCGCGGGCGCGGCCGGCGACTGCGAGAGGACCGTTTCGGGCGGCTGGCTCGCGGAGACCTGAAGCGTGATCGCGCCGACCGCCAGGGCCGCGCTCGTGAGGTTCGCTTCGGCCGCCTTCTGGGTCTGCCCGGTCACGTCCGGGACGTGCACCTGGGCTGGGCCGCTGGAGACGAACACGGTGACCGGACTGCCGACCTGCACGACGATCCCCGCGGATGGATCGGTCGAGATCACGCGCCCCTGCGCCACCTTCGCGCTCGATTGTTCCTGCGTGGTCGGCTTGAAGCCGGCCTTGCGCAGCTTACTCTCGGCCGCGTCCACAGTTAGCCCGTCGACCCCGGGCAGCGCCGCGGTGCCGGGGCCGGCGGAGACGAGGATGCTCACGCGCGCGCCCTTCCCAACTTCGCTGCCGCTCGCCGGCGTCGCGCGGATCACCACGCCGCCCGGAACCGTGGCGCTGGCGCTGGTCGAGGCCACCGGATCGAGGTTCGCGGCGCGCAGCCGGGCGAGCGCCACGCCTTCGGTCTGCCCGACCACCTCCGGGACCACGACCTTGCCGCCCGAGGAGGCGAGCAGCAGGCCGAGCACGACGAGCGCCGCGACGAGCAGCAGCGCGCTGCCCCACAGCAGCCAGCGACGGCGCCGGCGTTGTGCGTCCTCGTCCTCGGGTGGGCGGCCGTTCTCGCCGCCGTTCCCGTCCGCCGGGGGCAGCAGCAGCGCACCGGACTCCGGGAATGGAGCGGCCGCGCCGGGTCCCGCGCCCGGGGGCGCCGCATAGGGCTCGCCGGCGGCGAGCGCGGTGCCGGCGATCGCTCCGGCGAACGCGCTGCCCGCGCTGATCGGGAGCGCCGCGCGCGCCTGTTGAAGGGCCGTGATGAACTCGTCGGCGTCGGCGAAACGGCGCGCCGGATCCTTGGCGAGCGCGCGCAGCACGACGGCGTCAAGCGCCGCCGAGACGCCCGGCTGCAGCTCGCTAGGTGGGCGCGGCTCCGCGGAGACCTGCTTGAACGCGATCGCGACTGCGGTCTCGCCGTCGAACGGGACCGAGCCGGTCAGCAGCTCGTAGAGGATGATCCCCACCGCGTAGAGGTCGGAGCGTCCGCTGACCGTGTGCCCCTGGGCCTGCTCGGGAGAGAGGTATTGAGCGGTGCCCATGATCGAACCGGTCAGCGTCATGTCCGACGCGCCCGCCTTGGCGATCCCGAAGTCCGTGACCCGCGCGCGACCCTCCTCGTCGAGGATCACGTTGTGGGGCTTCAGGTCGCGGTGGATGACCCCGTGCTTGTGCGCGAAGCGCGCGGCGCGCAGGACCTGCGTGACGATGTCGATCGCGGCGGCCGGGTCGAGCGCGCCCTGCTCGCGCACGACGGTCTTCAGCGAGCGCCCGGCGACGTACTCCATCGCGATGTAGTAGGTCCCGTTCCACTCGCCCCGGTCGAAGATCGCAACGATGTTCGGGTGCGAGAGCGCGGCCGCGCTCGAGGCCTCACGGCGGAAGCGCTCGACGAACTCCTGGTCTTCGGCAAAGTGGTGGTGCAGCAGCTTCACCGCGAGCTGCCGGCCGAGCATCTGGTCCTCGGCGAGGTACACGTCGGCCATCCCCCCCGAGCCCAGACGCGAGATCACCCTGTAGCGCCCGTCGATGATCGTCTCCGGCTCAACCATGCTTCATTGCCCTCCTCCTCGGGCGCCCGATCGATCTGACGGCGACCATTCGATGGCGCGCGAGCGCCGGGTGAGCGAACGGATCTCAATCATGGAGCAGCACTTCCATGACCTGCTTGGCGACCGGCGCCGCGTACGTGGCGCCGAATCCGGGCACGCCCTTGATCGTCACGGCGATCGCGACCGTCGGGTTGGCGGCCGGGGCGAAGGCGATGAACCAGACGTTGTTGTCTTCATTGCCGACCTGCGTTTCGGCGGTTCCAGTCTTGCCGGCGACCCGCACCCCCGGGATCTGGGCGGGGGTGCCGGTGCCTTCGTTTACGACCGCTTCCATCATCGAGGTCACCGCCGCGGCCGTCGACGGTTTCATCACGACCGACTGCACGCGCGGGGAGATCCGCTCCACGGTGCGACCTTCGGGATCGACGATCCGTTCGGTCAGATGCGGGGCCATCAGCTCGCCGTGATTGCCGACGGCCGCGGCCACCTCAGCCATCTGCAGCGGCGTAACCTGCAGTTTGTCCTGGCCGATGCCCATGCGCCCGACATCGATCAACGGGCTGGTGGGCCGGAGCAGACGTTCGCCCTCATAGGAGCCGCTGGCGGACATCTCGTCGGCGGGATAGTCGAGCTGGGGCTTTGAGTCGAAGCCAAAGCGGTTCATGTAGCGGGCCAGGGTCCGCTTGCCAAGGTGTTCGGCGACCTGCGCCCAGACCGTGTTGACCGATTTGGCGAGCGCCGCGGTGAGCGTCAGCGGGCCGAAGCTTTCGTCGTAGTCGTTCGCCAAGGGCACGCCGGAGACGAGCAGGTCGTTGCGGCCGCTGAGCGTCGAGGACGGCGTGAACTGTCCCGTGTCGATCGCCGCGGTCGCCGTCACGATCTTGAAGGTCGAACCGGGCGCGTAGCCGTATTGCAGTGCGCGGTTCAAGAGCGGCGCGCTCGACTCGTGCGCGAGCCGTTCGTAGCTGCTCGGCGCGCGCAGGGTGTTGGGGTCATAGCTCGGTGAGGAGGCCATCACCTTCACCGCGCCATCGCGCGGGTCGAGCGCGACCACGGCGCCACTGTGTTCTCCCAGGGCCGCAATCGCGGTGCGCTGCGCGGAGGGATCGAGGGTGGTCAGGACTTCGTCGCCCTGGCGGCGCTTGCCCTGCAGCTGATCGAGGATCGCCTGCAGGTTCGTGGCGCTCGTTTCTCCGTTCAGCGCCGTGTTGCGATAGCGCTCGATGCCCGTCTGCGTGAGATCGGTGTAGGCGTAGCCGACCGCCTGCGCGAACAGCGAGCCGCTCGGATAGGTCCGCCGATAGGTGCCTTCCGCGCCGCGCACGCTGCGGGCGAGCACCGTGCCGTTGGCCGCGAGGATCGGGCCACGGGCGATGCGTTCCTGCTCGAGCAAAGCGCGCGCGTTGAGCGGGTTCGAGCGCAGCGAGGAGGCTTCGAAGATCGTCCAGCGCGATGTGAACGCGATCAGCAGCGCAAACAACAGCACGACGAGGCCGTACAGGCGGACGATCGGCCGATTCACAGCGCTCGCCTCATTCGAGCTGTCCCTGTTCGAGGCTGCGCACCAGCGCCGCCGCGTCGGCTTCGGAACGCAGCGAATGGTCGAGCAGCGTCCTGCGTCGCTGGGCGCTCAATGTCGAGGCGCTCACCCCGGAGACATAGTCTTTGCTGTAGAGCTTCAGCCCGCCTGGAAGTTCGTAGGGAAAGCCGCTGTACAGCGTCACCAGGCCGCGACTGTTCGTGCCGATGAAGTAGACCGACTGCGCGGTCACGTATACCCCCGCGGCGATCAGGGCCAGCACCGTGAGCACGATCCCGGCCAGGATCGTGCGGCGCAACCCTCGCCCGCGGCGCTTGGGCGGCGGCGCGCTCGCCGAGGGCTGGCGTGGCCGGCGCGGGCTGACGGGGCGCGGCGAGGCGCCGTTCGCCGGCAGGACCGGGATGCCGGTCAAGGTGGCGGGATCGTCCGCGAGCATGCCGGGCGCGACCGCGAGCTCCTCGAGTCGAAGCAGCACGACCGTGATGTTGTCGCGGCCGCCCGCCTCGTTCGCCGCGGCGATCAGCGCCTCGCCCGTGTCGCGCAGCCGCTCATGGGCCAGCAGGATCTCGGCGAGCAGCGCATCGGGGACCATCGTCGTGAGGCCGTCGCTGCAAAGTAGGTACACGTCACCGTCGCGGGCGCGGTAGGAGCGGGTGTCGATCTCGACCTCCGGCTCTGGGCCGAGCGCGCGCGTGATGACCGAACGCTGAGGGTGCTCGACGGCTTCCTCGGGCGTGAGCTTGCCCTGGCGGATCAGCTCGTTGACGAGCGAGTGATCGTCGGTCAGGCGCACCAGCTCACCGTCGCGCAGGCAGTAGGCGCGGCTGTCGCCGACGTGCGCGATCGCCACCTCGTCGGCCCCGACGTACACCGCGGTGAGCGTGGTGCCCATGCCCGCGTGCTCCGCGTCCGCCTGCGAGCGCGCGTGGATGCTGAGGTTCGCCGCGCGCGCGTGAGCGGCGAGGCTGCCCTCGGCGTCGCTCGCGTCCTCGAGTCCGTGCTGAAAGGATTCGATCGCCAGGCGCGAGGCCACCTCGCCCGCCTGGGCGCCGCCCATGCCGTCCGCCACCACGAACAGCGGTGCGCGGGCGAGCATCGAGTCCTCGTTCGCGCGACGCTGGCGGCCGGTGTCGGTTCCAACGTACTGCTCGGCGACGCGCAGCATCAGTCCACCTCGAACGCGAATTCGCTGTCGCCGATGCGCACCCGATCACCCGGGTGCAGCGGCCGGGGTGTCTCCAGCAGCTCCTCGTTCAGGTAGGTGCCGTTGGTTGAACCGAGATCCTCGATGACCACTATGTTGCCCTGCTCGTACACGCGCGCGTGACGCGAGGAGGCAAATGGATCCTCGAGGCGGATCTCCGCGCGCTCGCCACGGCCGAGCACGAGGTCGCCGTCGAGGTCATAGATCATTCCCGGATCGTGCCCGGGCGCGCGCTCCACCACCAGCTTGGGGGCGCGATGGGCGACGTCGGCGCTGCCGAGCGCCGAGGCCGAGTACAGGCCCGTCGCGTCGGCGGGAATCGCTTCGCCTTGGTTGGGAATCCCACCTGGGCCTGCGCCCGCGCCGCCGGCCGCGCCACGGCCCGCGCCACGCAGATCCCTCAGCGCGCTGCGCGCCACCCACAGCAGGAACACGTAGAGAATGGCCAGGAAGCCGAACTTCAACGCCACCGATACGGGTGCGAGCGTCGTCATCCGAGCTCGAAGACGATCTCGGTCGAGCCGATCTCGACACGGTCTCCCTGGCGCAGTGCCTGCGCGCCGCGGATCGCGCGGCCGTTCACACGCACCCCGTTGGTCGAGTCGAGGTCTCGCAGCGTCCAGCCCGTGGCGTCGGGGCGAAGCTCGGCGTGCCGGCGGGACGCGCCCGCATCGTCAAGGACGATGTCGCAATCACGACTGCGCCCGATCGTGGCGCCTCCGGAGGGGACGATCAGGCGGCGGCCCTCGATCGCGAGTAGCACGCGCGCCGCGCGCCGTGTCGGAGCATTTTGGATGAGATCCCCGCCCGCCTGCCGCGTGCGGGCGGAGGCGCTGTAGATCATCGTCTGGCCGTGTTCGTCGCGGGCGTCTTCGTCGCGTGCGTGTGGGTCGCGCGCGGCCACGGCCCCGACCGACGGCGATGCCGGCGAGACCGGCTCCTCGCGTGGCTCCGGCGGACGCACCAGCCGCGCCTGGATGCCGAATTCGCCGAGCGCGAGGGCCTCGTCGGTGTGGAAGCTGATCACCGGCGGCGAAGCGAGGATCAGATCCTCGCGGCGAGCGTGCTCGAGCAGGTAGCCGCACAGCTCGTCGATCACCTCGTGCTCGACGCCGTCGTAGCGCGCTCGGTCCTGCGGGGAGAGCCATACCGAGTACTCGTTCGGCGCATACGTGCGCGAGACCGAGACGGTGCGGTGCTCGTCCATCTCCCGCGCGAGCTTGCGGGCCAGTTCCATCGGGCGCACCTCGGTGCGGAACAGGCGTCCGAAACTACCCTCGACGAGGCTGGCGATCGTTGTCTCGAAGCTCTTCAGCGGGTTCATCACAGGGATGGGCCGGGTTCGTCCGCGGGCCGGCACTGCCCACTTTAAGGACCCACCTCGATGGGAGCGTACGGTGCCGGGAGGATCGTGGCACCGAGCGTCTCCTCAAACGGTCTAGACGGGACCGCGCAACGCGCGCGCGGCCACCGCGATCGCGCCGCCGAGAATCGCGCCGATGACCGCGCCCCGCGGGGTCACGGAGAAGGCGGACACCGTGTACAGCCCCACGTAATGGGGGACGCAGGCGAGCAACAGCCCCAGCGACCAGGCGCTCGCGGCGATCAGGTCGAGCACGGCGCTGCGCCCGCGCACCACCCACGGCAAGAGGATCGCGGCGACGGCCCAGACGCCCGCGCCATACAGCACGCCGAGGCTGAGGCTGGGGCCGACCACGTGCGTGGCGGCGCTGCTCAGCGACCCCTCCCACGCCGCTCGCGCGGGCATCCCGGCGGGGACGCCCAGCCATAGACGACGGTCCAGCAGCGCCTCTGCGAGGATCAGCCACCAGTAGCCGAGCGCGGCGAGGCCGGCGCGCTCGAGCGGACGCGCGCGCTGGCCGGCGAGCGCGGGGAACGCACCCGCGAGGCCCACCGTGCCGAGCGCCGGCGCGAGCGCGGCCGTGAGCCAGCCCGGCCCGGAGCGACGGGGCAACAGGATCAGCGGCGCGGCGGCGCCGAGCAGCAACAGCGCAGCCCCGGGAAGGCCCGTCGCAACCAGCCAGAGGATCGCCGCAAGCGCGCATCCCAGCCACACAGCACGCGGCAGTGCGATGCGTCGCGGCGGGGTCGATCGAGACTCTTTCTCTTCTCCGTGCGCCAGGTCCTGATCGTCCTCGGCCCGGGGACGCCGGGCAAAGCTTTGCGGGTCGGCGCTCCGCGGGCTCGGTTCGCGGACAAGCTCGCCAGCTCCTCGCGGAAGACCTACCTCGAGATCGGCGGCGGCTTCGGGGGGCGGCGCCGTTGCAGGGAGCCCGCGGCGGCGGGCGCTACGGCGTGTGCGCTTCAGGCCTCGTACGAGCGCCTCATCGAGCGCCACATGCAGGTCCTCGAGCTCGCCCCGCTGCTCGGGCTCGGGCAGCAGCGCGAGGTCGATCGCACGCGTCAGCGAGCGTGGCAGATCGCCGCGGCGGCGCTCGAGCGGTTCGAGCCGGCTGCCGATACGGCGCGCCGTCGCCGCGGGCGTGGCGCCGCGTACGGGGTTCTCTCCCGTGAAGCCCTCGTAGAGGACCAACGCAAGCGCGTACAGGTCGGCGGCCTCGCCGGCCTCGCGTCCCTCGCTCTGCTCCGGCGCCATGTAGGCGAGCGTGCCGAGCACGTCGCCGGTGCGCGTGAGCGCGTCTTCGCCCGCCAGCCGTGCCCCGCCGAAGTCGGCGAGCTTCGCCACGCCGCCGCGCTCGTCCGGTCGATGGGGGACGAGCACGTTCTGGGGCTTGACGTCGCGATGGATCACGCCGCGGGCGTGCGCGTGGGCGAGCGCATCGGTGAGCGCGAGGCCGATCTCGAGCAGCTCCTCGTCGGTGAGCGCGTCCGCCGCGATCAGCTCCGCGAGCGTGTCGCCGTGGATCAGCTCGGAGATCAGGTAGAAGGCGTCCCGCGCGGCGCAGGCCTCGTGCAGGACGACGATCGCGGGGTGCGCGAGTCGTGCCCCGGCGAGCGCCTCGCGGCTCGCGCGCTCGCTGTCGATCGGATCCCCGCCCGCCCCGAGCGAGATCCGCTTGACCGCCACCTCGCGGTGCAGGAGCTCGTCGTGGGCACGCCACACCACCCCGAAGCCGCCGGCGCCGAGCCGCTGCAGCAGGCGATAGCGGCCCAGCACCAGCGCGTCGCCTGGCGCGTCCCCCTGCGCGTCCTCGAGCCCGACGCCAACGCCCGGTCCGGCCGCAAGCCCGAGACCGGCAGGCTCGGGTCCGTTCTGCTCGAGATCGGCGCGCTGAGCATCGTCGTCGCCAGCATCGCGGACGGCCGCGGGCCGGGGACTGTGGCGGGCGAATCTCGGCGTCGGAGCAGAGGCGGGGGACCGGCGCGTCTTTAGATCTGCCGGGTCCGGGTCCGGGTCCGGGTGCCCGCCGCGGGCGTCGACGAGGGTGTCGAACGAGTCCACCGCCTCCCGCCTTCGCCGTCCGTAGGCGCCCTACCTGCACCGCCGGGCAGGAAAAGGCGCTGTGAGCGAGAAGTTGCAGGATTACGAGCCTGGTGGCCGCCAGTCATACTGGGCCACTTCGACAGCCCCTGTGAAGGAGTGATTGGCTTTTGTCGTTCTTCGACGATGGCGAGGAGACAGCGTCCCAACCGCAGGCTCGAGCGCCACGCCCGCCGCGGCGTCCACAGCCGCGCCGGGCACAGCATGGCGAGGACCCACACGGGCTCGATCAGCACACGCTGATGGTGCGCCGGCGCGTGGCGGCCGGCGTCGGGGTGGTGCTGCTGATCGTGGTCGTGCTGGTCATCAACGGTTGCCTGAAAAACCAGCAGAAGCAGTCGTTGGAAACCTACAACCGCGATGTCAGCCGGATCGCGCAGGAATCCGAACAGCAGGTCTCCAAGCCGTTCTTCTCCGAACTCACCGACGCCAACTCGAAGTCCGCGCTCGACGTCGAGAACCAGCTCGACCAGTTGCACATCCAAGCCCAGAGCCAGGCCTCCGCGGCCAAAGGGCTGAGCGTGCCGGGCGCGATGACCGGCGCCCAGCGCGACCTACTGCTGGCGCTCGACTTCCGCGCCGAAGGGATCGCCAAGGTCGCAAGCCTCGTACGCACGGCGCTCGGCGGGAAGGCCAAACAGGCGAGCACCCAGATCGCGGGCGACATGGAGATCTTCCTCGCCTCCGACGTGATCTACTCCGAGCGCGTCGCGCCACTGATCCAGCAGACGCTCGCCGCCAACGGAATCCAGGGACAGAGCACCGCCGCCAGCCGCTTCCTGCCCAACCTCGGCTGGCTCGAACCGGCGACCGTCTACGCGCGCCTCACCGGTCAGCCCGCCGGTGGCGCCGGCTCCACGAGCGGGGTCCCCACCG
The DNA here is from genome assembly GCA_963774785.1 of uncultured Solirubrobacterales bacterium. Lineage (GTDB taxonomy): Bacteria > Actinomycetota > Thermoleophilia > Solirubrobacterales > Solirubrobacteraceae > Palsa-744. Next base: position 570,300 of record CAVZGH010000001.1, on the reverse strand, counting down.
GCCATCACGGCAGCGTGCTCAAGGGTGTGAGCGTCGGGACCAAGGCGCTCGAAGCCGAGCCCGCGCTCAATCACATCAGCGGCGGCGGCAGCCCGACCTTCACCGTGATGGTCGAAAACGACGGCGAATTCCCCGAGACCGACGTGAAGGTCGACCTCAAGGTGACAGCGGGTGGCAAACAGCTGAAGGCCTCGCACGTGATCAACACGACCGAACCCAAAAAGACCGTCAACGCAGAAATCCCCGTCTCCGGGATCCCGCCCAACGTCGCTTCGGAGATCGAAGTCCAGATCGAACCGGTCCCCGGCGAAACCAACCACGAAGGAACGAAGGGCACCTTCTTGGGGATCTTCGAATAGCCGGCCGTCCCCGTCCTGCGCAGGGCCGGCAACAGGGGCCGATACAGATAGCGCGCGAGATGGCGCGCGCAGCCGCTTCGCCAGCGGCTAACTTGTGGCGATGATCGCGTCGCTCGACGACACTCAGGGAATCATCGCGATCGCCGCCGGCGCGGCGGCGGTCGTGGCACTGCTCGCGTGCGTCGCGCTGACCGTCGGGATGCGGCGCCTGCGCCGCGCGCAACGGGCGGTCCTCGGCGAGCAGGGACAGCGCGACCTGGTGGCGCACGCCGCCGCGATGCAGGAGGCGTTCGCGGGGCTGCAGAGCTACGTCGAGGGCATCGCCGCGCACCTGGAGGAACGTCTCGCCGGGGTCGAGCTGGCCCTGCAGGGAGCGATCGCCCACCGGGCGCTGGTGCGCTACGACGCCTACAACGAGCTCTCCGGGCAGCAATCGATGTCGATCGCGCTACTCGACGCGCAGCGCTCGGGAATCGTCCTCTCCTGCATCCATCACCGCGACCAGGCGCGCGTCTACGCAAAGCAGGTGCATGGTGGGCAGGGCGAGCTGGAGCTCTCGCCCGAGGAGGCCGAGGCGGTGCGGCTGGCGCTTGGCCCGCCGGCGCGCGACGAAGATGGGACTTGAGCAGCCGGCCGGCGCCCCCTCGGCGCGCGCGCGGCAGAGCTCCGAGAGACCGGCGCGAGGCTCAGGCCCGGATCTCCCCCGGATCGGCTACCTGGGTCCGGAGGGAACCTTCAGCGAGGAGGCGCTGCTCGCCGGCGCCGCGCCGGATTCAGTGCGGCCCGTCCCGCAGGTGAGCATCTACGACACGATCGTGGCGCTGCGTGACGGAGGGCTGGAGGGCGCGCTGGTGCCGATCGAGAACTCGCTCGAGGGCTCGATCAGCGTCACGCTCGATCTGCTCGCCGACGCCGCCCGCGAGGTGCAGATCGTGGCGGAGACGCTACTCACGGTCAGGCACTCGCTGATCGCCGCACGGACGATCGAGCTGAGTGAGATCGATACCGTCCTCACGCATCCACAGGTTCCCGGGCAATGCGCGCGGTTCCTGCGTGGGGAGCTCCCCCGCGCGCGGGTGCTCCCCGCCAGCTCGACCGCCGAGGCGGTGCGGGAGGTGGTCGAGGATGCCCGCCCCGGGCTCGCGGCGCTGGGGACGATGCTCGCTGCCGAGATCTACGGAGGCACGGTCCTGCGCGAGGGAGTGCAGGACCGAGACGACAACGAGACCCGCTTCGTATGGCTGGCACGCTCGGGTGAGACAGCGGCTGCGGCGGTGCCGGCGCTGAGAACCGGACGCGGCGAGCCGGGCCGAAGGAAGACCTCGCTGGTGTTCTGGGGTCCCGGCGCAGACAGTCCCGGCTGGCTGGTGCGCTGTCTCGATGAGTTCGCCCGCCGCCAGATCAACCTGACCAAGATCGAGTCCCGGCCGCGGCGGGAACGGCTCGGGCACTACATGTTCTTCGCCGATCTTCTAGCCGGGGCGCAGGCCGAGCAGAGCGTCGGCGAAGCGATCGCCGGCCTGCGCGAGGTCTGCGAGCAGGTACGCGTGCTCGGGTCCTACCCCCCCGCCGCCTGATCGCGCGGGCGATTGCACGGGCCGGGGGTGGGCCGCGAGATGGCCGGGGGTGGGCCGGCGACATACGGCATCTCACCGACCAAAGCGGGCCCGTCGATCGATACACTCGCGGCGCAGTGGATACCACCGTTCCACCTGTATCAATCCGGTCCGTGTCGCTTTCCGAGCATCGGCGACGCGGGCCTGACAGTGGCCGGGTGCTCGTCCTGAACGCGACGTACGAGCCGATCAACGTGTGCTCGGTCAGACGCGCGGTGGTGTTGCTGCTGAAGGACAAGGCCGAGCTGCTGGAGCGTGGCGGCTGGGAGCTGCACTCCGAGAACGCGACGCTCGCGCGGCCGGTCGTGATCCGCCTGGTCAGCTACGTCCACGTCCCCCGCGACGCGCACCGGCGCAAGATCACGCGCCGGGCGGTGTTCGCGCGCGACGGCTGGAGTTGCCAGTACTGCGGCTCGCACTCGAACCTCACCGTTGACCACGTGATCCCGCGCTCCAAGGGGGGTACCTCCAGCTGGGAGAACATCGTCGCCTCCTGTGCGCCCTGCAACCGGCGCAAGGGCGACCGCCTGCCCAAACAGGCCGGTATGCACCCCCGCCACGCCCCCCACATCCCGCGCGCGGAGATCTTTATCCACGTCGCCTCGCCGACGATCCCCGCCGCCTGGCTGCAGTACCTGCCCCAGGCCGCCTGACGGTCCGCTGGCGCCGCGCCATCCTGCGTCCTCGCTCGCTCGTGTGTAGAACACACACTTCGCGGGGCGCGGGCCTCTTCGAGCTTCGCTGGCTTGGCCATCGGACCGTCAGGGGCGCAATATCGACACCACGCGGAGGACCAGCTCGACCAAGGCCAGCAGCCTCGGTCCTTACCAGGCCTGACCATCGAACCCCTCAGGGGCACGGTTAAAGGCGAGGGGCGCCCTCGACTGGGACGCCCCTCGCGTACGGCTCTGACTGGAAAGACCGAGACGGCTCAAAATGCTGCCGGAGGGACCAGGTCCGGCGGTCGTCTCGGGGTGTCCCGGGTTGGATTCCGCTGACCGGTTCAAAGACGCTCGTGACGCGAGCGTCCAGCCGGTTCGGCCGGTCCAGCCTCCGACCTAGCGGCCGGTCACCTCCAGGGTCCCGCAAAGACTGTCAACTAACGTACGGACCACCTCCTTTCTCTGGTCTGGCCAGAGTAGCGAACGGAGGTGACATGCGCTGGCCGGCGCATCTCTGCGTCCTCGGTCGCTCACCGAAGCCGGGAGACACTCGCTCCGCCGGACCGGGAGACACCCGTGTCCCCGAACCGGCCAGCATCCCCGTTTCGACCAGCGGAGCGCACTTCGCGGGTGGGTGGGTCCTTTCATTCTCGATCTGCTTGGACATCCCCCATCTCATGCAACTACTCGGACGAGGCGGGCGGATCAGCGGCGGTCTCATCGGCAGCGGCGTCTGGATCGACGGGCCGGGCGAGCGCCTCGACCCCGGTCGCGCCCGCCGGCGGGGAATCGCCGTTCGCAGGCGCCTCGCCGTCCTCGACGGCGCCGTTGACGACGAGCGCGACGGCCGAGACGGAGTCGTCCTCCTTGAGGTTCATCACGCGCACCCCGGTCGCCGAGCGACCCTGCTGGGAGATGCCCGCGGCGGCCGTGCGCTGGACCATCCCGCCGACGGAGATGAACACCAGCTCCTGGTGCTCGCGCACGACCAGCGCGCCCGCGAGGCCGCCCTTCTGCTCTGTCAGCTTGATCGTCTTCACGCCTTTCGCGCCCCGCTGAGTTTTGCGGTATTGGCCGATCGGGGTGCGCTTGCCGTAGCCGTTCTCGGTGACGACGAGCAGGTCCATGTCGTCGCGGGCGACGTCCATCGCGATCACGCGTCCGTCCTTGCCGACATCCATCCCGCGCACGCCCGTCGTGTCGCGGCCCATCGAACGCGCGTCGGACTCGGCGAAGCGCACGGTCAGGCCCGCGCGGGAGGTCATGATCACCTCGTCCTCGGGGTTGACCGCGCGGACCGCGAGCAGTTCGTCGTCGTCGCGGATCTTGATCGCGATGATGCCGTCGGCTTTCATCGGGGTGTTGTAGGAGGTAAGCTCGGTCTTCTTGACGGTGCCGTTGCGCGTCGCGAACACGAGGTACTTGGTCTCCGCGAAGTCGCGTGTGGAGAGCACGGCCTGGATCCGCTCGCCCTCGCGCAGTGGCAGGATGTTCACGAGCGCGCGCCCCTTCGCGGTGCGCTGCGCCTCCGGCAGCTCGTAGACCTTCGAGCGGTAGACCTTGCCGCGGTTGGAGAAGAACAGCAGGTAGTCGTGGGATGAGCAGACGAACAGGTGCTCGATGAAGTCGCCGTCCTTCATGTCCATCCCGGTCACGCCGCGCCCGCCGCGCGCCTGCTGGCGGTAGGTGGCAAGGGGCAGCGACTTGATGTAGCCGGTCTGGGTGATCGTGATCACCATCTGCTGGTCGGCGATCAGATCCTCGATGTCGATCTCGTCCTCGGAGTGGCTGATCTCGGTCCGCCGCTCGTCGCCGAAGCGCTCGCGGATCTCTGCGAGCTCCTCCTTGATCACGGCCAGCACGCGCGACTCCTCGCCGAGGATCGCGCGCAGCTCGGCGATTCGCTCGGTCACGTCGGCATGCTCCTGTTTGATCGAGTCGGCCTCGAGCGCGGTCAGCTGGGAGAGGCGCAGGTCGAGGATCGCGGTCGCCTGGATCGTGCTGAGCTCGAACCGTGCGACCAGCTGCTCGCGCGCGGCCTCGCGGTCGCGCGAGGCGCGGATCAGCTCGATGATCGCGTCGAGGTTGTCCAGCGCGATCAGCAGCCCGAGCAGGATGTGCGCGCGGGCCTCCTTCTCGGCCAGCTCGTGCTTGGTGCGGCGGACGATCACCTCGCGCTGATGGGCGACGTAGTTGTGGATCACCGCGCGCAGGTTCAGCGTGCGGGGGACGTTGTTGACGAGCGCGACCATGTTCACGCCGAACGTGGTCTGCATCTGGGTGTGCTTGTAGAGCTTGTTCAGCGCGACCTTTGGGATCACGTCGCGCTTGAGCTCGATCACGAGGCGCATCCCGCGCTTGTCGGACTCGTCGCGCAGATCGGAGATCTCGGCGATGCGTTTGTCGCGCACGAGCTCGGCGATCTTCTCGATCAGGTTTCCTGGCCCGCCCTTCTTGACCATGAACGGCAGCTCGGTGACGACGATCGCCTCCTTGCCCTGCTTGAGCGGCTCGATGTGCGCGCGGGCCTGCACGCGCACGCGCCCGCGCCCGGTCTCGTACGCGTCGCGGATGCCCTGGCGGCCGAGGATGATGCCGCCGGTGGGAAAGTCGGGGCCCTTGACGTGTGCCATCAGCCCGTTGACGTCGATCTCGGGGTCGTCGATGTAGGCGACGGTCGCGTCGATCACCTCGCGCAGGTTGTGCGGCGGGATGTTCGTCGCCATGCCGACGGCGATCCCGGAGGAGCCGTTGACGAGCAGGTTTGGGAAGCGTGCCGGCAGCACCAGCGGTTCGCGCTTGGAGCCGTCGTAGTTCGGCGCGAAGTTGACCGTGTCCATGTCGAGATCGCGCAGCATCTCCGTGGCGATGCGGGCGAGCCGCGCCTCGGTGTAGCGCATCGCGGCTGCCGGGTCGTCGTCGAGCGAGCCGAAGTTGCCCTGGCCGTTGACGAGCTCGTTGCGCATCGAGAACTCCTGCGCCATGCGCACGAGCGTGTCGTAGATCGCGGAGTCGCCGTGGGGGTGGTACTTGCCCATCACCTCGCCGACGATCAGCGCGCACTTGGAGTAGGAACGGGTCGGGCTGAGGCCGAGCTCGTTCATCGCGTAGAGCACGCGACGGTGCACGGGCTTCAGCCCGTCGCGCACGTCGGGCAGGGCGCGGCCGACGATCACCGACATCGCGTAGTCGAGGTACGCCGAGCGCATCTCCTCCTCGAGCGCGCGCGGTTCGATGTTGCCGCCGCTCAATGTCTCCGGGGTCGCCATCTATGCCTCAGACATCCAAGTTGGCCACTGTGCGGGCATTCTCTTCGATGAATTCGCGACGGGGCTCGACCTGATCGCCCATCAGGCGGGAGAAGACGCGGTCGGCGGCGGCGGCGTCCTCGAGCGTGACCTGGGCGAGCATGCGGGTCTCCGGGGACATCGTCGTTTCGCCGAGCTGGTCGGCGTTCATCTCGCCGAGGCCCTTGAAGCGCTGCAGTTTGATGCCCTTCTGGGCGACCGTCATCACGGCCTCGCGCAGGGCCTCGAACGAGGGTGCGGTCTCGCGGGCGTCGCCGAGGCTCACGGTGAACGCGGGGGCGCCGGCGAGCTCGGTCAGCTCGCCGTGAACGCGGGCGAGCTGGCGGTACTCCTGGGAGTCGAACAGAGCGCGCTCGATCCGGTGGGTGAGCGCGAAGCCCGTGTTCGCTTCGATCGCCTTGACGTGGATCTCTCCGTTCACCTCGCCGACGAGCTCGGTCGAGTGCGTGTCCCCGTCGAGCCCCGCGCGGCGCAGCAGCTCGATCGCGCCGTCCGCGCTCGTCACCTGCTCGCCGAGCAACGAGGACTCCTCGAGGAACTGGACGACGTCGTGGCCGTGGCGGCCGCGCAGCGTCAGCGACCAGCCTTCGTACTGCTTGAGCAGCCGGGAGAAGCGCTGCCAGCGCGCCTCGGTCAGCTTGAACTGGGTGCCGTGGCGGTCGAAGACCTCGATCTTCTCCCATTTGTCCGCCAGCAGGATCTCCTCGAGCTCTGAGTCCTTCTCGATGTAGCGCTCGCGCGAGCCCTGCTTGAGCTTGTAGAGAGGGGGCTTGGCGATGTAGACGTAGCCGGCCTCGATCAGCTCCTGCATCTCTCTGAACAGCAGCGTCAGCGCGAGCGTGCGGATGTGGGCGCCGTTGACGTCGGCGTCGGTCATCAGGATCACCTTGTGGTAGCGGGCGTTCTCGAGGTTGAACTCGTCGCGCACGCCGGTGCCGATCGCGGTGATCAGCGCCTGGATCTCGACGTTCTGCAGGACCTTGTCGATCCGCGACTTCTCGACGTTGAGGATCTTCCCGCGCAACGGCAGCACCGCCTGCGTGTTGCGGTCGCGGCCCTGCTTGGCCGAGCCGCCGGCGGAGTCGCCCTCGACCACGAACAGCTCCGCCAGCGACGGGTCTTTGACCGAGCAGTCGGCGAGCTTGCCGGGCAGTGTCGAGTTCTCCAGCGCCGACTTGCGCCGAGTCAGATCGCGCGCCTTGCGCGCGGCCTCGCGGGCGCGCTGGGCCTGGACGGACTTCATGATCACCGCGCGCGCCTCCGACGGGTTCTCCTCGAGGAACTCGCCGAGGCCCGTGTTGACGATCGACTCGACGAAGCCCGCCATCCCGGGATTGCCGAGCTTGGTCTTGGTCTGGCCCTCGAACTGGGGGTCGCGGAGCTTCACCGAGATCACCGCCGTCAGCCCCTCGCGCACGTCCTCGCCGGTGAGGTTGTCCTCTTTCTCCTTCAACAGCCCGTGGTCGCGCGCGTACTTGTTGAGCGTACGCGTGAGCGCCGAGCGAAAGCCCGACATGTGCGAGCCGCCCTCGCGCGTCGAGATGTTGTTGGCGAACGAGTGGACCGACTCCTGGTAGGAGGAGTTCCACTGCATCGCGACCTCGGCGGCGCCTTCCTCGCCCTCGCCCGCGAAGAACACGACCTTGCGATGGACGGTCTCCTTGTTCTCGTTCAAGTAGGTGACGAAGTCCTCGATCCCACCCTCGTACTGGAACTCGGCGGAGTGGCCCTCGCCGCGCTCGTTGACGATCGAGATCTTCAGCCCGCGCGTCAGGAACGCGGTCTCGCGCAGGCGCTCTTCGAGCGTGTGGAAGTCGAGCTCGAGCGACTCGAAGATGTCCGCGTCGGGGAGGAACGTCACCGAGTTGCTGGTGCCGGCACCCTGCGGCAGCTTCTCGCCCTTCTGGAGCGGGGCCTGCGGCGCGCCGCGCGAGTACTCCTGGTTCCAGACGTGGCCGTCGCGGCGGATCTCCACACGCAGCTGCTCAGAGAGCGCGTTGACGACCGAGACGCCGACCCCGTGCAGACCTCCGGAGACCTTGTAGCCGCCGCCCTCGCCGAACTTGCCGCCCGAGTGCAGGACGGTGAGGACCACTTCCACCGCCGGCTTGCCCTCCTTCTCCATCGTCGCGACGGGGATACCACGGCCGTTGTCGAAGACGGTCACGGAATTGTCGGGATGGATCGTGACCGCGACCTCGGTGCAGAACCCCGCCAGGGCCTCGTTGACGGAGTTGTCGACGACCTCGTAGACGAGGTGGTGCAGCCCCATCACGCCGGTCGAGCCGATGTACATCCCGGGACGCTTGCGGACCGCCTCGAGACCCTCGAGGACGGTGATGTCCTGGGCGTCGTAGCCGGCTGAGCCGCCGGTCATCGACGGGTCGTTGACGCCGCCCTTCGTGGCGCCGCCCTTGTCAGAGTCCTCGCTGCTGCCCGCTGCGGTCAATGGTCCCTCGATGACGTGAGAACGCCCCGGAATCCCGGGTCCGAAGACCGCGGTCCGGGGCGAGGAAAGTGTTTACAGAACTATAGCACATCGGGGTCCTCGATTGTGGCTGCCATGGGGTTGAAATCCCTGCAAACAAGCCAGAAACAGGGGGTGGACGAGTGCCGGGGGGGTCGATTTGAAGCCGGCCACGCCGGGGGCTCCTCGGGCGGCGATCAACGGTCCCCTCGGGGGTGACCGCGCGGCGGGGCTCGAACACGGCGGTGGGGCGGGTGAGCGGCTGTGAGAAACGCTCGATGGGGAGCTTCACCCAGTCTTGCAGCGCAGCTCGCGGATCGCGTCTTCTTCGGGGAGCTTGTCGTTGAGCCTCGGGACCAGTTCACCCGCCAGCAGGTCGAGCTCCTGGGCCCACACCGCCGCGGCGCAGGTGACGGTCAGGATGCCGCCCCGCTCGGCCGTCGGCCTGGCCTCCGCCGCGATCGCGGAACCCACCGCGGACTCCCAGACCGCCTGCACGCGCGCGAGCGTGGTGACCGGCGCGAGCTGCAGAGCTCAGCGCATCGAGCGCCGTGGAGAGGGGGCGCGGGGCGATCCTCACGCCGCGAGCGCCTCCTGCAGGACCGCGCCCGGCGAGACGCGCAGGCGCGTGACCCCAGATGCGCCGGCGCCGGGGACGTGGCCGAGGTCGGTGGTGGCGATCACGCTCTGCCCACCGCTCGAGAGCTCGTGGGCGAGCAGCTCACGGCGCTCTGCATCGAGCTCGCTCATCACATCGTCGAGCAGCATCAACGGCGTGCGGCCACGCTCGCGCGCGAGCACCGCGCGCTCGGCCAGGAGCATCGCGAGCAGGGCGAGGCGCTGCTCGCCCTGGGAGCCATAGGAGCGCAGCTCGCGCCCGTCGCGCAGCAGCGCCAGCTCGTCGCGGTGGGGGCCGTGGGTGGAGAAGCCCCGCTCGAGGTCGCTCTCCAGACGGGCCCGGAGCTCGGCGACGAGCTCGTCCTCGCCGGCGGCGCGCGAGCGGGGGCGGTACTCGAGGCTGGGCACGCCGGACAGGCCTAGCTGGGAGGCACGCCGGGCGAACGGCTCAGCCAGTAGCGCCACGGCCGCGGCGCGCTGCTCGCGCAACGCGATCGCCTGGCGGGCCAGCTGGCGATCCCAGGTCGCGATCGTATCCCGCGAGGCACGCCCGGCGCGGATGCCGCCGAGCAGGGCGTTGCGCTGGGCGAGCACCCGCGAGTACGCGAGGCGGTCCGCGGCTCGGGCCGGCCAGACGGCGGCGAGGAACTGGTCGAGGTGCGCGCGGCGCGCGGAGGGGGGACCCTTCAGCAGCTCCAGCCGGTCGGGCGCGAAAACGCTCAGCAGCGGCCGGGCCTCGACCGCGAGCAGGCGCTCGACGGGGGCCCCGTCGGCGCTCATCCGCTTGGGCTCGCCCGGTTCAAAGCCGACGCTCAGCTGATGCTCGCGGGCGCCGTCGGCGAGCCGCACGACCACCCGCGTCGCCTGCGCGTCGAAGCTCACGAGCTCGCGCTCGTTCCTGGTTCGCGGCGAGCGGCCGGTGCAGCCGAAGTAGAGCGCCTCGAGCAGGTTCGACTTGCCGGCGCCGTTCGGACCGTGGACGACCGTGAGACCCTCGCCGAGATGGGCCTCAGCGCGGGCGTATGTGCGGAAGTCGCGCAGCTGCACGTTGACCACACGCATCGTTCACATATTCATCATGGGGGTCCCTGCCGCATGCGGCAAGGCCAGCGGTGGCACATGTGCCACCGCTCTGGGGGCGCGCATGCGCGCCCCCACCGGCAGGTGCATGCACCTGCCGGCACAGATCATGCGTTGAGACGGATCGGCATGATCAGATACACGAAATCTCCCGAATCGGGGGACTCGATCAGCCCTGGTCGCAGGGGCGAGATCAGCTTCAGGACGAGCTCGTCGGACTCGACGCTCTCCAGCCCGTCGCGCAGGAACTCGGGGTTGAAGCCGATCTCGAAGGGCTCGCCGTGGAAGGCTACGGGGATCGTCTCGGAGGCCTCGCCGACGTCTGGGGTCTGGGCCGAGACGGTCAGCTCGCCCTCGCGGAAGGAGAGGCGCAGCGGCGCGTTCTTCTGCGCGAGCAGGCTGATGCGGCGCGCGACGCCCGCGATCTCCGCGCTCGACAGTCGCAGCTCGTGCTCGACGGACTCCGGCAGGAGCTGGCGGTAGTTGGGGAACTGGCCGTCGATCAGACGCGAGGAGAGCACGACGTCGCCGAGCTCGAAGACGACCTGGTTCTGCCCGACGCTGACGGCGAGCGAGTCGTTCTCGGCCTGCTGGGCGATCCGCGCCAGCTCCTGCAGGGCACGCGCCGGGACGTTGGCCTCGAGGCTCCCCTGCAGCGGCTCCTGCAGCGCGGTCTGCTTGACGCTCAGCCTGTAGGAGTCGGTCGCGACCATCCGCAGCTCCTGCCCGGAGGCCGACATCAGGATGCCGGTCAGGACTGGGCGCGTCTCATCGCGCGACGCGGAGCGCGCGACGCGGGTGACGGTCTGCACAAACGCCTCGGCGGGCAGCGCGATCCGCGTCTCCGGCGATGGCTCCGGCAGGGTCGGAAAGTCCTCGGCGCGGAGCGTGCGCAGGTGGAACGTGGCCGGGCCGGAGATCAGCTCGATGTCCTGCTCGGCGGCGCGCAGCTCGAGCGTCAACTGGTCGGCGGGCAGGGAACGGGCGACGTCGAGCAGCAATCGCGCCGGGAGCACCGCGCTGCCGGGACTCGAGACCTCGGCGGCGAGTGGCACGCGCAGGCCGATCTCCATGTCGGTCGCGAGCAGCTCCGGCGGGGATCCCTCCTGCGCCGAGATCATCACACCGGAGAGCGCCTGCACGGCGCTGCGCGTCGAGGCGACGCGGGTGACGGTCTGGAGTTGGTTCAGCAGATCCGCCGCTGAGAGTGACAGCTTCATGATGAATACACCTTCTGAAAAAGGTAGTCAGTAGTAGTGGCTGTGAAGTTGTGTGTTTGGCTGGTGGGCTGAGGAATCGGCGGCATTGGCTGTGGACCGGCTGGGGACAGACGGGTAGAAGTCTCTCAGGCTGGTCGGTCGGGGGAGCGGGGCTGTGGTTGTGGACGCTCGCAACCGAGCTCTCCGCACAGCTTCTCCACGGCCTCGCGTGAGTCCTCGTCGGCGAGGATGCGCGCGTTCGTGCGCCGCCAGGCATGGAGCACGGTCGTGTGGTCGCGCCCGCCGAAGTGGCGCCCGATCGCGGGCAGCGACTCGCCTGTCAGCTCGCGTGCGAGGTACATCGCGACCTGTCTCGGCCAGGCGATGCGGGTGGTGCGGGTGGTCGAGAGGAGCTCCTCGGGGGCAAGGCCGAAGTGCGCGCCGACCGCGGCCTGGATCTCGCCGACCGACTTCGCCTGGCGGCGGCGCTCGAGGCTCTCCCCGGCGGGGTACAGACCGTCGAGCACCTCGCGGGCGAGCTCGACCGTCAGCTTCCTCCCCGTCAGCGAGCTGAACGCGACGACCCGGATCAGCGCTCCCTCGAGCGCGCGCACGTTCATCGTGACGCGCTCGGCGATCGCGTCGAGAGCTCCCCTGGTCGGCCAGCGCGATGCCGTCGTGGTGCGCGCGCTTGCGCAAGATCGCCAGGCGGGTGGCGAGCTCCGGGGGTTTGACGTCGGCGACGAGGCCGGCCTCGAAGCGCTCGCGCAGGCGGTCCTCCAGCGCCTGCAGGTCGCGTGGGGGTCGGTCGGAAGCTGAGCACGATCTGCCTGCCGGAGTCATAGAGGGCATTGAAGGTGTGGAAGAACTCCTCCTCGGTCTTCGTCTTGCGCTCGAGGAACTGAACGTCGTTGACGAGCAGCACATCGAGCTCGCGAAAGCTCGCCTTGAAGCCGTCCGCGTGCCCGCCGGAAAGCGCGCCGAGGAACTCGTTCGTGAACTCCTCGCCGGTCGTGCAGCGCACGATCAGGCCCGGATTGTGCTCGGTCAGCAGCGTCGCGATCGAGCCCAGCAGGTGGGTCTTGCCGACGCCCGGCGGTCCACAGATGAACAGTGGGTTGTAGGCCTGCGCCGGCATCTCGGCGACCGTCAGCGCGGCCGCGTGGGCGAGGCGGTTTGAGTCGCCGATCACGAACTGGTCGAAGCTCAGCTTCGGGTTGCCGAGCGGCCCGGATCGAGGCTCCCCGGCGGATCGAGCCTCGTTGCTGGATCGAGCCTCGCCGCGGTCGTAGCCCGTCTGGAGGTGTTCGTCGACCGCGTCCTCGACAGACCCGCGGGGGTGGCTGCCGTTGGCGCGCGCTCTGGCCGGTCGCCTGTCCGCTCCACTCCGCTGGGCTCGTCCTCCCGCGCCGACCAGCTCGAGCGCGACCCCTGGACCGGCGACGGTCCTCACACACGATTTGATGACCCGACCGAAGCGATCCTGGATCCAGCCGTGGGCCTGCGGCGGGGACTCGACGCGCAGGCGCCCGTCGACGAGCTCGAACGCGTTTAGATCCTCCAGCCAGGTGCGGTATGTCGGCTCGCCGACAGCCCGTGCGAGCTCCTGCTGCACGCGTGACCATATGTGCTCCAGCTCGTCGTCGTTCACGGCAGCGTTGACCCGCTCCTCCCGGGAGAAAGTGATGGCGGCTATTGAAAGAGGACCGCGAACGGTCCGGTCCGGCGACTATAACCAACGCGCGTTCGCGGCTCTGCGCGGCTGCCCGCAAATGGCGAGAAAAATCAGCACGCGGCCCGCTCGCGTTGACCGGCCTATACTTTGACGGCGCCGTGCCGATGCCGTCGTGCCGCGTCAGCATTGCAGGAAAGCGGCCGAGAGTGGAGAAAACAGACGATGAAGCGCACCTACCAGCCGAAGAAGCGCAAGCGCGCCCGCGCCCACGGGTTTCGTGGCCGCATGCGCACGCGCGCTGGCCGGCTCACGCTCAAGCGCCGCCGCGACAAGGGTCGCAAGCGCCTCTCCAGCACCTGAGGACCCGCCCGCTCGATGCAGCCGCGATCGACGAACCGTGGCCGACTCTCGCGGAGCGCGGAGTTCGAGCGTGTCTACCGGCAGGGTCGTGCGACTGCCAACCGGCACCTCGTGCTCTACGCCTTCCCAAACCCCCAGGCCGCGCGTCCGCGCCTGGGGCTCTCGGTCTCGCGCAAGGTCGGCGGCGCCGTCGAGCGCAACCGCGTGAAGCGTCTGCTGCGCGCGGCGTTCGCCGCCGCCGAGCCAGAGCTCAATCGGGGCCAGGACATCGTCCTCGTAGCCCGGCCCCAAGCGCGTGAGCTGGCCGAGCGCGAGGGGCTGGCGGGGATCGACGCGTCGCTCGCCGAGCTGCTCGCACGCGCCGGGCTGCGCGGGGCGTCCGCTAGGACCGCAGCCCCAGCGCCGGCCGAGACGGCCCTGGGGGATGCGCCGACCGGGGTCGCACCGAGCGACGCGACAGGAGAGGGGTAGCCGTCGCGATGAGCTCCTCCTCCACCACCCGCCAGGGCGCGAGCCCGGTGCGGGCCACGCCGGTGGCGGCCAGGATCGTCCGTGGGATCGCCGTCGCCCCGATCGTCCTCTACCAGCGGGTCCTCTCGCCCTTGCTGCCGCGGCGCTGCAAGTACGAGCCGACGTGCTCGCACTACGCGGTCGACGCGGTCGGCGAGTACGGCATACTTCGCGGCGTCGTGCTCGCTCTGTGGAGGTTGCTGAGGTGCAACCCGTGGAGCTATGGCGGATACGATCCAGTCGAGGATCAGCGTCTGTTCAAGGTCGATCCAGGCAGGGCGGGCGGGATCCGATCCGAGCGTACGCACGGCTCCTAGGGCCGACGTCGGCGTCGATGTTGTCCAGTCGGAACACACCACCACCAACACACCACCACCACCGCTCCGCAACAACCCGTAGATCCCCAAGGTCACACCGCCTCCAAGGTCACACCAGATCTTTCCCCGCAGCCAGCTCTGGCAGTCACCTTTCCCCCAGCCACCCAGTACAGAGAGCCCGATCCGCATAGCCCATGCCCATCTCCGCGAACATCATCGAGCAGGCATTCTCGCCCCTGATCAGCCTGTTCGAGTCGATCATGGTCTTCATCCACGCGCACCTCGTCGGTGGCAGCTGGGGCCTCGCGATCGTCGGGCTGACCGTGCTTGTGCGGGCGATCCTCGTGCCCGTGACCTTCAGGCAGCTGAAGTCGATGCAGGAAATGCAGCGTCTGGCGCCGGAGATGAAGGCGATCAAAGACAAGTACGCCGAGGACAAACAGCGCCAGCAGCAGGAGATCATGAAGTTCTACAAGGACAACAAGATCAACCCACTGGCCTCCTGCCTGCCCTTCGCCCTCCAGCTGCCGGTGTTCATCTCGCTCTTCTACATGCTTCGCACCGACCTCAAGTTCGACATCTGCGGCCCGCAGCTGCGCGAGCACTACACGCGCGAACTGCATCGCCCGATCACCTCGAACAGCCAGATCCCAGAACACGCCGTCAAAGTCATGGGCCACACGGTCGCGGGCCTGACCGAAACGGGTTGCAACGTCGTCTATCCGGGCTCGGCCAAATTCCTCTTCATCCCGGACATCACCTCGAAGGCGACCGGGGTCGTCCTGATCGTCCTGATCGCCGTCTACATTGCCTCGCAGATCATCTCCACGCTGATGGCGACCGCTTCGGCCGATCCCAACCAGCGGCGCATGATGCTCGTGCTGCCGCTGGTGATCGTCGCGTTCCTGTTCCGCTACCCCGCCGGCCTGCTGGTGTACTGGATCACGACGAACGTCTGGACGATCCTCCAGCAGTACTTCATCCGTCGCCGCATCGGGCCGGCGCCGCCGAAAGCGGCGAAGGTGGAGTCTTCCAACGGGCGCACACGCGGCGCAGCCGAGCCCGCCGTGGCGATCGCAGCCGCCGGGGGAGGGATCTCATCCACGCCGCCGCCTCCGCGATCGCCGCGCAAGAAGAAGAAGCGCTCGGGCAGGCGACGATGAGCGACGAAGAGGCCCCCTCGATGGCTGACCCCGGCTCGGAGCGCGGCCCGATTCCCGGTCCTGAGAATCCCCCGGCCACCGACCCCGATCGTCCCGCTCCCGGCCGTGATGAGGGCCCCGATGGCGGTTTCGACAGTTCCGACCGCGGCCTCGACCACGACTCCGCCGAGGAGCTCGAGCCGGCCGAGGCGCTCGAAGAGCTGCTCGAGGAGATCGTCGAGGGGCTGGGGTTGGACGCCGAGATCGAGATCGACATCGACGAGGCCGACGGGGTGTTGCGAGGTTCTCTGCGGGGGAACGACGTCGGCCTGTTCATCGGCCGTCGCGGCCAGACGATCGACGCCGTCCAGCACCTCGCCCAGCGGATTGTGTTCCGCGAAGGCCCGTCGCCGGTCCGCGTGGTCATCGACGCCGACGGCTACCGTCAGCGCCGCGCCGAGACCCTCCAAGCCGACGCAGAGGAGGCCGCCCGGGAGGCCGTCCATACCGGGAGCCCGGTCGAGCTCGAGCCGATGCCGGCGGCGGAGCGGCGGATCGTCCACGAGCTCCTGCGCGAGCTGGGTGGGGTTGAAACGCACAGCGAGGGCGATGAGCCCGAACGGCGGTTGATTGTCTCACCTCTTGGGGGCTGAGCCTCGTCTAAAAGTGTTTCCCGTGAAACATCTTCTCGGGAGCGCCGATCCTTATATGGCGGGGTTCCCATGAAACGAAGGTCGCTGACGTCGCTGGCCGAGCGATATGAATTGGAAAGTCATCAGTTGAGCCAGTTGGATGCGGTGCTCGATGAGTTGGCGCAGAACGAGCGAGCGCCGACGACCGTGCGAGAGCCGGCGGAGGCCGTTGATGTTCACATCGCCGACTCACTCGTTGCGCTCGCCGTCGCCCGTCTCCGATCGGCCAGACGAATCGCCGACATCGGGACCGGCGCCGGCTTCCCGGGGTTGCCGCTGGCGGTTGCGTTGCCCGCGAGCGAAACGCGTCTGGTGGAGAGCCGATCGAAGAAGTGCCAGTTCCTACGGCGCGTGGTAGGCGCAGCGGGGGTCGACAACGCACGGGTGCTCGAAAGCAGGATCGAGGAGTGGTCGGAGGGGTTGCGAGCAAACGACGTGGTCGTGGCCCGCGCCCTGGCGCCGCAGGCGGTGGTGCTGGAGTACGCGGCGCCGCTGCTCGAACATGGAGGTGTGCTCGTGGACTGGCGCGGTCGCCGCGACCCGGCTCGGGAGGGCGAGGCGTCGCGCGCGGCCGAGCAGTTGGGCATGCGCCTGCTCGAGATACGTCGCACCGAGCCATACAAGGGTGCGCGCGATCACCACCTGCATGTTTTCGAAAAGGTCGCCGAGACCCCTTCGCGCTTTCCCCGCCGGGCGGGCGTCGCTCGCAAGCGTCCCCTCGGGGGCTAGAGTCCCAGGGTATGGGCACCGTATACGCGATCGCCAACCAGAAGGGCGGGGTTGGCAAGACGACGACCGCGGTCAACGTCGTCGCGTGCATCGCCGAGGCCGGCCGCGAGACACTGCTGGTCGACGTTGATCCGCAGGCGAACGCCACCGTCGGTCTCGGCCTTCCACGGGCACAGGTACCGGGCCTGTATGAGGTGTTGAGCGGCGATGTGGCAGCGACCGAGGCCCTGGTCGAGACCCCGATCTCCGGCTTGAAGGTGTTGCCGTCGGGTCCGGGGCTGGCGGGCGCGAACGTCGAGCTGCCAAGGATCGAGGGTTTTGAGCAACGCCTCGGCGAGCGTTTGGACCCCCTGCGCGGCATGTTCGAGTTCATCCTGCTCGATTGCCCCCCCTCGCTCGGGCCGTTGACCGTCAGCGCGCTGGTCGCGGCCGATCGGGTGATCGTGCCGGTGCAGACCGAGTACTTCGCGCTGGAGGGGCTCGCGGGGCTGCTGGAGACGCTCGCGCTCGTGCAGCGCGAGCTGAACCCGCGCCTGACGGTAGCCGGGATGCTGCTGACGATGCACGACTCGCGCACGCGCCTGGGCCGTGATGTCGAGCGTGAGGTCCGCGAGCACTTTCCAGAGCTCGTGTTCGACACGGTGATTCCGCGCAACGTCCGCGTCGGCGAGGCGCCGAGCTATGGGCTGCCGGTCACGCATCACGACCCCCACAGCGCTGGCGCAGCCGCGTACTTCGAGTTGGCAAAGGAGGTGGCAGCCCGTGGCTAAACCCAAGCGGGGGATGGGGAGGGGACTGGACGCGATCCTGTCGGTGTCCGGGGGCGGCGCAGGGGAGGCGGACGCGGACGAGCTGCGTGAGCTGCCCGTCGAGCTGATCGTCGCGAACCCTCGCCAGCCGCGCCGTCGCTTCGACGAGGATGCGCTGCAGGCGCTCGCGGGCTCGCTCGGCGAGCGGGGGGTGTTGCAACCCGTGCTCGTGCGCGCAAAGCCGGGCGGCACATACGAGCTCGTCGCCGGCGAGCGGCGCTGGCGCGCGGCGCAGATCGCCGGGCTGGAGAAGATCCCCGCGCTCGTGCGCGCGCGTGGAGACGCGGAGGCGCTGGAGCTGGCGCTGATCGAGAACATGGCGCGCGAGGACCTCAACCCGATCGAGGAGGCCCGTGCCTGCGCGGCGCTCGTCGAGGAGCTCGGCCTGACGCGCGAGGACGTCGGCCTGCGCGTGGGTCGCGGCCGGGTGGCCGTGAGCAACCTGATGCGCCTGCTCGACCTGCCCGACGAGGTGATCGAGCTGCTGGAGCAGGAAGCCCTGAGCGAGGGCCACGGCAGGGCACTGCTGCTCGCGGAGGATCACGGCGCGCGCAGGAGCCTCGCGCGGAGCGCTGTTGCGGAGGGCTGGTCGGTGAGGACGGTCGAAGCGCGCGCCCGCGCGACCAACAACGCGGCCGCCGGTGGGGTCCCTGGCAGTGGTGGCAGCGGTCGTGCCGGTGCTGAGAACGCTGGCGAGGGCGGCGCCAGGAGTGGGCGCCGTGGCAGGCAGGCGCCGCACCCCGACCAGGTGGAGGCCGCCCGCGAGATCGCCGAGGCGCTCGGCGCCGCGCTCGGCGCCGATCTGCAGGTCCGGCCGACCCCCTCCGGCGGCTATCGTGCGGAGCTCGAGTTCGCCGACCCCGAGGAGGCGCTCGAGCTAGCGCGCCGCCTGCGCCCCCGCGCCGCCGTCTGAGCCACGCTTCGCGGTCTGCGAGCACTATCGGTTCTCGGCAGTCGCGGGCCGCTCGCTAGAATCGGCGCCCGCGGGCGATTAGCTCAGATGGTTAGAGCGCTTCTCTGATAAGGAAGAGGTCCCAGGTTCGAGTCCTGGATCGCCCATGGCTGAATGTCCTGCAAATCGCGTGGTTTTGTTGGGGTGTTCCGACCTCGCGAGGAGCGCGCGGAGCGCCTTTTTCGCCCTTCCGTCCCATTCGCCGTCCCATTGAACGGCTCCCTGCGCCGCTCGTGGCGACCCTGAAGCTGCTTGCGAGCGTCGCGGACAAGCTTGTCGAACTTGGCTCCGCGGTCGCGCTGGGCGCGTTGTTGCAGCTGCGCGTAGACGTCCATCGTCATCTTCGAGTCGGCGTGCCCGACCTGGCTCATGACCCACTTGACGTCGAAGTTGTTGGCCAGCAGTTCGATCGAGATGTAGGTCCGCCTGAGCGTGTGCGGCGTGGTGTGCGGCAGCGGCGGCAGGCTCTGTGCGGTGAGCCGCTCGGATGCGCGCTGGGCGGCTTCGCGGACGATCTCCTCGACTCGGCCGTAGCTCATCCGGCCGCCTCTGAGATTCGGCACGAGGTGGTCATCGGGTCCCGTTGGCGCCCCCATGCGCCGCAGCCGGTCGAGATGGTCGACGACGGTCTCCACGAGGTCGGGTGTCATCTGAACCTCGCGTATACCTGTCTCGGTCTTGGCGTCGGGGATGCGAAAACGCGCGCCGCGCGGGTCGTGCAGGCGCACGTGGCCGATCTTCACGTCGCACAGCTCGCTTGCCCGGGGCCCGCCACGCCCGAGGATCTCGATGACGGCGCGCCGTCCAACGTAGCCGCGCCCGACCTGGAGCCCGAGCTTCTTGAGGTGGTAGGCGACGGTGGACTTAGCCAGGCCGAGCTGCTTGGCGATCTGGATCGGCGTTTTGCCCTGCCCGTGCAGCTGCGCCACCTGAGCGGCAGTCAGACCGAGCTCGATTGGGGCCACGCCCGGCCCGAGCGCGATGTCCTGCTCGCTCGCGGCGTCGATGAGTGCGGCCAGCTCGTCGAGCTCCAGGAACGTGCGCCTGGGCTTTGGCACCTTGATCCGCATGCGCTTTCCGCGCGCGGGGTTGGAGCCGATGTGCCCGTCCTCCACGGCGTCGTCGAGGATCGCGACGAGCCCGTCGATTACCATCCGCATCGACGCGGGCCCCAGCGGTTTGACACGCCTCCCGTTACCGTCGCGAATGTCGGCGCCTGCGTCGATCGACTCCCGTAGCTCTCTGGACTGCTTGAGCAGGTGGGCCTTGAACGCGAGGCAGAGATCGCGGTCGATCTTATCCAGCCGGTAGGAGGCGAGGAACGGCAGCAGGTGGGACTCGATCCGCCAACGGTACTTGGCCGCCGTGGTCGGCCTGATCGGCTTTTCGCCGATGACGCCATCTATGCGGGCCTGCAGCCAGCGCGAGGAGTACTCGTGGAACGTCGGCACGCCGTCGTCTGCGATCTGCTTGTCTTGCTGTTGCGGTGGCGTCCACACACCCGCCTTGACGCGCGCGAGGACGTTCTCCAGCTCGACTGCCGCGGTGCGCTCGTTCCAGCCACCGCCACACCCGCAGTCACAGGCTCGGGCCTCGTGCAGGTAGACGGTTTCGCGCTTGCCGCGAACACGAAACCGCAGGCGGAACGCGAGTGTGCCGTCTCCGAGCGTTTCGGCAGCGATGCTGCCTGTAGCGGGCCGTGCCATCAGATCGTCCCCATCCTGCCACGGCGCGCTGACAAGCCCAGGCAGGCACGCACCCCGCGCATCTCCCGGCGCCTGATCTCGAGCAGCGGCACGTCCGGCTGGTACGGCCGAGGGTTGCGAGGCGCCCGGCGCGGTCGAGGAGCAGGTGTCGGCTCTGCCTCCTTGCGGTGCTGTTTGAGTGCTTGTGTGGCCGTGTGGAGGTCGAACCGCATGCGTGCCTTGGGTCCGTCGCCGGTCCTGATCGCGCCGAGTTCCTCGGCGTGTTCGTAGACCCAGGCGGGGTTGAGCTTGAGGTGGGTGGCGAGTTCTTTGGCGGTCATCCATCCCGGGTCGGACGGCGTGCTCGTGTCGGTCCGTGATTGCTCGTGGCGTAGTAGTTGTGCGACGCGGATGGCTACTTGTTCGACTGCTTGTGGTGTGAGGTCGACGGCGACGTGGCGTGCCGTGGCGCCCAGGCCGCGCCGGCGGGTAGGCATCGCGCAGCTGCCAGGGATTGGCCGGGCGGGGGTGGTGGGTGTTCTCATTGTGTCTCCTTGCGTCGTTGCTGCGCGGCTCTTTCGTGCTTTTGGCTGAGCCAGTGGTTGCGCGGGTCGCGTTCTGGTTCTTGGGGGGTGTGGGGTTTCTGGGTGTTGCGTGCTGATGGCTGGATGCCGTGTGCTTGCAGTCGTGTGATGCGTGGCTTGGTGTAGGGGTGGGTGTTGCGGCTGAAGCGTTGGTGGGGTGTGGGTTGCTCGTATGGGAGTGAGCTGTGGGTGAGCATTTCGGCGAGGATGGGTCCTTGGCCGAGTCGGATGGCGTATTCGTCTGCGGCGAACTCGCGTGAGCGCCAGTACATCTCCCAGGAGCCGCCCATAGCCCAGAAGACTGCTTCTCCGGAGGCGAGCCACATCCATGCTCTGAAGGGGTAGGACCAGTAGGGTCGGGCTTGTGGTGTGGGGGTGTACTTGAGCACGAGTAGGTTCAGTGCGCTGGTGATGCGGGCGTCGCTTGATCGCAGGTGGCCCATCTCGTGTGCGATGGTCGCGGCGGCGTAGGGGCTTTCCAAGAGGCCGCGGTGTACGCACAAGGACGAGGAGTACGCGCCGGCGTTCAGGGTGTGGTCTTCGGCTACGAACCAGTGCCGTGGTGGTCGCAGAGTGGGGTCTGCTTCCTGTAGCTCGGCGAAGGCCTCCTCGAAGGCTTCTTGCTCGTCTGGCTCTGGTGGTCGTCCTCCCATGCTGATCTCCCACCAGCGCCCGTCGATAGGAGCGATCAGTGGTGGGCAGAGCACCGCGAGCAGCGAGATGACGAGTGGTCCGTATCCGACGATCGAGGCGAGCGTGTTGATCGGGATCGTCCATCCGGTGAGCAGTCCGACGATCTCAAGGACGATCGTGGCCAGTACTGCTCGGGCGAAAGCGGCGAAGAACTGTCCTGCGAGAGTCATCGCGTAGAGCACGATCCACGGTGACTGAGCGGCCCGGTCCCGGGCGGTGCTCCTGGTGGGTGTGCTGTCCATAGCGACCGCTCCTTGGTGACTTGCGTGTCTAACTGGCATCCTTCAAATACCAGCGTTGTTTCTCATTATGGGCTTCATCGTTCTTCTTCATCGTGCTCAAAAGGGTCCGCACGCTCGCCGGGGGCGCTTGCAGCGCGTCGGCGACATCCAGGGCACGAGACCCGGGATGTTTGATGAGGTAGGCCCGCAGTTGCTCGCGCTTGAGGATCTTCGCGTTGGGACTCCCACTCCCATACAGCGCCGCTTCGGCTGCGCGTAGGCGTTTGATGCGCAGGTCTACTTCTTTGCGCTCCGCGGTGGCCTCTTTTAGTTCTGAGCGGATCTGGCGCATCGCGCCTAGACCCGGTTGTTTACGTGGTGGCACTGGCTCCCCCTTCGACCAATCATCATTGTCATGTCGCATAGAGTAGTGTAAGGTAGGGTGTATGTCAAGGAGATTCGAAGAAGAACCGTGGGGACCCTCCCACCAAGAGTACGAGTGGGAGCAGATCCCGTTCAAACGACGCCATCCAATCCTCGCGTTCGTCGTGATACCGCTGTTCGTGATCTTCTTCGGGATACCGTTCACGATCGCGTTCCTGGAGACCCTTAGCGCAGCGTTCGGGTTCGGGGGAGGCGTCAGGAACGGCTTCTCGTTCCTGATCGTCGTGGTTGTCATGTTCGTGATCGGGCGCTTCGTACTGCTCGGTGGTCTGAGCCTCGTCACGCGACCCCGGCGCCTACCACGCAACAAACCCCCACCGCTGCGGACACCGCTCGGCCGCCAGCCCCACAACAGTCCAGATAGAGGGCGGACCCCGGTCAGGGAGCGACCGAAAGGGGTCAGTCCCGCCGCTCGCGCGCGCGAGGGCTCCATGCGACTCGGCGGCGGCGCCTATCTCGGCACCGATCCCGATGGCATGTGGGTCACCGCCGACCCCGAGAGCGCCGTCATGGTCCTCGGCCCGCCACGTTCGGGGAAGACGAGCGCCGTGATGATCCCTGCACTGATGGCCTGCTGCGGCCCAGCGATCAGCACCTCCACCAAGCCCGACGTCATGCAAGCCACACTCGCCGCAAGGTCTGAGATCGGGCAGGCATGGCTGTTCGACCCCTCCGGGACCGAGACCGATGACGAGGACCTGCCCGAGGGCGTGCGCCGCCTGTGCTGGTCTCCTGTCGCGGCCGCGAACACTTGGGATGAGGCGCTGGTGATGGCCAAAGCGATGACGAGCGCCACCAGGCCTGGAGCCGGCACGACGAACGAGAATCACTGGACCGAGCGCGCGGCGGCACTGCTCGCACCGTTGCTTCACGCCGCCAACCAGACCGGACAGCCGATCGCGGAGGTACTGCGCTGGACGCTGCGCCAAGACCTCGCACCCGCACTCGCCATCCTGAACGACAGCGACGCGCCAATCGCAGCCGACGTGCTCACCGGGATCGAGCGCACCGACCAACGCGAGCGATCGAGCATCTTCTCGGCAACCGCCGGCGTGCTGGCCGCCTACAACTCCGATGCCGTCAGAACTGCCGCAGCCAGCCCCAACTTCGATCCAGTCAGGTTCGCGACCAGCACCGACGCGATCTACATCACCGCTCCCGAGCACAAGCAAGCACTCTGCGCCCCCCTGATCGTCGGCCTACTGGAGCAGATCCGCCACGCGGTCTACGACCAAGCGCGAAACCAAGCACAAGCCGGTATGCCGATGCACGCCGCCCCGCCAATGCTGTGGGCGCTGGACGAGCTCGCGAACACCGCCCCGATCCACGACCTCCCCGCACTCATCTCCCAAGCCGGCGGACAGGGATTACAGGTCATGGTCGGTCTACAAGACCTCGCCCAAGCACGCGCACGCTGGGGCGACGCCCAAGCAGACGGACTGCTCTCCCTGTTCCAAACCAAGCTGATCCTCTCCGGTATCGCCGATACCCGCACCCTGGAATCCATCTCGCTCAGCCTCGGCGAATACGACCGCGAGACCGTAGGCCAATCCATCGGCAGCTCAGAGCCCCAAGAATGGCTATCGACGCCGACCCACAGCGATACCGTGAGCTACGGGACCCAGCGCCAGCGCGTGCTCACACCCGGCGAGATAGCCAAACTCCCCGCCGGCCACGCACTGCTGCTCTCAAACGCGAAGTGGGCGCTGCTCGGGCTCACACCGTGGCACACGACCGAGCCATGGAAGGCGATCGGTCCCCCACGAATCCATCCACCACCGCGCAGCACACCACCGCAATCAGCCAATCCAATCCAGACAGCACCCGGCCCAGACAGGGCCACACACGATCCGCCGGCCCCGATCCGAAAAGAGACGTGCAGTTCGGCGCAGACCACGCCTGCTTCCACGCAGACCAAGCCCGCCTCAGCCCAAATCACGCCCGTCCCAACGCAGAGCAGCACGCGACGCGAGCCGAACTACGCCCGTCAGGTCACAAGCGACGAGCTGGCCCGGATCGTCATCTCAGCGCACGCGCTCAGACGCTTCGTGCAACGCCTGGCACCCGGAATCCCCGGCGCCGATCGGGTCGCGGATTCGATGGCCACGCTGGAAGACCTCGGGACCGGCAACCGCACAGGCCAGGAGCAGGGAGAACTGAACCGCTACCGCGACTGGATGAGCAAACACGTCGAGCCGCACGTACGCGACCTGATCGCAAGCGAAGGATTCTGGACCACCGAGCGCCCCAGCTGGTCACGATCGAACACCCCATCGGACGGGTACCTACAAGTCGGAGGGATGTGCGGATTCCCCGTCGCCATCGACGACCAGACGATCGTCCTCATGACATGCACAAACGGCAAAGACATCACCTGGGAGATCGCGCTGCAGCGCGGGTACACACTGATGCCGAGACCGTTCACGATGCCACAGCCGATACCCCATCGAGCACCGCACCCGCCAGAGCTCGCCGCTCGCGCATGGCGGACACGCCAACAGCACAAAGGCCTCCGTGCCGCCTACCACCACGAGCGAATCGACGCGATCCGCGCGACAGAACGACACAACACCGAGCAGGACGCCGCATATCGAACAGCACGAGCGCGATGGCACGCCCAGCGCGACCGCGCCGTCCAAGCATTCAGAGCACGACACGAAACCCGACGAGGACAGCCATGAGCCAGACACCATCCACGCCGGCCCAGCCAAACGACTATCCCCAGTGGAACGGCGTGCCCCGCGATGAGCTGCCGCTGGGATTCCCCTTCGGTCTCTCGCTGTTCGTGCTGCTGAAAGACCGACGAGGGTTCCCCGCCGGCGAGATCCTGGCGGACACCTCAACCGCGTTCTTTCTAAACCCTTATACATCATCTCTCTGAATCATTTTTCACATCATTTCACGATCGTGAAAGTCAGCTTGGTCGGCGTTGACGTGCCGTTGATGTTCTCGGCGACGATCATGGCCGTGCAAGACCCCCTGCCGAAGCCAGCGAGCCTGAGCTCAAACGTGTTCGGTCCAGCAGTCTCCGAGAACGTCGATGTGCGCTTCTCGACCGTGGCCGCGCAGTCCTTACCCTTCTTCACCGACGCCTTGCATACACGCCCGCGCCTGTGACCTTTGACATTCTGCGCGACCACAACCTCGATCGTCGCAGCCTCCGAGACCACGAACTGCAGCGAACCGCCTCTCCTAACAGTCAGGACCTTAGAGGCGAGTTTGACATGCGAGAGGTCCGGAGCGGACGGTTTGAACGAGGCAGGCGGTGAGAATGGCTGGACAGGTAATTGCTGTTCAAGTGGCGTGGCAGGCGGAAGCTTTTCGGTGGTCGAGAGGCTTAGCACAGGAAGCTTTTCGAACATGGCGGTGACCGCGGAGTCCGTGCTCATGGTGACCTGGCAGGTGCCGGTGCCCGAGCACTCCGAGCCTTCCCAGCCAGCGAACCTCGACCCCGCCGCGGGGGTGGCCGTCAGGCTCACCGTGGTACCGGGTTCGTAGGCGTGGGAGCACGCTCCGGGGCACGCGATCCCCGACGGCGAGCTTTCCACCGACCCCGCTCCCGAGCCGGCGATCGAGACACTCAGCACCGGAAGCTCTTCAAACGTGGCGGTGACCGCAGCGTCAGAGGTCATGCTCACCTGGCAGGTACCGACGCCCGAGCAACCCGAGCCCTCCCACCCAACAAACCGCGAGCCTGCTGCCGGTGTGGCCGTCAACGTGACCGGCAGGTCGGGTTCGTAAGCGTGGGAACAGGTTCCCGGACAAGCGATCCCGTCCGGTGAGCTTTCGACGCTCCCGGACCCCGAGCCTGAGAGTGCCACTGTCAGCGTGACCGGCGGCAGCTGCTGGAATTTGGCGGTGACCGCCTTGTCCAACCCCAGTGTGACCTTACAGGTTCCAGTGCCTGAGCAGCCTGAGCCTTCCCAGCCGACGAACGTAGAGCCGGGCTTCGGGGTCGCTGTCAGCGTCACCGGCGTGTCGGGTTCGTATTCTGCGAAGCACGTTTCGGGGCATGTGATCCCTGCTGGGGAGCTCGTCACCGTGCCCGACCCCGACCCGGCGTGCGTCACGGTCAGCGCCGGGGTTTTCGGGGTGGTGAAGGTCTGATCGGCGCTGTAGCTTCCGCCTACGGGGCTGCTAGCAAATAGCCTGTAGTGGTAGGTGGTGCCCGGCTGGAGTTCGCGGATGGTCGTGGCGACTGCCGCGTTTTCTGAGACCGTGCCGACAGGTGTTTCGGGTGTGGTGGACCCATAACTGTTGGTCAGCCCGTATTCAAAGTCATAGGAGGCGGGATGCCCTTCGGTGTTGATCTGCCCGCTCAGCGTTACTTCGGTTGGGCTTTCTACTGAGCTGGTCTCGCTGAGGACCTGCGGAGGAATCCGGGCCGCTTCCACCACTATCCGCGCGCCCTGCTGGTTACAGGCACCCTGCACCGGCGCGTTGTAGGCATCGCCGGAGTAGCTGGCCACCATTTGGTATACGCCGGCTTCAACGCCGACGAACTCCGGTGATTTGTAGATGCCGTTGCCGTGTGTGACTGATGTGGTCTGCGGTGATGCGGTCTGAGGCTTGCCGATTGGTGTTGAGCACTGTGTGTCCGAGGCCGCATAGAGGCGGAAGGTGATCGTCCCCGTCGGCGATAGGCGACCGGTCAGGCCACCCGTCAGCGTCGCGGTGCCATATATCGATTCTCCTTCGATCAGCGAGCTGGGCGCGGTCGTTGCGAGCGACGGCTGAGCCTTGACGAACACCTGCTCGCTGGGGTCCTCGCAGGCGCTTTTGACCGGCGGGTTTTTGGCGTCGCCCGAGTAGGCGGCAACCCACTGGTATTGCCCCGACGTGCTCTCGGTCGTCGAGGGTGACTGGTAGCTGCCGTTACCGTCCGTGACACTCGTGGTCAGTGTCGCGAGCGGGGTCGAGCATTCGGTATCCGAGGTCGAGTACAGACGGAAGGTGATTGTTCCTGTTGGCGATGAGCCGCCCACCAGCCTCGCGGTGTCGTAGATGGGTTCTCCTGGGAGCACCGATCCCGACGCGGTCGTGCCGATATAGAAGGGTATCGTGAACTGCTGAGTGCTCGTGGCCGTGCCGTCTGCCGTCGTCACCGAGATGGGCCCGGGGGTGGCGCCTTCGGGAACGGCGGCGGTGATCTGTGTCGCCGATTCGATCGCGTAGCTGCTCGTCTGCGTGCCGTTGAAACTGACCGCGCTCGCGCCGCTCAGGCTCGTGCCCGTGATCGTAACCTGGTCGCCGACCGCCCCGGACGCCGGCGAGAGCGTCGTAATCG
Organism: uncultured Solirubrobacterales bacterium; assembly: GCA_963774785.1. Taxonomy (GTDB): domain Bacteria; phylum Actinomycetota; class Thermoleophilia; order Solirubrobacterales; family Solirubrobacteraceae; genus Palsa-744. Next base: position 542,891 of record CAVZGH010000001.1, on the reverse strand, counting down.
TGGGCGGGCCCGACAGTGCTGTGCTGAATTCATATCCGATCCTGTCGTTGGGATAGACACCGTTTGCGAGACTAGCTGGCAAGATCGTCGCGTCGATGACGCTCCCGTCCGCCGCCGCCGCGAACGCCGGCCACCGCTGTGGGCCCGCCAGGCTGAGTCCATCTCCGCCAGCACCTTCGGTCGCAAACAGATGTGTGGGAGGAGAGCCCGGGGACGCCCAACCGTCGGCGGGTTTTTTGAAAATGTATATAGCGCCTTGTTCGCTGTCGAAGCCGATCGTTTCAGTCGCGCGACAGATGATGCGCGAGCCGTTTTCGATGACCGTTGGACAACTGAAATAGCCTTCCGCTTCCGGTGTCGGCGCGGTCAAGCGCGTGACGGCGTGCCAACCGCCCGCGTTGTGTTCGAAGACCCACGCTGCGCCCGCTTCTGGTGGCAGGCCGGTGCTTTCCCCGTTGACCGTCGCGGTCGAGCCGTCGTCTGAGATCGCGATCGAGTTTCCGAATTCGGTAGCTGGCTGTGCTTCAGGCGTTTCGATCGTCTGAGCCAGTGACCAGATGGATCCAGACCGGGTGTAGGCGTAGACACGCCCGCTGTGTGCGCAACCAGACTCAGACTTACCGACCAGCAATGTTGCGCCGTCACCCGACAGCGCGATCGCCCGCGGGTCACTTCCGCTCTGGCAACCGGGGACTTCGGGGATGAGGATATTCTGCTCCAGTGACCAGCCGGAGGCTCCGCGCACGAAGACGTCTACATGCTTGTAACTCAGCACCGCGACGCGCGTGCCGTCATCGGAGATCGCCCCTCCGACCCCGAAGTTTTCGCATCCTTCTTCGGTTGGCGAGCCCGTAGCTCCGACTCCCGGTGGATACAGCGTCCCGTCGAGCGCCCAGCCGCTTTCGCCGTGGCGGTAGACGAACGCGGCGCAGCGGTTTTCTCCGACCGCTGACGGGGTGACGAGCAGTGTCGAGCCGTCGCCGGAGAAGCTCGGTGATGGCGCCGTAGCTGTTGCAGTTGGCCCAGCGCGCAAGCGTCGGCGCGGTGAGCGTACCGTCGGGCACCCAACCCGAAGCCGTCTTTTCTTCCAGGTAGACGCCCCCGGTTTCAGACGAAGCTTCGTCACAGGAGGTTGGCGGGTTGAAGATCGTCTTCGCGCGCACCGTGCCGTCAGCGGACAGCGAGACGTTATAAAAGGTGTCTTCCAGATCCGTCCCAGGGGCGAATGGTACGTGTCCACTGGGAGGCGCAAGCGGCTCCACTTCCCAGCCCGGTGCTCCCAACGCGTGGAAGATAGCGGTGACCGACGCGTCCGTCGTCGGGGAGAAGGTGCACGAGGAGACTCCCGTGCACGCCCCACGCCAGCCCGCGAAGGTCGAGCCGGCCGCCGGGGTGGCGGTCAGCGTCACCTGCGTACCGGCGGTGAACGCCATGCCGCACGAGGAGCCGCACTCGATGCCGGCCGGCGATGAGCTCACCGATCCCGACCCGGTTCCCGTCTGAGCCACGCCCACGCACACAGAGGCCGATTCCGGGACCGCGGGGTTGGTCGCGGCGCCAATATCGAGCTCGCCGCAACTCGATACCTTCCCGAACAGCGCAGACAACGGGCGTGCGGTGTTCAGCAGCCGCGAGCGAATTTGCGCCATCGTCCACGAGGGATGCAGGCTCCACAGCAGCGCGGCCGCTCCCGAGACCTGCGGCGTCGCGGCCGAGGTGCCGGCGAATTCACCGTAGCCGCTGCCCGGCGTCGTGGTCAGGATATTTTCTCCGGGAGCTCCGATCTGGACGCTGGTGGCACCGTAGCTGGAGAATTTGGCGAGCGCTTCCGAAGGCGTCGTCGCCGCGACCGAGATCACGTTGTCCAGTGGATAGCTGGCGGGATACACCGGGATCGAGTCGTTGTTGGTAGGTTTGTCGTTCACAGCGGCCACAAACAGCAGCCCCTTCTTGCCCGCGGCTGCGATGGCTTCTTCTTCGGGCTTGAAGCTGTTATCGGCACCGCCGAAGCTCGCGTTGGCGACTTTCGCGCCGTGCTCGACCGCATATTCGAGGGCTGCGATGACCGCGCCTTGCTCGCAGCCACCTTCGCTGTTGCAGACCTTCAGCGGCATCAGGCTCACAGACCAGTTGATACCGGTCACACCGATGCCGTTGTCGCCGACGGCGCCGATGATCCCGGCGACGTCCGTCCCGTGCCCAAAGCTGTGCAAGTCGTAGTCGTCGTTGGGGTCGTTGTTGTTTTCCACGAAGTTCCAGCCGTGGACATCATCGACGTATCCGTCCTGGCCAGGATCCGGGTTGGTCCAGATGTTCGCTTCGAGGTCTGGCTGTGTCAGGTCGATACCGGTGTCGAGCACGGCGACGATCACGCTTTTGCTCCCTGTCGTGCGTTCCCATGCTTCGGGCGCGCCGATGCTTTCCAATCCCCACTGCTGGCTGTAGAGTGGATCGTCGGGAACTACCGGGTCCGCCTGCACATGGAAGGAGAGATCCGGCGTCGCATACTCGACATTCGCATTACGCGACAGAGACGCAGCCGCGTCAACGGACGGCTTCGCGACCGCACCGGCAGGCTTCGCTCTCGAGGACCCAGCCCTGACGAGCTCGAGCCCAGGCACCAGATGGTAGGCACGGACCAGCGTGACTCCCATCGAGCGGCGGACCTGCCCCTCCTGGGCAGCAGATACACCGGCGTGAAAACGGACGAACAAAAGGTCGGGTTCGACCGTTGCACCAGGAGCTGTACGGAGGACACCGCCAGCGAACGGATACTCACTCGCACTCGCATTCGCCGATCGAGGCGCACCGGGGAACGCCAACGGGGCCGGCCGAGATACGCTTGCCCGGGCAGCCGCGGGCACGATCACCAGCAGCGCGAGCGCGAGCAGCACCGCGGCGAGCGGCGCTAGGAGCGGGAAGGGGAGAGATTTGGGGTGCATGGTGACGTTACTCACTAAATGCTGCGCGGCGCTGACGACTGGGCAGTCTACCTGGTCGCGGCCCCAACGACGCGACCCCACGAGGACAGAAACTGAACCGGCCCCGGGGATCTTGGATCACCGTGTATCACCCCCGCGAGTGCGTAGGGTCGCGACGGGCCTGAACTGCGCTCTCACAGACCGTGGGCCTGTAGATCTTCAGCTGCCAGGATGAATACGGAGGGGCATACGCCGGCGCTATCCGCGAGCGTGAGCAGCAGTTCGTAGTCGGGGTCGAGTCGTCCCTCGTGCAGCGCGCGGATACGCACCGGGGCGATCCCCGACGCACTCGCAAGCTCGCTGACGCCGACACCGCGCTGCTCGCATACCCGCCGAACGGCCTCGCCCAGGATCAATAGGTCTCGATCCTCCTGCTCCTCTCGCTCTGGTTGACGCGTCTGCACGATGAACCTCCCAACACGTACTGAGTACAATTGTCGTAGAGAAGCATACATCGTCGGGCCTGAAGGACAGTTGCGGCCCTTCGGGCCAGTAACCGGTGTCCCCCTGTAGCAGTCACCTTCAAGAACCGAGCAGACTATACGCACCCTCTGATGCTTACCTAAATGTTATTACCGTGAGTTACAGGTAATTCAGGAGGGTTTGGAGTGTAGCCCGCTTCGTGTTGCGAACGGTGAGTCGTGGGGTTACGTTCGTTTGGATGCAGACGACGTACAAGATCCCGGGCGACTCCGCCACGACCTACGCGGCGTATTTGACGTTAACTTCCTCGCGTGGCGATTACTACACCTCGGAGGATGAGGGTGATGATGGGTCGGCGATCCCGAGCCAATGGCATGGGTCACCGCAGACGCTGCAAGCCCTCGGTCTGTCGGCTGATCAGTCGGTGGGTCGTGATGAGTTGCGGGCGCTGATGCACGGTGTCTCCCCGATCGATGGGGAGCCGATTCGTCCGGTGGGCGCCGATGGGTCACGGGTCGCCGGGATCGATCTCACGTTCAGCCCACCGAAGACCGTCTCGGCGCTGTGGGCCACCTCGTCTGACTATCGGCGCGCGCAGATCGAGACCGCCCACGCCAACGCGGTGCGAAGCGCCTTGGAGCGTACGGAGCGGGATGTGGATCTCGTGCGGCGCAAGGAGAACGGTGTCGTTCGCTTCGAGAAGGCACAGCGATTGCTCGCGGCGGAGTTCACGCACACCACCAGCCGCCTCGCCCAAGACCAAGAGGCCGGAGGGGTACCGGACCCACAGTTGCACTCCCATGTCGTGATTCTTGCGGCCGAGCGCAAAGACGGGCAGCTCGCGGCGGTCGAATCAAAGCAGCTCTACCGAGCCGCCCGGGAGAACGGGGCGTGGTATCGCGCGGAGCTGGCGGCCAACCTCCAAGACCTCGGGTTGGACGTCGATCGGCGTACGGGGAAGGGGGAGCGCTACTTCGAGGTCACGGGTGTATCCACGGAGCTTGCGGAGCGCTGGTCCACCCGCGCAGAAGACGTCAACCGGGCAGCCAAGACCTTCCAGCAACGCTACGGTCGTGAGCCACGCGCCGGAGAAGCTCGGCTCACTGACGCAGGAGACCCGCGGATCGAAGACGGCCGCCGCGACCGTGGATGTCAACGAGGCGTGGCTATCGGTCGGGGAGGAGTACGAGCAGACACGCGCACGATCGGAGAGTCTGTTCAACGACCGTGCTCGCGAGAAGACCCCCGAGGTCGATCTGCGGCGGGAGTTGCTGAATGGGGTGACAGAGCAGCGCTCCATGATCACCGAGCGCGAACTGAAGGGACGCGCGTACGAGCTGAGCGCCGGGGTATCCCGCCCAGCGGAGACAGACGGCCTGATGAGCGACCTTCAACGTTCGGGAGAGCTGGTGCGATTGGAGGACGGGTTGTGGACCACGCGGGAGTTGCGCGAACGAGAGCAACAGGCGATCCAGACCGCCGAGTCACGCGCCCAGGAGAAGACAGCAACGGTCAGCGAGGAAACGCTGCGCCAAGCCCGTCGTGAGACCGGCAAGGAGATAGGTGGGTCGCTCACCAACGAGCAGAAGCAAGCCCTTGAGACGATCACCGGTCCTGGCGGCGTAACGATGCTCGTGGGGCAAGCCGGTACCGGGAAGGGCGTGGTCCTCGGCACCGCGAGCGAGGCATGGCACAAAGAGGGCTATGAGGTCATCGGCACCGCGATACCCGGCGCCACAGCAAAGCGTCTCGGCGCCGACGCCAACCTCGACCGGTCCATGACCACCGACAAACTCATCAACCAGGCCGAGAAAGGCCACATACGCCTGGACGCAAACACGGTGGTCGTGATGGATGAGGCCGGAATGGCCGACAGCAAGCGCCTACCACGACTGATCGAGCTGACCAAGCAACGGGAGTCGAAGCTCGTGCTCACCGGCGACTCCGCGCAGCTGTCTTCGGTCGGCGCAGGTGGACTGTTCAAAGAGCTGCAAGAGAAGGTCCCCACGGCCGAGCTGACCGAAGTGCACCGTGCGCGACACGAGTGGGAGAAGCAAGCCTGGATGGAGGTCAGAAACGGCGAAGCCGCCAGAGCACTCGCGCGCTATGAGGCGCACGATCGGCTGCACGTCTACGACACCCGCCAAGAAGCCGCGCAGGCGATGGTCGAGCAATGGGACCAAGCCCGCCACGACATGCCCGCTGGGAAGGCGGTGATGATCACCGACGCCTCGAACAAGGAGCGCGACCAGATCAACGCGCTCGCACAAGAACACCGCGCCAAAGCAGGCGAGCTCGGATCACACCGCGTCGAGCTGCCCGACAAGCCCTACGGTCTCGCCTCCGGTGACGAGATCATCTTCACCGCCCAACACCACCAGCCCGGTAGGGAACGCGTCGAGAACGGCATCACCGGCACCATCATCGACACCAGCCGGAACGAGGACGAGAGCCGCGTCACGATCAAGACCAACGAGCCCGAACCACGCGAGATCGACATCGACACCCACCAGTTCAGCGATCTCAGCCTCGGATACGCCGTGCATGCCTACAAGAGCCAGGGCATGACCACCGAGCACGCCCAGGTCCTGATCGGGGGATGGCAAACAGACCGCGAGAACGCCTACGTCTCACTCACCCGCGCACGCGAGCAAACAGACATCTACACAAGCCGCGAAGACCTCGGCGAGGAAGGACTGGACACCGGAGCGATCGAACGACTCGCCGAACGGATGGAGCACAGCCGGGCGCAGGAGGCCACGATCACACGGGAGGTCGCGGAGCCAACGGCCGAGCGGTCGAACGAGATCGAGGAGCAGGCTGTCGAGCGTCCAACCGAGCGTGACCAGTCAGCCGAACCCGAGCCCAACGCGCGCGATGCGGACAACCGGCCCGAACACGAGCTCGCCGAGCGCGATGTAGGCGACCAGCCTGAGCGGGAATCCGCGGAGCGCAACGCCTATATCGAGCAGGCGATCCAGGAGGCGCGCGAGCGACAGGAAGCCTGGGAGCAGGGCCGCGAGATCGATCGGGATCGGGATGTTGGGTTCGGGATCGAATGAATGCCTCCATCGAGGCCGCTCCCAGAAATCGCGACCGATGGACTCGTATGGCTCGTAGCCGAGATGGTCAACCATCTCGATGTCGAGTCCGGTCTGCAGCACCTCGCTGGCCATCGACGTCAGCAGGCCGTCCTCCCCGTCAGCGAGACATCCCCGCTGCGAGGTTGAATGGTCCGCGGTCGCCACTAGACTCGATTACTTATGGCTGACTACAAGCTGACAGCGGTTGGGCGTCTCCTCGATCGGGATCACTCGCAGGACCCGATCAGGCTTCCGCTCACCCGCGAGCAGTACTTCGATTTCACGTTCATTCCAAGACTGAGCTTCCGGCACATACCTCGGACGCAAACGAACGTAACTGAACTTACCGAGCACCTTGCGGACCATAGCGATCACGCTCTGTTCATCGACACGAACCTGACCTGGCTTGCTAGTGAGTGGTGGGAGGAGTTGCTGTCTGTGCCGGGGCGTGTACACCTCACTGGGCGCGTCGCGAAGGAGCTCATTCCTTATCTGCAGCGCAATCCCCATCATCCGCTACGGGCAGCCATTGCCGATAAAAACCCAGCGATCGTCCTGCATGCGGACCCCGACGACGATGCGGGATCCAAGTCATTCCAGTACTATGTGAGCCTACTGAGCTATCGCCGGTTCATTCTAGCGTCGGCGCGTGAGCATTTCAAGACGCAGCACCACCGCGAGCCTACTGCTGAGGAGCTCACAGAGCTGAAGATGAAGCTACAGAGCTTCGCGGGCGAGCGTGTCCTGCGCCTCAACACCAAGCCGGTAAGCCAGTACCGCACCGACGAGGCGCTGGCATTCCTAGCTGTGCATCACGCTGTGACCACCGGTCAGCCAACCAAGATCTTCTCTGGCGACTCCGACGTCGAGGAGCAGTTCTACATGATGAGTCGGCTCCTGACCGCTCACTACTACGGCATGATCCTAGGAAGCCGGTACGCCGCTAACTTCACGAACTTCAGACCCCGCTCCCTTCCCGGCGATCTAATGGCGAAGTACACCCTCGCGTTTGAGTCGCACAATGCCGTGATGATCAATCTCGGCGACAGAGGAGTTCATGACTTCATTCCCAAGCACACTACGTTTGTACCCATATCGTGCGCCACAATGGGCAAGGAGTACGCGTCTGAGGTCACCTACGGCGCCGAGACCACCATGGCCAAGGTCTTTGCCACCAAGGCCAAGACTCTTGGTCTATCGACCGACAAGCTCGCTGGACGTAACATCCACCCGTGGATGATCCCGGAGGAGTTCAAACGTCAAGATTCCAACAACGCCCTCATCGCTTTCGACAAGTCGATCATGCTCCCCGACACGGGGATGCGGATTGCACAAACGGACATCATGCTCACCACATGGCCAGGAGATCCGCATGTCCGGATTAGCCCGCCCACTGATGACAACGACCGTGCGCCCCGGCTGCCCGTCTTCGTACCGCCTTCAGGACGTCGCGGAGTCGTTCCAATGTTCGCCCGCCGCCCGACGCCGATACGCTTGCGGACCCGCGGCCGCCAGCGGTGAGCACAGCACCGCGAGGGCCGCGGCAGCTGTCGAAGGCGCCCTCACGAGTCCGCAGCGACTACCGAAACGTCATCCAAGAGACGCAAGGCGTCGGCATATATCTGGTCAACCGTGCGCTGATTGTCATAGACGCACGTCTGTCGATGAGCGAAAGAAGGGATTGTTGGTGCTCTGGAGTATCCGGCGTCCGTGGCCGATCGCGACATCGAGCTCCTGGTCGGCGCCCAGAGCACCGAAGACTCGAATAGCTGTTGAGCAGATACCGGGTTGGTTAGGGTGCGCATCGAGAAGCGTGCATGCCAAATCTTTGTCTGCGGCTCCGCCAGCTTGGTAAATGGCGAACAGCGCCTCCTCGGGGAACGCCGGCGCGACCGTACCGAAAGCATTCGAGTCGGTGCGCAGAATGGTCATCAGTGCTCGCCCGCGCCAATAGAACTCGCTGAGATGATCCAAGCATTCCCGAACGCCGATTGCCGAGATCAACTGCGCGTCATCGACGACACAACGCAGGAACTCCCAGCGGTCATCTTCAGGAAACACCGATAAGAAAACGCCGCGGGACGCGTCGTCGTGGCCATGGATTCGGTAGAAGTACCACGCGGCAGACGCCGGGCTAGCCGCGAGCACCCGGCGCAGGCTAGTGCGAGGCCAGCGCCGACGTCATGCGGAAGGCGGTGGAGGAACCGTTGGAGCATACGGTCGATGTGCTGGGCTGGACGTCCGGGCTGTGCCCAGCGCTCGTGAAGCTCGGTGAGGAGTATCTGCACTTTGAAGGCAAGCTGAGCGTCGCCGTGGGAAAGGCGAATTTGAAGCTCCGTCAGCACAGCTTGGCGTGCGTCGTCCTGAAGATCGCCTGCGCGAGCGACGAGCTGATCGTGATGCAGCCTCACGAACTCAGCGCGTGAGATGGCGCGCTGAAGCCACCTCAGGCTCTCGGCCTCTCGGCTCAAGGCTTCGGACTCTCCGAGCGAGATATTCATGGCTTCATCATCCGCGGGTGGTCGGATGGCTTATCCCAGAACCTGGGTATTGCCAAGGCACCAAGCATCATCAGCGATCGATTCGTCAGGGCGAAGGGCTGCGTAGCGGGTCGAGCCGTGCTCGCAACTCGCTCTCAGTCCACCCGCGCTCGGCGGCAAGGCGGCGGCGAAGGCAGTCGAACGCATCAGTGCCGCCGATCTCGCGCACAACTTCGGCCAGTCGCCGGTCGGTCCAGCGCGGATACCAGGGGTAGCCGTGACAGGGGTCTGTCTGGGCTGCCGCGAGCCGTTGGCCCGTCTGCTGGCGCGCGAGGGTGCTTCGCACGCGAGAACGCAGGCCACGAGGCGGTGTGTAGCCGAGCGGCCATCCGTCGTCGTCGTACTCCTGCGGCGATGCGTCCACGACCGGCGCGACGCGCGCGATCTGCACGCTGTGGCCGGCTGCGTCATGCATGACGATCCAACTGACGGGGGTGATGGTGATGGCGCCAACCCCTTGGCGCGGCCGTATGCCTCTCCCGCCTTCGAGCAGGCTGGCCCACGCCCGCGGCCATCGAGCGATCAGGTCGAGTACGCGCCACATCCCACCCGTCAGGAATAGGTCTGCGCCTTCAACCTCATGACGCCAAGCGCGCGCCGTGCCAGCGTAGATGAGGTACGCCGTCGTAACGTCTTCCGCGTTGAGGATGTCGCAGAGCTTCAGCGCGTCCCACAGAGCCTCGTGGGGCTTGTTGACCTTCATCTCGATGAGCACCCGACCGGCGGCCACTCCGTCGAGGGCGAGATCGACCCCTCCAGGCTGGCGTGTCCAGCCGGGTAGCTTCTGGTAGCGAACCTCGCGTGCGATCGACGTGCGTCGCCTGCGCAGCGAGTCCGCGTCCGCGATGGCGCCGACAAGCGCGGCCTCGGGCCTGCGTCCTGACAGATCCATGGGCGTCGCGATCGCGTCGTGTACAGCGCTGGTGATCACGTTGTCGATCGCATGGGCCGGCAGTGGAAAGAGGCTCTCAAACCGCTTGAACAGTGAGTAGGTGATGTAGTGCTCCAGACGAAAGAGCACGTTTGTCGTTACTTCGACCTCGGTGAATCGAACCTCGCGGGCGTTGCCCTCGCCGACAATCACCACTGGATGCACGAACCGATGCTTGTCGATGTTTGATAGATCACGGAGCACGGCGAGGTAGTGGGAGGCGGTGTCATCTTCGAGGTGGTAGGGCTGGAATGTCTCGATCAGCGCCCTGTGATCAACGGCGACGCCACGTAGATAGCGACCGGCCTTCTTCTTGTAGGCGTCGGGTGTGTCGAAGATCGGGAACTGGTTGTGGTCGTCCGGCTCTTGTCCGTTAAGCACCACGAGCTGCCAGACGAGATGGTCAAGCACACAGCGCAGGTTGTGCAGGAAGTCCCCCACGATCACCCCGAGGTGCAATGGAGACGGCTCTGGATCGGCCCGCTCCAAGAACATTTGGAGCTCCCCGCCAAGCGCCTGTCGGTGTCGCCACGCGCCTTGTAGCTTCAGCCGGCAGCCGAGCAGCGGATCATCGGTCATAGCTGCACGATAGGGGTCCGCTAGGTTGCTTACGGACCGACCAGCCACCCCGTTAGTTGCTTTTGCGGGAATACGGGCGTAGCGGTAAGCACCGCTAACGCTCCCGCAAGGGACGGACTGGAGGGCGGTGGGCGAGGGCCGGTTGGGCTTCTGCTTGCCGCCGGTGATGCGAGCGCCAACGCATGCCAGTGTGAGTCTCCGAGCAAACCGGCTGGCTGTCAGCTGGTCTGTCTCTCACTTCTAAATCGAGAACTCGACGTCTATATCCGGCACACCGGCGCGTGCAACCCTTCGCGGCAGCGTTGAGCCTCAGCGCTCGCCAGTGCCGCAGCCAGAATCAGGATGATGCCGATGAGCGCGACGATCAGCAATCTGACGCCGGCTCCAGTTCGACGACGCGGCGACCGTTGCGGCGATGGCCGCCCAGGCGGTCGTGACGGTGGTGGCGTTCGCCGCATATACCATCTGTCCTCAAGGCTCACCGTGCTTCCCTTGTCGGCGGGATTGTGTGCTTGCTTGAATATCGAGGAGACATGAGCGCAGCTCGGTGGGACAAGCACCGATGGTTCGCTGACATGACGGCGGGATCCCTTCGAACACACTCGCAGAAGGATCATGCGTAGTGGCGCAAGTAGCACGCCTGTCAGAACCGTGTCAAGTCCACCCTTCGGGCCGCCTTCGGCGGGGCCTGCCGGCCTGAACTTGACAGAACCTGCCAGGCGTGCTGATGGGCACTCACCTCGGCAGGGAGGACCCTGCCGAGTTCAACGGCAACAAAACATGATGGAGGGCTGAGATGTGAAACGCCGTGGAGCCTTTGACCCCTGTGGGACTACTTGGGGGGGCCTGTGCCTCTGGCCAACGGGAGGGCCTGCGAGAGACGGCACCGGCGACGCTCATATTGTCGTGAAAGGTAGTGTCGATTCCGCGCCAAAGATTGCATAAATACTATGTTTCCGCCGATCATACTGGTACAATTGAGAGCATCAGGTTAACCAAATTGACCCCCGCGCTGCTCCAACAGCCGGGGGTCGCGGCAACAGGAGGACAAGCTCCCGATGCAGGACCATTATGCACCCGAGATACACACGTCGCACGCCGGAGCACAGCTGATCGTTCATCCCCGACTGGTGGACTGGCTGCGCCGCGCCACCTACGCAGAGATCGGTACCGCCGCGGAAGCACTCGACGCCGCTGTGACCGCGGGCGATCGCGAAGCGCACCGCGATCGGTTTCGCGCGGCCATGCAGAGCCTGCGTGAAAGCTACGGTCTGCTCGACATGATCGGCTGGGCCAAGACCGATCCGCCGGTCGCGGTTCCGATCGAGCTTGGCGAGAGCAGTTGGGCGCTCGTGCGCGCGCTGGACAGCGCTCAGGAGTTCGCCGGTGAGGAGGTCTACGAAGTCTCACGCGACACCGACGGACAGGCGCTGGCGTGCGAGACCGAGCGCTTGTGCCAGCTTTACAGCTTCACCGACGAGGTGCAGAGCCGGGTCAACATGCTCGCCGTGCAGGAAGCGGCGGAGTTCATCCCCGACCTCGCGGCCTGAGCCAGCCGAGCTCAAGAGGCGCGGGGCGTGGCAAGCCCCGCGCCACATAATTTACGCCACAACGCTATATCTTCTGGTACAGTAGAAAAGTGGTATCGGCAGATAAACGTCTCGCTCGCATCCTCGCCTCAGCCTTGGACGGCACAGCTGTTGTACGCCCTGCTCCGGCCGGCGAAAGCTCGGGCTTTCTCGTCCAGACGAACACGGGCACCCCAATGATGCTGCACGCTGTTTGGGCAGGAGAGGGCTGGCCGGACGATGTGCGTCGGGCCGCGGCCAATGTGCCTGATCCGTGGCCACCGGATGTTGTGCTGCTCGCCCGTCGCCTGTCGCCCGGGGCGGTCGAGTGGTTGCGAGCCCGCGACGCGAACTGGGCCGACGAAGCCGCGCGGGCGCGTATCGCCGGACCCGGCGGACTGCTCGTTATCCGCGAACCGCCGTCCCCTCTCCCGAGTCAGAGGGAACATGGCTTGTCGTGGTCGCCGTCGTCGCTCTCCATCGCCGAACTCATCCTCGCGCGGCCAGACGACCACCTACGTGCGGCGGCGCTCGCACACGCCAGCGGCTGGTCTGTCGCGCAGGCGGCGAGCGTGCTCGCGATGTTCGATACGCAGGGCTGGACGATCAAGCACGGCCCGGCGCGAGGTCCACGGGCCTATCGGGAACTGCTCGACGCTGACGCGATGCTCTCCGCCTGGTCTGTCGCGATAGGAGAGCAAGTCCGTGACACGCGCATCGCCCATCGCGCCGGAGGCGACGCAATGGGTCTGCTCACGGGCGAGCTGCGCGCCGCGCTCGACCGGAGCATGGGCTGGGCGGTGAGCGGCTGGGCCGGGCTAGAGCTGACCGCGCCGTTCACGACGACCGTGCCGAGCGTCCACGTCTATGTCGCCGATCAGGACTTCGCCGGACCACTTACAGCCGCGATCGCCAGGGCCGGTCTGCGCGAGGTAGACACGGGGGGGCGTGTGATCTTCTGGCGCGCGGACCCCCGCGTCATCGATCTGGCCGCACGCCATGAGAGCGTCCCTGTCGTGAGCGCACCACGACTGTATGCCGACCTCTCATCCTTCGACGCACGCGGCCAGGACGCTGCCGACCACGTTAAGGCGCTGCTGATCGACCCGCTGCATCCAGCGAGAGAGCAGCGCGCCGAGCTGACAGCTACACCGGCATGACCGAGGAGCAGCGCTCACCAGCTGCACGCGCGCGGGCCGAGACCGCGCTGGTCAGGCTGCTGCACGAGATGGGCGATGAGGCGCCCTTCCTCGTTGTTCTCGGCGGGCTCGTGCCAGCGGTCCTGGCGCGAGACACCAGTGGCGTCATCCCGGAGCATCTCGGCACCACCGATGTCGATGTCCTGCTCGTCAGCCACATCGATCCCGACGCTGACCTCAGCGTGGTCGAGCGCGCCCTCGATGCCCTCCAGTTCAACCCCGATCCAGGACAGGATGGTTGGCGCTGGCAAGGACAGATCGACTCCACGCCCATCAAGATCGAGTTTCTGTGCGACCTCGACCAGTACCGTGAGGGCGAGAGCATCCGGCCAAGCGGCGCTCACCGCCTCGGCGCCGCCAACCTCCGCGGGACCGGGTACGTCGCGCACGACTTCGAGTGGGAGAACATCACAGGCGCCCTGGCCGACGGCACCAAGGTGCAGGTCAAGGCACGATTCGCGGGATTGCCGGGCTACCTGCTGTCCAAGTGCGCGGCCCTGCGCAGCCGCGCCGCGACCAAGGACTACTACGATCTCGCCTACGTGCTGCTCCACAACCGCGCCGGCGGACCCGAGAACGCCGCCCACGCCCTACTCGACGGCAACCTCGCACCAGCCCTCATGCCGCTGCGAAGCACTCTCCTCGAGGTCCGCGAACGCTTCCGCCACACATCCGATATCGGCCCCCGCTCATACGCCGAGCAAGCGATCCAGGTCAACCCCGAGACACCCGAGGCGGAGCTGCGCGCCGACGCGGTGGACGCCGTTCAGCGCTTCTTCAACGCGCTCGGGCTTCCGGCTGCTCTCTGACCGGCCTTCGCCCGAATCGAGGGCTACGAGCTCGACGATAGTCTGCCTTTCAATGGGACGGCAGCCCGATCTGCCGTCCCAAACCCCCCGAAATCGCCCGCAAACTGCGACTATTCGCGACATCGCCCGGGGCGCTCCATCACCAGTAAAAACCCTCCAGATCCGGCGATTCGAGCAGGTTCTCAGGAGGCCCCTGATAAGGAAGAGGTCCCAGGTTCGAGTCCTGGATCGCCCATGTGGGTTTCTTCGGGAGGTCGGTTCGACTGGCCCTACGATCGCCTCTCGGCTAAAGCAGGTCGGAAACTTCGGGCCGGCCATCAGGGCGCGAAGTCGCCCGGCCGGACGAAGTTCCGATCCTGCGCCGGTTCGAGTCCTGGATCGCCCATGTGGGTTTCTTCGGGAGGTCGGTTCGACTGGCCCTACGATCGTAGGAGGGGATTTTCGACCCAGCCTCATAGAACGCTCAGCAGTTCCACGTCGCGCCCACCACTCAGCGCCAGCAGGCCCGTATCGAAGGTCACGAGATGGAGCCCGCGGCGACGAGCAAGTGTCAGCAGGTGCGCATCTGTCACCTGGCGATAGCCCGCGATTTTCGGGATGTCGCTATCGCTGAAAGATACGTCGTCATCGAGAAATCGATGGGAATCATGTGCCCGCAGCGCCGACAGCACAGCGCGCGCCACGTCGATGCCAATCGCGGCAGGAAGCGCTCGGGGGTTGGAGGACACACGCACGAAGCCGCTCTCTGTGAGCGGACAGGTGGCCCATCCGGCCGAACCGTTCTCGGCAAACCACGCGCGCATGCGCGCGTGGTGCACGTGAGAGTCCCACGCGAGCGCGATCAGCGCGTTGACGTCCAGCAGCGCCACTGTGGAGCGTCAGTCCTCGTCGAGCGCGTGTCTCACCATCTCTGGAGTGATTGTCGGCGTGCCGGACGGAACGCGGATCACCGGAAGGCCGTCGTCTGTCTCGACCTCTACCCGCGCGGGCGTGAGCCCTCGCCGGGCCAGTGCGGAGATGACCGAGCCAAGCGAACGACGCTCGCACGCGGCGAGCTCCCGCGCGGCGGCGGCCACGTCGTCGTCGATGTTGAGTGTCGTGCGCATCAAGTTGATGCTATCGCATCAGCGCATCACCAGAGCGTGCCTGCGTTACGAGTGATGGCCCTCGCCGCACGGGGAGGAGCACGTCACAAGGGAAAAGGGGCCCCGATGCCAGGAGGCTCTATGCTCTAAGCTCAAGATCCCCGTCGTCGAACCTCTGGACCGTCCCGGAGCTTCCCTCTTGGCGCACCCGACAGACATAGCCGACGGCCCCTTCCACGAGGGGCAGCCCGTGTGGGTGATCCAGGCCGACGGCTCGCAGCGCGCCGGGGAGTACGTCGGCGGGGCTGAGACGAGTTCGTGGTTCGGGGGCGCGCCGACGGTCTTCATCGCCTACCCGGACACACGCTCAGGCGAGGCGGTCGAGGTCGACCGCGTGATCCCGCGCGAGGCGTAGGCAGCCCGGCCAGAGGCCATCCGACGCCCGTGGTGGACCTCTTGCAGGCCACGTCGGTTGGGGCTAAGGCATCCGCGAAAGGCTGCCGATGATGGGCTCGTGCCCATATCTACTCGCTCGTTCTCCCAAGTCGCCGGGTCGTCCTCCCAAGTCGCCGGGCTGCGCTCGGCCCTCACGCGCCGGCTGGCGCTCCTCGCCGGCACGATCGCCGCGCTGTCGGTCTCGCTTCTGCTCGCGGCCGCGCCCGCCGGGGCCTTTATCAGCGGAGAATTTGGGTTGCAGCAGCGTAAGCCCGTGTGGGTCAGGCCCGGCCCGCTGCAGTACCACGCCGGTCCTGTGATCCATGCGTCGGATTCATACGCGATCTACTGGGATCCGCTCGAACTGTACAACTCCCAGTGGATGCGGATCATCGACAAGTATTTCCGCGATGCCGGTGAAGCGAGCGGTCAAATGGAAAATGTGTTCGGGTTGAACGCTCAGTACGGCGAAACGGGATATGGCACTGGTCCGGCTGCGTCGGAAAAATCCAAAGAAGCTCACGCGACCGACCAGTCGACCTTCCGTGGTGCTTACACCGACACCGATTCATATCCGACGGGCGGTTGCACCGAACCGGCCGGGATCGCCTGCCTCACCGATCAGCAGATCCGAACCGAGTTGCAAAAAGTGATCAAATCAGGGGCGCTGCCGGGTACGACGGGTACGGTTCCCGGGGCGAAGAGCACTCCTGCCTACTACATACTGACTCCTCCTGGTGTGACCGTGTGTACCACGGCCTCCAGTCCGAGCACCTGCTCCAACTCGACCGCTCTGGAAACCGAAACGCGGGAGATCAAGGAAGGTGAAGTCACTCACTCTGCTGAAACGGGAATTTGCGGCTACCACTCGGCGATCAATCCACATGGCGCCAGCCCGATCGTTTATGCGGTGCAGCCGTGGATTGCCGGCGACGCCGGTATGTTCGTCGAATCGGAATCGCCGCTGACGACGTCCGGGACTTCGGCCGGCGTGCTTGCCTGCCAGAACAACAAGAGCTTGCAGGAGCCTAACCAGATCGGTTACAACCCGTTTTCTTACTACAGCGCGGGCCTGGCCGATGTGATCGTGGGCGACCTGGCCAACGAGCAGTCGAATATCGATGTGAACCCGCTTTTGAACGGCTGGTATCAGAATGCCGCGCCGGCGGAGAACGGGGATCCGGAGCAGGGCGACATGTGCCAGTTCGTGTTCAGTACGGGCGAAACCCCCACTGAAACGATCGAATCGCCGACCCACGCGGGCAGCGAATCGAGCGAGACACTCGGCTCTGGTAGCTATTACCTGCACTGGGGCTTCAACAGCTCCGGCTTTCTCACGGGCAAAGATACCGCCGGCTGCTGGCAGGGAGCCACGCTCGACCCGCATATCACGGCCCCGAACCCGGTGAACGTTGGCGATGTCGTAGGTCTCGACGCGAACGAGTCCGACATCACGATGGATGCCGCACCCATGGGTCTGCGTGTCCAGAAAGAAGAAACGAGGCTCGCGGAAGAAGTACTGAGGATCGGCGACGAGGAAGCGGCTCTTGGCGCCGAGATCACAAAACTGGACGGCGACATCACAGAACTTGGCGACAAGATCAGCACGCTCGAAGGCGAAATCTCGAAACTGGGTAGTGAAATCCAGGCGTTCAAAGCAGAAGAAGAAGGTTTCTCCGAAGCAGAAGCGGAATTGACGGCGGAAAGAAGGCAGGCTGAAAAAACTGGGATCACCGCTGCGGAAGAAAAGGATTTCGCAGAAAGGGAAGAACGGTTGGCCACGAAACACAAGAAAGCCATCGAAGCCAAAACCACCGCTGAAAAGACCAAGAAGTCCGATACAGAAGCCAAGGAAACTGACGAAAAAGCAAAGCGGAATGATGAAGAACGCAAGGTTGTGCTCGAAAAAGACAAGACGATCGCTGCCGGAGACAAGGTCCTCGCTGAAGAAGACAAGAAACTCGCCGACGAACACCGCCTGATCAAAGAACGTGAGCCGCTCGTCGCCCCGATCTACAAATGGGACTTCGGCTATCAGGAAAATGGCAAAGAGGTGACCGAAGAAGGCGAAGAAAAGGCGAGCGTCTTCCACGTCTTCCCCTGCGCCAAGACCTACACGGTCGAGCTCACGGTCGTGGACGGCGGCGGCAACGAAGCGGGTCTTCCGGGGAACGTCATAAAAGAAATCACGGTCGCGGGCAAGCCGTGCGAAGAAGCGGGCGATGGCGGCTCCGGCGGCTCCGGCTCCGGCGGCTCCGGCACAACCCCCGGCGCCTCGTCTCCCGCCGCCGGCATCGCGGGCTCCACGGCTGGCACAGGCACTGCCGCGACTTCCGGCACCGGCGCATCCCCCGCCAAGCCGATCCCCGGCCCCGTCGCCAGTGCCGCCGTCGTCTCCCGCTCGCTCGCGACCGCTCTGAAGAAGGGCCTGTCGATCAGCTACTCCGTCAACGAGCAGGTCGCCGGCCAGTTCCAGGTGCTGCTCGCGAGCAGCCTCGCCAAGCGCGTCGGCCTGCATGGCGCGCCCGCGACCGGTCTCGCTCCCGGCTCGGTCCCGTCGATCGTGATCGGCAAAGCGATCCTCGTGACGACCAGGGGCGGGCGCAACACGGTCAAGATCTTCTTCGGCAAGAAGACTGCCGCGAAACTGCGCCGCCTCGGCAGCGTCCCGCTGACGATCAGGCTGATCGTCCGCAACGCCGCCTCGCACAGCCCGCAGACGACGACCGTGATCAGCGCCGCCACGCTCTCGCGCTGAGCCGAGCGCGCCCAGCCGGTTTGAACCGGCCGTCTCGGCGGAGTCGAAGAGCGCAAACCCCGACGGCGGCCGGCGCGACTGAGCACTAGAGCCGCCCTGCGGGCGGCGCGACTGAGCATCGAGTCGCCCTGTGGCCAGCGGACTGGCGGACTGCGACGGCGCCCGGCTACAGCCCCGGCGGATGCCGCACGGCATAGCCTTCGAGCGGCGGCGTGGCGACGAGCCAGCGCGACGCGTACGGCCCCGAGCGCCCGGCGGTGTCGAACCACATGCCGTCGACGTCCATGAACGTGTGCCCGGCGTTCGCGTAGATCGTGATCCAGCGCCCGGGCCCCGGTTCGCCCCAGTTGGCGAGCTCGCCGGAGACGAGCGGCGCGCTGAGCAGCCCGCCCGCCGCCAGCGCGTAGCTGACCGAGCCCGAGCAGTCGTAGCCGTTGGCGACGAACGACGCGTGCCCGCCGCCCCAGATGTAGGGGAAGTCGGCGATCGCGTTGCCGCCGGCGATCACCCGCTGCACGACTTCGGGCACGCCGGAGGGGATCGGGATCGTGCCGTCGCCGCCGACCGACTCGCCGCCGGCGACGGGGGTCAGCTCGCGCCGCTGCGTCTGCGCGGCCGCGCGTTCGACGGCGTGCATCTCGTTGAGCTCGCGCTTGATTTCGGCGTCGGAGGGCGCCCCCGCCGCGACCGCCGTTTCGCCGGCCGCGCTCGGCGTGCTCGCGGAGCGGTGCTGGGTCGACGCCGGCAGGGGAAAGCTCTTGGCTTCTTCGGGGTCGCGAACCTCGGCGACCTCGGCCCGGCGGCCGTTGGGTGTCGTCACGGTCGCGGTCTTGGTGCCGGTGGCGCCCGTTGTCGCTGTCTTCCCGCCCGCCGGATCGACTTTCGTTCCCGCCGGATCGCCCGTGGCGCCGCCTTTTGTCGTGGGCGAGGCGGTCTTCCCGCCCGCCGGATCGGTCTTTGCTCCCGCCGGAGGGTCGGTCTTCGCGGTGGACGCGCCAGACGCTCCGGGCGCCGCGGACGCGCCGGATGTCCCAGAGGTGTTCGCGCCCGCAACGCCCGTCGCGCCCGCAACGCCCGCGGCGCTTGGCGGGTCGGTCCCCGCCCCCGTCGGGGCGGAGTGCCCGCCGCCCGAAGAGCCGCAGCCGGCGAGCGCCGCCACGACCGCGAGCAGGCAGCCACAGCCGGCGATCGACTTCTTTGTTGGCCACGAAGAAGTTCTCACTGAGGACAAAGGCTAGCGGGAGCGTCCGCCCAGCCGTGCCGCTACCCTGGGGGGGATGCGCGACGAGGCGACCGCCGTGGAGATTCGCACGCACGTACGCCTCCTGCACGGGATGCGACGCCCGGCTAACTGGCTGCAGCTCGTCAGGTTCGGCCTGGTGGGTGGTGTGGGCTTTGCGGTCAACCTGATCGTGTACGCGGGCGTGGTGCACTATCTGAAGCTCGACTATCGAGCCGCCTCGGTGATCGCCTGGCTGGTCGCGGTGGCGAACAACTTCGTGCTGAACCGGATCTGGACGTTCGACGCGCGCGCGGGACGGGCGCACTTCCAGGCGCTGCGCTTCCTGCTCGTGAGCCTCGTGGCCGAGGGTTTCAGTCTTCTCCTCTTGACCGCGTTCGTCGAGGGCGCGGGTCTCGCCAAGGTCCCCGCGCAGGCACTCGCAGTGGCCGCGTCGATGCCGCTGAACTTCTTGGGCAACAAGCTCTGGAGCTTTCGCACGTAACCCGCGCGAGGTACTCTGGACTTCCCCCACTTGGAGGATTCCGTTGCAGGAGATGGTCATCTACGGTGTCAGCTTCGACATGGTTGGCAAGCAGCCGATCGTGCTGCTCAAGACCGCCGACGGCAACAAGTTCCTGCCGATCTGGATCGGTCACCCCGAGGCCGCCTCGATCCTGATGAAGCTGCAGGGCGCCGGCACCCCCCGCCCGATGACCCACGACCTGCTCTGCGACATCCTCGGTGAGCTCGACGTGAAGTGCACTCAGGTGAGCGTGACGGAGCTGCGCGAGAACACGTTCTTCGCCTCGATCACGCTGCAAGTGGCCGGCCGCGAGCTCGAGATCGACTCCCGCCCGAGCGACGCGATCGCGCTCGCGGTCAGATCCGGCGCCCCGATCTACGCCGCCGACGAGGTCCTCGCCGAGTCCGCGATCGAGTTCGAGCACAACGTCAACGAGTCGGAGGACGTCGTCGAGAAGTTCAAGGAGTTCCTCGACCACGTCTCCCCGGAGGACTTTGCGGCGGGAGACTCTTGAGGGGGTAGGGGGTCGGGCCGCATCCTCGCGGGTCTGTTCTCCGACCGAAGGGGATGGGCGTGGGGCCTCCGTGCCCCACGACGAAGCTGCGTTCGGTCAGTCTCCGCGGGTGAAGGCGCTGTCGAGGATCCTCTGCACCAGTAGGTCGAGCCAGATCTCGGCGGCGTCCGCGGCAAGCGGCAACAAGCTCGTTTCGGTCAGGCCGGGGACGACGTTCGTCTCGAGCACCGTCAGCTCGCCGGTCTCTTCCTCGAGCATCAGGTCCACGCGCGCGACGCCGTGGCAGCCGAGCAACTTGTACGTCTCCAGCGCCAGTTCCTGCGCGCGCGCGGCGACGCCCTCGGGCAGCTCGGCCGGGCAGACGAACGTCGTCATCCCGATCTCGTAGCGCGACTCGTAGTTGTAGAACTCCGCCTCCCGTGGAATCGCCTCGACCACAGGGAGCGCCACGGGCTCCCCTCCCGCTATCTCTGAATCGAGCACCGAGACGGCCAGATCGCGCCCCTTGATGTAGCGCTCGAGCACGACCTTGCGATCGTACGACAAGGCTCCCCAGATCGCGGCCGGCAGCTCCTCGCTCGAGTGTGCGAACTTCACCCCAAAAGCCGAACCCTGGCTCGCGGGCTTGGCGACCATCGGGAACCCGAGCTGCCGCTCGATGTACGGCAGCGCCGCCACCACCCCCAGGTCTTTTGCCGCGCTCTCCTTAAAGGCGCTCCAGTCCGGAGTGGGAATACCCGCCTCTCGCATCAGGTGCTTGGCGAGCGCCTTGTCGGTGCAGCGCATACATGCTGCCGGCCCAGAGCCTGTGTATGGAACGCCGATCGTTTCGAGCAGCCCTTGCACGGTCCCGTCCTCGCCGTCGCTGCCATGCAACGCGATGAATGCCGCGTCGGGTTCGGCCTCAACGACCTGCGCCAACATCTCTGGCCCAACATCGATCGCTATGACCTCGTGCCCAAGCGTTCGCAGTTCTCGCTGCGCGCGGGCTCCCGAGCGCAGCGAGACGGTGCGCTCAAATGTCCACCCGCCCTTGAGCACGGCAACCCGCTTGGCCTCGGTCATCGATTTTGTCTCCGCGGGGCGCGGTTGGCTGAGTCTGGGCCCCCACGAGGAGGTAGCGCCACAATCTCAGCGAGCTCCACGCCCTCGCCGCCAACGGCCGTTGGCTCGGCGGCCGTGCGTGAGAGGGGAACGTCCTTACCGAGCAAGCCTGCATCGGGATCGACGAGGGACTTGATCCGCTGGATGCCCTCGCGTATGTCCTCCTCCGGAACGCCGGCGAAGTTCAGCCGCATCGAGCTCGAGCCCCTATCTCCGTCCATATAGGCCGAGCGCCCCGGGACGAAGGCGACGCCCTTGCTGCGCCCCATCAGGTCGGTCGTGTCAACGCCATCGAGCGTCGCCCAGATGAACAGCCCGCCCTCCGGCCGCGTCCAGCTCGCGCGCCCGCCGAAATGCTCGGCCAGCGCGTCGAGCATCACGTCGCGGCGGCGCCGGTAGAGGTCGCGCAGGCGCTCGACGTAGTCGATCCAGGCGGGTCGGCCATCGGCGGCCTGCTCGGCGAAATAGGCGGCGACGAACAGCTGCGTCATCGGCGAGGAGCACAGGTCGGCGCCCTGTTTGCCGAGGTTCAGCTTTTCGAGCACCGCGTGCGGGGCGACCGCCCAGCCGAGGCGCAGGCCCGGGGAGAGGATCTTCGAGAACGTGCCGAGATAGATCACGAGGTCCGACGAAAGCCCATCGCCTCCTGCGCCACCCGCGCCAGTCCGACCGCCAGCGCCACCCGCGCCACTCGCGCCAGTCCGACCGCCAGCGCCACCCGTGGCACTCGCACCACCTGCACGGAGGGCGCCCCCCGAGCCAAACGAAGCGTCGAGCGAGTAGAGCGTCGGCAGGGCGTCGCCTTCGTAGCGCAGCAGGCCATAGGGATTGTCCTCTAGCACGAGCAGCTCGCGCTCGCGCGCGACCTCGATCAGCCGCCGCCGTCGCGGCAGCGACATCGTCACACCGCCGGGGTTCTGAAAGTTGGGGATCGTGTAGATGAACTTCGGCCGCCGCCCCTCCGCCGCGAGCCGGTCGAGCACCGCCTCGAGCTCGTCGATCGGCATCCCGTCGGCGTCGATCTCGATCTGCACCACATCGGCCTGATAGGCGCCGAACGTCGGCACCGCGCCCGGATAGGTCGGCGCCTCGGCGACGATCACATCGCCCGGGTCGATCAGCGCCTTGCAGACGAGGTCGATCACCTGCTGTCCGCCGGTCGTGACGATCACGTTCGCGGGGTCGATCGACGTTCCCTCGGCGGCCATCACCTCGACGATGCAGTCAACCGCGGCGGCCATCCCCTCGGTCGGGCCATACTGCAGCGCGCGCGCCGTCGCCTCGGCCGCGACCTGCGACATCAGCTTCGCGTAGAGCTCGGGCGCGAACGTGCTCGTGTCCGGCAGCCCGCCCGCGAGCGAGATCACGTCCGGACGTTCGGTCAGCGCCATCATCTCGCGCATCGCCGAGCTTTTCATCCCGCGTGTGCGCGCGGCAAACAGCGCCTCATAGCGCGCGAGCTCGTGCGCGGTCTCGCGACCCCGCCGCCCGCCGCCTGGTCCGCCGATCGATCGATCCATTTTGCTGTTGCCTCTATTCGGCGCTGTGCTTGCGGAACCTTGCTTGCGCCGCGAACGATCGCCCGGATCCGCGGGTGCGTGGGCTATCGTCATGGCGCCTCGCAACGGTAGCGCACCCCACGAACACGCCCGCCCGCTGTACAAACGGATGAACGGCCTCTTCTTCCACACCGGTCCCGACCTCCCTCCACATCGATGAACGGCCTCTTCTTCTACATCGGTCTCGGCATCGGCCTCGCCGCCGCCTGCGGGCTGCGTCCCTTCCTACCGGTGCTGCTGGCGGGCATACTCGCCTCCTCCTCCGCGCTGGGCCTCAGCTTTGCCGACGCCCCATTTCGGTTCTTGATGGCAAGCTGGTGGCTGGCGATCGTCGCCGTGGCGCTTGTGCTCGCGTATGTGTTGCAGCTTGCCTTCCACCTCGCGCCTACGATCGACTCAAAGGATCGCTCCTCGCGCAACGACCCATTGGCCGCTTCGATCACCGGCCTGGCATTTGGTGCGGGTGCTCTGTTGTTCGGGGGAACGCTCGCTGCACATGGAGACAGTCCCTGGCCCGGGATCATCGGCGGCTTTCTCGTCGCGGGCCTCGCGATGCGCGCGTCCGGCCCCGTGATACTCGGCGCCCGCGCCCGCCTGCCCGACCGCGCCGCGCGGGAAGCGCTGACGGTCTACCTCGACGGCGTCGCGCTGCTGTTCGCGGCGCTCGTCTGTCTATTGCATCCGCTCGGCTATGTGCTCCTGGCGTTTCTCGCCGTGCTGCTCGTGCGCACCCGTCGGCGCGCCGGTGAGAAGTACGCCGGCCTGCGCATCCTGCGCCGGTGAGCGGCCCTCCGCGGCGCCGTGCTCTGAGCGCAAGCACGCAGCGGGACCGGTCGAACCCAGCCGGTGCGGGTAGCTTGCGGGATGGTCTCCCAAAAATGTCGTTCCTCTCAACCGCCCGGAAGTCGATCCACCCGTGACCCCACCCAAGCTCGTCCTCTGCGTGATCGACGCGATGGCTCCCGAGATGCTCTCACGCGCCATCGACGCCGGCGTCGCGCCGATGCTCGCGACGCTGATCGAGCGCGGCCGGTACATCCCCGACTGCGTCGCCGCGTTCCCCTCTGTCACCCCCGTCTGCGCCGCCTCGATCGTCACCGGCGTCGCCCAGGACGAGCACCTGATCCCGGGCATGAACTGGTTTCACCGCGCCGAGCACCGCTACGTCGAGTACGGCTCGAGCTTTCGCGCGGCGCAGCGCTTCGGGATCGTGCGCCAGCTGACGGACACGGTCTACAACATGAACCGCGCGCACCTCTCGCCCGAGACGCCGACCGTGTTCGAGTCGCTCGACGACGCGGGCGTTCGCACCGCGGGCACGACGTACCTGATGTACCGCGGCCGCCATCGCCACGAGCCCCAGCGCGACACCGCGCTGACGCGCTTTGCCGCGCGCCTGATGCGCCATCCGGTGATGGGCCCGCGCGAGCTGTTCTACGCGGACATCTTCGCCTCGCGGCAGACCGGCTGCCGTTCGGGGCTCGGGATGCCGGGCGTGCGCGACCGCCACAGCGGCTGCGTCTCCGCGTATCTGGTCGAACATGATCTGTTCGACTTCCTGCTGCTCTCGCTGCCGGACAACGACTGGTACTCCCACAAGCACGGCCCCGGGGGCCAGCTGCACTCGATCGCCCAGGCCGACCTGCAGCTCGCGCGCGTCTTCAATGCCGGCGGTGGCATCGACCGGTTCCTCGATGAGCACGCGGTGATCGCGATGGCCGACCACTCCCAGGCGCCAGTCGAGCGGACGGTCTCGCTGCAGCGCGAGCTCGCGGAGCTCGGCGTGCTCGCCCCCAAGGGCGGCGGTCTCGAGGAGCGTTCCGGCGATGCGGGTGCGACGGCGGGGATCGACGGTCCGCGGATCGCCGTCTGCCCCTCCCAGCGCGGGGCGATGGTCTATGCGTTACGTCAGGCCGAGCGTGACGCGATGCGTGCCTCCGTCGTCGCCCGCGCGCTCGCGCTCGAAGGCGTCGACCTCGTGATCTGGCTCGAGCGCGACGCGCACGATGCTCCCCGCGAGGCGGTCGTCGCGAGCGCTGTCCGTGGGGAGCTGCGCTTTGCTCCCGCGGCGCTCGGGGACTCCGGCGCGGACGGCGTCTCGCACGGTAGGGATGGCGGGTACCGCGGGGGTGGCGGGCACAGAGGTGGTGGCGGCCGCGGCGAGAATAGTGGGCGCAGCGAGTCCGGTCGCGCTGGGAGTGGAGGACACACCGGGGGCGGCGGTGCGGTCAGGGACGCGCGCGGCCGCGGCTGGAAGCTCGAGGGGAGCCTCGAGACGCTCGCCGCCGAGATTCGGGACGGCGTGTTTATATCTCCTGAATACCCAGACGAGCTCGCGCGCGTGTGGTCTGCGCTGACGTGCCCGACCTCGGGTGAGGTGCTGCTCAGCGCGGCGCCCGGCTGGGAGTTTCTCGACTGGGGCGGCGCCGCCCACGTCGGCGGCGGCAGCCACGGCTCGCTGCACGCCTCGGACTCCCTGGGGGCGCTCGTCATCTGCGGGGTCGATCTCCCGGCCGAATCGCCTGGGCAGGGACAGTGGGCGATTCGCGACATCGCGCCGCTCGTGCGCCGGCACTTCGGCCTCGACTCGGCATGAGGATCTGAGCCAGCCCAACCCCGTTAACCTCGCCAGATGCGTCCAAGGACTTCGCTCCTCGCGCCTCTGCTTGCGCCTCTGCTCGCGTCTTTGCTTGCGCCTTTGCTCGTGCTGCTGGTCGCCGCTCCCGCCGTCGCGCGCGCCGATCGCGTCTCCTCGCCCCGCAGCGACGCTCTGTCCGCGGCCATCACGGAGACGACAGGGACCCGGTCCCTCGGCTCCACCCCCCAGACGACGATCTCCGAAGCCCCCGTCCCCGTTCCCGCCTCCGCGATCCCGCCCGCCGGCCGCCACCTGTCGGCCGACCGCGTGCTCGCGATCGCCGAAGCGCTGCCGAAGATGCGCGCCGTGCGCAGGGAATACCCGGGCTCCTACGGCGGCGCCTATTTCAAGGGCCCTGAGCGCTGGCAGGTGAGCTTCTTCTCGGCGAAGGGAGCGAAGGAGATCGGCCAGGTGATCATCGCCGACTCCTCCGGCCGCGTGCTCGAACAGTGGACCGGCTTCCAGGTCGCCTGGACGATGGCGCGCGGCTACCCGGGCGCGTTCGGCGAGCACGCAGGCGCGCTCTACGTGTGGATTCCCCTGTGCCTGTTCTTCTTCGTGCCGTTCTTCGACTGGCGCCGCCCCTTCGCGCTGCTGCACCTCGACCTGCTCGTGCTGCTGTCCTTCTCGGTCTCGCTCGCGTTCTTCAACCATGCGCACATCTACGCGTCGGTGCCGCTCAGCTACCCGCCGCTGCTCTATCTGCTCGCGCGGATGCTC
The DNA here is from genome assembly GCA_963774785.1 of uncultured Solirubrobacterales bacterium. GTDB lineage: Bacteria > Actinomycetota > Thermoleophilia > Solirubrobacterales > Solirubrobacteraceae > Palsa-744. The sequence goes on along the minus strand of CAVZGH010000001.1, from coordinate 516,220 downwards.
GCGCTGCTGCGCCGCCGGCCGGGATCGCGATCGCCGCGGGGGCAGATGCCCGGGACGCCCGGCTTATCGCTCGGGCAGACTTCCTCGCCGACCGACTCATCGCTCGGTCAAACGCCCCACGCGCCAGGTTCAGGTTCCTCCCCGGCCGGCCCATCCCCCGGCGCCGGCCGAAGCTCCGCGCGCCCGCTGCGCCTGCTGATCCCCGCGCCCTGGCTGGCGCTCGGCGTGATCTCGCTGCTCGGCTTCCGAATCGCGCTGAACGTGACCGACGCGAACGTGATCGATGTCGGCTACGCGGGCGTGATCGGCGCGTCCAAGGTCGTCCACGGCGAAGCTCTCTATGGCCACTGGCCGGCCAACAACGAACACGGCGACACGTACGGACCGGTCAACTACGAGGCGTACGTGCCGTTCGAGCAGATCTTTGGCTGGAGCGGCAGCTGGGACGACCTCCCCGCCGCGCACGCCGCCGCGGTCTGCTTCGACCTGCTCGCGGTCGCGCTGCTGTTCCTGATCGGCCGCCGCATGCGCGGCCCGACGCTCGGTATCGCGCTCGCCTACGCGTGGGTCTCGTTCCCGTTCACGCTGTTCGCGCTCGAGAGCGACTCCAACGACACGCTCGTCGCCGTCCTGGTCCTTGCCGCGGTGCTCGCGGCGAGCTATCGCGGAAAGCTCGCGCCCCCCGCGCGTGGCGCGTTCGCGGCGCTCGCCGGGCTGACCAAGTTCGCGCCGCTCGCGCTCGCGCCGCTGCTCGCGACCCACGGCCTGCGCGAGCAGGGCGACGGCTGGGTCGGCGTCCGCGCGCTGCGCGCGCGCGCGCTCGTGCTGTTCCTGTTGGCCTTCTCGGTCACCATCGCGCTCGTCTCGATCCCCGCGCTCACGCACAACTCCCTGCACACGATCTTCGAGCGCACGCTCGTCTACCAGTCAAACCGCGGCTCCCCGTTCTCGGTCTGGGGCCTCTACGGCCTGCCCGGCCCGCAGGCGGTCGTCCAGCTCGCCGCGGTCGCGCTGGCGGTCGCGCTGGCGATCGTCCCCCGTCGCGACGACCTCGTCGGTCTCGCCGCGGCCTGCGCGGCCGTCCTGGTCGCCGTGCAGCTGGGGATCGATCACTGGTTCTACCTCTACATCCCGTGGTTCTTCCCGCTCGTGATGATCGCATTGCTGGGGCGCTTCGCCGCGCCCGCCGCGCGGTATCCGTGGGACGCGGAGACTACGTCGGACGGGGCATCAGAACCTGCTCGATCGACGCCGCCCGTCGCCGTGCCGTGGCCGAGCAGCGGATCAGCACGCCCATCAGCCACGGGTCCTCCGCGGATGTCTCGAAGCGCACCGGCATCTGTGTCACGAGCGACTCGATCGCCTGCTCGCGCTTGACCCCGATCACGCCGCCGCGCGGCCCGGTCATGCCGACGTCGGTGATGTAGGCGGTGCCCTGAGGCAGCACGCGCGCGTCGGCGGTGGGCACGTGCGTGTGGGTGCCGACGACGGCCGTCACGCGCCCATCCAGGTGCCAGCCCATCGCGACCTTTTCCGAGGTCGCCTCGGCGTGCATGTTGACGAGCACATGCTCGACGTCGCCAAGCTCGCCGAGCGCGGTCTCGATCTCCGTGAACGCGCTGCGGCCCGCGCGCAGGTAGAGGTTGCCGCTGAGGTTGATCACGCCGAGGCGCTCACCGCCAGCGGCGGTCAAGACGCAGACGCCGTGGCCGGGCTGGCTGCGCAGGAAGTTCGCCGGGCGCAGGATCCGCGGCTCGGAGTCCAGGTACGGGTAGATCTCGCGGCGGTGGTAGGTGTGGTTGCCGAGCGTGATCGCGTTGACCCCGCCGGCGAACAGCTGATCGGCGGCCTTCGGCGTGATCCCCAAACCACCCGCGACGTTCTCGCCGTTGACGACGACGAACGTCGGCCGCAGGCGCTCGCGCAGCAGCGGCAGGCACTCCAGCAGCGTGCGCCGCCCGATGCCGCCGACGAGATCGCCGACGAACAGGATCCGCATCCCCCCGCCAATCGTCTGATCCAGCGGCTCACCGTCACCGCTTCGCTCGCCGATCGACTGTTCGGGTCCGCCCTCCCCGGCGCGCGCCTCTCGCTCAGCCATACTTGGCCGATGGCGGCGGGAGGACGCAGATGAGTGGCTCTACCGAGGACCCGCCCGCGCCCGCGCCCGCGGCCGTGGATGCGGCCGTACCCGCGGCCGTGGATGCGGCCTTGGATGCGGAGCGACCCGGCGATCCGTCGCGCGCCGATCGGCCGAGCGAGCTCGAGTGCGAGACCGTGCCCGACTCGCCCGAGCTGCCCCCGCAGGCCGAGCCTCCCCGCGCGCTCGTGCCGCGGTGGGTGCAGCTCGTGCTGCTGCCGGTGGCCCTGTTCGCGCTCTGGGCGCTCGCGAAAGCGGCCGGGAAAGTGCTGCTGATATTTGTCGTCGCCGCTGTCATCGCGCTGATCCTCAATCCCGCAGTCGCCTTCGTGCAGCGTCCGCGGATGCCTCGGGGCGTCGCGGTATTGATTGTGTACCTCGCATTCTTCCTCACGCTCGTCGGAATCGGCTTTCTGCTGGCCAATCCGATCTCCGACCAGGTGCGCACGTTCACGAACAATCTTCCGCATATCGTCAAAGAAGCCAACGCGACGATCGCGAACCTCCAGAGCGAACTCAACCACCGTGGGTTGCATCTGGAAATCGTCAAACAAGGTAAAACCGCACTGCAGAGCATCCAAGACAAAGTCGCCAAGAGCGCCAGCAAATTCGTCTCGTTCGGCGGCGCGCTGCTGACCGAAGCGGCGAGCGCGATCTTCGACCTCGTGCTCGTGTTCGTCCTGAGCGTCTACATGCTGGTCTACGGCGAGCGGATCGGCCGGCTCGTGCGGCGCGCGATGCCCGATGGCGACGGCACCCCCGCCGACGACTACCCGATCCTGGTCCAGCACGCGGTCTCGCGCTACGTCGGCGGTCAGCTGCTGTTCAGCGTCCTGATGGGCGCCTCCGCCGGTCTTTCGCTGTACGTGTTCGGGCTGATCGGGATCTTCCCCGACGGGCGCAAATACGCGCTCGCGTTCGGGATGTTCTATGGCGTGATGGAGCTCGTCCCCTACATCGGCCCGATCCTCGGCGCGCTCCCGGCCGTGATCGTGGCGCTGTTCACCGACCCGATCGTCGGGCTGTGGGTCGCGTTGCTGTTCGTCGGCCTGCAACAGCTCGAGGGCCACATCGTGGCGCCGCAGGTCTTCGGCCACACGCTGCGAATCAATCCGCTGCTGGTGATCTTCGCGCTGCTGCTCGGCCTGCAGCTGCACGGGGTCGTCGGCGCCCTGATCGCGTTGCCGATCCTCGCGATCCTGCGCGAGACCGTCGTCTATCTGCACCGCCACATCGAGCTCGAACCGTGGGATCGCACCCCGCGCGGGCTGCTGTGAACGAGAGGGCGCTCACCGTCGAGAACCTCGCGATGCGCTACGGCGAGCGCGAGGCGCTGCGCGACGTCAGCTTCGAGGCCGGCGCCGGCGAGCTGGTCGCGGTCGTCGGCCCGAACGGCGCTGGCAAGACGACCCTGCTTTCGATCCTCGCCGGCATCCAACGTCCTACCTCGGGCAGCGTCAGCCGGGCCCCCCGCGAAATCGGCTGGGTGCCACAGCAGCCGGCGCTCTACTCGAAGCTCACGGTCGCCGAGAACCTCGCCCTGTTCGCCCGTCTCGAGGGCGTCGCCGACCCGGACGCGACGGTCGCCCGGATGCTCGAGCAGACGGGCCTGCGCGAGCGCTCCGGCGAGCGGGTCGCACGCCTTTCCGGCGGCAATCGCCAGCGCGTGAACGTCGCGATCGGCCTGCTCTCGCGCCCGCCGGTGCTCGCGCTCGACGAGCCCTCGACGGCGCTCGACCCCGGCCAGCGCGCGCGGCTGTGGAGCTTCATCCGCGACCTCGCCGCCGAAGGCACGAGCGTCGTCTTCTCCACGCACGACGTCACCGAGGTGCAGCGCTACGCCGCGCGCGCGCTCGTGCTCGCCGACGGGCGGCTGCTGTTCGACGGCACCCCCGGGGAGTTCCTCGCCGAGGCGGGTCGCGATCTCGACGGGGACTTCGAGGACGCGTTCGTGTCGTTCCTGCGCGCGCGAGGCGCGCGATGAGGAGGCGCCGCCGCCGCGAGCGGATCGACACTCGGATGGGCGCCTCAAAAAACGACGGCTCGCCGCGCGGGGAGTCGTGGCGATGATCGCGCTGCTGCGCAAGGACATCCTGATCCTGCGCCGTTCACGCTTGACGGTCGCCCTGCTCGTCATCTACCCAGTGGCGATCGCGCTCCTGATCGGGCTCGCGCTCTCACGCGGCCCGGCCAAGCCGCGCGTCGCGGTCGTCAACGAAACCACCCCCGGCGCCCGCGTCGATGTCGGCGGCCGCAGCGTCGACATCAGCGAGTATGCCTCGCAGCTGTTCGACCAAGTGCAGGCCGTGCCGACCGCCACGCGCGCGCAGGCGGTCGCGAAGATCCAGTCCGGCGACGTGCTCGCCGCCGTCGTGATCCCGCGTGACATCGCCGCGCGGCTCTCCTCCGAGGTCTCCCAGGCACATATCGAAGTGCTCTACAACGGCAACGCGCTCGAGCAGTCGCTCGTGCGCTCGACGCTCAACTCCGCGCTCGCGCAGGCGAACCTCGGCTTCTCCGAACAGATCCAGCGCGCCGCCGCGCAGGCGATCGGACTGCTGCTCAAGGGCGGCAACCTCGGTGTGCTCGGCGCGCCCTCCAACCTCGTCGGGCTCGGCGAAATCCCAGCGCTGCTGCGCCGCGTGATCGCCCATCAGCCGCCTGGGCCGGACCGCGAGGCGCTGGAACGGACGCTCGCCTTCGCGACCTTCGCGGCCGAGAACCTCACCCTCTCAAAGACCGTCCTGCAGACGATCAGCCAGCCGATCGCCGTCGAAACCAAGCTCCTGCACGGGCGCCGCACGCCGCTCGACACGTTCGCCGTGGTGGTCGCCGTCGCCGTCTCGGAGATGTTCATCGGCCTGCTGCTCGCCGCCGGAGCGGTCGCGCTCGAGCGCGAAGAGCACGTGCTCGCCCGGCTGCTCCGGGGTGCGAGATCGGCCACTCGCCACGCGCGCGGGGTGCTGGTCTCCCCCAACGCACTGCTCGCCGGGAAGGTGCTGCTCGCCGCCGCCTGTTCGCTCGTGGTCGCCTTCGCGATGCTCGCCGGGATCGGCGCGTTCGTCAGCCTCGACTTCTCGCGCGTGGGGCTGTGGCTCGCCGCCCTCGCCCTCGCCGCGCTCGCGTTCGCCGCGCTCGGCGTGGCGATCGGCGCGCTCGCGCGGGATGTGCGCGCCGCCTCGCTGCTCGCCTTCCTGCTCTCGCTCCCGCTCGCCTTCCTTGCGCTCGTTCCCTCGGGATCCGTCGGGCGCGTCCTCTACGACGCAATCTCCGCGGTCTCGTTCGTATTCCCCTTCAAGGCGGCGCTGCAGGCGCTCGACGCCGCCGTCAACCAGTCCTCGCCCGGCGTGCCGATCTCGCTCCTGCACCTCGCCGCGCTGGTCGTGCTGTTCGGCGCGCTCGCGCGGGCGGGCCTGCGGCGCGTGGATTGAGCAGGGGTATCCTGGGAGACGATGGCTTTCCCTGAGACCCGGATGCGCCGCCTGCGCTCCAGCGCCTCGCTGCGTGGCCTGGTGCGCGAGCACGAGCTGCGCGCCGGTCAGCTCGTGCTGCCGCTGTTCGTCGCCGAGAGCGCTCATGCACGGGAGCCGGTCGCGGCGGATCAAGACCCCGCCCACCCCTTCGAGCGGCTGTCGATCTCTGCGCTGCTCGACGAAGCTCGCGAGGTCAGATCGCTGGGTCTTGGGGGTGTGATGCTGTTCGGGATCCCCGCGGCGAAGGACTCGGAAGGCTCCGGCGCGTGGGACGAGGAGGGTGTGATCCAGACCGCCGTGCGCGCGCTCAAGCAGGCCGTGCCCGAGCTGCTCGTGCTGACCGACGTGTGCCTCTGCGAGTACACCGACCACGGCCACTGTGGGGTCCTGCGCGGCGACGGCGCCGTCGACAACGACGCGACGCTCGAGCTGCTCGCCCGCGTCGCTGTCAGCCATGCCCGCGCCGGCGCCGACCTGCTCGCGCCCTCCGACATGATGGACGGCCGCGTCGGCGCGATCCGCGGTGCGCTCGACGAGGAGGGCTTCGCCGACACCCCGATCCTCGCCTATTCCGCCAAGTTCGCCTCGGCCTTCTACGGTCCCTTCCGCGCCGCCGCCGGCTCGGCGCCCGCACGCGGCGACAGGCGCGGCTACCAGATGGACCCGGCCAACGGCCGCGAGGCCGTGCGCGAGGCGCTGCTCGACGTGCAGGAGGGCGCGGACATGGTGATGGTCAAGCCCGCGCTCGCCTACGGCGATTTGATCAGAGCGGTCAAGCGCGCGACGCGCCTGCCGGTGGCGGCCTACAACGTCAGCGGCGAGTATGCGATGGTCAAGGCCGCCGCCGCCGCCGGCTACCTCGACGAGCGGGCCGCGGTCTTGGAGATACTCACCTCTCTCCGCCGCGCCGGCGCCGACACGATCATCTCCTACCACGCCAAGGACGCCGCCCAATGGCTAGCCGAGCAGAGCTGAAGACCAAGCCAACAGATCGCGCCAGCGCCGCGATTCCGAAGACGCGCGCGCGCAAGGACGGCGCCGCCGTCGCGCTCGATGACCTCGACCGCAAGCTGCTGAACCTGATGCAGGGCTCCTTTCCGCTGCAGCCCCGCCCCTTCGCTGCCGTCGCGTCCGCCGCCGAGGTCTCCGAGCCGGAGGTGCTCACGCGCGTCCAGCGACTGCTCGACGAGCGCATCATCCGGCAGGTCACACCGATCTACGACACGCGCGCGCTGGGCTATGGATCGATGCTCGTCGCGGCAAAGGTCGACCCCGAGAACCCCTGGCAGGCGGCGAAGATCGTCAACTCCCACCCCGGCGTCTCCCACAATTACCTGCGCAACCACGACTTCAACATGTGGTTCACGCTCGCCGTCGAGCCCGACTCGCGGCTCGGCCTCGATGGCACGCTCGACGTGCTCAAACAGCTGACCGGCGCCGAGTCGATCCGCCAGCTGCCGACGCTGAAACTGTTCAAGATCCGCATGGACCTGGAAATGGAGGGCGACACCAAGGCGCTCACCAGCGAGGGCTCAGCGGTCGAGCCGGTCAACCTCGAGCCCGTCGCCTACGACGAGCTCGACAGGGACGTGATCCGCGCGACGCAGGGAGACATGCCGGTGATCTCCGAGCCCTACGCTCCCGCCGCCGCGCGGCTGGGGATGGGGACCGAGGCGCTGCTCGAGCACATGCAGGGGATGCGCGATCGCGGTCTGCTGCGCCGTGTTGCCGCGATCCTCTATCACCGCCGCGCCGGGTTCTCCGCGAACGGGATGGGAGTCTGGAGGGTCTCCCCGGATCGGATCGCAGAGCTCGGCCCGCGGATGGCGTCCTTCCGCGGGATCTCCCACTGCTACGAGCGCCCCACCTACGAGGACTGGCCCTACTCGGTCTTCACGATGGCCCACGGCCGCTCAAAGGAGGAGTGCGACGCGGTGCTCGACGCGATCGCCGAGCAGACCGGCATCCACGAGCGCGCGACACTGTATTCCTCGACCGAGTTCAAGAAGATTCGCCTGCTCTACTTCACCGACGAATTCAAGAACTGGGAGGCAGAGCACGCGTGATCGGCCGGCCGCGGCTCTCATTTTGATGAACCCGCTCCGCTTCCCCGATCGCCGGCCCGCTCAGGGTTGCGACACCGCCCGTGAGCACGGCATCGGTCGCTGACGCACGCTCGGCGGAGCTCTACCGTCGCGCGCTGGAGGTGCTGCCCGGCGGCGTCAACTCGCCCGTGCGCGCGATGGGGGCGATCGGCCGCTCGCCGATCTTCGTCGATCGCGGCGTTGGCGCCGAGCTGGTCGATGTCGACGGCAACCGCTACGTCGACTACGTCTGCTCCTGGGGGCCGCTGATCCACGGGCACGCCCACCCCACGGTGCTCGACGCGGTCGCCACGGCCGCGGCGAAGGGCACGAGCTTCGGTGCGCCCACCGCCGCCGAGGTCGAGCTGGCGGCGGAGGTCGCGCGCCGGTTCGACGGCGTCGAGATGCTGCGCATGACCTCCTCGGGGACCGAGGCGACGATGACCGCGGTGCGGCTCGCGCGCGCGGCCACGGGGCGTGAGCGGCTGCTCAAGTTCGCCGGCGCCTACCACGGGCACCTCGACCCGCTGCTCGCGCAGGCGGGCTCCGGGCTTGCCACCCAGGCGCTGCCCGCGAGCCCGGGCGTGCCCGCCAGTGCGGCCGCCGCGACGATCGTGGTGCCCTGGAACGACCCGGATGCGCTGCGCGCCGCCGTCGCGCAGGCAGCCGTCGAGCAGGCCGACGGCGGCGATGAGCTCGCGCTCGCGGCGATCATCGCCGAGCCGCTGCCGGCCAACATGGGTCTCGTGGCCCCGCGCGAGGGCTTTCTCGAGCTCCTGCGCGAGCTCGCCGATGGCTGCGGAGCGCTCCTGATCCTCGACGAGGTGATCTCCGGCTTTCGCGTCGCGCGCGGCGGCATGCAGGAGCTCACGGGGGTGCGGGGCGATCTCACGATCCTCGGCAAGGTGCTCGGCGGGGGTCTTCCGGCCGCGGCGGTCGGCGGTCGCGCCGATCTGCTGCGCCTGCTCGCCCCCGCCGGCGAGGTCTACCAGGCCGGAACGCTCTCCGGCAACCCGCTCGCCGTGGCGGCGGGCCTCGCCACGCTCTCGCTGCTCGACGACTCGGCCTACCTGCGCCTCGCCGCGAGCACCGACCGGCTCGCTCTCGGCCTGCGCGAGGCGGGCGCCGCCGCGGGGCGCCCCGTGCAGGTCGTCTGCGCCCCCGGCCTGCTGACCGTCTTCTTCAGCGAGCGCCCCGTGCACTGCTTCGAGGATGCGCGGGCGTGCGACCTCGATGCCCACGCCGCGTGGTGCCGCGCGCTGCTTGCGCGCGGGGTCTACCCGCCGCCGTCGCAGTTCGAGGCGTGGTTCCCGTCGCTCGCGCACACCCCCGAGCAGATCGAACGCACGATCGCCGCCGCTGGCGCGGCCTTCGCGGAGGCTGCACGTGAGCCGGCCCTCTCGCCGGGGGCCGGCAGCACCGATGGCCGCTGAGCGCTCCTCGCTCGAGCGCCTGCGCCTGCTCCTGATCGAGGAGGGTGGCCTGATGGCGAGCCTCGCCGCCGCGTCCGTGCCCACGGATCTCCCGGAGCGGGAGGGCCCGGCTCGCACGATCGCCGAGGGTCCGCGCGCCGAGGGCCCCGCGCAGATCGCCGCCGCAGGGCCTCGTGCCGAAGCGACGGTCCAGATCGCCGCCGCGGGGCCGCGTGCCGATGGCCCTGCGCAGATCGCCGCCGCGGGTCCGCGCGCCGAGGGCAGGCGTGAGGAGTATGAGCTTTCGATCGAGGCGATCTACGAGGGTTACCTGCTCCACTACGGCAAGCCACGGGTGGCTCATGTCCCGGCGCGGGAGCGGGATCTCGGCCTGCTGGCGGGCGATCGTCTGTACGCGCTCGGGCTGGCCCGCCTGGTCGCGCTCGGCGACGTCGCGGCCGTGGCCGAGCTGGCCGACACGATCACGCTCAGCGCGCTCGCGCAGGGCGCCGGCGCGCCGGAGCTGGCCGACGCGGTCTGGGCTGCCGGCGCGCGCGCGATCGGCTGGGGGTCGAGCGCCGCCCATCGCCACGCCAAGCAGCTCGCGCTGGCCGGCTCGCCTGAGGCGATCGAGGCGATGCGCACAAGTGCCGAGGGCGTCTTGGCGTCGCGCTGAATCGCGCCTCGATATTGTTTGCGCCCCGTGCCAGACAAGCACACCAAGCACAAGTCCAAGTACACCGCCGACCGGATGATCCCCGGCGCCTTCGAGGGTGAGACGGTCACGCGGAGGCGGTTCATGACCGTCAGCTCCCAGGCGATGGGAGGGGTCGCCGCCGCCTCGTTCCTGCTGCCCGCGCTCGGCTTCGCGATCGGGCCGATCTTCAAACAGCCGGCCCACTTCTGGGAGGACATCGGCTCCACCGAAGACTTCACCGACAACAACTACGTGCCGGTCGTGATCACCGAGGCCTACGGGATCGGCGAGGCCGGCAAGACGACCGCCTACGTGCGCCAGCACAACGACGCGATCGACACCGACCCCTACGACCGCAACACGCCCTACATCGCGATCTCCACGCGCTGCGCCCACCTCGGCTGCCCGGTGCGCTGGGTCGACGCGGCGGAGCGCTTCATCTGCCCCTGCCACGGCGGCGTCTACGACCTGCTCGGCAGGCGCGTCGGTGGGCCTCCCGTCAGACCGCTCGACCGCTTCCCGACGCGCGTCAACGGCAACCGGGTCGAACTCTACAGCGCCCGTTTCAGCGTCAACAGCGAGCTGAAACGCTTCTCCCCGCGTGACCCCGGCGAGACGGTCGACGGCATCGGTCAATATCTCTACCCCTCGCGCCCCGACGCGCGCAAGTCCTACTAGAACCTGGACCAGTCGATGCCCAAGCTCCCCGCACCCCCAGTTCCCGCGCCGCTCAAGGCGCCGCCCCCGCGCCCGGGCGAGAGCAATGGCAAGGGCGGCGTGGCTGAGGGCGCGAAGGCGGCCGGGATCAACGTCGTCGACTGGGTCGACGAGCGGACCTCGCTGAGCGGTGGCGCGCGCTGGATGATGTTCCGTAAGGTGCCGAAGGGCACCAACTGGTTCTACACGCTCGGCTCGGCGACGATGTTCGCCTTCCTCTCGCAGGCCGTCACCGGCGTCTTCCTCGCGATGTACTACCGCCCCGATCCGGCAGGCGGCGCGTACGAATCGATCCGCTACGTCACCAACGACGTGTTCCTCGGCCAGTTCGTGCGCGGCATGCACAAGTGGGGATCGAGCGTGATGGTCATTCTCGTCTTCCTCCACATGGGTCGCACATTCTTCTTCGGGGCCTACAAGTACCCGCGCGAGCTCAACTGGGTGATCGGCGTGGTGCTCCTGATCCTGACGATGACGATGTCCTTCACCGGCTACCTGCTGCCGTTCGACCAGCGCGCCTACTGGGCGACGATCGTCGGCGTGAACATCAACGGCACCGGTCCTCTGATCGGCCCCTACCTGAGCGATTTCCTCAGAGCCGGCCCTGAATTTGGGGCCACGACCTTGTCGCGCTTCTACGCGATTCACATGCTGCTCGTGCCGGGCGCGATCGCCGCGCTGATCGGCGCCCACCTGTATCTGGTGGCGAAGCTCGGCACGACCGCGCCACCGTGGAGCAGGGCCGAGCAGCCCACCGAGTTGCGCAAGGCGGAGGCGTAATGGCCGCGCGTCTTGATGCCTCGGCGCGCACGCCGGCGCGCCGCTTCCTCCGACCCTGTGCCGCCGCACGATGAACCAGCGCGAGAAGGAGGAGTATCTCCGCGAGTACGGGGTCCTGAAGTCCCAGGGCAAGCCGTTCTTCCCCTACGCGGTCGCCAAGGACTCCGCGATGGCGTGTGTCGTGATGGCGGTGATCATCACGATGTCGCTGGTCCTCGGCGCGGAGCTCGGCTCGAAGGCCAATCCCACGACCACCACCTACGTGCCGCGGCCCGAGTGGTACTTCTTCTTCCTGTTCGAGCTCCTGCGCGTGATCAAGCCGCCGAGCCTCGTGCCGCTGGCGACGATCGGCGTGCCGACGATCTGCATGATCCTGCTGTTCCTCTTGCCGTTCTACGATCGCGGCCCTGAGCGTCGCCCCGAGCGCCGCCCGATCGCGACCGTCGCCGCGCTGTTCGTGATCGGCGCGATGGCGTTCCTCACCTACCAGGGGGCGAACGCCGGGTCGCCGACGGCGATCGAAATGGCCACGCCCCAGCACGTGCTGGCCGCGGGCGGGAATACGCTCGCCGAATATGAAGCCGGCAAGGCGGTCGTCGCCCAGTCAGGCTGTGAGGCCTGTCACAAGATCGGCGACAACGGCAACAACGGCCCCGGGCCGGAACTCACGCACATCGCCTCGCGCCTGCCTCCTCAGGGGATCGCGCGCACGCTCGTCAACCCGACGGCGCCGATGCCCTCGTTCAAGAACCTGCCGCCGCAGAAGTTCAACGCGGTCGTCGCCTTCCTCTCGCAGCTGAAGTAGCGGCCGGCGACCCACGGCCAGACCATGGTTCCTGACGGATCACCACCAGGCGCCGGGGCCGGCCGCTCCTCGACAGGGGCCGACCGCGCTTCCGCCGGGGCTCCCGCGCATACCACGCACGACGGATTCTCGCCGCAGGGCCAGGCGGACGCGCGGGCCGCCAGTTCATCCCCCGGCACCCTCGAGGCGGGCGAGGTGCGGGCGATGTTCGACCGCATCGCGAAGGTGTATGACCTGCTGAACACGGTGATGACCGCCGGCCTGCATCATCGCTGGCGCGAGCGCGCGGCTGATCTGGCGCGCGTCGGCCCGGGCGCGCGCGTGCTCGACGTCGCGACCGGCACGGGCGACCTGGCGATCGAGCTCGCGCGACGCGTCGCGCCCGGTGGAGAGGTCGTGGGCAGCGACTTCTCGGAGGAGATGCTCGCGCGCGCGCGGCGCAAGCCCAAGCCCGCCGGCGCCGAGCTGCGCTTCGAATGGGGCGACGCGCTGCAGCTGCCGTTCGCCGATGGGAGCTTCGATGCCGCCACGGTCGGCTTCGGCGCTCGCAACTTCTCAGACCTGCAGCGCGGCCTGGAGGAGATGGTCCGCGTCGTGCGCCCCGGCGGGCGCGTGGTCGTGCTCGAGTTCACCTCCCCGACACGCCCGCCGCTGTCGAGCTTCTACAGCCTGTGGTTCGATCGCGTCGTGCCGCTGCTCGGGCGCCTCGCGGGGGATCCCGACGCCTACTCCTACCTGCCCAGCTCGGTCAAGCGCTTCCCCGCTCCCGCCGGGTTGGCGGCGGTGCTCGAGCGCGCCGGCCTGCGCGAGATCGGCTACCTGCTCACCGCCGGAGGCATCGTCGTGATCCATCACGGCGTCGTTCCCACCGAGGGGGGTTGAGCGCCGCGGTGGGCCGTCCCGCCGCAGAGCCCCCCGCCGGGGCGAGCGACGTACCGGCCACGGATGTGGCCACGGGCACGGGCACGGTCGCCGGCACGGAGACGGATGCCGGTATCGAGCCCGCCGTCGGCGATCGCGATCGCGATGCGGTCGAGGCGCTGATCGGGCGCGGCGGCGAGCGCCTGCGCGAGCGGATGGAGCGAATCGAGCGGCACCTGGAGCGGGTGACGGCCGCCGCGGGGGCGCCCCTCGCGACGCACGCGAGCGCGACGGTCGCAGCCGGGGGCAAGCGGCTACGACCGTTGCTTGTCGTGCTCGCCGCCGAAGCCGCCGAAGCCGCTCGCACCCCCGAGGCCCCAGAGATTGCCGAAGCCGCTCGTGCCCCCGAGGCCCCGGGGATTGCCGAAGCCGCTGGCGTCGCCGGAACCGCCGGGGTCCCCGAGGCCACAGGGGTTGGCGAAGCCCTCGAAGCCGCCGAAGCCGCAGGCTCCGATCCTGTCAGCGGGGAGGCCGAGCACGCGGAGCCCGCCGAGGAACGTTTGACCCGCGCGGCGGTCGCCGTCGAGCTCGTGCACTCAGCGACGCTCGTCCACGACGATGTGATCGATGCCGCCCCGCTGCGCCGGGGCCGTCCCACCGTGGTCGCGACGGCGGGCCGCGAGACCGCGATCGCGACCGGCGATCTGCTGTTCTCGCGCGCCTTCGCGGAGCTCGCTCGCAACGATGATCCAGCGCAGCTGCGCGCGCTCTCGGCCGCCAGCTCCGCGCTGGCCGAGGGGGAGCTGCTCCAGCGTGAGGATGCCTACGCTGCGCGGGTTGCGCTCGAGCGCTACATCAGGCGCTGTGAGCTCAAGACAGCCGCGCTGTTCGAGGCGGCCTGCCGGCTCGGGGCGCTCGTCGCCGCGGGTGGGGCCGGCGCCGCGTGTTCCGCCGGCGCCGCGTGTCCCGCCGGCGCGACGCAGCCCGCCGGCGTTGCGCATCCCGTGTCCGTCGCAATCCCGGTGAGTGCCAGTTCCCTGGGGGTTGGTTCGGAGGGTCTGGCCGACCTGGGTTCGGAGGGTCTGGCCGACGCGCTCGGGCGCTTTGCGCGGAGGATCGGGTTGGCCTTTCAGATCCTCGACGATGTGCTCGACGTCTGCGGCCCGGCCGCGCGCACCGGCAAGGCACGGGGCACCGACCTGCTCGACGGCACCGTCACGCTGCCGCTGATCCTTGCGCGCGAGCGCGACGCCAAGCTCGCCGAGATCGACCTGCGTGGCCTGGGCGGCGCTCCGCAGGCGGAGGAGCTGTGCGAGCGGATCGCCGCGACCGGCGCGCTGGAGGCGGCCAGGGAACGCGCGCTGGCCGTCGTGGCGGAGGCCAAGGCGGGTCTCCCGGCGAGCCTGCCCGAGGATCGCGCGGCGTCCCTGCGGCGGGTCGCCGACGCGGTGGTCGAACGCTACGCCTGAAAGTCCGACGGGACGATCAGGTCGGCGTCGAGCGCGCGTACGAAGAACTCGACCTCGTCCTCCATGTTCGCCTGCGTGAGCTGTTTCAGGTCGCTCAGCAATGCGCTGGTCGCGCTGTCCAGCTGCTCGTCGAGCTCCTCGACGACAGCCTGATCGAAGACGCCCTCGCGGCGCGCCTCGCACTCAGGGCAGCGCAGCACGATCCGCCAGTGTCGCGGGCCTTCCTCGGCCCAGTCGAGCGGATACGCGAGCTCGCCGGCACAGTGAAAGCAGATGTGCAGCGGATCGGGGGTGTGACCGCCGTCGGGGTCGGCCAGCGGATGGCGGTCGCGGTAGACGACGTCGATCCGCTTGCCGCTGGGAAGCTGCACGCGATGTCGGGTGTGATCGGCTCGGTCGGCGGGGTCCATGTCTGATCACGAACTCATCGACGCCCCCGCGCGAGGCCTTTAGCGCGCTCGCCTTGGCTAGGAGGTTTGCGTAGCGGGCGGTGGTAGGTTCATATGGGTCATGGCCACAACGATCCGCGCGATCGGCCACGAGGACAGGCTCAGCCTCGTGGACCATCTCGATGAGCTGCGCAGCCGCCTGATCGTCAGCGCAATCGCGCTTGCGATCGCGTTCGGGTTCTGCCTGTGGCAGAACCACGCGCTGCTGCACCTGATCAACGCGCCGCTGAGCAAGCAGACCGAGAAACAGGTCGCCAAAGGCAACGGCCCGCTCGGGCAGACCGCGCTCGCCCAGCAGGCGGTGTTGAAGATCGCTCACAGCACCGAGGGGGTCGTGCTCGCGCTGAGCGCCCCCGGCAGTGGTCTGCCGGCGGCCACGCGCGCCAAGCTCGCGACCGAGATTCCCAACCTGCGCGCGGCCGTCGCGAAAGTCCCTCGCACCCCTGAAGGCAACAAGCCGGTGACGCTCGGGATCGGCGAGCCCTTCACGACGACGATCACGGTGACGCTGATGTTCGCGCTCGTGATCTCGCTGCCGGTGATCCTGTTCGAGCTCTATGGCTTCGTGCTGCCTGCGTTCAGCCCGAAAGAGCGACGGATCGCGATGCCGCTGCTCGTCGCGATTCCGTTCCTGTTCGTGATCGGGGTCGCGTTCGGCTACTTCGTGGTGCTGCCCGCGGCGCTGCGGTTCTTTCAGAACTTCAACAGCAGCGAGTTCAACGTACTCGTCCAGGCGGCGCCCTATTACAAATTCGTCGCCACGATCCTGCTGGCGATGGGATTGGTCTTCCAGGTGCCCGTCGCGATCCTCGCCGCCACGCGCGTCGGGATCGTCACGCCCCAACAGTTGCGCCACAACCGCCGCTACGCGATCCTCGCCTGCGCCGCGGTCGCGGCCTTCCTGCCCGGCGACGCGGTCACGCTGATCCTGGAGACGGTGCCGCTGTACATCCTCTACGAGCTCAGCATCCTCGTCGCCTCGATCGTCGCGCGCCGCGACGCCAAACGGGCGCGGGCGCAGGCGGCAGGCGCGGGGCCAGCCGAGGGAGGCGTTCCTCCGGTGGGCCCCTCCCCGGTGAGTCCCTCTCCGGCGGGCACTTCTTCGGGAGGCACTTCTTTGGGAAGCCCTCCCCCGGCGGGCGGTTCTTCGGGAAGCCCTTCTTCCGCAAGCTCTCCTCCCGCAAGCCCTCCCACGAGCCCTCCCGCCGGCGAGGTGCAGCCGGACGTGAAGCAGATCATCGATCACATCGACCGCGAGCTGACCTGATGTGCGCGCAGGAGGCGGTCGTGAGGAGGCGGCGGGCGAGGCGCCGAATGGTCACGTCGTACGTACGCGGGAGTCGATCGGGGATCCTTAACCCCCGGCGCCCTCGCTGCCCATAGAATCCCTTCCCATGCTCTTCGACCTCAGAGGACGCGGCCGGCGCCGCACGGTCCAGGTGATCTATGTGGGCCTCGCGCTGCTGTTCGGCATCGGCTTTATCGGCTTCGGCGTCGGCGTGGGGAGCGGCGGTGGCGGGATCCTGAACGCGCTCACCGGGGAAAGCGGCGCGCCCAAGGCGAGCTTTGCCGGGCAGGTCAAGAAGTACCAGAAGCTCGTCGCCGAGCAGCCCAAGAGCCTGGGCGCGTGGGAAGGCCTGATCAACGCCCAACTGCACGAAGCCGGCGGCGAATCATCGGTCAGCAACGGGAAATTGACGAGCCAGGGCAAAGAACTGTACGCCGACGTGGCGCGGTCCTGGAACAGCTATCTGGCGCTGAACCCGCCGAAACCCAATCCCAAGCTGGCCAAGGAAATGTTGCGCGTATTCGACGAAGAAGGCCTCGACCAGCCGGCTTCGGCGGTAGAAGTGCTGCAGATCGTCGTCGCCAACGATCCCCAGAGTGCCGCGTACTTCGGCGAGCTCGCGGAGTACGCCTACAAAGCTCACAACGAACGCCAGGGCGACCTCGCGGCCGAAAAGGCCGTCAGCCTCGCCCCGGCTTCCGAACGGGCGCGGCTGAAGAAGGAGCTCGCGGAACTGAAGAAGAGCTCCGCGAGCAGCTCGAGCTCGACATCGAGCTCGGGCTCGTCCTCCTCCGCGGCGACGGGCGCGGCGGGCGCGAGCGGCGCGGCTTCGGGGTCCACGAGCAGCGGCGCCGCCGCCAGCGGCGAAGCCGCGAACGCGACGATCACCGTCGGCGGCAAGAGCTACAAAGTTAGCCAGAAGGTCAAGGAACAACTGGAAAGCAGCACGAAAAAATAGCCAGCCACTCCGCGCCGGGCGAGGATTCACAGCCATACACCGCGCGACTGCTCGTCGGCTGTCCCGACCGACCCGGGATCGTCGCCGCCGTCTCCCGCTTCCTGTTCGAGCAGGGCGCCAACATCGTCTCCTCCCAGCAGTACTCGACCGATCCGACTGGCGGGAGGTTCTTCCTGCGCACGGAGTTCTTTCTCCCGTCCTCGGAGGACAGAAATCCGCCCACCCGGCCGTTGCCGGTGGGAGGCTCCGAGGAGGGATCCACGCAACAGGGACAGGCGGGAGCCGCTGTCGTCGCGGACGAAGCAAGGGCACGAAGAGGGCTCGAGGCCCGCTTCGTAGCCGAGGTAGCCGACCGCTTCGCGATGGACTGGCAGATTCGCTGGTGGGCGCAGCGCCGGCGGGTCGCGATCCTCGTCTCGCGCCACGACCACTGCCTGCTCGAGTTGTTCTGGCGCTGGCGCCGCGGCGAGCTCGAAGCCGACATCGTTGCCGTGATCTCCAACCATCCCGACCTCGAGCGGGAGACGCTGGCGGCCGGCATTCCATACCACCATGTGCCGATCGAGCCGGGCCACAAGGAGCGGGGCGAGCAGCGGATGCTGGCGCTGCTCTCGGGTGAGGCGGATCTGCTCGTGCTGGCGCGCTACATGCAGATCCTCAGCGGCGAGTTCCTTGCGCGGGTGGGGATGCCGGCGATCAATATTCACCACTCCTTCCTGCCCGCGTTCGCCGGCGCCGACCCCTATCGCCGCGCCCGCGAGCGCGGGGTCAAGCTGATCGGCGCCACCGCCCACTACGTCACAGAGCAGCTCGATGACGGCCCGATCATCGAACAGGACGTCGTCCGCGTCGATCACCGCCAGCGCGTCTCCCAGCTCGAGCGCGTCGGCCGCGACATCGAGCGTCTCGTCCTCGCCCGCGCCGTCGCAATGCACCTCGAAGACCGCGTGATCGTGGACGGCCGGCGCACGATCGTCTTCTGAGCTTGGGGTTGGAGCTGGGGCTGAGCAGCGCCGCGAGCGCCCGGCCTCGCCACGACGCCACGGAGAGGAGCGTCCGCGCAGGGAGCGTCCGCGCCGGCGGCCGCCAGGCGCCAGCCCCGGCCGCGGGCGAGACGTCTCGGACGGCTCGCTACCCTGCTCGCAGGGCGGGTGTCGCGCCGCCTCGGCTAGAATCGCACTCCGAGCCGGCGCCATCTCGTCGGCGCCCTTACGGGCCGTTAGCTCAACCGGCAGAGCAGGGGCCTCTTAAGCCCAAGGTTGCAGGTTCGATTCCTGCACGGCCCATTGAAAAATCCAGTAACGGCGGGCGATTCGCGGAGATGTGGGGGACAAACGCGGACAAGTTCGGGCAAGGAGGATAACAATCTGCTGTGTCCTTGCTGTGACGGAGCTGCGGTTGATAGGAACCGGCCCGGTGGGAAGCTGGGTCTGGCTTGCTCGGGCCGACCGCGCTCACGCCATTTCTTTACTTAGTTCTCTGCCGTAAGGTGGGTAGTACCTCAGAGTGACAGGCTCATTACCCAGTGGTACTATTCACAGGGTGATGGATGATCGTATAGGACGCTTGTTTCCGGCCGGTGGCCCGGTGCCCGCTGATCTGGTGATTGGTCGGACGGGGGATATCGAGGAGATCGTGCGCCGATCGCGTGAGGCGATCCACACGATGCTCACGGGACCGAAGCGGATCGGCAAGACAACTGTTTGCGCGGCGGTGTGCGAGCAGCTCGGGCAGGACGGCATGGTGGTCGTTGAGATCGAGGCTCCCGAGCGTGCGGACGCGAAGGATCTGCTGCAGCTCGTCGTGGATCGCTGCAACCGGATCTCACGCACGGCGGCGATTCGTGGACTCTTGCGGGTCGCCCGGCCGCTGATCGAGCAGACCCTCAGCGATCAGGGGATCCCCTTGGACCTCGGCCAGCTCTCCGCCGAGCGGGGCGCGCTGCCAACACGCAAGATCTTGTCACTGCCGTTGGCACTGGCCGAGGAGAGAGACCGGCCGGTCGTGTTCTTCCTGGATGAGCTCCAACGCGCGGTCAACTACGCCGACGGCGCGCAGTTGCTTGGAGATCTTGTCAACCTCTACAGCGGCAACACCAAAGTCGTCGTGCTTGTCGATGGCAGCGACGAGCGAGCACTGAATGAGATGCTCAGCGCGCCGGCGCAGTTCGGCAAGCTCGTCAACCGACTGTCTCTCGATCCTCGGATCCCCATCGATATCTGGCGCGCGGGCCTCTCAGAACGCTTCGTTCAAGCAGGCCTCGAGCTAGAAGGAGAGGCGCTGGAGAAACTGATCGCCTTCGGAGAGGGCCGCCCGTACCCGACCATGACGGTAGCCCGATATGCAGCCCTGGGCGCCCGCAAGCTCGGCAGCTCCACGGTCGAGGCATTCGATGCCCAAATGGCGATCGACGAGGCGCGTAGGCATCTCGCGGAGGACGAGGATGGCTGAGGTCGCACAGAAGACCGGGAACGCCGAAGCGCTGACCGGCCGCATCGCCGAGTACCAAGAGCTGCTCGACGTACTCGACCAAAGACCCGGTCTCACGGTCATCTCAAGCGACCCATGGAGCGGGACGAGCGCCCTGCTGGCCACCGCTATCGACGAGCTCCACGGCACGTGCGTGCTCCTAGACGCACGCAGTTGCACCAGCAGCCTCGATCTTGCCATGGCGATCGCCGATACAGCCATCGCCCAGCTCGCCCCCGAAGCAGCCGCGTGGTGGACGGGAGCAGCACCACCCGCAAGCGCGGCCGGCCTGCGACTCTCACGCACCCTGCATCAGAGCGGCATCGACCTCGAGGACCTTCGCTTCGATGTCAGCGCAGAAACGGGCAAGCACCTCCTCTCTGACGCCATCGAGCTGCTGCTCGCGCTCGCCGACGACGACGTGCTGCTGGCAATCGACCACCTCGGGTTGTTGCTCTCATCCCTATCCGAGCAGGAGGCCCGCCAACTCCTTGGGGATCTCCGCGCTGTCCGCCAGCGACACCAGCATCTGGACCTCGTTCTGGTCGAACACCCCGATGGCCCCAGCAGCAAAGCCTTGGGCGACCACGGTCATCCCCTCTACCACGCCGGCCAGCTCATACGCGTCCGCCGAGCAAAGCCGTCGCGCTTCATCGACGATCTTGTTATCACGCGCCCCTGGACCAGCGCACGTGTCGAGTTGATCGGCGCAGCGGCCGAGCTGCGCGGCCGGCGTGCCAGACCTCACCTGGCGTATCATCGACCTAGCGCCGTCCCGTGGGGAGGACGACTACACCCGCGCGCTCGCCGGCTGGCGAGACTTGCAGCAGATGACCGACAGCCTGACGGCCCGCGAGTGGGATCTACTCAGACGCGTCCACCCCAGTGCACAGTCGGTCGTAGCCGCGATCAGCGTAGGACTCAGACCTCACGCCGTCACAGCCAACCCCAAGAGCGTCAACGACGCCCTCGCACGCCTCCGCGGACTCGGCCTCGCCTGGCAGCCACAGCCACGCACCTGGGCACTAGCCGACCCCCTGCTCGCCGCGTGGACACGCGACCACGCACCCCCCTGGGCACGACGCCGGCGAGCATAAGCAAGTGTGGATCGCTTGGGGGATGATGCCCACGTGTCGGGCGGGGCAGAAAAGCGGTTTGTCGCTGGTGGTCGAGGGGCCCGATGACGTGCGCAGGTTGCGTCGGCTGTTTCCCGAGGTTGGCCCTCCCCACCTCATCCTCAACGGACACGGGGTCCGCGGGGTCGAAGCGACAAGTCGGACCTTGGGCACCGGGTTTGATCAGCCGTATCTTGGTGTCTGCGATCGAGATCTTAGAAGCGACGAAGAGCTCGAAGAAGCGGGGCGTCGGGTGCCCGGCCTTTTCTTCTGGCCGTCGCGCTGCTTGGAGAATGAGCTACTGCATCCTCCTCTTCTTGCGCGCGCCCTCGACATGACCGGACACGGGGTCAGCGAAGGCGAGATTCGTGAGGTCCTCAGGGCGATCGCTGACGGTCAATACGACGAGGTGCACGCGACGCTGGTCGAGCGGCGGTTGCGCCAGGCGCACGAGGGCTCGGTGGAGCACAAGGACGGGGAGCCGGCGATCGGTTTGCTCAGACGACGATTTGAGCGAGTCGGGACTCTGCGCAACAACGCGCCGTGGCGGTTACCGAGGTGGCGAAGGAGGTTGAGATCGCGTTGCGACGCCAGTGGAGTGCCAATCTGAGCATCCATCCGCAACAGCACCTCAACGACCACCCCACACCCAGCGTCATAGATCGCTCCCGCCTCAACCCGCTCCACACCAAGAGGTTCAACACGAACCCGCCACAACCCCCGAACCAACTGAACGCTTACCTAATTCGGGGTGCAACGGCATGCACGCCGTACCCGGTCTGAATCGCCTTGCCTCGGAGCTTTCGGGAGCAACTTGCTCCCGAAGTAGGGGACGTCCGATTGGCACCCGATGGCACTCCGGAGGCCTGTCGTCGGATGGGCCTCTCAACCCGCTGAGAAGGGCTGAGACCGGCTCTTGAGAGGGGTGCTGGCTAGCTCGTGCGGGGCACTGGAGGGCCGATGAAGGCTTCGATGGCTGCCCATGCGGCGCTGTGGGTCAGGGGCCCGAGCCGCAGAGACCAGGCATCGCCCAGCTCCTGCCGGACGGACGCCGAGAGGTTCGCGGCCTTGAGGTGTCGTTGCTGCGCTTCGGCTCGCTCGAAGCCGGATGCGCCGTGGTAGGTGGCGTCCAGGCCGTAGCGTTCGCCCTCGACCGGCCAGACCGAGAGGCGATCGGGGGCGAAGGCAGGGCCGGTCTCTGCCGGAAGCGCCATGTGGCAGTCGTCGGTATCCGTCCTCGTTAGCTTGAGCAGCGCTGTAAACCTGAGCCCATAGCCAGCTTTGGTGGTGTTCGCTCGATGGCTGTCGAGTCGCTGAGTCGCCCCAGGCGGCAGTAACGTGGTCGCACGCATGAGCTCCGCACCTGTTCAGATCGACCTTCCACGGCTGCGTGCCCGGCGGGAGGAGATCCTGGGCTGCGCTACTGACCACGGTGCGCGCAACGTGCGTGTGTTCGGCTCGGTGGTGCGCGGCGAGTCGGGCGCGTTGAGCGACGTGGACCTCTTGGTCGAGATGGAGCCGGGACGGAGCCTGATCGACTTTGTGGGGCTGTGGCAGGACTTGGAGGATATGCTCGGCAGCCGCGTCGATGTGCTCAGCGACGGCGGTGTGAGCCCGCATCTACGCGAGCGCATCTACGCCGAGGCCGTGTCGCTGTGAAGGACGAGCGCGCCTATCTGCTGCACGCGATCGAAGCGATCGACGCGATCTCCAGCTACACCGGTCTTGCGTCCGCAACTGGAGAAGCTGAGCCAACGCTTGGCGAGCGACGCACGACCGTCACCCTGAGTGCAAAGTTCTGGATGGCTACAAAGAGAAGTGACCGTGACGCCGTACACACATCATCGCTACTGGGCTTTGCTCCGCAAGCTCGCCGATCGTCCCGGCCTTGACTTCTACGAGCTACGCCATGCTGCCGCGACCATGCTCCTGGAACGCGGCGTGACCCCGTGGGACGTAGCTCAGCAGCTTGGCCACACAGACGGCGGCAAACTCGTGATGAGCCTATACGGCCACCCTTCAGAGGCCTGTGCCTAGAGCGCGCCTGCTCGCAGCGTGGGATGCGCAGACCGGACCTGTGCCGCTTTCGGGAGCGCGTCGGGAGCAGGCGGGCTGATCCAGCCCGGAAACATTGCCGGTCGCACGCTTATTGATCCTGCACGGCCCATCTCCGAAAATCGAAGTCAGCCGGCGAGATCCGCGACCGCCGCCCCGGCGCCCAGCTGCGTTTGTTCGCCGGCCTCGGTCCAGATCACCTGCTCGCGTCCCGGGCCCACGCCGAGCAGCGCGACGGGCGCCCCGGTCTGCTCGGCGATGAACTCGAGATACTCGCGCGCGGCCTCGGGCAGGTCGGAGTAGAGGCGGCACTCGCCGAGGTCCTCCTGCCAGCCGCGCAGCTCGGTCAGCTCGGCGGTGGTGTGGTGCAGGACGGTCTGGTGGTAGGGGAAGTCCTCGAACTCCGCGTCCTCGGCGCCGCGATAGCTCGTGCAGACCTGGATCCGGTCGAGACCCGAGAGCACGTCGAGCTTGGTGATCACGAGCGCGGTCAGCGTGTTCAGGCGCGCGGCGTAGCGCAGCGCGACGAGGTCCAGCCAGCCGGTCCGCCGCGCGCGCCCGGTGGTCGTGCCGAACTCGCCGCCGCGGGAGCGAATCAGATCGCCCATCTCGTCGTGCAGCTCGCTCGGGAACGGCCCGGCGCCGACGCGCGTGGTGTAGGCCTTGGACACGCCCCAGACCTCGTCGATGTCCTTCGGGCCCACGCCTGTCCCGACGCACGCGGCGCCCGACAGAGGATTGGAGGAGGTGACGAACGGATAGGTGCCGTGGTCGATGTCGAGCATCGCGCCCTGTGCGCCCTCGAAGATCACCTTCTCGCCGTCGTCGAGCAGCTCCCACATCAGTTTCGCGGTGTCGGCGATGTGCTGCTCCAGGCGATGGCCGTAGGTGAGGTACTCCTCGGTCATCGCGTGCAGGTCGAGCGCCGGATCCTTCTCGAACGGCCGCAGCGAAAGGCGCTTGGGCTCCATCGCGGCGACGATCTTCTTCTTCAGGATCTTCTCGTCGAGCAGGTCCTGCACGCGGATCCCCAGGCGCGCGGCCTTGTCCGCATAGCAGGGGCCGATGCCGCGGCGGGTCGTGCCGATCTGGCGGCTGCCGAGCTTCGCCTCGCCGGCCGAGTCGAGCAGCAGGTGGTAGGGCATGATCAGGTGGGCGTTCGAGGAGATCCGCAGCCCGCTCACGTCCACGCGGCGCGCGCGCAGCCCGTCGAGCTCCTCGATCAGCACCTTCGGGTCGATCACGACGCCGTTGCCGATCACGCAGCGCTTGCCCGGGTAGAGGATCCCGGAGGGGATCAGGTGCAGCTTCCACTCGACGTCCCCGCGCACGATCGTGTGCCCGGCGTTGTTGCCGCCCTGGAAGCGCACGACCGCGCCCGCGCGCTCGGCGAGCAGATCGGTGATCTTGCCCTTCCCCTCATCGCCCCACTGGGCGCCGACGACGACTATTCCTGGCATGCCGAGTGGAGTTTACGAGGGTCGAGGCCGGGTCCGATGAATGTGGCGGGAATCTAGAGCGAGCGCGGCCGGGCCGCCCAGGCTCGGGGGACGTCTCGGCCTCACTGGGCGTAGCGCTCGCCCGCGTAGTTCAAGAACTTCGGGTACTCCTTCTGGAATGTCAGCGTGACTTTGCCGACGGCGCCGTTGCGATGCTTGGCGATGATCAGGTCGGCCTCGCCCGGGCGCTCGGAGTCCTCGTCGTAGTACTCGTCGCGGTAGATGAACATCACGAGGTCGGAGTCCTGCTCGAGGTTCCCCGACTCGCGCAGGTCCGAGAGCTGCGGTTTCTTGTCCGGCCGGGACTCGACCGCGCGGCTCAGCTGGGAGAGCGCGATCACCGGCACGCCGAGCTCGCGCGCGAGGATCTTCAGGCCGCGGCTGAGCTCGCCGACGGCGGTCACGCGCGAGTCATAGCGACTGTCGGTGCGCATCAGCTGCAGGTAGTCGATGATGATCAGGCCGAGCCCGTGCTCGCACTGCGAGTGCAGCCGCCGCGCCTTCGCGCGGATCTCGAGCATGCCGACATCGCTCGAGTCATCGACCCACAGCGGCGCCGCCGCCAGGCGCTGGCTCGCCTTCAGGATCTTCGGCCAGCGCTGCTCGGCCACGCGTCCCTTGCGCAGCTCCTCGCCCTTGATCCGCGCCTGCGAGGCGACGAAGCGCTGGGCGAGCTCGGCCTCCGCCATCTCCAGGCTGAACAGCGCGACGGGCTTGCCGTGCTCGACGGCGGCGTTCTCGGCGATGTTGCAGACCAGCGCGCTCTTGCCCATCGCCGGGCGCGCGGCGACGATGATCAGGTTCCCCGGCTGGAAGCCCCCGGTGATCTCGTCGAGGTCCTTGAAGCCGGACGGCGTCCCGGTCAGCGAGGTGCCTTCGATCGAGAGGCGGTGCAGCTTGTCGAGCTCCTCGTGGAGCACCTCTTCGATCGCGCGGAAGTCCTGCTGGCGGTCGTCGCGGGCGACCTCGAGCATCGCCTTCTCGGCCTGCTCGACGAGCTCGCGCGGCGCGGCGCGGTGGTCGAGCACGCTCTCCTGGATCTCGTACGACGCCCCCAGCAACCGTCGCAGCAGCGCGTTCTCGCGCACGATCTGCGCGTAGCGCCGGGCATGCCCGGCGGCCGGCACCACGCCGGTCAGCCCGTCGATCGCCGCGACCCCGCCGACCGCCTCGAGCTTGCCGCTGGAGCGCAGGCGGTCGGTGACCGTCAGCACGTCGACCGGCTCCGATTCGTTGTAGAGCGCGAGCATCGCCTCGTAGATCGCGCCGTGGCGCTCGCGGTAGAAGTCCTCGGCGCGCAGCCCCTCTTCGATCACGAGCGCGTACAGCGACCGATCGGACAGCAGGATCGAGCCCAGCACCGACTGCTCGGCCTCGAGGTTGTGCGGCGGCGCGACCCCGCCCGCCGGAGGGGTGGTGGCCGTGCCGTTGCTGCCGTTGGTTACCGAGACCGCGCACATAGCCGCAGCGAGTCTAAGCCCACGTCAGTCATCGGCGAGCGGGGCTCTCCGCTATATAGGAGGAAATTGCTTCCCACGAACAGATGTTCGCAGGAGCAGCGGCGACTTATTTCTTGGCGACGACCATCGCTCGGCATGGGGAGGGCAGGCCCTCCCCATGGGCCCCTCCTGTGTTTCTCGCACGCTGCCGGGAAAGTCGAGGGGAAAGAGGGCCAGACTATTTCTTGGCGACGACCATCGTCTTGATCGTCGCCTGGACTCCCTCGACGACCTCGACGACGACCATGTAGGTGCCGACGCTCTTGATCGGCTCGGGCATGTGCACGCCCCGTTTGTCGATTTTCAACCCGCGTGCTTCGCGGATCGCGGTGGCGATGTCCTGGGCGGTAACCGACCCGAACAGGCGGCCGTCGGCGCCGGCCTGCTGGGGGATCGTGAGCACCGTGCGGTTGAGCAGGTTGACGTTCTCCTGGGCTTTTTCGATCGCGTTGCGCTCGGCTCGCTCGGCCGCCGCCTTGCGCTCGCGGATCGCTTCGATCGCGCCTTTCGTGGCCGGCTGGGCGAGCTTGCGCGGGATCAGGTAGTTGCGCAGGTAGCCCTTCGAGACGTCGATCGCCGTGCCCTGCTCGCCGAGGCTCTCGACGTCCTCTAGAAGAATCGCTTCAGGCATCTCGACGTCCCCTGCCTAGCGTTCCCGATCGCGGTCGCGGTCGCCCCGGCCTCCGCGCGGCGAGTCCTCGCGGCCGCCCTCGTTCACGTACGGCAAAAGCGCCAGCTCGCGGGCGCGCTTGACCGCGCGCGCGATCTGGTTCTGATGGCGCCGGCAGGAACCGGTGATCCGCCGCGAGCGGATCTTGCCCTTCTCGGAGATGAACTTGGACAGCGAGGAGATGTCCTTGTAGTTGACCTGCTCGATCTTGTCACGGCAATGCTGGCATGGCTTGCGCCGGCCGCTTCCGGGCCCACCCTTCTTGTTGTCTCGGCGGCGAACAGGCTTGCCGCGACCGCGCGCTTTTGCCACTGGTTGCTCCCTTGCTTGCTGAAAAACTAGAACGGAATGTCGTCGTCCCCGGTTCCGGCGGCGACAGGTACGGGCTGGAAGTCCCCCTGATCGACGGGGACGTCGCTGCCCTGGGAAGCTCCGTTGCCCGCGAAACCGCCGCCGGAGGCGTCGTCGCGCGAGCCGAGGAACTGCACCGAGTCGGCAATGATATCGGTTGCCTGGCGCTTTGTCCCGTCCTGGCTTTCCCACTCGCGCCACTCCAGGCGCCCGTCGATCGCGACGGGGCGCCCCTTGGAGAGGTACTTGGCCGCGTTTTCGCCCTGCGCGCCCCACACGGTGACGTTGAAGTAGTTGGGCTTGTCCTCCCATTCGCCGGTGCTGCCGTTCTTGCGACGCGTGTTGCACGCGATCCGCAGGCTGCACACGGACATGCCGCTCGGCAGCGAGCGCAGCTCGGGGTCGGCGGTCAGGTTGCCGGTCATGACGACGCGGTTGATGTTGGTTGCGGCCATGGTGAGACTTTCCTTTCGGGCTGGTTCTCCCGCTCGCGGGAGCTCGTCGGTCTGCGTCGTCGAGTCTAGACCGGCCTCCGGGCGCGATCCTCGATCCGGGCCGCAATCGCCTTGACGAAGCCGCTAGTTGCGAGGTTTGGACGGAGAAAGAGCGGGCGCGATATTTGCCCAGGCGGTCAACTCAGGACCGACTCAGGCGGCCAATGGGCTGCCGAGGGTGCGGTGCTCGAGCTCGGTCAGGGCTTGCTCTGCTCGGTGGTGGCGGCGCCTGTTGTGGACGCGGGCTCGAGCGCGGCGGTGACAGTGGACACGGTCTCGGCCGCGGCGGCGGTGGCGGCCGGACCCTGCCGCGCGGCGGAGCGCCCGCGCGAGGAGGTCCGGAAGACCTCATCCCAGTAGGGCGCGCTGATCCCGAAGCCGCGCGTGTCGTCCTGGAAGTGGTGGCGCATGTGGCGCTCGCGCAGCATCCGTCCCAGCGGGCCGCGCGCGCGGAAGTGATGGATGTAGTAGTGGATCATGTCGTAGGCGAGATAGCCCGCGAAGAACCCGGCGCCGATCCCGGGCGCGTAGCCGGCGCCGAAGATCAGGTAGAGGATCCCGAACACGATCGCCCCCAGCGGCACGCTCACCGCCGGCGGCATCACCAGGCGCAGGGGGTCGTTCGGATGGTCGTGGTGGACGCCGTGGATGATCCAGTGCATCCGCGCGCCGAGGCCGTCCGCCGGCTCGAAGTGGAACACGATCCGGTGCAGCCAGTACTCGAACAGCGTCCACAGCGCGTAGCCGCCGATCCCCAGCGCGATCGTGGTCACGACGCTCGCGCTCGAGAGCTGCCAGGCGAGTAGTAGGGCGATCGCGGGCGCGAAGATCAGCACCGGCACCGCGGGGTGCACGCGCGAGAGCAGATCGAGCACGCGCGACTCGAACATCGGCGGGGAGGCCCGCAGCACATCGGTCCTGCTCGTCGCCCTCGTCCCATCGCTCATGTCTTCGACCCAGGCCATATCGAGATGATTTTATTACCCCGTGCGTGGTTCGGGGAACCATAGTGACGCGAACATCCGCGCGGATCTGGCGCGGACGTCCCAGCGGCGTGGGTCTGCGTCCGCCGACTCACGCCGCATGCCGCACAGACACATGTAGACGGTTACGCCGTGGCCGCATGCCGCACAGACACACAGAAAGCCATGCCGTAGCCACATGCCGCACAAGCACATGGCCACGCCGTGGGCTCGCCGTGGCGGGCGATGCTATGCCGGCTCGCCGACCGCCACCTCGACCGCGACCTCGGCCTCTACGACGGGCTCGGGTGCGGAGGGTGTCGCGGCGGGCTCGCCCTCGCGCCGGGGCGTCGCGGTAGTAGTGGTAGAGCCGACCGTCGCGACGGTCGCGACCGTCTCCGGAGCGTCCGGCGTGCCGGGCGCGAGCTTGATGATCCGGAAGCGCACGACCTCGTCGGCGATCCGCAGCGTGCGGTTGAGCGTCTCGAGCAGCGCCGGCGTCGAGTGGAACTGCAGCAGGTGGTACTCGGCGCTGGTCTTGTGGTCGATCGGGTAGGTCAGCGCACGCACGCCCCACGCGTCGTGGCGCAGGAGCTCGCCCTCGGCCTCGATCGCGGCGCGCGCGTCGGCGAGGATCTTCGCGCGCTTGGGCTCCTCGACCTGGGGGTCGAGCAGGAGCACGAGATCGTATGTCGGGGCGGGCAGGGTCACGGGCGGCGACGGAGAAGCTTAGCGGGTCCGGGCTTCAGCCAGGGTTCGAGCCTCAGCCAGGGTTCGAGCTCAGCCAGGGTCCGAGCCTCAGCGGGTCCGGGCCTCAGCGGGTCCGGGCCTCAGCCAGGTCCGAGCCCCAGCCAGCCAGCGGGCCTGGGTCCTCCTCACCGGCCTTGCGCCTTCGCGCGGATGTCCGCCAGCTGCTCGTCGATCCAGTCGCCGGGGTCGCGCGAGGTGACGATCTCGACCAGCCCCTCGGCGCGGCGGCGGCGCTCGCCGGCAGACATCGTCAGCGCGGCGTGGATCGAGTCGGCGAGCTCCTGGATGTCGAACGGGTTGACCGACAGCGCGAACTCCCCGAGCTCCTCGTGCGCGCCCGTGTTCTCGGAGAGGATCGAGACGCCCTCGCGCTCGTTCACGATCGGCCCCTCCTTGGCGACGAGGTTCATGCCGTCGAACATCGCGTTGACGAGCAGCACGTCGTAGTGCTTGTAGGCGGCCATCGCCTCCTCGAGGTCGTCGCGCAGCTTCAGCTGGATCGGCATCCAGTCGGGGGTGCCGTGGCGGTGGTTGACGACCGCCACGAGCGCCTCGATCCGCTCGAGGTACTCGGCGTACTGGGGCACGTCGGTGCGCGAGGGCATCATCTGCGCGACGAACGTCACGCGCTCGGTGAACTCGGGGTGCTGCTCGAGGAACAGGTCGAACGCCGAGAACCCGCGCAAAACGTTCTTCGAGAGGTCGGCGCGGTCGACGCGCAGGATCAGGAAGTCGCGGCGGCGGCGCAGGAGCTCGTCCTCGAACTCGCCGACGCGCTCGCTCTGGGCGACCTGGAGCGTCGCGCGATGGTCGATCGGCAGCGGGTAGGCGCGCACCCACACCTCGCGCGAGCCGAACCGCACGAGCCCACGCTCGAAGTCCACCTCGAGGTCCATCAGGTCGCGGCAGCACTGCAGGAAGTTGCGCCGGTAGGAGCGGGTGTGGAAGCCGATGATGTCGTTTGCGAGCAGACCCGTGAAGATCTCCTCGCGGATCCGCGAAGGCAGCACCCGCCAGGCGTCAGACTGCGTCCAGGGGATGTGGATGAAGTGATGCAGGAACGCGTCGGGACGGGCTTTTCTGACCAGGTCGGGGAGCGTGTAGAGGTGATAGTCGTGGATCATCACGACGGGCTCATGCACGCCCTCGAGCTCCTCGACGACGGCGCGCGCCAGATCCTCGTTGACGACGTTGTAGCCGAACTCGAAGGCCTCGATCTCCTCGCGGCGGATGTCCGGCGCGTTCGAGAGATCCCAGAGATAGTGCTGGATGAACCACAGCATCGGGTTGGCGAAGACGTTGTAGAAGCGGTCGTAGGCCTCGGCGTCGGAGACGACCAGCCGGACCTGGAACTCGCCGCCCGCGGGAGAGCGCACCGGGAACGAGCGCCCGTCGTTGGCGCGCGAGACCTCGGCGTCGTGCTCGTTCATCGCCGAGGCGATCCAGATCGCTTCGCGGTGGGAGGCGAGACCAGTGAGCGCGGTCACCAGCCCGCCCGAGCCGCGCTGCACCTCGCCGTCGGCGTGGAACGTGACGGGACCTCGGTTGGACACCAGCACCAGCGGTTGGGTCCGCCCCTGGTGGGAAGAGGGCTCGATTACGTCGGTCACGAGGTCTCTTCGCTGAAAGATAAAGCTGGAGATCGTCGATATACAAAAAAGAAAGTGCGTAACACTATGGTAACACGCACTGTAAAAAGTATATATGGGCTCCTATGCTCTTTAGATTCAACTCTCGCGTGTTCATGATTCGCGCAGCTCGTTGAAGATCCGCAGATAGTCCCTCAAGTAGCGCGGCGTCAGAAAGTGCTCGCGCACGTGCTCCTTGCCGCGCCGCCCGAGAAACTTGCCCAGGGCCGGGTCGCGCAAGATCTCCAACGTCCGCTCCGCGCACTGCTCGGCCGAGGAGACGAGATAGCCGGTGACGCCGTCCTCGATCTGCAGGGGGATCCCGCCGACGTCGCCGCCGATGAACGGGCGCGCCTTCCAGATCGCCTCAGAGACGGTCAGCCCGAAGCCCTCGCGCGTGGACTTCTGGATCAGGACGTCGGCGTGGGACTGGAAGGCGTTGACCTCGATCGCGCCGACGTTGTTGAAGTTGTTGAGGATGTGCACGTCGGGGTCGCCGTCGGCGTGGGCGATCGTCGCGTTGAAGAAGTCCCACCCCTCGGGATCGTCGCTAGCCATCGAGCCGACCAGCGCGAGCTGCATGTCGGGGATCTCGGCCTTGACCGCGCGGTAGGCGTCGATCACGCCGAGCGGGTCCTTCCAGGGGTCGAAGCGCGAGACCTGGCACATCAGCGGCCGGTCGATGTCGATCCCGAACTGGCCGCACACGAACGAGGCGTCCTCGGCCAAAAGCGCCATGTTCTTCGGCGTCAGCGGATCGATTGCGGGCGGCACGACGTTGACCTTGCCGCGCATCCCGTCGGGCACGTAGTCGGCCATGTGGAAGAGCGACTGGGGGTACTCGGAGATGTAGGGCAAGAGCTGGGAGATCGTCGCGGGGTTCGGCGTGGAGAGGTCGATGTGGCAGCGCCAGACCCAGCCGGCGGCCTTCTCCGGCACGAGCGTGTGCAGAGCCGCGGGCTGGGGATCGTGCACGAGGCACACGTCCCAGCCGCCGGAGAGCTCGCGCGCGTTCATCTCGTTGTAGCGCCGCCAGGTCTCCCACTGCTCGGCGTCGAGGTCCTGGGGCGCTCCCTGGAGCGCGTTGTGCATGAGCTTGGTCGCGTTGAAGAACTCCTCGCGCCCATAGATCACCTGCCACTCGCAATCCAGCCCGACGTCGCGCATCAGCCCGACGAGCGTGTAGAGGATCTCCGAGACGCCGCCGCCGAACGCGGTCGCGGAGATGTGCACGACGCGCTGGCCCTTGAGCGGCTCGGCGAGCTCGTGGATCTCCTCGATCAGCTCCTTGCCGCAGATGTGCGTGTAGTCGGAGAGGGTCTTGTTGCCGACGGCGACGGGTTGGAGCACGCGGCAGGACGATACCTAAAGGGGTGCGCGAATATGGCGAGCCGCCGCGGCCTTTCCGCCCAGGGGCCGTGCCCGGCCGGGGCTGGGAGGCTCAACGGAGCGTTTTCAATTCCGGCCCCTCCCCGCTCGCACGAGGTGGGTTGAGCCCGATTCGACCCCTTGCGGCCCCCGGCCGGCTGCGGGGCTAAGGTCTCGGGAATGCTCAATGGACGCCTCTACAGGGTGGCCTTCGCGCCGTTCGCGCTGGCGCTCGCGGTGGCGGCGTTCTCGCTGACGGCGCGCCCGGGGCCGCTGACATCGACGCTCGCGCCGGACGCGTTCGAAGGCGCTCCGGCGCTCGCCGAACTGAAGAGCCTCGCGGCCGAGTTCCCGAGCCGGCGCCCGGGCAGCCCCGGCGACGCCGCGCTCGCGAAGAAGCTCGCGCGGACGCTGGAAGGGCTCGGCGCGCCAGGCCACGGGGGCTTCGAAGTGACCACGCACGAGTTCCAGGCGCAGACGGCCGCGGGGGAACGGACGCTGAGCACCGTGATCGCGCGGCGCGCGGGGTCGAGCGGGGGCACGCCGATCGTGATCCTCGCCCACCGCGACGCGAGCGCGGGGGGGTCCGCGGGCTCAACTTCCGCGTCCCGGTCGGGCTCGGGGTCCGCGTCGGGCTCCGCGGGGCCGGGGCCGGGCTCCGCGTCCGGCTCCGCGGGGCCGGGGTCGGCGTCCGCGTCAGCCTCGGCGTCCGCGTCGGCGTCCGCGTCCGCGACAGGATCGTCGGGCGCCGAACTGTCGGGGACCGCCGCGCTGATCGAGCTCGCGCGCGTGTTCGCCGCGCGCGAGACCCAGCGCACGATCGTGCTCGTCTCGACCAGCGGCGGCAGCGATGGCGACGCGGGGGCGGCGGACTTCGCCACGAACGATCTGGACGCTGCGAGTCCCGCGGGCCCGTCGAGCCCAGCGGGGGCGATCGACGCGGCGATCGTGCTCGGCGACCTCGCCGGCGTGAGCCGGCGTGGCCCGACGGTTGTCCCATACTCGGACGCCTTCGGCAGCGCGCCCGAAGCGCTGCAGCGCACGATCACGAGCGCGATCGCGCAGAACGGCGGCGGCAACCCCGGCGCGCCGAGCACGGTCGGGCAGCTCGCGCACCTGGCGTTTCCGCTCGCGACGGGCGAGCAGGGGACGCTGAACGCGAGCGGGCTGCCGGCGGTGCTCGTGCAGGTGACCGGCGAAGCGACCCCGCCCGCCGGGGAAGCGGTGAGCGCGGAACGGTTGGAAGCCTTCGGGCGCGCAACGCTGAGCGCCGTCGATGCGCTCGACGCGGCCCCCGCGCTCGAAGCGGCCCCGCAGACGGGGCTCGTGATCGGGCGCCAGGTCATGCCCGAGTGGGTGCTGCGCCTGCTCGTCGCGACGCTGCTGATCCCGCCGCTGCTGCTGCTCGCCGACGGCTACGCGCGGCTGCGCCGCCGCCGCGGCGCGAGCGGCGACCGCGCGATGCTCCGCGGCCTGCAGTGGACGGCCGCGTGCGCGCTGCCATTCCTCGTCGCGGCCCTGTTCGCGCGAGCGCTGGGCGGCCTCGGCGCGCTGCCCGCGCCGGCGGTCCCGCCCCCCGCGAGCGCGCTGGCGCTCGGGAGCTCGGCCGTGGGCGGGGTGCTCGCGGTGGCGCTGGTGCTCGTGCTCGGCTGGCTGGCGTGGCCGGCCGCGATTCGCCGGCTGGGGCTGCGGCCTCGCCCCGAGGACGACGGGGCCGGGCTGGCGCTGCTGACGGTTCTGCTCGCCGTCGCGATCGCCGTGTGGCTGAGCGATCCGTACACGGCGCTGCTGGTGCTGGCGCCGGCGCACCTGTGGCTGCTGCTCGTCTCTGCGCGGACCCGCCCGCCGCGCCCGGCGGCGCTCGCCCTGGTCGTGCTCGCGCTCGTGCCGCTCGCGCTGCTGATCGTCTTCTACGCGCGCGTGCTCGGCATGGGCCCAGGCGGGATCGCATGGGAGGCGGTGCTGCTGCTGACCGGCGGGCAGATCGGGATCGCGGAGATGGTCCTGTGGAGCCTCGGGCTCGGCTGCGTGGCCGCCGCCGCGCTGCTCGCGACCGCGCCCGAAGCGCAGGAGCTCGGGGAGGACGGGATCGAAGGCGGCGAGCCGCTGCGGATCAGGGGGCCGCTGTCCTATGCCGGGCCGGGATCGCTCGGCGGCACGGAGTCGGCGCTGCGGCGCTGAGCGGACCAGCGTCGCGCCGAAGCGCCGAAGCGCCGAAGCCACGCTATCGGAGATCGCCCGGGGGCCAGGGTGGCGCCAAGAAACGGAATCGAGCGCTCCGAGCCGCCATAATCGAGCGCTGAGGCCCATGTCCGAAGCCCTCTTCACGATGAGATCGCGCCGCCCGGGCCGAGGCTCGGCCCAGGGTCCGCGCCGGCGCCGTGCCGCGCGCCGCGTGTGGCGCGCGCTGTCGGTGGCGCTGATCGCGCTGGGGGCGCTGGCGTTGATCGACGCCGGCGTGACGCTCGTGTGGCAGGAGCCGTTCTCGGCGCTGTACGCGAAATTCAGGCAGGCCGAGCTGAACGGGTCGCTGCGCACGACCGAACGGGCGACCCCGACCGCGGCCGAACGGCGCGCGCTCGCGAGCCTGCCCGACGAGCGCCGCCGCGTCGCGTTCCTCGCGAGCGAGCTGCAGCGCCACGCGAGCGACGGCAGTGCGGTCGGCCGGATCGTGATCCCGAGGATCGACGCGAGCTATGTGATCGTGAAGGGCACCGACACCTCCGACCTGGAGAGCGGGCCGGGGATCTACTCGGAAACGAGCTTCCCGGGCGTGGCGGGCACGACCGCGATCGCCGGGCACAGGACCACCTACCTGGCGCCGTTTCGCGACATCAACGAACTGGGCCCGGGCAATCACATCCTGCTCGAGATGCCCTACGCGCACTTCACCTACACGGTGATCGGCCAGCGTGTGGTGCTGCCGACGGACGTGACCGCGGCGGTCGCGAACGTCGGCTACACGCGCCTGGTCCTATCCGCCTGCACGCCCCTGTTCAGCGCCGAAAAACGGCTGCTCGTGTACGCGCGCCTGACGCGGACCGTGCCGGTCGGCGCCGCCCGCGTGCTGGGTGGGCGGGTCTATCAACCCTCCGCGATCCAGCCGATCGTCTCGACGTCCCCGGCCCGGCCTGCCAGGCGGCCGAACGGCCTCGAATTCTCCGCCGCGGGCTTGCCGGCGGGGCTGGGATCGACGGCGCAGAAGCAGATCCCGGCCGCGCTGTAGCGGCGGCGGCCCCGGTCTTCCCGATCGCGCCCCTCACCAGCGGTGCTCGTACCCGTCCAACCGGCGCTCGGCCCCGACAGCGTCCAGAAACCTCGCCCCCGGCGCCCCCTCGCCGGCGTGCCCGATCCACGTGACCCCCGCGCCGCCGGCCTCGCGCAGCGCCTCCTCCGCCTGCTCGCGTGCGGCGGCGGGCACGGTGAAGCACAGCTCGTAGTCTTCGCCTGCGGTCGCGGCCTGC
Organism: uncultured Solirubrobacterales bacterium; assembly: GCA_963774785.1. Classification (GTDB taxonomy): domain Bacteria; phylum Actinomycetota; class Thermoleophilia; order Solirubrobacterales; family Solirubrobacteraceae; genus Palsa-744. The sequence continues at coordinate 480,763 of CAVZGH010000001.1, read as the reverse complement.
TCGGATGTCGCGACTCCCTCATCGAGCGGTAGCTGCTCCAGCTCGATCTCCAGCGTGATCCCGCTGGCCTCGCCGAGGTGTCGCGCGTCGACGGCGAGGCCGTCGGAGAGATCGATCATCGCGCTCGCCCCGGCGCGCGCGAGCGCCCGCCCCTCGCGCAGGCGCGGAACGGGACGGCGTGGCCTGCCGCCGAGGCGACCCGTGACCCCGACGAGGTCCCCGACCCGCGCCCCGTCGCGCCCGACCAGTTCCTCCTCAGCATCAGCCCAGCCGACGACCGTCACGCAGACCGTGAGCACCGGCGCGGCGACCACGTCGCCCCCCGCGAGCACCGTCCCCGTCTCTGCGGCGAGCACCAACGCGCCGCGCACGAGCTCGAGCGCCCGCGCCTCGCCGACCGCGGCGGAGACCCCGAGCGCGATGTACGCCTCGCCCGCAGGCGCGCCCATCGCGGCGAGATCAGAGAGCGCCCCCGCGAGCGCGCGCCAGCCGACCTCACCCGGGCTCGAGGGGCGGTCGCCGGCGAGCCGGAAGTGCACGTCCTCGACCATCGCGTCAACCGAGGTAACGCACAGCTCCCCTCCCGCGCGCACGACCGCGGCGTCGTCGCCGACCCCGCGCACGATCCGCGATCCAGATCCCCCGTCGCCACCACCCGCCGACTCCCGGAGCGCCGCTGCGATCGAGTCGATCAGTGAGCGCTCCATGTTCGTCTCGGGGCCTTTCTCCGCCCCGCCTACGTCGAGCTAGCGGTGGCGGTAGACGATGCGTGCGCGGTCGAGATCGTACGGCGAGAGCTCGCAGCGGACGCGATCGCCCGGGAGGATGCGGATCCTGAAGCGACGCATCTTGCCCGCGACGTGACCGAGCACGACGTGGTCGTTGTCGAGCTTTACGCGGAACATCGCGTTCGGCAGCGCCTCGATCACCTCGCCCTCGAATTCGACCTTGTCTTCCTTTGCCACGAGTCCCTGTCCCATCTGGCCGCTCGCGAGCTGTGCGCGCGCGGGCCATCGTCTCGGATTTCCTGATTCAAACTACCAGCGCACGGGCCGCGAGGGCGCCCCGCGCTACTGACCGGCGCCGGCGCCGCCCGTGTTTCCGCCGTTGCCGTTCACCGCGCCGCCGCCACCGCCGGGCGTCGCTCCAGTCGGTTCTGCCGGCGCGTTTGCGTTCGGTTCGGGCGCGGTGGGATTGCCCGCGCCGCCTCCACCGCCCCCGCCCGGATTGCCCCCCGCGCCGCCTTGATTGCCCGCGCCGCTCCCACCGTTACCGCCGCCAGCACCGCCGCCGCCGGCCGTTCCCGGACCCGCGCCGCCGCCCGTTTCCCGGCCGGGACCGTTGGTGTGCGGGAGCTTGACTTTTTCGCCGAGCTTCTTTTCTTGGGAGCCGAGCTCTTCCTGGCTGGATTCGCCGCTCTGCGTCGAGCGGCCGGTGCTCGCGTAGTGACCGAAGAACGGCTGGTAGGAGATCGGTTCCTTGGGCTGGGGGAATTCGACGCAGGGCTGGCCTTCGGTGACGCTCGCCATGTAGTCGTGCCAGATTTCCGCGGGCAGGTAGCCGCCCTGCTGGGGCTCGCCGTGGACGTCGGTCATCGAGACGCGTTTGTTCGGATAGCCCATCCAGACGACCGTCGCGTAGCGGGGGGTGTAGCCGTCGAGCCAGGCGTCGACGAGTTCGGAGGTCGTGCCGGTCTTGGCGGCGGTCGGGCAGTTGATCGCCGAGCGCGTCGCGGTGCCGCTCTCGACGTTCTGGTGAAGGATGCTGGTCTCCTCGGCGGTGACGCCTTCGGTTAGCACCTTCGTGCGGTGGGGCACGCCCCAGCTGGAGTTGAACGTGGCCGTCGGGGAACACGACCTTGGCGATCGCGATCGGGCGGTTGCGGTAGCCGCCGTCGGCGAGCGTGGCGTAGACGTCGGCCATTTCTAGCGGCGTGACCCCGAGCGTGAGCCCGCCGAGCGCTTCCGCGGGGTAGCTGGAGAGGTGGGTTTTGACGCCCATCTTGTAGGCCATTTCCGTGACCGTGTTCTCGCCGAGGTCGGCCGCGAGCTGCGCGTAGACGGTGTTGTCTGAGGTGAGCGTGGCATCGACGAGGTTGATCGACTTGTTCAGGGAGGTGCCCTCGAAGGTCTTGACTTCGTAGGTCGGATAGGTGGGCAGCCAGCCGGGCGCGAGCGTGTGCGAGAGGTAGTAGGTGCTGTTCGGGTCGATCCCGCGCGTGAGCGCGTCGGCGAGGTCGATCGCCTTGAACGTCGAGCCGGGCTGGCGATGGCCGTCGGCGGCCAGGTTGTACTGGGACTGCTCGTAGGACTCGGACTCGGCCATCGCTTCGATGTCGCCGTTGTGGGGGTCGATCGTGACGATCGCCGAGGCGGGGTCTTCGGGCTCGTCGAGCACTTCGGCGATCGCCTTGCGCGCGAGGCTCTGCTTGTGCAGGTCGATCGTCGTGTAGACCTTGAGCCCGCCCTGTTCGACGGTGCGCGCGCCGTAGCGGTGGATCAGCTGTTCGCGCACGTATTCGAAGAAGAACGGTTCTGAGCGCTGGGAGTAGAACTTGCCGATGTGCACCTCCAGCGGCGCGTGCTCGGTCGCGGCGGCCTGCGCGGCTGAGATGTAGTGCAGTTCGGCCATCTTCGCGAGCACCTCGTTGCGCCGTTCCCGCGCCGCGGCGGGGTAGAGGAAGGGGTTGTACTGCGAGGGCGCCTGCGGCAGCCCGGCGAGCAGCGCCGACTGCTCGAGGTCGAGCTGCGAGGCGGGCTTGTCGAAGAAGATCCGCGCCGCGGCCTGCACGCCGGTCGCGGTCTGCCCGCCGAGGGTCCCGTAGGGGACGCTGTTGAGATAGCTCGTGAGGATCGAGCGCTTGGAGTGGTGTTCGGTGTAGTCGATCGCGAGCTTCGCCTCGATGATCTTCTGTTTGAGCGTGTGCTGGTCGCCGCCGAGGTAGAGGTTGCGCATCAACTGCATCGTGATCGTCGAGCCCCCCTGGAGGGCGGCGCCGTTGGTGATGTCCTTGATCGCTGAGCGGAAGATCCCGGTCAGATCGACGCCGTCGTTCTTGTAGAAGCGCTGGTCCTCGATCGCGACCGTTGCGTTCTTCAGATCCCGGGGTATTTCGTTCCAGCCGACGGGGCTGCGCAGGTCGTCGGACTGGATGAAGCCGAGCCGCGTGCCGTCCGCGGCGAACACCTGTGAGGAGCCGTCGGAGAGGATTGGGTGAAGCGACGCGAGCGCGGGAGCCGTACCGGCGACGTGCAGGACGTAGCCGACCGCCGCGATCACGCCGAGCACGAGCGTCGTCGCGAGCACGCCGCCACCGATCAGGAAGATCCGCGCCGGCCCCGCCCGGTGGTGGCGGCGCCGGCGCTGGCGAGCTTGGCGGGACATACACAGCCGAGATTACCGATCAGTTTGTGATTTCCTGCCACTTCCGCCGTCTGCCAACGCGCCTGCACATGCGTATCGCCCGTCGCGCCCCCGTTTATGAAGCCAGACACCGCCGACCCCGCGATCCAGGCCACGCGCCCGTCGCTCGCGACGGCCACGGGCGAGCTGGCTCCTGTCTTTGCGCCCGCGGGCGCCGATCTGGCACTCGAACCGCCGCGACCGCCGCGACCCCGCCCCGGGCTCCCGCCGCTCCCCGTCGGGTCCTCGCCTTCCTCGACGCCCTCCGTCCTCGGCTGGCCACGACGCCGGCCGGTGCGTCGGTCCCTCGCCCTCGATGCGCTCGACCCTGCCAGGGCGCTGGCGATCCGCACGGTCTGGCGCGCGCTGTGGACCTCGCGCCTGCTCGTCTGGCTCGCCGGCGCCGGTGCGATGCTCGCGTTCGGCTTCGGCCCGGTGCGGGGCGCCTTCGATCCGCGCGGCATCACACGTGGCCTGGGCTCGCTCGGCGGGCTGCTCGCGGCGCCGGCCGCGCGCTGGGACGCGGCCTGGTACCTGGTGATCGCCCACTACGGCTACCGCCTCGACCTCGGCCCGTTCACGTCCTCGCGCACCGCCTTCTTCCCGCTCTACCCGCTCGGCCTCGGCGCGATCTCCTCGCTCGGCGTGCCGCCGATCGCGGCCGGGGTGCTGCTGTCCACGGTCGCGCTCGCGCTCGCGCTGTATGGCATCCACCGCCTGACGACGCTCGAGCTGGGACGCGCTGGCAAGGGTGAGGGCGCGCCCCAGAGCGCGGGCGCGCGGGCAGCGCTTGGGGACGCGGAGGTCGCGCGGCGCGCGGGAATGGAGATGGAGACGGAGACGGGGACGGAGATGGAGACGGCCACCCGCACAGGCGCACCGTACGGCGCGCCCGGGGCCGCGCTCAGTGCCGCAAACGGCGCCGAGGCCGCGCGCCTGGCGGTGCTGGTGACGGCGTTTGCGCCGATGGCGTTCTTCTTTTCCGCGGTCTACGCAGAGTCGCTGTACCTGGCGCTGTCGGTCGGCCTGTTCCTGTGCGCGCGGCGAGGTCGCTGGGCCTGGGTGGGCGTGCTCGGCGCGCTGGCAACGGCGACGAACGGGGCGGGTGTGGTGTTGCTGCTCCCGGCAGCGATGCTGTACCTGTACGGCCCGCGCGAGGATCTGCGGCCGGACTTTCCCAGCGCCGCGCGCTGGCGGTCCAGATACCGCCTGCGCAGGGACTTCCTGTGGCTCGGCCTCGTGCCCGCGGGTCTTGGGCTGTACATGGCCTACCTGGCGTGGGCGGGCGGCGAGGCGCTGATGCCGTTTCACGCACAGGACGTGTGGGGGCGGCACTTCGCCGGCCCGTATCTGGGCGTGTGGGACGGGCTGAAGGCGGCCTTTGCCGGCGCGCGGCAACTGCTGTCGGGCCAACGCGCGCACGTCTACTTCCCGGCGGCCGGCGGCAGCCCGACGATCGTCGCCGGACACAATCTGATGCTGCTCGCGTTCCTGGCAGCGGCCGTGCCGATGGTGATCGGCGTGTGGCGGAGGTTGCCGCGCGCGTACGGCGCGTATGTGATCGCGGCGCTCGCGCTGCCGCTGTCCTACCCGGTCGCCTCGCAGCCGCTGATGTCGCTGCCGCGGTTCCTCGTCGTGCTGTTCCCGCTGAGCATCTGGCTGGGGGCGTGGCTTGCGGCGCGCCCGCGTGCGCGGGCGCCTGTGCTCATGGGCTCGGGGGCGTTGATGGCGTGCTTCGTCGCCCAGTTCGCGACCTGGCACTGGGTGGCATGAGCGCCGGCGCGGACGGGCGGCGGATCGCGCGCTCGGCCGTCCGGTTCCCGACCCGACGCCTGGGTGGCGTGAGCGTTGTTGCGGCGAGCGCCGCTCCCGAGTGCCGGCCCGGGAGCGCCCGGCGAGTCGCGGGCGCCGGCGACGTAAGCTGAGCGGAGTCAGATGTCGAGCCTCGAGACTCCCTCCGCCCCCGGCGAGCCAACTCCGCCCGGCACATCGACCCCGGCCGGCGTGACCCCCGCCCCCGGCGAGCCAACTCCGCCTGGCGCATCGACCCCACCCGCCGCGCATGGCCAGCCCGCACAGGCTGACTCGTTTGAGCGGGCGCTCGTGGCCGAGCGGCGCGCGCGCGACGATCAGACGCCGGACTGGCGTCCGTGGATGGCGCCAGCGGCGCTCGTCGGCGCGCTGGTGCTGGCGGCGGTCGGCGGCCTGATCGTCGATTTGCCCGCGGCCGCGTTCGGCGTTGAACATCACCTCCTCGCACATACCGGGGGGATTGGAGATCGCGGACACGGTCGTGCAGGACCTCGTCTTCGTCCTCACCGCGGTGCTGTTTGCGCGGATGGGCGGCCGCACGGTGCGCGCCTGGCAGTTCGGGCTGCGCCCGCCGCGGCTGCGGAGGTTGTGGGTGGTGCTGCTGCCGCTTGGGCTGTTCCTGGCGTTCCTGATCTTCAGCGCGATCTGGGCGGCGATCTTGAACGAAACCGGCAAAGAGAAGATCCTCGAACAGCTGGGCGCGAACGAAGGCGCGGCGCTGCTGCTGCTGAGCGCGGGGTTGACTTGCGTGGTGGCGCCGATCTGCGAGGAGTTCTTGTTCAGGGGCTTTATCTTTACGGCGCTGCGGAATTGGCAGGGGATGTGGCCGGCGGCGATCATCACCGGTTTGCTGTTCGGGGGCGTGCACGCCGGCTCGGCGCCGGCGGTCGATCTGGTCCCGCTCGCGTTTCTCGGGTTCGGGTTGTGTCTGCTGTACCGGATCACGGGCTCGCTGTATCCGTGCATAGCGGCACATTCGCTGAACAATTCGATCGCCTATGGGAGCCTCGAGAGCTGGACGTTCGTGCAGGTGATCGCGCTGATCGCCGGCTCGCTGCTGTTGATCGGCGCGCTCGTGCTGGCGGGCAAGCGCGCCGGCCTGATCACGGCGCCACCGGCGCTCGCGCCGCCCAGTCCGGCAACCGCCTGAGTCGTACATAGAATTCGAGCTGGTGCTCGCCCCGCCTCCGACGCCCGTCCCTACCCCCGCCGCGCCGGCTCCCGCGGTCAGCGCCCCGGCGCCGGGGCGGGTGAGGCTCGCGCTCGGCAAAGTGGGTGGCAGTCCACCGTTCGCGCTGACCGGCGGGCGGATCGTCGTGCGCGGGACCGTGGCGCCGTATGTCGCCGGGCAGACGGTGAGGGTGAGCTTTGCGATCGACGGCCGCGGCGTGGGCGCCGAGAGCGCAGCCGTGCTCCCCGCCGCGGGCGGCGCCGGCCGCTTCCAGGTCGGCTTTTCCAGCCGCGCGGCGGGACTCCTGAAGGCGCGTGTCGTCCACGCCGCCACACCCCAGCAGGCGGCGTTCAGCGCGGTGGCGCCGGGCGTGCGGTTCGTCAACCCGAACGTGGCGCCGGGCGAGAGGGGCCAGTCGGTCAGGTTGCTGCAGGCGGAGCTCGACGTGCTCCATTACGCGGTGCCGTTGAGCGGGAGCTTTGAAGAAGGGACCGAGCGCGCGCTGATCGCCTACCGCAAGATGACCGGCCTCGAACGCGTCCCCGCGGCGGGGCGCAGGGTCTTCGAGCTGCTCGCGCGGGGCACGGGCAAGTTCAACGTGCGCTACCGCGGCGACGGCCGCCACGTCGAGGCGGACTTGACCAGGCAGGTGCTCGCCGAGATCGAACCGGGCGGGCGCGTGAAGACGATCTATACGATCAGCTCGGGCAAGCCCTCGACGCCGACGGTGCTCGGCCGTTTCCGCGTGTATGAGAAGACCCCAGGCACAAACAGCGAGGGGATGGTCGACTCGAATTATTTCATCCGCGGCTATGCGATCCACGGGTATGCGGAAGTCCCGACGTACGCCGCCAGCCACGGCTGCCTGCGCGTGCCGATCCCGGATGCGCCGGCGATCTACAGCTGGGTCCAGGTTGGCACTCCGGTGGACGTTTACGACTGAACCTCACGCGGATCACGCACGCGCGACGGGGGCGAACGGCTAGACGCGCACTCTGATCACACGCGCCAGATAGCCCAGGACAAAGCCGTAGACGAACAGGGCGAGCGCCGTCTTGACGAGGTGGATCACCCACTGGCTGGAGGAGCCGGAGACGAGGCCGGAGAACGGCGAGGTGAAGAAGTCGGAGGCTTCGTCGATCGTCCTGTGGAGCGTGCTCTGGTGTTTGGGTGCCGCCGCGCCGGTCGAAGAGGGAGAGGAGGGAGAGGAGGGATGCTCGTTGACCTCTTCCTGCTGGTGGGTGGAGGCCGAGGAGGTCTGTTCGACGACGAAGATCGCGAAGGAGGCGAGCACGATCAGGCAGATCACCCAGGAGGCAAGGCGCAGCAGAGAGGCGAGCGAGGAGGATGCGCCGGAGCTCGCCATCGGCGAAGATTAGCCCCATAGGTGGATGCGAGGAACGAAAGATGAGCGAGCTGGAGCGTGCCCGCGCGCGCCTGGTGAGCGAGCTGCGCGAGCACGCGCTCGTGCTGGGGACGGTGACGCTGACGAGCGGCGCGAAAGCCGAGTACTACGTCGACGCCAAGCGCGCGATCCTGCGCCCGGAGGGCTTCGCGGCGCTCGGCAGGCTCGTGGCCGCGCAGGTGGCCGACTGGGAGGGGACGGCCGTGGGCGGCATGACGATGGGCGCCGACCCGGTCGCCTGCGCCGCGCTCGCGGGGGGAGCACAGGCGAAGGCGTTCTTCGTGAGAAAGGACGCGAAGGCGCACGGCCTGCAGCGCCGCATCGAGGGCCCGCCGCTCGGGCCGGAGGATCGCTGCGTGGTGGTCGAGGACGTGGTCACGACCGGCGGCTCGACCTTGGCCGCGATCGCGGCGTTGCAACAGGACGGGCAGGAGATCTGCGGCGTGATCAGCGTGCTCGACCGACTCGCGGGCGCCGGCGCGGCGATCGAGCGCGAGGCCGGCGCGCCGTACGTGGCGCTGAGCACGATCGACGAGGTTTATCCGGATCGCCCCGACCGTAAGACCGCTTGATGGACAGCGCACCACGCCCGCGGCGATGCTGACGGTCCGCCCTGCCCAACCGGAGGACGCCGCCCTGCTGCTGGAGCTGTTCGGCGAGCTGGCCGAGTACGAGCACCTCGAGCACGAGCTGAAGGCGACCGAGGCGCAGTTGCGGGAGGCGCTGTTCGGCGAGCGCCCGGCGGCGGAGGCATTGATCGCCGAGCGCGCGGTGAGCGCGGGCGAAACCCGCGCCGGCGACGCCCACCCCGGCGAGACCCACCCCGGCGAGACCCATGCCGATGAGGCCCCCCGCGAACCCGGTGTCCGCGAACCAATTGCAACGGGCGAGCCTGCCGTCACCCGAGCCGAGGCGCTGGGCTATGCCCTGTTCTTTCCGACGTTCTCAAGCTTCCTCGCGAGCACAGGGACGTGGCTGGAGGATCTGTTCGTACGGGAGGGGCACCGTGGCGAGGGCGTCGGCAGGGCGCTGCTCGAGGCGGTCGCGGCGCTCACACGAGAGCGCGGCGGCGAGCGCTTGGAATGGGCGGCGCTCGACTGGAACGAGCCGGCGCTCGGCTTCTATCGGAGGATCGGTGCGAGCACGATGACCGAGTGGATCACCCACCGCCTCGACGGCGAGGCGCTGAGAAACGTCGCGGCCGGCACCGAGGACCGCCGGTAGCCTTCTCGGGGACCCGCCGGTGCCGGTGGCCATGCCCTCGTAGTCCAATGGATAAGACGACCGCCTCCTAAGCGGTAGATCCAGGTTCGACTCCTGGCGGGGGCATTGCCGCGAAAGGCCTGGTAATCGGTATGTTTTTGATCGGTCTAGCATCCGGCGAAAGTCTGCCTGACGGCCCAAATTAGCTTTTTGTGCCCATTTGTGCCCCAATCAAATCCCCGATGAGGGTCCGTAGGCGCTCGTTGGCGGCCCCGTTGCAATGGGTGATTGGAAGGGGCGAAATGGGGGCGTTGCTGCTGCGGTGAGGGGTGCGCGCCGACCTCTATGGCGCCGGCTGCTGGCGGTACAGTGCTCGCTATGACAGCGCCGCCCTGGCCTGAGTTGAACGAGCAGGATCAGTGGCTCATCGGGGCGATGGATGAGCAGATACGCGAGAGCAAGCGGAGCCCTCAGGAACTCAGGGCGAAGGCTCGGAAGCTCCGTGCCGAGGCCGAGCAGACGGATATCAAAGGCATCCGCGATGCCTGTCTGGCGCTTGCCGCGCATTACGAGCACGCGGCGGCAGAGCGCCTGGCAGCCTGAGGACTGTCACCCACCGATCGACATACCGGTGCTCGACTGTCAGCTTGGCCTCACTTTGAGGCCTTAGTAACCGTCCGAGAAGTCCTGTGGGGCAGGATTATGTAGTGCTTGATTGAAGCGGCAAGGCACGTCAACCCTCGCTAAAAGGAGCGTGCCTTGCCGGCTGCTGAGACTACCCCTGCTTGCCCACTGCCGACGATCTGGGAGCTCCCGGATGATCTCTGGGAGGAGGTCGAGCCGATGCTCGACTGCTTCTATCCGCCGGCCCGGACCGGCCGTCCGAGGGCCGACCTGCGGCTCGTGCTCGATGGAATCATCCACCGCCTGCGCTCGGGTTGCCAGTGGCGTCGTCTGCCGGAACGGTTCGGGCGCCCGTTGACCGTTCACGGCTGGTTTCAACGGTTTGCCGCCGACGGGTTCCTGGAGGAAATCTGGGCGTATCTAGTCAGGGAGTGCGAGGAGCTCGGGGCCGTGCATTGGGAGTGGCAGGCCGCCGACGGGGTGATGGGCAAGTCACGGTTCGAGGGTGCTAAGCGTGGCCCGAACCCCACTGATAGAGCGAAGATGGGTACCAAGAAGAGCGTGCTCGTCGACCAGGAAGGCGGGCCGCTCGCCGCCGTCATCGACGGCGCAAACACGCACGACACCAAGCTCTTAGCCGAGACGATAGACGCGGTCGTGATCCCGCGCCCCGACCCCGCGATGATCGTGCAGAACCTCTGCCTGGACAAGGGGTATGACAACCCAACCGGGCAGGCCGCGTGCGCCGCTGGCGGGTACGTGCCGCACATCCGCCGCATCGGCGAGGAGAAGAAGGACGGCTGGGGCAAGAAGACCCACCCCGCACGCCGATGGGTCGTCGAGCGCACGATCGCGTGGCTACAAAAGTGCCGCGCCCTGCTGATCCGCTACGACAAGAACCCCACCAACTATCTCGGGCTCATCCAACTCGCCAGCGGCCTGCTCTGGTACCGACGCCGCCACCGCCTACTCCACGCCTGAAGACTTCTCGGACAGTTTCTAAGGGGCCTTAGAGCTGTCGATGCGTGCTATTCTTAGGCCAAGAAGGCCTCAATTTGAGGCCATTATGTCATGCCAGGTCGTGTTTACCGCCCCCTCCTTGAGCTCGCCGCGGACCAGTACGGGTATGTGTTGACCGATGACGCGCGCGAGCTGGGAGTCTCGCCGCGTAGGTTGAAGCTCTTGGCCGAACGGGGTTCGCTCGCAAGGGTTGCTCGCGGTCTCTATCGCTTCCCGCCCGGGGTCGTCCCGATCGCTGCTCTGGATCAATATATGGAGGCGACGCTATTACCAGGTGGACGAGGGGTCATCTCGCACGAGACCGCCCTCGCCGTGTACGAGCTGAGCGACGTGAATCCCGTCAAGGTGCATGTGACGGTCCCGCGCGAGTACAGGATTCGGCGCAAGGAGGTACCGGATGTGTTCGTGTTCCATCGCGCCGACCTCACCGAGGCCGAGATGACTCGCCATGAGGGAATCCCGATCGTCACCCCAGAGCGGGCGATCCGCGATGCTCATGCCGGACACGTGGGTGAAGCGCTGGTTGCCCAGGCCGTCGATGACGGCGAACGACAAGGTCTCCTTACAGGGGCACAGGCGGATGCACTGCGGCTCCAGATAGGAGTCACGGCGGGTGTTGGGATGCGTCGTTGAGTCCGCTGCCTCCGTTCAAAGAGCCGAAGCGTCCACCGACACGCCGCTCACATCTGGAGCGCTTGGTCAACGCTTACGCCCGTGACACCGATATTCCGCAGGCTCGCCTGCGCCATCGCATTTCCTCGCTCGCGCTCATCGGTGCGCTACAGCGCGTCAAGGACCCGAAGGTCGGCCCACGCTTCTTGATCAAGGGCGGCGTTGCGATGGAACTTCGGCTCGGCATGGGAGCGAGAGCAACCAACGACTTCGACGTGGTGTTTCGTGGGCCGAGGCCAGGGCTGCTCGAATCATTGGACGAGGCGTTCGCCGAGCCTTACGCGGGATTCCAGTTCAGACGATCGGGCGAGCCTACATATATCGGGGAGACCTCGACACGACGACAGGTCATCAAGATCTCCTTCCATGGTCGCGGATGGCAAACACTGACCGTAGAGGTTGCCAGGCCGGAGGGCACACGTGGAGGAGACTCCGAGGTGGTGCTCGCGGCGATCAGCGTCAGCCAGTTCGGCCTGGAGAGCCCGGAGCGTATCGCGGTCATGACTGTCCGCTACCAGATCGCTCAGAAGCTGCATGCCGTCACAGAGCAGCCATCCGATCGTGAGAACGCCCGCTACTGGGACCTGATCGACCTGCTGCTCCTGCGCGATCTCGTCGAGGATCTCTCACCTGTGCGAGAAGCGTGCATCGAGGTGTTCGACAACCGCGAAACACACCCCTGGCCTCCCGAGCTTCTCGTCCCCAGTTCCTGGGAGGAGTCCTACAAGATCGAGGCCCAGAAGCTGAAGTTCACTCCCGCTGACGTCCACGAGGCAGCCGCAGAGGTCAGAGCCTTCATCGCGGCGATTCACGCTACGACCGACTGACGCCGGTCCCCACAAGCTCGCTCCACGGCGCCTGCGCTGTGCTGTTGTCGCCGTTGCTCATCGCCGGCCAGTCGCCGCCGCCGACGAGCGTTCGCAGGCGGGCCTTGGCGGCGGGGTCGCGGCGCATCGCGTGGCGGTAGATCCGTAGCGTGAAGCCGGGGTCGGCGTGGCCGAGCTGGTCCATGACGCTGCCCGGGTCGACGCCGAGGGCGACGAGGATTGAGGCGTAGGTGTGGCGCAGCTTGTGTGGCGTAAGCCCGTCCGGACAGCGAACGCCGCCTCAGTTAGCCCCGCCTGTTCGCCTGCTGACCTCTGGCCTTACTGGCCGGCTCTGTGGACAGCCTCCGCCGAGGCTATCGCTTCCATCGCTCTCGTGGCCTCGGGCGATGCCGCCCAACGGACGGTTACGTCGGCGTCGTTCTCGCCGGAGATACGTTCGACCGTGCCATCCTCGCGCAAAAATGAGAGCGCTGCGGCCGCCTGCTCGGGTTCCTCGGGGAACCATCCGATGATGTCGGCCTCGCGTTGTGGACCCTCTTCGGACAAGCGTCGGAGCATCACTTTGGTTGGGGCCGGTAGAGCCACGCGGGCAAGCTGCGCGACTATCTCGGGCGACGGATGGCAGAGGCATAGTCCGTGCTCGTCTTCGACACGAGCGCGTTCCTGAACGGACGGAACGATCACTACCCGCCGGCCACATTCCCCAGCGTGTGGCAGCTCGTCGTGGATGCCCTGACCGATGGCAGGATCTACGACCCGGCCCCTATGACGCGGGCCTGTCGGCCGGTACACTGAGGGTCGTGAAAGCTCTGACTTGGCCGACCTTGAACCCGCAGGATCAGTGGCTGATAGACGGGCTGGAGAAGGAGCTGCTGGAGACCAACCAGACTCCCGAGGAATTGATGGCGGAAGCCCAGAGGGTCCGTGCCGAAGCGGCGCAGAGGGATATACCAGTCTGTCGCGAGGTCTTGCTGATGATGGCTGCGAACTACGACCTCGTAGCCGCAGAGCGCCTCGCTGCGGCCTAAGCCGTTCAGGCTCGCCGGGCTTTGTCGAGCAGGTCTGCCAGCTCGGCGACGATCTCGTCCTGACGGGCACGAAGGGCCAGGAGCGCCGGGCCCAGCTCGCCGAAGCGGACCTTGAGGGCCTGGGTCTTACGGTCGAGGTTGGCGGGATCGAGCAGCTCCACCTCAAACCATTCGCGCTCGAGAATGCGCCAGTCACGGACCAGTACCGGGATTTCGTGAAGCGCGATCGCCGCCGATGCAGCGAGCAAAGTCCGGGTGTGGCCACCGCTGGCGCCGAGTTCGACCAGTTGGCGATGGATACGGAACGCGTATTCATGGGCAACTTCGGCCGTACCCATGTACCCGTTGACGAGCTCGAGCTCTTGCACCGCAAGGCTCTCGACCTGGCGAAAAGCTCGATCCAGTAGGGGGGTTCGAGCGGGGGGGTTCGAGCCCTTTTCTGGTGCTTGGTGTCAGTTGGTTGGTTGCCGCTTGACATCCTTGGCGTGGGGAGTTACGTTTGTTGGGCTTCGGTTTCCAGGGGTTGGGTTGCGGGGGCGTACATAGGATCGGGTTGGGGTCGGGTATCTGTTGCCGGCGTTCAGCGCATAGCGGGTTCTTTTGGAGAGGGAGCCGGGTCGAAACGGAATGTCGGGGAATGGGGTACGCGTGGTTTCGATGGGGACAGACGTGATGAGGGATCGCTGCGCCCGGATGGGGGTCGTTGTTAGATGCGTCAGCGTCGCTGACACATCTCTCTCTCTCTCTCTCTCTCTCTCTCTCTCCAGCGTTGGCTTTATAGCGCTGGGAATGGCGCAAGCGCTGGTCTTTTAGGCGGGTTTCGCCGCGCCTTTGAGCGCGGTTTTTGCACGTCGGGGTGTGTGCTGTTCGCTGTGCCGCTGTTGGGGGGTGGGCGTTGATGGCGTTGCCCGCTGTTGGGGGTGGGCGTGTGCCGGTGCGGCGCGGGGTGCTGGGTCCGCGGGGTGGTGGGGTGTACCTGCCGCGGGTGCAGCAGACGCGGCTGCTGGACGCGGCCGTCGCGGTCGTCGCCGAGGAGGGTTTGAGTCGTTTGTCGGTGGCGCGTGTGTCCGCGCGGGCGGGGATGTCGAGCAAGACGTTTTATGACTTGTTCGCCGACAGGGAAGACTGTTTTCTCGCGGTCTTCGACCGCGCGGTCGGGGAGCTGGCGGCGCTCGCCGCCGCGGCGTGGGCGGGGGACGGGGAGTGGGTAGCGCGTATGCGGTCTGCGCTGATTGTGTTGCTGGCGAGCCTGGAGCGCGACCCGGCGCTGGCGCGGGTCGTGTTCGTCGAGGCGTTGGCCGCGGGGCCGCGGGTGCTCGCGCGTCGCGCGGAGGTGCTCGACCATCTCGCCCTGTTGATCGACGAGGGTCGCGCGGGTGCGCCCGCTGGTTTGCCGGCGCTGGTCGCGCCGTCCGTCGCGGGCGCGGCGTTCAGCCTCGTGCACGCGCGGCTACTCGATGCGCATTCCGAGTCTCTAATGGGGCTTGTTGGTCCGGTAATGGCGACGGTCGTGTTGCCCTACCGCGGCGGTGAGTGCTCCGCGCGTGAGCTCGCGCGTCCGGTGCCGGGGCTGCCTGCGCTGCCTGAGCCCGCGGTGTTGCCCGAGCGTGTGGTTCGCCCTGGGGGCGCTGGTCGGGATCTTCTTCCTTTGAAGTTGACGGAGCGGACTTGCGCGGTGCTTGCTGCGGTTGTTGAGCGGCCGGGTGCGAATAATCGTCAGGTTGCTGCCGGTGCGGGGGCGAGTGAGCCGCAGGTCTCGCGTTTGCTCGCGCGTCTTGCGGATCATGGTTTGGTCGAGAATAGGGGTGGCGGCCGCGGTAGCCATGCGAAGGCGTGGTGGTTGACCGCAAGCGGCGTAGAGCTCTTGCGTACGGGCCGTCAGCTGCGGGGCGCCGAGCCGGCCGTGGGCAGCGCGCGCTCGGCCGGGCGCGGCAAGGGTAAATCTTCCGTTCGGGCTGGGCGCATCGATCCTTTGGATGTGGTCGCCTATCAGCGGGTGCGGTTGTTGCGTGCCGCGGCTGTGGCGGTCGATGAGCACGGCTATGGCGCGGTCACGGTCGCGGATATCGCCGCGTGCGCGAAGGTTTCGCGGCGCACGTTCTATGAGCTGTTCGATGGTCGCGAGCAGTGCCTGCTCGCGGTGATGGCGAACATCGACGCGCAGCTCACGGCCGAGCTGCAGGAGGCCGATCTGGGGGGTTTGCCGTGGCGCGAGCGCGTGCGCCTGGGGCTGTGGACGATCTTGCGGTTCTTTGACCGCGAGCCGGTGCTCGCGCGGTTCTGTGTCGTGGAGTCCGCGCGCGGTGACGAGCGGATGGCCACCTACCGTGCGGAGCTGCTCGCGCGGATCACGGCTGTGATCGCCGAAGGCGCGGAGGAGAACCTACTGGGGGAGTCCTCGCCGCTGGTCGCGGAGGGCGTCGCGGGCGGCGTCGTCTCGATCCTGAGCACGCGTCTGGCGGCTACTGGCCGGCGAGCTACCGGCAGGTCACGGAAAGACATTGCGCCTCGCGCCCCCCTCAGCGACCTGCTGGGGGAGCTGATGGCGCTGGTTGTCCTGCCCTACCCGGGACCCGAAGTCGCGCACGAAGAACGCGCCCGCCCCGCTCCAAGCGAGCGCGAGAGCGCGCCGCTACCGGTCCCGGACGCGGGCAGCAAACAGGGCGGCAAGTGCCTCCCGCTCGACCCCGCCCCGGCGGCGGGTCCGGCGCCGCGGATGACCTACCGCACCGCGCTCGTGCTCGAGGCGATCGCGCAGACGCCCGGCCTCTCGAACCTCGACGTCGCCCGCCACGCCCAGATCAACGACCAGGGCCAGATCTCAAAGCTCCTCGCGCGCCTACAGCGCCACGGCCTCGTCCAGAACACCGGCCGCCGCCAGGGCCAGGGCGCCCCAAACGAATGGCGCCTCACACCCGCCGGACAAAAGCTCGAGCGCGACATCCACGAGCACACCCTCGACCACGCAAAGCAGGCCGCGGCATGACCCCACCCACCCCACACAACCCTTGCAGCAAAAGCAAGCAGCACCACCCCGCTTGGGGAACAACAGTCAAACAAGAACCCTCAGGAGGGGAGATAAAACCGAATGAACCGACTAAAAAAGCATATTAACCCCGCGACGATCCTGGCTCTCGCGGCCCTGGTCTTCGCGATCACCGGCGGCGCGTACGCCGCCTCGGGAGGCAGCGGCAACGGCGGCGATGGCCACGCCACCGCGTCCATCGCCAAGTCCAAGAAGAAAACCCCAGCCGGCAAGCCCGGCCCACGCGGCCCCGCCGGGCCCGCTGGCGCTGCTGGCCCTGCCGGAGCAACCGGTCCCGCTGGGCCCGCCGGTCCCGCAGGTGGCGCCGGCGCGAAAGGCGAAACCGGCCCCACGGGTCCCACGGGTTCCACCGGTCCGCAGGGTCCTGAAGGCAAAACTGGCCCTCCAGGTGAAAAAGGCAAAGAAGGCAAACAGGGCCCTCCCGGTCCCGAAGGCGTGTGTGCGAAAGAACACTGCACGCTGCCTGAAAAGACAACCGAGACGGGGGTATGGACGTTCTTATTGCACTCGTTTGGATCAGAATTCGCTCATTATCACGTCCCTATTGGATTCACGATCCCGTTGTCGGCGGCCCTTCCAGAAGGGCACGCGCACATCATTAATAAGAAAGGCAACGAAAACATCTTCAATGCCGAAGAAGAATTAGAAGAAGTTCCCGCGAGCAAGGAATGCCCCGGCAACTTCAATGTACCGACGGCCAATCCGGGCGCTTTGTGCATATATGTCGCGGCAGAAAGCTCATCTTTTGTCACCGCGTCGCCATTTGTCATCCCCCCCGGTGGTGGTCCGTCGGGTTCCACGAGTACGGTGGGCGCGACCTTTCAGGTAGAAAGCCCATTCACAAAAGCAGGGGAAGAAGCTAAGGCCGAAGGCTCCTGGGCGGTGACCGCTCCCTAGCCAACACGCCCCACCCACCACAAGCCGGTAAACCCCGGGGGCTCTGCTCACACACATGGGCCCCCGGGGGGCCGGGCCGGGACGGACGCCGGGCGCACGCGCGACACGGGATCGGGGGAACAAAACGATGAGAGCACACCCACACATACACACGGTCGCCGCCGTGCTTGCGTTTGCGAGCCTTCTGGTCTTCGGCACGAGCACGGCCTTGGCCGAACAGCGTGGCCATGTGACTACCCCCCGTGAATTCGGCTCGGGGCTGCTCAAAGAACCCGACGGAGTCGCTGTCAACGAAGAAACTGGAATCGTGTACGTCGCGGATTCGGGCAACAACCGTGTCGCTATGTTCAACGGCTCTACCGGTGCTTTTGAAGGGCAGATCAACGGCAGCGGGACGCTTACCAACAAAGGCGTGGCTGAAGAAAAGGCCGCCGGTGGGGGTACCGCTCCCGATGAAGAACCGACGGGGGCGTTCTCCGACCCCAGCCAGATCGCGGTTGACAACTCCTGCGAGCAGCAGAAGCCGAAGCTTACGGGCGCGGAATGCGAAAAATTCGACCCGTCCAATGGCGATGTGTATGTGATCGACAGTGGGCACGACGTCGTGGACAAGTACACGGCTACGGGGAAATATGTCGGGCAGATCACGCGGAAAACGCTTGAAATCGATGAAGAAGAAAGAGAAGTGGAAGAGCCCGAAAAGCATGAAAAGGTTCGGATAAAAGAAGAACTACTGGTTTTAGAGGGTGTGGCCGTAGAAGCAAGCGGAGATGTGCTTGTCAGCGCAAGGGTGTCTACTCCAAATCTCCAGGAAGGTGTGTTCCGATTGGCGGATCTGGCGCACAACAAGCTTTTGCCCTCACCCGGCGATCCGGTCGGGTTTACGTGGGCCGCCAGGGTTGGGTTTCTCTACCCAGCCCTAGGCGCGGCCGATGGCCGGGTGTTTGTTGAGCAGGGTTCGCCCGGCGGTGGCGAGATATCTGTGTGGAGCTCGGAAGGGGCGTTGCTGGCTGGGGGGCCGGTGCGAGAAGGGGAAGTGCAAAGAGAAGTGCCGCCTCTCTATAGAGGTCCGATCGGTGGTCTCGGCAGCGAGTCGTGTACGGGCGATGTGTATGTTGACACGGGTGTCGCGATCGATCGTTATGAAGGCGGCCATCTCGAAGGTTCGGGTGGTCCGCGCGAATCGTTGCCGGTGCCCGGTGGCGCGGCACCTGAACATCAGGGTGTGGGTTATGGCGTGACCTCCGATTGCGCGTCGTTGAGCGTGTTTGCCGTCGATGGGGCCACGGGTGTGGTCGATGCGTACGGTCCCGAACCTGCGCAGGAGCCGAAGATCGAAGCGGGCAGCGGGTTTGCCTCGAAAGTCAGCGACGACGGCGCGAAGCTGTCGGCGACGATCAACCCCCGCACCGAACCGGGCGAAGGGGAAACCACGTTCGTGTTTGAATACGGGCCATGTCCGGCGGAAGGGTCGTGCGCCGGCGCCCCGTACGGGCACAGCGCGAAGGGGAGCGTGCCGGACGAATACGGGCCGGTGGGTATCAGCGCAGAACTGCGTGGCCTGGCGGCGGATACGCGCTATCACTATCGCCTGAGCGCGTACAACAAGTACGACCCCGAACCGGGCGAACAGGTGCTCGGCGAAGAATTGACGTTCACGACGCAGGCGTCGTTCCCCGGCGGGTTGCTGGACGAACGCGGCTGGGAACTGGTCACGCCGCCGGACAAGCGCGGCGCGGAAATCGAGCCGATTGCGGAAACGGGTGTGATTCAGGCGGCGGGCGACGGTAGTGGGATAACGTATGTGGCCTCCGCCCCGACCGAAGCCGGTCCAACGGGTAATACGAACAAGGTACAGGCGCTCTCGGTTCGCGGCGAAAACGGGTGGGCGTCGTGCGATCTCTCGCTGGCGCACGCCGCGGCCACCGGTGTGTCACTCGGGGAGGGCCAGGAATATCGCGCGTTTGGCAATGATCTGCAAGCGGGTTTGGCGTGGCCGTTGGGCGGGTTCGTGCCGGGGTTGGCGCCCGGCGCGCGCGAAGTCAGCCCGTTGCTCGTCGGTCTGTCGGGGTCGTGTGGCTCCTCGCCGTCGTATGAGGCGTTGCTGTCGGGATGTCCGGAAGTGGGCGAACCGTGCGAACCGATCGTGCGCGAACACGCGGACGTGGAACCAGGTATCGAGGTCGCCGAAGAAAGCTTTTGCCGGGAAAACGTGTTTTGCGCGGCCGAACCGTTGGGGACGAACCCGTCGCTGTCGGCGGTCGTGTTGCAATCAAATCCGCCGTTGATCGAAGATCTGCCTGAAAAAGCGTTGTACGAGTGGTCCGGGGGACATGTGTATCCGGTGAGTGTGTCGCCGGGGGGCGGCATTGTCGGTGGGTTGGCACATTTCCCGGCGTTGGGTTCGCGGTCGTTGGCTGGTGTGTCTTCGCGTGGCGCGGTATCTGAAGACGGGTCGCGGGTCGTGTGGTCTGAAGATGCGTCTGGTGGGCATTTGTTCGTGTGGGATCGCGCGTCGGGGAAGAGCGTGCAGGTCGATACCGTCCAGAAAGAAGCCTCTGGTAAAGGAAATGTCGATCCGGTGTTTCAGTTCGCGACCGCCGATGGGTCGAAGGTGTTCTTCACCGATACGCAGGCGTTGACGACGGACTCCGGCGCCGATAGCGATCATGCCGATCTGTACGAGTGCGAAGTGGTCATCGAAGGCGAAGGGGAAGAATCCAAACCGGCGTGCGCGTTGCACGACCTCACCCCGGAAACCGCGACGCACGAACAGGCGGGCGTGCTCGGCGAGGCGCTCGGCTATTCCAGCGACGCGAGCACGGTCTATTTCGTCGCCAACGGCGCGCTCTCGTCAAACACGATATCCGGGCAGACGGCGGTCAAAGGCGACTGCCGGCCGGGCCCGACCGCGGACGCGCAGTGCAACCTGTACGAATACCACGACGGCACGATCGGACTGGTCGCGGCGATCTCCGGCGAAGACGTCGACGACTGGGGCGGAGAACTCCCCCAGTTGACGGATTTGACGGGGCGCGTGAGCGGCAACGGCGAATGGCTCGCGTTCATGTCCAACCGCTCGCTGACCGGGTATGACAACCGCGACGCCAACAGCGGCAAACCCGACGAGGAGGTCTACCTGTATCGCGGTCCCGCAAACGGTTCCGGGAGCCTCGTGTGCGTGTCGTGCAATCCGACCGGCGCGCGCCCCAGCGGCGTGGAATACGAAAGGTTGAGCGGGGGAAAGGCTGGGGGTACCACGGTATGGCCGTTACAGTCGTGGTTGTCCGGGTTTGTGCCGGGATGGACGCCGTTCCTGCTCGGAAAGGCGCAATACCAGTCCCGCTACCTCGGCGAATCGGGCCGCATCTTCTTCGACTCGACCGACAGCCTGCTCCCGCGCGACACGAACGGCACCGTTGACGTGTACGAGTACGAGCCAATCGGCGTCGGCTCTTGCGAAGCAGGAGGTGAAGGCTACCTGTCACAGGACAAAGGCTGCCTCGGGCTCGTCTCCTCCGGGGAATCCGGGGAAGAATCGGGCTTCCTCGACGCGAGCGAAAACGGTAACGACGTGTTCTTCCTGACCAAGTCCCAGCTGTCAAAGCACGATACCGACACGAGCTATGACATCTACGACGCCCGGGTGGGTGGGGTCGAACTCCCGGAATCAAAGCCCGTGGAATGCCAGGGCGACGCCTGCCAGAGCCCCGTCACCCCGCCCGAATCGTTGACGCCGAGCTCGTTTACTTTCAGTGGGCCCGGGAACCAGCTCACCCCGCCCGCTCCGGGGTCGGGCAATACCGGAACCAAGGGCAAACCGAAGGCGAAGACCAAGCAGCAGAAGCTCGCTGGGGCTTTGAAGACGTGTCATAAAACCAAGGGCAAGGCTCGAAGAAAGACCTGCGAACAGAAGGCTCGCGCCAAGTACGGAGCGATAGCCAAGCAAAAACAAGGGAGAAGGAGGAGAGGAAAATGAGGCTATCTCTGCGTGGCGGCGTAAATGCAAACGCTGTCGGTGGTCTGGTTGTATTAACGGTATTGGTGCTGTCTCTGACGTTGGGCGCCTCCGCTTCGTTCGCGAGCGAGCCGTGGTGGGGTATGACGACCAACGCGCGTCCCGCCTATCTGATGCCCGAAGGCAAGGGTGAGATCGTGGTGTCGGTCGAGAATTATGGCGACGCGAACGCGAACGGGGCGCAGTCTCCGATCCGGATCGCCGATCAGTTGCCCGCAGGCCTGGAAGCGACGAGCATCGTCGCGGCTGAAACGCATGGTATCGGCTCCGGCGCATACAAACCGTTCCCGTGCGATCTGGCGACGTTGACGTGTACCGACGAAGGCAGCGTTTCGCCCTACAGCGAATTGGAAGTCCGCATCGGCGTGGAAGTGAAGCCGGGTGTGGGAGTGGGGAAGCTGGTCAACCATGCCTCGGTGAGCGGTGGCGGCGCGAGCACGGTCACGATCGCGCGGCCGGTGCAGATCGGCGACGGCGAAGCGCCGTTTGGCCTTGAAGAATGGGATCTGTTGCCCGAAGAAGAAGGCGGCGGTCTGGATGCGCGGGCGGGCTCGCACCCGTTTCAGGTGACGGGGACGTTCGTGCTGCGCCAGGGCGCGGACGCGAACCCCACCAATCCGGAAAAACCGAACGTGCAGCCGATCGAGAACGCGAAGGACATTATTACGACGCTGCCGCCGGGCTTGGTCGGCGATCCGGTGCCGATCGCGCGTTGCACGCTGGGGCAGTTCCTGGATGACATCGGCGGGGCGCGCAACGCGTGCGCGCCCGATAGCGCCGTGGGCGTGGCGGCGGTCACGCTGAACCTCGTCGATCTGGGGCAGGGCACGTTCACGGTGCCGATCTTCAACCTCGAACCCTACGCGGGCGAGCCGGCGCGCTTCGGCTTCTACATCCCCAACGGCAACGTGCCGGTGATCCTCGACACGAGCGTCCTGACCAACGGCAAGTACGCGATCACGGTCGGCTCGACGAACATCACGCAGACCGCGGCGCTGCTGAGCGTGCGCACCACGTTCTGGGGCAATCCCGCCAGCGAAGTCCACAACGAGTCGCGCGGCTGGGCGTGCCTGCTGGAATCCAAAAACGAGAACATCGGCGTGCCGTGTACGAACCCCGAAGTGACCTACCCGCCGGCGTTTCTGACGCTGCCGACCAACTGCGAAGAACAGATGCAGGCGAGCGTCACGCTCGACGCGTGGAATCACGCCGGCGAAGAAAAGGCGGTCCCCACGACCGACCCGATGCTGACGCTCGACGGCTGCAACAGCGTCCCGTTCACGCCCACGATCGAAGCCGCGCCGACGACGACCTACACCGCGTCGCCCTCGGGGCTGAACTTCAACGTCAACTTCCTCAACGAAGGCCTGACCAGCACCCAGAGCGACGCCCAATCCGAGCTGAAGGAAACGACGGTCGTGCTGCCGCCGGGCCTGACGATCGACCCCTCGGCGGGCATCGGCCTGGTCGGTTGTCGCGAACACCAGTACGGCGAAGAAGAACTGCAGGCCAAGTCAGAACAGGAAAAGCGCGAAGGCAGGGGCTGTCCCGACGAAGCCAAGCTGGGGACGGTCTCGATCGAAACGCCGCTGCTCACGCAGAAAATCGAAGGCAACGTGTTCATCGCGCAGCCGTATGAAAACCCGTTCGCCGAACCGCCCGCGCACCCGAACGGCACGCTGGTGGCGCTGTACATCGTCGCGCGCAACCCCGAAACGGGCGTGCTGGTCAAGCTCGCGGGCAAGGTGACGCCCTGCGAACACGTCGGCGAAGTCATCGCCGGCAGGGCCTGCGAATCGCCGGGACAGCTGACGACGACGTTTGCAGAAAACCCGCAGCTGCCGTTCTCGCACTTCAACTTCCACTTCCGCGAAGGCGCGCAGGCGCCGCTGATCACCCCCGCGACGTGCGGGAGCTTTGAAACGGTCGCGCTGCTGACGCCGTGGTCAGAACCATTCGGCGTGCTGGAAGACGGCTCTTCGTTCACGCTCGACGGCAACTGTCCCGCGGGCGGCGCCCCGCCGTTTCATCCGGGGCTCACCGCGGGGATGCTCAACAACAACGCGGGGTCGTTCAGCGAGCTGTACGTCAACCTGTCCCGCAACGACGCCGAACAGGAGATCTCGCGGTTCTCGACCGTGATGCCGCCCGGCATGTCCGGCATCCTCAAGGGCATCCCCTACTGCTCCGAGCAGGCGATCGAAGCCGCGCGGCACAAGTCGGGGGCCGAAGAGGAACAGAACCCGTCGTGTCCGGGCGAAAGCCAGATCGGCAAAACGGAGGTCGGCACGGGAGTCGGGCAGGTATTGGCCTACGTGCCGGGGAAGATCTACCTCGCCGGTCCGTTCCGCGGCGCGCCGTTCTCGATCGTCAGCATCACCTCGGCGAAAGTGGGGCCGTTTGACCTCGGCACGGTCGTGTTGCGCTTCGGCTTGAACATCGACCCGCAGACCGCGCAGGTCAGCGTCGAGCCGACGTCCTCCGAACCGATCCCCACGATCATCGACGGGATCGTCACGCACGTGCGCGACATCAAAGTCTATATCGATCGTCCGAACTTCACGATCAACCCGACGAGCTGTGAAAAGACGCACCTGTCGAGCACGCTCAACGCCGCCGAAGGCGCCAGCGCCACAGTGACATCGCCCTACCAGGCGACGAACTGCGCGAGCCTGAAATTCGAACCGAAGGTCACCGCGTCGGTTTCGGGGAAGGTAACAAAAACCGAAGGCACGAGCTTCAAGCTCAGCGTCACCAAACCCGAAGGCCAGGGCGAACAGGCCGACATCAAGAAGTTCAAAATCGAGCTCCCCGTCCAACTCCCCTCGCGGTTGACGACGTTGCAGAAGGCGTGCACCTCGGCCCAGTTCGAAGCCAACCCCGCCAACTGCCCGGTCGCGTCGCGGATCGGGTTCATGAAAGTCCACACCCCCCTGCTCCCGGTCCCCGTGGAAGGACCGATGTACTTCGTCAGCCACGGCGGCGAAGCCTTCCCGAGCCTCGAGATCGTGCTGCAGGGCGATGGGGTCACCGTGCTCTTGGTCGGGCAGACGTACATCTCGAAATCCGGGATCACGTCTTCCACGTTCAGCGCGCTGCCCGACGTTCCGTTCTCGTCGGCCGAAGTCGAACTGCACAACGGGCCGTTCTCGGCGCTGACCGGGGTCGGGAACCTGTGTGCTCCGACTACCACGACCACGGTCAAGAAGCGCGTGAAGGTTAAGGTCAAGGTTCACGGGCACGTGCGCAAGAAGACCGTCACCAAGAACGTCAAGCAGACCAAAGCCACGAGCCTGTCGATGCCCACCGAAATCGTTGGGCAGAACGGGGCGCCGAGCTATACGACCACGACCGTGGGCGTCACCGAATGCCCGAAGGCGAAGGTTAAGAAAACCAAGGCTAAGAAGAAGCATAAGAAGGGGCACAAGAGCGGTAAGAAGGGTCGGTGAGCGTCGTGGTTACTCGACGCGTCGCCCTCGCGGCCCTCCTCGCCTGCCTGGGTGTGCTCGGCCTCGGTGCAAGTTCGGCCTTCGCTGAACAACGCGGGCACGTTTCGACGCCGCGCACGTTTGGCTCCGGGCTGCTCAAAGAACCCGATGGGGTGGCGGTCAACGAAGAAACTGGAATTGTGTATGTCGCGGATTCGGGCAACAACCGGGTCGAGCTGTTCAACAGCACGACTGGCGCCTCGCTTGGTGAAATCAACGGTAGTGGGACGCTCGTGAAACGGGGGGCGCCGGGGGCGGAATTGGAAGCTGAAGAAAAGGCAGCCGGTGGGGGGACTGATCCCGATGAAGAACCGACGGGGGCGTTCTCCGACCCCACTCAGATTGCGGTCGATAACTCGTGTGAGCAGCAGAAGCCGAAGCGTACAGGCGCGGAATGCGAAAAATTCGACCCGTCTAATGGCGATGTGTATGTGATCGACAGTGGGCACAAGGTCGTGGACAAGTACACGGCTACGGGGAAATATGTCGGGCAGATCACGCGGAAAACGCTTGAAATCGATGAAGAAGAAAGAGAAGTGGAAGAGCCGGCGACGCATGAAAAGGTTCGGGTAAAAGAAGAATTAGAAGATTTAGAGGGTGTGGCCGTGGAAGCAAACGGAGATGTGCTTGTCAGCGCAAGGGTGTCTACTCTAAATCTCCAGGAAGGCGTGTTCCGATTGGCGGATCTTGCGCACAACAAGCTTTTGCCCTCGCCCGGTGATCCGACGGGGTTTGCACCGGCTGGGACCGCAGGGTACGTGTATCCCGGTTTGGGCGCGGCGGATAGTCGGGTGTTTGTCGATCAGAAGATCGGTGGGGCGGTGACGGTCTGGAACTTGGAAGGAAAGTTGCTGGCCGGCGGCGTGATTACCGAAGGAGAAGTGAGGAAGGAAGTACCGCCTCTGTACAAAGGCCCGATCGGTGGTCTCGGTAGCGAGTCGTGTACGGGCGATGTGTATGTCGATACGGGCGTGGCGATCGATCGATTTGAAGGCGGTCATCTCGAAGGTTCGGGTGGTCCGCGCGAATCGTTGCCGGTGCCCGGTGGCGCGGCGCCTGAACATCAAGGTGTGGGGTACGGTGTGACCTCCGATTGCGCGTCGTTGAGCGTGTTTGCGGCGAATGCCAATGCCGGTGTGGTCGATGCGTACGGTCCCGAACCTGCGCAGGCGCCGAAGATCGAAGCGGGCAGCGGGTTTGCATCGAAAGTGAGCGACGACGGCGCCAAGCTGTCGGCGACGATAAACCCCCGTACCGAACCGGGCGAAGGGGAAACGGCATACGTTTTTGAATACGGGCCGTGTCCGGCGGAAGGGTCGTGCGCCGGCGCCCCGTACGGGCACAGCGCGAAGGGGAGCGTGCCGGCGGAATACGGGCCGGTGGGCATAAGCGCAGAACTGCGTGGCCTGGCGGCCGATACGCGCTATCACTATCTCCTGAGCGCGTACAACAAGTACGACCCCGAACCGGGCGAACAGGTGCTCGGCGAAGAATTGACGTTCACGACGCAGGCGTCGTTCCCCGGCGGGTTGCTGGACGAACGCGGCTGGGAACTGGTCACGCCCGCCGATAAGCACGGCGCGGAAATCGAACCCCTTTCGGAAACGGGTGTGATCCAGGCGGCGGCCGACGGCAGCGGGATAACGTATCTGGCCTCCGCCCCGACCGAAGCCGGTCCGGCGGGCAATACGAACAAGGTGCAGGCGCTCTCGGTCCGCGGCGAAAACGGGTGGGCGTCGTGCGATCTGGCGCTGGCGCACGCCGCGGCCACCGGTGTGTCGATCGGCGAGGGACAGGAATATCGCGCGTTTGACAATGATCTGCAAGCGGGTTTGGCGTGGCCGTTGGGCGGGTTCGTGCCGGGGTTGGCGCCGGGCGCGCGCGAAGTCAGCCCGTTGCTCGTCGGTCTGTCGGGGTCGTGTGGCTCCTCGCCGTCGTATGAGGCGTTGCTGTCGGGTTGTCCGGAAGTGGGCGAACCGTGCGAACCGATCGTGCGCGAACACGCGGACGTGGAACCGGGTATCGAGGTCGCCGAAGAAAGCTTCTGTCGGGAAAACGTGTTTTGCGCGGCCGAACCGCTGGGGACGAACCCGTCGCTGTCGGCGGTCGTGTTGCAATCAAATTCGCCGTTGATCGAAGACCTGCCCAAAGAAGCATTGTATGAGTGGTCCGGGGGGCACGTGTATCCGGTGAGTGTGTCGCCGGCGGGCGGTATTGTCGGTGGGTTGGCACATTTCCCGGTGTTGGGTTCGCGGTCGTTGGCTGGTGTGTCTTCGCGTGGCGCGATCTCTGAAGACGGGTCGCGGGTCGTGTGGTCTGAAAGCGGTGGCGGCGATCATCTGTTTGTGTGGGATCGCGCGTCGGGTAAGAGCGCGCAGGTCGATACCGTCCAGAAAGAAGCCTCGGGTAAAGGAAGCGTTGACCCGGTGTTCCAGTTCGCGACGGCCGATGGGTCGAAGGTGTTCTTCACCGATACCCAGGCGTTGACGAAGGGCTCCGGCGCCGACGCAAATCATGCCGACCTGTACGAGTGCGAAGTGGTCATCGAAGGCGAAGGGGAAGAAGCCAAACCGGCGTGCGTCCTGCACGACCTCACCCCGGAAACCGCGACGCACGAACAGGCGGGCGTGCTCGGCGAGGCGCTCGGCTACTCAAACGACGCGAGCACGATCTACTTCGTCGCCAACGGCGCGCTCTCGTCAAACACGGCCTCCGGGCAGACCGCGGTCAAAGGCGACTGCCAACCGGGTCCGACCGCGAACGCGCAATGCAACCTGTACGAGTGGCACGACGGCACGATCGAACTGGTCGCGACGATCTCCGGCGAAGACGTTGACGACTGGGGCGGCGAACACGCCGAAATAAAGAACCTCACCGGGCGCGTGAGCGGCAACGGCGAATGGCTCGCGTTCATGTCCAACCGTTCGCTGACCGGGTATGACAACCGCGACGCCAACAGCGGCAAACCCGACGAGGAGGTCTACCTCTATCGCGGTCCCGCAAACGGTTCCGGGAGCCTCGTGTGCGTGTCGTGCAATCCCACCGGCGCGCGCCCCAGCGGCGTCGAATACGAAAGGTTGAACGGGGGAGAGGCCGCGGGCAAGAAGGTGTGGCCTGGCGGTGTGTGGTTGTCCGGGTTGGTGCCGGGATGGACGCCGTTCCAGCTCGGAAAGGCGCAGTATCAATCCCGCTATCTCGGCGAATCGGGCCGCGTCTTCTTCGACTCGACCGACAGCCTGCTCCCGCGCGACACGAACGGCACCGTGGACGTGTACGAGTACGAGCCCGTTGGCGTCGGCTCCTGCGAAGAAGGGGGCGAAGGCTACCTGCCCCAGGACAAAGGCTGCCTCGGGCTCGTCTCCTCCGGGGAATCCGGTGAAGAATCGGGTTTCCTCGATGCAAGCGAAAGCGGTAACGACGTGTTCTTCCTGACCAAGTCTCAGCTGTCAAAGCGCGACACGGACACGAGCTATGACATCTACGACGCCCGCGTCGGCGGTATCGAACCCCCGGAATCAAAGCCCGTGGAATGCCAGGGCGACGCGTGTCAGAGCCCCGTCACCCCGCCGGAATCGTTGACCCCCAGCTCGTTCACGTTCAGTGGGCCCGGGAATCAGCTCACCCCGCCGGCGCCGGGGAGCACGAGTACCGAAACCAAGAGCAAACCGAAGGCGAAGACCAAGCAGCAGAAGCTCGCCAAGGCGCTCAAGCAGTGCCGTAAAAACAGAAGCAAAACAAAGCGTAAGACATGCGAAAAGACCGCGCGGCGCGTGTATGGCGCCGGTGCGCGTAAGGCTACTAAGAGGAGGGTTGGCTGATGTCGGTCTCGAGTAAACGGCGTGCCGGTATTGGCGGCCTGGTTGTATCTGTCGTATGTCTGTTCTCGCTCGGCGTGAGCGCCTCGGCTTCGTTGGCTAGTGAGCCCTGGTGGGGCATGACGACCAACGCGCGCCCGGCCTATCTGCTGCCCGAAGGCAAGGGTGAGATCGTGGTCTCGGTCGAGAATTATGGCGACGCGAACGCGAACGGGGCGCAGTCTCCGATCCGGATCGCCGATCAGTTGCCCGCAGGCCTTGAAGCGAAGAGCATCGTCGCGGCTGAAACGCACGGTATTCAGGCCGGCGCGTACATTCCGTTCCCGTGCGATCTGGCGACGTTGACGTGTACCGACGAAGGCAGCGTTTCGCCCTACAGCGAATTGGAAGTCCGCATCGGCGTGGAAGTGAAGCCGGGTGTGGGAGTGGGGAAGCTGGCCAACCATGCCTCGGTGAGCGGTGGCGGCGCGAGCACGGTCACGATCGCGCGGCCGGTGCAGATCGGCGACGGCGAAGCGCCGTTTGGTCTTGAAGAATGGGATCTGTTGCCCGAAGAAGAAGGCGGCGGTCTGGATGCGCGGGCCGGCTCGCACCCGTTTCAGGTGACGGGGACGTTCGTGCTGCGCCAGGGCGCGGACGCGAACCTCACCGATCCGGAAAGACCGAACGTGCAGCCGATCGAGAACGCGAAGGACATCATCACGACGCTGCCGCCGGGCCTGGTCGGCGATCCGGTGCCGATCGCGCGCTGCACGCTGGGGCAGTTCCTGGACGACATCGGCGGCGCGCGCAACGCGTGCGCGCCCGATAGCGCCGTCGGCGTGGCGGCGGTCACGCTGAACCTCGTCGATCTGGGGCAGGGCACGTTCACGGTGCCGATCTTCAACCTCGAACCCTACGCGGGCGAGCCGGCGCGCTTCGGCTTCTACATCCCCAACGGCAACGTGCCGGTGATCCTCGACACGAGCGTGTTGACCAACGGCAAGTACGCGATCACGGTCGGCTCGACGAACATCACGCAGACCGCGGCGCTGCTCAGCGTGCGCACCACGTTCTGGGGCAATCCCGCCAGCGAAGTCCACAACGGGTCGCGCGGCTGGGCGTGCCTGCTGGAATCCAAAAACGAGAACATCGGCGTGCCGTGTACGAACCCCGAAGTGACCTACCCGCCGGCGTTTCTGACGCTGCCGACCAACTGCGAAGAACAGATGCAGGCGAGCGTCACGCTCGACGCGTGGAATCATGCCGGCGAAGAAAAGGCGGTTGCCACGACCGACCCGATGCTGACGCTCGACGGCTGCAACAGCGTCCCGTTCACGCCCACGATCGAAGCCGCGCCGACGACGACCTACACCGCGTCGCCCTCGGGGCTGAACTTCAACGTCAACTTCCTCAACGAAGGCCTGACCAGCACCCAGAGCGACGCCCAATCCGAGCTGAAGGAAACGACGGTCGTGCTCCCACCGGGCCTGACGATCGACCCCTCGGCGGGCATCGGCCTGGTCGGGTGTCGCGAACACCAGTACGGCGAAGAAGAACTGCAGGCCAAGTCAGAACAGGAAAAGCGCGAAGGCAGGGGCTGTCCCGACGAAGCCAAGCTGGGGACGGTCTCGATCGAAACGCCGCTGCTCACGCAGAAAATCGAAGGCAACGTGTTCATCGCCCAGCCGTATGAAAACCCGTTCGCCGAACCGCCCGCGCACCCGAACGGCACGCTGGTCGCGCTGTACATCGTCGCGCGCAACCCCGAAACGGGCGTGCTGGTCAAGCTCGCGGGCAAGGTCACGCCCTGCGAACACGTCGGCGAAGTCATCGCCGGCAGGGCCTGCGAATCGCCGGGACAGCTGACCACGACGTTTGAAGAAAACCCGCAGCTGCCGTTCTCGCACTTCAACTTCCACTTCCGCGAAGGCGCGCAGGCGCCGCTGATCACCCCCGCCACGTGCGGGAGCTTTGAAACGGTCGCGCTGCTGACGCCGTGGTCAGAACCACTCGGCGTGCTGGAAGACGGCTCGTCGTTCACGCTCGACGGCAACTGTCCCGCGGGCGGCGCCCCGCCGTTTCATCCGGGGCTCACCGCGGGGATGCTCAACAACAACGCGGGCTCGTTCAGCGAGCTGTACGTTAACCTGTCGCGCAACGACGCCGAACAGGAGATCTCGCGGTTCTCGACCGTGATGCCGCCCGGGATGTCCGGCATCCTCAAGGGCATCCCCTACTGCCCCGAGCAGGCGATCGAAGCCGCGCGGCACAAGTCGGGCGCCGAAGAGGAACAGAACCCGTCGTGTCCGGGCGAAAGCCAGATCGGCAAAACGGAGGTCGGCACGGGAGTCGGCCAGGTATTGGCCTACGTGCCCGGGAAGATCTACCTCGCCGGTCCGTTCCGCGGCGCGCCGTTCTCGATCGTCAGCATCACCAGCGCGAAAGTGGGGCCGTTTGACCTCGGCACGGTCGTGTTGCGCTTCGGCTTGAACATCGACCCGCAGACCGCGCAGGTCAGCGTCGAGCCGACGTCCTCCGAACCGATCCCCACGATCATCGACGGCATCGTCACGCACGTGCGCGACATCAAAGTCTATATCGATCGTCCGAACTTCACGATCAACCCGACGAGCTGTGAAAAGACGCACCTGTCGAGCACGCTCAACGCCGCCGAAGGCGCCCGCGCGACGGTGGAATCCCCCTACCAGGCGACGAACTGCGCGAGCCTGAAATTCGAACCGAAGGTCACCGCGTCGGTTTCGGGGAAGGTAACAAAAACCGAAGGCACGAGCTTCAAGCTCAACGTCAGCAAACCCGAAGGCCAGGGCGAACAGGCCGACATCAAGAAGTTCAAAATCGAGCTTCCCCGTCCAACTCCCCTCGCGGTTGACGACGCTGCAGAAGGCGTGCACCTCGGCCCAGTTCGAATCCAACCCCGCCAACTGCCCGGTCGCGTCGCGGATCGGGTTCATGAAAGTCCACACCCCCCTGCTCCCCGTCCCCGTGGAAGGACCGATGTACTTCGTCAGCCACGGCGGCGAAGCGTTCCCGAGCCTCGAGATCGTCCTGCAGGGCGATGGCGTCACCGTCCTCTTGGTCGGGCAGACGTACATCTCGAAATCCGGGATCACGTCTTCCACGTTCAGCGCGCTGCCTGATGTTCCGTTCACGACCGCTGAAGTCGAACTGCACAACGGGCCGTTCTCGGCGCTGACCGGGGTCGGGAACCTGTGTGCTCCCACCACGACCACGACCGTGAAGAAGAAGGTCACGGTCAAGGTCAAGAAGCACGGGCATGTGCGCAAGAAGACCGTCACGCGTAACGTCAAGCAGACGAAAGCCACGAGCCTTGAGATGCCCACCGAAATCGTTGGACAGAACGGGGCGCCGAGCTATACGACCACGACCGTGGGCGTCACCGAATGCCCGAAGGCCGCCGTTAAGAAAACCAAGGTCAAGAAGAAGCACAAGAAGGGCAAGCACGGTAAGAAGAGCGGTCGGTGAGCGTCGTGGTTACTCGACGCGTCGCTCTCGCGGCCCTCCTCGCCTGCCTGGGTGTGCTCGACGTATGCGCCAGTTCAGCGCTCGCCGAACAACGCGGGCACGTTTCGACCCCCCGTGAATTCGGCTCCGGCGTGCTTAAAGAACCCGATGGGGTGGCGGTAAATGAAGAAACTGGAATTGTGTATGTCGCGGACTCGGGCAACAACCGCGTCGAGCTGTTCAATGGCACGACCGGGGCCTCGCTTGGTGAAATCAACGGCAGTGGGACGCTCGTTAAACGCGGGGCGCCGGGGGCGGAATTGGAAGCTGAAGAAAAGGCCGCCGGTGGGGGTACCGCTCCCGATGAAGAACCGACGGGGGCGTTCTCCGATCCCACCCAGATCGCGGTCAACAATTCCTGCGAGCAGCAGAAACCGAAGCTCACGGGCGCTGAATGCGAAAAATTCGACCCGTCCAATGGCGATGTGTATGTGGTTGACAGTGGGCACAACGTCGTGGACAAGTACACGGCCTTGGGGAAATATGTTGGGCAGATCACACAGAAAACGTTGAAATTCAAAGAAGAAATACGTGGTAGGCAAAGTGTGGCGGTAGAAGCAGATGGGAATGTGCTTGTGGACTTCTTCACCGGGCCGCCTCACAGTGAAGAAGGTGTCTTTCGATTGACGAATAAAGCGCAGAATGTCGTGTTGCCGGTGTCCGGCAATCCGGTTGGATTCACGCCAACCGGTGATAACGCGTTTGTGTTCCCAGGTCTCGCCGCGGCCGATAAACGAGTGTTCGTCGACCAAGAATTATCTGATGGGCCCAGCGTAACCGTGTGGGGCTTAGAAGGTAGCTTGCTGGCTGGTGGCCGCGTTGGAAGTGGTGAAAATAGCCAGGAAGTGCCGTCTCTTTACACAGGCCCGATCGGTGGTCTTGGCAGCGAGTCGTGTACGGGGGATGTGTATGTCGACACGGGTGTCGCGGTAGATCGTTTTGAAGGAGGTCATCTCGAAGGTTCGGGTGGTCCGCTGGAATCGTTGCCGGTGCCGAGTGGAGCAGTCCCTGCGCAGCGGGGTGTGGGCTATGGCGTTGTTTCCGATTGCGCGTCGTTGAGCGTGTTCGCGGCGAATGCGAATGCGGGTCTGGTCGATGCGTACGGTCCGGAACCCGCGCAGGAGCCGAAGATCGAAGCGGGCAGCGGGTTCGCTTCGAAAGTGAGCGACGACGGCGCGAAGCTGTCGGCGACGCTCAATCCCCGTACCGAACCGGGCGAAGGGGAAACGACATACGTGTTTGAATACGGGCCGTGTCCGGCGGAAGGGTCGTGCGCCGGCGCCCCATACGGGCACAGCGTGACGGGGAGCGTGCCGGCGGAATACGGGCCGGTGGGGATCAGCGCAGAACTGCGTGGTTTGGCGGCGGATACGCGCTATCACTATCTCCTGAGCGCGTACAACAAGTACGACCCCGAACCGGGCGAACAGGTGCTCGGCGAAGAATTGGTATTTACGACGCAGTCGTCGTTCCCGGGCGGGCTGCTGGACGAACGCGGGTGGGAACTGGTCACGCCCGCGGATAAGCACGGCGCGCAGATCGAGCCCCTGCTGGAAACGGGTGTGATCCAGGCGGCGGCCGACGGTAGTGGAATCACGTATCTGGCTTCCGCCCCGACCGAAGCCGGTCCGGCGGGCAATACGAACAAGGTGCAGGTATTGTCGGTTCGCGGCGAAAACGGGTGGGCGTCGTGCGATCTGGCGCTGGCGCACGCCGCGGCCACCGGTGTGTCGATCGGGGACGGTCAGGAATATCGCGCGTTTGACAATGATCTGCAGGCGGGTTTAGCGTGGCCGTTGGGCGGGTTCGTGCCGGGGTTGGCGCCGGGCGCGCGCGAAGTCAGCCCGTTGCTCGTGGGCTTGTCGGGGTCGTGTGGCTCCTCGCCGTCGTATGAGGCGTTGCTGTCGGGTTGTCCGGAAGTGGGCGAACCGTGCGAACCGATCGTGCGCGAACACGCGGACGTAGAACCGGGTATCGAGGTCGCCGAAGAAAGCTTTTGCCAGGAAAACGTGTTTTGTGCGGCCGAACCGTTGGGGACGAACCCGTCGCTGTCGGCGGTCGTGTTGCAATCGAAGTTGCCGTTGATCGAAGATCTGCCTGAAAGAGCGTTGTATGAGTGGTCCGGGGGGCACGTGTATCCGGTGAGTGTGTCGCCGGGGGGCGGCATTGTCGGTGGGTTGGCACATTTCCCGGCGTTGGGTTCACAGTCGTTGGCTGGCGTGTCTTCGCGTGGCGCGGTATCTGAAGACGGGTCGCGGGTCGTATGGTCTGAAGACGCGTCTGGTGGGCATTTGTTCGTGTGGGATCGCGCGTCGGGTAAGAGCGTGCAGGTCGATACCGTCCAGAAAGAAGCCTCGGGTCTGGGAAACGTCGATCCGGTGTTTCAGTTCGCGACGGCCGATGGGTCGAAGGTGTTCTTCACCGATACGCAGGCGTTGACGACGGACTCCGGCGCCGACGCGAACCATGCCGACCTGTATGAGTGCGAAGTCACGATCGAAGGCGAAGGGGAATCGAAACCGGCGTGCGTGTTGCGCGACCTCACCCCGGAAACCGCGGCGCACGAACAGGCGGGCGTGCTCGGCGAGGCGCTCGGCTACTCAAACGACGCGAGCACGATCTACTTCGTCGCCAACGGCGTGCTGTCGTCGAACACGGTATCCGGGCAGACGGCGGTCAAAGGCGACTGCCAATCGGGACCGACCGCCAACGCGCAGTGCAACCTGTATGAGTGGCACGACGGCACGGTCGAACTGGTCGCGGTGCTCTCCGGCGAAGACGTCAACGACTGGGGTGGAGAACATGCAAAGATGAGGGATTTGACGGGGCGTGTGAGCGGCGATGGCGAATGGCTCGCGTTCATGTCCAACCGCTCGCTGACCGGGTATGACAACCGCGACATCCACAGCGGCAAGCCCGACGAGGAGGTCTACCTGTATCGCGGTCCCGCAAACGGTTCCGGGAGCCTCGTGTGCGTGTCGTGCGATCCCACCGGTGAGCGCCCCAGCGGCTTGGAATACGAAAGATTGAGCGGGGGAGAGGCCGCGGGCGCCAAGGTATGGCCCGGCGGTGTGTGGTTGTCCGGGTTCGTGCCGGGATGGACACCAGTCCAGCTCCATTACGATGAAGCGCAGTATCAGTCCCGCTATCTCGGCGAATCGGGTCGCATCTTCTTCGACTCGACCGACGGCCTGCTCCCACGCGACACCAACGGCACCGTCAACGTGTACGAGTACGAGCCGGTGGGCGTCGGCTCCTGCGAAGAAGGCGGAGAAGGCTACCTGTCCCAGGACAAAGGCTGCCTCGGGCTCGTCTCCTCCGGGGAATCCGGCGAAGAATCGGGCTTCCTCGACGCCTCGGAAAACGGGAACGACGTGTTCTTCCTGACCAAGTCCCAGCTGTCAAAGCGCGACACCGACACGAGCTATGACATCTACGACGCCCGCGTCGGCGGGATCGAACCCCCGGAATCAAAGCCCGTGGAATGCCAGGGGGATGCGTGTCAGAGCCCCGTCACCCCGCCCGAATCGTTGACCCCGAGCTCGTTCACTTTCAGTGGGCCGGGGAACCAGTTGACCCCGCCGGCTCTGGGGACGGGCAATACCGAAACCAAGGGCAAGGCGAAGAAGAAGGCCAAGCGGTGCACCAAGGGCAGGGTGCGGGATAAGCACAACAAGTGCGTGCGGGCGAAGGGGAAGAAGCGGCGGAAGAAATGACGCTAGCGGTCGTACGCGCGTCCGCGGGGCAGGACTTGATGCACGACGATGGTGCGTGCTCGGTGATCGAGCTCGACGATGACGCGCCACTCGCCGACGCGCAGTTTGTACTCGGGGCGGCCGGTAAGTCTGCTCAGCTGCCCGCTACGAGGGTCCTCGGTGACGCGCTCGAGCGCGGCGACTGTACGAGCGCGTATGGGAGGATCGAGGCGACGCAGGGCGCGTTTGCCCTGAGTCGTGAACCGCAGGCTCCAAGGAGCCTCGCTCACTGCAGATCGAACTCTTGCTTGATCTCCTCCAGCGGCACCCATTCGCCGCGCCGGTACTCCTCGTGCGATTGTTCGAGCGCGGCTTCCTCCTCGGCGGTCAGCGGCTCATCGTCCTTGTCCTCAGGCGCGTCGCGGAAGGCGACGATCATCGGGTCCTCGTGCTCCTGCTCCACGAGCTCGAGAGCGCGCGCGGCCTCCTGCTCGGAAAGCTCCTCAATCACTTTGTGCAGACGCTCCTTCGTTGTCACGGCGCGAATTTTAGCACCCACAAGCCATCGTCATCAACCCCACGCCAGGAAGGCGCACTCATGAACCGCTCACGCCACACCCTCCTCACCGCGATGACACTTGCCGCGCTCTGCCTAGCTGTCCTCGCCCTGGGTGCCGCGTCGGCCCTGGCCGAACAGCGGGGGCATGTGACCACGCCGCGTGAATTCGGCGCGGGGCTGCTCAAGGAACCCGATGGGGTGGCTGTCAACGAAACGACAGAAGTTGTGTATGTCGCGGATTCGGGTCATGACCGTGTGGCGATGTTCGACGGTTCGACGGGGACGCTGGTTGGGGAATTCAACGGTAGCGGCAAATTGGAACGAGAAAACGCCAAACACGAAAAAGAACTTTTTGAAGGCAGGGAAGCCGGGTCTGGTGGGGAGCCGGGTGAAGAAAAAACTGGGGAATTCTCCGATCCCACGCAGATCGCGGTGGATAATTCGTGCGAGCAGCAGCGTCCGAAGTTGACTGAAACGTCGAAACCAAAGACGTGTAAGGAATTCGATCCTTCTTACGGGGATGTGTATGTGCTTGATTCGGGGCACAAAGTCGTGGACAAGTATTCGGCGACGGGGGTGTATGTGGGGCAGATCACGGCGAAAACGCTGGGGGCGGCGACACCTGAAGCGCTGCGGGGTGTGGCCGTTGAAGCGGATGGGGATGTGTTGGTGAGCGTCGAAGCGTCCGTGCCCAGCGAAGAAGGGGTGGTGCGGTTGTCCAATGGGGCGCCGAATGCGATCGTGGCGGCGGGGGCGCCGGCGCCGTTTACGCCGACGCGTGGCGAGGGTTTTCTGGAGCCGGGGTTGGCCGCGGCCGGTGGGCGGGTGTTTGTCGATCAGACGTTCTCGGGTGCGGTGACTGTTTGGAATTTGGAAGGGAAGTTGCTGGCGGGGGGTTTGGTCGAAGAAGGGGGTGTGGCGAGAAAAGTCCCGCCGTTGTATGAAGGATTGTTCGGTGGTATCGGGAGTGAAGCTTGTACGGGCGATGTGTATGTCGATACGGGGCTTGAGATCGAGAGGTTCGATTCCACGGGTGGGTTGATCGAAGCTTTGCCGGTGCCCGATGGCGCCAAACCGCCGGCCCTGGGCGTGGGTTATGGCGTGGCGGGCGATTGCGCGTCGTTGAGCGTGTTTGCGGGCAATACGAACGCGGGGGTGGTCGATGTGTATCCTCCGACGCCGCCGCAGGCGCCCGAAGTCAGGGCCGACAGTGGTTTTGCCTCGGAAGTGAGCGACGATGGCGCGAAGCTGTCGGCGACGATCAATCCCCGCACCGAACCGGGCGAAGGGGAAACGACATACGTGTTTGAATACGGTCCGTGTCCGCTGGAAGGGTCGTGTGTGGGCGCGCGGTACGGGCACAGCGTTACGGGGAGCGTGCCGGACGAATACGGGCCGGTGGGCGTGAGCTCTAGTTTGCGGGGACTTATGGCGGGTACGCGTTATCACTATCGCCTGAGCGCGTACAACAGCTACGACGAACCTCCCGCGGCGCCGGAATACGGTGAAGAATTTACGTTTATTACGCAGTCGTCCTTCCCCGGCGGGTTGCTCGACGAACGCGGCTGGGAATTGGTGACGCCACCGGATAAGCACGGCGCGCAGATCGAGCCGGTGCTCGAAACGGGAGTGATCCAGGCCGCGGCCGACGGCGACGCGCTGACGTATCTGGCCTCCGCGCCGACCGAAGAAACCCCGGCGGGCAACACGAACAAGGTGCAGGTGCTCTCGCGGCGCCTGGCGACGGGCACGGGCGCCGTCGAAAATGAAGGCGCCGGCGAAGGCGCCGGCGATCGGTCTGCCTCGGGGTGGGTGTCGTGCGATCTGGCGCTGGCGCACGCCGCCGCCACCGGCGTGTCGATCGGGGAGGGTCAGGAATACCGCGCGTTCGACAACGATCTGCAGGCGGGCTTGGCGTGGCCGCTGGGCGGGTTCGTGCCGGGGTTGGCGCCGGGCGCGCGGGAAGTCAGCCCGCTGCTGGCCGGTCTCTCGGGCGCCTGTGAGCCGCGGTCCTCGGGGACGCCCGCGCAGCCCTCCTATGAAGCGCTGCTGTCGGGGTGTCCCGGCGAAGGGGAATGCGAACCGCTCGTCAGAGAACACGCGGACGTGGAAGCGGGCGTCGAAGTCGCCGATGAAAGCGAGTGTCGGGCGGGCCAAACGTTTTGTGCGGCCGAACCGCTGGGCGCCAACGAATCGCTGTCGGCGGTCGTGCTGCGATCGGTCACGCCGCTGGTGGTCGGCGCGCCTGAAAAGGCGTTGTATGAGCCCCACGGCAACCGGGTGTATCCCGTCAGCGTGAGCCCCACCGGCGCCATGGTGGGCGGCGATCCGGTGCTGGGGACCGAGGAAACGGGCGCGGGCTCGTCCTCGCGCGGCGCCGTGTCGGCGGACGGCTCGCGGGTGGTGTGGTCAGAACGCGCCAGCAACGGGCATTTGTTCGTATGGGATCGAGAGCTCGAACGCAGCGTGCAGGTCAACGCGGTGCAGGAACACGCGCCGGGGTCGGGACAGGTCGATCCGGGATTCCAGTTCATGACGCCCGACGGGTCGCGCGTGTTCTTCACCGATACGCAGCAGTTGACGCAGGGCTCCGGCGCGAACGATGACGCACCGGACTTGTACGAGTGCACGATCGTGGTGGAAGAAACCGGTGGAAAGTGCGTGTTGAAGGACCTGACCCCCGCGGCCGGCGGCGAATCGGCGGACGTGCTCGGCCAGGCGATCGGAGGCGGCGAATCCGGCAGCCAGGTGTATTTCGCCGCGAATGCAGCACTGACCAAAACTCCGTCCGTGACCGGTGAAACGCCCGTAAAAGGCAATTGCACGCCGACGGTGAGCAAGGGCACGGAGTGCAACCTGTACATGTGGAGCGAAGGACAGACAGAACCGGCGCTGGTCGCGGTGCTCTCCGGCGAAGACCACGGCGACTGGGGCAGCTTGACCGAGCTCACCGGGCGTGTGAGCGGCAACGGCGAATGGCTCGCGTTCATGTCAAACCGCTCGCTCACCGGGTATGACAACCGCGACACCCACAGCGGCAACCGCGACGAGGAGGTCTACCTCTACCACGCACCACTGGCGGGGGCGGGGGCGGAAGCGGGCGCGGAATCCTCACAGGCGGCGAGCAGCCTCACATGCGTCTCGTGCAACCCCACCGGCGAGCGCCCCAACGGCATCGAATACGCCAAGCTCAGCGGCGGCACCGCGGGCGGCGTGAACGTCTGGCCCAACACGGCCTGGATCGCCGGATCGATCCCCGGATGGACACCCTTCCGACTGGAAAAGTCACAATACCAATCACGCTACCTCGACGCCAACGGACGCATCTTCTTCGACTCAAGCGACGGCCTGCTGCCACGCGATACGAACGGGACCGAGGACGTGTACGAGTACGAGCCCGTTGGGGTGGGGTCCTGCGAAGAAGGTGGAGAAGGCTACCTGTCACAGGACAAAGGCTGCCTCGGGCTCGTCTCCTCCGGTGAATCCGGTGAAGAATCAGGCTTCCTCGACGCGAGCGAAAACGGTAACGACGTGTTCTTCCTGACCAAGTCCCAGCTGTCAAAGCGCGACACGGACACGAGCTATGACATCTACGACGCGCGGGTGGGTGGGATCGAACCCCCGGAATCAAAGCCCGTGGAATGCCAGGGGGATGCGTGTCAGAGCCCCGTTACCCCGCCTGAATCGTTGACGCCGAGCTCGTTCACTTTCTCGGGGGCGGGGAACCAGTTGACCCCGCCGGCGCCGGGGCCCGCTCCGAAACCGGCTGTCAAGAAAAAACCCGAGACCAGGCAGCAGAAGCTTGCGAAGGCGTTGACGCAGTGCCATAAAGACCGAGCCAAGGCGAGGCGGAGGGCCTGTGAACACAGCGCCCAGGTCAAGTACGGCGTGAAGGGGACGGGGAAGAGGCGGCATAAGGGCGAGAAATGATGCTAAGCTTTCGGGGCTTATGGCTGGCGCTACCTCAACCGACGAGCACATTACGACGAAGGCCAAGACTGACGGCAACGGCGTGCAGGTTGCGCTCAGCGCGCAGGAGCTGGAGGAGGCCGGTATCCAACCGGGCGAGGATGTCGTGTTGGAAGTCCGTCGCTACAACTCGGAGGATTGGATCCGCGACAACGAGGGCCGGATCTACTACTCGACCGAGGAGTTCGACGCGGCAATCGAAGAACTCTGCGCTCTTCCAGAGGGCACTCCTCCAGAGGACTAGCCGGCTATGCCGACATACGAGAGTACGGCGGCCTTCGACCGGATGGTCGTTCGTCTCACGCCCCAGCAACGCAGGCAGTTCTTCCGGGCGCGCGACCTGTTCGTCGCCGAACTCCGGGCTCACGGGTTCACGCCGCCGCTGCATCCCTCACTGCGGCTGCACAAGCTCTCCGGTCACGATGCTTGGTCGATCAGCTTCGGCGATGGTCTGCGAGCCGTCTTCAGGGTTGGCGAGTCCGTCAAGGACGGCGAAGTGCACATCGTGTGGGAATTCATCGGCACGCACGACGAGTACGACCGACTGTACTAGCCGTTCTCAGTGGCCTTCGCGCGAGCGTCTGACGGCCGCTACCACATTTGGCATGGGCTCGCCTGTCAAGGTCTCGCCCCAACCCTCCGGCAGCGGTGCCATCGCGTCGTCGGGCTCGTCTGTGACGCCATTCTCGCTTGCGGCGGCGACTGAGGACGTGCGCTCCAGGCGCGACACGATGTATTCGAAGGCCTCGTCGGCCTCTTGCTCGGAGAGCTCGTCCACGAGTGCGTGCAGGCGCTCTTTGGTCGTCATGCCGGTGAGTCTAGCGCCCGAAGGAGGGGTTGGTTGCCAATGATGGTGTCGAACGGTAGGCGGCGCGACGCGGGTATGTCACCGGTCGCGGACGCGGGCCGTTTGTCTGGTGCTTTGCGGGTTTTCTTGCGTGTGGCCATTACGTCCAGGATAGACCATTTATCGGGTACAAGAGGTTTGGCGACACATGCACGCGCGCGGTGTTGCACGTCGCTCGCGGCGCTGCTTGCCGCGCTCTGCCTCCTCGCCCTGGGGGCCGCTTCGGCCCTGGCTGAACAGCGGGGGCATGTGACCACGCCTCGTGAATTCGGCTCGGGGCTACTCAAGGAACCGGACGGGGTGGCTGTCAATGAAGCGACAGAAGTTGTGTATGTCGCGGATTCGGGTCATGACCGTGTGGCGATGTTCGACGGCTCGACGGGGACGCTGGTTGGGGAATTCAACGGCAGCGGGAAGTTGGAACGAGAAAATGTCAAACACGAAAAAGAACTTTTTGAAGGCAGGGAAGCCGGGTCTGGTGGGGAGCCGGGTGAAGAAAAAACTGGGGAATTCTCCGATCCTACGCAGATCGCGGTGGATAATTCGTGTGAGCAGCAGCGTCCGAAGTTGACTGAAACGTCGAAACCAAAGACGTGTAAGGAATTCGATCCTTCGTATGGGGATGTGTATGTGTTGGATTCGGGGCACAAAGTCGTGGACAAGTATTCGGCGACGGGGGCGTATGTGGGGCAGATCGCGGCTGGGACACTGGGGCTGAACCGGGGGGAATTCTACGCGCTGGAGGGTGTGGCGGTCGAAGCGGATGGGGATGTGTTGGTTAGCGCCGAGACTTCCGAAGCGGCAGCGGCGACGGGGGAAGGCGTGTATCGCCTGTCTGATGGTGTGCACAATGGGATGTTGGCGCGATCCGGTACGCCGACGGGGTTCACTGGGACCGAGCGCACTGTTGGTTTTGTTGAGCCCGGGCTGGCTGCGGCCGGGGGGCGGGTGTTTGTCGTGCAGGGGTTCGCGGGCAGGGTGGTCGTGTACGGTTTGGACGGGAAGCTGCTCGCCGGTGGTGAAGTCAAAGAAGGTGAAGTCGTGCCGCCGCTTTACGAAGGGGCGCTCGGCGGTATCGGCGGGGAGTCGTGCTCGGGCGATGTGTATGTCGATACGGGCACGGGGATCGATCGGTTTGAAGGTGCGGGCGGTCTGGTGGAATCGTTGCCGGTGGTGGATGGAGTCGAACCGCAGGGTCTGGGCGTGGGTTATGGCGTGGCGGCCGATTGCGTGTCGCTGGGGGTGTTTGCGGCCAACGCGAATGCGGGTGTGGTCGATGTGTACGGGCCCGAACCGTCGCAGGCGCCGAAGGTCGAGCCGGGCAGCGGGTTCGCCGCGGAAGTGACCAGCGACGGCGCGAAGCTGTCGGCGAGGATCAATCCCCGCACCGAACCGGGCGAAGGGGAAACGACATACGTGTTTGAATACGGGCCGTGTCCGCTGGAAGGGTCGTGTGCGGGCGCGCAGTACGGGCACAGCGTTACGGGGAGCGTGCCGGACGAATACGGACCGGTGGGCGTGAGCTCGAGCTTGCGGGGGCTTATGGCGGGTACGCGTTATCACTATCTCCTGAGCGCGTACAACAGGTACGACGAACCTCCCGCGGCTCCGGAATACGGTGAAGAATTGACGTTTATTACGCAGTCGTCGTTCCCCGGCGGGTTGCTCGACGAACGCGGGTGGGAATTGGTGACGCCACCGGACAAGCACGGCGCGCAGATCGAGCCGATCGCGGAAACGGGGGTGATCCAGGCGGCGGCCGACGGCGATGCGCTGACGTATCTGGCCTCCGCGCCGACCGAAGCCAATCCGGCGGGCAACACGAACAAGGTGCAGGCGCTCTCGGTCCGCGGCGAAAACGGGTGGGCGTCGTGCGACCTCGCGCTGGCGCACTCCGGGGCCACCGGCGTCTCGCTCGGGGAAGGCCAGGAATATCGCGCGTTCGCGAGCGATCTGCAAGCGGGCTTGGCGTGGCCGTTGGGCGCTTTCGTGCCGGGACTGGCGCCCGGCGCGCGTGAAGTCAGCCCGCTGCTGGCCGGTCTCTCGGGCGCGTGTGAGCCGCAGTCCTCGGGGACGCCCACGCAGCCGTCCTATCAGGCGCTGCTGTCGGGGTGTCCCGGCGAAGGGGAATGCGAACCGCTCGTCAGAGAACACGCGGACGTCGAAGCGGGCGTCGAAGTCGCCGATGAAAGCGAGTGCCGGGCGGGCATCGTTTTTTGTGCGGCTGCTCCGCTGGGCGCGAACCCGTCGCTGTCGGCGGTCGTGCTGCGCTCGAAGAGCCCGTTGCTCGCCGGGGCCTCGCCCGAAGCGCTGTATGAGTGGTACGGCGGGCAGGTGTACCCGGTCAGCGTGCTACCGGGCGGGAGCATCGTGGGCGGCGAAAACACGGCGCCCCGGTTGGGCTCGCACGAACGCTCGTTGCGTGGCGCGATCTCCGAAGACGGATCGCGGGTCGTGTGGTCTGAAAGCGGTGGCGGCGATCATTTGTTCGTGTGGGGTCGTTCGTCGGAACGCAGCGCGCAGGTGGACACCGTCCAGCAGCAAGCGGGCGGTAAGAGCGGGGAAGGCCGTGTGGAACCGATGTTCCAGTTCGCGACGGCCGACGGATCGAAGGTGTTCTTCACCGATACGCAGCGTCTGACCGCAGACGCCGGTGAAGCGGGCGCCGACCTGTACGAGTGCGAAGTCGTGATCGAAAAAACCGGAGAAGAAACCAAACCAAAGTGCTTGCTGAAAGACCTGACGCCCCCGCTGGACGGTAGCTCGGCGGACGTGCTCGGGGAGGCGATCGGCGGCTCGCAGACCGGCGGATTGGTGTACTTCGTCGCCAACGGCGTCCTGACGAAG
This sequence comes from uncultured Solirubrobacterales bacterium, assembly GCA_963774785.1. Lineage (GTDB taxonomy): Bacteria > Actinomycetota > Thermoleophilia > Solirubrobacterales > Solirubrobacteraceae > Palsa-744. The sequence continues at coordinate 436,893 of CAVZGH010000001.1, read as the reverse complement.
ACGCCTTCGCCCACGGGCGAACACGCGCTACAGGGAGACTGTACCGGTCGGCCGAACCCGAACACCACGTGCAACCTGTACATGTGGAACGAAAAGCTGAGCGAACCGGTGCTGATCGCGGTGCTCTCCGGCGAGGACGTCGATGACTGGGGTGGGGAAATCGAGTCCCTGACCCGGTTGACCGCCCGCGTGACGAACGACGGCGAATGGCTCGCGTTCATGTCGCAGCGCTCGCTGACGGGCTATGACAATCGCGACGCGGCGAACATCGCGGTGCGCGACGAGGAGGTCTACCTCTACCACGCACCACCGGCGGGGGCAGCGGGCGCGGAATCCTCACAGGCGGCGGGCGGCCTCACATGCGTGTCGTGCAACCCCACCGGAGAACGCCCCCACGGCGTCGAATACGCCAAGCTGAACCAGGGCAGAGCCGCGGGCGCCGCGGTATGGCCGAACAAGGTGTGGCTGGCCGGCTCCATACCGGCATGGACCCCCGTGGAACTCGGCGAATCAGAGCAACAACCCCGCTACCTCGACGCCAACGGACGCATCTTCTTCGACTCAAGCGACAGCCTGCTGCCACGCGATACCAACGGGACCGAGGACGTGTACGAGTACGAGCCCGTTGGCGTGGGGTCCTGCCAGGCGGGCGGTGGGGAAAGTGGTCAGGAAGGCAGTGGAGGCAGCGGTGGGGAAAATGGTGGTGGGGAAGGCAGTGGTGGGGAAGGCAGTGGGGGCAGCGAGGGCTACGTTCCCGCCGAGAAAGGCTGCCTCGGGCTCGTCTCCTCCGGTGAATCCGGTGAAGAATCGGGCTTCCTCGACGCGAGCGAAAACGGGAACGACGTGTTCTTCCTGACCAAGTCCCAGCTGTCAAAGCACGACACCGACACGAGCTATGACATCTACGACGCGCGGGTGGGCGGGATCGAACAGCAGGAATCGAAGCCTGTGGAATGCCAGGGGGATGCGTGTCAGAGCCCCGTGACTCCGCCCGAATCGCTGACGCCGAGCTCGTTTACTTTCTCGGGGGCGGGGAATCAGTTGACCCCGCCCGCGCCGGGGAGCACGCCGGCGGTGAAAAAGGTTGTGAAGAAGGTCGTTCGGTGCAAGAAGCACTTTGTGAAGGACAAGAAGGGGCGTTGCGTTCGGCGGGGGAAGGGGAAGAAGCGGGCGAAACGAAGGTGACGACCTCCGGGGGACGACTAGCGAGGCGTGTCGACGTCGATGTTCTTGCGGCCAGTGGCGTCAACGAGGGCTCGAATGTGTATGGGGTCCGTCGTGAAAATCGTGACCGCATAAAGAAAGCTGCGTTGCTCGACGATCGCGACGACCTGACCGTCCACACCGGTGATCTCGTCGCCGGGCTTTCGGGGCTTTCCCGGGTTGGCCTCGTCGAGGGCTTTCTGGGCGAGGTAGCGCAGTTCCCCGGCACGCTTGTCGAGCTCGACACTACCGGGGATATAGACCTCCACGCCGCGGCGATTGATCCGCTTCACCATCCGGTGTACGAGAGCGTCGTACCTGGGGTCGCCGGTATGGATCTCGCTCGAGACAGGGCTCGGAATGTGCAGCGACCCGCCGCCGGCAAGCTCCAAGAGTCGCCTGTAGCCGTCGAGCACCTTGTCATCGCCGGCGAGCGCGCTGACCGCCCCACTATCGAGCAGGAAGTCGCGGCGTTCCCCGCGGGTCACGCTGGGCCGGTGGACCAGGTGGCCGCTTTGGCCAGAAGTTTCTCGAGCTCCGCGGTGCCGTTGACGCCTTCGGCTTCCAGTTCTTCGCCAAGCTCTTTGAACGCAGCGTGCTGGGCCTCGACTTCCAGACGGTCCGCCTCGTTAACGAAGCCATGCAGCCAGACCCCATCGGGTGTTGCGCCGTTGCTGGACGCCCCGTTGCTCGAAGCGTCGATGTTCTCGTCTTTGGGCATCGTCTCCATTGTAGAGACCCCTTCGGCTGGCCGCAACGCTCCCACCATCGATCTCTCAAGTCACCCGGATGGCGGCTGGGCCACTCTCCAGAACCTACCAGCCAATCCCACCAGTGGAGGAAGTCATGTTGAACGCTCATAGGTCGATCTTCCTCACGGGTCTCGCCATCGCGGTGTGTTCACTCACACTGACTCTCACCCCCGCCTCTGCTCTGGCCGAACAGCGGGGCCATGTGACCACCCCCCGTGAATTTGGCTCGGGGCTGCTCAAGGAACCGGATGGGGTGGCCGTCAATGAAGCGACCGGGGTTGTTTATGTCGCGGATTCGGGTCATGACCGTGTCGAGCTGTTCAATGGCACGACGGGGGCCTCGCTTGGTGAAATCAACGGTAGTGGGAAACGGGCATGCGAGCGCAGGGCGCGGCGACAGTTTCGGCGGTAGGCTCGCCTGGTGTGCCCGCGCGGTTGCGTGCGCGTGAAGGGGGCTTTATCGGGTTGATCTTTGCGCGGGTGAGCGGCGATGCGTTTGGTCATGCGGGCGGCGGCGATGCGCGGTATGTGGCGGGGTTGCGGGAGGCTGTGGCGGCGGCTGTGGGGCATGTGCTCGAGGCGATCGAGCTGGGGGATGTGGAGGCGGCGGCGGTTCCGGGTGCGGTGTTGGTGCAGGCGCGTCGGGCGGCGCGGGCGGGTGTGGGTTTGGAGACGGTGTTGCGGCGGTATGTCGCGGGGCACACGTTGTTGGGGGAATTGGTGGTGGAGGAGGTCGGGCGTCGCAGCGTGCCGGGTGGTGGTGAGATGTTGGGTGAGATCGCGCGGGTGCAGCTCGGTGTGCTCGATCGGTTGCTGGTGGCGATCGCCGCGGAGTACGGGCGTGAGCTGCAGGGCGGCGACGGTTCGCCGGGGTGGCGTTTGTTCGAGCGCGTGCGAGATCTGTTGGAGGGTGAGGGCGAAGGTGAGGATGGGGATGGGGACGGCGATAGGGATAGGGATGGGGATGGGGATGGGGGCGATGCCGAGGGTGTGGTCGGGCGCGAGGGTGGTGAGCGCGACGCGGGGTTGGGGTATGCGCTCGATGGTTGGCATCTGGGTGTGATCGCGCGCGGGGCGCGTGCGCGGGAGGCGGTGCTTGGGTTCGCGGGTGTGCTCGAGCGTCCGTTGTTGTGCGTGTCCGATGGCGATGAGGTGGTGTGGGGGTGGGTCGGCGGTAGGACTGTCCCCGGGCGCTCTGAGCTGGATCGTGCGCTGGGCGTGCTGGGGTCGATCGAGGGTGTGGTGTGTGCGTGTGGGGAGCCGGCCCGGGGGATCGCGCTGTGCCTGCGTGAGCTGGACGAAACGGGCGCACGGCGTTCGGCTGCTGCCAGGCCCGGACATCCGGTTACCGAGCCCGAGCGTTCGGCTGCCAAGCCCGATTCACGCTAATAGAAACACAGGGGCATCCATGTGGCGAAATGGAGTGTCGAGGAGCGCCGCACACTACAAATCGACGTAGCGCCGCGCGCGCATCGCGGCTATCAATGACCGAACGCCACCACGCGGTTTCTGGCGGGGGCCCGACCCCGTGTGGTGAGACGCGAGCCCGATCCGGGTCGCTCTTCTGCGGCCTGGACGGGATTCCGATAAACGAAGAAAGGAAGATCGGATGAAGCTCATGTATAAGGGAATGCTCGCAACGCCCGCGGCGCTGCTGCTCACGGGCGCGCTGACGGGTAGTGCGATGGCCGCGGAACCTGGGAAGAAGTCGAAATCACACCGGCCCCGGTCAGGTTTGAATCGAAGACCGGAAGCGTCCATTTCAAAGACACCTTCGGTTCCGTCTGGGCGTGCAATCAGGCCACTATCAGGGGCGAATTCATCAACGGTAAAGAAGCCTACGCAACCGAGACGTACAAGGAATGCAGCACTGAAGGCGGGTTTCACAAAGAATTCGCGACGACCACCCTCAAGGGAGAGCTCGGTCTGGCGAAAGGGATCCCGATGCCGGCGCTGCGACTCGAACCGGCGGAAGGCACGGCGTTTGTGACCAACTTCAAAGGCTTCTCGCCGCTCACCGGCGGGATCATCGGCATGGTGTCGCCGGACAACACAAAAACCTCAGAACTAACGCTGACGTATGAAATCAGCGGCGAAAAACAGTCACCGATAAAATTCTACCTAAAGCCGGGGACCAGTGAGCTGCAGTGGCTGGAAAACACGATGCTCGAGGAAGGCAGCCTCAAGCTGGTCACCGAAAAGCCCGTGACCATCAGTTACGTCTGAGTCGAGAGCGGTAAGCCGCGGTAACGCCCGGCGCACACGACGCAGGGCGGGGCGCACGCGGAGCACATGATGGAGCGCATACGGCGCGTGCGGCGCGTGCGGCGGTAGGGACGTCAGATAGGCCCGTGGGTCGATATAGGCCCACGGGCCGGCTCAAACGCCGGGCCCGATTCAGGGGCCCGCCGGCTGTTGGCCACTTCTCTGGCGCGATCGACTCCGATGACTGGCTGTCAGCGACCACGCCGACCGGGCACGGTCCACTTCGTCGCGAACGACGTGCTCGGGCTACGAGGTCGCCTCCCACGGCCGCCTCGGTCTCGTCTCCTCCGGTGAATCCGGTGGTGATGCTATCTCCTCATACCTTCTTCAGCGATCCTGGTGCGGCAACCCAGCGATGCTCGAAGCCGAGCACCTTGTTGAGGATGTCGAAGTGACCATCGTAATGAAGCACGGTCAGGTCCTTGTTCGCGGCCGTCGCGGCGATCAGCGCGTCCTGGAACGGTATCCGGTGGTTGGCCTTCGCCGAGAGGTCGTGCAGGTAGATCTGGCCAGCCGGCAGGCTCACGGATCGACGATGCGCGGGCTTGGGGGGCGTTGGCATGACCCTGAAGCAGCGGCGGTTCCCCTCAGCGACCCTCAGCCCTCGTCCTCTTCGTCCCCCGCCTCGCCCTCGTCGTCCCCCGTGTACAGCGACTCGCACGCGAGCTCCTCGCCGCGTGCCGCGAACAGCTTGATCTCGAGCAGGTCGTGGCGGTAGTCGTCGGGTGCGATCAGCGTGAAGCGCTCCTCGTGCAGCTCGCACTGATCGACGGCGAGGCCGGCCAGCTCGGCGGTCACGATCGCCCCACCCGAGATCAGCGGCCGCCCCCAGATCAGCGTCATCGCCGCGACCGCCCCGTTGTGCCCGCGCCACGATCCGATCACCTCGTCGCAGAGGTCGAGCTTCCAGTCGGGATTGCGCTCGGCCGTCTCCTCGGTGAAGTCGACCAGCGTGGTGAAGTCGCTCGGATCGTCGCCCTCCGTCGCCCCGACGAAGCTGACGTGCCCAAACAGCTCGTACCCGTTCGCCGTGATCGACGTCCCCGGCACGTACGTCCTCCCGTTCCAGCTGCGATCGGGATACCACCTGATCTTCCCGGGCTCGCCGAGGTCGGCCCCATCGCCGTCGAGCGCCAGGCACGCGCTGAGAAACTCCGCGCTCAACCGCTCCGCCCAGCGCCCGTAAGGCAGCTCCTCGAGTGGAGGCTCGGCGGCAAAGCGCGGGACAAAGCGTTCCTCGGGAGGCATCTGCACGCAGACTATCTGGGAAGGACATGCCGCATGCGGCATGTCCGGGAGGGCCGCATGCGGCCCTCCCTCGGGGGTGCACATGTGCGCCCCCGCCTGCGGCGCATGCGCCGCAGGATCGATATCTTCAGACGTCGCGCAGCAAAGCCGCCGCGTGCTCGGGCGCGACGATGTTCAGGTTGACCCCGGTCGAGAGCTCGAGCCCCGCGAGGTGCGTCAGCCGCGGGAGCACGTCGATCCGCCAGCAGAAGTGCTCGGCGCCGAGCGGAGCGGTGCGCACGTAGAGGTTCAGCGGCGGGTTCGATCCCAACAGCCGCGCCAGCCGCCGCAGGCCGTTGTGCAAGAGCGCCGCCCCGGACGGCCCATCGTCCTCGAAGCGCGCCCGCGGGCGCCGCGGGACGAGCATCAGCTGGAACGGCAGCTGCGACGCGTACGGAGCGAGCAGCACCGCCTCCTCGTCGACGGCAATCACCCGCTCGCGCAGACGGACCTCTTCGGCGAGCAGGTCGCCGAGCAGGCTCCCGCCCATCGTACGCGCTGTATACGCGCCCGCGCGCTCGCGCTCCCGGGCGACGAGCGCCGGTACGAAGTCCAGCGCGTAGAGCTGCGCGTGCGTGTGCGGCAGCGAGGCCCCCGCCTCGCGGCGCTCGTTCACGATTAGCTGCAGGTAGGCGCTGCTGGCGTGCGCGCGCATGCGCGCGCGCCACACCTCGACCGCGGCGAGGACCTGCTCGACTTCCAGCTCCGCCAGCGACAGCACCGATTGCGGTCCGTTCACGATCACCTCGTGCGCGCCCGTCGCCGGCAGCGATGCGAACAGCTCCGGCTTGCCGCGCGCCGGTTCCGCGGCGATCTCTGTTCGGCCGGATCCGGCCGCGATCCCGGCCCCGGTCACGTTCGCGTCGGCGGCGTCCGCGGGCGTGAGCGCGGGATAGAGGTTCGGCACCACGCGCACTGTCCAGCCCGGCGAGTTCGCCAGGCCGCCCCCGGGGCGCACCGCGTAGAGCTCCGGCGGGGTCCTGTCCTCGTGGCCCTCGGCGAATGGGTCGCGCTCTACGTCGATCGGCTCCGGCGGCGCGCACGTCGGCTGTCCCCCCGGGCGCTTGGAGCGCTCGCCGGCGACGATCGTCCGATGCCCGCTCAGCGGGTCGATCCTCACTTCGGGCATCTCGCCCCGGACTTGGGCATCTCGGTTCTTCATCTCTGGCATCTCTCCGCTCATCGTCGTTTCAGGCCGCCAGCGCATAGCGGCGCACGTCGGCTTCGAGCTTTGCCACGCTCAGATACGGTCCCTGGTGGATGTAGCGCCCGCCCGCGCGGTCGTAGAAGACCGTCACGGGCGTGAACGCGGAGTCGGTGACCGCCACCCCGAGCCGCCCGCTCTGGTCGTAGTAGCTCGGATAGCTCTGCGGGAAGGTGCGCAGGAACGACTCCGCTTCGCCGCGCGTCGGGTCGGCCGAGTCCAGGCCGATGAACGCGACCTCGCGCCCGAGGTTCACGGCGACGCGCTGGAACACGCCGGACTCCGCGCGGCACGGTTCGCACGTGGAGGCCCACTTGTTGATCACCACCGGATAGGAGTGCAGCGCCGCCAGACGGGCGTCGAGCGCGCGCGCGTCGCCGGGGAGCAGCTCGCTGGCCTGGGCGTGCAGCGCCGCCAGCGGCGCTGGCGAGCCCACCAGGCGCGCCCGCATCTGCGCGACGGTCAGCCCCGAGGGCCCCGGCGGCGTCTGCGCGGATCCCGCCAGCTGGACGATGCCGATCGCAAGGAGCGCCACCAGGACAAGCCCGCTGAGCGCCATGAGCACGCGTCGCGCGCCGCGGTTCTTGGGTTGTGGGCGACGATCCTCGGGCTGTGCGCGGGGGGTACCGGATTGTGGGCGGCGGCGGTTCTCGGATTGCGGGCGGCGGTTCTCGGGCACTTTCGATAAGGGTCGCAGATGTCGGGTGGGCGGGATTTCCTTCTATCCCACCGCGACCTGCTATATCCTGAAGGGAACTAGGGGCCGGGTTGCTCACAGCACCCGGCAAATCTCGCCGGCTGAGCGCCGGTCTTTTCCGAGCCACGTCGAAGCTCCTTCTACGGCGGCTCGTCTCGTTGTCCAGAGCCTTTATGGCCGAGCCCACTTCAGTGGCCCTCGCGGCCGCGTCCATCCCCTCCTCCGCCGACATCGCTCGCGCGGGTAAGTTCGTGCGCGAGCACTTCCTCCACGACGGCGAGGATCCCGCGGTCGCGCTCGCGGCCGGCACGCCGCGCCGGCGCGCTCTCGATCAGGCGCTCGCCGAGCTCGACACGAAAGCCAAGCACCCCTCGACCGCCTGGCGGCGCGAGTTCTCGCTGCTGCTCGGCCTCGAACGCGTGCTCTCCGAGGACGAGCCGAAGCTCGTCGATGGCACCGTGCTCTCCGCGCACCAGGTCGATGCGCTCTCGGGCACGCTCACCGCCCTGCTCGCCGAGGCGTTGCGCAGCACCGCGGCGGAGAACGGTGGCAACGGCCGTGCCGCGGCCTCGCCGGAGCTGCTCGCCTCGGCTGAGATCTTCGGCCCCGAGGGGGACGGGCACGCGGAAGATCCAGCCGCGGAGTCCCCGGACGAGGACTCGGCGCGCGCCGCTCTCGCCGGCGAGGACGACGAGCCTGACGACGAACCCGATGAAGAAGGCGACGAGGACGAAGAGGACGACGACGAGCTCGGTCCCGTGCAGCGCGCCGCGCCCGACGAGGACGACGACGAAGAGGAGGACGACGAGCTCGAGGAGGAGATCGACCCGCTCGCCGAGGAGGATCAGGAGGAGTCCGAGCTGCAGACAGACTCCGACTCCGAAGAGGAGCCGCGCGACTGGGTCGAAGAGGACGACGACGAGGAGTCGCTCGCCGAGCAGCCCGAGGACCCCAACGCGGCCAAGCGCTTCTGGTTCGAGCACGCCACCGGCGCCGGCAAGACGGTCGCGGCGCTCGGCTTCGTCGAGGCCTCCCAGACCGGTGGGGTGCTGATCCTCACCCACCGGCGCAACCTCGTTGACCAGTTCCACGGCGAGCTGCGCGATCGCGGCTACGCCAAGCGCATCTCCCGACCGCTGCTCGCCGGCGAGGATTCGACCAAGGGTCCAGTGACTGTCGAGACCTACCAGTGGTTCGTGCGCAACGCCGGCAAGATCTCGAGCGCCTACACGATCGTGATCTGCGACGAGGCACATACGGCGCTCGGTGAGAAGACGAGCGGCGCGATCCGCGCCTGGACGGGCCCGATCTTCATCGGTATGACCGCCACCGGCGCGCTGATCGCACGCCACGTGACCGACCTGTTCCCGACGCAGACCTCGCGCTTCGATCTCGCGCAGGCAGCACGTCGCGGTGTGATCGCGCCGCTTCGCTGCGTGCGGATCTCACCCGGCACGGGCGTGCGCACGATCGCCAAGGTGCCGCTGCGCCGCGGCGAGGTTGACACCGAGTTCGACCAGGAGGAGCTCGCCGAGCTGCTCGACCAGCAGCCCTTTAACATGGCCGCTGCGAACCTCTACAAGACGCGCTTCAACGGCGTCCCCGGCGTCGTCTACGCGGCCGGTGTGCGTCACGCCTACAACCTCGCCGAGGCGTTCCGCGGGGAGGGCCTGAAGGCGCAGGCGGTCTCCGGCGAGACGCCCAAGCGCGAGCTCGCAAGCATCCTCGCGCGCTACGAGCGCGGCGACATCGACGTGCTGATCAACGCGCAGCTGCTCGCCGAGGGCTGGAACAGCCCGCGCGCGACCGTCTGCGTGCACCTCGCGCCGACCGCCTCCAAGCGTATCTACCAGCAGCGCGTCGGGCGCGTCACACGCCGGCACCCCGGCAAGGAGGCTGGCCTGGTCGTCGACTTCGTGCACCCCGCGACCAAGCACGACGATCCCGTCGTGACGCTCCACTCGCTGCTCGACCGCGACGTCTACCGCGGCGGTGCGATCGTCGTCGGCCCGGTCAGGCGCGGGCGCGGACGGCGGATGCGCGTCGAGCGGCGTGTGCTGCCTGTGTGCGCCGAGGAGGAGCGGCGCTTCGAGGTCTTCGAGCGCGAGCTCTGGCGGATCGCGGTCGAGCACCTCGATTACGGCGAGCAGCACGTCTGGGCGGCGTTGGCCGGTGCGCGCGTGGCGCCCAACGGCTGGCGCCGGGCGCGGGCGATGCTCCACTTCGATCGCACGGGCGAGCTCAAGAGCCGTTTCCTCATCACCGCCGTGCAGCGCAACAAGAACGCGCAGCTGCGCCTGCGCGCCCTGACCGACATCCCCGCGCTGGGCGACCCCGACACGTTCGACACGGCGATCGACATCATCGGCGGCTGGCCGCGCGAGGAGCGCCGCGAAGCGTCGAAGATCATGCTCCGCGCGCTGGTCGAGCGGCGGATCGGTCGCCGCGACCAGGCCAACGCCTGGATCTGGCGCCTGGCGGAGTACACGCGCGACGTGCACGAGGAGTACGCCGTGCAGCGCTGGCCGGAGACCAAGCGGCTGCTCGGCCTGCTCGTCAACTCCGCCGGTGGCGCGCACGCGCGCAACGCGCGGCGGCTGATCCACGCCGCGCGCAAGCAGGACCGGCGCCTGTCCGCGGCGCTGCTTGCCGCCGCGCTCGCGCACACGCCCGAGGCCGAGGAGGCACTGCGCGGCGCGCGCACACGGATGGCGCGCAAGCCCCCGGCGCTCGCCCGCGAGCTGCTGCGCAACTTCCCCAAGCGCCGGGCGCGCAACGCGCGGCGGCGGCGCAAGGGGTCGAAGGGAGCCGGCGGGCAGAACGGCGGCGGCGGGCAGCAGAACAACGTGCGGGGTGGGGCCGCGGCGAGCAATGCCGGGCAGAACCGCGCGCGGGGCGGCGCTGCCAGGTCCAAGGTCGGATCCCAGACCCCGAGCGACGCGGTGCTCACCGAGGCGTTCTCGAACGCGTCCGCGGCGACGGGCAACGACGGTGGCGGCGCGCTGGCGCCGGGAGCGGGCGAGAAGCTGCAGCGGGGCGTCGAGGAGGCGCTCGACCACGCCGAGGATTGATCGGGCGCGACCGGCGGTCGGAGTCTGGCCGGGCGATGGAGCCCGGCCTCGTGAGCAGAGCCCGACGACCGAGTAAGGCTCAGCCGAGCGAGCAGGGCTCAGCCGACGGCGCTCAAGTGCACCTCCCCGGCATCGAGAGCCACCTGTCCGCCGCCGTCGAGCTCGACGAGCAGGCGCCCGGCCGCGTCGATTCCGCGCGCGCGTCCCCGTCCGGCGTTCCATGCGATCTCGCGCCCGTGCAGCGCGTCGCGCGCGCGCCAGGCATCGAGCGCGCGCTCCGCTGGTTCGGCCAGCCGTTGCGCCAGCGCGGCGAGCAACAGCTCGAGCGTGGGCTCGATCGCGCCGCGGTCGTGGCCGAGCGTGGCGGCGCCCGCCCGCAGCTCGGCGGGCAACTGCTCGAGGCGGACGGCCACGTTCAGGCCGATGCCCAGCAACGCCCAGCCCGCCTGCGGGCGCCCCTCGACGAGGATGCCCGCGAGCTTGGCCAGCGGGGGGCGCTTCGGGTCTGAGTCTGGGTCCGGGCATGGGAGCACGACGTCGTTAGGCCACTTGATCAGGGACTCTGCCCCCGTCACGTCGCAAATCGCCACCGCCGCGATCAGCGGCAGGAGCTGCGGCGGTTGCTGTGGTGGTGTGCTGCCCGAAGCACCGGCTCGCAGCAGCAGCGACATCAACAGTGCGCTGTTCGCGGGCGCCGACCAGCGTCGGCCCTGACGCCCGCGCCCGGCGCTCTGCGAGGAGGCGGTGACGAGCGTGCCGTGCGGGGCGCCCGCCTGCGCCAGCACGCGCGCACGGTCGTTGGTCGAGCCGGTCTCGCGCAGGTGTACGCGCGGCCGGCCGAGGATCAGAGGTCCCGTTAAGGGAGGATCTCCTCGGGCGAGGCGACGATCTTTAGATGCTCGTCGACGTGGGTCACGTCCATCAGCCGCTGCACCTGCTCGGAGCCGCGAACGAGCGCAAACGTCTGGCCGCGCTCGGCCGAGCGCTTGTCCTGCAGCAGGATCGCGCGCAGGCCGGTCGAGTCGATGAACTCCAGGCCGCGCAGATCGAGCACGATCTCCGTGGCATGCTCGAGCGTCGCGTTTTCGACGGCGTGCTCGAGCGTCGGCACGCTGGCGAGGTCGAGCTCGCCAGCGAGCCGGAACACGATCCGCTCACCCTCGTCGCTCACGTCAATCAGCAGATTGCCCGCCTCCCTCATCGACAAGACCTTAGCGCACGGGTTTGGCTTCGTACCTGCTTGCTCTGCGCGGCGCCTGCGCCGGTTTTCCGACCTTTCGCGTAGGTCTCTCGCGCCTATCTTCCACGGCGTAGCTTCCGCGCGAGCCTCAACCGTCGATGCGCAGCGCCAGCAACGCGATGTCATCGCGCAGGCGACCCTGCGCGCAGTCGAGTGCGGCGCGCTCGATGTGCTCGAGAAACTCCGCAAGCGTTAGGCCGGGCGCGGCCCGGCAAAGCTCGAGCAGCCCCTCCTCGCCGAGCAGGCGGTCCGGCCTGCCCGCCTCGATCACGCCGTCGGTATAGAGCAGCAGGGTCTCTCCCGCCCCGAGCGTGAGCTCGCTTTCGGAGATGTTGAGCGGATCGACGACGCCGAGGATCGTGCCGCTGTTGCCGACCTGCTCGACCTCTCCGCGGGGGGAGATCAACAGCGGCGGGGGATGGCCGGCAAGCGCGATCGTCAGGCGCACTCCGGGCTGCTCGCGGTCGAGCACGATCAGGCAGACGGTGCACATGTCCGCCCCCGCCGGCTGGCGCAGGAGCGCGCGGTGCAGGATCTCGAGCATCTCCGTCGGGGAGCTGTTCCCGATCGCCGCCGCGCGCAGCGTGTGGCGCGCCAGCGCCGTGACGCCGGCCGCGCGCGGGCCTTTGCCGCAGACGTCGCCGATCACGAGCATCGTGCGGCCCTTCTGATAGTCGAACACGTCGTAGAAATCGCCGCCCACCTCGTTCAGCTCGCCGGCGGCTGCGTAGAGCGTGCGCGTCTCCACGCCGGGAATCTCTGCCAGGGATTCCGGCAAGAGCGCCCGCTGCAGTGTGTGCGCAATCCGCGTGCGCTCGGTGTAGAGGTGCGCGTTCTCCACGGCGGTGCCGGCGCGGCGGCCGAGCCTCACGGCGAGCCCCAGATCGGCCTCCGTCAGGCGCCGACCGGAACCGGAGGAGACGAGCGTGATCGCCCCGAGCGTCCGTGTCGGCGCCGCCAGCGGCACGATGATCACCGCCGTCGCCTGGATCTCGCGCAGCAACTTCAGATGGGCATTGTCCCGCGCGTAGGCGGCGAGGGCGTCGGGATCGATGTCCGTGTAGAGGCGTGCCTCGCCGCTGCGGATCACCTCGGGCACCCCCAGCGGATCGTCCGGCTCGGGCCGGTAGCTGCGGTCTAGCCTTTCCGCAAGTGCGATCTTGTGCGGGTCGGGGTGATGCACGGCCACACGTTCGATCTCACCGCTCTCGCTCAGCACGTTGACGGCGCACCAGTCCGCGATCTGCGGGACGGCCAGGCGCGCCACCTCTTGCAGCGTCTCGTTGTAGTCCATCGAGGAAGCGAGCACGCGACTGGCCTCGGCCATGAAGCTTTCGGCCAGTTGCACGCGCTTGACTTCGGTGATGTTCTCGAAGACGTTGACGGCGTAGTCCATGCTCCCGCTCTCCGGGTTGACGATCGGGGAGGAGCGGACGATCAGCCAGCGCTCCTCTCCCGTCGCGCGGACGACGTTCTGCACCAGCAGCGGCTCGGGGCGCTCGCCCCTGAACAGTCGCCGCGCCGGCATCGATCGCAGATCGAGCTCGCGACCCTCCTCGGTCGAGACGTGAAAGCGAGACATGATCGTCCCCGGAGGCGCGTTTACCAGATCGTTCGGCGTCGGGAACCCCAACAACTCGGCGGCGGCCTGGTTGGCAAAGATCGTGCGACCGCCGCGATCGACCACCGTGATCGCCTCCGCGACGTTCGTCAGGATCGTCTCCAGACGCTGCTCGAGCCGGCGCAGATCGGAGAACAGGCGGGCGTTGTCGATCGCCAGCGCGGCCCGGCGCGCGAGCTCGCAGGCGAGCTCTAGATCGGCCTGACGATAGGGCCTCTCCGCCAGCCCGAGCGGCCTGTCCGGCTCGAGCCGCAGGATCGAGATCGCCCCGAGCGTCCGCCCGCGGGCCTGGAGCGGAGCGACGACCGCCGAGCGGTAGCTGTTGGCGATCATGAACTCGGCGTGGGTCGTGTTCTCGGCGAATGTTCTCAGCGTGCTGTCGGCCATCTCCGCGAGCAGCTCCGGCTGCCCGCTGCGGATCACGCGCGCGACGGGATGCTCGCCGGTGGGATCCAGCGGAGCGCGCTCGCGCAGTGCTTCGAGCCCCCGGGCGACGTCCTCGTCAGCCGCGACGACGGCGACATCGTTGATCGCGCCCCGCTCGTCGAGCAGGTCGATCACGCAGAGATCGGCCAGCCGCGGCACCGTCAGCTTCGCGACCTCGCGCATCGTCGTCTGCGGGTCCAGCGAGCTTGCGAGCGCCGCGCCGGCCTCGACCAGCAACTCGACCGCGTCGATTCGTCCGGCCTGTCCGGCGCTCCCGGCGTTGCCGTCCATCGGGTTGCCTAGCGTCGGTCGATCAGCTGCAGGGCGAGCACCGCAGCTGAGCCTACCGGCGTGATGCTGTGATCGTCAATCAGCCTCGTCACCGCGCTGCCCAGCTCGCAGAGCCTCGCATCCGTTGTCCCCTCGTCGCCGTCGTCGCCGCCGCCGGCCGGCAGCGGCCCGACGCGCAACTCGACGCGGCGCGGCTCGACATCGATCGCGACGCCGAGATGAGTGCCGATGATCGCGGCGAAAGCCTCGCTCGCGACCACATCGGCCACCAGCTGTGCATCGGAGAGGCGGTCGGTGGAGAAGTTGGCGCGCGCCGCCAGCGCGCATACCAGGCGAGGCACCACTGTGCGCGCCAGGCGATCGGGCGCGACAGCGAACGCGATTGAGGCGGCAATCGACCCGCAGCCACCGCTTGTCCTTCCGATCGCCGGGAGCAGCGCGATCGCCAGGGCCTCGGCATCAGCCTCGCTCCCGGACTCGGGGAGCCGGCTCCCCGGCGTGACGAACTCCATGCGAACTTCGGTTCCGCCGCCGGCCGACCGGCCCAGCTCGACCGTGGCGGCCAGCGCCTGGATCACGGGGATCCCAAGCTTCAGGCGTTGCTCGTCGAGCTTCCCGGCGACGGGGCTCGGAGCGCTTTCCAGGAGCCCTTCGACGGGGCTCGGGACGCTTCCCGCCGGCTCTTCAGGTTGCGGCTGCGCGCCGGCCGCCCCATCCTCTGACGATTCGAGGCCGACTCCCGCGTCGCGCACCGCGACGGCGACGCTGCTCTCGGCGAGGCGTACATCGACCTCGAACGGGCCTTCGGCTCCCTCGTAGGCATGCAGTACGACGTTGTTGCAGGCCTCGGTTACCGCCGTTCGGATGTCGTCGAGCTGCTCGGGGTCCAGCTCGATCGCCTCCGCCACGCCCACGAGCATCGCTCTCACGAGCGACGTGTTCTCGGGGCGGCTGCTCAGCTGCAGGCGGACGTGTGGATCGGCGCTCGGCATCTGATCAATCGTCGTCCCCGAAGCGGACGGCCCCCACCCCCGGGGGTCCGCATCTTTCGATTGTGTGCGGCGTCACATCCATGTGCCCCGCTCGTGGCCGTGCCCTTATGGAGCGCCGGCCTGTTGTGTGTCGTGGTGGGGAGCCTCGGTCTGGGCGCGGGCGAGAACGCTCAACTGCGCGAGCGAGCGGCGCAGCAGGCGCGAGACCTGCATCTGAGAGACGCCGATCCGCCGCCCGATCTCGGCCTGGCTGAGCTCCTCGAGGAAGCGCATCCGCACGATCGCCCGCTCGCGCGGTCGCAGGCTCTTCAGCGCGGCGGCGACGCTTGCGCCGAGCTCGACCAACTCGTAGTGCTCGTCCTCAGCGCCTAGCGAGTCGAGATAGGTGGGGCTCTCATCCCCGTTCCCCGTCGTCCCACCCGCCGGCGCGTCCAGGGGCAGGGCCTCGTAGGCCTGTGCCACCTGCAGCGCCTCGAGCACCTGCTCGGTGTCGAGCTCGAGATACACCGCCAGCTCGCCCACCCTGGGTGCGCGCCCGTGCTCCTTGCAGAGCTGCTCCTGGGCGCGGCTCACCTTCAACGTCCGTTCCTGCAGGTCGCGGGGCACGTGCACGCCCCAGCTGGAGTCGCGGAAATAGCGCCGCAACTCGCCCAGGATCGTCGGCACGGCGAACGAGGCGAACGCGACGCCCTGCTCTGGGTCGAAGCGCTCCAGGGCCTTGACCAGCCCGAGCGAGGCGACCTGCATCAGGTCCTCGAACGGCTCTGAGGTATGGGCGTAGCGCCGCGCGAGGCTGCGGGCAAGCGGCGTGAAGCGTTGCACGAGCAGCTCGCGCGCCCGCGGGTCTCCGGTCTGTCGCCAGCGCAGGAGCAGCGCGCCCGGGTCACCGTTCGCGTCCAGCACATCGCGCCGTATGGGGGTGGCTACAGAGATCGTGCTCACCTCGCCGTCCTCCTTCCGTTTCGTCCGCCTCGGGAGATCGTGCTCAGGGGCACACTTACCCGGAGAGGCGCGGCGGAAAACGTCAGCTGTCAAGCAAACGCCGGCGCGCCTCGGCGATCTCCTGCTCGGCCTCCGCGCGTGAGTGCCAGCCGTCGATCGTCACGGCCTTGCCCTCGAGGTCCTTGTAGATCGAGAAGAACTGCTCGATCTCCTGGCGCAGCAGCACCGGCAGATCATCGAGCTCCTGATACTCGTTCCAGTAGGGGTCGGCGAGCGGGACGCAGATGATCTTGTCGTCGATCCCCTTCTCGTCGCGCATCATGAACATGCCGACGGGCTTGACCGGGATCAGGCAGCCGGGGAAGGTCGGCTCGTACAGGCAGACGAGCGCGTCCAGCGGGTCGCCGTCCTGGCCGAGCGTGCCGCGCAGGTAGCCGTAGTCGGTCGGATAGGTCGCGGCGCTCATCAGCAGCCGGTCGAACTTGATCCCGCCGAGCTCGGGGTCGTACTCGTACTTGTTGCGCACGCCCTTGGGAATCTCGACGACACAGACGAGGGCGTCGGGTGGGGTTTTCTGGGACACGGGCCGGGTAACTTACATGCTTGGCCGATGACACCGACAGCCAGGATCTGTGGCGTCGATGATTGCCGCAGCCGGGCGGAGCTGACTTGCGCGCGTCGACCGCGCGCTGAAGCTGTTCCTTGTTCATCTCTGAGCGCCCCTCGATCTTGAGCTTGCGGGCCTCCTGGTAGAGCTGCTCGCGGGTACGGCCCCGTGGGCCGGGGTGCCCTGAACGCAGGCCGCCGCGCCGGCCGGAGGAGATGTCGTTCGTCGAGGAGCGGGATTTCGTTTTCGACTCGCCGCTGCGAGCGCGCTCCTTGTTGACCGTCCGCGCCGCGATCTCCTCGGCGCGTTTGGTCGAGGCGCCCTGTTCTTTCTCGCTCTGCTTGATGTGTTTGTACTGGCGCTCGCGCCTGCTGCCCTTTTCCACTCCACGTAGCGGCATCTCAGAACCTCCTTTGCCCGCTCTCTTCTTCTTGCCCGCCTGCGTCTTCGTCGCGGTCCTCGCGGAGGACTTACCCGCCGCGGGCGGGGATCCAAACTCCTCCACGATCGGGGCCGACCTCGGCGAGAGGTCGGGCAACTTCTGCTTCGATACGAGCAGCGGCGCGAACAGGTCGCCGTCACGCTCGACGCGCCCCAGCAGCTCCCGGGGCTCGGCGCTGAGGCTGGGCTCGCCGCGCCTGGCGCGCAGGGCGCCTTCGACCTCCTCCCAGCCCAGCGGCGTCGAGATCGTGGGGCGCTCGCGCGCGCGCAACGAGTAGACGCAGACGGTCGTCTTGTGCTCGTCGTTCTGGCTCCAGTCGACGAACACGCGTCCCGGGCGCAGATCCTTGGCCATGCGCGAGACGACCTGGCGCGGGTGGCGCTTCTGCAGCAGCTCGGCGACCGCGCGCGCGAAGGACTTAGTCCGCTCATAGTCCACGGGCGTGTTGAGCGGCGCGTATACCTGCAGGCCCTTCGAGCCGGAGGTCTTGACGAATGTCGCCAACCCGAAGGAGTCGAAGATCTCCCTGATCCAGAGCGCCACCCGGCAGCAGGCGCGCAGTCCCGCCGGGGCGCCGGGGTCGAGGTCGAACACGATTGCCGTCGGGCGCTCCATCCGCTCAACTTGGGAGAGGCTCGTGTGCAGCTCGATGTCGGCGAGGTTCGCGGCCCAGATCAGCGTTGGCAGGTCTTCGGCCAGGCAATAGTCGATCGTGCCCCGCCCGCGCTCGCTCGCGATCGGCGCCGTCTGCACCCAATCCGGTCGATGTGGCGGGCAGCGCTTCTCGTAGAAGTACTCCCCCTCGACGCCGTCGGGGTAGCGCTTGAGCGTCAGCGGCCGGCCCGCGAGATGGGGCAACAGCACGGGCGCGACCGCGGCGTAGTAGTCGATCAGATCGCCCTTCGTGAAGCCCGCCCGCGGGTACATGAGCTTCTTGCGGTTGGTCAGCTTCAGGGTGCGCCCCTCGACCTCGATCTCGACCGCGCGCTTGGTCTCTTTCACGATCACGTATGGAGCGTCGGTCATTGGGTCCTCCTGTCCTACAGTTTCGGGAAGCTTGTCGTCGCGCAAGCCCTTGTAGGAGGAGTGGCGGAGGATGCGATCGTGGGTCCATTGGCGGAACTCGATCTCGGCCACCAACTCCGGCTTCACGAAGTGGGCCGTACGTGGTGGCTGGGTTCCGGAGAAAGGGCTCGTGCTTCGTGGGATCGCCGCCAGCTTCTTACCCAGACGCTCCAGGTCATCCTCGTTGAAGCCCGTGCCGACACGTCCCGCATAGCGCAAGGCCCGTTGACCATCCTCGCCGAGCTCGTAATAGCCCATCAGCAGGGCCCCGAGTCGCTTGGCTCGATTCCCCTTGCCCGCCAGCCAGCCCCCGATCACCAGCTCCTGGCGGTTGAGGTGCTTGACCTTCAGCCACTCGTCGGTGCGCATGCCGGGACGGTAGGGGGAGTCAAGGCGCTTGGCGACGACGCCCTCGAGCTGCTGCTCGGCGGCCGCCGCCAGCAGCTCGCGTCCCTCGCCGGCGTGGTAGGCGGGGATCTGCCAGGCCGGTCCTTGCGGCTCGAGTAGTCCCTCCAGCAGCGCGCGGCGCTCCCGGTAGGGCAGCTCGATCGTGGAGCGGCCGTCGAGATACAGCAGGTCGAAGATGACATAGCTGATGGGCTCCTGGAGCGCGAGCCGGCGGATGGCGGAGGGCGAAGCGACATGCATGCGCCGCTGCAGCCGCTCAAAGCTTGGCCGGCCGGTCTCGTCGAAGGAGACGATCTCCCCGTCGAGCACGGCCTCGCGGGAGCCGAGCTCGGGGCCGAGCGCGCGCAGCTCGGGGTAGCGGGCGGAGACGTCGTTCAGGTTGCGGCTCTCGATTCGCAGCTCTCCCGGCTGCCAGTAGGTGATCGCGCGCACCCCGTCCCACTTGATCTCGAACGCCCAATCGGCGTCCTCGGCCGGCAGACGGCCGGCGCGCGCGAGCATCGGCACGATGTGCTTCGGCAGTGGCTCCCGTCCGTCCGCGGGCGGTGGATCCATGCGGTGGATCATCCAGTTCTTGCCCTTTGTCTGGAACAGCGCGTACTTTCCCCGCACGCGCTCACCGTGGAAGGTGACGATCACCTCGTCGTCGCGAAACTTGTGGCACTCGTAGGTGCCCGCGTCCCAGATCCGCACCTCGCCCGCGCCGTAGCTGCCGGCGGGAATCTCGCCGGCGAAGTCGATGTAGCCGAGCGGATGATCCTCGACATGGACGGCGAGATGGTTGCGCTTCGGATCCTCGGGGATGCCCTTGGGTACCGCCCATGAGACGAGCACGCCATCGCGCTCGAGGCGCAGATCCCAGTGCAGGTTGCGCGCGTGGTGCTCCTGGATGACGAAACGGGATTCATGCGCCGCGTGGCTCGCGCGTCCCGCTGGCTCGGGGGTCTCGGTGAAGCTGCGCTTGGCGTTGTACTCGTGCAGCCGCGACGTGGCGGCGCCCGCCCTTTCAGCGCTCGTCGCCGAGCTCACTGCTTCGCTCGTGGTCTGGCTCTGCATCCTCTCGCATGGCGCCATCCTCCTCGGGCAGGCCTTGGTCGTGGAGGATCGCGTGGGCGGACTGCTGATCGCCGTGGGAGGCGTGTTCGATCAGGGCGCGCTCTGACTCCTCGAAGCCCTCGGAGACGCCACCGCCGGCCTCGGTCACGGGGAGCTGGGCGGCGTCCAGATCCAGCTCCTCCTCGCCGGTCATCCCGCCGATCCCTGCGGCTTCCGCCGCAGCGGCGTCCGTCTCTTCTCGCTCGAATCTTGGCGTGCTGCTCATCGGATCTAGACCCCCTCTTGCTCAATGCTCTGACGATCGGTTCCCAGGAAGTCTCTCAGGAGCGCTCGTACCCGCTCGACACCGGCTCGGCGTGTGCGAACAGCAGCGTGTCGAAGTCCACCTCGGCGAGCGTCCGCCGCAGGTTCCTGGCGAGCCCCGCCCGCACCTCCTCGGGGCCCTTGCCGAGAAGCCGGTCGGGGCATGACGCGAGCGCCCCGTCCGTATCTCGCGTGAGGCCGTCGCCGAAGGCCAGCGGGCCGGAACGGATAGCTGTTCAACCCTAATGCGTGGTCGTCTTCTTGTTCGTGTTCGCCGAGCGGGAGGCGGTGCGGGGTTTTTTCGTCTTCTTCCCCTGCGCCCGGATCCGCGCGAGGCTCTCCTCGAGCGCGCCCATCAGATCGGGGGCCGTCGTCGTGGCAGGCTCCTTTTCGGGTGCGAGGGGCGCGGCGATCTTCTTGCCCTGCTGCTTGCGTTTGATGATCCGCTTGAGGTGCGCGCGGTGCTCGTCGCGGTAGAGGGTGGGATCGAACTCGACGCTGAGCTCCTCGATCACCGCCACCGCCGAATCGACCTGCTCGCGCGTCGGCGCCGCCCCCTCGATCCCCTCGGCGATCTCCGCGGTCGCGCGGACTTCGTCGCCGAACAGCATCGTCGTCAGCGTGAGCGCGCCGTCGCGGACACGAATGCAGAGGAGGCGCTCCTTCGCGCGCATCACGAAACGCCCGAGGGCCGCCTTGCCCGACTCTCCCATCGTCTCGCCCAGCAGCGCGTACGCGCGCGCGGCGCCCTCGTCGGGAGGGACGAGCAGGTAGGAGCGGTCGAAGTAGACCGGATCGATTTCCCCGACCTCGACGAAGCGCTCGATGTCGATCGTCCGGCTCTGGCGCGGAGCCGCCGCCTGCAGGTCCTCATCTGAGAGCAGCACCCACTCACCGTTCTCGAGCTCGTAGCCGCGCGCGATCTCCGGCCACGGCACCGGCTGCTCCTCGGCCGCGCAGACTCGGCGCGTCTCGATCGGCGAGCAGTCGGGCGCGTGCAGCAGCTGGAAGTGGATGTCGCGATCGCGCGTCGCGCTGAACAGCGCGACGGGCACGTTGACGAGGCCGAAGCTGAGCGACCCGGCCCACAGCGGTCGGGGCATCAGCGCGCGCTCCCGGCGGGCTTGCTCGCCCGCGACCGAGG
This sequence comes from uncultured Solirubrobacterales bacterium, assembly GCA_963774785.1. GTDB lineage: Bacteria > Actinomycetota > Thermoleophilia > Solirubrobacterales > Solirubrobacteraceae > Palsa-744. The sequence goes on along the minus strand of CAVZGH010000001.1, from coordinate 415,877 downwards.
TTTCTGTGGTTTCTGAGGTTGTTTCTGCTTGGCCTTTGACCGTTTCGCTTGCTTCGCGCCCGTGGTGCCGTGTCCGGCGCGCTCGAGGCTCGCCTGCAGCGCCCCGAGCAGGTCGTCCTCGGGTGCGATCTCCTCGGCCTCGGGCGCCTCGATCGTCTCACCCCGCGCCTTGCGCTCGATCAGCTCGAGCAGCGCCGCGCGATAGGTGTCCTCGTAGTCATCGGGTTGGAAGCTCGCGCTGAGCTGTTCGACCAGAGCCCCGGCGGCGGAGACCTCGAGCTTCGAGGGCCTGCGCCGCGGGGCGGGGATCTCGAGGTCACGGACCGGAACGAGCTCGTCGGCGAAGCGCATCGTGTGCAGCGCGATCACATCCTCGAGCGCGCGCAGCGCGACGAGGTGGGCCTTGTTGTGGAAGACGAAGCGCCCGATCCCGACCCGGTCAGAGAGCCTCAGCGCCGCGTGCAGCAGCAGGTAGGCCTCGTCTCCGAGCTTGCCGGGTCCGAGGTTGTAGGCGCGGTCGTAGTAGACCGGGTCGATCTCCTCGCGCCCGGCGAAGTGCTCGATCTCGATCATGTGCGCGCCGGGTCCGTCCGCCGTCGCGATCTCCTCCTTGGAGAGCGTCACGTAGGAGCCGGAGCTGACTTCGAAGCCTTTCACGGTCTCGCCGTAGGGCACCTCCCGACCCTCCTGCACGCACACGCGGCGGTGTTCGATCGCGGCACCGTCGGTCGCGTGGCGCTCGCGGAAGCGCACGGCCTTGGCCTCCGTGGCGGAGTACAGCTTGACGGGCACCCGCACCATCCCGAAGGCGATCGTGCCGTTCCACAGCGAACGTGGCATGCCGCGAAGTCTACGGAGCCGCCGGCCGCGCGGCCAGGGATGAATCCAGGGTTTCAATCGCGGATCTACGGCGCTTCATACGGCTCGCGTTCGACGACCCGCCCGTCGGCGAGGCGCGCGCGGCGAGGTCTCCACGCAAGCATGTAGAAGAGCGATAGCACCAAGCCGATCACGCCAATGATCATCAGGATCAACCCGATCGTCGTCAGCGAGACGCCAGAGACGGTGGCGGTGACGGCATAGCGCAGAATCGCTCCGACCGCGATCAGAAATAGAGAGGTTCCAGTAGTCATGTGCGTTAGCTACCCGCGATCGTTGGGGCTCAATCCCTTTCGCCGCCGGCGCGTCCGCGAGCGGGACATCCACCGAAAGATGGCATCCGCCCCACCGAAAGATGGCATCCGCCGAAACGAACTGTTTGAGGGTGACGAGGCGGGGTACACCCCTGATGGAGAGCTGATCCCCGGCTCTACGGGAGGGGACTGACCAATCCAAGCCACTGCGGAGCAGGCGGGCGGATTGCCAGTCCTGATCGCTAGCTGCGGCCGCACTTGGTCGAACTGGATGCACCGGGCGGCGTGGGACGCGCGAGGCGCCTGGGCATGGACCTCGCGCGCGAGCGTCTGCTCGCGGTGTGCCGTCCCAGCGGCCTGATCGCGAGTACAGACGCGGACAGCGTTATCGCCGGGATTGGCTGCAGGCCCAGCGCGCACTCGCGGCCGCTGGCGCGAGCGCGATTGGAGGTCTGATCGAGCTCGACTCAGCCGAGGCGGACGAGCTTTCCCGCGAGGCGCGGCGGTGCCGAGGCGCCGAGGCCGTCAGGCGCCTGCGAGATCTGCGGGAGAGAGGTGTACCTTGCGGCGATCGGATCGCCGAGCATCACCAGTTCAGTGGCGCCTCGCTGGCGCTCATCGCCTTGGAGGACGAGGCGCTCGAGCGCGAGCTTTCGAACCGTGGCATCCCGATCCACCGCAGCCGCTCGGTCCGCGTGAGCACCTCCGCGCGCACCGAGGGCCGCGCCCCCCGTGGTCTCGCCCACGACCTGACCGTGAACGACTGGCGCGCGCGGCGCTCCTTCCGCGCCGAGCAGTTTTCGCTCGAGCGTCTGCTCGCCGCCAAGCGCGAGTCGATTGCCGTTGTTCTGCCCGCGCGCGAGGTAGCCGCGACGATCGGGCCGATCGCCAGGTGCGTCTGCGATCTACGGTCCTCCGGATTGATCGACGAGGCGATCGTCGTCGACTCCGCCTCGCGCGACGGCACCGCGGAGATCGCGGCCGCAGCCGGCATGCAGGTCGTGCAGGAGGACGAGCTGATGCCCGAGTGCGGACCGGCGCAGGGCAAGGGCGATGCGATGTGGCGCGCGCTGTCGGCGGTGGGCGGCGACGTCGTCGCCTACCTCGATGCCGACACTGCCAACTTCCACGCCGGTTTCGTCCTCGGGCTGCTGGGACCGTTGATCTGCGAGCCAGAGGTGCAGTTCGTGAAGGGCTGCTTCGAGCGGCCGTTTCGCGACCCGGGCGCGGTGGTCTCGGCGGAATCGGTTGCCCGCCCCGGCCAGGGCGGCCGTGTCACCGAGCTGCTGGCGCGTCCGCTGTTGAACCTGCACGCGCCCGAGCTGGCGGTCTTCGACCAGCCGCTCGCGGGCGAGATCGCCGCCCGGCGCGAGCTGCTCGAGCGGCTGCCGTTCAGCGTCGGCTATGGGGTGGAGATCGCGATGCTGATCGACGCATGGCGCGCCGTGGGTCTCCACGGTCTCGCCCAGGTTGACCTCGGTTCTCGCCAGAACGCCCACCAGTCGCTGCGCGAGCTGTCGGCGATGGCCTACGCGGTGCTGGTCGCGGCATCCGCGCGCTTTCTCGGACCGGAGCTCGCCGAAACCCACGCGTCGGGCTCGATTGCGCTGCCCCCCCAGGGCCTCGGCGAGCCGATGGAGATACGCAGGGTGCCGATCGAGGAGCGTCCGCCGCTTTCCCAGAGCATTTCAGCCGAGCGGCCCGGGGTCTCGTCTGTCGTGCGTGGGCGTGGCTAGGGGCGTCTCGTGTTGTCTACTCGGCGGACTCCGAGCCTTCGGCGCGACCGAAGCCTGAGTCCGGGGAGCGCTGCGGGCGCCTTCGCTAGCAATGGCGGACATCGGCGAGCAGCGCGTCCACGACCCCCTCGACATCGTGATCCTCCGCCTCCACGTGCGGCGCTAACCCATGCTCGCGCAGCGTCTGGCTCGTGACCGGGCCGATCGAGACGATCCGCGTCTCGGGCGAGAGGCCGTCCGCGCCCTCGCCGACCGCGTCGAGGAAGAAGCGCACGGTCGAAGATGAGGTGAAGGTGATGTAGTCGGCCTCTCGCGCCTGTTTCAGCGCATGGGGCGAGAGCGGCTCGGCGACGGTTTCGTAGAGCGCCAGCACGTCCACCTCGGCGCCCCGCGCGCGCAGCGCGTCCGGGAGCACGTCGCGCGCCTGCATGGCGCGCGCGACGAGCGCGCGCTGCACCGGCACGTCGGCGAGCCCCTGCACGAGCGACTCGGCGACGGAGCGCTCCGGCACGATGTCCGCGATCAGCCCGTGCTCGGCCAGCGCGCGCGCGGTGCCGGGGCCGATTGCCGCCAGACGCGCGCCCGCGAACGCGCGCGCGTCACGATTATGTGTGTCCGTGAGAGAAATGGTCGCGCGAGGCGAAGAACCGCCTGCGGAGAGCGACGAAGGCGCGGCTGGGTCAGGCGCGGAGGCGGTCGGCGGAGTCGAGGGGGGCCGGGACGGGACGGTCTCCTGCGTGAGACGCGCGAACAGCGCGGTGACCGCGTTCGGACTGGTGAAGCAGACGAGGTCGTATCGCCCCAGGTCGGGTGGTGCGCCGGGAAGCGACACGGTGCGAATCACCGGCGCCTGAATAACATTTGCCCCCAGACCCTCCAGGCGTTGCGCCAGGCCGCTCGCTTGGGCACGCGCTCGGGTCACGGCCACAGTGCGGCCGCGGAGCGGATACATGTCGCGGTCCTCGCGCCACTCCAACTTCTCCGCGAGCCCGGCGACGGGGCCGACGACGGTGATCGCGGGCGCCCGCACCCCCTCCTGCTGTGCGACCGCGGCGATCGTCTGCAGCGTCCCCATGACCGTGCGCTGGTCGGGGAGCGTGCCACGTTCGACGATCGCGACGGGCTCGTCGGCGGGACGCCCGGCGGCAACGAGCGACTCCGCGATCTGGGGGAGTTGGCGCACGCCCATGTAGAAGACGAGCGTGCCCGGAAACGCGGCGAGCGCCGGCCAGTCGAGCGCCGACTCCTCGGGTCCCTCCTCGCGCGTGTGCCCCGTCACGAGCGCTACCGCCGTCGCCAGCCCGCGATGGGTCAGCGGAATGCCGGCGTACGCCGCCGCGGCCACGCCGGAGGTGACGCCGGGCACGATCTCGAACGGAATCCCCGCCTCGCGCAGCGCAAGCGCCTCCTCGCCGCCGCGCCCGAACACGAACGGGTCGCCACCCTTCAAGCGCACGACCGTCCTGCCCGCCCGGGCACGGTCGAGGATCAGCGCCTCGGTCTGCTCCTGCGGAACCGATGGGCCGCCGCCCTCCTTGCCGACGAACAGCACCTCGGCCCCGGCGCGCGCGCCGTCGAGCGCGGCGGATGGGATCAGGCGGTCGTAGAGGATCACGTCCGCGGCGGCGATCAGCTCCAGCGCGCGCGCGGTTAGCAGTCCGGGGTCGCCGGGTCCCGCGCCGACGAGGTGGACCCGGCCCGTGCGGCCAGCGTCCCGATTCGCGCCGCGAGGCTCTTCGTTCACGCGAGCCTCTCCGTTGGAACGCTCGCCGAGTGGCTCTCCGGAGGTGTCAGGCGTGCTCAACGGCCAGCTCCTCGGCTGGCCGAAACGGGGATTCCGCCGAAGGCGCGTGTCTCCCGGCTCCGGCGGAGAATCTCCTCCGCTCCCGCCGCCTTCATCCGCTCAGCCACCCGGCGCCCGAGCGCCTCGGCGTCGTAGAAGCCACCAAGCAGCTCGTCGCTAACCCACGCCGACCCGTCGGGTAGGCCGACCCAGGCGCGCAGGTTCAGGCAGCCGCAGCCGGCGGGCACGGCATGGGCGCCGAGCGGGGTGTGGCAGCTCGCGTCCAGCTCGTGCGCGACGGCGCGCTCGGCGCGCAGGCAGGCGAAGGTGTCCGCATCGGCGATCGCGCGCACTGCCGCCTCCACACGGGCGTCACCGACGCGCCCCTCGAGCGCGAGCACGCCCTGCCCGGGCGCGGGCACGAAGCGCGCCGGGTCGAGCACGGCGCCGACCTCCGCCGTGCGATCCAACCGCAACAGCCCGGCTTGCGCGAGCACGATCGCCTCCAGGTCCTCCTCCTCGCCGAGCCGCCGCAGGCGCGTGTCGACATTGCCGCCGATCGCGACCACCCGCAGGTCCTCGCGCGCGGCCCGCAGTTGTGCGGCTCTGCGCAGGCTGCTCGTCCCCACGCGCGCCCCTGCGGGAAGGGACTCCAGATCGTCGGCCCCGCACAGCACGTCCGCGGCGGACACCCGCGCGGGCGCCCCCAGCAGCGCCAGCCCCTCGGCCAGCTCGCCCGGCACGTCCTTGGCGGAGTGCACCGCGAGGTTGACCTCGCCAGCCAGCAGCGCGGCCTCGATCGCGTCTACCCAGCGGGACTTGTCGGCCGGCGCGCCGCCGGCGAGCGGGGTTCGCGATTCCGCCGCGCCGTCTGAGCTGGCGCTGTTCTCCCTGCGGCTCGCGCGGTCGCCGCTGGTCGTGATCGTGACGAGCTCGACCGGCTCACCGTCGCCTGCCGCGGGTGGGTGGGCTTCCAATAATTCGGCGACTTGACCTGCCTGCGCGAGCGCGAGCGCGCTCCCTCGGGTCCCGATTCGCATCAGCTCCGCTCCCGGGGATCGAGGCCTGTCGGCTGGTCCTCGACCGGGGTGCTCGCCGGCGGGCGCACAGGCATCGGGGTGGTCCTCAGCCCTGGCGACGGCGCTGGAGGTCGTGGACCTCGGCGAGCCGGGCGGGCCGGTCGTCCCGCCGATTCCGCTCCTCGGTCTGGCGAGCGTGCTCGGTGGACTCCTCATCGCGCAGGCCGAACAGCTCGCGCACGAGCTCGAGGCTCGCGTGGCCGCGCTCCTGCGAGAGGCTGCGCAGGCGGATCGTCGGCTCGTGCAGCAACCGGCTCATGACCGCGCGCGCGACCGCCTCGATGCGGGCGATATCGCGCGGCGAGGCCGCCTCCCAGCGCCCGGCGTTCTCAGCGAGGACCTGCTCGACTAGGGCGTTGCCGTGCTCGCGCAGCGCGCTCACGGTCGGCAGCACCTCGAGCTGGCCGAGCCAGCGCGCGAAGCGCTTGATCTCCTCCTCGACGATCTCCTCGGCGCGGGGGATCTCGCTCGCGTGCGTGTCGAGGTTGCGCGCGACGACGGCCTGCAGGTCGTCGATGTCATACAGCGTCACGCCCTCGATCTCGCCGCAGCCGGCTTCAATGTCGCGCGGGACCGCGATGTCGATCAGCAGCAGATCCCGTCGGGCGGGCAGGCCGCGTTCGCCGCGCTCGGCCATCACCAGCTCGAGCTCCTCGCGGCCGACGATCGGATGGGGTGATGCGGTCGAGGAGAGCACGATGTCGGCCTGCAGCAGCTGCGCGGGCAGGTCGTCGAGCCCGACGACCGAGCCGCCGAAGCGCTGGGCGAGGCTGAGCGCGCGGTCGGCGTGGCGGTTGGCGACGAAGATCGTGCCGGCGCCCTGCTCGGCCAGCGCGCGCGCGGTCAGCTCGCTGGTCTCGCCCGCGCCGAGGATCACGACGTGGCGCTCGGCCAGGTCGCCGAGCACGCTCAGCGCGAGGTCGACGGCCACCGAGGGCACGCTCACGCGGCCGATCGAAGATCGGCCAGCACCGATCCCCGTCTCGGTGCGCACGCGCTTTCCCGTCGTCAACGCGGCCGCGAACAGGCGGTTGGAGAACGCCCCCGTGCTGCCCGCGCGCATCGCGGCCTCGTGCGCGCGGCGGACCTGGCCCTGGATCTCGGCCTCGCCGACGATCATCGACTCCAGGCCCGCGGTCACGCGGTAGAGCTGGCGCGCGGCGTCGCAATTACGCGGCGAGTAGATCTCCTGCGCGAGCTCTGTCGGGCGGATCCCCGCGCGGCGCGCGAGCAGGCCGAGCACGTCGCCCTCGGCCTTGACAAGCGCCCCGTCCGTCCCGCCGACGACGAGGTAGACCTCGGTGCGGTTGCAAGTCGAGATCACGACCGCCTCGCGCACCTCCTCGGTGGCCGTGGCCTGAGTCGCGAGCTCGGCCGCCTCGTGCTCGGTGAACGCCAGGCGCTCGCGCAGCGCCACCGGCGCGGTCTTGTGGGAGATGCCGAGCGCCAGCAGCTCGCTCATCGCGGCAGCGCTTTCGATGATGTCGTGTGCGCGTTCACGCCGTCTGGTGCTCCCGTGCTTGCGGGCCGGGGTTCTCGCCCGGGCCGGGGCCGTCCTCGACTCGCGGTGGCGATGTCTCGGCGCGCTCGTTGAGCTCGCGCAGGCCGCGCTCGACGCGCGTCAGGCGCAGCGCCATGATCGCGACGTAGATCAGGACGATCGCGAAGAACACGATGTAGGCGGCGGCGACGTAGCCGTTGTTCGAGCTTCCCGGGATCGACGTTGCGAGCAGGGCGGTCATCGCAGTTGTGGGCTCGCGGGAGAGGCGACGGGAGAGGCGACCGCGGCGGCCCGCTCGCGGACGGGGTCGGCGAGCGGCGAGGATACCGCTGGGCGTGAGCCCGAGCCCTGGAAGCCGAGGATCCGGCTGCGCGCTTTCAGCAGCATCCGCGTGCGCTTGGCCATCAGCTCATACGAGCAGAGCGTTGCGTAGAGCAGCGCGATCGCGATGAGCGAGACGAGGAACGTGAACGCCATCTTCGGCGGCAGGTTCGAGGAGCTGCCGAGCACGCGCGGGTGCAGGTATTGGGTCGAGAGGCGCACGGCGAGGAAGTTCATCGGCACGAACGCGCCCGCGACGATCGCGAACACCGAGGCGTAGCGCGCCTGGCGCTCCGGGTCCTCGATCGCGAAGCGCAGCGGCTGATAGGTCGCGTAGAGGAGCATCACGATCAGGAACGAGACGAGCGTCGGCTCGCTCCACACCCACCAGTGACCCCACGAGCCGCGTGCCCAGATCGAGCCGGTGATCAGCGTGCCGACGCCGAAGATCAGGCTCATGTGGATCGCGACATAGGAGCGCAGGTCCCATTGCCGGTCGCGCGTGCGCAGGTGCACGATCGCGAGCAGGCCGCCGATCACGAACCCGCAGAGGGTGACGATCGCGAGGGGCACGTGCAGGTAGAAGATCTTCTGCAGGAAGCCTTCTTCGGCTTCGATCGGCGCGTAGAAGAAGACGAGCACGAGCGCGATCGGCAGCGCGACGATCGTGGCGATGCTCAGCGGACGCAGGCTCCGTCCGTGCTTGGCATCTGTCCGAAAACGGTTCGACCCGCGTTTCAGCGACCGTTGAGGAAGGCTCTCGGGGTTTTCGGACTGTTTCTCGGGGAGGGATGTTCGGGACGACACTAGTCCTCCAGCAGGAAGTCGAAGACGGCGTAGGCGATCAGCCCGAACACCAGATCATAGAGCGCGAGCGTCGCCAGCCAACGCATCTGCGGCAGATCGACGTGCCCTCCCGCCCGCACGAGGACCAGCAGCGGAGAGCTCGCGTGGGCGGCGCCGATCACGATCGGCACGAGCAGCGGCAGCGCCAGTAGCGGCCCGAGCAGGTCGCGTGCGCGTGTCTGCACGGCCAGCGCCGCGACGAGCGTGCCGATCACCGCGATCCCGACGTCGGCGAGCGCGAGCACGAGCAATAGGTCCGGCAGCGTCTGCGAGAGCGGCGGCGCGAGCAGCAAGAGACCGAAGGCCGGGACCGCGATCAGCTCGAGCACGGCGAGGTAGGCCAGCAGCGCGAGCGCCTTCGCCAGCAGCATCGCCGTGCGATCGACGGGCGCGAGCAGGAACGCGTCGAAGCCGCCCTGGTCCTGGTCGGCGACGAACAGGCGGTTGACGCCGAGCATTGCGGCGAACAGCAGCGTCACCCACAGGATCCCCGCGGCCTCGTCGCCGGAGACGGTGTTCTGGTTCAGAGCGAAGTGAAACACGACGAACGTCGTCACGGCGAACAGCGACATGCCGGGCACAGACTCCAAAGTGCGCAGCTCGACCAGCAGCTCCTTGCGCAGCAGCGCGCCGACGGTCGCCCACATGCCCGGTCCGCGGGCTTGGGGTGCGCGCGGCGCTCGCTCGGGCGAAGCGGCCGGCCGCACCCGCTCGTCCGTGCGCGCCGCGCTCACCGGTACAGCTCCGCGATCTGCGCCTGGCTCACAGCGGCCGCCTCACCCAGCAGGACCGGAGCACCGTCGCGCAGACCCAGCACGAGATCGGCCTCGGCGAGTCCGCCGGTGGGGTCGTGGCTGGAGATCACCCGCGTGCGCGGCCGGGTGGGATCCCCGCCGGGTCCGATCAGCGGCTCGACCAGCTCCCGCGCGGCTGGGTCGAGGTTCGCCCACGGCTCGTCCAGCAAAAGCAGCTCGGGGTCATGCAACGTCGCCCTCGCGACAGCCGCGCGCTGCACCATGCCCCGCGAGAGGTTCTTCAGCGGCTCCTCAGCGCGGTCCGCGAGTCGCACGGCCGCCAGCTGCTCGTCGACCCGGGCCGCGCCGATGCCGTGCAGGCGCGCATGGAAGTGCAGGTTCTCGCGCGGGGTCAGCTCGCGATAGAGCAGCGGCTCGTGTCCGAGCAGCCCGACGCGCCCGCGCACCGCCCACGCCTCATCCGGCAGGCGTCGATCGAGCACCTTCACCTCCCCGTCGTGCGCTCGCAACAGCGTCGCGAGCACCCTCAGCAAAGTCGTCTTGCCCGCGCCGTTCGGCCCAAACACCACTAGCGTCTGCCCGGCGGGCAGCGAGAACGACACATCGCTCAGGGCCTCGCGTTCGCCGTAGCGGCGCACGAGCCCCTCCAGGCGCAGAGCCGGCTCTCGGACGAGATCGCCTGTGCCCGCCGGCGCGGGGCCGGCCAGGGTCGGCGTGATGCCGTGATCGGCCATCATCTGCCCGGCGGCGTCGCTCAGACGCCGGCCGAGGCGGGCGCGTGCCTGCTCTGCGCCGCCGCGATCAGCTCGCGCACCGCGTCCCCGCCGTTCCCGCCGCCACCATCCTCGCGCAGGAGCTCGATCGGGTCGGGGTCGCCGTTGACGATCCCCTCGAAGAACTCCTTGCGGTCCTGGTATGTCGGCAGCGTTCCCTTCGCCCAGCCGCGGACCTCGTTCAGCAGCACCGCCAACCGCGCGTAGGGCTCGCCGTACTCGTCGGCGATCTGGCGCTTGATCCGCTTGGCCAAGGCCGGCGAGGCGCCCGCGGTGGAGATCGCGATCGCCAGCGGTCCCGTGCGCACGATCGCGGGCAGGATGAAGTTGCACAGCGGCGGCACGTTGACCACGTTCACGAGCATCGCGCGCCGCTCCGCGTCGTCGTAGACGGCGATGTTCACGTCGGTGTCGTCGGTCGCGGCGATCGCCATGAACACGCCCTCGAGGTCCCGCGGTCCGGCGTACGCGCGCTGTTCCCAGCGGATCGAACCCTCGCGCGCGTAGTCCGCAAGCGCCGGCTCGGCCTCAGGCGCGATCAGCGTCACCTCGCCGTCGCACGCGAGCAGCCCCTCGACCTTCTCCAGCCCGATCTCCCCGCCGCCAACGACCACGCAGCGCCGGCCGGTCAACTTCAGGCAGGCGATGTAGAACGGGGTGTCGAGCATCCCCTGCACGCACGACTGATCGCAGATCCCTCTGCGCAGCTGACAGACGCACTCCTTGCCTGCATAGGCCTGGGCGGGCATGTTGAAAAGGGTAGCTCCCTACCGGGGAATGCCGCGCCCCAGGGCGCGTGCGCCCACCCGGGCCATCGCCACCGCCCCCTGCCGCCAAGCGCGCTCGCGGTCGGAGTCGCGCCCCGAGCGCAGCTGGGCGACCGCCCGCGCGCCCCCCTCGAGCACCCCGTCGTAGGGCCCCCACCACAGCCCGCGCATCCCCGGCTGGCTCCAGACAATCAGCTTCTCCTGAGCGCACGCGCGCAGGCCGGCCTCGCCCAGCACGCGGCCGAGGCCACCGCCGGCCGCAGCGCCCCACGGTCCGCGCGAGACCGCCGGGCTCGGCAGGTGGTCGTTCAGCCATACCATCCCCGCGCGCAGCTCGCGGGCGATCCGCAGGCCCCGGTAGCGGTCCCGCGTCCACACCGACGCGCCGAGGCCGTAGTCGCCGTCGTTGGCGGCGGCGATCGCCTGATCGAGCGAGTTGACCGTCGCAACCGCCAGCACCGGGCCGTCGATCGGCTCGCGCATCAGGCGCATCTCGCCCGTGACGCCGGTCAGTACCGCGGGCGCGTAGAACGCGCCATCGCAGCCATCTGGCGCGACCGGCCCGCCGCAATGCAGCGTCGCGCCCTGCGCCACCGCTTCCGCGACGAGCTCTTCGACGTGCTCGAGCCGGCGCCGCGAGGCGAGCGGGCCGACCATGATCGAGTACCCGCCCACCCGCTCGGGGTCGCCGACGGCGAGCGTCCGCGCGCCGGCGATGAGCCGTTGCAGAAAGCGCTCGGAGACCTCACGCGCGACGTATACGCGCTCGATCGATCCGCGCGCCTGCCCCGCGCCCGCGCATCCCGCCCACAGCGCGCCTTCGGCCGCGCGCGCGATGTTGCAGTCGCCGAGCACGAGCATCGCGTCCTTGCCGCCGAGCTCGACCGTCACCTCCTTCTCGCTGCTCACGCACGCACGCGCGACCTCACGACCGACCGCGGGCGAGCCCGTGAACAGGACCTTCGCGACCGGCGCCCCCGCGAGCGCGACCCCCACGCGCGCGTCGCCGTGTGCGAGCGTCACGAGCCCCTCCGGCAGGTCCGCGCGGGCCAGCACGCGCGCGATCCGCTCCGCCGTCAGGCAGGCGCGCGCGGCCGGCTTGAAGACGACGCCGTTGCCGGCCAGCAAAGCCCCCGCGATCTGGCCGAGCGGCTGGGCGAAGGGCGCTGAGCCGGCGCCGATCACGCCGATCACGCCGTAGGGCTCATACGCGATCCGCGCGCGCCGCGCGAGCGACATCGAGCGGTGGATCCCGACGCGCCGGCCGCCGAGCACCTTCGCGCCGTCGTCGGCGATCCAGATCAGCGCGTCGATCGCCGGCAGCAGCTCGAGCGCCGCGACCTCGGCGCGGGTCCGGCCCTGCTCGCGGCCGATCTCGCGCGCGAGCGTATCGAGCTCGTCGATGATCGCCTGGGCCATCCTGCGCATGTACCGTGCGCGGTCCTCGACTCGCAACAGCGCCCACAGCGGCTGCACTCGGGCGACCGCGCGGACGAGCTCGTCGATCTGCCCGGGGGCGGTGGCGTGGACGCTGCCGAGCAGCGCTCCTGTCGCGGGGTTGCGCGACTCGATCGTCTGCGGCGCCTGTGCTTCCCGATGGTGCGCCTCATGGGGGGCTCGGCTCATCTCGGCCGATTATCGCTCCTGCCGCCGTCAGCTCGTTGGTTCCGTCACGGTCACGCCTCCGCGCGCATGCCCGTGCTCGCGTTCACCCTCGCCGTCCTCGCGCGCCCGCGGGCGATCGTGCGTGCGCTGGGTATCGCAATCCCGCGGGGCATTGCCGTCCCGCGGGACATCGTGCGTCCGCAAGGTATCGCCGTCCAGGGCGTTTTCGCCGCGCAGGGCGGCATCGCGGTCCGGCGGGACATTTCGTGCCGGACGAGCATCGCGTGTCATGGCGGGCGCGCCGCGCCGCACGGCGGGCACGATCGCGATCGCGGCGAGGGTGAGGGCGGCGGCGATCCAGAACGCGAGGTGATAGCCGCCGATGAGCGCTGCGGCGCTCGAGTGGCCCTGCGCCTGCAGGTGCAGGCTGCGTGAGGTTGAGAGCGTGGCCAGCACCGCCAGCCCGAGCGCGCCGCCGATCTGCGCGGTCGTGTTGACCAGGCCGGAGGCGAGGCCGGCGTCGCGCGGCTCTACGCCCGACATCGCGAGGTTCATCAGCGCGGGGAAGCAGACACCGGCGCCGATCCCGAGCAGCAGCATCGAGGGCATCACGTGGACGAAGTAATTACCTGCGAGTGGCACCCGCGCGAACAGGACGAGCGCGAGCGCGATCAGCGCCAGTCCGGGCGCCACCAGGGCGCGCGCGCCGAAGCGGGTCACGAGTCGCTCGGAGTAGCGGATCGAGAGGGCCCCCATCGTGAGCGTCACGGGCAGGAACGCGAGCCCGATCTGCAGCGCGTCGTAGCCGAGCACGCGCCGCAGGTAGAGCGCGCCGAGGAAGAACATCCCGAACATCCCCGCCACCGACAGGATCTGGATCGCGTTCGCAGCGACGACGTTGCGCACGTGGAAGATCCGCAGCGGCACGAGCGGGTTGCGCGCTGTGGCCTCGCGCGCGAAGAAGCAGGCGAGCAACGCCAGTGAGATGCCGCCGAGCACGAGCGTGCGACTCGCGCCCCAACCGGATTCGGCGGCCGGCTTGACGATCGTGTAGACGCCCAGCATCAGCGCGGAGGTGATCAGCGCCCCGCCCGGCACGTCCGCGCCCGCGCGCAGGCCGATGCCCGCGTCGCGCTCGAGCAGGCGCGTCGCGCACACGGCCGTCGCGATCCCGATTGGGATGTTCACGAAGAAGATCCAGTGCCAGTCAATCGACTGCGTGATCACGCCGCCGGCGAGCAGGCCGACCGAGCCGCCGGCGGAGGCCACAAACGCGTAGACGCCGATCGCCTTCGCCTGCTCGCGTTGGCCGATCTCCGATCGGTCGGGGAACATCGTCACGATCATGCCGAGGATCACCGCGCTGGTCATCGCGCCGCCGACGCCCTGGACGAAGCGCGCGGCGATCAGCAGCGTCTGGCTCTGTGCCAGGCCGCACAGCAGCGAGGCGCTCGTGAACAGCACGATGCCAGCGAGGAAGATCTTGCGGCGCCCGACCAGATCGCCGAGGCGCCCGGCCAGCAGCAGCAGGCCGCCGAAGGCGATCAGATAGGCGTTCACGACCCATGCGAGGCTCGAGGTCGAGAAGCGCAGGTCGTCTTGGATCGAGGGCAGCGCGACGTTCACGACGGTCACGTCGAGCACGATCATCAGCATCCCGACGCACAGCACGTACAGCGCCACCCAGCGCTCGTCGCGGGGCACGGGCGCGGTGGCGGTCGTCGCGCGCGGCCGCTCGTCGGTGGTTGGTCTCATGCCCGCCTCCAGTGTGTTGCCCGCCTCTCGTTCACGACCCGCCTCCCGTGTCCTGGAGATAGCGAGCGAGCGCGTTTAGCAGCTCGCCCGTGCCGTGCTCGCGCTCGGCGGGGGTGTCGAGACCGTCGAGGAACACGCCCTGCTCGGTCATCGTCAGCTTGGTCCCCTCGTCCACCGCCTCCAGCACGATCGTCGCCACCGACACCGAGATGCGCGCGTCGTCGCGGTACATCTCATATGTGTGCACGAACCGCTTGCCCTCGACGATGTCCTGAAAGCGCGCGATGAACTTGTAGAGCGCCCCGCCGGGCATCTGCACGCTCATGCGCTCCAGGCCGCCCACCCGGAACTCGAGCTCGTGTTCGGCCTTCGCCGGCTCGGGCGGGCCGAACCAGCGGCGCTTCTCCGCGGGGTCCGCCCATGTCTGCCACACCCGCGCCGGTGTGGCCGCGTAGGTGCGCTCGAGCGCGAAGGTGGAATGCACGGTCGAACGCTCGTCGGCGGTCTTCTCTGTCTGGCTCATCTGCGTACTCCTTTGCGCTTGTCGATTTCGCTGCTGTCTCTGTTTGTCGCCGCCGTCTCTGTGGCGGCCGACGCGTGCTCGGTCATGGTCCATCGGGATGTTCGGCGAGGTACTCGCCGAGACGGTCGAGACGTTGCTCCCAGGTGGTGCGCCGCGCGGCGATCCAACCCTCCGCGGTTCGCAGCGCGGCGGGCTCCACGGTGCACGTGCGAACGCGACCCACCTTTTCCGAGTGGACGAGCCCGCTGCGTTCGAGCACGTGCAGGTGTTGGACGACCGCCGGCATCGACATCGCCAGCGGTTGAGCCAGTTCGCTGACGGACGCCGGCCCGCGGGTCAGCCGTTCGACCATCGCGCGCCGGCTTGGATCCGCGAGCGCGTGGAAGAGCAGGTTGACATCCTCACCGCCGGCCGCTGTAATTTGGTTAAGCATTCACTTAAGTATAGCACCGACG
Organism: uncultured Solirubrobacterales bacterium; assembly: GCA_963774785.1. Taxonomy (GTDB): domain Bacteria; phylum Actinomycetota; class Thermoleophilia; order Solirubrobacterales; family Solirubrobacteraceae; genus Palsa-744. The sequence continues at coordinate 400,845 of CAVZGH010000001.1, read as the reverse complement.
ACGAGTTTCTTCCCCCGCCGGGGACGCTCCGCTCAACGCCCGCGCAACCGGCGAACCTGCTCCAGACGGCGCGCCAGCTCCGCCTCGGCCTCGTCTGGCTCGTAGAAACGCGCGCCCGCGACGTTCTCCGGCAGCAGCTCCTGCGAGGAGAGGTGGCCGGGGTGGCCGTGCGGGTTGTCGTACCCGCCGACGTCCTGCCCAGGCCGGGGGCCCGACCGTAGCCAGCCGGGGACCGGCGCCGCCCCGTGTTCGCGCACGTGCGCCCGCGCCGCGCCCAGCGCCCGCCCGGCGGCGTTCGACTTCGGCGCGAGCGACAGATAAATAGCGGCCTGCGCGAGCGCGTACGTCGCCTCCGGCAGCCCGACGTGCTCGACCGCCGACGCGGCGGCGACCGCGACGCTCAACGCGCCCGGGTCGGCGTTGCCGATGTCCTCGGAGGCGAGGATCACCATTCGCCGCACGATGAACCGCGGGTCCTCGCCACCCTCGAGCATCACGGCGAGGTAGTAGAGCGACGCGTCGGGGTCCGAGCCGCGCGTGGACTTGATCCAGGCGGAGATGTAGTCGTAGTGGCGGTCGCCGCCTTTGTCGTACAGCACCGCCCGCTGTTGCAGGGCGTCCTCGGCGCGCGCGATCGTGACCCGGACCTCGCCCAGCTCGGCGGCCGTCGCGAGCGCCAGCTCGAGCGCGTTGAGCGCGGTGCGCGCATCGCCACCGCTGCGTGCGGCGAGGAAGTCGAGCGCCTCGTCGTCCACCGGCGTGCTCTCATTCGCCACCGCCCGCCGCAGCACCGTCCCGACCTCCTCGTCGCTCAGTGCCGTTAACGAGTACACGCGCGTGCGCGAGAGCAGAGCCCCGTTGACCTCGAACGCGGGGTTCTCGGTCGTCGCGCCGATCAAAGTGACGAGCCCGTCCTCGACCGCCGGCAGCAGCGCGTCCTGTTGGGCCTTGTTGAAGCGGTGGATCTCGTCGAGGAAGAACACCGTGTGGGTCCCGCCGGCCCCGCCAATCGAACCCGTCGGGCTCGACCCCCCGATCGTGCCCGTCGCGCGGCGGTGCGTCGCCCGCTCGAGCACCGCGCGCACCTCCGCGCGGCCGGCCTGCACGGCGCTCAGCTCCTCGAAGGCGGCGCTGGCATGCTCTGCGAGGATCCGCGCGAGCGTCGTCTTGCCCGTGCCGGGCGGGCCGTAGAGGATCATCGAATGGGGCCGGCCCTGCTCGATCGCCGTGCGCAGCGCCGAGCCTGGCCCCAGGAGATGCGTCTGGCCGACGAAGTCCGCGAGCGTCTGCGGGCGCATGCGCGCCGCGAGCGGGCGGTCCTCCTCGGCCACTTCCCCGCCCGGCTTGGACTCGCGGGTGGGTGGGCCTCCATCCCCGGGCTCGAACAGCGTGTCCATTCGCCTCAGTATCGCGCGCTGGATTTAGGTTCAGGGGCAGGTTGTCGAAGAGGGCATGTCGAACAGTAGAACCGGTGTCTCCCATGCCTTTGCAACCTGGTTCCGTCAATAGGGAAGGATCCGCCAAATGAGCACCGGCGCGGCCGAGCTGTGGGGCGGATCGGGCGGGCCCACCCATCCCGGCGGCCCGGGAGGATCAGGTCCCACCCGCCCCGGCGGTCCCGGCGGGACTCCCGGCGAGTTCCAGTTCCCGCTCCCTGAGAGCGGCGTCGCGGCGCGCTCGCCGCTGCAGCTGTTCTGGCGCCGCTTCCGCCGGGACCGCGTCGCGCTCTGCGCGCTCGCGTTCGTCATCCTGCTGTTCATCGTCGCGCTCGCGGCGCCGCTGATCGTGAAACTGCTCGGGCTGCCCGGGCCGAACGTGCAGAACCCGAACCTGACGGACTCCTTCGGCAGCCCGCTCGGCCCGAGCCTCGCGCATCCATTCGGCGTCAACCAGCTCGGCCAGGACGTGATGTCGCGCGTGATCTACGGCACGCGCGTGGCGCTCGAGGTCGGGATCCTCGGCACCGCCGTGGCGACGCTGATCGGCGTCGTGATCGGCACCCTCGCGGGCTTCTATCGCGGTTGGGTCAACACGCTGCTCTCGCGTCTGATCGACGTCGTGCTGTCGATCCCGATTCTGCTGCTGGGCCTCGGCATCGGCGCCGCCTGCGCGGTGCGCGGCTGCGTCGCGGGCACGGTCCAGCCGGGCCTCGGCCTCGTGATCTTCCTGATCGCGCTCGCCAACTGGACGTACATCGCGCGGATCGTCCGCGGTCTTGTGCTGAGCCTGCGCGAGCGCGAGTTCGTGCAGGCATCGCGCGCGCTCGGCGCGTCGAACACGAGGATCATGTTCCGCGAGATCTTCCCGAACCTGCTCGCGCCGATCATCGTCTACGCGACGCTGCTGATCCCGCTCAACATCCTGCTCGAGGCCGGCCTCTCCTACCTCGGCGTCGGCGTCCGCCCGCCGACCGCGAGCTGGGGTCAGATGATCGCCTCGGCGACGCCGATCTTCAACACCGCCTGGTGGTACATGACCTTCCCGGGGCTGGCGCTGCTGCTGACGGTGCTGGCGTTCAACCTGCTCGGCGACGGCCTGCAGGACGCGCTCAACCCGAGGAGGGCCGCGCGGTGAATCCCCGGCGCCGAACGGTCGAAGCCGGGGACCGCGTGGCGATGGAGCCCGATGACCGAACGACGAAATCCGAGACCCCGAGAACGATGACCCCGAGACTCCGACAGACAAACAGAGGAGACGTGACGATGAGCCCAACAAGACAGCTGATCACGACGGCGCTCGCCGGCGCGCTCGCGCTGGGGCTCGCCGCGTGCGGATCCAGCGAATCGATCTCCGGGGGCAGCGGGATCGGGGTCGCGAAGGGGATCCAGACGCCGCGCACCGAGTCGCTGACGGGCGGCAAACGCGGCGGCACGCTGACCGTGCTCAACCACACCGACTTCGAACAGCTCGATCCGGGTCTGGCCTACTACAACATCGACTACGAGGTCGTCAACGCGACTCAGCGCCCGCTGTTCTCCTACAAGCCCAACTCGTTCTCCGAACCGGTCCCGGACATGGCCTCCGAACCGGCGCAGATCTCCGGCGACGGCAGGACGATCACCGTGCACATCCGCAAAGGCGTGCACTTCAGCCCGCCCGTCAACCGCGAAGTGACCTCCGCAGATGTCGCCTACGGGATCGAGCGCGGCGCCAACCCGAACGTCGGGAATCCCTATTTCGAAGCCTATTTCAAGTCGCTGGCCGGCTTTGAACAGGCAAAGGGCGGCCCCTTCCCGGGCATCACGACGCCGAACCCGACGACGATCGTCTTCCACCTGACCGAAGCGAAGGCGCCGATCGTGCTTGGCGCGCTGGTGCTGCCGTTGAGCGCGCCTGTGCCCGAGGAATACGCGAAGCGATACGACGCGATGAAGCCGAGCGAATACGGCAACTACCAGGTCGCGACGGGCCCGTACATGTTGCAGAACGACAGCGCCGGGAAGGTGCTAGGCATCGGCTACGTGCCGGGTAAATCGGCGACGCTCGTGCGCAACCCGAACTGGAATCCCGCGACCGACTTCCGGCCCGCGTACCTGAACCAGATCGAGATCAAGCTCGGCGGCGACACGACCGTGATCGGCCGGCAGGTGCTGGAAGGCTCGGACATGGTCCAGAACGAAACGCCCGCCCAGCCGATCGTCAAGCTCGCCTATCAAAAATTCCGCTCCCAGCTGCAGCTCTCGCCGGGCGCCGGCGACCACTACATCGCCGTCAACAACAAGCAGGGTCCGTTTGCGAACGTGAACCTGCGCAAGGCCTTCTGGGCCGCGCTCGACCGCACCGCGATGAACAAGGCGCGCGGCGGCGAGCTCGTGACGAGCGTGATGACGCACTTCATCTATCCCGAAATCCCGGGCTTCGAACAGGCGGGCGGTCTGAAGGGGCCGCAGGTTGACTACAACGACTACCCCGAAGGCAACGCGGCGGTCGCCGCCAAGTACATGAAGCTCGCCGGCTACCCAAGCGGCAAGTACACCGGTTCAAAGACGCTCCAGATCGTCGGCGCGAACGAAAGCCCCTCGGCCGAAGACGCCGAAATCGTCAACCAGACGCTCAAGAACCTCGGCTTTCAGACGAAGCTCACGCTCGTCGAAGACTCGGTGATGTACTCGAAGTACTGCGGCACGCCCGCCGAAGAGATCGACGTCTGCCCGAACGTCGGCTGGGTCGCCGACTTCGGCGACCCCCAGGCGGTGCTGAACGTGGCGTTCAATGGCAAGAACATCATCTCGACCGGCAACAACAACTGGGGGCAGGTCAACGACCCCGAAATCAACAAGGCGATGGACGCCGCCGAACTCGTCTCCGGCACGCAGGCGCGCGCTAACGCGTGGGCGCAGATCGACCGCAAGCTCGTCGCGCAGGCCGTCGCGATCCCGTTCGACTGGGACAAGCAGCCGAACATCGAGTCCAAGGACGTCGCCGGCGTCGGCGACCTTTGGAACACGGGCCAGTGGGACTACAGCTTCACGTCGTTGAAGTGATTCCAAGCCCCGCCGAAGCCCCGCCGCGCCACAACCGACCAAGGTGTGATGTAGGTGTGCCCCGATCGTGACCGAAATCTGACAGCGGGCAGATGACCAGATACATCATCAGACGCGTCCTCTGGGGAATCCTGCTGCTGATCCTCGTCGCGGCGCTGGTCTTCGTGCTGTTCCGGATCCTCCCCACCGGCGATCCCGCCCGCCTGCGCGCCGGGCGCAACGCGAGCCCGAAAATCATCGCCGACCTCCGCCGCGACCTCGGTCTGAACAAGTCCCTGCCCGAGCAGTTCTGGATCTACATGAAGGGCGTCTTCCTGCACTTCAACCTCGGCTACAGCTACTACTCCAACGCCCCCGTGCGCGGTCTGATCGCCGAACGGCTCGGCGCGACGCTGTCGCTGATGTTCGGAGGGGCGGTGGTCTGGTTGATGGTGGGCCTGCCGGTCGGGATCCTCTCCGCGCTGCGCCGGGGCTCGCTGCTGGACCGCGTGAGCATGGGCGCCGCGCTCGTGTTCGTCTCCGCGCCGGAATACTGGCTTGGGCTGATCGCGCTGTATCTGTTCGCCGCCGACATCGGCCAGGTGAAGATCTTCCCCGGGTCCGGCAGCTACGTCAGTCTGACGAGCGACCCCTGGAAATGGTTCACGTCGCTGCTATTGCCCTGGCTCGTGCTCGCGGCGGGCTCGGCGGCGATCTACGCGCGGCTGATGCGCGGCAGCCTGAGTGAGACGATGCAGGAGGACTACATCCGCACGGCCCGCGCGAAGGGTCTGCCCGAGCGTCGCGTCGTCATGCATCACGGCGTGCGCGCGGCGATCAACCCGATCCTCACGATCCTCGCGCTCGACATCGCGACCCTGCTCGGCGGCGCGATCCTCGTCGAAGTCGTCTTCAACATCCCCGGCATCGGCCAGCTCGCCTACACCGCGATCCGCCATTCGGACCTGCTCGTCGTGCAGGGCGCCGTCCTGCTGGGGGCGCTGTTCATCGTCGTCGCGAACATCGTCGTCGACATCGCCTACGCGTATCTCGACCCGCGGGTTCGCTACTCATGAGCACCGTTGATGATTCCCCGCTTCTGCGGGTCCAGGATTTGAGGGTCGAGCTTCCGACCGAAGACGGGGTCGTGAAAGCCGTTGACGGGATCACATACGAGGTGGGGAGGGGACGCACGCTCGGGGTCGTCGGGGAGTCGGGCTCGGGCAAGACCGTCGCGGCGATGACTGTTCTGGGTTTGACCCGCGTGCAGGGGGCGAGGATCACCGGAAGGATCGAGCTCGAAGGGGTTGATCTGTTGGGTCTCGATGAGGTCGCGCTGCGGCGGATCCGGGGCAACGAGATCGCGATGATCTTCCAGGATCCGTCCACGGCACTGCATCCGCTCTACAGGGTCGGTGCGCAGATCGTGGAGGCCGTGAAAGCCCACGGGGACGTGACCAAGGCGCAGGCCCGCAGGCGCACGATCGAGCTGTTGGGCCTCGTCGGGATCCCCGATCCGGGCAGTCGCGTCAACGACTACCCGCACGAGTTCTCCGGCGGCATGCGCCAGCGCGCGATGATCGCGATGGCGCTCGCGAACGAGCCGAAGCTGCTGATCGCCGACGAGCCGACGACCGCGCTGGACGTGACCGTCCAGGCGCAAATCCTCGCGTTGCTGGAGCGGCTGCGGGGGGAGCTGGGGATGGCGGTGATGATCGTCACGCACGACCTCGGCGTGGTCGCGCAGATGGCCGACGAGATCGCGGTGATGTATGCGGGGCGGATCGTCGAGACCGCCGCGGCCGAGACGTTGCTGCGGCGGCCCGAACACCCCTATACATGGGGTCTCCTGCGTTCGATCCCGAGATTGGACGGCCCGCGCGTGGAGCGCCTGGAGCCGATCCCCGGCAGCCCGCCAAGCCTGATCGCCCCCCCGTCGGGCTGCCATTTCCATCCGCGCTGCGCCTACGCGCAGCCCGACCACGCGCGGATCGACCCGGAGCTGCGTCCGCTCGCGGCCGATCCGTCCCACCGGGTCGCGTGTCTGCTGGAGGAGAAGGAGCGCCGCCGGTTGTGGGCTGACCTACGAGCCGGGCGCACCTCCGCGCAGGCGCTCACCGCCGCGGGTCTTCCCCCCGGGCCTGTCGCGCCGGAGGCATCCGAGTCGCTCCCCACCGCAACAGGATCGGAGACCGAGCGATGGTGAGCGCGGCAGGCCCACTGATGGAGGTCAGGAACCTGGAGAAGCACTTCCCGCTGACGCGCGGAATCGTGCTCGCGCGCAGGGCCGGCGCGGTGAGGGCGGTCGACGGCGTGAGCTTCGACGTGCGGCGCGGCGAGACGTTGGGCATTGTCGGCGAGACGGGCTGCGGCAAGAGCACGACCGCGCGGCTGATGATGCGGCTGCTCGAGCCCACCGCGGGAACGGTGCTGTTCGAGGGCGAGGACATCACGCGGTTGCGGGGCGCCAAGTTGAAGGCGGTCAGGCGCGAGCTGCAGATGGTCTTTCAGGACCCGTATTCGTCGCTGAACCCGCGCAAGACGGTCGGCTCGATCGTCGCCGAGCCGTTCGCGATCCACGGCCTGCACCCCGACCGCGCCGAGCGCCGCGAGCGGGTCAAGCAGCTGATGGACCGGGTCGGGCTGAACCCCGAGCACTACAACCGCTACGCCCACGAGTTCTCCGGCGGCCAGCGCCAGCGGATCGGCGTCGCCCGCGCGCTCGCGCTCGGCCCGAAGCTCCTGATCGCCGACGAGCCTGTCTCTGCGCTCGACGTCTCGATCCAGGCGCAGGTGCTGAACCTGCTGCGCGAGTGCCAGCGCGAGCTGGGCCTGACGCTCGTGCTGATCTCTCATGATTTATCCGTCGTGCGCCACATGTGCGACCGCGTCGCGGTGATGAACGCGGGCAAGATCGTCGAGCTCGCGGAGAACGAGAGGCTGTACGGAGAACCGTCGCACCCCTATACCCGGGAACTGCTGGCGGCCGTGCCGGGGTCCCGCAGGCGTGCCTCCGCGGCGTGATCCTGCTCGTGCCGCCGAGACGAGATCGGCGTACGATCAGCCGGTGAGCGATCCCGACCCGGCAGCAGAGGCGACAGAGCTCCTGCAGCGACTGATCCGCTTCGACACGGTCAACCCGCCGGGGAACGAGCGCGCCGCGCAGGAGTACCTGAGCGCCTACCTGACCGAGGCCGGCTTCGAGTGCGAGCTGCTCGGCGCCGAGCCCGAGCGGCCGAACCTCGTCGCGCGGTTGCGGGCGGACGGGCGGGGGCAGGCCGCCGCCCCCAGCGCCGGCCCCGGAAACGGCGCCGAGTCCGGTCCGGACCACCTGCACCCCGGCCCGACGCTCTGCTACCTAAGCCACGTCAACACGGTGCTGGCAAACCCCGCGGAGTGGTCGGCGCACGGCCCCTGGTCGGGCGATCTTGCCGACGGTTACATCTGGGGGCGGGGGGCGCTCGACATGAAGTCGCAGACCGCCGCGGAGATCGCCGCCGCGGCCGGGCTCGCGCGCTCGGGCTGGCGCCCGGCGAGTGGCGAGCTGTTGATCGTGGTCGTCGTCGACGAGGAGACCGGCGGCGAGCTCGGCGCGCAGTGGATCACAAGAGAACACCCCGAGAAGGTGCGCTGCGACCTGCTCGTGAACGAGGGCGGCGGCGCTGTGTTCGAATACGGAGGCCCGTCCCCTCGCCCGCCCGCCCGGCGCCACTACGGCGTGTGCTGCGCGGAGAAGGGCGTGTTCCGCTTCACGGTCACGACCGCGGGCGTCGCGGGCCACGCGTCGATGCCGAAGATCGGCGAGAACGCGCTGGTGAAGATGGCCCCGGTGCTCGAGCGCTTCGCGACCGGCCAGCCAGCCTATGAGCTGACGGCCGAGCCGCGGGCGTTCCTGGCGGCGCTCGGCGAGGATCCGGATGACCCGGCGGGCGCGGTCGCGCGGCTGGGCGCGGCCGACGAGCGCCTGGTGACGATGTTCGAGCCGATGCTCGGCGTCACGTTTACGCCGACGCGGATCAGGGCATCAGAGAAGATCAACGTGATTCCCTCGAGCGCCGAGCTGAAGGTCAACTGTCGCGTGCCCCCCGGCCTCGGCGAGGAGGAGGTGCGGCGCGGGATCGCCGAAGTGCTCGGATCCCCTGATCCAGACGCGGCCCACCCAGGCGACGGCTGGAGAATCGACTTCACCGAGCGAATTGAGGGCAACCGCTCGCCGATCTCCTCGTCGCTGATGGAGGCGATCACGGATTGGGTGAGCGAGCACGACGCGGGCGCCGACGTGGTGCCGGTGGTCCTTCCCGGCTTCACCGACTCGCGCCACTTCCGCGAGGCCTTCCCCGAGTGCGTCGCCTACGGGTTCTTTCCCCACAAGCACCAGACGCTGTTCGAGACGGCGCCGCTGATCCACGCGGCGGACGAGCGGATCGACGTTCGCGACCTCGCGTTCGCGACTGAGTTCTTCAGAGATCTGGCGCGGCGCGTGCTTGAGTAGATATCTGCATAATGGACGGATAGGCCAGCCAAGGGTGGTGGTGGGAAGACAATGGAGTCAGGGACGACGACGGTGGCGAGCACGACGAGTCAGGTGACGACGGCGCCGGCCACGACCACGCCGGCGAGTGGGGCCGCCCCGGCCGCCGGGAGCGCCCCGGCCGCCTCGACCGGAACGCAGGCCCCGGCCGGCGCCGGCACGACTGCACACACGAACCGCCTCGCAACCCACCCACTCGCCGCGCACGTCGCGCTCCTCCACGCCCACGCCCACGCCGTGGTGAAAGCGGCGCTGGTCCCGGCGCCGCCGGCCGCGCAGACCTCGTTCGTGCAGAACCTGCAGAACGCGGCGCTGAACTGGGAGCCGGTGATCGCGATCCTGTTCTTCGTCGTGATCATCGCAGTGATGTGGCGGATGCTGAAAGTGATGCCGAAAGTGAAGCCGCAGCAGATCAAGCCGGCCTCGCACCAGGCGGTCGGCTGGCGCGACATCGCGGGCGTCAACGACGCGCGCGGAGAGCTCGAGGAGATCGTCGAGTTCCTGCGCGACCCGAAGCAGTTCGAAGAGCTCGGGGCGAAGGTGCCGAAGGGGATCCTCCTGCACGGCCCGCCGGGGACGGGCAAGACGCTGCTGGCGAAGGCGGTCGCGCACGAGTCCGGCGCGCAGTTCTTCGCCCAGTCGGCGGCGGCGTTCGTGGAGATGTTCGCCGGCCTCGGCGCCGCGCGCATCCGCCGCCTGTTCGCGATCGCCAGAAAGCACGAACCGGCGATCATCTTCATCGACGAGCTCGATGCCGTCGGCGGCCGTCGCGGGATGGACATCTCCGGTGAGAAGGACCAGACGCTCAATCAATTGCTCGTCGAGATGGACGGCTTTGCCGCGAGCGGGCGCGTGGTCGTGATCGCCGCCTCGAACCTGCTCGACAAGCTCGACCCGGCGCTGTTGCGGCCGGGGCGCTTCGACCGCCAGGTGTTCGTCGCCCCACCGGACGTGCGCGGGCGCGAAGGCGTGCTCGGCGTGCACACCCGCGAGAAGCCGCTCGGCAAGGTCAACCTCTCGCTCGTCGCCCAGCAGACGAGCGGCCTGACCGGCGCCGACCTCGCGAACATCTGCAACGAGGCCGCGATCTTTGCCACGCGCCGCGGCGCGAAGCGGATCGACGACGAGGACTTCGACAGCGCGCTGGAGCGCGTTATCGCGGGCGTGCAGTCGCGCAGGGTGCTGAACGAGCACGAGAAGCGCGTCGTCGCCTACCACGAGGCCGGCCATGCGCTGTGCGGGGAGCTGCTGCCGTCGGTCAACCGCGTGCACAAGATCTCGATCGTCCCGCGCGGGCGCGCGCTCGGCTACACGCTGAACCTGCCCGCCGAGGACCGCTACCTGAAGACGCGCGAGGAGCTGCTCGACTACATGACGGTACTGCTGGGCGGCCGCGCGGCCGAGCAGGTGGTGTTCGGGGCAATCACGACGGGCGCCTCCGATGACCTGAAGCGCGTCGCCGAGATCTCGCACTCGATGGTGCACGACTACGCGATGGGCACGGCCGGCCTCGGCCGCGCGCCCGACGGGGACGTGCGGCTGTCCGAGACGACGCTGCGGATCCGCGACGAGGAGCGCCAGGACCTGATCGAGGAAGCCCGGCGCGCGGCGCAGCGGACGCTCGTGACCCACCGCGCCCAGCTCGACGCGCTCGCCGCGGAGCTGCTCGAGCACGAGGTTCTCGACCGCGAGGCGATCGACCGGATCATGAAGGGCGTGCCGCGCCTGGAGCGCGCCCCGGGATCCGGACTGCGCGTGGTCGCGGCGGCCACGGCGGTGGACGCCACCGCGAGCGAGGGGGGCGTCGGCGTGAGGTGAGGGCGGCGCTGGCGCGGGTGGGGTCCGTCGCCAGGGGAACGCCGCCCTCGCCTGCACCCCGTGCGCCGGTGCGCCGGCCACCCGCGGCTGCCCCATCCGATCGCGAGTCCTTCTCAATCGGTCCCCGTTTGCGGGCTTCGGTCCGCACCAGGCCTGGCAGCCTGCCATCGATAGACTAGCGCAGGTGTTCAGGCGGATCGACCATATCGGCGTTGCGGTCGCGGAGATCGAGGCCTCGCTCGCGCTGTGGCGCGACGGCTTCCGGATGCAGGTCGCGCATCGCGAGGTCGTCGAGGAGCAGGGCGTCGAGGCCGTGCTCTTGGATGTCGGCGAGAATCACGTCGAGCTGCTCGCGCCGCTCGGCGAGGACACGCCCGTGGGCAAGTTCCTCACGAAGAAGGGCCCCGGCCTGCACCACATCGCCTACCAGGTCGGCGATATCGACGCGACCCTGGCGAGCTTGAAGGAGGCGGGCATGGAGCTGATCGACGAGCGCCCCCGCATCGGGATCCGCGGCTCGCGCGTCGCCTTCCTGCACCCGCGCGCGACGGCGGGCGTGCTGACCGAGATCGTCGAGCCGGCCGCAGAAGCCGAGCGCACTGATGGCCGAGCGCGCAAAAGCCGGCCAGCGCCGGATCAGCGTCGGCTTTCAGGGCGGTCAGGTGCTCGCCCTGCGCGTCAGCGAGGATCAGTTGAAGGGCCTCTACAAGGCGCTCGGCGAGGGTGGCTGGCACGAGCTGGAGGCCGAGGACGGTCCGGTGCGGCTGTACCTTGGGCAGGTCGTCTATATCCGCGCGGAGGATGAGGATTCCCGCGTGGGCTTTGGCGCGTAACGCGCCGTTCAACCGCGCCCAGGGTGGCCGAGATAAACTTCAATGTAGACGAGCGGCTCCTACGGGTGTTGCGGACCAGGGGCCACGGGCCAAAGGCCGACCGCGCGGTCGCGCGCTTCTCAAAGCTCGGCGAGCACGGCGCGGTGTGGATCGCGATCGGGACGGCCGGGTACGCGCTCGACGCGCCCAGACGAGCGCAATGGCGCCGCGCCGCGGGCGCCGTGCTGGGGTCCTACGCGCTCAACACGGCCGTCAAGCTGGCCGTCCGCCGCCGCCGTCCGCAACTGCCCGGCCTGCCGCCGTTGACGAGCACGCCGACGCAGCTGAGCTTCCCGAGCGCGCACGCATCGACCTCGTTCGCCGGCGCGCTCGCGTACACGCGGCTGGGCCTGCCCGCGGCGCCGCTGTACGCGCTCGCGAAGGGGTTGGCCGTCTCGCGCCTGTACCTGGGAGTGCACTACCCCTCCGACGTGCTCGCCGGCGCGCTCCTGGGTACGGCCGTCGCGGCGTGGCGGTGAGTCGCCCACAGGCCTCCCCGCCCGATCCCTGCCAAGATGCCGACCGGTGAGCACGAGGATCGGCATCGTCGGCATGCCCAACGCGGGCAAGTCGTCGCTGTTCAACGCGCTGACGAAGGCGGGGGCGGAGGCGGCCAACTACCCGTTCACGACGATCGAGCCGAACGTGGCGGTGGTCCCGGTGATCGACGAGCGAATGGAGCAGGTGGCGAAGACGCTCGGCTCGTCGGAGATCGTGTGGGACACGATCGACTTCCACGACATCGCCGGGCTCGTCGCGGGAGCTCACCAGGGGGAGGGCCTGGGCAACAAGTTCCTCGCGAACATTCGCGAGACACACGCGATCGTGCACGTCGTGCGCGCGCACAACGACGAGAACGTGATCCATCCGGAGGGCCGCGTCGACCCGCTGAAGGACATCGAAACGATCGAGACCGAGCTCGTGATGGCCGACCTCGAGGCGGCTGAGCGGCGGGTGGACAAAGTTGGCAAACAGGCGCGCGGAGGCGACCGCGTGGCGATCGCCGAGGAGGCATGGCTGCGCGAGGTGATCGAGGCGCTGCAGGCCGGCCGTCCGGCACGCACCGTGCCGGTGCCTGAGGAGGCGCCCAACGCGGCCCGCGACCTGGGCTCGTTGACGAGCAAGCCGGTGCTGTTCGTGGCCAACGTTGACGAGGGCTCCGAGGAGGTCCCCGCGGCGGTCGCCGAGCACGCCGCCGCGCGGGGCGCGCGGGCGGTGGCGGTGTCTTCGCGGATCGAGTCGGAGCTGGCGGAGCTCGACAACGAGGATGCGGTGGCGATGAGAGAGGAGCTCGGCGTCAGCGAGTCGAGCCTTCAGCGGGTGGTGCGAGAGGCGTTTGCGCTGCTGGAGCTGATCGCGTTCTTCACCGCCGGCGAGGCCACGATCGCGCAGTCCTGGCATCTGCACCGCGGTCTCACCGCCTGGCATGCGGCCGGGGAGATCCACACCGACATTCAGAAGGGCTTCGTCCGCGCCGAGGTGATTGGCTGGCGAGAGCTCGTGGACGCGGGCGGCTACGCAGGCGCGCGCGAACGCGGCACGCTGCGCGTCGAGGGGCGCGACTACGTGATGAACGACGGTGACGTGATCACGGTCAAGTTCAGTCCCTGAGCAGCTGTCTATCACGGTTGCCCGGACACATGAGCAAAACTACTGGACATACGGCGAGAGACGCTGGACACATGGAATAGGATGTCGGACACATGGGACTAGCTCTTGATGGATCTGCGAAGACGGTCGGGTGCAGCGAGCGGACGCTGCGCCGCTACATCAACGTTGGTCTGCTGCGTGGCCGCCGGATAGCAGGCGGCCAGCTCGAACTGTCGCGCGGGGAGGAGGCCTACCTGCGCGGCCACCGGGCACTGCTCGGCAAGCTGATGGCGGCGCTGCGCACCGAGCGCGACGTGCGTCTGGCCGTGCTATTCGGCTCGACCGCGACCGGCGAGGACACGCCGGTTTCTGACGTTGACCTGCTGATCGTCCACCGCCGCTCCGGGGCGATGGTGCAGGCAGGTCTGTGTATACGCCTGCGCCGCGCGCTCGGCACGCCCGTCGATGTTGTGATGCTGGAGCAGGCCGAGAAACAGCCAGCGTTGCTCGCCGACGTCATGCGCGAGGGACGCGTGCTGGTCGACCGCGACGATCTCTGGGGCGCCCTGCTGGAGCGCCGCGATCGGATCCTGGCGGCGGGCGCCCGCGAAGATGAGCAGATCATGATCGATGCGCGTGCGACGTTCGCTGCCGCCAGGGAACGATTAGCGCAACGCGAAGGAGGGGAGGAGACGTCCGGGGTAGTGGCGCGCGCGTGACGGAGGGTCATCGCGCATCCAAGGGCCAGCGCCGGATCGGGGCGATTCTCCGCGAGATCCCCAGAGTCTATGAGCAGTTGCTCGAGACTATGCAGGAATTCGGGCCGGACTTTGCGGAGGAGCGGTTCGTCGTTGCCGCACAGTCGCCGGACGTGCACGATCGCAACAGGGTGACGGTCATCGAGAGGAAGAAATTCTCCCTCCCGCCTGAGCAACTATCAGCTGCTCGCAGCAGCCATCTGGTAAGCGTTCAGTGGGTCTGGGGGACATAACCTGGGTGTGGCGAATTACTGGGCGTGGAGCGTGCTGAGGCGGAGGAGATCTATGACGGCGGGCGTGAGGCCGTTGTGGGGGTGCTGTTGGCGATGGATCGCCGTGTCCAGCAGTTGGAGGCGCGTGTTGGGAAGCTCGAGCGTGAGCTGAAGAAGAGTTCGCGCAACTCCTCGGCACCGCCGAGCTCTGATCCGCCAGGCAAGCGCCAGCAGCCGCGCGGCAAGGATCCTTCTGGTCGCAAGCAGGGCGCCCAGGATGGTCATGAGGGCCACGGTCGGGAGCTGTTGGGCGCGAGCGCGGTCGATGAGGTCATCGAGTATTGGCCGGAGCGCTGTGGTTGTGGGCGTGAGTTCTCGCCAGAGGAGCTCGTGGGGGCGGGCGAGTCTCAGCGCCACCAGGTCGAAGAGCTACCGGTCATCTCGACCGTGGTAGTCGAGCATCGTGCTCAGCGTGTGCGCTGCCCGGGCTGTGGGAAGTGCGCGCGGGCGCATCTGCCCGCAGAGATCGCGAGCAGCGCGTTCGGGCCGCGCTTTGAAGCGGCTGTCGCGGTGCTCTCGTCACGCAACCGTGTCAGCCGCCGTGATGTGGTGGAGCTGGTCGAGGAGCTGTTCGGTGCGCGTATCAGCGCTGGCACGGTTGACGCGATCCTGACGCGCACCTCCCAGGCGTTGGAGGACCCATACGAGCAGCTGCTTTCGTGCGTGCGCTCCAGCGAGAGCCTGAACATGGACGAGACCGGCTGGCGGACGGCGGGCGCCCAGCGCGCGCTGTGGGGCATGTTCACTGCCCGCCACGCGCTCTTTCATGTCGCGGCTGACCGTCACGAGGATCACGCCAAAGAGCTGCTCGCCGGGCATGAGGGGATCGTCACCTCCGATCGCTGGTGGGGCTATAACCATCTGCCACTCGCCCGACGGCAAATCTGCTGGTCACACCTACGCAGAGACTTCAAGGCGCATGCTGAAGGGCTCAGCGCCGAGAAGGAGTTCGGTGAGCACGGCCTGGCCTTGTGCGAGCGCGTCTTCTGGGCATGGGAGGTCTTCCAGAACACCCACGACCGGGCCGAGCTGGAGTGCACGATCGACACGCTCGCCAGCGAGTACGAGCCGATCATCGCCCGCTATGCCACGAAAAGCACCCGCAACAGATACTGCCGCGGGATGGCCAAGAACCTCCTGAAGACCTGGTCCGCGCTGTGGACCTTCGCCACCCACGAGGGTGTCCAGCCGACCAACAACCACGCCGAGCGAAGCCTGCGCGGCGCCGTCATCTACCGCAAGCTCAGCCTCGGCAGCCAGTCAGAAGAAGGCGAGAAACGCATCCAACGACTGCTCTCCGCCTCCATCACCTGCCGCCTACAACACCGCTCCCTCTACCAATACCTCACCGAGCTACTCACCACCCACACCCGCGGCCAACCCACCCCCAGCCTCACCTGAAGCAAACCAACTGAACGCTTACGCCATCTGCTCCAATCGCCTCGCCAACTGGTTCATCCCCAACTCCCGCGCCGCGAGGGCGCCCCCGGCAAAGTCGGTGGCACGATCCCCCGGCCGCGCGATGCCCTCGATCGGCACGAGCGTCGCGATCCGCTTGAAGTTGCGCAGCAGCTCCTCGTTCTCGCTCAGGGCGAGCGCCGTCCGCAGGCGCATGTCGCTGTCGTCCTCGCGCGCTACCTTCAGCACCTCCTCCAGCGAGCCGTAGCGATTCAGCAGCTCGGCGGCGGTCTTCGCGCCGATCCCGGGCGCGCCGGGCAGGCCGTCGGAGGGGTCGCCGCGCAGAGCGATGAAGTCAGTCACGAGCGACGGGTCGATCCCGTAGCGCTCGCGCACCTGCGCTGGGCCGATCTCCTCGGGGTCCGCGCCGCCCTTGCCGGGCAGGACGATCGCGACCCGCTCGTTCACTGCCTGAAACATGTCGCGGTCCCCGCTCAACAGCAGCGCCGTCCCCTCTCGAGATCCGCCACCCGCCGTGCTCTCGTTGGCGCGTCGGCTCGCTTGCGTCCTTCCTTCGATGTCGCCCGCGACCTCGGCGAGCGCGAACGAGAACATCACGTCGTCAGCCTCCAGCTCCGCGTCCGTCGCGAACGTCCACCCGAGGCTTTCCAGCAGCGCCGGAGCCTGCTCCCATTGCACCGCGAGCTCCGGCGGCATCGGCTCGCGCTGGGCGTGATAGCCGGGGTAGAACCGCACGCGATAGACCGCCTCCTCCGCGCCCATGCACGCCACGACACCGCGCACGCCACCGTCAGACGGGCGCGCGTCGATCACCGAAAGAACCGTGTTCACGGTCCCCAGCAGCGCGTTCACCGGCTGCCCGTCCGCGCCGACGATCGATTTGGGCAGCGAGAAGAACGCGCGGTAGAGCAGCCACGGCACGTCGGCGATCAGCAGTGGCGAGGGCATCCTTGGGTGACACCGTAGCTGTATGCGTCGGGGAGGAGCGGATAACTAAAGCGCTACCAATCCCGCTCCCAGTCCCGCCGCGGACTCCTCGTGCGGCCCCACCCCAATCGATGGCTCGGCGCCGCTACCGATTGCGTGGGTGGGTCGCCCTATCCGGCGACCGCGCCGCCCGCCGCGGTCGATTCCGGCGCTCCGGCCGGCCCCTGCGCGCCGCCGCCGGGGCCGGAGGGGACGGTGCTCGGCGTGCTCGTCCCGGTCGCGGGCGCTGGGCTCGCCGGCGCTGGGCTCGCCGACGCCGCCGAGCCGCTGCGGTCGGGCTCTGACACGACGCTCGCGCCGCGCTTGACCGAGAAGTACGCCCAGGTGTCGTCGAGTTCCAGCCGCGCTGCCAGTTCGCCGCCGCTGACGAGCGTGCGCCCGGCCGAGCCGAGCACGTAGGCGGTGAGGATCCGCGGCGAGGTCCCGCGGGTGAGCACTTCAACCCCCTCGAAGGCGCCCTTCACGAGGCCGCCGAGCCGCCGGTCGGCCGCGGCGAAGCTGAGGCTCTCCGTCCAGCTGTGCTCCGCGCCCTGGTCGTAGGGGTCGGCGACGCCCACCAGCCACGGCTGGGCGGCCGCGCCGGGGAAGGCGTCCTGCACGTCTTCGGTGTGACCGCCGCTGGAGGCGAAGTAGTAGGTGATCGCGGGCTTGCCGGCGTAGGTGACGACCTGGCCGGCGGTCGCGGCGATCGCGCCGTTGGTGGCCGCGGTTTCGGCGCGCTTGCCGAGGTACATCTGCGAGCGCGTGTCGGAGTAGACGTCGAAGCGCGCGCCGCCCGCGTCGGCGGTGATCGCGTAGGTGCGGCTCGCGACCGCCTGCGCCTCCAAGGCCGCAAGCGGCCAGCTCGCGGGCATCTCGGCGGCGACGACGCCGCGCACGTAGCTTTCCAAAGGCAGCGTCTTGACTCGGTCGCCGACGAGCACCTTCACCTTCGTCCCCGCCGGCGCCTGGCCGAGCGCGGTACCGGTGTAGTAGTGGGCGAGGATCGCGCTGTAGGAGAAGCCGTGCTCGGCATAGCCGAGCGCCCCCTCCTGGCTCATCCCCACGCCGTGCCCGTCGCCGGCGCCGTCGATCAGGAGCGTGGAGGCATGTGCAGAGGCGGCGCCCAATGCAAGCGCGGCGAGCATGCAGGCGAGTAAGCGCATGACTATGAGTCGGGCGGCTGGGGTAAGTGAGTTAGCGTTGCAGGATGGATATCAACTAGATGATGGGATGAGATGGCCGATAAGAGCAGCGAGCAGGCGGTGCTGGAGCGGGCCCCGAAGAACCTCTACATCGGCGGCGAGTGGCGCGCGGCGAGCGGCGATGGGACACTGCCGATCGAGGACCCCGCCACCGGCGAGACGTTGTGCGAGGTCGCCGACGCGCAGGTCGACGATGCGCTCGCGGCGCTGACCGCCGCGGCCGACGGGCAGGCCCAGTGGGCCGCGAGCGCGCCGCGCGACCGCGGCGAGATCCTGCGCGGCGCCTACGAGGCGATCGTCGCGCAGACCGACGAGCTGGCGCTGCTGATGACGCTCGAGATGGGCAAGGCGCTCGCGGAGTCGCGCGCGGAGATCGCCTACGCCGCCGAGTTCTTCCGCTGGTTCTCCGAGGAGGCCGTCCGCGTCCACGGCCGCTACATGACAAACACGACCGGCAAGGGCCGGATCCTGACGATGCGCCAGCCGGTTGGGCCGTGCGTGTTCGTGACGCCCTGGAACTTCCCGATGGCGATGGGCACGCGCAAGCTCGCCCCGGCGATCGCCGCCGGCTGCACGGTCGTCGTCAAGCCGGCCCAGCAGACGCCGCTTTCGATGCTCGCGCTCGCGAAGATCCTCGAGCAGGCCGGCCTGCCGGGCGGGGTGCTGAACGTGATCACCGGCAAGCACTCGGGCGAGCTGGTCGAACCGCTGCTGAAGGACTCGCGCACGCGGAAGCTGTCGTTCACCGGCTCGACCGAGGTTGGGCGCACGCTGATCGAACAGTCGGCCGAGCAGGTGCTGCGCGTCTCGATGGAGCTCGGCGGCAACGCTCCCTTCCTCGTGTTCGAGGACGCCGACCTCGACGCCGCCATCGAGGGCGCGATGCTCGCGAAGATGCGCAACGTCGGCGAGGCCTGCACCGCCGCGAACCGCTTTCATGTGCACGAGTCGATCGCCGCTGAGTTCGCGCGGAGGCTGAGCGAGCGGATGGGTGCGCTGAAGGTCGGCCGCGGCACCGAGCCGGACACCGACGTCGGGCCGCTGATCGACGAAGCCCAGCGCGAGAAGGTCGAGGAGCTCGTCGGCGATGCCGTGCAGCGTGGCGCCCGCGCGCTGATCGGTGGCGGGCGGCTGTCGGGGCCCGATCACCCCGGCTACTTCTACGAGCCGACCGTGCTCGCGGATGTGCCCGAGGACGCGCGCCTGTTGCGTGAGGAGATCTTCGGACCCGTCGCCCCGGTCGCGACGTTCTCCACCGAGGGAGAGGCGCTGGCGGCGGCCAACCTCACCGAGTACGGCCTCGTCGCCTACGTCTACACGCGCGATCTCGCCCGCGCGCTACGTATCTGCGAGGGGATCGAAACGGGGATGGTGGGCCTCAACCAGGGCGTCGTCTCGAACGCCGCTGCCCCCTTCGGTGGCGTCAAGCAGTCCGGGTTCGGACGCGAGGGCGGCTTCGAGGGGATCGCCGAGTATCTGGAGACGAAGTACGTGGCGATCAGCCTGTAGGGGACGCGCCTTCGCTAGAGGCGCTCCTGTGGAGGAGGCGCTCCTGGGTGTGCAGTTCTTCCCATGCGCTGTGGTAGTCGGGTCGCCATGTCAGATCCTGCGGGCGTCCCGCAGCAGCTCTTTGAGAAACCCCTTCCCCAACACGCTGAGGCTGAGCAGCGATCCGAACAGCACGACGGCATCGATCGACTCGCGGCCCTGCTTGGTCCAGTAGTCGTCTTCGAGGTTCAGCCAGAGGGCGAACTCGTCGAGCGTGAGCGCCGCGCCGGCGCCGTAGACGAGTGAGGTCACGCGCGAGGAGCGCCGGTCCTCCGCGATCCCGATCTCGAGCAGCCACAGATAGCCGACGGTGATCAGGCCGGTGATCCCGAAGGTCATGTGATGGATGTGGCGCCCGCCGGGGGTGATGTTCTTGAACGGCCCGCGTTCGGCGCGGATCGCGTGGGTGATGCCGCGCACAGCGGCGAAGGTCGTGAAGAATGCGCCGGTCGAGAACAGCTGGCGCTCCCTGCGGCGGTCGCCGAAGTGCTTGTAGTAGAGGGCGTGCAGGTCGCGCTCGGGCGCGAACCGGCCGTGTGGATGTGGGTGCGACTCGCCGGGGTGGGCCGCCGGCCCGTTCGCGGCCCCCGGCGCGTCCTCAGCCATGGGACTCCAACTGGGAGAGGTCGATCGAGCTCGCCGGCGCCGTTAGCGTGACGGGGGCGTTCCAGCGGTCGAAGGTGATCTTGCCGCCGGTCTTGCCGGTCTTGTAGATCTCGATCGGGTAGGGCTTGCCGGTCGTGGCGACATAGAGGCTGCCGCCGTGCGCGGCGTCGCTGACGCTCACCACCTGCTGGCCGTCGATCGTCGTGGTTGAACCCCTTCGTCAGCGCGCCGTGGTCGGAGAGGGCGGTGTTGAGCAGTTGGTTCAGATCGGTGAGCGAGCCGAGCGAGGAGAAGCTGCCGCTCGAGGCCGGCGCCTTCAGCCATTTGCCGGCGAGCAGCTTTTCCGCCGCGGGGCCGCCGAAGTGGCTGTAGAAGGCGGGGCTGCCGCTGATGTAGGCGGTGCCGCCGACCTGGATCAGGTTGAAGGAGAGGCCGTCCTCGGAGATCTGCCCGCGACCGCCCTTGCCGGCGAGGAGTTCGAGGTCGAGCGTGATCGGCGAGCCGGCGCTGACGATCGAGCCCGAGACGTGCACGGAGCTTCGCCCCATTGGCCGCGGAGGTGGCGGCCGCGACGATCTCCGTGGGAGTCTTCGAGGAGACGCCGTTCGAGGAGGAGTCGCCGGAGGAGCCGCAGCCGGCGAGTAGGACGGCGATCGCCGTGAGGAGCGCGAGCGCCACGAGGCCGGGGCGGGGAGCCCAGGAGCCCGAGGGGCGCGGCGGAAGGTGGTGGTGTTGGTTAGCAGGAGGACGCACGCTGGCGCAGATCCTAGCCCACGTCAGAGTCGGTGCCCTGGGATTTGGCGCCCAGCCCGCGCGCCGCGCCGCGGATCTGCCTGGGAGCCGTGGACGTCGATGCGCCGACCGCTTCGCGCGGGGCTCAAGAGAACGGTGCAATCCGCCGAAATCAGAGGGGACGCAGGGAAAAATGTGAGATGCGCCAGTGAGCGAAGCCAACCGAACAGGCTTGCGGCTGCCCGCCGAGGGTGGGGTGGCGCGACTGTGGCCGAAGACAGACGAGCAGCAGGCGAACATCTCTGTACGCGAGCGCACCGCGAAGGCGAAGGCGAAGGCGACGAACCTACGCATGTTTGAAAACGTTTCTATTCCACCGCGCGCGGGTAGCCTAGGGCAGATGCGGGACGAACGCGAGCAGTCGCCGGCCCGCAATGGGGGGCCGGGGCCAGAGCAGCGAGGCGCGGGTGCACCCGTCGCGGCGGCCGGAGGTTCGCCATCGCCTGCCCCCGACGCCGGCCCTGGAAGGGGCTCCGGCTCGGCGGGATCGGGCCTCCTCGGCTCGCCGCTTGCCTGGGCGCCGTGGCTTGTGCTGGGAGCAGCCGCGGCCGTGGGCGCGGTGGTGTCCGCCACGACGGCGCTGACGATCGCCTGTGCGATCGTGCTCGCGGGCGCCGCGACGGCGCTCGGCTGGCGTCTGGGCGAGTCCCGGCGCAGGGTGTTGCAACAGGAGATCGACAGCCACTCCGGCGAGCTCGAGCGCGTTTTCTCCGAGCTCGAGATCGCGCAGGCCGAGACGGTCAGAAGGTTGTCGATGGCGGTTGAGTTCCGGGACGAGGACACCGGCGCGCACATCGAGCGGATCGGGCGCTTCTCGACGCTGCTGGCCGAGCACGTCGGGATGGACCCGGATTTCTGCGCGACGCTCACGCACGCGGCGCCGCTGCACGACGTAGGCAAGGTCGCGATCCCCGACGCGATCCTGCTGAAGCCGGGCAAGCTGACCGACGAGGAGCGCGCGATCGTGGAGACCCATGCCGAGGAGGGCCACCGGCTGTTGCGCGGTTCCTCCTCCTCGATCCTCGATCTCGCCGCGACGATCGCGCTGAGCCACCACGAGAAGTGGGACGGCAGCGGCTATCCGCGTGGCGTGAAGGGCGAGGCGATCCCGATCGAGGGACGGATCGTCGCGGTCGCCGACGTGTTCGACGCGCTCACGAGCGATCGCGTGTACAGGCGCGCGTTCACGGTCGAGGAAGCCGTCGAGATGATGCTCGAACAGCGCGGGCGCCACTTCGACCCGGTGCTGCTGGACGCGTTCATGGAAGTGCTCGGTCGCTCGGGACCCGACGCGCGCGGGCAGATCCGCGCGGTCAACCCGGACGTGCTCGTCGAGGGCATCCTCGAAACCTTCGCGACGGCGCTGGAGCGCAGCGACGCCGAGACCGCCGAGGGCGCGATCGCCCAGGCGATCGAGGACGGCGTGCCGGCGGCGATGGTGCACGACGAGGTGATCGAACCGGCGCTGCGCCGTCTGGCGGCGCTGAAGGGCAGGGGTGAGCTCGACGAGGGCGCGGAGCGCTCGGCGATGGGTATCGCCAGGCGCGTGCTGGCGACGCTGCGCCGCTACATGCTGAGCAGCGAGGCGCAGGACGCTGCCGTGCTCGAGCGGATCGACCGCTCGGTGCAGGCCGTCGAAGAGCAGCTCGCCACGCGCGAGCACGCCGTCGGCTGAGCACCCCGATAGATTCCCGCGCATGACTCGGCAAGCGATCGTGACCGGCGGGGCCGGCTTCATCGGCTCGCACCTCGTCGACGCGCTGCTCGCGCGGGACTACGAGGTGACGGTGATCGACGACCTCTCCTCCGGCGAGCGCCGCCGCGTCGCGCAGGCGGCCCGGCTGCTCGAGCTCGACATCGTCGACCGCGAGGGGGTTGCGGGGGTCGTCGCGGAGACGAAGCCCGAGACGGTCTTCCATCTGGCGGCGCAGTCGAGCGTGGTCGTCTCCGTGGAGAACCCCGGCCGCGACTGCGAGGTGAACGTGGGCGGCACGCTGAACGTCGTCGACGCGGCCAACAGGCACGGGATCCCCGTCGTGTTCACTTCGACCGGGGGCGCGCTGTATGGCGACGAAGCGCCGCGGCCGACCGCGGAGGACACGATCCCCAAACCGCTCTCCCCGTACGGTGCGTCGAAGCTCGCGGGCGAGTCCTACGTCGGGACCTGGTCGCGCGCGGAGGGCGTGCCGAACGCGGTCTGCAGGCTGGGCAATGTGTACGGCCCGCGCCAGAGCCCGCACGGCGAGGCGGGGGTGGTCTCGATCTTCACGCACCGACTCCACACCGGCCAGGCGCCGAAGCTGTTCGGACACGGCAAGCCGACGCGGGACTACGTGTACGTCGGCGATGTCGTCAGCGCGCTGCTGGCGGCGGCCGGGAAGGCGGGCACGTTCAACATCGCGACTGGCGTCGAAACGGACGTGTCGACGATCTGGAGCGAGCTGCGCGCCGTCGCCGGCTCGGATCTGGAGCCCGAGCTCGCGGACCTGCGTCCGGGCGAGCTGCAGCACAGCCAGCTCGACGCGAGCCTCGCCGAGCGCGAGCTGGGCTGGCGCGCGCAGGTGCCGATCGAGGAGGGGTTGCGGAAAACCTACGATGCGTTGATCGAGGAGTTCGAGAGCCGGTAGCATCGACGGCCGCGGCCAGATAGCTCAGTTGGTAGAGCACGCGACTGAAAATCGTGGTGTCGGCGGTTCGAGTCCGCCTCTCGCCATCGCCCGACCAGACCTGCCGGTCACTAAAAGCTGCTGCAAATCGAGCTGCTTTTGTAAGCCTTCAGTTGGCAGGTCGAGGAGCTGCCCGTGGTCCAGGTCCGGATCATCGAGCATCATGCTGTGAGGGTGGGCTGCCCGGACTGTGGGCAGCAGGTGCGCCGCGAGCTGCCTGGGGAGGTCACACCCAGAGCGCATTCGGCCCTCGTTTTCAGGCGGCCGTCGCGGCCCTCTGCACTCGCAACCGTGTCTCCCGCCGGGATGTGGTGGAGCTCTGCGAGCAACTGTTCGGGTCGAGGATCAGCACCGGGACGGCTGACGCGATCCTCGCCCGCGTCAGCGAGGCGCTCGCTGAGCCTCACGCTGACCTGCTGGGCGCCCTTCGCGGATCCGACGCGGTGAATATGGACGAGACGGGCTGGCGGACCGCGGGGCAGCGCCGCGCGCTGTGGGGCATCTTCGACCGGCGCCACGCCTACCTACACGTCGCCGTAGACCGTCACGAGGACCACGCCAAGGCTCTCCTCGCCGACACGAAGGCGATCGTGTGCTCCGACCGCTGGTGGGCCTACGCGCACCTGCCGTTAGCCCGCCGCCAGCTCTGCTGGGCGCACCTAAAGCGAGATTTCGCTGCGCACGCCGAGGGCCTCGCGGCGGAGAAAGAGTTCGGCGAGCACGGCCTCGCTCTCTGCGAGCGCGTCTTCTGGGCCTGGGAGGTCTACACGCACACAGGCGATCGGCCCGAGCTGAAGCGCACGATCCGTCGGCTGCAAAGCGAGTTCAAGCCGATCATCGCCGGCTACTCCTCAAAAAGGGCGCGCAACAAGTACTGCCGCGGCATGGCGCGAAACCTCATCAAGGCATGGCCCGGACTATGGACATTCGCCGCCCACGACGGCGTGCAGCCCACCAACAACCACGCCGAGCGCGCCCTCAGAAGCGCGGTCATCTACCGCAAGCTCTCACTCGGCAGCCAGTCTGAAGGTGGCCAACAGCGCATCGCTCGACTGCTATCAGCACACACCACCTGCCGCCTACAACACCGATCGCTGTTCGTCTACCTCACCGAAGCCATCGCCGCCCACGCCCGCGGCGACCCCACCCCACTACTCACCCGAGCAGCCCCAACCCACTGAACGCTTACGCATTCCTCTGATTCCAGCATCCCAACTCCACAGAACCGGGGGCAGATCAGTCTGATCTGCCGGCAGATCAGTCCGTCCAATGAAGCGCGTCCAGAACGTCCTGCCGGCCAGTTGCTCCTCGGGTGCTCCGATGCTGTGTCCAGCGCTATGCTCGTACGATGTTCAATCCGCGTGCTACCAGGCGATTGGATGAGGCATCCGGGACGGCTCGTGCGGCTGAAGCGTCCGGCGAGGATGCCGTAGCAGGTGAGGCGTGGCGCCGTTACCGGCTCATTCGCGATGCTGCTCGCGATCCGGACGAGCTACTGGCTGAAGGTATTGCCCTGAGTCGGAGCGCGATGGAACTTGCCGCGCCCGTTCGCACGCTGGGATGAGCGGTTTTGGACAGATCCTCGGTGATCTCAACCGCGCGCGCGTGCGCTATGTGCTCATTGGCGGGATCGCACTGATTCGCCACGGAGTTGTTCGGGCCACCCGTGATGTCGATGTGGTCCTGGCCCCGGAGCCTGAGAATCTTGAGCGGCTGCGAACCTTGATCGCCGAGTGGCGGGCCACCCGCCCGGATGGATCTGCGGTACCCAACGATGCCGTTGCGCCTGGGAGAACAATCCATCTGGCGACACCTCACGGTGAACTCGACCTCCTGGCGGAGCTACGTCCGCCGCTAAGCTTCGCCGAGCTTTCCGCTCGCGCAGAGACACGCCGAGTCGACGGCGTGGAGGCGCCGATCTGTTCGTTGGCCGACCTTGTCGCGCTCAAGCGAATAGCTGGCCGCGAACGCGACCTCGTCGATCTCCATGATCTCGAGGCCGCTCACGGCGGACTGCCGGACAGCCGGACAGACACTCCAAGCCCTTGAGCTCGCAGCAGCCGAACCGCAAAGGACGTGGCGCGTACTTCACGTCCTTAACCTGCCCGGAACCACCCCAAACCACGGGTATCCACGCACAGTTCGCTCGCGCCGAGAACCACCGATTTGCAGGATGTTCGCCTCGATCGGGACTCCGCTTCAGCGTGACTGAAAATCGTGGTGTCCCCAGTTCAAAATCGGTGTTCCGCAGCCTGACGCTTTCCCTCGAAATGCGGGCCTTTTGGTTGATCCGCCGATGCCTCTTTAGAGAGGCGCGAGGGTGTGTATTGGGGGCTACCGACCCGATCGTTGACCCAATCGATTGCTGCGGAGAGGTTTTGGGGCGTGTAGCCTGCTCGCGGGCGTTGCGTACGAGCGCATCGAACTTGACGCCGTTCTCGCGTCTGGCGCGCTGCTGCAGCTGCGCGTATACCTCAAGGGTCATCCTCGAGTCGGCGTGCCCGACCTGATCCATGACCCACTTGATGTCGTAGTTGTTCGCGAGCAACGCGATCGTGATGTAGGTGCGGCGCATCGAATGCGGTGTCGTGTGCGGCAGCGCCGGCAAGTCGTACTTGCAGAGCGTCTTGCTCGCAGCGAGCGCGGCTTCGGTCAGGATCTTGCCCACTGATTGGCGGCTCATGCGCCTGCCCTTGTTGCTCTGAAAGACGTAGTCCTCGGGGGTGGTTGAACGGCCGTAGCGGCGTAGCCGGTCGATGTGGGCGCGGATGACCTCGACCAGTTCGGGGCTCATCTCGACCTCCCGGATGCCCGCTTCGGTCTTCGCGTCGGTGACCAGGAAGCGTGCCGCTCGGGGTTGTGCAGCCGCAACTGCCCGATCTTCAGATCGCACAACTCACTGACCCGCACGCCTGAGTAGCCGAGGGGTGGAGACGATCGCCCCACGGCCCACGTACTTGATGGCACCAAAGTGGTCCAGGCGCTTCAGGTGGTAGCTGACGCTGCCCTTCGCCAGCCCCAGCTCCTCGACGACGGCTGCGTGGCTCTTGCCCTCAGAGACGGCCAATGCCACAGCGGCCCTCGTCGAGCCCGCGGGTGCCACCATCGCTGCCTGCCTGAAGAGGGCAAGCGGCGGGTCCTGCCCTCGCGCGATGTCCTCGAGGCGGTAGCAGCCGAAGAACCGCTTGAGATGTCCTGCCCGCCAGCGGTAGTCGCCGCGAGTGTTCGCATCGAGTGGCTTTTCCCCGAGGACACCGTTGAATCTCCCCGTCAGCCAGTACTCGATGTAGTCATCGAAGAGAGGGATCTCGGCCGGAGCGACGCTCCTCACTGCCTCGCGGCGTGTCGGTTTCTGCCAGACGCCAGCTTCAACCCTGGTGATGATCTCGCGGAGCTCAACACGGGCGGTCCGCTCGCTCCAGCCTCCGCCGCACCCATGCCGGCAGTTGCAGCCTCGCCGCTCGTGCAGGAATACGGCTTGCCGCTCGCCATACACGCGGAACCGCAAACGGAACGCCAATGTCCCGTCGGCCTGTACTTCGCTGTCGAGCGTTCCCGTCAGCCGTGGCGCCATCAGACACCGACTGACCGGCTGTGGCTACGGTACTTGTGCATCGGGACCTGCTTGGGAACCGCCGCGCCGGGGCCACTGCAAACCGCCGCGCCCACTGCTTCCTGTTGTCCCGGGTCGAGGGCGTTCACGCGCCGCTCGGCAACGTGTTTGTGGATCGATCGTAGCGTGCCTATGTGGTGGGTGACCGGGCGCGGTGCCGGCCACGTAACCCAGGTCCGGAGCTCAGGAGTTGCTTGAAAGTAGACGTTTTGGGGTATAATAAGCAAATGCCTACAAAGCGTTTCAGCGAGTTGGCGGAGGCCGCAGCAGACCGGTTCGGGCTGGTCACGATCGATGACGCGCGGGAGGTCGGTTACGAGCCCAAGACGCTCGTCAAGCTGGCTGGGCGAGGACAGCTGGAGCGGGTTAGCAGGGGCGTATACCGGGTGCCGTTCGTGCCTGGTGGAGCGATGCAGGCCTATATGGCGGCGGCGTTGTGGCCCCAGGGCGTACAGGGTGTGCTCACACACGACACAGCATTGGATCTGTGGGATGTCAGCGATGTAAATCCCGCCAAGATCCATATCACCGTGCCACATGGACACCGCCCGCAGCGAGCGATTCCCAGGGCGTACGTGATCCATCGCGAAGACCTCGACCCAGCTGAGGTCACCGCGATCGAGGGGGTTCCCGTCGTCAAGCTCGCTCGCGCCCTGCGCCAGTGCGCCCGGGAGCACCTCGGGCGCGATCTGCTCGAGCAGGCCGCTCGTCATGGTCGTGCTCGCGGGCTGCTGAGCGCTCAGGAGCACGAGGCGTTGGTGCGGGAGCTCGGGCTCGACGGCGTCAGCGGGCGAGCATGAGTACACCACCCAAGCGCCCAAAGACGGTCAATCGGCTGCAGCAGCTGATCACCGAGTGGGAGCGCGAATCTGGGCAGCCGGTGCGGCGCCTGAACCTCAGGGTCGCCTCGATGATGCTGGCCGGCGCACTACGACGCGCCGTGGACGACGACGGAGCCGTCGTGTTCGTCACCAGAGGCGGCGTGGCGATGGAGCTGCGAGCCGGCGAGAAGGCCCGCGTAACGGGCGACGTGGATCTCATCCTGCGCGGCGACCCCGAGTTCCTGCTCGCACACCTCGATGCCTCCCTCGTGGAGGACTACGAAGACTTTTCCTTCGAGCGCAACGAGCCTCAACCGCTGGAGCTGCGCCCACACGTTCACCGGGTTCGGGTGAAGGTCGCGTTCCGCACCAAGCCCTTCATGACGCTCGTCGTCGAGGTCGCACCTGTCGAGGCCGGAGGCGACGAGATCGAAGAGGTAGCTGCCCACGACCTCAGCACCATCGGCCTCGACGGACCCGACATCATCCCGGTGCTCGCCGTCCGCTGGCAGATCGCCCAGAAGCTGCACGCCGTCACCGAGCCACCACTACGACCCGGCGGGGAGAACCCTCGCTACTGGGACCTCATCGACCTGCAGCTCCTCCAAGCTCT
The DNA here is from genome assembly GCA_963774785.1 of uncultured Solirubrobacterales bacterium. GTDB lineage: Bacteria > Actinomycetota > Thermoleophilia > Solirubrobacterales > Solirubrobacteraceae > Palsa-744. The sequence goes on along the minus strand of CAVZGH010000001.1, from coordinate 372,292 downwards.
AACCGGGGAGACCCTCGCGCCCGTCAAGGAAGCCTGCCAGCGCATATTCGCCGCACGTGGCCAGCAACCCTGGCCGCCGCACATCACGACCTACCCCGACTGGAGCGATCGATACACCACTATGGCCAGCAGCCTCGACATGCCGATCATCGACCTCGACGAAGCAGTTGACGTCGTCCACGCGTTCATCTACGCCATAGACGCAAGCTGAAGACTCGTATCTTCTTGCGCTCATGTCGCCTCCCTGCCATTTGTCCGGCCGGGCGGTGGCCTCCGATCGGGTTCACAGCGCTCAACCAGCGGTGCAGAAACGCTAGGATCGGCGGTCGCGGCGAGATAGCTCAGCTGGTAGAGCACTCGACTGAAAATCGAGGTGTCGGCGGTTCGAGTCCGCCTCTCGCCATCGCCTGGACACGAGCCGGCGGGCTCTCTGGCCACGGCAAATACCGTAGCGGCGAAGCAAGGCCGATTCCTATGTGCTCGCACGCGCCGGGCGAAGCGCAGGCGCTTACGTCTTTCCGTTCACGCTTGAGATTCGTCCGATCCGAGCGTGGGAACGGTCCCTGCTCGGATGCCAGCTCTCTCGAAACCAGCAGTGATCTGAGCCCTTGCGACCCCTAGGCACATCGGAAGTAGAAAAGCTCACCCCTGCCGTCAACCGATCGAACGCTCCGGTCAGGCCGCGTAACCTTTGACCCGGATTTCCCCTTTTGTGAGGTCTACGGTCCCGGAGGCCCAGATCTGGATCTGGTCGACCCAGGCGTGCTCGGGGTGTGAGCTCGTCAGCTTCACGTTCTCGCGTAGCCGCAGAACCGGTGCCTTGCCCAGCGCGACGCCGTTGGCGACGAGAGCGATCTTCTTGCCGTCCTCGGTAGTGATCTCGGCGTAAATATTCAGCTCGAAGCGACCGTCGGCGCGTAGGTTCAGATAGTCGACACCCTTGACCGAGCCGCTGAGCTTCGCACCGGTTATGGGCCCCTCGAAGTAGACGTCGATGCGCGCTCCCTCGGCGGGGGGCGAAACCTGCCGGGAGGCGATAGCCTCGAACGGAGCACCGTACTCCACCACCTGCGTGACCATCGGCGTGTACTCGTACAGCAACTCGCTCATCGATGCGTGTGTCTGGTCGCTCATGACGACTCTCTTTCTTGGGTGGCCGGCTGAGCGGCGATCATCGCATGCGGCTTCCGGCGGCGAGCAGGACCAGATTCGAAAATCTCACCGCTCCGCTGCCACCTCCGGCGGCCTCCTGGATGGCCTCGGTTATGGCGGCCCAGGTCTCGTCCTGCACCTCCTGCGGGTGCGGAGCGATCATCGCGGTGATCGGCGGGGCGATCTCCCTGATGAAGGTGGTGAACTCCTCGGGCGAGCGCCACTCGAATGCGGCCTCGGCCTCCTCCACCTCGACATCGGAGAAGCCGGCCGCTTCCAGCAGGCCGCCCAGCGCCTGCGGCGTCGGACGCGAGAGCGGACCGGGTGTTCCCGGCGGCGGGGGCGGGACTTTGAGGTGCCCCATCGCGGTCCGCATTGGAATCGCTAGGAATGGGACACGATCCGGCGGTCCCCACGAGCTGATCGCGATCCGCCCGCCCGGCGCCAGGAAGCCAAGGATACGAGCCGCGGCGGCCTCGGCGTCGGGCTCGAAGATGATCCCCCAGCGCGACAGCGCGGCGTCGAAGCTGGCCTGCGGGAAGTCCAGAGATGCCGCATCCGACTGAACGAACTCGATGTTCCCAAGCCCTGTCGCAGCGGCCCGCTCACGGCCGAACGCGATCATCTCGGCAGAGATGTCGGTGGCCACTACGGCGCCCTCGGCTCCAGCCGCTCTGGCTGCGGTCAGCGACGGCTCGCCATAGCCGGCGGCCACGTCCAACACTCGGCTGCCGGGCTCGACGCCTGCCAACTCGACCAGGCGCTCGCTGATCCCGCTGGCCGCCCCGTCAATCATCTCCGACCACTTGCGCCAGCCGCTCGCGGCGCTGTTCCACTGCTGGCGCTGTCCGTCTCGAAACTCGACGGCATCAACTGTCTTGGACTCCATCGTCACCTCCCGGTCGGCCGCTCCACCCGACACCTCTCAGCCCGGCTCAGCCGGCCAGCCCGAGCCGCACCGAGGCGGCCCGGGCTATCATCCGCCGGGTGCCGGCGATGCCTCCGATCGAGCGGGTGCCGAAGTCCTCGACCCGCCCGGCGAGCTCAGCATCGCGTGGCGCAGTCGAGTAGACGAGCTTCTCGATCGGCGAGAAGCGCCGCGCGCTTGAGTAATCGGATATGAGCCAATGATGGGCGCCGAGCTCGCGGCGGTGGCGCCGCGCGTAGGCTCCCAGGGCTCGGTTCAGCTCCCGATCCGATCCCTGCAGAGCCGGGCCGACTTCCTCGGCCAGCCAATCCGCCGACTGGAATGCCCAGCCGCAGCCGACGCCGAAAAGCGGATCGGACGCCTGGGCGGCATCGCCGACAAACGCCATTCCCCGTGCCGCGGCAGGGCGGATCGTGCTCGGCATCTCGAGCTTTCCGAACCATTTCGCGATCGGGCGCGCGCTATCTAGGCTCGGAGCATCCGCCAGACTCCGAAAGTGCGCGCGAACCGCCGGCTCGGGGTCGCCGCGAAACTCGTCCAGCCGTCGCTTGGCCGCCATCACCGCGACCATCGAGACGCCCTCGTCGTTGGGGTGGATGTACGCCAGGTCGGGGTCGCTGAACCAGACCATCCCCCGGTTGGGATCCCTAAGCGGGACATCCTTGAAATAGGAGAAATAGCAGAAGCGCTTGTGGCGTCGGACACGCCCCGGGACGCCCGCCATCCGCGCCACCTGCGAATCACGTCCGTCGGCAGCAACCACGAGCCTTGCCGTCAGCGGTCTCTCCTTGTCCCCATGCCCCGAAACGCGGACACCTGCGATCTGCCCAGCGCCCTCCAGTCCCACCGCCGTAAGGCCGGGCAGGTAGTCCACGCCGGGAGTCTCGATCGCCTGCTGGCGCACGATCGGATCAAGGACCGAGCGCCGCAGGTTCAAGCTGCGCAGGCCCCGATCCGGCGGGCGTATCCACCCGTAGCGCGTCCAGATGTCGGTCTGGGCGCGAACGGCGCCGGCGTTGTGGATCGCCGGCCCGATCCCAAGGCGCTCCATCGCCGGCACCGCACCAGCCTGGATGTTATGGGTGCAGATGACCTTGTAGGCGTCGAGCTCGGGACGCTTCTCCACCACGGCGACGCGAGCCCCCCGCAGCGCGAGCAGGCGAGCCGCAGCGCACCCGGCCAGACTCCCTCCGACGACCACCACGTCGTATTCGCGATCAGGCATTCGGCTCGATGTTCTGGTTGACGCGGAACACGTTGGCGGGATCGTAGGTCGCCTTGGCGGCGGCGAGGCGGTCGTAGTTCTCGCCGTAGGTCGCGCGCACGCGCGCGTGTCCCTCGTCCATCATGAAGTTCACATATGCGCCGCCCGCCGAGTACGGGTGCGTGGCATTCCAGTAGTCCACGGTCCAGTCGCGGATGGGACCGGCGTTGGCGGGGTCGGGGTCGACACCGATGATCACCTCGGCCCAGCCCGCGTCGCGATAGCTGAACGGCGTCTCATCGCTGCGGACGTCATGCACTGCCCCGTCGATCGGGTACATGTGCATGGTCAACAGGAGCGTCGGGAGCCGCTCGCCGAACTGAGCGTGCTGCTCGATCGCTGCGGCCGGGAGCTCGCGGACGAAGTCCGCGCGCCAGTACCACTGAAGTCCCGGGACGTAGAGGCCGTCGAAGAGGCTCTGGAGCGCCGGGAACGGCATCGGTCCCACCCCGTGCAGCAGCGGCGTACCGAGCGCCTGCACGGGTGCGAACAGCTCGGCGGCCTCCTCCTGCGGGCCGGTGTAGCACCACACCACACCACACACCTTGCGCAGGTGCAGCTCGGCGGGGAACAGGTCAGCGGGAGGCACAGTCATGGTCGCGAAGAACCCGTTCAGCTCACGCGGCGCGGCGGGCAGGAACTCACGGTAGAAGCGCATCACTTCGGCCGTCTGCTCCAGCGGCCACAGCGTCGGTCCGGCGAGCACCGTGGAGACGGGATGCGCTCGAAACAGGAATGAGGTGACGACGCCAAAGTTCCCGCCACCGCCCCGCAGCGCCCAGAACAGCTCCGGGTTCTCATCGGCGCTCGCACGCACCTGCGTCCCATCGGCCAGGACGACGTCGGCCTCGATCAGGTTGTCGATCGTGAGGCCGTGCTTGCGCGAGAGATACCCGATACCCCCACCGAGGGTGAGCCCGCCGACGCCCGTGGTGCTGAGGATCCCCGACGGCGTGGCCAGGCCAGCCGCATGGGTCGCCGCGTCCACCTGACCCCAGGTGCAACCGCCGCCGACGCGAACCGTACGCGCGGCCGGGTCCACATCGACGCTCTGCAGGAGCGCGAGGTCGAGGACGACTCCGTCATCGCAGACTCCGAGGCCGCCGCCGTTGTGCCCGCCTCCGCGAACGGCGAGCAGCAGGTCGTGGCGGCGCGCGAATGCGATCGTCGCGGCTACGTCGGCGCTGCTGGCACAGCGGGCGATCAGCGCGGGCCGGCGGTCGATCATCGCGTTGTAGACCGCGCGCGCCTGCTCGTAGCCCGGGTCGGCGGGACCGACCAGCTCACCCGCGAACTTCGCCCCGAGCTTCTGCTCGCGCCGCCTGCGCCGCATTCGTGGTGCTGCTCATGTCTGCCTCCGCTTCGTTGTTGGACTCTGTCGGACTCCGTGTCGGACTCCGCGTCGTACCGGCAGTCGCGGCGCACCGGCGCTACCGATCGTGCAACCTCGACGGTAACCGGGTTCGCCAGCGCTGTCATGACCTGGATTGACACAGTTTGCTCACCGACCACAGCAAGACCCATCGGAGAGCGATAATCAGATCTGACTAGCGTTCAACTTCCTGCCATGCAACAGCTTCCGGGCCCTCTACGACTCTCCCCGACCTCTCCGTTCGTCGGCCGCTCGGAGAGCTCGCGGCGCTGCGGGTCCTTGTTCCGCGCGAGGCCGGAGAGCGTGGTCGGCTAGCACTGCTGGGCGGCGAGGCCGGATCGGGCAAGAGCCGCCTCGTGCGGGAGTTGGCGTACGCGCTCGCCGCCGAAGGCGTGCTCGTACTCTACGGCGCCTGCGACGCCGTCGTACACACGCCCTACCGTCCCTTTGCCGAGGCGCTCGACCAGCTCGTTCGGAGCACCGACCCCGACGTGCTCCGTGCGGACGCTCGGCAGCGCGGGCGGCGAGCTCGCTCGCCTGCTTCCCGACCTGGACGCTCGCGTCGGTGGGCTGCCCGCGCCGGTGTCCGCCGACCCCGACACCGAGCGCCATCGCCTGCACACGGCGGTCACGGACCTGCTCGCGGGCGCGGGTCGCCGGCAGCCGCTGCTGCTCGTGCTCGAGGACTTTCACTGGGCGGATACGCCAACGCTCGTGCTGCTGCGCCACCTCGCCCGCGCGAGCAGCGAGGCCCGCGTGCTCGTACTCGCGACGTTCCGGGACATCGAGGCCGACATTCCGGGTGCGCTCGCCGACGTGCTCGCCGATCTGCGCCGCTCAGATGAGGTCGTGCGTCTGCATCTGGGCGGCCTCAGTGAGGACGATGTCGGAGAGTTTGTGCGGCGAGCCGGCGGCGACAGCGGCGAGATCGATCCCGCCGAGGCCGGGCTCTCCCGTGCGCTGCGCGATCTAACCGAGGGCAACGCCTTCCTGCTCTGTGAGCTCTGGCGGGCGCTCGTGGAGACCGACGCGGTCGCGATCGAAGACGGCACCCTCCGGCTGGCTGCACCCCTGCAAGAGATCGCGACGCCTCAGAGCGTGCACGAGGTTGTCAGCCAGCGCCTGATGAGACTCGATCCCGCAACGAGAGACCTGCTCGAGTTGGCCGCCGTCGCCGGGCCCGAGTTCGAGCTCGACGTCCTGCGCCGAGCCGCGCCCGTCGAGCTGCAGCGGATCGACGCGCTGGAACCGGCGATGCGCAGTGGGGTGATCGAGGAGCTGCCCTTCCCCGCGCTGGCCTACCGCTTTACGCACGAGCTCGTGCGTCGCGCGCTGTATGACCGGCTGAGCGTCCTGCGCCGCGCCGAGCTGCACCTCCGCATCGCCGAGGCGCTGGAGGCAGTCGACCGGCCTCAGCACGGACGTGCGCTCGCCGACCTGGCCCATCATTTCGCGGCGGCGGCGCCGATCGGCGGAGCGGCCCAAGCGGTGGAGTACAACCTCCTCGCCGCGAAGGCGGCGTCGGCCGCGCTGGCCTACGACGAGGCCACCGTCCGCCTGCGTACAGCTCTACAGATGGGCGTGCTGGACGAGCGTCGGCGCGCGGAGATCCTGCTCGACCTCGGAACTGCGCTGTTCCGTGCGGGACGCTCGCTCGACTCGCTGCAGTCCTTTCGCCAGGCAGCTGAGATCGCGCGAGAGCTCGGGGAGGGAAAGCTGCTCGCCCGTGCCGCGATCGGGTTCGAGACGAGCTGCTGGCGGCCGGGGCTCACCGACGAGGGCGCCCGCGAGCTCCTCCAGGAAGCGTCGGCCGCCCTCGCGCGGGAGGACTCCACGCTCCGCGTCGGCCTGCTCGCGAGCCTTGCTCGCGCGCTCGAGTTCGAGGGAGACTCCGAGCGAGCGGCCCTCGCGCGCGCAGACGCCATCGCAATGGCGCGTCGAATCGACGACCGGCCCGGACTGGCAACGGTGCTCGTCGGGATCTACTGGGCGCGCGCGACCACAAGCCTCGCGGAAGCTCTCGAGATGCTTGGCGAGGCACGCGATCTGGCCGAGGAGATGGGCGACGTCGAGGGCCAGGCGGAAGCGACCCAGTGGCGGGTGTCCGCGCTGATGGCGCTTGGAGAGGTCGTGCCGGCACACGAGGAGCTCGCGGTCGCCCTTGAGATGGCCCAGAACACACGCCAGCCCTTCAACCTGCATGTCTGTGAGCACTACCGATCGGCGCTAGCACTGCTCGAGGGTCACCTCGCGGAAGCCGAAGCGGCAGCGGAGCGCTCGCGCGAATGGGGGCAGTTGCTTGTCGGTCGCGACGCCTCCAGCGTCTACGGCATCCAGATGTTCGGAGTCCGGCGCGAGCAGGGCCGCCTTGCCGAGCTTGCCCCGGTGATCCGCGTCCTTGCGGCCGGCGATCGAGGTGGCGGGGCGTGGCGACCGGGACTCGCGGCGATGCTCGCCGAGCTCGCGATGGAGGAGCAGGTTCGCGGCGAGCTCGACCGGGTGCAAGCCGAGGGTCTCGGCCCGCTGCGCGAGGGGCTTTGGCTGGCGTCGCTCACCTATCTCGCCGATGCCGCCAGCGCCGTCGCGCACCAGGGGGTCGCCTCGCTCGTCTATCCGCTGCTCGCGCCACTTGCCGGCAGAAACGTGATGATCGGTCACGGCGTCGCCTGCTACGGCGCCGCCGACCGCTACCTGGGAATGCTCGCCGCAACGCTTGGCGAGGACGACAGCGCAGCCGGCCACTTTGAGGCGGCCCTTCACCTCAACAGGCAGATGGGCGCGAGGACCTGGCTCGCGCACACCGCCTACGAGTACGGACGCATGCTGCTCACCCGGGAAGACTCCGATCGCGGGGAACAGCTGCTCGCCGAGGCCGCGCTCCTCGCCGAAACCGTCGGGATGCCCACGCTTCTCGCGCGTGCCCGCGCCCTTGCGCCGGCGTCGAGTCCGGCGCTGCCGGACGGTCTTTCCATCCGCGAGCTCGATGTGCTTCGGCTGATGGCGCGCGGTCTCTCCAATCGTGAGATCGGAGCCACGCTGTTCATCAGCGGGCACACCGCCGCGAACCACGTGCGCAGCATTCTCCGCAAGACCGCGTGCGCGAACCGCACCGAGGCAACAGCGTACGCCTATCGGCGCGGCCTGGCTGAGAGCTGAGCGATGGCGTAGCATCCTGTACATGCCTACGTATGTGATCGAGCGCGCATTCGCTGAGCAGCTCGATCTCACGAGTGACGACGTCAAGCTGATCGAGGAGGTCAATGCGGACGAGGGAGTGCGCTGGCTGTTCTCGTTCCTCAGCGCCGACAGGCGGCGCTCCTATTGCCTGTATGAGGCGCCGTCGCCCGACATGATCGTCGCAGCCGCCAAGCGCGCCGGTATTCCCGCCGACGCCGTGGTCGAGGTCAACCGCATCTCCGCGGACATGTACGCGTAGGGGTAGCCTTGGCTGAGAAGGCTCCCTGCTCTGTCTGCGGCGAGGTGAACGACTCCGCGCAGCGCTTCTGCGGTCAGTGCGGATCCGCGTTCAGTAACAGGTGCGCCGCGTGCGGTGAAGAGAACCCGCCGGGGTTCCGCTTCTGCGGGGCATGCGGTGCCGCGTGCGATCAGAGACCCGCGTCCCCGTCGGGCTCCGTCGAGAACATCGATGGGGAGCGGCGCTGGGTGACGATCATGTTCGCCGACCTGTCGGGGTTCACGGCGCTGTCGGAGCGCACTGACCCGGAGGAGATCCGCTCGATGGTCGATCGCTGCATGAGCGAGATGAGCCAGGTCGTCAACCGCTTCGGCGGCACTGTCAACAAGGTCATCGGCGACGCGGTCATGGCGGTGTTCGGGGCGCCGGTCGCCCACGAGGACGACTCCGAGCGGGCGGTGCGTGCCGCGCTTGAGATCCAGCGACGTTCCTCCGAGCAGTCGCATGACTTCGGCGGACTGTGTGTCAGCATCGGCGTCAACACGGGTGAGGTGATCTTCGCCCCCGTAGGCCCGCACGGGCGGCGGGAGCTGACCGTGATGGGCGACGCCGTGAACACCGCGGCCCGACTACAGGCAGCCGCTCCACCTGAGGCTGTGTTGGTCGGCAAGGAGACGCAAGCTGCGAGCGCGCGGGCGATCGCCTACGAGGCGGTGGAGCCGATCCTCGCCAAGGGCAAGGAAGCGCCAATACCCGCCTGGCTGGCTCGGGCCGCCACTTCGGCGCCCGCTGAGCGCCCGGTTTCGGCGGCCCCGTTCATAGGCAGAGACACCGAGCTGGAACTGCTCGCGCGGACGTGGACGCGAGCCTCGAGCGAGCTCCACCCGCAGTTGCTCACCCTCGTGGGGCCCCCGGGGATCGGCAAGACACGGTTGGCGCTGGAGTTCGCCGCGCGTGTGAAGAGCGCGGGCGGACGGATATTCAGCGGTCGTCCGCTTCCCTATGGTGCGGCTGCCTCCTACTGGGCGTTTGGAGCGGTCATCAGGGAGGCGTGCGGGATCTTCGCCAACGATCCCGCCGACGTCGCCTCCGACAAGCTCGCCGAGCGCGCGACATCGCTGCTTGCAGCGACAGGGGCGATCGAGGTGACAGAGGCGGCAGAGGCGCAGGCAATGGCGAGGAATCTGTCGGTCATGGCCCGTCTGACTGAGGACACCGTGGACGATCGGCGGGTGCTGTTCGCCTCCGCTCAGCGGTTTCTCGAGGCCCTTGCCCGTGAGCAGCCCACCCTGGTGGTGCTCGAGGATCTGCACTGGGCGGACGAGGGTCTTCTGGAGCTCGTCGAGGGGCTCTCGGCCAGGCTCCAGGACGTGCCGCTGCTTCTGCTTGCGCTTGCCCGGCCGGAGTTCCTGGACGCGAGGCCAAGCTGGGCTCGTCTGCCAACCAATGTCACCGTCCAGCTCCAGGTGCTCACCGAGGCCCACACTCAAGACCTCGTGCGCCGACTCCTATCGGGTGCGCCGGATAGGGAGGCGGTCGCCCAGCGCGTCGAGGAGGCGGCCGGCGGCAATCCGCTGTTCATCGAGGAACTGGCGGCGTGGCTCTCGGAGGGCGAGACCGCGAACGGCGCCGGTGTGCCGGCGAACATCAAGACGATCATCGCGGCTCGACTCGACCAGCTCCCGGAGGCCGAGCGACAGGTGATCCTCGACGCCTCTGTTATTGGCGACTTCTTCTGGCAGGGCACGCTCGAAGCGCTCGGAAGCGACGGCACGCTTGTCCAGATGCTGTATGCGCTCGAGCGACGAGGTCTCATCCGCCACAGCCCTTCCTCGCGTATCAGCGGTGACCAGGAGCTGATCTTCAAGCACGGGCTGGTGCGCGAGGTCGCCTACGCGACCCTCCCCAAGGCCGCACGCCGGGAACGCCACGCGGTCGTCGCGCGCTTCCTTGAGCAGGCGGCGGGAGATCCCACAGCCTATGCGGCGATCCTCGCTCACCACTGGCGTGAGGCCGGCGAGAACGCGAAAGCCGCCGATTACCTGCTCACCGCGGCAGACCAGGCCTGGAGAGGATGGACGCCGCATGAGGCCATCGAGCTGTGCAACCAGGCGCTTGAGCTGATCCCGAACAGCGACGAGGCACGCCGGCGGCGCGCGCGACTGCGACGGGCTGTCGCGGCGACGGCGGAGATGCACATAAGCCAGGGGCTCGTGCCGATAGATCAGTCGAAGTCCTCGGGCGAGATATCGTCGCCGATCTCGTAGATCCCCCCGATCGTGTGGTCGCCGAGCAGCCCAGCGTGCTCCCGTATGAGCTCCGTGCTGGGCGATGTATAGACGCAAAAGGACTTCAGCTGACCGTCCTCGTCCATCACGACGTGACTGTGCTCCCATACGACCGCGGAAAACTGCGGATTCTCAGTCAGGATGCGCTTCGAGAGACGGCCCTTCGCCGCCCCACCGTCCTCCAGTTCATCCCAGGCCCTCTCGATCAGATAACGCGGCATGGCTCCTCCAATGTTTCGACGTCGATCGGACAATCCTACGCTTTCGGTTTTGTCGCATTCGATCCGTCTGCGGACGATTGCTACGAGGAGCTCGAAGAAAGGGAGGACGGGAGGAGCCTCGTCGCCCCGATCTGGAGCTCGCCCGCCTCGATAGGCCCCTCGCTGTCGGATACCCACGCGAGCAGGTGTCTTGCGAAGAGCCGGCGCCAGTAGCGCAAAGGACGGAAAGGAGCACTCCGGGTTCGCGCCGGGCGGGACGTTGCTTCTCTGGCCCAAGCAGGAGCCTGCGCATGGGCGTTTCGTGAAACGAGGCGTTAGGACGCGGCCAGCCAGCCACTTCCTGAACCGCCGGAAACTACGGGTATCGAGCGACCGCAAACCGTGGTGTCGGCGGTTCGAGTCCGCGTCTCGCCATCCGCCCGTCTCGCCCCGTTTTCGTTTGGGCCGACGGACCCCACTCGTCGGCCCAAATCCCCGGCATCTTCGGGTATCCGCCGGTATCTCGGCGGGCCGCGCGGCCCGCCGCTGTCGCCTGGGGCAGCGCGAAACGCCAGCAAACACGGGCCTTTTTGCTAGGCTCCGCATGGCGAGTGGGGTTGGTCGCCCCACCACTGAAAATCGTGGTGTCCCCAGTTCGAGTCTGGGTCTGGCCATCGTGATCTGACCCGGGTTTCTCGGAGTCGGTTGTTTTGACTGGATGGACGCCGACGTGGGTGGGAGGGACTCCTCAGCTGTCGGGCAGCGCGGCGAAATCGCGCTTGGCCTGCCTGTACCACCCCATTCCCGAAATCGGATGCTTCCACCTGCCCTTCATCTCCCGCAAGGCGCTCTCATGCGTTGCATCCCCCTGCGCGACTGCATCCTTCAGATGTTTGTCCTGTGCCTTTATGACTTCATCTGCCGTGTTCCCATGGTGCGGGAAATCACATGGCCCACCCAGTTGCTCGCATGTCATCGTCTTCATGAGTCTCGCTTCCCCTGGTCGGTGGCCAGGACGATGCCTGGGATGATGATGTTGTTGTTCATGTTCATGTCCATGGCGCTCACTCTGACAGGCCTCGATCACCGGCGCTTCTCGATTCCTGACCGATTCTCGCCTCGATCCAATCCAGGCACGTAGGTAGGTTTCTCAGTGTCATGAGTAGTAGCAGTAGTAGTAGCGACGGGACGCTAGCGCGGAGCTATGGCGAGGTCTTCGACGAGATTGCGGTCGAGTACGATCGCAATCGCCCGTGCTACCCCGACGCGCTCGTCGACCGAGCATGCGAGGTGTCGGGAATCGGGGAGGGCGACCGGGTGCTCGAGATCGGGTGCGGGACCGGCCAGCTGACGCGCAGTCTGCTCGCGCGCGGGCTGTGCGTGACGGCGCTCGAGCCGGGGAGGGAACTGATCCGTGTGGCCGAGGAGGGGATCCGCCGCAGCACGGCCCGGGAGGGGATCCGCCGCAGCACGGCCCGGGAGGGGATCGGCAGCACGGCCCGGGAGGGGACCCGCATAGCCGAGGCGGGCCTGGAAGGTGGTGCGGGCGAGGTGGAGCTCGTCAACGCGCGGCTCGAGGACGCGGAGCTGCCTCGCGGGCGCTACGCGGCGGTGTTCTCGGCGTCGGCGATCCACTGGGTCGACCCTGATGTCGGCTGGCGCAAGATCGCCGAAGCGCTCGCTCCGGGCGGGACGCTCGCCCTGCTCCAGTACTTCGGCCTCGTGGAGCGGCGCGGGGTCGACGATCAGGAGGCGCTGCTGTCGGCCCTGCGCAGGCACGCGCCGGAGGTCGCCGCGACCATGCCAAGCTACCGCGATCTCGATCAAACGATCGCGGGCGTGCGGGAGCGCCGTGGGAACATCGCCGAGGCCTGGGCTTGGCTGGGGAGCCACGACATCGGACGCGACTACGTTGCCGATCTGTTTGAGGATCTGCAGCTCGCGACGGCGCCGACGCTGGTCGAGCACAGCGCCGATGAGATTAACGCCCTGCTCGGCACGATGTCGTTCTGGGCGCGACTCTCCCCCGAGCAGCGCGACGCGCTCACCAGCGAGAACCGCGCTCTCCAGGAGCGCCTGGTGCGACCGATCCGGGCGAGCACGGTCGCCGTGCTGCTCACGGCGCGACGCAGCACTGACGCGCCCCGAAGCCGATGAAATGGCGGCATCCCGCCGTCGTGCGTGGGCGGCTGGCCTATCGTTGGAGGCCGACCGGCGGGCTCATCGCTTTGGCCCCCTGGATCGGCGCGACGATCCAACTAAGGTCCCGTCCATGACCTACACCCCTCCGCAGGAGATCCTCGCGCGCTACGCCTCTGTCCTTGTCAACTTCGCCCTCGGCGGCGGCGAGGGGGTGCGGCCGGGCGAGGTCGTGCGCGTGGTTGCGCCCGAGAGCGCAAAGCCCCTATACGTGGAGCTGCAGAAGGCAGTGTGGCGGGCCGGCGGGCATGCGATCGGCTCCTACCAGCCAGACGACGACCACAGCTACAACCTCTCGCGCGACTTCTACGAGCTCGCGAGCGACGCGCAGCTCGAGAGCTTCCCCGCGAAGTACATGCGCGGGATGATCGACGAGATCGATCACCAGGTCTCGGTGATCGCGGCGGCAGACCCGCATGCGCTGGACTCGGTCGACCCGGCGAAGATCATGCGCCGGGGCGAGACGTTGCGGCCGCTGCTCGATTGGCGCTCAGAGAAGGAGAACGCGGGGCGCTTCACCTGGACGCTCGGCCTTTACGGCACGCCGGCGATGGCGGCGGAGGCGGGCATGGCGGAGGAGGAGTACTGGGAGCAGATCGTGCACGCTTGCTTCCTCGACGAGCGGGACCCGATCGCGCGCTGGCGCGAGGTGGCGACGCGTCAGGAGCAGACGCGCGCGCGACTCGATGAGCTTGAGATCGAGCGTGTGCACGTCGAGGGCGAGGACGCCGACCTGTGGATCGCGATCGGCGAGCAGCGCCGCTGGCTGGGAGGGAGCGGGCGCAACATCCCGAGCTTCGAGATCTTCACGAGCCCCGACTGGCGCGGGACGGAGGGCTGGATCTACTGCAACCAGCCGCTCTACCGCTACGGGAACATCGTGCGTGGCATCCGCCTGAAGTTCGCCGAGGGGCGCGTGATCGAGGCGAGCGCCGAGCAGAACGAGCGCGTGCTCACGGAGATGATCGCCACCGAGGGCGCCGACCGCCTGGGCGAGTTTTCGCTCACCGACCGGCGCTTCTCGCGAATCACCCGCTTCATGGCCCAGACGCTCTACGACGAGAACACGGGGGGCGAGTTCGGCAACACCCACATCGCGCTCGGACGCTCCTACCAGGACGCCTACGACGGCGACCCCAGCGCCGTGGCAGACGAGCGCTGGCGGGAGCTCGGCTTCAACGACTCGAGCGTGCACACCGACGTCGTCTCCACGAGCGATCGCGTGGTCACCGCCCAGTTGCGGGGCGGCGGCGAGCGCGTGATCTACCGCGGCGGGGAGTTCCAGCTCGACTGATCGCCGCGACCCGCTGACCCCCTCGCGCCGGCGTGAGATTCTCAGCTTTCGCTCATCCAGTGCCGATATATGCAGGAGGATGCCGGCTCCCACCCCTCGCCCAGCCGCCGGGCGCCCAACCGGCGCACGCGCCGATGCGTGGCCCGACCTGCAGCCGACCGAGCCCGAGATCGGGGCGCTGCTCGACCAGCTGCCGGCGATCCTCTACATCTCTGAGGTCGGCGTCGAGGGTCGCTGGCTCTATGTCTCCGCTGGGGCGGAGGCGGTCCTCGGCTTCTCCCCGGCCGAGTGGATCGAGGATCCGGGGCTGTGGGCGCGCCAGATGCATCCGGACGATCGGGCGCGGATCTTCGCGCGCGAGGAGAGCCTCGCCGAGCCGACGATGCCCGACGAATATCGCCTGCGTCATCGTGACGGGCGGACCGTGTGGGTGCGCGACGAAGCCGCGCTTGCGACCGACGACGAGGGGCGGCTGCGCTGGCACGGGGTGATCTCCGACGTCACCGATCGTAAGCTCGCCGAGGCCGAGCTCGAGCGCCGCGCCGAGGTGATCCGCTATCAGGCGGTCCACGATCCACTGACGAGCCTGCCCAACCGTGCGCTCTTCCAGGACCGGCTCGTGCAGGCGCTCGCGCGCCGCGCCGCGCAGGTCGCCGTCGTGCTGCTCGACATCGACAACTTCAAGCTCGTCAACGACTCGCTCGGGCACACCGCGGGCGACGAGCTCTTGATGCAGATCGCCCCACGCCTGGGCACCGCGCTGCGTCCCGGCGACACGATCGCGCGGCTCGGCGGCGACGAGTTCGTCGTGCTGCTCGAGGAGATCCCCGACGAGCGCTCGGCCGCGCGCGTGGCCGAGCGGATCGTCGCCGCCTTCGAGGCGCCGTTCCAGCTCTCCGCCGGCGAGCACTTCGCCAAGGCCTCGCTCGGGATCGCGATTGCCGGCGCCGAGGGCTCGGAGCCCGCGAGCCTGATTCGCGACGCCGACGCGGCGATGTATCAGGCGAAGGCGCGGGGGCGTGCGCGCTTTGAGATCTTCGACCGCGCGATGCGCGCGCGTAGCGTCGAACGCCTCTCGGTCGAGAACGACCTGCGCCGCGCGCTCATCCGCGATGAGCTGCACATCGTCTACCAGCCGATCGTCTCCCTGCGGGATCGATCCGTCGTCTCGGTCGAGGCGCTGCTGCGCTGGGAGCACCCCACGCGCGGGCAGCTCCTTCCCTCCGACTTCATCGCCGTCGCCGAGGAGTCAGGGATGATCGAGCCGATCGGGCGCTTCGTGCTCGACTCCGCCTGCTCCCAGGCAGCGCGCTGGCACGCGCTGCGCCCAGATTCGCGACCGCTCGGGATCGCCGTGAACCTGTCGGTCCGCCAGCTCACCCAGCGCGCTCTGGAGACGACCGTCGCCGCCGCGCTCGACGGCTCCGGGGTCGAGCCGTCGAGCCTCTGTTTGGAGATCACCGAGTCGGTGCTGCTCGAAGAGCCGCAGGGCGTCGCCGAGACGATCCGCCGCCTCTCCCGGCTCGGCGTGCGCTTCGTGCTCGATGACTTCGGCACCGGCTACTCCTCGCTGGCGTATCTCTCGGGCCTGCCGATCGACGGCCTCAAGGTCGACCAGTCCTTCATTCGCGCGCTCGGCACCGACGAGCGTTCGACCGCGATCACGACCGCGATCGTACGCATGGCCCAGGCGCTCTCGCTCGAGGTGATTGCCGAGGGCGTCGAGGCCGCTCACCAATTGCGCGCGCTGCGAGCGCTGCGCTGCGAGCTCGGGCAGGGGCACCTGTTCCACCGGCCGCTCTCCGCCGAGGCGGTCGGGGAGTTGCTCATGGCGGCGGCGGACGGCCCTACTGCTCGACGTCTTGGACGGCGCTGAACAGCGACTCTGTGGCCGGGGCGGGCGGCACCTCCTTCAGCGCGACCTTGAGGTCATCTTCCTCCTCGATTCTGAGCATCCTGATGTCGCGGACCGAAGTCGAGAACCACGACAACTGGCGGGCTAGATCCTGAACGGCGATTACGCAGGAAACGGCCGTCACCCGCTCGCGATCGCCGAAGTAGACAGACCCCTGCTTGTGATCCTCAAACCCGTGCCCAAGCAGAATCTCCCCGATTTCGGAATAGCCCTTCCTCCAGTTCGGATTTCCCGTACGTGCGCTTCATCTCCTCGGCATCCATGTCAAAAGCGATTGCGTACATGCGACCAGAGTAGACCGCCGCGTCCTCCTACGGGCCCTCGACCTCTACCGACCGGAGCTTGACCGTCGCGGATGCCATCGCTGCCTCCCTTTCCAGACAATCCTTACGTGCCAAGATCACGCTACAGACGCGAGCGGTCAAAGCCGCGCGGGCGTTCGGGGGGAGGCGGCCCAGTGTCTTGACACGTGACCCAAAACCGGTCTCGCTGGTCTGAAGAGGCAAATCGAGGAGGAGTCGACGATGGATACGGATACACAGCGCAGCGGCAAGCGGCCCTGGACGGCCGAGCCGACGGAGAAGGTCTTCGAGATCTTCATCAAAACCACGCCCGAGCGGCTGTGGGAGGCGATCGTCGACCCGGAGCTGCGGCGCAAGTACAACTTTTGGGCGAGCGCCAGCTCCGACTGGACGCCCGGCTCCCGCTACGAGCTCGCGAGCAGCGGCTCGATGATGCTGGCGGAAGGCGAGAACCTCGAGGTCGATCCCCCGCGCCGGCTAGTCCAGAGCTTCATCGCCGTGTGGAGCGAGGAGGTTCGCGCCGAAGGGACCTCGCGCGTGACCTGGGAGATCGAACAGGTCGAGGACTCCTGCCGGCTGACCGTCACCCACGACCGGTTGCGCGAGGGCGCTCACGGCGAGCTCTACGGCGGCTGGCCGATGATCCTCTCGGGGCTGAAGACGCTGCTCGAGAGCGGCGAGTCGCTGACGACGCCAGGGTCGCTGCGGTACTCGAGCTGAGACAGCTGCCGGATCATCTGAACGGGGCGGGCGCTTTCTTTGGTCGGGCTTCTTGCCGGTCAGAGGTTGGCGTCTCGTCCCCGCCTACTTCGTCCCCCCTCCTTCGTCCCCGCCTACTTCGTCCCCCTCCTTCGTCCCCGCTTACTTCGTCCCGCCTACTTCGTCCCCCCTCCTTGGTCCAGCCTCCTTCGTCCCCGGATTCAGCAGGCCCTTCGGGTCGAACAGGCGCTTGACGCCCTCGTGCAGCTCGAGCGCCCGCGCGTTCCACTGCACCCCGAGCTGCCCGCTCTTGACGGTGCCCAGCCCGTGCTCTCCGGAGATCGATCCGCCGAGGCCGGCCGCCAGCTCGAACAGGTCCGTCGCGGCGGCTTCGGCGCGGCTCACCTGCGCGCGATCCACCGGATCCAACAGCATCGTCGCGTGCAGGTTGCCGTCGCCCGCGTGGCCCCAGCTGCACGCGTCGAGACCGTGGCGCGCGCCGATCTCGAGCGTCCCCGCGATCGCCTCTTCGAGCCGGTCGAGCGGCACAACGATGTCCTCGCTCAGCTTCCCGCCTCGCTTCGCCTGCACGGCGTAGGGGATTCCCGCCCGCCAGCGCCACAGCGTTCCGATCTTCTCCGGCGCACTCGGCGCGTAGATCGCGCGCGCGTCGCCGAGCGCCTCGAGCAGCTCGCCGCGGGCGCGCAGCGCCTCTTCCTCGTCGCCGTCGACCTCGGCCAGTACCGCGAACGAGTCGGCCACGTCGAGGTTCGCATCGACCGCCGTGTCCACCGCCGCCGGGCAGCCGTGCCCAGCGAGCGTCATCGTCGCGTTGTCGAGGTACTCGATCGCCGACGCCTGCACGCCCGCCGCGAGGATCGCCCGCACCGCGGCCGCGCCCGCGCGCGCGTCGGGATACAGGGCGAGCACCGGATACGAACGCGCGGGCGCCGGGATCAGCCGTAGCCAGGCGGCAGTGACGATCCCGAGCGTGCCCTCGGAGCCGATCAGAAGGCTCTGCAGGTCATAGCCCGCGACGTCCTTGCGCACGGCGCCGCCGAGTCGCACGATCTCGCCCGGCGCGAGCACCGCCTCCAGCCCGGTCACCCAGGCGCCGGTCGCGCCGTACTTGAACGTGTGCGGGCCGCCGGCGTTCGTCGCGACGTTGCCGCCGATCTGCGACTGCTCCGCGGCGCCGGGGTCGGGCGGGAACAGCAGCCCGTTCTCGCGGGCGTGGCGTTGCAGCGTGGCCGTCGTCACGCCGGCCTCGACCTCGGCGCGCCACAGCGCGGGGTCAAGCGTTCGCACCCGGTCCATGCGCCGCAGGTCGAGCACGACACCGCCCCGCAGCGGGACCGCGCCCCCGGCAAAGCCCGTGCCGCCGCCGCGCGGGGTCAGCGCAACGTCGTGCTCGTAGCACCACGCGAGCACCGCCGCGACCTCCTCCGCGCCGCGCGGCAATGCGAGCGCGTCGGCGTGGCCTCGCAGGCCGTGCGCCTCCGTCGCGTCGCTCAGCTCCGCGCGCCCCGGCGCGGCGATCTCGATCGCCGGCAGCGCCCTTGTCAGGGCGGTGCGTATCGCGTCTGCCGAGGAGCTCGCCATCGATTTCGAATATAAGCTCGGGCGGTCTCCTCCACCGAGGAAATGCCGTCCGACGCTCGTATTGATGCCCGCGATCCTGCGAATGCGGGCACCATGCGTGTGATACTCCGATAACCGTGCGTTCCACCCTGATACCACGCACCCGATGAGCGCCACGATCGGCTCACCGGCCGGCACCCCGACCTCCTACGCCGAGTGGCTCGATGCCTACGGGGTCGCCCCCGAGCGCGATGTCGAGTTCACGACGCTCTCCGGCGAGCCGGTGCGCCCGCTCTACACCGAGGCGGACCTGCCCGATGGAATAGGTGCACACCCACCCGCTGAGGACCCGATCGGCCTGCCCGGCGGCTATCCCTTCACGCGCGGGATCTACCCCTCGATGTATCGCAGCAGGCTGTGGACGATGCGCCAGTTCGCCGGCTTCGGCACCGCCGAGGACACGAACGAGCGCTTTCGCTACCTGCTCGACCACGGCCAGACCGGGCTCTCGACCGCGTTCGACATGCCCTCGCTGATGGGCCACGACTCCGACTCGCCGCGCTCGCTCGGCGAGGTCGGGCGCGAGGGCGTGGCGATCGACACGGTCGAGGACATGCGCACGCTGTTCGGCGGGATCGACCTCGGCGAGGTGAGCGTCTCGATGACGATCAACGCGCCCGCGGCGATCATGCTCGCCTACTACGTCGTCGCCGCCGAAGGATCGAGCTTGGGATCGGGCTCGGGATCAGGATCGGAATCAGATCCCGCCCGCTTCGATGGGGCTTATTCGGAGCCGATCCCCGCCGAGCGGCTGAGCGGGACGATCCAGGCGGACATCCTCAAGGAGTACATCGCGCAGAAGGAGTGGTGCTTTCCGATCGACCCGGCGATGCGGCTGCTCGGGGACATGATCGAGTGGTGCTCGCGGAACATGCCGCGCTGGCATCCGGTCTCGATCTCCGGCTACCACATCCGCGAGGCCGGCTCGACCGCCGCCCAGGAGCTCGCCTTCACGCTCAAGGACGGCCTCACCTATGTCGAGCAGGCGCTCGAGCGGGGCCTCGACGTTGACGACTTCGCGCCGCGGCTGAGCTTCTTCTTCAACGCCCAGATCGATTTCTTCGAGGAGATCGCCAAGTACCGCGCAGCGCGCCGGATCTGGGCGCGCGAGCTGCGCGAGACCTACGGCGCGAAGAACCCGAAGTCGTGGCTGATGCGCTTCCATACCCAGACCGCCGGTGTCTCGCTGACCGCGCAGCAGCCGCTGAACAACATCACGCGCACGGCGATCGAGGCGCTCGCGGGCGTGCTCGGGGGCACGCAGTCGCTGCACACCAACTCCTACGACGAGGCGCTCGCGCTGCCGACCGAGGATGCCGTGCGGATCGCGCTGCGCACCCAGCAGATCATCGCCCACGAGACGGGCGTGGCGAACACGATCGACCCGCTCGGCGGCTCCTACTTCGTCGAGGCGCTGACCGACGAGATCGAGGCCAAGGCACGGGAGTACTTCGCGAAGATCGACGAGCTCGGCGGGATGGTGCAGGCCGTCAAGCAGAACTATCCGCAGCGCGAGATCGCCGACGCCTCCTTCCAGTTGCAGTGCGAGATCGACGCCGGCCGGCGGATCGTCGTGGGCATCAACTCCTTCACCGAGGGCGGCGACGACGAGACGCCGCTGCTGCGGATCGACCCAGCGTTCGAACGGCGCCAGATCGAACGGCTCAGCGGCGTGCGCGCGCGCCGCGACGGGGCCACGGTGGAGGCCACCGTGGCCGCGCTCAAGCAGAGCGCGGCCACGGAGCGCGTGAACCTGATGGAGCCGCTGCTCGACTGCGCGCGGGCCCGCGCGTCCGAGGGCGAGATCGTCCAGGCGCTGCAGTCGGTATGGGGCGACTATCGTGAAGTTCCGGTCTTCTGATAGACCCCCTCTCCCATGACTCCCTCCGGTCAGATCCACTCCTCCGCGGTGCCCGCCCGCAGCAAGCCCACGCCGAAGATGATCACCGCCGTCGTGCTCGTCGTGCTGATCGCCCTGTTCGCGGTTGTCAACAGCCAGCAGGTGACGATCCACTGGATCGTCGCGACCAGCCAGACGCCGCTGATCGTCGTGATCGCCGGCTGCGGTCTCGTCGGCTTCGCCGCCGGGTGGATGTTCGCGCGGCGCCGTGCCTCACGCGACGCCGCGCGCGCCGGCGTTCGGTAACGCGGAGCCGCCGCGACCCGCGACGAGCGCTCCGGAGATTATTGCCGCGCGGCGGCGGCGAGTCGCAGCGCCGGCTAGCGCCACGTCCCGCCGCCCCTGTCGAGGTGCGCTACGCCGAGGCGAGCGCCTTCGCCTTGATGCTGTCGAACTCGGCCTGCGTGATCGTGCCGCTGTCGAGCAGGCCCTTCGCCTTCGCGATCTGCTCGGCCGGGTCGGTCTTCGCCGCGACCGACTGCACGTACTGGTCCATCTGCGACTTCGCCGCTTCCTGCTGCTTGATCGCGCGTTCGGTCATCCCGTTGTGCTCGGCAATCAGATAGATGAACACGCCGAGGTAGGGCAGCACGATGATGAAGATGATCCACAGAACCTTCACGAACCCGGAGGTGTCGTGGCGGCGGAAGAGATCCGCGATCACGGTGAACAGGATCCAGATCCAGACGATGAACGCGAAGAAGATCAGCATCGTCCAGAAGACTTCGAGGAACGGATAGTTGTCGGTTGCGAGCAGCATGTCGGCCTCAATCGATCGAAGGGGAAGCTCGCCAGTCTCGCGTCCAACGAGGTGAGGGTCGAGCTAGTGCGGAACAGCATATTCGCCTTGTCTCCCGGCCGTCAACAGGCCGCGCGCTTGCCTCTCCACAAATCGGGCGTAGACTCCGATGGGTTGCGCGTGTGCGGGCGGGACATCGACCATCGAGGACGGGAGATTGAGATGAGCGACAGGCCGGTTTTCATCTACGCGGCGACATACGCCACCCGCGAGGACGCCTTCGCCGACTATGAGAGTCTGCTCGAGCTGCACGCCGCAAAGCTCGTCGGCACCTACGACGTCGCGCTGATCGCCAGGGACGAGGACGGGAAGGTCCACGTCCACAAGCACGAGAAGCCGACCCAGCACGGAGCCTGGGGTGGGATCGCGGTCGGGGCGCTCGCCGGGATCCTGTTTCCGCCTTCGATCCTCGGCGCCGCGCTCGTGGGCGGTGTGGTCGGTGGCGTCGGCGGGCACCTGCGCAAGGGGATCTCGCGCGGCGATGCGAAGGAGCTGGGGGATCTGCTCGAGGGCGGCGAGGCGGCGCTCGTCGTGATCGGCGAGTCGCGGGTCGAAGAGCAGCTCGACAAGCTGCTCACCCGCGCTGAAAGGTCGCTCGAGAAGGAGATCGACGCCGACAACAGGGAGCTCCAGCGCGAGCTCGAGCAGGCCGAGAAGGAAGTCACGGCGAGCTAGCTCGTGGCGGCCGCCGCGGCAACCGAAACCGAAACGGAGCTCACGCGCGAGCAGCGGATCACGGCGGGCAAACAGGCGCGCAAGGAGGTGCCACGCTCGAGTCACGCCGCGTGGGAGCCGTTCACGGGCCGTCCGGATCCGGTGAAGCTGTTGGAAGAGCAGGCGGTGACCCGGATCCCCGAGCTGGTGCCGATCCGCTATGGGCGCATGAGCGTCTCCCCCTTCACGTTCTACCGCGGCGCCGCGCTGCTGATGGCCTCCGACCTTGTCCACACGCCCAACTCGGGCTTGACCGTGCAGGCGTGCGGGGACGCGCACCTGTCGAACTTCGGCGGCTTCGCCTCGCCCGAGCGCGAGCTGATCTTCGACCTGAACGACTTCGACGAGACGCTCCCCGGCCCGTGGGAGTGGGACGTCAAGCGCCTGATGGCGAGCGTCGCGGTGGCGGGCCGCGCGCGGGGCTTCAAGGCCGCCGAGCGCCGCGATCTCTTGCTCGGTGGGGTGCGCCGCTACCGCCAGGCGATCGGCCGCTTCGCCGACATGAGCAACCTCGAGGTCTGGTACTCGATGCTCAGCCGCGACCTGCTCACGGGTGCGATGTCGGGCCTGAATGCCGCGCATCGCAAGGAATTCAAGTCGCGTGTCGAGAAGGCCACCGCGAAGGCGACGACGAAGGACAGCATGAAGGCCTTCAACAAGCTCACCACCCGCGTAGAAGGACACCTGCAGATCATCAGCGACCCGCCCGTGATCGTCCGCGCCGTCGATCTGCTGCCGCCCGACGAAGCGCGCGATCTGCAGGCGACGATGCAGCAGCTGTTCGACGAGTACAAGCTCACCCTCCAGGACGACCGCCGCCGGCTGCTCGAGGGCTACCGCTTCGTCGACATCGCGCGCAAGATCGTCGGCGTCGGCTCGGTCGGCACGCGCTGCTGGATTCTGCTGCTGGAGGGCCTCACCGCCGAGCAGGACCCGCTGTTCCTGCAGTTCAAGGAGGCGCAACCATCAGTGCTCGAGGGCTTCCTCGGCGCGAGCGAATTCGAGAACCACGGCCGCCGCGTGGTCGAGGGCCAGCGCCTGATGCAGTCGGCGAGCGACATCATGCTCGGCTGGTTGCACACTGAGAAGGGCTTCGACGGCCGCCCTCGCGACTTCTACGGTCGCCAGCTGTGGGACTGGAAGTTCTCCGCCGACGTCAACACGATGACCCCGCGGATCATGGGCCCCTACGTCGAGATGTGCGCGTGGACGCTCGCGCGCGCGCACGCCCGCTCGGGCGACCGCCTCGCGATCGCCTCCTACCTGGGCCAGAGCGACGTCTTCGACCGCGCGATCGCGGACTTCGCCGAGGCCTATGCCGATCAGAGCGAGCGCGATTACGCGGCGATGATCGACGCGATCGACAGCGGGCGCCTGGTCGCCGAGACGGGGATCTAGCTCTGCGTCTGCCCGTCTGGCTGCCCCAGCCAGTCGCGCAGCGCCGCGTGCATCGCCTCGACGCCGACGATCGGCGCGGCCGGCTCGCGCCACTCCGACGGCACGACCGCAAAGGGGTGCATCTGCGGGCCGCCGAGCCCGCCGTGCGAGCCCATGAACTCCTCGAACGGAGCGACCTCGTCGGCGGCCGGGTCGTACATGCTGTTGACGAGGATGTCCGGGCAGTGGGGGAAGGAGTCGTGGCGGCGCAGGTGGTCGGCCACGTGCGGGCCGAAGAGGGCGAGTGGGTCCTCGCCCTCGACCGTGTCGTCGGCGAGCCACCGCCGGCCGCCAGCGCCGATCGCAACCGCGCCCCGCTCGCGCGAGCGCACCATCGCGAAGCCAATCCCGGGATGTGCGGTGAGCGTGTCGAGCAGCTCGGGGTGCGTTCGGGAGATCTGCTCGAGCGTCAGCCGCTCGGGGCTGCGCGGCAGGTAGATCAGGCCGAGCGGGCCGGAGACCATCACGATCGCCTCCTGCTCTGAGTCGGGCTCCGGCGCGCCGTGCCCGTCGGGGGAGTCCGGTCGTGCAGTGGTGCCGGGCGTTGTGAACCGGTCGGTGGCGCCCGGCGTTCCCTTGCTCGCCGGTTGGGCCTCGGTGCCGGCGCCGCCCCGGTCGGCCTCCAGCGCGTCGCGTTCTGCCAGCGCCTCGCGGTTCGGCCCCAGCGCGACCGTGCCCTGCACCGCCCGGCCGCGTGTCGCGCGCGCGAGCGCGCGTCCGCCGAGGCCGGGATCCTGGCGCGCGTCGGCGAGCACCGCGCCGACATCGCCCCAGGCCTCGTTGACGGCGGCCGGGGCGTGCGCCTCGCCCCGGGCGAGCGCGCCGCCGACGAGCTGCTCGAGCGTGACGCCGTAGCGCGCGCGAAACGGCGCGCCCTGGGTCTGGCCGTGGTCTGAGAGCACGACGAGGTGATACGGGCGCGGCGCCTGCGCGACGGCGCGCTCGAGGCGCTGGAGCTGGCGGTCGTGGCGCCCCAGCACCGCGAGCGCGTCGGGCGCGCGGATCCCTGAGTGGTGGGCGACCTCGTCGTAGCCGACGAACGTCGCGTAGCTGACGGGCACGCCCTCGACGATGTCGGCCATCAACAGCGCGACGTTGAGGTCGCGCATGACGACCGCGATCGCCGCGCGGATCAGCGGGTAGGCGCCGCCGCGCTCGACGTGCGCCGCGCCGCTGCGGCGCTGGCGGCGGGCCGCCGTCCGCTCGTAGGCGATGTCGGCGAGCGACAGGCAGATCGTGCGCAGGAAGCCGTAGGGGTCTGAGAAGTAGGCGAAGAAGTCCCCGGATTTCGAGCGCGAGCGGTCGCGGATCACGCTCATCGTGGCGGTGCAGCGTGGCGCGTCGCCGGAGAACATGTTGCCGCGGCTCGTGCCGCCGGCGGCGAGCAGTCCCTCGCCACTGGAGCGCCGGCGCTCGATCTCGGCCGCGTCGGCGGGGTGGTTGGAGACGAGCGTGCGGCCGGACTCCTTCTCATACCAGCGAAACGCCGGCATGTCCCAGTTGCTGCCGAGCAGCAGGCCGGCCTGGCTCGCGCCGGTCTGCGAGGAGAGGTCGCACTCCCAGCCGAGCACCCTGTGCGACCCGTCGGCCAGCCAGCGCGCGATCGTCGGCACGTGCCCATCGCGCACAGCCTCGCGCAGGATGCTCTCGCCGAGGCCGTCGATCTCGAACAGGATCACGCCGGGAACGTCGCTGCGGTTGGCCCTGCGCCCGCGGCGCACGCGCCGGCGCACGACGCGCAGGTGCTGGGCATCGCCGTTGACGTCGAGCAGCGGCGCGATCAGCATCGATACGAGCGCCATCGCGAATGCGATCGCCAGGTCGCCGCCGATCGGGATCCGCGTGCCGTTGACCACGTAGAAGCCGAGCGCGACCGTGCCGGCGCTGAACACGAGCGACCCGAGCCCGAACGTGAGCACCGTGAGCGGGAGCGCGACGCGGATCACGAGCGGCCAGAGCAGCGCGTTGATCAGCGCCATCGCGGCGGCGATCAGGACCGCGGCCTGGAAGGAGGGCGTCTTCACGCCGGGCAGGGCCGCCGCCAGCGCGAGGATCACGAGGCCCTGGATGACCAGCAGCAGGACGAAGCGAAGGATCAACCCGAGCAGTCGCTGGCCGCTTCTCACACGATCCCATCCGCCCATTGCGTTGCTACCTTCTCATTTATGGCCGAGGACGCGCGTCTCGACGATCGCGCCGGCTCTGTAGATCGCGTCGTCTTCCTCGGGCACGCGACAGTCCTGATCGAGCTCGACGGCGTGCGCCTGCTCACCGACCCGCTGCTGCGTGATCGCGTCGCGCACCTGCGCCGTCAGGTCCCGCCGCTCGAACCGGCCGTCCACGCGCGGATCGACGCGGTGCTCGTCTCGCATCTGCACCACGATCATCTCGATCTGGCGTCGCTGCGACTGCTCGGGCTCGAGACCCCGCTGCTCGTGCCGGCGGGAGCCGGGGAGTTGCTGCGGCGAAATGGTTTCGCGGATGTGGCCGAATTGAAGGTGGATGAGACGGCGCGCGTCGGCGCGGTCGAGGTGACCGCGGTCGAAGCTCGTCACGATGGTCGCCGCCGGCCGGGGCCACGCGGGCAGCGCGCGGAGACGCTTGGCTATGTCGTGCGCGGGCGGCGGCGCACGGTGTACTTCGCTGGCGACACCGAGCTGTTCGACCGCATGTCCGAGTTGCGATCGACGCCTGAGCATGGAGATGCGCCCGGGCGAGCGCCGCGCCTCGACGTCGCGCTGCTGCCGGTCGCAGGCTGGGGACCGAAGCTCGGGGCGGGGCACATGGATCCGCTCGACGCGGCACGCGCGGCGCGTCTGATCCGGCCGCGGATCGCGATCCCGATGCACTGGGGGACGCTGCTGCCGGTCGGTCTCGCAGGGCGCCACGGTCGCCGGCTCGGCGATCCTCCACGGATCTTCGCCGAGCATGTCGCCTCGCTCGCCCCGGACGTCGAGGTTCGGATCCTGCAGCCGGGACAGGAGACGACGTTGTGAAAAGGTCAGGCGCCGGGCCGCAGGAGCGCCGTCTTCTGCGCGCGGAACTCCTCGTCGCTGAGGACGCCGCGGTCGCGCAGGTTGGCCAGGCGCTCGAGGTCTGCGATCTGCGCGTTGCCGCCACCGCCGGCGCCAACATCACCGCCGCTGCCGCCACCAACACCGCCGCCACCAACACCGCCGCCGCCAACACCGCCCCTGCCAACATCGCCACTGCTACCACCGCCGCCAGGCCCTGCGGTGGCCGGAGCGGTGCTGGAGCGCAGCGAGGAGACCGCGGCGACCGTCGAGCGTCGCCGCGCGGCGTACCACTCGCGCAGCGCGCGCGTGGCGTCCCCGGGTTGCGCCTCGGGGAACTCGCGCGCGGTCTCGCGCCGCAGCGCCTCGACGCCGAGCCCGAGCAGGATTGCGAAGCCGATCACGGGGAGCACCTCGCGGGTCGAGGGGAATGGACCCCAGAGCACGACGAGCAGCAGAAAGAGCGCCGCGGTGGCGAAGACGTACTGCACGTGCTCGCGCAGCGAGGGCGCCAGCGCGCGGCGCAGCGCGATCGCCGGTCGCGTGCTCCCGGCGATCCAGGCCGCGACGACGACGACGAGGCCGTAGGTGATCATCGCGACCGCGAGGTCGTACAGCAGCGAGGTGCCGATCGCGAAGGCGTGTTCGACGGCGGGCTTGTTCGATGGGTTCTTGACGAGCGAGTTGACGACGTAGCTCGAGAGCAGGCGACGGGCGAGCACGGCGAGCAGCCCGATTCCGACCAGGCACCAGCCGCTCGTGCGCAGCGCCACGCGCCGCCAGCCCTCAGCCAGCCAGATCGCAAGGATGAACAGCAAAAGCGCGATCAGCGGCAGCACGATCGCGAGGCCTTTGATCGCTTTGACGATGTCCTGCGCGGTCTTCAGCTGGGAGGAGCGCAGCAGCACGATGCCGCCGCTCGTGGGTGGCAGTTTGACGCCGAGCTTTTCCTGCACGGCGCCGCGCGCGACTTTGCCGTTGGATCCTTCGAGCTTGGACTCGACGCTTTCGTACTGCTGCTTGAGGCCGAGCTGGGAGGCGAGCTGGACGAGCAGCGTGTGCAGCTGCAGGGTGACCTCGCCGTTGTTTGTCGAGATCGTCTTGTTGCCGCCTTTGAGGATTTCGAGCAGCTGCAGCTGGGCCGTGCGGTTGGCCGTGCGCCATGCGCTCTGGACCTGTGAGGTCGCGAGCACCTGCGGGGCGATCTGCGTGGCGAGCGTCCGCAGGCCGTCCGCCGCGGGCGCGGCGAGCCCGTTGACTTCTGAGGGCAGCACGCTCTTCAGTTCCTTGGCGACATCGACCTGGGTGAACAGTTCGTTGACGAGCAGATCGCCCACGGCCGTCTGGATCTTCGGATCGGCGAGCAGTCGCGAGCTCGTATTCGTCCAGTTGTTCGTGTTCAGCACCTGCCTGTTGACCCACACGGCGAGCAGCGCGAACACCCCGACGATCACCGCGAGCACGAAGATCGAGTTGATCGTCCAGCGCCGTCTGTGCGGCGTCTTGCCGGGCGTGGCCGCCGGCGCCTGGATGGCCGGCAATGGCTCGGTGGAAGGCGCGGAGGGGTCTGCCGGTCGCTCAGGCATGGGGCCTCCCGCAGCTCTCGAAAATCGTAACCCTCGAAGCCATGTCCCCCATGCTGAGGTGATCCGTCCAGACCATGCCCACCCATCATGTCACGTCGAGTCTTGGAAATGGTGCCGAGCGCCGGTGTAGACTGGGAGGCGTGCGCAAGCTGTCCGCGATCCTCGCTCTGCTGTTCGCCGGACTGGCGCTCGCGGGTTGCGGTGAATCGGCCGAAGAAAAGGCCAAGGCTCAGGTCTGCTCGGCGCGGGCCGACATCACCAAGCAGGCGAAGACGCTCAGCGAACTGACGCTCTCCACCAGCATCGTCAGCCAGGCCAA
This sequence comes from uncultured Solirubrobacterales bacterium, assembly GCA_963774785.1. GTDB lineage: Bacteria > Actinomycetota > Thermoleophilia > Solirubrobacterales > Solirubrobacteraceae > Palsa-744. The sequence continues at coordinate 343,854 of CAVZGH010000001.1, read as the reverse complement.
AGGCGGGCTGGAAGCGATTGGGAGCGACCTCAAGAAGATCAAGGAAGCGCAGCCCAACCTTGCCCCGGCGCGCAAGCAGCAGATCGAAACCGCGACGCATACGCTCGAAGGTCAGATCAGCTCGATCATCACCGGGCTGGTCTCCAACCCCTCGCTGAGCAATGCCGAAAAGCAGCTCAAATCGTCCCTGACGCAGTACGCGAAGAGCTTCGAACAGGCGCTCGCCCCGATCAACTGCTCCTGAAGCTGCCGGTTTGAAAGACCGGCTCCAGATACCGGCTTGGGGGAGGTGACGAGCAGTCGTGACCGTTCCCGACCCGCCGGCAGCCGTCCCCGCGAAACCGGCTCAGCTCGCGCAACCGGCTCCTTCCACCACGCCCCTGGCAAGCCATCGCGAGCGCTACGGGTTGCTGCTCGGCGCGATCGTGATTGCATTCGCGATCCAGGGGATTGCCGAACCGGGCAAGTTCGAGGAGGTCTTCGTCTCGGTGCTGCTCGGCACGACGCTGCTGCTCGCGCTGTGGACGGCGGACTCGAAGCCGCGCGTGATCTGGCCGGCGGCCCTGATCGTCGCCGCGCTGATCCTCGCCAGCATCGTCGAAGCCGCCAACGGCGTCGTCGGCGGTGGGGCGACCCGGATCGCGAACGCGCTGCTCGTCGCGCTCGCCCCGCCCGCGATCGTCGTCGGAGTCATCCGCAGCCTCCGCGCGCGCCAGGCCGTCACGCTCGAAGCCGTCTTCGGCGTGCTCTGCGTGTACATCCTGCTGGGAATGTTCTTCGCTTCCGTGTACGGCACGATCGACCGCTTCGGCGGCAGCCCGTTCTTCGCCGGCGGTCAGCCGGCGACGCTCTCAAACTGTCTCTACTTCAGCTTCACGAGCCTCACGACGGTCGGCTTCGGCGATCTCACCGCGCGCTCGAACCTCGGCCACACCCTGTCTGTGTCGGAGGCGCTGCTCGGGCAGATCTACCTGGTCACGGTGGTCTCGCTGATCGTCGCGAACCTCGGCCGCAGCCGGCCCGCCAAAGCGGAGTAGAACCGACCCGCTAGAGCGGAGTGAGGCGCGCCGCAAAAACAGCGTAGGACAGACCGCCAAAGCGGAGTAGGCTGTCTCCAGCGGAGAGGCAACAACCCATATCGATCTCGTCCGTGTGAGCGCGCGGAATGAAAGGAAAGCTCATGGCTGATGTTGCGCAGGACACGCAGGAGACGCTGCTGGGGATCTCGGTCGGCGACGCGAACATCCTCGACACGGCGATCGGGCTGCGCGAGCTCGGCCGCGAGGGCACGGGCCTCGATGCGCGCACATACGCGCTCGTGAAAATCGCGGCGCTGATCGCGCTCGACGCGCCGCCGACCTCCTATGCCTGGCAGATCGCCAACGCGCTCGAGGAGGGCGTCACCCCCGAGGAGATTCTCGGCGTGCTGCGTGCCGTCGCCTTCCAGGTCGGTGGTCCGAAGGTGGTCGCCGCCGCGCCCGAGATCATGCTCGCGCTCGGTCTCAGCCTCCCCGAGGAGGCGTGATCCAGCGATGCCAATGATGAGACGTCGTCCCCTCCTGCGTGCCGCGGCGATCGGAACGGTCGCCTACCAGGGCTCCAAGCGCGGCGCGATGGCCGGGCAGAATCAGGCCGAACAACAAGCGCCCCCGCCCCCGTCCCCGACGCCGCCGCCGCCCGCGCCCGTGGCGCCAGCACCCGCTCCCGCGCCCGCGGCGCCGGTTGACCCGACCGTCGAGAAGATCAGCCAGCTCGCGCAGCTGCACGCCTCGGGCGCGCTGACCGACGAGGAGTTCGCCGCCGCCAAGGCGCAGGCGCTCGGCATTGGCTGAGCGCCGCTCAGCGCGGCGCTCAGCGCGGGAGCCCGGCTCAATACCGGACTCCCGCGCGGCGGGACTGTCAACTGCTCAGACGGCCGCCCGATCGGTCGGCTCGCCGAGCACGACGAGGCCGTGGATGCAGATCACGCAGATCGCAAACACGCCGATTGCCCACCAGGGATGTGCGCCGCCGATGTCCAGCAGCGCGCCGATCGCGCCGAGGCTGGCCGCGATGATCCCCACCACGCGCCCGTAGGCGTTGCCGCCGAACAGCGACAGGGAGGCGGTCAGCTGGATCACGCCGAGGATGATCGTGATCCATCCCCACATGTGGAGAGACGAGAAGACGAACTGCGTGTCGTTGACCCAGAAATGCGCGTTGCCGACGGCGGCGATGCCGTAGACGATGTTGAGGATTCCCGCCACCATCAACAGGATCCCCACAAACAGAGCACTGCCCACACCTCGCATCTACTTCCCCCTTGTTCACCGATGCCTCATGGCATCTTCGGACAATCGTACAGCTTGAATTTCCTATGTCCAGGGCGGGAAATCCGCACCAACGGATCGGGAAATCCACACGCGCCCGATCGCGAGCGCGCTCAGAACCCCGTGTTCGTCTTCACGCGCTTGCGGTCGGAGGGGTGCAGGCCACCCTTCTTCGCGAGCGTCGCGCAGGCTTCGGCGATGTCCTGGCCGAGCGTGACGGTCATCGAGTAGGAGAGCGTCTGCTTGACGAGCGCGCGCAGGATCTTCACGTGTTCGGCGTTCGGCGGGAGCGTGTAGGCGGGCAGCATCCAGCCGCGCTCGGCCGCGAGCTGGGCGGCGACGTCGAACTCGTCGTAATCGTGCTCGCCCTTCAATTTGAAGGCGACCAGGGGAAGCTGCTCCTCGTCGGCCGCGCCGATCAGCTCGAACTCGCCGATCCCCTCGATCTCCCGCGCGAGCGTGCGCGCGTTGTACTTCATCGTCTCCATGATGTATCGATAGCCGGAGTGGCCGAGGCGCGCGAAGTTGTAGTACTGCGCGAGCACCATCGAGGAGCCGGTCGAGAAGTTGAGCGTGAAGGTGGCATCGCGCTTGCCGAGGTAGTTCTCATAGAAGACGAGATCCTCGGCGAGGTCTGAGGACTCGCGGAACACGAGCCAGCCGATGCCCGGGTAGACGAGGCCGAACTTGTGCCCGGAGACGTTGATCGAGCGGACCTGCTCGAGGCGGAAGTCCCACTCCGAGTCGGGGTAGAGAAACGGCCAGACGAAACCACCGGAGGCCGCGTCGACATGGAGCGGCACGTCGAGGCCCTGCTCGTGCTTGAGCGCGACGAGGTGGGCGTTGATCCCGCGGATGTCATCAGAGTGCCCGGTGAAGGTCGTGCCGAGCACGGCGGCGACGCCGATCGTGTTCTCGTCGATATGCGGCGCGATGTCCTCGGGGCCGATCGTGTACTTATCGGGCGCCAGCGGCACGATTCGCGGTTCGACGTCGAAGTAGCGGCAGAACTTCTCCCAGACGACGTGCACGTCCCCGCCGAACACGAGGTTCGGGCGGTCGGTCGACTGCTTCGCGGCCTCGCGCCGGGCACGCCACTTCCACTTCAGCGACAGCGCGCCGAGCATGATCGCCTCCGACGACCCTTGAGTGCGCGCGCCGGTCGTCTTGCCGGGCGCGTTGAACAGGTCGGCGAGCATCCGGATGCAGCGCTGCTCGATCTCCGCGGTGCGCGGATACTCGGCGTGGTCGATGAAGTTCGTGTGCAGGTTTTCGGAGATGATGCGGTCGGCCTCGGGCTCCATCCAGGTGGTCACGAACGTCGCGAGGTTGCGCATCGGGATGCCGTCGAGCACCATCTCCTTTTCGATCAGCCCCTGCGCTTCCTCGGCGGTCATCCCGATCCGCGGCAGCCTGTCGTCGGGCGCGGGCTCGAGCAGGTAGCGGTTGCCGTAGCGTTTCTCCAGCCGCTCGATCTGCTCGCGCGTGAGCTCCGGTGGGTCGCCGGATGGGTTGCCGTCGGCACGGTGGTCGGCGGGCTCGTGCGTGGGCGGCACAGTCATCCTCCTCGGGTTGCACGACGGGGTGCGGGATGCGTCGTCATCCTATACCTCGTGCGCGCGCGTCTTCACCCGCAACGGATCCTCTTCGTCGCGTTGGTCGTCGTCGTGATCGGCGCTGCCGCGACGCTGTTCGGCTGGGACATCAGCGGCTGGTTCAAACACCTGTGGCACGCCGTCACCGCGATCTCGATCGGGTACCTGCTCGCGGGGATCGTGCTGATCACCCTGCAGACGACCACGACCGCGTACGCGTGGTACTCGATCCTGCGCTACGGATACCCCGGCGCGGAAGTGCGCTGGGTGCAGATCCTTGCCTGCTACGCGGCGGCGGTCGCACTCAACTCGGTGCTGCCCGCGAACCTCGGCACGCTGGCGATGCTGTTGATGTTCACGACGATCATCGCCGCCGCGAACTTCGCCGGGATCCTCGGCGGGCTGGCTGTGCAGAAGATCTTCTACACGCTGATCGGAACGTTCGTCTACCTCTATCTGTTCCTGACGATCGGCGGCGCCTTCGACCTGCAGCTCGGGTTCATCTCGGCTCACCCGGCGGCCACGGCGATCCTCGTCGCGGGGGTCGCGATGCTGCTCTTCCTGGTCGGACGGATGTTGCGCGAACGGATCAGGGAGTGGTGGGGAGAGGCGAAGGTCGGGGGCCAAATCCTCACCAAACCGCGGGCCTACTTCGGGCGCGTGTTCCTCCCCGAGGTGATCAGCTGGCTGGCGATGCTCGGGATCATCGCGGTGTTCCTCGCCGCCTACAAGATTCCGGTGAGCTTTCACACGCTGATGCGCGTCGTCGCCGGCAACTCGATCGCGAACGCGACCTCGGTGACGCCGGGCGGGGCGGGTGTCGTGCAGGGATTCAACGTGCTCTCGCTGAAAGGCATCACGAGCGCCGCCAACGCGAATGCCTACTCGGTCGCCCAGCAGCTGGTAACGACCGCGTGGGGAATCGTCTTCGCGATCGTGCTGCTGATCCGCGCCTTCGGCTGGTCTGACGGCAGGACGCTCGTCGCGCAGTCGTATGGACAGGCGAAGGAGAAGAGCGCCGAGCAGTCGGCCGCGCGCAAGGCCAAGCGGCAGGCGAAACGCCAGACGCGGCGCCACCACGGGGGCGCGGCCGGCGAGGGGAATGCTGGCGCTGCGAATGCGGGCGCGACACAGCCGGAGGGCGCCCCGCCGGCCAATGCCCAGCCGGCCAATGCCCCGCCGGCGGATGCCCAGCCGGCGGATGCCGAGCCGTCCGACGCGCGTGCCAGCGACGCGGCGTCCGGCGAAGTCGGCGTGTAGGGCGGCGGCCTCAGCCGAGCAGCCCGGCGAGGCCCTTGACGATCAGGTAGAGGCCGACCCCGGCTGAGATCGCAACGCCGAGCTGGCGGCGGTGTTCGGTGAACCACTGGTTGGTGCGCTCGAGCACGCCGGCCGCGCGGTCGGGGTAGACGAGCAGCATCAGCATCGGCAGCTCGATCAGCCACAGCATCACCGCGACGGTCACGAGCAGCGAGACCAGTTCGGCGCTTTTCGCGAGGTGCGCGTCGGCGAGCGTCTTGACCGCGGCGATGTAGATCGGCGAGGGGAGCACGTAGAGCGTGACGCCGAGCACGAACGCGAGCCGGCGGCTCTCGAGGTAGCGCGCGATCTTCGAGGGTTTGCCCTGCTTCTCGGGGTCCGGGGGGCCGAGCGGTTTGCGGCGCAGGTGGATGGCGAGGCCGATCAGCGCGACGCCGAGCGCGAGGTCGAGCGCGGCGCTCGGCGCCCAGTGGTGCGGACCGGTCGCGCCGAGTTCGTCGAGCACGACGAGCATCAGCACGCCGAGGGCGTAGGTGACGAGCAGCGCCCCGAGCACGAACACGAACACGCGCGACTTGAGCTGCTCGCCGCGCCCGAGCGCGATCACCGCGAGCACCGCGGGCGGGTAGATCGAGGCGGCGAGCGCGAGCTCGAGTGCCTGGGCCGGCACGTCAACGATCCCGGCGAGGCGCGGCGGTCGGATCGGGGCGGCCCACGGGCGGCACTCTGTCAGATCGATGGGACCGCACGTGAGTGTGTGAGACTGCCACGATGCGGGCGAGCCGGCCGAGGGCAGCGGTGGTGGGCCATGTCGAGTGGGTGCAGTTCGCGCGCGTGCCCCACGTTCCGCGCGCCGGCGAGGTCGTTCACGCGTGCGAGCCGTTCGAGGAGCCGGCGGGCGGCGGGGCGGTCGCGGCCGTGCAGCTGGCGCGCCTGGCCGGCGCGGCGAGGCTGCTGACGGCGCTCGGCGATGACGGGCTCGCGGATCGCTCGATCGCGCGCCTGCGCGAGCTCGGCGTGGAGACGTGCTCGGCCCCGGCAGCTGCGACTGAAACGCTCACAGCCGGGACCGCAGTCACGCGTCGCACGCCCACAACCGAGACCGTGGCCACGCGCGGCGCGCTCACAACCGAGCCCGCGGCCACGCGCCGCGCGAGCACGCTCGTGGATGACGTCGGCGAGCGCACGATCATCACGTACGGACCGCGTTTGGAGCCGCGCGGTGAGGATGGGCAGCTGCCGTGGGGCGAGCTCGCGCGGATGGATGCGGTGTACTTCACCGCCGGGGATCTGGCCGCGTTGCGCGCCGCAAGGGCGGCGCGCGTGCTCGTCGCGAGCCCGCGCGCGGGGGAGGCGCTCGGGCATGGGGTCGAGCTGGACGCGCTGGTGCTGAGCGGGGAGGACGAGATCGAGCGCCGCGCGGCCGCGCGCGTGGGGGCGCAGGCGCGTTTGGTCGTCTCGACGGAGGGCGCGCGCGGGGGCTCATACCGGGAACGCATGGGCGGGTCGGGGAGGTGGTCCGCTGCCCCGTTGCCGGGCGCGTCGGTCGACTCCTACGGTTGCGGCGACTCCTTTGCCGCCGGTCTCACCTACGGGCTCGGCGCGGGTCTCGAGGTGCCGGCCGCCCTGGCGCTGGCGGCTCGCTGTGGCGCGGTGTGTCTGACCGGGCGTGGCCCCTACGAGCGCCAGCTGCACGGGACGGAAGTGTGATGTCGGCATCACAAATATAAGGAAGCGCGATGCTTGTACATACTTTTTAGGGGGCGTGACACTATGGATATACTCACTCTTCAAAGTGCAACATCCCCGGCCGCTCTTTATCTTGTGTCAAAAGTGCGACGATCTGCGCTAAGAATGCGACGATCTGCGCCATAAATGTGACGATGTATGCCAAGAATGCGACGGTGTGCGCTAAGAATGCGACGATGTGCGCCATAAATGTGACGGCATGTGCAAAAACTCCACAATTGCGTCAGAAATGTAATGACACTGTGACGCAGGCGTGCCTGAATTGTGCCCGCGATGTGACAGGAAGGTAAAGGAGCCCCGAAGGTGTATGTACTTTTCAGACCGCGTGACACGATGGTATCACGCAGTTAAAAATGTACAACGTCTTCCCCGGCCTCTTTAGGTAAAGCAAGTGCGCTGAATTTGTGATGGTCGTGTGACGGAAAAGATCAAGAGGGCCGGATCAGTAATAGAAATTCAGGCGGGTATTCCAGTGATTTAGTGTGCGTTTAATAACCGTGGTTCGACGACGTTCGCCAGAGGCTCGCCACGGAGATAGCGCCCAACCTGCTCGCCGACGAGCGCGAACGCGCGGCGCTGTGCGGCGAGCGTGTCGCCCGCGATGTGGGGGGTGATCAAAGTGCCCGGCGCATCCCACAGCTGATGATCGGCCGGCAGCGGCTCGGGGTCGGTCACGTCGAGCGCGGCCCGTATCCGCCCCGCCTGCAGCAGCGCGAGCAGCGCGCCGGTGTCGACGATCGGCCCGCGCGCGGCATTCACGAGCAGCGCTCCCGGACGCATGCGCCCGAGCAGGCCGGCGCCGAGCAGGCCGGTGGTCTCGGGCGTGAGCGGTAGCAGCACGACGACGATCTCCGCGCGCGGTAACAGCGCCGGGAGGTCGTCGACCGCGTGCACCCCTGGACGGGCGCGACGCGCGACGCGGATCAGCTCGACGCCGAACGGTGCCAGCCGCGCCTCCACCGCGCCGCCGATCGAGCCGTCGCCGAGGATCATCACGGTACTGCCGGCGAGCTCGCTCGGCTCGCGGCGCTCCCAGCGGTGCTCGCGCTGGCGGTCGCGCAGCTGCTCGAGTCCGATCGTCGAGGCGAGGATCGCCGCGATCACCCACTCGGCGACGGCGACGTCGCGGGCGCCGCCCGCGTCGCAGATCCACACGCCGGGCGGGGCCGAGGGTAGCAGCCAGTCGACGCCCGCCGAGAGCGTCTGCAGCACGCGCAGCCCCGCGATTTGCGCGAGCGAGTCGAGCACGCGCGCGTCGCCCGACGGCGGGACGAGGAACTCCGCGTCGAGGATCTCCGGCGGCAGCTCGCCCTCTGACGGGATCACGCTGAGCGAGACCCCCGGCGGCAGCTCGCCGAGCCCGTCGCGACCCTCCCTGTCGGGTATCCACAGGTTCACGTGCTCGCGAGTGTAGGTCAGCCGCGTCCGCCGGGGGTCAGCCGCGTCCGCCGGGGGTTAGCCGCGTCCGCCGGTGGTCAGCCGCGTCCGCCGGGCGGATCGACCGTGCCCGCGGTTCGGCGTAGGCTCAACCGATGACCGACGGCGATTTCGCGACCGCGCGCCTGTGCGATGAGCAGCACGAGCTGGAGGCCACGTTCGTCCCCGGCGCGGGGATGCTCTGCTGTTCGCTGCGCCACCGCGGCGAGGAGCTGCTCGCCCAGAACGCGGGCGTGCGCGCGTACGCCGAGCGGGGCAAGACGATGGGCGTTCCGCTGCTCTACCCGTGGGCGAACCGGCTCGCCGGCTTCGACTACACCCTCGCCGCCCGGACGGTTGAAGTTCCGCACGATCCTTCGTTGGTCGCGCTCGACGACAACGGCCTGCCGATCCACGGCGCGATCGGCGGCCGGGTTGGCTGGGAGTTGGTGGACACGCCGGGCAGTGGGGCGACGGCGGACGTGGGCGCGTCGCCGCGCGCCGATGCGGAGCCCGGTCCCGACGCCGGATCGGATCCCGGCGCGACGCTGGGTTCCGGCGCCCGCTCGCTGACCGCGCGGCTGAGTTGGGATGAGGCACAGCCAGAGTTGTTTGGGTTGTTCCCCTTCCGGCACGACCTTACCTATGAGGCGCGACTCGGCGACGGACGCCTCGAGATCGCGGTGACCGTGCACGCCTGCGGCGCAGACGCCGTACCGCTCGCGTTTGGCTTCCATCCCTACCTCGCGCCCGGCGGCCCGCGCGAGCAGTGGCTGATCGAGCTGCCGGCGATGCGGCATCTCGAGCTCGACCGCGAGCAGATCCCGCTCGGCATCGAGGACCCGACGAGCGCGCCCCAGCGCTTCGAGCTCGGCGGGCGCGAGCTCGACGATGGCTTCGACGTGGGCGCCGCCCCCGGCCTCGGCGTCGCTCCTGACGTTGACGTCGCTTCCGCGCCCGGCGACTACATCGCTCCCGGCGCCGCCTCCGCACCCGGCCCCGGCGTCGCTCCTGGCGCCGCTTCCACCTTCGCCCCGGCGCGCTTCGCCGTCACCGCCGGCGGGCGGCGGATCGAGCTCGTGTTGGCGCGCGGCTACCCCTACGCCCAGGTCTACGCGCCGCTATCCGGCCACTTCATCTGCTTCGAGCCGATGACCGCCCCCGCGAACGCGTTGCGCAGCGGCGAGGGCCTGCGGCTGATCGAGCCGGGCGAGCGCCACAGCGCGCTCTTTTCGATCCAGATCAAAAATCTTGTCGTTCAGCATTCCCAGGAATAGATTTCACATATTCGGGTGGAACAGGCGTAGAATCGTCGCCGGATGACCAACGATCTCGCGCGCTGGCAGTTCGCGACGACAAGCATCTACCACTTCCTGTTCGTCCCCGTCACGATCGGGCTGGCGTTTCTCGTCGCGCTCCTGCAGACCGCCTGGTATCGCAACGAGAAGGCTGAGTACAAGCGCCTGACGCGCTTCTTCGGGACGCTGCTGCTGATCAACGTGGCGGTCGGGGTTGTCACCGGGCTTGTGCAGGAGTTCGAGTTCGGGATGAACTGGTCGGCCTACTCGCGCTTCGTCGGCGACGTCTTCGGCGCGCCCCTCGCGATGGAGGGCCTCGCGGCGTTCTTCCTCGAGTCGACGTTCCTCGGGCTGTGGATCTTCGGCTGGGACCGCCTGCCCAAGCGCGTGCACCTCGCCTGCATCTGGCTCGTGGCGGCCGGGACGATGCTCTCGGCGCTCTTCATCCTCGCCGCCAACTCGTGGATGCAGCATCCCGTCGGCTACGTCATGAACAGCCACGGCCAGCCCGAACTGAACAACATCGCGGCGCTCTTCACGAACCCCACCTTCCTCTGGGGCTACGTCCACGTGCTGCTCGCCTCGCTCGTCACCGGCGCGCTCGTGATGCTCGCGGTCGCCGCCTGGCAGATCCGTAAGGGCGTCGAGGTCGAGTCCTTCGCGTTCGCGGCGCGGATCGCGGTGATCGTGCTGCTGCCCGTGATCGTCCTGCAGCTGTTCGTCGGCAACAAGCTCGGCGAAATCGAGACCAAATACCAGCCGGTCAAGATCGCCGCGGCCGAGGCGCAGTGGGAAAACTGCAAACCCTGCTCATTCTCGGCCTTCCAGATCGGCGGCGGCAAAGACGACAAGACCCCCTCGCAGATCATCCCGATCCCGCATCTCCTCTCCGTGCTCGCGACCGGCACCTTCAGCGGGGGCGTCACCGGCCTGAACCAGCTGCAGCGCGAAGACGAAAAGAAATACGGGCCCGGCAACTACATCCCCGACGTCTTCATCCAGTACTGGTCGATGCGGATCATGGCCTACATCGCCACGTTGGTTTTATTGCTCGCGGCGTGGGGCGGCTGGCTGATCCACCGCGGCCGTCTCGCCGATTCGAAGTGGTTCCTGCGTCTGTCTGTCTGGGCGGTCGTGACGCCGTTCATCATGAACACCGCGGGCTGGATGCTGACCGAGAACGGCCGCCAGCCGTGGATCGTGCAGGGTCTGATGAAGACGATCAACGCCTCCTCGCCGTCGGTCTCCTCGACCGAGATCTGGATCAGTCTCGTCGCGTTCGTCCTCATCTACATCGCGCTCGGCGCCGCCGATCTTGTGCTGATGCTCCGCTACTCGCGCCGTGGGCTCCCCGAGGAGGACGGCGGCGAGCCGGGCGCCGCCGGGCCGGATGCCACGGCCGGCGGCGCGACCACGACCCCGGCGTTCGGCTACTGATCGTGGTGTCGCTGCGCCCCCAAGATTCGACGATCTTGCTCGCGGCGGGGCACTAGGAACGGGAACGCGGCCATGCTGCACCTCGACACGCTCTGGTCGGTGATCATCGCGATCCTCTGGGTCGGCTTCTTCGTGCTCGAGGGCTTCGACTTCGGGGTCGGCGTGCTACACACGATCATCGGCCGCACCGACCCCGAGCGCGCCACCGTGCTGAGCACGATCGGCCCCTGGTGGGACGGCAACGAGGTGTGGTTGATCGTCGCCGGCGCGGGCACGTTCGCCGCCTTCCCCGGCTGGTACGCGACGATGTTCTCGGCGCTCTACCTGGCTTTGCTGCTCGTGCTCGCGGCGCTGATGGCGCGCGGCGTCGCGTTCGAGTTCGCGCGCAAACACGAGGACGAGCGCTGGCTTACGGCGTGGACGTGGTGCACGACAGGCGGCAGCCTGCTGATCCCCCTGCTGCTCGGCGTCGGCCTCGGCGATCTGCTGAACGGCCTGCCGATCGACTCCTCCCATGAGTTCACCGGCAACTTCTTCGACCTCCTCACCCCCTACGGCCTGTGGACCGGCGTCACGCTGCTCGGGCTCTGCCTGCTGCACGGCGCGACCTTCCTGAAGCTGCGCACGACCGGCGAGCTGCGCGATCGCGCTCGCGCCATATCGCGCCCCCTGGGCTGGGCCGCGATCGCGCTCGTCGTCGGCTTCGTGATCTGGACGCGCTCGGTCGCCGGCGGCCCGACGATCCCCGGGCCCGTCGAGGTGCTCGCGGTGATCGCCGTGATCTTCGCCGCGCTGCTCTCCGCGACCGACCACGACGGCTGGGCCTTCTCCGCGTCGGCGGTCGCGATCGCCTCCTGCGTCGGCTCGATCTTCATCGACCTCTACCCCCGCGTGATGGTCTCGAGCACCAACGCCGCCTACAACCTCACCGTCTCAAACACCGCCTCCGGCCACTACGCGCTCGTCGTCATGACGATCGTCACCGTGATCTTCTTCCCGGTGGTGTTGATCTACCAGGGGTGGTCGTTCCATGTGTTCCGCGCGCGCGTCACGGGCGGGCCGGAGACGCCCGATGCGCAGTCACCCGCGCCGCCGCCCGCGCCTTCTGCACCACTAGCCGCGCCCGCCATACGTCCGGCAGTCCCGCCGCCGTCGTCGTAATCAGTTGAGCCGGCCGCTCTCCTGCTCGCGCCGCCACAGCGCCGCGTAGCGCCCGCCGCGCGTCAACAGCTCGCCATGCGTGCCCCGTTCGAGCACGCGGCCGTGGTCGAGCACGAGCACCTCGTCCACCTCCTCCAGCCCGGTCAGCCGATGGGTGATCAGCAGCGTTGTTCGTCCCTCTGTGACCGCCAGCAGGTCGGCGACAAGCGCGTCGGCGGTCTGCGTGTCGAGGTGCTCGCCGGGCTCGTCGAGGATCAGGATCGGGAAGTCAGCTAGCAGCGCGCGGGCGATCGCCAGGCGCTGGCGCTGGCCGCCGGACAGGCGCGCGCCGCGCTCGCCGACCTCGGTCTGCAGGCCCGCGGGCAACTCGCGCGTCCAGTCGAGCAGTCGCGCCGTGGCGAGGGCGTTGTCGAGATCCTCCGCCGTCGCGTCGCGTCTGGCCAGGCGGAGGTTCTCCTCGAGCGTGTTGTCGAACACGTGCGCGTCCTGCGAAACGAGGCCGACCGCGCGCCGGACTTCATCCCCGTCGAGCTCCGCGAGCTTCACGCCGTTGAGCGTGACCTCGCCGCTCGTGTAGGGCAGGAAGCGCAGCAGCACCCCCGCGAGCGTCGACTTGCCGGCGCCGCTTTGGCCGACGGCCGCCACGCGCCGGCCCGGGCTGAGGTCGAGGTCGATCCCGTCGAGGGCCCAGTGGGCTGCGCCCGGGTAGCGGTAGCGCAGGTCGCGCGCACGCAGGGTGGGAGCAATCGGGAGGGTAGAGGAAGGCAATGTCGACGGGGGGAATGACGGGGAGGTCGGTTGCGGGGTCGCGGGCAGGAAAAAGGACGGGAGTGTCAGCGGGTGGACAGGCTCCAGCACCGGCGGCGGCGTGTCGAGCACCTCGAACACGCGCGCGGCCGAGCGCCGCACGCGCTGCAGGGTCTGCGTCGCGGTCGGCAGCCCGGTGACGAGCTCGAAGGCGACCAGCGGGATCAGCGCGATCCCGGCGAGCAGCACGCCGTGCATCCGCCCCGCGGCGACCGCGTCGACGCCGACGAGCAGCGCTCCCCACATCGCCAGGCCCGTGCAGAGGCTTGTCAGCCCCTGGCCGATGCCGGCCGTGCGTGCGCTCGCCGCGGCGAGCCCGGTCAGCTCCGTGTCCGCGGCCAGGGTGATGTTCAGTTGCTCGGCGGTGGCGCCGTTGACGGCCAGCTCTTGAGCGCCCTCGATCAGGTCGACCACGGTGTGAGTCAACTCGCCCCGCGCCGCCGCCTGCCTGGCCTCCGCGCGCGCGGCCAGGGTGCCGGTCAACCACGGCACGAGCGTCCCGGCGACCAGCAGCGCGACGAGCAGGATCAGGCCCGCGGCCGGCAGCATCCACCACTCGAGCATGACGGTCGCCGTCCCGACGATCAGCGCGATCGCGAACGGGGGCACGACCCTGACGAGCAGATCCTGGAGCGCGTCGACGTCGCCGATCAGGCGCGCCAGCAGATCGCCGCTGCCGAACGCGGGCAGGCCCAACGGGGCGAGTCGCTCGAGGCGTTCGTAAACGCGGACCCGCGTGTCCGCCAGCACGCGCAGCGCGGCGTCGTGGCCGACGATCCGCTCGCCGTAGCGGCACAGCCCGCGGGAGAGCGCGAAGAACTGCACGCCGACGATCGCGATCGCCACCGCCGACTCCTGCGGGCGCTGTGCCGAGCGCGAGATCAGCCAGGCCGAGGTCGCGATCAGGCCGATCGCGGCGGCCACCGCGCCGGCGCCGAGCAGCGTCGCGAGCGCCAGTCGACCGGCGGCGGGACGGGCGATCGCGAGGGTCCGTCGCAGTGGCGCCTGCGGTCCGTGGTCGTATGCGAGGGCGTCGTCTCGCGCGCGCGCGTCCTGGGGGCCGGCTGCGGACGGAGGCGTCACGCGTATCTCCATGTGCCGGCGGGTCGCAGACGCGGCCCGTCGCCGCGGGGCGGTGCGCTCATGCCGCCACGACCTTCATTGCGGGGCCGATCGCCACCACCCGGTCGGCGACCGCGACCAGGTCGGGGCGGTGGGCGACGAGCACGACGGTGCGATCCTCGGCAAGGCGCACGATCGTCCGCACGATCTCGCGCTCGGTCTCGCCGTCGAGGTTCGCGGTCGGCTCGTCGAGCAGCAGCAACGGCGCGTCGCGCAGGAACGCGCGCGCGAGCGCGAGGCGCTGGCGCTCCCCCGCGGACAGGCCGGCGCCGCGCTCGCCGAGCACCGTCTCGACGCCGTCGGGAAGCCTGTCCACGAGATCGGTGAGACCGGCGGCCTCAACCGCGGCCCGGACCTGTTCGGGCGTCGCATCCTGGCGGCCGAGGCGCACATTCATTGCGATCGACGCCCTGAACAGGTGTGGTCGCTGGGGCACCCAGGCGAGGCGCTCGCGCCAGGCGTCGAGGTCGAGCTCGGCCAGGTCGACGTTGCCGACGCGCACGATTCCGCGCTCGGGCGCGACGAGCCCCAGGAGCACCCCGAGCAACGTCGACTTGCCGCAGCCGCTGGGGCCGACGAGCGCGAGCGTCTCGCCCTCGTGGATCGTCAGTGAGACGCCGTCGAGCGCCGGCTCGGAGCGTCCCGGGTAGCTGACCCGCAGGCCCTCGACGGTGATGTTCGCGTCGGCGGGATCGAGACGGGCAGGGTCGATATGAGTCGGGTCGAGCCTGGCGGGATCGAGACGATCGAGGTCGGGGCGTGCGAGGTTGGAGCGCGCCGGTTCGTCAACCGGTCGCTCGGTGGGCGCCGGGCCGGGGAGGTCAGTGAGCGTGCCGTGAGGCGGTGCGGGCGCCTCCAGCACCGCGAACACCTGCTCGGCGGCGGCGATGCCCTCGGCGCTGGCATGGTAGTTGGCGCCGAGCTGGCGCAGCGGCAGGTAGGCCTCGGGCGCGAGCACGAGCGCGAACAGCCCGGTGCGCAGGTCGAGCTCGCCGCCCAGCAGTCGCAGCCCGATCGCGACCGCGACGAGCGCGACCGAGATCGTCGCGACGAGCTCGAGGATCAGCGATGAGAGGAACGTGATCCGCAGCGTCCCGAGCGCCGCGCGGCGGTAGCGTTCGGTGATCTCGCCGATCGCCTTCGCCTGCGCCTTCGCCCGGCCGAAGACCTTCAGCGTCGGCAGTCCCGCGACGACGTCGAGGAAGTGGCCGGCGAGCCGCTCGAGGATGCGGAACTGACTGTCCATCCGTTCCTTCGTCGCGGCGCCGACGAGCGCCATGAACAGCGGGATCAGGGGGATCGTGAACGCGATGATCGCCGCCGAGATCCAGTCGTTCCAGAGGACGACCACGACCACGACGACAGGCACGATCACCGCGAGGAACAGCTGCGGCAGGTACAGCGAGAAGTAGCCGTCGAGCGCGTCGATCCCGCGCGTGGCGAGGATCGCGAGCTCACCTGTGCGCTGCTCGCGCGAATTGCTCAGGCCGAGCGTCGCGACGCGCTCCAGCAGCGCCGCGCGCAGCTGCGACTTCGCCCGCGCCGAGGAACGGCTCGCGGCCAGCTCGGCCGCCCACGCGACCGTCGCGCGCACGGTCACGACCAGCAGCAGCGCTGTCAATGGGGTCTTCAGCTGCGCGAGGTCTCTGCCGGATAGGAATGCGCTCGCGACAACGTCCGCCAGCAGCCACGCCTGCGCGACGATCAACAGGGCGCTGACTGCACCGAGTGCGACCGAGACGAACAGGAACATGCGCGTCGCGCGCGCGTACGCGAGCAGTCTCTCGTCGAGCGCTCTCATGTCTCAATCATGACTCGCCCAGGTGGGCCGTTGCCCACACGAACAGGTCAGGATTCCGCGAGCCCGCCGTCGATCACCTGGTTCTGAGGGTCGCCGATCCGCGCGCTGATCCAGTCGATCAGCACCTTCAACCTGTGCCCGGGCCCGCCCCCGCTCAGGTAGTACATGTGCACCGTCAGGTAGGTGAAGAACGCCAGTCGCCCCGACAGCTCGAGCCCGCGAATTTCGCACACGGCTTTCCCGCGGCCGACGACCGCGAGCGCGCCCTTGTCGAAGTACTTGAAGGGCTCCGCCGGATCCGTACCCGAACCGGCCGTCGCCCCAGCACGGATCGCCTTCGCCACGTGCCGCGCCTGCTGGATCGAGACCGTCGCCAACCCCGGCAGCGGCCGGCCGCCGGGTCCGACGACCTGTGTCGCGTCGCCGATCGCATAGATCTCGGGATGGCGGGGCACGGTCAGGTTCGGTTCGATCTGCACGCGTCCCGCGCGGTCGGTCTTTGCCCCCGTCGCCTCGGCGAGCGTCTTCGCAAAGCCCACCGCCTGCACGCCCGCCGCCCACACCACGGTCCGCGCGTCGATCCGCTGCTCGGCTCGCTCGCCATCGCCATCGCCAGCGTGCCGCGCCGCGCCCGCGCTCCCGTCACCCGCCCTGCCAGCCTCCCCCTGCGACTCCGCGAGCTGGAACGTCACCCCCTCCGCGTCGATCCCCGTCACGCGCGCGCCCTGGCGCACATTCACCCCGAGCTCGGCCAGATACCGGGCGACCTTCGTCGAGAGCTTCTTGCTGAAGGCCGCCGTCAGCCGCTCGCCGGCGTCGAGCAGGATCACCCGCGCGCTCGCCGGATCGCTGCGCGTGAAGTAGCCCTTCATCGTGTCGCGCGCGATGATCGCCAGCTCCCCCGCGAGCTCCACTCCCGTCGCGCCGCCGCCAATCACAACGAACGTCAGCCAACGCTCGCGCTCGGCCGGATCATCCGCGCGCTCGGCCTGCTCGAAGGCCGAGTAGAGGCGGTTGCGTAGCTCGACCGCGTCGGGGAGCGTCTTCAGGCCGCACGTGTGCTCGCGCCAAGCGTCGTTGCCGAAGTAGGAGGTCTCCGCGCCGCACGCCACGATCAGGCTGTCGTAGTCGAGCGTCTCGCCGCGATCGAGCGTCAGCTGGCGGCAGGCGGCGTCGAGGCCGGTGGCCTTCGCCATCAGCACCGTCGTGTTCGCGCTGTGCTTGACCGCCGCTCTGATCGGCGAGGCGCACTCGCCGGTGGACAGGCCGCCGCAGGCCAGCTGGTAGAGCAGTGGCTGGAACAGATGGTGGCTGGTCGGGTCCACGAGCGTCACCTCGAGATCGGCGCCGCGCAGCTCGCGTGCGGCGGTCAGCCCGCCGAAGCCGCCGCCGACGATCACCACTTTGCGCCGGCGCGTGTGCTCTGGCGCGCTCGCTGTCATCGCCGATTGCCTGCTCGTGGCGGCGTCCGGATTTTGTCCCGCCCGCAGGTGGGGATCGCCTGCCTCTCGCTTCCGGTAGGCGCCTCAGTCTCCATGCGCGCCCAGCCGCCCCAGCAGATGGTCGCCGACGCGCAGCGCGTTGGCCATCGCCGTCAGCGCGGGGTTGACCGCGGAGATGCTCGGGAAGAAGCTCGTGTCGACGACGTACAGGTTGTCGAGCTCGTGCGCCTTGCAGTCGGTGTCGAGCACCGAGCTCGCCGGGTCCGAGCCGAAGCGGCAGGTTCCGGCCTGATGGGCGACGCCCGCGACCGGGATCTTGTTCTCCAGATAGGCCCAGCGCGGGATCAGATGGTGCTCGTGCATGCCGAGATGGCCGAGCAGCGAGCGCAGCTGTTTGAACAGCCTGTCCCGTGCGACATCGTTCGAGGACTTGTAGCTGAGCTTCACGTTGCCCTCGCCGTCGAGCGTCACGCGGTTCTCCGCCCGCGGCAGATCCTCGGTTGAGAGCCAGAAGTCGACGGCGTGCTCGGCGATGTCCTGCAGCGAGAAGGTCGGCGCGAGCTTCGTCAGCAGCGGCTGCTCGCCGCGGTACATCTCCGCGACCGACTTGCCGACCATCTGGATGTTCCCCATCGGGAACTCCCAGGCGTCGCTCGCGAAATAGAAGTCGTTGACGCCGAGCGTCTTCTGAAAGACCGTCGGGTTGGGCTCCTTGGAGATCGCGAGCACGGCCTGGCTGTCGTGGAACATGTAGTTGCGGCCCACCTGATCGGAGCCGTTCGCGAGGCCGTCAGGGTGCCTGTCGCTGGCGGAGCTGAGCAGCAGCTTGGCGGTGTTCGCCGCGCCCGCGGACACGACCACGATGTCAGCGGAGTACGTCTCCGTCTGTATCCCGCCCCCGGTTTCGGCGCCCGTCGCGCCGGCGCCCGCATTCGCGCCGGCGTCCGTGCCGGTGCCCGCGCCGTCGCGCCCGCCGTCGCGCTCGACCACGACCTCCGTGACCGCCGTGCCGGCTGGGTTCGTGTTCAGCCTCACCGCCCGCGCGTGCGTCAGCAGCGTCACGTTCTCGTGCTCGAGCGCAGGGCGCACGCCGAGCACCTCGGCGTCGGACTTCGCGTGCACGAGGCAGGGAAAGCCGTCGCAGGTCGAGCAGCGCACGCAGTTGCTGTAGGGCATGTTCGCCTCGTCCAGCATCACTCCGCAGGGGGCGTGGAATGGATGCAGACCCGCGGCGGCGAAGTCCTCGGCGAGCTGCTTTATCCGCGGCTCGTGCGAAACGGCCGGGTGGGGATAGGGCGCGCTCGCCGGCGGTTCGGTCGGATCCTCACCGCGTGCGCCGTGCACCTGATAGAGCTGCTCGGCCCGCGTGTAATGGGGCTCCATCTCCTCGTAGTCGATCGGCCACGCGGGCGAGATCCCGCCCTCGTGGCGCAGCTCGCCGAAGTCCTCTTTGCGCATCCTGTACAGCGCCGCCCCATACAGCTTCGTCGCGCCGCCGACGTAGTAGTGGACCTGGGGCTGGAAGGGCTTGCCGTCGGCGTCGTGCCACGTGTCCGGGGAGATATAGCGGTTCTCGACGAACACCTCCCCCGCCGACCAGTTCTGCGGCTCGCGCGCCAGCCAATCGCCGCGCTCGAGGATCAGGATCTTCTTGCCCGACGGCGCCAGGTGCCGGGCGAGCGTGCCGCCACCGGCGCCGCTGCCGACGATGATCACGTCGTAGTCGCTCATCGTGAGACCTCCGCGATTCGTCGATATTGCCCCGTCACGCGATCGCCTGGATCCGCCGGGGCCTTCATCACCAGAAGCTCCGCGATCCGCGAGGGCGTCATCGAAAGATCTCCGAGTTGCGCTCAGAGAAGCTCATCAGTTGATCTCCTCGAGCATCTCCGCAAGGATGATCCGCGCGGCCGCCTCGATCAGCGCCAGGTGCGAGAACGCCTGGGGGAAGTTCCCGAGGTGCCGGCCGGTGCTCGTGTCGAACTCCTCCGCGTACAGGCCGAGCGGCGAGGCGACGCTCAAGAGCCTTTCCATCAGGTCGCGTGCGCGCTGCTCCTCGCCGATCACGGCGAGGCCGGAGACGAGCCAGAAAGAGCAGATCAGGAAGCTGCCCTCCTTGCCGGACAGGCCGTCGTCGGTCTCGCCCGTGCGGTAGCGCAGCACGAAGCCGTCCTCGGTCAAGTCGTCGGCGATCGCGAGCACGCTCGCGCGCAGGCGCTCGTCGCCGCCTGGCAGGAACCCGAACAGCGCCGCCAGCAGGTTCGAGGCGTCGAGCGCGTCGGTGTCGTAGTGCTGGCGCAGCACGCCTGCGTCGGTGAGCCCGTGGGCGAGGATGTCCGCCCGGATCTCCTCGGCCGTCTCGCGCCAGCTCGCCTGCAGCTTCCCGTCGCCGCGGATCTCCGCGAGCTTGCTCGCGCTGTCCATCGCGACCCAGCACATCAGCTTCGAGGAGACGTAGTGCTGCGGCGCGCCGCGCGCCTCCCAGATGCCCTGGTCGGGCTCGCGCCAGATCTTGCTCGCGCACTCGGCCTGCGCCTGCACGAGCGGCCACAGCCGCCGTGGCAGCCGCTTCGAGCGGCGCGTGTGCAGCAGGATCGAGGAGAGCGCCGCGCCGTAGACGTCGTTCTGGCGCTGGTCGAAGGCGCCGTTGCCGACACGCACCGGGCTCGCGCCCGCGTAGCCGGAGAGATCCTCGCGCGTGGTCTCGGTCAGATCGCGCCGCCCGTCGATCCCGTACATGATCTGCAGCCCGCCGTCGGCGTTCGGTTCCAGGTCGGCGACGAACTGCATGAACTCCTCCGCCTCCCAGTCGAGGTTCAGGAAATGGAGCGCCTGCAGCGTGAAGGTCGAGTCGCGCAGCCACGTGTAGCGGTAGTCCCAGTTGCGCTCGCCCCCGGGCGTCTCCGGCAGCGATGTCGTCAGCGCCGCGACGGTCGCGCCGGTCGGCATGTACGTGAGGCCCTTGATCGCGAGCGCCGAGCGCTGGATCGGCTCGCGCCAGCGGTGGTCGGGGATGCGGGCGCGGCTCAGCCAGTCGCGCCAGAAGGCGGCGGTCGTGGCCAGGCGTTCGTTGGCTTCGTCGAGGCTCCGCGGCGAGGCGAACCCCTCGGCCCAGGAGAGCGAGCAGAAGATCTGCTCACCCTGTTTGAGCTCGTGGCGCGCTCTGACGCGGTCGCCCTCGGTGCCGAGCGCCATGCTCGTCTGAAGCCTGATCGCCTGCTCCGCGCCGCTCGCGTCGGCCGAGTGCCCGTCCTCGCCGAGCGTCCACTCCGCGGGCACGCGCCCGTAGTCGAAGGCCGGCTCGCAGGTCAGCTCCATCTCGACCTCACCCGACAGGCACATCGCGACGCGCACGAGCAGGTGCTCGGCATCTTCGTCGGTCGGCGGGCGGGTGTGCGGGGTGATCTTGTCGACGCCGCGGCGGGGGCCGATGATCAGCGCGTCGCGCACGATCGCCCAGCCGGTCGGCGTGCGCCAGGTGGTCAGCAGGATGTTCGTGCCCGGCTCGTAGATCCGCGCCGAGGGCACGTTCACGCCGAACGGCCCGAAGCGGAAGTCGCCGGCCTGGCGGTCGAGCAGCGTGCCGAAGATGCTCGGCGCGTCGAAGCGCGGGACGCACAGCCAGTTGACGCACCCGTCGGGGGCCATCAACGCGCCCGTGTGGCAGTCCGACAGGAACGCGTAGTCGGCGATCGGCGGGAACGGCGAGGGCATCGCCGCGCTCTGCGGCATTGCTTCGTCACGGCTGTCGGCGCCCTTCCCACCGTTGGCGCCCGCCGGTCCGGTATGGCCCGTTCTTGCCTTGCTCGAGCGCTCTCCGTGGGCCTTCGCGGGACTCATCTCAGCACCTGCGGAGCGCTCGCGGCCGGCCGGGCGTTGCCTGGCGTTGCCGCGGCGTTCACGACTCGACCCACGGCCCGTGCCACTTGCCGAAGCCCCGCACCAGCCCGTCCGCCGCCGCCGGGCCCCACGAGCCCGGCGCGTAGGAGTGGACCGGCGGCGGCTGCTCGAGCAGCGGCTGGAAGATCCGCCACGTCTCTTCGACGCCGTCCTGGCGAGTGAAGCGGGCGCCCTCTCCGCGCATCGCGTCGAGCAGCAGCACCTCATATGGCGTCGGCGCCTCGCCGCCCTGCTCGGCGAACTCGACGTCGAGCGTGACCGCCTCCGGACCCTGGGCGTCGGCGCGGTGCGCGTCGAGGATCACGCGCGTGCCGGTCGAGGGGTCGAGCTTGACGACGAACTGGTTCGGGTCGGGGCGGCGGTGGGTGCCGTTGCTCATGAAGCCCAGGCGCGGCGGGTCGCGGAACACGGCGCGCAGCTCGGTCTGCGTGACCGGCAGCTTCTTGCCCGTCCTGATGAACCACGGCACGCCCGCCCAGCGCCAGTTGTCGATCTCCAGGCGCATCGCCGCGTAGGTCTCGGTCGTCGATTCCTTCGCCACGCCGTCGATCTCGAGATAGCCGTCGTACTGCCCGCGCACGTAGTGGGCGGGCTCGGCGTCGCGGATCGAGCGAAACAGCGAGTACTTCGCGTCCTTCAGCGTTTCCGCGTCATCGCCCGCCGGCGCCTCCATCGCGGCGAGCGCGACGACCTGCATCAGGTGGTTGACGACGACATCGCGCAGCGCGCCGACGGGGTCGTAGAAGTGGCCGCGGTCCTCCACGCCGAAGTCCTCGGCCATCGTGATCTCGACGCACGCGATGTGGTTGCGGTTCCAGATCGGCTCGACCATCGTGTTCGCGAAGCGCAGATACAGCAGCTCGTCGGTGCCCATCTTGCCGAGGAAGTGGTCGATCCGGTACAGCTGGGACTCCTCGATCGACTCGTGGATTTCCGCGGCGAGCGCGCGCGCGGACTGCAGGTCGTGGCCGAAGGGCTTCTCGACGACCACGCGCGCGGTCTGGGTCAGTCCCGCGTCCTTCAGCTGTTTGATCGCCGGCCCGAACAGGAAGGGGGGAATCTCCAGGTAGAAGACCGGGGTGTGCGCCTTGCTGAGCGCCTGCTCGCCGGCCAGACGCTTGTACGTGGCGGCGTCGGTGAAGTCGCCGCTCACGTAGGACAGGCGCGCCGCGAAGCGTGCGAACACGTCCTCTTCGAGCTGTTCGCCAGTCCCTTCGATGCACTGCTTGGCGTGTTCGCGCAGCTGCTCGAGCGTCCAGTCATCGCCCGCGACACCGACGATCGGACAATTCAGCAGGCCGCGCTTCTCCAGCCGGTAGAGCGAACGGAAGGTCATCACCTTCGCGAGGTCGCCGGTGATCCCGAAGATCACGAGCACGTCAGCCTCCGCCGCGCTCGCGCCGGGGCTGGCGGAGGAAGCGGTATCGGGGCCCGGGTCGGAGGCGGGTGGGGATTCCCGATCCGCGGCTGGCGGCTGAGCTGGCACGGCAGGGCTCATACGTCCGGTCCTTTCGGTTGCGGCGGCGGTCGAACCCACCTTACTCGGAGGAGTGGAACAGCGCTCTTCGATCAAGCTGAAGAGACTGGGGCACGTTGAATAGCCATGAGCAGCGCGTCGAACAGGCCATGCATGGGGAGCAGCGCGTCGAATAGGCCATGCATGGGGACCAGCGCGTCGGATAGGCCATGCATGGGGAGCAGCGCGTCGAACAGGCCATGCATGGGGAGCAGTGTGTCGAATAAACCAGGTTAACCAGGTCTGATATTATGAGGATCGATGTCTGACACAATGTCTGACACAGTCACGGTTACGGAGGCGAAAACACAGCTTTCGAGCCTGATCGCGCGTGTGACGGATGGCGAGGAGATCGTGATCCGCCGCGGGCAGCGTCCCGTGGCAAAGATCGTCCGGTACGACGATCCCCCTCCCGTGCGTCGTCAAATGGGCGATCTCAAAGGGAAGATCTGGATCAGCGACGACTTCGACGAGCCAGACGAGGGAATCGAACGACTGTTTGGCACGTGGATTGACCCCGCTGCTGATTGACTCCCATGCGCTGCTGTGGAGCGTTGGCGACGATCAGCTGCTGTCGCCGGCCGTGCACGAGGTCTTGAGTGCCGGAGTCGTCCCGGCCTATGTAAGCGCCGCGAGTATCTGGGAGATAGAGATCAAGCGAGCTTCGGGCAAGCTCCATGCTCCCGAGAACCTTCTGGACAAGGTAGCGGCGGCGAGGTTCATCGAACTGGGAATCACCTTCGCGCACGCGTGCATAGCCGGCGCCCTGCCCCCGCACCACGGTGATCCGTTCGACCGGATGATCGTCGCCCAGGCCCAGAGCGAAGGATTCACGATCGTCACGCGCGACGAGCGGATCGCGGCCTACGATGTGCCGGTGCTCTGGTAGGTAGAGCGGGCCGGCGGCGATCCGCCGCCGAGAAGACGGCTCCGGCCGGCCGCGGGCGCGGTCAATAATTCGCGCTGCCGGTCAATGATTCGCGCTGCTGAGGATACGGCGATTCAGAAAGTCCGCGCGGCCCGCGCCGCCTGCCGCTCTCTCCGAGCGGCAGGCTCCAAGTCGGGGTTGACCCAGCCGGCGTCGGCCTGGCTGAAGTTCGTGCCCGGCGGGACGATCTCATCGATCCGGTCGAGCGCCTCGTCGGACAGCTCGACCGAAACCGCGCCGAGCTGGGACTCGAGCTGCTCGATCGTGCGCGGCCCGATGATCGCCGCCGTGACCGCGGGGTGACGGATCACGAATGCGATCGCGAGGTGGATCAGCGAGATCCCCGACTGCTCGGCGAGCAACGCCAGCTCCTCGACCGCGTCGAGCTTGCGCTGGTTGGCGGGGATCGAGAGGTCGTAGCGCGCCGGCAGTCGCTGCGCGCGAGTGGAGGACGGCGCGTCCTGACCCTTGCGCCATTTCCCCGACAGCCAGCCGCCGGCGAGCGGACTCCAGGGGATCACGCCCATGCCGTAACGGCGGGCGGTTCCCAGCAGCTCGGCCTCGACCCCGCGGACGAGCAGCGAGTAGGGCGGCTGCTCGCAGACGAAGCGCTCGAGGCCGCGCTCGCGCGCGGCCCACTGCGCCTCGACGACGCGCGCGGGCGGGAAGGTCGAGGAGCCGAGGTAGCGGATCTTGCCCTGGTGGACGAGGTCGGAGAGCGCGCCGAGCGTCTCCTCGATGTCGGTGTCGGGCTCAGGGCGGTGTACCTGATAGAGGTCGATCCAGTCGGTTTTCAGACGTTTCAGCGAATCCTCGACCTCTTTGATGATCCAGCGCCGCGAGTTGCCGCGACGATTTGGATCCCGCCCATCCCCGTCGCCCATCGAGCCGTGGAACTTGGTCGCGAGCACGACCTGATCGCGCCGCCCGGCCAGCGCCTTGCCGACGATCTCCTCGGACTCTCCCTGCGAGTAGACGTCGGCGGTATCGACGAAGTTGATCCCTGCGTCGAGCGCCGCGTGGATGATCCGGATCGAGTCCTCGTGATCGGGGTTGCCCCAGGCGCCGAACATCATCGCCCCGAGGCACAGCGGGCTGACCTCGACTCCGGTGCGTCCCAGCGTGCGGTGTTCCATGGCTTTCTCCTACCCCTTTGTTCTCAGCGCCTAACTTTCTTTCTTCCGCCCGCTGCTTTAGCAGGTCGCGCGTTCGGCGCTGGTCGGGCGCTGCTGGCGGCGACCCCGACGCTTGGGCGTGTCTCAATTTACCGGCTGACTTCCTTGGGCACTGCCTCGATTCATCGGCTGCCTTCGTGGGGATCGGGGGCCCCGTGAGCCGGCCCTCGGAGTCATACTCCCTCCGTGCCCCGCGTTAACATCGATCCCGCCGCGCTCGGCAGCGGCGCCTTCTACTCGTTCCTCACCGCGGTTGTCGTCCCCCGCCCGATCGCCTGGGTCTCGACCCGCTCGCCCGAGGGGGTCGACAACCTCGCGCCGCACTCGTTCTTCACGGTCTCCTCGGTTGACCCGCCGATCGTGCAGTTCACCTCGGTTGGGCGCAAGGACTCGTTGCGGAACGTCGAGCGCACGCGCGAGCTCGTCGTCTGCCTCACCCCCGAGCCGTTGTTCGAGCAGGTCAATGCGACCGCCACCGAGTTTCCCGCCGACGTGAGCGAGTTCGACGCCGTCGGGATCGAGCGCGAGGCGAGCATGCGCGTCGTGCCGCCGCGGGTCGCGCGTTCGCCGGTCGCGCTCGAGTGCGAGCTGCACGCGACGCTCACGGTCGGGGTGGGCACGGTCGTGATGGGCCGCGTCGTCCACGCCGCGATCGACGAGGAGATGCTGGTGGACGGCCGCCCGGCGATCGAGCGGCTGGCGCCGCTCGCGCGGCTGGGGGCAAACGAGTGGGCCACGCTCGGTGAGATCCGCGAGCTCACCCGGATCGGCTATCGCGAATGGCCGGGGCACTACCGCAAGCCTGCGTAGGTGACGTAGGCTTGCCGCGGGCTTGCCGTGGTAGTGCTATTGCTGCGCGCTGACTGCTACGCGCTGACCGAGGTGTGCGGCACCTGGTGTTCGCGCGCGTCGGCGCCGCCCAGGATCTGCGCTTGGGTTCTCAGCAAGATCACGAGCGCGAGCGCCGGTCTCCGGTTCCCTTTCTTCTTCGACGAGCATGTACGGGTTGCCTTCGCCCTTGACGGGCGCCGCCGTCGCGCCGGCCGGCGGTATCGCGGCCGCGGGGCTCGTCGCAAGGGCAACCCCGCCCCCATTGCTCGCGACGATCTCGCACTGGACCGCTGTACCTTCATCGGCCGCGGTCGGCGTGTAGGTCGCTTCGGTCGCGCCGGCGATCGCCTGTTCATCGCGGAGCCATCTGTATTCAAGCGCCGGTTCTTCCGTCCAGGTTCCGGGGTGGCATGTCAAAACTTCGCTACCGCCGCGCCCGGCGTTCCGTACGGTGATGACGTACGTGTTGAACCCGCTTTCCCGCGCGAACGTCGTCCCGCTGCCGGTGAACGGGTTGACGCCGCAATCTTCTTCCGGCTTGCCCGGTACGTATTTCGCGATCCCGCCGGGACATTCGCCGACCTGCTGGCCATAGGCGTTCGCGTGGGTCATTTCGATGCCCCATTCGGGCGCTGCGAGCGCGGGGCTCGCGGCGACGCCCACGGCGCAGAGCGCGCCGATCGCGCCGATCGCCGCGACGGCGGCACGGCGCCGCACGGCGCTGTCTTTGCGGGTCCTCCGCACAGCGCTGTTTTTCCAGGCCCTCGTATACCCCCGAACCATCGCCCTCTCCCTGGCGCCGACTGCAAGTAGACAGACAACCGTCTGCACCCAGGGTCTGATCGAGTCGCAAGGCGCCACCAAGGCCCCTGTGTCCAAATCCCGGGTCCAAGGCCCTGTGTCCAATCCCGGGTCCGTTCGAGTCTGGACATGGATCTGGCTGTGCGCCAGGCCGATCGGCGACTCCACGGCAGCTGTCGGACCGTGATCGGGAGCGATCGGAATGTCCCCGCTCGGGGTTGCGCATGGCATCTCCCTTCCTATTCCGACGAAGCCGTCCAAACGGGACGCCGCGGAACAAGTCGGGGCCGCGCAGTGTCGCCCGGCCGACTACAGCTCCAGCACGGTCCCCTCGGCCGCGACGCTGACCGCGGGCTCGCCGCCGCCGTCCCAGCCGCCGCGCGAGCCCGTCGAGCGCGTCGTCGCTGCGGTCGTAGCGATGGTGGAAGAGCTGCACCGCGCGCGTCCCGGCGCGGCGGGCGAGCTCGACCGGGTAGTCCGCGACCGCGTGGCCGAAGTCGGCCTCGGCGGCCAGCTCGGAGGGAAACAGCTGGGCGTCGTGCAGGAGCGCGTCGGCATCGCGCGCGAGCTCGAGCGCGGCGGGGTGGTAGGCGCCGAAGCCGTCCTCGCCGGGGCCGAGCGTCGTCGGGCAGTGGTCGGGCATGTAGGCGAGCGTCGAGTGGCCGTCGCCGATCCGGTAGCCGAACGTGCGCCCGCCCTTGTGCGGGATCTCGCGCGCGAGCACGGTGAAGCCCTCGATCTGCGTGCTCGCCGGGGGCGATCGTGCCGAGCTGCCAATCTCCCCGCAGCTGCAGCGGGCCGACGGGGAAGTACGGCGGCGACATGATCCGGCAGAGCACGCTCTCGGCGCTCGCGCCGCTCTCCTGCTCGGGCAGCAGCACCCGCACGCGCGCGCCGGGTTGTCGGCGGCGGCGAAGAACGGCAAGCCGACGACGTGGTCCCAGTGCAGATGCGTCAGCAGGATCGTGCCGTCGAACGGTCGCCCGCGAGCAGCCGGCTCGCGCGCTGGATGCCGGCGCCCGCGTCGAGGATCAGGCTCGGGACCGCCGCGCCGTCGTGTGCGAGCGCGACGCACGAGGTGTGCCCGCCATAGCGGACGAACTCGATGCCGGGCGCCGGGGTCGATCCGCGCACGCCGCAGAGGACGATCTTCAAGCGGCTCGGCTCCGATCGGAAACGTTGCGCATCGTGGGCATTATGCTTGCTCGTGGATATGGCTGGCACAACCGATCGAGTCCCCCACGTCACGCTCCGCCCGGAGGTGGAGATCCCCCAGCTCGGCTTCGGCGTGTTCCAGATCCCGCCGAAGGAGACCGAGGAGGTCGTCGCCCGCGCGCTGCAGGCCGGCTACCGCCACATCGACACCGCCGCGGCGTACGGGAACGAGGGCCCCGTCGGGCAGGCGATCCACGCCTCGGGGATCCCCCGCGAGGAGATCTTCGTGACGACGAAGTGCTTCAACGACGACCACGGCAAAGACAGGGCCAAGCGCGCGTGCAAGGCGAGCCTCGAGCGCTCAGAGCTCGAGCACATCGACCTCTACCTGATCCACTGGCCGGTGCCCTCGCACGACCTCTATGTGGAGACCTGGCAGGCGTTCATCGAGCTGCAGGCCGAAGGGCTCGTGCGCGCGATCGGCGTCTCCAACTTCCAGCCCGCCCACCTCGAACGGATCGTCGCCGAGACCGGCGATCGTCCCCGCGATCAACCAGATCGAGCTGCACCCCTACTTCCAGCAGGCCGGCCTGCGCCACGAGCACGACGAGCTCGGCATCGTGACCGAGGCGTGGAGCCCGCTCGGCCAGGGGATGGAGCTCGAAGACCCGACGATCGTCGAGATCGCGCGAGGCGCATGGGAAGACCTCCGCCCAGGCGATCATCCGCTGGCACCTGCAGCTCGGCAACGTCGTGATCCCGAAGTCGGTCACCGCCGAGCGGATCGAGGAGAACTTCGACGTCTTCGACTTCGAGCTGAGCGGCGAGGAGATGGAGGCGATCAGGGAGCTCGACGCGGGCAGGCGGATCGGGCCGGATCCGGATACGTTCGTGCGGCCGTAGCTGTCGGTGAGGTCCAGTGCATTTAGCGTGATACCCTATATAGGGTAAATGCCAAAGACATCTGTATATCTGAGCCCCGCAGACGCTGAGCAGCTGCGTCGGGCCGCCGCGCGTACAGGCCGCTCCCAGGCAGATTTGATCCGTGATGGCGTACGCCGCGTGACCTCTGCGGAACAGAGTGGGGAGCGAACCTTCCGGAGCATGGGCGTCGGACATGGCGGGGGGGCGCCCTATCGAGGTTGGGACGCCGACGATCTCCACCGCTCGGTGACGGGCCGCGGGTGACAGCCGGGCATGACCGCCTTGATTGTCGACGCGGGCGCGCTATACGCGCAGGCCGACGCCGATGAGCCAGAGCACAGAGCGGTTTCGGAGGTGCTGCGTGCGGAGCACGGCACGCTGGTCACCTCCCAGGTGGTTTGCGCCGAGGCCGACTATCTGATCTTGCGCCGTCTTGGAGTGGACGCCGAGCTACGTTTCCTCGAGGACCTGGCTGAAGGGACCTACATCGCGGATGCGCTTGCGCTTCCCGACTTGGCGATCGCGCGCGATGTGGCGGCCCGCTACCGCGATCTGGAGCTGGGTTTGGCCGACGCCTCCCTCGTAGTTCTTGCCAATCGCTGGGCGACGCGCCGTATCCTCACCCTCGACGAACGGGCGTTCCGCACGGTCGAACCACTGCAGGGCGGCTCTTTTACGGTGTTGCCTGCCGACGCCGGGTAGACCAAAACCGCAGCTCTCTTGGGGCGGGGAGGCTCTCAGAACAGCGCCGACAGCGCTTCGACCAGCCCCGGCAGCTTGTTCGGCCCGCGCGCCAGATCCAGCTGGCGCACCGGCCGCGGGTTCGACGCGAGGCTGCGCGTCCACTGCAGCTCCTCGACGCAGCCGAGCTCTTCGGCGTGCGGCATGCACAGCTCGAGCACGCGCTCGAGCACGTCAGGCACCTGCGCGCGCCGGCCGGAGCGGGCGTCGATCAGGCTCGCCTCCGCGCCGTCGCGCGCGGCGAGGAAGCGGTTCTCGGCGATCACCTCGGGCAGGTCGACCGCCGGGTCCGCGCCCGAGCCCTCCAGCGCCTCCAGCCGCACGAGGCTCTGCACGAGCGCGCTCAGCGCGGTCGAGTCGGCGACGGTTGTCTGCGCGTCCATGATCCGCACCTCGATCGTCCCGAAGCGCGGCTGCAGGCGCACGTCCCACCACAGGAACGTCGGCTCCGGGAACGCCTCGCAGCGCAGCAGCAGATCGATCGTCGAGACGTAGTCCTCGTAGCCGGCGAACGCGCGCGGGATCCCCACGCGCGGGAACGCCTGGAACAGGGGAGTGCGGGCGGAGGCGAGGCCCGTCTCGCGGCCCTGCCAGAAGGGCGAGTTCGCCGACAGCGCGAGCAGCAGCGGCAGGTGCGTGCGCAGGCGGTTGGCGGCCAGCATCGCGCTCTCGGCGTCGGGCACGGCGACGTGGACGTGCAGCGCGAACGTCGGCTCGCGCCGCGCGAGCTCGCGCATCGAGCCGTACAGGAAGCGGTAGCGGTCGCCTTCGGAGATCTTCGTGCTCTGCCACTGCGTGAACGGGTGGATCCCCGCGACCGCCGCTTTCAGCTCGAGCGTCGCGAGCTCCGCCGCCAGTTCGCCGCGCAGGCGCTCGAGCTGGCTCAGCCCTTCGCCGACGTGCTCGTGCGGGTCGGTCCGCAGCTCCAGCGCCGAGCCGTGCGTCTCGGTGCTCGTGTGCGCCAGCAGCTCGCCCGTCAGCCGTCTCATCACCGCGTCCGCGCGCGAGGCCAGCGACCAGTCGCTCGGGTCGAGCAGCATCACCTCCTCCTCGACGCCGACCGTCCACGGCGTCACACCCGCGGGCGCCCAGTCCGACCAAGCCGCGTCCCCGCCTCACGTCGGCGCGAGTCGGATCTGCGCCGGGCTGCGGTGCGAATGTCTCGGGCCGCGGGCTGAATGGCTCGCTGGGGCGCCTCGCCGGCCGGGGGTCGAGCGTCTCAGACCGCATGGGCGCCGAGTCCTCGGCTTCCTGCTCGCTCGGCGTGTTCGTGCGCGTGCGCTGCCACCTGCTCGGCCGCCTCGACGAGGCGCTCGAACAGCGCCAGCTGCTCGGCTTCGTCGGTCAGCGTCTCCGCGTGCCACTGCACGCCGAGCACGAGCTGCCCGTCCGTGCGCGCTGGATCCTCGACCGCCTCGATCACCCCGTCCTCCGACCAGGCGACCGGGCGCAGGCCGGCGCCGAGCCGGTCGATCGACTGGTGGTGGAAGGAGTTGACCCGCACGGGGCCGCCGCCGGTCGTCTGCGCGAGGCCGCTGTCGGGCGCGACCTGCACCTCGTGCGTCGTGCGATCGCCGGGCTCCGATTGGCGGTGCTCGATCGTGCCGCTGACGATCTCGGGCAGGTGCTGGATCAGGGTGCCGTCGCGCGCGACGTTCAGCACCTGCGCGCCCCGGCAGATCCCGAGGATCGGCAGCCCGCGGCGGTCGGCCTGGCGGCAGAGCTCGATCTCGAAGACGTCGACGTCGTGGTCGATCGGGCCGAGCTCCGGGTGCGGCTCGGCGCCGTAGCAGGCGGGATCGATGTCCGGGCCGCCCGTCAGCAGCAGCCCGGACGAGCTGATCCAGCAGCGGTCCGACGTTCTCGTCGCGCAGCGGCGGCAGCGCCACGGGCAGGCCGCCGGCGCGCTCGACCGCGCGCATGTAGGCGAGGCCGAGCGTCATCTCCGTCTGCGTCGGCTCGCCGTGCCTGACCCGCTGCGCGTCTTCCTTCGCGCGGATCTCGGAGACCGTCACGCCGATCATCGGCTTGACTCATGCCAGGACCCAGTGTCTTTGCTGCAGCCACCGTTC
The DNA here is from genome assembly GCA_963774785.1 of uncultured Solirubrobacterales bacterium. GTDB lineage: Bacteria > Actinomycetota > Thermoleophilia > Solirubrobacterales > Solirubrobacteraceae > Palsa-744. The sequence goes on along the minus strand of CAVZGH010000001.1, from coordinate 312,414 downwards.
TGCGACGAATTGACGACCAGCGCGCCCCGCTCGAACGCGACGCGGGTCAGCCCGCCGGGCAACACGTGGACGCCGTCGCCCTCGCCGCCGGAGATCGCGAACGGCCGCAGGTCGACGTGCCGCAGCTCGAGGCCACCGCCGGTCATGACGGTCGGGTGGCGCGAGAGCATCACCGTCTCCTGCGCGATGAACAGCTCCGGCGCGCGCGCAGCGCCGCCGCGGTGCGGTCGAGATCCTCCCGCTGCGCGTGCGGCCCGATCACGACGCCGTGCCCGCCGTGCCCGGTGCGCGGCTTGACGACCAGCTCGCCGATCCGCTCGAGCACCATCTCGAGCACCCCGGGTTGGGTCGGGTCGTACGTGGGGACCGACTTCGAGGATCGGCTCCTCGCCGAGGTAGAAGCGGACCATCCGCTCGACGTAGGCGTGCATCAGCTTGTCGTCGGCGACGCCCGTGCCGAACGCGTTGACGCACGCGAGCGTGCCCGCGAGGATCGGCTCGAGCAGCAGCCGCGCGATCGGCGTCGGCTCGCCGCGATCGTCGCGCAGCCGGTCCTCGTCGGTGCGCCGGTAGACGACGTCGACCGCGCGCTCGCCGTCCGGCAGCCGCGCGTAGAGGCGCCCGCCGCGGACGCGCAGCTGGTCGAGCAGCACGAGCGGCAGGCCGAGGTAGGCGGCGATCGTCGCGTGCTCGTAGAAGGCGGAGTTGAGCTGCCCGTCGCTGAGCAGCACGACCGTCGGGTCCTCGCCCGCCGCCGCCGGCGCGGCCGCGCGCAGGCCCTCGCCGAGCGTCCGGAAGGCCGTGTCGAGCGAGCGCACGTGCAGCTCCTCCGGCGGCGGCAGGTGCTCGCCGAGCACCTCGCGCGTCGCGACCGCGTAGGCGATCCCGGAGGGGGTGCGCAGGTTGTCCTCGAGCACCTTGAACGAGCCGTCGCTGTCGCGCACCACGTCCAGCCCCGCGACCGTGATCCACGAGGAGATCTGCTCGCCCATCCCGATCAGCTCGCGCTCGTAGTGCTGCGCGCTGTCGAGGCCGGCGGCCGGGACGATCCCCGCCGCGACGATCCGCCGCTCGGAGTAGACGTCGCGAACGAACAGCTCCAGCGCGCGCACGCGCTGGGCGACGCCGGCCGACAGCTCGCTCCATTCGCGCGCGTCGATCACGCGCGGGATCGGGTCGATGCGGAACGCCTGCGCGCCGCCCTCGGCCGATTTGAACGAGACGCCGCGCCGGCTGCACCCGCGCGCGACGGCTTCGCTCAGCTCCCTCAGGCTGCGCCCGCCGATCGACTCCCAGACCTTGCGGTCGTGCGCGGTGGCGTTGCTGCCGCCGGCGATCCCCTCCTCGTAGGAGCGGCTCAACTCTTTCGTTGACATCCACTGATTGTGTACCCCCTCGGCGGGCCGGTCATTCGACGCACGTCCAAAAGGGGGCTCCGCCGCTTGGACGGAGCCCCCTGGACGCTACCTCTGTATCCCTACCCGGCGTCTATTCCGAGAGCGGCTTTTCCGCTTCCGATCCCGTCGTCTGGCCTTCTGACGGCAGCGAGGAGTTGCCCGGCGCCTCCGGGGTCAGCGCGGACGGAGGCGCGGGGTTCACCTGGACGTGAACAGCTGGCTGACCGCGCGGCCGTTGTCCGGTCCGCCGGGGATGTCGATCCGGAAGACCTTCGTGCCCGGCACGTAGACCTGGTGGACGATCGAGTACACCGAGCCCGGCAGCACGTGCCGACCTGCACGACGTGAAAGGCCGTGCCCGCCGCGTTCTGGCGCTCGAGGTAGATCGACGTGCCCGGTCTGATCGGGTGCGACCGTGCCCTTGAACGTCACTGCTTCGCCGGCCTGAAGGTGGTCGGCGAGACTTCGGCGGTGAGCACGTCCTTCACGCCCTCATACAGCACCGCGGACTTCTGCCCGGCGCGCCTTCACCCGGTAGAGCGTGCTGTTCACCGGCGCCTGCGCCGGGAAGCTGTAGGCGCCACCGGCCCCGGTGCTGACCTCGGCGATCGGGGCGAAGCCGTGCTGGTGGACGGTGCGCGCGAGCAGCGTGACCGTCTGCGGCGTCGTGGCGCCCGCGAGCACGCCCGAGATCGTCACCGGACTGCCCGTAGGTGATCGGGTCGGCCGAGCTCGCGATCGTCAGGCTCGGGTTCTGCGCCTGGGAGATCTCGTACTCCAGCGGAGTCGAGGCGCTCGGGCTGTTGAGCCGGTCGCTGCGCACGAGCACGCGAATGCTCGCGTCGCCGGGCACGCGGAAGTGTGCGGTGATCGTGTAGGTCGCCGCCCGCTTCGACCTGGCCGAAGCCGATCCGATGCCATTCGTCGCCGGTGACGGCGTTCTGGCGCTGCAGGATCACGCGCGCGCCGACGTCGGCCGTGACGGGCTGACCGTGCCGCTGAACGTCTCCCGGTTCGGCGCCCCGGTTTCGATCTGGCCGCCTTCGGGCGGCCCGGTCGAGCGTCACCTGGACGGCGACCCGGGCCGCTTGCGGCCACTCTGCGCGCCGTGCGAGCGGACGTAGAAGCTGGTGTTCGCGCTCTACGCCGGAGGCTTGAATTCATAGACGCCGCTCGTTCTGTCGTCGTGCTCTGAACGGGCACGTAGCCGGCGGTTCCGGCGACATACTCGTACAGCGTGACCGGCTTGACCGCCGGCGCTCGCGCAGCGGGACGCACTCGAGGCTGTCCCTTGACTTCGACCTGTTCCCCGGCGGTGATCTGCCGTTCCGCGACGCGAATGTTGATCGCGCAGCGCCCGCGCGGGCTGGGGTGCTTGTGAGCCGAGGCGGCGGCCGGAGCCAGCGCCAGCAGCGAGGTCGCGGCGAGTAGAGCCGGACCGAGTTTACGAAGACGCATCGTGCATTCCTCCCATTGAGTTTTCAGTGCACATCTACGCCTACGACTGTCCGGCCACCTCAAAGGTTGGGCGGTTGTGCTTCTTCTTTGGCTTCCTTCGCTTTCTTTTCCCGGGCTTCTCTGGCTTCCTCAGCTTCTCTGGCTTTAGCTTCCCGGGCTTCTTTGGCTTCCTTGGCTTTAACTTCTTTTGCTTCCCTGGCTTCCTTCGCTTCTTTCGCTTCCTCGGCTTCTTTCGCTTCCGTGGCTTCCTTCGCTTCCCGGGCTTCTCTTGGCTTCTCTTGCCTTCGCTTTGGCTTCCCGGGCTTTCCTTGGCGGAGGTCCCGGGCTGCCCGACCGCGCCCGAGCTCGGGGCGGGGTGCGCCTTTGCGATGCGGGGTACGCGCCGGCGCCGGCGTCACGAGCGGCTGGGGCGCGGTGGGCTTGACCGGAGGCTGTTTCCGTTTGAGCGCTTGACGCCGGGCGCGCCGGCGTGCCAGGCGCTCGCGGCGCAGCAGACGCCCGCTTGCGGCGCAGGAGCGCCCGCCGGCGGAGAGGCCTTGCGGCGGAGCAGCGCCTGCGGCGGCGCCGCGAGCGCCGCGCGGCGCCGCGCGCGTGCGCGGCCGCCAGGGCACTCCCCGCGGCGCCCTTGCCCTGGCGCCGGTCCCGTTTGGAGCGCTCGCCGCGGGCCCGGCCGCCGGGCTGTCGCCGCCACTCGGCGCCAGGCGAGCCGGTGCTCGTGAGCAGCGGGTCCGTGCTGCCGAGGCCCGCCGGTTCCGTCAGCGACGCCGGGCCCGTGGAGCCGCCGGGGCCGGTTCGATCGCCGGCCGCGGGCGCGAGCGCGGTCGCCGGCGAGGCCGGGGAGTCCGAGCCGGGCGAGCCGGCGTCGGCGATCTCCGTCGGCCGCGACCCCTCCGCCTCCGTGCTCGGTCGGCGGCCAGCTCGGCGTGGAGCGGCCCGCGCGCAGGGCTCGCGTGCGCCTCGTGGTTGTGAACCGTCACCGCGCCGGCCGTCGCGAGCGCGACGACCGCGCCGCCGACGGCGAGCTTGGTGACGAGCCCGCCGCCGAGCAGCGCGCCGAGCCGGCGCCGCCTCCGGCGCTCGCGCCGGCGCCGACCGCGGCGCTCGTGGCGGCGGTCCCCCCGCTCGCGGCGAGACCGCGGTGCCGTCGCTTGCCGCGGCGCCCGTCCCGATGCCGGCGCCGCCCGCCGCCGGCCGCGGCGGCGGCGACCGTGTGGGCCGCCGCCCCGTGTCCGAGTATCGCCGCCGCGAGCCCGGCGCTGGGCGCGACCGGCAGCACGGCCGCGAGCGACTGGCGCTGGGCGGCGAACGCGAGCTGGAAGTCGCGGCAGCCCGCGCACAGCCGCAGGTGCCGGCGCAAGGGCCCGCGGCGCAGTTCGCCGCCGCGCGCGACGGAGAGCTGTTCGCGAATTTCCAGGCAGGGGGTGCCGAGCGCGTCGCGGTCGGCGAGCAGCGAGCTGCGCGCCTGGTAGATCGAGCGCCTTGACCTTGCTCACCTCGCACCCCACGATCGCGGCGATCGCCGCGTGGGGCAGGTCGTCGAGCTCGGCCAGCAACAGCGCCGAGCGCTGGTCCTCGGGCAGGCGGCCGATGCCGGCGACGAGCTCGCGCAGGTCCTCGCGGCGGGAGACCTCCTCCGACAGCCCCGCAAGCCGACGTGCGTCTGGTCCTCCAGGGGTGCGGTCCGCACCCGCCGCTGCGTGCGGCGATCGCCGACAGGCAGCAGTTGCGCGCGATCGCGTACAGCCACGGGCGCAGCTCGCGCGGCGCGGTCCCGCCGAGCAGCGCGTGGTGGGCTTTGACGAAGGTCTGCTGCAGCGCGTCCTCGGCCTCGTCCTGGTTGGAGAGCATGTGCCGGCAGTAGGACAGCAGCGGCGCCTGGTGGCGCCTGAAGATCTCCTCGAACGCCCGCTCGTCGCCGGCTTGCAGGCGCCGCACGAGCGTTGTGTCGTCGTTGCGGAGGCGCATCTGGGGGCATATACCCGCATCACCAACGAAACCCCCCGCAGGTTGGCTAGTTGCGGCCCGTAAGGCGGTTCTTAGAACTCGCGGCGGTCGCTTTCTAGATATAGAACGGATGTCCATATTTTCGCGAACCTTGACCCGTTTCGCGCGTGTCGTCCGAAAAGGACTACATGAGGTTGCCCGATCGGGGCAGCGAAACCGAGAAACGATGCCCGATGAGGGCAGACCGGGGGTGTAAGAAGATGAATGGATATCGAGCGGAGCTCTTGACGATCGCGCGAACCGGGTCCGCAACCGGAACCGGAGCTGGACCTGGCGAGCTCCCGCCGGGCGTGCTCGCGGGAATCGGTCGGCGGCGTATCGCGCCGCGCAGGGAGCGCGACGAGGCGCTGGAACCCGCCCTGCGGTGCGTCTCCAGCGGCTATCTCGGCGACGGCTGCTCCTGCTCGCGCGCACGTGCCCGCCGCCGTGGCGAGCGCGGCGTGGCGCGAGGAGCTCGAGCGGGGCACGCGTGTGCGAACGGCTTCTTCCACTTCGCCTGGCGCGCGGCGTGTGGCTCGCCTACGGGCTGGCCGGTGGGCGCGTGCGCGGCGTCTACTGCCCGTCGCATCGCTCCGAGCGCGAGCAGAGGCTCGGATACGATCCGGAGCTTGCCCTCGAGATCTGAAGAAGCAGCGCAAGGACAGCCGCCCGCGCCCGAGCGCCCGACAGGACAACCGCGCGTCCCCGAGCGCCCGGCCGCACAACCGGGCGACCCCGAGCGCCCGACAGGACAACCCCGCGTCCCCGAGCGCCCGACGCTCGACGGGCTGGAGCGGAAGTGGGGCGCGGCGTGGGAGCGCGACGGCGCCTACCGCTTCGACCGCACGGCCCCGCGCGAGCGCGTGTTCTCGATCGACACGCCGCCGCCGACGGTCTCAGGCTCGCTGCACGTTGGCCACGTCTTCTCCTACACGCACACCGACACGATCGCCCGCTACCAGCGGATGCGCGGCAACGCGGTCTTCTACCCGATGGGCTGGGACGACAACGGCCTGCCGACCGAGCGCCGCGTGCAGAACCACTACGGGGTGCGCTGCGACCCGTCGGTCCCCTACGACCCCGGGTTCACGGAAGCGAGAACATCGAAATAGACCGGGGACCGCAGGACGCTTCCAGGGACGAGAGCCGACCAGTTCCGATCTCGCGCCCGAACTTCGTCGAGCTCTGCCTGCAGTTGACCGAGTCCGACGAGCAGGCCTTCGAAGATCTGTGGCGCAGCTCGGGGCTGTCGGTGGACTGGTCGATGACCTACACGACGATCGGCCCGCTCGCACGGCGGATCTCCCAGCGCTCGTTCCTCGGCCTGCTGGAGCGCGGCGGCGCCTACCAGACGGAGGCGCCGACGCTGTGGGACGTCGACTTCCAGACCGCGGTCGCGCAGGCCGAGCTCGAGGATCGCGAGCGCCCGGGGGCGATGCACCGCGTGCGCTTCTCGCTGGCGGTCGACAACTCCAACGGCGACGCCGCCGGCGTGGAGGAGGCGCTGATCGAGACGACGCGCCCGGAGCTGATCCCCGCGTGCGTGGCGCTGCTCGCGCACCCCGACGACGAGCGCCAGCGCGGGCTCGTCGGCAGGGAGGTGCTGACGCCGCTGTTCGGCACGCGCGTGCCCGTGCTGACGCACCCGCTGGTCGAGCCCGAGAAGGGCACGGGCCTGGTGATGGTCTGCACGTTCGGCGACCTGACCGACGTCGTCTGGTGGCGCGAGCTGGGGTTGCCGGTGCGCTCGGTGCTCGCGCCCGACGGCCGCCTGGCGGAGGTGCCCTGGGGCGAGCGGGGCTGGGAGAGCGAGGACGTGGCGCGCGCGCGCGCGAGCTACGGCGAGCTGCGGGGCCGCACGTCAACCAAGCGCGCAAGCGGATCGTCGAGCTGCTCGAGCGAGTCGGGCGAGCTGATCGGCGAGCCGACGCCGGTGACGCGGGCGGTGAAGTTCTTCGAGAAGGGCGAGCGCCCGGTCGAGATCGTGACGAGCCGGCAGTGGTTCATCCGCACGCTCGAGCATCGCGAGGCGCTGCTGGCGCGCGGGCGCGAGCTGAGATGGCACCCGCCGTACATGCGCGCGCGTCTGGAGGACTGGGTGAACGGGCTGAACGGAGACTGGTGCGTGAGCCGCCAGCGCTTCTTCGGCGTGCCGTTCCCGATCTGGTATCCGCTCGACGAGAGCGGGGCGGTGCGGTACGACCATCCGTATACACGCGCGCGAGGAGCAGCTCCCGGTCGATCCCTCGACCGACGTGCCGGAGGGGTACGAGGCCGAGCAGCGCGGACAGCCAGGCGGCTTCGTCGGCGACCCGGACGTGATGGACACGTGGGCGACGTCGTCGCTGACCCCGCAGATCGCGGGATATGGATCCCGCCCACCCCAGGACGAGGAGCTGTTCGCGCAGGTCTTCCCGATGGACCTGAGACCGCAGGCGCACGACATCATCAGGACGTGGCTGTTCTCGACGGTGCTGCGCGCCGAGCTCGACTACGGGGAGCTGCCGTGGAGCGACGCCGCGATCTCCGGCTGGGTGCTCGATCCGGACCGGAAGAAGATGTCGAAGTCGAAGGGCAACGTCGTGACGCCGATGCATCTGCTCGAAGAGCACGGCGCCGACGCCGTGCGCTACTGGGCCGCGAGTGGGCGTCCCGGCACGGACACGGCGTTCGACCCCCAGCAGATGAAGGTCGGCCGGCGCCTCGCGGTGAAGCTCTTGAACGCGTCGAAGTTCGCGCTCGCCGAGGAGCCGGAATCGGATCCCGCCCACCACGGGCTGACACATCCCCTGGACCGCGCCGTGATCGCGCGATTGGCGGGCGTCGTGGAGGACGCGACGGCGAGCTTCGAGGGCTATGACTACGCGCGCGCGCTGGAGCGCACGGAGACGTTCTTCTGGTGGTTCTGCGACTACTACCTCGAGCTCGTGAAGGGCCGCCGCTATGACCCCGACCCGGCGGTCAGCGCCTCGGTCAGCCGCGCGCTGCGCCTGTCGCTGTCGGCCTTCCAGCGGCTGCTCGCGCCGTTCCTGCCCTTCGTTACGGAGGAGGTCTGGTCATGGTGGCAGCAGGGCTCGGTGCACCGCGCGCGGTGGCCCGACAGGCGAGCGAGCTCGGCGCAGGTGGCCGAGGACCCTCTGCAGGATCGAGCGCTGTCGCTGGACCGCGGATGTGCTGCGCGAAGTGCGCAAGGCGAAGTCCCAGGCGCAGGTGAAGATGCGCGCGCCGGTCAGGCGGGTGCTCGTGCACGACACGCCCGAGCGCCTGCGTGCGCTCGAGCTGTGTCGCGGCGACCTGCTCGAGGCGGGCTCGATCGAATCGCTCGAGAGGCGTCGAGGCCGAGGAGCTAGCGGTCGAGGTCGAGCTGGCCGAGGAAGTCGCCGGGGGCGTATGAGATGATCCGCGAATGCGCCTACACAAACACCTCCTCACGATCCTCGCGCTCGCCGCGGCGATCCTCGCCGTCGGTGCGATCGCCGCCTTCGCGGCATCGCCCCTGAAGATCACCAACTGCAACAGCGCGAGCAGCCGCCCGAAGTCGGTGACGCTCACCTGCGGCGACGGGAACACGGTCCTCAAAGGGCTCAAATGGTCGAGCTTCGGCGGCGCGACCGCGCAGGCGAGGGGCACGTTCACGATCAACCTCTGCGAACCGAACTGCGCCGAAGGCAAGAATGCCAGCTTCCCCGTGACGGTCAAGGCGAGCAGCCCGCGCAGCTGCAAGCACGGACTGCGCGTCTACAACAAGCTGACGCTCGCGTTCAAGGGCAAGAGCCCGAAAACCGAGGGCAACCTGACCCGCTGGACGCTGGGCTGCCCCACGTAACCCAGCGGATGACGCGCACCCTCATAGGCGAGCTCTCCGCGCACGTCGGCGAGCAGGTCACGATCCGCGGCTGGGTGCAGGTCGTGCGCGACCAGAAGCGTATGCAGTTCCTCGTCCTGCGCGACGAAACGGGCCTCGCGCAGGCGGTGCTCGGCAAGGACGAGCCGCCGAGTGAGCTCAACGAGGCGATCTCAGGTCTCGCCGCCGAGTCCGCGGTGACCGTCACGGGTACGGTCGTCGCCGACGAGCGCGTGAAGCTCGGCGGCCTCGAGCTGCAGCTCGACGGGCTGAGCGTCGACTCCCCCGCCGAACCGGAGCTGCCGATCGCCGCCGACTCCGCGCTCGACAAGCGGATCGACTGGCGCTACCTCGACCTGCGCCGCCCCGACCGGCGGCTGATCTTCGAGGTGCAGAGCACGGTCGAGCACGCGATGCGCGAGTTCTGGCGCCGCGAGGGCTTCGTCGAGATCCACACGCCGAAGCTGATGGGCTCTGCCAGCGAGTCCGGCGCCGAGCTGTTCAAGGTCGAGTACTTCGAGCGGATGGCCTACCTCGCGCAGTCGCCCCAGTTCTACAAGCAGATGGCGATGGCCGCCGGCTTCGGGCGCGTGTTCGAGATCGGCCCCGTGTTCCGCGCGAACCCCTCCTTCACCTCGCGCCACGACACTGAGTTCACGTCCGTCGACGTCGAGCTCTCGTGGATCGACTCGCACGAGGACGTGATGGCCTTCGAGGAGTCCTGGCTCGCGCACGTGCTCGCTGTCGTCAAGGAGCAGCACGGCGAGCATATCGAAGCGACGTTCGGCGTCGAGGTGATCGCGCCGGCGCTGCCGTTCCCGCGGGTGAGCTTGGAGGACGCGAAGGAGATGCTGCGCGAGTCCGGCCACGACTCGGTTCCCGGTCCTGGACACGACCTCGATCCGCCGGCCGAGCGCGCTTTGAGCGCGCTGATCAAGGAGCGCCACGGGCACGAGCTTGCGTTCGTCACCGACTACCCGACGACCGTCCGGCCCTTCTACCACATGCGCCATCCCTCCGATCAGAGCCTCACCCGCTCCTTCGACCTGCTCTGGCGCGGGATCGAGCTCACGACCGGCGCCCAGCGCGAGCACCGCTACGAGCAGCTGCTGGCGCAGGCGGCCGACAAGGGCGTCGAGACCGACTCGATCCAGTACTACCTCGACTTCTTCCGCTTCGGCGCTCCTCCCCACGGTGGCTTCGGGTTCGGGTTGACCCGGCTCTTGATGCAGCTGCTCGGGCAGGAGAACGTCCGCGAGGTCACGTTCCTGTACCGCGGGCCGAATCGCTTGGAGCCGTAGGCGCAACCAGCGAGTGGTGGGTTAGGTCCGCCCCAATGCGAAAAATTCAAGGATTCGACTATTCGAGCTGGAAAGTGCTAGCTTGAATGTCGCCGTGGTGATGCACCACGGCGCATGCGCCATCTTCTTCCCTCCTCCTCCACACGATCCCCTCGGGCGCTCCGCGCACTGCTGGTCCTCCTCGCGCTTGCTCTGCCGGCGCTCTTGCTCTCCACCGCCGCGCTGGGAGCGACGGCGACCAAGACCAAGCCAAAGCCGCAGCCGGCCCGCCCGCCGGTCACGACGCTCGGCACGCTCGTGCAGCTGCCCGGCGCCGCCGGCTGCCTGGTCGATCGCTCGGCGGCCCGCGCCGGCTGCAGGTCCGTGCGTGCGCTGCGCGGGGCCGCGCCGTTTCTCGGCTCCGAGGCGATCGCGATCAGTCCGGACGGGCGCAACGTGTATGTCGCCTCCTCGAACAGCAACGCGATCGCGGTCTTCAGGCGCAATGCGCGCAGCGGTGAGCTGACCCAGCCCGCGGGCGCCGCGGGCTGCATCTCCGCGCTCGGCGCCGGCGGCTGCGCGACGGGGGTCGGCCTGGAAGGTCCCAACTCGGTCACCGTCAGCCCCGATGGGCGCAACGTCTACGCGACCTCGCTCGGCAGCGACGCGATCGACATCTTCGCGCTCAATCCCGCCACGGGCGCCTTGACTCAAGGCGCCGGCGGCGCCGGCGGCGCCGGCTGCATCGCCAACGTCGCGACGACCGGCTGCACGACAGGCCGCGCGCTCGACGGGCCGGATGTCGTCGTCGCCAGCCCCGATGGGCGCAACGTCTACGTGGGCGCGTTCAAGGGCAGCTCGCTCGCGGTCTTCACGCGCGATCCCGCCACCGGCGCGCTCGCCCAGCCGGCCGGCGCGGGTGGCTGCGTCGCCGAGGCCCCGGTCGCCGGCACTCCAACCGCCGGGTGCGCGGCAGGCGTTGCGCTGGGGTCGCCGGAGGGTCTCGCGATCAGCCCCGATGGCGCGAACGTCTACGCCGCGGCCGCGCTCTCGAACGCGCTCGACGCGTTCAGCCGCAACTCCTCCACCGGCGCGCTCACGCAGGCGGGCGGTGGCGCCGGCTGCATCGTGCAGGCCCCGCTCACGGGCTGCACGACCGGCAGAGAGCTCGGCGGCGCCGACGCCGTCGCGGTCAGCCCCGACGGCGCCGACGTCTACGTGACATCGGTCTTGAGCAACAGCGTCACCGCGTTCGCGCGCGCGCCGTCAACCGGCCAGCTCACCCAGCTCGGTGGCACCTCCGCGTGCGTGCTCTACGTCCTCGCGGTCGGCTGCTCGCTCGGGCAGGCGCTCGATGCACCCGAGGGGCTCGCGGTCTCCCCCGACGGCGAGAGCGTCTACGCAACCTCCTTCGCCTCGGGCGCTGTGGACGTGCTCGACCGCAACGGCGAATCGGGCGCGCTGACGCAGAAGCCGCGCCGCCCCGGTTGCCTGGCCGCCGGCCCCCCGCAGATCTGCGCGCGCGGCCGCGGCCTGCTCGGCGCGAGCTCGATCGCGGTCAGCCCCGACGGCAGGTTTGTCTACTCGGCGGCGTTCGCGTCGAGCGCGGTCGGCGTCTTCAAACGGGTCACCACCACAACCACCACCACCACCACCAAGTCGAAGTCGCGCGGATAGCGCTGGGTCAAGGGAGCGGGTATGGACAGATCGGGCAGCGATTCAGGGCAGGACATCGAAGACGACGGCGACGGGATCACGCGCGGCGACCTGCTGAAGACGGCGGCCGTCGCCGCCCCCGGGATCCTGCTCGGCGGGCGCGCCGCCTCCGCGGCCGCTGCCGTGACGCGGCCAAAGCCCCGCGGCGCTGCCCCGGCCGGGAAGGTCGCGGGCATGAACGTGCTGCTGTTCCTGACCGACCAGCAGCGCGCGGTCCAGCACTTTCCGCCCGGCTGGTCGGCGCGCAACCTGCCCGGGGTGACACGCCTACAGGAACACGGCCTGACCTTCGAGAACGCGTTCACAAACGCGTGCATGTGCTCGCCCGCGCGCTCGACCTTGATGTCCGGATATTTCCCCGCCCAGCACGGCGTCAAGTACACGCTCGAGACGAACATGCCAGCTCCCGAATACCCGCAGGTCGAACTGGCGCTCAGCTTCAAGAACCCCGCGACGGTCGTCGCGGCGGCCGGCTACACCCCCGTGTACAAGGGCAAGTTCCACTGCAACAAGCCCGCCAACGGCACGAGCTGGGTCCCGAACGACGTCAACAAGTACGGCTTCACCCGCTGGGATCCGCCGGACGCCGGCGCCAACCAGACGATCCCCGAGGAGGGCGGCGGCAGCTACGACAACGACGGGCGCTTCATGACCTCCCAGGGCACCCCCGAAGCGGGCACCGAAGGCGCGCTCCAGTACCTCGCCTCGAACGCCGCGCAAGAGCAGCCGTTCTTCATGGTCGTCTCGCTCGTCAACCCCCACGATGTGCTGTTCTACCCAAAGACCTACACCGAAGGCGGCTACGACGACTCGTGGCTCGAGGGCGAGATCGACCCACCCGCGACGGCGAACGAAGACCTCTCGACCAAGCCCGCCGTGCAGGAGCAGTTCCTGCGCCTGTTCAACGCCTCGGGGCCGATCCCGACGCCGCAGATGAAGCGCAACTACCTGAACTTCTACGGCAACCTGATGAAGTCCTCGGACGCCTACCTCGTCAAGCTGCTCGATTCGCTCGCCGCCACCGGCCTGCTCGAGAACACGCTCGTGATCGCGACGGCAGACCACGGCGAGATGGGCACCGCCCACGGTGGCCTGCGCCAGAAGAACTTCAACTTCTACGAGGAGTCCACGCGCGTGCCCCTCGTCTACTCCAACCCGCGCCTGTTCAAGCGCCCCCGCACGAGCGACGCGCTCGTCTCTCACGTCGACTTCCTGCCGACGCTCGCGAGCCTCGTCGGCGCCCCGGCCTCGGCGCGATCGGAATGGCAGGGGATCGACTACTCCGATCAGATCCTCGCCGCCGCGCCGGGCTCGCCCCAGGACTACACCGTCTTCACCTATGACGACTGGCAGTCCGGGCAGGCGAAGGGTCCCTACCCCGAGCCGCCCAACCACGTCGTCGGCATCCGCGAAGCCCGCTACAAGCTCGCCCGCTACTACGACGCCGCCGGCAAGGTCCCCGACCAATGGGAGATGTACGACCTGAAGGCTGATCCGCTCGAGCGGACGAACCTGGCGTACAAGGGTCACAAGCGCACGGCGACACAGGAGCGGGAATACCGGCGGCTGCGGCGGAAGCTGGCGAAGGTCGAACAGACGCGGCTGGCGCCGCTCAGCTGAGTTGCGCCGGGCCGGGCTCAGCCCCCCTGCCGAGAAGCGAACCCGCGCGGACTACGCCGGATCGACGCCGATGGCGACACGCTCGCCCGCCGCAGGTTGCCGCAGGGAGGCCTCGTGCGCTTGCAGTCGCTCCGCTCCCAGCGTTGCCTCGAGGATCAGCACGGTCGCGCACACCAGCGCCCAGGCCACGGCGAAGAGCGCCCAGAGGCGCTCTTCGAGTCCCTTGTAGCCGACGAACGAGTCGTGCAGGAAGAACGTGACGATCCCCGCGAGGAGGAGTATGAGCGCACCGCTCAGGACCGCGCGCCCGAGCCGGCCCGGCCAAGCGCAGCGGGCAAACGCGAAGCCCGTCAACAACAGCGAGGCCTTGATGCCGACGCTCAGCCACGCGTGCGCGTAGTAATGCCAGGAGGCCGCGCCCGCGTCATAGCGTGAATCGCACGCCGCGCTGAGGATCGCCGAGCAGTCCATGCGCAGCGGTCCGACGAGGATCGCGCACAGGCCGGCGAGCACAAAGAACAATGACATCGCCAACGGCCACGGCCGCGTGCGCAGCGACGGCACGACCGCGACCGCCAGCGCGATCCACCCCAACCCCCAGATCGCCATGAAGATCGCGAAGATCCAGGGGTTCGCCGCGCCGATACGGCCGAGTTCGCTGATGTACTGGCGAACCTGAGAGAAATGGGGTTCGAGCGCCCCGCCCACGAACCATCCCGCGACGAACACGACCTGCGCGAGGATCGCGGCCCACGCCAGGAGCAACGTCCGCCGGCGTGCCGCCTCGGGCAGCAGCGGCCACCCTGCCGGTCTGAACCAGAGCGCGATGTCGCGTAGCACGGTCTACCTCCGTGGGGAGCCTAGCAATTGGGGTCAGCCGGCGAGTGACAACGTCGCCGCGAGCGCAGGCTCCTTCTCGGCCGCCGCGATCCGGCTCAACAGATCCTTTGTGTAGGGCCGCTTCGCGGTACGGTCGGCGAGGCTCCTGAGAAGCGCTTGGACCGCATCGCCATTGAGATAGTCTGCACACGCGTGCGCCTCATCGCCGTCCTGAAACGGCAACAGGTAGCACGTGTCGTTGACCAGTGGCGGATGTCCATCTGGATCTGGCCCTAGCACGCGGAAAACAGGTGTCTTATAGAAGCCCGAGATCACGACCTTGAATGGCGCCAGCGAATAGTCCCCTACTCCAAAGAGCATAAAATCTGGCTTGTTGGAATAGATCGTTGACCTTCGCGCGCAAAACTTGTCCCTGTGTCTGTCTAGGTAAGCGGCCAGCTTTGGCCATCGACTATCGAGGTCGGGCAGAGGCCCCGATAGGTCGTGCTGGTAGAGCGGAAACAGGCGACTCGCGTCTCTTCCGCTTGCTATGTCGGAGCTCTTGTAAAACCGTCGCAGCACGTTCTGCTCGACATCAACGCTTTCGCCCAGGCCGTTGATCATTGCTCCGGATGGGGACCATTTCAACTCGAGCACACGTGAGAGGTCATGCTTGACGCCCTGCCTCCATGCAAGCCCGCGATTGCCGTTTGCTTCGACGGATCGGGCCGTCTCGTAGATCGCCAGATCCTCGACGAAGCGTCCATCGACCAGGCCGGCGGTCGCGTTTGGTCTCGCTCCGAGTTGTGGGGAGAGGTTGACGGTGTAGGTCGTGTCTTTGCCGTTGGGACGGTAGGTGACGCAGAACAGGCCGGCCTCCACGGATGCTCCAAACCACCTGTGGGCATCTATGCTCGTAAAGGAGACGCATCTTGTACCCGGTGCGCCCAGCAGGTTCCGTGTCATCTTCATCGCAACGGATCGCTTGAGCAGGAACGCCAACCGCACCTCAGCCGCATCCTCGAGCGCGGCCATGAGCGTGAGGAGCACGGCCTCAGCGATGTCGAAGTTTGCCTTGCCGGTGAGAGCATCGAGACCGCGCAGGCCAAAGCGATTGTGCTTCACGGGCAGGTTGAGCTTTGCTCCAGCCGCCTGGGCCGCGTTTGTCACCCACGGCGGATTTCCGATGGCGAGCACGGTTCGCCCGGCAGCTGCTCCTCCGATCTGCATCGCCGTCAGCTCGAACGCGTTGGCCACCTCGATGTGGGCTGGCAGATCGAGGCCATCTGCCACTCCTCGACACTCCTCGACATACGACTTATTGATGTCGAAAGCGACCCAGGGTATCTGTCTGGCTGATGCCGGCACGGTTGCGAGGAAGGCGCCGCGGCCCACCGTCGGCTCGACGCAGAGGTCTACGTCTGTCAAATCGACGTCCCGCCAGATCTGCGATGCGAGGCCCGTTGGGGTTTGGAAGTCCCCAAACGGATCCGGTGCCTGTGCTGAGCCTTGGCCCACGGCCTAAATGATCTCATCGATACCGACGATGCCGCCCGCGACGACTCGTCCGTATTGTCATAGACGAACAGGATGAGGTCATATCCCAGGCCCTCGATCTTTTGCCTAAAACTCGCAAAGGGTGAGGACGACTGGGGCTTGCGTATGGATGTGACCTTTATATCCGTATTGAGGCTGGGGAGATCGATACCTCGCGCCGCGTTGCCCTCGTCCTTCTGAATGACGCCATCTTCCAACAGCCTGAGCTTGAACGCAGCCTCGATATACGTTCCCACCGCCTTTCCGTTGTCCACTCCCAGCAGCGACTCGTGCTTGATCTTTGAGAAATCTTCCGCAAAAGAGCGTGCCTGTGCCAAGAGCGCCTCGGGACCGGAGACCATGACGGCCAACCTGGCATCGGCGCCGGACCGGAATGCCTCCTCCCGGCTCAGGACGGCGATTCTGCTCGTCGCCGGCAGCATTCGGCGCCGAGCGCCGATGGGATGGAACGTGTCTGGCAGTTTCAGTTTCCACGCTTGCATGTCGAACGTATGTTCGCATGGGCGTCGGACGGCAGCGAGAACCAGTTGCCGACGAGAGGCGCCTGATCGCCGGTAGGCTGAGATATGCAACATGTGTCGAGCGCCGCGGTGATCCGCCAGGCGTTGCCGGATGACCGCCCCGGTGTGGTGGCGACCGTCGTGGCGGCGTTTGCGCAGGACCCGGGGTGGGCGTTTATCTTCGGTGCCGAGTACAAGCGGTTGGCGGCTGATTTCGCTGGGGCGCTGTTCGATGTGCGGGTTGTCCGCCAGAACGTGTGGGTCACCGATGACCTGGCAGCGGTGGCGATGTGGGATCCGCCCAGGATGGGCGAGGATTCGGCGGGGGCGGAGGAATACGCCGAGGGGGTGTGGACCCGCTACCGCGCGATCGCCGGCGAGCAGGCGTGGGGTCGTCTGGCGCGCTACAACGACGCCGTTTCCGGGGCGGCGCCGGCGGAGCCGCATTGGTACCTCGGGGTGCTGGCCACCCATCCGGCGCGCCGGCGCGAGGGATTGGCGAGCGCGGTGATCGCGCCAGTGCTTGGGGAGGCCGACCGGGTCGGTGTGGCGTGTTGCTTGGAGACGTCAACGGTCGGCAATCGGCGGTTCTATGAACGGCGGGGGTTTACGCAGGCGACCGACGTCGACCTGCCGGGCGGGCCAGATACCTGGTGGTTGCGTCGGGGGCCGGCGGGGGTGGGTGCCGGGTGAGTTGGGGGTCGGGACAAGTGCACGTCCAGGCGATTTGTGCCATCACTGGGGGCACTTTTGTCCGCTCAGGCCACAGCGTCGCGGAACCGCGCCTATTTGTGCAGCCAGTGGCTGCACTGCTTCAAGCGCTCGATCAGCTCGCGATAGGTCGCGCTTGCTATCACGGTCTCGACGTCGGCTATCAGGGAGCACGAACCCACCAGGCTTGGTAGGATTCCGCTCAACCAAACTTGGTACGAGACCCAAGGGCCGCGGGTTCGGACTCGCTAGACAGGGGGGGGAGTGATGTCGAAAGTAGAACCATTCCATACCGACTCCGACGAGTATCGCGAGGAGGACCGGCGCGTATACCACGACCAATCCGAGTGTGGATACGGCAAAGAGATCAAGCGCAATGGCCACGACATTGCTGGCACCGACGATCGCGATCTCTGCGACCGCTGTGATGACCTTGCCGAGTAGCTCGGACTCGGACCACATCGCCGAATAAATGGGTTTCTATGTTCGAAAGAGCATCAAGGCCGGGCCGTTTCGCTACAACCTGAGCAAGTCGGGGGTCGGCGTAAGCGTTGGTGTGCCCGGCTTTCGGGTCGGCACAGGGCCGCGCGGCAACTACATCCGCGCCGGGAAAGGCGGCGTCTACTATCGCGCCACGATCGGCGGTTCTCGCCGGCAGCCTGCACAGCCCGCTCCGCAGCCGTCCTATGCACCGCCGCGGCAACCGATTGGCGGCAGCGTGCCGATGGAAGACATCACGGGTGTCTCTGCGAGCGAGCTTGTTCCGACGGGCGCGGATGACCTCGTGAGCCAGTTGAACGAAGCGGGCCGTCGAATACCTTTCGCGTGGGCAGTGCTGTTCGCTGTGATCGTTCTGGCGATCGCCGCGCAGGGCGTCGGCGCGATCGTTCTCTTGGTCTTGGGCATTCCGCTGGTCGCCTGGATGTATCAAAGAGATCGGGCTCGGCGGTCCGTCGTTGCGTTCTACGACGTGGAGGACGAGCACGCCCGGTGGTTCACAGAGCTTGTCGCGACCTTCGAAGATCTGGTCAAGATGAGCGAGGCGTGGCGGGTCAATGCGTCGGGCCGAGTGCAGAACACCTATCAGTACAAGGTCAACAGCGGCGCGAGCGAGATCGTGAAACGAGTCGATGCCAAGCGGAGCCTGACGGGACCAAAGGTCCTTGCCACGAACATCGCGGTGCCCAGCTTCGAATCCGGCCGGCAGGCGCTTTATTTTCTGCCCGACCGGCTCTTGATCCATGACGGCAAGCGGTTCAGCGACGTCGACTACGGGGCGCTCGCATCCGACTGCAGTCCGCAGCGCTTCATCGAGAGCAAGCGAAAGCCTTGCGACAGCCAGCAGGTTAACACGACGTGGCAGTACGTCAACGTCAAAGGCGGTCCGGACAGGCGCTACAAGAACAATCGCAAGTTGCCGGTGATGCTCTATGGAGAGATAAACCTCTCAGCGCCAGGAGGTCTGCATTGGCTCATGCAGTTCTCGCGAGCGCCGCTCGCGGAGCAACTCGGTCAAGTGCTCCGGTCAGCACCCTCAATGCCTGTGCCTACGGCTATGCCGCCGGCGCCAAGTGCGGAGACCCCCGTTGCACCGCAACGAACATAAGCGGATCATGTGAAGCCAAAGGGGCTGGTGATCACAATCTCGACAACCTCCCGACGTTCTAGCGATCCCGCGACACCGAGATAAGGACGATTCAAAGATGACTGACCGAAGAGCAGGGAAAAAACAGGGTCCGTACCGGCATCATCGCTCCTTCGCCACAGCAGAAACGAGAAGACGCGCAGAGGCGAAGCGAACGGCAAGAAGGTCAGAAAGACAAGGGCGCCACGACGGTGCCCACTGTCTCATGGAGAGACCGACTTGAGTCTGCGTACCAACCAGTTCTGCTGATCGTCACGCTCGGCCTGTCGCTCTGGGTTGCATCGAAACCCACAACCACGAAAGCGCCGCCATACTGCGTACGCTCGCCATCTCTCCGCTCAGCCAGTGGGATAATACGTCCCAGTGCAGGCGTTGATATACCGGTGCGGATTGAAGTGTTGCCCGTGCTGGGGGAAGTACCACTCGATCGCGTCATAGGCACGCCGGCCTCGACATGACCCCAGCTGGAACAGCACGATCCGGGCCGGTTGCTCGGTGCCTCCGGCGACATCCTGGCGCGGGCCGACCCACTCGGCTGTCCCGGTCCCAATCGCCTGCATGTCACCCCAGGTCTTCCATTGAATGTGTTGAACGAGTCCGGTGGGATCGCCGCCATTGAAGATGGTGGTCGGCTTGGTATGCCCGTAGCCCTTCTGGCCGGTCCCCCACGGACCGGCGAGAATCGGCACCTGCCCCGCGAGAGCCGTCGTTGCCGACAGCGCACCGACACAAACGATTGCGGCGATCCAGGCGGGGCTTCGCGAGCTGGGAATCTTCATGAGTTGAGCCGCCTGTCGGCCGGGCGATGTTGACCGCGGTCGAAGACCGCGCGGTCTGACATCTCCTCGAAACGATCAGAAGCAACAGCGGGTCCCCTACTCAAACCTCGGCTCGCTCCACCAAGGCATCACATCCGGCAACCCATCGCTGATTCGATCGGGGAACTCCGCCGGGCGCTTCTCCAAGAACGCCGTGATCCCCTCGACCGCATCGGCGGACTGCCCGCGCGCGACCATGCCCCGCGAGTCGGCGCGGTGGGCGAGCATCGGGTGCTCAGCGCCGAGCATCCGCCACATCAGCTGGCGGGCGAGCGCGACGGATACGGGGGCGGTGTTCTCGGCGATCTCCCGCGCGAGCGCATGCGCCGCATCGAGCAGCTCTCCCTGCGGATGCAGGCTGCGCAACAGTCCGCCTTCTAGGCCCTCCTGGGCGGAGAACACGCGGCCGGTGGCGACCCACTCCATCGCGCGGCTGATCCCGACGACGCGCGGCAGGAACCAGCTCGAGCACGCCTCGGGGATGATGCCGCGGCGCGCGAACACGAAGCCCATGCGGGCGTCGTCGGCGGCCAGGCGGACGTCCATCGGCAGCGTCATCGTCGCGCCGACCCCCACGGCCGGGCCGTTGATCGCCGCGATCACGGGCTTCTTGCATTCGAAGATCCGCAGCGAGAATTCACCGCCATTGTCGCGCTCGGCGCCCGCGACCGCCTCGCGCTTACGCGCGTCGAACGTGTCGCCGCCGCTCGCCAGGTCCGCCCCCGCGCAGAAGCCCCGGCCGGCGCCCGTGACGACGATCGCGCGCACCTCGTCGTCCGCATCCGCCACGTCGAATGCTGCCCGCAGCTCCTCGCCCATCTGGACCGTCCACGCGTTGAGACGGTCGGGGCGGTTGAGCGTGATCGTGAGGACGCGCTCGGTCAGGTCGGTGGTGATCTGTTCGAAGCTCATCGCGGCTACAAGCTACAGGCACGAGGGATGTGGGAGCACTCGCCGCAAAGCTCGCCACTCGGGGCGAGCTTTACAGCCCGAACGCCTCCGCCAGCAGCTCGTAGGAGCGCCGCCGCGCCTCGTGCGCGTACGTGATGCTGACGACGATCGCCTCCTCGGCGCCGTATTTCGCCACCACGTCCTCCAATTCGACCCGCACGGTCTCGGGCGAGCCGACGACCGCCCGGCGCTCGGAGCGCGGCTGCCCGGGCGGGCGGGCTCCCGATCGCTCGTCGGCCGCGAGGAACTCGACCGCGCGCTCGGGCGGCGGCACCGCGATCAACTGCCCGCGGCGCAGCAGCGTGAACGTCATCCGCCCGCTCGCGGCCAGTCGCCGCGCCTGCTCGTCGGACTCGGCGCAGATCACCCACACGCCGACCGCCACGCGCGGCTTCAGATCCGCGTGCTCGTGCTCGTGTCCGTGTCCGTGTTCGTGCTCGGCGAAGCGCTCGCGGTAGAGCGCGGCGATCTCGGCGCCCTTCGGGTTGATGAAGTCCGCGAACGCGTACGGCAGCCCGAGCTCGGCGGCCCAGAGCGCGCTCTGCTGGGAGGAGCCGAGCAGCCACGGCTCCGGCCGCTCGGGACGCCCGGGCAGCGTCGCGGCCAGGCGCGCGAAGGGATGGTCCGCAGGCAGCCGCTCGTAGAGGTACCCGAGCAGCTCCTCGAGCTGCTGTGGAAAGTCGTCCGGGCTCGCCTGGCGGCGGTCGCGCTGCAGGGCGAACGTCGTCAGCGGATCGGTGCCGGCGGCGCGCCCGAGCGCGAGGTCGATGCGTCCCGGGAACAGGCCTGAAAGCAAGCTGAACGTCTCGGCGACCTTCAGCGGCGAGTAGTGCGGCAGCATCACCCCGCCGCTGCCGACGCGGATCCGCTCGGTGGCCGCGGCGATCGGCCCGATCAGCGCCTCGGGAGAGGGCCCGGCGAGCATCGGCCCGCCGTGGTGCTCGGCGACCCAGTAGCGGTGGTAGCCGAGCCGGTCCGCGAGCCGCGCGAGGTCGATCGTGTTGCGCAGCGCCTGCGCGCCGGTCGACCCCTCGGAGACCGGGGACTGGTCGAGCACCGAGAGGCGGAAGGGTGGGGCGGGCATCTCCGCAGAGATAGCACCTCAAATGCCGGCGTTCCCTCGCAGGCGTGCTGCTACGCCCCCACTGTGGCCAGCTCGATCTCCAACGGGGCGTGGTTCGAGGGCTTGTAGCCCTGGCGGTAGGAGTGGTTGACGTCACAGCGCGAGACGAACGGCGTGAGGTGCTCGCTTGCGAGCGCGAGGTCGATGCGTAGGCCGAAGTCGCGCGCGTAATGGCCTTCGCGCTGCTCCCAGCAGGTGTAGCCGTCCTCCTCGGGGTGCAGGCGGCGGTAGACGTCGACGAGCTCGCCCTCGGCGAGGATCTCGGCGACGCTGCGGCGCTCGGCCTCGCCGGTGTGGTCGCAGTCCTCCAGCCAGCCGGGCTCGTAGACGTCCTGGTCGGTCGGCGCGACGTTGAAGTCGCCGGCGATCAGGCGCGGGCGGGAATCGCCGGCGTAGAGGTGGCGGGCGATCGCCGCGAGGAACGCGAGCCTGGTCTGTTCGCTCTCTCCCGCGAGCGACCCGGCCGGCACATACACGGAGCTGATCTCCAGGCCGTCGATCGTCACCTGCAGCCAGCGCCCCTCGGCGAGCGAGTGGTTGCGGTCGAGCGCGCTGCTGCGGCACTCGATCTCGTGATCGTCGCGGATCAGGATCGCGACGCCGCCGCTGCGCCGGCCAGGGCTGTGGTGGGCCGCGTAGCCGAGATCGTGCAGTTTGCCATACGGGAAACGGCTGTCGGCGCAGCGCGTCTCCTGCAGGCAGACGACGTCGGGGCGTTGCTCGCGCAGGAGCTCCTCCAGCCGCGGCCAGCGTGCGCGGATCCCGTTCACGTTCCAGCTGACCACCCTGATCCCCGTGCCGGCCGGAGTCTCTATCGAAGTTCCTGTCAGTGTCTCTGTTGCCATTGCTCTGTCCACGATCTCCCGGTAGTTTCTGTTTCTCGAGCTTGTCCCACGACGGTGGAATGACTCCGTGTAAAACTCCGTCTTACATCGAACAAGACTAGGGATGACATGGGGTTGCCGCTAGATCCACAACGGCAAACGTGCTCGGCTTCCGTTGGACATTTGGTACGAAAGTGTTTGAGAAGGTGTCAGTAGAAGGTTTCCTCTGAAAGCCCACCCTTAAGGTCCTGCGATCGTCCCCAGCCGGCCCTGGTTCGCCCCCCCGGGCCGGTCCCGATTCGGCCCCCGCCGGCACCGATCCATCCGCACTCGTGTCTATACCTTCGGCCATGCTCGTGAACGAGTTCACTGACGGAGTGGAGATCGACCAGGTGCTGCTGGTCCGCGAGGCCGAGCGCCGCCAGCGCCGCGACGGCGGCGAGTACCTGCGCCTGCAGCTCGGCGATCGCACGGGCGCGGTCGTCGCGATGGTGTGGGAGGAGCTCGCCGGGATCGCGGAGCTCGCCTGCGCCGGGGCGCCGGTGCACGTGCACGGGCGCTACACCGTGCATCCGCGCTTCGGCCCGCAGATCAACCTGCGCGGTCTCGCCGAGGCCGTCCCCGGCAGCTACGCGCCCGAGGATCTGCTCGACGGCCCAGCGCGCGGGGTCGAGCAGATGGAGGAGGAGGTGCGCGAGCTGCTCGCGACGATCCAGGAGCCGCACCTGCGGATCCTGCTCGAGCGCGTGTTCGGCGAGGACTCCGAGCTGTGGGCCGGCTACCGCATCGCGCCCGCGGCCAAGTACTACCACCAGGCCTACCGCCACGGCCTGCTCGAGCACTGCCTCGGCGTGGCCCAGGCGGTGAGCGCGATCAGCGCCACCTTCGGCGCGGTCAACCGCGACGTGGCCGTGACCGGCGCGCTGCTGCACGACATCGGCAAGCTCGAGGCCTACACGGGCGGGAGCCAGACAGCGGACCAAGCTCTGGCTGAGCAGAACGGCATCATCGACCTGACCGACGCGGGCCGCCTGCACGGAGAGATCGCGCTCGGCTACTACCGCATCCGCCGCATGATCGAGGAGATCGAGGGCTTTCCCGCCGAGCTCGCGCAGGCGGTCGAGCACATCATCCTCTCCCACCACGGCTCGCTCGAGCACGGCAGCCCCGTCGTCCCCTGCACGCGCGAGGCGACGCTCGTGCACATGATCGACAACCTCGGCGGGCGCCTCGGCAGCTTCGACCGCTTGGAGAAGGAGCTTCGCCCCCGGCAAGCGCTGGTCGAGCTTCGACCGCGCGATCGACGGCGCGGCATACTTCCCCGTGCGCGAGGCAGAGCCGGTCGAGCCCGTGCGCGAAGCCGCCTAGCGCCGAGCGCATGCGCAGGCGCTGACGTACGGACCCGCCGCGGCATCATCGGTCGGCAGCGGTCGTGAAAAGCCGCAAATAGCGAACCTGGAGGCCCCCCGTCGAGATCCTTCCGCCGCTGGCTTCTATCTTTTGAATCCAGATGGCAAAGGACACCGAGAAGCTGATCCGCCAGTTGTCGCTGATCTCCTACCTGATGGCCGAGCGCAGGCCGGTCACGGCGCTGGAGATCAGGCGCGACGTGGAGGGCTACAGTGGCATGAACGAAGACGCGTTTGCGCGGCGCTTCTACGCGGATCGCTCGGAGCTCGAATCGCTGCGCATCCAGCTGACCGTCGAGCGCCCGACCGACGGCGCGGCCGAGCAGGAGAACTACTCGCTGCGCCCGGAGAACTTCCACCTGCCCGCGATTGCCTTCTCCGAGACGGAGCTGGCGGCGCTGCAGACCGCGCTGAGCCTGCTCGACGGCGAATTCGCCTACGCCGAGCCGCTGCGGCTGGCGCTGCAGCAGATCACCTGGGGACGGCCGAGCCCGCTGCGCGCGCCCGAGCAGCAGTCGGTCGCGCTCGGCATCACCGCCTCCGCCGGCGGCCACGAGTTCTCCGCGCGCCTGGCGAAGGTCGAGACAGCGATCTTCCGCAACAAGACGATCACCTTCGACTACTACACGATGGAGCGCGACGAGGTGGGCGCGCGCCGCGTCGATCCCTACCACCTGCTGTTCCAAGGCGGCCAGTTCTACCTGCTCGGCTACGCCCACGAGCGCAAGGCCGTGCGCGTGTTCCGCCTGACACGGATCCGCGGGAAGGTCTCCTACGCGACGAAGGCCGAGCACGACTTCCGCCGCCCGGCCGACTTCGACCCGCGCGCCTACGCCAACCGCGCCGACTGGCAACTGGGCGAGGAGCGGGGTGTGGCCGAGGTGCTGATCTCCGAGCGGATCGCGTGGCAAGTCGAACGCCACTTCGGCCGCTACGGCGAGATCCGGGAGCCCGAGCCGGAGATGGTCAACCGTGGCGAGGCCGGGGAGGGGGACAGGGTCTTTCGGACGAGCTACTCCAACCAACGCAACCTGATCTCGTGGGTGCTCGGGCTCGGCGCGCACGCGCGGCTGCTGGGGCCGGAGGAGCTGACGGTCGAGCTCGGGCGGCGCGTCGATCTGCTCGAGGAGCTCCACGCCGGCGAGGCGGCGCTCGACCAAGAACCCGAGCCCCTCCCGCCCACGCGCGCCGGCAAGAGAGCGCGGGCCGGCAAGGGGGCGCAGGTCCATACGGCGACCCGCACCAGCGGACGCCGAGGCGGCGCCCGCAATGCATCCTCCGCGGCCTCCTCAGCGGCCGCGGGGGTGAGCGGCGCGGGCAACGGGCCTGTGGGGGGCGGGCCCTTTGCCGGTGGAAGCGATGGCTCGGCGGTCCGCGGCGCCGGCGACACGGCGATCCGCCCCGAGCGCTTCGCGCGCCTGGTGACGCTCGCGAGCATCCTGATCCAGGCCGGCCGCGAGGGGGGCTCGAGCACGAAGTCGGGAGGACCGGGCGCGGGAGGCCTCGGCCGGGTGAAGATCGCCGAGGTGTGCGAGCGGCTGCAGCTCTCCGAGGAGGAGCTGCGCGAGGACGTGAACGTGCTGAACGTCGTCAACTTCGGTGGCGGCTCTTACGTGCTCTACGCGGAGATCAAGGAGCAGGAGGGCGAGATCGAGGTCGATCCCGAGCCCTACAGCGACAACTTCGACCGCCCCGCGCGCCTCTTGCCGGTCGAGGCGAAGGCGCTGGTCGCGGCGATCGACCTGATCGGCGAGCACCTGCCCGAGGGCTCGCTCACATCCGCGCGCGAGAAGATCGTCGCCGCGCTCGGCGAGGACCCGATGGAACAGGGCCTGCAGGTCGCGCACGCAGGCGGCGATGACTCGGCGGTTGCGCGGGTCGTCTCGACCGCGATCGTCGAGCATCGGATCATCGAGCTCGAGTACTACAAGGAGAACGAGGATCAGATCGTGCAGCGCCGCGTCGAGCCCTACGCGCTGACGAACGGCCGCGAGGGCTGGTACGTCGCCTCATTTGATCCGGACAAGCGCGCGATGCGCCACTTCCGCCTGGATCGCATCAAGCGCGTCGACGTGACCGAGGAGCGCTTCGAGCCCCGCCCCGAGGTCGATCCGGCCGCGGAGGTCGACGGCTGGCTGCGCACCGGCGAAGTCGAGACCTCGCGCGCGGCGCGGGTGCTCGTCTCACCCGAGCGCGCCCGCTGGGCGCGCGAGGCACGACGCGTCGTGGAGGAGCGCCGCGATGGCTCGGTCGTCGTCGAGCTGAGCTTCGCGGGCGTCAACTGGCTCGTGCGCGAGATCCTCAAGGAAGCCGGCGACGCCGCCGTGCTCGAGCCCCAGGACGCGCGCGAGGCCGTGCGCGCGGCGGTGGCCCGGCTGCGCGAGGCGCACGCGGTGCCGGCGGGGGTCTGAGGCGTGCCTTTCTCGAGCGCTGCGGTCTGACTTGCTGCACGTGCTTCCGGGCAGTGCGCAGGCGCACAGGAGCCACACGGCACCGTGCCTCCCGCGATGCGCGCCTTACGTGCGCAGCGCGCGCTTCTGCGGGTGAACTGTCTCCCCGCGCGCGAGCATCGCGACGTACTGATCGATCCGCCGCGCGCGGGTGTCGCTGCGCTTGGCGCTGTGGATCCGGTAGAGCACCGTGTAGCGGTTCTGGCTGGAGAGCAGCTCAAAGTTGGTCTGTGCCGCGGGCTCGGCAGCCAGCGCCCGCGCGAGGTCGTCGGGCACCTCGATCGCCTTCTGCCCTGGATAGGCCGCCTCCCAGCGTCCGTCCGCCTTGGCGCGCTGCACCGCATGGAGGCCGGCAGGCTGCATCCGGCCTTCGCCGAGCAGACGCTCGATGTGGCCGACGTTGCGCTCCGACCACTGGCTGCGTGCGCGCCGGGGCGTGAAGCGCTGGCGGTAGGTGTGTTCGTCGCGCCGGCGCACCTGGCCGTCGATCCATCCGTGGCAGAGCGCCTCGTCGAGCGCCTGCTCGTAGGTGAGCGAGGTCGGCTCGGTCACGCCCTTCTTCGCGAGCACGACCTCGACCCCGACCCCGTCGCCGTGGTGTTCCTGAAGCCATGCTCGCCAGGCGAGGGCGTCGGCGAGGAGCAGTTCGCTGAGCGAGGTTGCCATCCCGCGCAGTTTCGCATCCGATGACTCGAGCGTCGGTGCTGCGATGGCGATGCGATGGACAGTGGCCAATTGAGGGCGTGCGAAGCCGAGCCGGCGTGGCTTATGGAGCCAGCGTCGGTAGCCTTCTCATCGTGAGCCGCCGCGAGCAGATCAAGATGAGCGACGCCGAGGTCGCTGCGTTCTTGCAGGAGGAGCGGACGGTCACCTGCGCGACGGTCGGCCCGCGCGGCTGGCCGCACCTGATGCCGCTCTGGTACGTGCCGCGTTGGCCGATCTCCGATCGGTCGCCGGCCGGCGAGCCCGGACCACGAATCTGGGCGTGGACCTACGGCTCCTCCCAGAAGGTGCGCAACCTCGAACGCGACCCGCGCGCGACGCTCCAGGTCGAGGCCGCGGAGGTGTACCACGAGCTGCGCGGGGTGATGCTCGAGTGCGAGACGATCGTCCATCGCGAGCTCGAGCTGGTATCGGAGCTGGGCGCGGAGATCCTGCTGCGCAACTCGGTCCCGCGCGGGGTGCAGGTCCCGGTGGAGCTGCCGAGCGAGGTGCGCGAGGTGGTCGCGGCGCAGGCCGTCAAGCGCGTCGGGCTCGAGTTCGTCGAGCGTCGCAGGGCGAGCTGGGATCATCGCAAGCTCGGCGGGCTCTACTGATATGGAGTGGGGGTGGTGATAGGTCTTCGGGTTGTTGGTGGTGGCTGGTCGCGGACGGGGCGTTGGTGGGGCGGCACAAGTGGAAGGTCCAGTCTGATCGACGGCGATGTCAGACTGATATTCGAGGGCTTTACCTCAAGACCCGGTGTTCGTCGCGGCTCGCTGTCTAGGGAGCGGGCGGCCGACCGTAGGGTCGGTTGCCCATAGTAGGACCGCGTGCCTTCGCGCGACGGTGCTGGGCCTTCCTGGTGCTCGTGTGCGCCCCGGCAACGTTCCGGGCGCGATCGTGGGTGTGGTCGGTCAAGGGGTTGCGGCCTCCCAGAGGAACGCGGCGAGCTCGCGGGCGCAGGCGATCGCGACGACCCCGGCGGGCTTGCGTCGCTGCTCGTGCAGGTGCTGCCAGCGCTGGTGCAGGCGTCGTTGGGCGCGCCAGGCGATCTCGATGACGCGCGGGTCTTGTCCCTCTTGGCGGCGTGCGAGTGTCGCGCCGATGTGTGGCTGGTAGCGGTAGTGATGGGCGGCCTCGACCAGCAGCCGGCGTGCGTGGCCAGGGCCGGCCTTGGTGATCGAGCCTTGTCGGCGTTTGGTGTCCGAGGTTCGCTCGGATGGCACGATCCCCAGGAACCCCAGAGAGCAGCGTGGGCCGCGGGAACCGCCGCCAGTCGCCGATCTCCGCCGAGAGCCCGGCACCGGAGAGCGTGTCGATCCCCCTGAAGCAGCGCGGCCGGGCGACCACTGCGGCGTGGCTGGAGTCGGGCAGCGCGTGCTCGAGCGCACCGATCAGCGTGACACGGCGGCCGGCGAGCAGCTCGACCGCGGCCAGGTAGTCAACGAACGCGCCCTGCGCGCAGGGGTCCTGAAGCTGGTGGGAGCGCAACCAGGCCAGGTGCTTGGCCGTCCACGCAGAGCCGGGGCCCGGGTAGCGCTCGCCGCGGCGCAGCAGGAACTTCGACAGGCGATGGCGGGCGCGCATCAGATCGCCGCGGACGTCCTCGATGCAGCGCACCAGATCACGAAAGCTCTCGTCCTGGACGCTCGGCACGAACGCGAAGCTCAGCTCGCCGGCGCCCAGCAGCCTCGCCAGCCTGATCGCATCGCGCCGGTCGGTCTTGACGCGATCACCCGGCCCCTTGGGGATCGACCCCGGTGCTGCCACGCGCACGTCGATCCCTCGCTCCCTGCCCGCCCTGGCCAGACCAAACCCTGTCGGGCCGGCCTCATAGACGGCGAGCACTCCGGGCCCCAGGCCATCTAGGAACGACACCACCTCCACCGGTGCCATCCGCAGCTTGCTGACACGCAGCTCCCCGCTCGACAGATCCACGATCGCTGCGTGCGTCTGGCGCGCGTGCACGTCCAGACCGACGAGCGTCATAACCTTCACAGCCATCGCCGGTTCCTCCTATGCGGTTGTGGGCACCGCGCGAGGACAAGTCGCGCGGCTACAAAGATCCCCACAACCACGCGAGGGACCGGCCATGCCTACCAGCAGCGCCGGACGCAACCCTCCACAGGGTCTAGGTGGGGGAGGGCAGGCCCTCCCCCCGAGCCCCCTCCCTTTTGCTTGGAGGCAGGTTCTCCCCCCCGGCCCCTCACCAGTGTGAGCTCAGGTCCATTAGGCTCCACGACCAATGGAGCCACTCAAGGGCCTGATCCTCTCCGGCGGCAAGGGCACGCGGTTAGGCTGGGGGAGGGCAGGCCCTCCCCCAGTACCCCCTCCCGACTTGGAGATCCGATGGAGCCGTTAAAGGGACTGATTCTCTCCGGCGGCAAGGGCACGCGGTTGCGCCCGATCACGCACACGAGCGCCAAGCAGCTCGTGCCGGTCGCGAACAAGCCCGTCCTGTTCTACGGAATCGAGGCGATGGCGGCGGCGGGGATCGAACAGGTCGGGATCATCATCGCGCCGGAGACCGGGGATGAGATCCGCGAGGCCGCCGGCGACGGCTCGAAGTTCGGCGTGCAGATCACCTACATCGTGCAGGACGAGCCCGCGGGCCTGGCGCACGCGGTGCTGACCGCCGAGCCCTTTCTCGGAGAGAGCCCGTTCGTGATGTACCTCGGCGACAACCTGCTGCAGGGCGGAATCTCCGACCTGGTTGCGGCATTTGTCGAGCACGAGCCGGATGCCCTGATCCTGCTGACGCCGGTCCCTGACCCGGAGAACTTCGGGGTCGCCGAGCTCGCTCAGCCCGATTCGCGCGATTCGACCGGCGTGGGTCGCGTGGTGAGGCTCGTCGAGAAGCCGAAGGAGCCCGCGACCGACCTGGCGCTCGTCGGCGTGTACATGTTCACCGCCGGCATCCACGACGCCGCCCGAGCGATCGAGCCATCGGCGCGCGGGGAGCTCGAGATCACCGACGCGATCCAGCACCTCGTCGACAGTGGGCAGCGCGTCGAGCCACACATCGTGCGCGGCTGGTGGAAGGACACGGGGCGCCTGGAGGACATGCTCGAGGCCAATCGCCTGATCCTCGACAACCTGACGGAACGCCACGACGGCGAGCTGATCGACTCGCAGGTGGACGGGCGCGTGGTGATCGAGGCCGGCGCGCGCCTGGAGCGCACGACCGTGCGCGGACCCGCGGTGATCGGCGCCGGCGCGCGGTTGCGCGACTGCTACATCGGGCCGTATACGGCGATCGGCGAGAACTGCGCGATCAACGATGCCGAGGTCGAGCACTCGATCCTGCTGGCGGGCTCCTCGGTGTGCGACCTCGACGGGCGCATGGAGTCCTCGCTGCTGGGCCGCAACGTGACGATCCGCCGCGGCGACCGCCAGCCCCGCGCATACCGGTTCATGGTTGGCGACAACTCCGACATCTCGATCTTGTGACACGACCGTATGCCGGCGCCGGATCGGCGTCCTTGCCGATTGTCGATCAGATGCGATCGACTAATCGGCCAGCTCGCGTACCTCCGTACGCCACGCTCCCTGCGTCCTGGGTGGGCGGGACCCGAATCATCTACGACCGTGTCAAAAGGTAAATGCGGATACTGATCACCGGCGCCGCGGGAATGCTCGGCCACGATGTGCTGCGCCTGGGCGAGCGCGGTGGCCACGAGTTGATCGCGATCGATCTGCCCGAGCTCGACATCACCGACGCTCAGGCGGTGGGGGCGTTCTTCGCGAGGGAGCGCCCGGAGGCGACGATCAACTGTGCCGCCTGGACCGATGTTGACGGCGCGGAGTCAAAGCGTGAGCTCGCCCATGCCGTCAACGCGACCGGCGCCGGCAACCTCGCGCGCGCGGCGGCGCAGACCGGCACGCCGCTCTTGCACGTCTCGACCGACTACGTGTTCGACGGCGCCGCCCCGCGCGACGCGGAGGGCAACGAGCGTCCGTACGTGGAGCGCGATCCGACCGGGCCGCGCTCGGTGTACGGCGAGACGAAGCTCGCGGGGGAGCACGAGGTGCTGGCGGCCTCCCAATCGCACACGGTCGTGCGTACGGCCTGGCTGTATGGCGTTGACGGGAAGAACTTCGTCGACACGATGTTGAGCCTCGCGGGCGAGCGCGATGCCGTGCAGGTCGTGACCGACCAGGTCGGCTCGCCGACGTGGTCCGGTCACCTGGCGCCGGCGATCCTCGGTCTGCTGGAACGTGAGGTGCGCGGCCTCGTCCACCTTACGGGCGCAGGGTCGGTTTCGTGGAACGGCTTTGCCAAGGAGATCTTCCGCCAGGCCGAGGTCGACTGCCGCGTCGAGCCGGCGAGCAGCGAGCAGATGGCGCGCCCGGCGCCGCGACCGGCCTACTCAGTGCTCGAGTCCGAACGCGACGACGTGCTGCCGATGCCGCCGTGGCAGGACGGCCTCGCCGGCTATCTCGCGGCTAGGAATGGGATGATGCGCGCATGAAACTTCTTGTGTGCGGCGGCGCCGGGTTCATCGGATCGACGTTCGTGCGTCTGCGCGTGAAAGAGCAGGGCGACGCGGTGACGGTGCTCGACAAGCTGACGTACGCCGGACGTGAGGAGAACCTGCAGGAGGTCGCGCAGGCGCCCGGCTATCGCTTCGTACGCGGTGCGATCGAGGACCCCGAGGCGGTCGCCGGCGCGATCGAGGCCGGACAGCCCGACGCGATCGTGAACTTCGCCGCGGAGACGCACGTCGACCGCTCGATCGCCGAGCCGGACGCCTTCGTGAAGACGCACGCGCTCGGCACGCACGTGCTGCTCGAGGCCGCGCGCGGGGAGGGGCTGCGCTACCTGCAGGTCTCCACCGACGAGGTGTACGGCTCGATCGAGCAGGGCTCGTTCACGGAGGAGAGCCCGTTGCGTCCTTCGTCCCCATATTCGGCGACGAAGACAGGCGCGGATCTGCTCGTGCAGAGCTACTTCCACACCTACGAGCTGCCGGCGGTGATCTGTCGCGGATCGAACAACTACGGCCCTTATCAATACCCAGAGAAGCTGATCCCGCTGATGATCCTGAACGCGCTCCACGGCGACTCGCTGCCGGTGTACGGCGATGGGATGCAGGTGCGCAACTGGATCCACGCGACCGACTTCGCGCGCGCGATCGGTCACGTGCTCGAGCACGGCGTTCCCGGCGAGGTCTACAACGCGGGCGGCCCCGATGAGTGCGCGAACGTTGACGTGGTCAAGCGCATCATCGCGCTGACGGGCGCCGAGGAGTCCCAGATCGAGTACGTCACCGACCGCCCCGGTCACGACCGCCGCTACTCGCTCTCCTCGAGCAAGGTCCGCGCGCTCGGCTGGGAGCCGCGGGTGCGCTTCGAGGAGGGTCTCGCGGAAACCGTCGCCTGGTATCGCGACAATGCCTGGTGGTGGGAGCCGATCCGCTCCGGCGACTACCGCGAGTACTACGAGCGCCAGTACGGTCGCGCTCTGAGCTGACCGATGGCACTTCGCTGAGCGGCGTCCTCAGTCGCTCGCGTGCTACTCCGCACGCCATGCTCCCTGCG
The DNA here is from genome assembly GCA_963774785.1 of uncultured Solirubrobacterales bacterium. Lineage (GTDB taxonomy): Bacteria > Actinomycetota > Thermoleophilia > Solirubrobacterales > Solirubrobacteraceae > Palsa-744. The sequence continues at coordinate 280,066 of CAVZGH010000001.1, read as the reverse complement.
TCCTTGCTCAGCTCGATCCTCGATCAGCTCAGATGGAGTGGACTCACATCAGCTTGGAGATCTTCCAGGCGCCGTCTTCCTTGAGGAGAGTCACCGTCGTGAGCTTGGTCTTGCCGGCGTAGGTGCTCTTGACTTCGGCGCTCGCACTCCTCGCGCCGTGCAGATGGACCTTCTCGACCCTCACTTCGGGCGTGTCGACCTGGGAGAGCTGGCCTTTCAATGCCTGCTTGCAGCCGCCCCGTGAGGAGCTCAGTCGCGCGACGACGGCGCGCGAGAGCAGGTCCGAGCAGATCTTCTGCGCTTCGCCGGCGGTCCCGTAGCTCTGCAGATCGGCGATTGCCTGGGCGACTGCGTGTTCTTCGCCTTTGAAGGAGCTCACGCTCGAAGTGCTCGCGCATGCCGAGACGCCGAGCGCTAGCAGGGGCGCGCAGAGCAGCGGCAGGACGCGCCTGATCGGGGCCGGGATCACGGCCCGGAAGGCTATTTGACCGCGGCTCTACTCGTCGTCGTCACGGTAGCCGAGGCTCGCGGAGATGCGTTCGGCGGTCGCGACGAGCTGTGGCCCGAGCGAGCCGACGAGCTCCGCGAGCGGGGTGCTCGCACCGGGGGCCGAGAGGTTGACGGCGGCGCGCACCGTCCCCATCTGGTCGCGCACGGGGGCGGCGAACGTACGCAGCTCGGGCGCAAGCTCCTGGTCGTTGACGGCGAAGCTCTCTCGGCGAATTCGCTCGAGCTCGTCGCGCAGCGCCTTCTTGGCCGTGATCGTGTTGGGAGCGAGCTTGGTCAGCGTCATGTTCGCGAGCAATTCACGCTGCTCGTGCTCCGGCAGGTAGGCGAGCAGCAGCTTGCCGATCGCGGTGCAGTAGGCCGGCAGGCGCGAGCCCGGCTGCGGATCGAGCTTGGTCTCACCCAACTCTCGACGAAAGCCGCGTGCGCGATCTATATAGACGATCTCCTCGCCGTCGAGCACGCCGAGGCCAGCCGTGTGGGAGGTGCGCTGGCGCAACTCTTCGAGCTCGGGGTGTGAGTGCTCACGCAGCCCGGTGGAGTCGAGCGCGGACATCCCCAGGTCGGTGACGCGCAGGCCGAGGCGATACTTGCGCGAAGCGCCCTGCTCGAGGTAGCCGAGCGCGACGAGCGTGATCACGTAGCGGTGGGTGGTCGAGCGGCTCATCTCGAGCTCGTCGGCGATGTCGGCGATCCCGAGCACGGGACGCTCGGAGCTGAAGCAGCCGAGGATCGCGAGCCCGCGCTCGAGTGACTGGGAGTAGCGCGGCTCGCGCAGGTCGGGATCTGACCATGGGGCCCTCGGCCTGTTGTCGGGTTTGTCGGGATCGTTCGACTTTCCTCTGGGCATCTCTGTCTCATTCCTGTTCTCGCACGGGAGGCATGCTCGGGCTGGGGATCTCCCTGGATTGCAGCGTCGGCGAGGATCATAAACATCGGTTCTCCAGAGGACAGAAACAACGCGTTGCGATCGCGCTGAAATACCCCTTGCAAAATCATATATTTGGAACTAGACTGGGGGAGGATGGGGCGAGTTGCGGTGCCGCTGCGAGGGCGCGCCGCTCAGCGTCCTTCGATCAGCACCCCCCAAGGCTTGGGCATCGTCACTCCCTCTCCGGCGGTGCTCGAGATGAGATCGGGGTGTCCCCCCGACGCCAGGTCTCCGCGGGCGCCGTAGCCACCCTCGCTGCGGCGTCCGGGAAGGCCTTGGGACCAGTGAGATGCCTGCATAGGGCATGCGTGATGAGTCGGAGTCGATAGGGGGCCGAAGACAGCTGTCCGTAGATGTCTCGTCTGCTTCATGAGAGGGTGCCGGCATGCAAACCGAGCAGAACGCCCGCCTGCGGTTCGCCGCGAACCTGCGCTCGCGCCGCGAGGCGCTCGGCGTCTCCCAAGAAGCTCTCGCCGACCTGTGCGGGCTGGATCGCACCGCGGTCAGCCTGCTCGAGCGCTCTCAGCGCTCGCCGCTGCTGGACACTGTTGTCGCGCTCGCGCGGGCACTCGAGCTCGACTCTGCCGGGGAGCTGCTCGACGGGATTCGCTGACGCGCGCGTGCGTCTCGACCGCACGCAAATTCACCGAGCGTCGCCCGCTAGCCTCAAAGGAGTGCCTCCCTCCAGCTTCACGCCGAAGGTCCGCGAGTGGTTCGAGCGTGCGTTCGACGCGCCGACGCCGGCACAGGCGAAAGCGTGGCCGGCGATCGCCGCCGGTGAGAACGTTCTGCTCTCGGCGCCGACCGGATCGGGCAAGACGCTCGCGGCGTTCCTGTGGGCGCTCGATCGGCTCAGCGCAGAGTGGGCGCAGGAGGAGAAGGCCTCTGACGGGAAGGCCTCTGACGGGAAGGTCTCCGACGGGAAGGCCTCCGACGGGAAGGCCTCCGAGCAGGAGGCCGGCAGCGGAAGGGCTGCGGGCGAGAAGGTCACACGTGCGCGCACGCGCGGCACGCGCGTCGTCTATGTCAGCCCGCTGAAGGCGCTCGCGTACGACATCGAGCGCAATCTGCGCACACCGTTGCGCGGGATTGGCGCCGAGGAGGTCACGGTCGGCATCCGCACCGGCGACACGCCGCAGCGCGAGCGCGCGGCGATGGCGCGCAGGCCGCCCGACATCCTGATCACGACGCCCGAGTCGCTGTACTTGATCCTCACCTCACAGGCACGCGCGATGCTCGACGAGGTCGAGGCTGTGATCGTCGACGAGATCCATGCGGTCGCGGCGAGCAAGCGCGGCTCACACCTCGCGCTGACGCTCGAGCGCCTCGAGCGTCAGGCCGGGCGTCCGGTGCAGCGGATTGGCCTGTCGGCGACGCAGAACCCGCTCGCCGAGGTCGGACGCTTCCTCGTCGGCCCGCGCCGCGAGGTGACGATCATCGATGCTGGTCGGCAGAAGCAGCTCGACCTGCGGATCGAGGTGCCGGTCGAGTCGATGAGCGAACCGGGGGGCGCGATCGATCCGAGCGCCGATCCATTCGAGCCGGTCGCGGGGGGCGAGTCGACGCGTGGCTCGATCTGGCCGGCGATCTACCCGGAGCTGCTCGAGCTCGTGCAGGGCACATGGGCCCAGGCGGGCAAAGCTCGTGGGTCCACGATCATCTTCGTCAACAACCGTCGCTCGGCCGAGCGCGTCGCGTTGCGGTTGAACGAGCTGGCGGCAAAGCAGCAGGGACCCGCCGCGCCGGAGCCGGCCGCACCGCTGGAGATCGCGCGCGCACACCATGGCTCGCTCGCGCGCGAGGAGCGCACGAAGGTCGAGGAGCTGTTGAAGGCCGGTGAGCTGCCGTGTCTCGTCGCGACCAGCTCGCTCGAGCTCGGTATCGACATGGGCGCGGTCGACCTCGTGTTGCAGATCGAGTCGCCGAAGTCGGTCGCGCGTGGGCTGCAGCGGATCGGTCGTGCGGGGCACAACGTCGATGACGTCAGCCGCGGGCGGATCTTTCCGAAGTTCCGTGGGGATCTGTTGGAGTGTGCGGTCGTTGCGCGGCGCATGCACGAAGGTGCGATCGAGCCGACGGTCGTGCCGCGTAACGCGCTCGACGTGCTCGCGCAGCAGATCGTCGCGATCGCCGTTTCGGCCGAACCGGGCAAAGGCGAGCAGGGTGACGGCGGGATCGCCGTCGCGGAGCTGCATGCGCTCGTCACGGGGAGCCACTCCTACGCCGAGCTCTCGCGCGAGCTGCTCGAGAACGTGCTCGACATGCTCGACGGGCGCTATCCGTCGAAGGAGTTCGGTGAGCTGCGCGCGCGGATCGTCTGGGATCGTGTCGCGGGCACGATCCGCGCGCGCAAGGGCTCACGCCAGCTGGCGGTCGCAAACGCCGGCACGATTCCCGATCGCGGTCTGTACGCGGTGACGCTCCCCGACGGCCGGCGTGTCGGCGAGCTCGACGAGGAGATGGTCTACGAGGCGCGCCCCGGCCAGGCGTTCCTGCTCGGCGCCTCGACGTGGCGGATCGAGGAAATCGGTCGCGACCGCGTGATCGTCACGCCGGCGCCAGGCGCGCCGGGGGCGGTGCCGTTCTGGAAGGGCGACTCGGTTGGGCGCCCGAAGGAGCTCGGCGAGGCGATCGGGGCGTTCTCGCGCTGGGCGGTCGGGCAGCAGCCGCAGACGCTGCAGGACGGCTACGACCTCGACGAGCGCGCGGCACGCAACCTGCTCTCGTATCTGCGCGAGCAACAGGACGCGACGCGCGTACTGCCGAGCGAGCGCACGATCGTGCTCGAGCGCTTTCGCGACGAGATCGGCGACTGGCGCCTGTGCGTGCTCTCGCCGTTCGGCGGGCGCGTGCACTCGGCGTGGGGGCTCGCGCTGTCGGCCCGGATCCGCGAGCGGCTCGGCATCGAGGCCGATGCAATCTCCTCCGATGACGGCATCGTGCTGCACCTGCCCGACTTCGACGCCGACGAGGTCGAGGCGCTGGGTGGGCGGGGGTTCGATCTGGCCGAGCTGATCGCGATCGAGCCGGCCGAGGTGGAGCAGGCGATCGTCGCCGAGCTCGGCGGCTCGGCGCTATTCGGCGCGCGCTTTCGGGAGAACGCCGCGCGCGCGCTTTTAATCCCGCGCGCGTATCCGGGCAAACGCACGCCGCTGTGGCAGCAGCGGCTGAAGGCACAGAACCTGCTCGAGGTCGCACGCCGCTACGCCGACTTTCCGATCGTGCTCGAGACCTACCGCGAGTGCCTGCGCGACGTGCTCGACGTGCCGGGCCTGCAAGAGCTGCTGCGCAAGCTGCAGACACGCGAGATCGCGCTCGTCGAGGTCGAGACGCAGACGGCCTCGCCGTTCGCTTCCTCCCTGTTGTTCGACTACGTCGCGACATACATGTATGAGGGCGACACGCCGAGCGCCGAGCGCCGCGCGGCGGCGCTGTCGCTCGATCGCGACCTGCTGCGCGAGCTGCTCGGGCAGGAGGAGCTGCGCGAGCTGCTGGACGCCGATGCGCTGGCGCGCGTCGAGGACGACCTGCAGCACCGTTCGGAGATCACGCAGGCGACCGGCCGCGACGGTCTGCACGACGTGTTGCGCCACGTCGGCGACCTCAACGCCGAGGAGATCGCGACGCGCACGTTTGCCGGGGTGGATCCGGCGCCACTGCTGGCCGAGCTCGAGCGCGAACGGCGGGCAATCGGCTTGCGTCTCGGCGGCGAGCGGCGCTGGATCGCGGCCGACGAGGCGGGGCTCTACCGCGATGCGCTCGGCGCGGCGCCGCCGGGCGGCCTGCCGGAGGCGTTCCTCGCCGACGTGCCTGACGCGCTGCGCGTGCTCGTTGCGCGCTACGCGCGCACGCACGGACCGTTCACGAGCGAGGAGCTGCGCGAACGCTACGGCGTTGACGCGAGCGCGGTGCTGCGCGAGCTCGAGCGCGACGCCCAGCTCGTGCGTGGCGAGCTCAGGCCGGGCGGCACGGGACGGGAGTGGTGCGAGGTCGAGGTGCTGCGCCGCCTGCGCCGCGCGTCGCTGGCCGCGCTGCGCAAGGAGATCGAGCCGGCCGATCAGCGTGACCTCGCCGCGTTCCTGCCCGCGTGGCAGGGCATCGACCGTCACGCCAGCGCCGGCGCTGGCATCGATCGTCTGCGCGAAACGCTCGTCCCGTTGCAGGGCATCGCGCTGCCGGCGGAGATTTGGGAGCGCGACGTGTTGCCGCGGAGGATCGGCGCGTACTCGCCGTCGTGGCTGGACTCGCTCTGCGCGAGCGGCGAGCTCGTTTGGGTCGGCGCCGGCCCGAGCGGACGCTCCGGCCGCGTTGCGCTGTACCTCCGCGAGGACGCGCCGCTGATCGGGCCGCCGTCCTCGAGTCGGCGCGCGGCGCCGGGCGAGCGCGCTGCCGGCGCTGCCGGCGTTTCGGTGCTCGCCACGGTGGCAACGAGCGTGGCGTCGGTCTCGGCCGACACGCCCGAGCACGACCGATCGGAGATCGGCCGGATCCGTGCGCGCTTGGCGCAGAGCCCGTGCTTCTTCAGCGACCTGATCGCCGAGGTCGAGCTGCCCGCCGAGGCGCTGCGCGAGGCGCTGTGGGATCTCGTCTGGGCGGGCGAGGCGACGAATGACGCGTGGGCGCCGCTGCGCGCGCCACGACTGACGCTCGCGCGCGGACGAACTGAGGAGCGCCCGCGCGCGAGGGGGTCGGTCCGTCGCTTCGGCCAACGGCGCGCCGGCGCGCAGGGCCAGGTGCAGGGGCGCTGGTCGCTGACCGATGCAATCTTTGCGCCGGCCGGAGCGCCGGCCGCGTCCGGCCCGGAGCGCCGGCGCGCGCTCGCCGAGCTGCTGCTCGAGCGCTATGGCATCGTCACGCGCGAGCAGGTCTTGGCCGAGGGCGTCAGGGGTGGCTTCGCGATGCTCTACGACACGTTCGCCAACCTGGAGACGCTCGGCGTCTGCCGTCGCGGCTACTTCGTCGAGGGAATGGGCGGCGCGCAGTTCGCATTGCCGGGCGCGGTCGAGCGGCTGCGCTCCGCGCGCGGATCGAGCGCGAAGACGGCCGAGGACGGCCGGCGCACGCTCGTGCTTGCGGCGGCCGACCCGGCGCAGCCGTACGGAGCGGCGCTGGCGTGGCCGAAGCGCGAGGACCAGGAGCGGGAGCGCCGCCCGGCGCGTGTCGCCGGCGCGTATGTCGTGCTCGTCGAGGACGAGCCGGCGCTGTACGTCGAGCGCGGCGGCCGCGGTCTGCTGACGCTCGCCGGCCGCGTTGCGTCCTCCGTGGGCGGCCGCGACCGAGCGACGTCCTCGGACCGCGACGACGAGCTCCTCCTCGACGCGCTCGCGGCGCTCGCCGAGGCGGTCCGTTCAGGCCGCGTGCCGAAGCTCGCGCTCGAGCGGATCGACGGCGCTACGGCGATCGCCTCACCGCTCGCCGAGACGCTGCTCGAGCTTGGTTTCGCGGCGGGTCCGCGCCGTCTCACGCTCAGCGCCTGAGCCTGAGCCGGTCGCGCGCCTCCTCTGACCCACCCAACCGGCCGCGCCGTCTGGCATCGTGGGCGCCATGGGGAAGTCTCCACGTAAGCGTCCTCTGCGGGTGGGCCACAAGGGTGCCGACCTGCTTGCTCCCGGCAATACGCTCGCGAGCTTTCGCGCGGCGCTTGCGGCGGGAGTGGACATGATCGAGTTCGATGTGCTCTCCGAGCACATCGACGGCAGCGGGGAGCTGCTGCTCGCCCATGACTACGAGGCGCTGCACGAGGGGACGCCGCTGACGCTCGCGCAGGGGCTTGCGCACCTCGCGGGCGATGAGTTCGCGGGCGTGGGGTTCGACGTCGACGTGAAGATCCCCGGCTACGGCCGGCGCGTTGTGCAGGCGCTGCGTGACGCCGGCCTCGTCGAGCGCTCGCTCGTGAGCGGGATGTACGTCGACGAGCTCGACGCGATGCGTGCGCTCGAGCCGGGCCTGCGCGTCGGCTGGTCGGTGCCGCGCCTGCGGCGCGACTATACGACCGACATGCTCACGGCGATCCCCGCGCTGGTGATCCTGAGCGGCTATCGCGCGCTCCTGCCCCGACGCGTGCGCGCGGCGCTGCTCGCCGGTCGCTTCGACGCGATCATGGCCCACTGGCGGCTGATCACTCCGGCGCTCGTGCGCGCGGTGGCAGACGGCGGCGGCGAGCTCTACGCCTGGACAGTTGACGACGCCGCGCAGATCGCCCGGCTGACCGCGCTCGGCGTTGACGGGATCATCACAAACGACCCGCGCTTATTCGGATAGCGGCGCGCTGGCACGGCGCCATACTGCGTCCTCTGCGTCCCCCCTCACTCGTGTGCCAAGCACACTTCGCTCGGAGCGTCCTTGTCTGGCTTGGTCAGCGAGCCGCTATCTCGGCTGGTATCAGCCCGTTTCAGCCGAGCGGGCATTCCGCCGCGCTGTAGCCCTTCGGGTCGGCGCCCGCGAGGCTGTCGTGGCCGGCGGTTGTCGGTCGCGAGACGGTGTACTCGACGGTCGATCCGTGACGCCACTGGAAGCTGACGACGCCGCGCAGCGTCACGGTGGGCTTGCCCGCGACCGGCACCAGCTGGAAGCTGCGCCCGGTCTGGCGCGCTGTCTTGGCGGCGCCGACGGCGACGTAGTTGGATTCTGCGCCGTTGGGCAGGTCGATCCATTGCTTGGTCGAGCTGTCGAGGTATTGCAGGCGAAAGCGCATGTACATCTGGTCCGTCGAGTGTTCGTCGCCGGGCATCGAGCCGCGCACGCCGACCGTGTTCGGCTGATCGGAGGGGTTGCAGACGTCGATCGTGGCCCACAGCTGCGGGGACTGCAGAAGCCGGCGCTCAGCGGCGGTTGTGGTCTTCCCGGCGGTGGAGCGCGTGGTTGCGTTCAAGTTCGCAACGCTGGAGCTCGCATTCGCAGCGCCGGCTCTGGCCGGCGAGGCGCCCGTGGCGCCGGCTCCGGCCCCGGCCAGCGAGGCCGCGGGCAAGCACAGCAGCGCGCCGACGGCGCCGACCGCGGCCAGCGAGGGGATTTGCTTGGCGAGGATCATCCAGCAGGGAAGATAGCGCCGGCCGGCGCTCGCCGAGCCGGTCGCGGGGCACGATCGTCGATGGGTAAGTGGTGGTGAAGCAGGGGATCGCGGCGCCGCCCGGGCGGACCCTTCCCAGGCAGGCTCGCCACGTGTGATATGCCTGCCTGCATGGCGGGAATGCGCTCAGCGGATGTGGTCGAGCTGCTCGCGCGGGTGCCCGTGTTCTCGACGCTCGAGCAGGAGGATCTCGAGCGGATCGCCGACCTCGCCGTTCCCCGCGCGTTCGAGCCGGGGCAGGTCGTCTTCCGCGAGGGCGACGCGAGCGACACCTGCTACATCGTCCGCTCCGGCCGAGCCCGCGCGGTGCGCGAGCACTCCGGCGGGCGCACGCTCACGCTCGCGACGTTCGGCCCGGGCGACATCTTCGGCGAGCTTGCACTGTTCGAGGACGAGCGCCGCTCGGCCACCGTCGAGGCGATCGAGTCGACGACCGTGGTCGCGGTGCTCGGTCCGGACATGCGCCGGCTGATGATCGAGCACCCCGGTATCTCCGCGCGCCTGGTGATCGCGCTCGGCCGGCGCCTGCGCGAGACCAACGAGCGCCTCTCGCGCCAGTCCTTTCAGACGGTCCAGAGCCGCGTGGCGGTTGTCCTGAGCGAGCTCGTCGCGCAGGAGCGTGTCAAGGGCGGCGACGGCTCGGATGTGCTCGTCACCGCCACCCAGGCGGATCTCGCGCAATTGGCCGGGTCCTCGCGCGAGTCGGCCAGTCGCTTCCTTGCGGTGCTCGAGCGTGCCGGGGTGATCTCGCAGGGGCGCGGACGGTTGGTGGTGCACGACCCGGAGGCACTGCAGCAATATGTCTTCTAGGGGCGGCGGTAAGAAGCCTGGCGGCAAAGGCAAAGCCGGCGGTGGCAAGCGCGGTGGTAGGCAGAGGCCGAGCGGCAAGCAGAAGTCTGGCGGGTTGCCGCGCGCGCAGGAGATCTCGGCCGGTGGGGTCGTGCTGCGCGGCGAGCGGGTCGTCGTGATCGTGCCCACCCGCCGCGCGCCCGACGGCTCGCGCGTGCTGGCGCTGCCGAAGGGGCACGTCGATCCGGGTGAGAACACACTGCAGGCGGCAGAGCGCGAGGTGCGTGAGGAGACGGGGGTTTCGGTCGAGCTTGTCCGCGAGCTGGGCGAGGTGCGCTACTGGTACCGTCGTGACGGGCGCACGATCCCCAAGTCGGTCACCTTCTACCTCTTCAACTACCTCTCCGGCGACACCGCCGACCACGACGACGAGGTCGAGGAGGCCCGCTGGATCGACCTGCGAGAGGCCCGGACGGCCCTCACCCACGCCGCCGAGCGCGAAATGGTGCAGCGCGCGCTGGCCTATTTGCGAGAAGACCGATAGCCTGCCCGGTCGTGCAGGTCCTCAACTTCTATTCGACGATCTTCGCCGACGAGCTGATGCGGGGTCGCAAGACGGCCACGATCCGGCTCGGCGACAAGTCCGGCAAGTACCGCAAGAACCAGGCGGTGCTCGTCACGATCGGCTACCAGTACTCGCCGCGGGAACGGATCTTCGAAGCGGTGATCGACCAGGTCGAGGTGACCAAGATCGCTGACCTCTCGCCGCGAGACATTAAGCACGACAACCCCGAGTTCCGCCGCCACGAGGAGCTGATCAGCTTCCTCGAACAGATCTACGGGCGCTCGGTCTCCCCGGAAGACACCGTCACCGTCGTGCGCTTCTCCCAGATCATGGACAAGCCAAGTGGGATGACCGAGGCGATGAAAGGTTTCGGGGGCGCCCAAAATTAGCGCGGGACCGGGGCTTTTCGTCCCGGACCCGGCCCGGTCCGAGGTGGTGGTTTGCAACCATCGGGAGATTCCGGGCCTCCAAGTCCGGGTCCGAAAAGCCCCGACCCGCTTGGCCGAGGTTCAGGCCGTTCTCTGCTAGCTTCCCGGCCGCTTCGTGGCAATCTCGGGTGGCAACTGCCAATCCGGCCTTGATTTACCGCGCTGCTTGGGTATATTGAGCGTCGTTGGCACTCTCGGTCTGAGAGTGCCAGCCCAGTAGGCGTCCGGCGATCGATTGAGAGAGCCGTCGGCCGCCGGACGTATTCCTAAGACGGAGGTTTTCAACATGAAGCTCAAGCCCCTGGGCGATCGGCTGATCGTGCAGGCAATCGAGGAGGAGCAGACGACCGCCAGCGGTCTCGTGCTCCCCGACACTGCCAAGGAGAAGCCGCAGAAGGGCAAGGTCGTCGCGATCGGCGACGGCAAGCTCGACGAGAACGGCAAGCGCATCCCGCTGGAGGTCAAGGAGGGCGACGAGGTCCTCTACAGCAAGTACGGCGGGACCGAGATCAAGATCGAGGGGGAGGATCTGCTCGTGTTGCGCGAGTCGGATGTTCTCGCCAAGGTCGCATAAGGAGACTGAACTGATATGGCACACAAGGAACTGAAGTACGGCTCCGAGGCACGCAAGGCGCTGGAGTCCGGCGTCGATGCGGTCGCGAACGCCGTCAAGGTTACGCTCGGTCCGAAGGGCCGCTACGTCGTGCTCGACAAGAAGTTCGGCGCGCCGACGATCACCAACGACGGCGTCACGATCGCTCGCGAGATCGAGGTCGAGGATGTCTTCGAGAACCAGGGCGCCCAGCTCGTGCGCGAGGTCGCCACGGCCACCAACGACGTCGCCGGCGACGGCACCACGACGGCGACCGTGCTTGCTCAGGCGATCGTCAAGCAGGGTCTGAAGAACGTCGCGGCCGGCGCCAACCCGCTCGCGCTCAAGCGCGGAATCGAGCGGGCGGTTGACGAGGTCGTCAAGAACATCGCCTCGCAGTCAAAGGAGGTTTCCGGCAAGGACCAGATCGCCCGCGTGGCGACGATCTCCGCCGGCGACGACGACATCGGCGATGTGATCGCCGATGCGATCGAGAAGGTCGGCAAGGACGGCGTCGTGAACGTCGAGGAGGGCCAGACGTTCGGCATGGACCTCGAGTTCACCGAGGGCATGCAGTTCGACAAGGGCTACATCTCGCCCTACATGGTCACCGACCAGGACCGCATGGAGGCGGTGCTCGAGGACCCCTACATCCTGATCGCCAACCAGAAGATCGGCTCCGTCCGCGACGTGCTGCCGGTGCTCGAGCAGGTCATCCAGTCGGGCAAGACGATCCTGATCATCGCCGAGGACGTCGAGGGCGAGTCGCTCGCGACGCTCGTCGTGAACAAGCTGCGCGGCACCTTCACAGGCGTGGCCGTCAAGGCGCCCGGGTTCGGCGACCGCCGCAAGCGGATGCTCGAGGACATCGCGATCCTCACGAACGCCGAGGTGATCACCGAGGAGCTCGGGCTGAAGCTCGAGAACACCGAGGTCTCCCAGCTCGGTCGCGCCCGTCGCGTGGTCGTGACCAAAGACACGACCACGATCGTCGACGGCGCCGGTGACGCCGAGGCGATCAAGGGCCGCATCAACCAGATCAAGGCCGAAGTCGAGAATACCGATTCCGATTTCGACCGCGAGAAGCTCCAGGAAAGGCTCGCAAAGCTCTCCGGCGGCGTCGCCGTGGTCAAGGTTGGAGCGGCCACCGAGACGGAGATGAAGGAGAAGAAGCACCGCGTCGAGGACGCCCTGCAGGCCACGCGGGCGGCGCTCGAGGAGGGCATCGTGCCCGGCGGCGGCGTCGCGCTGCTGCAGGCCTCGGCGGCCGTCTCGCTCGGTGAGAATGGCGCGTCGGTTGACGGCTCCGACGACGAGCGGACGGGCGCGAACATCGTGCTCCGCGCGCTCGAGGAGCCGCTGCGCCAGCTCGCCGAGAACGCGGGGCTCGAGGGCTCCGTCGTCGTCAACGACGTGCGCAAGGCCAAGAAAGGCCAGGGCCTGAACGCGTCCACGAACGAGATCGTCGATCTCGTCGCGGCGGGCGTGATCGACCCGGCGATGGTCACGCGCTCGGCGCTGCAGAACGCTGCGTCGATCGCGAAGAACATCCTCACCACGGAGGCGATTGTCGCTGAGGTGCCGGAGAAGGAAGGCGCCGGCGGTATGCCCGGCGGCGGCATGCCGGACATGGGCGGGATGATGTAAGGAGCGGCTCCGACGGTGGATTCCCGCTAAAGGAATTCGCTCGGAAGTCGATAGTCAGGCAAGAGGGCCCGGCAGGATGCCGGGCCCTCTTCTGTGGTGTCTGGGTCTATTCGACTTCCGCGACCGAGCGCGGCCCGTGCCCGACGTACTTCGCGCTCGGGCGGATCAGCTTCGCCTCGCGCTTCTGCTCGAGGATGTGCGCCGACCAGCCGGCCACGCGCGCGCAGGTGAACATCGGCGTGAACAGATCCGGCGGAACTTCGGCGAGATCGAGCACGACGGCCGACCAGAACTCGACGTTCGTGGCGAGCACGCGATCGGGCTTGCGCGCCTGCAGCTCGGCGAGCGCCGCCGTCTCGAGCGCTTCGGCCGCCTGCACGCGCGGGGATTTCAGTTCCTGGGAGGTGCGGCGCAACACTCGCGCCCGGGGGTCTTCGGCGCGGTAGACGCGATGGCCGAAGCCCATCAAACGGTCGCCGCGGTCAAGCGCGTCTTTGACCCAACGCTCGGCGTCGCCCGACTGTTCGACTTCGTCGATCATCTTCAGCACGCGCGAGGGCGCGCCGCCATGCAGCGGGCCGGAGAGAGCGCCCACGGCCGCCGACAGCGCCGCGGCGCAGTCGGCGCCGGTCGAGGCGACGACGCGGGCGGTGAACGTGGAGGCGTTCATCCCGTGCTCGGCCGCCGAGACCCAGTAGGCGTCGATCGCCTTTACGTGGTCGGGGTTGGCCTCGCCGCGCCAGCGGATCAGGAAGCGCTCGGGGATTGTCCTACCCTCGTCGATCTCCGCCTGGGGCACGGGCGGTTGTCCCGCCTCGCGGGCGGACTGCGCGACGAACGAGAGCGCCATCACCGAGGCGCGCGCGAGGTTGTCGCGAGCCTCCTCGTCGGTGATGTCGATCAGCTGTCCAAAGCCCCACTCGGGAGCGAGCATCGCCAGCGCCGATTGCACGTCGACGCGGTGATCGCCGGAGCGCACGGTCAGCGCGTGCGGTTCGGCGGGTGGCAGGCCGGGTTTGAAATGGCCGTCCACGAGCAGGCCCCAGACCTGCTCGTAGGGGATCCTGCCGACCAGGTCTTCGATGTTCACGCCGCGGTAGCGCAGCGCGCCGCCGGCTTTGTCGGGCTCGGCAATCTCGGTGGCGAAGGCGACGACGCCTTCCAGGCCCGACTGGACCTCGGATGCAGTTGACTGAACCGCGCTCATGGCACTCGCTTTCTGGGCTTGATGCTTGACGGGGGCGGCGCCTTGTGGGCGCCCCCATATGATGAACGACCCGGCGATCAGAGGAGGAGACAGTGCCCAACAGCGATCTGATGTTCCGCTCCGCGACCGAGCTCGCGGGGATGGTGCGTGCCGGGGAGGTCTCCTCGCGCGAGCTGGTCGAGATCTCGCTTGCGCGGATCGAGGAGCTGAACCCCGAGCTGAATGCGTTTGTCGAGATTGATGCGGCGCGTGCGCTTGCCCTTGCCGATGATGTTCGGCCGGGCGATGAGCGTCCATTTGCTGGAGTTCCGATCGCCATTAAGAACAACCGTGCGGTTGAGGGCCTGCGGCTCACCAACGGCTGCTCGCTGATGGCCGAGTACATCGCCGATCACGATCACAACGTCACGCGGCGCCTGCGCGCGGCTGGTTTCGTGATCGTCGGCACGACGACGCTCCCCGAGTACGGCATCCTGCCCGTCAGCGAGGCTCGTATCTTCGGCCCCACGCGCAATCCCTGGGATTTGGAACGCACTCCCGGTGGGTCCTCAGGGGGCGCCGCCGCCGCCGTGGCCAGCGGGATGGTGCCGGTCGCGCATGGCAACGACGGTGGCGGCTCGATCCGGATTCCCGCGGCCTGCTGCGGGCTGGTGGGACTCAAGCCCGCGCGGGGCCGGATCTCGCTCGCGCCCGTGCTCGGCGACTCGCCGATCGAGATCGACGGGGTGCTGACGCGCACGGTCGCCGACACGGCCGCGATCCTCGATGTGCTCGCCGGTTATGAGCCGGGCGACGCGACCTGGGCGCCGCCTCCATCTGAGCCGTTCGCCGCGGCGGTCGGGCGCGCGCCGGTGAGTGCTGTTGGTGGGGGCTCTGCTGTCGGTGGCGGTTCTGCCGCGCGGTCGGGCTCGCTGCGGATCGCCGTCACAAAGCTGCCGCCGCTTGCGGATGCCGCCGTCGATCCGATCTGTGCGCGAGCGGTCGACGAGGCGGCTGAGTTGCTGCGTGCGCTCGGGCACGAAGTCGTGGAGGTCGAGCCACCGTGGCAGGTTGAGGGGCTGGCAGAGCTGTTCGGCGCGGTCTTCTGCATCTACATCTCGCTCGCGATCGCCGCCTCGGGGATGATCGCCGGGCGCGAGGTGACGGCGGCCGATGTGGAGCCGATGAGCTGGGCGATCTACTCGATGGTGCAGAAACTGAACGCGACGCAGGGGCTCGGCGCGGCTGTCCAGCTACAGGCGTTCGCGCGTCAGCTGACCGAGTTCCTCGAGCCCTATGACGCGCTGCTCACGCCCGCCTTGGCCGAGCGCCCGCTGGCGCTGGGGACGCTCGACACGGCCGCGACCGATCCGATGTCAACGTTCACGCGCTCGGGCCTGTTCACCCCGTTCACGCCGGTGTTCAACGCTGCGGGACAGCCCGGGATCTCGCTGCCGCTGTTCGAGGGCGAGGACGGGCTTCCGTTGGGCGTTCAGCTCGTCGGGCGCCCGGCGGGGGAGGCGGCGCTGCTCGGGATTGCCGCTCAGCTGGAAGAGGCACGACCGTGGGCGGATCGACGCCCGGCGGGTTTCTAAAGACGGCGGAGGGCTCGTTATACTTTTTGAACCGCGTTATACCATAGTTACACGCAGTTCATTTTGTATGTCCTGCTTCGGCCGGCCTTTATCTTCCCGGCACACAATCGTCGCACTCCCGTCGCACCCGTTGTCGCGCCTCTACACATCCTCGTCGCATCTCCATCGCATCTCCATCGCATTTCCATCGCATTCCCATCGCGTCGCATTCGCGTCATATTCCGGTCGCAATCCGCTCGCTGCCGATCGGTCCCAGCACGGCCGCCATCGGCTGTGGCATAACCCCCAGGCTCTCCACGTCGGCGGCGCCCCGCGCGGAGAGCATCGATACCTCCATCAGCTCTGCTTCGTCCCAGGTCGCGAAGGCGCGCTGCCCCATCGTCGCCTCGAGTAGTCGCAGCCCGCGCGAGACCAACGGAGTCGGCACGTGCAGCAGCGGGCGATTGTGGCCCTGCGAGCGCAGCGCCAGGCGGATGATCTGCTCATGGCTGAAAGTCTGCGGGCCGGCGAGCTCAAAGCGCTCGGTCTCGTTCGACGCCCTGCCCGGTGCCGCAGACCGTAGCGCGGCGAGCACGCAGTCGGCGACGTCCTCGGCCCAGATCGGCTGATAGACGGCGCGGCCGCGCCCAGAGATCGGCATCACCGGTAGCAGCGACATCCGCTCGAGCATCGTCAGCCAGCGGTCGCCGGGGGCGTAGACGATCGAGGGAGCGAACACGGTGCTGCGCAGCTCGGCCTCCGCGACTGCCTGCTCGGCGAGGGCCTTCGCGCGGAAGAAGCGCGCGCGGTGGTGGGTGGAGGCGCCGAGCGCGGAGAAGAACACGAAGCGCTCGACCCCGGCGCGCTGCGCGGCGCGCACCATCCGCCAGGTGGCGATCGCGTTGAGCTCCTCGATCGAGCCGCGCGGCTGGTCGCGGATCGAGGCGGCGAGGTGCACGACGACGTCCACACCGCGCATCGCGTTGCGAAACGACGGGGGGTCGGCGAGGTCGCCAAGGGCGATCTGCACGCGTACGCGCTGGGCGCCCAGACGCCGGGGATCGCGCACGAGGCAGCGCACCTGGGCGCCTTCTCCGATCAGACGCCGCAGCAGCGCGGAGCCGACGAGGCCGGTCGCACCGGTAAGCAGGAGCATGCTTCGTACAATATGCGTCTCCCGGAGGGAAGCCCTCGCAAACCGACTCAAAAGAAAGAAGCGAATGGCCTACGTAATCGCCGAGCCGTGCATTGGCACCAAGGACAACTCCTGTGTCGAGGTATGCCCTGTGGACTGCATCCACCCGACGCCCGACGAGCCCGGCTATGACGCTGCCGAGATGCTCTACATCGACCCCGAGGAGTGCATCGACTGCGACGCCTGCGTCGAGGCCTGCCCGGTCAACGCCTGCTTCGCCGAGGATCAGCTTCCCAACGAGTGGCAGAAGTACACGCAGATCAACGCTGACTACTTCGCCAACGGTGGAGGCGCCTCTGCGGCCGCATAGCGGTATGGCTCCAGACCGGACAGGAGCTCAGCGCCCTGGCTGGGCGAGGTAAACCCGGTCGAGCACGTCCAGCACTGGAACCCGGCCGACGGCCGCCTCGATCAGCTCGCGTAGCTGCCTGGAGTCGAACCGATGCAATTGGGGCGCGACGGGATTGACCGTGATCGCCTTCAGGTCGATCGTCGTTCTGGCCTCGATCTTCACACCCTGACGTAGGTACCAGCCTGGTCCGTGTTGCGCCAGGAAGACCCTCGTCGGGTCGTGGACTACGATCTTCAGCTCACGTCCGGCCCGCTCTCTCCGGGCCGCCAGTAGGCCTTCAAGGAATCGCTCACTCAGGGCACCTTCGACGGCGAATGTGCTCGCTTCTGGATGATCGCCGAGCAAGGCGGCGATCTCCGCCGGCTCGGCGTTCAATACGAGCATGCGCTCCAGTACGAGGTCCTCGCTGGTGTCTCCGGCCGCAGGCAGCCTTACGAGATCGACCGCGTCCTTCGTGGCCGCGACGACCGCCTCGATCTCCTCGCCGAGGATCGCGCCGGTGGCGATCACGAGGCCGTCGGCGACCGCCGGCGAGGAGGCCGCGCGGCGATCGATCGAGCCGTCGATCAACACCCGCTCGGCGCCGTATGAGAGCATCGCGTCGCTGACGGTCCGCAGATCGGCCGCGGCGCTCGGGCCGGCGACTTCGACGGCGCCGCGTTCCGTGAGCCTCGCGATCACGACCTCCCCGAGCGGAGTCCTCACCCCTGTCTGTTCGAGCTGCTCATGCGCGAGGCCGCTCGCCCGCACGAGCGCGTCGGTGCTCGCCACGAAGCTGCCGGCCGCAAGGACGATCCGTGGCTTGGAGATCCGCGCGTCGATCACATCGTGCGCCTCACCGTCTCTCCCGATCGAGGTCACGCCGACGGGCGTCCCTCGTCGCGCCAGCTCTCGCAGGATCGCTGCGAGAGTCTCCGTCTTGCCTGTGTTCTTCGCCAGCCCCACCAGCGCGACCCGGCGCGTGCCGGCGAGCAAATCCGCTAGGCTCGGCGCCCCGGTCTCAGCCATTCGCGCCAACGGCGCCCGTCCCGCCGGCCGCGGTGGCCGCGGTGGTCGCCTCGCCCGGTGCGGCCGCCAGGCGCGCGGCCAGCTCGCGCACAATGAAGCTCGCGACATGATGCGGGTAGGTGCCCTTCGAAAAGCCGGCGTCGTAGCCGAGCTCCTTTGCGAGCTCGTTCGAGACGCGGGGACCGCCGCAGGTGAGGATCATCTGCCCGCGCTTGCCCTCCGCTTCGATGAGCTCGACAAGCTCCGTCAGGTTGGAGATGTGCAGGTTCTGCTGGGTCACGGTCTGCGAGACGAGGATCGCGTCCGCGTTCAGCTCGATCGCGCGCGCGACGAGCACGCTGTTCGAGACCTGACTGCCGAGGTTGTGCGTCTCGAACGCCCTATATCCCTCCAGGCCGTGGTGCCCGTGAAAGCCCTTCAGGTTGAGCATCGCGTCGATCCCGACGCTGTGCGTGTCGGTGCCAGTCGCGGCGCCGACGACCACGATCGGACGACCGACCCGCTCGCGCGCGAACGCTTCGATCTCGTCCTCGGACATGTACTCGATCTCGAAGCCCTCCCCGCTGAGCGTCGCGAAGTCGACCGTCTGCGTGCACTCGCCGAACATCACGAAGTACGTATAGCCCTCGGTCAGGCCCTGGTAATGGACGACCTCAGGGTGCTCGAAGCCCATCTTCCGAGCGAGCTCCTGAGCGGCCTTGCGGGCAGCCAGGCCGTAAGGCACTGGCAGCGTGAAGCTGAACTGCACGATCCCGTCGCCGAGATGGTCGGCGTAGGGCTTCACCTGCGTGAGATCGACCTCCCTAGACACGGCTCGGTGCCCCGCGCATCAGCTCGCTGACCGGGTCGAAGTAGCCCTCGGCGGTCGCGACGATCCCCTCGACTCCGCGACCCTCGTCGGGCCGGCGGCAGACGTCGCCGAAGACGCCCTCGCCGAGCGCCGCGAACAGGCCGTCGGCGGCGATCCGCTCGAGCAGCGCGTGGGCGCCCGCGAGAACCTCGCGCGCGCGCGTCTGGATGATCCCGCCCGGCTTGAACTCGATCTCATCGCCGAGGTCGCGGGCGGTGTCGAACACGTAGCCTGAGTTTTCCAGCCCGATCACGCGGTCGTGGATGTGCGGCGTGAAGATCCCCTCGGTCGGCACGCCGATCGTCTGGATGCCCTGGCCGGTCGCGATTGTGACGAGGTTGAACAGCGAGTCGGTCGCGTGCGTGCGGTAGAGGTTGCCGTCCATGTGTCGCGTCGGCGGCATGTACTTGACCGGGCAGTCGGGGAACAGCTCGCGCGTGAGCTGCGCCTGCGCCCACTCCAGCAGCAGGCCGTTGCGCAGCGGTGGGTCGATCTCGAACGCGTCGCCGAGCGCGATCTGCGCGTCCGGCACGCCCGAATCGAGCGCGAGCTGGCGGTTGATGAACTGCGATGCGGTGACCGACGGCGCCGCCTCGATCGCATCGGCCGTGCGCAGGTAGTTGTCCTCGCCGGTATTGATGACGACGCCGAAGTAACCGTTGACCATCCGCGAGACGCGCTGATCGATCAGGCCGCGGACGGGGTTGATGTCGCGGTAGAGGATCCCGTAGAGGGCGTCGTTGACCATGTTGTCAAAGCCCTCGATCGCGCCCATCGCCGCGATCTCGGGCATACACAGGCCCGAGCAGAAGCTCGACAAGCGCACGTAGCGGCGGTGCTCGCGCGAGAACTCGTCGAGCGCCTCGCGCATGATCCTGAAGTTCGCCTGCGTCGCGAACGTCCCGCCATAGCCCTCGGTCGTGGGTCCGTAGGGCACGTAGTCGAGCAGGCTCTGGGCGGTTGAGCGGATTACCGCGACGATGTCCCCGCCCGCTTCGGCGACCGCGAGGCCGTGGACGACGTCCTCGTAGACGTTTCCCGTTGCGGTCAGCACGTAGCGCAGCGGCGGTGGGCTCTCGCCCAGCTGCGCGCGCAACTCGTGGCGCTCGCGTGTGCGTTCCACGATCGTGGCGATGTACCGCTCGCACTCCCGCGTGATTCGCGCTCTGATCGTATCGTCATCGCCCGCCCGCGGCAGCCCGCACAGATCGAGCCGCCCCGCGTCAACCTCTTCGGCGATCTGCTGGGGGGTGCGATCGTCGTCGGCGAGCAGCGCGTTGCCGAGCCAGTAGCCGATGCCCAGCCCGAGCTCGCCGCGGTCGGCGACGTGGTCGACGAGCACGTTCGGCAGCGGCGCGTCGAGCGCGTTGACGCCGTCCACGCCGAGCAGTCGCGCGACCGTGCGCTGCACCGAGACGGTCGTCTTGCCCACGGTCTCCTCGCCGACCTGCGCGGCGATCTGCGCTGCCGCCTCGCGACAGGAGGCGATCACCCCGTGGTCGAGATCGAGCTTGGAGGGCGAGCTCACCTCAGGTCCTTCACAATCGGGAACGGGATCACCTCGCGCAGCGTGTCGCGTTCGGTGAGGATCATCACAAGGCGATCGACCCCCATGCCGCCGCCGGCGGTCGGCGAGTAACCGTACTCGAGCGCGCGCGTGTACTCCTCGTCGTTCGGGTGGGGCACGTCGCCGTCGTCGACGGCGCGACGCTTGCGCTGGTCGACGAAGCGCTGCCACTCGTCGACCGGGTCGTTCAGCTCGGTGTCGCCGGAGACGAGCTCGATCCCGCCGATCACCGCGTCGAAGTGCTCACCGAGCTCGGGGTGGACGGAGTGGCGCTTGGTGATCGGGAAGGGCTCGATCGGGAAGTCGAAGACGTGTGTCGGCTGGTTGATCGTCGACTCGATTTTCTCGGAATAGATGTCCGCGACGACGTCCGCCCAGCTCGCGTCGGGGTCGAGCGGCCCGTCGAGCACCTCGGCGAGCTGCTCGCGCGTTGACTCCATGAAATCGAGGCCGAAGCGCTCGAGGATCAGCTCGCGCATCGTCACACGCCGCCAGGGCTTTGCGAGGTCGATCTCCTCGCCATTACGTTTGATCGTCGTGCGTCCGAGCGCCGCCTGGGCGACATCGCGGAACATCTCTTCGGTGACGGTCGCGACATCGTTGTAGTCGGAGTAGGCGCACATGAACTCGATGATCGTGAACTCCGGCGAGTGCTTCGGGGAGATGCCCTCGTTGCGGAACACCTTGCCCATGTCATAGACGTTCTCCATACCGCCGACGATGCAGCGGTTGAGGAACAGCTCGACGGAGATACGCAGGTAGAGGTCGCGGTCGAGCGCGTTGTGGTGGGTGGTAAACGGGCGCGATCCGGCGCCGCCGGCGAGCGACTGCAGGGCGGGCGTTTCGACCTCGATGAAGTTGCGCTCGTTCAGCCACCTGCGGATCTCGAAGACGATCTTGTGGCGCGTGATGAACAGCGCGCGCGTGTCCTCGTTGGCGAGCAGGTCGAGCTCGCGGTAGCGATAGCGGGTGCCGGTGTCGCCGAGGCCGTGGTGCTTGTCCGGCGGCGGGCGCAGGGTCTTTGTGAGCAACGTCAGCGCGCCGACCGCCAGCACCAGCTGCCCGCGCTTGGTCTTGTAGATGAAGCCCTCCACGCCGACGATGTCGCCGATGTCGAGGCTCATGATGCGCCTGTAGGTGTCCTCACCGAGGTCGTCGAGGCGCACGACGATCTGGAGGAGACCGGACAGGTCGCGCAGGTCCAGGAATGAGGTGGCAGGGTGCTCGCGGCGAGAGATCAGCCGGCCGGCCACCTGGTAGCGGAGCTCTGGATGTCCGCCCTGCTCGAGCTCATCCGGGGAGTGCGCGGCGAGCACGTCGGCGATGCGCGTGCGCGTCTCCCACAGGCTGACCGGCGGGTAGGGGTCGATCCCTTCGGCCTTCAGCCGCTCCATCTTCGCGCGGCGCTCGTCGATCTCGACGGCGCCCTCTCGTGGCGCGTCCTGCTCATCCGCCGCCGACGCAGCTGGCGCCGGCCGCGACGGCGACCCTGGGGTGCCGTCCGTGGTTATCCGCGTCTGCTCTTCCTGTTCCTCTTGTCGGCCTGGCACCGGCATTCTGTGACGATCCTCTCAGGTGGGGTGTGCTTGTCAAGCGAACTGGGGGATGTCTCCCGCCACGCTATTGCCGCTCCCGATGCAAGTGACGAGGGTCGGTCGCCAGCGCGCGCGCTTGGGGGACTCCTACGAGCTCGACGGCGCTGACGGCGCGGGCCGATCAGGCCATCGGCAGTGACATGCCCGCCGGTTTTCGCCCAGCGGGTGTCGCGACCGGCGCGGCCGGCGCGCCGGCCGTGGCGGTCGCGGTGGCGCCGACCTGCACGAGGGGCAGCACCGGCAACGCCGCGGGCACCGGGGGTGCGCCAATCGCGATCAGCCCGCGGGCGGCCTGGTGGATCGCCTGTGATGCCGGATCGCCCGCGTCCTCGATCACGAGCGGGGTGCCGCTGTCGGCGTGCTCGCGCAGCGGCATCGTCAGCGGCACCTTGCCCAGCAACGGCACGTCGAGCTCGTCCGCGAGATCTTTGCCGCCGCCCTCGCCGAAGATCGCGAAGCGCTCGCCGGAGGGCGTGGTGAAGCCGGACATGTTCTCGATCACGCCGGCGATCTCCAGCGAGACCTTGTGCGCCATCTCCGCGGAGCGGCGTGCGACCTTCTGCGCGGTCGCCTGGGGTGTGGTGACGATCACGAACCGGGCTTGTGGCAGCAACTGGGCGAGCGTCATCGAGACATCGCCCGTGCCGGGCGGAAGATCGATCAAAAGGAAGTCGAGCGCGCCCCAGGCGACATCCTGCAGGAACTGGGTCAAAGCCTTGTGCAGCATTGGCCCGCGCCACACCACGGCGGCGTCCTCCTCGAGGAAGAAGCCGATCGACATCACCTTCACGCCGTGCGCCTCCAGCGGCAGGATCTTGCGCTCGGCCGAGACCGGCGGGCGCGTCGCGCCGAGGCCGTACATGCGCGGGATCGAGTACCCCCACACGTCGGCGTCGAGCACGCCCACCTGCTTGCCCTCGCCCGCGAGCGCCGCGGCGAGGTTCGCGGTCAGCGTCGACTTGCCGACGCCGCCCTTGCCGGAGCCGATGCAGAGCACGTTCGCGACCTGCGCGAGCGCCCCCTGCGGCAGCGGGCCGCGGCCCAGCTTTTGCTGCAGGGCGGCCTTCTGTGTATCGTCGAGCACGTCGAAATAGACGTTGCAGTGGGTGACTCCCTCGAGTGCGACCACGGCCTCGGCGACGGCTGCCTGAAAGTGGCCCTTGATCGGGCAGCCGGGCGTCGTCAGCGAGACGGTCACATCGACGACCCCGTTCGCGCCGATCTCAACCGAGCGCACCATGTCGAGCTCGACGATCGAGCGGTGCAGCTCGGGGTCGATCACGATCTCGAGGGCCTTGCGGATCTCCGTCTCGTTGCTCACGTGGCCCATTGTGGCAAACCTTGTCGTCCAGTCCGTTAAATGACTCCGGGGCGGTGGGGCCGCCCCGGAGTCGAGGGGAGGAGAGGTTGCTACTACTGCCGGCGGGATATGAGGCCGGCAGACTTTCCCGTGCGCCGCGTTTGCCAGCGGCCGCCCCGGCCTCTCCAGGACCGGGCGGGGGAAGGGTTGGTCGGTATCGTCGGTCGGATCAGACGATGCTGAAGATCCGCTCCTGCACGCGGTTGGGCAGCTCGGTCACATTCTTTGCGACCGCGTCGCGACGGGTCTCGAGCGTGCTAACGGTCTGCTCCAGGTCGCGGCGGCGCTGGCGCAGTTCGCGCTCGACGCGGACGCGGGCTTTGCGGACCTCGCGCTCGAGCCGGTTGCGCGCGGTGGTGCCGCGGCGCTCGAAGCGACGCAGCTGGGCCTGCGCCTTGGCCGTCGAGCCGTAGCTGGAGACCACGTCGTTGACGCTCGAGACGACCCGATCGCGGGCGATCAGGGCGGCGCCCACGGGGATCAACACGGCGCGCTCGGTGTAGTCCCCGAACACATCGACGGTGTTCCGCGCCGCGATTTCGGTCTGGCGCACGGCCGACTGGGTCTGGTGGATCGAGCGCGTACGCGCGGCCTTCGCCTTCGTGCTCTTTGCCTGCGTGCTCCTGCTGGGGGCGCCGCGCCGACCGATCGAAGATCGGCCAGCCGAGGCTTTGCGGGCGGTTGCTTTGGCGGCCGGTTTGCCGGTTTTGGCTTTGGCGCCGCGGGGGGAAGTGGTGGTGGTAGGTGTTGCCATTTGGAGGGGTCTCCTGTTGCTCGGTTCTGTCCTCGTGGGCGAGGACCCGGGTGACGTTCGTTCGTTCTGCTCACGCTCCGCTTCGGGTCAGCGTAGCATCGAACACACGTTTGTAACCCGCTCTTCGCAGATAGTTACAGCGCGACCTTCACGAACCGTAAAGACCCGGTGAACAGGGCGTATTAAGTCGCTGAGCTTGTAACAGGAGGAACGTGCGTTCGATCCAGCCAGAGACGCGGTGTCTCCAGCTCCGCGGCGCTTGGCAACAGCTCCGGCCCCTCCCACACGCGGGCCAGCGCCGCCGGGCCCTCGGCCAGCACGACGGCGTCGCAGAAGCGCTTGCCGACCTCGTATTGCTTCATCTTCAACTCGAGCCCGAGCAGTCGCTCGAGCACCCGCCAGGGCAGTCCGCGGGTCTCGCGGCGGCGGTCGAGCGCCGCGCGCAGGCGCGGCAGCGTTGGCAGCACCTCGGCGCCGACCGCGTCCATCGTGTGCTCCGCGTGCCCCTCGATCAGCGACATCGTCGCCTGCATCCGCTCGACCACTCGCCAGCGCTCCTCGCCGAGCGTCAGGCGCAGCAGTTCGCCGCGGCGCGCGCGCTCCAGCAACGCGCGCGCGGCGCTCGCGTCGAAGCCCAGCCCTCCCGCGCCAGGCCTTCCCAGCCATCCGCGCCACCCCTCTCGGCCACCTCCACCGTCGTTGCCATTGCCGCCGCCGTCATCGCCATTGCCCCTGCCGCCGAGCCCGCCGAGCCCGCCGAGCGCGGCGCGGGGGTCGAGCTTTACTTGCAGGCCGTCGATCAGCTCGCGCAGCATGTTCCCGATGTGCTCGCGCAGCCACGGCGCGCCGCCGAACTGGACGGCGTGGGTGAGCTCGTGGATCGTTACCCACAGCACGAGCTCGTCGCGGTCGACCCGGAGGTTGCGCGCGGCCTGCGCGAGGTTCGGTCCCAGCAGCAAGAGGCGCGGCTGTACCTCTGCATCGAGCAGCGCGAGGTCGTACTGGCCGAGCACACGCTGGGAGAGCACGCCCGTCAGCGCGCCGACCTGCGCGCCGAGCAACAGGCCCGAGGCCGCGCGCAGCGGGCCGGAGACGATCCCGCCGCTGTCTTTGCCGCCGCTGTCGCCGAGGCGCGCCGTGAGCGGATCGAGCAGGGGCTTCATCGTCCGCAGGTTCGCGGCGATCCAGGCCGGCCGGTCGACGACCTCCAGCGGCGGCAGGCTCGCGAGCTCCGGTTCGAGTCCGGTGTAGGCGCTCACGCGCGCGGCGAACTCGTGCGCGCGCGGCTCGATCGTGTCGACGCTTACGTCTCCGGATTGAGTCCGTCCGCCCTGCCCTCCGGCGCGCGCGCCTGGGTATTGCGCTCGCCCGCTGGCGTCTCCGGATCCCGCTCGCCCGCCCGCGCCGGCGATCAGCTCCCCGATTCGCTGCGCCGCGCCCCAGTCGATTGCGTCCGAGCCCATCATCAGAGCGTAGGGCTCGCGTGCGCTCCACCCGGGGCGCGCTCGTATCCTTGGCTGATGGCCGCCTCGAAGATCGTTCCCGCCACGCCCCCGGGCGATGGCGTTCCCGTGCCGCTCCCGGATGAGCGGTCTCTGCGGGAAGCCGCCTCGCCCGCCTCAGCACCGGCGCCGCCGTCAGCATCAGCGCCAGTCCCAGCACCAGCACCAGCACCGGCGCCGGGAGAGGCCCTGGCCGAGGAACGCGGGGCGGCGGCCTTCCGCGAGCGCGCCGAGGTGCGCGACGTGCTCGCCTGGATGCGCCTGCTGGCCGACCCGCACGACGCCGCCGCGGTCGTGCGCGCGCTCGCGCGTCCGCCGATCGAGCTGCGCCAGGTCGATCTCGCCCGCGTGATCGCGCTCGCGCGGCGGCGCAAGCTCGACATGGTCGCGGCGCTCGCGGCGGCGATCGATTCGCCCCAGATCCCGCCCGACGCGCGCGAGCGCGTGCAGCGCTTCCTCGAGCTGCGCCGCGCCGCGTCCGAGGCGCTCGATGCGGGCCGTCCCGATCTGCTCGCGCGCGTGGTGCTCGGCGCGGAGCGTCGCGAGCGCGGCGGTGATGGTGGGCGGGGGCCCGCGGACGGGGAGCGCCGCCATGAGGACGAGGCGCTGCGGAAGACGCTGCGGCTGATGCGCGAGGAGGTGCTCGCGAGCGTCGCCCGGATCGGCGGGCGGCTCGGCGAGCTGCGCCTGGACACCGACCTCGACATCTCCCACGGGGTGGTGCGCTATCTGGAGCTGCTGAAGCTCGCCGCGCTGGTGCGGCGCCCCGAGGGCCAGGATGTCGCGGAGGCGCTCGCTGACATCAACGCGCGCCTGCTGGCGGCCACGACGCCCCTGCAGCGCGAGATATTTCAGACCTCGCCGCTCGATGAAGCATTGCTGGCCGGGCGCACGGAGGACGAGGGGCAGGATCGGGCTCGCGCCCGCGCGCAGGCGATCGCCCCCCGCGAAGCCTCCTCGCTGGGGCCGTTCCTCCCGCGCAAGGGGGTCGGTTTGGCGCTGTCGGCCTCGGACGTCGAGACCTATCGTGGCTGTCCGCTGCGCTACAAGTACGCGCGCGTCCTGCGGATCCCGACCGAGCAGACTCAGAGCCAGCGCTTTGGGATCGTCGTGCACCAGGTGCTCGAGCGCTATCACTCGAGCTCCGCCGAGACGCTCCCGCAGCTGCTGGAGCTCTTCGAGCAGAGCTGGCGGCGCAGCGGGTTCGGCGCGACGGGCGATGAGCGTGAGCGTGAGCTCTACGACAAAGCGCGCACGGCGCTCACCCGCTACCACGAGCGCTTGCACGGCCAGCAGCGGCGGCAGCGGCAGCAGCAGAGCTCAGAGCCGGTGTGGTTCGAGCGCCCGTTCTCCTTTCGGCTCGGGCCCCACCACCTGCGCGGGCGGGTCGATCGCGTTGACCGCCTCGGCGGTCCCGAGAGCACGGAATACGAGCTGATCGACTACAAGACCTCGCGCCCGAAGAGCGCCGAGCAGTTGAAAGACGACATCCAGCTCTCGCTCTATGCGCTGGCCGCGCGCGAGTCCTGGGGTCTGGAGGCATCGCGGCAGGCCTACTACTACGTGCTCGACGACCTCAAGGTTCCCGTCCCTCGCGACGAGCGCGACGCCGCGGCCGTCGCGCAGATCGTGCTCGCCGCCGGCGAGGGCATCCTCGCCCAGCGCTTCGAGCCGACGCCGTCGCACGCGGCGTGCTCGCTCTGCGATTACCGGATCGTCTGCCCGGCGGCCGAGCGGTAGGTCAGACCGTAAGGGGAGTAAGCCAGATCACACTGCCAGCACGGGGTTGCGCCACATGGTGATCGAACCAGGCGCGGAGGTTCCCTTACTGACCAAATCAGGGCGCAGCAGGCGTCCCTTTGCGCCGGAAGCGCTTGCTCAGCCAGACGGGGAGGATGGGACTTTTGAGCAGGCCGGGCGTGATGACCGGTTTGAAGTGGCGATCGCCATAGGCCTTTCAGTCCTGACCTCGGGGATGCCCGACTGGCTGACGGTAGCTGGCTCCATTGCGCTCATTGTAATACCGGTGCCGCAAGCTTCACCGGGATCGCGAGTACCAAGAGCCTCAGTGCTCGGTCGAACAGCGGAGCTTTGCGAGCCAAAGCCTGCTCGTTGCTCTGAATGTCTCGGTCGAGGTCTTCGAGCAACCACTCTTCCAGCTCGTGTTCGTCCTGGCTCGCGCGAGCCTCGCGCATGTCTGCGACGGAGGGGCCAGTGTCTTCGGTGCCGGGGAGGCGCAGCGTGCGCACGGCCAATCCGAGTGAAAGCCCGAGCAGCGTCAGCGCGACGATCCAGAGGTAGTACGCCCCTCTGGTGGCGATGATGATCGCGGCCACGCCGGCATCAACGGCCATCACGCCGAGCGCGCTGGTCTCGAGCGCCACAGACTGTGCCGCCTGGATCTGCAGTTGGCTCGCGACCAGCAGGCGCAGATTGTCGGCGAGCCGGGGCGTGATCGGTTTCGTGTACATCTCCACCCCCTTATCCGACACAGCAGCGCAGACGGGACAAATCACTTGCGTCTTGGCTGGCGGCCGAGCGGTAGGTAAACCAGCGGCGACTTGCCACCTCTCGGCCAAGCGGGTCGGGACTTTTCGGGCCGGACTTGGAGGCCCGGAATCTCCCTATGACTTGCAACCCGCCTCGGACCGGACCGGGCCGGGTCCGGGACGAAAAGCCCCGGTCCCGCGCTACTTCCCCTCCGGCCCCCGCTGGCGCAAAAACCGCTGGAATTCGCGCGCGAGCATGTCCCCGGAAGGGACGTCCTCCGGGTGCAGCTCGGACTCTTCGCTCTCCGCGGCCTGCTCGAGCCGTTCGACGAACGCCTGGATGTCCGGATCGCTCTGCACGGCGAGGCCGACCTGGCGCTCGTAGTCGGCGGCCGAGACCTCGAGCTCGGAGACGTCGATCGAGACGCCGATCAGGCTTTCGACCCGGCGCAGCAGCGCGAGCGCCGCCTTCGGGTTGGCCGCCGCGGCGACGTAGTGGGGGACGCCCGCCCACAGGCTGGCCGACGGCAGCCCCGCGTCCAGGCAGGCGCTGTGCAGGACGCCGACGATCCCGGTCGGCCCCTCGTAGCTGGACTTCGCCAGCCCGAGGTTCTCGACGAGCGAGGGGTCGGAGGCGAACCCGGTCATCGTCACCGGCCGCGTGTGGGGCACGTCGGCGAGCAGCGCGCCGAGCGTGACGACGAGCTGCACGCCGAGCGCTTCGGCGAGCTCGACGAGGTGCGCGCTGAATGCGCGCCAGCGCAGCGAGGGCTCGACGCCCTGGACGATCACGAGATCGCGCGGCGCGCGCGGCGCGCGCGCCTCGAAGACCTCGACCGTCGGCCACACGATCTCGCGCGTGTGCCCGTCGGTGAGCTGGATGTTGGGGCGGTTGGCCTGGAAGTCGTAGAACTCCTCGGAGTCGATCTGCGCGAAGCGGCTGGCGTGCAGCGTCGAGGACAGGAACGAGGCGGCGCTCGAGGCGGCGTCGCCGGCGTCGTTCCAGCCCTGGAAGGCGCATACCATCGCGGGGGCCCTGAGGCCATCCGGACGGCGGTCCCAGATCAAGGGCTGCATCCGAACCACCGTACATCATGGGGGCGGTGATCCCGGCCGGAAACACGATGCGCGAAGAAGACGCACAGATCCCGAGCGACGACGACGCCCATGGCGAGACCGCGGGCGTCCAGGTCGCGACCCTGCGCTTTGAGCAGGAGGTTGACGGCGTGTTCGCGTGCGTGCGCAAGGAGCGCCAGATCTCCAGAGCGGGAACCCCCTATCTGACCGTGGAGTTGCGCGACAGCACCGGCACGATCCGCGCGCGCGCGTTTCGCGACGCCGACGTGCTGGCGGGGCGCTTCGAGCGAGGCGAGCTCGTGCGCGTGAGGGGCCGCGTCGAGCGCTTTCGCGACGAGCTCCAGATCGCGCTGCAGGCGATCACGCGCGCCCAGGAGAGCGACGCGGATGCCGACCCGGCGCGCTTCCTGCCGACCGCCTACCGTGACCTCGACGAGCTCGAAGGGTTCCTCGAGCACCTTGCGCGCGAGGTCTACGAACCGGGCTTGAAGGGGCTGCTCGCGCGCCTGCTCGGCGATCCGGAGCTGCGCAAGGAGATCCGCCGCGCGCCCTGCTCGCCGCCGGCGGCGGGGTTCGGCGGCGGCGGCGCGGAGGGCAGACCGCGCGGCGCTGGCGGCGGCGCCGGGCCGGGTCTGGGGGCCGGCCGTTCCGGCGCCCACCACGCCTATCTCGGCGGCCTGCTCGAGCACACCGTCGCGGTCGCGACGCTGGCGCTCGAGCTCTGCACGCTGCACCCGCGCCTGGATCGCGATCTGCTGCTGAGCGCGGCGATCGTCCACGACCTCGGCAAGACACGCGAGTTCACCTACGGCGCGGAGATCGCCCGCAGCCGCGAGGGTCAGCTGCTGGGCCACGTCGAGCTGGGATTGCGCCTGATCGCAAGCCATGCCCCCGCGACGTTCGACACGGAGCGGCGGCTCGCGCTCGAGCACTGCGTGATGCTCCACCATGGCCCCGACACGGCCAGCGGGCAGCGCTTCGCCTCGGGCGAGGCGCTGGCGCTGTATCGGCTGAACGCGCTCGACGCCCAGGTGAAGGGCGCGTTCGAGCAGGGGATGCCGAGGTAGCCCGGCAGGCAGCCGGCTCGGGGCGGCTGGGACCGGGTAGGTCAAATAGTCCAAAAATTCGCATAGAAATCACATAAAGATGCCCGCGGCCGATCAAGCGCCGCTCGGGGAATGCCGATAGAAATTGCGATGCGCGATACCGGCACGCCCACAATCTCACCGTCGGCCTCACCCGCCGCGTCTTCGCTGTTGGACGCGGAACAGGGACAGGGACAGCACCCCGAGCAGATCGTCGCCGCCCGCCCCGAGGCCGCCGCCCGCCCCGAGGCCGCGAGCCGCCCCGATGAAGGCCTGTACCCGCCGCTGCGCTCGGGGCGCTCGGCGAGGATGATCGGCGAGGTGATCGTCGACCTCGGCTACGCCGACCGCGAGACGGTCGAGCAGGCCGTCGCGGCCGCTCGCGCGCAGGGCCGCCCGACCGGCCAGGTGCTGGTCGAGCGGGGAGTGCTGCGCCACGACCAGCTCGCCCGCGCCGTGGCCGAGCGCTTCGGGCTGGACTTCATCGACCTGACCGTCTACGACCTCGACATGGGCGCGGTCAACCTGCTCCGCGCGGAGACAGCCAAGCGCTACCAGGCGATCCCCGTCGGCTACACCGAGGACGGGACGCTGCTCCTGGCGATGGCCGATCCGACGAACGTGCTGACGATCGACGACGTCGCGATGATGACCGGCCGGCGCGTGAAGGTCGCGGCGGCGTCGGTCGAGGATCTGAACCTGCTGCTGACGCGCCTGGTGCGGATGGACGACTCGATCGAGGACATCGTCGACGAGGAGCCCGAGGCGCAGGACGAGCCAGACGTGCTCGCCGAAGAGGCCGACCGCGACGCGCCGGTGATCAAGCTTGTGCACTCGATCGTCGCCCAGGCAGTGCAGCAGGGCGCCTCGGACATTCACATCAACCCCGAAGAGGGCGACACGCGCGTGCTGTTCCGCGTCGATGGGGTGCTCGCCCCGGCCGCGACAATCAAACGCAGGATGGCGACGAGCGTCGTCTCCCGCATCAAGATCATGGGCGATCTCGACATCTCCGAGAAGCGCCTGCCCCAGGACGGCCGCTTCGCGCTGACGGTCGACGGGCGCCGCGTCGATATCCGCGTGGTGACGCTGCCGCTGGTCCACGGCGAGGGCGTCGTGATGCGGATCCTCGACGGCGGCGTGCGTGTCCAGGGGCTCGAGGCGCTGGGAATGCAGCAGGACGAGCTGAACCGTTTCAAAGCAGCGATCAACAAGCCGAACGGCGCCGTGCTCGTGACCGGGCCGACCGGCTCGGGCAAGTCGACGACCCTGTATGCGGCGCTGAACGCGCTCAACGACGGGGACCGGAGCATCCTCACGATCGAGGATCCCGTCGAGCAGCGGATCGCGGGCGTCAAGCAGATGCAGATCGCGCCGAAGGCGGGCGTCACCTTCGATGTCGGCCTGCGCTCGATGCTGCGCGCCGACCCGGACGTGATTATGGTCGGCGAGATCCGCGACCGCGAGACCGCGCACATCGCCGTCGAGGCGGCGCTGACCGGCCACCTCGTGCTCTCGACCCTGCACACGCGCGACGCGCCGAGCGCGCTCGGCCGGCTGATCGACATGGGGATCGAGCCGTTCCTCGTCTCCTCGGCGATCGACTGCATCGTCGCCCAGCGCCTCGTGCGGATGCTCTGCAAGCACTGCAAGCGCGCCCAGAAGGTCTCCGAGGCGGTGCTCGCCGAGCACGATCTCGCCGGCGCCGATCCCTACGAGGCGGTGGGCTGCCCACGCTGCGGTGGCTCGGGCTACCGCGGCCGGCTCGGCCTGTACGAGGTGATGTCCGTGAGCGAGCCGATCAGGGCGCTGATCCTCGAACGCGCCTCGGTCGACGCGATGGTCGAGATCGCCGTCGGCGAAGGGATGCAGCGTCTGCGCGACGACGGGCTGGTGAAGGTGCGTGAAGGTCTGACCTCGATCGCGGAGATCGAACGGATGACCTCGAGCCTGCTGTAGGGCTCAGAGCAGCAAGGAGATTCGCAGAGGGCCCGCGGGGAACGCGACGCCGACGAACGAGTAGGCCTGGTAGGTACGCCCGTCGTAGCTGACGGCGCCCCGGTCGGGCACGCTCGCAGGCCCCGGCGAGAGCGTGCCCATCACCTGGCGTGAGCCGGTGCGCATCAAGACCTCGGCGCCGGTGAAGATGTGGGCGAGCTTCAGGTAGCCGGCGTCGTCCTGGATCGCCATCTCGAAGTCCCCGACGACGCGCCCGCCGGAGCGCAGCGTGCCGTGAACGGGCGCGAGCGCGTAGGGCCCACCTTCGTCGAGCAGCAGCCGCCCGCCGATCGTGACGCGCACGCGTACGACGTGAATGTGTGCCGCGAAGAAGCCGAGGATCGCCGCGCGCGTGGCGGCGACGCTGTGCGCGGCGACGGCACGCTGGAAGGTCGTGGAGCTTTCCATCGAGCGCAGCGTCGCGGCGACGTCCGGGCTGTGGAGCTCCTCCTCATAGATCCGTTCGCCGACGTGCCCGAGCGTTTCCACGCGCGCCCGCGCGAGCGGGCCGGGGCAGGAGATCGCGGAAGACGGCGCGAGCAGCACGATCCGCAGCGGCCCGGAGGGATACAGGATCCCAGGAAGCGCGAACGCCTGGTAGCTCTGCCCTGCGAGCGTCACCGGCCCCGCGGCGGGCGCGCCCGCGGGGAGCGTGCCGGAGATCGTCCCGGCGAGCCGGCGCCCCGGCGCGCCGCCGAGCAGCAGCACTTGCGCCCCGGTCACCTGGTGGACGACCTGCAGGTAGGCGTGCGCGGGCTGGGCGGAGAGGACGTACGTCGCGGAGGTGCCGGGAATCGCGCCGTGGACGGGCGCGATCGCGGGGCCCGAGCCGGCCTGCGCGAAGACGCGTCCGGAGCGAATGATCTCGACGCGCGCGATCTGGTCGAGCAGGAGCGCCTGCAGCGCCGCTCGCGCAGCGCCCGCGTTGCCGTCGTCGATCGCGCCGGCGAGCGCGGCGGAGCTCCGCACGCGGTTCCCCGCCTGCGCGATGTCGCCGCCGGTCGCGGCCTCGTGGTAGACGCGCGCGGCGACCGTGCCGAGCGTGGCGGCGACCGCGGTTGCGCAATCCGCGGCGGGGGGAGCGGTGGTCGCCGCCGGCGTGGTCGTGGCAGTGGCCGAGCCGCAGCCGACGAGTGCGACGGCGAGGCAGGCAAGCAGGAGCCAGCCGGGGCGCTGGCTGCTCGCTGCATAGAACACGATCCGACGGGCGAGCTTCACCCCTCACAGATTAGGCCCGTGGGGGTGAGCTCACGCCGGCTGGCTGGGGCTACTACTTCTTCTTGGCCTTCTTGGGCGCCGCCTTTCCGGTGCCCTTCTTCTTCGCGGGCTTCTTGTCCTTGCCCTTGCCGCCCTTCTTGCCTTTCTTGGCGGCGATCGTGACTGGCTTGGGGTTCAGACGCGTTCCACCCGAGAGGGCGCTCGGTGGGCAGCCGTTCGGGCGGCCGAGGTCGAACGGGCCGGAGATCGCCTGGGTGATGGCGCCCTTTTCGAGGTAGGCGTAGGTGACCGTGAGCAGCGGGTCAACGCGCGGCTCGGCGCAGATCTTCGTGCCGATCGCGAACTGTCCGGAGATCGTCTCGTAGCCGGTCTTCGTCGAGCCGACGCAGTTGACCGCGTAGCCGGGGACTTCCCCGGAGCAGGAGAACGTGTCGGTTAGCGGCTTGCCCGTCGGCGCGCCCAGCACGGAGGCGCCCGCGGTCACGAGCGGCGGGGTCTGGACGCCGGTGAGCGGGATCTGCGCCTGCAGCTGGTAGCCGGTGATCGGGCCGTTGCAGTAGAAGACGTACGCCACCTGCTGTTCTTCGCTGCCAACTTCGGGCGTCCCGGGCGCGATGCCGCCGAGGCACTCGTAGTTGTTCGGGTTAGATTCTTCCGCGTGGACGACCGCCGGGGTGGCGAGTCCAGCGAGGGCGAGCGTGAAGCCCACGAGCGCGACGAGCCACCACGTGGCCTGCTTGCGGTGGGCGGGATCGATTGCGTGCAACGTGGGTCTCCTTGGTTGGTTTCGGAACTGAGGATGTACGGTCTGTGGAACGGCGTCAGTGCAGCAGCCTTGAGAGGCTCTGCTTTGGGGAAGTCGGGTTGAAGGCGCTCGTCGGACGCGCGCCGGCGCGGACGAACGGCGAGAGCAGGAGCACGCCGACGGGTGGCTCCGAGCTGAACGTCGCGGTCGAAGCGCCCGCGGGCAGGCTCGACGCGGTGGCGTTGCCGACCGCGCCGAACGTGATCACGACGAGGCCGTGCGCGCGGTAGGCGGCGCTCGCGGTGATCGCGGGCAGCGTCGCTTTCAGGAATTCGTCGGCGACCGTGAGCGCGCCCGTGGTTTCGGGCACGCAGGCCGCGCCGGCCGCTCCTTCGGGGCACGGCGGCTGGACAATCGTGTCGAGCGTCTGCGGCGGTTCGCCCGAGAGCAGCGAGGCCTCGCTCGCGAACGCGCCGGCGTCGAGCGAGGACCAGCCGCCGAGCAGCGTGCCGGCGGGGACGAGCTGGGAGTCGATGTAGGGGGCGGCGGTCGCCTGCGTGAGCGCCTGGGAGAAGGTGGCGCCGGAGAGCGTGATCAGCCATACGCTCGTGACGGGCGGCAGGGTGGCCTGTGCGCCGCTCTTTTCGGTGCTCGCCGCGGGCTTCTTGGTGGCGCTCGGCGCTGGGGCGGGTGTCGCGGGTGTCGCGGCAGCGCTCGGCGCCGTCTTGGGGGTTGTCTTGGGTCTCGACGTGCCCGTGCCCGTGCCCGTGCCCGCCGTGCTCGCGGACGGGGCGGCCGGCGTCGGCTGGGGCGTGACCGGCGGCGGCTGCACCGCCGCCGTGCCGGGGCCCGTGCCCGTCGTGCGCGCGCCGCCGCCCCCGGCGAGCGCGGCGATTGCCGGCAGCAGCAATGGGATGCGCTCGCCCGCGAGCGTTGAATCGGCTCCGCCCACCCCGGGGCCGATCGCCGCGCCGACGGTCACGCCGAGCGCGAGCATCCCGGCCGCGAGCGCGGCGGCGACGCGCGTGGAGGGCAGGCGCGGGGGACCCTTGACGGGTAGCGGCGCG
Organism: uncultured Solirubrobacterales bacterium; assembly: GCA_963774785.1. Taxonomy (GTDB): domain Bacteria; phylum Actinomycetota; class Thermoleophilia; order Solirubrobacterales; family Solirubrobacteraceae; genus Palsa-744. The sequence continues at coordinate 244,916 of CAVZGH010000001.1, read as the reverse complement.
CTGTCGGGCCCGCCGGCGTTGGATGTGGGGGGCTCTTCGGGTGTGCTGTTCATGGCTGGATAGGTGTTGATGGAGGAGGGCCCTGGAAGCTCTTCCGCATCTTTTTGACCTTATTAGTGTTCTAGGGGGAAGTCGATCATTGGTCGGTGTGCTGTGGGGAAATCTGGAACACGCCTCTCGAGACGATGTTGCTGACCTTCCACATAAAATAGCTTATCCTGATCGAGCTAGTGAGGTTTATGGTAGTTTCGGTCGGGACACAACGCCAACCATCTGAATGGAGCCCCAGCAAATGAATCGATATCGCCGTCTCTCCGTCGCCCTTGCGGTGGCAGGCGTACTCGGAGTCGCGGCGCCCGCGGCCGCGTCGGCAGCGACGACCACGGTCACGATCAGCGGCGCCACCGCCTCCTACCCGCTTGTCTCGCTGCTCGCCCAGAAGTACGTGAAGCTGTTCCCACGCAAATACAGGTTCAAGATCGCCCAGGGCGGCGCGCAGATCGGCATCAACGACGTTGCCGCCGGCCGCGTCACGATCGGCGACGTCTCGCGCGATCCTTTGCCGACCGATCCCGCCGGGCTTGTCTTCTACCCGATCGCCAAGTACGGGATCTGCGTCGTGACGAACAAAGCGAACACGCTCTCAAACCTCACGCCGGCGCAGGTGACTTCGATCTTCACCGGCAAGACGCGCGCCTGGAGCCAGGTCCCCGGCGCGAGCGCGACCGGCACGATCGACCTGATCAGCCGCACCTCGGTCGCGGGCGTGCTGACGAGCTTCCAGACGTTGCTGCTCGAAGGCAAGAAAGTCTCCTCGCTGGCTTCGGAACTCTCCTCCGAGGGCCTGCTGCGCCAGGCGGTCGAAAACGACCCGAACGGGATCGGCTTCATCTCCAACTACGGCGCGTCGCTCGGCGCGGTCAACTCGGTCAGCTACAACGGCGTCGCCTGCAACAAGACGACCGTCGCGTCCGGGCAGTACGCCGGGATCGCGCGTTTCTACGAGGTTACGAAAGGCAAGGCGACCGGCGCCGCGTCTGCCTTCATCGGCTGGATCGAGTCATCGGCCGCGGCGCGCAAGATCATCTCCAGCCAGTGGGTGCCGATCACGCAGTAGAGGAGGAGAGATAGAGAGATAGATACGGACCCAGCCCGAGCCGAGCCCCAGAGAAATCGGTCAGGCCGGGTCACGGCGACGATGTTGGATCGACTCAAAAATCCATGGTCAGACAACCGCGCCGAGCGTACGCTCGGCGCGGTTGCGTTGCTCGTCTGCGCGAGCGTGATCGGAATGATCGTGTTCGTTTTCATCCGTGCCTGGCCGATCTTCGCGCACAACGGCCTCAGCTGGCTGGGGCCCGGCGGGAGTCTCAAGACACAGCTCGAAAATATGCAGGCCACGAGCGTGCACCCCCCCGCCTCCGCGTATCACCTGCGCGCTTGGCCGATCATCTACGGGACGATCCTCACGACCGGCGTCGCGGTCGTGCTGGGCATCGTGATCGCGGTGCTGTCGTCGATCTTCATAGTCGAGCTTGCGCCGGCGCGGCTGCGCCGGGTGGCGATCCCCGTGATCCGGTTGCTCGCATCGGTGCCGTCGGTGATCTACGGCCTGATCGCGATTCTCGTGCTCGTGCCATTCGTCGGCAACCACCTGATCACCGCCCAGCAGAAGACCTCCGTCCAGAACTCCGTTCAGCTCACCGGCGAAGGCCTGCTGGTCGTCGCGGTGACGTTGACGGTGATGATCACGCCGATCATGATCGCGCTGATCTGCGAGGCGCTCGCGGCCGCGCCGCGGTCCTGGCGCGAGGGCGCGGTCGCGCTCGGCCTGAACCCGCTGCGGGCGATGCTCGCGGTGACGCTGCGCGCGATCCGCCCCGCGATCGTGGCGGCGGCCGTGCTCGCGACCGCGCGCGCGCTCGGCGAGGCGGTGATGATCTCGATGGCCTCCGGCGCGAGCTTCTTCACGCCCGACCTCTCCCACGGAGTCCCGATCTTCCTGTACGAGCCGCTGCGTACGCTCGCCTCGACGATCATCGACTTCAGCGAAGGCATCGGCGCCCCGGCGCTCGACTCGACGCTCTACGCGTTCGCGGCGCTCTTGCTGATCTCCGCGTTCGTGCTCTCGATCGGCGGCTACCTGATCAAGTTGCCGCTACGCAAGTACCAGGTGCGGGCATGAGGCCGCAGGGCTGGGAAACGGCGGTGAAGCTCGGCGGGGTCGAGCAGGCGCTCGAGGGTCGCTCGCCGATGCCGATGAAGTCCGGACGCGGACGCCGTTCGTCGCCCTGGACCTGGCGCTGGGGCGACCGGCTCGTGCTGCTGTGCGCGTGGACGGCGGGGCTCGGGCTGTGCGCGATCGCCGCGGCGATCGTGATCTACATGGGCTATCGCGGGATCGAGTACCTCACCCCGAGCCTGCTGGTCACACGCCCCGCGATCGGCACCTCGCAGGCCCAGACGGGCGGCATCCTCGATCCCCTGATCGGCACGCTGCTGCTGACGGTGATCGGAATCGTGCTCGCCGTCCCGCTAGCCGTCGCGAGCGCGATCTGGGTGGCGGAGTACGGGCAGGTCGGGCGGGCGCGTCAGGCATTCGCGAGGGTCGTCGAGTCGAGCATCGAGATCGTTGCGGGCACGCCGGACATCGTGCTCGCGCTGTTCGGCGTGGCGATCTTCCAGCTCGGCATCCTCGCGCCGCTCTCGTTTCGCGCCGAAGGCGGCGGCGTCTACGGTCGCTCATTCATCGCCGCCGGGGCGATGATGTCGCTGATCGCGCTGCCGCCGCTGTTCGTCGCCACGCGCGACGGGCTGCGGGCGGTGCCGGCGCACATGCGCGAGGCGGCCTTCGCGCTCGGCAAGACGCGGATCGCGACGATCCGCCGGGTGCTTTTGCCGAGCGTGCGTTCGAACATCGCCACCGGCGTGACGCTCGGCGTCAGCCGCATCATCGGCGACACCGCGATCGTCGTGCTGCTGCTCGGCAAGACGCTGCACATCGAAACCCAGGGGTCCACTCCTGTCCTCGGCCTGCTGCGCGGGACGGGCTCGAGCTTGACGAGCTACGTCTACGACAACTCGCCCGCCGGCGAAGGCGCGGCGCCGCAGAAGGCCTACGCGGCGGCGTTCGTGCTGCTCTTGTTCGTGCTGGGTCTGAACCTTCTCGTTGACAGGATCGGGCGCAAGCAGCTAACCTCAGTGCTCTGATGCAGTTTGTGTTCGACAAATCTGATCTGGAATATGGTCAGGAGGTGCCGCCGGTGCGCACGATCGTGCTCGACCGTGAGCCCGTGCCGGTCGCGCCGCCGGTGCGCGAACGCAACCCGCTGCGCGCGCCCGCGCCGTCCACGGCCGGCCCCGAGCGGTTGACGCTACAAGGCCTGAGCATCGCCTACGCCGGCAAGCCGGCGGTGAAGGATGTGTCGCTGTCGATCCACCAGGGCGAGGTGCTCGCGCTGATCGGGCCGTCGGGTTGCGGCAAGACGACGCTGCTGCGCACGCTCAACCGCCTCACCGAGCTGACCCCCAGCGCCGCGCGCTCGGGGGAAGTGCTGCTCGACGGCGAGGACATCCACGAGCTGGCGGACACGACGCTGCGCGCGCGCGTGGCGATGGTCTTCCAGCAGCCCAACCCCTTCCCGATGTCGATCTTCGACAACGTCGCGTTCGCGCTGCGCGAGCAATCGCGCAAGCGCCCGCGCCGGCGCGAGCTCGAGCCGCAGGTGATCGACGCGTTGCACCGCGCCGGTCTCTACGACGAGGTGCGCGACGATCTCGACCGCCCGGCCCTGCGTCTGTCCGGCGGGCAGCAGCAGCGGCTGTGCATCGCCCGCGCGATCGCGCTGCGCCCGGAGGTGCTCTTGATGGACGAGCCGTGCAGCGCGCTCGACCCGATCTCGACGGGCGTGATCGAGCAGCTGATCGGCGAGTTGCGCCGCGAGCTGGCGGTCGTGATCGTCACCCACAACCTCGCCCAGGCGCGCCGCGTCGCCGACAAGGTCGCGTTCATGTACCTCGGCGACCTGATCGAGTACGGGTCCGCCGCCGAGGTCTTCGAGCAGCCACGCGCGCAGCGCACGCGCGACTACGTGCGGGGCGCGTTCGGATGAGCCGGCCCGATCGCCCGGTCCGCGCGGCTGGCGCTCCCGGCCGCGACAGGGCAACTCAGCCATGAGCCTCGCGCCCGTGCCTTCCTCCGAGCAGCAGTCACACGAGACCGCGACCTGCGCGAACTGCGGCACGCCGCTCGCGCCCGACCAGCGCTACTGCCTGTCCTGTGGCCAGCCCGTCTCGCCCGTGCGGCTCGCGTTCCTCGACGTGCTCCAGGCCGACGCCGCCCAGTCCTCCTACGGGGGCGGCCAGGGCCACGGTCAGATCGCCTCGCTGCCGCCGGGGTACGCCGCGGTGGTCGAGCCAGCATCGGGTCCCTACGCGTGGTTGCGCCGCTACTCGGGTCTGTTCGGGCTGCTGTCGGTGCTGCTGCTGGCGATCCTTGCAGGCCTGCTCGTCGGCCATTGGATCACCGAGAGCAAAGCGCCCAGCCAGCAGGTGCTGAAGGTCGAGGGCCTCGGCGGCGTGGCCGCCGCCGCCACTCCGCTCGCCTCCGCGGGAACGGCGACGAGCGCGAGCACCACCCCGGCGAGCACGACCGCGAAACCGGCCGCGAGTGCCGCCGCCCCGAAGGAAACCGCGAAAACCGAAGCGAAGGAAGTGCAGGAAGCGAAAGCGATCGAAAAGAAACCGCTCCCGAAAGCGGTCAAAGTGAGCTCGAACACGGCTAAGAAAATCGGCAGCACGACCGGCCAGAAGCACGAGGAAGAAATCAACAAGCTCGGCGCCCAGCCGATCGAAACGGGCGGCTGATGCCGGCCTCCAACGGGAACCACGCGTCTGCGGCCGACGCGGCCACGCGGGAAGCTCGGCGCGCGCCCCGCAAGCGGCGCCGTCGTGCCCCTCGGCGGGCTGTCAACCGGAGCTCGGCCGGCCCTGGGCGGCTCGCTGGCCGAACTGCGCCGCCGTCGCCACGAGCTCGCCGAGCGCGTCGCCGCGCTCACCCTGGATCTAGGCGGGCTCACCTACGAGATGGCCGTGCGCGACCACTACCGCCTCGACGTGCTCGCCCGCAAAGCCGCCGAGCTGCAGGAGGCCGACGCCCAGCTCGGCGAGGTGCAGCGGCTGTTGGGCGCGGCCGAGGCGGGGGTGCACGGGCAATGTCACTCCTGCGGCGCGGTCCACTCGCGCGGCGCCGCCTACTGCTGGCATTGCGGGGTCCCGCTGCTGACGGAGGTGCGGCCCTCGGTGCTCTCGGACTCGGTCCGCTCGGTCGAGGACGGGGAGTAAATTCGTTCCAAGAGGTGGGCGCTGGGTGGGAGATTGTTGAGCCCCGGCGTGGTTGGCAAGCCCTCGTAGTGTCGAGATCCGTTCGGCCGGCCCGGCGCCGGCGTAGGGCTCGGTTGCCGGCCGAGGGCGCGGCTCGGCCGCCCGGCTCTCGCCCCGCCGAGGGCACTGTGGGCCTATCTGTTATTGAAAACCCTCTTTTATGTGTATGCCATGCACATGCTCAAGGAGCGTCTGCAGATCCTCGTCACGACCGAGCAGAAGCGCCGCCTGGAGGCGGAGGCTCGGACACGTGGAGAGTCGGTCGGTGGCCTCGTGCGCGAGGCGATCGACGAGCGTTACGGCAAGAGGAAGTACACGTTCAGCCCGGCCGTGCGGAAAGCGGCTCTAGAAAGAATCAGATCAGGACCCACGATTCCGTTCATCACGCCCGAGGAGTTGAACCGAATCTATGAAGAGACGACCGCGGAAAGGTTCCTCAAGCTTCGAGACCAGAGTGAGCAGTGACCGCGTTCTTCGTTGACGCCAATATCTTGGTCCACAGCCGATCGTCACCGCCATCGGAGCACCGCGATTCGTGCCTGGAGATACTCACCGCAATTGAGCGCGACGAAGTCGATGCCCAGATCTCAACGGCGGTGCTGGAGGAGATCTGGAATCTGGAGCTAACAGATCGGGTGGAGGGCATCAACGGGCTCGCGGCAGACGCGCACGAGCTGTTCTCACCCGTACTGCCCATAACGGAGGAGATCTTCGCCCGCGCCTTGGCGCTCCCGCACAGCAAGATCGGAGCAAAGGACCGAGTTCACGTGCGACCTGCCTGGAGCACGGTATCGATCGGATCGTAAGTGCCGACAGGGGGTTCGATACGGTCGCGGTCCTGCGGCGCATCGACCCGCGTGAGGGTGCGGCTCCTCTATTGGGCGACGAGCAGGAATAAGGCCGAGCGGTCCAGGACGGTCCGATCCTGCACACCGGGTAACCCAGCTCATCCCCAAGGCTCCAGGCCTTCAAGCAGGGCCACGCGATCTGCGCACCGGCGAGAACCGGTGCGCAGGCGCGGTACCTCCCCGGTGGCTTTATCCCTGGTGCTGCGGCTGCTGCTCGACCGGAGCCGGGGGCGCCTGCGCCGGCGCGGGAGCCCCAACCGGAGTGGGGGGCGCGGCTACAGGCGCCTGCGCCGGAGCCTGAGCCGGTTGGGCTGCAGGGGCCGGTTGGGGGACAGCAGCAGCCGGCTGGGCGACTGGAGCCTGCTGCGCGGGCGGCGTCAGCGCCGCCTGCTGGGCGCTGGGCGCCTGGTTGCCGCTGACGGAGTCCTTGAACTCGCGCATGCCGCTTCCCAGCGAGCGTCCGATTTCCGGCAGTCGCCTAGCGCCGAACACCAACAGCAGGATCAGGACGATGAAGAGGATATGGATTGGGTTGTCTAGTCCCATTACCACCAGTCTACGCCTTCTCAGTGGCGTCCGGATCATTTTTTCGACAGCCGCCGTTCCGCCTGTCGGTGAGAAAGGAGGTTCGGGGAAAACAGGCGAGGGGCACGCGCGGCATACTTATGCCTGTGTCCCCCGCTGCCACGCTCGTGGAGGCGCTCGAGCCCCTCCGCGCCGAACCTGTGCGCGCGGCGGTGCTGCTCGATATCGACGGCACGCTCGCGCCGATCGTCCGGCACGCCGCCGACGCGCACGTGCCGGAGGCGACGCGCGCGCTGCTGATCGAGATCGCCAAGCGCTATCGCGTCGTCGGCTGCGTCAGCGGGCGCCGCGCGGCCACGGCCCGGCAGATCGTCTCGATCGGAACGATCGCCTATGTCGGAAACCACGGTGGGGAGCTGTTGCGCCCCGGCTCGACGCGCGCCGAGGTCGACCCCGAGCTCGCGGCCTGGGCCGAGCGCGTGCGGCGGTTTGCGGCGAGCGCCCTCACCGCGGAGCATCAGCGGCTGCGCGTGCGCAGCGAGGACAAGGACGCGATCGCGGCGTTCCACTGGCGCGGCGCCCCCGACGAGGCCGCCGCCGCGGCGGCGATCGAGGAGATCGCGCGACGGGCGCAGGAGCAGGGCCTGGCGGTCCACTGGGGGCGCAAGGTGCTGGAGGTGCGTCCGCCGGTCGCGCTCGACAAGGGCATCGGCATCGCCAGGCTGCTGCAGAGCCCATCGGCTCCGCCGGTGGACAGCGCCCTGTACGTCGGCGACGACACGACCGACCTCGACGCCTTCCGCGGCCTGCGCGCGCTCGCTCGCGACGGCGCCCTGACGACCGCGATCTGCGTGGCGGTGAGCTCCGAGGAAGCGCCCCCGGAGCTGGCGGCGGAGGCCGATTTGGAGATCGAGGGTCCCGCCGGCGTGCGCGGGCTGCTCCGGGCGCTGCTGTAGTAGAAGCACGTGCGGTTCGTCGACTTCCTCAAGACCACGGTCCTGCTCAGCGCCGGCGCGGCGACCGCGCTGGGCGCCGTCACGGTGCTCGCCGCCGGGCAGAGCTCGGAGCCGTTGCTGGCGCCGATCGCGGTCGGCTGGTGGGTGATCGCCGCGCTGATCGGCCTGCGCCTGGGCCGGCGCGCGGAGACGAACCCGCCGATCGCGCGGCTGCTCGCCGGCGCCAAGTCGACGACGGCGCTGCCCGAGCACCATCCGGGCGCGATCCTGCTCAACCGGCTGTGGCCGCTGCTGCTGTTCACGCTGCTGGCCGGCGGCCTGGCCTTCCTCGCCCCCCAGATCCCGGGGATCGCGGCGGGCTTCGCGATCATCTGGGCGCTCGCCTGGCGCCGCCAGGACGCGGCCGTGGCCGCGATCGAGGAGCGTGACGGCGCCTGCTTCTACGTGCGCCGCACCTCGCCGGTGCGGCCGATGGCGCTCGAACGCGCCCCCGGCTTTAAAGCGCTGCGCCCCGACCGCGCGGGCGGCGCCGTCACCTGAGATGGCGGGCGGGACCGTCAACGTGCTGATCGTCTCGCTCGGCTCCACCGGCGGTCTGCGCAGGGCCGACGAGGAGCTCGCCGAATCTCTGCGGCGGGCCGGGACAAGCGTCGCGGTCGCCGCCGCGGCGCCGCCACGGCCGGTGCGCACGCTCGCTCTCACGGATCTCACATGGGCGCTGGCGGCCCGACGCGCGGCGCGTGCCGAGCTGGCTCGCCTGCGCCCGCGCGCGGTGATCTACTCGAGCACCACCGCCGCGCTGCTGTGGCCGTGGCCGGGGGCGATCCGCTTCGACGCTCCCTCCGCCGGCAACCGGGCCGGCCGCGACGGGCTGTGGCAGCGGCCGCTGGAGCGCCGCCGGCTGCGCCAGGCCCCGCTGCTACTGCCCTGGAGCGAGGGCGGTCTGCGCGAGGCGCCGGAGGCGGTCGTTCGAGGGGACCGGGCGCTCGTGCTGCCGGTCCCGGTCGAGCCGTCGATTTCGGGCGATGGCGAGGGGGGAGAGAAATTTTCAGGCGCCGAGACCGCGGGCACACTGCCAACGGCGACCGGGGACATCGCCGCCGTCACCTACGGGGCGAACCCAGCGAAGAAGGGTCTCGACCGCGTGCTCACCGCCTGGCGCGCGGTGCGGCGCCCCGGCGAGGAGCTCGTCGTGATGGGCGCAAGCGCGGAGGAGCTGCGACACGCGGGGCTGGCATCGCTCGTGTCGAATCTAGCTACCTCGTATGCGCCCCGCGGTGGCCCAGAGCACGGGGACCGGGCCAGCGATGGAGTGCGCGCCGTCGGCATGCTCCCGTATGACGAGTACCGCGCGCTGCTGCGTCGCGCGCGCGTATTCGTCTGTGCTCCTCGTCGCGAGGACTACGGGATCGCCCAGCTGGAGGCACTCGCCGACGGCTGCAAGCTCGTCACCACCCCCGCGCCCGGTCCCTACGCGGCGCTGCCGATCGCCCGCGCGCTCGACGGGCGGCTCGTCGGCGAGGATCTGGCGGGCGCGTTGCGTTTCGCCTTGGATGATCCCGCGCCGGACTACGCCGCGCGTGCGGTGGAGGCCCTCACCCCGTTCCGTCGCGAGGCGGTCGACCGCATGGTCGCCGAGGAGCTACTGCCGCGCTTGCTTGCGTACGGATGAATGTCAAATCACGGGGCGCGTTGCATGGGATCGTGCAAGAGTTTGTGTTGGGCGTCGGTGACGACGAGCTAAAGCGCAGGCGTTTGGGCTTGTGCCTGCCGCGTTGCTTGCCGCTCTGTCGGCTTTTTAGATGCGTGCCCATGTGTCGCGCCGGCGCCCGTCTTCGTTGGTCCTGTTGCCTTCCAGTCAGCGATCAGCCGTCGGTAGGCGGTCTCGGCGTGTGCCACGAGCTCGCGCTCGGCTTCTCGCTCGGCCGGGCTCGCGGAGACCCGCTGCCCGCCGTGGCGTGTCGGGAGTCGTGCCTCTCCGGCGGCGAGCTGTAGGTTACGCAGCTTGCGACGGATGCCTGAAGGCTGCGCGTAGGCGTAGTCCTCGCCCTTGGTGAGCAGCTCCCAGGCAAGGCAGGCGATCTTGCGGGCTACGGCCACGGCCGCGACCTGTGAGCCCTTGCGCGCGCGGATGCGTTTACCGAAGGCGTGCAGCGGTCCGGGCTGACGGACCGCGATCCACGCGGCCTCGACCAGTACCGAGCGTGCTTGGGCGTTGCCGCGCTTTGAGATCCGTCCGTGGCGGGCTGGCTGATCGCCGGACTGGCGCACCTTGGGGTCCAGGCCGAGATATGCGACGAGCGCTCGCGGTGAGGAAAAGCGGGAGATATCACCGATCGCGGCCATCAGCGTGACGGCCACGCCGGCGCCGACACCGGGAATGCTCATCAGCCTGCGGGTCTCCTCGGAGCTGACCGCCCACTCGGACAGTTTGCGGTCGATCTGGGCGACCTCGCCGTCCAGGAAGTCGATCTGGCGCAGACAGCCCGCGACCGTCTCTTCCTCCTCGGTGCCCAGTTCCTGTTCTGAAAGCCAGGCGCGCCCTGCCTTGCCGAACAGGTCACTGACTGGTGAGCGTCCGAGCAGGCAACGCGCGAGTGTGGCGTGGATCTCGTTCTTCGCGCGGGTGCGCTGGCGCACGAGCGCGGCACGCCGCGCGACCCGGCGCCGCAGACCAGAGGTAACCGCGTCGGGAACCCACACCGGCTCGAGCATCCCAGCCGACAGTAGCTCCGCGAGCGTGCGCGCGTCGAAACGGTCGGACTTCACCCGCGCGTGAGAGATCGCCCGCACATCCTGAGCGTTGGCGACCACCACCCGCGCGACGTGCGGCCGGATGATCCTAGCGATCTCCATCGCCGGGCCCGTCGCCTCCATCACCACCTCGTCAGTCGGGCTGAGACTTTGCGCAAACAGCTCGAGCGTGTCGCGGCCGGTCTCGACACGACCAGCCGAGCGTGTCTTGCCGTCCTCGCGGATCGCGACCTCGCAGAAGCCCTGGTGAACATCGAGTGCTACCTGACGCATCTGTATTCCTCCTATGAGCCTGGGTTGACAACAGATGGAGCAGCCACAGGGCAAACGACAACTACGGATTCGCGCTCGCAGCGCAACCGGGCCAGTCGCAGGGGCGGCCACATAACTTCACGGGCTCTCAGCCCATACTCAAAACACGGCCTGCCCTTTCATCTGCTCCAGAAAGCCCCCGTCCCGATCAGCCGAAGCTACGACCAGAACCGGACGCCTCCACAGAGCAGTTTCATGCCCGTAACTTCTTCAGCTCCGCCCACGGCCGCGTGTTCGCCACCTCCGCGGCGCTGAGCCACGCGCGCCGCGCGGTCGCGATTCCCCAGCGCATGTTCGCGAGCGTCGAGGTGCGGTGCGCGTCGGAGTCGATCAGGATCCGCACGCCGGCCTGGGCGGCGCCGCGCGCGTGGATGTCGGAGAGGTCGCGGCGGTCGGGGTTGGCGTTGATCTCGAGGAACGTTCCCGTGCGCGCGGCCGCCGCGAACACGGCGTCGAGGTCGATCGCGTAGGGCTCGCGCCGTCCGATCAGGCGACCGGTGGGGTGGCCGATCGCGTCGACGAGCGGGTGCTCGATCGCTGAGATCATCCGCTCGGTCATCGCCTGCTCGCCCATGCCGAACGACGTGTGCACGCTCGCGATCACCCAGTCGAGCTCGGCCAGCAGCTCGTCGGAGTAGTCGAGCGAGCCGTCGGGCAGGATGTTGACCTCGCTGCCGGCCAGCAGCTCGATCCCTTCGATCCGCGCGTCGGCCTCGCGCACGAGCTCGATCTGGCGGCGCAGCTGCTCTGGCGAGACCTCGTTGCCGAAGCCATGTGAGGCGGAGTGGTCGGTGATCGCGAGGTACTCGTAGCCGCGCTCGCGCGCGGCGAGTGCCATCTCCTCGATCGAGCTCTTGCCGTCGGAGGCGGTCGTGTGGGAGTGCAGATCGCCGCGGATGTCCGCTAGCTCGATCAAGTGCGGCAGCTGTCCGGCCGCTGCCGCGGCCAGCTCGCCACGGTGCTCGCGCAGCTCGGGTGCGATGTAGTCGAGCTCGAGCAGCCGGTACAGCTCCTCCTCGGAGGCGCAGACGATCGGGCGCTTCTGCCCATCCGCGAGGACGCCGTACTCGGAGACGTGCAGTCCGCGCCGCACCGCCGCCTCGCGCAATGCCGCGTTGTGGGGGCCCGAGCCGGTGAAGTGCTGGAGCAGGTTGCCGAGCTGCGCGGGCCTGGCGATTCGCAGGTCGACGGAGACGCCGGAGTGGGTGCGCGCCTTCGCGCCCGGCTTGGCGGCGGAGGAGACGTGCTCGATCTCGGGCAGTCGCACGAGGCTCTTGGCGAGCGTTGTCGGCTTGGTCGTGACGGCGATCAGGTCGATGTCCTTGACGCTGTCGGCCATCCGCCGCGCCGACCCGGCGAGCTGCACGTGTGTGCCCTCGCCACCCTGCTCGGTGAGGCCCGCGGTGAGCGTCTCGCCGAGCTCGATCGCCTTCGGCAACAGCAGTCGCCCGGCGGCCCGCTCGGGCGGTTCGGCGGCGATCCGGTCGAGCGATGCGAGCACGCCTTCCTCGAACTTCGGCCCCAGGCCCCGGACGCCGCGCAGTCGCCCGGCGAGCGCCGCCTCGCGCAGCTTCTCGGGCGAGTCGATCCCGATCTCGGTGAACAGCAGTCGCGCGCGCTTGGGTCCGAGCCCAGGCAGCCGCGTGATCGCGATCAGGCCTGCGGGGAACTGCGCGCGCATGCGCTCGGTCGAGGGCGTCGTGCCGGTGTCGAGCAGCGTGATGATCTTCTGCTGGAGCGTCGCGCCGATCCCCGCAAGCTCGGTCGCGCGCCCGGCGCGCGCCAGCGCCGCGACCGAGACGGAGGACTCGCGCACCGCCTTCGCGGCGTTGCGATAGGCGAGCACGCGGTGGACGATCGCGCCGTCGAGCTCGTACAGGTCGCCGAGCTCGGCGAGGGCGTCGGCGATCGCGGCGTTCGGCAGGTCCACTGCTCTAGGGTACGCCGACCAATGTCCGACGTCCCCTGGCTGATCCTGCCGACATACAACGAGGCCGAGAACATCGAGGCGATCGTCGCCGCCTCGGGTGAGGCGTTGCGTGGCGCCTGCCCCGAGGGCTGGCGGGTGCTCGTCGTCGACGATGGCTCGCCCGACGGCACCGGCGAGATCGCCGACCGGCTCGCGGGCGAGCACGACTGGGTGAAGGTGCTGCACCGCACCGAGAAGAACGGCATCGGGCCGGCCTATCTAGCCGGCTTTCGCCACGCGCTCGATCATGGCGCGGCTTATGTGATGGAGATGGACTCCGACTTCTCCCACGACCCCGCCGATCTCGCGCGGCTGCTGGCGGCCGTCAAAGCGGGCGCGGATCTGGCGCTCGGCTCGCGTTATGTGCCCGGCGGGGGGGTCGTTGACTGGGGCCTGTTGCGGCGCGTGGTCTCCGAGGGCGGCTCGACGTACGCGCGGATCGTGCTCGGCCTGAGAGTTAAGGATCTGACCGGCGGTTTCAAGTGCTTTCGTCGCGAGGTGCTCGAAGAGATCCACTTCGACGGTGTGCGCTCGCAGGGCTACGCCTTCCAGGTCGAGCTGACCTACCGCGCGGTGCGCGCCGGCTTCCACGTGGTCGAGGAGCCGATCGTCTTCAAAGATCGCGAGCGCGGTGAGAGCAAGATGTCCTGGCGGATCGCCGCCGAGGCGATGTGGCTCGTACCGCTGCTGCGCTTCGGCTGAGGCGCCATCCTTTAGCTCCAGGCCCGGATCGGCCGATGAAGTGGGATGGACGCCTCCGCCTACGCGTTCGCCCACGGCGTGCGCCAGACCCGTGCGACGCTGCGCGTCTGGCACCGCACTCCCGGCCCCGTCTTGCGGCGCTGGTTCGCCGGCTCGGCGCTGGCCGCCGTCTGCCTGCTGTGTGCCGTGTGGGTGGTCGCGACGCTGTTCTCGGGCTACCAGCAGGTCCTTAGCCTCGAACCGCCGTTCGCGGTCGGCGACGGCGGCGACGTGCTCTCGATTCTGCGCCGCAACCTGCTCGTGCTCGCCCTGCACGCGATGGCCTGCGTCGCGGGCTTCATCGCCGGCAGCTCGCTCCCGCTGCAGGCCGAGCGCCACCACGGCCTCTCGCGCTGGGTGCACGAACACGGCGGCCGCCTGGCGATCGGCTTCGTCGTGCTCGCCACCGCCTTCTCGCTGTGCACCCAGGCCTACGTGCTCGGCCACACGCTCGCCGGCGTATCCGGCTTCCTGCACGTCTCGCCCGGCCTTCTGCTACTCGGGCTGCTTCCACACGCGATCATCGAGCTGACCGCCCTGTTCCTGCCGCTCGCCGCATGGATCATCGCCAGCCGCCGCGGCGAGTGGGACCAGCTGCTTGCCGCGACGTTCGTGACCGTCGCGATCGCCGTGCCGATGCTCGTCGTCGCCGCGCTGATCGAGGTCTACGTCTCCCCGCATCTGTTCACGACGCTGACGGGGATCCACACACCGATCGTGCGGTACTCCGAAGGCTGGCTCGTGATGATCAACTGAGGACCGGCCACCACAGGAGAGGGTCACTACACTTTATATAGTGTGTGGCAGGCAAGAGGAACAGACAAGCGCAACGCGAGCAAGGAGAACCCCATGGCAGGCACGTTGAACGAAGTCACAGACACCAACTTCCAAGCTGAGGTGATCGAGTCCGATAGCCCTGTGCTCGTCAACTTCTGGGCGCCGTGGTGCGGTCCCTGCCGGATGGTCGCCCCCGTGCTCGAGGAGATCGCCTCCGAGCGGCCCGACCTGCGGATCGTGAAGCTGAACATCGACGAGAACCAGCAGACTGCGGCCAGCTTCCAGGTTCTCTCGATCCCGACGTTGATCCTCTTCAAAGGCGGCCAGCCCGTCAAGACGGTCGTCGGGGCGTATCCGAAGAAGAAGCTCGAGCAGGAGCTCGAGCCCGCGCTCGTCGCATAGAGGCGAGCTCCGATCCCAGGAGCGAGCGCTCCACCGGGGAGCGCTCTCGGGCGCTATGGGCCGGTGGCGGGGGCCCGGCGCAGGCCGATCGTGAGGGCCAGCCCGTCGATCTCGGTCTGCTCGCGGTAGTCCATTGTCTCGCCCGAGCTTTGCGCGTCTGACGTGACCCCGAGCTCGACCGCGAGCGTCTCGCCGGCCAGGTATTCGCGGTGCGCTTCGGCCGCCGCGATCAGGGCGTGGTCGCCACGGAGCGCGAGCGCGATCCGATCCTCGACGAGGAGACCCGCGGTCTTGCGCGCGTTCTGGACCGCGTGCACGATCTCCCGCGCGCGGCCCTCCTTGCGCAGGCTCTCGTCGATCTCGAGCTCGAGCGCCACCGCGTGGGCGCCGTCGCGCTCGACGCTGTAGCCCTCCGGCGGGTTCATCGTCAGGATCACGTCGTCGTTGGTCAACGAGTGCTCGCGGCCGCCGACCGAGATGCCGAGCGTGCCTCCGTCGCGGAGCGTTCGCGCCACGTGGCCGGCGTCGAGCGCCGCGATCGCCTGCGCGGCCTGCGGCATCTCGCTGCCGAAGATCGGACCGAGGCTGCGGTAGTTCGCCTTCAGCTCATAGCTGCTCAGCTCGTCGGCCGCGGCCACGAAGCGCACCGCCCGAACGTTCAGCTCCTCGCGCACCACGTCCACGAGGCGTTCGATCGCCGCGCGCTCGAGCGTGTCCGCCACCACCACCGCCTCGCTCAGCGGCTGGCGCACCTTCACCTTCGCCTTGCCGCGCGCGCCCAGGCCGAGCCGCACCGTCTCGCGCGCGAGCGCCATCGAGCGCTCGAGCTCCACGTCGCGCGCGCCGATCTCCTCGGGCTCGGGGAAGTCGCACAGGTGCACGCTCGCGAGCGTTCCGTCGAGGTTGTCGTAGATCTCATCGGCGATGAACGGGCAGAACGGTGCGAGCATCTTCGAGACCGCCAGCAGGCACGTGCGCAGCGTGCGAAACGCGCCCGCCTCGCCGTCCCAGAAGCGCCGCCGCGAGCGGCGCACGTACCAGTTCGACAGTTCGTCGAGGAGCTCCGCGATCGCGCGCCCCGCGACCGTCGCGTCGTAGGCGTCGAGGCGCTCTGCGACGAGCTCCGCGGTCGCCGCGGTGCGCGACAGCGCCCAGCGGTCGAGGTCCGTCAGCGCCTCATCGGTCTCGGGCATGCTCGCCGCGCCGCTCAACGCCCCGCTCGCCGCCTGCGCGTAGAGGGTGTAGAAGTAGTACGTCGACCACAGCTGCTTGAGGAACAGCCGCACGCCCTCTCCGATCGTCTCCGCCGAGAAGCGATACCCGTCCCACGGCTGCCTGGACGTGAAGAAGTACCAGCGGAAGGCATCGGCGCCGTAGGAGTCGAGCACCTGCCATGGCTCGACCGCGTTGCCTTTGGACTTGCTCATCTTCTGACCCTCCTCGTCGAGGATCAGGCCGAGGCAGACGACGTTCTTGTATGGAGCCTGGTGGTCGAACGGCGCCTGCCGGCCGAGCAGCGTCGCGACCGCGAGCAGCGAGTAGAACCAGCCGCGCGTTTGATCTTGGGCCTCGCAGATGAAGTCCGCTGGGAAGCGCTCGGCGAAACGATCCTCGTGCTCGAACGGGAAGTGATGTTGGGCGAAGGGCATCGCGCCGGAGTCGAACCACACGTCGATCACCTCCGGTACACGGTTCATCGGCTGCTCGCACCCGGCCTCGGTGCAGCGAATCGTGACGTCGTCCACAAACGGGCGGTGATGATCGGCGAGCGTCCGTCCGGACAGCTGCTCCAGTTCGGCGAACGACCCGATCACGTGCACGTGCCCCCGCGTGCAGCGCCACACCGGCAGTGGCGTGCCCCAGTAGCGCTCGCGCGAGATCGCCCAGTCGACGTTGTTCTTCAACCAGTCCCCGAAGCGGCCCTCCTTGACGCGCGAGGGATGCCAGTTGACCGTTTCGTTCGCCGCGAGCAGCTCGTCGCGGAGCTGCGTCGTCGCGATGTACCACGACGGTTTGGCGTAGTACAGCAGCGGCGTGCCGCAACGCCAGCAATGGGGATAGGAGTGCTCGTAATCCTCCACCCGCAGCAGCAGCCCGCGCGCGTCGAGGTCCGCGGTCAACTCCGCGGTCAGCTGCGGGTCCTTGACGAAGCGGCCCTCGTAGCTAGCTCCGCCGTCACCTCCGTGGACGCGCTGGTCGTAGGTCCCATCGGGTCGCACGGGGTTGAAGAGGGTGCCCGGTCGATCCGGCTGGAAGATCCCGGCCGCGGCCGCCACCCGGTAGTCATCCTCGCCGAAGGCCGGTGCTAGATGCACGATGCCCGTGCCGTCCTCGGTCGTCACGAAGGAATCGGACAGGATCGGGAACCCTCCCGGCTGCCCGGTGTGGAAGATCGGTCCCGCATAGCTCTTGTAGCGGGCCGCCAGCTCGGTTCCGGCGAACCGCTCGAGGATCTCTGCGTCCTCGCCCAGGATGGCCTCGACACGAGCCTCGGCCAGAACAAAGATCTGATCCGCGATTCGCACCCTGGCGTAGCTCGCCTCCGGGGCCACCGCGACCGCCCTGTTCCCGGGTAGCGTCCAAGGCGTCGTCGTCCATACCAGCAGCCTGTCCTCGCTGTCTGCCCCGCGGTCGTTTGTGACCGGCAGCTTCAGATATACGCTGGGGTCGACAACATCCTCGTATCCCAACGCGACCTCGTGCGAGGACAGCGTCGTCTCACAGCGCGGGCAGTACGGGCTGACCTTGTGGCCCTCGTACAGCAGTCCACGCCGATCGATCTCCGCCAGCGCCCACCACACGGACTCGATGTAGCTCTCGTCCAACGTGCGATAGGCGTTCTCGAGATCGAGCCAGAAGCCGATTCGCTCGGTCAGGCGGTTCCACTCCTCGAGGAACGTGAACACCGATTCGCGGCACTTGGCGTTGAACTCCGCGATGCCGTACTCCTCGACCTCCATCTTCGACTTGATCCCGAGCTGCTCTTCGACGGCGATCTCGACCGGCAGCCCATGGCAGTCCCAGCCGCCCTTGCGCTCGACGCGGTAGCCCCGCATCGTCCGGAAGCGCGGATAGATGTCCTTGAACACGCGCGAGAGCACGTGATGGGAGCCCGGCGGCCCGTTCGCGGTCGGGGGGCCCTCGTAGAAGACCCACTGCTGTGCTCCCTCGCGCCGGTGCAGCGACTCCGCGAAGACGTCGCGCGCGCGCCAGCGCTCGAGCACCTCGAGCTCCAGCGCCGGCAGCTCCTGGCGGGGATCGACGGCACGGCGTGGCAGCAGCGGGTGTTGTCGATCGGGGGCGCTCACGGGGCGGCCCATTGTAGGTGCGGACTACACGCGTGAGGGGACCCGAGGTTCCTCTTTTGGGGGAGACCAGTCAGCGTCGCTTCCGCAACAGGTCCGTTGCCCCGGTCCCGACAGGAGTTGCGTCGATCTGCGATCGACCGAGTCGCGGCCGGAAGGCTCAGGAAGCCGAAACGACGACCGGCGGCTGCAGCGCCACCACGCCGGTGAGACGCTCGCGCAGCGCTTCGGCCGCCGCGGTCGGGCGCTCGCCCAGACGGCGGATGGTGCTCGCGCCCGTGTCGGGCAGCGCGCCGCGGTAGTCGAGCACCTCGACGCCCGGCTCGGCCTGGCGGGCGGCGTAGACGAGCTTGCCGAGCGCATCGAGCGCCGCCCCGCGGCCGCCGAGCACGACCGCGTTGGGGCGCAGCGCGCGCAGCGCCCCGCCGATCCGGGCATCCTCGAGGTCGACGGGCAGGCTCAGCACGCGCAATCCGGTGCGGCGCAGGTTCAGCTCGAGCGCCTGCACGTACAGCGCGTCGATGTCCGCCGGGCGCGACAGGTCGAAGATCAGCACGCCCTCCTCCCGCGTGGCGGGCGGCGCGACGCGCTGCGCCGCGGCCAGCCAGCCGGTGGCGTAGCGCCAGGCGAAGCGGTACTCGGGCGAGCTCTCCTCGAGCAGCTCCTCAACCGCCGGCAGCAGCACCGACTCGACCGTGCGCTCGACCGATCTGACCGCGAGGCTCTCCTCGAGCAGCCGATCGGCGAGATCCTCGCGGAACGCGCTCAGCGCGCTTCGCAGCCGCGCCGGTGAGGAGGGGCCCTCGCCGCGCTCGCGGGCGATCGAGATCGCGGAGGAGATGTCGTGCGTCTCGGAGAACGACTGGCGCAGCGCTTCGATCTCGCTCAGCTCGAACTGGCGGTGCCCGCCCTCGGTGCGCTGGGGCATCGGGTAACCGAAGCGCCGCTCCCAGCTGCGCAGCGTGCTCGGGCTGACGCCCAGCATCGCGGCGGCGGCGTTTGTGCGGATCGCGCTCATGTAGAGAGATGGTGAGCTTTGATGGACGACCCCACAACCGGCGCAAGGGGTGCTGCATTCCGGTCGATCCGTTGCAGGCGCAGGAGCGCCGGTCTGCTCGGCGACGTGTTCGTACGATGGCGAGGGTGAGGCTGCGTCTCTACCACCACCCCGACGGCGCGCGCGTGGCCTACCGGGAGCTCGGCGCCGGGCCGCCGCTCGCGCTGCTGCACTCGGCGATGCTCTCCCACAAGGAGCTCGAGCCGGCCGTCGAGCAGCTCTCCGACCGCTTCCGCGTCGTGCTCCCCGACCTGCCCCTGCACGGCGACTCCGAGGACCGCCCCCGCTACCCCTACACGCTCGACTGGTTCGCCGACGTGATCTCAGGCTTCGCCGCCGACGTGCTCGGGCCGCGGCCTCTGGTCGGCGGCCACGACGCGGGCGCGGAGATCCTCCTACAGGCGGTCGCGCGCGGGACCCTCCAGCCGAAGCGCCTCGTGCTGATGGGCAGCCGCCTGCACGCCCCGCCCGCGAACGCGCGGCTGCGCGCCGCCTGGCGGCTGGCCGCGACCGCGGGCGCCGTCCCCGGCCTCGACCGCCTGCTGACCCACGGCGCGCGCGCCGCCTTTACCCCCGAGCGCGGCCTGCGCTTGACCGCGCGGGGGGACCCGGCCGCGCGCGACCTGCTGCGCCACGCTTTCGCGGACGTGCCCGGCAACCCCTCGCTCGCGCGCTCCTGGTCGCGCTGCGCGCGCGTCTGGCCGCGCGGGGCGCAGATGGGGCTGCGCGAGCTCTACCCGCGCCTGTCGATGCCGGTGCTGCTGCTGTGGGCCGACCGCGACCGCCAGCACCCGCTCGCGACGGCCGAAGAGGCGCTCGCGCTGCTGCCCGACGGCCAGCTGCGCGTGCTCCCGAGCACCGGATTTCTGATGGCCTACGACGACCCGGTCGGGTTTGCGCGGGAGCTGGCCGCGTTCTGCGGGTAGGGTTTGTCGCTCGTCCGATCCCGATCACGACCAAGGAGAACCGATTCGATGCCGGACAAGCAACTGTGGGGCGGAGAGACGACGAAGGCCGTCGCCAACTTCCCGATCTCCGGTGAGACCGTCCCGGTATCGGTCGTGCGCTGGCTCGCGCGCGTGAAGGGCGCCGCCGCGGCCATCAACGGCGAGCTCGGACTGCTGCCGAAGCGCACCGCCGCGAAAATCGAGAAAGCCGCGAACGAGATCGCCGCGGGCAAGCACGACGCGCAGTTCCCGATCGATGTCTTCCAGACGGGCTCGGGCACCTCGACGAACATGAACGCCAACGAGGTGATCGCGTCCCTCGCCGGCGATGGCGCGCACGCGAACGACCACGTCAACATGGGCCAATCCTCGAACGACGTCTTCCCCTCCGCCGTCCACCTCGCCGCGCTCGACGTCGCCCAGAACGAGCTGCTGCCGGCGCTGAAGCAGCTCGAGCGTTCCTTCGCGCGCAAGGCGAAAAGCTTTCAGAACGTCGTCAAGGCCGGACGCACGCACCTGATGGACGCCGTCCCCGTCACGCTCGGGCAGGAGTTCGGTGGCTACGCCGCGCAGATGGCGCTCGCGCAGGAGCGCGTTGCGGCTGCGCTCGTGCACGTCGGGCAGATCCCGCTCGGGGGCACCGCCACCGGCACCGGCCTGAACACGCACGCCCGGTTCGCCGAGAAGGTCCGCGCGCGCTTGAAGAAGGAATCGGGGCTCAAGCAGATCGCCGCGCCGCTCGACCCGTTCGAGGCGCAGGCCAATCGCGACGCGCTCGTCGAGCTCTCCGGCGCGCTGAAGGTCGTTGCCGTCTCGCTGATCAAGATCGCCAACGACCTCGCGCTGATGGGCTCCGGACCGCGCACCGGCATCGGCGAGATCTTCCTGCCGGAGCTGCAGAAGGGCTCCTCGATCATGCCCGGCAAGGTCAACCCGGTGCTCCCCGAGGTCGTGCTGCAGGTGAGCGCTCAGGTGATCGGCAACGACACCGCGATCACCGTCGGTGGGATGCAGGGCCAGTTCGAGCTCAACGTGCGCATCCCCCTGATCGCGCGCAACCTGCTGCAATCGCTGAACCTGCTGTCGGCGACCGCGCGCGCGTTTGCGGAGAAGTGCGTCGACGGGATCGAGGTCAACCGCGCCGGCGTCGCGGCCTCGGCGGGAGGGACGCTCGCGGTCGCCACCGCGCTCAACGGCGCGATCGGCTACGACAAGGGCGCCGCGATCGTCAAGCAGGCCACCGAGTCCGGCCGGCCGCTGCGGGACGTGGCGTTGGAGGAGGGGGTCGACGCGAAGCTCTACGACGCCACAATCGACCTGCGCAAGATCGCGCGGGGGAACCAGGCGTAGAGAATCGAGGGGGTTGGCAGGAGGGGGACCTGACCCCTCCTGCTAAAGATCGCGCGGGGAATCAGTCCTGGGGATTTTGGGGGGTGGTCAGGAGGGGACCTGACCCCTCCTACTCAATCAGTGGGGCGGGACGCTCACGCAACGGCCCCCGCGCAGGCGGTAGACGGTCATTTCCGGGCCCGGGCGGTGAAAGGCGAGCGGGTAGTAGTCAAACGTCCAGTCGAAGTTGAACGCAACATGGCCCGCCCCCTGGTTGTACGGAGAGACGTGGTAGACGACTTTGCCCTGCCTGGCCAATTCCCGGTAGTAGGCGATCGCGCCTGGCACGATCCGCGGGTCGGCAAACGCCCGGCCCGACTGGGTATAGCCGCTGATCACCCAGCAGTAGCCGTGGCGCTCGTAGTAGCCGACCAGGGGCGCGCTGAGCGTGCGCTCGTAGTCTTCGAGCTCGACGACCCGATGTGCCGTTTCGGGCTTGCCGGTCGCGGGGTTCAGGATCACCCGCAACGTTGGGAACTTGGTCCAGCGCGCCTGAGCGGCCCCGCTCGCGCCGCCGGTTTCGTCCAGCCACGCGTTCGGGACGACAGGCTCGAGCACGATCTTCGCGCCCGCCGGTATGTGCGCGAGCGCCCACGCGCGCGTAAGGTTGCGCGTGTCCGGCCGCGAGAGCACGAGGCCGGAGTGGACGCTGTAGACGATCCCCTGCCCCACCAGCGCGATCGCCGCCAGCGCCGTGAACGCGGTTCGGCCGAAGCGCGACGGTGAGGTCGCGTGCCGATCCGTTCGATCGTCACGCCCCCCCTCGGCTCGTCGTTCCGTCTGTCTATCGGCCGCTCGTCCCGTCCACCGCGCCTCCCGCCCCCCTACGCGCCGGGCAGCCCAGCTGGCGCATTCCAGCGCGAAGCTCGCCGCCAGCAGGCAGGCGACAGGGAAGATCGGCAGCAGCCAACGGCCGAAGTAGCGCCCCTGCAGGGTGAGAAACACCAGGTACAGCACGGCGACCGGCACGAGCACCCAACCGACCTCCCGGTCCCGGCGCCAGATGCTCACCGCCCCGCCGAGCGCGGCCAGCGCGGGAATCCAGCCGAGACCCCACGTGAACGACCACACGTAGTAGACGAGGCTGCCCTGCGCCGGGCCGCCGAGCCAGGAGGCCGCAGACTGTTCGGTGTAATGCGATTGCAG
Source organism: uncultured Solirubrobacterales bacterium (assembly GCA_963774785.1). Taxonomy (GTDB): domain Bacteria; phylum Actinomycetota; class Thermoleophilia; order Solirubrobacterales; family Solirubrobacteraceae; genus Palsa-744. The sequence goes on along the minus strand of CAVZGH010000001.1, from coordinate 222,406 downwards.
TTCCAGTTCTGCGCGGAAGGCGTGGAAGTCGAGCAGCGAGTAGGGGTTCGCGATCAGGTACGCCGCAAGTGCCGCCAGCAGGGCGAGGCATGTGCCGATCGCCACGTCTCGCGCGGTGGGTGGTCGCGCCTCGCGCCCCGTCGCTCCTCGCCGGGGGTCTTGCCTTTCGATATCAGCCGCCTCACCGCCCCCCGATCCCCGGGCATCGCCGCCGCGGCTCTCGTTCAACTCCCGGCCTGTCGTCGGCGCCAGACCGTGCATCGCGGAATTGCGCCACGGCCGCGGCGAGCAGCGGCAGCAGCATCACGCCGGCCGTGTACTTCGTCGCGGCCGCCAGGCCCAGGCCGACTCCGGCGAGCAGATAGTCGGCCATCCGCCCCCGCCGCAGAACACCCGCGGCGCCGAGCAGCGAGAGCGTCAGCCCCACCAGCGTCGGCGCGTCGTTGAGCGCCAGGTGGCCGTAGAAGACCGGCAGGAAGGCGACCGCCATCACGGCGCTCGCGAGCAGGCCGACCGCCCGGTCGAACAGGCGCGCGCCGGTCAGGTAGAGCAGCCACACCGCGGCCGTTCCGAGCAGCGCGACCGTCACCCGCGCGACGAGGAAGAAACGGTCGGGGTGCAGCGCGAATTCGCGCGCGATCGACGCGTGCGAGCGCGATCGCAGCAGGCCGAACCAGAGGCCGAAGACGCCGTGCAGAAGATATGTCAGCGCGGGGGGATTGACGAAGTAGTGCGGGTTCAGCCCGTGGCCGAACATCCTCACGGCCTCGGGCACGAAGTGGCCGTACTCGTCGACGCCGTACACGTACGGCAACCCCTGCCCGATACCCCACAGGCGCAGGCCGAAGGCCACTGCCAGCACTACTGCCAGCCCTCCCCGGTAGCGCCAGCGCCCGTTAGGCATCGCCGCTCATCCTATGGCCCCGCATCCCCCGTCGCCCGCTACGGGCCGTGGCTCTCGCAACGCAGGGAAACGCAACTTTCCGCCGTATAGGCTGTTTCATGGCCGTGCTCACGACCCTGCGTCTCAACGCCCTGCGCCGCCGTCTCGCGCTCGTGCTCGCCGTCGCGCTGCTCGCCTGCGCGTCCGCGCTCGCGTTCGGTGCCGCCGTCGGCGTGCCGGCGGCGCTGTCCGCCGCCGCGAAGCGGAGCCAGTCGAAGGCTCACGCGGCCTCCGCGAAGACCCATCCGAAGGCTCACGCGGCCTCCTCGGCGTACCTGACCGGCATCGCCGACGAGGAGACCGAGATGTTCCACGACCCGCTCTGGAAGCAGCTGCACACCCGCATCACGCGCTACATCGCCCCCTACGACGCGGCCGTGCGGCCCTACTCGCTGACGCTCGCCACGCGCTGGATCCACGCCGCCGAAGCGGCGCATCAGCAGGTGCTCGTGTCCTTCTATCACTCCGAGTACACACCCACGCGGATGCCGAGCATCAAGGTTTACGAACAGGACACGAGGAAGTTCATGAAGGACTTCCCGCGCGTCCACCAGTACCAGCCGTGGGACGAGACCAACCGCGGCAACGTTCGCTACAGCTACGAGCAATACAACAGCCCGACCGCTGTCGAATCGGCCGAGTACTACAAGGCGCTGCGTCACGTCTGCCCCAAGTGCACGATTCTCGGTCTCGACATCCTCGATCAGAACCAGGTCGGCCCAACGCTCACCTACATCGCCGAATTCAAAGCCGAGCTGCGTCACCTGCGGATGCCGACGCCGACGCTGTGGGGGCTACACGACTACTCCGACACCAACCGCTTCTCGAGCGAACGCACGCGCGCGATCCTCAATGCGGTGCCGGGCGATGTGTGGTTGACCGAGACGGGAGGGATCGTCAAATTCGGCGGGGCCTTTCCCAACTACCGCGGCTCCGGCCTCGCCCGCGCGGCGAAAGCGCTTAGCTTCATGTTCGCGATCGCCTCCGCGCACGCGCGGATCAAGCGCCTGTACATCTACCAGTGGACCGGCGGCACGTCATCGACGATCTTCGACTCGGGCCTGACCGACGCACGACACAGGCCTCGCCCCGGCTACGTGATCGTGTGCGCGCACCTGCACGGCGCGCACTGCAAGGTCAAGGTCAGCTCGCAGTGATATTTCTCCCGCAAGCAACAACTGAATCGAGGCTCATGTCGCGCATCCGCATCCTTCTCTGTGCAGCACTCACGGCGCTCGCCTGTGGCGCGATCGGCGCCGGCCAGGCGCAGGCCTCGACCCATCAGAAGCTCTACTTCGAGGGCTCGACCGAGCTGCTGAATCCGACGACCCGCCCCGCGGCGCTCGCGCAGTTGAAGACGCTCGGCGTCAACGCCCTGCGCGTCGAGCTCAGCTGGTACTCGGTCGCTCCGGCCCCGACCAGCGCGACCAAGCCGAATTTCGAAGCGACCAACCCCGGCAACTACAACTGGGGCCAGTACGACATCCTGCTCGCCGAAGCCAAACGGCTGGGCTGGCAGGTGCTGTTGACGGTCACCGCGCCCGTGCCGCGGTGGGCGACCGCGAACAAGAAGGCCCCCTACACCTACCGCCCCGACGATCTCGCCTTCCAGGAATTCATGACGGCCGTCGCGCAGCACTACGCCTCGCAGGTCGCGCTCTACTCGATCTGGAACGAGCCCAACGAGCCTGCCTATCTGACGCCGCAGTGGACCTCCAGCGGCAAGCCCGCCTCCGGACGCATCTACCGCGGCCTCTACCAGTCCGGCTACGCCGGTCTGCAGGCGGGGCTGCGGGCGGCCGGGATCTCCCGCGCGCCGCAGGTGCTGTTCGGCGAGACGGCGCCGGTCGGAGACGACACCGTCAACGTCCGCAGGGAAAAATCGAGAGCGCTGCTGCATCCCGTCGCGCCGCTGGCGTTCATGCGCGAAGCGCTCTGCCTGAACGCGAAGTACCGGAAATCGGGCACCTGCGGCGAGCTGCAGATGGCCGGCTACGCCCATCACGCCTACTTCCCGGCGGCCGGTCCCAAATACGTCTGGAAGCAGAAGGACAGCGTCACGATCGCCTCGCTCTCGCGGCTGTCCAATGCACTCAATCTGGCCGCGCGGGCGCACGCGGTCCCCGGCGGCGTGCCGATCTACCTGACCGAGTTCGGGGTCAACAGCAAGCCGAACAAGTTCGAAGGCGTCTCGCCCGCCAAGCAGGCTGAATACGACGCGATCGCCGAGCACATGGCCTACTCCAACCCGCGCGTGGCGGCGTTCTCGCAGTACCTGCTCAAAGACGACCCGCTCGGCGGGCCCTTCTCGGTCAGCGCGATCGGCGGGTTCGTCGGCTTCCAGACCGGACTCGAGTACGTCAGCGGCGCGCGCAAGCCACTCTACTACGGCTTCCCGGTGCCGCTGACGGTCACCAAGCGCGGCCACGGTTTCGCGCTGTGGGGCCTCGTGCGACCGACGACCGGCGTCACGAAGGCGACGGTGCTCGTCAAGCCCAAGGGCGCGCACGGCTACCGCACGCTGAAGACGGTCACGACCAACGGCGCCGGCTACTGGTCGTTGAGCTCCTCGACCCAAGGGACAGCCTGGCGCGTGCGCTGGGTGAGCCCCACGGGCGTCAAGTACGAAGGCCCGCCGATCGGCGCCTACTGATCGGCGCCCGTCGTCGTCACAGCTCCTCGACGCTCGCCAAGGGGCGGCCGGGGAGCCGGCGCGGCTTTCGGATAGCTTCTCCGTGATGAACTCGAGCGGTGCCGAGCGGGTCGGTGCCGCCGTGCGGCAGCAGGCCACACGGCGGCTCAAACGGCGCTCGCGGCTGCTGATCAACCTGGTGACGGTCGCCGTCACCATCCTCTTCTCCTATATCGCGCTCAACGGCATCGACCTCGGCGAGGTCTGGCACGCCCTGCGCACGAGCGACTACCTGTGGCTGATTCCCGCGCTGCTCGCCTTCGGGCTCGGCAGCGTCGCGCGCGGCCTGCGCTGGCGCTCGCTGTTCGCCCCCGGCCGCCGCCCGCCTCGCGGGGCGGTCCTGAACGCGACGATGATCGGCTACTTCTACAACTCGATCCTCCCCGCCCGCGCCGGCGAAGCGGCGCGCGTGCTGGTGCTCAACCAGCGCTCCTCGACCGCCGCCGTGGAGATCGTCGGGACCGTCGTGATCGAGCGTCTCTACGACCTCGTCACGATCCTCTTGATCTTCTTCGCGGCCGAGCCGTGGCTGCCGCACGTCAGCTGGTTCGGCGCGGCCGCGCTCGCGGCGGTCGTGCTGGCGATCCTGATCGTCGCCGCCGTGGTCATCCTCGCGCTCTACGGCGATCGGTTTCTGCGTCTGCTGTTGTGGCCGCTGCGGCGCTTCTCGGCGTTCTCGGGCACGCGCCTTGACCGCACCGTCGATGAGCTCCGCCACGGCCTCAGCGGCCTGCGCCACGGGATCGTCGCGCTCGAAGCGTTCCTCTGGACCGTCGCCGCCTGGATGTTCTCGGCAGGTTGCGCGTACTTCGTCAGCTTCGCCTTCCACCTGCACCTGCCCTTCGCCTGCGGCGTGCTCGTGGTCGTCGCCGTCGGGCTCTCGATGATCCTGCCCTCGCCACCGGGGGCGATCGGCGTGTTCGAGGGGGCCGCCCTGATCGCGCTCAAAGCCTACGGTGTGCCCCATTCGCAGGCGCTGCCCTACGCGCTCGTGTTGCACGCGGTCAACCTCGTTCCCTACGTCGTCGTCGGGCTCGTGCTGCTGCATTACAACGCGCGGCATCCGGGGCCGAAAGGGGCTTTGAGCCTCGAGGTGGTGGAGGGGACGGGTTAATCGTCGAGGCGGTGTTCGGCCTCCGGCGTGCGCCGTCATCCGTCCGGCGGGAAAGGCGCTGTGCCGGGCCCGCTCCGGGTCTCCGGTTCGACCGGCCGTTCACACGCCGACGCCCGCCGGGACAATGCGGTGCTGGGCCTCAGAATGAGCTAGGCCGCGCCGTCTGGATCGACCGGTGGAGCGCTCTGGCGACGACGTACAGCGCCTGCCGGGCCACTCCGTTTGCGGCGACGAGCCCCGCATCCCAGGTTGACTTCCTCGCCGACCGGGGCGTTCCCGGCGAGCGCCAGTGGTAGTAGTAGACGCGCGTGATGCGGGGGCTGAGAGAGGCGAGCCGGAAGATGTTCTTCGTCGACCGCACGGCGTAGGGCTCGCCGTGGTAGATCAGACGGCCGTGCAGGCGCCACCAGACGATGCCGCCGACCTCGCTGAACCAGACTTGCCCGTGGACGAAGGCGAGGAAGCGCCGGATCGGACGGGAGTTGTCGGTGGCGACGCTGATGTAGGGGTTCAGCGGCCAGACGCGTGGATCGGGACGGGCCGTGCGCAGGAACTGGCCGATCCAGGCCTCGATGTCGCCGTCGGCGTCGAGCGTGTCGGGGGCCGTGACGGTGCAGCCGGGGCAGTGGGAGCTCATCGCGTTGTAGTAGTCGGCGGCGAGGTGCGGCCGGCGCGCGGTCGGCTGGCCGGCGTGGGTGGCCTCGTCCCAGGGGCAGTACTCGGTTACCCAGGGGAAGAGCGCGCGGAAGCGCAGGAAGTCCTTCAGGAACTGCGCCTGCGTCGGCGCGCGGTCGTTGCCATCGGCGTGCTGGAAGGTGATCAGCGGCGTGATTCCGGCCCGTTTGACGGCGGTGAGCCAGGCGGTCACGGCGGCGAGGTCGCGGGGACTGGAGACGACGTTCCAGGGGACGACGTCGCGGGCGATGTGGACCCCGAGCTGGGCGACGCGCGGGTCGGAGAAGGTGGCCGGTTCGTAGTCGGCGAGGCCGAACTGGAAGCCGGCGGCGGCCGCCGGGGCCGGTGCGAGGGCCGAGGCCGCCAGACCGGTCAATGCAAGGCAGGCCGCCAGGACGGCGAGCGCCGCCTTCGTGGGGATGCAGAACATGGCTATGCCTTCAACAACGGTCCGTCCCGTTCGGAGCGGTGCCCGTCTGTGGACCCCTTTGTCGAGGGCCCCCTCGCAAGCTCGCCGCCGGCGCCGAGCATCCGCTCGAGCAGGAGGCGCGCGCCGGCCTTGGAGAGCGGTTCGTTGAGGTTGCCGCACTTCGGCGACTGCACGCAGGAGGGGCACCCGGAGGCGCAGGGGCACTCGGCGATCAGGCGGTGGGCGTCGCGGCAGAGCTCCTCGAAGCGTTGGAACGCCGTGCGCGTGATGCCGATCCCGCCGGGATGGCCGTCGTAGATGAAGATCGTCGCGCCGCCGGTCTGGGGGTGGAGGTTCGTGGAGAGGCCGCCGATGTCCCAGCGGTCGCACATCGCGATCAGCGGCAGCACCGCGATCTGGGCGTGCTCGGCCGCGTGGAGCGCTCCGAGCAGCGCCTCCAAGGGGATCGTCTCGCCCAATCCGAGCGCCGCGGAGGGAAGCTCGAACCAGAGCGCCTGCGTGGAGAAGCTCGTGGGGGGAAGGTCGAGCCCGACGAGCTCGACCGGCGCATGATCGGCCAGACGCCGTCGCTGGTAGGCGAGGACGGTGTCGGTGACGGAGACCTCACCGAAGCTGAGCGTAACGCCGAGCGTCTCCCGGCGGTCGAGCAGGTGCTCGATCGCCGTGTCGGTGACGCGCTTGGGCTGGGTGTACCAATCGCCGTCGAACGGCGCGACGAGCGCGCGGCGGCGCGCCAGATCGAGCTCGCGCACCTCGTAAGAGCGCCCGAGGTGTAGGTAGATCGCGCCCTCGTGCACGGTCGAGTGGGCGCGGGCGGCCTCGGTCGAGCCGAGCAGCTCGCCAGAGGCGACGTTGACGATCGTAATGTGCTCGGGGGAGGCCGAGCGCAGCGAGACCTCGGCGGCGGGGTAGCCACCGGAGTCGCGGGGGACATAGGTGGTTGTTTGCGATTCCGCCCGGCCCGCGCCCCGCTCGGCGGACCGCCGGCGCAGCTCGCCCGCGCTCTGCAGGATCTCGGCGTGGGCCTCCCAGCGCGGGCCGAGGAGCTCGGCGTCAGCGCCCGACAACGGACCCTCGTGCGCGGCGCAGAGGAGATGCCGGCGGAAGATCTGGGCGTTCTCGTGGTCGAGGATCGCGGCCTCGACGGGGCGCTCCAGGAAGTCGGAAGGATGGCGGCAGAAGAACTGGTCGAGCGCGTCCTCGCCGGCGACGTACACGGCCAGCCCACGCCCGCGTCGCCCGGCGCGCCCCCACATCTGGCGCAGCGAGGCGACGGTCCCGGGGAACGTGACGACGACCGCGGCGTCGAGCTCGCCGATGTCGATCCCGAGCTCCAGGGCGTCGGTCGTGATCACCGCGCGCAGCTCGCCGCGGACGAGCCGCCCCTCCAATTCGCGACGCTGCTGGGGGGTGTATCCGGCGCGGTAGGGGGCGACGAGCCGCGCGAGCTCGCGACCCGAGAGGGGGGGAGCTTGAGGCGGGGAGGCGGTGGCGGAGACGGTGGCGGAGGCGGGGTTAGAGGAAGATGAGCCGGGGTCTGGGTCGAAGGCGCCGGCGCCCGCGCGGTCGGTGTCCTCGGCGCCGGAGCCTTCGAGGTCGGTGACGAGCAGCTTGTGGAGGACCTCGACGCCCTTGCGCGACTTCATGAAGCAGATCAGGCGCACGCCGTCGCGTACGAGGCGCGCGAGCAGCTCGGCCGCCTCGGCGAGCGCGGAGCGGCGCTGGCCGAGGGCCTCGTCGGTGAGCGGCGGGTTCCAGACGGCGATCTGCCGTCCCGGCGCGGGCGAGCCGTTGACGTCGATCAGGTTGAAGTCCTCGAGCCCCGTCAGGCGCTCGGCCAGCTCGACGGGGTTGGCGATCGTCGCGGAGGTGAGCAGGAAGCGCGGCGCCGTGCCGTAGGCGGCGGCGATCCGGCGCAGGCGGCGCAGGACGTTGGCGACGTGCGAGCCGAAGATGCCGCGGTAGACGTGCGCCTCGTCGACGACGACGACCGCGAGGTTCGCGAACAGCTCCGCCCAGGCGGGATGGTTGGGGAGCATCCCGACGTGGAGCATGTCGGGATTCGTGAGCACGACGTTCGCGCGCCGGCGGATGTCCGCACGCGCCTCGCGCGGGGTGTCGCCGTCGTAGATCGCCGGGCGGATCGATTTGGTCAGGCCGAAGGCCGACAGCGCGCGCGCCTGGTCCTGGGCGAGCGCCTTCGTCGGGTAGAGATAGAGCGCGCGCGCCCGTGTGTCGCGCAGGAGCACGTCGAGCGTCGGCAGGTTGAAGCAGAGCGACTTGCCCGAGGCGGTCCCGGTCGTGATGATCGTCGGGCCCTCCCAGGATGCGTAGAGGGCCTCGGCCTGGTGGGAGTAGAGGCGCTCGATCCCAAGGCGGGAAAGCGCCGCGAGCACCTCCGGGTGCAGCTCCTCGGGTGGCACGGCGAGCTTGGCGCGGCCCGGTCCTTCGCGCGCCTCGCGCACGAGCCGTCCGTCCGTGCGCGCCTCGTCGAGCAGCGCGCTCCAGGGCTCGATCGTGCGCGTGAGGCTCACCGCTTGCGATAGTAGAGGCCGATGGCGCCCTCCAACCTCCGCCGCCGCGAAGAAGCTCGCAAGCACCGCCTCGCGATCGCGCCCCAGACCGAGACGCGTCGTGACGCTGGGCGCCCCGCGGCAGGCAGGTCGTGAGCCCGCCGGCCCACATGCGGTGCATGTACGTTGACCTCGACGGGACGCTGCTCGGGCGCGGGGCGTCGCTGTTGCGGGATGGCGAGGGGAACGTGACGATCGAAGGCGTGCGGGCGATCCAGGCGTGCATGCGCGCGGATGTGGAGGTCGTGCTGATGAGCGGCCGCAGGCGCGCCCAGGTGTTCGAGGATGCGCGGCTCTTGGGCCAGAGCTCGTTCATCTACGAGGCGGGCGCGTGCGTGGTGCTGGACGGTGAGGAGCAGTGGCTGACGGGGGAGCGCTGGAGCATCCGCCGCGAACCGGGCGAGCCGAGCATCGCCGAGCAGATCGAGCGCTCGGGGGCGCCGGCGCTGCTGCTGGAACGCTATGAGGGTCGCCTGGAGTACCACGAGCCCTGGCACGTCGAGCGCGAGGTCTCGCACCTGTTCCGGGGCCTCGTGGACGCGTTCGAGGTTGACGCGCTGCTGGCCGAGCACGGCCACGGGGACCTGCGCCTGGTGGACAACGGCGTCGTCAACCGCCGCTCGCCGGCGCTGGCCGAGCTCGAGCACGTGCGCGGCTACCATCTGCTGCCGGCGGGCGCGTCGAAGGCGGGTGGGGTGGCCTGGCACCGCCGCGCGCGAGGCTACGCCCGGGAGGAGACGTTCGCGGTCGGTGACTCGCGCGAGGACCTCGCGTGCGCGGCGCAGGTGGACGTGTTCTGGCTGGTCGCAAACGCCGTCGCGCGCGATCCCTCGATCAGGGAGGCACTGGCGAAGCACGAGAACGCGAGGCTGTGCGAGGCCGGACACGGCGCGGGCGTGTACGAGGCGGTCGTGAGCAGCTTGATGGGTTGATCTTTGGGATCGTCCGCGCGTCGGCGTTGCACAAGGGGCGCGTGGGGGCGGGGCCTCCATACCCCGCCTCGAGAGCGAGCTCCTTTCTAAAGACGCTGCGAACCTTGTTCTACTTTTAAAGTCGCGTGACACCATAGTTGTACGCAGCTTTAAACGTATATATCCCCTCCCTCGCCCTTTACCTTCCCGTCACACGTTCATCGCACTTCTGAGGCGATTGCGCCGCATCGAGGTCACGATTTGATGATTCCCTCGCGCTTCTCCTCCTCGTAGAGGCGTTCGACGATGAATTCCTTGAGCAGTGTCTGGTAGCCGGTGTTGCGCAGTGCCGCGAGCGCGCGCAGGCGTTTGAGCGTGAACTGGTCGAAGCGCACCGCGATCGGCGTCGTGCGCCCCGGCCGGGCGAGCTCCTGCATGCGCAGGGCCTTTTCGCGGCGGCCCTCCTGCGCGAGGAGCTCATCGGCGTCGGAGAAGTCGAGCTTCGCGGTAGGGTCGAACGCGGGCTCGGCCTTGGCTTTTTTCTTGGCGGGCTGGGGCATGTAGTGCTCCTCTCTAAATGTCTTCCCAAAAAACTATAGTATATACCTCTAGGGGAGCGGTGACAAGCTTGCGCCCGGAGAGGCGATGTTTAACTTTGTTGGGTTCGTATTACTATAGATATACGCACGATGAAAAGAAGAACGACTTCGAGCCGTCTTCAGGTCGGCCCCGCGCACCGGGGAACGGGTCCCGGCAGACCACCTTCCCAACGCGCTAACGCGCGTGTCCGAAGATCCGCCGCCACGCGCGCCGCCAGAAGCCCGGCCGCGGACGGGCGCGGCGCCAGCGCGCGGGCGGGGGTACCGTCGCGCGAACCAGCGCAACCCAGTCGTCCAGCGGCAGCTCCCCGGAGATCAGGCGCCCCAGGGCGGAGGTGATCGGCGCCCGCGGACCCGGCGACCGGTCGCCCGAGGCAGCGTCGCCGCTCTTCACGGCCCCAGCGTCGCCGCTCCTCGCAGGCCCAGCGTCGCCGCCCGTCACAGGCCCAGCGTCACCGCCCATCCCCCTCCCACCATCCCCGGCCGTTCCAACCTCGAAATCGACACGTTCGAGCGCGCGCGCGAGCAGCGGCACCGACTCCAGCGACTCGACCGCCTGGCCGATCCGCGCCGGGATCTCCGCTGCCGGCACGCCCGCGGCCAGGAGCTCCCCGGCGCGGCGGTTACGGCTGTCGCGCGCCAGCGCCGTGGCGACCAGGTCGCCCGCGCCGGCGAGCCCGATCATCGACTCCGGCCGCGCGCCCAGTCCCTCCGCGTAGCGCCAGACCTCGGCGAAGATGTGCCCCGCGGCAGCGCCCGCGGCGTTCAGTCCCTGCGCCTCGGTGGCTCCGGCCGCGAGCGCCGCGGCGTTCTTGGCGGCGCCCGCCAGCTCGACGCCGACCGGGTCGTTGGACTGCTCGCAGACGACGCCCGCGCGCGTGAACACCTGCGCGAGCGCCCGCGTGAGATCCTCGTCGCTGGATGCAGCCACCAGCCCGGCGCCCTCGTTCACCATCTCCTGGGCATGCGCGGGGCCTCCCAGACACGCGATGCGCTGGTGACCGAACCGCGCGCTGAGCACGATCGTCGGCGGTAGCCCGTCTGGCGGGACCAACCCCTTGGCGACGGACACGACCGCCGCGCGCTTGTCGAGCCCGGCCTGCTCCAGCGTCGCGATCACCTCCTCGAGCCCGCTCGAGGGTACGGCCAGGAACACGTAGTCGGCGCGCGCCACCCCGGCGCTGGCCGGCTCGATCCGCAGCTGCGCCGGCAGCTCGACCCCCGGCAGGTAGACGCGGTTCTCGCGATCGCGGTCGAGGCTAGCGGCCTGCTCGGTGGTGCGCGCCTGCAGCGTCGTGCGCAGCCCCCCGCGCGCCAGCAGCACCGCGAGCGCGGTCCCGAACGACCCCGCCCCGATCACCGTCGCGCGCTTCGCGCCCGGCGTCGGCAGCGAGCGCGCGCGTGGACCGCGCGCGCTCGGGCTTGGGCTTGGGTTGGGGCTCGGACCCGGGCTCGAGGCAGCGGTTGTGCTCGGATTCGGGCTCGCGGCTGGCGTGGGGCTCGCCGTCGCCGGGGGGCTGGCGGGCGCGCCCTCGTCGCCCGGCGCATCCGGGGTCGCGCCCGGCGCATCTGGGGTCGCGGTAGGCTCGGGTTCGGTCATCCTGATGAGCGAGCCTAACGACACGGGCGCATGAGCCGTCGATCTCCTCGCGATCGGGATCGGGCGGGATCGCGCGCCGGAGCCGGCGGCGAGGCGAGCTGGAGCAACTGGGCCGGCGATGAGCGCTGCCGGCCGGCAGCCGTCGAGACACCGGGCTCGATCGAGGAGCTGTCGAGCGCGATCGCCCGCGCCGCCGCCGGTGATCGCCGCGTGCGCGTCGCCGGCTCCGGGCACTCTTTCAGCGACATCGCGCTCACCGACGGAGCTCAGGTCCGCCTCGACCGGCTCGCGGGGGTGCTCGACGTTGACCGCGCATCGGGGTTGGTGCGCGTGCAGGCGGGGATCACGATTCGCGCCCTCAGCCGGCGGCTGGCCGAACACGGTCTCGCCCTGGAGAACCTCGGCGACATCGACTCGCAGACGCTCGCCGGGGCGATCTCAACGGCGACGCACGGCACCGGCGCGCGCCTACGCAACATCTCCGCGCAGGTCGTCGAGCTGACGCTCGTGCTCGCCGACGGCTCGACGCTGCGCTGCGCCGCCAGCGAGGAGAACCCCGACGTCTTCCGCGCCGCGCGCGTGGGCCTCGGCGCGCTCGGGGTGATCGCGGAGGTGACGCTGCGCTGCGTGCCCGCGTTCACCCTGCGCGGCGTTGACGCGCCCGCCCCGCTCGCGGAGACGCTCGCGAGCTTCGAGCAGCTGGCACTCGAGAACGACCACTTCGAGCTCTTTGTCTTCCCCCACACCGCCACTGCGCTCACGCGCACAAACAACCGCACCGAGGAGCCCCCGCGCCCGCGCGGCCGGGCGAGCGCGTACGCCAACGACGTGCTCCTCACCAACCATGCCTTCGGTCTGATCTGCCGCGCCGGACGCCGCTTTCCGCGGCGCATTCCGGAGCTCAACCGCCTCGTGACGCGGCTCGCGGGGGCCTCCACGCGTGTCGATCGCTCCGATCGCATCTTCGCGAGCCCCCGGCTCGTACGCTTCACCGAGATGGAGTACGCGCTCGGTCGCGAGCGCACGCCCGAGGCGGTGCGGCGCGTGCTGGAGATGATCGAGGAGCGGGGTTTCGCGGTGCCGTTCCCGATCGAGGTGCGCACCGTCGCGCCCGACGACGCCCTGCTCAGCACCGCCGCCGGGCACGAGACCGGGAACGGGTTCGGGTTCGTCGCGGTGCACATGTACCGCGGCATGGTCTGGGAGCCGTACTTCCGCGCGGTCGAGGCGATCATGGATGAGCTCGGCGGGCGCCCGCACTGGGGCAAGCGCCACTTCCAGACGGCCGCATCGCTGCGGTCCCGCTACCCCGACTGGGACAGCTTCCAGGCCGTACGCGCGCGGCTCGATCCCGATGGACGCTTCGCCAACGCGTGGACCGAGCGCGTGCTCGGGCCGATCGGAGCCGTCCGGTGAGCGCGCGCCCGATGTGTTACCGCGCAGCGGGGCGGGGCAGGAGGCCCCGCCCCCACCGGCCCTCGTTTTCCAGCTCACTCGCGCGGACGATCTCAGAATGACGAGCCCAGCTCCCCCTGCGATCACGCAGTTCGAACGTCTCGAGCGCGCCACCGCAGAGCTCGAGGCGCCGTTCGCGCTCGTCGACCTCGACGCGTTCTGGGCAAACGCCGACGACCTCCTGCGCCGCGCCAAACGCAAGCCAATTCGCCTCGCAAGCAAGTCTGTCCGCTGCCGCGCCTTGCAGGAACGCGTCCTTGCCCGCGCGGGGTTCGCGGGCACGCTCGCCTTCACCTTGCCCGAGGCACTGTGGCTGGCCGATCATGGCGCCGAGGATCTCGTGGTCGCCTACCCGACGGCCGACGGCCGGGCGCTGCGAGCGCTCGCCGCGCTCACCTCCGAGCGACCCGAGAGCCGTGTGAGCGTGATGGTCGACAGCGTTGAGCAGGTCGAGCAGATCGAGCGCGCGCTCGACCCTGTGGCCGGCGCTCGCGGCGAGACCCAGCTGCGCGTCTGCATCGACGTCGACGCCGGCTGGTGGGCGCTGGGTGGGCGCGTGCGCGTGGGCGCCAAGCGCTCGCCGGTGCATACCCCCGCTCAGGCGGCCGCGCTGGCGCATGAGATCCTCGCCCACGACGGCCTGCGCCTGGTAGGGATCATGTCCTACGAGGCGCAGATCGCCGGACTGGGCGATACGCCGCGGGGCCAGCCGCTGCGCGCCCGCGCGATTCGCGTGCTGCAGCGGCGCTCCGCGCGCGAGCTCTCCGTGCGCCGCGCCGCGGCGGTCGCCGCGGTCCAGGATGTCCTGCGGGAGGCTCGCGCTCCGGCGCTCGAGCTCGTCAACGGCGGCGGCACCGGTAGCCTGGAGTCGACCGCCACGGAGGCCTCGGTCACCGAGGTGACGGCCGGGTCGGGTCTGTACGGGCCGGCACTGTTCGACACCTACCGCGCGTTCACCCCGCGGCCCGCGGCGCTGTTCGCGCTGCCCGTCGTGCGCCGTCCCGGACCCGGCGCGGTCACGGCACTCGGCGGCGGCTACCTCGCCTCCGGCCCCGCCGACGCTGCACGCCTGCCGCGCCCCCACCTGCCCGCGGGGTTGCGCCTCGACCGTCGGGAGGGCGCCGGCGAGGTGCAGACGCCGCTGCTCGGCGCCGCCGCCGATGGGCTCGCGCTCGGCGACCGCGTCTACCTGCGCCACGCGAAGGCCGGTGAGCTGTGCGAGCGCTTTGCCAGCCTGCACCTGCTCGAAGGCGAGCGGATCGTCGAGCAGGTGCCGACCTACCGCGGTGAGGGACAATGCTTTCTGTGAGCTCTCCCGACGCCGACCTGCTCGAGGCCGACTCCATCCAGGCCACCCTGCGTGAGGTCGTGGAGAGGCTCGCCGCGATCGAGCGCCCACCTTGCTCGCCCGGTGAGCGTGAGGCCGCCGAGTGGCTGGGGGCTCGCCTACGCATGGTCGATGGAGTGGAGGTCGCGCTCGAGGACGAGTCCTCGTGGGGGATCTTCGCGCCCACGTCCGCGGGGCTCGGCGCGCTCGGGGTGCTCGCCGCGATCTTGACCCTGCGTGGACGCCACCGATTGGGCGCGCTGCTCGCCGCGGGCACCCTCGCGGGCATCGTCAACGAGGCCCAGAATGGGCCGCGGCTGCTGCGGCGCCTCGTGCGACGCCGCCGCGGCACGGTCAACGTGGTCGCGCGCGCCGGCGATCGCGAGGCGCCGGCCGGCACGCTCGTCGTGCTCGCCCACCACGACGCACCCCAGACCGGCATTCTGTTCGACCAAGCTCTGCAGCGACGTCTCTACGAGCGCTTTCCCGGCGTGATCGAACGCTTCAAGACCTCGCTGCCGCAATGGTGGCTGGGTCTCGCCGGTCCGCTCGCGACGATGCTCGCCGCGCTGCGTGGACATCGCGGCCCCGCCTATGGCGGCCTGCTGCTCGGCGCACTCGGCACGGCGCTCGTCGCCGACGTCTGGCGCAGTCCGACGGTGCCCGGTGCGAACGACAACCTCTCCGGCGTCGCCGCGCTCGTCGCTCTCGCCGAGCTCCTGCGCGAGCAGCCGCTGCCGGGCTTGCGTGTGCTGCTGGTCTCCTGCGGGGCCGAGGAGACGCTCCAGGACGGCATCCGCGCGTTCCTCGCGCGCCATCGCCACGAGCTCGAGCCAGGGTGCACCTGGTTCGCGAACCTCGACACGGTCGGCTCGCCCCACCTGGTCTCCCTGGAGGGGGAGGGGCCGGTGTGGATGGAGGACTACGCGGGGCCCTGGCTGCGCGAGCTGCTCGCCAGGAGCGCCGAGCGGGCCGGCGTCGAGCTTTTGCGTGGCTTTCGCGCCCGCGCCTCAACCGACAGCGTGATCCCCAGCCGCGCCGGCTACCCAACCGCGACGCTCGTCTCGATGACCGACTGGCGCGCGCTCGCCAACTATCACCTGCCCAGCGACATCCCCGCGAACCTCGATTTCGGCACGGTCACCGACGCCACGCGCCTGGTGTACGAGCTGGCCGTGGCGCTCGCCGCCGGCAGCGCCGCCACCGCCGACGCGCGGTAGCTCAGAGCACCTGAGCGAGCTTTCGACCCGCCGACGCGAGCGAGCGCGGGCTGGACGCCTCGAGGATCGCCTGCAGGTCGAGGATCCGCGCGTCGAACGGGCTGAGGGCGTTCTCGGCGGTCACCGCGTAGGCCGGCACGCCGCCCTGGCGGGCACGGGTAGCGACCTCGAACGCGACGCTTCCGCGCAACGTGCTCTCCCGCAGGCGCCACTCCGCGAGCACCACCGCGCGGGCGCCGCGCATGCGCATGTCGAAGTCGAGACTCGCCAGCAACTCCCCCACGTCCGGCGCCGCTGCCCGCACGGACGATCGCTGTCGAGCGCGGCCGCTCACCGGCGATTGGGCGTCATCGGTCTGGGGCGATCGCTCGACTTCGATCGGGCAGAGGTCCGGCTCTCCTAGCGCACCCGTCTGCAGCCCCCGCGCGATCGCCCGCGCCACATCCTCGGCGCTCAGCGCCGCCCCGAACGGGCCCGAGACGACGAGCGCTGTTTGCGGGATCACGATCGGGCATCCTTTCAGGCTATGGCCGCCGAGGAGCAACGCATAAGCGCAGAGAAGGCCAGGCCCGCGAAGGCGAAGGCGAAGGCGAAGCAGGAGATGGTCAGGCCCGTCACGGCGAAGGCAGACGAGGCCAGGCCCGCCAAGGCAAAGAAGGAGTACGCGACAGTTGAGGTGTGCGGCCGCGAGCTGCACGTGAGCAGCCCCGCCAAGCCGTTCTTCCCCGAGCGCGGGCTGACGAAGCTCGACCTCGTCAACTACTACATCGAGTGCGCCCCGGCGGTCGTGCGTGGGCTGCGCGAGCGCCCGACGGTGATGAAGCGCTGGGTGGACGGGGTCGCCGGCGAGCCGTTCTTTCAGAAGCGCGTTCCGCAGTCGGCGCCGGAGTGGATCGAGACCGCGACCGTCACGTTCCCCAGCGGGCGCTCCGCGCGCGAGCTCGTCCCGAACGACGCGGCGCACCTGGTCTGGGGCGTGAACCTCGGCGTGATCGACTGGAACCCCTGGCCCGTGCGCCGCGCCGACCTCGACCACCCCGACGAGCTGCGCGTCGATCTCGATCCCGGTCCCGAGGTGCCGTTCGCACAGGTGCGCGAGGTCGCGCTCGGCGTGCGTGAGGTGCTCGTCGAGCACGGCCTGCGCGGCTTTCCCAAGACCTCTGGCTCGCGCGGCATCCACATCTACGTGCGGATCCTCCCGGAGCACAGCTTCACCGAGGTGCGCCGCGCCGCGCTCGCGCTCGCGCGGGCGGTCGAGCGCGAGATGCCGGGCCGTGCGACCAGTCGCTGGTGGAAGGAGGAGCGCGAGGGCGTGTTCATCGACTACAACCAGAACGCGCGCGACCGCACGGTCGCCTCCGCCTACTCCGTCCGCGCGGTCGCCGATGCGCGGGTCTCCTGCCCGCTCGAGTGGGACGAGGTCCCCGACGTCGACCCCGCCGAGCTGCGCCTGGACACGGTGCCCGCGCGACTGCGCGAGCGCGGCGATCCCTCGGCGGAGATCGATGACGATCCGGGCACGCTCGCGGCGCTGCTCGAGCTCGCGGCGCGCGACGAGCGTGAGGGCCTCGGCGACGCGCCCTGGCCGCCGCACTTCCGCAAGC
This sequence comes from uncultured Solirubrobacterales bacterium, assembly GCA_963774785.1. Lineage (GTDB taxonomy): Bacteria > Actinomycetota > Thermoleophilia > Solirubrobacterales > Solirubrobacteraceae > Palsa-744. The sequence continues at coordinate 205,263 of CAVZGH010000001.1, read as the reverse complement.
AGAAGAACGAGCCCCGGCGGGTGCAGCCCAGCCGCGCCGCCAAGCGTGTGGGCAGGGACGCGTGAGGATGGTGCGCCCGCGCCTGGGCTCGATCGCCGGCACGCGGTCCACACCGTCGTTGCCTGGGCGGAAGTCGCGATGACGCTGCCACTGCAGCCGCCGCTCAAGCCCCAGCTCGCGCTCTCGCGCAAGGAGCTGCCGGCCGGCGAGGACTTCGCGTATGAGATCAAGCTCGACGGCTTTCGCTGCCTGGCGTTCGTCGATGGCGAGGATGTGTTTCTGCAGTCGCGCTCGGGCAAGCCGCTCGGACGCTACTTCCCCGAGCTCCTCCTCCCTCCCGGCCGCTACGTGCTCGACGGCGAGATCGTCGTGCGCGGCGCCGGCGGTCGCGAGGACTTCGACGCGCTCGGCCAGCGCATCCACCCGGCCGTCTCGCGGATCGAGCGCCTGTCGGTCGAGACCCCCGCCGTCTACGTCGTCTTCGACCTGCTCGCGCACGAGGACGAGTCGCTGCTGGAGCGTCCGCTGTCGCAGCGACGGGCGGCGCTCGAGGAGCTGCTCGCGGAGGATCCAGCGTTCGCGGAGGCGCCGGTCGAGCTAATGGGGACGGTCGCCACGGTGGGAGAGGCCCAACGCTGGCTTGAGCACGCCGAGGGCGCGATCGCGAAGGAGCGCTCGGCGATCTACCGCCCCGGGGAGCGCAAGGGGACGTTCAAGGTCAAGCGCGTGCGCACGATCGACGCGGTGCTCGTTGGCTGGCGCCCCGGCAAGGAGCCCGACACCGTCGGCGCGCTGATCCTCGGCCTCTACGATGGCCCCGAGCTGCGCGTCGTCGGACACTGCTCGGGGTTGAGCGTCGCTGAGAAGCGTCGTCTCGTCGGCTTCCTCGCGTCGTATGAGTCGGGCGAGCGCGGCTCGGCCGACCCGAGCCGTTGGAGCGCCGGCAAGGATCTCGAGTGGGTCGGGCTGCGCCCCGAGCTCGTGGTCGAGATCGACTTCGACCACGTCTCCGCCGGGCGCATCCGCCACGGCGCGAAGCTGCGCCGCTGGCGCGAGGACAAGCCGCCGTCTGAGTGCACGTTCGATCAGCTCACTGTTTGAGGGTCATAGCCCGGCTGCGGCCCAGTCCACGCTGTGTCATTCATCTTTGGCTGAGCGTCGTCGTCTAGCATCCCAGTCGGCATGAGCGACGACAGCACCACGACGGCGACCGTCGCCGAGGAGGAGTACCTGCAGATCCTCTTCTGGCTGCAGGAGGCCGGCCTGCCGATGACCGGCGCGAATGTCGCGCGCGCGATGCAGCTGTCGGCGCCGACCGTCCACGAGATGATCGGCCGGCTCGAGCGCGACGGCTACGTCACTCGCGGCTCAGACCGCGCGATCGCCTTCACCGACTCCGGCGCTGAGCACGCCGAGGGGATCGTCCGCCGCCACCGCCTGATCGAGCGCTTCCTCACCGACGTGCTCGGCGTCCCCTGGGATGAGGTGCACGAGGAGGCCGAGCGCCTGGAGCACGCGATGTCGCCGGTCCTGGAGCAGCGCATGCTCGCGGCGATCGGCGACGCGAAGACCTGTCCCCACGGCCATCCGATCGTCGCCGGCGCGCGCCTGGCGGGCGTGCCGCTGGCCGACGTCGAGGTTGGGGCCTCGGTGCGGATCCTGCGCTTTGAGAACGAGGCCGAGGACCTGCTGCACTACCTCAAGTCCTCGGGTCTCGAGCCCGGCATGGACGGCACGCTGACCGTGCATGACGATGAGCAGGTAGTGGTGCAGGCCGTCGACGGCCGTCTCTGCGCGGTGACCCCGTCGGTCGCCGAGACCGTCTCAGCGATCGCCGACCCCTCGCCGCCACCGCGCACCGCGCTTCCTGAGCAGCTCGTGCTCGGCCAGCGGTACGGCAGATAGCAGCGCTCAGAGAGACCGGTACGCCTGAGCGAGGCGGGCGACGCCCTCGTCGATCTGCTCGGGAGTGACGCCCGAGTAGGCGAGGCGCAGCGTGTTCTCGCCGCCGTCGATCACGAAGTCGGTGCCCTTCACGAACGCGACCCCGCGCTCGCCGGCGGCCTTGTGCAACGCTGCCACGTCGGTGTCCGAAGGCAGCGTTACCCACATGAAGTAGCCGCCCTCGGGAGCGACGAACTCTGCCTCCGGCAGCTCGCGCGCGAGCGCCCGCCCGAGCGTCGCGGCGCGCTCGGCCAGCGCGGCCTTGACCGTCTCGATCGAGTGCTCGATCGCGCCCGAGGCGCAGAACTCGTAGACGATCGACTGCGCGACCATGCTCGGCGAGATGTACGTGTTCGTCGCCAGCTTCGCGATCGCGGCGATCAGCTCGGCCGGCCCCACCAGGTAGCCGACGCGGATGCCGGGGCAGACGGTCTTCGAGAACGACGAGGCGTAGACCACGTGCTGTGGGTCCATCGAGAGCATCGTCGGCAGCGGCTGTCCGCTGAAGCGCAGCTCGACGTAGGGATCGTCCTCGAACACCCAGAAGTTGTGCTCGGCGGCGAGCGCGAGCAGCGCCTCGCGCTTGGCCTCCGAGAGCGTGTAGCCGGCGGGGTTCTGGAAGTTGGGGATGATGTGCGCCAACTGCGGGCGCACCGGTTGCGCGCCCTCCAGCAGGCTGGCGAGCGCGGCGGTGTCGATCCCGTCGTGCTCGAGCTCGACGGCGTGGATCTTCGCGCCGCGCTGTTTCAGCGAGAGCAGCGTGCGGTCGTAGGTCGGGCGCTCGACGATCACCTCGTCGCCCGCGCCGACGAGCTGCTCGAACAGGAACGCGTCGGCCTGCATCGAGCCGTTCGTAACGAGCACGCGTTCGGGCTCGACGCCGTGCCGGTCGGCGATCCAGGCCCGCAGTCGCGGGTAGCCGACCGAGGTGCCGTAGGCGGTCGTGCCGGCCGGGTCGCTCTCGAACGCGCGCACGGCTGCGTCGCTCAAGCTCTGCACGTCGACGATGTCGAGCGAGGGCGCGCCGCGCGCGAAGGAGATCGTTGGGCCGGCGGGTTTGCTTGCCACGGCGGGTAAGTCTAGGCGCCCGAGCAGCTCGTCATATTCCCGGGTGAGCTCGCTTGCGGTCCGCTCGAGCCGATCGCGGAAGCGCAGCAGCTGATCGGCGCTCGGTGTCCTCGGCTCCGGAGGCCGGACGGGGGGCGCGGTCGGGTGTGGGGCTTGCCGGGTTGGCGGCTGCGGCGCTCGCGCGAAGTGTGGGGTCGGCGCGAGTGCTTCGTCGATGAGGCGAGTGGGTTCAGGGGCCGGCGGTGCGGTAGTCGCGGCGGCGGGGCTCTGCGTGTCGCGATCGATCGAGGTTAGGGTGCGCTCCAGCTCCTGCAGCTTGCGCTCCAGCTCGCCCAGCGTCTTTGAGACCTCCTGATCCACCGCCCTAGCGTAGCTGCGAGCGCCCTAGCGAAGCTGCGTGACCGCGATCTCCGCGACCTCGGTGGGCGTGCGACCGACGCGCACGCCCTTCGCTTCCAGCGCCTGCGCCTTCGCGGCGGCGGTGCCGGCGGAGCCCGAGACGATCGCGCCGGCGTGGCCCATCTGCTTGCCGGTCGGTGCGGTGAAGCCGGCGATATAGGCGACGACGGGCTTGGAAACGTGCTCGGCGATGTACTCGGCGGCCTCCTCCTCGGCTGAGCCGCCGATCTCTCCGGAGAGCACGATCAGCTCGGTCTGCTCGTCGGCCTCGAACAGCTCGATCACATCGACGAACGAGGAGCCCGGCACGGGGTCTCCGCCGATCCCGACGATCGAGCTGCAGCCGAAGCCTGCTTGGGCGATCTCGTTGCCGATCTGGTAAGTCAGCGTGCCCGAGCGCGAGACCACGCCGACGTTTCCCTCCTCGAAGAAGCTCGCCGGGATGATGCCGACGTTGGCCTTGCCAGGGGACAGGATTCCCGGGCAGTTAGGGCCGATCAGGCGGGTTTGCGGATGATCGCGCTTGAGCGTGTTGTAGACGCGCAGCTCGTCGTGCGCGGGGATGCCCTCGGTGATCGCGATCACGAGCTCGACTCCGGCCGCGGCGGCCTCGAGGATCGAATCGGCGGCAAAGCGCGGAGGGACGAAGATCATCGCGGTGTTCGGCTGGACGCTCTCGACGGCGTGCGCCCACGAGTCGAACACGGGGATGCCCTCGACGTCCTGCCCACCCTTGCCCGGCGTCACGCCGCCGACGACGTTCGTGCCGTAGCGCTTGTTGTTGAGCGTGTGGAACGAGCCCTCGCGGCCGGTGATCCCGGCGACGGCCAGGCGCGTGTTCTCATCGACGAGGACGCTCATCGGCTCTGCTCCTTGGCCAGCGCGACGACCTTCTCGGCCGCCTCGTTCATCGTCCGTGCGGCATGCACGTTCGGCAGCGCCGCTTCCTGCAAGCAGCTCGCGGCCGGCGACGTCGTTCGTGCCGTCCAGCCTCACGACGAACGGGACAGTCGGATTGATCTCGGCGAACGCCGCGATCAGGCCTTTCGCGACCTCGTCGCAGCGGGTGATCCCCCCGAAAATGTTGAACAGCACGGCCTTGACGGAGTCGTTCGCGAGGATCAGCTCGACCGCCTGCTTGATCTTCGCGGCGTCCGAGCCGCCGCCGGCGTCGAGGAAGTTCGCCGGCTTGCCGCCCGCCTGCGCGACGACGTCGAGCGTGCTCATGACGAGGCCGGCGCCGTTGCCGAGGATCCCGATGTCGCCGTCGAGCTTCACGTACTGCACGCCCTGCTCCTTCGCGCGGCGCTCGATCGGGTCTTCGTTCTCCTTGTCGGCCAGCTCCTGGTTCTCAGGATGGCGGTAGAGCGCGGCCTCGTCGAGCGAGACCTTCGAGTCCAGCGCCTTGACCTCGCGCTCGGGGGTCACGATCAGCGGGTTGATCTCCGCCAGCGTCGCGTCCTCCTCGAAGCCACACCTCGTACAGCGCCACGAGCGCGTCGGCGACGCCCTCGATCACGTCCGCGTCGGCCTTGCCGTCGGTGGCGATCTGCACCGCCTCCTCGCGAGAGAGGCCTTGCGAGCGCGTCGACGTGGTGGCGGATCAGCTTCTCCGGGGTCTTCTCGGCGACCTCTTCGATGTCGACGCCGCCCTCGATGCTGAACATCACGAGCGGCTGCTTGGCGGAGCGGTCGAGCAGCACCGAGGCGTAGTACTCGGTCGCGATGTCCGAGGCGTGCTCGATCCAGAGCGTCCGCACGGTGTGGCCGTGGATGTCCATGCCGAGGATGTTCGTGGCGTGCTCGCGGGCCTCGACCTCGTCGGCGGCGAGCTTCACGCCGCCGGCCTTGCCGCGGCCGCCGATCAGCACCTGGGCCTTGACGACGACCGGATAGCCGACCCCGTTCGCCGCCGCGACGGCGTCCTCGACCGTCGTGACGGCCTTGCCGTCGGAGACGCGCAGGCCGTGGCGGGCGAAGAGTTGCTTGCCCTGGTACTCGAGGAGGTCCATCGCGGCGCGAGACTCTAGTAGAAAACAGCGTGACCGCGCTCGGAGGGCTGCTCAGGGCATAATGCCGACCCGATGCCGATTCCAAAGAACATCACCTTCGTCACCTTCGATGTCTACGGCACGCTGATCGATCGCGACACCGGGATCTACGAGGCCTTCGCCAAGGAGGCCGAGCGCGACGGCTTCGAGATCGACCGCAATGTTCTGATCCCCCTCTTCAACGAGGTCTCCCGCGAAATCGAGGGCGGCTCCTACGAGCTCTACGCGGAGGTGCTGCGGCGCACCGCGATCGAGGTCGCCAAACGGCTGGAGTGGAAGCTCGAGCCCTCACGCTCCGGTTTCCTCCCCGACTCGGTGCAGCGCTGGAAGCCCTTCAAGGAGACGAACATCCAGCTCGGCAAGCTCGCGAAGAAGTACAAACTGGGCCTGCTCTCGAACATCGATGACAAGCTGCTAGGCCAGACCCGCCGCCACATCCCGACCGACTTTGATCTCGTCGTGACCGCCCAGCAGGTGCGCTCCTACAAGCCCGACCTCGCCCACTTCACCGAGTGCGCGCGGCGCATGGGCGGCAAGCGCGGCTGGGTGCACGTCGCCGCCAGCCACTACCACGACGTCACGCCCTGCGTCAAACAGCGGGTGCCCGTGATCTGGGTCAACCGCACCAAAGAGACGCTCGACTCCTCCCAGAAAAAGCCGACGGCCGAAGTGCACAACCTCAAAGAGGCCGCGAAGCTGCTCGGCATCACCTGATCCGTGCGGGCCCTCGCCCTGCACGCCGATGTCCTCGTCGCCACCAGCGCTGTGCTGCAGGTCAACTGCGTGATCGTCCGCGGCGCGGTGCGGGGCTTGGACGCGGATGGCCAGCGATCCGAGCCCGCGGCGCTGGATGCGGGCACCGAGCAGGAGAACCCCGTCAGGGTGATCGAGCCGGGCGTGGAGGCGTCGCCCGCAGCCGCCGAGACCTTCGTGATCGACTCGCCGGTGCTGCCCGAGGAGCTCGAAACGTTGCCCGCGCTGCTCGCGCAGGCCCGCTTTCCGGAGCCCAGCGGGCTGCTGGCGACGCACGGCGACTGGGATCACCTGCTCGGTCGGCTCGCCTTCCCGGATGTGGCGCTCGGCTGCGCGGAGAGCACCGCCGAGCGTCTGCGGGCATCGCCGGGCGAAGCCCAGCGCGAGCTGCGTGCCTTCGACCGGGACCTGTTGATCGAACGTCCCCGTCCGCTCGCGCTAGGGTCGATTCAGGCGCTTCCCGTGCCGGGTCGTTGCGGGATCGGCGACCACGAGCTGGAGTTGCACCCGGCCGACGGCCATACGGTCGACGGGATGGCCGTCTGGATTCCCTGGGCGCGCGTGCTCGTCGCGGGCGACTATCTCTCGACGGTTGAGCCCCCGACGCTGAACGACGGCGGCGATCGCGACGCCTACCTCGCCACGCTCGCGCGCCTGCGCCCGCTGCTCGCCTCGGCCGAGCGCGTGGTCCCCGGACATGGCCCGGTGCTGGACTCGGCGCGCGCATTGGAGGTCCTCGAGGAGAACATCGAGGCGCTTACTCAGGCGACTTGATCGTCGCGATCGGGGCGCCCGCGGCGATCGGGGCGCCCTCGGAGATCGGCAGCTCGACGATCGTGCCCGCCTTGTGGGCGGTGATCTCGTTCTCCATCTTCATCGCCTCGATGATGCACAGCAGCTGACCCTCCTCGACGGCGTCGCCCTGCTTGACGAGCACCTTCCACATGTTCCCCTGCAGCGGGGAGGGCAGTGTGTCGGCGCCGCCGCCTCCGCCGGAGCTGGCGCGCTGCTTGCGCTTCGGCGCCGCGCGACCGCCCCCAGCCGCACCATTCGCGGCTGCGCCACCGCCTCCCGCTCCACCGCCGCCACCGGCGAACGGGGGGCCGACGACGCGCACGTCGAACCGCTGGCCCGAGACCTCGACCTCGTAGCTCTGCTCGACCTTCACCTCGGCGCCGTCCTCATCCTCAGCAGGCGGCGCCGGCGCGGGGAAGGCGAGCGTCTTCAGCCACTTCTTGTCCTCGAGCAGGTCTTTGCAGGTCTCGCCTCTGGCCCAGTGCTCGGTCGCCAGCAGCGCCTTGTGGAAGGGGATCAGCGTCTTCAGACCCTCGATCTCGTATTCGTCGAGCGCGCGCAGCATGCGCTTGGTGGCCTGCTCGCGGTCGGCATCCCATACGATCAGCTTCGCCACCATCGGGTCATACATCGGCGAGACTTCGCCGCCCGCGCCGACGCCCGAGTCCACGCGCACACCTGGGCCAGTCGGCTCGAGGTAGGCGCCGATCTTGCCCGGCGCCGGGGCGAAGTTCTTCGAAGCGTCCTCGGCGTTGATCCTGCACTCGATCGCGTGTCCACGCAGCTCGACGTCGGCTTGCGCATAGGAGAGCTCCTCGCCGGCCGCCGCGCGAATGCCCTCCTTGACGATATCGATCCCGGTCGTCATCTCGGTCACGCAGTGCTCGACCTGCACGCGCGTGTTCATCTCCAGGAAGAAGTACTCCGGCTCGCCCGCGTCGTCCTCGTGCGTCGAGAACAGGCCCTCGATCGTGCCGGCGCCGACGTAGTCAACGGCCTTCGCCGCGTTCACGCCGATCTGGCCGATTCGCTCACGGATCTGCGGGTCGACGACCCACTCCGGCGCGGGGGACTCCTCGATCACCTTCTGGTGGCGGCGCTGGATCGAGCAATCGCGCTCGCCGAGATGGATCACATTGCCGTGGCGGTCGGCCAGCACCTGGACCTCGACGTGGCGCGGGTCGTGCAGGTAGCGCTCGAGGTAGACGGTCGGGTCGGAGAAGAACTTCTCGCCTTCGCGGCTGGAGCCCTCGAACGCGCCCTCGAGCTCGTCCTCTGAGAGCGCCACCCGGAAGCCCTTACCGCCGCCGCCGCCCGCGGCCTTGACGGCGACCGGGAAGCCGATCTCTTCCTTGGCGATCCGCAGCGCGTCGGCGACGGTGGCGACCGGCTCGGTCGTGCCGGGGACGATCGGCACGCCCGCGGCCTGCATCAGCTCCCGCGCGCGTGTCTTCGAGCCCATCGCCTCGATCGCACTCGCCGGCGGCCCAATGAACATGACCCCTGCGTCCTCGCAGGCCTGCGCGAAGGGCGCGTTCTCGGCGAGGAACCCGTAGCCGGGGTGGATCGCCTCCGCGCCCGAGCGCTTGGCGACATCGAGGATCTTCTCGATGCTCAGGTAATTGTCCGCCGCCGGCCCCTCGCCGAGGTTGTAGGCCTCGTCGGCGCGCTTGACGTGCAGCGCGTCGCGGTCGAGCTCGGAGTAGACCGCGACCGACGCGACGCCGAGCTCCTGCAGCGCGCGTGCGATGCGCACGGCGATCTCCCCGCGGTTGGCTATGAGGACCTTGCTGAACACCGGCGCGGAAGCTTAGCGAGCCGGCCTGGTGGGTGTTAGCGACCGCGCCCGGTGGGTTGCGCCACCTCTTGATACTGCGATCAGTGAGCGAGCTCGCCTCAGCCCGGTTCGGTCGCGGAGCCCTGGTCGGGTTCGGCCTGGGGAACGAGGCGGTGGGCCCACGCGATGGCCGCGGTGGCCCAGTTCATCGCCTGGTCGCGGTCGAGGATGAGCGGGGCTTCAGATCCGTAGCGCTCACCGCGAGCGAATGAGTTCAGATGTTGCATTCCCTCGAGTGTCGAGGGCAGCTCGATTCCGCATTCCTCGGCGAAGTCTCTGAGCCGCTCGAGATCGTGAGTAAAGGGGAATTCGGTTTCCCGGGCCGAGAGGACGGCCTTGATCGCCTTCTCCACGGCTTGGTGGGCATGGAAGCCGACGATCGGATCGGCGATCCCCTCGACTTGCAGCACCGCTCTGGCGGCGAGCTCATCTTCTCGTGCGGCGGCGAGCAGCCGGCGGGCCAGGTCGCCGTTTGTAGCCATCAGGCCGCCAGCTCCCTGCCCTCACGGAGTGCCGAGTTGATCACGGTGCCGTACACGTCGTGCCACTCGCGCACGCTCTCCTCGCTTCTGACGATGATGTCCGCCCACACCTCGAGCCCATTCAGCGCGCGGTGCAGCCGGACGGACTCCTTGACGACGTCCTCCACCACGGGCTCGATCACGAGGAAGTCCAGATCGCTGTGCTCGCCGGCCTGCCCGCGGGCGTGCGAGCCGAACAGGATCAACCGCGACCCCGGCGGGGTGGCTCGCAGAATGCGCCGGCCAGCCTCCTGGATCACGGCGTCATTGAACATGCCCCAAGTTTACCGACGACCCTGAGAACCGAATGCGATCGCGCTGCGCTCAGCCGCCCCGGTCGCGGGCCCGGCTCAACCCGCCGCGATCATCCCCGCGCCGACGGTCTCGTTGGAGGACTCGTCGATTAGGATGAAGCTTCCCGTGCGGCGATTTGACGTATAGGGATCGAACACGAGCGGGGAGCTGGTGCGCAACCGCACGCGACCGATGTCGTTCAACCCAAGCTCGGCGGGCGCGGCGCCGCGCTCGAGCGTGTGGACGTTGACGTGGTCTGAGATCTCGTCGATGACGGCAGTCGCGTTGCGCGTGGTCTGCTTGATCGCGTAACGGCCGCCTGGGCGCAGCGGGCGCTCGGCCATCCAGCAGATGTCGGCCGCCAGCTCGCGCGCGACCGTCGGCGCCTCGTCGGGGCGGCAGATCGTCTCGCCGCGGGAGACGTCGAGCTCGTCCTCCAAGCGCAGCGTCAACGACATCGGGGCCATCGCCTCCTCGAGCTCGCCGTCGTAGGTGTCGATCGCGGCAATCCGCGTTGTGCGCCCGCTCGGCAGCACCGTCACCTCGTCGCCCTTGCGCAGCGCGCCGCTCGCGAGCTGGCCGGCGTAGCCGCGGTAGTCGGCCAGGGCTGTCGCGTTACCGTTCGCGGGGGTGCCGTTGCCGTTCACCCCCACGGTCGGGGTTGGCCGGATCACCCACTGCACGGGGAACCTTGCGGGCCGGTCGTAGGGGTGATCGTAAGCGACCTCGACCTGCTCCAGCAATTCCAACAGCGTCGGGCCGGCATGCCACGGCATCCGCTCGGAGCGCTCCACGACGTTGTCGCCGTTGAGCGCTGAGATCGGCATGTAGATGATCTCGTACTGATCGCCCGCCCTGCGCCCGCCCTCGCGCAGGTTGGGCGCAAAGCCCTCGAACTCCGCCACGACCTCTTCGAAGCGCTCCTGGGAGTACTCGACGAGGTCCATCTTGTTGACCGCGACGACGAGCTTTGGGATACCGAGCAGCGCGCTGATGAACGCGTGGCGCTTTGACTGCTCCAGCACCCCTTTGCGCGCGTCGAGCAGGATCACCGCGACGTCGGCGGAAGAGGCGCCCGTGACCATGTTGCGCGTGTACTGCCTGTGCCCGGGGCAGTCGGCGATGATGAAGCGTCGCTCCGGCGTCGCGAAATATCGATACGCGACGTCGATCGTGATTCCCTGCTCGCGCTCGGCACGTAGCCCGTCGGTCAGGAGCGCCAGGTCGAGGGAGCCCCCGCCGCCGCGGCGCTCTGACGCCTGCGCGACGTGCTCGAGCTGGTCCTCGAACACCTGCTTGCTGTCGTACAGCAGCCTCCCGATCAGCGTGCTCTTGCCGTCGTCGACGGATCCCGCGGTCATGAAGCGCAGCAGATCTAGCGTCACTAGAAATAGCCGGCCTTCTTGCGGTCCTCCATCGCGGCCTCCGTCACCCGGTCGTCGGCGCGCGTCTCGCCGCGCTCGGTGATCCGCGTCGCCGCGATCTCTGTGACGACCTCCTCGAGCGTCGCCGCGTGCGAGCGCACGCCGCCGGTGCAGGTCATATCGCCTACCGTGCGGTAGCGGACGGTCTCGCGCGTCACCTGCTCGCCCTCGATCAGCTCCGCCCCCTCCCGCCATGCGTACAGCATCCCGTCGCGCCCGAACACCTCGCGCTCGTGCGCGAAGTAGATCGAGGGGACCTCAAGCTCCTCCTGGTCGATGTACTCCCAGACGTCGAGCTCGGTCCAGTTCGAGAGGGGAAAGACGCGCACGTTCTCGCCCCGCGAGATCCGCCCGTTGTAGAGGTTCCACAGCTCCGGGCGCTGGTTCTTCGGGTCCCACTGCCCGAAATCGTCGCGGAAGGAGAACACGCGCTCCTTCGCCCGCGCGCGCTCCTCGTCGCGGCGCGCGCCGCCGAAGGCCGCGTCGAAGCCGTGCTCGGCCAACGCGTCGAGCAGCGTCACGGTCTGCAGGCGATTGCGCGAGGCGCGCGGTCCGGTCTCCTCGACCGCGCGGCCCTTGTCGATCGACTCCTGCACGCTCGCGACGATCAGGCGCTCGCCGAGCTCGTCCACGCGGCGGTCGCGGAACTCGATCACCTCGGGAAAGTTGTGCCCCGTGTCAACGTGCATCAGCGGGAACGGAAACGGCGCCGGTCGGAACGCCTTCTCGGCCAGGCGCAGCAATACGATCGAGTCCTTGCCGCCGCTGAACAGCAGCACCGGTTTCTCCAGTTCTGCGGCGACCTCGCGCATGACGTGGATCGCCTCTGACTCCAGCGCGCGCAGGTGGCTGAGCTGTGGACGAGCAGCCACGCTCATCTCAGATCCCTTTCCGGGTACGGACGGCGACGCTCATCGACTCAGCGGATGGGCTCTACGACATGGATACCGCACTCAGTCTTGTCCAGGCCTGCCCAGCGACCCTCGCGCCCGGAGCCCGGTTGCGTGCAGGGCGCGCAGCCGATCGACTCGTAGCCCTGGTCGTGCAGCGGGTTGTACGGCAGCTCGCGCTCGTGGATCCGCCGCCACAGGTCCTTGTCGGTCCAGTGCGCGAGCGGGTTGTACTTCCACAGGCCGCGGCGCTCGTCGCGTTCGATCAGCTCCGTCTGCGCGCGCGTCGGCCCCTGCTCGCGGCGAATGCCGGTGATCCAGCCCTCGGCGCCGGCGAGCGAGCTTTCCAGCGCCGCGACCTTCGCGACCGAGCAGCAGTGCTCCGGGCCGCTCCACGGCTCGCCGCCGCTGCTCGCGTCCTGCACCTCGATCTTCACGCCGAAGCGCTCCTCGAACGCGCGCCAAGTCTGAAGGGTCTCGGGGAAGAGCACGCCGGTGTCGATTGTCACGATTCGTACCGCGTTGCCGGGGGCGGCGGGGGTCATCTCCTCGTTGAGCCTCAACAGCTCGTCGATCAGCACCGACTCCTCCTTCTGGAAGGAGCACAGCAGCACCGCGCGCTCGCCGTGGCGCGCGGCCTCGCGCAACGTGTGCGTCAGACTCAGCGCCGCGTCGATCTCTGTCGTTTGGGTGTCTGGTGCGTGCATGTGTTCTCGTCGTCTCGTACGCGTCGATCCTTGACTGCTATACCGCGCACTCGCCCTCGCCACGAATCACTTCGAAGGGTACGTCGCGGTTCCAGTCGATGAACTGGCTCATCGTCTCCAGCCCGAAGTTGACGGGCATCGACAGGTCCTTGACGAGCCCCTCGAGCTCGGCCGTGCCGACGCGCGCGGCGAAGTCGTTCCACTCCTCGCCGTCGGCTCTGTTCGCCTCGTAGTGGCCGATCCAGCGCTCGACGGCGTCGGGCACGCGCTTGGAGGGCAGGCGCAGCTTCAGGCGCGTGCCGAACTTGACCTCGCCGCCTTCGAACACGCCGCCGATGTGGGGGATGTAGGCGGGGATCGTGTGCTCGCCGACTTTGATCGACGCGCCGGTGAAGCCGATCGAGCCGACGTGGTGCTGGCCGCAGCCGTTCGGGCAGCCGGAGATCTTCACGTTCAGCTTGCGGGCGAGCTCGTCAGTGATGTCCATCGCGACGATCCGCTCTTGCACGGCCTGGTTGAGGCCCATCGAGCTAGTGATCCCGAGCTTGCACGAGTCGGTCCCCGGACAGGAGACCACATCGGTGATCTCGCGCGAGCCCGGCTCACCGAGGCCGAGCTTCGAGAGCGCGCGCCACAGGTCGTAGACGCTCTCCTCGCGTACCCAGCGCAGCACGAAGTTCTGCTGGACGGTCGTGCGCGCGTAGCCGCCGGCGTACTCGCGCATCGCCGCTGCCAGGCCGCGGAACTGCTCCGGCGTGAGGTCGCCGCGCAGGACTTTCGCCTCGACCGTCACGTAGCCGTTCTGCTTCTGCTCGCGCACATTCGCGCGGCGGAAGCGTTCGAACTCGCTCAGGTCGCCGTTGGGGCTGCCGTATTGCTCCCGCGGGGCGGGCGCGCCCTCGCGCTCGTCGTCGAGGAACAGCTTGTCCTCGATCGAGAAGTCGCGCTCGGCGACCCAATCCCCCTTCAGCTCCTCCTCGACCTGCCGGCGCAGCTCGTCGATCCCGTACTTGTTGACAAACACCTTGATCCGCGCGCGCGCCCTGTTCTGGCGCAGCCACTCCTGGCGGTCGAAGATCCGGAAGACGGCCTCGGCGATCTTCAAGTAGTCGCCGTTGTCGAGCTCGACGAACTCGTACAGGGTCGGCGCCACGCGCGGCATGATCGACGTGCCGCCGCCGACGAGCATCTCGGCGCCGCGAATCGTACGGGCGGGGTTGCCATCCGTCGCGGGGATCTCCTTCGTACGCGCGCGGAAGGCGATGTCGTGGATGCCCGAGATCGCGCGGTCGCGCGGAGAACCGTCGAACGAGGTCTTGATCTTGCGCGGCATCGCCTGCGTCGTCGGGTGGCGCACGAAGTAGCGCACGTATGCTCCGGCATAGGGCGTCATGTCGAACAGCTCGTCCTTGGCGACGCCCGCCCACGGGTCGCCGGTCACGTTCCGCACCGTGTTCCCGCAGCCCTCGCGGCTGGATAGCCCAGACTCGCCCAGCTCGCGGATCGCCTGCTCGGCTTCGAGCAGCGGCACGTGGTGCATCTGAATGTTCTGCCGCGTTGTGATGTGGCCCTTGTTCAGCGGTACGTACTTCTCGATCACGTCCGCGAATGCCTCCATCTGCTCCGGCGTCACACCGCCGAAGGGGAGCTTCACACGGATCATCTGCACGTCGGCCTGGCGCTGGCCGTAGACACCTTGCTTGAGGCGGAACTTAATGAACTCCTCCTCGGACATATCCCCCTGCAGGAACTTGCCGGCCTCGGTCTTGAAGTCGTCGAACTCACGTTCGATGATCGGGATCACGTGTCCGGGCACGTTTCGCAGGATCTCTGGGTCCGCGAGCGTGCCGCGCTGGGTTGGGGCGGCGTCCTGGGCGGCGGGTGCTGAAGCTGACTCCATCTGGTGCGACCTCCTGCGGTTCCTGGTCCGGGGGAAGTGGGGCGAGCGAGATTGGGCGGGCGGGATTCCCTAAATCCTAGCGGCTTTTAGGTATTTATCCAGGCGCCAGAAACGTCGGCTCTGGATCACGCGCGACACCTTCGAGGATAGCCGCGCGAGTCCAGGGGTCCGGGTGCTCTTCGGCCGGGGTTCCCGGCGGCGCGGTCGTACGCTGAAACTGTCCGATCGCCGCCGCGATCGCCGCGGTCTGCTCGGGGGTGGCAGGTCTCACAGCGGGATGTTGCCGTGCTTGCGCTTCGGGCCCGGTTCGCGCTTGGAGCGCAGCGTCTCGAGCGCCGCGATCAGCCGCGGGCGCGTCTCGTGGGGGACGATCACGTCATCGATGTAGCCGCGCTCGGCGGCGGTGTAGGGGTTGGCGAAGCGCGCCTTGTAGTCGTCCATCAGCTTGTGGCGGCGCTCGTCCGGGGTGGGGGACTGCGCGAGATCGCGCCGGTAGATGATGTTGACGGCGCCCTCGGGGCCCATCACCGCTACCTCCGCGGTCGGCCAGGCGAAGTTGAAGTCCGCGCCGAGATGCTTCGAGGACATCACGTCGTAGGCGCCGCCGTAGGCCTTGCGCGTGATGATCGTGACCTTCGGCACGGTCGCCTCGGCGAACGCGTACAGCAGCTTGGCGCCGTGGCGGATGATCCCGCCCCACTCCTGCGCGGTGCCCGGCAGGAAGCCGGGCACGTCGCAGAACGTCAGCAGCGGGATGTTGAACGCGTCGCATGTGCGCACGAAGCGCGCGGCCTTCTCGGAGGCGGCGATGTCGAGCACGCCGGCAAGCTGGGCGGGCTGGTTGCCGACGATGCCGATCGTGAAGCCGTCCATGCGAGAGAAGCCGCAGATGATGTTCTTGGCGTAGTGCTCGTGCACCTCGAAGAACTCCCCGTCGTTGACGATCAGCTTGACCACGTCGCGCATGTCGTAGGGCTTGTTGGGGTTGTCGGGGACGACGTTGTCGAGCTCGGCGTCCATCCGCCCAGGGTCGTCTGATGGCTGCACGCGCGGCGTCGTCTGGAGGTTGTTCTGAGGGAGGAAGCTCAGCAGGTAGCGGCAGTCCTCCAGGCACGCGTCCTCGTCCTCGGAGGCGAACTGCGCGACGCCGGACTTCGTGTTGTGCGACATCGCCCCGCCGAGCTCCTCGAAGCCGACCTCCTCGCCGGTCACCGTCTTGATCACGTCGGGTCCGGTGATGAACATGTGCGAGGTCTCCTTGACCATGAAGATGAAGTCGGTGATCGCCGGCGAGTACACCGCGCCGCCCGCGCAGGGGCCCATCACGAGCGAGATCTGCGGGATCACTCCGGAGGAGCGGACGTTGCGCAGGAACACGTCGCCGTAGGAGCCCAACGAGACGACGCCCTCCTGGATGCGCGCGCCGCCGGAGTCATTGATGCCGATCACCGGGCAGCCGATCTTCGCCGCCAGGTCCATGATCTTGCACATCTTCTCGCCCATCACCTCGCCGAGCGAGCCGCCGAACACGGTGAAGTCCTGGCTGAACACGCACACCGTGCGCCCGTCGATCGTGCCGTGGCCGGTCACGACCGCGTCGCCCCAGGGGCGGTTCTTCTGCATGTCGAAGTCGTGCGTGCGGTGGGTGACGAACGTGTCGAGCTCCTGGAAGGAGCCCTCGTCGAGCAGCTTCTCCACGCGCTCGCGCGCCGTGTACTTACCGCGCGCGTGCTGCTTCTCCTCGGCCTCGGGCGAGGAGTGGATCGCGGCCTCGCGCAGCTCCTGCAGTTGGGCGAGCTTCTCCTCGTAGGTCTCCGGCGCCTTCTGGCGCGGGGGTTTGCGGTGCCCGCTGCGCGAGGTCGCGAGCAGGGCCGCGTCTGTCTGCCGGTCGTGTGCGTCGGTTGCCATCCGGCGCGGGATCTTAGCCGGGGGGTCCCGTCGGGTGGCGCTCGGGCTGGATGCGGGCGGCGCTCGAGATGCCTCAGGACCGCGAGAACGGCCGATGGTGCGCCGCGCCGAGGCGGTCGAGCACGGCGGTGAGCACGGCCCGGGTCTCGGCGGCCAGCGACTCTTCGAGCGTCGCCAGCTCGGCTGCGAGGTCCGGCTGAGCTTCCTCCTGAACCGGTGGGTCGGGCTGGGGCTCGGGTTCGGGTATCGGCTCGACCTTGGGACGGCGACCGAAGACACGGGCGAAGAATCCCCGTCGTGGTTCTGGTGTGGGCTCGACGACCGGCTCCGGCTCCGGCTCGGGCTCGGGCTCGGGCTCGACCACGGGCTCGGGCGCCACAACCTCACGGGCGGCGGTGAGCGTGACTTTCGTGCCCCAGCCCGACTGCTTGAGCAGCACCTTGCCGGTGGTGTCCGCGGCCTCCCATTCCACGGTCTTCTCCGGCTCGGTGCGGGTGATGCGGATCTCGCCCAGCTCGCCGAGATGGCGGGCCAGGGAGGCTGGGTCGCTGAGCTCCGCCCACAGCTCGGGCGGGGACTTGACCAAAGTGCGCTGCACCTCCGAGGAGATCATCGGGGGACCATTTCGCGCGATCTCGCGCTACTCCTCCTATGCGGCCGAGCTGGCCTTGGGCGCCCGGATCAATCCACGCTCGTGCAGTAGCTCCGCGAGTTGGACGGCGTTCAACGCCGCCCCCTTGCGCAGATTGTCGGCCGCGATCCAGAGGTCGAGCGCGCGCTCGTGGCCGGGATCGCGCCGGATCCGCCCGACGAGCACGTCGTCCTGTCCGGAGGCGTCGATCGCGAGGGGATAGAGAGCCGCGGCGGGGTCGTCGAGCACGCGCACACCCGGCGCGGCGTCGAGCAGCTCGCGCGTGCGCTCGGGGGAGAGCGGCTCGCGCGTCTGCACGTTGACGGCCTCGGAGTGGCCGTTGAGCACGGGCACGCGCACGCAGGTCGCGGAGACGCGGATCGCGGGGTCGGCGAGGATCTTGCGCGTCTCGCCCATCAGCTTGCGCTCCTCGTCGGTGTGGTCGTCGCCGGCGGCGAACGAGCCGGCGTGGGGCAGCGCGTTGAACGCGATCTGGTGGGCGTAGGAGCGCGGCGGAGCGATCTCGCGCTCGTGCAGGAGGGCGTGCGACTGGTCGAGCAGCTCGTTGACGGCGGCCTTGCCGGTGCCGGAGACCGCCTGGTAGGTGGAGATCACGAGGCGCTCGATCCCGGCCGCGTCGTACAGAGGCTTCAAAGCGACGACGAGCTGCATCGTCGAGCAGTTCGGGTTCGCGACGATCCCCTGGTGGCGCGCGAGCGCGTCGGGGTTGACCTCGGAGACGACGAGCGGCACGTCGTCGTTCATGCGCCAGCGCGAGGAGTTGTTGACGACGACCGCCCCCGCGTTGACGAAGCGTGGCGCCCATTCGCCCGAGGTCGAGCCGCCGGCGGAGAACAGCGCGATGTCGAAGTCCTTGATCGACTCCTCGTCGAGACCCCGCACGACGAGGCCTTCCTCGAGCTCGCGCCCGACCGAGCGCTCGGAGGCGAACGGCACGATCTCGTGCGCGGGGACTCGCGCTCGCGCAGGAGCGCCAGCATCAGCGAGCCGACCTGGCCGGTGGCGCCGACGACGGCGACTCTGTAGCTGTTGCTCATGGATCCCAGCGTATCGCCGGGCGATCGCCTATGGCTTGATCGCCATGAACAGGATCGTGACCAAGACGATCAGGTCCATCAGCGCGCCGATGGCGCCGATCCGCTTCACGAGCGCGTCGTGCTCGGCGCTCGGCTGAAACGGCCCACCCCCCGAGGCGGCGAGGTCGCGATCGGCGACCTCACACAGGCGCCGCTCGTTGGGGCTCAAGAACATGCCCTCGACCGCGCCGATCACGACGACTGCGCCGAGCCCCCACTGGACGAAGAATTCGCTCCACAGTTTGGCGTCGGAGGCCAAGTAGATCCCGCAGATCACGACCAGCGTCAGCCCGGGCATGATCACGCGCGTGGAGATCGCGTGCAGCGCCTTGTACAGCGCCGGCAACGCCCGTGAGTCCGCCTTCGTGATCGTACCGAGCAGCACCGGGTAGGCGAGCGTGGCGCCAAACGCGAACACCACGGCCATGATGTGCACGGCCAGCACGATGTTGTAGAAGCTGGCCGCGACGATCACGGCGCGAATCCTATTAGAACGTCGGCGCGTACTTGCCGAACACGTCCTGCATTGCCCCGCACACCTCGCCCAGCGAGCAGCGGTCCTTCAGCGCCCGGCGGATCGCCGGCAGCAGGTTCTCCGAACCGCGTGCGACGCCGCGCAGCTCCTCCAGACGTCGCTCGGCCAGTGCGGAATCACGGGTGGCCTTGAACTCGGCCAGGCGTGAGACCTGTTCGCGCTCGGACTCGGGGTCGACGCGCAGCAGGTCGGGGACCTCAATGCCCTCTTCCTCGTACTTGTTGACACCGACGACGATGTCCTGGCCGATCCGGTAGCGCTCCTGGTAGCCCCAGGCGGACTCATCGATCTCGCCGGTGATGAACTGGATCGCGTTCACGGAGCCGCCGAGCGCATCGACCTTCTCGATCAGCTCCAACGCCCGCGCTTCGATCTCGTCGGTCAGCGACTCGACGAAAAAAGAGCCCGCGAACGGATCGACGGTGTCGGCCGCGCCGGACTCGTGCGCGAGGATCTGCTGGGTGCGCAAGGCGATTTTCGCGGCGCGCTCGGTCGGCAGCGCCAGAGCCTCATCGAAGCCGTTCGTGTGCAGTGACTGCGTGCCGCCGCAGACCGCGGCGAAACCCTGGAGGGCGACGCGCACGATGTTGTTCTCCGGCTGCTGGGCGGTCAAGGTCACGCCGCCGGTTTGGGTGTGGAAGCGCAGCATCGTCGCCTTCGGGTTCGTCGCTCCGAAGCGCTCGCGCATGATCTGCGCCCACATCCTCCGTGCGGCACGGAACTTTGCTACCTCCTGGAAGACGTTGTTGTGGCCGTTGAAGAAGAACGCCAGGCGCGGCGCGAACTCGTTCACGTCGAGGCCCTTGTCGATCGCCGCCTGTACGTACGCGATCCCCGAGGACAGCGTGAAGGCCACCTCCTGGACCGCGGAGCAGCCCTTCTCGCGGAAGTGGTAGCCGCTGATCGAGATCGTGTTCCAGCGCGGGATGTTCTCGTGGCAGTACTGGAACAGGTCCGTTGTGAGGCGCATCGTGGGCTCGGGCGGGTAGATGTAGTTGCCGCGCGCGATGTACTCCTTGAGCACGTCGTTCTGGGTCGTGCCGCGGAGCTTCTCGGACGGCACGCCCTGCTCCTCGCCGACGAGCTCGTACAGCAGCAGCAGACAGGCGGCGGGCGCGTTGATCGTCATCGACGTGGAGACCTGATCCAGAGGAATCCCGTCGAACGCCGTGCGCATGTCGTCGATCGTGTCGATCGCCACGCCCGTGCGGCCGACCTCGCCCAGGCAGCGCGGGTTGTCGGAGTCCAGACCCAGCTGCGTCGGTAGATCGAAGGCCATTGACAGGCCCGTCGAGCCCTTCGAGAGCAGGTAGCGGTAGCGAACGTTTGACTCCTTCGCGGAGGCGTAGCCTGCGTACTGGCGCATCGTCCAGGTCTGCTTGCGGTACATCTCGCGGTGCACGCCGCGCGTGTAGGGGAAGTCGCCGGGCTCGCCCAATTCAAGCTGCGCGGGCAGGTCGGCCTCGGTGTAGAGCTCTGTGACCTCGATCCCCGAGTCGGTGAAGCGCCGCGGGTCCTCGGGGCCGACGATCGGGGCAACGGTCAGGTGCTCGTCTGTCTGAGTCATGCCCGCAGGGTATCCTGCGCGAATGTCCACCTGCCTGGTCACCGGCGGCGCCGGCTTCCTCGGCTCGCATCTCTGCGACGAGCTGCTCGCACGCGGGAACCGCGTGATCTGCGTCGACAACCTGGAGACGGGCTCGTTGCGCAACATCGAGCACATCCGCGAGCCCGAGCGGTTCGTGCACCTGGGGACGGACATCATCGAGCCGTACTACGTTGACGAGCCGATCGACTTCATCTACCATCTCGCCTCGCCCGCTTCTCCGATCGACTACCTGCGCCTGCCGCTGCACACGCTGAAGGTCGGCTCCTACGGCACGCACCACACGCTCGGCCTCGCGAAGGCCAAGCGCGCGCGGTTCCTGATCGCCTCGACGAGCGAGGTCTACGGCGACCCGCAGGTGCACCCCCAGACGGAGTCCTACTGGGGGCATGTCAACCCGATCGGACCGCGCGGCGTCTACGACGAGGCCAAGCGTTACGCGGAGGCGCTGACGATGGCCTACCACCGCCAGCAGGGTGTCGATACGGCGATCGTGCGGATCTTCAACACGTATGGCAATCGAATGCGTCCCCACGACGGCCGCGTGATCCCGACGTTCCTGCGCCAAGCGCTCGCGAACCGGCCGCTGACGGTGTTCGGCGACGGCTCGCAGACGCGCTCGTTCTGTTACGTGAGCGACTTGATTCGAGGGCTGATCGCGCTGGCGGAGTCCAGGTACCACGAGCCCGTGAACATCGGCAATCCCGACGAGTTCACGCTGCTCGAGCTGGGCGAGACGATCAAAGAGCTGACGGGCTCGAGCTCGGAGTTCGTGTACGAGGCGCTCCCGGAGGACGATCCGAAACAGCGCAAGCCCGACATCACGCTCGCGCGGGACCTGCTCGGCTGGTCGCCGGAGGTCTCCTTGCGAGATGGCCTGCAGCGAACGATCGACGCCTCCGGCACGAAGGTCCTGATCGGCTGAGCTCGCAAATCGCCACCGACCGCTACATCTGCGAGTCTGAGGCGTTGTGAAAGGCGAGATGCAACGTTCTTCTTCGGGAACGTCCGCGCCGCCGGCCCCGCGCGTGCGGCGTGAACCTTCGCCGCCGCGCGAGCGCGCGGTGCTGTCGGAGGTGACGGCGCGCCGCGAGCCGACCGACCGTGACATGCGCAAAAAGCGCCCCCCGGCGCTGTCGTTTTTGCTGCGGATGTTGACCGCGAGGCGCCTGGCGCGCGTGCTCTCTCTGCTCGCGCTCGATTTCGTCGCGGTCTCGCTCGCGATCTTCACGGCGCTCGTGATCAAGGCCGCGGTGCTCGGCCACGTTGACGCGAGCCAGGCGCTCGAAGAAACGCGGCGGATCCTCGCCTTCGCCTACCTCGTGACCGCGCTTTTGTTCGCGCGCTCGGGGTTGTACGCCGAGCGCGCCCAGCGCCCCGGCCTCTCGCGGATTGTCGGGGCGCTGTTCCAGGTCGCGTTCATCGCGCTGCTGTTTGCGGTCGTCAGCGGGGAACACTTTTCGAGCTTCTACATCTTCTGGGGATCGCTGGGCTTCGCGCTGCTGTACGTATCCTCGCTGCGGGGCGCGTATGAGTGGCTGACGGGCGCGCTGCTGCGCGCCGCCGGCTACCGCCGCCGCGCGGTGCTGGTGGGCACGGGCAGGCACATCCGCGACGTTGCCCACGCGCTCTCGGACGCGCAGCACTCGCCGATCGAGGTCGTCGGCTTCCTCTCGCCGAAGGAGCTGCCCGCGAACGGCCTGCGCTCGCTCGGCTCGCTCGGGCGGCTGGAGAGCGTGCTCGACACCGAACGGATCGACGAGGTGATCATCGCCGACCCGGACTTTCCCCAGCTCGAGGCCGTCGAGCTGGTCGATCACTGCCACCGCCGCGGGGTGCGCGTCAGGCTGGCGCCCTCGACGATGGAGATCTTGATCCACCGCGCTGAGTTCGTCCCCGGCCAGTCGGTGCCACTGTTCGAGCTCAGCCCGCCCGTGTTTGAGGGCATCGACTTCGCCCTCAAGCGCACGTTCGACCTGATCGGGGCGACGCTCTTGTTGGTGCTGCTGAGCCCCCTGCTGCTAGCGATCGCGCTTGCGGTGCGGCTCTCCTCGCGCGGTCCGATCGTGTTCAGATCGACGCGCCGCGGGATCGGTCAGCGGCCGTTCGCCTGCCTAAAGTTCCGCACTATGCACACCGACGCCGAGCAGCGTCAGGCCGACCTCGAAGAGCTGAACGAGGCCTCGGGCGCGCTGTTCAAGATCAAAGACGACCCCCGCATGACGCGCGTCGGGCGCATCCTGCGGCGCTACTCGCTCGACGAGCTGCCCCAGCTCGTGAACGTGCTCCGCGGCGAGATGTCGCTCGTCGGGCCGCGCCCGCTGCCCGAGCGCGACTACGAGATGCTCGAAGACTGGCACCGCAAGCGCTACCTAGTGCTCCCGGGAATCACCGGCCTGTGGCAGGTCTCGGGGCGCTCCGAGCTCGACTTCGACGACCTCGTCAACCTCGACTTCATCTACCTTGAGCGCTGGTCCCTCGCACTCGACTTGACGATCATCCTGAAGACGATTCCCGCCGTGCTGTTGCAGCGCGGGGCTTACTGAGTGAGGGGGAGGTGGGTGAGGGGGGGAGGTCGGGAGGGGGCCTGCCTGCTCCCGACTATTAGTGCGGGGCCTACTGACCTGGCCGTTTATCGAACGGGTACCCGTCCGCCGGGGATCTGTCCCCCTCCCGTTCCAACAAGGCGGCGTCTACTGAGCCTGCCCACGCATGGGCGCTCCGGCCGCGCGAGCGCGGATTCGTAGACACGCCAGGTTTCGCGCCCGATGTCCTGCCAGCTCCACGCCGGCGTAGTCAGGGAGGGCCGGTGAGCGTCGCACGTGTCGTCCGCCGTGTTCTCCGCGGGGTCTGGGCACTGCGGGATCACGACGACGCGCTCGCGCTCGAAGCCGAGCGCGGCGACTGCCTCCTGGGCGAGCGCCTCGCTCGGAACGATCAGGTGGGTCGCGCGCTGCACCGCGAGGTGGCGCAGACGCAGGTGAATCCCGCCGCCGCGCAGGTGCTCGCTGAGACGGGTGAGGGGTCCGAGCTCGTGGATCGTGACGACCATCGGACACGGGCTGTGCAGCATCGCGCCCTGCATCCAGGGCGCGTGAAACACGTCGTCTGCCTGGCGGGGGCGGTGGGTCTCGACGATCTCTCCGCCCGCGCCGACGGTGTCGCGCAGCGCCTCGAGCAGGCAGCGGGAGTAGTGCCCAACGCCGTGCGGATCGGCGGCGGGCCGGCTGTCGAAGGCGACCCTCACAAGCGGGTCCTCGACTCCGCGAGACTGTTCACAGGACTCCCTGAGAATGCACGCAAGGCAAGATAGTCCTTTGCTGGGGGGTTGGGTAGAGGTGACAGCCCGCCTGCACTTTCTCATCTTCTGAGACCGCATTTTGCGCTGTTTGGGCGTTTGCGAACTAGCCTTGCCGGCAGCGATGGGTACGAGCGAGGATTATCACGAGGCTCTCTGGGAGGCCATTCCGGAGGGACGGGAGCCGGTTGACTTCGCGCGCCGTCGCGACTTTCTGCTTAGCCACCTCAGCGCCGGCGAGCGCGTGCTCGACGTGGGCTGTGGCGAGGGGCGCTTCGCCGCCGAGCTCGTCCGCGCGGGCGCGGAGGTGGTGGGGATCGACGTCGCCGCCGAGCCGCTGCGCCGCGCGCGCGGGCGTCACCCAGAGCTCGTCGACCTGCGGCAGGTCCCGGCCGCGGGTGCGTGGCCGCTCCAGGACGCGAGCTTCGACGCGGTCTGGGCGGGCGAGGTGATCGAGCACGTCGCCGACACCGCAGGCTGGCTGTCGGAGCTGCGCCGCGTGCTGCGCTCGGACGGCGTGCTGCTGTTGAGCACCCCCGATCACGGGCGCCTGCGAATGCTCGGCTGGGCGCTCGCACCGCTCGCGTTCGCCGCCCATTTCGACCCGCGCTCCGATCATCTGCGCTTCTATACGCGCGACATTCTCAGGGAATTGCTCGAGGAATTTGGCTTTCACGACGTCGCCGTGCGGCGCGCCGGAGGGCCGCCCGGCGCGCGGCGGCGGCTGCTGGCAAGCGCACGACGGTCACGCTTTTGACGTCCGCGGGCGACCGCACGACGGCTTTGACGGCGGTCGGGGAGCGTGTGACGGTCACCCGTTTGACTGACGTTGACGTGGATGTGGATGTTGACGCGGCCGCGGTCGTGCTCTGACGTAGCGCTTCGATATAGGCGTTCTGGATCGCGAGCAGTTCGGGGTCGTACTGGATCTCCGACAACGGTGCGACCGCGAGGGGGTTCAGGTAGACCGTCGCGCGCAACTCGTTCAGCGCTTCTCCAGGTCTCCCGTTCTGTAGGTCGTATTCACCGAGTGCCTTCCATGTCTGCGGGTTCGAGGGCTGCATATGCACCGCGTGCACGAGCGTCGCGCGCGCCAGCGCGCTCTGCCCGGCGCGTTGCCGAATCGTGGAGAGCGTGAACAGAGCTTCGGCGGAGACCGGGTCGTAGGCGACCGCGTTCTGCGCGGCCGTGAGCGCCGCACGGGGATCGCTCGCGCTCAGCGACAGCGCTTTCTGGGAGGCGTCGGCCGAGCGCTGCGGCTGCCACTGCGCCCAGGCGGCGAGCAGCGCCGCGATCACGACGGCAGCGGCGACGCCGAGGCGTAGCGGGCCGATCTCAGTGATGGATGGCGGGCCGGTCACCCAGCGCCGATCCACGGTCGCACGGTCGGCCGCGGCGTCCGCTGTGAGCGGCCCCCGTCCGGCCAGCCAGCCCGCGCAGACGAGCGCCACGCAAGCGTCGCCGGGCACGAACCAGGTCCAGTTGACGGTCGAGTGGACGCCGAACACGAACACGAGGCAGAGCATGCTCAGCATCCCGATCCGCTCGGGCCCGTAGGCGCGTTCGCCGAGCTCCCGATCGGTCGCCCGGCTCTGCTCGAGCTGCTCGATTTGCCAGGGGCCGCCAGCCGATGTTTTGCCAGCCGTTGCGCCTGAACTCGCGCCAGCTCGTCCAGCGCCGGTTGAAGGGGTGCGTTGCGCGCCCCGCGGCGGCGATCCACGTGAGCAGCAGCGCGAGCGCGAGCGCGAGCCCCACGATGCCGAGGTCGGCGAGCGTCTGCACGATGAAGCCGTGGGCGTCGTTCGCTTCCAGATCCTCGGTGCGGTAGCGCAGGCTCGCGGTCCCGTAGCTGCGCGCCCCCGCGCCGAGCGCGGGGTGGGCCTGGAATACTTTCAAAGCCTCGTTCCAGTAGACCGCGCGCACGCTGCCGATCGCGGTCAGGCGGCCCGGCGTCTCGGCAGGCACCGGCGCGTGGGTGTTCGTGAGCGTGTGGAAACCGTGGGAGATGCTGCCCGTGAGTCCGCGGTGGCTGACGGCGAGCGCGCCCACGACGGCGATCACGGCGAGCGCGAGGATGCCCAGCAGGGCGGCCCCGGCGTTCTCACGGGTCCGCCGCGTTGGCGGGTGCCGACCTGTGTAGAAACCGATCGCGAGGCCCGCGAGCGCGAGCGCCAGCAGCATCGCCACGAGCAGCGCGCCGAGCTGGCGTCCGGCCACAACGCGCGCGTGCAGCGCGACGCTGTCGCTGCTGAGCGCGCTCTGGGCGAAGTCCCACGCGACCACGAGCCCGGCGGCGAGGGCGCCGACGAGCAGCACTGCGGCGCCACGCAGGCGCAGCGGGACGATCGCGAACCACAGCGCCAAGCCAAGCACCAGCGCGGCCAGCGCGCCGCGCGAGTAGGCGAGCATCAGCGTGACGAGCAGCAGGCCGATCGCCGGGTAGGCGAGCGCGCTCAGCAGCGCGTGCCCCTTGCGACGGGCTCCCAGCCAGATGCAGCCGATCACGCCCATCGCCGCGGTCAGCCCGGTTGCGTTCCAGTAGCCATACGGCGCCTGCAGGCGCGCGTAGATGTCGTGCGCGTCCAGCCAGGAGGGGAAGACCTTCGTCAGCAGCGCGTAGCCGCAGATCACGGCCGCCGCCAGCGTCACCCCGCCGATCACCGCGGGCCAGCGCGTGGGGGCGGCGCGGGCGAGCATCACCGCCGCGCCGAACACGGCGCTGTAGGCGAACATCAGCCCGGCGTTCTGCCAGCTCGCGTCGGGCTGCACCGACCACACGACCGACAGCGCGCTCAGCGCGGCGAACGCGAGCAGCAGCCCGGCCGGCCACAGGCCGTAGGCGCGCCGGCCGGGAGGCGTGAGGATCACCGCGGCGGCGATGATCGCGTCGCAGCCGAGCGTGAGGATGATCTCTGTGCTCGTCGCCTGCTGTACCGGTGGCAGGCCGCCCCCGGCGAAGAACGTGATGAAGCAGAAGAGCGCGGCGCTCAGCAGCGTGAGCAGCCACATCGTCGCTCGATCACCTAGTTGCACAGGCAACCACGGACCGGGCGGGCGCGGTCGTCGCTTCGGGCTGTCGGTCCGCTCACCGTGCGCGGACGGGGGCTCCACTCGCGGAGCTGAATCAGTCGTCGTGGTGGCGGACACGGTTTCGCAGGACTCCCCCCGCGAGCGTCACCGCGCACGCGACCAGGAACAGCAGGATCACCAGCAAAGGTGTCGGCAGCGAGCTGAGGGCGGAGGCAATGCCGACGTGCACGACGCCGGGACGAATCACCTGGCCGCCTAGCTTTAGCGGCGCCGCGCCGGTGCTCGGCGCGTGGCTGAGGCTACTGCGCTCGGCCGGGGTGGCGCTCGCGGCGGCGCCCGTGGCGCCCGTGGCGCCCGAGCCCCCACCACCACTGCCGCTGCCACCGAAACCGCCGCCCGAGCCGGCCGCGGCCCGCTCGGCCTGATGGATCAGGCTGGAGCAGCCGCTGTACTCTTCGAGGCTCGTTTCGAGCTCTTTCAGGGCTTTTTCGTAGTCCTTCTGGGTGAAGCCGCGCAGCGATTCGCCGTGCGTGCAGCGAAGGATGATCTTTTCGCCGACATCAGCCTGTGCGGGGGCCACGGATGCGGCGAGCGACAGCACCATGCTCAGGAGCGCGACCGCCAGGGGGGCGAACGCACGCGTGGAAAGAATGGTTCTCATCTTGAGCACGACAACGCTACCAACGCTCCCGGGCGTGGTGGCGGGCAGGCGCGATGGTGGTCGCCAATAGGCGAGAACGGACGGCAGTGGGGCGACGTAGGAGGAATCGGGCCGGCAGACGAGGAATCGGGCCGGCAAACGAGGAACCTTCACCCTCGTTGGGAGCGTCCGATGCTTGCCAGCGCGCTGGAGAAGCCCTCCGCCCAGGCGTCGTAGGTGTAGGCGCGTACGTCCCGCGCGCCGGCCTCGCCCAGGCGCGCGTGCAGCCCCGGGTCGCCGACCAGCCGCCGGATCGCGCCGGCGAGCGCCTCGCTGTCGCCTGCGGGAACCACGAGCCCGTTGCGCCCATCGCGCACAAGCCCGCCCGCCGCGGCCCCGACCGCGTCCGAGGCGATCACCGCCAAGCCACGGTTCATCGCCTCGTTGACCACGAGGCCCCACGGCTCGCGGAAGGTTGGGGTGGGAATCGACGGCACAATCAGGACATCGCAGGCGGCGTATACGCGACGCAGCTGCACCGGCGAGAGCGAGCCGCATTGGATGACCTCCCCGGGAACGATCCCCTCCATCTCGCCGGCGAAAGCTCCCGCCGCGCCGCCGGCGGGGACCCAAGGGGGATTGGATCCCACGCCGACGAGGACGAGCGCGGCGGGTGGGGCTAGAAGGCCTGTTGTGCGCCAGGCCTCGGTCAGCACCCCTAAACCCTTTTCCCGTCCGGGACGACCTACAAACAGGAATTTCATCGCGGCCTTCGAGGCCGGCCAGCGCGGCGCTTCGACGTCGGGGGCGCTCCAGAAGGAGTTGTTGACCGCCTGGGGGGCGACGTGCACGTTGCGCGCACCCCGCGCGAGGACGTAGGCGCTGACATGGGGGCCGTAGGTCACGACCGCGTCCGCGGAGCGATACAGACGTCGCAGCGCGATATAGCTGAGCGCATGCGCGGGGCTGTGGGGATGGGCCCACAGCGAGGTCCACAGGATCAAAGGCAGCCGGGCGCGGCGCGCGCCGGCCCAGGTGGCGCCGAGCGCGATCCGCCCGCCAGTGGAGCAGACGACCGCGCGGTAGCGCCCGCTCGCGGCCAGTCGCGCCGGCTCGTGTTGACGGACGCGACGGTGCGGGAAGGGCAGCTTAGTCCCATCCAGGGCGGCGATCTCGATGCCGGGCGCGGGGCTGCCGTGCTTAGACGGTCCGCCGAACAGCGCGAACTCGACGTTCTCGAGCTCGTGCAGGCGCGCGAATGCGCCGACGCGGTCGGGCGGCGCGTGCCCGGTGACGAACAGGACCGGCTTGGGCTGGGGGAAAGCAGGCCCGAGGTGGGCGGGATCGATCCTTTGGAGAGGTCGGGAGGGGGGTCCGCCCCCCTCCCGTTGAGTGCCCCCTTCCGTGTAAATGAGAGGCTTCATCGCAATGCGTGCTCGTAGGCGGCCAGCGTCTGCTCGCCGCAGCGCTCCCAGGTGAAGCTGGCCGCGACGGTCGCGCGCGCGCGCTGGGAGGCCTCGCGCAGCCGATGAGAGTCGGAGAGCAGCTCGTCGATGCGCTGGCTGAGTCGCTCGATGTCGCCGGGTGGCACGAGCATGAAGCCATCCCCGACCGCGGCGATCTCCTCTGGGCCCGGCTCGCCGCGGCAGCCGATCGCCGGCAGGCCGCCGGCCATCGCCTCGACGTAGGCGACGCCGAACGCCTCCTCGGTCGAGGGCATCACGAACAGCGTGCAACGCCGCGCCCGCTCGATCGCCTCAGCGGGCGGCAGCTGGCCGTGGAACTCGACCCGCTCGGCGATCTCGAGACGGGCGGCGAGCCCTTCGAGCACGACCCGCTCGGGCCCTTCGCCGATGATCTCGTAGCGCAGCGTCGGATGGCGCTGGGAGAGCACCGCGAGCGCGCGCAGGACGTCCGCGTGGCGCTTGCGCGCGACCAGGTGCGCGACCGTCACAAGGGCCGGAGGCGGCGGCGCCTGTGGGATCTCGATCCGGCCCGCCCGGCCGGGCGATTCCGTGCGTCGCGACGAATAGGGCCGCGCGGGCAGGTCGGTGCCGAGGTGCACGACGCGCGTCTCGCCGGCGCCATGGGCGCGCGCCAGCTCAGCGATCCCCTGGCTGTTGGCGAGCACCAGGCGGGCGGCGCCGAGCGCGCGCGCGACCGTCGCGGCGCCCGCGGGGCTGCCGGTCGGGGGGGCTGCCGCGGTGTAGAGAACGTCGCCGCCGTGCACGGAGACCACCAGCGGCACCTCCCCCCGATGGCGCCAGCGGAGTAGCCCGCGGCGCGCGCGTCGCACGGCCTCGGCGGCGGGGACGGCGTTGTGGGCGTGGATCAGATCGAACGCGAACGAGCGGCGCAGCCGGCGCAGCGCCAGTCCGAGCGCCGGGGCGGCCCACGTGCCCCAGCTCTCGTAGTGACCCGAGCGGGGTGGCGAGACGTAGGGGATGTAGGTGACCTCGAGGCCGTCGTGCGTCTGCCTGCGCGGCTCGCGCGCGAGCCTGCTCAGCGCGCGCGCGGCTCCGGCCGGACCGTCCGTGAGGGAGGAGCGCGGAGGGACGAGGCGATGCAGGACGAGCACGCGCACCTCCGCGCCCGCGTCGCGTGCGGCGAGCGCCTGCCGGTGCGCCCACACGCCCAGGACCGGATCGCCCTGGCTCGGGTAGAACTCCGCCACGATGGCGACCTTCGGCGCTCCACTGCGCTTGTGCTCGTTCATCGCAGCTCCGATCACCAGCGTCGGTGGGTGGCGAGGGTGCGCTGGATCTCGCGTGCGGGCAGGTACGGCCGCTCGGCGAGAAAAGCACGCGCCTCGGCGAGTGCGGCCTCGCGTGAGTAGGCCGTGGCGGCGGGCGCGGCGCGATGGCGGATCGAGACGGCGTCGAGCACGCCGCAGCGCCATCCATGCTCGCGCGCGAGCGCCGCCCAGTGCGCGTCGAGGCCCCAGCCCATGCGCAGCGCGGGGAACGGGAGCAGGGCGGGGAAGGTGCGGTGGGAGAACGCGGTCACGGGTCCGATCTCCACGAATGGCGTCTCGCGCGCGACGCTGAACGGGCGCCGGCGCATGACCGACCAGGCCGCGTGGGAGCGCAGGCGATGGGCGGGCTGGGCGAGGTCGAGCGAGAAGCGCTCGGCGAGGAACAGGAAGCGGTCGAGAAAGCCGCGCGGCAGGAGGATGTCGTCGTTGACGAGCAGCAACCAGTCGGCATCGCCGGCCGGATGGGCGGTGAGCATGCGGTTGAGGTTCTCGAACTTGCCGAGCTCGCCGGGCGGCTCGAGATGCAGCTCGACCCGGTGGCTCGAGCGCAGCAGCTCCTCGCGGATCCCGGTGGCCAGCGTGCGATGCTCGGGGCGCTCCACGCCGAGCACGAGCACGCTTCGTTGGGGCGGCGTGCGGCGTGCGGCTAAGTCCAGGCGCAGGCGCCGACCGCTCGCGAGCTCCCAGGCGTTGACAGCCTCGTCGAGCATCCCGCGACGGATCTCATCGATGCCCCCGACGGTGCCGCTCGCGCCGGAGAGGAAGTCATCGCTCGGATCCCCTTTGCCCGCCGGCGAGCGCCGCTCCGGAAGGCTCTCGCGCACGCGCCCGGCACTGTGCGCAGCCGACACCAGCCCGGCCGGGCAGCGGCGGCGGAATACGTGGCCGACGCAGCCGCCGAGGGTGACCAGCTCGCGTCCGCGCGAGGGCGCTGCGCCGCTAAAGCGGTCGAAGCGCCGGCTGGCGCGCCCCCGGGAGTAGGCGGCGCGAGCGAGCGAGCGCAGCTGCGCGTCGGCGCCGGCGCGGCGGTGCTCGAGCGCCGCGCCGGCCACGTAGAGTACGCGCGCGTCCGGCGTCGCCGCGCGCAGGCGATCCTGCCACTCCTGCTCGTCGCCGCCGTAGGCGAGCGCGACCTCGAACGGGCCGACGCGTTGCAGTGCTGAGCGGCGGATCGTCATGTTCGCGCCCCACGCGTAGCGCGTGTCCGTGTCGCGCGCGCCCAGCTGCAGGGCGGTGATCGGCGGCCCCTCGCGACCGCAGGCGTGGATCTGCCCCCACGCGCCGCCCTCCTCCAGGCACGGCTCGATCGGGCCGGTGAAGACGTCCACGTCGGGATGCTCCCGCGCCGCGCCGAGCAGCGCTCCGAGCCATCCCGGTCGCACGCGGACGTCGTCGTTGACGAACACGACGAGCTCGCCGCTGGAGCGCGCGACGCCGGTGTTGCGCGCAACGTTCAGCCCGAGCGGTTCGGGATGGGGCTCGTAGCGGGCGCCGTGACGCTCCACGGCCGCGCGCGTCGTGGGGGAGGGTCCGGCGTCGTCGATCACGAGCAGCTCGGCGCCCGCCTCGGCGGCCTGGGGCGCGATCGAGCTGAGCGCAACCTCCAGATAGCCGGGACGCGCGCGGGTCGGGATCACGATCGATACAGGGGGGGTCATGGACGGAACAGTCTAGGTTTGACGCTCACATGGTCTTGTTCCTGCACAACCGCTACCGCACCACCGGCGGCGAGGAGCGCGTCGTCGAGGACTTGATGGCGCTCGTGCGCGAGCAACTCGGAGAGCCGGCGGAGCTGCTGGGTCGGGATTCGGCGACGCTCGGTCGTGCCGGCGCGGTGGCCGGGTTGCTGCGCGGTGGCTCAGAGCCAGAGGAGGTCGCCCGCGCGGTGAGGACGGGCGGCGCGCGCGTGGTGCACGCCCACAACCTCAACCCGACGCTCGGCTGGCGTGCGCTCGCCGCGGCGCGCAAGGCCGGTGCCCGCGTCGTCCTGCACCTGCACCAGTACCGGCTCGTCTGCGCGATCGGGGTGTGCTTCACGCGCGGCGCCGAATGCACCCGCTGCCACGGACGGGACACGCTGCCAGGAGTGCGGCTGAACTGCCGTGGCAGCCTCGGAGAGGCGGTCGCCTACGGCGCTTCGCTGGCGCTGTGGCAGCGACGCCTGGCGGAACAGGCGGACGCGGTGATCGTGCCGAGCGTGTTCGCGCGCGAGCGGCTGCGCGAGCTCGGCGCGCCGCTGGACTGGGAGCGCGTGCACGTACTGCCCCCGCCGGTGGCGGTGGTGGCGAGCGAGTCGCGGGCGGGCGCCGGCTCCTACGCGCTGGTGGTCTCACGCCTGGCGCCGGAGAAGGGGGTTGACGTCGCGATCGATGCCTGCCGGGCCGCGGGCGTCGCGCTGGTGGTCGCCGGCGATGGCCCCGAGCGCGCGGTTCTGCAGGCGCGCGCCGCCGGTGCGGAGGTGCGCTTCGCCGGACATGTGGACAACGCTGAGCTGGCGGCGTTGCGCGCCGGGGCGTCGATTGCGCTTGTGCCCTCGCGCTCGGCCGAGACCTTCGGGCTGGCGGCGGCCGAGGCGATGGCGGCCGGCCTGCCGGTGGTCGCGAGCCGCGTCGGGGCGCTCGCGGAGCTGGTTGACGAGACGGGTACGGTCCCGGCGGGAGACCCGGGCGCGCTCGCAGAGGCGATCGCACGCCTCGGGGGAGATCGCGATGTGGGCGAGCGGGGTCGCGAGCGGATACGCGCGCTGTGTGCCCCGGAGGTGGTGGCACAGCGGCTGGCGGAGGTCTACGACGCCCGCGGCGACGGCTAAGCTGCCGCCGTGCCCACCGCTCCCAGCGCCCTGATCACGGGCATCACCGGTCAGGACGGCTCGTTTCTGGCCGAGCTGCTGCTGGAGCACGGGTATCGCGTCACCGGTCTCGTGCGGGGCGAGCAGCAGCGTCCGCTCGGCTGCTCCGAGCATCTGCGTGGACAGATCGAGTTGGTGCGTGGCGACCTGCTCGATCCAGGCTCCCTGCGGGCGGCGATCGAACAGAGCGAGCCGGACGAGATTTACCACCTCGGCGGACCGTCGTTCGTGCCCGCCTCGTGGGAGCGTCCGGCCGAGACGTTGCAGACGATCGCCGGGTTGACTGCCGCGCTGCTGGAAGCGGTGCGCGAGATCAGCCTGAGCACGCGCGTGTTCGTGGCGGCCTCGGGCGCGATCTTTGGCGAGGCGCCGGAGAGCCCGCAGCGCGAGGACACGCCGTGCCGGCCGGCGAACCCGTATGCGATCGCGAAGCTCGTCGCCCACCACCTGGTGGGGGCGATGCGCGAGCACGACGGCCTGTATGCGTGCTCGGGGATC
The DNA here is from genome assembly GCA_963774785.1 of uncultured Solirubrobacterales bacterium. Classification (GTDB taxonomy): domain Bacteria; phylum Actinomycetota; class Thermoleophilia; order Solirubrobacterales; family Solirubrobacteraceae; genus Palsa-744. The sequence continues at coordinate 171,834 of CAVZGH010000001.1, read as the reverse complement.
GTCTTCAACCACGAGTCCGAGCGCCGGCCGGAGCGGTTCGTGACGCGTCGGATCACAAGGGCGGCGGCCGAGATCGCGCTCGGGTTGCGCGAGGAACTGACGCTGGGCTCGCTCGATGCGGTCCGCGACTGGTCGTTCGCCGGCGACATCGTGCGCGGCGCCTGGCTGATGCTCCAGCAGGAGCGCCCCGCGGACTACGTGCTCGCGAGCGGCGTGGGGCACACGGTCGCGGAGCTCGCCGCGGTGGCCTTTGCCTGTGTCGATCTCGACGCTGAGCATTACGTACGCGTCGACCCCGCGCTGGTGCGCGCCCCGGAGCGCACCCCGAGCGTCGGCGATCCGAGCCGCGCGCGCGAGCGTCTCGGCTGGCAGCCCGAGCTCTCCTTCGCGGAGCTCGTCGAGCGGATGGTGCGGGCCGACCTGCGGGCGCTGCAACGGGAGGCCGGCAGGGAGTGAGAGCCGCCGCAGTGGCTCGCGGCTGCGCTCGCGGCCCATGCAGGTCAGAGCGCGAATTGGCGGGGTGACTCGAACGGGGCGGGGCGACCGAGATCCACGGCGTCGGGCGTCGTAGCCAGGCCGTAGACTGCCCGGTCCAATGACGACCGTCGGCATCATCGGGTTGGGCTATGTGGGGTTGCCGCTCGCGGTCGCGTTTGCGCGGGAGGGCTGCGACGTGGTAGCGGTCGATCTCGACGCGCGCAAGATCGAGGCGATCGAGGCGGGGGACTCCTACATCGAGGACGTCTCCTCTGAGGAGCTGCGCCTCCTCGCCGAGCGGATCCACGCCACCTCGCGCTATGCGCGCCTGGCGAAGGCTGACGCGGTGCTGATCTGCGTGCCGACGCCGCTGACGCCCAACCGCGAGCCGGATCTGGGGCCGCTGATCGATTCGACGCGCGCACTGGCGGATGTGCTGCAGGCGGGGCAGCTGGTCGTGCTGGAGTCGACGACCTATCCCGGGACGACGCGCGAGCGGGTGGCGCCGCTGCTCGAAGCGTCGGGGTTGACGGCGGGCCGCGATTTTCAGCTCGCGTTCTCGCCGGAGCGCGTCGACCCCGGCCGCACGGACTTCACGCTGCGCAACACGCCGAAGGTCGTCGGCGGCCTGACGGAGGCGTGCGCGGAGCGCGCGGAGGAGATCTACGGGCTGGTGTGCGACCGGCTCGTGCGCGTCTCCAGCCCCGAGGCCGCGGAGCTCGCGAAGCTCCTGGAGAACATCTTCCGCTCGGTGAACATCGCGCTCGTGAACGAGCTCGCGATGCTGACCGACCGCATGGGGATCGACATCTGGGAGGTCGTCGAGGCCGCGTCGAGCAAGCCGTACGGGTTCATGCGCTTCGAGCCGGGGCCGGGAATGGGCGGGCACTGCCTGCCGGTTGACCCGTTCTATCTCTCCTGGCGCGCGCGCGAGTTCGACATGACGACCGAGTTCATCGAGCTCGCCGGGAAGGTCAACCAGCAGATGCCCTACCACTGCGTCGCGAAGGTCGAGCGCGTGCTCAATGACGCCGGCCTGCCGGTGAAGGGCGCGCGGATCGCGGTGCTCGGTGTCAGCTACAAGCCCGGCGTCGGCGACATCCGCGAGTCACCGGCCCTGAAGATCATCGCTTTGCTGCGCGCGCTCGGCGCCGAGCTGCGCTACCACGACCCGCACGTGGCCGCGCTGTCCGAGTTCGCCCTGCAGAGCCGGCCGTTGGAGCAGACGCTCGAGGACGCCGACCTCGCGCTGATCGTCACCGCGCACCCGAGCGTCGACTACGGGGCGATCACCGAGCGGGGCGGTCTCGTCGTCGACCTGCGCGGCATCACGCGGGGGACACAGGCCGAGAACGTCATCCGCCTGTAGCGTCCCCCTCGTCCTGAACCCTCTGAAGGCGGAGACGAGCATGAGCGAGATCGGAAGCGGAGACCCCGAGTCCAACGAGCTGCGGCCTGATCCGCGCGGGCCGGGGCTGATGGTGGCTGGGGATGTGCGGATCGGCAGAAGGGTCGTGTTCGGCGCCTACGTAGTCGTGCACGCCGGCACGGTGATCGACGATGGCTGCGTGATCGAGGATCACGCCGTGCTGGGCAAGCGCCCGCGTCTGGCGCCGGGCTCTTCGGCGGCGGGCGAGGTCAGCCGGTTGGAGCTCGGCAGCGACGTGAAGGTCTGCTCGGGTGCGATCGTGTTCGCGGGCGCGCGCGTCGAAGCTGGCTCGATCCTCGGCGATCAAAGCTACGTGCGCGAGCGCACGTCGATCGGTCCGGGAACGGTGATCGGGCGAGGGAGCGTGGTCGATAACGACGTTCGCGTCGGCGCGCGTGTGCGGGTGCAGACGAGCGTCTATCTGACCGCCGGCACGGTGATTGAGGACGATGTGTTCGTCGGCCCGGGCGCGACGACGACAAACGACGACACGATGGCGCGCCACAGTCCTGAGGATCCGTTGCGGGGGGCGACTTTGCGGCGCGCGTGCAGGATCGGCGGCGGGACCGTGCTGACGCCAGGCGTCGAGATCGGCGAGGAGGCGTTCGTCGCCGCCGGCGCGGTGGTCACGCGCGATGTGCCCGCGCGCGCGGTCGCGATGGGTGTCCCGGCGCGCGTCGTGCGGGAGGTCGGCGACAAGGACCTGCTGGAGCGCTGGCGCTAGCCGGCGGAGGGAGTCGCCGCCACGACCTCGTTGACCTGCTCGCGCGTCAGTACTGGGCTCATCGGGATCGCCAGGTGCGTTCTCGCGGCCTCGTCGGTCGCGGGTAGCTCGACCCCGACGCCCCACTCGCGCATCGCGACCTGGCGATGCACCGGGGTTCGGTAGTAGGCCTTGTGGCCGACTCCCGCGGCGGCGAACGCGCTTTCCAGGCGTTGCACCTCGGGATCGGCGACGACGTACAGATGCCACGCCGGCTTCGTGCCCTCCGTCGGGCGCGGGAGTCGCACTAGCTCGCCCAGCCCGGCCTCTTCGTAATGGCGCCCCGCTCGCCCGCGGCCCTCGGCCCAATCGTCGAGTTGGGGCAACTGCACGCGCAGGATCGCGGCCTGGAGCTCGTCCAGGCGCGAGTTGTAGCCAACCTGCTCGTAGGTGACCTTGTCGTGCGAGCCGTGAAAACGAAGCGTGCGGGCACGCTCGGCGACCCCCGCGTCGGAGGTCGTGATCATGCCGCCGTCGCCGAAGGCGCCGAGGTTCTTCGAGGGAAAGAACGAGAACGTCGCGGCGGTCCCGAGCGCGCCGGAGCGCCGGCCGCCCATCGCGAGCGAGCCGGCGGCTTGCGCGGCGTCCTCGAGCACGGGCACGCCGAGCGCCTCGATCTCGGCGACCGGCGCGAGGTTGCCGAACAGGTGCACGGCGATCACGGCCTTCGTGCGCGGCGTGAGCGCCGCGCGGACGGTCTCGGCGGTCACGCAGTAGGTCTCAGGGTCGATGTCGCAGAACGCCGGCGTCGCGCCGGTCGGGGGGATCGCCTCGGCGGAGGCGTAGAACGTGAACGACGGCACGACGACCTCGTCGCCCGGTCCGACCCCCATCGCGCGCAGCGCGATCGTGATCGCGTCGGTGCCGTTCGCCACGCCGACGCCATGGGCCGCGCCGCAGTAGGCGGCGAACTCCCGCTCGAACGCGCTGACTTCGGGGCCGAGGATGTAGCGCTCTGACTCCAGCACCCGCTCGATCGCCTCACGCAGTTCCCCTCGCAGCGCGGTCAGCGGGGTGGAGGTGTCGAACAGGGGGATCAACGAGTCACGCGGAAGAAGTCAGACGACACAGGCAGTTGGGGCCGGTCCCGACAGGGTTGTACGAAGACATTCCCTTCCTCGCATCCCACTCGGATCCCCTCGTGGTCAACGCGGCTTCAAAGACTCGAGATCCGCGCGGGTCATCAGGCGGATCAGCTCCTCGAAGCTCGTCTGGGGCACCCAGCCGAGGTCGCGCTCGGCCTTCGCGGGGGTGCCGATCAGGTGGTCGACCTCGGCCGGACGTACGAACGCGGGGTCGATCGTGACGTACTGCTCGAAGTCGCCGAGACCGGCCTCGTCGAAGGCGACCTGGCAGCACTCGCGCACCGAGTTGGCTTTGCCGGTCGCGATCACGTAGTCCTCGGGCGTATCGCGCTGGAGCATCAGCCACATCGCCTCGACGTAGTCCTTCGCGTAGCCCCAGTCGCGTTCGGCGTCGAGGTTGCCGAGGCGCAGCTCGTTGGTCAGGCCGTGCTTGATCGCGGCCGCGTGCCAGGTGATCTTGCGCGTCACGAACTCCAGCCCGCGGCGGGGACTCTCGTGGTTGAAAAGGATTCCGCTCGTCGCGTGCAGGCTGTAGGACTCGCGGTAGTTGACGGTGATGAAGTGCCCGTAGGCCTTGGCGACGCCGTAGGGCGAGCGCGGGTAGAACGGCGTCGTCTCGGACTGGGGGACCTCGAGCACCTTGCCGAACATCTCCGACGAAGACGCTTGATAGAAGCGCGCCTCCGGGCAGACTTCGCGCATCGCCTCGAGCATCCTCGTCACGCCCGTGCCGGTGAACTCGGCCGTCAACGTCGGCTGGATCCAGGAGACAGCCACGAACGACATCGCCGCAAGGTTGTAGATCTCGCTCGGCTGGGAGGCGCGCAGCGCGTCGACGAGCGAGCGCTGGTCGAGCAGGTCGCCCTGGTGCAGGGTGATGCGGTCGCGCAGGTGCTCAATCCGGTCGAACTTCTCCGTCGAGGCCCGGCGCACCATCCCGTGCACGTCGTAGCCCTTCTCGAGCAGCAGCTCGGCGAGGTAGGAGCCGTCCTGGCCGGTGACGCCGGTGATCAGCGCCGAGGGCTTGGTCGATGTCATGGCCGGAACCCTATCGGTCGGCTCCGCGGAGGTGCCGCTCATATTGCCGGGCGAAACCGATCACGAAGCGCGGGTTGTAGCGGACGTAGCGCGGCCACAGGCGGCGCGGCTCGCGCGAGAGGCGGTAGACCCACTCGAGGCCGTTGCGCTGCATCCACGGCGGCGCCTGGGGGACGAGGCCGGCGTGGAAGTCGAAGGCCGCGCCGACGCCGACGAGCAGCGGCGCCGACAGGCGCGGGCGCATCCGGTGCATCCACAGCTCCTGGCGCGGCTGGCCGGTGCCGACCCACACGACCGCGGCGCCCGAGGCGTTGATCAGCTCGAGCTCGTGCTCGTCCTCGGTGGCCGTCAGCGCACGGAAGGGCGGCGAGGAGGCGCCGACGATTGGGAGGTCCGGGAAGCGCTCGCTCAGGCGCCTGACAAGCAGCTCGCGGGCCGCGTCGTCGTGGCGGCCTCCATATAGATAGATCGGGATCCGCTCGCGGGCGGCGCGCGCGCAGAAAAGAGCCATCAGGTCGGGGCCGTAGACACGGGTGGCGCGGGGGTGCCCGAGCGCGTGCAGCGCCCACACCAGCGGCTGGCCGTCAGGGACCGCGAGCGTGGCGCCGAGCGTGGCCTTGAGCGTCGCCGGTTCCTCCTGGGCTTTCATCACGAGGTTGACCGCGGCGGCGGTCACGTAGCCGCGGCCGCCGGCGGCGATCAGCGCCTGCATCCAGTCGAGCACCTCCTCGTAGTCGGAGATCGCGAGCGGGATGCCGAGGATCTCCGCGCATGGCGGCGGCGTGGGCGCGGCGGAGGCGGCGGAGGTGGCAGCGGATGGAGGTGAGCTCGCGATTCGCCCAAGATACCCGGGGGCGGTCCCCGTTCCGATCGAGACAGAGCGGATACGCTACGAGCCGCATGCCGATCGACCCCGACTTCTGGGCTGGACGGCGTGTGCTGATGACCGGCCACACCGGCTTCAAGGGAGCCTGGCTATCGCTGTGGCTGCAGGCGCTCGGCGCGCGGGTCAGCGGTCTCGCCCCCAGGCCGCCGACGCGACCGTCGCTGTACGAGCTGGCGGGGATTGCCGCGGGGATGGAGTCCGAGCACGACTGCGACGTGCGCGACGCCGAGGCGGTGGGTGGCGCGCTGCGCGAGGCGCGCCCCGAGGTCGTGCTGCACCTCGCGGCCCAGCCGATGGTGCGGCGCTCGGTGCGGGAGCCGGCGCTGACCTACGCGGTGAACGTGCTCGGCACCGTCAACGTGCTCGAGGCAGTGCGCCTGGATGCGGGTGACGTGCGCGCGGTGGTCGTGGTCACCTCGGACAAGTGCTACGAGAACCCCGGCGTGCGGTCGCGGCGCTTCGTCGAGAGTGATCCGCTAGGCGGGAGCGATCCCTATTCGAGCTCGAAGGCGTGCGCGGAGCTCGTCACGGCCTCCTATCGGCGTTCGTTCTTCTCGCCGCGCGGCGACGGCGACGGCGACGGCCACGGCGACGGCGACGGCGACGGGCATGAGAACGGCGACACCTCCGAGTGGACGGGACCCCGGATCGCGAGCGCGCGCGCCGGCAACGTGATCGGCGGCGGGGATTGGGGCGAGGACAGGCTGATCGGCGACATCGTGCGCGCGGTGCGCGCGGGCGAGACGGTGAGGGTGCGCAACCCCGACGCGGTGCGGCCGTGGCAGCACGTGCTGAACCCGCTGAGCGGCTACCTGCTGCTGGCGCAGGAGCTGTGCGGCTCCTCGCGGGCGGCGGCACGCGCGGCGCAGGCGTGGAACTTCGGCCCGCGCGACGGCGACACGCGCACGGTGGGCTGGATCGTGCAGCGGCTCGCGGCGCTCTGGAGGGGCGAGCTGCGGTGGGAGCTGGATGCCGCCGTGAATCCCCCGGAGGCGGCCTATCTGGCGCTCGATTCGGGCAAGGCCGAACGTGAGCTCGGCTGGCGCGCGGAGTGGGACCTGGGCGAGGCGCTCGCGCGGATCGTGACGTGGCACGAGGCCGAGCGCAGGGGCGAGGACATGCGCGCGATGAGCCTCGCGCAGATCGAGCTGTTCGCCGGCGGGTGAGGCATCCGGTCGCGCGGGGCGCCCGGAGTGTCTTGCCGCCGAGTGGTCGTTTGCGCGCCAAAACGGGGACGTGTGGGCACGAGTTTTTAGCAAATAGCGACATTTCACTGAGCCAAAATTCGTGTAGTTCTTAGCCTTTGGAGCAGTGAGCCCGCTGCCCGTGCGTCGCTACCGTGCCGAGCGCATGTTGCGCAAGGAGTTCGAGGGGCTGCGCGGGAGGGTGATGGGGTCGGTGCGAAGCCGGCTGCGCGCGAGCGGAGTGAGCCTCGACGCGAGCGATCTGGAGGCCTGTTACGCGCAGGCGTGGCAGGGGCTCTACGCGGCGATGCTGGCGGGCGAGGAGATCGCCAACCCCACCGGCTGGCTCGCGCTGGTCACGTTCCGCCGCGCGATCGAGGAGCACCGCTCGCGCCGCCGCAGCTACCCGACGGAGGGTTTCGGCGAGCCTGACGGGTCTCGTGGCACGCGCGCGGGCGGCGCGGGCGAGCCAGCGCGTGAGCACGACTTCGCCGATGAGCTCGACGATCGGATCAGGCTGCGCCAGGTGTTCGAGGGGTTGCGCGGACGTCTCAGCGAGCGCGAGCTCCAGGCGGCGGCGCTCTGCTACCTGCAGGGTCTCTCGCGCGCGGAGGCGGCCGCGCGGATGGGTATCTCAGAGCAGCGCATGCGCAAGCTGATGGAGGGCCCCGGCTCGGGACGTCCGGGGGTCGCGGGCAAGGTCGGGGCGCTGGTCGAGACGATCCGCGGCGGCGGTTGGTGTGAGGAGCAGGGCTCGCTGATGCGCGGCCTGGCCTTCGGCATCCTCGACCCCGCGGGGGAGCGTTACCAGCTGGCAATGGCACACCGGAGCGAGTGCCCCGCCTGCCGTGCCTACGTCCTCTCGCTGCGCGGCCTCGCCGCGGTGCTGCCGGTGCCGATCCTGCCGGGGGTGCTCGGGGCGGGGGCGCTCGCGAGCATGGCCGGGGCGGGGACGGGCGCCGGGGTTGCGGCGAGCGGCGGGGCGGGGACGGGCGGTGGCAGCGGTGTCGCGGCAAGCGGCGGAGCGGGGGCCGGGACAGGCGTTGGCACAGGGGCGAGCGTGGGTGCCGCGGGCGCCGGTGGGGCCGCGGGCGGGAGCTGGTTCCTCGCGGGAGGGGGGATCGGCGCGAAACTGGCTGTTGGCTGTCTGGTGATGGCCTTCAGTGCGGGCTGTGTGGCGTTGACCGGCACTCCCGTCGCTTCGCGGCACACCGTCCATCATCACGTTCATATCGAGCACGGCGTCGATGCATCCATGGCCAGCGCACCCGTGGCGCAGGGGGCGCTGAGCTCCTCGATTACGGACGCTCAGCCCGTGACCTCGCCCAGCGCACAGGCGCGCGGCGGGTCCTCGACCGCGACTCGCGACGCCGCCGCGGCACTCCTCCCAGCTGCCACCAAGGCCAGCCGCGAGTTCGGGCCCGAGCGCGCCTTCGCGGGTGCTTCTTCGTCTTCTTCTTCTTCTTCCTCCTCCTCCTCCTCCTCGCAGGGAACGCCCAGCGCAAGGGCCGCATCCGTCGGAGGAGACTCGTCGAGTGGGGAACCGAGCTCGGCGGGCGACTCGAGCTCCGCCGGCGCGTCGAGGGCCACGAAGGAGTTCACGTCGAGCGCGTCGAGCTCCGCTGAACCGGCGGCCGCGCAGTCCTCCGCTGGAGGCGGCACACCGAGCGCCGGCGACGGCGCCGCCCAGCGCGAGTTTGGGATCGGATAGCAGCCCAGCCGGCGCGTGTCTGCGCCTCGGCCGCGCGGGGCTCGCGCGGCGTCGGGCCGCGCGGCGCCGGGCCGCAGAGAGGCTCAGCCCAGCCGTGGGGCTCGGCTCTGCCGGCTGGAGGCTCGACAGGCGCGGCCGGCCCGGGCCTCAGTCCTGCGGGAAGACCTTGCCGAGCTTGCCGAGCGCGAGCGGATTGCCGCGCGGGCGCAGCTTGCCGGTGAGGACGGCGCGCAGTGGGTCGAGGCGTTCGCCGATGATGTCGACCCAGTCCTGGTAGGCGATGCGCAGGCGCAGGTCGGGGCTGAGCGCCTCGCCCTGCTCGACGACCGATGAGCCGTTGTTGACGGTCAGATGCCAGGTGGGTATGTCGGGGTCGGTGAACTCCCACTGGAAGGTCGTGGGCCGTGACAGACCATGGCGCGGGTTGACCTGGCGGCGGATCGTGTCGAACAGCAGCGCGAGCGTCTCCGGGTCGCGCCTGGAGGGCCCCTCGCGCACGCCGATGATGCCGGCCTGTGCCAGCGAGCGCCCGCGCTGGGAGGTCTCCAGCGGCGACAGCCCCGGCGGCAGCAGCGCCGGTCCCGGCAGCGTCTCGATCGCGAGCCCGGCGGAACGCAGCTTCGTGGTCATCGAGGTCAGGCCCTCGACGCCGACGTCGTCGTAGCTGGAGCCGAAGACCGTGATGTAGTTTTCGTCCCAGCCGGGCGGCATCAAAACCTGGGCGGTGTAGCGGGTCACGTCGCGCAGCAGCCCGGCGACCGCCTTCGGCACGCCGACCGGGTCTTCGCGCTTGAGGTCTGACAGCAGCTTCACGCCGAAGCCGATGTGGCGCTGCTCGTCGGCGGCAATGTTCTGCATCCCCTCGCGGAAGGCGGGCAGCACGTTGCGTGCTTCGAGGTAGCTGCAGATGAAGTGCTGGCCGGGCTGGGCGAGCGCCGCCTCGATCACGACGTGGTAGAGCGTTACGGCCGCGGCGAGCTTGGCGCGGGAGCGGTCGGCGCGCAGCTCGTCGGCCATCGTGTCGAGGCGATCGAAGATCTTGCGAAAGCCGGGCGTCAGCTGCGGCTTGATCGCCTGCAGGCCGCTCTGCATCGAGCCGTCGCCGATCCCGCAGACCTCCTGCATGAAGCGCTTGAAGAAGACCGCGTGGCGCGCCTCGTCAACCTGCTGGGTCGTGAGGAAGTACTTCTGCTCCTCCAGCGGCGCGGCGTCGATGTAGGGGGAGAGGTTGTCGGCGACCGCGTCCTCGCCCCAGAAGAACAGGCAGTAGTTCCACAGCGCGGCAGTGCGCTCGAACTCCGTGAACTCCTCGCGCCACTGCCGCGCGTCCTCGGTGAAGTCGAGCTCCATCGCGCTCCAGTTGCCGCGCTCCCAGCGCGAGTAGAGATCCTCGTAGGTGATCGCGTCGGTCGGCAGGTGGGCGTCCGCTGCTCCGCGCGCGTCCGTCGGGCTGGAAGGGGGGTTCGTAGCGGTCGCCATCGTGCAGCTCCTCTATCGCGGTCAACTTTGGCCAGGTAGCCAGTACACAAGCTATCGAATCGCGCTGGGGTTTACCTGCGAATACCGATGCGCCACGGTCGGCGTCTCATGCGCCCGATTTGGCGCATTGCCCCGGAGGGCGTCTGGGTGCACATCCATCCACCCGAAGCGCTACCGATCCGGCAGGCACAGGCACGCGTAGTGCACGGTGTAGAGACGTCTGGCGACGGGCGGCGCGAGGTGGTGCAGGCCGGCGCGCACACCCCACTTGGCGGTTGCCTTGGCCCGTGCCAATGGCGTGCCGGAGCTGAGGAAGCGGTGAACCGCGAGCGGCAGCGGATCCTCCAGCTCGCAGGCGTTTCGCAGGCCGGCGCGGGCGACGATCTCGCGGGCGTCAGCGCGCGAGAGCCGCTGCAGGTGGCCGACCTCCTCGGCGTGCTCGCGCTTGGGGGCGCGCCCGGCCGAGAGGTTGGCCTCGAGCGGCACCTCGACGACGACGGCGCGACAGGCACGGGCGATCTCGGCGAGCAGCGCCGGCGGGTCGGGGACGTGCTCGAGCACGTGGGAGACGATCCCGAGGTCGTACTCGCCGGCAGCGGCGGGCAGGCGCAGGCCGTCGTAGAGCTCGACGGAGTCGATCTCCTCGCGCGTGCGGGCTATCTCGATGGCCGCCTGGGTTATCTCGACACCGGCGAGGCGCCCGCCGAAGCCGCTGCGGTGGAGCTCGCAGAGCAGCGCGCCATCGCCGCAGCCGACCTCGAGCGTGCTCGCCGGAGCGATTCCCGCGCGTGTGCAGAGCGCGATCACGTGGTCGGCCTTTCCGACCGCGCTCAGTGCGCGCCAGCGCGCGTAACGCGCGGCGTCGGCGGGGGCCTGGGTATAGCCCTCGTCGTAGAACCTGACCAACTCCTCGGCGTCTTGCACGCGTCGATTATCCGCCGTCACGCTCGCGAGGCGCCCTCGACCCGCGCGGATTGCTTCCACGTGGGATTTCAGGCCTGACGAACGGCCCTCAGAGCGGCCATGCGCCGCCGGCATTCGGCGGGACGGCGCCGGTTCGCGAAGCCCGCGCGCCGCATCAGGTCACCTCGCGCAGCTCCCCCGTGTGGACGTCGTAGACGAAGCCCCGCACGGAGTGCTTGTGGGGGATGAACGGGCTCGCCTGGATACGGGCGATCGACTGGCGCACGTCCTCGTCGAGATCGTCGAACGCCTCGACGGACCACGATGGCTTGATGCCGGTCTCGTCCAGGAGCGAGCGCTTGAAGTCGTCGTCGGAGAACGTCTGCATCCCGCAGTCGGTGTGGTGGAGCAGCACGATCTCCCGCGTGCCGAGCATCCGCTGGGAGATCGCCAGCGAGCGGATCGCGTCGTCGGTGACGACCCCGCCCGCGTTGCGGATCATGTGGGCGTCGCCCAGTTCCAGGCCGAGCAGGCCGACGAGGTCCATACGCGAGTCCATGCACGCGAGCACCGCGACTTTGCGGGCGGGTTGGAGTGGTACCTCGCCGTTGTCGAAGCTGGCGGCGTAAGCACGCGCGTTCTCGAGCAAGTCGTCGGTTGAGCTCACGGTCGGGGCCTCCCGGTCGATGGATTGCGATTTTCTGACAGAACGAGCCTCGCCGCACCAAGTGGCTGACGGCGGTCTGCGTAACGCTCGGGGCGTTCAAAGACTCTAAGGACGATCAAAGACTCTAGTTTCTGTGACTCGTCCGCGACGCCCGCGCTCCCGATAGCCTCGCTGGCAGATGTCCACTCCTTCCGAATCGTCCGCGCCGAGCGGCGCCGAAGCCAGCTTTCTGGCGAGCCTTCGCGCGGCTCCGGCGACCGTCCCCGCGCTCGTCGCCGTGGCGCTCTTCGTCGTCTGGGCGACGAGCCAGGGAGGCTATCCACTCACCCACTGGGCGCCGGGTGGGCTGATCGTGCTGGCGCTGCTCGTGGTGGCGCTGGTGGCGGTCGGCCTGGACGTACGGGCGGTGCCGCCGGCGGTGAAGATCGCGGTGGGCTGCCTGGCGGCTTACGCGGCGCTGAGCTTTGCCTCGATCCTCTGGGCGGCGGCGCCGGCAGACGCCTGGGAAGGGGCGAACCGGACGCTGCTCTATCTGCTCGTGTTCGCGCTGTTCGCGCTTTGGCCCCAGCGCGGGCGCAGCGCGGCGCTGCTGCTGGGGCTGTGGGTGCTGGCGATGGTCGGTCTGGCGGCGTTCGTCGCGTTGCACCTGAACGCCGCCGCCGGCAGTCCGGCACGGCTGGCGGTGCTGCTCCCCGGCGGGCGTCTCGTCTACCCGTCCGGCTACGCCAACGCGAACGCCGCCCAGTGGCTGATGGCGTTCTGGCCGACGCTGCTGCTGGCGCGTGAGGCGCGCCTGCACTGGGCCTTGCGCGGGCTGCTCGCGGGCGGCGCGGTGCTGCTCGCCGGGGTCGCGCTGCTGAGCGTCAGCCGTGGCTCGCTGTACGCGACCCCGGTGATGCTCGTGCTCGTGTTCGCGCTGTTGCCGGGACGGGTGCGTACGTTCGCGCTGCTCGTGCCGGTCGCGGCCGGCATCGCCGCCTTCACGCCTTCAGTGCTGCGCGTGGGGGAACGCATCGAAGTCGGCCGGAACGCCGAGGGGGCGATCCACGCGTCCACCACGGCGATCTTGCTGGCTGCACTGGCGGTGGGGCTCGTGGTCGCGCTGGGCGCCGCGCTCGAGCAGCGGGGATCCTTTTCCGCGAGCGCCGTCGCGCGCGTGCATCGCGGTGTCACGGCGCTCGCGGTGCTCGCCCTCGTCGCGGTCCTCGCCGGGGGGGTGGCGGCCGCGGGCAACCCGCTCTCGCGCGCGCGGCACGCGTGGGACACGTTCAAGAGCGAGAAGGGGTATGGGGCCAATGGCGCTGGCAACCGTCTGACAAGTGGACTGGGCAGCAGTCGCTACGACTTCTACCGTGTCGCGCTCGACGAATTTCTCCACCACCCGCTCCTCGGGATCGGCGCCGACAACTTCCAGCAGCAATACCTCGCCCACGGACGCAGCGAGGAGACCCCCCACTACCCCCACAGCGTCGAGTTGCGCACGCTCTCACAGACGGGCCTCGTCGGCGCCCTGCTGGCGTTCGTCGGGCTGGGCGCCGCGCTCCTGGCGGCCGCGCGCGGACTGCGCGGAGCGGACCGGCTCGGGCGCGCTGTCGTGGCGGCGGCGCTGGCGGGGTTCGCCTACTGGGTTGTGCATGGCTCGTTCGACTGGTTCTGGGAGTTCGCCGGGTTGGGCGCACCGGCGTTCGCGCTGCTCGGCCTGGCCTGCGGGCTCGCGCCGCGACGTGGGCCAACGGCTCCGGCCGGCTCGCGGCCGCTGGGCCTGCGCCGGCTCACGATCGGCCTCGGCGCCTGCGCGGTGGTGCTGGCGGCGCTGTCGCTTATGGCTCCGTGGCTGAGCGAGCGGCAGGTGCAGAGCGCGGCGCGCGTCTGGACCGAGTCGCCGCAGACGGCCTATGCCCGCCTGAACGACGCGGCACGGCTGAACCCGCTCAGCGACGAACCGTACCTCGTAGCTGGGAGCATCGCGCTGCGCTTCGGCGAAAACGCGCGCGCGGACCACGAGTTCGCGCTCGCGCTCGCGCGCCAGCCCGGCGACGCCTACGCGACGCTCGAGCGCGGGGCGATCGCCTCGAGTGAGAACGAGCCCCGTAGGGCGCTCGCGCTGCTCGCGCGCGCGGCGCGGCTGAACCCCCGCGATCCGCTCACCCTAGAGGCCCTGCGGCTGGTGCGGGAAGGCAAGCGGGTGAGCATCGGGGAACTGAACCGAGCAATCCTGCGCAACGCTCAGCAACTTGCTTGAAATCACTGTGCTCAAGGGGTTTAAGGCTCGACACGGCACCCGGCGTTCGCTAGCTTGTGGTGTAGGTCAATCGAACGCGGTGGTTCCGGATGCGGCGTTCGAAGATCCCGACCCGGGGAGGTGAGGCGAGGGCGGTAGGGAGCATGGCGCGGCAGCGATGCCGCGAGCGAACGAGAAACCCCAAGGTTGGGAAGCAGCGCATGACAAGCCATCGCACGATCTCTTTGACAACAGCCTCTCTCCTTGCGGCCCTCGTGGCCGTCGCGCCGGTCTCCGCCTCTGCCAACTCGTTGCTGAGCGGCTACGGCGGCCCGGGAGCGGGCAACCAGGCGATCCTCGGCTCGGCGCTGATCGGCGGTGGTGGCTCCGCGGGCGGATCGTCTGGCTCGGGTGGGTCGACGGGATCGACCGGCTCTTCCTCCGGCGCCGGCACGGGCGCCACGGCTGGATCCGGTGCCACGGGCGCCGCTGCGGGCGAAGTCACTTCTGGCGGCGCGCGCGGAGCAGGCGCGCAAGCCGGCTCGGAGGGCGGCGGCGCCGCCGGCGGTCGGACCGCGAGTGGCGCGGCCGGCGCGCGCGGCGGACACGGTGGCGCATCCGGTGGCGCCGCTCGTGCGTATCCAGTCCGACCCTTCGATGTTGCCGCGAAGCCTTCCCCCGCGGGCTCGGGAGCGCTGGGCGTCTCGGTGGCCGATTTCGGGTATCTGGTCTTGGTGCTGGCTCTGCTGGGCGTCACGGGCATCGTCACGAGACGGCTGGCGCGGGCGCCGGCCTCCCGGCCGGAAGTCCCGCGATGAGGGTCAGGGGGCGGGATGGACAACGGAGAGAGTCCGTGATGAGTACGGAGGGGCGGGATGACTTTGGAAGAGGGGCCGTGATGAGTACGGAGGGGCGGGATGACTATGGAAGAGGGGCCGTGATGAGTACGGAAGGGCGGGATGACTATGGAAGAGGGGCCGTGACAAGCACCGGGGCCCGGATGACTACGGAGAGAGGCCCGCGATCAGTACGGAAAGGCCGGCGATGGCTAAAGCGATAGGACGTAGAACCCGAGTAACTGAGTAAGGGACAGGAGTCCCGCCGGCAATGGATACCCCGAACATCTCCCAACAGACATCGACGACGCTGCCCCTGACGGGCCAGTTGCCCGCCGCGCGCGACGCGCCGGGGCCGAAGGCTCTGCACAAGAGCATCTTCGTGGGTCGGCTGCAGTGGCTGCTCGAGGGCCGCGGCTGGAACGTGCTGCGCCCGCTGGCCGACTTCGTGCTGTTGTGCGTGGCCGTGATCCTAGCCCTCGGTGGCGTAGGCGCGACACTGAGCGTCCCGGCCGTCCGCGCGCCGCTGCTGTTGCTGCCGCCGCTGGTGATGGTGCTGCTCTATCTGCGCGGGCTCTACCGCACCCGCTTGCGCGCGCTCGTGCTCGACGGTGTGGCGCCGGTCGTGAGCGCCGTGTCGGTCGCGGCGATGACGGTCGCGCTGCTCGGGCTGTTCGTCAACGGGCAGATGCCGAGCCAGACCGACTGGGTGCAGGCCTGGCTGTTCGCGCTGCTCGCGGTTGGCGCGGGGCGCGTGGTGCTGTCGCTCGCGCAGCGCTGGGCGCGCGCGAAGCGGCTTGTCGGCAAGCCGGTGCTGATCATGGGCGCCGGCCTGGTCGGCTCGCAGGTCGCGCGGCGACTCGAGCACTACCCTGAGTACGGGCTCGCGCCGATCGGCTTCCTCGACGACGACCCGCGCTCGATCGCCGAGGTCGGCGGTCGCGAGATGCCGGTGCTTGGCACCGTCGAGGATCTCGACGAGACCGTGCGCAGGACCGGCGTGCGGAACCTGATCGTGGCGTTTTCCTCGGTCGCCGACGAGCGCGTCAGCCGCCTGATCCAGCGCTGTCAGGAGCTCGGCGTTGAGGTCTCGGTCGTGCCGCGGATGTTCGACACGATCAACAACCGCGTCGGCTACGACACCGTCGGCGGGCTGCCGCTGATGTCGTTCACGACGGTCAACCCGAAGGGCGTGCAGTTCGCGTTCAAGCACGCGTTCGACCGCGTCTTCGCGGTGGTGCTGCTCGTGGTGCTCTCTCCGGTGCTGCTCTGTACGGCGCTCGCGGTGCGCCTCAGCTCGCCGGGGCCGGTGCTGTTCCGTCAGCGGCGCATCGGCCGCGACGGGCAGGTGTTCGACCTCTACAAGTTCCGCTCGATGTACGTCGACCCAGCGCGCGCGGATGTCGACGAAGACGACGCCCAGGCGCTCGAGGCGCTGCTCGGTGGAGACACCGCGCCGGGGGGCGTCGAGGGCCATGACCGCCGCACCTCGATCGGGCGCTTCCTGCGCCGCTGCTCGCTCGACGAGCTGCCCCAGCTGCTGAACGTCCTGCGCGGCGAGATGAGCCTGATCGGGCCGCGCCCCGAGCGCCCGGAGTTCGTCGAGCTGTTCAACCAGGACATCATTCGCTACGACGACCGCCACCGCGTCAAGTCGGGGATCACCGGCTGGGCGCAGGTTCACGGCCTGCGCGGTCAGACCTCGCTCGCCGAGCGGGTCGAGTGGGACAACTACTACATCGCGCACTGGTCGCTCGGGCTCGACCTGAAGATCCTCGCGCTCACCCTCCTGGCGCTGTTCCGCGACGCCGAGTAGGCGAGCTCGTGGTCGTTTCGTCCGAGCGTTTCTTCGCAAATAGGGAAGAGGTTGCGCGAACATGAGAAAGAGATTGCATGAATAGCTCGCAAATTGCGGTTTAGATCCGTATAGTTTTCCCCGACTTCCGAGATCGGCGATGACCCACACAGCTGGGCCGGCGCTGGTTTTAGAGGGATGGCAAGCAAGAAACGGTCGCCGCTCCGATGTGGAAGCAGGCGGATCGGATCAAGGCAAGCTCGACGTCAAGGATGACGAGAGGTACACAAGGAATGATCACCGCACGCAGGGATCGGGGGACGGCTTCTCATCGGGAGATGGCTGAGGCGCTGGCGCGGGAGCGGCGCCGGATGGCCGCCGACGTGCACGACCTGATCATGCAGGATCTCTCGCTCGCGCTCGCGACCGCGCGCACGCTCGTCGACGATCCATCCTGCGGGCCGCAGGCGCGCGTTGTGGTGGCGGCGGGCGAACGGGCCCTCGCCGGCGCCCGCGATGTGATCGGTGGTCTCGTTGGCCGCGATCGCGAGCCGGTCGTCGAGGCGGTCGAGGCCGTCGTGCTCACTGCCGCCCGAGGCGTGCCGCTGAGCTTCGACGCCGCGGGGGTCGCGACATCGGAGCAGCCCGATCATCTGACGCTGCAGACGCTCCTGCACGTCGGTCGCGAGGCGGTCACGAACGCAGTCAAGCATGCCGGCACGCCATTCGTCGAGGTCTGTCTCGGCCGCGAGGACGAGTGGCGGCTGCAGGTGCGCGACCACGGTCGCGGGTTCGCCCCGGCCGTGGCCGAGTCCGGCGGTGGCGGCGGCGGTTTCGGCATCGAGAGCATGCGCCGGCACGCCGAGACGCTCGGCGGGTCGCTGCGGATCGTAAACGCCCCCGGTGGCCCCGGCGCGCTGGTCGAGGTCGTCCTGCCGTGAGCGCCCTGGCGTCAGCCCCCACGGCGCAGGCGCCGACGGTCGTGCTCGCCGACGACCACCCGGTGATTCGGATGGGGGTGCGCATGGCGCTGATGCGCGGGGGCTTCGAGGTGCTCGCCGAGGCCGCCGACGGCGATGGGGCCGTCGACGCGGCTCTGCGCCTGCGACCGGATGTCTGCCTGCTCGACGTCTCGATGCCGGGCGGCGGTGGCATCGAGGCCGCCGCCGCGATCGCGGACGCTCACCTCGCGACGCGCGTGGTGATGCTGACCGTATCCACCTGCGCCGAGGACGTGATCGCCGCGCTGCGGGCCGGAGCCGTCGGCTTCCTGCCGAAGGACACCCACCCCGACCGGCTGCCGGCGGCGCTGTGCGGCGTGCTGAAGGGCGAGGCGGCGCTGCCCCGGGCGCTGGTGGGGCGGGTGCTGGATGAGTTCAGGGGCTTCACAGCGGAGATCGTCCGCCCGGTGCGCGTCGGCAAGGTCGAGTTGACGAGCAGGGAGTCGGAGATCCTGCGGCTGCTGCGCTCCGGCTGCAGCACGATGGAGATCAGCGAGACGCTCGCGCTCTCCCCGATCACCGTCCGTCGCCATATCTCCACGGGCGTCGCCAAGCTCGGCGTCGCCGACCGCCAGGCGGCCGTGCGGAGGCTCGGCGGCGAAGTCGCGGTGGCGTAGTAGCGCTCCCGAGGGGGCCGGCAACCTGGACTCGGAGCTTCCCGGGGGTCGGCTACTTCCGGCCGTTCATTCGGACCGCGCTCGACTTTGTGGCGCGCCCTCCTGACCGTGCCCATAGTGGGGGCGAGAAGGTCTACGCCAGGCCCGCGCGTACGGCGTAGACAGCCGCCTGCACGCGGCTGCTGACCTCGAGCTTCTCGAAGATGTTGGTCATGTACTGCTTGACCGTATGCGGGCTGATCGACAGCGCCCGGCCGATCGCCGCGTTGTCGGCGCCGTCGACGACCAGTTGCAGGACCTCGGTCTCGCGGGCCGTCAGCGCGGGCGGCGGGTCCTTGCTTGCATGCGCTGCCGCTGCTGCCGCTGCTGCGGCGCCGTCCGCACGGGCGTGTTCGAGCGCGCGCGCGGTCAACGTCTCGGCGACCTCGCGGGAGAGTACCGTCTGGCCGCCGGCCGTCTGGCGGATGCAGCCGGCGAGCTCGTCGGTGCGCGTGTCCTTCAGCAGGTAGCCGCGGGCGCCCGCGGCGAGCGCCCCCAGCACGTCCTCGCCGGCGGTCGAGACGGTCAGGACCACGACCTTGACCGTGGGGCTGGCGGCGGTGATCGCCGCGATTGCGTCGATCCCGCCGGATCCCGGCATCTCTAGGTCGATCACGACCACATCGGGCGCCAGCTCGCGCGCGAGCGCGACCGCCTCGGCGCAGTTCGTGGCCTCGCCGGCGACCGCGATGCCGTCGGCCACGAGCACGCCGCGCAGGCCCTCGCGGAAGAAGTGGTGGTCGTCGGCGAGGATGACGCGGAGGGCGTTCTCGGGGCGATTCACGTCACCGAACATAGAACAATCGCATCCCGGGCGGCGGGGAGACAGTCGGCCGGCTTGCGGGGGGTTTGCGGCTTTCTGCGGAGGAATGAGCGCAGGAGGCTACGTAGGACGCACGTCCGTCCTCTCCCATAGGACTCACCGCGGGGCACGCGGATGCCGACTCCAGACGGATCTTGCACATGACCGTCACCGGGAGCAGACCGATGCCCAAGTTCTTGACACGCAACCTCTACGCCGCGCTGATCGTTCTCGTCCTATCGCTCTTCGCCGCTTCATCGGCGTTCGGCGCGGCGCGCTCGCGCTCTGAAAGAACTCGTGCAGGCGCCCCTCGCGCGGGGGCCGTTGCCCATCGCCGCGCAAGCCACGCGCGCAAGGCCGCGCACCAGGCCTATCGCAGGCGCAAAACGTCGCCGACGCCCGTGAAAGCGCCGCTCCCGCTCAAACCGGTCTCGCCGGTCGAACCGGCACCGCCGCTCACGCCGCTCGCACCGACCGAACCGACGACGCCCCCCGCGACCCCGACGGCGCCGGTCGAACCGGTGTCCCCGACCCAGCCGGTCGAAACGACGCCCCCAGCCGCCCCGGTCGAACCGGCGCCCGCAGCTCCCACCGCCAGCTTCAGCTTCGCTCCGGCCGCGCCGGTCACCGGCGAGGCGGTCACGCTCAACGGTTCTGGCTCCACCTGTCCCGCCGGCCCGTGCACGTATGCGTGGTCCGACGATGGCGGCACGACGCAGCCGCTGCCGGCGTTGTGGCCGCTGGGCAGCGGGCAGATCCTTGCGTTCATGTTCACCGAAGTCGGCACGAAGTACGTGCGCCTGACGGTCACCGACGTCACCGGCCGCACAGCCACGGTCGAGCACAACGTGGTCGTCGCTGAGTCAACGAACGAATTGAAAGCCGCGGAAGAACGCGCCCGTGAAACCAAGGCCGCGGAAGAAAAAGCCGCGGAAGAAAAAGCGAAGGAAGTAAAAGCCGCTGAAGAAAAGGCACGGGAAGTGAAAACTGCGGAAGAAAAGGCCCAAGAAGAAGCAAAGGCCCGTGAAGTCAAGGCCCAGGAAGAAAAGGCAAAGGAAATAAAGGCTCAGGAAGAAAAGGCTCGTGAAGTAAAGGCCCAAGAAGAAAAGGTCCAAGAAGAAAAGGCCAAGGAAGTCAGGGTCGCAGAAGAAAAGAAGGTCGCCGAAGAAAGGGCTAGCGAAGAAAAAGCGAAGGAAGTAAAAGCCGCAGAAGAAAAGGCCAGGGAACTCAAAGCCGCAGAAGAAAAAGCCAAGGAAGAAAAGGCCAGAGAACTCAAAGCAGCTGAAGAAAAGGCCGCTGAAGAAAAGGCCAGGGAAGAAAGGGCAGCGGAAGAAAAAGCCAAGGAAGTAAAAGCCGCAGAAGAAAAGGCCAGGGAACTCAAAGCCGCAGAAGAAAAAGCGAAGGAAGAAAAAGCCAAGGAAGAAAAAACGATCACCCCAACGGGCTGTTTCGAGAATCCAGAAACGGAAGGCACGACTCGATTCGAAGCCTGCGGCTACCCAGGCCCGAAGAACACGGGCGTCGCGGAAACGGCAGGCAAGACCGAATGTTCTTCCCTGCCCGTCTACACCGGGTCGAAAACGATCTCCACTGCCGGGACCGTGATCGAAGGCAAAGAGCTCGAGTACGCGCTGCCCGCCTACCTCGCGATCAACGCCAGCAATGTCACCCTGAAGAACGACTGCTTCCTGCTGAAGGGCGAGGCGAGCTCCGAAGCGGCGGTCATTCTCGGCTCGAGCGTCAAAGGCGTGACGATCGAACACACGACGATCCGTGGCGAAAACAGCACGACCCAATCCTTCGAAGTCGCGATCAAGTCGTTCTCCGGCCCGAAAGTCATCGTCAAGGATGATCGCCTCGAAGACTGCGCCGAGTGTATCCAGGGCTCCGCCGAAATCAGCGGCAGCTACCTGCTCGCCAACAGGGAACTGGGCAACACCGGCCTGCACCGCGAGACGGTCTACATGAACACCGGCTCCGGCAACGGCGAAGTGCCCGAAGAAACGGTGATCGCCCGGGGCAGCACGTTCCTCGTGCCGGAAGCGAGCGTCGCGATCGTTTTCGCAAACACCGGCAACGGCGTCTACACCGACCCCTGCGGCTCGCACATCACGCTGGAAGACAACCTGCTCGCCGGTTCGGGGCAGATGGTCCAGCAGTGTGGATCGCGTTCTGAGAAAGGCTCCGCCACGCTGGCGTTGAAGGGCAACCGCGTGGCGCGCTGCCTGGCGACGCCGATCAAGAACAACGCGTTCGGGATGCCCAACTGCTCGGGATCCTACTTCGAAGGCGGCGACTCGCACGGCTACTTCCCCAACGGGGGCTCGCTCAGCGTGCAGGACGATCGCACCAACGGCCCGACCGGCGCGTCTTACGTCTGGGAAGGCAACTTCTGGGACAACAACCTGGCCGCGATCGCCGCGCCCGCTCCGTGACCGTGTAATCACTTGTAGCGTGTGATACACAGGTCTCTGTGTATCCTGGCCCCATGTCTCACTGGGGTCATGGATGCCCAAGCTCGTGACGCGCGGCGGTCTGGCGCGGGTCGCGTTGGTCCTCTTCGCGGTCGTCTCGGCTCTCGGCGTGTATGCCTACGCAGCGGCTGGCGAGCGAGCCGCAGCGCCGGTCCGCGACCGTTCGGCCGCCGGGCGTGGCGAACTGCGCGGAGGGCAGGCCGAAGCCTTCCGCCTGCGGCCACGTACCTCCGAGATCGCCAATGCCGTGCACATATACCTCGGCTTGGGCAGAGGCTCCCGGTACTGTCGCCGTGGGCATCTACAGCGATGCCGGCGGTCGCCCCGGCGCGCTGCTGAGCGCTGGTTCGGGATCCTCGGCGAGGGGGCGTGGATGGAGCGTGGTACGGGTCCGCCGGACGCGGCTGAAGTCGAGGAGGACCTACTGGCTGGCCGTGCTCGGCGAGCGCGTAACGCCTCGCTACCGCAGCCCCCGCCGCAGGCCCTGCCTCAGCAACCTCAGCGTGCAGACCCATCTACGCAAGCTGCCTAAGCGCTGGCGCACGGGCAGAGTTCGCGCTCTGACCCACTGCCCGATCGTCGCATACGTCGCCGCCACCGACTTCGCGCGGTCCGCGCATCCGCCGGCATCCGGCTCGGCGGGTTCGGCGCAGGCGCCATCTCCATCTCCATCGCAACCGGCGCCCGCGGCAGTCGTTCCTTCCCCGGAAGAACCCTCGCCCCTGCCGCAGGCGCCAGCCGGGACCGTGCCGCCCACGATCAGCGGCCCCACGATCGTCGGCGAACAGCTCAGCGCTTCGCCCGGCACGTGGACGGGGAGTCCGACCGCCTATGCCTACCAGTGGGAGGACTGCGACGCCCTCGGCGAGGGCTGCCTGAGCATCGGCGGGGCGACGGAATCGAGCTACACGCTCGCCCCGGCCGATCTCGCGAGCACGATCCGCGTGGTCGTGACGGCGAGCAACGCCGTCGGGTCGACGGCCGCGATCTCGGCGGCGACCGGAACGGTCCTGCCGCTCGCGCCGGCAAGCGAAGCGCCGCCGCTCCTCACCGGCGCCGCCGAAGAAGGGGAAACGCTCAGCGCCTCGCCGGGGGCATGGGCCGGGAGCCCGACCTCCTACTCCTACCAGTGGGAAGACTGCGATATCGAAGGCGAAGACTGCTCAGAGGTGAGCGGGGCGACGTCCCCGAGCTATGGGCTCACCTCACGCGATGTCGGGCACACCGTTGTCGTCGTCGTGACCGCAAGCAACGCCGGTGGGTCGACGCCCGTCCTCTCGGCTCCGACCGCGGTCGTTGTCGCGGAACATGTGGCTCCGACAAACGAAGCGCTGCCGAGCATCAGCGGGTCGGCCCTCGTCGGCGGCGAACTCAAGGCGTCAGAAGGCAGGTGGACGGGGAACCCGACTTCATATACCTACCAGTGGGAAGACTGCAACTCAGCGGGCAGCGCATGCTCGGAAATCACGGGGGCGACATCCTCGAAGTACACGCTGATCGAAAGCGACATCGGACACACGATCCGCGTGGTCGTGACGGCGAGCAACGCGAGCGGCCCGGCGTCCGCGAGCTCGGACGCGACGGCAACGGTCGTCGCGAGGGCGCCGGCGGCTCCGGCGAACACGGCGCTGCCCGCGGTCAGCGGGTCGGACGTCGAAGGCGACACGCTGAAAGCGAGCGACGGGACCTGGACGGGAAGCCCAACCTCCTACGCCTACCAATGGGAGGATTGCAACGCCGCCGGCGGGGGCTGCGGGGAAATCGACGGGGCGACATCCTCGAGCCGCAAGCTGGCGTCGAGCGATGTCGGGCATACGCTGCGGGTCGTCGTGCGGGCGACCAACGCTGGCGGCACCGGAAAAGCCATTTCGGCCGCGACGGGCACGGTCGTGCCGCCCGCGCCGACGTACACGGCGCTGCCGGTGATCAGCGGGCCGGATGTCGAAGGCGACACGCTGAAAACGAGCAACGGCACGTGGACGGGGAGCCCGACCTCCTATGCCTATCAGTGGGAGGACTGCAACACGGTCGGCGAAGCGTGCTCTGACCTGGGCGGGGCGACGGCGGCGAGCTATACGCTGGCGTCGAGCGATGTCGGGCACCGGCTGCGGGTGATCGTGACCGCGAGCAACCCGGGCGGGCACAACAAAGCCACCTCGGCCGCGACGAGCGTCGTGACGGCTGAAGAAAAAAGCAAAACGGGCACGCCGACCGGCTGCTTCGAGGATCCCGAATCTGAAGGCACGTCGCGGTTCGAAGCCTGTGGCTACCCCGGCCCGAAGAACACGGGCGTCGCTGAAACGAGCGGGAGAACGGAATGCTCGTCGCTGCCCGAGTACACCGAGTCGCGGACGATCGGCGCCGAAGGGACGACGATCGAAGGCAAAGAGCTCACGCTCGACATCGCCGGCAAGAGCGGCGGCGGGATTTCGATAAATGCGAACAAAATCACTTTTAATAAAGACTGTTTTCTGATCAAAGGCGAATGCGGCTGTCTGCAGGAAGGCCCGGCGATCGCGCTCGGTGGTGGGTATGCGCTGACGGTCGAGAACTCGACCTTCCGCTCGCCCGGCACGACGGAATCGGTCGAAAAGGACATCTGGTTCAACTCGCCGGGGTCGGACATCGTCGCCAAGAACGACCGCTTCGAAGACTGCGGAGAGTGCCTGAACGGCCTCGGCACGGTCGAAATCAGCGGCAGCTACATGGACGCCAACCAGTGGGAGGGGCACGAACCCGAGAACAACGAACTGCACCGCGAGAACATCTACATGATGCAGGGCACGGCGACCGTCAAGAACAGCACGATGTTCGTGCCCGACACAGAGGTCGCCGAGATCTTCGACGAAGACAACGGGATCGCGTGCGACACCCACGTGAGGTTCGAAAACAACCTGCTCGCGGGATCGGGCGGGATGTTCCAGCTGTGCGGGCACTCGAACGGCGAAACCGGAACGGGCTCGACGGTCGTTGACCACAACCGCGTCGCGCGCTGCCTGACCACGCCGATCAAAGAGACCGGCGACGGGATCCCGTACTGCTCGGGCCCGTACGTCGAAGGCGCCGATTCGCATGGCTTCATGCCCTACGGTGGCTCGAGCCAGATCCTGGGCAACGGCGAGGCCAACCCCTACGGGGCGACGAAAGAATTCGAAGGCAACTACTGGGACGACAATCTCAAGACGATCACCGTCAAGGAAGCCGAAGGGTGATGCCGGGGCCGCGCCGCGCGTCCGCGCCACGACGATGACCTTCCCGATCGCGATCGGGCGAGCGCGCGTTCGGATACCCTCGAGCAATCAGGCGGCGACGGCCAGCGACGCCTCCGGCCGCGAGAGCTCTGCCATCTCCCGCTGCCACAGCTCGAGCATCAGCAGCGTCCAGATCCCGCGCCCGTGGTCATCCACGCCGGCGGCGTGCTCGTCGAGCAGCCGGCCGACCTCCCGCTCCTCGCACCAGGCCCGCGAAGTCGAGCCGGGATCGAGCAACACCTCGCGCGCGTAGCCGCGCAGGTCCTCGCGCAGCCAGCGCGCCACCGGCAGCCGGAAGCCCCGCTTGGGGCCGTCGAGGATCTCGTCCGGGACCCAGCCGCGCAGCGCCGAGCGCAGGATGCGCTTGCGCTGTCCGCGCGCGGCCTTCAGCTGCGGCGGCAGCGAGGCGGCAAGCTCCATCAGCTCATGGTCGAGCAGCGGCGAGCGACCCTCGAGCGAATAGGCCATCGTCGCGATGTCGATCTTCGCGAGCAGATCGTCGGGCAGATAGCTGTTCACATCGACGTCGAGCAGCTGGTCGAGCAGCCCGTCGGCCGTCGAGGAGCGCCACGGCTCGAGCAGCGGCGCGGCCGCGCGCGAGGCGCCGAGCGTCGCCCTGTACTCGGGCGTATACAGCCGCTCGCGCGCGGCCGCGGTGAACACCGACCGCGCCGCGAGATAGCGGTCCTCCCGCGCCAGCCCGCCCGCGATCGCGAACCGCCCGAGCCGCGAGCGCAGCCTGCGTTGATCGCCGCCGAGCGGGGCCCGCCGCGCCGCCGCCGCGGCCGCCCGTCTGAGCGCGTGCGGCAGCCGGTCGAGCTGCGCGAGCGCGAGGTTGGTCGTGTAGCGCTCGTAGCCGGCGAAGCTCTCGTCGCCGCCGTCGCCGTTGAGCGCCACGGTCACGTGCTCGCGCGCGAAGCGCGACAAGTAGAACGCGGGCATCGCCGAGTGGTCGGCGAACGGCTCGCCATAGTGGCGCACGACCTTCGGCAGCAGCTCCACCGCGTCGGGGCGCACGATCAGCTCGTGGTGGTCGGTCGCGAACTTGCGCGCGACGATCCTGGCCTGGGGCAGCTCGTTGAAGCGCTCGTCCTCGAACCCGATCGAGAACGTCTTAACCGGCTCCGGCGAGTTCTCGGCCATCGCCGCGACGACCGCCGAGGAGTCGATCCCGCCCGACAAAAACGCCCCCATCGGCACGTCGGAGACCATCCGGCGGCGCACCGCTCGGCGGATCGAGTCGCGGATCTCCTCCTCCACCTCCCGCACCGGCCGGGCTGCTCGCTTGCGCGAGTAGTCCAGGCGCCAGTAGCGTTCGATCCGCGCCGCCCCGTCGCGATAGACGAGCGTGCTGGCCGGCATCAGCTTGCGTACCGCCGCGAACGCGCTCATCGGCGCCGGGACGCACCCGTAGGCCAGATAGGAGTCGAGCGCCTCCCGATCGGGCTCGCGCGGGATCTCCGGGTCCTGCATCAGCGCGCGCAGCTCCGAGGCGAAGCTGAGCGCGCCAGCGCGCTCAGAGTAGAACAGCGGCTTCTTGCCGACCCGGTCGCGCGCCAGCAGCAGCTGGCGGCGGCGGCTGTCCCACAGCGCGAACGCGAACATCCCGTTCAGCTCGCGCACGCACGCCGGGCCGAGCTCCTCGTAGAGGTGGACGATCACCTCGGTGTCCCCCTCGGTGCTCAGCGTGTGCCCGTTCCCGCGCAGCCGCCGCCGCAGCTCTTCGAAGTTGTAGATCTCGCCGTTCAAGACGACCGTAACCGTGCGGTCCTCGTTGTGGACCGGCTGGTCGCCCGTCACGAGGTCGATCACGCGCAGGCGCTGGATGCCGAGCCCGATGCCGTCGTCCAGATGCAGCCCGCGAGCGTCCGGTCCGCGGTGCGCCTGCGCCGCGCACATGCTTTCGAGCGTCTCGCGCTCGACCGGAGCGCCACCGGCGCGTGCGATGCCCGCGATCCCGCACATCCGATCCGCTCGCTCTCAGCTTCCGCTGGTGGAGACGGGGACGAGACCGCCGTGTCGGCGGCCGGCGCGTCCGGCGAGCTCCCGCTGGGCCCGCGCGCGCAGCTCGCGCCGCATGAACCCACGGAACTCGCGGTCCTCCACGCGCGGGACGCGCAGCGCGGCCGAACGCAGGTAGCCGTACAGGAACGCCACGCCCGAGATCCCTCGCGGCCGCAGGCGCGCCATCTTGAACGCGCGCAGCGTGACCCACGGCAGTGGGTAGTGGACGATGTAGGCGCACTGGCCGTGGCGCGCGCGGCCTCTGAGCGCGCCGTCGGCGCTGCCCCACGGGCGGTGGTGGCGGGCGATGAGCTGCGGGAATGAGCGCGTGCGAAAGCCCCGCATGCGCGCGTAGGTCACGTCGATCGTGTCCCAGCCGAGGCGCTCCTGCATCCCGCCGATCGCCTCGAAGCACGCGCGCGAGTAGCACTTCAGCGAGCCCATCACGTGGTGCTCGAGCGGGATCGGCTGCGCCTTCCAGTGCTCGCCGGCGCCGGCGCCGGCGCTGATTTCGCCTCCGCTGGCGCCTCCGCCTCCGCCGCTGTCGTAGGCGCTGGCGCCGCCGGCGCGGTGGGGGTCGGGCTCGGCCCAGATCCCGCCGGCCACGCCCAGCCGTGGGTCGCGCTCGAACTCGGCCAGCAGGCGCTCGAAGTAATCAGGCGGCAGCTCGATGTCGCCGTCGAGCTTGGCGACGTGAGTGAAGGATCGCCAGTCGACGCTGTTCAAGCCGAGGTTGAACGTTCGCGGCGCGGCGGCCGTCGCCAGGCGGTCCTTGACGAGGGCGCTCGACGGCTGCTCGGTGGCGTTGACGATTCGCGCGAACCCGATCCGCTCCGCCAGCCCCGCCAGGATCTCGGCGGTGCCATCGGTGGAGCCGTCGTTGACGAGCACCCACAGATCCGGGGGGCGCGTCTGGCGCGCGATCGCGTCGGCGACCAGCTCGAGATGGACGGCCTCGTTGCGGACCGGAGAGATTACGAGCAGCCGTTGTGTCATCTCCTGGTTAACGTCCCCGGCGAGCTCGAACTTGCTCAACGGCCGGGGTCTCCGTCCGGGGTCTCAGCGCAGGGTCTGGAGACGGTCGCGTCCCTCGGACAGGGCGCGCCTGATCGGCGACCACGGTCTGATCGCGGGCGCGGGCACCTCGGCCGCGACGAGCGGGCGATCGGCCGCCAGCGTCAGGTCGATCCTCGAGGCTCCCTCGACCGCCAGCGGCCGCGAGGCGCCCAGACCGTCGGCGAAGGTGACATCGACGAATCCGCCGGTGTGGGTCAGTCGATGCCCGGCCGCGCCGCCGTGGGGCTCTGGGACGAGCACCCGTAGCGACCGTACGCCGGCGGGGACCTCGACATCGATCCGGGGTGCGTGCATCCGCACGAGCAGCGTATCTCCCAGCCGCCGGGTCGCGTAGCTGCCGCGGGCGATCCAGCTCAGGGGCCCCCAGCGCACATCTCCCAGCTCGTCGATCTCGCTCGCGGCCTGCGCGAGCACGTCGAGACCCTGCGCGAAGTCCTCGTGATGCCCGTAAAGGATCAGCGGCTGGCCGAGCAGGGCCCGCAGGGCGAGCTCGTCCCTGGCTTCGTTGAGGTGGTAGCGGGGGAGCACCGACAGGCCGCCCGCCACCAGCTCCGCTGGGTGCCAGGCGGCGAGCGGCGTGGACGCGGGCAGGCCTTCGCGCCAGGGGTAGGGGGGGGTGACGGCGATCGCCTCGAGTCCCAGCCTGTACATGGCGCGCAGCGCCGCTTCTGAGCAGGCGCCATGCGGGGGCGTGATCACGCGGTCCACGCTCACCCCGGAGCGGCGCTCCAGCGCGGCGATCCGGCGCAGGGCCTGGGCGATCGCGGCCTGCGCCTGCGCGTCGTCGCGCAGGCGACCGAGCTCTTCGGCGACGTGGTCGTTGCCATGTACCAGCAGCGAGAGCGGGGACGCGTCCCGCGCGAGCAACGACGCGGCCCGCCGATCGGCGCGCCAGCCGTCGAGCGGGACCGTCGCGAACCCCACGTGATAGCCGTGGCGCGTCGCGTGCGCGATCAGCTCCGGGTAATCGAGGAACCCGTAGGAGCGCCAGTGCAGGTTTGGATCGTCAACGATGAACGACGCTCGCGGCGACGGCAGCTTCCAGCCATCGGCGCCGAGCAGTTGCCCGAGAAAGTGAATCAGTGGCAGCAGCCCCATGAAGCAGCCGGCCCGCAGTTTCTCGCGCAGCGCCTCGCCGTCGCCCAGCTCGGCGAGCGGGTAGGCGCTCACGCCGAGCGTCGCGCCGGCGTTGCCGTTCTCGCCGGCCTGCCACCAGACGGGCCTGTTCTCCGATTGCGCGAGCACCGCCACCCCGGCGGGGATCGCCGGTAGCGCGCCGGCTGGTGTGTCCTCCGGAATCGTCCTCCCCCGCAGCGGCCGGGCGAGCTCGGGCCCGCCGGTCAGGACGACCCGCGACGCGGCGCCGGAGGAAACCGAGACGTTCGCGAGGCCGTTGTACAAGGCGTTCACGAGGCCGTTGTGTGCGGAGGAGCCGGGTTGCGCCTGGGGCTCGTTGCACGGCAGGACGAGGCTCGGGAGCCCGGCGGGGGCGCTTTCGGGGGAGCGCCGGCCGAGCATGAGCACGCCGTCCACGCCGTCCGGATCTGTGGTCTGAGCCAGCTCGAAGCGCACCGGGAATACCCGCTCGAGCGCGGCCAGCGTGCGCTCGTGACCTGGATTCAGCCGCGGGGGGTCCGCCACCCGCAGGCCGGGGGCGCTTCCGTGCGGGTCCGGGGCGTCCCACGCGGGCAGGCCGGCGGGCGCGAGGGAGCCGGCGCGCGTGAGGTAGTCGGTGGGCGCGAGGGAGCCGGTGGGCGCGGCGATCACGGCCACACGCTTGCGCGGCTCGTCGAGGTTGGAATCTTCTGTCAGATCGATCGTCATCGGGAAGCTTGTGCGCCAGCGACCGTCCGCGTGGGCGGTGAGTCGTCAATCAAACGATTGCCGCGCGCCGTCTCTTGCGGGAGATTCATAGAGGGCTTGTAAGAACCGGATCGGAGCCCGCAAAACCAGACCGGCGCCTGCAAGAACCGCCCCGGCCTGCTCGTTGAACCGTTGTGGGTGTTCGCATACTGCACAGTTTCCCCCATAAGATCGGCGCCGCGCGGATTTGCACGACCGCCTGGCACGAGGCCGCGGGCGTGGCGGAGGCCGGCGGCGATCTGATCGTCTACGCGGGCGCCGTGCAGCGGCCGCTGCCCGCCAGCATCGAGACGCGGACGACGCTCGCGCGCGGGCGCTGGCGCCTGCCCTACCGGGCGCTCGGCACGCTCCGCACGATCGCCCTGCACGACCGCATCGTGGCGCGGGCGCTGCCCAAGCTCGGCGAGCGCGTCGACGTCGTTCACACCTGGCCGCTCGCGGGCTTGGAGACGCTGCGCGTGGCCAAGCGCCTGGGCATCACGACCGTGGTCGAGCGCCCGAACGCGCACACCCGGTACGCCTACGAAGCCGTCGCCCGCGAGTGCGAGCGCCTCGGCGTCGCCCTGCCTCCGGGCCAGGAGCACGCCTACAACGCGAGCAAGCTCCACAAGGAGGAAGCGGAATACGACCTGGCCGACCACCTGCTGTGCCCGTCGGACTTCGTCGCGCGGACGTTCCGCGAGGAGGGCTTTGCGCCGGACAGGTTGGTGCGCCACACCTATGGATACGACGAGCGTCGCTACTTTCCCACCCCCGGCGAGCGCGCGGGACAGCCAGGTGCGGAGGCGCAGCCGGGGTTGAACGCGCTGTTCGTGGGCGTGTGCGCCGTGCGCAAGGGGCTGCACTTCGCGCTCGAAGCGTGGCTGCGCTCGCCGGCCAGCGGGACCGGCGTCTTCCGGATCGCCGGCGAGTTCCTGCCTCAATACGAAGCGCGGCTTGCCGACATGCTCTCGCACCCCAGCGTCCACGTGCTCGGGCATCGCGACGACGTCCCGGAGTTGATGCGGGGGAGCGATGTGCTGATGCTGCCCAGCATCGAGGAGGGCTCTGCGCTCGTCTGCACCGAGGCGATCGGCAGCGGCTGCGTGCCGCTCGTCTCCGACGCATCCACAGGCGTGTGTGTCGACGGCCGGGACGCGCTCGTACACCGGGTCGGTGACGTCGATGCGCTGACGCGTCATCTGAGCCTGCTCGACGCCGACAGAGACCGGCTCGCCGAGCTGCGCGCCGCGTGCCTGGCCGCGGCGCCCGGTCTCACCTGGACGATGGCGGGGCGCCGGCTGCTGCAGGTCTACGAGGAAGTCGCGTCGGGGCCGCAGTCGCAGGCGAATGTGGTGCCCAGGGCGCTCGTCGCCTGAGCTTCCCGATCGGCCACCGCGGTCTAGCACACCCCTCCCCACCGCAGTCCAAGCACCTCCCTCCCCAAGCTCTCTCCCCAAGCTCTCGTTGCCTGGGCAACCCGGCTCGCGCTGGTCTGGACTCGCGCTGGTCTGGACTCGCGCTGGTCTGGACTCGCGCTGGTCTGGACTCGCGCTGGTCAGGACAACTCTGGGCCGCGGCGCTATGCCGAGCGTTGTGGCGCTATGTCGGCCGGCTCGACTGCGGTGCTCGGCGGCATGCCGAACGGAGGCTCGACGCGCCCGAGCAACGTGAGCAGCGCGCGCCTTGCGCCTTCGCGGCGGGCCAGCCTGTCGGCATTGCCCGACGAGCTGGGGACGGCGGCGCGAATCAGGTAGCGCACCCCGAGGGCGGTGAGGAACAGGCCGCGGTAGACCGGGTTGAAGTGCTTGCGCGCGTACTGCTTGCGCGCGTAGGCTTCCTGGGCGAGCATGCGCGGGGAGGCGCGGTGCTTGCCCGCGTGGTGGAGGATCGTCATCTGCGGCAGGTGGCGGACCTGCCAGCCGGCGCGCTTGACCCGCAGGCACAGATCCGGCTCCTCGCACAGCAAGAAGAAGCGCTCGT
The DNA here is from genome assembly GCA_963774785.1 of uncultured Solirubrobacterales bacterium. GTDB lineage: Bacteria > Actinomycetota > Thermoleophilia > Solirubrobacterales > Solirubrobacteraceae > Palsa-744. The sequence continues at coordinate 140,270 of CAVZGH010000001.1, read as the reverse complement.
CGAGCAGTCCGGCGCTCAGCAGCGCCTCGCGGCGCACGAGCAGGAAGGCCCCGGTCGGCCAATCGCACTCGCCCTCGCGCTCGTAGGCATCGGGATCGAGCTCGCGTTCGCCCGACCAAGCCGGATGAGCAGGCCAGCGCTCGGAGAGCAGCGCCTCGCCGAGCGCGCGGGTGACGCTGGGGAAGCGGTGGATCGAGAGGCCTCGCGTTCCGTCCGGCTTGAGGTGGCGCACACCGGCCACGCCGACCAGCGGTTTGGCGTCGAGCACGTCGAGCAGCTCGCTGAAGGTCCCGTCGAGCACCTCGGTGTCGGGGTTGAGCAGCAGCAGGTAGCGCGCCGACACCCGCTCGAGGCCGCGATTGTTGCCGTAGGCGAACCCGCGGTTGGGTGAGCCGATCACCCGCACCTGCGGGAACAGCGATTCGACCAGCTCGCGGGTGCCGTCGGTGGAGGCGTTGTCGACGACGACCACTTCGAGCGTGGCGTCGCCGGCTTGAGCGAAGACCGTCGACAGGCACCGCTCGAGCCACTTCGCGGAGTTGGCGGAGACGATGACGATCGCCAGGTCGACCATCTCCCTGTCACTGTCGCGCACGGCCCCCGGACTATCCGCCATCGCTGGGTTCTGTTGGATCGACTGCAGCACCGATCACTGAACGGCGAGCGCCCCGTCTTCCTTCTGCCGGGCGTCGAGCTCGCGATAGGCGGCGATCAGCTTCTCGCGCTGCGTCGGCCACAGCAGCTGCATGCCTCGCGCCCTGGCCCGATCGGCGCTCGCGCGCCATTTTTCGGCCGAGCCCAGAAGCTCGAGCAGCGGCGCGACGAACGCCTCGGCGGAGTCCTCCTCGAGCGCCACGATCGCGTCTGCGCCAGTCACCAGCGTCTCGCGCAGGGCGGTCGCGACGACGGGCAGCCCGACGACCAGGTACTCGCGGATCTTGACCATCGTTGAGCCGTTGTTGACCTCCGTCGCGGGGGCCGTGTCGAGACCGACGTGGGCCGACGCGAGCAGGACCGGCACCTGCTCGTAGGGGACCCAGCCGGTGATCGTCACGCGGTCGGCCAGGCCGAGCTGCGCGGCGCGCTCCTCGACCGCGCCGCGGCGGGGTCCGTCGCCGACGATCAGCAGCTCCACGTCTATCTCGCGATCGTTGACGAGCCGCGCGAGGATCTCGACCGTTCGCTCCACGCGATCCTGCTCGCCGAGCTCGCCGAGAAACACGAGCCGCGCGCGACCGCCGGGGGCAGAGGAGCGCTGATCGGCGAACCATACGGGCGGGCAGTTGCGCACGATCACCACGCGGCGGGCGTCGGGCTGCACGAGCTCGCGCTGCGTGTCGTTGGTCGTGATCGTCAGATCGGCGGTGCGGGCAGACTGCCTGCGCATCCACCCGAGCAGCGACTCGGCGAGCGTCGCGCGCCCGAGCTTGGCGTGCAGCATCCCGGCGGCATCGTCGTGGTGGTCGAAGACGCTCGACCAGCCTCGCCGGCGTGCGAGCCAGAGCAGCGGGAAGAAGAAGTCCGGGGGATTGTGCACGTGCAGCGTCCCGCGGCGGGCGCGCGCCAGCCGCGGCAGCAGCATCACGGCGATCGTGCAGCACGCGACGAGGTACTCGATCGCGGTGCCCGCGAGCGTGCCCCGGCCGTCGGGGAGGGGAAAGCGCGTGACGCGAACGCCGCGGATGGTCTCGCGGTTGGGCCGATCGGGCTGGCGAGGAGCGAGAACCTCCACCGACAGGCCCGCCGCGACGAGGCTCTCCGCCTCCTGACGCACGCGCGCGTCCTGCGGGTAGGCGTTGTTCTCGAGCACCATCACGACGTCCGGGGCTCCCCTGCGATGGGCGCCGCTCGCGGGTGCGGCGCCGGAGAGGGGTGCGGCGCGCGAGATCGATAGGTCTGCCGGCTGGTAGCTCACGTCGATAAGAACGGTGTCGCGACGCCCCAGCTTCCAGCACGGGGGCCGCGATGCCCCAGCTTCCAGCCCTCGCTCATGTTGCGCAAAGGATGAAACCGGCCGCAAAAAAAGCCGGCCTCACACCGTTGCTTGACCCGGAAGAGCCTCGCACGACCAGCGCGAGCCTCGATCGCGGCACCGCGGTACCGCATTGACCATCCAGGCGAATGCAGAGAGCACGCATGGACATCGCATCATCAATAACCAAGGCCGGCAGAGGAAGGAAGAAGATCTAAATGGAGCTTGCACGCGTGCTACGCGAACTATCGAAGCGCCCGCGCCTGCTGGCACTGGGCGCCGTGATCGCGGCGTTCGCCGCGGTGTTCAGCGTCTATCACCTCGATGGGGGCAAGCTGAAGCCCAAGACTCTGCAGTACTCCTCCGCCAGCTCGCAGGTGCTCGTGGACTCGAACGCCTCGGTCCTCGGCAACGTCTCGCAGCCGTCCGAACCGCTGGCGATCCGCGCTCAGGTCTACGCGAACTTCATGACCAGCCCCGCGTTCCTCGACGTCGTCGCTCAGCAGGTGGGCCTGTCGGGCTCACAGCTCTACGCCGCCGGGCCGAACAAAACGACCGAGCCGCGCGTGGAACGGGAGCCCACCGATCTCAAGCGCAACGTCGAGATCACCGGCGAAACCAAGCCATACCGGCTGGACTTTGAAAGCCAGCAGGAACTGCCGACGATCACGATCAACACCCAGGCTCCGACGACCAGCCAGGCCGTCGCGCTCGCCAACGCCGCCGCGGTCGGCCTACAGCACTATGTCGCGAACGTCGAGTCGGCGGCCGGCCTGCCCACGAACGCGAGGGTCGTGGTCCGTCAACTCGGGCCCGCGAGCGGCGCCGTGGTCGACAGCGGGATCTCGAAGACACTGATGGTGATCGTGTTCCTCGCGGTGTTGATGCTGTGGTGCGTGCTCGTGCTGATGGCGGGACGGTTCCGCGAGGTCTGGCGTGAGGGCGCGGCAGCGCAGGATCTCGCGCAGGCTGATGGCGCCGAGCAGGAGGAGTGGAGCGGGCAGGCCGCGCGGGGCGAGGGCGAAGGTGGAGACCCTCAGGGAGCGCCCAGCAACGGCCACGTATATGACCCCGAGAGCGCTCCTCTGTTCGATTCCCCGTCCAAGCGTCCTCAGGACCACCGTCCTGCCGCGGTCGCGGCGCGGGGCATCCGGTGAGCATTTCCTTCCCACGCCCGGCCATCTAGGTCAATGAGCCCAGCAGCCGTCGCAGATCGGACAGGCGTCGCGCGCTCGTCGGTTGGCCCCGCGGGCTCGTCCGCACCAGCGTCGTCGGAGCCACGGATGGCGCCGGCGACGCCCGCAAAGGCGCAGTCGCAGGCGCCGCGCGACGCCTTTCCCCACACAAAACGTCCGCTGCCATGGTTTCTGGCGGGTTTCGTCGCGATGGTGTTCCTGATCCCGATCGACGCGACCGAACTGAAGGTCAGCCTCGGGGTCGATTCCCATCCCGACCGCCTGGCCTTGATCATTCTCGTCCTCGCCTGGCTGTGGTTCGGCGGCGATCAGCGCGCGTTCCTGCGCACGCGGCGCTCGAAGCTGTTCGTGACCGCGGCCTGCATATTTCTCGTGCTCGCCGTGGCGAGCCTGCTGCTCGACGCGCCACGGGTCATCCAGCTCGGCGAGTTCCAGCTCGCGGAGAAGCATTTCGCACTGCTGATCTCGTTTCTGGTAGTCGGTTGGTTCGCGCTCACCGCGCTGCGCTTCGAGGACCTGCGCGGCTTTGCCAGCTTCATGATCGGGCTGGCCGTGCTGATGTCGCTGGGGATGCTCGTCGAGCGCCACACGGGCTACAACGTCTTCTACGAACTGGGTCACACGATCCTCAGCCCGATCGCCACCGTCACGCCATCGCCGACCGACATCCACCCCTCGCCGGATATCGAAGAAGGGCGCATCATCGTTGTGGGCCCGACGCTGCACGGTCTGGCCGCGACCGCGATGCTCGTGATGGTGATGCCGTTCGCGCTGGTCAGGGTGCTCGACGCCAAGTCGCGCAGGTCGTGGTGGCTGAACGCTGCCGCGTTCGGGCTGATGGCGGGCGGCGCGGTGGCGACCGATCGCAAGACCGCGCTGCTCGTTCCGATCGCGCTTGTCATCTACATCGCCTGCTATCGCCCGCGCCAGGTGCTGCGCCTGCTGCCGATCGGGCTGGTCGTCTTCATCGGCATCGCGCACCTGGCGGCGCCGGGCACGTTGGGGACGTTCGTCAACCTCAATGCGGACGCGAGCAGCGGTTCGACCGCTCACCGCGTGGGCGCTTTCAGCGTTCTCAGACCGGACATACTCGCGCACCCCCTGCTCGGTCGCGGCTACGGCTCGATCAGCGCAGAAGAGCCAGAACAGTTCCGGATAAATGACGATCAGTACCTCGACGAACTGTGGGAGACGGGGATCCTCGGACTGCTTGCGTTCGTCTGGATGATCCTCGCGCCGGTGGTGCTCGCACGGGCCGCGATTCGCACGCGCGGTCCGACGGTCTCCTCGCTCGCGCTCGCCGCGTCGGGTGGATGCATCGCCTTCCTGGTCGTCTGTGCCCTGTTCGATTCGATGGGCTTCACCGAGGCGCCGTACATGTTCTTCATGGTCGCCGCGATGACCGTGATCGCGGCCGCCGGACCGGAGGGCAACGTGGAGCCCTCCCGCCAGCTGGCGCGCCGGCTCGCCGGCGCGCGACCGCGCGGGGCCGGTGCGGTGGCTGTGCCGGTGGTTGCCGCCGTGGGCGAGTAGTTGCCTGGGGCGATCCGGGCGGCCTGGGCGATCCGGGCGATTCGGGCGATTCGGGCGGTTACCTGGGCGGAATCCGTCCGCTGCTACACGCTGATCTTCGTTTCTCGCTCCCCGAGGGGTTCTGTCTCTCGAAGAACTGTCTCGAGGCCACGTAAGTTGGCTACTTAGCTGCGCGTTATTTTGACGTGGCGTACCCAGCGGTCGAACAGAACGCTCCATCGCCGAGCGTATCCGCCGTCTCGCCGGCGATCCCCATGTCGCAAAGTGGCGGCCGGTTCGTCGACGCCAGCTGCCGTGCGCTCGACATCGTCGGCTCGGCGGTGTTGCTTGTGTTGATGGCGCCACTGCTCGCCGCGATCGCGATCGCCGTGCGGCTCGACTCCCCCGGTCCCGCCGTCTTTCGCCAGCAGCGCATCGGGCGCGGTCGCAAGCCCTTCACGGTCAACAAGTTCCGCTCGATGTCCGACGGCGCCGCGCACGATCGACACCGTGAGTTCGTGCTCGGACTGATCAAAGGCGAGCCGCCCCGGCACGATGTCGCCGATGGCGAGCTCCCAGGCCGAGATGCGGAGGAGGGCAACGCCCCGCGTCCCTTCTACAAGATGATCGCGGATCCGCGCGTCACACGCTTCGGTCACCTGCTCAGGCGCTCGAGCCTCGACGAGCTTCCGCAGTTGTGGAACGTGCTGCGCGGCGACATGTCGCTCGTCGGGCCGCGACCGGCGATTCCTTACGAGGTGGACCACTACCCGCCCGAGTGGTTCGACCGTCTGGCCGTCAAGCCCGGGATCACCGGCCTCTGGCAGGTGGGCGGCCGCTCGCAGGTGACGCTCGAGGAGATGGTCCGCCTCGATATTGAATACGCGCGCCGGCGGACGCTGTGGCTCAACATCAAGATCCTGGCACGGACGGTGCCCGCGGTTCTGGGCGGGCACGGGGCCTGGTAGGCACATGACGGACGACTCGCCCACGACGGACGACTCGCCGTCGGGTGAGGAGCTGCGCAGCGCCGCCGCTCACGGCCTGCGCTGGTCGGCGGTATCGCGTCCGCTCATCGAGGTGGTCCAGCTCGGCGGGATCGTCGTGCTGGCGCGCCTGATCGCGCCGGATGAATTCGGCCGCTTTGCGATCGCCTCGATCGCCGCGGAAGTGGCGCTCCTGCTGGTCGCGGGAGGTCTCACCAGCGCGCTCGTCCAGCGCAAGACGCTGGACCGCGAGCATGCCCAGACCGGGATGGCGCTCGCGCTGATCGCGGGCCTCGCGCTGACCGGGCTGACGCTGCTCGTCGCGAGCTTCGTCGTCGCCCCGATCTTTGGCGCGCGGACAGCTCTGTTCGTGCGGCTGCTGGCGCCACTGTGCCTGATCGAAGCGCTGGCCGCGATGCCCGTGGCCGGCCTGCGACGGCGGATGGACTTCCGGCGCCTGAGCGAGATCGAAATCCTCAACAACGTCGTGCGCGTGGCCGGGTGCATCGTGCTCGCGCTGATCGGGCTGAGCGGCGAGGCGCTCGTGCTCGGGATGGTCGCCGGCTCGGTCGCGTCGCTCGTCGTCGCCTGGACCAGCGCCCCGCCGCCGATGCCGCGTCTGCAGCGCGCCGCCGCGCGCGATCTGCTGGGCTACGCCGCGCCGATGTCGCTGGCGACGATCAGCTGGGTCGGCTTCTTCAACGTCAACTACGCGATCGTCGGAGCGCGTCTGGGCCCGTTGCAGACGGGCTATTACTATCGCGCCTACACGCTCGCCGTCGAATATCAGAGCAAGCTCGCGGTCGTGATGAACCAGGTCGGCTTCCCGGTGCTGGCGCGCACGAGCACCGCGGCTGAGCTCGCCCAGCTCTACCGCCAGATGATCCGCCTGTTGACGATCGTGCTGTTCCCGGCGCTGGTGTTGCTGACGATCGCCGCGCCGGTGATCGTCCCGTTCGTCTTCGGCGCACGCTGGGAGCCCGCGGTCGTGCCCGTGCAGATCCTCGCTCTGGGCGGAGCTTCGACGATCATCTTCAATGCCGTCAAAACGGTCTGGATGTCGACCGGCCGTGTTGGGGTGTTGCTCGGGTTCGGATGGGGGCAGTTCGTCATGTATGGGATCAGCGTCTACCTGGTCGCGCCGCTGGGGATCGTCGCGGTCGCGATCGACGCGGCGGTCGTGCACGCGCTGTTCGCGATCTTCGCCTACGGCCTGATGCTGCAGGGCACCGGCGAACCCCCGCTGCGACGCCTATGGAGCGACGTCGCGCCGGCGATCGTCTCCTGTCTCGGTCTCGTCGCGGTCGCGCTGCCGGTGAGCATCGCCATGACGGCCGCGCAGATACCCACGATCCCATGGCTGGCCGTGCTTGCGATCGCCGCCGTGCCGCCCTACCTGTTGACGCTGCGCGTCTGCTTCCCGGAGACCTGGCGCGCACAGTGCACCGTGCTGGAGCGCCTCCTGCCCGGGCATCGCCGGCTGAATGGGGTGAAGCGGCGCCTGGCGATGGCGGCGGCTCACTGAGGCCAGTGGGTCGCTTGTGCGCCCCCTCGCAGCTCCTTGCCGGGAGGCTGGGCTGCGTCGTGGTTCGACCGATCGTACTTGCGCGTGAAGGCGTCGAGATCGGTGTTCGTGAGATCCTCGACGCGTTCGAGGATCGCGGCGTCGTCCCACTCCCACCAGCGGATTCGCAATAGGCGCTCGACGATCTCCTCGGAGAAGCGCTCGCGAACGACTCGAGCCGGAACGCCGGCGGCGATCGCGTAGGGCGGGATGTCCTTGGTCACGACCGAATACGCGGCGATCACGGCGCCGTCGCCGATCGTGACCCCGCCGAGGATCTTCACGCCGCGGCCGATCCAAACGTCGTTGCCGATCGTCACGTCGCCTTTGGACCACGGTTCCCCGGGCTGTTCGGTGCCCGCCAGGCGGCGGCGCAGAGGGTAGGTGGTGACCATGTCCGTCGGGTGGTTGCCGCCGGGCATGACCTCGATCTCCGAGGCCAGCGAGCAGAAGCTGCCAATGCTCACGCGCGCGGAATCGCCCGCGAACAGGATCACGTTCGGTTTCCCGTAGGAATGGCGGCCGATGACGAGCATGCCGCGTTGCTTGAGCCAGGCTTCCGACTTGGTCGGCGGCGGGAACAGCCCGATCAAGCCTCGCTTCGCCCGCCTGGCGAGGGTGCGCGGCGTGATGCGGTCCTTCGGCGGTTCGGGTGGGATTGCGGCCCGCGGCCGGGCGTCGCCGGCCGTCGGACTGGAGGAGCCTGGGTGCTCGGACATACGAGCAGCAAGCATATGACAGGCGCTGGTCTCGTCACCCAGGCGCGAAGATTCTCATCGGCCGGGGTGGGCGCGAGAAATGCCGGTGAGCCTTCGTTAAGCAGGTATGACCGACGAAATCCGCCAGATCCTCAACGAACACGGCCGCCTGTCGCTCGACACCGCGATGCTCGCGCCCGACGCAGACCTCTACCAGGCGGGCATGACCTCGCATGCAAGTGTGAACGTGATGCTTGCGCTGGAGGACCACTTCGACGTCGAGTTTCCCGACGCGATGCTCAAACCGAGCGTGTTCGAGAGCATCGCCGCGATCGAGATCGCGGTCAACGAACTGCGCGTCGGGGCGGGCGTGTCGTGAGCATCGCGGTCGATCGCGACCAGGCCATGCTCGAGGCGATCGTCGCGGTTGCCGACGAGCACGCCGCGCCAAACGCCGCCGCGGTCGACCGCGAGGCCCGCTTCCCGGCCGAGACGATCGCGGCGTTGCGCGAGGAGCAGGCGCTGTCCGCCTTCATCCCGACCGAGCTCGGTGGGGGTGGCGTCGAGCTCGAGACGATCGCGGCCGCGTGCTTCGAGCTCGGGCGTCGCTGCGGTGCGAGCGCGATGGTCTTCGCGATGCACCAGATCCAGGTGATCTCGATCGTGCGTCATCTCGAGGACGCGCCGTGGTTCGAGGAGTACCTGCGGCGCGTGGCCGCCGAGCAGCGGCTGATCGCGTCGGTCACCTCCGAGATCGGCACGGGTGGGGACATGGGTCGTTCGGTGGCCGCGCTGACGCCCACGGCGGAAGGGCGGCGCAGCTTTGAGAAGCAGGCGCCGACCGTCAGCTATGGCCAGTACGCCGATGACCTGTTCGTGACCCTGCGCCGCGCCCCCGAGGCCGAGCCGAGCGATCAGGTGATCGTGCTCGCCCGCAAGGAGCAGCTCGAGCTCGAGCAGACCGGCACGTGGGATCCCCTGGGGATGCGCGGGACCTGCTCGCCGGGCTTCGTCGTGCGCGGCGAGGTACTGCCGGAGCAGATCCTTGAGACCGCGTTCACGCGCGTGTCGGCCGAGTCGATGACCCCCGTCTCGCACATTCTCTGGTCGCACCTGTGGCTCGGCATCGCGACCGACGCGTTCGACCGCGCGCGCGCCTTCGTGCGCGCCGCCGCGAAGAAGAACCCCGGCGAGACGCCGCCGGTGGCGGTGCGGTTGTCGCACCTGATGAGCGAGCTGTCGCTGTTGCGTGCCGAGGTGGGCTCCGCGCTGAGCGAGTTCGTCGAGGCTTCCTCGGAGCCGGGTCGCGAGTCGCTGACGACGATGGTCTCGGCGCTGCGCTTCAACAATCTCAAGATCGCCGCCTCCGAGCAGGCCCCCCGCGTCTGCCAGGGCGCGCTCGGCGTGTGTGGGATCGTCGGCTTCAAGAACGACACGCCGTTCAGCGTCGGGCGCCATCTGCGCGACACGATGTCGGCCTGTCTGATGGTCGCCAATGAGCGCATCCACCAGACCAACGCCGGCCTGTTGCTGATCGCCAAGGACGTCTAATGCCAGGCGGTCGGCTGGCCAGCCCCGAACGACAGGTCGCGGGCCCAGGACAGGTCGCGGGCCCGGGACAGGCCGCGGGTCCGGGACAGGCCGCGGGTCCGGGACAGGCCGCGGGTCCAGTGAGCCTCACGGGGCTCGATCCCGCCGCCTACAGCCCGCACGTGCTGCACGGGCCCGGGCGGACGTACGGCGAAACGAACTGCTACACGGACATCCTGATCGAGCTGCTGCACGCCCGTGGGCTGGAGCCCCTCGCGGCGCTCGGCTGCATGGTGCGGATGGACTTCGAGGGCGACCAGTGGACGTTCTTCAAGCCGTTTCCCGAAGACCTGCAGCTGCTGTTCGGGGTCGACGTGCACGAGATGCAGCCCTACCGGCCACTGCCCGAGCAGGCTGTAGAGCAACTCGAGCGGGACCGGACGCTGATCGTCGAGCTGGACTCCTGGTACCTGCCCGACACGGCCGCGACGGCCTATCGCTCAGAACACGTCAAGAGCTCGGTCGCGATCGAGGGCATCGACCTGGCCGATGAGCGGCTGCGCTACTTCCACGGGGCCGGTCTGTACGAGCTCGACGGCAAGGACTACCGCGGCGTCTTTCGCCTCGGCGGGGACTTCACCGACGATGTCCTGCCGCCCTACACCGAGCTCGTGCGTTTCGACGCGGGCGCGTGCCTGCGGGGGGACGAGCTGCGCGAGGCGGCGCGCTCCCTGCTGCACGGGCACCTCGCTCATCGCCCGGCCGATAACCCGTTCGTGCGCTTTGGCGTGCAACTCGAGCGCGACCTGCCGCGGCTGCTGGCCGGCGATGCCGACGAATATCACGCTTACGCGTTTGCCACCGTGCGGATGGCCGGTTCCGCTTTCGAGGTCGCCGCATCCCAGGCCGAGTGGCTGCTGGGAGACGCGGCCGAACCCGCCGCGCGGGCCCTGGGGCGGATCGTCGAAGGGTGCAAGATCCTCTCGTTCAGGCTCGCGCGCCGACGGGCCTTCGAGCCCGAAGCGGCGCTGTTCGCGCTGGCCACTGCATGGGACGAGGCGATGGAGCTGCTCGATGCCGCCGTCGCCTGAGCTTTTGGTCGCACCGCGGCCACGGTCGCGGGACAAGGAGGAGCGGCGCGTGAGGGAGAGCGCGCCCGCACCGCCACAGGCGCGGCCGATGTATCTGCAGGATGGGCTCGGCGGCGCGTCGATCTTCGCGGTCTTGCACAGGGGCGCCGCGCCGGCGAGGCAGACCGCGGTGCTGCTCTGTCCGCCGTTCGGCTGGGAGGACATGTGCTGCTATCGCATCCGGCGCGAATGGGCCGAACATCTGGCGCGGGCCGGGTACACGACCCTGCGGATCGATCTTCCCGGCAGCGGCGACAGCGCGGGCGCCCCGACCGACCCGGGGCAGCTGGAGGCCTGGACGCGGGCGGTAGACGGGGCGGCACGGTGGCTGCGGCGAGTAAACGGCGAGGACGACGGCGATGTGGTGGGCGGCGGCGCCGCGGTGGGCAACCACAACGACGTGGCGGTGGGCAACGATGCCGTGGTGGGCGAGCACGACGCCGCCGTCCCGGGTCATGACGACGAGCCGGCCGGCGCCAGCCGGGTGGTGGCGATCGGTCTCGGTCTCGGTGGAATGGTGTCCTGCCGCGCGGCGCTGCAGGGCGCTCCGATCGAGGAGCTCGTGCTGTGGTCGGTCCCCGCGCGCGGTCACAGGCTGCTGCGAGAGCTGCGCACGTTCTCGGCATTTGAGGTCGCAAACGTCCTCGAAGCCGAGGAGACCGTGCCGGCCGAGCCTGTCGAGGATGGAGCGCTGGCGACGAACGGCTATCTGCTGAGTGCCGAGACGGTCGCTGAGCTGGAGCGCCTCGACCTTCGCGAGGTCGAGCCCCGCACGTCCGCGACGCGGCGAGCGCTGCTGCTGGGACGCGACGGGATGAAGGTCGACAAGCACCTGCCCGGGGTGCTCGAAGGCGCCGGCGCCACGGTGAGGGTCACGAACGGGCCGGGGTACGGCGCGATGATGGTGGAGCCGCAGGACGCGCGCACGCCGACCGATGTCTTCGAGCTCGTGAGCGCGTGGCTGGAGGACGATGGAGTGTTTTCGGACACGGCGCCGTTCGAGTCGGCGGCGTTCGAGTCGGCGGCGGCCGTGCCGCGGGAGCGGGATGAGATGCTGATCGATCACGCGGGCGTTGCGCTGCGCGAGCGGCCCGTGTTCGTCGATGGGCCGAGCGGGCCGCTGTTCGGGATCCTCACCGAGCCGCTCGCCGGTCGGCGGGAGCTGACCGGCCTGCTGCTGAACGCGGGACCTCAACGCCGTACCGGACCCAACCGTATGTGGGTCGAGATCGCGCGTCGCTGGGCTGCGCAGGGCGTCTCGACGCTGCGGCTCGACCTGGCCGGAATCGGCGACTCCGAGGGCGATCCCACGGTGCTCGCGCGGGTTGCGGAGTTCTACAAGCCGACCTATGCCGAGCAGGCGCGCGCGGCGATCGAGATGCTCGCCGAGCGCGGGCTGCCACAGCGCTTCGTGACGCTCGGCCTGTGCGCCGGGTCCTACTGGTCCTCGCAAGCGGCGCTCGCCGACGAGCGGGTGGCGGCGGTGGTGATGCTCAACCCGCGCACGCTCGTCTTCGACGAGTGGCGCCACAGCGTCAAGCACACGCGCAGGGTCAAGGAAAGGATGTTCCTGCGCTCGACCTGGCGCAAGGTGATCCGCGGCGAGATCAAGCTCGCGCGGCATCTCGAATTGGGGCGTAGGCTCGTCACGCAGGCGGCCGCCGCTCCGATCCGCGCACGCGAGCGGGGCGCCACCTTCGGGCCTGGGCGAGGGGCCGCGGGCGAGCCGATCGAAGGCCTCTTCGACGCGCTCCGGGATCGCGACCAGCGCGGGCTGATGCTGTTCACGGGCAAGGAGATGCTGCGCAGAGAGCTCACTGACAATGGCGTGCTCGATCGCCTGCAGGACAGCTGGCCGAACCTCGAGCTGGCGATCCTCGGCACCTCGGCCGACACGCACACGCTCACCCCGGTGTGGCTGCAGCGGCAGGTTCACACGGTGATCGATCGCGTGCTCGAGCGCGAGCTCGCGCGCCTGGCCGAGGGGTAAGTTCAGCCGCTGGCAGGGGTACGTACGTTCAGCCGCTGGGGGGAAGTGGCGCCCGCCTGCGCCCGCCTGGGTGGCGCCCGCCTGGGAAGGGGGCAGAAGCGGGCAGAAGTGGCGCCCGGCGGGCAGAAGTGGCGCCCGCCCGGGAAGGGGGCAGAAGCGGGCAGAAGCGCCGCCGGTCACCGGCAAGGGGCGCCGGCGTCCAGGGGCGCCGGTCAATCCCACAACGCGTCCGGCAGCCCCGTCATGCGAATCCCGACGTGCGTGGCGTGCTCGATCTTCACGGCGATCATCAGCGCTGTCAGCGACTCCGTGATGCGCGCCATCTCAAGGCGCCCGCAGTCGACGCAGCGCAGTCCGCCGATCAGCTCGAGCAGGCTCGCCGCCCGGCGCTTGTCCTCGCGCGAGTCGCCGCAGATGAAGACGTCCTGCTCGAGCGGATGGTCGATATTGCCGAGCGAGGAGGCGCTGACGGTGTGCAGGGCGGAGACCACGCGCACGCCCTCGGGTACCAGTTCCTGGGCCTGCTCGGCCGCCGAGCCCTGCCATACGCCGAGCATTCGCGTTGCCCCTGCGCCGACGGTCGCCGCGAGGGGCACAGTCGCGTCGATCAGCAGCTGACCGGGCCTCAGGGTCTCCTGCAGGCCGATCAGCGTTTCGTATTGGCAGCCGAACGGCACACTCAGGATCACGGTCTCCGCGGCGCGCACCGCTCCCTCGTAGTCGTATCCGGAGAACGACCCCCCAGGGACGGCTTCCCGTGCGCGAGAGACGGTCTGCGCCATGCGCTCGGTGTCTCGAGAACCGACCACGACCGGAACCCCTGCGCGCCCGAGCCTGACGGCGAGGCCGAAGCCGAGCGCGCCGGAGGCGCCGACGATCGCGACCGGGGCGGTGGCGCGCACTTCCCCAGCGCCGTTGAAAGGAGCCCAGCCAGGGGACGGAGACGACGATGGTGAGGGCAGCGCCGGCACTGTGGATGGCGCCTGTGCTGTGGAGGGTGGCGGCGCCGTGGACGGCAACACTTGTGCTGTGGACGACGGTGTATGAGCCGGTGCCGGTGCCGGTGCCGTGGCCGTGTCGCGCTCCTTCAGCACAGCGCCACCTCGTCCCCGTCACCGACCTGAAGGCGCAGTGCGCGCGGCATCGAGAAGTCGCGGAAGATGCGCGCCTCGCGCCCGACGATGCTCGCGACGAGGCGTCCGCCGACATGCAGCACGCTCGCGTCGGCGAGCACGATCGAGCGCTCGATCTCGGCGCCCTCGATGCGGACGCGCTCGGCGATCGAGGTGTGCGGCCCGATGTAGGAGTCGGTGATCAGTGCGTCCGCGCCGACGATCACCGGACCGATGATCACGCTCGAGAGCACCGAGGCGGTGGGGTGGATCGAGATGTGGCCCTCGAAACGGTTATCGCCGGAAGCGGCCGTGACGCTCTCGCAGTCGAGCTCGTCGAGCATCGTGCGGTTCATGTCGAGCAGGTCCATCGCGTCGCCGGTGAACTGGCGCCACTTCTGCACGGCCCGCGTGCGCACGACGCCACCGTCGCGTGAGAGTCGTTCGGTCAGCGCGGCGAAGTCGAGCGCCGGTGCGGCGCGCTCGAGCTTCGCCAGTCGCCGCAGCGCGCCCGGGCCGAGCAGGCAGACGCCGGCGATGCTCTCGGGCACGGTCGTTGCGCCGCGATCCTCGCCGGGGGTGGGCAGGCGCCGTGGCACCAGCCGCAGGCGCTTGACCTCCCGCGCGTCTTCCTGAACCAGCAGCAACGCGTCGGCGGGCTCTTCCTGGATCGCGTTGATGAAGAGATCCAGCGGCGCTCCCAGCAGGCCGTTGGCGCGATGGAGTACGCAGGGAGCGTCGCCGACGAACTCCGCGGCGCCGAGCAGTGGGTCCCCGCCCGCGCCGCGCCGGTCGTTGACGAGGTGGTGAACCTCGATGCCGGCCGGTCCCTCCGCGGCGATGCAGGCGGCGATCTCCTCGGCGGCGTCGGGCGGGGCCAGGACCGCGACCTCGAGCACGCCCGCCTGCGCGAGCGCGTCGAGCACGTGACAGAGGATCGGCCGGTTCGCGACCCGCTGCAGCGAGGGCCTGCGCGTGGCGCCCAGCCACGGCCCCGTCCAGCGGGCTGTGTTGGGAACGACGACTAGACCCTTGGCGAGCACGTTGAAGGAACGCATGGCGTGGTCTGATACTCCCGTTCGCAGCGCAGATCGCGTGGTCGCCCGAGCGCTTTTCTACGCCGCGGCGGGTGTCGCGCGCGGGATCAGCTCCTGCGGCGCGCCGCCCTCGCGCATCGAGGCTTCCGCCAGCTCGACGGCCGCCACGATCTCCACGCCGAGCGCGAGGTTCGAGCGCGGTTCCTCGCCCGTGCGGATCGCCCGCGCGAAGTCCTGCAGCTCGAGGCTGAGCGGCTCCTGCGGCTGCACGCGCGGGATCACGACGTCGCCCGTGCGGCAGATCAGCTGGTGCTCTCCGAAGTTGGCGGGCGCCGCGACGTCCATGCCGCGGTCGTACACGCGGATCGGCTCGTCGGCGGCGGTGTCGTCGTACTGGACCATGCGCTTGGAGCCGACGACGATCATCTGGCGGACCTTGCGCGGCGCGAGCCAGGAGAGCTGCACGTTGGCGGTCGAGCCGCCGTCGAACGTGAGCGTCAGGAACGCGGTCTCGGAGATGCCTTCCTGGAAGACGCTGCTGCCCGAGGCGGCGACTTCGATGAGCGGCCGGTCGAGCCAGTAGAGCAGGATCGAGAGGTCGTGCGGGGCGAGGTCGCAGACGACGCCGTCGCTCTGGTACTTGCCGAGGTTCATGCGCGAGGAGGTGACGAAGTGGATGTCGCCGATCACGCCGGTGTGGATCAGATCACGCACGGCGTTGACCGCCGGGCTGTAGATGAACGTGTGCCCGGGCATCAGCACCAGCCCGGATGATTCGGCGATCTCGGCGAGCTCTTGCGCATCGCACAGGCGCGTCGCGAGCGGCTTCTCGACGAGCACGTGCTTGCCGGCTTCAAGCGCCTGCTTGACGATCGCGTGGTGGCTCTTCGGCGGCGTCGCCACGATCACGGCCTCGACGGATGGGTCGCAGAGCACGGCGTCGAGCTCCTCGACCGCGCGCGCCTGCGGGTGGCGGTTGCAGAACGCGGCCAGCTGGACGGGATCGCGGTCGCACAGTCCCTGCAGCGCGAGCTCCGGGCGCTCGGCGACGTTGCGAGCGAGGTTCGGTCCCCAGTAGCCGTAGCCGATGATCGCCGTGCCGATCGGCGCCGTCCGCGGAACGATGCGCTCCCTGACGGGGAATTCGGTGATCGTGGCGCTGCTGCCGTCGAACATGCTCAGCTCACTTTCTGATGCGTGCCGGGGGAGGGCTGGCGCACGGCGCCGGCGGGATGCGAGGTCGTATATGTGTCCATGATCTGCATGACCGGTTAACGCGCGTGCGTCGCTCGGTCTTGCGCGAACGCGAGCACCGCAGCCGAAACCTGCTCGGATTCGGCGTCGCTCATGCCTGGGAACAGCGGCAGCGAGCAGATCTGCCCCGCCAGCTGCTCGCTCACGGGCAGGCTGCCGGGGCCGCGGCCGAGGTGGGCGTAGGCGTCGGTGAGGTGGATCGGGATCGGGTAGTGGACCGCGGAGGCGACGCCCCACGCGGCGAGATGCTCGCGCAGCTGATCGCGTTCCTCGGTGCGTACGACGAACAGGTGGTAGACGCGGTCGGCGCCGTCGAACGGCGCCCTGACCGGGTCGACGAGCGTCTCGATGCCGCGCAGGCTCTCGCGCAGCTTGGCGCCGAGCCGGCGGCGGTTCTCGTTCCAGCCCTCCAGGCGGGTCAGCTTGTGCCGCAACACGGTCGCCTGCAGCGCGTCCAGGCGTGCGGTGCCGCCGATCATGCGGTGGTGGTAGCGCGGCTGCTCGCCGTGGGAGCGCAGCAGGCGCACGCGCTCGGCCAGCTCGGGATCGGAGGTCACGACCGCGCCGCCGTCGCCCCACGCGCCGAGGTTCTTGGTCGGGTAGAAGCTGAAGCAGCCGAGCGCCCCATGCGAGCCCACCGGCCGTCCGCGGTAGCGCGCGCCGTGCGCCTGGCAGGCGTCCTCGACCACGTGGATGCCGGCGCCGTTCGCGAGCTCCAGTAGCGGCGCGAGGTCGACGGTCGCGCCGAACAGGTGTACGGGGATCACGCAGCGCACGCGCGGGTTGAGGTTGTCGGCGACGATCTCGGCGGTCAGGAGATGCGAGTCTGGGTCGACGTCGACGAGCAGTGGCGTCGCGCCGACCGCGCTGACCGCCTCGGCGGTCGCGATGAACGAGTTGGTCGGCACGATCACCTCGTCGCCGGGGCCGATCTGGAGCGCGCGCAGCGCGAGCGCGAGCGCCTCGGTGCCGGAGGAGACGCCGATCGCGTGATCGGCCTCGCAGTAGGCGGCGAGCTCCCGCTCGAAGGACTCGACGGGCTCGCCGAGCGTGAAGGCGCCGCGCTCGGCGACCGCGCGCACCGCGCCCATCAGCTCCTCGAGCAGCTCCGGGTCGGCGAAGTCCAGCCGCATCAGTGGGACCGAGGCTTGCGGGGACGCAGGAGCAGCCGAGGCCGTTGGGGGCGGAGCAGTGCCGATTGTGGGGGACGCGGGAGCTCAGCATGCGACGCTCACAGCCAGGTTGGCGCTCGTCGAAGGCGCCGAGCCGAGCCGGCTCAGCTCCAGCTGCAGCGCGCGCCGGCCGCGGTGCTGCAGGCCGTGGACCGAGCTTTCCGAGCGGCCCATCCGCTCGGCGATCTCCGGCGGGGAGAGCCCGACGACGTGGCGCATGACCATCACCTGGCGCTGCTCGTCGGGCAGCGAGTCGAGCGCTGCGTGGAGGTCCCGCGCGTGCTCGCGGGCGTCCTCGTCGTCGCTGTGGCTGTTGGCGTCGAAGACCTCTTCGGTCGGGGTCGGACGCCGGCGGCGCAGATGATCGAGCGCGACGTTGCGCGCGAGTCGCAGCAGCCAGCCCGAGAACGGGACGCCCTGATCCTCGTACTTGAGGATCACCGTCATCAGCTTCAGAAAGACGTGCTGCGTGAGGTCTTCGGCCTCCTTGTCGTCGCGCACGATGCTGCGCAGATAGCCGTAGACGTTGCCCGAGTAGCGGATGTAGAGCAACCGGATCGCGTCGCGGTCGCCCTCCTTGGCGCGCGCGATCGCCAGGCGCACTTCCCGCCTTGCCTCGGGCGAATCGTCGAGCGTCGTGCGTGCGCGTAGACCTGCCTGTCCCTCTTCGACGTTACGGTGGCTGAGCACCAGATACCTCCCCATCCTTGGGTTCCGCGGTCCGATGACTGCATGGATTTGCGTTTCGCGAGCGGGATAATGGGGTACGGGTGCGGGCCCCACAATGGCCCGACCCTCGCGACTTGCGTTCAGTCGGTGAACGCGGCGCTCCGCCGTCTGGGCGGTCCAGGAGGGCTCAGATTGTGCGCCCGGGGGCGCTCAGATCGTGCGCTGGGCGGCGCGGCCGAGGCCCGCCCAGTACTGGTACACGCGCACGCGCAGGCCGCTGGTGCCGAGCGTAGAGGGTAGCCGCAGGGAGTAGCGGTTGAAGCGGTTGAGCACGAACAGAGCGCGGTAGCGCAGGGCGCTGCCGCGGAAGGCTTCGAGCTCCATGTAGTCGCCGACGGGCGCCGAACCGCGCGCGAGCACCCGGCCGCCCTGCCGGGTCAGGCTCAGGGTGACGGGGCTGACGGGGCCGAAGGGGGAGGCGAAGACCTTGGCGAGGGCGGCGAAGGCGGGCTTGTGGGCGCCGTTCGCATATACGGCCCCGAAGTTTTCCGAGACTGACCCCTGCAGCTGATAGAGCACCTCAGCGGCTACGTATGGCGTGCCGGCGAGCGAGTGGAACGTGTTGCTGATGTTCAGCGCTTGCGTCTGCGGGGTCACGCAGGCCTGTTCCTGCTGGATCCTGTAGCGCGGCCAGCAACTGCTCCAGCCGAACTCGTCGAGCCACAGCGGCTTGGTGTCGCCGTTGGCAACCTGCACTTCACGGATCGAGCGCAGCGAGGCGAGGGTGAGGGTGTAGTAGTGCACGGCCAGGCCGTCGTAGTAGCCCTTGATCCCGGCGGCGTAGAGGGCGCGCAGGAAGACGCCGTTGGCGCCGACGATCGATCCTGCGAGCACGGGCACGTTCGGGTTCGCCTGCTTGATCGCCGGGTATGCGGCGCGCAGGACCGCCGCGTAGCGCTGCGGTTTTTCGGGCCCGGCGAAATAGGCCTGGTTGGCCTGGTCGGGCTCGTTCCAGACTTCGATCGCGGCCAGGCGCGTCCCGTAGCGCTGCGCGAGATAGGCGACGAAGGCTGCGTAGGTGGCTGGGCCGGTCGGCGGCCACGCGTTGGCCTTGCTTGGGATCCCAGCTATGCAGGTCTTCAGCAGCGATGCAGGGGCCGAAGAGGCCCAGCAGGGAGTGCTGTCGGCAATCATGATCACCTTGATGTTGTCCGCTGCCGCGTCGTCCACGAGGCGGTCGGCGGTCGCCAACGCACGGGGGTTGATCTGGCCCGGGCCGTTCGGCTCCATCGTTGACCAGGGCACCGTCGTGCGTACGACCTTCGCATGGAGCGCGCTGGCCAGGGAGATTTCCCGGTCTACGCCGGTCAGGCTGGCGCCGCTGGAGATGGCCCCGATGTTCACGCCGCCCAGCGGCGCGACGGCCGACATACGCCCCTGCGCGACGCGCTCGGCGCCACCGGCTGGGGCAAGCCAGGCAAATGCGCACAGGCCCAGCACAAACGTGAGGAAGAAGGCCCCGAGAGAGTGCTCAGCCGTACGTGTGCGGGGGCCTCCGGCCCGGGTGTGGTGGCGTCCTGCCATTTCTACAAGATAGTCACGAGCCCGTCGCGGGGCGCAAGTCCCGGCCCACCCGCGCAAGCCCCGGCCCGCCGGCCCAGACGCCCCAAAGCTCCGGCTCACTCGCCCCAAGTCCCGGCCCACCCGCGCAAGCCCCGGCCCGCCGGCCCAGACGCCCCAAAGCTCCGGCTCACTCGCCCCAAGTACGCTGTCTCGCCGTGTCTCCATTCTGGATCTGGACGCAGGTCGCGATCGTCGTGTTCGTGCTGATCGGCATGATCATCGCGATCACAAAGCTCGCCTGAACGCCGCGCAGGTGTATCTCACGGAGCCTCGGACGTCGTCGCATCTGGGTGCAGGCACGGCGCTCGCGCGTGTGGCGCGCGCAGGTATGATCGCTGCGCCGGCAGTAGTAGGTGCAACCGGTCTCGCGACAGACAGACAGGCAAAGGGGAGGATCATGTTCAAATCGATCGTGGTTGGTACTGACGGTTCCGACACGGCCACCCAGGCGGTGCGGCAGGCGGTCAACCTCGCGCGGGCGGTCGGTGCGACCCTCGAGCTGGTCAGCGCCTACGAGCCGGTGCCGGCGCAGCGGTTGCAGGGCGAACGGCGCGACGCGCCCGAGGATCTACAGTGGGCGATCAACCCCCGCGAGGACGTCGATGCGACGCTCGAGGCCGCCGCCACGGTCGCCCGCGAGGCGGGGGTGAGCGTTAACGTCTACCCGCGTCAGGGCGATCCCGCCGACGCGATCCTCGATGTCGCCGAGGAGCAGGAGGCCGATCTCGTCGTCGTCGGCAACAAGGGCATGACCGGCGCCAAGCGGTTTTTACTGGGCTCGGTGCCGAACAAGGTCTCCCACCACGCGCCGTGTTCGGTGCTGATCATTCGGACTACCTGAGTCAGTGGTTAATGGGCCGGTCTTGGTCTCGCGGCGGGTCGGTTCACAGGTTCATACGCTGATTGCTGACGCCGCTCAGCGTCAAGCGCTCGTCGCGATCCGTGAGCTGGGGAAGGCCGGCGTGACCGTCGGCGCGATCGACAGCGACGCTCATGCGCCGGGGCTGGCTTCGCGATGGTGTTCGGTTGGCACGGTGGTTCCTGGGTTCGTCCAGAGTCAGGAGGCTTATGTAGATGCTCTCCTACAGTTCTGTGCTGAGCACGCCGCACCGAGCTCGCTGATCCTCGCCCACGATGGCTCGATCGAGGCCGTGCGCCGGCGGCGGGCAGAGGTCGAGCGCGTCGTCGGTCTGGCGCTTGCGCCGGAGCAGGCGCTGGCGGTTGCGATCGACAAGACGCGCACGCTCGCTGTCGCAGAGACCGTGGGGCTGCGTGCGCCCCGGGGAACGTTCGTGACCGATCCAGGCGAGGCTGGGGCGGCGATCGACGAGATTGGGTTACCGGTGGTCGTCAAGCCCACACGTTCATGGACCCAGGAGGATGGGGTCGGCCGGCGGCTGATCGCCACGGTGTTGACAGCCCGCGAGGCAGCAGTCGCTGTGGTCGAGGCGATACTGCGCGGGGGGGTCGAGGTTGTCTTGCAGGAGTGGTTGCCTGGCGATCGCGAGGCCCTGAGTTTCGTATATGCGTGCGGCAAGATGTGGGCGCGGTTCGCCCAGCGAGCGGACCGCACATACCCACCGCTGGGTGGCAACTCCATCCTCCGGGAAAGCATCCCGCTGCCGGAAGACATTATGCCGGGGGCCGAACGGCTCGTCGCCGAGATCGGCCTGGAGGGCTACTGCGAGGTCGAGTTTCGTCGCGACGCCGAGGGTCGCGCCGCGCTGATGGAGATCAACCCGCGTCTGTCGGCCTCAGTCGAGATAGCCGTTCGGGCTGGTGTCCCCTTTCCCCGTCTGCTGCATGACTGGGCGAGTGGGGAGCCGCTTCGAGAGATACCAGGCTATCGTGCCGGCCTGCGTATGCGCTGGCTCGGAGGCGACCTATCATGGCTGAGAAGCGTGTTGAGGCAGCAGGCAGGTCCCGATGTGCCCTCACGTGGCCGGGCGCTGAGGATGCTCGCGACCGACTTTGCCCGGCCGACCGGCTACGACTACTTGGACCTACGCGACCCACGTCCTGCGCTCGTCGCCGCAAGTGGAGCGGTGCGTCGCCTGCGCAGGCTCAGGTCGGGGGTGTCGGCGGGTGGCTAGCTCAGGTGGGTTGGACACCGATGTGGTCGTGGTTGGTGCCGGGCCTTATGGGCTATCGGTCTCCGCGCATCTGAGCGCTCGTGGCATACGCCATGAGGTCTTTGGAGAGACGATGGAGCTATGGAGCCGGCACATGCCGGCGGGCATGTATCTGAAGTCGGAGGGCTTCGCGTCCAACCTGTCCGATCCGCGCGGCGAGCACACGCTGGAGCGTTATTGCGCGGAGCACGAGACCGAGTACGAGTACCGCGAACTGGCGGCCCCGATTCCGCTCGCCACGTTCGAGCGCTACGGGCGCTGGTTTCAACAGCATGTGGTCCCCGGGGTTCGTGAGAGCCGCGTCGAGCAGGTGAGCAAGATTGCGGGTGGGTATCGTGTGCGGATCGATACCGGCGAGATACTGCGTGCCGGGAACGTGGTCGTAGCCACCGGCATGACCGGCTACGCCAACCTGCCGGCAGAGCTGCGGGGTCTGCCGTCGAAGGCGCTGGTGCACAGCTACGAACATCGCGATCCGGTGGCGTCGCGCGGCCAGGAGATCGCCGTCATCGGAGCCGGGCAGTCAGCGCTCGAGTCGGCCGCGCTGCTACACGAGCAGGGCGCCAATGTGCGCGTGATCGCACGCACGCACAAGCTTGCCTGGAACTCCAAGCCGGGCGGCTCGTCCCGCCCGCTGCGCGATCGGTGGAAGTACCCGGAGTCGGGTCTCGGCGAGGGCCGTTCGCAGTGGGCGTACTCCAACTATCCGCTCGCGTTTCATTTTGCCCCTGAGAGCCAGCGTGTGAAGCGCGCCTACACCGCGCTTGGGCCGGCCGGAGCGTGGTGGCTGCGTGAGCGCGTCGAGGGTCATGTCGAGCTCATGCTGGGCCGCTCGGTCAGCGATGCGCGGGTGCGGGACGGAGGTGTCCGCCTAGAGTTGCAGGGCCCGTCAGGAGCCGAAGAGCTCGTCGTGGCGCAGGTGATCGCTGGCACCGGATACCGGCCGAACTTGAGCGGGCTGCCGTTCCTCGATCAGGCGCTGCTCGGGGCCATCCGAGTCCAAGCCGCGGTGGGCACGCCGCTGCTCGATCGCTCTTTCCAGAGCACTGCGCCGGGGCTCTACTTCGTGGGCTACTCGGCGGGCCTGAGCTTTGGTCCTGTGATGCGGTTTGTGTTTGGCGTCGATTTTGCCGCACGAACGGTTGCGCGGCGGCTTGCGAGCTGAGATACCTACATCTTGGCCGAGTACACGATCAACACATATCCAGAGCTGGGTCCGCTCGCCGCCGATTGGGACGAGCTCGCGCGCGGTGCGGGCACTCCATTTATGACGTATGCATGGCTGAGCGCATGGTGGAGTGCATTTGGGCAGGGAGCCCCGATCTGGATAGTGCTCCAGGACGCCGACGGGTCACTTCGCGCCGGCGCGTTCCTGCACAGGAGAAGAGGTGGACTCGCCGCTGCCGCCAACATCCACAGCGGCGACTGGAACGGGCTCGCACGCGACGAGGAAGCCCGCGCCGAGTTGTGGGCCGCAGTTGCGGGGATGGGAGCCAGCCGCATCCATCTGCGGGCTATGCCCGCGCGGGCGCAAGGTACGCGATCGGCGTGCGAGGCGCTGGAGCAGGCCGGCTATTGGCTCGTCTGTGTGCCTGGCCCACGTTGCCCGTGGCTTGCGCTTCCCAATAGCTGGGAGGAGCTGCTCGGGTCCCTGAGCAGTGGAATGCGTGCGCAGGTGAGACGGCGTCAGCGACAGCTCGAGCGGCAGGGGTCGCTGTCATTCAGGGTCGTGACCGGCGGACCGACGCTCGACAACGACCTCGACAGGTTCTTGAGGCTCGAGGCATCGGGCTGGAAGGGAAGGTCCGGCACGGCGATTCTCAGCGAGCGCTCCACAGAGCGGCTCTATCGCGAGTTCGCTCACGCCGCGGCCAGGGAGGGTTGGCTGCGCCTGAATCTCCTGGAGCTGGACGGGACGCTGATCGCCGGCAACTATGACTGCACGTTTGCCCAAGCGGGATATCTTTTGAAGACGACCTTCAGCGAACCTCACGGACGTCTTTCGCCGGGACTCGTGCTCCTAAGTGAGGTGCTGCAAGCGGGGATCGAGGAGGGTATTCGGGGATACGATTTCCTGGGTGACGCCGACAGTTACAAGACGCACTGGACCTCCGAAGTGCGTCCACGGGTGCAGGTCTTCGCCTACCGGGGGCTCGCTCGCCCCGGCTACCTCTACCGCAAGACGCTGCGCCCGATGCTCAAGACAGCACGTGCTCGGCTGAACCGAAGTCCCTCGCGGTGAGTGACCATGTCGACACCAAAAGCCGCCCCGCCGCAGGCCCATACGATCAAACGTAACGTCGCCTTCTCCTTTTTGGCGCAGATCACGGGGGCGGTGTTCACCGCCGGCCTGACGATCTTCCTCGCCCGCCAGCTTGGGCCAGACGGCTATGGGGTGCTGTCGCTGGCGCTCGGGATCGTCGGGCTCGTCACGCTGTTCGCTGATTTTGGGATCGCGAACTCCGTCGCTCGCTTCGTGGCGGAGCATCGCGACGATCGCGCACGGGCGGCGAACGTACTCGCGGACGGCCTGCGCTTGAAGTTGATCGCAAGCGCCACGGTCTCCGTGCTGCTGTTCGCGCTTGCCGCTCCGATCGCTTCGGTCTATGGAATCCCGGCGTTGGTCTGGCCCGTTCGCGGAATCGCCGTGGCGCTGTTTGGCAAGAGCATGATGATGATGGGGGAGGTATTCGCCGCGTCCGCGCGCGTCGATATGCAGTGGCGTACGGCCCTCGGCGAGAGCGCCACCGAAACGCTGGCCAGCGTCGGACTCGTGCTCGCCGGCGCCGGCGCCACCGGAGCCGCGTTTGGTCAGGCGATCGGATATCTCGTCGGCGGCGGTATGACGATCTTTCTGCTGGCGCGATTGCTTGGGCCGGCGATACTGCCGCGAGGCGTGCGCTTTGGCGCAGACGCCCGAGGGATTGCTACGTACGCAAGCGTCCTGTTGATCATCGACGGGGCGTATACGGCGTTCAGCCAGGTGGATGTGCTGATCATCGGCGCCTATCTCGGCGCGAGCGCGGCCGGCATCTTCAGCGCGCCGATGCGGCTGATCGCGTTCCTCGCGTATCCTGGGGCTGCGGTTGCGACCGGGGTTGCGCCCAGGCTTGCCCGCGGCACTGGCAGCGAGCCGAGCGCATCGGCGTTCCTGATCGCGCTGAGACTGTTGCTGATCGTCCAGGCGGCCGCGACGGCGTTCGTACTCGGGTGGGCGCCGCTGATCGTCCGGATCGGTCTCGGTGCGAGCTTTGCGGAATCGGCGACGGTGCTGCGCGCGCTGGCGCCGTTCGTGTTCTTGATTGGCTTTGGAACGTTAGTGTCGCTCTCCGCCAACTATCTCGGCGAAGCGAGGCGACGTCTACCGGTGGCGATCGCGACGGTGATCGTCAACCTCGTGCTTGATCTTGTGCTCGTACCTCGCATCGGCGTGCTGGGCGGATGCGTCGGTACCGACGTTGCTTATGCCCTGTACGCGCCGGCCCATCTCGTCATCTGCCAACGCACACTGCGGTTCGATCTGCGCCCGGCGGCGCGAACGTTCCTGCGTACGACGCTTGCCGGTTGTGTGCTGACGGGCGTGCTGTTCCTCTTTGGCGATTCGCTGTCTCATTTCTGGCGTATCCCCGTCGGCGGCCTGGTGGGCCTACTTGCCTTCTCCATTGTGCTCTGGCTGACAGGCGAGATTACTCGCTCCGAAGTGCGGAACACGCTCGGACTCGTGCCGATCGTCCACCGCCTGGTATGAATTGTGACATGAGAGTTGTGCACCTCTCCGCCTACGGCGGTTCCTATCCGGGCTCGTTTGTGGCGATGCTGCGGGCCGTCAATGACGCTGCGGCAAAGCGAGGATGGCAGTTTGAGGCAGTGTTCACACCTGAAGCCACCTCACATCCTTGGTATGCCGAGCTTGAGAATGACGGCGTGATCGTGCATACAGCCCCCGATGACTCTCGACGGGCTCGATCGGCTTGGGTGAAAAATCTCGTTTCAGGGCAGCCCCAAATGACGGTGCTGCATTCTCACTTCACCGCCTTCGATATGTCGGTTGCGGCGGTGGCGTGCGGTCGCAAGAGGACACTAGCCATGTGGCACATGCACAACCCCCCTGAGTCGAGCCCCGGTCAAGTGGCGCGTGGCGTGCTGAAGTTCGCGATAGCTGGCCGTGTTGTCGATGGGATCTTGTGTGTCTCACAAGAAACCGCCGATGTGGTTCGGCGACGCTTGGCGCCGGCCCGGCGCGTGATTGTGTTCCCAAATGCCATCGATCTCCAGCGCTTCCTGCCTGCCGCAACTCATAATGAGCGCGAGCGAGCGCGTGAAGAGCTCGGGATCGAGCCAGGGCGCCAGGTGCTCGTGCATTTTGGGTGGGATTGGGAGCGCAAGGGCGGTGATCTGTTTCTCGCGGTTGTGGACAGCCTTTCGCAGGCCGGGATGGACGTTCTCGGTCTGTGCGTCGGTGGCGGCGAATCGGCGCGTGCGCGGATCGCCGATTTGAATCTGGGTGAACAAGCTCAGGTCATCGAGCCCCGCGACGACGTCCGCATGGTTTACGCCGCCGCCGACGTATTCGTGGCCCCCAGTAGTTCGGAGGGAATGCCATATGCCGTCCTCGAGGCATTGTGCACCGGGACGCCCGCGGTGATATCCGACATACCGAGTCATGTCCCGCTCGCGGACACGCCTGGGTGTGTCTTGGCCGCGCGAGACCCGCAGGCGCTTGCGCGAGCCGTTCGGTCGATTCTGGATGCTTGCGCGGATGGTGGACAGCCGGTGGACGCGTCCGCGCTCGTCGCAAAGCTCGATCTGGGGGACTGGGCCGAGCGTCTGCTCGACCTCTACGCTGAGCGATTCCGCCATCTGTAACCTGTGGCCTTACTTAAGCCGCTGAGATGCCGTTCCGTGGGTCGGAGACAAGCAGACGTACGCGGTCCAGCGAGCGACCGAGGTGTGAAGCGCGCAATCGACGCAGTGACGGCGACACCTTGGTGTTGAACCGGTGCATGTCATCGTCGTGGTAGATCGGTGCTCGTGGCCAGGCGAGTGCGTGGGGCGAGGGCAGCACCCGCGGTATTGTCCCGGCCCATTGGTACCCAGCCTTGTGCGTGGCATCAACAACGCGCGTGTCCATGTCGCCGTATGGATATGCAAGCGAGGTACATGGCCGGCTCAGCTCAGATTCAATACGTGCTTTGGAATCGCACAGCTCACGGGCCAGCACCGCATCCTCCAGCTTGGGCAGGTGTGGGTGCGAACACGTATGAGAGCCTATCTCCCAGCCGGCGTCGGCGAGCTCGCGCAACTCCTGCCAGGTGAGGGCGTGCAACTCGTGCTCGTGCGGCGTGCCAAGCCAGTCGTCGATGCCCGGCCAGCGCATCGGACGTGAATCGCCCGGCCAGTCGGTGGGGACGAAGACGGTGCCCGGGTAGCCGTGGCGATCCAGCAGCGGCTTGGCGAGCTTGAGCACCGAACGGTAGGCGTCATCGAACGTGATGCTCACCACGCGACCTCTGCGATCCCCGCTCGAGGCCTCGGTGAAGCGCGCGCCGCGATAGCCCCTGCGAGCAAGCTTGTCGAGTTGACGCTCGAGCGCGTCCGGCGTCACTGAGAGGTCCGCGGACCACGATGGACTGACGGCGTGGTAGCAGAGTACGAGGAGATCAGACATCGAGGAGATGGACATCGGAGAGGCCAGACGTCAAGTAGGTGAACCTATGCTTTGACGAGTATTCCTACGGGACGAGTTGGCGATGGCGAGCAGCACCGGTCCGAGCGCCAGCATGATCCATAGGAGCTTGGCGTAGTTCTCCGAGAGGAAGATGAGTGTTACGAGAAAACCGCCAAATCCGACCACGAGCCCGCGCAGCAGGATCTCGATCCGCTCATCGCCCTGTTCGCGGATTCGTTTTACTGCTAGTAGTAGGCAGCCGAGACAGAATAGAAGTATCGCAACGAACAACGCGCCACCCACGACGCCCAGCTCCGCGGCGATGTTCAGGTACGTGTTGTGGGCGACCTTGGGGGTCGTCAGTATGTATGTCCCACTTTCAAACAATCCCGGGCGAAGTAGATAGTGCACCGAGGAGAGCTGGAATTGGCCGGTGCCGACGCCATTGATCGGATGGGCTTCGATCATTCGCAGGCCGACGGTCCACAGTTCAAGACGACCGCTGCCGCTGCCGCCCGAGACGTTCAGCACGCGTTCCTGCGCGGGGAGTGAGGCGAAGAAGGCGAAATATCCCACGGCGAGCAGGGCCAGGATCCCGCCTCCCGCGAGCACGCGGCCGCGCCAGCGTCCGCCCATGACGACCGCGAGCAAGAGCGCCGCGGCGAGCCCGATCAGCCCTCCCCGGGAGAGCGATATGAGGATGCCGATGAGGCAGAAGGCCGCCGCCACTCCGGCGAGCGCGCGTTGGCGAGCGCTGAAGTGCCGGTTGACCGCGAAGGCCATCGCGACGGCCAGCCCGACGATCAGCGCTGCCGCCAGTTCGTTTGGATCGCCCACTGTTCCGGTGGCGCGCCCGGCGACCGCAGATTCCGCCGCGGGCGGCGCTAGGATCGCCGACACTGCCGCGATCGTGGCGCCGACCACGATTGCCGCGAAGACGTATGTCGCATCGCGACGATTGCGTACCGCCGTGTAAGCGATCGGTATCAACGCGGCGTCGAGTGCATAGCGCATGACGCTTTCCACCCCCCCCGAGGTGCTCTGCGACCAAGCGATCGAGATCGCGCTCCAACCGAGGAACGCCAGCAACAGATAGGTGAGCCCAGAGTGCTCGACGAAGAAGTTGCGCTCCTGCCTGCTCCTGGTCGTCATGACCGCGAGCCACGCGACGACGATCAGCGCGCCCGCCACCTTCGCCAGGCTCACGCCGCCCGCGACCGTCAGCACCTCGAGGTAGGCGAACAGCACCATCGTGATGAAGCCGATCTGCAGGTTGGTCAACACCAGCACGGCGAAGATCACGCCAAAGGCGGCCAAGAGCCCCAGGCGTGGCTGCACGCCGCTCAGGGCGCCAACGGCGACGGCGAGGAACGCGCTCGCCGCGACGAGCGGTGTCAGGGGCGAGCGAGCCCACTGCCAGGTGGACACGTCTCAGACGACCGGCTCTGCCGCGGCCGTGGTGCCGTAGTAGTAGCTACTCGTGAAGCGCTCTCTTCCGACCACCACCAAACCGGCGGGGGTGATGCCACCCTGCTCGAGCAGCTCGCCGAGGCTGACCAGGCGCTTGAGGCTGCTCGTGCCGATCCGCGCGACGATCAGCACGGTGTTGACCTCCTGGGCCAGCGGGAGCGTATCGATCACGTCCGTGAGCGGCGGCGAATCGATGACGACGTAATCGAACAGCTCCTGCGCTTCCTCTATCAGCTTGTGGGCGGAGGGGAGCGAGAGCCGATCGGCGAGCGACCCGGCGCTACGTTCGACCAGCAGCAGGCCCAGGTTCTCGCTGAGCTCGGAAGTGATGACCGCGTCGGCCATGCGGACCTGATTGATGAGCACGGCGCCGACGCCGACGCTGACGGGGCGGATGCCGAGAGCCTCAGCCAGCCGCGGACGCCGCAGATCACCCTCGATCAGCAGCACGCGGCGTTCGGTCATAGCCAGCGCCGCGGCGTAGTTGATCGCGGTCGTCGACTTACCCTCGCCCTCGGAGGAGCCGGTAATCAGGATCGATCTGTGACCCTCGCCAACCGTCGCGGTGACGGTCGCCCGCAGGGTGCGGTATGCCTCCGTCGCGATCGGCGTCAGCCTGGCGGGCGAAAGTGGACCCGCTCCACGTGCGTGCTCGACGCGCGGAATGTGGGCGAGGATTGGCAGACGGAAGAGCTCGCGCACCTGCTCTTCGCGCCGCAGCCGCGGGTCGAGCGCCTGTGAGGCGAACGCAGCGCCGAGGCCGATGATCAGGCCCGCGATCAGCCCGGCCACGAGCGCCAGCTTCTTCTGGGGCGAGGAGGGGGAGGACGGCGGTGTGGCGATGCTGGCCACACGCAGGGTCGGATTGGGCGCCGTCTCGAGCGCCTGCAGGGCCGCGACGCGCTGTCCCAGCGTGCCGGAGCCGGTCCGCTCCGCCGGCGGTAGGCTCGCGAGCTGACGTTCGAGCGTGGGCAGCTCCGCCGCGATCGACGCGTGGAGCTCTTCGGTCGCCAGTTCGACTGCCGATTTTGCGAATGTGCTGGCCACCAGCGCTGCCCCGGCGGCCGATGTGCGCTTGGCCTGGACGGCGATCAAGCTGCTCTGGGCGATCGGTTCGACGCTCACGTCCGCGAGCAGCGACTGCGCCGATTCCGGGAGCTTCAAGCGTGACTTGGTCAGCTGCGCCACCGCCGGCGTGGAGATCAGCCGCGCGGCGGTCGAAACCGTCTGCGTGGGGTCGTTCGATTCGGTGATCAACCCGAGACCGGTGTTCGACGATTCGCCGTTCGACACGGGCGTGATCAGGATCGTGGCTTCCGCCCGGTACTGCTTGGTCGCGGTCTCGACGTAGATGAAGGCGGCCAGCACGGCGAGGAGGGCCAGGCCGGCGATCAGCCACCACCGTTCGCGAATCGTGTCCAGGTAGCGGATCGCGTTACGCGTCTCTGCACGCGGACGCAGCCAGTCGCCTGCCTGACGGCCACTCCGTGGACTATCGTTCATCTCCCGCATACTAGGCGAGCCATCGGCTACGCCGGTCGCGGCCTTGAGCGCTCATGCACCGGACGGTCACTTCAACGCCAGACGTCAGCGTGCTGGTGCCGGTGTTGAATGAGGGTTCCACGATCCGCGAGGTCGTGCATGCGATGCTGCGCCAGCAATTCGACGGGACGGTTGAGCTCCTGTTTGCCGACGGTCGTTCGTCCGACGACACGAAGGCGCAGCTGCAGGAGCTCGCCCGTGAGGATGCGCGTATCCGCGTGCTCGACAATCCCCGGCGCGGGGTGGCCAGCGGTCTCAACGTGTGCCTGCGCGCGGCGCGTGGCAGGTATGTGGCGCGCATGGACGGCCATGCGCTGTACCCGCCGACATACCTGCATGACGGGGTTGAGCGCCTGATCAGAGCTGATGCAGACACAGGCACGAGCACAGGGCAGAGCGCCGTCACCTGGGTAGCGGGACCGCAGGTTCCGATGCCGCGTGGACGGGTCGCCACCGCGATCGCCACCGCTCTGCGGACGCGGCTGGGACGGGGTGGCTCGCGCCGCTGGTCGGGCGCAGGGGGAGCGGGGGGCGACGGAGCGGCGGATGGGCACGAAACGTCAGACGAGTACGAAGCGCCGGGCGAGTACGAACTGGATACAGGTGTGTTCTGTGGAGTATGGCGACGCGAGGATGTGCTTGCCAGGGGCGGTTGGGACGAGGATTGGGTGTGCAACGAGGATTCGGAGCTCGCGGCGCGCTTTCACGATGCCGGCCAACGGATCGTTTGCCTGCCGTCGATGGCTGCCCGCTACATCCCGCGCGCTTCATTGCCCGCGCTGTGGTGGCAGTACCGGTTGTATGGCATGTATCGTGCCAAGACGGCGCTCCGTCACCCGCAAAGCCTGCGTCGTTCGGCTGTGTTGCCGCCCCTGCTGGTGCTCGATGCGGCCGCCTCGGTGGCTGGGCGAGGCGGCGTTCGGCGGCTGGCGCGCATGGGACTGTGGGCTTATGCCGCGATACTGCTCGTCGCGACCGGCCAGGCATGGTATTCCGGTCGCAACGCCGACTGGGCCGGCGGAGCCGATTTCGGAACCGGTGGAGCCGATCGGGGGGCCGGTGGTGATCTGGGGATAGGCGGCCCCGATCTGGGCGTGTATGCGCTTGTGCCGGCGGTCATGAAGACCATGCACGTCGCGCACGGCGTCGGTTTCCTGCAGGGCTGCGCCCGATGGGGGGTTCCCTGGGCCGCGCTGCGCCACGTGGTGGGCGCCGGTGGCGAGCCGAAGCCCTATGACGGACCGATCGCGGCACCCAGCCTGCTGAACAAGCATGGCTGAGCGTCCGGCGATGCGGCTGGCCGTCTACGTAGATGACACCTTCCGGCGGGACGCGGAGGGTGTGTCGGGCGAACGAGCGTTCGTGCGCTTCATGACGAGCATGGCGCCGCTTGTCGATCGTCTCGTCATCGCCGGCCGTCTCGATCCCGAGCCCGGCCGTTCGCACTACGCGCTCGGCCCCGATGTCGAGTTCGTGGGGCTGCCTTACTACAGCAGCCTCACCAATCCAGTCGAAGTCCTGCGTTCGCTCGGGGACTCTGCTCGGCGCTTTTGGCGTCTGCTCGACGGCGTCGACACCGTCTGGTTGCTCGGGCCCTATGTGCATGCGATCGGCTTTGCTCTGCTCGCGCTCATGCGTCGTCGCCGCGTGGTGCTGGGTCTACGCCAGGACTTCCCGCGCTACGTACGCTCCCGGCGTCCGGCATCGCGCTGGATGCACGTTGCGGCGGATGTGCTGGAGATGGTTTTTCGTGCGCTGGCGCGCCGGTTGCCCGTGGTCGTCGTCGGTCCTGATCTGGCCGATCGCTATGCGCACGCTCCGCGCCTGCTCGAGCTGATGGTCTCGCTGGTCTCGGCGGACGACATAGCGAGCGAGTCGGATGCGCTCGCCCGGGCGAGCGAGCCGGTACGCCGCGTCTTGAGCGTCGGCCGGCTCGACCGCGAGAAGAATCCCGTGCTGCTGATCGACACGATCGCGGCGCTGCATGCGACGAACCCCGACTGGCGGCTCGTGCTCGTCGGCGATGGTCCGATGCGCAGCGAGCTACAGGCTCGCGTCGCTGAGCTCGGGCTCGGGGATGTCGTGAATCTGCGCGGGTATGTGCCGATCGACGGTGAGCTGCCGCGGCTGTACCGGTCCTGCGATGTGTTTCTGCACGTCTCCTGGACCGAGGGCGTCCCGCAGGTGCTGTTCGAGGCTTTCGCCGCCGGGTTGCCGGTGGTCGCGACGGACGTTGGCGGCGTTGCGCGCGCGGTTGCCGCTGCTGCGCTGCTGATCTCGCCGGGGGACGCCGCTGCCGCTGCCGCCGCGCTGAGCCGCGTCGCCGGCGAGCCCGAGTTACGCCGCCGGCTGATCCGGGCAGGACTCGAGCGTGTACATGAACATACCCTCGAGGCAGAGACACAACGACTCGTCGCATTCCTCCAGCGTGGGTGTCGCGACGTTCATCTCTCATCCGGTTAGGGGACTGGCCGCAAGGTCGCCGAGAGGCCGCGTGAGCCCTTGCGGCCTACTACCTATGCCAGCTCTGTAGTCGGATGAACGTCCAATGTGGGATGTGCGCCTCCGGCCGCATCGCGCACAGGCCGACTCACTCTGTAGCAACGTCTATCCCAAAATTTATGTCGGTATCGTCCCGATAAAGGCACACCCGTCGTGAGGCGGGGTCGCAAAGCCACGGAGCTCCATATGAGCTGGCCGAGCTACCGAAGGATCGATCGGTCGGTGCCGCACTTGGAAGGAGGACCCAAGTGCTTTCCCAGGCGCCGTCCCACAGATTTCGTTTGACATCGTTGTTCGTGGCTCTCGCCGGTCTGCTGGCGACCCTCGCGATACTCGCGGCGAGTGCGCTCGCCCATAGGGGTTCGCAGGCTCCGCACCACTTCAGTCGAGCCGATGCTGCCCGCATCGCTTGCCTGGTTGCCGATCGGCATCGGCCGCGCCCCCACACCAGCTGTGCGCGCGAGGCTGCGAAGCGCAAGCCGGCGCATCGTCACGCGGTGCGGCCGTCGTCCAAGGGTTCTGCCGGGGGTGGCTCACTCTCCTCGCCGGTGCTCCCCTCCTCTGGGCCATCCGGCGAAGCTTCGTCCCACTCACCGGCGGCTGAAGAATCGTCGAGCTCCCCTGTCGCAGGCGCGAGCCCGTCAACTGAAGGATCTCCAAGTCCCCCAGCGGCGGAAAGCCCGTCGAGCCCCCCTTCCGAAGTCCCGTCGAGTCCGCCCGCCGAACAATCACCGAAGCCTCCCGTCGAATCTCCGTCGAGTCCACCTGCCGAAGAACCATCGAGCGCATCGGCCACGGTCAACCAGACCCCCACAGGTCCGGCCTCTCCCGCGGGCGGCTGGCATGTGGCGTTCGCTGATGGCTTCGGCGTGCCAATTGGCAGTGGTCCAGGACAGGACAACTTCTGGTACCCAAACCGCGGTTGCTGCAACGACGACCCAACCAAGGATTTCAACGGTGACAACACCGACGAGCTCGAGGTCTACAACTCCAGCCAGGTCAGCGTCAACTCGTCTGGGCTCCAGCTGGCCGACACCTATTCACCCCACCGGGAGCCGGCCGAAGGGTCATATCCTGTCCGCAACTACGTCAGCGGCACGGTGCGAACCCAACCTGGGCCAGGCTACCAACCATTTACGTGGAAACCGGGTGGAGGCGAGACCTGGGCGTTTGAATGCTATTGCAAATTTCCGTCCTATTTTCAGGGCCTTGATGTCGGGTGGTGGTCGACTAACAAAACATGGAGCGACGAGGTTGACTTCTTTGAGTCATGGACGTCCGGATCACCAAACGCCGACGAAGCTCTTCTCGGCTCAACCTGGGTCTACGAAACCAGCCCCCTACACACTGTCGAATCCTGGACGTCGCCCTGGCAAAAATTTGATCCGTCGGCTGCTTTTCATCGTTACACAACTGTAATCAAGCCGAGTGATATCGTCGAAGAGTATGTCGATGGTGTGCACGCCTTCAGCTACGGAGCCCCGCCGTATCTTGCGGCTGAGCCGGAAATGTCTCTGACCCTGAGCAACGCGATCCGTTCCGTGAACGGGGCTGACACGGATTCTCAATTCACGTCCGGCTCACGGGACTTCGACGTGCGCTCGATCGCCGTCTACGAGGACGGCGACCACGCGGGCCAAGGTGTGGCCGGCGGTGGCGTCGCGCCAGGCACTACGGTCGGCTGATCTGTAGTCACGACTCCATCGACGGGGGCTATCGAGACTCAGTACGCCCGGGTCATGAACCTCCTCGAGGGAGGCTTCGTCCGCGGGCTGCGTGAGCGACAAGCAGCTCTGTGTAGAGCGCTTCGACGTTGTGCACCATGACGTCGAGATCGAACTCTCGGCGACGGCGCTCGCGAGCGTGCATGCCAAGTTGGGACGCCCGCGCGCGGTCGCTCAGCAGGTTGTCGATCGCAGCCGCCAGTGCCTCCGGGTTGCCCGGTTCCACCAGCAGTCCGTGAACGCCATCGTCGATCAGGTCAGGGATGCCGCCCACGCGCGTCGCGACGATCGGCAGTTCCGCCTCCATATATTCCATCACTGACAGCGGGCTGCCCTCGCGTTCGGATGCGCAGACAGCGACATCGAGCGCAGCGAGTAGGTCGGGTACATCCAGCCAGGCGCCCAGCATCACGACGACGTCCGTCAGCCCAAGCTCGCGACTGAGTGCCTCCAGCCGCGGTCGCTCGTCGCCGTCGCCGGCGATCAGCACTCGCAGGTTGGGATGCTTGTCGCGCAGGCGCGCCGCCGCGCGGATCAGAACGTCGTAGGCCTTGACGGCGCGCAGCCCGCCCACGGCGCCGACCAGGGGCCCGGAGCCGACCCCGAGCTCCGCCCGCAGGTCGCTGCCAGGCGTTGGTGTACCGGGTGCGATTCCGTTCGGCAGCACGCGGATGCGCTCAGCCGGTATGCGCTCGAGCTCGATCATCTTGCGGCGATCCTCGCGCGACACCGCGATGAACGCGTCGCAGTAGCGCGCGATGAGCTCGCGATCCAGCAGGCGCATGAGCGGCTCCCCTTCGAACGAGCGCGAGTGCTCGTGGGCGATGATGACCGGTACGCCCGTCAACCGCCCGATGATCGTTCCCCAGACGTTCGACCCGAACATGTGGGCATGAATCACCTGGACGCGCTCACGGCGAATGTACGCGGCCAAGCGACGCCACGACCAGAAATCAGTGCGGCGGCGGCGCCTGAGCGGGAGGAGCTCTGTCCCAGCCACACGCATGAGGTCGAGCCCCTGCCGTTCGCTTTTGACAAGCTCCTCGGAGGACGCGAGCCGGCTTGCGCACAAAGTGCTGCGAAAGCGCGACGGCTCTAGTCGCGTGGCAATATCCAGCGCGATGTGCTCCGCTCCTCCTGTGACGCTGAGTCGATCCACCAGCGTGAGGACGTGGGTACGTTGCGGATGCTCGGCTCTCACTGCCGTTGGACCCGTGCCCGTGCGGCGCCATCCTGCATGGGCAGCTGTGCGGTTGCACGTTGGGGGGTGAGGCCCCGCCGCCGTCGCAGGACCTCGGCGGCGGCTGTGTTGCGCAAGCGTAAATCGGTCGCCAAGGCTCCCGAGACGCCCCGCCCCCGCAGAGATCCGCTGGAGACGACGAGTCGCGCGACCTCACGATCGCGCGCTCCCAGGCGATACTTGTAGGCGGCCCGGCCTGGACCGAGCTCAAACTCGGCCCGTCCCTCCCCGATGGCTTGATGGATGGCGTGCAGCTCGAGTGAGTTGCCCGGGCTGAGGTTCGTGTGCTCGTCGGCGTAGCCCTGCAGGTAGGTGTGCTCGCGGGGCCCCTCGACGAAGTGCAGATTGCATGCCAGTGCGTGTCCGTCGTGCTCCAGCGTCCACAGACGGGCGCTATCGGGGAGCAGCCGGCGCACGGCCTCTACGAGGAAACGCTCGTAGCGCACATCCATGTACTCGTGGCGCTGCCCGTGGGCGATCGCCTGCTGACGGCGCATGTTCAGCAGCACCTGTAGGACGGAGGCCGTTTCCTCGGGGTCGCTGACCAGCCGCGCTACGGCTCCCAGCTCGCCAAGGCGCCGCCACTTACGCCGCTGAGCGCCGCGCTCCTTGGCGCTGAAGCTAGCCTCGAACGCCGCCACATCGTCCGGCAGCTCGATGAACGGCTGCAAACGCACGTCGTGGGCCGCTGCTCGCAAGGCTCCGCCGCCGTCGAGCAGGGTGCGTGCGAGCGCCGAGCCCATGGGCAGGCGCTGGATGCGCCACACATCCCAATCACGACGTCTCTCCGCGAGCGCCTGCAGTAGCGATGCGCTGAGCTTCCGCTTCGGCGCCGGCGGCGCAGACCACGGTCTCGAGGCCGTTCCAGTCATCGCCGGCGAACGTCAGGGTGCGGGCGAGCGGCGATCGCCTGAGGGTCAGTGGCGCGATGCCGCGCAGCGATCCTGCGCGATCCTCGAGCACGAACAGCCACGGATCGTGCTGCTCGCCATAGTGACGCCACCACGACAGTATCCAGGCTGGGTCGGCGAACACGTTCGGGAATTCGCTCGTGACCGCCAGTGTGCGCCACTCAGCCTCGCGCGCCGTCAACTCCTCGAGCGTCGTCCAGCGGCATCTCGGCATCGCCACCTAGGGTACAGGCGTTCGTGGCGCCGACCGGCAAGCCGCCTCGGCGTCTCTGTGGGCGCACGGGGTGCAATATTCTGCTGCCACGTGTCGACGCAGCCTCTGTCCTTTCCCCGCACGTTGGATGGGCCCGACCCGGACCACCGCTTCTCGACCACGGCGATGTGCCGCCGGATCAGAGTCCTGTTCATCGTCTCGCATCCGACGATCACCCCCACGATCTCGGTGCATGCCGACCTCATGCGCCATCTCGATCGCGAGCGGGTCGAGGTCCACGCGGTCTATCCGAGGATGGCCGCCGGACCCCCCTGCCTGGCCTCGGGACGCTCCTCCTTCGCGGCACTCCCTCAAACACCGGAGGTGGGTTTGCGAGCGCTGGAGCTCGGGCCGGTGGGCGGGGTTCCCAAACCGCGGCTGCTTGCGCAGACCGCGCGGGCCGCGGCGCCGGCGCTGCGCGACACGGCGAGCCTGATCCGGTTCATCCTTCGCCGGCGGATCGACATCATCCACTGCGAGGAGGGCACGCGGAACGCCTTCTATGCATATCTGCTCTCCCGGGTCACCCCGGCACGGTGTCTCGTGCACTTCCACCTCGGCTACGGAGACTGGATGTCGCGCCCATCGCGCCTGGCCGTCCGGCATGCCGATGCGATCGTCCCAGTGTCGAGCTGGACCGGGCGTCAGATCCGCGACGACGGCGTGCCGGCAGAGCGGATCTTCCCGGTGCTCAACGGGATCGACGCCTCCGGCTGGGATCCGGCGGGTGTCGACGGGGCGGCGATCCGCCGTGAGTTCGGCCTCCAAGCGTGTGACCCGCTCATCGTCCAGGTCGCCCAGCTGGTCGACTGGAAGCGCCAGCACCTCGCGATCGAGGCCATGCCCCGCGTGCTGGAGCGACATCCCGCCGCCCGTCTCATGCTGGTTGGAAGCGAGACCGCCGGCCGGGGCGGTGGCGGGGAGACCTACACTGAGAGGCTCCACCGGCAGGTGGCCGCCGCCGGGCTGAAGCGGCAGGTGATCTTTACCGGGCATCGCCGCGATGTGCACGAAATACTCGCAGCCGCGGATGTTTTCGCGCTCCCGTCGGTCGGAGAGCCGTTCGGGTTGGCTTTCGTCGAGGCGATGGCGATGGGCAACCCGGTCGTCTCCGTCCGGGCCGGGGGAACGCCCGAGGTCGTGGAGGACGAGAGGGCCGGGCTGCTCGGGGCTCCGGACGACGCCGAGCAGCTGGCGGCGAATCTGCTCGCGCTCGTCGATGATCCCGAGCGGCGCCGCCGCATGGGCGAGTACGGCCGACGGCGGGTCTTGGACTACTTCTCCGTCCGGCGGATGGCCGACGACATCGAGTCGGTCTACCGGTTTGTTGCCGGCGTCGCTGATGCTAACGGCCGACTGTGAAGCGAACGTATCGCGTGACGCCGCTGACGCCCGAGCGCGCGATCGGCGTGGCATCCAGACGGTAGCTTCCTGTTCTGAGCCCATCGATGTTCAGCGTGAGCACGTTGGCGGCGGCATGTCCGGCGGCCTCGAGCTTGATCGTGGTGGCGACCCAACGAATGCAGGTCCTGGCGTGGTCTCGGCACCGGTGGCCGATGGCACGGCGCTCGACGATCAGATCGACTGTGCCCGCGGTCGATAGCACGTAGCGAATGACTGCCTTGCGTCGATGCCGTTTGTGCCCGGGGGCGACCACGCGTATACCCAGCTGCGTGAGGGTTGGAGCGAGCGGTCCGCTGATTGCGGGCAATGGTCCGAGCGGCCCGGGCGCAGTCGCGAGGCTGGCCGTCGTGACGGTCGGGCCGGGTTCGGGGATCTTGGCGGGTTCTGGGGGCGATGCCGTGGCAACGCCTGACAGGGCGATGTCGGTTTCCCCCGCTTCGGTCGTCAAGCCGAGCGCCCCTGTGAATTCTCCGGCCGTCGCGGCCTTGAAGGTGACGTGCACCGTGATCGTTTCGCCTGGTTCGATCTTGGTTCCCACGGCCGGCAGGCCGGTCGCTTCAAACGGTCCCGAGGGCCCGTGCACGGCGCTGACCGTG
Organism: uncultured Solirubrobacterales bacterium; assembly: GCA_963774785.1. Lineage (GTDB taxonomy): Bacteria > Actinomycetota > Thermoleophilia > Solirubrobacterales > Solirubrobacteraceae > Palsa-744. Next base: position 101,383 of record CAVZGH010000001.1, on the reverse strand, counting down.
AGCGGGGTTCCCGTATCGGTGAACGTCACTGCGCCGGTGAGCCGGCCTTCGACCGGCGTGGATCCCAGTTCGAGCGTTTCGACGGAGGTCGCCAGCTCTGGGCCGCTGTAGCCGAAGACGTCGCCTTCGCGGTTGCCGACATAGATGTGTCCGGCGCTCGCGTCCGGACGGGAGAACTTGTTCGCCGTGCCGATCGGGGCTTCCCAGAGTACTTGTGGTTCTCCCGCGACCGGCACCGGGCTGTAGGCGCGCAGGCCGGCATTTTCGCACGATGTCGGTTGACATCGGGTGACCCAGACGATCGCCGTGCCGCCGGTCGTGCGATCGGAGGTGACGATCGGCGAGCCCGATCCGAACCCGAAGCCGTCCGTGCTGGTCGCAACGAGCGAGAGGGCCGGTTCGCCCGCGCCGTTTTCGGCGTGCTTGAAGATGCGCAGCTGTTCACTGCTGCCGCTGGCCGAGCCAGCGGGAGCGCCCGACGGGATGTAGAGATAGCCGCCTTCGCCAGGCCACACCGCCGCGCCGCCCCACACGCTTCCGTAGGGGCCGAGACGCTGGACGACCTCGTCTTCGCCGCCCGCGCTCTGACCCATACCCCCGAGGTCGTCGCGGTTGAGCAGATAGAGATAGCCGTTCTTGCCCTCTTGGACGAGGAGATTGGGGGTGCTCTTCGTCCCGAACTGGGGCGGGAGCGCGGTCGGCGCCGATGAACCCAGGTCGATGTCGCCTTCGTCGAGTTCGGTGTTGTTGAACGGCGAGAAGAAGTCGGTCGCTTTCAGCGTCCCCGTGGGCTGCACTTCCACCCGGACCACCGACTCTCCCAGCTTGCCTTCGGGCGGCGCGTTACCAGGGCCTTTCGGAGGATCCCATGCTCCGGGTGTGCTGTTGTCGTTGCCGGTGCTGAAGATGATCTGACCGGGGCCGTCGGAGACGAGGCCGCCCCCCGATTGCCAGATCGAGCCACCGTGAGCGGAAGTCGCCCATTTGGTCGTCACTCGTCCTGCCGTTGACACGCCGACGATCCAGCCCTCGTACGGTTCTGTATCGCAGTGGCTGCCGAACCCAGCGTAGACGACTCCATTCAACATCAGCAGCGCGGGCCGTTGCAGCTGCTGAGCCGGTTCGAGCTTCACGTGTTCTCCGGGAAGATTCGCCGCTTCGCCTTCGATTTTGACGGGGAAGCCCGTCACCTCGTCGCCGGTGCCCAGTTCGATCGCGTTCATGTACCACCCGATCGGGCCCGAGCTTCCCGGACATGTATCGGTTGGAGGTGAAGTACGCGACATTGTGTTCGGCGTCGATGACCGGTGTACCGGTGATGCCGACGTGCGGTTCGAGATCGGTGCATTGGATCGTGTAGCTCGGTCCTTCGCCTGCGCTCACGGGCGTGCCGAACTGCTTTTCCCAGCGAACGGCTCCCGTGGTGGGGTCCAGGCCATACGCCCAGTTGTCCTCGGTCACCACCAACAGCGTCCCGTTGGCGACCAGCGGCTGGGCGTAGATCTGGCCTTCGAGGGAGTCGTCGAAGACCTGCTTGAAGTTTCCGCTGCCAAGTAGGCTGGGTGTAAGCGACGGCTCGTCCGGATACCAGCCCGTGCGCAGATTGTCCGCTTGACCGGTGACTTCCGCAAATGCCGGACCGGCGCCAGCCAGGGCGAGCATGGTCATGGCGATGACGCCGAGTCTGCACCGTGACAGAAAACCGGCACCCCGAACCGTGAACTTGCCGTGTGTGCTATCTCCGCTCGTCACAGACTTCACGTCAACACCGCCGCCACCCTCCGCGTTCCGCCCCCCGTCGCCTGGATTACCATCCGCACCGCCAGACGGTCGTGATGGCGGCGCAGCAGCGCCCTGATGCCATGGTCCAGTCGCAAGATTACGGTGAAGTCGCCGTTGCCATGAGGCCCGGCGCGGTACCGGTACCGCGCCCGCGTGAGCCTGATCGCCACGACGCGTCGTATCTGGTTGTTGTCCCGGTGAACGACCGCGGTGATCTCGGCGATCAGCGTGACCGTGCCCTTGCAATTGCCTGCCGCCGCGGGACAGTGCAGCGCCACCCGCACGCGCCCTCGTGGACCCGCGCGCAAGTGTTTGTGCAGTAGCGTCGGCACGTTTGACACCCCTGCGCCGGTTGTGGACGTCTGCCCCTTTGCGCCTGGGGGCACCGCCGTCTCTCCAACCGGCAACCGCGCGATCTGAAACGCCGTCACGCTCGATCCGGTCGATACGAACAACCTCCCACCCGCGGCGCTCGGCGAGGCGAAGTGGTCGGCCACCGCGCTTGGCAGTGTCTCCGTGTAGGTCGGCACACCCATCGCCGGGTCGAGACCGTAGAGCGTCGTGCCGCCCCCGTTGAACCCACCGGTTGCCACCATCCAGACGAGCCCGCCCGAGACGATCGGCGGACCGAACGCGTCGGACGGCCCCTGCCACAGCGGCGTGAACGACGGCCCTGCCGGGCCTGCGTCGTTGTACGCCAGCGCCTGCGTGCCGGTGGTGCAGGGGATGTAGATCGTGCCGGTCGCGGTCGGGTCGATGGCGCTGACCGCTCCGCCCGCGTATGCATCCCCGCCGAAGCTGCCGTGCCCGCCGCACACTTCGTGGCTGTACACCGCCGGCGCGCCGGTGTCCATGCCGGCCTCGTCGATCAGATACCCGACCCCGTCCTTGCCCGCCTGGAACAGCAACCCGCCGGGCAGGAGCTCGGCGTCGGCCGAGGACAGGTCGAGGTCGTGTTCGCTTTCGTACTTCCACGACGGCGGCTCGAACCAGCCGAGCGGCGGCCCCTGTTCTGTCAGGGGGTCGGCGACGAAGTCGGCGAGGCCCAGCTCGAGCACGCTGTCGGAGTAGTCGTAGGTGTGCAGTTCATCCCCGTCAGGCGGGTCGGGGTTGCCGGTGGTCGCGTACACGTTGCCTTCCCAATCCACCGTCGGACCGCTGGGCGCCCACACCGCCCCGCCCCATTCGGCCGGCGGCTTGATCGGCACCTGCCAGAAGCGCGGCGCTCCGCCGTTCTCCGGGGCGGCGACGATCGTGCCTCGATATTCGCCGCAGTCGCCGTCGTTGCCGCCGAGGCCGAAGATGACTTCGCCCCCGTCGAGGTTGAGCGCGGTGCGCTGCAGGTAGTCCTTGGGTTCTGAGCCCGGAGGGTCGACCGGAGTGCTCAGAACCTGTTCGCCGTTGCTCAGCCTGTAGCCCACGAGCACGTGCTGCGCTTCACGCGTGCGCGCGTTCCAAGTGTCGGCGACCGCATAGATCGCGCCCGTCGAAGTATCGATCGCCGGCGTCCCGACGATCCCGACCGTCGGCGTGATGTCCCCGCATGGCAGTTCGCCCGCGGGCACCGGCGTGCCGGCGCTCTGCTGCCATTCGACAGCGCCGGTCGCCGCGTTCAGCTCATAGATCTCATCTCCCACGGTCGCCACGTATACGTGCGAGCCGAGCACGAGCGGCTGCCCCCAGATCGGCGCGCCGAGGTTCTCGCTCTGCCAGGCCTGGACCGGCGCGATCGGCTGGGTCGCTTCGGGATCGTCGCCCGAGCGGCCCGGATCGCGATGGTAGGTCGTCCATTCCGGTTCCCCCTGTGCGACATTCGCCAGCGCGCCCGCGAGGCCCGCCAGCGCACCCGCCAGCAGGCACGCGATCAGGGCTATTCGCGAGGCTCGTCCCAGCACGATCGGGCGCCTCCTTGCCGTTCGACAATTATCGCCAGCTGACATATCGGCATCCAACACAGGAGGCGCATATCAGCCATGCTAGTTGCGGACACTCCAGGGCCTCACGCATCTGACCCTCCTCAGAATCACTCCACGCTGTAAGAGCTTTGAAGATCTGTATAATGACCATATGACCAGGAGGGTGACCGCAACGGAGGCGAAGGCCAAGATCCTCGCCCTGCTCGATGAGGTGGCCGACGGTGAGGAGCTGGAGATCACCAAGCACGGCCGCACGGTGGCGCGGCTCGTGCCTCCGGTTGGGGCTCAGTCGATCAGGGGGAGGCTCGCGGGGGTTGCGATGACGGCGGTGCAGGAGGAGGATCTGTTCACGACGGGAACGGCCTGGAACCTCTCGTGAGCGCGGTTTTCTCGTGAGCACGGTTTTGCTCGACACTCATGTCGTCCAGTGGTGGTCGGCCGAGCCGGACCGGATCAGCGCCGCGGCTGCCGAGGCGCTGGACGGTGCGACCGAGCTTGCCGTCGCCGCGATCTCATGGTTCGAGCTTGCCTGGCTGGCGCGGAACGAGCGGATCAGCGTCACGATCCCGATTCGCTCCTGGCTGCAGGAGCTCGCCGCCGAGCTGCGCACGGTCGGCGTCACTCCCGCGATCGCCGACACCGCCGTCGGGCTGCCGTCGTCCTTCCCAGGGGATCCCGCCGACCGCATGATCTACGCGACGGCGATCGAGCACGGGTGGAGGCTGGTCACCAAGGACCGCAAGCTGCGCGAGCACCCCTATCCGCGGGCCATCGCGGTCTGGTGAACGTATGAAGTCGTGGGCTGTTGCGCTCACGATGACGCGTCCGCAGCTCCGACCGACGCCCGCCTCTGCAGATTCACCGCCGTAACCTTGCACCCCGCAAACGCCGTGCCGGGCGTGCACGGGCGCAGCATCACCACCCGCTCGCTGTCGCCGGGCTCGATCGAGAAGCCCGCGTCCTCCGCGACGAACCCGGGCGCGTGAACCTCCACCCCGTAGGCCAGCCGTCTGCTCGAGATTGCCACCCGCACGTTTCCGTCCGTCAGCGCCTCCGCCTGGGCAGCCAGGCCGAGCCGCTCCAGCGGCTCGCGCTCGAGCGGGCGTCCCGCGGGGAAGCGAAAGGCCTGGGAGATGATGTTCGCGCCCGGCCCCCCGGCCCGGTGCTCCTCGGGGGGGTCGTTCCCGGCATCCCCGTCACCGTCCCCGGCCGCTTCGAGGCTGACCACGATCGCGTCCGTCGCCGGCGGCCCGAACTTGTACGCCCACGCCGCGTCGACGAAGTGCCCGATCACCGCCTCGACGTTCCACCCCCCCTGGCTGTGCGGCGCGAGCTCGACCGGCACGCTGGCCTGCTCGACGCACCGCTCGCCTTCGCGGTAGAGCGCCACGCGCAGCGACGCGCGCAACGGCTCCGGCAGGTCGTTGGCGACGTGGACGGCGATGCCGCCGAGGTTCTCATCGGTCGTCCACACGGCGACCGGCGCGAGCGCGCGGGCGAGGTGGTGGTAGGCGAGCTTCGCCCGGCCGCGATGGTCGACCAGGCCCCACCCGGCGCCGGGGAGGAGGTCGCGCAGCCACAGCACGAGCCCGCCGCCGCAGGGCGAGCCGGCGCGGCGCCACTCGCCGAAGACCTCGGCGAGGATCTCCCCTGTGAGCATCCGCGAGAGCTCGAGGTAGCGCGCGCGGTCGACGTGGCGCAGATCGGCGGCGTCTACGCCGTAGAGCAACCGCAGGTAGTGGTCGCGGATGTCCTCGAAGTCCCAGTCAGCCTCGTTCTCGCGGGGGACGCCCGCCTTCCACAACGGGTCGTTTCCCGCCAGCCGCGCGGGCGCCGAGGGCAGCATTTCCTCGATCGTCTCCGCGGGCGGCACGTGTGAGAAGGCGAGGCACTCGGCGGCGAAACGCACGCCCGCGCGACGCACGTCCTCGAGCGGCAGCCGGTAGCAGCCGACGCCATAGTAGGTGCCGATCCCGCGGTCGGGGTGGAAGGGGAGATCGCCCCCGCAGGGCGCGGAGGGGATGTACAGCGCGTCGGCGCCGCTCGCGCGGACGAGCTCGGGCAGCAGCTCGCCGAACAGCTCGCCGCGCGCTGTCGAGGCGTCGAACCCCATCATCGCCGCCTGCTGCTCGACCTCGCTGTTGCCGCACAGCACCGTGAGGCTCGGATGGCCGCCGAGCGAGGCGAGCACCTCGTTCGCCTCCCGCGTGACGCTTTCGCGGAAGCCTTCGTCGGCGAGCGGGTAGTCGAGGTTGGCGAACATGAAGTCCTGCCAGAGGAGGATCCCGAGCTCGTCGCACAGGTCGTGGAACGCGCCGGTCTCATACGCGCCCGTGCCAGGCAGGCGCAGCATGTTCATGCCGGCGTCGCGCACGCGCTCCAGTTCCGCGCGCAGCTCGTCCGTCGACGGCGCCTGCCCGATCGGGTCGATCGGGGTCCAGACGGCCCCGCGGGCGAAGACCGGGACGCCGTTCACGTGCAGGTCGAGGCCGTCCTCTTCGACGTCGTGGTTGGGCCCCGGCCCGGCGCCGAACGCGAGCTCGCGAAAGCCGACGCGGCCGGCATCGATCGCTGTCTGCTCATTGACGCCGTCATCATCGAAATGCACCACGAGGCGCACGTCGTGCAGCGCCGGCTCGCCGTGGGTGTGCGGCCACCATCGCGCGACGCCCGGCAGGCGCAGCTCGCCGCTCGCTATCACGTGGTCGCCGGAATCGCCCGCCGTTTCTCCGGAGGCGTCCCTCGCTGCGCTGGAGTCGTTCGCTTTGCCGTCGGGCGTGGGCGGTCTCTCGTCGGCGGCGTGCAGCGCGAGCTGCGCACGATGCGACCCCGATGGCCCGCTCAGCTCAGCTTCGACAGAGCTCGCCTTTGCATCTCCCAACGGGCGCAGGCAGGCGTGCACCGACAGCACACCAGCCTCGCCGTCGAGCCGCGTGCGCAGTGTTAGCTCGGCGACGTCGATCCTCCGGCGACGCTCGAGTCGCACTGCCCGCCACGGCCCCACGACCGGCGGCCCGGGCGCGAGCCCCGGCATCCGGCCGAGCAGCATCGTGCGGAAGAACCGCAGGTTGCCGTCGTCAATCAGCCGCGTGCGCCAGCGTGCCCGCGGGCGGCGGCGCACCGCCAGTAGCGGTCCGAGCCCGCGGCAGCGGATCGCCAGCTCATTCTGCTCACCCTCGCGCAGCCGGCCTGAGATGTCGAGCGCGTGCGCGGCGAACATCGACTCGCTCTCGAACAGGAGCTCACCGTTGAGGTAGACCTCGGCGACGGTTGCGATCCCGTCGAGGCACAGCCACGTCTCCTCGCCCGGCGCGACGATCGGCTCGGCGCGGAAGGGGAAGCTCGTGCGAAACCACCAGTCCTCGGCGTCGAAGTCGTGGCGGTCGCCGAGCTGCCATTCCCCGGCGTCGCGCAGGGCGGCCGCGGCCGTCCCCGGCGCCCGCGCCGGGATCCAGTGCAGCGTGTCGATACCCGTCGGATCCGCATGCAGGTCGGCGGGCGCGCGCGCCGCCTGCCAGCCCGCCGCCAGCTCCCGCTGTTGCGTCATCGCTCCCAGAGTCGCTCGCGCACAGCGTCCGGCCACCCCTCGAGGCTCCAGCCCGTGCGCGCGCAGCAGCGCGATCGTGATCCGCTCGAGGCCGAAGCCAAGGCAGGCGGTGTGCGCCTGCGAGCCGTCGGCCATGCGCAGGCCGTAGGAAGAGGCGAAGTGGTCCTGGTGGTAGTTGAACGAGGCGACGGCGGTCGGCTCGGGGCCGGCGATCTGGGTGACGACCTCGAACTTCAGCTGCTGCTGGCGCTGGCTGGCGGCGAGCATCCGGCCGGAGCGGCCGAAGAAGGGGTCGGTCGCGACCTCGAGCTGGACCTCCAGGCCGAGCGAGCCGAGCAGCTCGACCGCGCGGTGGCGCCACACCTCGCGCCACTCCTGGACGGTCTCGGGCTCGCCGAGGCGGACGATCTCGCGCTGGTGGAACATCTGCAGTCGCGCCGGATCGCCGGAGGGCTCGTGGCGGAAGACGTAGGAGCCGCCGGCGTCGACCGTGCGGCCACCGGGCGCGAGCGGGCCGCGCGCGGCGATCGCCGGGTAGACCGGGTAGCAGGCTGCCGGCGTGAGCACGAGGTCGGTCATGTCCTGGAACTCGCTCCAGTCCTCGTGACGGCAGGCGCGCTCATACTGCTCGGCGGCCTGGCCCTCGGTACCCTCGAAGGAGAAGATCGAGCCGGCGAGGTGGGGGAAGGATTTGAGATAGCCGACCGTCTCCAGGTCGTGGCGCGGCATCACCGGCGGGAAGCGCAGCTGCTCGGGGCGATCGCCGGCGCCCGCCCGCGTGACGAGCGCGGCGACGCGCTCGCGCACGTCCTCGAAGTCGCCGCCGCGGCCGTAGATCCCAGGCACGCCGGTCTCGATCAGCAGGCGGTGGGCGAGCAACTGCGAGAGCAGCTCGGCCTGGTCGGGGCTGGCGGGGCGCAGCTCGGCCATCAGACGTCCTTCGCGATCAATAGCAGGCTGGCGTTGGTCTGGTGGATGCGCTCGTTGGCGACCATCAGGCAGGCCGACATCGTGTCGCGCAGATGGCGCCCGACGCTGAACGGCGTGTCGTTCTTGAAGCCGACGATCCCGCATACCCCGAGCGCGCCCTGGCAGACGCGGGGGGCCTGCTCGGAGGCGGCGATCTTGAGGTTGTTGAAGCGCAGCGCCGAGGCCATCGTCGTGAGCGACTCGCGACCCGGCTCCGAGGAAGCCTCGACGAACTCGCTCAGCGCGGAGCCCACCTCGGCACGCAACAGCGACAGCTCGCTCATCAGGTGCGAGAGTCGCACCGCGATCGGCGGCGTCTCGCCGGGGCTTTTCTTGGCGGCGGCGCGCACAAAGGCGCGCGCGCGGTCGAATGCGTCGGTGGCGATGCCGAGCCACAGGTGCGACCAGAGGATGTGCGAGACCGGCACCATCGACTCGGCCGAGACGCGCGGAAACGGCGTCGCGAGCGCCTGCTCGGGCGCGATCGTGCCGCGCACGAGGTACCCCGGCGAGCAGGTCCCGCGCATCCCCAGGGGATCCCACGTGCCGGTCTGCTCGAGCTCGAGCTGGTCCTTGCGAGCGAGGACCACGACCTGGTCGCTGGGCTCGGCCGCGGGGGCGCGGCGCAACGTCACGAACAGGTCGTCGGCGTAGGCGCCGTAGCTGACGGTCGGGGCCTGCTTCTCGAACACGCACGAGCCGTCTTCGGCGGGAGTGAGGGCGGCGACCGAGCGGCCCATGTCCCCGCCGGTGCCGACCTCGGAGGTCACGGACGCGACCAGCCGCTGCTCAGCAGAGACCTGCCGCAGATACTCCTCGAACCATGGCGCGTCGTCGAGGTGGCGGACGATCGAGACGACCTGGATCTGGTGCATCGCGAACACCATCGCGCTCGCGCCACAGCGGCGCCCGAGCTCGAAGCAGGCGGCGGCGATCGTCTCAAACGCGACGCCACCCCCACCCAGCTCGGTGGGTATGAAGGCCGACAGCCCTCCCTCCGCGCGGAGCGCGTCGAGCGTCTCTGCCGGAAAGCGCGCCTCGCGGTCGACGGCGTCGGCGTTCGGCGCCGCGACCTCGCCGGCGACCCGGCGAACCGTCGCGAGGAACGCCTGGTCGGTGTCGACGGAGATGTTCACGCCCCCCTCATCGGTTCGTCTGCCCGATTCCTGAAGTGCTCCGCTCGGCGATCACGACGGCCGCCGCGTGACCCTGCTCGTGGGTGATGGAGAGCGCGAAGTCATGCAGCCCCGCCGCCCGCGCGAGCGCCGCCGCCGGGCCGGAGAGCTCGAGCCCGACCCATCCGGAGCTGTGGCGCACGACTTCGATCGAACGCCAGGGAAGCGCTGTGTCCGGCTGGGGACGGAGCACCTTGATCGTGGCCTCCTTCGCGGCGAAGCGGGCGGCGAGGCGCTCGGCGACGGGACCCTGCCCGGTGTCGCAGTCGCGCAGCTCCTGTTCGGTGTAGACGCGCTCAAGATAGCGCGCGCCGTGCTCGCGGATCGACTCATGCACCGAGTCTATGGACACGAGATCGATTCCCACGCGCATCGCCATCCATCCATGCTTTCAAATCCTCTCCGCAAACACGCACGGCCATTTGCAGGTCTCCGACCACCACGCGGGAAACCGATTGAGTACCTTGGACATAGCGCGGGCCACGGGCCCCGAACAGGTGGCAGGTCGGCTGGGACAACGAGGAGCGCCGGTGAGCGAGCACACGAAGAGACATGGGGCACCACGATGAGCATGCGAGCCGGCGCGGCGAGCGCGCGGGCGTTCGCGCGAACCGCCGCGGTACAGGCGGAGGAGCCCGCGATCCTGACCTGCGCGGTCTCAGGGGGAATTGTCACGACCAACCCGAACCAGCCGGCAACCCGCTCCGACGTGATCGACGCAGCGCTCGACGCCGCTCGCGCCGGCGCGAGCGTGCTCCATATCCACGCCCGCACGGCCGGCGGGGAGATCAGCCAGGCGCCGCAAGACTATCTCGCGATCAAGCGGGCGATCCACGAGCAGGCCGGCGAGGAGGTCGTGCTGAACTTCACGACCGGCGCGCAGCTCGCGACCGGCGGGCGGCTGCCGGAGCCCGACCGCGAGAGCCGCCGCGCGATCGACGCCGGGCCGGAGCTCGCGACGGTCAACTGCGGCAGCATGAACTTCGGCTCCGGCGACGACGTGCTGTTGAATCCCCGCTCGCTGATCGAGGAGATCGCCGCGGAGCTCGCCGAGCGCGGAATCGTTCCCGAGTACGAGTGCTTCGACCTCGGCATGGCGCTCACCGCGGCCAAGCTCGCGGCGCAGGGCGCGACGAAAGGCGCGCCGGGCATGATGCACATGATCCTCGGCGTCGCCGGCGGCGCCCCCGCGAGCGCCGCGACCGTCTCGCTGTTCGCCGGGCTCGTGCCCGACGGCGTCCCCTGGGCGGTGACCGCGATCCCGCGGCACTTCCCGACGATGGCGCTCACGCTCGCGCTCGGCGGCCACATTCGCACCGGTCTCGAGGACGTCGTCTACACCGCCCCCGGCGAGCACGCCGAGTCAAACGGTCAGCTCGTCGCGCGCGCGCGGACCATCTGCGAGGCGCTCGGACGGCCCGTCGCGACGCCGGCGCAGGCGCGCGAGATCCTCGGGGTGGGACTCGTCACGCAGGCGGCCGATCAGCCCTAGAGCCCAAACCCCCGCTCGGCCTCCGCCACCACATACCGCCCGATCGCCAGCGAAGAGGTGGCCCCCGGCGAGGGCGCGTTCCTCACGTGCAGCGCACGCGGCGTCGCCGAGAACACGAAGTCGTCCACGAGCCGCCCGTCGCGCCCGAGCGCCTGCGCGCGCACCCCGGCGAACGCGCCGGCTGGCTCGACATCTCCTGCCCGCAGCTCCGGCACGTACCGCGCGGCCTCGCGTACGAGCGTCGAGCGCAGCGCCGCGTGGCGCAGCTCGGTCAAACCGGTGCGCCACCAGCGGCGGAACATCCGCCACGACCCGGGCCAGGCGAGCGTCTCGAGCAGGTCCGCGCGCCGCACCCGCCGCAGCTCGTAAGCGTCGCGCGCCCCCGCCAGCAAAGCGGTCGGCCCGATCAGCACGTCCCCGTCGATGTGCCTCGTGAGATGCACGCCGAGGAACGGCAGCGCGGGGTCGGGCACGGGGTAGATCAGCGAACGCACGAGCCCGCGGCGCGCGGGCACGAGTCGCAGGTAGGCGCCGCGGAACGGCACGATCCGTGGGTCGGGCGAAGCACCCGCCGTGACCGCGAGCCGGTCAGACCAGGCGCCCGCGCAGAAGATCGCGTGCCCGGCCTCGGTCGCGCCCTGGGAGTGCGTCAGCCGCAGCGCGGCGCCGTGCTCGCTGACCCCCTCGACCGCGCACCCGGTCACGACGCTCCCACCGGCTTCGAGCACGTCTGTGGCGTACGCGCGCGCGACCGCGCCGAAGTCAACGATCCCGGTGCCGGGCGAGTGCAGCCCGGCGATTCCGCGCGCGTGGGGCTCGAGCGCTTCGATCCCGCGCGCGTCGAGGCGACGCAGGCCCGGCACGCCGTTGGCGTGCCCCCGCCGCTCGAGCTTCTCCAGGCGGTCGAGCTCACGGGCGTCGGTCGCGACGATCAGCTTGCCGCACGCCTCGACGGCGATCCCGCGGGATTCGCAGTACGCATACAGCTCGCGCGCCCCCGCGACGCACAGCCGCGCCTTCAGCGAGCCGGGCGCGTAGTAGACGCCCGCGTGGATCACGCCCGAGTTGTGACCGGTCTGGTGAGTCCCGATCGACGTCTCGCGCTCGAGCACGCAGACCGACAGGCGCGGGTGGCGTCGGGCGAGCTCGCGCGCGACCGCCAGCCCCACGATCCCGCCGCCGAGCACCGCCAGATCGCAGCGCGCCGGGGCTTGGGTTTGGGTTGCGGGGAGGTGGTCGGGGGTGGGGGCGATCATGTGCGCAACAGGAGGTCGGGGGCGATCATGGGTGCGCAACTGTCACCCGACAAGCGTGCATCCGTGCACGGCTGTCCGTGCGAAGCCCCGGCGGCTCAGGGGCGATCCAACCCCGGCAGCCGGGTAATCCCCGCCACCGTGTCGAAGTCGCGGTCGAAGCTGAGGATCTCGGGGATCTGATGGTGGCGCATCACCGCGATATGGATGGCGTCGCGCGCTGAAAGCTTTGGGTGCGCGTGGACGAGGTCCTTGGCGGCGAACACGTCGGCGCTCTCGACTGCGAGCACCTGATCGACGATCGCTTGCAGGGTTTCGAAGGCGAACTCGATCTTGTCTCGACGATCGGTCGAGACGAAGCGGTTGAGGATCTCTTGGAAGATCTCGCTGCTAGTCACCAGCCGCCGTCGTTCACCGGCGAATCGCTCGATGATCGACTGCGCATCGACCTTGTGGGGATGGTCACGTCCGATGAGATACATCGGGACGTTCGCATCGACGAAGATCACGTGCCGTCCGCGCCGGCGAGCCCCGCCTCGATCTCGGCCAGGCGTCCCGCCTCGGTCTCGGCCAGCATCGTGTCGATATCGACTTCGCGTCCACCCGTTTCGTGGTTGACCGCCTTGCGTATCGCCGCGAGCTTGGCCTCGACGTCCCCGCTGGAGCGTTCTCGCTCAGCCACGCGCAACGCTTGGCGCACCCATTCGGAGATGTTGACACCCTGTGCTTGGGCCGTACGCTGGTAGCGCTCGAAATCCGCGTCTTTGACAACCACCTGCAGTCGTTTGCTCATGCCCGTAGTATATCATACTCACGCCCGGAGTACATTTTCCAGGCCCAGGCGAGTCCAAAGCGAGAGGGCCTGCCGGGGCTCGATCGTCGCGAGATTCCTGGGGAGCTCCCTACCCCACCGCCCCCGGCCCACCGGGCGCCGTGGCGGCCGCCGCATTGACCAGCCCCGCCCCGTACAGCCGCGCGTCCGCAGGTCCCCCAAGCGGGCGCGCCGTCGCGCGCAGTCGCGCGATCACCTGCGCCGGTGTCGGGTGCTTTCCCAGCACGCCCGAGGCGATGATCAGCGCCGCGGTCGCGGCGACGTGGGGGGAGGCCATCGAGGTGCCTTCGTAGCCGGCGGGGAAGCCGAAGCGCTGGGGAGAGGAGCCGGTGAAGGTCATCTGGTAGACGTCACGGCCGGAGGGTTCTTCGGGGTGGCAGTTGGGGTCGCCGGGGAGATCGGCGTCGGCGCCGCCGCCGGGGGCGACGAGCGTCAGCCCGGCGCCGTCGTTTGAGTAGTTGGCCAGGCAGCCGTGTTCGGTGCTCGCGCCGACGGCGATCACGTCGGCTGCCCGCGCGGGGTAGGCGATCGTCGCGTGGCCCTCGTTGCCGGCCGCGGCGACCACGACGACCCCGCGTCGGCGGGCATAGCGCAGCGCTTCGATCAGCTCGGGGATGTCGGCGGCGGTGACTTCTGAGCCGAACTCGAGCGAGAGGTTGATCACCTGGGCGCCGTGGCTGACGGCGAAGCGCACGCCTTCGGCGATCGTCGAGGCGTCGCCTTCGCCCTGGCTGTTGAGCACGCGCACGGGCATCAGGCGCACGCCGTAGGCGAGGCCCGTGAGGCCGAAATGATTGTTCGTGGCCTCGGCGATCGTGCCGGCGACGAACGTGCCGTGGCCGTTGTGGTCGTTGGGGTAGGGCGAGCGCGCGATGAAGTCATAGCCTTTGACGAACTCGTAGCGCGAGAAGTCCGGCGAGCGGCGAAAGCGCCCGCGGTTGGCGTAGGCGACGCCGGTGTCGAGCACCGCGACGATCACGCCGCGCCCGCCTGGATGCCCGTCGGCGGCGACGTTCGCCCAGGCTTCGGGCGCGTTCACGCCGAACGTCCCGACGAAGTTCCACTGCAGCTGCTTCCAGTCGGTCGGCGCGCCGCCGGTGCCGGGGTCGTTGGGGATGAACGTGCCGGCGATGTGGGCCGTGTAGTCGGGGACCGCCCACAGCACGCCGCGGCGCCGGCGCAAGCGCGCGAGTGCGGCCGGCACGCTGGCCCCGCGCGGCAGGCGCAACAGCCGGGTGTGCGCGTCCGGCGCTTCCGTTTCGCCTGAGCCCGTGCTCGTTCCCGTGTCTTCCCCGGCCGCCTTCCCGCGGTCCCCCTTCCCAGCGACGTCGGCGGCATGTGCGAGCGCCGGTCCGGCGGCCGTGTACCTGACGAGGATCTCGTTCTGGGCGTATGACCCCGCGTGCGTGCCCGCGGCGAAGCTCGTCGATGGGGCGATCGCCGCCGCAAACGCGATTGCGAGCGCCGCGCAGGTTCCCGCGAGCAGGCAGAGCCGGCGGGCGGTGTTCGCGGGGCGGGGGCGTTGGTGGGCAGGCGCGGGCATTGGGCTTGGCGTAATCATGATCCGTCGGATCGGGCTGGGCGCCGTGTACTGTCGCAGAGGGGCCCGCCCGGGTCGTGAGTGGCTCGTGCGTAGCGACGGGCGCGCGCGAGATAAAGGCGGCGGGGGAGCACTGTGCTTTTTGAACTCGTATAACTATAGTTTCACGCAGTTTCTATTTTATATACAAGCACCCAGCCCCTTTATTTTTCGGTGAACACCATGGCTGTACGCACTGGAGATGCAACCACAACCACCACGACAACAACCCCAACCAGCAGAAGACGAGCGCTTCATGCGCCTCGCTCTGCGCGAGGCCGAGCGCGCGTCAGAGCACGGCGATGTGCCGATCGGCGCCATCGTCGTGCGCGGCCGCGAGGTGATCGCGGCGGCTTGCAACGAGCGCGAGCTGCGCCAGGACCCGACCGCGCACGCCGAGATCCTCGCGCTGCGCGAGGCCGCGCGGGCGCTCGGCAGCTGGCGCGTGCTGGAGGCGGCGCTGTATGTGACGCTCGAGCCCTGCGCGATGTGCGCCGGCGCGATCGTGCTCGCGCGCGTGCCGCGCGTGATCTACGGCGCGAGCGACCCGAAGGGGGGCGCCGCGGGCAGCGTGCTCGACGTGCTCGCAGAGCCCCGGCTGAATCACCGCCCCGAGGTGCGCGGCTGCGTGCTGGGACAGGAGTGCGGGACGCTGCTGAGCGGCTTCTTCGCCGCGCGGCGCGGGACGATCTAGCGGCGCCGGTTGGGCCGCGGACGCCGCGCCGGCCGGTCTGGGGCGTGGTGTTTTCCGCGCGGTTGAGGGGAATCGGGCCGTTCGGTTGATGAGTCAGGCGCCCGGTGTGGGGCCGCTCAAGACCGCTTGAAAATGCCCGGTCCGCGCTTGGACTGGCGCGAGTTTCGCGCGTAATCTGGGGCGTTGGTTGAGGGTCGCGGCGTCGAACCTGCTGGTGATTGGCGCCACGGATTACTGTGAGGCCAGCAGCGGCACGTCGTGGGCGACTTCGCTCGGCTGGAAGCTTGAGCCGATGTAGACCGTCTTCAGCTGGCCCGACGCGTTTATTCCGTAGACGAGCGCGGAGTGGTTGATGAAGTCGGGGTTTTCGGCGTCGCGTTCGGAGCCGACTCCCCACCTCTGCCAAACATGCCCGAGTTCCCGTGGTGAGCCGATCAGGTACTTCATGCGTCCGGTCATTTCGTGCACCTTCAGGTACGCCGCGACCGTCCGCGGCGTATCTCCGCGTGGGTCGACCGAGACCGCGACGATCTGCACTTTGGAGGCCGTCTTCGGGCTCATCAGGCCAAGCGCGGCGTGTAGGTCGGCGGTGATCAGTGGGCAGATCTCGGGGCAGTGGGTGTAGAGGAATGTGACGAGCAGCGCCGTGCCGCGGTATTGGTCGATGTTGATTCTTTCTCCCAGGTAGTTGCGCAGCGACAGCGCCGGCGCGGCCTTCGGTGGGGAGAGTTCGTCGCCGAGGAAGCTCGCCGATCTTGAACTGTGCGTGCCGGCCGCCAGCGGCTGGGAGTTGCGGCTGGTGTTCTGGAACAGCAGCGCGAACCCGCCGGCGATCACAACGATCACGGCGAGCGGCAGGATCATGCGCCGGTCGAGACCCTTGCGCTCGGGCGCTGGCGTCATCCTCGCGAATCTACCACTGCTCAACTCGAGATCCGGCGGTTGGGGGCCGTCTGGATCGACATCGTGTCGGTATGATCCACCGTCGTGGCCGTGTCCCACATTCTGGTCGAAGGCGCGCTGTACCTGCTGCCGGCGCTGCTGCTCGCTGCGGCGCTGCTCGCAAGGCGACCCGGCGAGCGCCTGATCGTCGCGCTGCATCGCCGTTGCACCCAGCGGGCCCGTAAGGCCGGGGCCGCTGGCACACCCGGACTGCGGCTCGCGCATCCCACCGAGCATTCCTTCCCCCGCGGCGGTCGTCTGATCGCCGCCGCGCTCGCCGGCCGTGCGCCGCCGCCCGCCAGGGCTGCGGCTCACTGCTCCTAGAGACCACCAAACCGCGCCCGGCTCGTCGGTCTTCGCGACCGTGCCTGGGCGATCGACACGTGGAAGGAAGAAAGAATGAGATTTTCAATCACCCGCGGCGGCCTGCGGATCACGCTTGGCTTGATCTGGCTGCTGGACGGGGCACTGCAGTTCCAGTCGTTCATGTATTCGCAGGGCTTTCTCAAAGAAATCATCGAGCCGGGCGCGATTGGTCAGCCCGCGTGGATCGGCCGGCCGATCGTCTCGGCGGCGCATTTCGCCGGGCGTGATCTCACATTGTGGAACACGCTGTTCGCGCTCCTGCAAATCGCCATCGGGCTGGGCCTGCTCTTCCGGCGCACGGCCCGTCCGGCGCTCGTCGTCTCCTTTGCCTGGGCCTTCGTGGTGTGGTGGTTCGGCGAGGGCTTTGGGATGATCCCGATGGGGATGGCCTCACCGCTGACTGGTGCGCCCGGCGCGGTGCTGCTGTACGGCCTGATCGGCCTGCTCGTGTGGCCCGACGACGAGGCCGAAGGGGTCGAACACTCGGCGAGCACCGCGAGCGCAGTCCCCGAGGGAGCGGCGGATGGCGCCACGCAATCTCGCAGAGGTGTGGGCACCGCTGCGGGCGCCGGCCTGATCGGCGAACGGGGTGGGCTGATCGTGTGGTCGGTGCTGTGGCTTAGCGCCACCGCGTTGTGGTGTCTGTCGGTCAACCGCATGGCCAACGCCACCAGCGAAGCCCTGAAGACGGCATCGGGCAACTCGATGCACTGGCTCGCGAGCCTGCAAACCTCGCTGGCCAGCACGACCAAAGGTCACGGCGCGGCGATCGCGATCGTGCTCGCGATCCTCTCGCTGGCGATCGGGGTGGGCGTGTGGACGCGCTTTCGTAGGGAGGCGCTGCTGCTCGGAGTGCTGCTCTCGACCCTCTACTGGGCGCTCGGCCAGAGCCTCGGCGGATTCACGACCGGTCATGCGACCGACCCCAACGCGGGGCCGCTGTTCGTGCTGCTGGCACTTGCGCTGCTGCCAGGGCGGCGCATCTCCGAAGGCGCCACCGGTCGCTCACCGGCGCCGGCGGCTCGGCGTGGGGGATCACCCGCGGGGCTCCGCTCAACCACGCAAATCATGCTGCGCACAACCCTCAACCAAGGAGAGCAAATGCAGATACCCCGCAGGCGAATCGAACTCACCGGCGGACGGCGGCTGCTCGCGCTCGGCGCGCTGCTCGCGTTGACGACGCTGGGCCTGAGCGCCTGTGGCGGCTCCAGCGGCGCCAAGACCGAGGCGACCGTCGCCTTCAAACCGATGGCCGTATGGGACGCGTCGAGCAAGGCAAAGACGCAGACCACCGGCTCGATGAAGGGCATGAGCGCGAGCGAGATGAAAGAAATGCAGTCGAGCGCAAAGGCCGCCGAAGGGATGCCGTTTGAGCCGAGCACGGCCTCGGGCGAAGGACACTTTGAACAGGTCGGCGACCACCTGACCGGCTGGCGACGGATCACGGGCCTCGTGCCCTACAGCCGTCACGCCAACCACCTGCACGGCCCGGACGGCGCCTGCAGTCCCGCGAGCAAGCAGGTCTCGAACATGGCCGTCGTGCTGCCGGACCTGGTCGCCAACGGCAAGGGCGAAGCCTATGGAACGGTCAACCTGATCGTCCATCAGCGGGTGATCGGTCCGGGTTACTTCATGGTCGTCCACGCGAAACCGACGCCGGCCAGCCAGCAGAACCAGATCGGCTCGGCGCCCGCCTCGATGGCGTTCATGCAGGCGATGTCCAACGACCCGGCGATCCTCTGCGGCAACGTCGAAGTCAAGCAGAGCTGAGGGTGCGCACGCGCCGGGCACGCCCGCTACTTCGATGGGCGTGCCCGGCGGCGCTGCTCGCCTCGTTGCTCGCGCCGGCGTCGGCGTCGGCGCACGGGATCGTGGGCCGCGCCGACCTGCCGATCCCGGCCTGGCTGTTCGCCTGGACGGCGACCGGGGTGATGGTGATCTCGTTCCTGGCGCTGTGGAGCCTGTGGTCAAAGCCACGTTTGCAGCGTCCTCCGGGGAGGGTGCTGCTGCGGGTCCCAAAGCCGCTGGAATGGCTGTGTGGGCTCCTCGGTGTGGCGCTGTTCGCGATCGTTGTCTACGCGGGACTCGCGGGCGAACAGAACTTCACCTCGAACCTCGCCCCGACGTCCGTTTACGTGATCTTCTGGGTCGGCATCCCGATCGCAAGCGCGTTCGTCGGGGACATCTTCCGCCCGTTCAATCCGTGGCGCGCGCTCGGACGGCTCGCAGGCTGGCTGCTACAGCGTGCCGGCTACCGGCGTGGGGCGCTGCTCGGCTCCTACCCGCGGTGGCTCGGCCGCTGGCCGGCAGCGGCGACGCTGCTTGGCTTCGCCTGGCTGGAGCTCGTCTATCCGAGCAAGGACAACCCGGACCTGCTCGCAACCCTGATGCTCGCCTACGGCGGCGTGCAGCTGGCCGGGATTGCCGCGTTTGGCGTGCAGAGCTGGTGCGAGCGGGCCGATGGGTTCGGCGTCTACTTCGGGCTGATCGCGCGGCTCTCGCCGCTATCGTGGCGCGATCGGGAGCTACGCCTGCGCCGGCCCCTATCGGGCCTTAGCGATCTCGAGCTGTGGCCGGGCACAGCCGCGGTGATCTTCGTGCTGATCGGCTCGACGAGCTTCGACGGGTTCTCCAACGGCGAGGTCTGGTACCAGCTCGCGCCATCTTTGGAGGGCGATCTCGGCCACCTCGGCGTCAGCGCGATCGGCGCCTTCGAGATCGTCGGCACGATCGGTCTGCTCTTCTGCGTGGCGTTCGTCGCGGGCCTCTACAACCTCGGCATCTACGGCATGCGCAGCGCTCTGCGCGGCGTCGCCGTCGAGGATCACCGCGCGCTCGCACAGTCCTTCCTGCACACGCTCGTCCCGATCGCCTTCGGCTACATGCTCGCCCACTACTTCTCGTTGCTCGTGCTCGACGGGCAGGCGCTCGGCTACCTCGTCTCCGACCCGCTCGGACGCGGCAGCGACCTGTTCGGAACCGCGAACTTCCTCGTCAACTACAACCTGATCTCCTTCGCCGCGATCTGGTATGTCCAAATCGCCGCGATCGTCGCCGGCCACGTCAGCGGACTGATCCTCTCCCACGAGCGCGGCCTCGTCGAGTTCAAATCCCCCGAAGCCGCCGTGCGCTCCCAGTACTGGATGCTTGCGATCATGGTCGGCTTTACCTGCCTCGCGCTCTGGATCCTCTCCGCAGTCACCACGACGACCGGATAAATGGCCAGGAACCTGGGCGCCGGGGACGCGTTCCGAGTCCGCGCCGCGTAGCGCCGCGCTAGGTCGTGTGCGTGACGCGCGGTGGGTCCCGGCGCCGACGATCCATGCGCCGGGTACTCCACCAGCCCCAGCCCCCGACGGCCACGACCGGCGCGATATAGAGCGCCGAGAGATACCAGTGCGTCAGGCAGGCAAGCACCATACGGGCCACAAGCTACCAGGCCACCACGCGATGCACCGCCCGCCACAGGCAACCGAGGCGCCGTCTACCAGCTGGTGCTCGATTCGCTGTTGCCCGGGCAGGTTTTTGCTTTTTTTACGCCGACGCTGCATTCGCGTGTGATTTCGCCTTTTGCATTGCGCTTGATCGTGAATTTGTCTTTCGTCGCAGGCGCGACGGCGGTGAGTTCGTAGGTGGTGCTCGTGCCTTTCGCGACGGTCAGCTCGGCTTCGTTGGGATTTTTGTAGTTGATCGATGGCTCAATTGCGTTCAGCTGCTTGGCTTCTTTGAATGAATAGAGACCATTGTTTTCCGTTGCGTAGGTCTCGGCGGTCGTCTGCGCGGTCTGCGCGAGCGTCTTGGCCGAGGAGTCATACGCCTTGCTCTTCTGGCCCAGCAGCGCTGGGATCGCGATCGCGGCGAGGATGCCGACGATCAGGATCACGACCAGGAGCTCGATCAGGGTAAACCCACCATCGTCGTCGAGCCGGCCCTTCAGATCATCCATGAGCCCGGTGTCGGCGTAGGCTCACCGACGCGAGAGCCTGTTGGTCAGATCTCTGACTCGCGAGCGATGCTTGCAACTGTCTCGTCGGCTTCGGGCCGGTCCTGCAGGTGTGCGTGGTAGGCGCGCAGCAGGCGACGGTGGGTGAGCCATCCGACCGCATTCTCGCCGTCGGCGTCCAGTACGGGCAGGCCCTCGTCGTCGGAGACGGCGAGCGCTCGCACCGCGTCCTCGAGGGACTCGTCGACCCGTAGCTCGGGTGTCTCGTGTACGAGGCTGCCCGCGGTCTGGCCGTCGCGAGCGTTGCCGATCGCCTGCTCGACGGCGATCGCGGTGATGATGCCGAGCAGCGCGCCGTCTTGGTCGAGCACCGGCAGGGCTTCGACGCGCTCGCCGGCGAAGCGGTCGAGCACGTCGCGCAGCGGCTGCTCGGATGCGAGCGCTCGTGGCAGCTCGCCGATCGCCTCGGCGACGGGGATCTGCGCCATCAGCGTTCCGGGTGGCTGTTCGATGTCGATCCCGCGGCGGCGGAGCTTGAGCGTGTAGATCGTGTCGCGCGTGATCGAGTTGGAGAGCGCGGTCGCGACGATGATCGCGATCATCAGCGGCAGGATGATGCGGTAGTCGCCGGTCAGCTCGAAGATGATCAGCACGGCCGTGATCGGGGCGCGCGCGGAGGAGGCGAACACGGCGCCCATTCCGACGAGGCCGTAGGCGCCGGCGGCGACCGCCACGCCGGGCACGAGATCGTGTGCGATGGCGCCGTAGGCCGAGCCGAGCATCGCTCCCATGAACAGCGAGGGGGCGAACACGCCGCCTGAGCCGCCGATCCACATTGTCAGGCTCGTCGCGAGGACCTTCGCCACGAGCAGCCCGAGCAGCGCGAGGATCGCGTAGTGGCCGGCGACCGCGAGCGCCAGGACAGGGTAGCCGACGCCGTACATCTGCGGGACCGCGAGCAGCAGCAGCCCGAGCAGCACGCCGCCGGCGGCGGGTCGCAGCCAGTCCGGGCGCCCGCCGGCGTTCCAGATCCGGTCGGAGATGTCCTCCCCGGCGTAGAGCACCCGCACAAACCCGAGCCCGACCCCGGTCGCGAGCACGCCGAGACCGGCGTAGAGCAACAGCTCCAGCGGCGAGCTGAACGTGAAGGCGGGCAGCGACAGGAACGCGTGGTTGCCGAACGCGGCGCGGCCGATCGCGTCCGCGGTGACCGAGCTGAGCACGACCAGGCCGAAGGAGCGCGTCTCGAAGTTGCCCAGGATCAGCTCCAGCGCGAAGAAGACGCCGGCGAGGGGCGCGTTGAACGTCGCCGAGATCCCGCCCGCGGCGCCACACGCGACGAGCAGGCGCAGGTGTGACTCCGATACCCGCATCAGCTGGCCGGTGACCGAGCCGAGCGCCGAGCCGATCTGCACGATCGGCCCCTCCCGCCCGACCGAGCCGCCGGAGCCGATACAGATCGCCGACGCGAGCGACTTCACGACCGGCACCTGCGGGCGCATCCGCCCACCGAGCCGGTTGACCGCATACATCACCTCCGGCACACCATGCCCGCGCGCCTCGGGGGCGAAGCGGCTCACCAGCGGGCCGTAGACCAAGCCACCGACCACCGGCACGGCGATGACGAACCAGATCCCGAGACCGGGAAGATGCGGGTTGATCGCCCGGCCACTCGCGCCGTACTCGCTGCGTCCCGTGAACAGTTCGGTGAAGCCGAGGATCATGTAGCGAAACGCGACCGCGCCGAGACCCGCGCCGGCTCCCGTCAACAGCGCCAGCGCGGTCAGCCCGCCGCTGCCGCGCGCGGCCGAGCGGCGCAGCCGGCCAAGCCACTCCTGGGTGAGAGGCTCTTTGCGTTCCGCGACCACGAGCTACGAGCGTACGCGACACCCCGCGATGTCCCGCCCACGCCCGGCCACCTGCGACGACACAGGTCAGAAATCTGACCAAACCAATCCGTCACGGGCACAACGCTCTCTGCGAGAGTGCGTTCATGAGCCCCACGGCCGGCGCGCGATCAGAGATTTGCCGCGTACTCGACGAGGATCGTGTCCTGGCCGAGGCCGTCCCCGTCGAACACAGAGAGCGAGCCGTCGCGGAGTGCATCGCCAGGACGGTTTCGATCCCCGAAGGCCTGTGGAGCGGCATAGATACCCCGGCGTCCGGCGATGGCATCGGCCTGCTCGTGCTCGACGGGCTGCTGATCCGTCGCGTCGGCATCGATCGGGGATTCGGCGCCGAGCTACTCGGCGCCGGCGACCTGCTACGGCCCTGGCAGGGAGCCGACGAGCCACCGATCCTGCCCCAGACAACCCGCTGGCGGGTACTCCAGCCGACACGTATGGCCGTGCTCGATGAGCCATTCGCTCGCCGGCTGGCGCGCTACCCGCAACTCACCGGCCGCCTTGTGGGCCGCGCGCTGGCACGCTCACGCAACCTCGCCGTGAACATGGCAATCGTCCACCAGCCACGCGTTGACATGCGTCTGCACATGCTCCTCTGGCACCTGGCAGACCGCTGGGGCAGGGTGCGCAACGACGGTGTGCTCGTGCCGCTGGGACTCACCCACAACGTCCTCTCAGACCTCACCGCGGCGCGCCGTCCGACCGTCACGAGCGCGCTCACCGAGCTCGCCAAACGCGAGCTCGTACGCTCCGTCGACGACGGCTGGCTGCTCTGCGGAAAACCACCCGGCGAGCTACTGGGGCTCAGTTCCCGCTCGATGAATTGCCCCGGACCTGCTGGGCGCCGCACCGGATCGCTAGCGTCGTGATCGTCAACAAGCTCATGGCGACCCAGGGCGTGATCGCCGCGCGCGAAGAGGACTACGAGTCGGCTGAGCGGGATCAGCGAGGGCCTCGCACCAGCGATCAGTCGCACGCCGATCTCATTTCCTGAGAGCAAGTCGCCACCCCACCAGAACGCCTGACCGATCGCTGGCGTGCTCGGGGCTCCGAGGTCGCGGCACGGAAATGGTTGACGGATACCTCCGCTCGATCGAAGTCGAGTGGACCCGGCCGCTCAAGCCCGCACGCCGAGGCACTGCGATCTACTAGCCTTCGGTTCGCTAACCCTTGGAGGGGTGGCAGAGCGGTTGAATGCGGCGGTCTCGAAAACCGTTGTGCGTCTGAATGGGCGTACCGAGAGTTCGAATCTCTCCCCCTCCGTTTGCGACGAGGAGAAGATCGGGGATGAGCCGGAGCGACCGGCGCATCCTCGCCGTGCTCGGCACCGCACAGTTCCTGATGGTGCTCGACCAGGCGGTGATGAACGTCTCGATCTCGCAGCTCGTGTCGGATTTCCACACGGACGTGACGACGATCCAGGCGGTGATCGCGCTGTACTCGCTCGTGATGGCCGCGCTGATGATCGCCGGCGGGAAGATGGGCGACATCTGGGGGCGCCGGCGCGCGTTCTCGATCGGACTCGTCGTCTACGGGACCGGCTCGGCGCTGACGGCGGCGGCGTGGAGCGTCCCGGCGCTGCTGCTCGGCTGGTCGCTGCTGGAGGGCGTCGGGGCGGCGCTCGTGCTGCCGGCGCTCGTCGCGCTGACGGCGCGCTCGTTCGAGGGCCCGGCGCGCGCGCTCGCCTACGGCGTGCTCGGCGGGGTCTCCGGCGCGGGGATCGCGGTCGGGCCGATCCTCGGCGGCTGGGTGACGACGAACCTGACTTGGCGGATCGTGTTCGTGGGGGAGGTGCTCGTCGTGATCGCGATTCTGCTCGCGGTGCGGCTGCTGCCCCGAGACACCCCCCAGGAGGGCGCGGAGCTCGATCGTGTTGGCGCGGTGCTCTGCGCGCTCGGGCTCGCGCTGGTCGTGTTCGGGGTGCTGCAGGCGAGCACCTGGGGGTGGCTGGCGCCCCGCAACTCGCCGATCGAACCGTTTGGGTTCTCGCTGACCCCGTTCGTGATCGCGGCCGGCCTGGGAGTGATCGGCGGCTTCCGCGCGTGGGAGCGCCGCCGCGAGCGCCTGCGCCAACAGCCGCTCGTGCACTTCCGCCTGCTCTCGATCCCGGCGATGCGCGGCGGGCTGACGACGTTCCTGTTCCAGAACCTGATCCTGATGGGCGTGTTCTTCGCGATCCCCCTGTACCTGCAGGTCGTGCAGGGCTTCGACGCCTTCCAGACGGGCCTGCGCATGCTGCCGGTGTCGGTGACATTGTTCGTCACCGCGCTCGTCGGCTCGCGCCTGGCGGGGCGCTACTCCGCGCGCGCGATCGTCCGCGCCGGCCTCGGCCTGTTGCTAGCCGCCTGCATCCTGCTGCTCTCGACGATCAAGCCGTCGATCGAGACGGTCCCGTTCGCGCTTGCGATGGGCGTGCTCGGGATCGGCATGGGGCTGATCGTCTCCCAGCTCGGCAACGTCGTGCAGTCGTCCGTCGGCGACGAGGACCGCAGCGAGGCCGGCGGCCTGCAGTTCACCGCCCAGCAGCTCGGCGCCTCGCTCGGCACGGCGCTGATCGGCGCGATCGTGATCAGCGGCCTGATCGCCGGCTTCTCCGGCAAGGTCAGCGCCGACCCGCGCGTCTCCGCCGCGGTCAAACAGCAGGTTGGGATCAAGCTCGAGGGCAACGTCAGCTTCGTCTCGATCGACCACGTCGAAGCGGCCGCGCGCGACGCCGGCCTGGATGCGCAGAGCACCGCCGCGATCACCGACAGTTACGCCGAAGCCCAGCTGACGGCGCTGAAGACGGGGCTGCTGGTCGCGGGGCTGCTCGTCTGCGCGGCGTTCTTCGCGACCCGCAACCTGCCGTCAGAGGCCCAGGCGGCGAGGCCCCCGCCGGCCGCCGCGGGCTGACGTTCACGCCACCGCACGCAGCCGCCGGTAAGGCTCGCCGCGCAGCTCGCGCACGAGCGCGTTGACGACGCCCTCCTCGTCCTCGTCGAGGCCGTCGGTCACGGCCCCGATCACCGCGCGCTTGCGCTCCAGGAGCGTCGCGATCGTTTCGTTGACCGTCCCAGCGGCGAGCAGATAGGAGGCGTTGACGGTGTCCTGTTGGCCGATGCGGTGGCAGCGGTCCTCGGCCTGGTCGTGCTTGGCGGGCGTCCAGTCGAGCTCGAGGAAGGCGACGTTCGAGGCCTGCGTCAATGTGATCCCGTGCCCGGCGACCTCGATCGAGCAGACGATCAGCTGGTTGCGCCCGCGCTCCTGGTCCGGCTCTTGGAACGCGCGCAGCGCCGCGTCGCGCGCGAGCGCGGAGTCCTGGCCGAGGATGTGCAGGGCGCCGGGGAAGCGCTCGAGCAGCGCGCGCTGGATCTCGCGGTGATGGGCAAACACGACGAGGCGCT
Source organism: uncultured Solirubrobacterales bacterium (assembly GCA_963774785.1). Classification (GTDB taxonomy): domain Bacteria; phylum Actinomycetota; class Thermoleophilia; order Solirubrobacterales; family Solirubrobacteraceae; genus Palsa-744. Next base: position 75,606 of record CAVZGH010000001.1, on the reverse strand, counting down.
CGCCGGAGGAGAGAAAGTCGTGGATCCACGCGAGCGCGGCGCCCAGCTTGCCGCGCGCGGCCAGCAGCTTCAGTGCGTTCAGCCGCACCAGCCGTTCCGCGCGCAGCGCGGCGGCGACCTTCGCGTCGAGCTCATGCAGGTCCAGCGGCTGGCTCTGCAGCCACGCGACGAGGTCACGCTCGGCCAGGCGATACTCGGGCTCGTTGTCGAGCTCGATCGGCACGACCGCGCGCGTCTTCGCCGGCAGCTGCGGGAGCACGTCGGCCTTCAGGCGGCGCGCGAAGCAGCGCGCGCGCAGGTGCCAGTGCAGGCGTAGGTGCGCGTCGGCGCCGCGGAAGCGCTTGCCGAACTGCGCGCCCGAGCCGAAGTCCGCGAGCCGGCCGAGGATCCGCAGCTGGGAGATCAGCTCGGGCGGGCGGTTCATCACGGGCGTGCCCGTCAGCGCGAGCACGAGCCCGTCGCGCGGCACCGCCGTCGAGAGCTGCTGTACGGCCTGCGTGCGCTTGGCGGCCGCGTTCTTGCAGTAGTGGGACTCGTCTAAGACCAGCGCGCGCGGTGCGATCGCGGAAAGCGCGCTCAGGCGTGCCGCGACGATCTCGTAATTGACGACGGTCACATCGGCCGGCTCGCCTGCGGCGTTCCCGCGCGTCCCAGACAGCGCTTGGGCGCTGCGGTGCGGCAGCCACAGCGACAGCTCGCGCAGCCAGTTCAGCTTGAGGCTCGCCGGGCAGACGACGATCGCCGGGTAGGCCCCGTCGGCCTCGAGCGTCGCGAGCGCCTCGATCGTCTTGCCGAGGCCCTGCTCGTCGGCGAGGAACGCGCGGCGCTGGCGCAGCAGATAGCGCACACCCGCGCGCTGGAACGGCTTCAGCTCGCCGCCGAGCGTGGGTGCGACATTGTCATCCAGCGGCGCCTCCGTGGCGCCCGATAGCTCGACCAGGCCCGCCGCCCGCGCGTGCTCCTCGCGGACCTCCTGCAGCAGGCCGAGGGCCTCGGGCGCGATCCACGGCTCGTGCGTCGTGAGGAACTCGTCGAGCTCGGGCACGCAGAACGGGTCGGCCCTGATCGCCGGCATCGCCGCGTGCTCGCCCGGCGTGCCCGGCGAGTGTCCGCGGCCGCCGCCACCCGAGCGCCCGGGCGCCGCGCCGGCGAGCGCCGCGAACGCGTCGAGTTGCGTTGCGTCGTGCCCGGGCGCGAGCACGAACGTCGGGTCCTCGTGCAGCGCCGAGACCTCGAGCACCGCCGGCGGCGCCGGGCGGCCCTCGCGCAGCGCCGCGATGCAGCGCTTCGCCCCCGGGCTGATCCAGCCGCGCAGGCGTCCCTCCATCAGCCGCCAGTTCTCGAGCGTCATCGCCACGCTTGCGCCACCGGGGGCGCTCGCGGCCTGCTCGCGCAGCTCTTTCGGCAGGCGGTTCGTGTTGCCGAGCAGCAGGAACGTGGGCTCCTCCTGCGGCCCCTCGACCTCGACCGTGCCCGTCCACGTGGTCGCGCGCGCGACCCAGCTCTGCACGCGCGGGTCGATCCGCGCGACGTCGAGCTCCCCGATCAGCTCCCCGATCGCCTCCGCGTCGTACTCGACCGCGGCCAGCGCGAACGTCGCGTCGGGGCCGTCCAGCGCGCGCAGGCCCGCGCGCCCGGCGAGCACGCGCGCGAGCGGCGCGTGCACAGCGTCGATCACGATCCACTGCTCGCCGCGGCGGTCGCGGCGCAGCTGCACTTCGTCCGTCGCCCAGCCCCCCGCCGACCGTGCGGCGCCGTCCGCCGTGCCGTTCGCGGCCCGGCGTCCCGCGCTCCGCGCGATGCCGTTCGCCGCGTCGTCCCCCGCCCCGTCGCCGAACGCCGCTCCGCCCGCGCGGGCGCCGCTTTTGATCTCCGTCAGCGCGTGCGCGGCGTCGTCGCTCAGGCGCAGCCTTGTCGGCCCTGCCGGCAGCTCCTCGACGAGCTGAGCGGCGCGGGAGTCGAGCGGGATCAGCCCGCGCGCGATCGCCGGCAGGCGGTAGCCACCGGGGTGCTCGAGCAGCAGCTCGGGCAGCTCCGAGGTCGTGTCCGTGGCGAAGCTCAGCCACCAGTTCTCATCCGGGCGCGCGAGATCGAGCAGGCACTCGTCGTGGCGCCTGCGCCGGCGCTGGCGCTCGAGTGCGCGCGCGAGTGGCTCGGAGATCTCGGGCTCGACCGCGAGGCTGCCGAGCAGGCGCGAGACCGCCTCCGCGCGCTCGGGGTCCAGCGGCACGCACCACGCCCGCGCGGCCGGGTCCCAGCGGCGCCCGGGTAGCGCGCGCAGCAGCTGGCGCATGCGCTCGTCGTAGGGGAACTGCAGCACGGCCTCGCCGTGCTGCAGCGAGGCGCTGAAGTTGGAGGGCGACACAGGGCCCCCACGATAGGCAACAGGTCCGATGGGAGGGCTGCCGGTGTCGCGCGCAGGCTCGCGGCGCGAGCCTTCGTCTGCGATCGTCCGCCGCCGCTGGGTCGGGCGGCTCAGGCAACGCCGCTCAACTCTCGGCCGAGGGGCCTTCCCCGGAATGGGTGCTCGTCGTCATCACGCGCGCGGCGCCGCCGCCCATCACGCGGCGCGTGAGCCCGGGTGTGAGGATCCGGAACGCTGCCGCGAGCGCATAGGGGCGGGGGACGTAGCGCTCGGCCTTGCGGCCCGGGCCGCATTGGAGGATCGCCTCGGCGGCGTTCTCCGGCGTCGAGACGATCCAGCGCGTGAGCGCTTTATCGGTGAGCTCGCGCTGGGGGAATCCCTCCGTAGCGATGAACCCGGGGAGCACGAGCCCGACGTGGACACCGTACGGGCGCTCCTCCGCCCACAGCGCGTCCGACCAGCCGGCGAGCGCGAACTTCGAGGCCGAGTAGGCGCCCGCGCCCGCGCGCGCGACGCGCGAGGAGGTCGAGGCGACGTTCACGATCGCGCTCGGCGCCGAGGCCCGCAGCAACGGCAGCAGCGCCTCGGTCAGGCGCACGGGCGCGTCGAAGTTGAGCGCCATCGTGCGGCGCACGTTCTCATAGCCGCCGTCGGCAAAGCGCGCGCGCCAGCCCGAGCCGGCGTTGTTGACGAGCAGGTGCAGCCGGCCGCCGTGGCGCTCCTCGATGTGTGCGCGCACGCGCGCGGGCGCGTCATCGTCGAGCAGGTCGGCGGTGAGGAAGCTCACGCGCTCGGAGCCGAGCTCTGCCGCGAGCGCGCGCAGGCGCTCCTCGCGGCGCGCCACGAGCACGAGCGTGGCGTCCGGCTCGCGTGCAAGCCGGCGCGCGGCGGCCTCGCCGATCCCGCTCGAAGCCCCCGTAATCAATCCAACCATTCGACACACCCTACATGTCGCGCCGTCTCCGCCGCTGTTCTGGGCAGGTGTCCCGCGCTACGCTCGTGCAAGTACCGCGCAACGCGCCCTCCGTGTGGCGCCGGGCCCGATCATCGCATCCGTGGGCCGGGCCGCCCGCGGGTGCGCGCTCAGGATGCCCCGTTGGAGGAGCGGCGCGAGGCCATGTACTGCTTGTTCTGCCTGTACTCGCCGTGAATCTGGATCGCGACGTATACGAGGATGATGTTGACGAGCAGCCCGATCCCGCCGAACGTGGCGATCAGGCCGATGTCCTTCGTGACGGCCTGGCTGGTGGCGAGGATCATCGTTGCGAGCGGCATGCGAGCGGAAGCCTACCAACGGGAACGGCACGGGGGCGGTACGAGCACGGCGCCGGTGTCGTAGCCTTGAGCTCTCGCCGCGCAGGCGAGTCCAGGAGAGGTGCCGGAGCGGTTGAACGGGCACGACTGGAAATCGTGTGACGGGGGAAACTTCGTCCGAGGGTTCGAATCCCTCTCTCTCCGTCCTGTTGTGTTTCGTCTTATCGGAGAGGGATGTCTCGGAAGATCGTGGACAGCCTGGGGTTTGCGATCGACTCCTCGCCGCGGCGTGGTCGCCTCAGCCCGCGGCCGCCACCGGCTCGGCTTCGCCGCGCTGGGCAGCCTCGGCGTGCTCGCGGGAGTCGCGCGAGGAGATCAGCACGGCGGTGAGGAGCGCGCCGACGAGCGCGAAGCAGGCGCCGACCAGGAACGCGCGATCGAAGCCCTTCGTCAGCGCGACCGTCGTGCTGTGGGTGCCCGCCCCGAGCAGGCTCTGGGTGCGGCTGTTGGCGACCGTCGCGAGGATCGCGAGGCCGAGCGCGCCGCCGACCTGCTGGGAGGTGTTGATCAGACCCGACGCAAGCCCCGCCTCATGGGGTTTGGTGCCGGTGACCGCGGCGATCGTGACCGGGACGAACGAGAACCCGAGCCCGAACGCCGCCAGGATCGAGGGGCCGAGCACGTTCGTCGCATAGGAGCCGCCGGGCGCGGGCACGCGCGAGAACCACAGGAGCGCGACTGCGATCAACAACAGGCCGCCGATCAAGGTCGGCTTGAAGCCCACGCGCGTGACCAGCTGCGAGGCGCCACCGGCGGAGAGGATGATCCCGATCGCGAGCGGCAGGTAGGAGAGACCGGCCTTGATCGGCGAGTAGTGCAGAACGTCTTGGAGATAGAGCGAGATGAAGAAGAACATCGAGAACAGCGACATCCCGATCAGCAGGCCGACGATGTCCGCGCCGCGCAGCGTGCGCAGGCGGAAGATCGAGAACGGCAAGAGCGGATGGCGGGTGCGCAGCTCGATCAGCACGAACGCGACGAGCAGCACGGCCGCGCCCGCGAGCCGCAAGAGCGTGCCGGTCGAGCCCCAGCCGACGTTGACGGCGTTGACGACCGCGTAGACAAGCAGCGCGAGGCCGGCGGTGACCGTCACCGCGCCGGGGATGTCGAAGCCTTCGGTGCCGTCGTCGGCGTGGCTCTCGAGTAGGATCCGCGGGGCGAGCGTCGCCGCGATCAACCCGATCGGGACGTTCACGAACAGCACCCAGCGCCAGCTCAGCCCGCTCGTGAGGATCCCACCGAGCAGCACCCCGGCCGCGCCGCCGGCGCCCGCGACGGCGCCCCACACGCCGAGCGCGCGGTTGCGCTCGTGCCCTTCAGCGAACGTTGTCGTGATGATCGACAGCGCCGCCGGCGAGACGATCGCGGCGCCGAGGCCCTGCACGGCGCGGGCGACGATCAGCCACGCCTCCGATTGCGCGAGGCCGCCCGCGAGCGAGGCGAGCGAGAACAGGACGAGGCCGATCATGAACATTTTCCGGCGACCCAAGAGGTCGGAGAGCCGGCCGCCGAGCAGGAGAAAGCCGCCGAACGTGAGCGTGTAGGCGTTCACGACCCAGGAGAGATCATCGCGCGAGAAGTGCAGCGCGGCGCCGATCGAGGGCAGCGCGACGTTCACGATCGAGGCGTCGATCACGATCACGAACTGCGTCATCGCGAGCAGCAGCAGCGCGAGGTTCTTCTCGCGCGGGGTGTCGAGGCTCATCGTCGGCCAGGATAGCCGCGATACACTCCTCGGCCCTGCGCCCGTAGCTCAGCTGGATAGAGCGTCGGTCTACGGAACCGAAGGTCAGAGGTTCGAATCCTCTCGGGCGCGTCGAAAACCCCCATAAAACAAGGGCTTTTCGCAAAAGTTATCAGCTATAGAAAAGTAATTATGTCCCAAATATGTCCCGAGAAGTTGCTAAAAGGGGCCTATGCCGGGCATCTCAAGCACCCTGAATCAGCCCCCGAGCGGCCATGTTTTCCGGGTCGATCGCAAGCGCGGCCCTGCTTGGTACGCGAAGTACCGTCTCCCCGACGGACGCCAGGTCCAGCGCAAGATCGGACCGGCCTGGGCGCAGCGTGGCCGCCCTCCCGTCGGCTACTACACGAAGCGCATGGCCGAGGATTGGCTGCGCGACGTCTTCGAGCAGGCGCGCCGGGGCACGCTCCCGGGCCTCATCCGCACCGGCGCGACGTTCGACGAAGCGGCCGCCGAGTTCCTGCGCTACGTCGAGCAGGACCGCGCCTTGAAGCCCTCGACGCTGCGCGGCTACCGCTCGATCATCGACGCCTACCTGCTGCCCGCCTTCGGCCCAAGGCGGCTGGAGGACATCACCACGCGCGAGGTCGAACTGTGGCGCTCACAGCTGACGCGCGTCGGCGGGGGACGCAAGCCCAAAAAGCAACAGGACGAGCAGATCGATGACGAGCAACCAAGGCCCCTACGTCCCTTGGCGAACAACTCGAAGAACCGGATCGTGACGCTGCTGCACGGCGTGATGGCCCGCGCGTGCAAGGTGTACGGCCTCCCGACGAACCCCCTCGCCGAGATCGAGCGCCACCCTGTCAGGATCGCCGGCGACATCGACGTGTTCAGCCCCGAGGAGGTCTGGGCGCTGGTGCGCGCCGCCGCGAGCGAGCAGGACGGCGCGATCTTCCTGACCGCCGCGTTCACCGGCCTGCGCCGCGGCGAGCTGATCGCGCTGCACTGGCGTGACGTGGACTTCACCGGCTCGCTCCTGCGTGTCCGCGCGAGCTACGCCGCCGGTGCGCTGACGGCCCCGAAGTCGGGCAAGGTCCGCTCGGTCCCGCTCGCACCGGACGTCGCCAAGGCCTTGGCGAAGCTGACCCAGCGCAGCCACTTCACCGGCGAGGACGACCTCGTGTTCGTCGGCGAGGCGGGCTCCTACCTCGACGGCTCCGCGCTGAGACGTCGCTACAAGAGCTCGCTGAAAAAGGCAGGGCTGCGCCAACTGCGCTTCCACGACCTCAGGCACACCTTCGGCACGCGCATGATCGCCAAGGCCGATATCCGGCGCGTGCAAGAGTGGATGGGCCACGCCGATATCCAGACGACGATGCGCTATCTGCACTACGCGCCGCGCGAGGAGGACGCACGGCTGGTGGCAGAGGCATTCCGGGTCACGGAAGCCGGAGACTTGCAGCAACCGGTGAATGAGGCCCGTTGACTGGTCGAGCCGTCTGACGGGAGGCGCCAAAGCACCGCGCGCCAACAAAGACTCCACGACCAATTCCCGCAATATCGAACACTCGTCCATATAGGGATTGCGCTCGCTCGTAGCGTCTGATAGAACGCTTCGGTTAACGGCTCAAACCGGAACGGGGAGGACGAGATGAGCGTTATGCGGTTCGGCAGGATACCTCCGGTAGTTCGTGAGCAGGGCCCGGGCCGCATCGCCGTGAAGAAGCTTGGGAGGAACGTCGGGCTGCTAGCCGTTCTGCTTGTCGGGGTCTTGGCTTTGCTGGTGGGGGGCGCCGGGGCGTCTCAGTCTGCTGGGGCTCGTAAGGCTGTTTCGGGGACCGCGTCGCGGTCGGCAGGGTCTGTGGCGCTCGTGCACTCGCGAGACCGAGCGGCGCTCGCCCGAGACCTGCGGCTTGCGAAGGCGCGTGCGGCGCGGCGGCGGCATTGGCTTGGAAGTTCGGCGGCGATTGAGCAGCGGGTGGCGTCGCGCATGGCCTTCCACGGTATGGCGGCGGTCGCATCAGCGCGACTGTTGGGCCACGACTTCGATTCTTCGCTTGCAGCCATGAGCGCCAACCCGGCGAGGTCCATTGCGGAGAAGGGCACTGTCCTGCGCTATCTCGGGACCAATCGCGCCTTGGTGCGCACGGCGCATGGGCTCAGCCTCGAGACGTCATCGGTTCCGTTGCGTGTGGGGCACTCGGGGGAGTCCGAGCGCCCTGTGGATCTGTCTTTGCGGCAGACGGCCTCGGTGTTTGCCGCCGTCAACCCGTTGCAGGCGGTCTCGGTGTCACGGCGGTTGAGCGGTGGCGTTGCGGTCGGATCGGCTGGCATTCGCGTGATCCCGCAGGGGGCTGATGTTGCCGGCGGCCTCATCGACGGTCAGGATGTCTTCTTTGCGGATGTCGCTACTGATGAGGATGCGGTGATCTCGCCGACGATTCGCGGTGCTGATCTTTCGACCGTGCTTCGTTCTCAGATGAGCCCGGAACGGATCGTCTATCGCGTTGATCTTCCTTCCGGCGCGACTCTGCGGGCGGCAGATGGGGGTGCGCTGATCGTGCGTGACGGTAAAGCTCTCGCGCGCGTGTCTGAGCCTGTCGCGCGTGATGCCCAGGGCACGGCTGTGCCCGTGACGATGGAGGTGTCCGGCGACGAGATCGTCGTGATGGTAGCGTTGCGTGGGCGTAACGTGGCCTACCCGGTCCTTGTCGACCCTGAAGTTGTGACCATCACCGAAAGCTCTGAACACTGGACGTATCGTGGCGAAGGGTCCGGATCGCTTGGAAGTCCCACGACAGTGGAACAGGGTGGCACGTATCCCGAAAAAGAGCCGTGTCATGCCGCTGAAGGTCCCCCATGTGGTCCAAGTTATGGTGGGGGATCATGGGAATGGGAACTCGAATCCGGGCTTCACCCAGCAGACGTGCCGGTAAACTTTACGGTCGAATTTGATGACAACTACTTCAGTGGAAGCACTTCACCCGAACATCCCGAAGATGCTCGTTGGCGTCTTTCGGCGAGCTGCGCGGGTGGCTTTGAAGGAACATTGGGGGAACTGCCGCCGGCCGTCAGTGCGACAAAAACGGGACAGTGTGCTCCATTCAGCGAGAAACGGAGATCAGTCGAAGTCGGTGTTGCGACGGGTGTATACCAATCTTTTTATGTGGGTGAGTATGTCCCCCAGGTAAAAGCAAGTGCATATCTTTCGGTCGGGAGCGTCCTGGTCAGCGAATCACTGCCCTCCAGCGCCCCATATGAAGAACCGGGTGCGGAAACGTATGGGCCTTCAAATGGAGGCGAGCCGCAGCGAAATGACTGCTATCGGGGCGAAGTCAACTGTGCTACCGGCAATCATATGACTACCCAAACCGATCTGGAAGTTGGGGGGCGTGGTCCGGGTCTTGAACTGGCGCGCACATACAATTCCCAGCTAGCCGTCGCGCAGGCTGAACGCAGCAAGCGAGGTCCGTTCGGGTACGGCTGGACCTCCTCTTACAGTGCTCACCTGGCGATCGGGGCAGGACAGGCGTTTGTCCGCCAGGACGATGGCAGCACCGTTTCGTTTCTGGAAGGAGAAGGGGGGCATTTTACCCCGGTTAGCCCGCTCGTCCAGGCCACGCTCAAACGGGCCGGGTCGAACTATCTTTATACGCTCGCGGATCAGACCACGCTGACGTTCAACGAAGAAGGCGTGCTCACGAGTGAGACCGACCGCAACGGGAACACTATCACGCTAATTTATGAAAAAGTCTCCTGTAGCGAAAGGGGTCAGACGGACGCGTTTGTGCACACTGATGCGTCGGGGTCTGTGCATCCTGATGCGGCCGGTGGTGGCGGCGGCGAAGAATGTCCGCGGCTCGCTGCGATCGAAGACGCCGCGAAACGCAAGATCACACTTAAATACAACGAACAGGGGCTCGTGGAAACGGCGACCGACCCGATGGGACACAAAGTCAACTACGAATACTCAGAAGAAAATCTTACTGGTGTAACAGAGCCAGGAGAATCGACGCCAAACTGGCAGTTCAAATACGATTCCTCTCATCAGTTGACCTCCCAGACGGAAGCGCCCGAACATACCACGACCATCAAATATAACGGGGCTCATCGGGTCACGACAGAAGTCGATCCGATGAGCCACGAACGCACCTGGGAATACACAGGCAGCGAAGCGAGCCCCGAAACACACATCAAAGAACCAAACGGCTCCGTGACCGTGGTGACAGCAAACGCGACAGACCTACTGACAAGCTCCACCGCGGCGTTCGGGACGTCAATAGCTGCGAAATCTACCTACGAATACAACGGCTCAGATGACCTCGTGGCGGCTATCGACCCGAACGGACACGAAACTAAATACGGGTACGACGCTGAAGGTAACAGAACCAGTGAAACTAACGCGGACGGCGATGAAACGAAATGGACGTACGATTCGACCCACGATGTCAACACGATCACGACGCCAGATGGCGAGACGACAACGATCAAACGGGATTCACACGGTAATCCTGAAGTGATCGAACGGCCGGCGCCGGGCAGTAGTACACAGAAGACGACATATAAATATGACGCCTACGGCGATGTGGAAAGCAAGACCAACCCAACTGAACATACATGGAAATATGAATACGATGGCTACGGTGACCGCAAGAGCGAAGTCGATCCTGAAGGTAACAAGCGTACCTGGGAATACAACGAAGACTCTCAGGAAGTTGCGACCGTTAGTCCGCGCGGGAAGGTGGAAGGGGGCGAACCAGCGAAGTTCACGACTAGGACTGAACGCGATGCCCGAGGTCGCCCGATAGTTGTGACTGAACCAGAACCAAATAGCGAAGTGAAACCAACGGACAAGGTACAGGCCACCATCTCCGGGACGGCTCAGGAAGGACAGACGCTGAGCACCGGCGTGGGTATCTGGGAAGGCTCGCCATCGCTGTCCTACACCTATCAGTGGGAGTATTGCAACGCATCGGGAGGGAGCTGCTCGAATATCTCTGGGGCGACAGGCTCGAGTTATCTGGTAGGCGCCAGCTACGTGGGCGATACGCTGCGCGTCGTTGTGAGCGCCACCAATTCGGCTGGAACTGCCAGCAGCACCTCGGAACCGACAGCGCTTCTCACCTCCGCTGTCCCAACCTTCGCGTCGTTGTTCGGATCCAAAGGCACCGGAGCTGGCCAGTTCAACCATCCGGCCTACGACGCCGTCGACGCTCACGGCGATGTCTGGGTCAGCGATTTCGAAGACGACCGCCTCGAGGAGTTCTCGGCGTCCGGAGTCTTGATTGAGGCGATCGGCTTCGGTGTCTCCAACGGCGAAGAAAAACTACAGACCTGCACGAGCAGCTGCAGAGCGGGGATCGCGGGTTCTGGCAACGGGCAGATGTCAGGTCCCGCCGGCATTGCAATCTCTGGAGGCGATATCTATGTCGCTGACTACTCCAATGACCGCATCGATGAGTTCAACGAAAAAGGCGAATACGTATCCAAGTTCGGCAGCAAAGGTAAAGGGGCCGACCAACTCGAAGGGCCCATATCGGTGGTCGTCAGCGCTGCGGGCAAGGTCTGGGTCGGCGATCAGACCAACAGCCGCCTTGCCGAGTTCAGCTCGACCGGCACCTTCATCGAGGTCCTCGGGGTAGGAGTCGGTAACGGCGAAGAAAAACTACAGACCTGTACGAGCAGTTGTAGAGCGGGCATCGCCGGCTCGGGTAACGGCGAGTTCTCAACCTTGGAGGGCATCGCCACCTCGGGCAGCAACATCTACGTCGCAGACCACGGCAACGACCGCGTCGAGGAGTTCAACGAAAAAAACGAATACGTCTCCAAGTTCGGTGCCAAAGGCACGGGCAACGGCGAATTCGAAGGACCCGAGGGTATAGCCGTCAGCCCAACGACAGGGAGTCTGCTCGTCGCGGACTCGGGCGACGGCCGCGTCGAGGAATTCACCGAAGCGGGAAGCTACTTGGCGAAGTTTGGAACTGCCGGAACAGGCAATGGCCAGCTGAAAGACCCCGAAGGAATCGCCGCCAACTCGTTCGGCGATCTGTATGTCGTGGATGGCGGAAACAACCGCATCGAGGAGTGGGTGCCCATTCTGCCGGCTCCGGTATATATGTCGCAGTTCGGCTCGAAAGGCACTGCTGGGGGACAGCTCGGCGGCGGCAGCAGCGACGCCATCGATTCCCATGGGGACGTGTGGGTCGCCGACTTTCCGAACAACAGGGTCGAGGAGTTCTCGGCGTCGGGATCATTCATCGATGCGATCGGGTTCGGTGTGAGCAATGGTGAAGCGAAATTCGAGGTCTGCACGAGCAGCTGTAAAGCCGGTAAAGCGGGCTCGGGCAGCGGGCAGTTCAACGCGCCGGAGGGCATCGCCATCTTCGGTGGCCATGTTTATGTCGATGACTTTGTGAACGATCGTGTCGAGGAGTTCACGGAAAAAAATGAATACGTTGCTAGTTTTGGCTCCAAAGGGAAAGGTGCGGGGCAGCTCGAAGGACCCGTGTCGGTGGCCGTCAATCAGGCTGATGACATCTGGGTAGGAGAGATATACAACGATCGCGTGTCGGAGTTCAGTTCGACGGGTACGTTTATCGAGACGCTTGGATTCGGAGTCAGCAATGGTGAAGCGAAACTTGAGGTTTGCACGGCCAGTTGCAAAGCCGGTATAGAAGGCGCGGGCACCGGTCAGTTTGCGGCTGTGCAGGGCATCGCGTTTGTCGGCTCCAATCTTTATGTGGTTGACTATACGAACGATCGTGTCGTGGAGTTTAACGAAAAAGGCGAATATGTTAATGAGTTTGGCGCCAAAGGCACTGGCAACGGACAATTCCAAGGTCCGGACGGGATCGCGACGGACCCGACCAGCGGTAATCTGTATGTCGTTGATTTGGAAAATAACCGTGTCCAGGAGTTCACACCCTCGGGAACTTATCTTACGCAGATCGGGGTAAAAGGCAGCGGCAATGGTCAGCTCAAAGAACCGGAAAATGTCGCTGTCAACTCGTCCGGCGACGTATACGTCGCCGACAGCGCTAACTATCGTATTGAGGAGTGGAGGCCTCCCGGCGCCCCGTCGAATACGACACCACCAAGTATCTCCGGACAGCTCATAGCCGGCCAGACACTCAGTGCAAGCACCGGCACCTGGTCTACTGTGCCGTCACCAACGTACGCCTACCAGTGGGAGCACTGCAACTCCTCCGGTGAAAGCTGCTTCAATATCTCCGGTGCCACCAGCTCGACGTACCTCTTGAGCGATCACGACGTCGGATATACCATACGGGTTGTCGTCACCGCTACGAATACCGCGGGATCGGCCAGTGGCACCTCCGCGGCGACCGAAGTTATCCCGCGAACAGTCACAACCGAATACGTCTACGGGGGAAACGGCAAGATCGAAACACAGACAGATCCCAACGGCAACACAACAAAACACGTCTACAACGCGGATAACCAGGAAACCAAGACGGAAGAACCCAACAAAGCCACAACCGAAACCGAATACGACGCGATGGGCCAGGTCACGACGCAGACCGACGGCAACAAACACGCTACCGAATATAAACGGAACCTTTTGGAGGAGACCACCGGAGAAAGCGACCCGCTAGGCCACAAAACCAAAAAGGAATACGACGCAGCGGGTAACCTCGTCAAGCTGACCGATCCGACAGGGCGCACCACGACCTACACCTACGATCCCGCCAACCGTCTCACCGAAGTCGTCTATTCCAGCGGCAACCCCTCGACGGTCAAATATGAATACAACAAAGACGGCGATCGGACGAAGATGACCGATGGGACTGGCACGACTAACTACACCTACGACCAGCTCGATCGCCTTACAGAAACAGAAAACGGCCACAAAGAAGTCATCAAATACGAATACAATCTCGCAAACGACCAGACGAAGATCACCTACCCTAACGGCAAAGCCGTGACACGTGCTTTCGATAAAGACGCCCGGTTGGAAAAGGTTACCGACTGGAACGGCAAGGAAACAAAATTCTCGTATGACCCAGACTCGGATCTGAAGGCGACAGTGTTCCCGAGCGAAACCAAAGACGAAGACAAGTACACCTACAATGGTGCTGGCGAAATGAGCGAAGTAAAGATGCTCAAAGGTACAGAAACTCTCGCATCGCTCGCTTACACCCGCAACAACGACAACCAAGCCAAGATCATCACCAGCAAAGGCCTCCCCGGTGAAGAAAAACCCACCTACGAATACGACGCAAACAGCCGCTTGACCAAAGGTGCCGGAATCAGCTACGAATACGATTCGGCAAACAACCCCACAAAGATCGGCACCGGCACCTACAAATACAACTCTGGGGACGAGCTCGAAACCGGACCGAGCCTGACCTACACCTACGACGAAGATGGCGAGCGCACCAAAACTACTCCCGAAAAAGGGCCTGCGACCACTTATGGCTATGACCAGACTGGCGACCTAGTCTCCGTAGAACGACCTAAAGAAGGCGAAACCTCCGAAATCAAAGATAACTACGCCTATAACGGCGAAGGCCTACGCACGTCCCAAACAATCTCGGGCACAACTAGCTATCTTGCATGGGACATGACCGAAGAACTCCCACTGATCCTCAGCGACGGCACGAACAGCTACATCTACGGCCCCGAAGGGCTACCGATCGAGCAGATCTCCAGCGGTGGGACGACCAGCTATCTACATCACGATCAGCAGGGCTCAACGCGCTTGTTGACAGGCTCTACCGGGACGGTGACTGGTAAATGCACCTACACTCCCTACGGCACTCCCACCTGCGAAGGCACCACGACCACCCCGCTTGGCTATGACGGACAATACACCAGCTCCGACACAGGCCTGATCTACTTGCGCGCACGCACCTACGACCCGGCTACCGCACAGTTCCTGAGCGTCGATCCGGAAGTGCAACAGACCGCGACCCCATACAGTTACGCTGGCGATAATCCCGTCAATGAGAGAGACCCGACCGGCGCATGTCCTATGGCTTCTGCGTCAGCGTTCCAGGGTGGGACGAAAAGTCAATGCGAAAAGCTCCTAAACGAAATCGTCACAAAACGAAGTGTTGTGCTCAAACGTGTGCAGGAGCTTCTCGAAAACCGCCAAAAACTGCCGCTTTCCGAAATTAAGAGCCACATAAAGGCGCTTAAGCAAGCTCAGACCAACCTGCGCAAGCTACTGAAGAAATTCGGTGCGGGCCAGTGTGCGGAAGAATGGGGCTTGGAACTACCGGAGGACGTCTATGATGTGGTTGAAATCGAAGTTCATGTTGTGATCGAGCCCGCGCCATGAGCGATGTGGACCAACCAACCGATTCTGACATTGCGCGGGCGAGCACCACCTGGTTTGCATATCAGGCAACGGAAGACGAACAGTATGATTGGGTGATTGATCTACAAAATAAGTGGCGTGAGAATGGCGACTACGAGGCCATGTGGCGCTTCCTACTTAAGTTGTGTATGGATGTCGCAAATGATGATTACGACATGATTGGGATGATCGGGGCGGCCCCGCTTGAGGACATGATTGTCACCTGGCCAGATACGGCTCTGAGGTTGGTCGAAGCGGAGGTCGAAAAGAACCCGACGATGCTGCGGGCGCTTGCGGGCACGTGGACACAGGGGTTGCCCATCCGCGGGCGGATCGATGCGATACTTGCACGCCAGTGAGGCATCGTCGCAAGTCGCGACGCGCCGGACCTCTATTGTGAGAAGTTAGAGCGACACACACGCTCACGAGTGATGAATGCTTTCGCTGACGACACCGACCTTAAGGGTGGTTGTTCCGTTCAAAAATCCGAAGGGTATACCACGGTTGCCGGCGGAGTCGAGGTTTGGCCTATTCCCTCCCGATGTTAACGAAAGACCGACAATCATTTCGGTTGCACCTCGACGAGTACTGTCGATGCAGAGAGAACTTTTATGGCCTAGGGTGCAGTTCATGGCGAGTGATGCGAGCCCAGTTTCAGTCACCCAACGCTTTGCCTTGGTCAATGTCAGCGCTACCTGAGGCCGGTGGATGAAGCATACCTCTGGCTTCCACGTCTCGCCGGGACACTGTGTGCTTCTGTTGAAGGTGTGGGGGACATGAAGGGTCGATAGGGTCTTTCGCGCTTCTGCGATGCTGAGTTCGCGAACTGGCGGACTCCAGGTGTCGTGTGACGGTTTGAGGGTCGTAAATAGCACCGCTGCGCCGGCGACGGCAACGGCGGCTAGAACCAGCTGGAGGGGGCGACGGACTGCCATGCGGCAGTCATCGGCATTCGCGCGGCTATCCTTTTAGCCGCATGCTCTATCTGTCGAATAGTTGTCGTATCCACAGAGCGAACCCAGAGAGTCGGGCCACGGCGACGAGGCGCGGACACGGATGCGGCATGAGACGACTGTCTTTCGGCCGTCGCGCCGGTGCTAGGCTGGGTGCCTAGCGGCGATGGGGCGCTCAACGGACACCAGCCACCTTGGCCCTTGGATCGAGGGTGACGATCTCGTTGAGGTCTACGATGCGTGGACCTCGCAAGCAAACATCGACACCCAAGGTGCTGTTGACGCGCTTGCAGAACTCGCTTGCGATGGGCCGGTGCTGGAGCTGGCGATCGGCACCGGACGGATCGCTTTGCCGTTGCTGGAGAGAGGCCTCGAGGTCGATGGGATTGACGCGTCTGAGGAGATGGTGGCGAAGCTGCGATCAAAGCCAGGTGGGGATCGCATCGCGGTGACAATCGGCGATCTGGCGGACGTCGGCGTCACCGCTGGTCGGCGTTATCGCCTGATCTTCGTGGTCTTCAACACGCTCTTTGGACTGCGGAGTAGGGGCGAGCAGGCACGTACGTTTCTCAACGTCGCTAGTTGACTAACTGACGACGGAGTTTTCGTGGTCGAAGGCGCGGTCCCGGATCTTGGACGTTTCCCGGACTCGGACCAGACCTCGATTCAGAAGGCCGACTTCGAGGACGTAACTCTGGTGGATGTGTCGCGACTCGACCGCGAGGCACAGCGGGTCAACAGCGAACAAATGTGCATCCGCCAAACCGGCGTTAGTGTCGTCAAATTTGCGACCGTGTATGCCTACTCAGATCAACTTGACGCGATGGCCAACGACGCGGGACTGCTTCTGCGTGCACGTCACCGGGGCTGGCGCGGTAAGACGTGGCGCGGCGAGGAGGATCCATTCGTGGCGATCTACGAGCGGGCGGATAGATTGGCCAACGGGTGTCGATCGGCACTCAATAATGCTCGTTGATTGGCATTGGGGACGCCAGCCACGGACGACAAACGATCACCACCCCGAACGAAGTGACCGACGGCGAAGTCATCATGACCATGAACGCCCAGGGGATGGCGGCAGCCATATATGGATCGAAGGGACCGGCTCCAACGAGACTGTCGAGGCGCGCACGATCACATCAGGAGCTCAGACCGTCACGATTGCTGGAGTAGCCGCCGGGGCGGGGGCAGGCGATGAGTAGGGGATCGTTTGCAGTGAGGGTGGTCGAGCCCAGACTAGGGTACTATGCGGCTTTCTGGATTGTTTTCAAGGTGCTGGCAGACGACTCGTCGGCTGTGCGCACGTCGAAAATCGAGTGCCGGCGATCGCGTTGGCAAACACGACGGATCAAAAGGCACCCACCGGTGCTCGGAGGCGGCGCGCGGGCTTTGACGTCAAGGCGTGGCTGTGGTTTCTCTCCTCGTATGCGCCCCTGTGGCTCATGCTCGGCCTGCGCTTCCGGCCCCTCCCGCTTCGCATTGGCCTGTTCCTGGTTGCGATTGGGGGCTTCGTCTATGTCGGCGTGATTCTCAGACGCTGCAAGGACGAGCGCCCGTCCAATGATTGGCTCACCATCACGGGCGACGGCGGCGCCGATGTCAGCGGCTACCTTGCCGCCTACCTGCTGCCGTTTCTCACCGTCGCGGAACCGAGCGCGAGCGACCTGGCCGCCTACGTGATCTTCGTGGTCGTCGCTGGTCTGGTCTACGTGCGCTCCGGTCTCATGCAGGTCAACCCCACTGTCTACCTGTTCAGATACAAGGTGTTGCGTGCGAGCGTTCCCGTGCGTGACACCGACAAGGAGGTGTTTGTTATCACCAGAGCAGATTTGCGCGTCGCGAGTAAGCTCAACGCTGAGCCGCTCGGCGACCGCGTCTACATCGATCACTCGAACGTTCGCTGATGCCCTCCTCAAGTCCGTTTGCGCTGAGCGACGCCGCTCTCGGGCGCGGCATGTCGCTGGTTGTCGTTGACCGAGATGACGTTTAGTCCGAGGTCAAGACCGGCGGTGCCGCTGCCAAATACCTTGCCACGGCATGGACGGACACCCTTCAGAGCATCGAAGGCCGCGAGCTCGTTCGAATCCTCTCGGGCGCGTGTTTGCCGGTGATAGCTGCCTCGGGTCCAACGTGGCCTGGCTCGGGTGGGAGGCCATATTCCTCGCTGAAGGTGGTTCTCGCCATGAACGGCACGGGCCGGCGCTCAAGCGTGGCTTTCGGTGCGCCGAAGAGCGGGAGCATGAACACTCAATCGCGCAGCGCTCAAACTCCCGCTTCATCTCCTTGCCCCCCTTCCTCGAGGGCGGTGGTCTCCATCACAGACCTCAGCCCTTCCCGTAGGTCGGCCGCCCAGGGCGGTCGCGGGGGTGTCAGCCGCTCCGCGCGGGTCGGCGCCGCCGCCGGCGGCGCTTCGCTGCTCGCGGCGTTGCTGCTGGCGATGCCGGCGGGCGCCGTGGCCGCCACGCCGCCGAGCGTGACGGAAAAGTTCACGGCGAGCGGTCTCGAGCAGGCGTTCACGGTGCCCGCGGGCGTCACGAGCGTGCGCGTGCAGGCGATCGGAGCGGCGGGCCAGGAGGCCACGACGAATAACGCTCCCCATGAGGCCGGCGCGCCCGGCGGGGCCGGCGCCGAGGTCACGGGCGAGCTGGCGGTGACGCCCGGGGAGCCACTGTACGTGGAGGTCGCCGGCGACGGCCTGGGTGGGGCTGGCGCTTCCGGGCCCGGCGGCGGCGAAGGCGGTGGGGCATCCGACGTGCGCACCGTGTCCTCGACCCTGCCCGAATCGCTCGAATCCCGCCTGCTGGTCGCCGGTGGCGGCGGCGGTGGCGGCGGCGCCTGGGACGAGAGCAGCGGCGGTCGTGGCGGCAACGCGGGCGCCGACGGGGCGGCCGGCAACGACGGCCGGTTCGAGGAGGGCGGCGCCGGCGCCGGTGGCGCCGGCACGTTGACCGGAGGTGGCGTGGGCGGCGCTCTGTGCGAAGCCCCGAGCGGCTGGTCGGGCGAGGATGGGGCGCTCGGGCTCGGCGGTGGCGGTGGCGCGGGTGTCGAGCCGGAAACGGGTGGCGGCGGTGGCGGCGGCGGTTACTGGGGCGGCGGCGGCGGCGAAGGCGCGTGCTATGACAACCCGCTCACCGCCGGCGGTGGCGGCGGCGGCTCGAGCTACGCGGCCGAAGATGTCAGCTCGGCCTCGTTCGGCCTGGCGTCGGTCGCGACCGAACCGTCGATCACGATCAGCTACGCGACGCCCGCGACGGCGACTCCCGAAACGAGCTCCATCGCCTTCCCTGGCGTCCAGCCGCAGTCCACGGTGAGCGCGCCGCAGACGATCACGCTCACCAACTCGGGCGGCACGCCGCTGCTGCTCTCCGCCGAGACGTTCGGCGATTCCTCGCCCACCACGCTGGCGAGCGATCACCCCGAAGACTTCCTGATCGGCTCCTCGAGCTGTGGCGGCGAGATCGTCTTCGAACAGACCTGCCAGCTGACGGTCCGCTTCGCGCCGCAGGGCGAAGGGCCGCAGACCGCGACGTTGCGGATCGCGAGCAACGCGGGCGCCGGGGTGACGACGATCGCGCTGAGCGGCACCGGCGGATCGCTCCCGCAGGGCCCCACGGGCCCCCAGGGTCCGGCGGGCGCGGCGGGCGCCACGGGCGCAACTGGTGCGAACGGCTCGCAGGGGCCGGCCGGCTCGGCTGGGGCCGCCGGCCTCCAGGGCGAAGCCGGTGTTCAGGGCGAAACCGGCGCCAAGGGCGCCAACGGCGCCGGCGGCGCGCAGGGACCGGCCGGGCCGGCAGGCCCGATTGGACCCCAGGGCGAACGCGGCCCCGCGGGCCCCGCGGCGGTGTACGAATGCCATCCTCGTCAGCTGCACGGCAAGTTCGAGATGGCCTGCTACGTGCGTGTCGCATCCGGTACGGGTACGCAGTCGATTCTGCGCGCGACGTTGAAGCGCGGTGGCAAGGTCTACGCGACCGGCCCCGTGAGCGGCGCGAGGCACGGCGACGGGCTTGCGCTGCGGGCCACGAGCGCGGTTCCCGCCGGCCGCTACCGGCTCGTGCTCGTCGCGCGCGGCGGCGTCTCCTCGAGCAGATACGTGACGGTGAAGTAGCAGGGACGGTCGGGCGGGTCCGCTCCTCCGCGGTCCCGCTCAGCCGATGCTGCGCCGCGCCATCCCGAGCCCGAGTCGCGCGAGCGCGCGCGGCAGGTGCGCGGCGGCGCGGGCGAGCACCTCGTCCAGGGCCTCGGCGAAGCGCACGAGGTCGTCCTCCCGCACGACGAGCGGGGGGAGGATCTTGACGATGTTCACGTGGTGGCCGGCGACCTGGGTGAGGATCCGGTGCTCGCGGAAGAGGGGAACCGTGACGAGCTGCGCGAACAGGCCGGGCTGGCGCGCCTGCACGATGTCCCACAGCCGCCGCCTCGCGCCGCCCGCGGGCTGGCCGAGCTCGAGCGCCCAGATCAGGCCAAGCCCGCGCACCTCGCGCACGATCTCGTGGCGCTCCACCAGCGGACGGGTCAGCTCCAGCAGACGCTCGCCGAGCCTATGTGAGCGCTCGACAAGCCCAGCCCGGTCGAGCTCCTGCAGCGTGGCGAGGCCGGCGACGGCGGCGAGGTCGTTGCCGGCGAACGTCGAGCTGTGCACGACCGCGCGCTCCATCGTGTCGAACACGCGCTCGAACACCGCGCGGCTCGTGAGCGTCGCGCCGATCGGAACGTAGCCGCCCGAGAGCGCCTTCGCGACCGTGACGATGTCGGGCTCGAGGTCCCAGTGCTCCAGCGCGAACAGGCGCCCCGTACGCCCGAGCCCGGTCTGGATCTCGTCGATCGCCAGCAGCGTCCCGTGGCGGCGGCAGAGCTCCCTGGGCGCCCTGCAGGTAGCCGGGGGGCGCGATGTGCACGCCCTTGCCCTGCACGGGCTCTATGAGAAACGCGGCGACATCGCCGCGCGCGAGCTCGCGCGCGAGCGCGTCGAGGTCGCCGAACGGCACGGCCTCGCAGCCCGGGAGCAGCGGCCCGGCGCGTTCGCGGTACTCGGGGTTGCCGTTCACCGACAGCGCCCCCATCGTCAGGCCGTGGAAGCCGCGCTCGCAGAACAGCACGCGCGGCCGGCCGGTGGCCATCCGCGCGAGCTTGATCGCCGCCTCGATCGCCTCTGCGCCCGAGCTCGAGAGCACGGCCGCGTCGATCCCCTTCGGCATCCTTGCCAGCAGCTCCTGCGCGAGCAGGCCGGCGGGGAGCGTCACGCCGAGCTGCGGCAGGTTGGCGGTTCCCGCGGCGAGCGTCTGCGCGAGCGCGTCACGTACCTGCGGGTTGTTGCGCCCGAGCGCGAACACTCCGTAGCCGCCGAGCAGGTCGAGGTAGCGCTCGCCCCGTGTGTCGATCAGCTCGGCGCCCTCGGCGGACACCCAGCTTCGGTCGAAGTCGAGCGTGCGCAGCACCCTCCCGAGCTTCGGGTTGAGGTGGCGATCGTTGAGCGCCATCTCCTCTCCGCGTCGCGCGGCGAGCAGGCCGGTGAGATCCTCGCTCGCCGTGGGGAGGGGCGATTCGCCGCGGGGCATCGCGGTCAATCTAGCGAGTGTCGGTCAGCGCGAGGGTTCGCTTATGTGGCCACGGTCACTAGGCTGTCGGCGTGCCGCCGGGAGTTGCGCAGGCAACCAGCAGTTCCGCGCTCGCGCTCGAGCGGGCGCGCGCGCACCTGGCATCGCTCCAGCAGCCGCGGGGATGGTGGCGCGGGGAAGCTCGAGACGAACGTGACGATGGACGCCGAGGACCTGCTGATGCGGGAGTTCCTCGGCATCCGCACCACGGCCGAGACCGAGGCCGCGGCGCGCTGGATCCGCTCCCAGCAGCGCGCCGACGGTACCTGGGGCAACTACCACGGCGCGCCCGGCGACCTGTTCGACGACGATCGAGGCCTATCTCGCGCTGCGCATCGCCGGCGATGCGCCCACCGATCCCCACATGGACCGCGCCGCGGCGTGGGCACGCGCGCGGGGCGGCGTCGAGCGCGCCCGTGTCTTCACCCGCATCTGGCTCGCGCTCTTCGGCCTGTGGCCGTGGGAGCGGGTCCCGGCGGTCCCGCCCGAGGTCGTGCTGCTGCCGCGGTGGGCGCCGCTGAACATCTACGACTTCGCCTGCTGGGCGCGGCAGACGGCGGTCGCGATCGCGCTCGTCAGCGCGCAGCGCGCGGTGCGCCCGCTCGGCGTCGAGATCCCCGAGCTGTTCAGTGGTCGCCCGGCGCCCGCGCCCATCGTGCGCTCGCGCACGGCGCGCGCCTTCGCGCTGCTCGACCGGCTCCTGCACGCCTACGAGCGCCATCCCCTGCGTCCCTTGCGCCGGCTCGCGATCGCGCGCGCCGAACGCTGGGTGCTGCGCCGGCAGGAGGCAAACGGCGGCTGGGGCGGGATCCAGCCGCCGTGGGTCTACTCGATCCTCGCACTGCGCCTCGGCGGGCTCACGCTCGATCACCCGGTGCTCGCGCGCGCGTTGCGGGGGCTCGAGGACTTCCTCGTGCAGGACGAGCGCGGCCGGCGCCTGGAAGCCTGCCAGTCGCCTGTGTGGGACACGGCGCTCGCGATGATCGCGCTGCACGACGCGGGCGCAGAGCCCGACGACCCCGCGCTCGTCGGCGCCGCCGAATGGCTGATCGGCAAGCAGATCCTCGCTGGTGGGGACTGGCAGGTGCGCCGCCCGCACCTGGCCCCCGGCGGCTGGGCGTTCGAGTTCGCCAATGACGGCTACCCCGACGTCAACGACACGGCCGAGTGCCTGATCGCGCTGCACCGCACGCGGATCCCCGACGAAGCGCGTCGCGGTGCGGCGATCGCGCGCGGCCTGAACTGGATGATCGGGATGCAGAGCCGCGATGGCGGCTGGGGCGCGTTCGACGCCGAGAACACGAGCACGCTGATCGCCGAGCTGCCGTTCTTCGACTTCGGCGCCGTCAGCGACCCGCCGAGCGCCGACGTCACCGCGCACGTCGTCGAGGCGCTCGCGCTGCTCGGCCACGGCGCCGGGGAGCCCGCGCGCCGCGGCGTGGCCTGGCTGCGCGCCGCCCAACAGGATGACGGCTCGTGGTTCGGGCGCTGGGGGGTCAACCACGTCTACGGCACCGGCGCGGTGTTGCCGGCGCTCGTCGCGGCTGGTGTCGATCCCGCCGAGCCCTGCATCCGTCGCGCCGTCACCTGGCTGGAGAAACACCAGAACGAGGACGGCGGTTGGGGCGAGGACTGCCGCTCCTACGTCAACCCCGCCTGGATCGGGCACGGGGCGAGCACCGCTTCGCAGACCGGCTGGGCGCTGCTCGCGCTGCACGCCGCACGGGAGCGTTCTGACGCGGTTGAGCGCGGTCTGAAGTTCCTGGCCGAGACGCAGACTGAGGCGGGCACGTGGGAGGAGCCGTGGCACACCGGCACAGGCTTCCCCGGCGACTTCTACCTCAACTACCACCTCTACCGGCTCGTCTTCCCGCTCACCGCGCTCGGGCGCCTGCTCCGGGACGGTGAGGCGTGAGCCCGCGCGCGGTCGCGGTGGCCCGCGCGTGGCGCTTGACGATGCCCGCGCCGTCGTGGTTCGCGACCGCCCAAGAGGTGGCGGCATTCGCGCCAGGCACGGCCGCGAGGAGGGGGATGCAGAGGACGGGGAGGGGTCGATGAGCGAGCTGTTGATCGCCGCCCCGCTCTCGCTCGAGCGCCTCGCCGTCCGCGCCGCGCGCCGCCCAGTCGACGTTGTGCGCACAGGCATGGGTCCACGCCGCTCGCAACAGGCACTGCCGCGGCTCACGGCCGCCCCCGCGCGGGCGCTCGCGGTCGTCGGCTTCTGCGGTGCGCTCGATGACGGCCTGAGCCACGGCGAGCTGGTGGTGGCGGGCGAGCTGCGCGACCCCGAGGGTGGCGTGATCTCGTGCGCCGGAGCGCAGGAGCTGGCCGCCGAGCTCGCGCTTGCGGGCATTCCCGTCCGCGTCGGCACGATCGCCTCGGTGCGGCGCCCGGTTGTCGGCGACGCACGCGGGCGGCTTGCGGCAGAGGGCGCGATCGCGGTCGACATGGAGAGCGCTTGGCTCGCTCCGGCCGCCGCCGGGCGTCCGTTCGCGGTCGTGCGGGTCGCCGTTAACACCCCCGCGCGCGAGGTCCACCGGCCGCTGGCGACCGTCAACGGGATCCTGCGCGCGAGCGCCGTGCTGCGCCGCGCGGTGCGGCCGCTGGAGGTCTGGGCGAGGACCGCCCGGCCGGCGCTACCGTGGAGGCGAGCTGATCCGATGCCGCGACCTGGAGTGAGGAGCTAGATGCCCGTACCAATGCGCCAGAGCGCCCGCATCGGCTGGTACCTCGCCCGCCAGAAGCTCGCGCGCCGGGAGAAGTTTCCCCTGATCGTCGAGCTCGAGCCGCTGTTCCAGTGCAACCTCGCCTGCCCGGGCTGCGGCAAGATCCAGCAACCCGAGCAGCTCCTGCGCCAGCGGATGGAGGTCGCGCGGGCGGTCGGCGCGGTGCTCGAATGCGGCGCGCCGATGGTCTCGATCGCCGGCGGCGAGCCGCTGATCCACCCCGAGATCCACACGATCGCGGGCGAATTGATCGCGCGCAAGCGCTTCGTCTACCTGTGCACGAACGCGCTGCTGTTGGAGAGGAAGATGCAGGACTTCAAGCCCTCGCCCTACTTCTCCTGGGTCGTGCACATGGACGGGCTGCGCGAGGCGCACGACCGCGCGGTCGATCGCGGGGGCGTGTTCGACAAGGCGGTCGCCGCGATCCGCGCCGCGAAGCAGGCGGGCTTCCGCGTGACGACGAACACGACCGTGTTCAGCACCGACACGCCCTCCTCGGTCGAACGGGTGCTGAACTTCCTCAACGATGAGCTGCGCGTCAACCAGATGATGATCGCGCCCGCCTACGCCTATGAGAAAGCCCCCGACCAGGAGCACTTCCTCGGTGTGCGCCAGACCCGCGAGCTGTTCGGCAAGGCGTTCGCTCACGGCAACCGCAAGCGCTGGCGGCTGAACCACACCCCCCTCTATCTCGACTTCCTCGAAGGCAGGGTCGAGATGGAGTGCACCGCCTGGGGCATCCCCAGCTACTCCCTGCTCGGTTGGCAGCGGCCGTGCTATCTGATGGCCGACGGGTACGTCGAGACCTACAGAGAGCTGATCGAGAGCACCGACTGGACCCAGTACGGCCGCGGCAGGGACCCGCGCTGTGAGAACTGCATGGCCCACTGCGGCTACGAGCCATCGGCGGTGATCGCGACGACGGGCTCGCTGCGCCGGTCGCTGCGGGCGATGGTCAGCCAGTAGCGAGCGCGAGCACGCGCTCGATATACGGTCCGAGCAGCGTCGTGACCGACGCCGCGGTCATGCCTGCCGGCCCGGCGGGCAGCGCCGCGTAGCTGATCGCCAGGCGCACGAGACACTCGGCCAGCAGTCGCGCGTCGGCCTCCTCGACCGGGGGCCAGCCGGCGAGGATGATTGCCGAGAGGCGCGCGGTCGCGCCCGCAACGACGGGCTCGCCCTGGGTGGTGAGAAGCGGCAGCAGGCTGCGGGCTGCGTCCCCGGTCAGCAGCGTGCGCACGAGCGGGTCCTCGGCAGCGGCAGTCAGGAACACGTCGAACGCGGCCGACAGCGCTGTGGCCGGGTCGTCGAGGTGTTCGCGCACGGCCACCTCGACGGCCGCGAGGAAGCGA
Organism: uncultured Solirubrobacterales bacterium; assembly: GCA_963774785.1. Classification (GTDB taxonomy): domain Bacteria; phylum Actinomycetota; class Thermoleophilia; order Solirubrobacterales; family Solirubrobacteraceae; genus Palsa-744. Next base: position 50,293 of record CAVZGH010000001.1, on the reverse strand, counting down.
TCGACCTCGCGCATCACGAACGCCTGCGCGAACTCGTCGCGGGAGCCGAACTCCTTGTAGAGCGTCTGGCGGCTGACGCCCGCGGCGGCGGCGATGTCGCCCATCGTGATCTCCGCCCAGCTGCGCCGCTGCAGCTCCTCGCGCGCGCGGTCGAGCAGCGTTTCGCGCAGCAGCGCGCGCGCGGCCTCGGCGTAGGTGGTGCGCTCGACGGGGGCTCGCCCGGCGGTGGGCCCTGCGGTCGCGGGGCTCGCGTCGGAGGGGCGCGTGGCCGGGCGGTCGGTCGGGATGGTGCGCTCGGCGATCGCCATCGCGACTCAGTCTGACGCGGGCCGCGGCGCGCCGTAGCGCGCCAGCACACGCCGGCGCGTGCGCGGGTGGATGTTCGTGCGCTCCAGTTCGCCGCCGTAGTGATCGAGCAGACGCCGGTCCATCACGCGCCGCCACAGTGGTGGGATCACGGCGGTGACAATCATCCCCGCGTAGCCCGTCGGCAGCTGCGGCGCCTCGTCGAAATGGCGCAGCGCCTGGTAGCGGCGCAGTGGGTTGGCGTGGTGATCGGAGTGGCGCTGCAGGTGGTAGAGCAGCACATTCGAGGCGACGTTGTTCGAGTTCCAGCTGTGCTCGGGCGCGGTGCGCTCGAAGCGCCCGTCCTCGCGCTTGCCGCGCAAGAGCCCGTAGTGCTCGAGGTAGTTGACGACCTCCAGCAGGCTGAAGCCGAGCACGGCCTGGATCAGCAGATAGGGCAGCACGACGGGACCGAAGATCGCGCAGAGCCCCCCGAACAGCACGACGGTCATCGCCCATGCGTTGAGGATGTCGTTGCCCGGGCTCCAGAAGCGCTTGCCGGTCCGCTGCGCGCGCTCGTGCTCGAGCTCCCATGCCGACTTCAGGCTGCCTGCGACCGTGCGGGGGAGGAACTCCCAGAAGCTCTCACCCAGCCGCGAGCTCGCGGGGTCCTCGGGCGTCGCCACGCGCACGTGGTGGCCGCGGTTGTGCTCGATGAAGAAGTGTCCGTAGGCGGACTGCGCGAGCGCGATCTTGCTCAGCCAGCGCTCGTTGGCAGCGCGCTTGTGCCCGAGCTCGTGCGCGGTGTTGATCGCGATCCCGCTGACCATCCCCATCGTCAGCGCCAGGCCGATGTCGTCGATCGTCGAGAGCTTCCCGCTCGACCACAGCCAGCAGGCGAGCACGAGCCCGGCGTACTGGATCGGGATGTAGGCGTAGGTGCACCAGCGGTAGTAGCGATCCTGCTCGAGCCACTTGATCACGCTGTCGGGCGGATTCGCCGCGTCCATCCCAACGAGCAGGTCGAGCAGGGGAAAGATCCCGAACACGAGGAAGGGGCCGTAGAACCAGAAGATCCCCAGCCCCGTCAGTTCGACCAGGCCCCAGGCGAGGAACGGGAGCGTGGGCACGATCAGGCCGAGCAGCCACATGTAGCGCTTGTGGTCGCGCCAGCGAACCTGCGCGCCCGCGCTCGTGCCGGCTCCATCTGCCTGCGCCGTCTCGCCGGCGCCCATCCCCGCAATTCCACCGCTCGCGATCGAGGCCATTGCGCGCATCTCCTCTTCTTCTAAATTTGGATCATTTCCCTGCTCTCTGTTCGCAGACTATACGCGGAGACGATATTTGTCAAGCAAAAATACGCGGAGCTCCTAATTGTTAGATGCCGGTACGGGGGCGCTGCGCGGGGACGCCGCGGACACCGCCGGCACGGGCGCGGCGTCGCGACCGCCGATCGCGACGAGCGTCGCCCCGGCGAGCAGGCTGGCGAGGATCATCAGCTTCCACGCTGCCCGAAAGTCGCCGGCTGTGTGCGGCGTACCGAGCACCGCGACGAGGATCGCGAAGCCGAGCGCCGAGCCGATCTGCCGGCCCGTGGTCTGTACCGCGATCCCGGTCGCCAGCCGCGCCGGGGCGAGCGTCGCGGCGACGGCGCCGGTCAGCGACGGGATCATCAGCCCGACGCCGATCCCGCCGATCATCATGCCCGGGAGGAAGTCGGCGGCATAGGCGGGCACGCCGGTCAGGTGCGTGACCCACCAGACGCCGCCGAGCGCGAATAACAGCGCGCCGCCGGCGCCCACGCGCCCAGGGCCGAAGCGGCTGCCCAGCCGCGCGCCGGGGACAGCGGTTGCGGCGGCCATCGCCGGGCCCGGGAAGATCTCAAGGCCGGCGGTCACGATCGGCTCGTGCCAGACCCCCGTCAGGAACAGCACGCTCGCGAGCAGCATCGCGGCGAACGCCATGAAGAACAGCAGCGAGGCCGTCGTCGCGAGGCTGAAGGCCTTCACTTTGAGCAACGCCGGTTCGACGATCGGCGAGGGGTGGACGTCGATGCGCTGGGCGACGACGCCGACGAGCGCCGCCGCGAGCGCGAACAGGCCGAGCACCCGCGCACTGCCCCAGCCCCAGCTCGAGCCCTGGATGATCGCGACGACGAGCGCCGCCATCGCTGCCGTCAAGAGGCCGGCGCCGAGGAAGTCGGCGCGCTCGGCGTCCGGGTGGCGCACCTCGCGCAGGATCCGCCAGCCGGCGACGAGGCTCGCGAGGCCGACGGGGACGTTGACGATGAACACCCAGCGCCAGCTCACCTGCACGAGCAACCCGCCGAGCGGCGGGCCGGCGGCCGCGGCGATCCCGCCGACCGCGGCCCAGATGCCGATCGGGATGTGGCGCTTCTCGGGCGGGAACTCCGGCAGCAGCAGCCCGAGCGAGGCCGGCATCAGGAGCGCCGCGCCGAGGCCCTGGATCGCACGTGCGGCGACGAGGAACGGGACCGATGGGGCGATCGCGCACGCGGCCGACGCGGCCACGAACACACCCGTGCCGAGCAGGTAGGAGCGCTTGCGCCCGAACGAGTCCGACCAGCGCCCGGCCGCGATCAGGAACGCGGCGAACACGATCGTGTAGGAGTTCAAGACCCACGAGAGCGAGCCGAGGCTCGTGCCCGCGAAGTCGGAGTGCAGCTGCGGGAACGCGATGTTGACGATGAACACGTCGAGCCCGGCCATGAACACGCCGGCGACGACGACGATCAGGACCCTCCACTTGCGTTCCATTGCTCGCTCTCCTATCTCGAGTGCCGTCTGCCACCGTGCCCGAAAGTACGCCTCCGCCCGTGTCCCATGGGCGGGTTATCGTCCTCGCCTTGCCAGGTGGGTTGCATAACAGGACCCACCATAACAGAGAAAGTTTTATGACGCAACTAAGTGGTAGAATGAGGGCATGCTGGGGAGCGACTACCAAGACCAGAACTGCTCGATCGCCCGCGCGCTCGAGCTCGTCGGCGAGCGCTGGACGATCCTCGTGTTGCGCGATGTGTTCCTCGGCCGGCGCCGCTTCGACCAGCTGCAGCGCAGCCTTGGCGTCGCGCGCAACGTGCTCGCCGCGCGTCTGGACCGGCTCGTGGCTGAGGGGATTCTCGAAAAGGTCCCCTACCAGGAGCGCCCGCCGCGCCACGAATACCGGCTGACGTCGAAGGGCCTCGACCTGTGGCCGGTGATCGTCGAGCTGCTGCGCTGGGGCGACCGCTACGCCGCCCCCACCGCGGGACCGCCGATCGTGCTGCACCACAAGGGCTGCGGCGGCGAGCTCGGCGCCCACCGCATCTGCATGCGCTGCGGCGAGCCACTCGAGGTCGGCGACGTGCGCGCCGAGCCCGGGCCGGGGGCGGGCGCTCGGCCGAGGTCCAAATCCAAGTCTGGGGCGGGCGCTCGGCCCGGATCCAAGCCGGGAGCTGGGTCTAGCCCGGAGACCGGTGCCGAGGCCGGCCTGCGAAGATCCGCGCGTGCATCGCGCCCCGCTCGTCCAGCTACCGCCTGAGCTCGCTCCATCTGCGGCGTGTTCGCGCACCGGCGCGAACGCGCGTTTCGTGCTCGGCATCGACGGTGGCGCGACGAAGACGCTCGCCGCGCTGCTCGACCTCGAGCGAGGCAGCCTGCATCTCGGGCGGGCCGGCCCGAGCAATGAAGACGCCGTCGGCACCCGCAGGGCGGTTGCCGCGCTGCTCGAGGCCGCAGACGAGGCGGTCGGGCGGGCCGGCATCGACGGGGGGCGGCTCGACGCGGAGGTGATTGCGCTCGCCGGCACCGACACCGACGCCGTCGCCCGCCACGTGCGCGCGGCACGCTCGGAGGATTGGCTCGTCGTCAACGACGTCGTCGCGGCGTGGGCCACGGCCACCGAGGCCCGTCCCGGCGTCGGGGTGATCTCCGGCACCGGCAGCAACGTCTTCGGCGTCGGCTTCGACGGGCGCGTGTGGCGCGCCGGTGGCTGGGGCCACCAGCTCGGGGACGAGGGCAGCGGCTACTGGTTCGGCGTCGAGTCGATCAAGGCGGCGCTCCGCGACCGCGAGGCCTCTGGCCCGGAGACAGCGCTGAGCGGTGCGGCGGTCGAGCTCTTCGGCGTCGCGAGCGTCGAGGCGCTCGCCGCGCTCGTCTATGCAAAGCCGCTCAGCAAGGGCGAGATCGCGGCGTTCGCGATCGAGACCGCGAAGCTCGCGGGCGACGGCGACGCGGTCGCGCGCGAGATCTACGAGCGGGGGGCGCGGCTGTTGGGCGAGCAGGTCGCGGCGGTGCTGCGGAGGACGGGGCTGGCCGGCGGGGCCGGGGCAGGAGCTTCGGCGGACGTGAGCGCCGGCGAGGAGGAGAGCGACGCGGTTCCAGCAAGCGGGGGCCCTGGCGAGGGCGTGGGTGACTGCGCTCGAGGATTCCCCGTCGGCCTGATCGGCAGTGCATACAAGGCCGGCGCCGTGTTCGTCGAGCCACTCACGCGGGCCATCCACGAGCTCGCGCCCGAGGCGCGCGTCGCGGTCGTTGAGATGGCTCCCGTCGGCGGCAGCCTGCTGCTCGCGATGCGTGCCTGCGGGTGCGAGGGAGCGCTGCCGGCGGACGAGCTCGCCGGGCTGATCGACGAGGCGCTGGCCGCCGAGTCACGCGCGGCCGCGTAGTCGCTCTGCCAGGTCAACTGACGGTCAACCGCCTATCTCGGGTGTTTTCGCTCATCTGTGACTGACATTCGACGCGCTACGCGGCCTCGATCCTGGCCTCGATCGTGCCTCGATCGCCGATCGCGTTCGCGCCGACGCCCTCGATCCTGATCGCCGCCGCCGCGTTGCCAAAGGCCGCGGCACGCTCAGGAGGGAGGCCTTCGTGGAGGGCGATGAAGAAGGCCGCCGCGAACACGTCCCCCGCGCCGAGGTCATCGCGGGGCTCGGCGACCGCGGGAGCCTGCATACGCATGATGTTGCCATCGGGCAGCCGGACGGTCGTGGCGCCCGGTCCGGCGGTGATTGCGAGCACGGCGCCGGCGTCGGCGGCCGCGGTGAGCAATGGCGCGCAGGCGGCGCGCTCCTGCTCGCTGATCACGACCGCGTCGCATGGGTGGGGCAGCAGGGCGTCCAGTGAGTCGCGGTCGGTCGGCAGCGGCGCGGAGCGGAGCTCGTTTGCCTCTTCTCCGCCCGCCGTGCCGGCTTGCGTGTCCGAGCCGGTCACGTCTAAGCCGGCCGCGTCTGCGTCGGGTGTCTCCGCGTCGGGTCTCGCCACGGCGCCGGCGGGCCATCCCCACGTGCGCGCGAGCCCCTGGGGCGTGAGCCCGACGAAGTCGGCGTGGGGCGGGTGGGCATCGAAACACGCCGCCGGGGTCTCGCGTGCGACCGGCGCGAAATGGAGGATCCGGGTGTCCACTTCGATCGGCCCGGAGATCGGGCCGGCCCAGGCGAGCACGCGCTGGTGGCGCCGCCCGCCCGGCCATGATGTTTCGAATGTCGTCGTCGTCGGGGCCGGTGTGACGTGCAGCGCGAGCTCGTTGCGATAGGGCGCGAGCAGCGCTTCGATCTCCGGCGGGGAGCCCTGCGTGAGGATCAGCGCGCGCAGGCCGAGGCGGGCCGCCTGGAGCGCGCTGTAGAAGGCGCCGCCGCCGGGGCGCCGTGAGGCGTCGGCGGCGATCACGTTGACCGTCACGTGGCCGACGGTCACGTAGTCGTAATTGAAGGATTTGTCCTCGCGGATGCGTACACCAAATCAAATGACCCGCCCGCCTGTTCTGCTTGCTGAGTCCCGATGAGATCCGACGCCGACAGTCCGCATAAGCAGACGGCTCGTCACGGCCTGCTGGCGGCGGTCCTCGTCGCGGCCGCTTGCCTGCCCTCCGCTGCCGCCTCGGTGGCATCGGCCAGCACGGTGAGCTCTACCTATCCGGCCGCGGCCCAGCGCCCCGTGAAAATCGCGCGCGCCTCCGAATTTGCCCGTCCGAGCAAGAATGCCCGCCAAGCCAGCGCGGGCGGCACGAGCGCCGGGGGGACGACGCCCGCGAGCACTCGCCCGAGCACGAAACCGAGCTCGAAAAAGCCCCATAAGAAACCCAAGAAGCCAAAGCTCCCCATGAACGCAGAACGCGCGCAGCTCGCGTTCGAGGCGATGCAGAAGACCTATTACATCCGGGGCTCCGGCCTGTACGCGGGCGAACCGTTCTCCTACCTCTGGCCGTTCTCCCAGGCGCTCGCGGCGACCGTGAGCATGGCGAACATCCCGTCGTTGAAGACGACCATCGCCCCCGAAATCAACGCGCGGCTCGTCGGCCTGAAATCGTATCTCGACCTCAACAACTCGGGCGCCCCGGAAGGGACCTATTCGAGCACGCTCGCCGCTTACGACGGTACCGTCGCGCCGCCGGCGGGTCCCGGCGGGGCTAAGTACTACGACGACAACGCCTGGGTCGGGATCGAGCTCGCGCGGATGTACGAGCTGACCCACGTCGCGGGCGTGCTCGGCGGCGCCGAGGCGATCATGGCGTTCGAGATGGCCGGCTGGGACGCGCAGCCGGGGATCGCCTGCCCGGGCGGCATTCCCTTCTCAAATTCGCCCGAAGACATCGAACGCAACACCGTCACCAACGCCCCCACGGCCGAGCTCGGATTGCAGCTGTACAAACTGACCGGCAACGCCCAGTACCTGCAGTTCGCCGAGATGGCCTACGAATGGGTGCGCACCTGCCTGACCGAGGCAAACGGCCTGTATGCCGACCACATCGGTGTGCATGGGAAGATCGAACCGGAAGAGTGGAGCTACAACCAGGGCGCGATGATCGGCGCCGGTGTGCTCCTCTACCAGGCGACCGGCAACAGCGCCTACCTCTTTCAGGCGCGCCAGACCGCGAAGGCGGCGCTTGCCTACTACAGCTCCGAACGGCTCGGCAAAGAAAACCCGTTCTTCGTGTCCGTCTACTTCCGCAACATGCTCTACCTCGACTCCGTCACCCACGACCCGCCGGGGACGGCGCTCGTGCAGGGCTATGTCAACTACGCCTGGGAACACCTGCGCCTGAGCGACGACGTGTTCGTGTTCGGCTCGCCCGCCTCCGCCCAGCTGCTCGTGCAGGCCGCGATCGTGCAGGACTACGCACTGCTTTCGAGCTCGCCGACGACCTACTTCTGAGGCGCTCCGCGCGGCGTGCCCTGCGGGGTCTTTCCGAGCGGTTCGAGTAGGCTGCAACGGATGACCGACGCCGCGAACCTGATCACCGCCGAGGGCCTCGCGAGCCTCCAGGCCGAGCTCGAGCAGCTCGAGGGCGAGGGCCGCCGGGAGATCGCCGAGCGGATCAAAACCGCGCGCGAGTGGGGCGATCTGAAGGAGAACAGCGAGTACCACGACGCCAAGAACGACCAGGCGCATCTGGAGACGAAGATCGCGCGGGTACGCGAGAAGATCGCCAATGCGGTCGTCGTCCAGGACGCGCCCGCGGCCGGTGGGGCGGTCGGCTTCGGCTCGACCGTGCACGTGCGCGCCGAGGACGGCGCCGAGCAGACCTGGCGGATCGTCAGCTCCCACGATGCCGCCCCCGCCGACGGACGGTTGTCGGCCGACTCCCCGGTCGCCGTCGCCCTGCTCGGTCGCGGCGCCGGTGACACCGTCTCGGTGGCGCTGCCGCGCGGCACGCGCAAGTTCACCGTGCTCAGCGTCAACTGACGCGTCTGCTCGCGGCGCCGTCGTGCGCATCGCCCGGTCGCTCGATCGCAGCTGGGTTCTGTGGCGTGCCATCCAGCGGCTTGGCCTGGCCCGCGCCGTCGGGCGTGTGTTCGAGGTCGAGCTCGGATTCGAGCTCGTATGCGGCCCCTGGCTCCGGTGCAGCCTGCGCCTCGGCCAGCGTGGCGATGAACGCCTCCACCACCTCGGGGTCGAACTGCGTGCCGGCGCACGCGCGCAGCTCCGCGACCGCCTCGGCCGGTGCGATCCCGCGGCTGTAGGGACGGTCGGTGATCATCGCGTCGTAGGCGTCGCACACGAAGATGATGCGCGAGCCCAGGGGGATCTCCGTGCCGCGCAGCCGATCCGGGTAGCCGTCGCCGTCAAAGCGCTCGTGGCTGGCGCGCACGAGCCGCGCGACCGGGCGCAGAGCGTTCGCGGCCATCAGGATGCGCTCGCCGAGGATCGTGTGCCGGTGCATGAACCGCCACTCCTCCTCGTCCAGCGGGCCGGCCTTTGAGAGGATCGCGTCGGGGATCGCGATCTTGCCGACGTCGTGCAGCTCCGCCGCGCGTGCGAGCACGTCGAGCTCCTCGCCGTCGAGGCCCAGCCGCCGGCCGACGGCGATCGCCAGCTCGCCGACGCCGCGTTGGTGTTCGCGCAGGTCGGGGTAGCGCTCGCGGAACGCCTGCAGCAGCACGTCGCGCAGCTGCAGCACCGCGCCGTCTCCGCGCGTGCGGTCCTTGCGCGCGTACAGGCGCTGATCGGCCAGCTGCAGAACGGCGGGCGCGTCGCTGCCCTCGGTCGGGATGCTCACCTCGCCGTACGCCGCGCTGATCGCAAAGCCGGGGCCACGCTCGGAGAGCGCCGCGACGCTGTCCAGCGCCAGCGCCTCATCCGGCGCCGTGGCCTCGAGCAGGACGCAGAACTCATCGCCGCCCATCCGGTAGGCCGTTCCGTGCCCGGTGACGCTCGCGCGCAACTTGTCGCTCAGCCGTTCCAGCAGCGCATCGCCGGCGGGGTGACCGAAGGTGTCGTTGTAGCCCTTGAAGCCGTTCAGGTCATACAGCACCAGCTGCCACGGCCTGCTCGCGCGAGCGTGACGGCAGGCGAGCTCGAGGTCTTCCATCAGCTGCCGGCGGTTGCCGAGGCCCGTCAGCGCGTCGGTCAGCGCCTGCTGCCGCGAGCGGACGAGCATCGCGAGGTTCTCGCGTACGGCGAGCATCAGCCGCGCGCCGACCACGAGCACCGTCGCCGTGGCGAGGATCAGCGCTCCGAGCGTGAGCTGGTGATGGAGGTTGCCGTAGATGAACACCCCCAGCGCCGCCAGCAGCGAGATCGCCGGCACCACCACCAGCCGCAAGTCCTCCACCCGCCGTCGTCTCGGCGGCGGCCACCGCGTCCAGGCGGCGATCGCCAGCAGGATCGCCGAGGCGGGCCACATGGCTTCGGCCAGGGAGCCGGCTTCATAGCTGTTCGTGGCGGTCTGATAGAGGTAGGTCGAATCGGCGATCGCGTTCAGCAGCATGCTCGCGGCGATCAGCAGCCACACGCGTCCCGGCCGCCACCCCGTCATCCCGAGTGCGCTGATCGTGAAGATCAGCAGCAACAGGTCGCCGATCGGATAGGCCAGCGTGACCGCGACCGTGCCGGCATCGCCGCTGGCCCGCGCGACGATCGGCGGCAGCACGATCGCCGCCGCCACGGTCGCCAGGCCGAGTCCGCCGATCAGGCCATCCAGCCACACGCCGCGGCGCAGCTCGCGTAGATGGGAGCTGAGCAGCAGCATGATCGCGACATACAGACAGGGATACATCGCCAGGTAGAAACCGTCCGCCGGGGTGATGCCCGTCGCGCCGGGGCCTTCGACGAACAGGTCGAAATAGAGTTCGCCGAGGCTCCAGCAGAGCAGGCCGGCGCCCATCGCCAGCCAAGCGGCGCGCTGTTTGCGGATCGTGATCGCGCGCGCGATCACCGCGAACGATGCGCCGAACATCAGCACGTCGTACACGCCGTCGTCGATCGCTCCGTCCGCGGCGTGCCCACCGAGCCCGAGCGTCATATGCAGCACGAGCACGCCCAGCCCGCCGACGAGCAAGGCGAGGAACAGGTTCGTTGGTGTCGTTCGCATGCGCATCGTCGGTGGGGGGACCCAGTGTTTACATCGGCCGTTCGGGCGTTCCCCTGGAGTTTTCCCGCGCGAGCGCCAGCCGTCGCCGGCGACGCGCGTCAGCGGTACCGGCGAGGTGTCAGTGGCGCCGGCCGCGCGCGTCAGCGGTACCGGCGGGGCGTGTCAGGTCAAATCTGGCGGTGGGCACGGCGTACTCTGCGCACGAACTTCTTCGGCGCGCGCGCGTACAGACGCTCGCCCTCGCGCAGCGCGCGCTTGCGCAGACGCCGCCGGCGGCGGGCGATCCGCTCTAGCAGGGCCTTGCGCGCGCGCCGGCCGCGCCTGTCCTCGAACGGCGCGCGTCCGGGCGCGGGCAGCAGGCCGGCGAGCACGACCAGGTCGTGCTCCTCGCCGAGCATTTCGGCGAGCTTGTCGGCGCGGCGGGCGAGCCGGCGCTGGCCGAGGATCTCGGCGGCGTAGCGCAAATCCTTGACGCGTTTTCTCCAGACGTGAGTGGCGCGTGCGGAGTTGCGGTCGCGCATGCGCGACCGCGCGACGCGCCGTCTGCGCTTGCGCCCGTCGCGATAGATCCGCCGCAGATCGCGCTCGACGAGGGCGATGCCGGGCCGTTCGGGCAGGCTCCATCCCCGCACCCGCTCGCGCAGGCCGCTGAGCTCGCACAGCACATCTTCGCGTGTCGCTCGATCGCCGTGCGTCGCGCGCGCGGTCGCGTCGCGTTCGGCGGCGAGTAGCCCGCGCAGCTCGATCAGCGGACGGCGCCGCCCGAGCTTGCGCGGGTGACGTTCGAGCAGCGCGTCGAGCGTGCCGACCATCACCTCGGCGTCGCGTGCGCTCGCCAGCCGCCGGGCGGCGTCGCGGAGGATCGCGTGCTCGCGCTTGTACTGCCGCTCGCCGAGCTGTCCGCGCAGCAGGCGTACGAGCGCGCGCAGACGCTTGAGCGCCTTGCGGGCATCGTGGATCGCCTCTTTGTCGAGGGCCCGCCCGCTCGCCTTCGCGTCGAGGACGTTCCCGGTGGCGCTCTCGTGCCCGCAGCCCTCGGCGCCTTCACCTCCTGCTGCATCCCCGCCGAGCAGCTCGATTGCGAGGTCGAGCTGTCCGAGCGCCATCCGCCGCAGCCCGTCGGCGAGGGGCTCGCCCGGCAGCTGCGCGAAGCGCCGCGCGCGCTTGCGCTCGGCCTTGGCCGCCGCGCGACGGGCGCGCTCGGCCTGCGCATACGTGAGGGCGACGCCGACGGCCACGGCGACGCTCGCCGCGATCGTGGCCGCGAGCGGCGCAACAATGGAGCCGTGCCTTCCGCCCTGCCGCCGGCCGCGTGGTGGACGGTGCGTCGCGCGGCGAACCGCAAGCCGGCGACGTACCGCTGTCCAATCTGCGGCCATCACCTACCCGCGCTCAGCGAGCACATGCTGATCGCCCCTGAAGGGGACACGCGCCGTCGCCGCCACACCCACACCGCGTGCGTGCTCTCCGCTCGCGCGCGTGGAGAGCTGCCGCTGCGCGAGGAGTGGCGGCGCGCCCAGCCGCGCGGGCCGTCGCTGTGGCGGCGGTTGACGGGTCGTGCATAGGATCGGCGCCCCCTTGTTATTTACTTAGCCGCCCCAGACGTGTACGTGCTCGGGGTTGACGCGGATGATGATGCGCTGTTCGCCGGGCTGGCGCAGCGGGTACTCGTCGACGCCCATGTACTTCTTTGCGAGCGCGTCGATGTTCGCGTCGGCGCCCTCGGTCGTGGGCGCTTCGGCGCGGCCGCGGATTGCGAGGTACTCGTAGGGGTTCTCCATGTTCTGCACGGTCAGCGTCACGCGTGGATCGCGCTCGAGGTTGCGCGGCCAGGCACGCCCCTTGGCGGTGTTCAGCACGACGCGGCCGTCCTCGACATCGACCCATACCGGTACGCCATGGACGGACCCGTCCGGTCGCAGGGTGGCGACGTGGCAGAAGTTCTTCCCCCGCAGCAGCTCCTCGCTGCGGCCCTCGATCGTTGCGCTCATCGGAGAGACCCCTTCCCTTGCTCGTGTGGTGGTGGTTTGCCCACACCACGATAGGCCTTTCTCCTCAGTCAGAAGTAGTTCGCGGGTCGAGCGAGGCAAGAACGCAGGAAGCGTGGCGTGCGACCGATCGAAGATCGACGGGATCTCCGATCGTCCAGCACGCGAGCGACCGAGGATGCAGTATCGCGAAGCGCCCGCGGGTTACTTCCGGGCGCTGGCCGAGGGGATCGGCCCCAATGGCACGAGCTTGCCGTTGTTCAGCTGAAAGCGAACGGTCGCCTGGCCGCCGCTGGCGAGCGCGTAGGCGAGCACGACTTCGGTGTCGCCCTGGCTGACGACGCTGATCTGGGCGCTAGGCTGCTTGGCGTCGGTGCCGATATAGCGACCGTTGACGAAGAAGAACGCCTGCTGGCCGCTGCCTTCGGCTGAGCCCGTGCGCGTCCCGACGAGCACGCGGAGGGTCTGGTTGGGGTGGTAGTCAGAGCTGGAGGAGACGGTGAAGCCCTTCGCCTGCACGACCGCCTCGGCGGCGTCCAGCCCTTCTGAGCCTTCGCCCGAAGTCGTCGTGGTGCTTGTGCCGGTCCCCCCCTGGTGGGTGAAGGCCGGCGCGGGGGCGGTGCGCGTCGTGCTGGGACTCGCGGTGCCGCCGCTTTCGCTCGAAGGGGTCGTCGTCGTTGTGTTCGTCGGCGTGGTCGAGTTGGTGGTGGTGGCGGTGGTCGTGGTCTTCGTGGCGCTGGTTGCGCCGGTCGAGGTCGTCCCTTCCGGCAGCGGCGTGCTCGCGTCGACCGTCTTCGTCCCTCCCCCGCAGCCGGCGAGCAGTGCCGCAAGCGCCACCACTGCGAGAAGGGCCAGGGGGACCGTGAGGAGGCGTGTGCGCATGAGGGCTTCGATGATATTCGCCGCAAGCTCTGCTCCTCCTCGCTTTGAGCCCCGCTTCTCCTCGCCGCAAGCTCTGCTCCTCCTCGCTTTGAGCCCCGCTTCTCCTCGCCGCAAGCTCTGCTCCTCCCCTCCCTTTGGGGGTCCATCTGATTTGAGACGACCCTCTCGACGACCCTTGACGTTCTTATTAGTCGCTGCTAATCTCTCGGTCCAAGGTAGTTAGCACTCGCTAAGATTGGAGATGGAAATGACTGCTGAAAACAAGACCCAGAACGAGACCAAGACCAAGACCGAGAGCAAGACCAAGATCAACGGTTGGACTCTTGGAATCGTCTCGGTGGCGCTGTTCATGGCGGTGCTCGACAACCTCGTCGTGAGCGTCGCGCTGCCGACGATCCATCGCGATCTCGGCGCCTCGATCCAGTCGCTCGAGTGGACCGTCAACGCCTACGTGCTCGCCTATGCGGTGCTGCTGTTGACCGGAGCGGCGCTCGGCGATCGCTTCGGGCGCAAGCGGATGTTCGTGATCGGCCTGGCGATCTTCACCGCGGCCTCCGCCGCCGCCGCGCTCGCGCCGAACACCGACCTGCTCGTCGCCGCGCGCGCGGTGCAGGGCGCCGGCGCCGCGATCCTCACGCCGCTGACGCTGACGCTGCTCGCGGCCGCCTTTCCAAGCGATCACCGCGGCATGGCGATCGGCGTGTGGTCGGGCATCAGCGGGATCGCGGTCGCGATCGGCCCGCTCGTCGGCGGCGCGGTCGTGCAGGGCATCTCCTGGCATTGGATCTTCTGGATCAACGTCCCCCTCGGGATCGTCCTGATCCCGCTCGCCGCGTACAGGCTGACGGAGAGCCGCGGCCCCTACGGCACGCTCGACCTGCCCGGTCTGGGCTTCGCGCTGCCGGGCGCGTTCGGGCTCGTGTTCGGGCTCGTGCGCGCGCAATCGCTGGGCTGGACGAGCGCGACCGTGCTCGTCTCGATGATCGGCGGCGTGCTCCTGCTGGCCGGCTTTGTCGTGCGCGAGCGCCGCGCGAGCGAGCCGATGCTGCCGATGTCGTTCTTCGCGAAACGATCCTTCGCGGTCACGAACGTGGCCTCGTTTAGCATGTACTTCGGGATGTTCGGGTCGATCTTCTTTCTTTCTCAATACATGCAGAACGTGCTCGGAAACTCGCCCCTGCAGGCCGGCCTGAAGCTGCTCGTGTGGACCGGCGCGACGATGGTCGTCGCCCCGCTCGCGGGCATCTTCTCCGAGCGCCTCGGCAGCCGCCCCTTCATGTTCGCGGGCCTCGCGCTGCAGGCGGGGGCGCTGGCATGGTTTGCCCTGGAGGCGTCCACGCACCTGCCTTACACGCAGATGCTCGTTCCGTTCGTGATGGCCGGCGCCGGCATGGCGCTCGTGTTCGCACCCTCCGCCAACGCAGTGCTTGCCTCGGTGCGTACCGAGCAGGCCGGCCAGGCCTCCGGCGCCAACAACGCGATCCGCGAGGTCGGCGGGGTGTTCGGCGTTGCGGTGCTCGCCTCGATCTTCACGGGCGCGGGCGGCTACGCCTCCCCGCAGGCGTTCGTCAACGGCCTCGTTCCGGCGCTCTGGGTGGGCGTCGCGGTGCTCGCCGCGGGCGCGCTCGTCGTGCTCGTGCTGCCGTTCCGTGTGCGGGCTGTCGGTTCGGCTGGCATCTCAGATGACGGGCTCGCATCGGACCCGATCGAGGTCGCGCCCGTCGATCGCAAGGTCCTCGCCGACGGCGCACTCGGGGCGCTCGCGGGGGAGGCTGCGTGAGTCCCCCCAAGGCCAAGCCGGGATCTGCGTCCGCCGGCGTGTCCGGAGCGGTGCTCGCCGAGACGTATGGGGAGACACCTGGGGGGGCCGCGGTCATCGAGGTTGCACCCCCCGCGCCGCCTCGCCGCCGGGTCCCCGCCGCCGAGCGCCGCGAGGAGCTGATCGCGGCCGCCGTGCACGAGTTTGCGCGCGGCGGCCTGCACGGCACACCGGTCGAGCGCATCGCGCGGCGCGTCGGCGTCGCCCAGCCGTACGTGTTCAGCCTGTTCCCATCCAAGCGCGAGCTGTTCATCGCCGCGCTCGAGCGGGGCTTCGAACGGGTCGCCGATACCTTCCGCGCCGCCGCCGCCGACTACCGCGAGGGTCGCGCGCCGGCCGAGTGCGAGGACGCGATGCAGGCGATGGGGATGGCCTACAAGGAGCTGCTCGCCTCCGACCGCGACTACCTGATGCTCCAGCACCAGTCCTACGCCGCCTGTGACGACGAGGTCGTGTGCGCGTGCGTGCGAAGGCGCTACGCCGAGCTGATCGAGCTCGCGCGCGAGCTGACGGGCGCCGACGCGGAGCGCCTGAACGAGTTCTTCTGGCACGGCATGGCGCTGAACGTCGCCGCCGCGCTCGGGGTCGAGGATCTGTCGAGCGACTGTCCTTGGATTCAGGCCGAGTTGGGGGCCGTGGCGAGGGCCGCGTCGTAGGAGGTCGGCAGGGTGGTGACCGGCAGGGAGTAGGATCGGGCTGTGGCCTCGCCGATCCAGACACCGCCAGGCCGGAGGGGTAGGGGAGCCGGCGAGAAGCGCAGCCGGCGAGAGGTGGCTCGCACGAGCGCGCTCGTCGTGCTCGCGGTGCTCGTGACGCTGTTCGCCGTGCTGAACACAGGCAAGGTGAAGGTCGATTGGATCTTCGGCTCGGGCGAGGCGCCGCTGATCATCGTGATCGTCGTGTCGTTGCTGGTCGGTGTGATCCTCACCCACTTCGCCGAGCGCCGCGGGGGCAAACGCCGCTGAGGCACGCGCGAGTGCGACCGGAGTCGATGCAACAGGTCTTTCAGTGCGGCGGGATCAGTGCAGCAGGACTTTCAGCGCGATGATCGCCAGCCCCATCGTGATCCCGACGCCGACTTCGAAGACGAGCTCGCGAGGTGTCGATTTGGCGCGAAGCCCGGCGACCAGCTCGAAGGCGATCAGGCTGCCGACGGTCGTCCAGAGCGCCGCTTCGACGCCAGTAGCGAGCACGACCCCGAACGCCCAGCAGAGCAGCAGCGCGAGCAGCGGCAGGACGGAGCCCATCAGGATCGCCGCTTCGTCGCGGAGCGCCCGCCCGAGGGCCGCGATGCTCAGGCGGACGTGCGCCGTGAGTCGATGGCCGAGCACGTCCGCATAGGCGTGCGCGAGCCAGTAGAGCAGGATTGCGATCACGGCCGAGCTCGCCGTGTCGATGTAGTTCTCGTGGCTGCCGCTCTCTGCCGCGAGCACCGCGCCGATCGCGAGCACGCCGTAGATCAGCCGCGCCGGATTGCGCTCCGGCAGCAGCCAGTTGACCACGCGGTTGACGCGGCCGGGCGCAGGGCCAGTCTCATGGGCCGGTGGCGGGAAGGGGGGAGCCGGCGAGGCGATGCGGGGGATTATCTACCGCCGGGCGACGGAGCCTGCCCGGGCCACAACGTGCAGCGGGTCCGACACGCTCGCGCCGAGCGTGGCGGCCGAGGCGGCGAGCAGCGACCTGCGCGTTATCTGGCGCGCCACCGCTCGAACAGGATCGAGACGATGCAGACGGCGAGCACCACCAGTGCGGCGACGGCGACAATCGCAAGGCCGGAGGCGAGCAGCAGCCCCAGTATCGCGACCAGCAGCCCCAGGCCGATGTCCACCCGCAGCAGGCGACGGCGCCTGCGCGCAAGGCGGCGACGGGCCTGCAGATCGGACATATCCCGCACTGGTTTGGCGGCGGCGCTCACTGTCGAAGCCGGCGGAACAGGGGACGGGGAAGCATGCGCACGACGAGCATCAGCCAGCGTAGAGCGGGCGGCGCCCAGACGGTGTGAGCCCCGCCGTCCAACCCGCCCACGACGACGCGGGCGAGCGCCTGCGGGGTGGTGGACAGCGGCGCGGGCGCCAGTCCCCGCGTCATGCGCGTGTGCACGAAACCGGGGCGCACCACCAGCACTCGCACGCCATCCTCGTGCAGCTCGTCGCCCAGTCCCTGCGCGAGCGCGTCGAGGCCGGCCTTCGACGCCCCGTAGACCGCGTTCGCGCGTCGTGGCCGTTCGGCCGCCACCGAGGAGAGCACGACGAGCGTCCCGGAGCCCTGCTCGCGCAGGCGGCGCGCGCTGCCGATCAAGAGCGAGCCCGCGCCGACGAGGTTGACCTGGAGCACGGAGAGCGCCGCGGGCACCGCGGCTGCGTCCGCCGGCAGGCCGCCGCGCTCGCCGAGCAGGCCCACGGCGAGAATCACGATGTCGGCGCCACCCAGCGCATCGATCGCCTCGCCGACGACCCGCTCGTGACGGTCGAGATCGAGGGCGTCCAGCGCGAAGCTCAGCACCCGCGCGCAGCCGGCGCCGGTGAGCTCATCGGCCGCGCGGCTCAGGGCGCTCGGGTCGCGGCCGAGGAGCGCGACCTCGCGCGGCGCACGGCTCTGCAGCTCGCGCACGATCGCCAGCGCGATCTCCGAGGTGCCGCCCAGCACGACGACGCGCCGACCGGCCGCGCCGGTGTCCTGGCGACCGCGGTTCATCGTGGGCCTCTCGTGGCGCGACCTGTCGCAGCGCGGGCTGTCAAAGACAGGCCCGTCACGGCATGGTCTCTGATGGCATGGCCCGTCACGGCACGGCCCGTCACGGCGCCACCGCCTCGCACAGTCCCACGCGCAGAGCGAGATCCGAACGCAACACCCCGGCGGGGTTGACGCGTGCGCGCACGTCCAGGAAACGATCCAGGTCGGGGTACATCGCGCGCATCGTCTCTCGACGCAACCGGACGTCCTTGGTCAGGTAGACGCGCCCGCCGCAGCCGGCCACGACCCCGTCGAGCTCGTCGAGCGCGGCGCGCAATCCGGGCGCCCCCGCCGGCAGGTCGGCAGCGAGCGTCCAGCCCTCCAGCGGGAACGAGAGCGGACCGCCGAACGCGGGGCCGAAGCGCTTGAACACGGCGAGGTACACGGGCAGCCGGCGCGCGCGGATCAGCTCGAAGCAGCGCTCGAGCGCGGTCTCCTGGCCGCAGGGGATCACGAACTGGTACTGGATCAGGCCGGCGGGGCCATACAGGCGGTTCCACTCGCCGAGCGCGTCGAGTGGGAAGAAGTACGGCGCCATCGCCAGCCGGCGCCCGCGCTCGCTGCGGTGGGCGGCGCGCCAGCGCAGCGCGTTGAACGTGCGCATGCTCGCCGGGCGCAAGAGGACGGCGGGAAAGCCGCGGGGAACCTCGATCGCGGCCTGCCGCGAGAGCGCTTGGGGATATGACCGGCCGCCGCGTGAGGACCCACCGCCACGCGCGGTCCGTGATTCCCGGGCGGAGGGCGTGGCCGCGTCCCCGCCCGCTGGGTCGGCGCGGCTGACGATCGCGCGTCCCATCCGCGGCCCGTCCGCGAGCAGGTCCAGCCACGCGACCGAGTAGCGGTGGTGCTCCGCGGCGCTCATCAGCTCGAGCGTCTGGCGCAGGCCATCGGTGCGGTCGATGTCGGCGACCACGTAGGGAGCCTCGAGCGGCTCGACGCGCAGCGTCGCCTGCACGATCACCCCGGTCAGGCCCATCCCGCCGAGCGTCGCGTAGAACAGCTCGGGATCGCTCTCGGGTGAGACCTCCAGAAGGCCGCCGGCGGGCGTGCACAGGGAGATCGCCGCGACGTGCTTGGCGAGGCCGCCGTCGCGGTGATGGTTCTTGCCGTGGATGTCGCTCGCGATCGCGCCCGCGAGCGTGACGTGGCGGGTGCCCGGGACAACGGGCAGCGTCAGCCCGTGCTCGGCCAGGCGCGCCAGCAGCTGGGCCACGGTGGCGCCGGCCTGGGCGGTGACCAGTGCGCGCGCGGGGTCGATCGCGAGGATCCCGTTCAGGCCGGTCGTGTCGAGCACCGTGCCGCCGCCGTTCTGGGCGGCGTCCCCGTAGCTGCGCCCGGCGCCGCGGGCGATCACGCCGCTGCCCGGCCGCTCGGGCGAGGCGAGGGCTTCGAGCACGTCCTCCGCGCTGCGCGGGCGCAGCACGCGGCAACGGCTGTGACCCGTCCGTCCCCAGCCGCAGAGCGAGCGCTCGATGCCCGTCTGTCGGGGGCGCGAGCTCAGCTCAGCTGCCGACATAGACACCGCCCAGGAACAGCGCGCTCCAGGCGAGGCTGAGCGCCAGCAGCGCCCGATCGCGCAGGATCAGCTCCTCCGGCGCCTGGCCGGCGCCGGCGCCGAGCAGCTGTGCGTAGCGGACCAGCCACCCCACCAGCGCCACGATCGACAGCCCGTACCACGCGACATGCGACGGCCGCGTGAACGCCCACCCCGTATAGGCGATCGTGGCCACGGCCCCGGCCGTCCAGAGGATCGAGCTCAGGCTCCGCAGCGAGTAGCGATTCAGGGTTGCCCGCAGGGGCACCTCCTGCGCATGGTCGCGCAGCTCCGCTTGGTCGCGCAGCTCCGCACCGTCGCGCAGCTCCGCATAGCGCTTCCCGGCGACGAGATAGATCGCACAGCACGCCGTGACGATGACAAACCAGCGCGACAGGTAGATGTCGGTCGCGACGCCCCCGGCGATGGCGCGCAGCACGAACCCGGCGGCGATCGCGAGGATGTCGAGGACGACCACGCGCCGCAACCACAGTGAGTAGCTCGCCGTCAACGCGAGATAGCAGCACGCGACCGCGCCGAGGCCGGGGGTGATCGCGGTGGCGCCCGCGACCCCGGCGAACGCGAGCAGCGACGCCAACGAGAGCGCCATGCGCGGGGAGACCTGTCCGGCGGCGACCGGCCGCGAGCGCTTGCGCGGATGGCGGCGATCCTGCTCGCGGTCGCGCACGTCGTTGACCAGGTAGGTTGCGCTGGAGAGCAGGCACAGCACGAGGAACGCGCCCGCGACCTGCAGCGCCACCTGGGGACGGTCGATCACGCCGGCGGCGCAGGGAGCCGCCAGCACGAGCAGGTTCTTGCTCCACTGGCGCGGGCGGCACGCACGGAGCAGCACCCGAGCCGTGGGCCGGACGACCCGAGCCGTGGGCCGGGCGACTTGAGCCGTGGGCCGAGCGACTTGAGCAGCTGGCCGAGCGACTTGAGTCGCGGGTCGCGGCTGGGTTGTTGGCGCCGGGTCAGAGCCGTCAAGCTCGGATGTGCCGAGGGATGACCGTTCCTCATCGATACCGGAAATTGTTTGGAGGGAGGAATTGATGTGAGAAACCTGAGTTGTGAGGGGAATGGCCGATGATGTGTGAGAATCTGCCCGCGCGACCCCCCACACAGGTTCCATATGACTACTGCATCTCCGCCTCCATTACCCCCAGTGAGAGGTGAGAGTTTTCATATGTGAGAGTGCTCTCATTTGGGTTTTGATGGAGGGGGCACGAGTCCGTGGCAATTAGAGTGCGGGCATGGAATCCGCTGGCGCGATGCATCCCCGTCGAGCTCCACGGCAGAGTCGTCCGCCGGGACGGCGACAGGGGCAGGGGCAGGGGCAGGGAGAGGGACCGGGAGGACAGGCACGCGGAAGTTCCGCGATAGGAAGTCTGCATCGGATACGTCGGATCGCGCTCGTTGCTGCGCTCGTCGCCCTCGTGCCCGCCGCGTTTTCCTACGTGCACACGATGCTCGAACCGTCGAACTCGAGCCTGGGAGTGCGGTCGGTGGAGTGGCTGCGCGAACACGGGGGCGCCGAATTGGTTGCGCGGGTCGAGTCCGTCTATTACTCGCTGACCGCCCCAGCCAAGGGCGGCCCAACGCTGCGCGCGCTACCGGCGGTCGGCTACGGCACGGGGCCCGGTGTAGGAACAAGCTCGCGGACGGCGCCCAGGGCGCGCGTCCCGCGGTCCCCGACCCCCGCCGAATACCGCCCGCCGCGCGTGCCGGCGCTGCTGCGCCCCGCGTTGCCCGGCGAGGGAGTCTGGCACGCGACCCGCCCGGGTCTGGCATCCGATCCGCCGGTGCTGCTGACGACTCTGCGCGATCAACCGGAATACCCACGCGTGATCGCGGGCCTGGCGTGGATCGACGCTGGTCGCACGCGGCTCGCTCTGAACCCCGGTCGCCTCGAGCCCTCCGTGCCGATCCCCCGCGGCTCGATGGAGGTGCCCCCGGAAGGCCGGTCGAGGCTGCTCGCGACGTTCAACAGCGGGTTCAAGCTGATCGACGACCACGGCGGGTTTGTGTTGCACGGGCATACGTATGCGACGATGCACGACGGTCAGGGAACGCTGGTCGGATATACGAACGGCAGCGTTGACGTGACCGACTGGCACTACGGCGCGACCGCCCCGCCGTCGGTGTCCTTCGCCCGTCAGAACCTGCCGTTGATCGTCGACGAAGGCCGACCCAACCCGAACCTAGCCAACGACGCCGAATGGGGCGCGACGGTCGGCAACGCGATCCTCGTGTGGCGCTCGGCGATCGGCGTCGACCGTCGCGGCAACCTGATCTACGCCGCCGGCGAAGACCAGACCGTCGGCAGCATCGCCAAAGCACTGATCCGGGCCGGCGCCGTGCGCGCGATGGAGCTTGACATCAACTCCTACTGGGACAGCTTCATCACCTATGGCGCTCCCGGGGCCGAAGCCCCGAAGAACCTGTTGCCCACGATGGAACGGTCGGCGACGCGCTATCTCGAACCGGACGACCGCGACTTCTTTGCGGTCTACTCGCGCTAGCGGGCACGCGCGATGGTGATTATCGCCATCCGCGCTCGCCCTGTTCGAGTGAGCCCCGATTGGGTAAGACCTGAGTGAGACCCCGATCGGGTAAGGCCTGAATGAGCCCCCGATTGGATTAGACCTGAGTGAGACCCCGATCGGGTAAGGCTTGAATGAGCCCCTGATTGGATTAGACATGAGCGAGACCCCCGATTAGATGAGACCTGGTAGAGATGGAGGCGAGGCCATGAACAGATATGCGGACGAGCAAGGGAGGGTGTGATCCCCGTGGCTGCTGAGACGGTGCTCGGGGCGAGTCGTGAGGATCGCGGCCTCACCGACCCGCTGGGGGCGATGCGCGCCGAGCTTGGGACCGTCGCGGTATTGCTCGGAGTGGCAGGTCTTGCTTGGTGGTCGACGGCCGAGCGGATGGCGGGGATGAATGCGGGACCGGGAAGCGATCTCGGTGCGGTGGGCTGGTTCACGGGCGTGTGGGCCGTGATGATGGCGGCGATGATGCTGCCCTCGCTCGCGCCGACGGCGGCCGTCTATGCCGCACTGATGCGTCGCGAGCCCAGCCGTGTGGGCTCGAGCCGGGTGCCGCCGAGCGGGGTGCACTCGAGCCGGGTGTTACCGAGCCGGGTGTTACCGGGCCGGGTGTTACCGGGCCGGGTGCGACCGAGCCGGGTGCGACCGAGCCGCTTGCTCCTGTTTGCCGCCGGGTATCTGCTCGTCTGGAGCGCCGCGGGGGTTCTGGCCTACGGGTCCTTCGAGCTCGGCAAGGGCATCGCAGGTGGCGCCCTGGCGTGGCATGCGGGTGGGCGCTGGCTCGCGGTGGGTGTGCTGGCGCTTGCCGCGCTCTATCAGTTGACGTCGTTCAAGCGCGCTTTCCTGCACAGGTGCCGCAGCCCGTTGCGTTTCCTGCGCACGAGCTGGCGCGAGGACCGGGCGGGGTCCTTCGCGATGGGCCTGCGCAGTGGGGGATGGTGCTTGGGATGCTCGTGGGCGTTGATGGCCGCGCTGTTCGCGCTCGGCGTCATGAGCCTCTTCTGGATGGCGCTGATCGCGGGGCTCGTCGCACTCGAAAAGGTCGGTCCGTGGGGCCGTGCGGCGAAGTTCGCAACGGCGGGTGTGCTCGTCGTGCTCGCGATCGCGATCCTGATCGCCCCCCACGAGGTGCCGGGGTTCGTCGTTCCGGGTTCGGGTTCTGGTCCGAGCTCGGGTTCGTCCGGCTCGATGCACGCCATGAAGGCGATGGGCTCGATGCGGTAGGAAGCAGAGGGTGCGGCGGCGGTAGGATGCGGACGCCGTGCCGACGTAGCTCAGCTGGTAGAGCACCTCCATGGTAAGGAGGGGGTCCGGGGTTCGAGTCCCCGCGTCGGCTTTTTGTCAGCTGGGTCTTCAGATGGGAGCGCGGTGGGAGCCTGCCCCCCGCCTAGCTGATCCCCTCGAGCAGTTCTCCCGGCGCGGCCAGTTTCAATCCACGCGAAAGGATCACGACGGTCTCCAGACGCGGAGAGCGCTTGGAGCGCTCGAGCAGGCTGATCTCGGTGCGGTGCAGGTCGCAGAGGTCGGCGAGCGCCTCCTGGGAGAGGCCGACTTTCTCGCGGTGGAGACGCAAGTTGGCGGCGAACTGATCGCGTACGGATTTCATCGTCCGAACTTTCGCTGGCCGCAGACGGAAGGTCTACAGACACAAGCTCTACAGACAGTTGTCATCTGCGATGCGGCGAGAACCTCGGCGTCGCGGGGCGCGGGTTGTCGGCCGGGGAGGTTCGCAGGATACTGGCGGCATGTCCGACCCTGCGATCGCCGAGCAGCGCGCAGACGCGATCACCACGCAGCGCACGGTGATAGGCGCCGCTGGGCGTGCCGCGGCGCTGGTCGAGGAGGTTCGCGACGATCCCGCGGCGCGGTTCGCGCTGTGCGCCCGCATATACGAGGACCCGGCGGCCAGAGACCCGGCGAAAAGCCCCGCCGCCCGTCATCTTCGATATCGCCGCGCCGCGCTCTCGTTCATGAGATGGCAGATCGAGCGTGGCCTGTTGGCGCCGCTCCGGGCCGAGGTCCCGGGCAGTCGCTGGTGGCGGGCGGTCAACGAGCGGCTCCTGCGCGATGGCTGTGAGATGGCCGCGCGTCGCGCCGGGCTGGGCGGCTCGCCATCCTCTCCGGCGGTCGAGCTGTGGATGGAGTTCGCCGCCGAGCCGACGGCGCGCGGTTGGTATCGGGCGCACAACGCGAGCATCGTCGGCGCCTATCTCGAGCACCGCGATCTCGCCGAGCAGGAGAGCGCGTCGGAGCGCTTCTTCATGAATGTCGTCCTCCTGCGTGTGCTCTATGCGCACGCGCTCGTCGCGGCGCCGCGACTGTCGCTCGGGCGCTTCGCGCCGCTCGGCGGTCTGCTTGGGGATCCGCGTCTGGGCATGGCCGGCGCGTTTCTCTCGCTGTCGCGCGTCCTGCCGGCGCGCTACCCGGTGGCCGAGGACGTTCGCGTCTACGTCGACGCCGAGAACCGCCTCGGCCGGCTGCTCGACTACGGCGTCATCCTGCCCCGTCTGCAGGTGCTCTACGAATGGTCTGCGCGGGAGCTCGGACAGCCCGCCCTCGCGCAGCTGGCGAAGGAGGGCGTTCCGAGCTATGTCGCCCCGATCGAGGCGGCCCCGCTCTGGCGTCCGGTTCCGGCGCCGCTGACGGTGCGCCTACTCGGGCGGGCCACAAGGGCGATCCCCCGTATGGCCGAAGGGTGAGCGTGGACGCGGCCCATTGCGATCCTCGTATCTCCGTCCTCAGGCATGACCAAGAGGAGTCCTGGCGGCCTCAGATCAGATGGTGGGGACAGGATTCGACAGGATTCCGGATGGTGGGGACAGGATTCGAACCTGTGTAGGCAGAGCCAACGGGTTTACAGCCCGTCTCCTTTAACCACTCGGACACCCCACCGGGCGTCTACGACTCCTAGCCGTGAGCGACTGGCGATTCTAGTGCAGGCGCGCAGACTCAGATTTCAGGCCCAGATCTCGAGCGGTGACGCGCCGGTGAACGCGCCGCGGACTCAGCTCGCCTCGCGCAACTGCTGCGCGTCGGGAAGCGTCTGGAGCTTCTTCAAGGTCCGGCTCTCGATCTGGCGGACGCGCTCGCGCGTGATGTCGAACGCGCGGCCGACCTCCTCGAGCGTGCGGGGGCGCCCGCCGGTGATGCCGTAGCGCATTTCGATCACGCCGCGCTCGCGCGCGGGCAGGCAGGCGAGCACGCGAGTGACGTTCTCCCGGCGCATCGCCTCGGAGGCGATCTCAAATGGCGATTCCGAGCCGACGTCCTCGATCAGGTCGGCGAGCGCCGAGGCGTCCTGCTCCTCGTTGACGGGTTTCTCCAGCGACAGCGGCTGCTGGGCCATGCGCATCACCTCGCGGACTTCGCGGGTGGAGCACTCGAGCTCGACGGCGAGCTCCTCGGCGCTTGGATCGCGCCCGAGCCGCTGGATCAGGTGGCGTTCGGCGTGGGTCAGCTTGTTCAGTCGCTCGACCATGTGCACGGGAATCCTGATCGTGCGGCCTTTGTCCGCGATCGCGCGCGTGACCGCCTGGCGAATCCACCACGTCGCGTAGGTCGAGAACTTGTAGCCGCGGCGGTAGTCGAACTTCTCGACTGCCCGGATCAGCCCGAGCGAACCCTCCTGGATCAGGTCTAGGAATGTCAACCCGCGCCCGATGTAGCCCTTTGCGATCGACACGACCAGGCGCAGGTTCGCCTCGACCATGTGCTGCTTGGCGGCGATGTCGCCGCGCTCGATGCGCTTGGCCAGCGCCACCTCTTCTTCGGCGTTCAGCAGCGGCACGCGCCCGATCGAGCGCAGGTACAGCCGCAGCGAGTCGAGGCTCTGCTCGACTCCCAGATCGAGCTCGCCCTTCTTCATCTCACCGAGCCGCGCGCGGAGCGCCTTGCTCTGCTCGAGGCGCTGGTCGCGCTCGTCGAGCTCGCCGGGCGAGCGATCGCCTACGCCCCCAAGCGAATCGTCGATTGCGACTCCCGGAGTATCCGTCTCCTGCAGCAGCCCCTCAACCTTGTTGCTCAACTTGGACTCCTATGCTCCTCCTGCTCCCCATCGAAGCGACCAGCTCCGACCCTCCCTACAAGTGCGGAGTGATACCAGAACCGGCGGTCGCACAACGCTACGCTTGGCGGCGGTGCAGGCGACTCGACTCACCCCCACTGCCTCAACGGCTCCGAGCGCCGGCGAGGATGTCCAGGCGCGCACGCCGAGCGTTCCCGTTGGGCTCTCGCGCGTGGGCGTGACGGGCGTCGAGAAGGTCGTGCGCGTCAACGACGAGCTGTTCTTCGCGCGCCTGTCCTGCTTCGTCGATCTCAGCCGCGAGCAGAAGGGCGCGCACATGTCGCGCTTCGAGGAGGTGATCAACGAGGCGATCGGTGAGGTCGTGCTCGCCGAGGCGCCGTTCCGGGCCGAGACGCTCGCGCGCCACATCGCCGAGCTCGTGCGCGAGCGCCAGGGCGCCCACCGGGCGGAGGTGAGCATCGAGGCGCGCTACCCCGAGCACAAGCCCGCCCCTGTGTCCGGCATCCAGACACAGGAGATCTACACGCTCCACGGACAGGCGGTCGCGTTCGCGCACGGCACGCGCTGCGTGGTCGGGGTCTCTGCCACGGGCATGACCGCGTGCCCGTGCGCGCAGGAGCTCGTTGCCGGCCGCGCGCGCGTGCGACTCGCTGAGCAGGGATTCTCTGAGGAGCAGATCGAGCGTGTGCTCGAGAGCGTGCCCGTCGCCACCCACAACCAGCGCGGGCTGGGCACGCTGCGGATCGGCTGTACCGAGGACTGTGCGACCGAGATCGACGCGACCGCGTTGCTGGAGATCGTGGAGGCGAGCATGTCCTCGGAGATCTACGAGCTGATGAAGCGCGCCGACGAGGTCGAGATCGTGGAGAAGGCGCACACGCGCCCGCGCTTCGTCGAGGACTGCGTGCGCGAGATGATCGCGGGTGTGGTCGCCCGCTATCCGGAGCTCGACGGCGCGAGCTTCGTGGCGGCTCGTCAGGAGAACCTCGAGACGATCCACCAGCACAACGTCGTCGCCGAACGCCATGGCCTGCTCTCCGAGCTGCGTTCGGAGATCGAGTCGCGCGGGCTGGCCGCGCGCCAGACGACGCTCGAGGCGTGGCTCGGCGCTGGCGCGAGCGCCTGAGCGCAGGCTTGGCCTCACTGCAGGCTTGGCCGCACTGCAGGCTTGGTCTCACTGCAGGCTTGGTCTCACTGCAAGCTTGGTCTCACTGCGGGCTCGGCCTCCTGCGGGCTCGGCCTCCTGCGACCGCCGCCGGCCGCTCCTAGTCACCGATTCAGCCGGACGCGCGGACCTGCGCCTGCTGCAGTTGGCGGCGCAGGCCGAAGATGAAGTCAAGGCCGGAGAGTACGGTCACGAGCACCGTCGCGTAGATCAGAAGCGAAACCCACAGCGGTTCCCCGTGCACGGCAATCAGGGCGAGGATCGCGGCGATCTGCATGCAGGTCTTGATCTTGCCGAACATGCTCGCGGGGACAACGACGCCAGCCTGCGTGGCGCCGAGGCGGAGCATCGTGACGGCGAGCTCGCGCGTGATGATCACCATCGCCACCCAGGCTTCGAGGCGGCCGAGAGAGACGAGCGAGAGTAGCGAGGCGACGATCAGGAGCTTGTCCGCAAGCGGGTCCATCAGCTTTCCGAAGGTCGTGATCGAACCGCGCGCGCGGGCGAGGCGGCCGTCAACGAAGTCGGTCAGCGACGCAAGCGCGAACACGACCGCCGCGAGCACGTCGCCCGCGGGGGTGTTCCCGAGCAGCGCGACGACCACCACCGGCACGAGCATGATGCGTAGAACGGTGAGGACATTGGGTAGGTTCAGGGGGAACACCTCGAAGGACATTATCTCGGTACGGGCGCGAATCAGCGCGAATCAGCGCGAATCGAAAGGACGGCGCAATGAACAAGCGCACACTCGGAACGAACGGCCCTGAGGTCTCCGCGATCGGGCTGGGCTGCATGGGGATGTCGGCGTTCTATGGATCCGCCGACGAGGGCGAGGCGATCGCGACGATCCACCGTGCGCTCGAGCTCGGGTGCAATTTCCTCGACACGGCGCAGCTGTACGGGCCGATGACCAACGAGGAGCTCGTCGGCCGCGCGGTCGAGGGGCGTCGCGAGGAGTATGTGATCGCGACCAAGTTCGCACGCCGCACCGACGGGGCGACGCCCGGCGACCTGTCGACGCTCGGCCCGCTCGACGGCTCCGCTGGGCACGTCCACAATTCGGTCGAGGGTTCGCTGCAGAGACTGAAAACCGACCACATCGACCTCTACTACCAGCACCGCGTCGACCCGAACGTCGAGATCGAGGAGACCGTCGGCGCGATGGCCGAGCTCGTCGAGCAGGGCAAGATCGGCCACATCGGGCTGAGCGAGGCGGCGCCGGAGACGATCCGCCGCGCGCACGCCGTGCACCCGATCGCCGCCGTGCAGACCGAGTACTCGCTGTGGACGCGCGATCCGGCCGAGGCGGAGATCCTGCCGGTCTGCCGCGAGCTCGGGATTGGCTTCGTCGCCTACTCGCCGCTCGGGCGCGGCTTCCTTTCGGGCCGCTTCAAATCGCCCGAGGAGCTAGACGAGGGCGACTTCCGCCGCCATGGCCCGCGCTTCACGGGCGAGAACCTCGAGCAGAACCTGAGCTCGCGGCGAAGGTGCAGGAGATCGCCGCCGGCAAGGGCGTCACGCCGGCGCAGCTCGCGCTCGCGTGGGTGCTCGCGCAGGGTGAGGACATCGTGCCGATCCCCGGCACCAAGCGCCGCACCTATCTCGAGCAGAACCTCGCCGCGGCCGAGATCGAGCTGACCGAGGAGGAGCTCGCGCGGATCGACGCCGAGCTGCCGCAGGCGGCGGGCGAGCGCTATGACGAGCAGGGCATGCGCGCCGTCAACATCTGATCTGTGCCGGCGAGGTCGCCGACCGCGAGGATGACCGCGACCCCGCGCAGGCGGGGAAGCGCGGCGCGCACCACCGGCCTCTGCGCGGGGAGAATCGAATCAGTCAGTACCCGACGGAGTAGAAGCTGATGTGCCGGCAGCCCTCGAGCTGCCAGTGCGGCAAAGCGTGGTGGCTGGTGAAGACGACGATCGCCGGGTTTTCGCAGTGGATCACGCCGCCGTCCTCGTGCGCGTGCACGACCGTCTGCCGGTTCGTTCCCGTCCAGACGTAGTTGACAGTGTCGTTTGCGTAGATGAAGTTCGGGCCGTCGCCGGCGTGGATGATCGCCGTCTGGGTCGACTCCCCGCTGGGGTGGTAGTCGCCCCAGATCACATCGCCTGAATCGCCGCCGTAGATTGTGTCGTCGCCGTAGCCGCCGAGCAGGTAGTTGTGGACGCCGTCCGTGCCCGTCAGCACGTTCGTTTGATCAGCCGGCCCCTTGTCCATCACGAGGTGCTGGTCAGACGGCCAGCCGGCGTGACTGGTCATGGCGGCCGCGGAGGCGGTGAGCATCGCGAGCAGCGCGAGCATCGCCGTGGCGATCGCCCAGGCGCCGCGGCGGCGATGGTGGGAAGGCGGGGTGCGAAAATTCGCGCTGCGGGAAGGTGGGGCGCTGGAAGGTGGGGAGAGGTTCATGGCGGGTGAGTGCACATGTGATCCATCGTCGGTTTCCTGTTCTACCCACGACCGTAATGGCCCGCACTCGGACATGCGGCCAGTCCGCGGGAGCGGCCGGGACCCTCGCGAGCGCTAGGGTGGGGCGATGCCACTGATCCCGATGGTCATCGAGCGCACCGCGCGCGGCGAGCGCGAGTTCGACATCTACTCGCGACTGCTCAACGAGCGCATCATCTTCCTCGGCACGCCGATCGACGATCAGGTCGCGAACCTCGTCGTCGCCCAGCTCCTGCACCTCGAGAGTCAGGACCCCGAGAAGGACATCTCGATCTACATCAACTCGCCCGGGGGCTCGATCTACTCCGGCTTGGCGATCTACGACACGATGAACTTCGTCAAGCCGGACATCCAGACGATGGTCGTCGGCGTGGCGATGTCGATGGGCTCGCTGCTGCTCGCGGGCGGCACGAAGGGCAAGCGCGCGGCGCTCCCGAACAGCCGCATCCTGATCCACCAGCCCTCGGCCGGGTTCGAAGGCCAGTTGACCGACATCGAGATCCACGCCCGCGAGATCCTCAAGGTGCGCGAGCGGATCGACGAGATCTACGCCTCGCATACGGGCCTCTCGAAGGAGCAGGTCCGCGAGGACATGGAGCGCGACCGCTTCTTCAACGCCGAGCAGGCGCTCGAGTACGGCTTGATCGACCGGGTGCTCGAGAGCCATTGAGCGCGTCTGCCTACGTGCGCGCACGGCGCGACGGAAGACTTTTTGATGAATGGCCTACGGCCGGATGGCGCGCGTTGCGGGCGTCGCCGGACCGGATGGCGCACCGGCCGGACCGCTAATGCGGTCTCGCCCGTGCGAGCTGACCGACTATATGCTCGCTGGGCGCGATGACCGCCCTCACCCCGCTTGAGCGCTCGGCCCTGCTGCTGGTCGCGGTTCTGACCGCGCTCGCCGGCACCGCCAACTACCAGACCTGGCCGGCGGTGCCGCGCTTCGCGCTCGCGACGCTCGCGCTCGCGGGGCTCGCGTGGGTGGTCTCGTTCGCGACCGAGCAGCTCGGCGAGCGCTTTGGCCCGGGCGTCACCGGGATGATGCAGTTGACGCTCGGCAACCTGCCGGAGCTGTTCGTTGTGATCTTCGCCCTGCAGAAGGGCGAGCTCGTCGTCGCCCAGACGGCGATCGTCGGCTCGATCCTCGCCAACGCGCTGCTCGTGCTTGGCCTCGTCGTCATCGTCGGCGCGCGCGTCGCGCCGGACGGGCTGATGCGCTTCTCCAAGCGCCTGCCCCGCGACACCGCGACGCTGCTGCAGGTGACGGTCTTCATCATCGTGCTGCTCGGCCTTGCGGCAGCCTCCCACGACCCGGCGAGCCATCACGTGCAGGCGATCTCCGCGGTCGGCGCGGTCTGCCTGCTGGTCGTCTACCTCGCCTGGGTCGTTCCCTATCTGCGCTCGGACACCGCGCCGGGGGATCGGGGCAACGAGTCGGGCGCGGGGGAGCAGGGGAAGTCCCGGCCTGTCCCGCGCTTGGGCCTCGGCCTGACGCTCACGCTGCTCGTCCTCGCCGGCACCGCCTCGGCGTTCGTCTCCGACTGGTTTATCAACGGCCTGCAGCCCGCGATCTCGATCCTGCACATTTCCCAGGCGTTCGCCGGCCTTGTGATCGTCGCGATCGCCGGCAACGCGGCCGAGAACACCGCTGGGATCGTGCTCGCCTACAAGGGCCGCTCGGATCTCGCGATCTCCGTCGTCAAAAACTCCGTCGCGCAGATCGCCGCGTTCCTGTTCCCGCTGCTCGTGCTCGTCTCGCTGCTGCTCGCGACCACGCTCACGTTCGCGCTCGCGCCCGTCTACATCGGCGCGCTCGCGCTCACCGCGCTCGCCCTCTGGCAGGTGACCGGCGACGGCGAGGCCGCCGAATTCGAGGGCTGGGCGCTGGTTGCGCTCTATGTGATCCTCGCGACGCTCACCCTCTACGAGTAGCGCTCGCCGGGGCGGCGGGGATCGGAGGGGACGGGTGGGGGATGGGTGGGGTCCTCCACGGCAAAGCGCGCTAGACTGCTCGGACCTCGCGCCTGGGCGGGGTTTTTCTTCGCCCAAGGCCGTTTTTGCCCACACGACCACGCAGGGATTTCTCACATGGCCCGCGGAGACGTTCGAATCGCGATCACCCTCGCATGCGAGGAGTGCAAGCATCGCAACTACCAAACGAATAAGTCCAAGCGCAACAACCCCGACCGGGTCAGCCTGCGCAAGTATTGCCGCTGGTGTCGCAAGCACACCAGCCACCGGGAGACTCGCTAGCGCGGGAGCGCTGTTGTGGCCCGTGATCGCAAACGCGCAAAGCAGCGTCGCGCTCGTCGCGGGCGCGACGACGTCGCCACGCCCGGAGGGCGATCGGCCGGTCGGCCCGACCCCGCTGGGTCGGCGACCGGCTCCCCCGTCCGCGCCGACGTGCCGGGCGCGCTCGACCACGCCTCCGGCGACGTCGATGAGTTCGACGCCGCGATCGTCCGTGGCGCCGGCGGCGTGCCCGCAGGGGCCGATAGCGCAGCCGCGGACGCGGAGCGTCTCTCCGAGCACGAAATCGAGGATGAGGCCGAGGCCGAGGGCGATCTCAGCGAGGACGAGATCCAGGAGATCGCGAGCTCTTCGGGGTCCGGTGGTGGTCGCGCCGGCGGCGGTGGCCCCGGTGGCGCTCTCTCCGCTCCCGGCGGCGGGGGCCGGGGCCGTGGTGCGACGCCCGAGCAGGCCTCGGGCGCTCCCGTGCGCGGCGGCAACCGTGCGATCGGTTTTCTGCGCGCCAGCTGGGCCGAGCTGCAGCGGGTACAGTGGCCCGACCGCCGCCAGGTCTTCCAGGCGACCGCCGTCGTCCTCGGCTTTGTCGCGATCGCCGGCGCCTATCTCGGCTTGGCGGACTATGTCGCCAAGGAAATTGTCGAATTCATCTTGTAAGGGACGCTGAACTGAAGAATGTTTCGCTGGTACGTCGTCAACACATACTCAGGGCACGAGAACAAGGTCAAGCACAACCTCGAGCACCGCGTCGTCTCGCTCGGACAGCAGCGCGCCGTGCGCAACGTCGTCGTCCCGACCGAGTCGGTCTCGGAGATGAAGGACAACCAGAAGGTGACCGTCGAGAAGCGCACGATGCCCGGCTACGTGCTCGTGAACATGGAGCTCAATGAGGACTCCTGGGGCGTCGTCAAGGGCACACCCGGCGTGACCGGCTTCGTCGGCGCCTCCCAAGAGCCGGTGCCGCTGACGCAGGTGGAGGTCGATCGTCTGCTGCACAAGACCGACGTCGCGACCGCGCCGCGCACGCGCGCCCAGTTCACGATCGGCGAGTCGGTCAAGGTCGTCTCTGGGCCGCTCTCTGACTTCTCCGGCGAGATCTCCGAGATCAACGACGACGCGGCCAAGCTCAAGGTGCTGGTATCAATCTTCGGTCGGGAGACTCCCGTCGAGGTTCAATTCGATCAAGTCAAAAAGATTTAGGACGCACGATGGCCAAGAAGGTTCTGACAACGATCAAGCTGCAGGCGAACGCCGGACAGGCGAGCCCCGCCCCGCCGGTCGGTCCCGCGCTGGGACAGCACGGGATCAACATCATGGAGTTCTGCAAGGCGTTCAACGCGCAGACGCAGGGCGAAACCGGGACCGTGATCCCGGTTGTGATCACCGTCTACGAGGATCGCTCGTTCACGTTCGTCACAAAGACACCCCCCGCGGCCGTTCTGATCAAGCAGGCTTTGCGCATTGGCAAGGGCTCGGGCGAGCCCAACCGCACGAAGGTCGGCTCGATCACCCAAGCGCAACTACGCGAGATCGCAGAGCGCAAGCTCGAGGACCTGAACGCCCACGACATCGACCAGGCCGCGAAGATCATCGCCGGGACAGCCAGATCAATGGGTGTCGAGGTGGCGTCATGAGCCCCCATCACGGACGCCGCCACCGTGAGGCCCTGGAGAAGATCGATCGCGAGCGCGAGTACGAGCCCGCCGAGGCGGTCGCGCTCGTCAAGAGCCTGGCCAGCGCGAAGTTCGACGAGTCGGTCGAGCTGCACGTGCGCACCGGCCTGAACGTGCGCCACGCCGACGAGCAGCTGCGCGGCACGATCGCGCTGCCGAACGGCCTCGGCAAGGACGTCAAGATCGTCGTCTTCGCCCAGGGTCCGAAGGTCGCCGAGGCCGAAGCGGCCGGCGCCGACGCGGTCGGCGGCGAGGACCTCGCGAAACGGATCGAGGAGGGCTTCGACGACTTCGACATCGCGATCGCCACGCCGGACCTGATGTCGGTCGTCGGTCGTCTTGGCCGCGTGCTCGGTCCGCAGGGCTTGATGCCCAACCCGAAGGTCGGCACGGTCACGATGGACGTCGCCAAAGCGGTCGAGGAGTCCAAGTCGGGCAAGGTCGAGTACCGCACCGACCGCAACGCGATCGTGCACCTCGTGATCGGCAAGGCCTCCTTCGACGAGCGTCCGCTGCTGGAGAACTACGCCGCGGTGATCGAAGAGCTGATCCGCGCCAAGCCCTCCAGCGCGAAGGGTCGCTACCTGCACTCGATCACGCTGACTTCAACGATGGGCCCGGGCGTAAAGATCAACGCCGCGCGCACACGTGACATCCTCGAGGAGGCGCCGCCCGCGACAGCCGTCGCCGCATAGCGCTTCCGACAGGCAACCGAAGACCCTCGGCGGCCGGCCGATCTTCCAGGATCGACGGCAGAAGCCCGGGACAGGAGCCAGAGAATGAACCGAGACCAGAAGGCCACGGCGATCCCCGAGATCGCCGCCAACATCAACGAGTCCCAGGCGGTCTTCGCCGTCGACTACCGTGGCATCTCCGTGCCCCAGGTGGCGGAGCTGCGCTCGAAGCTGCGCGAGGCCGACGCGACCTTCAAGGTCGTCAAGAACTCGTTGACCGAACGCGCCGCCGACGAGGTCGGCGCCGAGACGCTGAAGGAGCTGCTCGAAGGCCCGACCGCGCTGACGTTCGTGCGCGGCGACATCGCGACGGCCGCCAAGGTGGTCGCCGACTACGGTCGCGCGACCCAGCTCTTGCCCTTCAAGGGTGGCCTGATGGACGGCGCGGCGATCGACCCGGATCAGATTCGCTCGCTCTCGCGCCTGCCCTCGCGCGAGGTGCTCTACGGCCAGCTCGTCGGCGTCGTGGCATCCCCGATCGGCGGCCTCGTGCGCTCGCTCGGCGGGCTGCTCGGCGGCCTCGCCGTCGCGCTCGGTCAGGTCCGCGAGCAGAAGGAAAACTCGACTTCAACAACTTCAACAACCCCGGAGGACTGACACATGGCTACAGCCACAAGCACAGAGAAGTGGATCGAGGAGCTGAAGGGCATCTCGGTGCTCGAGCTCGCCGAGCGGATCAAGGCGCTCGAGGAGGAGTTCGGCGTATCGGCCGCGGCGATGGCCGCACCCGCCGCTGCGCCCGCCGGCGGAGGCGGAGGCGGAGGTGGGGGCGATGCCGCCGC
The DNA here is from genome assembly GCA_963774785.1 of uncultured Solirubrobacterales bacterium. Lineage (GTDB taxonomy): Bacteria > Actinomycetota > Thermoleophilia > Solirubrobacterales > Solirubrobacteraceae > Palsa-744. The sequence continues at coordinate 15,620 of CAVZGH010000001.1, read as the reverse complement.
GGAGGAAGAGAGCAGCACGGCCGACGTGATCCTTGCGGCCTCCGGCGACAAGAAGATCCAGGTGATCAAGGTCGTTCGCGCCGCCACCGGTCTCGGACTGAAAGAGGCCAAGGCGCTCGTCGACGAGGCTCCGAAGCCCGTCAAGGAGGGCATCGACAAGGAGGAGGCCGCGAAGCTCAAGCAGGAGCTCGAGGAGGCCGGCGCCACTGTCGAGCTCGAATGAGAGCTCGTCTACCCCCTCCTCGCACCGAAGGTTGTGCGCCGGTCGTCGCGATGGCGACCGGAGCGCGACTGGGGGTAGGCATCTCTTTCGGCTCCGAACGCGCGCGCGTTCGTGCGCGCCCACGCGTGCGCACGCGTTCATCGTCGATCGCATACCGAGCTCCCGGCCACCTTTAGGCCGTCTTTACTTTCGGGGGGGGGCTTTCTTTTAGGGGGGCCTTTACCAGCGCCTAACAAAAGCGCCGATTTTCCGGTAAAGTCCCCGGCGCTGACCAATAGTCGCAGCCGCTCCTAGCAGCACGATCTCGCGCCACATACGCGACGGTCGAGAGGGCGGGGTCCGTGAGCGTCGGCAGCCCACTTGAGGGTGCCGCTGGTCTGTGCTATCTTCAGTGGTCGCGCTTCGGCGCCCTCCTCTGCCCGTCTCACGCTCTCCGAAGGAGTCGTTTCTTGGCTGCTGTTGATGCTCTCCGGACGCGCCGCACTTTCGCGCGCCTGCCCAAGTCTGTTGACGTACCCAACCTGATCGATATCCAGCGCCGCTCGTTCACGTGGCTGACCGACCCGAAGACCGGCGGTCTGCGGGAGACGATCGACGACATCTCGCCGATCGAGGACTACACCGGCAACCTCGCCGTGCAGTTCGGCGAGTTCGTCTTCGACGAGCCCGTCGCCTCGCTCGAGCAGTGCCGCGAGAAGGACCTCACCTACGCGCGCCCGCTGACCGTGACGGTCGCGTTCATCAACCGCGAGACGGGCGAGATCCGTGAGCAGTCGGTCTTCATGGGCGACTTCCCGTGGATGACCGAGCGCGGCACGTTCGTGATCAACGGCACCGAGCGCGTCGTCGTGACCCAGCTCGTGCGCTCCCCCGGCGCCTATCTGATGGAGCCAAAGGATCGCGAGAAGCAGGTCTTCATCGCCAACCTGATGCCCGCGCGCGGGTCGTGGCTGGAGCTCGAGATCGACAAGAAGGGCAAGGTCTTCGTCCGTATCGATCGCAAGCGCAAGCTGCCCGTGACGGTGCTGTTGCGCGCGATGGGCTACGCGACCGACGAGGAGATCCTGCGCCTGTTCGAGGACTCGCTCTACATTCGCAACACGATCGAGGCCGACACCGAGATCACACGCACCGAAGAGGGCGCGCTGGTCGAGCTGTTCAAGAAGCAGCGCCCCGGCGAGCCGCCGTCGGTTGACAACGCCAAGGCGCTGCTCAACCAGCTGTTCTTCGACCCCAAGCGCTACGACCTCACGCGCGTCGGGCGCTACAAGCTCAACTCGCGGCTCGGTCTGGACGTGGACATCGACACGCGCACGCTGACCCACGACGACATCCTCGCGCTCGTGCGCGAGCTCGTCTCGCTGCCGAAGCGCCTCGGGATCCCCGAGGACGGCGAGCTCGAGATCAAGGACTACGCGGCCGAGGCGATGAGCATGCCGCGCGAGCCCGTCACCGACCACCTCGACGAGTACGAGCACTTCGGCAACCGCCGCCTGCGCACGGTCGGCGAGCTGATCCAGGAGGCGTTCCGGATCGGGCTCTATCGCATGGAGCGCGTCGTGCGCGAGCGTCTGACGACCGAGGACGCCGACACGATCACGCCCCAGACGATCATCAACATCCGTCCCGTGGTGGCCGCGCTGAAGGAGTTCTTCGGATCCTCCCAGCTGTCGCAGTTCATGGATCAGACCAACTCGCTCTCCGGGCTCACCCACCGCCGGCGCCTTTCCGCGCTGGGAGCGGGAGGACTGACGCGCGAGCGCGCGCCGATCGAGGTGCGCGACGTACACCCCACCCATTACGGGCGCATGTGCCCGATCGAGACGCCCGAGGGTCCGAACATCGGCCTGATGGGCTCGCTGGCCTCGTTCGCCGAGGTCTCCGAGTACGGGTTCGTGACGACGCCCTACCGCGTCGTCACTGACGGCGTCGTCACAGATGAGATCCGCCACCTCGACGCGACCCAGGAAGAGGAGCTGGTGATCGCCCAGGCGAACACGCCGGTCGATCCCAAGACCGGCAAGCTGAAGGGCACCGAGATCCTCTGCCGCACGCAGGCCGGCCAGTACGTGACGGTGGGACCCAAGGACGTCGATCTCCTCGACGTCTCGCCCGAGCAGATCTGGTCGGTTGCCACTGCGATGATCCCGTTCCTCGAGCACGACGACGCCAACCGCGCGCTGATGGGCTCGAACATGCAGCGCCAAGCGGTGCCGCTGCTGAAGGCGGACGCGCCGCTGATCGGGACCGGCATGGAGCGCCGCGCGGCTCTCGACACCGGAGACGTGCTGCTGGCGAAGAACGCCGGCACGATCGACTACATCGACGCCAACCAGATCGTCGTGCAGACAAACGACGGCAAGAAGGACGAGTACGAGCTGCAGAAGTTCATGCGCTCCAACCAGGGCACCCTGATCCACCAGAAGCCGCGCGTGCGGACCGGCCAGAAGCTGAAGGCCGGCGACGTGCTCGCCGATGGCTCCTCGACCGACAAGGGCGAGATGGCGCTCGGCAAGAACCTGATGGTCGCTTTCATGTCCTGGGAGGGCTACAACTTCGAGGACGCGATCATCCTCTCAAAGCGCCTGGTCAAGGACGACGAGCTGACCTCGATCCACATCGAGGAGTACGAGATCGACGCCCGCACGACCAAGCTCGGCGAGGAGGAGGTCACGCGCGACATTCCCAACCGCTCCGAGGAGTCGCTGCGCAATCTCGATGACCGCGGGATCGTGCGCGTCGGCGCCGAGGTGCAGTCGGGCGACCTGCTCGTCGGCAAGGTCACGCCCAAGGGCGAGACCGAGCTGACCGCCGAGGAGAAGCTGATCCGCGCGATCTTCAAGGAGAAGGCGCGCGAGGTCCGCGACACCTCGCTGAAGGTGCCCCACGGCGAGGGTGGCGTGGTGATCGACGTGATGACCTTCAGCCGCGACGCGGGCGACGACCTGCCGCCGGGCGTCAACGACCTCGTGCGCGTGTTCGTCGCCAAGAAGCGCAAGATCTCCGAGGGCGACAAGCTCGCGGGCCGACACGGCAACAAGGGCGTGATCTCCAAGATCGTCAACGAGCAGGACATGCCGTTCCTCGAGGACGGCACGCCCGTCGAACGTGATCCTCAACCCACTCGGCGTGCCGAGCCGCATGAACGTCGGGCAGATCCTCGAGACGCATCTCGGCTGGGCCGCGGCGCAGGGCTGGTACGACGACGGCTCCGACGCCTACAAGGAAGCCCACGCGGGCAACGGCCACAACGGCGGCGCTACCTCGCGCGCACGTGTATATGTGTCGACCCCCGTCTTCGATGGCGCCACTGTGGCCGACGTTAACGAGGCGCTCGTGCGCTGGCAGGACGAGCACAAGGGCCGGATCCGCATGGACGTCGACAAGTCGCGCCGTCCCGGCGAGCAGGCTTCGGGCAAGATGACGCTGTTCAACGGCCGCACCGGGGAGCCGTTCGCCGAACAGGTGACCGTCGGCTACATGTACATCCTGAAGCTGCTGCACCTCGTTGACGACAAGATCCACGCGCGCTCGACCGGTCCCTACTCGCTGGTCACTCAGCAGCCGCTGGGCGGCAAGGCGCAGTTCGGCGGCCAGCGCTTCGGCGAGATGGAGGTCTGGGCGCTGGAGGCGTTCGGCGCGGCCTACACGCTGCAGGAGATGCTCACGATCAAGTCCGATGACACGGTCGGGCGCGTGAAGGCCTACGAGGCGATCGTCAAGGGAGAGAACATCGCCGAGCCCTCGATCCCCGAGTCGTTCAAGGTGCTGCTCAAGGAGATGCAGTCGCTGGCGCTCGACGTCAACGTGGTCTCCGAGGAGGGCCAGCGCACGGAGATGCGCGACGAAGACGACGACCTGCTGCGCGCGGCGGAGGAGCTCGGCATCGACCTCTCCGGCGTGCGTGCACCGGCGCCCGACGCGCCCGCGGCTGAGGGTGAGGACGAGGCCCTGGGTGAGGCTGTCGAGGAGACAGAGGGCGGCGCCGACGAGGTGCTGGAGGTCGAGATCGACGAGGAGGACCCCGCGGAGGAGCTCGTCGCGGAGGAGCTGATTGGAGAGGCCGCGGTGGTCGGCGACGCTGCACTTGCAACTGACGAGATTCCGGAGGACACCCAGTGATCGACATCAATAATTTCGACGCAATCGAGATCTCACTCGCCTCCTCCAAGCAGATCCGCAGCTGGAGCTCGGGCGAGGTGATCAAGCCCGAGACGATCAACTACCGCACGCTCAAGCCCGAGAAGGACGGCCTCTTCTGCGAGCGCATCTTCGGTCCGACGAAGGACTGGGAGTGCTATTGCGGCAAGTACAAGCGCGTTCGCTACAAGGGCATCGTCTGCGAGCGCTGCGGTGTGGAGGTCACGCGCTCGAAGGTCCGCCGCGAGCGCATGGGTCACGTCGACCTGGCCGCGCCCGTCAGCCACATCTGGTTCTTCAAGGGCGTGCCCTCACGGATCGGATACCTGCTCGACATGGCGCCGAAGGAACTGGAGAAGGTGCTGTACTTCGCCGCGTCGATCATCACCTGGGTCGACGACGAGGCGCGCACGAAGGATCTCGACTCGCTCGAGAAGGAGGTCAACAAGGTCCTCGACTCCTACGCGGCCGAACGCGAGGAGCGGGTGCTCGAGTTGCGCGAGTCGCTCAAGCGCCGCGAGAAGTACCTGACGAGCGGCAAACAGACCCATTTCTCCGACGAAGACCACCTGTGGGCGGACTCGCTCGACATCAACCTCGCGAAGATCTCCGACGAGGAGCGCGAGAAGCTCGTCAAAGAGCTGCGCAAGTCCTTCGACGCCGACATCGCCGACACCGAGGCCTACATCGAGGACGGCGCCGAGCGCATGCGCAACGTCTGGGAGCTGTTCAAGACGATGGAGCCCAAGCAGATCGAGCACGACGAGACGACCTTCCGCGAGCTCAAGGAGCGCTTCGGCTCCTCCTACGGCTTCGGCGAGTACTTCCGCGGCGGCATGGGCGCGGAGGCGATTCGCGACCTGCTCCAGCAGGTTGACCTCGAGGCCGAACGCGTGGAGCTCGAGGACCAGGTCAAGACCGGCAAAGGCCAGAAGCAGGCCCGCGCGGTCAAGCGCCTGAAGGTTGTCTCAGCGTTTCTTCAATCCGGGAACAAGCCCGAGCAGATGGTGCTCGATGCCGTCCCTGTGATCCCTCCGGAGCTGCGCCCGATGGTGCAGCTCGACGGCGGGCGCTTCGCGACGTCGGACCTCAACGACCTCTACCGCCGCGTCATCAACCGCAACAACCGCCTCAAGCGGCTGCTCGACCTCGGCGCGCCGGAGATCATCGTCAACAACGAGAAGCGGATGCTGCAGGAGGCCGTTGACGCCCTGTTCGACAACGGCCGCCGTGGACGTCCCGTGACCGGACCGGGCAACCGGCCGCTGAAGAGCCTGTCGGACATGCTCAAGGGCAAGCAGGGTCGCTTCCGCCAGAACCTGCTCGGCAAGCGCGTTGACTACTCCGGGCGCTCGGTGATCGTCGCCGGCCCGTACCTGAAGCTGCACCAGTGCGGGCTGCCGAAGATCATGGCGCTCGAGCTGTTCAAGCCGTTCATCATGGCCCGCCTGGTCGAGCGCAAGTCCGCGCAGAACATCAAGGCCGCCAAGAAGATGGTCGACTCCGGCATCGGCGAGGTCTGGGACGTGCTCGAGGAGGTCATCCACGAGCATCCCGTGCTGCTGAACCGCGCCCCGACGCTGCACCGCCTCGGCATCCAGGCGTTCGAGCCCCTGCTCGTCGAGGGCAAGGCGATTCAGGTGCATCCGCTGGTCTGCCACGCCTTCAACGCCGACTTCGACGGCGACCAGATGGCAGTGCACCTGCCGCTGTCGGCGGAGGCGCAGGCCGAGGCGCGGATTCTGATGCTGTCCGCCAACAACATCCTCTCTCCGGCCCACGGGGCGCCGCTGGCGACCCCGACGCAGGACATGATCCTCGGCGCCTACTACCTCACATACGGTCCCGAGGCCGAGGAGCTCGCGAAGATCGACCGTGCGACCTATGAGCCGCGCCCGCACGTGTTCCGCACCGCGCAGGAGGCCGAGCTCTCCTACGAGGGCGGCGTCGTCAAGCTGCACGACATCGCCGAGTTCCGGCCGTTCGGGCGTGAGGGCGGCCACGTGCTCACGACGATCGGGCGGATCATCTACAACGACCGCATCGAGCGGGCGCTCGCGGAGGCGCTCGGCGACGGGTTCGACGCGACCAAGTACGTGTTCGTCAACCAGTCGATGAAGAAGCGCGACACCACCCGTCTGATCGACGCGCTCGTGCAGACCTACGGCGCGACGACGATCTCGCTCGTGCTCGACGCGTTCAAGGACCTCGGCTTCAAGTACGCCACGCAGGCCGGGATCACGATCTCCAAGAACGACGTCGTCGTCCCGCCGTCCAAGCAGGAGATCCTCGACAAGTACGACAAGCTCGTCGGCTCGATCACCGATCAGTACGACGACGGTCTGATCACCCAGGAGGAGCGCCACGAGGCGGTCGTCGAGAAGTGGAACGCCGCCACCGACGAGGTCGCGGAGGCGATGATCGAGAACCTCGACACGCTCAACCCGATCTTCATGATGGCCAACTCCGGCGCGCGCGGTTCGTTCAAGCAGATCCGCCAGCTCGCGGGAATGCGCGGGCTGATGGCAAACCCGAAGGGCGAAATCATCGAGCGCCCGATCAAGGCCAACTTCATGGAGGGCCTGTCGGTGCTCGAGTACTTCATCTCCACGCACGGGGCGCGAAAGGGCCTCGCCGATACCGCCCTGCGGACCGCCGACTCGGGCTACCTCACGCGCCGTCTGGTCGACGTCGCCCAGGACGTGATCATTCGCGAAGCCGACTGCGGCACCGAGGAGTACATCGAGATGTCCGCCTTCAAGGCGGGCGGCGATCCCAACGACGACCTCGTCGGGCGGATCGCGGCGCTCCCGGTCACGACCAAGCGCGGGCGGATGCTCGCCGAGCAGGGCGCCGAGATCGGCCGCGCCGAGCTCGCCGAAATCATCGAGGCGTTCAAGGACGATCACGAGAAGGGCGCGAATATCGTCGTGCCGGTGCGCTCGGTGCTCAAGTGCCGCGCGCCCAGCGGCGTATGCCAGGCCTGCTACGGCCGCGCGATGGCGACCGGCGCGCTCGCGCAGATCGGCGACGCGGTCGGGATCGTCGCGGCCCAGTCGATCGGCGAGCCCGGCACGCAGCTGACGATGCGCACGTTCCACACCGGCGGGGTCGCCGGCGCGGACATCACGCACGGCCTGCCGCGCGTGGTCGAGCTGTTCGAGGCGCGCAAGCCGAAGGGCCTGTCGAAAATCGCCGAGCAGGACGGGGTCGTCTCGATCGAGGAGACCGACAAAGCCCTGACGGTCGTGATCACCGACGAGGCCGGTGAGGAGCATCGCCACTCCTTCCCGCGCCGCACCCGCCTGTTCGTCGCGGAGGGCGAGAAGATCACCGCCGGCAAGCAGCTCAACGAGGGGTCGGTCTACCCGCACGAGCTGCTCGCGATCCGCGGGCGCACCGAGACCGAGCAGTATCTGGTCAAGGAGGTCCAGGAGGTCTACAAGTCCCAGGGCGTCGACATCAACGACAAGCACATCGAGCTGATCGTGCGCCAGATGCTGAAGAAGGTGCGCGTTGACCAGAAGGGCGACACCGACTACCTGCCGGGGCAGTTCGTCGACCGCTTCGACTTCGCGAAGATCAATGACGAGGTGCTCGCCTCCGACGGCGAAGCGGCGCAGTTCGAGGACATCATCCTCGGCATCACGAAGGCGTCGCTGAACACCGACTCGTTCCTCTCGGCGGCCTCCTTCCAGGAGACGACGAAGGTGCTGACCGACGCGGCGCTCGAGGGCAAGACCGATCGGTTGAACGGTCTGAAGGAGAACGTGATCATCGGCAAGCTGATCCCGGCCGCGACCGGGCTGAAGCGTTACCGGCGAATCGAGATCGAGCCCTCAGAACCGCTCCCGCGCGCGATCGACGACGTTGGCCTGCTCGACGAAGACGAGATTGCGGCCGAGCTCGGCCTCTCCGGCGCCGGCGCCCTGGGCGGTGGCTACGGACAGGAGTTCGACGCCGACCTTGCTTCGCTCGAGAAGATCGGCGCGGGCGGGACCGACCCTGGGTTTGTCGAGGAGCTCGTCGACCTCGAGGTGCCGGAGGGGGCTTCGGGGGAGTAGGTTTCCTTAGCTACCCTGAGTTCTCAGGGCACAGCAGTTTTCTTTCTGCATTGCGGCCGGGTTCTTTTGAGCCCGGCCGCGTTTCTTCTATGAAGCGGGGATGTCAGTCGGGCTGGCAGCGCCGCCGCTCTGGCACCCCCTGCGGGGATCGTCGTCCGCCCGACCGGGAGATTTGCCGTGGAGGGCGCGGGTGTGGTGCTGGGCGCACCCGGTCGTTCGGATGCCGACCCCTCCGGGGACCTTGTTCGGATCAGGTGGAATGACCCCGGGTTGGGGGTGGGCGACGGAGACGATGTCGAGCCCGCAAGGGCTATCCTTGGATTGTGCCTACGCTCGTCATGGATCCTGCCCCGATCGAGCTCGATGAGTTGCTCGAGCATCGACGTCGTCTGGGGCTGGATCACCGCGACGAGGTGTGGGAGGGTGTGTTGCACATGAACCCGCCAGCCGCAGGCGAGCACCAGTATGTGTTGCAGCAGCTCGCCGAGTTGCTCAGCCCGCTGGCGCGTGACGCAGGTCTCGTGCCGCTGATCAACGAGTTCGGGCTCGGGCGGGAGGGCAAGGACAACTATCGGGTGCCGGACGGTGGCCTGCACCGCGCGCTGCCTCGGGGTGTGTATCAGCCCACCGCGGCGCTTGTCATCGAGGTCGTCTCACCGGGTGACGAGACGTGGAACAAGCTTCCCTTCTACGCGGCCCACGACGTGGAAGAGGTCTTGATTCTCGATCCTGAGAAGCGCAGCGTCGATTGGCTCGCGTTGACAGATGGTGAGTACGGGCCGATCGCGCGCAGCGCCTTGATCGACCTCGGCCCGGGTGAGCTGGCCGAGCAGATCGACTGGCCGTAACCGCTGCGCGGGCGGCGGTTACGCTTGTTTGGAGTCTGATTTATCTGATACAATAGTCGCATGGTCCGTATGAGCGCAACCGAGGTGGCCAGGAACTTCTCGGCCGTCGTCAACCGGGTGATTGCGGGCGAGGAGATCGAGGTCATCCGTAACGGCACCCCGGTCATCGAGATACGCCGGCCGTCACGGCCACGGGGGATCACCGGCAGGGAGTTCAAGGAGCTGATGGCCAGCCTGCCTCCCGTCGATGAGGACTTTGCTCGTGACGTGGAAGAGGCGCGCAGGGAGCTTGGTTCTCCCAAGCCCGCATGGCCCTCCTGATTGACACGTCCGTCTTGGTTGATGCCGAGCGGCGCGAAGAACAGTACGAGCAGATGCTTCCTGAGCATGAGCAGGACCAAGAGCAGCATTCGATCAGCGTGATCACGGTCAGCGAGCTGCTGCACGGGATCCACAGGGCGACGGGGGAAAAGCGGCGCGAACGCCGCCGGGCATTTGTGGAGGGCCTACTGGCGAGGTTTGAGCCGATTCCCGTCGTTTCCGAGGTGGCCCGTATGCACGCGGAAACCTGGGCAAAACTTGAAGCAACCGGTGAAATGATCGGAGTGCACGACCTGTGGATCGCTGCCACCGCGCTGACTCACGGTCTCCAGGTTGCTACGACCAACGCGCGCGAGTTCGAACGCGTCCCCGGACTCTCCGTGCTCGCGCTCTGAGGTTTGCATCGGGTATGTGGGGCGACCAGCTGACAACACGCCTAGAGGGCCAGATCGTCGTGCTGGAGCCGCTGGAGGCTCGTCACGAGGATGGTCTGTTTGCCGCGGCGCAGCACCCGGAGATCTGGGAGTGGCTGGCGCCGGTCGGGGAGAGCCGCGAGTACTTCTCGGCGTGGTTCGCGACGAGCCTCGCCGAGTCGCAGGCGGGCGGGGAGGGGGTGTTCGCGACGATCGACCGCGTGAGTGGCCGGCCGATCGGCAGCACGCGGTATCTGAACCTGCGCGAGGCCCATCGTGGCCTGGAGATCGGGTGGACGTGGCTCGAGCCCTCGATGTGGCGGACGGGGGCGAACACCGAGGCGAAGCTTTTGATGCTCGGGCACGCCTTCGAGCGTCTCGGGTGTATGAGGGTCGAGCTGAAGACCGACGCGCGCAACGAGCGCTCGCGGGCCGCGATGGCGGCGCTGCCGGCACAGTTCGAGGGCATCTTCCGCAAGCACATGTTGATGCCCGGCATCGGTGTGCGCGACTCTGCGTACTACAGCGTCATTGACGATGACTGGCCTGAGGTGCGGGCTAATTTGGAGCGGCGGGTGGCGTCTGTGTCGGGGCGAGCGCCCACTCCGCCAGAAGCCGCGCCTCGCTCGACGTGAGCCCCAGCGCGGGGTCGGTTCGCACGAGCAGCGTCGGCGCCGGGCGCTCCGCGGCCCACGCGTGGCAGGACTCGTCGAAGGCGTCGTCGATCCACGCCAGCTCACGCGCGCCCGCGTAGACATCGATCGCGTCGAGCTTCCAGTGGCCGTCGATCGAACGGCCCGCGCGGGCGGGTGGGGCTCCGGTCATTCGCTCGAACCGCAGGAACGGCAGCCCGGCGGGCAGGCCGAGCAGGTGCGGCAGGTACTCCTCGGCCTTCTCCTCCCAGCCGCTGCACCAGACCAGATCGAAGTCCTCGGCGAGGCTCAGCAGGTGCGTGGCGGCCGTCGAGGAGAGGAAGTGTGGGATGCCGTCGATCGCGTGGAACGAGCCCGCCGGTCCCCGATCGCCGGGAGGGCCGAACAGCGAGATCACGCCGTCGATGTTGACCATCAGCAGTGGTCTCTCTCCCTCCGGGCTGGCGGGTGAGGAAGCGCACAAGGTCGGTTCTTTAGCTCGCATACAGGTTGGGCCAGGTAATCTGCCTGGATCGATCGCGGCAAGTAAAGCATCGAGGCGCCACCGCCGATGGAGCCTCGAACCCAGCAGGGGGGCGAGCGGCGCGGCCCACCAAGCAGTTCCAAGACCAACGCTTTGACCTACCTTCCCATGAACCAGCCACCCTCCCCAGCAGCCGCCCCGATCGGGCGCCGCCCGAACGGACTCGCCCAGCGATGAAGCTCGAGCTCGGCATGCTGCTCGCGCTCGCCTGCGCGTTTGTGGCCAACCTCGGCTTCTTCTATAAGTACCGCGGCGCGAACGATGTCGCGAAGGTCGAGGTGAGCCACCCGCTGCGCAGCGTCAAGGCGCTGTTCTCTTCGGGCTGGTTCGCGATCGGGATGCTCGTCGCGACCGCCAGCTGGGGACTGCACGTGGCGGCGCTCGCGCTCGCGCCGATGTCCGTGATCCAGGTCGCGCTCGCGGCGGGGATGGTGTTCATCGCGGTGATGGCCGATCGGCTGTTCGGCTTCGAAGTCGGTCCGCGTCAGTGGATTGGGCTGACGCTGACCGCGATCGGCCTGGTACTGCTCGGGGTCACGCTGCCGGCGATGCACGGCGCGCACTCGCAGTTCTCCCAGGCGGCGATGATCTCCTTCGAGGCCGGCCTGTTTGGGCTCGGCGCCCTGCTGATCATGGGCCCGCGGATGGGCGGCAAAGCCGAGCACCACGGCGTGATGCTGGGCGCCGCCTCGGGGATCCTGTTCGGCGTGTCCGATACCGCGATCAAGGCGCTCACCGGCATCACCCATGCGCACGGGCTGGCCGGGCTGGTGCTGAGCCCCTGGCTGCTCGTGGCGGTGCTCGCGTCGATCGTCGCCTTCTACGCCTCCGCACGCGGGCTGCAGGACGGCGAGGCCGTTCCCGTGATCGCCGTGACCGGCACCGCCGCGAACATCGCCGGGATCGCCGGTGGGATCATCGTCTTCGGCGACCCGATGGCGGCCAGCCCGCTGGGCGTCGTGCTGCAGGCGACCGCGTTCGTGCTGGTCGTGGTTGCCGCCGCGCTGATGCCGGCGCCCGTGCGCTCGGCCGGCGTTGCGCCGGCGCAGGCGTAGCGGGATGTCGGCCGGAAGTGGCATGCCTGCCGGTGCAGGGATGCCGGCTGGCGTAGGAATGTCGGCCGGCGCAAGCCCCACGACCGGCGCCGCGGCACCGGCGTAGGGCGCGGGACTTCCCGGCGCTGCTACCATCCCCGGCCGAATGCCAACCACCTCACAGCTCGTGCGCAAGGGCCGCGTCACTCCCAAGAAGAAGCTCGCCACCCCGGGCCTGAAGTCCGGGAAAGGCCGCAAGAAGAAGACCGCCGCGCCGCAGCGGCGCGGAGTCTGCACGCGCGTCTATACGACGACCCCGAAGAAGCCTAACTCCGCACTGCGCAAGGTCGCGCGCGTGCGCATCTCCGGCTCGATCGAGGTGACCGCCTACATCCCCGGCGAGGGCCACAACCTGCAGGAGCACTCCGTCGTGCTGGTCCGCGGCGGTCGCGTCAAGGATCTGCCGGGCGTCCGCTACAAGGTCGTGCGCGGGACGCTCGACGCGGCCGGCGTGAGCGATCGCAAGAAGGCACGTTCGCAGTATGGCGTGAAGAAGAAATAGCCGATGCCCCGCCGCGCAGCCGCCCAGATCCGCTCAGTCGAGGCGGACTCCATCCACCGCTCTAAACTCGTGCAGCAGGTGATCAACAAGGTGATGCTCGACGGCAAGAAGTCGACCGCCGAGCGGATCGTCTATGACGCGCTCGCCCTCGTCGGCGAGCGCAGCGACAAAGACCCGGTCGAGACGCTCGAGGCCGCGATCAAAACCCTCACCCCGACGCTCGAGGTCAAATCCAGGCGCGTCGGCGGCGCCACCTACCAGGTCCCCGTCGAGGTCGCCCCGCGCCGCGCGCGCACGCTCGCGGTCCGCTGGCTCGTCGAGTTCGCCCGCAACCGCCGCGAGAAGACGATGGCTCAGCGGTTGGCGAACGAGCTTTCCGACGCGCTCTCCCAGCAGGGCGGCGCATATAAGCGCAAGGACGACATTTACCGCATGGCTCAAGCCAACAAGGCTTTTGCTCACTATCGCTGGTAACCGCCGCGTCCCGCGGCGCTTGTGTGACGGATCGCACACTCCGCGCCCTTGAAGAAAGAAGCTTCGGTACCTAACCTTTCGGTGCCAAATGTCTTCTCAGGCCGCTCCGGACACCGACTTCAACCCCGCCGCGTCGGATCACATCGAGCGTCACGTGTGGGTCGTCTGCTGCGTGGTGATCCTCGGGATGATCATGTCGATCCTCGACACGACGATCGTCAACGTCGCGCTGAACACGCTTTCGAAGGATCTGCACAGCCCGCTCGCGCAGGTCCAGTGGGTGATCACCGGCTACCTGCTCGCGCTCGCCGCCGTGATTCCCGTGACCGGCTGGGCCGCGCGGCGCTTCGGCGCTAAGCAGGTCTACATGGTCTCGCTCGTGCTGTTCACCGCCGGCTCGGCGCTCTGCGGGCTCTCGGACTCGGTCACCTCACTGGTCGTCTTCCGCATCCTCCAGGGCGCCGGCGGCGGGATGATCATGCCGGTCGCGATGATGATCATGGCCCAGGTCGCCGGCCCGCAGCGGATGGGGCGCGTGATGGGGTTCGTGTCGATGCCCGCGATGATCGCCCCGATCCTCGGGCCGGTCGTCGGCGGGCTGATCCTCGAGAACCTGCACTGGTCTTGGATTTTCTTTGTCAACGTTCCGATCGGCCTGGTCGCGTTCGTGCTCGGCTGGCGACTGCTGCCTCGCACCGACTCTGGCGTCGCCGGACGTTTGGACGTGCTCGGCCTGGCGCTGTTGCCCGCCGGCTGCGCGGCGGTCATCTACGGCATCAGCGCGCTCGGATCCGGCTCGGCGCTGGGCTCGGGCAAGGTGATCCTGCCGACGCTTGCGGGGATCGCGCTGGTCGTTGTCTTCTGCTTCCACGCCCTGCGCATCGAGCGCCCGCTGCTCGACATCCGCCTGTATCTCAACCGCGTCTTCGCCGGCGCGGCGTTCGTCAACTTCGGTCTCGGCGCCGCGCTGTTCGGGGCGATGATCCTCGTGCCGCTCTACTACCAGGAGGTGCGCGGGGAGAGCGTCATCAACACCGGCCTGCTCACCGGCCCGCAGGGAATCGGCGCGCTGATCGCGATGCCGCTCGCCAGCCGCCTCACCCAACGCTTCAGCGGCGGTCGCGTCGCGCTCTTCGGGATCTCGCTGCTGTGCATCAGCACGCTGCCCTTCACGTTCATCGGCGCGCACACCTCGATCCTCGCGATCTCGCTCGTGCTGGTCGTGCGCGGACTGTCCATCGGCCTGTGCTTCATGCCGGCGATGAGCGCCGCCTTCTCGGCGATGCGTCCGGAGCAGATCTCCGACGCCACCCCGCAGCTGACCGTGCTGCAGCGGACGGGCGGTGCGATCGGCACCGCGGTCCTCGCCGTCGTGCTACAGCGCGCGGGGGCCGGCGCGCATTCCCCGGCGGAGCTCGCGAACGCGTTCGACACCGCCTACTGGTGGGCGCTCGGGATCGCCGCGCTGTCGCTGATTCCCTGTGTCGTGCTGCTGCGGGCCGAGAAACCGCAGCAGGCAAAGCTCGCCCGCGAGGGCGCCGCGAGCGTGGACGCCGCGGCGGCTGGTGCGTAGGGGAGTAGGCACGATGAGCGCTGTCTCGAACCTCACCCGACCGGCCAAAGGCGATTCTCAGGCCGAGGGCGAGTCGCAATCCGTGGAGTCACCGCGGATCGACGAGCTGACCGCGCTCGGCCTCGCTTTCCGTCATGTCTTTCGCGCCCTCAGCCGCCTGCGCGGTCGTGACACCCACCTGGGCTCCTCCGAGCTCAGCCACGCGCAGTTTGAGCTGCTGCTCGAGCTCGACGAGCGCGGCGAGCTGTCCGCCGGCGAGCTCGCGCTCGCCGCGCGTCTGGCGGCGGGGACGGTCACGCAGATGCTCGATCACCTCGCAGAGTCCGGTCACGTCGAGCGGGCCCGCTCGGAGACCGACAGGCGCGTGGTCGTCTCGCGGCTGACGGCGCAGGGCCGCCGGCGGGTGGCGGCCAAGCGCAAGCTCTGGCAGAGTCGCTGGGAAGCCGCCCTGGCTGGGGTCGAGTCGGATGAACTGCGCGCCGCCACGCGGGTGCTCGAGCGGCTCGGCGGGGTGTTCGAGGACGCGCCCGCGGTGGACGGTTTCGAGGCGCCGGAACTGGATCCGGGCACCGGCTCCGCCGACGCCGCGTGAGCCCACAAAACGCCACTATTCCTCTGCTATAGTCGGTCCTCGCTTCGCGGGCGGAGCAGTCGTGCGAGCATGCCCCAAGAGCGAACGATCAAGATGGAGACCTCGAGCAGATAGCGACGCGAACCGGTCAAGAGACCAGTAGCGCGCGTGGGCCCGAGGGGCCCATTTTTTTGCCCGAAACCAGTCCTCGTAACCCCTCG